>CBDAQH010000001.1:0-43655 GCA_965199145.1 Acidobacteriaceae bacterium
TACCGTGCCGCTGCAACTACAGGAAGACTTTTTTGCCGATGTATAGGTGCGGGCAGGCGAGGCTCCCCCCACCTAGGGGTTAAGGGCCTGGTTAGCCGCGATAGTATACATATTAATGTCCTTCATCACCGCGTATTTGTATACGACAAGAACGTTATCATACTCTGTGGGGCCGGAACCGCCTCAAGCTGGAGCATATTAAACTCCCAGCCGCTTCGCGATGCCGGAATAATAAACGTCTTTCCAAGCCAATACATGATTGTGCTTCAAGGTCGCTATTTGCGTGGGAGAAACGGCCGTATTCTTGAGAGCTGAAAGAAGGCATAGGAACTTCGGATGAGTAATGCCGGTTCCACGTGAGGGATTGGGCGCTTTCAAACTGTCATACATGGAGTCGAAGACCTTTGGGTCGCTCTCCAATGCCTCATGAAACCTGTTAACGTCCCTGACGCCATGATTTACAGCCTGACCTATAAGCTTGGAGTATATAGATTTTTCTACGATGTCTGCGAATAGCGGTGAGAACGACCCTACAAGCCTTCCCATACGTTCGTGAGAAGCCCATAAAGGTTGAGTGGCTTGGATCGTATCCAGGAGAGCTTGCGCCGTATCGTATTTGGATTGCAGCCACATCTTACAGTAAAGGCCAAAATATGTCTGAATATCGCAAGCTGCTTGAACGCGCATGATCTGGTCGTGCCGTTTTCCTTTTCTGGGAACAAGCGTTTCAAGCAGATAGTTAGTGAGATCGACCCGGCCCGCATCATCGACAAGTAGCGGTGACCTGGCACATTCCGCAGCCATCTTCGCCAAAGAAATGGAAAAGCTCGACCTCATTATGTAGCCACACACGCTTTCCCTCACTGAGGGTCGATTCAAAAAAACCCTTTTCAATTCGTCAGTATCGAGGATTGCTCCTGTCTTAGCTGCTAGGTTTATCCACCGCTTTAAAACCTTGTCCCCGTTGCCGTGATCGAATGACTTTTTTGCCAGCCCAGACGATACAGACTTTTCGATACGAGCAACTTCGATTGTAAGCGATGATCCGCTAGCCATTTTCAAAGCAATTTTCTCGGTAAGGGTATCGAGCCTGGCGTTTTGAACTATACGAAAGTGTTTTGCCGCCGAGTCTTTCCGCAGAATTAGCGTTTTACCGCTGTTCAGCCGAACTTGTTTGGTTTGTAGAACTAAATCTATTGCTTTGAGAACTTGTTTGGCGTCGGAAATTCTGTCGACACCTACGTCGATGTCATCCATGAATCTGACGAAATCCCTGTTGGGGTCGCTAGCCAGAAATTTATCAAGCTCATATAGAAAGCAATGTGCGAGCAACCGGGGCGCATCCAAATTCATTTGCGGCAACCCGATCTCGACGCGCGGCATGTAATCTGGCTGCCAAAGAAGGCTACTCAGGACGTGTATAAGCATGTCCAAGACACACTCCTCCACCCCTGAAATTGCGGATATTACGTTTCGTAGGTGAGCATAGGAAATAGAGTCGTAGTAGTTAGATACGTCGGTGATGACTATGTAGTTACGATTAGCGGAGAAGTTGAATAACTCTCGCTGGAAATTTAACCAGGCGGGAATTGCTCCGTATTCACTTTTTTGTACCGAAAACTTATGATTTTTGGGCTCGTAAAAAGCACACTTTGTGGGCTCCTTACCTTTGACTTCGGTATATAATGCATCGGATAGACATTGGAGAACAATGGCATCTTTAACCGATGGGATAACTAATTGGCGGCAAAGGCCCTTACTTTTCTCGACTAGGATTCGTTGAGCACGCTCTGGTACATAATCACCGGCTAGGATCAAACGAGATAGCTTCTGGCATTCAGCTTTCCTCGCAACATGAAAGTCGAGATGTTCAATGCCGTCATTTAGGAATTGTTGCCGCATATATACACGGACTTTGGTTGTCCAAATCTTCTCCAAATTTGCCGGAGAAAATATCGTCTTTAGTGGGGCCGAGCGAGTATCAAAATTCGGGGACTTCATGTATATCAGGTAGTAACAAGGTATTAGTAGGTTGCAAAGAAACTAGCCGCTTTTTCGGGATTATACCCCCGGCGGTCATAAAGTTTGGTGGTTGATGGATCGCGATGCCCAGCCGCCTTCTGCACGTCTTCTAGCTGCGCCCCGTTCTCCAGCGCGGTCGTGATGAACGTCGCCCGCACCGAGTAGCCCCGTGCTAAGCCGATAGCCGCCACATATTTTCGCACCAGCCGGTCAATCACATCGGGATCAAGTCGTCCCGCCGGGTCGTGCGCCTTGGCATTGCCCCGCAAGGGACGGAACAACGGCCTGTCATGCTCGGCGCCGTGTCCAGCCTTCTCCAAATATTCCCGAATACGTACCGCTGCCTGTGGATTGATCGCGAGCGTGTCACGCCTGCCGCCCTTGCGGGTGAGGCGGAGCGCGTCGTAGCCCGGTTCTGATGTAGGTCGCCTACGGCAAGTCCGGCTATCTCGGCGCGGCGCAGTCCTACCTGTAAGCCAACCGAGAGGATGGCGCGGTCACGCAAGCCCGCCACAGTATTAGCGGGAGGAGCATCGAGTAACTTGCGAGCCTGTGCTTTGGAAAAGGCCGCAGTGCTGCCTTCCTCGCGATTAATCGCCGGCCTCGCTACGTCCACCACGGGATTACGGCTGGCGGCCCCATGCCGCACCAGATGCTTGAACAGGCTCGACAGCGCTGCCAGGCGGCGGCGCACGGTGGAGGCGGCGGCACGCTCCTCCTCGCGCATGATGCGTTCCCAGGCGATGACGGCGCGATGGTCGACCTGGTGCAGCTGGTCGGGCGTGGCGATGCCGAGCCTGCGCATGAAATGCGCGACGTCCTGGCGGTAGGCACGGCGGGTGCGAACGCTCTTCTGGCTAGCCAGCCAGATCTCCTCTTCAGGGATTGCCGCGAGAGCCTCAAGACTTGCGAGTTGGCCGGGGCGACCGGCGGAAACGGGCAGGGTGGTCATGGCGGAACCGTACCAGACATTCAGCACGTGATAAACTGGATTATCACGTGCTGATCGACTGGCAGCTACTCCGTCCCGGACGGCTCTGTTGATGCGACGCGGCCAAGTATGCCGGTCAGGCTGTCGCGATCTGGAGAGGCACCATGGCGCAATTGGCATCAGCCCAGCAGCCCCGAGCCGCCGTAATGTCATTCATTCGGATGGAGCTGAACAACCTTCCCGAGGAGTCTTACCCGCTCCCCGTCTGGGAAGCGAAAGTAGAGGACATCTGGCAGTTCGTGTCCAAGCGTTACGGCACATCAGCAGCCAGCGCTGCAACTCCATAATCGCCGGCTATGCGATCAATGCCACCAATTTGGCACGCACTTCGGCCAACTCCGCCTCGCTGACCCGGCCCTTGCGGGTGGCCTTGCGGGCCCGCCAGTCCTGGCTTTTCACCTGGTCTGCCAGCACCACGCTCGGTGGCGCGCCGGCCAGCGCCACCTCGAACGGATAACCCTTGATGCGGGTCGTGGTCGGGCAGCAGACGATCATGCCGGCACGGCCGTTATAGCTTGCGGGGCTCAGCACCACGGCCGGGCGATGTCCGGCTTGTTCGTGCCCTGCCTGTGGGTCGAACTCGAGCCAAACAACATCACCGGCATCCGGCACGTAGCTGGGTGCCCTCACCAAGCTTCCTGCCCAACCGCCGGCCCCATCTCCACCGGGTCATGGCGGTTCTCATCCGTGATGCCGGCTACCAGGGCATCGATGTCGTAGCGCGTCGGGCGAAGCGGCTCGATGACGATTCGACCGCCCTCCTCCCGCACGTCGACCGGCTGATCCAGACGTACATGCGCCGCCTCCAACACCGATGCTGGAATGCGCACGGCGGCGCTGTTGCCCCACTTTTTCACCACGCCTTGCACCGCACCTGCCTCTCTGTGTTTCTACATAGTAGACACTTAAACGTCAGATTGCCAGTCCGTTCAGGACCGGCTGCGCTCCGGATTTTCGTGGTGACAGAGCTGGGGGGATGTTGCCTGCTGTCCCGGTCCGGCCTCACATCACACTCACACCCTCGCGCTGCTGAGAGGTCCAACTAGCCGACCGACGGTGCCGCACCTTCCCGTGCCAGCGTGGCGTTGAAGGTCTCGATCCCCTTCTCGATCCGGTTCAGCATGCCGCTTTGGGCATCGAGCCGGGCGACCAGCGCCCTAACTAGCTTTTCCAGCTCCGACTCTTCCGGCGGCTTCTCCTGGGCTAAGGCGAGCAACTCGGCCAGCATTTGGCCGTGCAGGGCCAAGACTTGTGTGATGCCGCCGATCGCCTGTTCGAGACCGATAACCGCCTCGACAATCGCTGCTGCTCCTTCCTCCTCTCCGTTCATGCACGCTCCGTTTGGATTGGAGTCAGTAGCCCCGGATGATGCGGTAGTCAGCCTGGTCGCCGAAGGAGCCTGCACCCTCGTCCACCCGGATGCACAACCGGGCGCTCGGCCCGCATTTGTTAATCCCCGCCTTCGCTCCGGCCCGCTCCAGCATGTCTCGGGTGTCCTGCAGGCCGGTGATCTTCGCTTCCAGCAAGCTGCTCTCCGCCTGGGCAGACGCGAGGCGGTAGTCCGTCCACCACTCCAGGCCGGTGCGGCCGGCCACCATCAGCGCCAACAATCCCGCCACGATGGCGCCCAACCGCCCCAGCAGCCGCCAGGTGAGCCACCCCACCGCCCGCCGCAGAGACGTCTCAACCGCCCCAGCCGCCTCCACCACGGCGGTAAGCTGGTTGAAGACCGGGCCGGCCGCGGAGGCGACGGCCTGGGCGACCTTGTCCGCCACCGCCGAGCGGATCGCCGCTTCCACTTTGCGCTGCAGCTCCGGCCCGATCTCCTCGGCTGCCCTGCGCGCCAACACCAACTGGTTCTGCACCGCCGTAAGGGTCTCGGCCAAAAGGCGCCGCTCTTCCTTCAGCGCCGCCTCCTGGACCGCCAGCCGCGCCAGTGCGGTCTGCACCGCCGCCTGCTGGTCCTGGGCCGCCGTCATCAGGCCGAAGATTTCGGCTTCCATCTTGTCGCTCACCAGGGTGACGGGCTGGGGCTGCGCCGCGGGCGCAACCGTGCCTTCAGCTCGGCCTTGCGGTCCGCCTCAGTCTTCAGCGTAGCGCGCTGCCCAGCCTCCAAGCCGTCCAGCAGCACCATCATCGCCTGCTCCGGCGACGGGTCGGCCAGTACGCGGGCCAGATTTGGACGCTTCTCCATCCCGAACTCCGCGCCACGCGTGGTCAACGCATGCACCAACTCCGGGTGAAAGGTCGCAGCTTGGGCAAACCGCAGCAGCTGCTCCCGCGTGCCCTTCAGGCCAGGGTCGGCCTCGATCCCGGGCAGCGCCGCGTGGTGTGCCCGGATCAGGCCCTCCCAGGTTTCCACCACCACCCGCGCCCGGCCGTCGCGCGCCGCCTCCGCCTGCTCGCGCAAATGTTGGGCGTGAAGCTCTCGCACGCCCGCCATCCCCGCCTTGATCTTCGCCTGCAGCGCGCGCTCGGCCGCTCGGGCCGTCACCAGCTTCAGCGCCTGCGGCAGCAGCGGCACCAGCGTGGCCATGCGCTCGAACGCCGCGTCATGCCGTTCCATCAGCCGCGCTGATGCGTCCAGGGCGCTGTGCAACAACCCGACGACGCGGCCATGCCGGAACCGGCGCTGCAAGCTGGGCGCGTCGCCGGCGGCCCTGCGCTGCCCGGCTTGCTCTCTATGGTCCCGCAGCGCCTGGGCCGCGCCGGCCTGCACCTGCAACACCCGGGCCCGCAACGCCCGCACCCGCGCCACCAGCCCAGCCGCCGCAATCTCGTCCGCCGTGGCCCACGCGACGGAGGCGGCCTTGATCTCGCCCCGGGCCATCTGCCGCGCCAGCTGCGCCGCATCGCGCGCCGTGTCGGTCGCCACAAACACCTGCGCCGACTCCCGCTGCCGGGTCAGCGCCACATAGCTCGCCGCAGAGCGCCAGTGATGCGTGTGGTAGAGGTAGGTGTGATCCAGGGTTTTGCCCTGGCCCTTGTAGATCGTCCCCGCATAGCCGTGCCGAAAGCCGTCGAACGCGTGCGCCGACCAGCTCACCTCGCGGCCGGCCCCGGCGGCGTGGCCGTCCAGCACGGCGCGGATCTCGCCCGTCCCCGCGTCGATCGCGGTGACGGTGCCGACGTTGCCGTTGTAGAGACGCGCCGCCTTCAAGGTGTCGGTGAACTGCACCCGGTCGCCCACCGCGAACGGCAAGGCGCCGTGCTTGGTCTCGAACCACACATCGTCGCCGGCCAGCTCACCCCGCTCCCGGCGCACCGCGCGCAAATCGAGGTTGAAGGCGTCCACGTCCAAATTGGTATAGGCGAACACGAACCGCGTGCTGCCCGGCTTGTCGTCCGCATCCCGCTTCCACGCTGCCACCAGCCCTGCCCGGGCCGCGTCCTGGTCCGTCGCCCAGGTGATCGCGCCATGCCGGTCGAACGCCGCAACCGCCTCGGTGAAGCGTCCCTCGGCCAGGTCGCGCGCCGCCTCACGCTGCCAGGGGTCGCGCTGCCGCGTCACCTGAACGATCGCCGCGGCGCCGTGCCGCGCCTTCAGCTCGGTGAACAAGCCGCCGCGCTCGATGGAGGCGAGCTGGCGGTCATCGCCCGCCAGGATCATCTTGGCGCCGGCGGCCCGCACGGCGTCCAGCAGCTCGCCCGTCACGTGGCTGTCGAGCATCGCCGCCTCGTCCACCACCACCACGGTGCGGCGGTCCCAGGCGGTGCGGCCGTTCTTCAGCCTGAACAGCGCCGCATGCACCGTGCTGGCTGCGGCGAAACCCTCTTTGCCCAAGTCCTGGGCGACCGCATTGGTCGGCGCCAGACCGATCACCCGGTTGCCTGCCCGCTCGTGCGCCTCCCGCACTGCCTGCAGCGTGTAGCTCTTGCCAGTCCCCGCCCGGCCCTCAATCAGTTTGAGGCCGCCCGCTCCGACGGCGTGCTCAAACGCCGCGCGCTGGTCGTCGCGCATGCTGCGGGACACCACTGCTGCCGCGACGTGCCCGACTGCAACCGCCTGGTGCCCTGCCCCGGCGAGCGCCGCGCCGGAGGCCAATGCCGAGACCTCCTGCGCGCGCACAGCCCGCGTCGTCCACCGCTCGGCCGCCTCGCCGGTCGCCCGGTCGTGCAACGACACCACCTCCGCATGCGCGAGCACCGACGCCTTGGCCGCCGCCCGCTCCTCGTCCGCCTCCAGGTGCTTGGCCAAATAGCGGTCCAGCTCGCGCTCGCTGAAGGTCGCGTTGTTGCGGGTCAGCGCCGCCAGCACCTGCGCCGGGTCACGCGCCGCGTCCTCGTTGGCCTGCCGCAGCGCCTCCGCCCGCTCGACCGCGGCAGAGTCCACGCGGCGCATCCGCACCGGACCGATATGCTCGCCCGTGTGCGCCGCCGTGGCATCCACCCGGACGTCCAGCCCGTGCTCGCGAAAGTAGCGGTCCTGGTGCGCCCGCCACAGCTCCCCCCACGCCTCGCCATCCGCGACGAAGCTCTTGCCCGCCGCGGAGCGCATCGCCGGATCGAGGTCGCGCGCCTTCTTGGCCGCCAAGCGGTCGCCCTCCACCCGGCGCGTGGTGATCAGCAGGTGGGCATGCCAGTTGACCGTCCCGTCCTCCGGATGCCCCTCGCCCGCCGCGACATGCGGGCGGTGCACGTCCAGCTGCACCGCCAAGCCTTTCGACACGAAATGCTCGGCGGCAAAGGAGCGCGCAAGGGCGATCCGGTCCTCGTCCGTCAGCCCGACATTGGCGGGTAGCGCCAACACAATCTCCCGGGCGACCTGGGCGTCCTTGCGCTTCTCGGCTGCCTCGGCGGTGTTCCACAGCACCCCGCAATCCCGGAACCGCTCGTCCGCCCCTTCGGGCAGCAGCACCTCGTGATGCTCGGGTGCGTCCCGGTGCTTGAAGTAGTACAGCTCGCCAGTGCGCTCGGCCTCGATCACCTCGCGGGCGTTGTAGGCGGCCGAGCGGATCGCGCTACCGCCGGAGCTGCGGGAAATGTAGCGCGCGCGGGCAAACTGGATGGCCACATTGAAAGCCTAGCCTGGCTTGAATCTCCCTTTCAAGCCGCATCGCGATAGCGATGCATATTGCGTCTGCACGCTTACGCTCGCTTCGCTCCCGGGTGCCGAACCTTCGGGGTTTGCTCAAGGCTGGGACTGGTCATGCCGGCTGGTCCATGGCTAGAATCACTCGCCCGTGTCCCGGTTGCTCGAGTTCGTCATGATGTTTCTTCTCGTCAAGCTTGTCCGCATCCACACGGATCACGCTCGGTGAGCGCGCGTCCCGGTCATGACCTGAGCGAGCTGATCAAATGGTTGGCGCGTGACGAGTGGCGACCGCATGTCGATGCCGTGATGGCCGAGCACTTCACGCCTGCGATGGACGCCTTTGGGCTGACGTTCGAGGCGATCGGGGAAGCGCTGGGCGGCACCTGGGACAGGGTGCTCTGGGGATGCGCCTTCGAGGATGCTCTGACCCGGCGCTTCAGCCCCGACAATGCCAACCCGGTGGAAGCCTACCTGAAGCGGCGCGGCTGGAAGGAAAGCGTCGCCACCCGCGCCTACATGGCCGCCCTGCAAAGCTCGGTCATGAGCCTCTACGAAGTCAGCGACATCGTGCCGGGGCAATCCCTGCGCGCCCGCGACCTGGTCCGTGGCGGCGAGCCGGTCCTCGTCACCGAACGCTCGGCGACCCAGACGCTCAAGCTTTGGGACCGGGTCGCCGCTCGCATCGTCCCGCAACGAGATGCGTCCATCCTGGCCGGCGGCCTGCTCGCCTTTACCCTGGAGGGATCGCAGCAGCTTCTGGCCCAACTGCGCGAACAGGGCAGCCGAGGGGGCAATCGGCGAAGCGGTGAGACGCACAACGGGGCGTTGGAGGGGTGGCGTGGCTCGGACGACGATCTTCGGCAAGCCGCGCGGCTGTTCACCACCGCCTGGCTGTCCGACGTGCTGCCGCGAGCACTGCGGACGGAACCGCCGACCCTGTTCAACAGCGACGGCGACAAGGTGGTCTTCCACACCGTCAAGTTCCCGCTGACGCCGGACGCCGTGGCCAACGAGATCGAGCGCCGGGTTACGGCTGTCCAGCAATTCCGGCAGGAGAACCCCACCTTCTGGAACTGGATCGGCAAGGCGCCACCACGGCGCGCCCGGCCCAAAGGCGAGCGGGCGCTCGTGTGGGACGTGTCGATGGACGACGGCGCCGTCGTGCTCGGCAATGTCGAGCTGAAAGGCCGCGTCGTCGCCCTTAGCGTCAGCTCCGCCGCTCGGGCCGACCGGGGCAGCGTGCTGGTGTCGGCAGCGCTCGGTGAACTGGTCGGCCAGCCCTTGACCGAAATCCAGACCGTCGCGCAGATGCGGGCATCCCCTCCCCCACGCCGCGACGACCAGCCGGACACGCCGGTTCCGGCTGACGTGGAGGCCAGCCTCGTGCACGACATGCTGGACCGGCAATACCGCGCTCTCCTCAGCGAACCCGTCCCCATGCTGGGTGACCTCTCGCCAAAGGCGGCTGCCCGCAGCGCGCGCGGCCGCAAGAACCTCGCCGTCTGGCTCAAGCACCTCGAAAACCAATCGCGCCAGTCGCGTCATGCTGATGGCCGTACCGATCCCATGGCGACCTACGACTTCACCTGGCTGTGGCAGGAACTGCGGATTGAACACTTGCGGAACTGAATCTTCCACATGGCCATTTTGCACAGCTTCGCGGTCACTCACCCGTCCGCGCATTGGCGGGAAATGCGGTTGCCGCACATCGACCGGCCTGGCCGATTTTCGGCATTCGCCGTTCGCAACGCCTGCGGCGATCCTGACCGCCGCGGCACCTTTCGCCCGCAGCACACAGGAGACGGTCATGGCTAAATCCCTCGCTGAACGGCTCAGCGCCCACGAACAGGAAAAGGCCCGCCTTGCCGAGAAGGAGGCCAAGCTCAAGGCCGACGGGCGCAAGGCGCGCAATACGAAGATCTACCAGGCCGGCGGACTGGTCGAGAAAGCAGGCCTGCTCGAACTCGAAGCCAACGCCCTCTACGGCGCCCTGCTCTCGCTGAAAGAAGGGGCGTCCGGGAAGGATCAGGTGACGCAGTGGGCCGCCCTGGGAGGCCGGGCCTTCGCACGTGAGGCCCGGCTGCGCGACGAAGGCAAGGAGCCGATCGTCCTCACCTTCCCCACCCCACTGCCCAAGGAAGCCACAGCCAAGCTGCGCGCCGCCGGGTTCCGCTTCAGCAAGGTGTTCCAGCACTGGGAAGGCATGGCCACGCCCGATGAGGCCGCAGCCTTAGCCACCGACAACGGCGGCACGGTCCGGCGCATCAACGCGCCCGCTGTGCCGGACATGGGACAGCAAGGGCTTCCGGGAAGCCACGGGGCCACGGCGAACGACACAGGTCCGGAAGAACCCGACGATCTGCTGAAACGGGCCAAGCACGGCTGAGCGGCAGGCGTTTGGGACAGGGTGCCTCCGGGAACCAGGTCAGGTTGGCGCGAATCGTCGGACCGCGACGGCAGATGTCCGGCGCGGGATCATTGCTGCCTTACCTAGTTCCGAGGAAAACGCCCAACGCTTGGCTCACCTTCGCCAGCGTGGCATCGTCCAGCCGGCCGATGAAATCTCCGGCCTTGGCGCGCGGAATGGTGGTTGCCTTGTCCACCATCACTTGCGACCGGCGTCGCAGCCCGGTGTCCTTACCCGGCTCCACCGTGACCCGCAGCAACGGCACGTCGTGCAACTCGCTGGTCAGCGGCAGCACGGTGATGGACGGATGCTTGGCATAGGCATCGGCCTGCACGATCAGCGCCGGCCGCGGCTTGCCGTAATCACCCGACGTGACGACCGTCATCAAGTCGCCGCGCCTCACGCCGTCCAGCCGTCGGTGTCGGCCACGTCTTCAATCCAGCGTATCACCTCAGTCTCGTCGCTGCGCGGATCGGCCGCACGCTTTGCGAGCACGTGCGATTGCCGCTTCGCCTCGACGGCAAAGGCCCGTTCGCGTTGTCGTTCCACGTAGGCCCGCATAAAATCGCGCAGCACCTGGGCGGCCGGCTTGTCCTCCGCCTCCGTGGCAGTCTGGAACTCGGCCTTGAGCTTGCGGTCGATGCGAAAGTTGAAGCTTCCTTCCTTCGGATGCTGGCTCTGCCGCGGCATCATCGGCTCCAAATAGAGTTGTTATGCAACTACATAATGTTGGCAGACAACGCGATGCAAGCTTGCCATCTCAGGCAATCGGGGTTGAGGAACGGCAGTCCAGCCAAATCGGGCGATCGGGCGAGGGCATCTGCCAGCGTCGATTTACCGGCGCCGTTGATCCCACAGACGATGACGAAAACCGGCCGCGTCACCGGGACTGGATCACGCCCTTGGCGACTTGCTCATCCACCACCTGCTTCACCGCGACGCCGAAGGTCAGCGTCATGAAATCGGTGAACGCTTCCGATGCCAACCATGCGGACACCGCTTGGTTGGCATCATCCCGCTGTGGCTGGGTGTCCATAGCGCTCTCCCTTAACCGAACCGTATCACTGTCTGTGTCAGGACTGCCACCTGGACGCCCTGCCCTCAAACGTCGATCACCAGCTCGTCTTGGAAGTCGGGATTGCTGAACCCGGGTCCGGCTGGATTGCAGACGATCCGGGTGCCGCCCGGGCGGACCAGGTCGATCGAGTGGTGAACGTGCCCATGCACCCACAGCTCGGCCAAGCCGGCGTCCGTCAGGTACGACAAATCCGACGCCGAGTTGCCCGCCACCCAGCCAGTCCGGTAGGCGGGTGGCAGGCAGAGCGGGTGCGGCGCATGGTGCGTCACCACCACCACGGGCCGGTCGTCGCGCGGCTGGGTCAGCGCCGTGGCGATCACATCCCGGGTTTCCCGGTGCAGCGCCGCCTCGTCCCCGTTGGTGATCCAGCGGGCGCCACGGCTGCGATCAACATAGATCTGCTCACCCGTCGCCCGCCTCGGGGTTTTCTCCTTCCCGGCAAGCTCGCCATCGGCCCATAGCGTGCCACCCACGAAGCGCACGCCGGCGCATTCGGCTTCATCGTCGTCCAGCAGCGTGATGCCGTGCCGGTCGGCGGCACGACGGGCTGCGGCGCGCTCCTCGGTCAGGTCGCGGTGCCAAGGCTCGTGATTGCCCAACACGAACACCGCCGGCTTGCCGCCCGCCAGCTTGGCCACGATGGCGAGGGCTCGCGCGCTGCTGCCCTCCCACACATCGCCAGCGGCAACCAGCACGTCGAAGGCCGGGCGCGCAGGCCGGAACGCCTCCGGGTGCGGCACGGCCTCCAAGTGCAAATCGGACATCACCCACAGACGCGGCATCTGGCACCTTTCAACGCAGTCCTCAGCACGCGATCAGGGATTCCAGAGCATGATCCCGCCATCGCCGCCTTCGAGCTTGCCAGGCATCTGCAGCATGTCCTCCAGCGTGATCCGCGCTGCCGGCGCAACCGTGTAGCCCTGCATGACGTACCAGGCCTCGAGCGGCGTCAGCGGGAATGGCTTGTCCGCCGGCCAGGGACATAGAGTATCTAGCCAGCGCACAACTTCCGGATGCGGCTCACGGATGATCTCGCGATCCTCACGCTCTGGCATCAGACACACTCCTGCTCGTGAAGCGGTGATGGCCTGCAAACACCTCCCTGCCTTGTCACGGGCTCGGCTGCGTGGTCGCAGGCTGTGCGTTCGGAAGGCGTGGCAGGCGGCTGGCCTCCAGGATGGGCAGGTTACCTTCAGTGGGCACGTAAATGACGGCGTTCTTGTTCTCCTCCAGCCCGTTGATCCACAGGTAGCGCAGGTAGGCCTCGTTGCCTTGCAGGCTCTTGCCAATGATCTCGTTGGCGCGCGCGACACCCTCTGCCCGGGTGATCTCGGCGTCGGCCTCGAAGTGGGCGCTCTCCGCCTTGGCGCGGGCCTGGGCGACCGCGATCTGCCGGTTTTGGTCGGCCTGCGCCAGCTCGGCTTCGCCGGCCTTCTGGGCGCTCCACACGTTGTAGATCGGGCAGCCCACCATGCCGCTACCAATCGTCAGCAACACCAGCACGACGATGCCGACGATCGCGCCGGTGCTGGGAAGTCCCCGCCTGATGCTCTCGCTCATGGCTGCTCATTCCAAGCAGCACCTATCTGCAAATCACCCCTGCCCCCAAACGAGTCCGTCACCGCGACCATTGACTGCCCCCGCCGTGCTTTTCGCCATTGTGCACGAAGCCAAAGACTACGCAAGCATGACAGGTCTAACAATTGAGCCGGCAGAGACTAGCCGTTTCCGTTGCTTACCTCCGGGAGGGTGTGCCGGGGCTGTCGATGGCACAGCAAGAAGAGCTGTTCGCCCAGGCTGGGGTCAGCTTGGAGAAGGCCTACCGGGATAGCTTGAACCCGACCCAACTCCGGCGCCGCGAGCCGGGTAGCCTCCGACAACGGGCAAAAATGCTTAGCCCGGCAACGTATGCCACGCCCGACGTGGCGCCGGAGGTGATCCATGTCGCCGCTCTACGCTGCATAGGCTGGAGTGTGGCCGATGTCGCCCGTTCCCTAGCGGCCGCTAGCCAGCTAGGCTCGGGCGTCCACGCGATCGACACGGGCCAGACCTTCAGCGCCGGCACGCTCCACTCCGGCTTGCTGGAAGCCCTTGCTGATTTGGACCAGATCTGGCGGCGGGGTCAGACGGAGGAAGGCCGGTCGGCCGCCGCGGCAGTGATCGCCGCTAAGGCCGAGGAGGCACGGCGAGCGAAGATCGAGGCTGCACGGCCGCTATGGGCCAAGCCGTCCAGCGAAATCAGCAGCGTCGAGATCACCCAGCGTGTAGGGATGAGCCTGCGGTCCTTGCACAAATGGCTTGGGCCACGCCGTAAAGCCAACCGATCTAATGCGCGGTAGAGTCCACATCAAATCCCGGTCGAACATTATAATTTTGGTTTGGGGTTGCTCGCGTGCTCGCGTTTCTGACCGTAGGCTACTTGAAACCCGACATTTCCCTCGACCATCGGCTTCGATGTGGACTCTACCGCGCACATGGCCGTTGTAGCCGGCGGTAATGTCCACGGCTTATCGTCAGGCCAGCTTGGCCACCGGGGGACGGGATGGGTGCAGGACGACCCCGCTTTCCTGCTCGTCGACCCGGGCATCGGGATACGTGGCCAATGCGAGGCGTAGGTTTGAGGTGAATGTCGGTCTGAAGTGCCTTTGAGCCTTAAAGCCAGCCCCGAACTGCCCGTGGAGAGCACCCCAGTGCACCACGGTCGGTTTCTGTAGAATGTGCAGCCGGTATGCGAGCCAGACATACAAGTCCAGGGCCATGCTGTTGTTTTGAATGTGTTGTAGGGCTGGTTCCCAGATCGGGACGGGGTGTCGTTTGAGGGCTGAGTAAAACGATTCGCTCAACCTTACGCCCTCGACGAATAGACTCTCCTGTCGGCCATCACCAGCTTCGTCATCCAGCATCATCATGCCGCCGTCGACGATCCTCTCGTTCGTAAACCCGGTGCGCCCTTTAGCTGCGGAGTAGTAGAACGTCAGCTTGCAGGTGCTCAGCCGAGCTGCCTGATCCCTCACCTCGTTGTAGGACTTGCCTCCATGGGAAATGCCCATCCGCTGCAGCCACACACGCATCGAGCGGCCCAGTTCGACCTCTCTACAACCTGAGCGCAGCGCACGGGTCTGCAGGTAGAGCAGGATCAGGCGAGCCCGCGAACCATACGGCACCCCGAGCAGATCCGGCTCTAACGCGCCAGGTCTGAGCAGGCGCCCGGGCTCAACCATCAGTGTTATCTGCTCGTTGCGTCTCACCCAAGGCTCGTCTGCAGCGAGCTTTTTGTGGGGGAGTGAAGCCTGGCAGAAGCCGCTGTAAGTGACGCCAATATCGTTGGCTTCTTCCGTCAGCACGTCCGCTGCGATCCGGACTAGATGCCGGTCGTCGGCGTCGACCCTCCTTAGCGCCTCCTCCTTCCCCACATCCAGTACCAGCCTGTGAAGCGTGCCCACCTGTAAGCCCCTTTCTTCCTTCGACTCGCGGTGCTGGAGTATCGTGCGCCCTTACGCTGTTGTCGCCGTGGACTCTACCGCGTTGGCTATTTGAAGATTATTAGAGTCTTATAGTATGTGCGGCAGAGTCCACGGGATAACTCGTACAAGCCATTGATTAGGCTTGGACGTGGCTGGATGCCCAGCGGTAGAGTCCACGTCGCCGCCGGTAGAGTCCACGGGATATCTCAGGCACCCTGTGGACAACCGCAGGGCTCGCTTTTCCCATGAGGACCCGAAATCCTTCCCGTTTCTTACCCGGGGTTACGGTACCGGAAACTTACGAACCTGAGGTACGAGATTAGTTGAGTTCATCGGACTCGATTCCGGCTCTGGCCAAGATCTCTAAGATGAGCCCACGTGCCGGTGCGGCAATCTCGTAGGCGATCTCCCCGTAGGAGTCCCGGCTCAGCAATGCATCGAGCCTAGGGATCGCCTTCAGCGCCGGCATCCTGCGATCGCTCGGGACGGCCTCCAGCCATCGCCGGCCGCGTTTGGCCACGCCGGAGTGAGTGGGCCAGCGGTTGGGCATGCCGACCGCTACCGGCAATGCATCCAGGTTGTAGGGCCTCCGGTGAGCCCATTGGCCGAGTCCTCCCGACTCCCCGTAAGTATTCTTTTCTGCTCGTAGTTACGTGACGCCGTATCGGCGTAACGTCGCAATTAATCTATGATCTATATCGTATGGCCCTGGCGATCACTGCCTCGGCTGGGGGGTACGCCATAGAACGGGCAGGATAGCACGGTTCGTGGCACAAACCGGGAACGCGGGTCCGGATGTCCCAATTGAACTTTAGTCTGAGCGACACGCGTGCGGCCCTAGCAGGAACAAGAGCTTAGAAGGCATCGGCTGGATATAGTTCAACTGGGACGCGCAGGATGACCGCTTTCGACCCCAACCGCGTCGTTCAAACAGCGCAAACGGCTTCCCAAAAGCGGACACGCGACCCGGGCCGCAGGTAGGTGCATGCACCTCACGCCCTGCTTGAGTGAAGATATACGGTAGAGCGAGCAATTGCCGCTGAGGGCCGCCCAGCTTATTCTGGGTCATGAAAACCCTTCGTATAAACAAAGTGGCAAGCATCCGTATTCGGAGCGGAATTGAGTTTAGAGTACTTGCTCTCTGGCAAAGCGAACGGGCGTATCTCGGTCCTTTTGCCATCAGTAAACTCGAGTTGGAGGAAGACTTCGTTCCAGGCTGGGTCAATGGTTAGTGGCTTCAGGCCATTAGCACAGGCCTGGCCCTTGTAGTCACCGTTCAACACATTGTCCGAGACGTGAATCTGCAACGTCTTAGCAACGGTGTTGTCTCCGCCATAGTGAATCGCTTGCAGCGCCGGATACCCGATCGCAAGGGCAACATAATCGCACTCACCAATCAGGTAAGAATGGCAACGGAGCCAGTCGCCGTTAGAGAGAAGGCGTTCTTTTAACGACGCTATGGCCGCGGCTGCAAAATCCAGGGGCTGCGATATACGACCACTGATTGGGCCTGTGTATCGTACTGATAACGACTTCACTTCGGCTACTCCATGCAACTGAAGCAACTGTGAACGTCCAAGTCGCTCAGGACGTTCACCTGCAGCATACCACGTCTTCTCACCATCGACGGACACTTCGCTTTGGTCATCGAAAAACTGTTCCGGTGTGTCGATTGCAAACGAGAAGCGGACGTTCCACGTAGCAAGGTTGCCAAAGTTCCCTGGTTCATAAATGACCGTGGGCGGTCGCGCGAGCGAGGGGATGGGTCTGGGCGCGACAGGTATGGTTCGGAAAACACCTACCTGCGTTGGCGGCTTTACCTTGGCTTCCAAGTGCGCGGTTGCACAAAAGTCGGTGCCCGTCAGGTTCCCTGATGACGGAGGTTTCGGTAGAATTGCCCAACGGACATAGCCGACCATTGAGCTGGGAAATATCCCAGATAGCTGAGTTAGCATTGCATCCTGTGCGGATAGCGCCAGGAAGACTGGGAAAACGCTATTTGGGTGCTCGTTCGACCAGACGCAGGCAAGGAGTTGCGGCGGGAGAGCGCTTAGGGCTACGCCGCCTCCTGCCGCAATGCTCCGACGCAGGCTGAATTCATCGGCTGATTGAATGACGTCATAAACCAGGAATGGAGGCTTTGCACCGCCCGACGGTGTACCCAAGATCGCTATCCCGCCCGGTCCGCCAAGAGCATCACCTTTGTTCTCAAACTGAAGCGTAAACTGGTAGGTCAAACGTGGGCTGTCACCACCCAGCCCAAGCGTGACCGTGCCATCCCATTTGGGCACAGGCCCAATCCACCAACCAGTAACGGTGTGCCAGTTACCAATGAGTGATGTAACCATAGTAATAAATGACAGGATGGCGCCAACAATCACACCAACCCGTAGTTTCTGGGTAGTTGTCTTTACCTGCGTGACATCTCTGACTAGCCGGGCGAACCATGTGCGACCCAACTTCTCGTCATATTTCAGACGGCGTTCGATCGCACGAAGGCGGATCATAACCTCTCGATAGCGACTCCTGTTGCGGAGTTCACGGGCCATACCTTCTTTCCTTCAGCCAGGGCGTCTGCGCGCGCGAGGTAGGACCGTATCAGCTCTTCGCAGGGAATACCGGTCAATGCCGCGCCCAGGTGCGCAGGAGCAGGCCCGCTCGGCCAAGCTGTCAACCTAGCTAGCCTCGCTCGCGTTCGACGCCGATGGGCAGAAATGAGGGGTTTCGCACCGCTTTAGCGAGCAACACCTCCGCCAGATTCCTTCGAGCAGAAGTGCGGTACAAATGTCCGCTTGGGCAGTGGGCGCCCGTTAGTGGACCAACCGCTTTCCACCATACCCGGTCATAACGGACCATGGCGACGATCCTGTTCAAAACCTCACACAGCGCATTGGCAGGAAGAGCCGTAGTGCCTGGATTCAGTGTGGTCGCGTGTTCGCCTGACCTTTGAGCATGCTGCTGATCCTGGTAACCAAGGCGTCAAGGGTGAACGGTTTGCCGATCACTTCCATTCCTGGAGCAAGCTGGTCCTGTAAAACGCTGCCAGCATAGCCTGTGATGAACAGCACAGGCAGGCCTGGCCGCTCCAGGCGTGCCGCGTCCGCCACCTGCCGCCCGTTCAAGCCGCCAGGCAGGCCCACATCCGTCACCAAAACATCGATCCGGTGTCGGCGACTCTGGAGCAACTCCAGTGCGGCCGGGCCGGTCGGCGCCTCGAGAACTTGGTAGCCCAGGTCGCGAAGGGTTTCAGCGGCAACCTGGCGCACCTCGACTTCGTCTTCGACCAGCAGCACGACGGCGCCGGCAGCGGCGCCGTCGTGCTCAGCTTCGGGGGTTGGCGGCGTGTCGTCCGTCTGCACGAGCACGTGCCGAGGCAGGTAGAGCTGCACCGTCGTTCCCCGGCCCGGGGCGCTGGTGAGCCGCACGGCCCCGCCGGACTGCTTCGCAAAGCCGTAAAGCTGGGACAGGCCCAGCCCCGTTCCCTGGCCGATGGGCTTGGTCGTGAAGAACGGCTCGAAGGCGCGCGTGCGCGTCGTCTCCTCCATGCCGACACCGGTGTCGGCGACCGCGATCTCGACATAGTCGCCAGGCTGCGCCCCATCCTGGCCGGCCACGTCGGCCACCGACAAGCGCACATCGCGCGTGCTGAGGGTGAGCGTGCCGCCGTCGGGCATCGCGTCGCGGGCGTTGATGGCCAGGTTGAGCAGCACGTTCTCCAGCTGGTTGGGGTCGCACAGTACTGTCCAGATGCCGTCGCGCGGGCGCACCTCCACCGTGATGCCGGGGCCGACGGTGCGCTGGATCAACTCGACCATGCCACGGACCAAGTCATCCGGTTCGACCGGGCGTGCTTGCAGCGTTTGGCGCCGGGCGAATGCCAGCAGCCGGTGTGTGAGCGCGGCCGCCCGTTCCACCATAGTCCGCGCGTTGGTGACAAGGCGTGCTGCCTCTGCGGGGCGCCCCTGTTCCACGCGCCGGCCCATCAGCTCCAGGCTGCCGCCGATCGCCTGGAGCATGTTGTTGAAGTCGTGCGCGATGCCGCCCGTGAGCTGGCCGATCGCCTCCATCTTGTGCGATTGGCGCAACGCTTCCTCGACCTGTTCGCGTTCGACGGCCTCGGCCCGCAGCTTGGCGTTCGCCTCGCTCAGCTCGCGGGTGCGCTCGGCGACCCTCGCCTCCAGCAGCTCATTGGATCGGCGCAGGGCCTCTTCGGTCGACTTGCGCGCGGTGACATCGGCGACGATGCCCAGCATGTGGGTGGGTCGGGCGTCGTCGTGGTTGCCGGTGGGCCGGCTTTGGGCCTCGATCCACCGGACCTCGCCGTCGCTCGCGCGGCGGATGCGGCACTCAAACCGCCACTCCGTCGCGGTCTCCACCGCGTCCTGGTACGTCCTGGCCACGTGATCGCGGTCTGCTGGCAGGATGTGCGCCAGGAACGTGTCCATAGTCCATGCTGGAGGCGGAGCGTCGTAGCCGAAGATTTGGTCGTGACGCGCTGAGCGAGTTACGACGCCGTTGGACAGGTCAAGCTCCCATGTCCCCAATTCGCCGGCGTCCAGCGCGAGCCGCAGCCTCTCTTCCTTGTCTCGCCCTTCCTTGATGCCGCGCAGCCGTTCTACGGCGGTGGCCAGCAGGTTGGCGTAGCTGCGCAGGAACGCGGTGTCGTCCTCGTCGAACTCGCGTGGGGTGCGGCTGTCAATCTGCAGAATGCCGTAGGGCGGCTTGTCCTCGGCTCCGATGATGGCGACGTTGGCCACCGCCTTGACGCCGTTGTCAGTCAGGAAGGGTGGGTAGCGGAACCGGGTTTCCTTCGCGATGTCGGAGGAGGTCATCGGCTTGCCCGTTTTCAGGGCGTAGCCCTCGGACGTGTCGTCAGCCACCTGGGTAGTGGCCTCGCCCACGACGCCGGGTTTCCAGCCCACGCCCGCGCGCACGAGCAGCGTTTCACCGTCCGGCTGCATCTCCATGACCTTGGCGAGGTCGGTGCCGAGCGCCTCGCCGACTAGTCGGCACGCCTCGGTCAGGATTTCGTCAAGGTCGTCCGACTTAAGGGCGAGTTCCCCGAACCGGGCGAGGATGGTTTGCTGTCGGAGCGACTCTTCATGTCCGCCTGGTTCTGCGTCGTTCAAAGGCACGCTCCGTGTAGTGCAGCCCGGCACGCCGTGCTGGGCTGGTCGTCCGCCGCTCTGTCAGGAAAACGTCCGGTTTCCTTGCGGCCGCGCAGCGAGGCTGGCGTGGCACCTGGAACCGGCAGGAAACCCGTTGCAACTATCAAGGCCAGGTTGCACCCTGGCAACCGTTTTTGCTGGTGGTTTCACTTACATGCTCATCGGCTACGTCCGGGTCTCCAAGAGCGACGGCAGTCAGACGCTTGCCCCGCAGCACGACGCGATGCTCACTGCCGGGGTCGAGCCCGGCCGCATCTACCAGGACCTCGCCTCCGGCCGGCACGACGCCCGGCCCGGCCTGGGGGCCTGTCTGAAGGCGCTGCAGCCCGGCAACACGCTCGTGCTGTGGAAGCTCGACCGCCTGGGCCGTGACCTCCGCCACCTCGTCACCACCGCCGAGGACCTGCGCGTGCGCGGCATCGGCCTCAAGGTGCTGACCGGCGCCGGCGCGCAGATTGACACCACCACCGCCAACGGGCGCCTTGCCTTCGGCATCTTCGCCGCTTTCGCCGAGTTCGAGCGCGAGCTGATTACCGAGCGCACCAACGCCGGCCTGGCCGCCGCCCGCGCCCGTGGCCGCATGGGCGGGCGCCCTCGCAAGATGGACCGGGCGACGCTCACCATGGCCATGGCCGCGATGTCCGACCCCAAAGCCAATGCCGCCGAGGTGGCGCGGCGCCTGGGCATGACCACCACCACGCTTTACGCCTACGTCAACGGCGACGGCTCGCCCAAGGCGGCCGGCACTGACGTGCTGTCCGGCACGGAAAGCACCGGCAAGGCCGCCAGGGCCCCCTGACAGGCGCCCCATGCCGGTCATTGCCGACACGGCGTACCCGCGCCTGCCTGCGGACTCCCGTCCGGCCGACCTGGAGGCGTTCGCTCCGGAGGCGGCCGAGCTGGCCTTCGCGCGGCAGCGGACGCGCCAGCCCGGGCCGCGCCTGGCGCTGCTGGTCCTGCTCAAGACATTCCAGCGCCTCGGCCACTTCGTCCGGCTCGCCGATGTGCCGGCCGCGATCACAACCCATGTCGCTGCCCATGCCGGGCTGGACGCCGCGGCCCCGGAGATCAGCGGCTATGACGACACGACCTATCGTGTCCGTCTCTCGGCCCTGGTCCGCGGCTTTGTCGGCGTCGCCGGCTACGACCGGGAGGCGCGCAGCCTGGCCGCCCAGGCGTGCATCGAGGCAGCGCGCACCCGCGACGACCTGGCTGACATCGTCAACGCCGGCATTGAGGAGCTGCTGCGCTGCCGCCGCGAACTGCCCGCCTTCGGGACGCTGCTCAAGCTCGCCCGCACCGCCCGCGCCTTGGTCAACCGTGGCTACCACCGCCGGATCGCGGCGGCCCTGCCACCCGAGGCACGCACCGGCTTTTCCACCCTGCTTCTGGTGCCAGAGGGCGCAACCCGGTCCGGCTGGGACCAGGCCAAGGCCGACCCGCCGCGCCCCAGCCCGCAACGCATGCGCGAGCACCTGGCCCACCTCGCCTGGCTGCGCGAACAGGCCGCGGCGGATGAGGTGTTCGCCAACATCCCGGACCGCAAGCTCCGGCACTTCGCCGCCGAGGCCCGCGCCCTCAACGCCGCCGTGCTGTCTCATGTGACCGAGTCCAAGCGCGCCGCGCTGATGGCGACCCTGCTGCGAAGCCAGGTCGCACGGGCGCTGGACGACGCGGCCGAAATGTTCGTGCGCCTGACCACGCGAATGCACAACCGGGCCAGGGAGGCGCTGGACGCGCACCGCGCCCGGCACGCCGCCGAGACCGACGCCCTGGTCGCCCTGCTGCGAGAGACGGTGCTGGCCTGCCACGACCAGGGGGCCGAGCGGGACGCGCGCCTGGCAGCAATCGAGGGCTTGCTGCTACCCGACGCGGACGCGATCCTGGCCAAGTGCGAGGCGCACGCCGCCTTCGCCGGCAACAACTACCTGCCGCTGCTGACGCGGCAGTACGGCGGCCAGCGTGCGGCGTTCCTACGCTTCCTGACCCATGCCGCCCCGGTTTCCACCTCGCAGACCGTGGCGTCGAGCAGGCCATCACCTTCCTGCTCGCGCACCGCGCGGACCGCCGTGCCAGGCTGCGCCCCGTCGTCGAAGCGGTGCAGGCGGACGGAACCACCGCCCACCAGGCGCTCGACCTGTCGTGGGTGGGCGAGAAATGGTGGCCGCTGCTGACTGGGCGCATAGCGCGCGAACCGGCGCCCGCCGAGGTGGACCGGCGCTACTTCGAGATCTGCCTGTTCACCCAGGTGGTCAACGAACTGAAGTCCGGTGACCTGTACATCCCGGGCAGCGAGGAATACGGCGACTACCGTGCCCAACTGGTGTCCTGGGAGGAGTACAACCGCGACGTTGCGGGCTACGCCGAACAGGCCGGCGTTCCGGTCGATCCCGGCGCATTCGTCACGGCGCTGAAAGCCAGGCTCACCCGGACCGCCGCTGCTACCGACAGCGCCTTCCCGGCGAACGAACAGGTCGAGATCATGGACAGCGAACCCGTGGTGAAGCGGCTGCGCGCACGCGAGGCGGCCGACGGCACGGCCTTCCTCGAACGCCTGCTCAAGCCGCGCATGGTTCCGGCCGGTGTCCTGGAGGCACTCGCCGACACCGAGCACTGGCTGGGCTGGACCCGGCATTTCGGCCCTGTGTCTGGCTTCGAGGCCAAGCTGGAGCGCCCGCGCGAGCGCTACCTTGCGACCGTCTTCTGCTACGGCTGCAGCCTTGGCCCGAGCCAGGCGGCGCGGTCCCTCAAGGGCCTGGACCGCCGGCACGTGGCCTTCGCCAACCAGCGCCACATCACAGAAGAGACCCTGGATGACGCCATCACGGGCGTGATCGACGCCTACGCCCGGGTCGGCCTGCACCGGCACTGGGGCAGCGGCAACACCGCCTCCGCCGACGGCATGAAGTGGGACGTGCATCCCGAAAGCCTGAAGTCCTCGTACCACATCCGCTACGGCGGCTATGGCGGGATCGGCTACTACCTCGTCTCGGACACCTACATCGCCCTGTTCTCGCGCTTCCTGGCCTGCGGCGCCTACGAGGGCCACGCCATCCTGGACTTCGTGACCGAGAACCGGTCGTTGCTACAGCCCTCCACGGTCCATTCCGACACCCACGGGCAGAGCGCCCCAATCTTCGGGCTGGCGCATCTCCTCGGCATCGACCTGATGCCGCGCATCCGCAGCTGGCAGGACCTGCACCTGTTCCGGCCCGACGTGGATGCGCGCTACAAGCACATCGACGCCCTGTTCACCGGCGCCGTGGATTGGCCGCTGATCGAGGCGCACCTGCCGGACATGCTGCGTGTCGCGCTCTCGATCCGGGCCGGGCGCCTGCTGCCGTCGGCCATCCTGCGCCGGCTCGCCACCTACAGCCGCAAGAACCGGCTCTACTTCGCCTTCCGGGAGCTGGGCCGGGCGATCCGCACGGATTTCCTGCTCCGCTACCTTGGATCGGCCGACCTGCGCCGCGCCATCGGCACCGCCACCAACAAGAGCGAGCTGTTCAACCGATACGCCCAGTGGGTCGCCTTCGGCAGCAGCGGCCTGGCGACCGCCGCCGAGCGCGACGAGCAGCGCAAGATGGTCAAGTACAACCACCTGGTCGCCAACCTGCTCATCTTCCACACCGTCGTCGGCATGACACGCGCGCTCGACAGCCTTGTCGCCGATGGGCACGGCGCCGCGGTCACCCCGGAGGCGCTGGCCGGCACCAGCCCCTACCTGAACGAGCACCTCAACCGCTTCGGCAGCTACGAACTCGACCTCAGCAAGCCGCCCGCGCCGCTGCCGTTCGACCTGCCGCCTCAGCGGCAGCCTTCACCCCACACCGCAACAGCCGCTGTATGAGGATTTGGCGCTGATCGTCGCCATGGTCCGAGTCCTCCCGACTCCCCGTAAGCATTCTTCTCTGCTCGTGGTTACGTAACGCCGTATCGGCGTAACGTCGCAATCAATCTATGATCTATACCGTATGGCCCTGGCGATCACTGCCTCGGCTGGAAGACCGCATAGTCGCCATCTCAGCCAAGCGGCATCAGCGTCGCAGTCGGAAAGCCATAGTGGCGTCACATGTTGCCTGCTCGACATCATGCAGGTTCTTTCAATTGTACGAAGCGTGTGACCAGAAACAGGAGGTATACGACTTTACGTAATGTCGTAACGTTGGTCAGTCTTTTAGGGGACGAGTTTTGCTTTAAGCAGAGCTACCAGTGCAGCCGCTTGACGCAAGCAAGCTGCCTACGGAGGACGCCTTGGTTGCGCACTGACATCGGAGCAGGTTCGTGGGACACCCACCAGTTAGGCGCTGGTTCGGCCCCTGCCCAGCTATACACCAATGCGGACCGGCTTGGCACCGTCACCGACACTATCGACCTGCCATGTTCGTAGAAATACTGGCTACGACGTTACGTCTTTACGTCGTGGCGTACGATCCTCTAAATCGGCTTGTGCGACTGGGATGCCCAGGCTGCGGACACCCTCCGCAATGATCTGCTTCATGGTCATGCCGCGCTCAGCTGAGGCAGCGGCGATCGCCGCGACCGTGCTCCGGCGAAAGCGCAAGTTCAGGGTGGTGGGCCCGTCCGCCACTTCCATCCGCGCCGGAGGCAGCGAGGGGGCCTGGGCGGCAACCGCCCGCAAGGCTTCGTCGGCAGACGGGCGGGCAGTCCGTGGCTTGAGATTTTTCATTGCGTTACGGCGTTACGAAACGATGTCGTTACGGCCGTAAGGCGCTTCGGCTTGCGCGGCAGGTGTCCCTTTGCCTGCAGTTCCGCGATCAGCACCTTGACCTCTGCCAGAGCCGGGCCGCTCGCGGGCAAGTGCCCGGAGTAGGACAGCTCCCCATAGGCGACCAAATCGCTCAATGTCGCATCCAGGCGGGGCAAGCTGGCCGTCATGATCTCCTGCGCCGCGTGCCGGGCGAGCTGCGTCCGTCGCACCCGGTTCAGCACAATGAAGGCCGGGATGGCGCGCCGGGCCGCCCGCGCTAGGCCCTCGGCCAGCCGGACCGTCTTTTCCGCTTCCGTAATGTCCGCTTCGCCAGCCAAGGCAGGGACCAGGATCGCGTCGGACGAGGTCATCGCGACCGCTGCCGCCCGGTTACCGAACCCGGCTGTGTCTACCAGCAGCAAGTCCGGCTCGTCCGCTCGCTCACCGATCAGGTGCGCCAAGCGGGTCTCGTCCGTTTCCGCCACGCCCTGGATCGCCGGCCCTTCATACGTGTTCTTGATCCAGCGGCTCAGTGCCTCCGTCGGGTCGGCATCCACCAGCAACACGGAGTAGCCGTCGGCTGCCAGGGTAGACGCAAGCAGCATGGCCAGCGTGGTCTTGCCCGGCCCTCCCTTGCTGCTGGCGATTGTCAGCACAGACATTTGCGGCTCCTGCAATGTAACGCTGATTATACGGCTGCACGGCGTTACGTAGTCAAGGCGTTACTCTATTTTGGAGCGGGTCTAGCTGCCCGGTAAATGTCGCACACCTGAGAACAGGCATACTGTTATTGGCCCACTAACCATGACCTCTCCAGCCGGCGAAGCCGATCTAGGACGCCATCACAAACGACGTTGCGAGCGCGCTCGGAAAGCCCATGGGTAGGCCAGCCAGCGTCTCCTCCAGTGCTCTTGGCACCGTCGTCGCGAGCTCCTCGAACAATGCCTCCGTGATCGAGGCGCCGATGCTTGCGATAAGTGCCGTTTGCAGGAAGTGTCGGGGGAAAATCGAGTCGATCGTGTAGTGCCGGTTCTCGCCGACGGCCATCGACAGGCAGAACCGGTCTCGGCGGAGCTGGCCGGCATCGACGGCGGGCTGAGCCGATAAGACATCGTAGAACGGCGTCATGCCGAACCGGCCTCCTGGAAGCAGGAACACGCTCACGTTTTTGGCGTGCCCGTCCGTGGCGCCCAACAGCCAGAATACGATGGTGGCTTTTAACAGGGCGCCTTGGTCCGCGGCAGGATTGTCGCTGCCGCCGAGAAGCCGTAGCAGCCGCGGCAAGCCGGGACCGCCGTCCGACTCGTATTTGAGGGCCGGCGGCATGCCCGTTGCCTGGCACATGTCCTCCTGAGGCAAGCGGAGGAGGCGCCCGTCCTGGGTCCACCGGCGATCGAAGCGCTCAATCACCAGCGCCCGGCGCCCGGCGAAGTCGGCCATTTCGACACGCGCCGTGGGGAGGCCGAAAGCCGCCATGAGCCGCATGCAGAGATACTCGTTTTCGACGCTCTCGGAGAGGTCGACGCCGTCGGGCAAGGCGCCGATCGCCGGCTTCAAAATGTGCGTCGTCGGCGTCGTGCCGATCGGCATGCACCACCGTCCGTTGTGGAAGAGCAGGGCGGTCTTCTCCTGGACACCGGCGAGGGAAATGCGGAACGCCTGGTCCTCCGTCATGCCGAGCGGGGCTCTTGCGAGATCGGCGAGCAATGGCGCAATCGCCGTGTCCGACATCGGGCTAGCATCGACGGAGCCCGCCGGCCCCGGCTCGCCCTCTACAGCGAGGAACTGCAACGCGCCCACGCAATCGCGGCCGATGGCGCCAAGCAGGCTAAACGCGTCTGTTCCATCCGCTCGGACGCGTGTGGCGATCTGGCGCCGGATGGCGTCATTGTCCGGGAGCAGGTTGTCGAACACGGCAATCACCGGCGCACCGGCATATCGGTCTTCCCGAAGCGGAAGGGACAGTGAAACCGGCAGGGCAGGGGGCCACTCGAGCCAGGAGGCGTCGTACGTGAAGTCGATAGCGCCCGATGGCTCCCGGCGGAGCAGACCGACGAGACGGCCGTTCATGAACACGCGCAGGGGAGGATGGCGCGCCTTGCGCGCCATCAAAAGGCGGCCTCGATGTCAGTATCGCTCGCGGTTGATCGGGATCTGACGACGATCTCCAGCCCCAATGCGGCCATGGCATCCATGAGAGTGCTCAGCTTGGCGTCGGCGATTCCTGCCTCCAGGGCGGAGATCGTCGCCTGGCGTAGGTTGATCCGCTCGCCGAGTTCACCCTGCGACAGACGCATCTTCTTGCGCTGCCGTCGGAGGGCAGCACCCAGGGCAGTAGGGTTCCGCACGATGCTGTCCATGATACGCTCCAGCGCCTATAGCATAATATACGGCAAAGCGTATTAAACAGGAATATACGGCAAAGCGTATCACTGCGGAGAGGATAGGCCCGCTTGGAACACTACGATGACGGGGAACAAGGGATCCTCACCTAGCACCGCACCACAATGCACCATATCACACCGTTGTCTTGGGATGCGCCACGGTGCGTTGGGGCCGAACAAGCGTGTCGTGGTGATGGCGCTCACGCTGCGTCCCGCAACCCGGTCTCCGGTGAAGCCACATCCTTTGCGACCATCCGGAACCCGATCGGCGAGCGGACCCCCACCTTCGCGGCCCACTCCTCGACGAGCCACTGTGCCAGGATGGTCGGGCGCACCTCACCCAGCAGCTCCGCCTTACGCCGCACCAGCGCGAAGTCGCCCGGTGTCAGCCCATCCGGCAGCGCCCCCGGTGAAACGGTGCCGAGGATGCGGCGGAACGCCAGATCCGCACGCGCCGGGTCGAGGACATCGAACCGCAGCTTCAGCGTGAAGCGCCGCGGCACCGCGGCGTCCATGCGTTCGACCATGTTGGTGGTGCACACGAAGGGCAGGGGGTGGCGCTCCATCCAGGTGAGCATCTCATCCACCTGGCTCACCTCGAAGGCGCGCGACGCGGCGCCGCGGTCGAACAGCAGCGCCTCCGCCTCGTCGATCAGCAGCAATGCGCCTTTGGTCCGCGCCTCGGCGAAGGCGGCGGCGATCGCCTTTTCGCTGCCGCCCACCCACATCGATAGTAGGTCAGAGGCGCGCTTCTGCAGCAACGGCAGGCCGATCCGATCCGCCAGATAGTGCGCGAATACGCTCTTGCCGGTGCCTGGCGGCCCGGACAAGCACAGCGACCAGCCACGTGGCGCTCCAGGCCGGGCCAGTCGGGTGCACAGAGTTCCAAGATCGTCCCCGCACACCGTCAGAGCCGGGTCGAACGCGGTCAGGGAGGAGGGCTCTGTCGTGGCGGTTACGCCCATGGCCTCGGCGACCCCGGCCAGCGCCACCTCCAACTCCGCCAGGCCGCCGTCCACCAGGCGCACGGCACGTGCCGACCCGGCCGCGATGCCCGCCGACACCGGCCAGCGTGCCGCGAGGGCGGTCGCCGTGCCGGCCGGTAACGCCAGCGCCTCGCGATCCAGCACACGGTCCCATATCGCCGCACGACGGGCGGCGTCCGGCACGGGCATCTGCACCACCAGCGTCATGCGCCGCAGCGTCGCCGGGTCCATCCAGCCGATCTCGTTGCAGGTCCAAAGCACCGGCACCGCCGCCTGCTCCAGCGTGCGGTTGAGGAACACCTTGGAGAACGCGTCGCGTCGCGCCCCGAAGGAACGGGTGGAGTCCAGCAAGTCCTCCGCCTCGTCCAGCAGCACGGCGGCATCACGGCGCTGGCGCAGCAGGGTGAGGCTGAGCCGCAAGGCGGTGCCGCGGGCGCTCCGTGAGGGTTCGCTGCCCTGCGCGTCAGCTTCTTCGCCAGCCGCATAAAGGGCCAAGCCGGCGCGCGTGGCGAGAGCGCGGGCGAATTCGGTTTTGCCCGTGCCGGGCGGCCCGGCAAGCAGGACGTGGATGCCGGCCTCGCCTCCTGCCGCGGCCGCAGCCAGCACCCGTGCAGCCAAAACGCCGGCGGCGCCAAGGTGGTCGAAGGCATCCCAGGGCAGGCCGGGCTCGCATGGGCGGCCAATCAATGCCGCCCGCCATTCGTCCCGGCCGGCGTGAACGGCGAACATGGCCGTGGCCGCCGCCCGGCTTATGGCCAGGATGGCGGGGAAACCGTCTTCGTAAACATCCTCGTCGTCGAACACGATCAGCCCGCAGCCGCACAGGCGCGATCCCGGCGCCAGACGCTGCTGCACCCCATCGAGATCGCGGCCGAGCAGGGTCGCGACCACGCGCGATGGGTCACCCAGGACCGCCTGCACGGCACTGCCGAACCGGGCGAGCTGCCGGCCGCGGCGCACGCGCAAAGCGAGCAGCAGGATGTCGAGTTCCGCCTCGTCCAGGGCGAATTCGGCCGCGGCATACCGGGCATTACGCTCGAACGGCTCGGCATAGGTGCCGCTCGACGGGAAGGCGTCGATGGCCCGTTCGAGGTCCTGGGACGTGCCGCCCGGCGTTGCCGTGCCGAGCACGACAGCCGCCGCATCAGCAACCGGCTTCAGCAGCTGGGCCGAAGCCTCGCTGCGCAGCGCATTACGAAGATAGTAGCCGAATTCCCGTTCGGCCTGCGGCGTGCTCATGGCAGAGGGTCCCTGTGCGTCCTTGAAGGCCTAATCGGCGGAATGACCGCCTCAGGTCCTCGCAGGACGCGGGACAGGCGGCGCGTGCAAAAGCTGTAACGTTCGAATGCATGCTCGCCCTTTCTGTCCAAATGCTTTGTTTGCGCCTAAAACCGCAGACCGGCGACATGCCGGGGGCGCGGACCTAGACGGCTTGGGAGCGGGACGTCAACCAAAATCGTTCGGAAGACCTTGCGGCACTGCAGTCCCGTAGACGAGGTCTGTCTTCGTCACAATGTCAGCATCCACAGCAACGCTCAGGAATTTATTTAAAGCAAGACAGCGTGGGGATGAGTTCCTGGATCGTTTGCTAATGAGAAACGACCGTGGGCTGGTAAGATGGCATATAAGCATCGTTTTTGAGCGAAAAGCACTCGCTCTTCCCCACAATGATGTGATCATGCACGACAATCCCAAATACGGCCACGGCATGCTCAACTTGTTGAGTTATGGCGATATCCAACTTGCTCGGCGTTGGATCTCCAGAGGGATGATTGTGGACCAAGATGAGCGCGGTGGCCCCTAGCTCAAGCGCCCTTCTGGTGATAGTCCGTATTGGTACTGATACTGAACTGACGTCACCCTCCGAAAGTATTTGATCCGAGATAAGGTGATTTTTTGCATTTAGGAACAGCACCCGGCAAAACTCGTTTCGCTCTCGACCGATACAGACATTCAAGTATGCCGACAGTGTTGCCCAATTGTTCAACACGGGTGCCTGCCGCAGCGGGATCGACGTCAGCCTAGCAACGCTAGAATGGACACATTTAAGCAGCGTGGCGGCCGTCTCGCCAATGGCTGGAATGGCCATCAGCTCGGCAAATGGTGCGGCGACAGCCTCGGCATAGCTACCATAGCGTTCGAGAATGACTTCTGTTGCCCTCGCGGCCGCAGTGAGGGAGAGGCAGCGCGACAGCAGGGTGACCATCAGGTCACGGTCAGACAGGGTGTAAGCACACTCGCTCGCCTGATTGTTCGACCATGACTCAGTGAAAGTGCGCCTGGTCGTGCCCTTTTCCAGACGTTGGGGCGGCGTCTTTGCCTTGCGTCTTTTCGGCAAGAGGGCCGGCGTGATCGCGAAGGGTGCTGCCTGGCGTTCCGGCCCTCCGGCGGTGAACTCAATAAACGGGCAGCTTTGCACACCGGGCAAAGGCAGTGCCTCCGTTCCCCCCGAAAGAGCAATCGTTGTCTCTGCTTGAGGAGTGAATGACATGAGATCGACCTCGCCGCCCGATTATGGCCCTTTCAATCACATAGTTGTGAGCGGCCTGGGGCGTTCTTTTGCCGTTCTTTCTCGTTTAAACGGCGTCGCTCCCGCCTGGCCGATCTGACTGCATCGGCGGCCTAAGATCCGAACGCCTAAATCATACAGAAATAACAACCGACCGGACGAAAACGGCAGTAAGTAGATGTGGGCAGTTGATAGCCCAATGAGCAAAGCTGATAGCGTTGACGCACGCATGGCTGGCACACAGGCGGATGGTCTAAGCAGGACGAAGTGACGACCCTTACGCCATCCGGCTCAGAACGAATTTTACGGCTTGATCTGCACCCAACTCTAAAGGTGTGGTGCGAGCCAGACATCAATGTTCTACCAAAGTCAAAGAAAGCACGCGCCTTACTGACGCTTGTGGCATTGTCTGAGGGTAGACTAATCACACGTGTGCGGGCGGCCTCCATGTTGTGGAGCAATCTCGAGCGTGCAACGGGCTTGGCGCGGCTGCGCAATACACTGCATCATCTGCAGCGGGAACTGGCCGAGTTTGGGCTCGAGCCATTCCGAGTCGATGACCAAAGTATCGCGCTAAGATCAAATGCCTTTACGCTCGATATCGAGCCTGACTCACTGAATGGCGCCAAAAAACTCGGCACGGAGCGTCGCTTCCTCTTTGAATTAGAAGGGATCGACCCGGCGTTTGACCGCTGGCTCACCCATATTCGCGACGAACGCTTCGCAAAGCTCTCGCCCATTGAGTCGCCCGAAGTCGTTTCAGAAACCAGTGGATTGCGCCTTCGGCTCGAAGATCGGCCGACAGTCGCCGTTGCCGTCACCGAGATTGAGAGTGTCGGTCAGGCTGTCGAGGAGCAGTTTGCGCGGGCTCTCACCGAGGAAGTTGGTAGTGCGCTCGCTAGGATGCGCTGGTTTAGAACAATTACCAGGGATGCGCGTGGCCATCGTCTCTCGGCTGGCAGCGCCGATGTCTCAAGCATTGCCAATTACCTGCTGGTAGGGACGTTGCAGTGCGAGGACGGTCGCTATCGGCTCTTGCTCAAGCTGTTGGACTTTACCTTCTCCGGCAGCGTCGTTTGGGTGGAGAGTTTCGAAGGACCGGCCGCGGCCACCTTTACTATACAGCGCAAGTTGGCCAACGTTGTGGCAGCTCGCCTGGACACAGATTTGCTGATCATTGAAGCCGAGCGTCGGCGGCGCCTGCCGCTGCAGAAGAACGATAGCTATTCTTTAGTGCTGATCGCGATCCCTGCCATCTTCCGGCTGGATCGCGACTCTTTTCTGGGTGCCGGGCATGCGCTGGAAGAAGCCATCGAGGCTGACCGGGAGTTTGCTTTGGCCTATAGCTGGCTGGCATATTGGCACATGTTCTTAATCGGACAGGGCTGGGCCACCAATCCGTTTCAGTCCATGGAGCAGGCGGGAAAAGCAGCCGAGCGCGCCATGATAATTGACCCCCGAGACGCTCGAGCAATGACGATTGCTGGGCACGTTAAAGCATTCCTGGGCGGGCTACTAAACGAAGCGGCAGCGCTGCACGAGTTGGCCATTCAGACCAATCCCGCACTCGCACTGGCCTGGCATCTTTACAGCGTTACGCACGCCTATGCTGGACGACTCGACGACGCATTCCGCTGCATCTCGCATTGCCTTGAGCTTGCACCAAGCGACCCTCACGGCTTTTACGCGGAAGGAGCTTTGGGTATCGTTCAGCTACTGCGCGGCGAATACGAGGCGGCCGCAGAGATCGGCCGCAGAGTGACGGAGCGGCATCCCCAATTTAGCTCGGCCTACAAGAGTTACTTGGCCGCACTGGGTCATCTTGGTTGCAAGGCGGAAGCTGCTGCCGGTTTGCAGCGGTTGCGGGCGCTCGAGCCCAGGTTCTCTCTGCAGCGGTTCCGAGCCTCCGCGCGTTACCGACGTGCGGAGGACTTGGAATGCTTCATAAGCGGGCTGCGACTGGCCGGCCTGACGTAGCCTGCGTCTGGGCCAAGATAAATAATTCGGGGCGCGGCTTGTCGGCTAGGCCGCTCCGATCAACCTGGTGCGACTTGACGCGCTTGGTCGTGCTCGCCGGGTGGGCCTGGCACCGGGCGGTTAACTGATCAGGCTTTTGACAGCGCCTCGGCATGGCGACGCTTGCGCACGGCGGCAGCGTGGGCGCCATGCGGGCATGGTTGGAGGCTTGGCTGGACGACCGTCTGATAGTAGTCGTCCCATTCATCGTCGGCGATAGTATTAAACGGTCGAAGCTGCACATCGTTGAGGACAGCGTCGCTATAAGCATCCCGTTGGATGGGCTGCACCTGGAACAGCGGCAGATTGGGGTCGAAATCGATTGGGCTATTGGTGCGGCCGAGCCGGATGTTTATGAACAATGGTCCAAACCAGCGGTCGGCCTCGATGACACCTTCGAATAGGTCGTAGCCGGCACCCCGGCTCATGTTGGCTGGGCTGCGCGCCAGGAGGCTCCAGCCAGGTTTCGTGCGGGCCACCAATCCGGACCAAATCTGTACTGTCCCGGGTTCTGGCAAAGCTGCGAGGAAGGTCGGAGAATATTGCTTGATGCGCTCCGGAACAGTGTTATCAAAATGCTCGCGAAAACCGGGAAATTGTGCGACGCCGAGCGGATACCAAGCCGGCGCCCCAGCGTAGGTCCACGCCATCTCGGTCCCGGTCCATAGCAGGCGGAAGCCGATCGGCGGAAACACGTACCAACCAAGAGCTGACGCGGTCGTCGCGGCCTCACAATAGCGAAACGCCCGCGTCGGTAGGGTTCCGCCAGCAGCACGGTCGGCACGCTGCGGTGCCCGGCCAGCCTCGACGAAGCGATAGAATTCGATTGTGGGTGTGGCGCTGTTTGGAGACATGGCAATGGACCTTACAGCCGGGGTGACGGTGAGGGGAGGCACGCTCCGCTCACCACCCGTAATGTTAAAATGCGGGAGTTTGAGCGCCAACGCGCACGAGACCTGCGTCGGCAATGTCATGCGGCAGGAACAACGGCGACTGTGCGCCGGGGCTCACCTTGCCGGCGTTGGCAACGGTCTGGGGTGCAAACAGCGGCGACTGTGCACCAAGACTGATATGGCCATTCTCCACGCCAGGCGTAGGCGGGAAGGCCGCGGCGGCTGCATCGACAACGCTTGTGCTGCTGGTAGGAACGCTCTTCGGGCACTTGATCATGATTTAAGGTCCTTTTGGTATTGTTGCGGACGATCCGCGTTATGCCGCGCCTCTCTTGAGGCCACGCGCATGGGGGGAAGACAGGCGGGCGGGTGTGGCGGCTTGCTGCCAGGTGGGCAGCAGCGAACTGGCGAGCCCGATGCACCCGGCGATAGCCACGAAAGCAATCGCCGCCTGCCAGCCGGACGTTTGCCAAAGTACGTGCCCTGCGCCGGCGCCGATCGCACCGCCCAGAAACCCACACACGGTAAGGCTTGCTGCCAAACGGGTCCGCGAGTTGGCCTCCAGCGCTTGGACGCGCTTCTGATTGGCTACCAGGGCGATCTGAAGACCGGCGTCCACCAGGGCCATACCCACGAGAAGCAGCAGCACCTGGAGTGGGCCGTGCTCACTGCCATAGGCAACCGGCAGGACGAGGGTGCCGGCCAGGAACACTGCTGTCGCCCCAGCCTGGGCAACTCGGCTCTGACAAGGTTTATCTGACAGCCAGCCCGCGAGAAGGGCAGCAAGGATTCCGGCGCAAGACCCGCCGATTACCACCAGAGGACGCTCATTGGGCGGCAGTTCGGTCAGAACGGACATCCAGCTCGCGTTGTATGCGGCGAATAGGGTGCATTGCTGGATGGCAGCGCGGCGCAGCAGCAGGTGTGATTGCCACAGCTTGGCCAGGCTGCTTGGCGGCGTGATCCCGTGCAGATCGGCAACGAGCATTGCTCGGGTGAATTGGACCAGCACAGCCGAGCTTGCCATGATCGCGGCTGCAATCATGAAGAGGCAGCGCCAGCCGAGGACGGTGGCGAGGGCGCCACCAAACAGCCGCACGCAGAGGATCGCCGCAAGACTGCCGCAGACTACTCGCCCGATTGCCGCGCCTGCCTTTGCCGGCGCCGCAAGATGGGCGGCGCCGGCGAGTAAACGCGGGGCAACGGCGGCGGCGCAGCCGACGAAGAAGTTGGCAGTGGCCAGTGTCAGAACGCTTGATGCCAGGCTCGCCATAAGCAGCGCGAGTGCAAGGCACCCCAGATGGCGCTCGACAGAAAGGCGCGCGCGCGCAACCGGGCTAAATGCGACTAAGGCAACGCCTGAGGCATAGCCGGCCAGGGTCATTGAAGGGAGTAGCGAGACTAGATTGCTGGTGGGGAAACTTAGCGCGACCTGCCCAAGAATTGTCTGGTTCAAGTAGAGCACCGCGACGACGGCGGCGTTTGAGACCGCCAAAGCGGTTAGTTTGGTGCCGGAGGAAAAGGTTTTCGCTTCCTGATCGGCACTGAGTTGGGCACGCTGTGTTTCCATGAAGACAGAGTGCGCCCGCTATCTGAACGAATAGTGAACGTCTTCGACTGAATCAACGTTAGGAGACGCTCAGCGCGGCGGGCTACGCCGAGCCCTTGGCTAGGGCAAACTGAGCCGAATTGCTTCCTCGCGCCAAGGCAAAGGAGTTCCTAGCCGGGACTTAAACTCCCTGAAGGTAAGGACTTGGTTGCTACGATTCGGCGGCAAGGTTTTCCATTAACGGTTTGTAGGCCGTCGGCTATTGGAGCCGAGGACAACGCAGCCTTACCGGGTTGTACCGGCTCTTGATTACGTTAACCAAGCCCTGCGCGCCTCGATTTGGGATGCAAATGGCCGGCAAATCCAGCGCTACACTCGGATTCGCTCCACCTCATCAAGGCTAATTTCGTCATGCCGCCGGTCGTAGAGCTGGGTGGTGCGCGTGCTGGCATGGTTGGCCATGGCGGCGGCGTTCTCCAGCGTGCCGCCGTTCTTTAGGTAGGCGGTGATCCCCGTCGCCCGAAAGCTATGGTTGCCTATCTTCGTTCCAATGCCGGCGGCCAGCGCTCGGCGCCGCACCATTGCATAGGCATTGGCCTGGGGCAGGGGAGTTCGCGTGAGCTGGTGCGTGCCGCGGCCGATGGTGCGGAACAGCGGCCCCTTGGCGTCGCCGGCGATCCCGGCACCGTCCAGGTAGGCGTGTAGGTAATCTTCCAAAGTGTGATGGCAGGGCATCTCGTGCCGCTTGCCGCCTTTCTCGCGCAGCCTCACCCAGAGCCGGCGGTTCTGCACGAAGACGTCCTCCACCTTCATGGCCAGAGCGGCACCGATCCGCCCGAAGCTGTAGACCATGAGCGCGATCAGCGCCCGGTCGCGCAGCCCAATCGGAGTGCTGACGTCGATGCCGTCGAGCAGCGTGCGGGCCTCGGCCGGATCCAGCACCGGCGTCTTGCCCTTGCGGACGCTGTGCGCCGGCCCGCGCACCGAGGAGGCCGGGTTCAGCGGCACGATCTGGCCCATGACCAGCCAGTCGAACAGGTGGCGGATGGCGGCAAGCTGCTGCTTCACCGTTGGTGCCGACCGCTCGCGCGTTTGGCCTTCGATCCAGGCTGCCACGTGCAACGGCTGCACCGCCGCAATCGACGGCACGCCGCGCTCGTCGCACCAGGCTAAGAAATCCCCCAGAGCCCGGGCATAGGCACGGCGCGTGTGCGGATTGCGGATGGTGGAGGCGAAGAATTCAAGGAAGCGCGTCGCCGCCCGGTCGCCGGCAGCGGCAACCAGGGCGGGCAGCCGAAGCTGGTCAATGCCAGCCAGCACGCCGCCTTGACTGAGCGCGGGAACGCTGCCGCTCATGGCCGCCGTCCATACCGGGTCAGGAAGTCCCGCGTGTTGGTGATCTTCGTGCCCTCGTAGACCCCAAGCCCGAGCAGGTCGCGTTTGTCGCCGGTGACCAGGACGTCGGCGGCCCCCGCCGCGGCGAGGGCCAACAGGTAATTGTCGTCCGGGTCGGGCGAGGCGTCGACAACGGGCAGCTTGTCCACCGTAATGGCGAGTGCGCGCAAGTCATTGACCATGCGGCCCGCAATGGCCGGCGCCAGGCGCTCGCGGATCTTCGGGTAGCGGGTCACGCGCATCAGCTCGTCCAGCTGCTCGGCCGTGGTCAGCAGGTCGAACCGGCCGGCGCGCCAGAGCACGACGAGCTGGGCTGGCAGCGAGGTGGCGGCGAGCAGGGCGCTGACCAGGATGTTGGTGTCGATGACCAACCGCACTGCATTACGTCGCCTTACAAGCAGCTGCTTTGCGAGTCTGTCGGACGGCTGCCACGGCCTCGTCGGCGAGCGCTTCGATCGCGTCGGACGGTAGGTCGGCGAAGCCGGCGCGCGCCTCGGCCATGGTCTGGTCGAGCACGCGCCACTTGACCGCGTCCTCGATGAATTTGGACAGGTCGCCTTTCTTCATGCCGCGCTGGGCGAGGAAGCTGCGCACGGCAATGTCGGTGTCGCGCGACACCGAAACGGTCCAGCGGGTGGTGGCATCGTCGGGCATGAGGCGGCTCCGGGCAAAGATGGGCGCTTAGCATGATAGCGTGAAAAGCGCTTAAGCGCGAGCAGGCTTGTATCCTTATATGTACGATAAAGGACATTATCATACATATAAAGCTTGGCCTAGGTGGCTTGAACGGTAGATTTAATGTTATGCGCATTTACATGCGCACCTTGGTTCAGCGACACTGGGCACTCCGGAGAAGGATGGATGCCATGCCCCGACCTGCCACCGCTCGGGCAACCCGCCGGGCCACCAACGTCACCTTGCCGATCGACTTGCTGGATCAGGCGCGTGCGCTCGGCCTGAACGTGTCGCAGGCCTGCGAGGGAGGCCTGAAAGCGGAGATCGCCAGGCATCGTGCGGCGCAGTGGCTGGAGGAGAACCGCGACGCATTGGCGTCGTCCAACGACTACTTTGAGCGCCACGGCCTGCCGCTTGCGGCATTCCGCCAGTTCTGATGGGGCGCTACGAAGTTTATGCCACACCCAGTCAAGGCGGGGTCGGCTATGTGCTCGATGTACAGGCTGACCTTCTGCAGGATCTCGGGACCCGTGTCGTCGTGCCCCTGCTCCCGCCCGACCTCGCGCCCAAGCCGGCTCGGGGCCTGAACCCTGCATTCGATATCGACGGCCAGCCTTACCTGATGCTGACGCAGTTTATTGCCGCCATGCCGGCCAAAGAGCTGCGCGCACCCGTGCTCTCCTTGGATGCGCGCAGCAATGACATCATGCGCGCGCTCGACATGCTCCTGATCGGGTTCTGAGGCCAGGCCGGCCAGTAGACCGCCAAGCCACTTTGGGGAGAACCTCGCGAGAAGTGTATCAGCTTGACTGGCTCCGCGACTGCCTAGGACCCGAGTTGGCCCTCGGCAGGGCCCGATCCTGAAACACTATTATCCATAGTGTTTCAGCAGGGCGGTTCAGACACGTACGGACTGCTGCACGACGTCCTGTGCTCGCAGCGCCTCCCACAGCGCGCCTGGTCCCAGGAGAGTCGAAAGGATTCGTGCCTGCACCGTCTCTGATCCAAGCGCCTGCGTGCTCATGCTTTGATGCGCCGCCATCGCATCCATGATGGCGTTGGTCAGTTCATCGCGTAGGCTCGGTGAGCTGGAGAACTGCTCCTTGGTGTTGGCCGCGGCCTGCGCCTTCAGCATCTCGGATTCCATCAGCTTCCCTTTGATCACGCCATCGACGTAGGTGACGGTGTCGCCCTCGGTGACGTCGCCTTCAAACAAGTCGTTGATCGCCCGGATGATTGCGTCCAACCGCTGCTTTTGCTTGTCCTGCGCCGCGCCGGACCCGGCGTCGGTGATGGGTTGCAGCGGATCAGGCGCATTGCCGCCGTCCAGGACGAGCTTCTGCTGCCCCAGGTCGCGCATCCGGTGATGGGTCAGCTTCAGGGCGGACAGGTCGATGCCCTCCCTCTCCCGCCCATATTTCAGCAAGGGCTCTAGCAGCTTGGCGAACAGATAGAGCTTTTCGTAATCGGTGTTGCCGTAGTCGAACATCTGGCCAAGGAACTCGTAGACCCGGGCGTAGCTGCCGAGGTCGCGTTTGAACAACAGCAGGGCTTCGGTTTCGTCCTTGCCCTCCACCTGGGCCCTGCTGCCCGGCTGCTGCTCCCGTGCCGCCTGCTGCGCGTGCTTGAAGCGGATCAGCAGGCGATTGCTGACCGGGCCGATCGCCGCATCCAGGTCCGACTGCGAGGGCTTTGGCTTCAGCACCGCCCGCACCACGCGCTCAACCTCGTTCTGGTCATACAGGCCCTGGGCATCCAGCTTGTTGCGCAGGTCCAGCACCAGGTTGGGGTCGCTGACGCCGCCCAGCTCCGCCGTGGTGTGATACTGGCGGAAGGCCTCCAGGATCTCCTCCGGCTCGTTGACGAAGTCCACGACGTAGGTGGTGTCCTTGCCAGGATGGGCGCGGTTAAGTCGCGACAGGGTCTGCACCGCCTGCACGCCGCCGAGCTTGCGGTCCACGTACATCGCGCATAGCAGCGGCTGGTCGAAGCCGGTCTGAAACTTGTTGGCGACCAGCAGGATGCTGAACTGCGGCGTGGCGAAGGCCTCGCGGATGTCGCGGCCGAGCAGCCCCGGGTTCATGTTGGTCTCGGTGAACGGCTCAGGCCCGGTGTCGGAGTCCTCCACCTCGCCGGAGAAGGCGACCAGCAGGCCGATGCCGTAACCCTGCAGCCGCACGTAGGCCTCCATGGCTCGCATCCAGCGCACCGCCTCCTTGCGGCTGGCGGTCACCACCATCGCCTTGGCTTGGCCGCCCAGCAGGTGCGCCACGTTCTGGCGGAAGTGCTCCACCACGATCTGCACCCGGGCGGCGATGTTCACGGGATGCAGGCGCACCCATCCCATGATGCCTTTCTTGGCCGCGCTCGCGTCCACCTCCTGTTCGGATATCTCCTCCCCGGCATGGGTCAGGCGGAATGCCTGCTTGTAGGCGGTGTAGTTCCGGAGCACGTCGAGGATAAAGCCCTCCTCGATCGCCTGGCGCATGGCGTAGACGTGGAACGCCTCCGGCAGGTTGCCGGGTCCGGCTGGCTGGTCCGGCTGCGGTCGGCGGCCGAACAGCTCCAGCGTTTTGGCCTTGGGCGTCGCGGTGAAGGCGACGTAGCTGATGTGGCGGTCCTGCGCGGCACGAGTGGCCATCTTGTTCGCCAGCACCTCCTCCGTGCCCACCTCGCCGCCATCGGCCAGCGCCGCCTGCTCCTCGGCCGAGAGGGCTGCCTTCAGCGTGCCCGCGGTGCCGCCGGTCTGGGAGGAGTGCGCCTCGTCGGCGATCACCGCGAAGCGTTTGCCCTTGGTGGCGGCCAGGCGGCGGATCTCGTCGATGGCGAAGGGGAAGGTCTGGATGGTGCAGACCACGATCTTCTTGCCGCCATCCAGCGCGGCCGCCAGCTCGCGGCTCTTGCTGGCCCCCTCGCCGGTGATGGTGGCGACCACGCCCAGCGTGCGCTCGAACCCCTCGATCGCCTCGCGCAGCTGCTTGTCCAGCACGGTGCGGTCGGACACCACCACCACGGTGTCGAACAGCTTGCGGTGCTCGGCGTCGTGCAGGTCGGCCAGGAAATGTGCGGTCCAGGCGATCGAGTTCGTCTTGCCCGACCCGGCGGAGTGCTGGATCAAGTAGCGCTCGCCTGGCCCGTCGGCCAGCACCCGGGCGACCAGGCGGCGCGTGGCGTCGAGCTGGTGGAAGCGTGGGAAAATCCAGGCCTTCAGGCGCTTCTTGTCGTCCTTCACCGGCACTAGGTAGCGGCCGATGATCTCCAACCAGCTATCCCGCTGCCAGACCTGCTCCCAAAGATAGGCGGTCGGCGCGCCCGCAGGGTTGGGCGGGTTGCCGGCGCCGTGCTCGTGTCCCCGGTCGAAGGGCAGGAACACGCTGTCCGGCCCGGCCAGCTTTGTGCACATGGCGACCCGGCTGTTGCTGATAGCGAAGTGCACCAGCGCGCCGCCGGGGAAGCCCAGCAGGGCGTCGCTGCTGCACCGGGCGATTGGTGTAGGGGAATGGGACTTTCACCAGGTCCCACACTTCAAAGTCCGGCATAGGCCTCGGTGTCAGCCGGGCTGTCCCACTCGGAAAACGTCCTGAATGGATCGTCGGCCGCCCTGTCGGATTGAGCGCGGGTCAGCACGACCCGACCTGGCTCGATGACGTAGGCGATCTCATCGCCTTCGCGCAGGCGCAGCGCCGCCCGGACCGGCTGCGGAATTGTCGTTTGCGCCTTGCTGGTGAGCTTACTGGTGATCATGAGCTATGGTAAGAATAATCCTTACCTTGAGCAAGCGTTCTGCCCCCGCCAGGCAGGGTCAGATCTGGATATGAAAGGGTGTTATGATCTGAAACATCCGTTTCAGATTTATATGCGCAGTGGATTAAGGTGTGCTTTGTCTGTCTCAGCGTGGAGCGAGCTCTTTAATGTAAGAAGCCAGCCCAGCCTTGACACAACATATTTGTTGTGTCAGTGCTTAGTCACATGGCGAAAAGTGTTTTCATCTCAACCGATAGGCAAGCCCAGGAAGTTCAGACTGAGTTGGCCGAACTGGATGTGGCCCTATCGTCGGAGCAAACATTGCGGTCCATCGTTTCCGGCCTCCCGCGCGAAGTAATCGAAGGGGTCTGGCGCTCGCTGGCGACTGAGCGGAGAGGACTGGCCGACGCTGTTGAAGCCTATGAAAGCGCGAAACGGGGCGACGCAACCGCGCTGAAACGCCGCGCCGGTAATGACCCCGGTGCGCTGCTGATTGCTGCCCGCATAATCAGGCGCTTGTCCCAAAAAGAACTGGCGCGAAATTTAGGCTTACGAGAACAGGCGATCCAGCGTTACGAAGCCGAACACTACAAGTCTATCAGCCTTCAGGGTTTCCAGCGAATTGCCAATGTGCTCGGTGCCCAAATCGCACTCGATATCGCCGGGCAACAAGCGGACTGGGCCATCTCCCATGAAGCACCCAGCGCCGAGGAGCTAAGTAAAGTGCTTCGCCATGCTCGAGCGCATGGATGGCTAGATGAAGGTAACAATGAAGACAGATCGGATGAGAGGGCTGTAAGTCAGCTCGTGCGATATGTAGCAGACCACGTTCTACGCCATGGCACGCCATCGCTGTTGAAAACTGGGCTGAATATCGTTCATCACGATAACGACTGGTCTCTCCTATCGTGGAAGGCGCAGGTGACGCGGGTTGCCAAACGCATAATCAGCGACCGCCGTCCCGTATATCGTTCCATCGATGTGTCTTGGTTGCCCGAACTTGTACACTTAAGCCAATTTGATGATGGCCCAGCCCGCGCACGTAAATTGCTGCTTGATCATGGCATCATTCTCATAACGGAACCGCATATTACTGGTATGATAGTCGATGGCGCAGCGTTCTTGGTCGACGGCGTGCCTGTGATTGGACTGACGTTGCTAAGGGATCGGATCGACAACTTCTGGTTCACACTTGTACACGAAGTCGCTCATATCATTCTGCATTATTGGACCGGACTAGCAGCAGGATTCTTCGACGATATAGAAAAAACGGAAATCGATGAATTCGAGCAAGAAGCAAACGCTTTTGCGAGCAACTTGCTCATCTCCGAGGAGGTGTGGCGTCAGTCGCCTGCGAGAATATCGAAATCAGCGGACACAATAGAAAAGCTAGCTAAAAAATTGGGTATTCATTCAGCTATTATATTCGGTCGAATCCGCCTTGAAAGGAACGATTTCTCGATCTTTTCATCCAAGATCGGGCACGGTCTTGTTCGTCGGCAACTCCTCGCCCAAACTTCTTAGGAGTAGTAGCATGGCATCCACTAAACCAGTTTACGTTCCTGCCTTACGGCTGAAGCAGGGCGAACAAATGGGCCTTCGAGACCTTGCTCTCGATGTTGCTGCGCATGTGTTACCGCACATAATCGTACCGCCGCGAGCTGAGCGGGACCGGTCGCTGGAACTGGACTTAATGGATACCGACGCGGTCCCAAACATTGGCGGTTTGCTTGCCGCCTGCTGGGGTAATAGAGGTGTGTTCGTCGAAGCGACCCACCTGCTTCCCGATTTCGGCCTTGATCGTATCGGGTCGTGGCTTCCGGCTATGTTCGAGAGAGTCTGGCGCGCTGGCACCCCGGCCATACCTATCGTCCGGCTTTCCGATCTGACGAACGAAACGCGGAATGCATACAAAGCAGCGGCCTGCAGTGAAACCGACACGCGGTTGGCCATCGCAGTTTCTGCCGATGATTTAGGAGACAACGACACCCTTGCTGCCATGATGCGCCAATTAGATGCAATGGGCCTGTCGCCCCCCAACTGCTCGATAATGGCGGACTTTGGCGGCTCCGACTTCTCGCAGCCAGAAATTGTAGCGCCGATCATCAGCGGTGCGTTGCAGACGCTTCAGGAGCTAGGGCAGTGGCGGCACGTGATCTTTCAGGGCACCAACTATCCTGAATTCAACCCGGCTTCAGCCGACAGCCGACATATCGTCTCCCGCAACGAGTGGAAGGCCTGGCGTCAGGCAGTCAAGTTTGATCCACTGACTTCGGACCATATGATTTTCGGCGATTACGGCGCAGACTGCGCGAAGATGGAATTTGGAGATAGTGGTGGGCGCGCGATCCGGCACTATCGATATACAATCCCCGACGCTTGGGTCGTTCAGCGCGGCGCGGCAAAGGGCTCCGATGAGGATGTAATGCGCGCCGTTTGCCGTAATGTTGTTGAATGTTCTAGCTTTGCAGGACGTTCCTTCTCATCAGCGGATGATTATATTTTCCTGACCGCCCACGGTAGGGCCGGGCCGGGCAATGCGTCGACTTGGCGTGCGATCAATACCACGCATCATATCACTCGCGTTGTTACAGATATTGGAATGGTCAGAGGTTTCCAGTTGCAGCG
>CBDAQH010000002.1:0-3781900 GCA_965199145.1 Acidobacteriaceae bacterium
GGGCTGGAGGCCATCAAGGTTTCTAAGCTCATACCCGCCATCAGCACGGACAGCGAGCGTGCCGTGGACTTTCGCCGAAGAGTACTGGCCCATGCGGCAGTTATGCCGCCACCAGAAAACTTTGAGCACAGCCATGCTGCCTTCAGGCCGAGCCGAGGAGGCATCGTTCTCGAAGAGCTTCGGCAGCATCGTTTTAATCGCCTCGGCGTCTTCATCGCTGAAGCCTGTGCGTTCCGCAAGTTGCGGGTTCATACTGCCGAAGAAGACATACACCGCCTTATCGACCCGATGCTTCATGCCCATGGTGTCTGAGCCGCGCTTGGTGCCGTCTCCTTCGGATGACACACTCTTGGTGATCTGGGTGCTGGTCACATCTACCGGCTCAATGCTGAATGCGGACTGCACTGTTACCGGCCCACGAATTGGGATGGAAACGCCCGTGTCGCCCGCGACATCCTCTTTCCCCTCAATTTTCGCTTTTGTCTGCTTCCTAAATTTCAGTGCAAAAAGCTGTCCGAAAGCGCGCACATCAAACCAAATCTCGCAGGAACGCTTGGCCATCTCCGGACCGCCGAACGCGTCCTTGAGCGCTTTATTAGCGCGATCACTGAGGCTTGTCGCGCCATCAGTTTTGCGGTCATCGGACTGCACAAAGATGGACGCGCCATTGTCGGCCAGTCTGTCGCGCATCTTGCGCTTGAGACACACATCAGTGATCTCGCCGAGGCCGTTATAGTCCGTGCGAGGCCGGTTGCCGTTCAAAGGATCTCCGTTCGGGTTAGCATTCTTCACGCGGAGGATGACTGCGAAATCGATCTTGGTCGACAGGCTCACGCTTGTTCTCCTTCAGGCTCGTCTTGCGATGGTGCACTGTTCTTTTTTGAGCGCAGCGCTTCGCGCTGGCTATGAAAGCCGAGCAGGAACTCGCCCGAGAGTCGGTGATTGTCGGTAAAACTGCTTTCACCCGATTCCAGGAGAGGGAAACTGCTCGTCAACTGATCCAACAGCCGCTGCCGGATCACGAGCGCTCCCACAAAACGGGAGCTTCCTAGGCGCGCAATGTACGGGCGCAACTGAAGTGCGATGGTGCGCCATGTGGTAAACGGATGGTCAGCGAAGCGCTGCATCAGACGAGCTGAGTTGGTTTCTCGCCCTTCCCCACCAACCCGTAGAGCAATCTCCTCAATGCTGTCCGCTACCGCGAGCAGCCGGCCGTAGAGGTAGTCGCGCGAAGCGCGATCTTCTTCCAGAGTCATCATGTAGTTCTCCTTCAAGTGGGTGCCGCGAAACAAAGAACACGCAATACCGAGCGCACGCTCAAACTCCCATGGTTCTAGGCCGGCACGATTGGTTACGCGTGCAACCGCAGCTTTCTCCAGGTCCCGCGGCACAGGAAGGCCATCGACTATGCATGGCAGCAGCCGCTCCACAGTCGCTTTGCGAAGCTTCTCATCGATCCGCCGTCCAAAAGCAGCTTCGGCGATATCGCGCGGCGCAGGTGCACCCACAAAGCGTTTGTCTTTGCCGTAGTTTTGCTGCCAAGCCATCCGCTCATGCCAATGTTCAATCCTGTCCAAGAGCTCGGAGCCTTTCAGCTCGCGGTAGAACAGGATGCCCATGCGGCCAGGTGTTGCCGAGTCAAGCGCCATCACAACGACGTCGGCCGCTTCGCCGAGAGTGGCTCGGTAGCCTTGCACCGCCTTCCGTAGCCGCAGACCAAAAGCCTGCCCGGCGTCGCCGTCATACCCCTCAGTATCCGGCGTTTGCGGCTCTTCAAGAAACAGCTGTGCACTATCAATCAAGAGCGGTGGAGTGCGCTTGCCCTGAACGACCCAGGACACGATCACTTGATCGCCCTGCTTCGCTCCATGCCGCTTGATGAGCCAGCGAAGCGCATTATGAGCTTTCTGGGTTGAGGCGGATCCGAGACCGTAAACGTCTTCTGCTTGAGTAAATCGGCCACGAAACGTGAACCCGCCAGTGTCATTCGACGAGATCAGCTTGGCACCGTCTCCGCCATGTCGAAGCCGTCGTGGATGGCTTTCTGCAAGTGGGACGATTTCGCCGGAATGCATGCAGAGCCCAAGCTTTTCAGCTAAAGTCGCGTTGAAGACGGACCATGCCCGCTGCAGCACTTCGTCCTTCCAAAGTGCGCTCTCCCGCTCGGCGGGATCCTCAACACGCCAACGGATCAAGGCGTTTCCTTGATCGCGCTCCCTTGTTTTAGGGTCTGCTGTTAAGAGTCGTGCCAGCTGCGGGACTTCCCCACTCCAGCTTGTACGAAGGTTGCCGGGCTCGCCGTCAAGCACTCCGGAGTGGCACAGATCAAGTACAACAGAACCCTGTTCGATATAACGAAGCACTGCGCGTAGCTTTAAGCTGCCAGAGTGTTCTGCCCACAGCCTTAGCTGCTGCAGATAGAAACGGTGCTCCTCGGCCGCGCCGTAATCAGCTGCGACATAGCGAACCTTGTCGCACAGCGGATGTGCAACAAGGCCCGAAGTCCGGCCTGCGGACTGCTCTGTGGCGGGAATCAGCGTCGCTTCCTTTGCAACGACTGAGGCGCGCAGGAAGCTACCATGCTGGTCGAGCGCGATCTCTACGTGCGCCTGCTGCTCTACGTGGTCGATTGGGCTTAGCGGCTCCGCCGAGAACTGCTCCCGCCCCACACATGCGTCGTAAGTCTCTGCCAATCGCGCAAGCCAGCTCACAGCAGCGCTCCGGTTTCTGTCTCCAGCACGGCAGCTTCCACTTCAACCCGCGCCACGTTCTCGCCAAGGCCAAACTGCTTGGCCTGCATCGCGCGAATGTCCTTGTGTACGATCCGTCCCGATGTGTCATCTGGTCGAGGAAAGCGCAAGATGCCGTTCTGCAAGCGAGGCCGCCAAAAATTGGTACCTAAACGACCCGCGCCTGTTTCATCCGGGTAATTGAAGCTGTGGAACATCAGCGCGTAATCCAGTTCCCCGTCGTTGTCGTAGTCTCCCTCATCCTCGCCGAAGACGCAGGGCGCGACGTAGCCCTGGCACTCCCGCGTACCCAGGAAGACATCCTGCCGCCCTCCGCGCTCCAGGCTTCGTTGCGCAATCGCGGCGTGCTTTGCCTCGACTCGATCGGCGGCTAGCGCCGCCTGGTGTAGGTTCCATTCAAAGTGGGCTCGTACCTGATACTCGACGCCCGGCCCTTCAGTTAGGTCGCGAATTGATTCCGAAGACGCTTTGCCGCGCGCGTCACCGGTCAGGTAGGTATAGATTGCGAGTGTGTTACCACCGCTGGTGTACTCGAGCGGTTTCATCCCTCGTGTCTGCGTGCGGATGCGCCGCATTAATCGAACCTCATCAATAAACCAGATCAGGGTCGGTTTCCAGTAGATGGACTTGCAGATACCTTTGAGACCCTCGTATGTGGGCAAATGGTAGGAGCATTTCTCGCCGCCTACCCGGGTCAGAGGGTCTGTGAACAGCGCATAACGGCCCCAAAGTTGAAACTCAAACGGCTTGCTCTGCCATCTCGGCTCGTCAGGCAAATAACCCCTCCAACGGGCCTCCTTCCAGGCGTAGCCCGTAGTTGTCGTCGTAATGTTGGGGCCGAAGACACCACACTCCTGCGCCCACTTCGTAGACCGCTTCAGCTTTTTCCAATCGCGCAAAGAGCGAGGGGTAAACCGAAATCGTGTACGGCTGGGCCGCCCGCAACAGCTGCCATTCTGCGACAACATCAAGCGAGGCGCATAGGTTACTAACGACTGCACTTCCGTGCGGACCGTAAGGAACGGCGATGCCCTGAGTAGCCCCTATCACGGCAAAGGCATCGTTCGCTTTTTGGAAGCTTTGCAGCAATAAGCTCCGCCGAAGTTTGGTTCCCACCCGCTCGGTCTCATTCCGTGCCATGCTGTTGTCTCCAAGAAGCTCAAGCATGGTCGTATCGCGAGGGAGTTTGTCTTCTTTCGCTTTGAGCGCGTAGCTCATCTCTCCCGCGCGGCGGTAGAAGGTCTTCTCATAAAAAGTTTGCATCTGCTTCGGATCGTCTAGCGGAAACAGCTCGCCTGGATTTTCGCGCCGCCACTGGCCTAGCAGCTCGAGCGCAACCTCCTGCCCCTTCTTGATCTCGTCAAGAGCCTTCGGCAGCGGTGGCAACTTGATGATGTGAACCCGGCCTGGCATGGGCCGCTGCCCGTTGCGGTTGCAGCGTCCTGCGGCCTGCGCGAGTGAGTCCAGGCCCGCCAGGTCACGCACGACTGCAGCAAAGTCAATATCCACCCCAGCCTCGATAAGTTGTGTGCTCACGCAAATTACAGGAGGCTTTTCCGCTTGCATCAGGCGGCCCTTTAGTTCGGACAGTACGTGGGTCCTGTGCGCCGGGCACATGCCCGTGCTCAGGTGCGCCACGTGCGCCTCAGCATGCAGCCGCTCGCGGCAAAGCTCGAAGATCTCGCGCGCGTCCCGCCGAGTATTGACAATGGCTAGGCAGCTGCCGTGATTCCGAGCTTCCGTGCAAACCAGCTCTGCCGCATCGGCAAGCGACCATCCTCCGTGGCGATCTGTCTCGTCGAAAACGGTATAACGGCGCAGCTGCCGGAATGTGCCGGCTACATCCTCGATCAACTCCGGCGTAGACGCAAGCTTTACTGCGCCGCGCCCTGCATCCACTTTGTTCAGTAACGGCTGCGTCGCCGTACACAGCACCACGGTCGAGCCGCAATCTGCGGCCAGCAGATTGAGCGCATTGTTGAATAGGTGCACGAGCCGCACAGGCAGGGTCTGCACTTCGTCAAACACCAGCACCGCTTTTGCCATAGCGTGCATGCGGCGTACGGCACGGGTCCCCTTACCAAAAAGTGCCTCCAGCACCTGCGCCATCGTCGTGAACACCACGGGTGCGTCCCAGTTCTCAGCCAGGATTTTGCGCCGCCAGTGCTCCCCTTTTTCGTCCTCCGACGCGAGGTTTGAGTGATGCTCCAGCACCACGCTCCCATAAAATGCGCTCTCCGGCTCCAGCATCTTGCGGACCACCGCGGCGTTCTGGTCCACAATGGAGATGTAAGGGCTCACAAAGATCACACGTTCGAGCCCACGTTGCTGAGCATGGGCGAGGGCGAATCGCAGGGCGGCTAAGGTCTTGCCGCCTCCAGTGGGTACGGTGAGCGTGTACACGCCGCCCGGCCGCGAGGCTGCGGCCAGGCATTGGTCAGAGATGGCGCGGCGCACCGCATTGATTTCCGGCGCGCCTCGTGATGTCAACCCGGCGAGTCCGATGTCAAGCCGGTCGACCAGCACTTCCCAGCTCTCGTACTGTCCGCCTTGCCGCCAGGTCGCCGAGTGAGGGCGTTCGAAATCGGCGGTGTCGGTGCGATCCGCGTCAATCAGGCAGCTAAACAAGAGGCGTACCAGCAATCCCAGCTGTACATCACGCTCTGGCTTTTTGCTAGAGTGCCGGCACACCGCAGCTATTTTTGCTTTCAGCTCCGCGAGCAAATCTGAACTCTGCAGGATTGCTTCGGCCTGAGCCCGTACCTCAGCGTCTAGTGTTGTCCATGCTTCGGTGTAACGAGTCTTCTTGTCTTCCTTAGCAAGCCTGTAATTTAGGCTGTCGCCACCTTCGGGAGAGAGGCAATCGATGAGGCCTGAGTGGTGCGAGACGATGCATAGCGCAAGCAGCCGCGCAAGAATGCCCTCAAGACTGCCGTCCATCTCACCCCCGGGCAAGTTGCGCACGATGCATTGCGCGCCCGCAGTGGAATGGTCAATTTTGCCGCGGAGCTCGTCCTGCGGCTCGACGGCGCTGTCCGCGTGAAAGCTGCACAAGTATTCCTGAAAGGCGTCGCTGCTCTTTCCTAAGTCATGTAGCAGCCCGAGCAGCGTACCGGCGAGCGGCAAATCCAGCTTGGCAGCGTGGCTTCGAGCCAGACAAGCAACCCCGAGCAAGTGCTCCCGCAAGGTTTGTTCTCCGCCTTCGCTCTTGTGCGCGAGCCGCTGGTTGGATCTAAATGTCATGAGCTCCATACTTGCGCTGCCTCTTACGTGCTCCGCCTACTAGAGCTCAGCTTTATTCGGCAGTGCATCATAGGCGGTTAAAGCCAGTATGCGCAACAACATCATTCAGGAGCGACATGCTGGTGCTCTACTGGGTCACATCCACCGAAGAACTAATAGAAGGTTGCTTGCACAGTCGCGATCACAGCCGATGCCGGCATTGACAGCCGCAGTTGAGGCTGTCTCAGTGGAGTCGTGCTAGGGCAAAGCACATGATCCAAATGATCCGCCTTTCCTACTATTACTGGCATGCCGCCTGCGCTGGCTGCAATCAGCTCATCTTCATTCAGACCGACTGAGTTCCTCTGTGTTGTGGAGAAATCGATGGGAAAGGCTGCTGTACTGTCTCGCTGGTCCGCAAAAACGGATCCTTAATCAAGAGGAGGAGTATAGATCGCTGCTCTCTCCCAGAATGAGCCTAAGCTCAGGCTCACTCCTGTAACCTTCAAGCCTCTTGCTCTCGGAAGCGAAGCCTTGCAGCGGCAATCGCCTCGTTCAGTTTGCGCTCGAGAACCTCGCGCGCGGGAAGGACGGTCAGGTACTCAGCAACGTGTATTCCAGCCGCATCAAGCTCCAGAAGCTCAATCTGCTTGGCGCTCGCGCCGGCACACAGGATGATCCCGAGTGGTGGCGCTTCGTCCGCTTCCCTCTCATACTTCGCAAGCCATCGAAGGTAGAGTTCCATCTGGCCCTTGTACTCTGCCCGGAAGCTACCCTGCTTGAGCTCGAGGGCGACCAGCCGCTTGAGCTTACGGTTGTAGAAAACAAGGTCGATGTAAAAATCGTCACCGTCGAGCTGGATGCGCTTCTGGCGAGCGACGAAGGAGAAGCCGGCACCCAATTCCAGCAGGAACATCTCCAGCTCTCGCAGGATGGCGTCCTCAAAATCCCGCTCCAAGTAGTGGTCTTTGACGTCGAGGAAGTCGAAGATATAAGGATCTTTGAGAACCAGTGCCGGGCCAATCTCCCCTCGGTCGCGCAGGGTTGCCAGCTCTTGCCTAGCGAGCTCTTCCGGCTTCCGGGAAAACGCCGTTCTCTCGTAAAGCATGGAGTCGATTCGTTCCCGCAACGTCCGAACGCTCCAACCTTCCACGCGGGACATCTCAGCATAGAACTCACGCTGAAGAGGTTGCTGTAGTGGCAGCAGTTCGCGAAAGTGAGACCAGCTCAATTGTTGCGACAGTGTGGCAACAATCTTTTCGTCCGCAAATACTTCCGCAAACTTCATCATGCGCGTCAAATTTGTCACATCGAAGCCCCGGCCAAAATCTACAACCAATTCTTGCGACAGTGTGCCAAGAATCTGTTCCCCATAGCCGGCACGTTGATTTTGGAGTACATCACGACGAATGCGGTCGCCGATCCTCCAGTAAAGAAGGGTCAGGGCCATGTTCACTGCCACGGCTGCTCGATGACGCGCATCGACAATCAACTGTCGCAATTCGCTAACGAGACCTTCAGGCGTCTTCAGCATTTCGGAGAAGCCGTCCTGCTCGGTTCTCGCTGACGGTAACCTACTCGGCTTTGCCGGTTTCGCTGTCATGGGCCTCCTTGATGATATGCAGCTCTCCGTTGTCGCGACGGGACATAATTCATGCTCTATGCTCCTCTGACACAAGCGTCGCTAATGCATACGCTTCAGCAGCACCGGCCCAATTGGCTCCCACTGGGCGAGTAGCACGCGCCCGAGCCGGGCGAGCTCGAGCAACGCGAGCAGCAGAGCACACCTGGCTTGCCCGTCCGGCAGGGCAGCAAACCATTCCTCGGTCGAGACACCGCGGCCGGGCTCAAGCGCCGCAAGACGCTCTTCGAGCATGCGATAGAGCGTCTCGATCGGGTACGCGTCCGAGGCTGCCATCGTCGCGCCTTGCGCATGGGCGCGGGCCTGCTCGAGTGCTCGCCGCGCGGCAAGCAGGACATCGTGCACGGTGGGAGCAGCGGACTCTTCCTTTTCCTCCAGCACCGCGGTCGAGGCCGCTTCGGAACTCCCGGCCTTGTCGGCCCGGGTATCAGGATCGTGTCCGGATTTGATCCCCGGCCCGAGCCCGGCGCCATCGAGTCGCTCCCGCAGCCCTCTGGCAGCGGAGCGCAGGGCGTCGTGGTCGAGGAGCGCACGGGCGAGTTCTTGCTCGGGCGCTTCTTCGCCGGCAGCTTTGGGGAGCAGGGCGCGGCTCTTGAGCAGCACGAGCCAGGAGGCCGTCTCGAAGAACTCGGCTCCTTCGTCGACATCGATGTCCGTCCCGATTTTTGGTGCACCGCGCAGGTAGCCGAGATACTTCCGCGTGATCTCCGCGACCGGCAGCCGGTCCATCGCGTAGCCTTCCCGGCGCACGAGCGCGAGCAGGACATCGAGCGGCCCGTCGTAGCTCTGCCCGATCGCGACCGTGATCATGGAGCCGTCTCGAGTTCCGGCTCTGCGATCACGTGCGCCGGCCGCTTTCCTTCCAAGCGCGCCTGAAACCCTCCATAATCCTCAGCCGCCTCTTCGGCGAGCGCGAGCACGAGGCCGAGCAGGTGTTCGGGCGAGGCGAAGCGCAGGGTGAGCAGGCCGGGCGCGGCGAGCGCGATGCCCTCGGGCCAGCCCGCAGCCGGATCCGGATCTTCCGGAGTAGGAGCAGGCGCAGGATATGTAACAGAAGCCGTGACAGGTACGACCGGTGTGTGCCGGGCTTCGGCTTCGCGCGCCGCGGCGGCAAGTTCCGAGCGAAGTGCGGCGCGGCGCCGCAGCGCGCCCTGCACTGCATTCTGGACGGGCCGGTGGCTGAGGAGCCGGTCGATCCAGCCGAGCAGCTCCGCGCGCGCAACGACGGTCGCGACGCCGTGGCGCGGCGGCTGCGCCGGTCGGACCTGGGCCATGAGCCGGATCGCCCCGCGGCGGGAGAGGGCGAAGAGCTGCTCGACCATGGCGCGGTCGAGCGCGGGCGTATCGAGCTCTTCGAGCGCGGCGCGGATCGCGGGCAAGTGGGCGTACCAGCTGGGCGGAGGGGGCACGGAAGCGAGCTTAGCACCGCATGCTCGTGTTGGCACAGTCACGTCACAGCGGCGTGATTCCTAGCAGGTGAGAAGAGGAGCTTCTCATCTGCTAGGATAGGCCCGAGACAAAGACGGTCCCACAAGCCGGCCGGCCGCTTGAAAGCCCTCAGAAGGAGCCGTATGGACGCTTTGGACGCGATGGACGCGATGGATCCGGTAGGCCCGGTAGACGCGCTCGCTGCCCCGGCCATCCCTCCTGGCACGCTCGCGCCTGCTGCAGCCCTGGCCGAGCAGGCGCGGGCCTACGCGCAGGCCGCCAAAGCCCCCTCCACCCTGCGGGCTTACCGTTCGGACTGGCGCCACTTCGCGGCGTGGTGCCTCGAGGGGGGCCGCGCTTCCCTGCCCTCGAGCCCGGAGACGGTCGCGCTGTATCTCGCGGCCTGGGCCCCGCTGCGCGCGAATGCGACGCTGACCAGAAGACTCACCGCGATCTCGAAGGCCCACGAGGCCGCCGGGTATCCTTCGCCTGCGACCATGGCCGAGCTCGCTGTCTCCGAGACCTTGAAGGGGATCCGGCGCACGCACGGGGTCGCCCAGCGCCGGAAAGAGCCGCTTGTGACCGCGGATGTGCAGCGGCTCGTGCAGCAACTCGTGGCGCACACCGGGGCAGAAACCGGGAACTGCGAGGACCTCGGAAATCCTGGAAACTCCAGAGCCCGGGAGCTCACGGCCTTGCGCGACCTGGCCCTCGTGCTCCTGAGCTACGCAGGCGCGCTGCGCCGCTCGGAGCCGGCCGCGCTCCGGGTCGAGGACCTGGCCTGGCCCCCAGAGGGGCTTGTGCTCACGCTGCGCCGCTCGAAGACCGACCAGGAAGGCCGCGGCCGGCAGGTCGCGATCCCGCGCGGCCGCCACGCGCACACCTGCCCGGTGCGCGCGGTCGAGGGGTGGATGGAGGCAGCCGGGCTCGGTAAGAGCTCAGACCAGGATGCCGGGCTGCATGCCGAGGCCCCGCTGTTCTGCGCGATCGACCGCCACGGCAACCTCCAGCGGAGGGCGCTGCACCCAAACTCGGTCGGCGAGATCCTGAAGCGCGTGGTCATCCGCGCCGGCTACCCTCCTGCTGCCTACGGCGGGCACTCGCTGCGCGCCGGCTTCTGCACGGAGGCTGCACGCTCAGGCGCGTCCGCGTTCGAGATCATGCGCCAGACCGGGCACCGTTCGGTTGCCACCGTCGCGCGCTACATCCGCGAGGCCGAGCTGTTCCGCGATGCGCCGGCGAGCAAGCTGGGGCTATGAACGACCTGCGCCGGCTTACCCGCCCCGAAACCATCGCGGAGGCGCTTGCCGATCTCGAGGCTCTGCTGTTCGCCGCCGGCCGCCCGCTCGCACCCTCCGAGATCGCACGCCGGCTCTCGCTTGGGGAGCCTGAGGCGCGCGCGCTGCTGGCCCGCATGGAAGAGGAGCTCGCGCGGCCCGGCCGAGGCTTGCAGCTGCGCGAGGCAGCTGGCAAGTACCGGCTCGAGACCCGCGCCGACCGCGAGGAGATCGTCTCCGCCCTGCGCGCGGCACGCGGCGAGCGGCCGCTCTCGTCCCAGGCGCTTGAAACCCTCGCCGCGGTTGCACTGCGCCAGCCTGTGACGACCGAGGAGGTCACCGCGATGCGCGGCGCCGAAAGCTACGCGACACTCGAAACCCTGCGCCGCCGCCGGCTCGTCACCCGCACCGAGGATGCAGAAGACGGCCGGGCTGCGCGCTGGCGCACGACACGCTACTTCCTGGAAGTCTTCGGCCTTCGCCATCCGGCCGAGATCGCTCAGTCCGCGCAGCTGGCCGGGGTTTTCGGCGAGCCGGAATAGGTGCCCCGCTCGCCTGAGGCTCGTTCCCTGCCCTTGCCCATGCCGTACCCTGGTTCCCTATGCCCCGGCACGCCGCTATCCTCGCCCTCATCGACCAGGAAATCGCACGCCTTCAGGAAGCCCGCACCCTGTTCAGCGGAGGCGCCGACACCCCTGCCACCAAACGCCGCGGCCGCCCCGCCAAAGCCCTCCTCGTCCAGGCCGAAGCCAAGGGCAAGAAGAACCCAGCCAAAGCCACCCGGCAGCTCAGCGAGGAAGCCCGCGCGCGCATCGCCGCCGGGCAGAAGAAACGCTGGGCTGCCCAGAAGAAGGCTGGCGCCGAGTAAAGAACGTCCGCGTAGCTTTGTGTAGGAATCGCAGGCCAGCGAAGCAGAACGGAGCAAGTATGTCCAGTCTCGAAGTCGACCGGACCCTGGAGGACCTTGTAAAGAGATCTTTACAAACCATCTTCGAGCAAAAATGTCACTCCGCGTCAGTATGACGGTAAATCATATGCGTGCATTACGGCCTACAGGACTGCCTTGACCTTTACCATCGGCGCGATAAGAATCTTTGAACATTCGTTTGAGTAAAGAGCAGTACTTTTATGTTGTTGAACCGAGCTTGGCTCGACTGGGTTCGCAGGAAGAGAGACATCCAGGTTTGGTGAGAATGTCTTATAAGGATTATGAGAATCTACTGTTTATCTTGCTTCCTTATAGGGCATACCCGGAACATCGACAATTCCGACCGGAAGCATCGAGAATTCCGACCGGGAGCATCGCTTTGTTCCTACCCGGAACATCGAGGCAGTGACTCGGAGCATCGAGGATCCCTACTCGGAACATCGTTTCTCCTACCAGGACCATCGTGTAACTACTTTCAAACGGTGGATTGCTGCTAGACCATTTCAATGTTCCGGGTAGATGCGGACGTAAGTTAAGCTTTGTCTTACTGTTTCGATGTTCCGGGTAGGAATTGCGTCTCCAATGTGGCGGCTCAATCTCTAGTCCCCGGGTGGTGGCTCGAGCATTCAGTTATGGCCACGCAATCTGAAGGGCCTTGATGGCCTCCTCAAAGCGGCTCTTCATGCGCCAGGGATCCGAATCTTCGTTCCAAAGCTGCTGGCGCAGAGAGTCCCAAGGTACAGGTTTCCGACCTGGCGGCGAAGCTTCTCCATTGCAAAAACAGCAGGCAGTCTTTGCGTCTGAGGGCTTTCGCGCGTGACCTCAATCATCTCTGCCAGAGTCGGCACGTAGTCTTGCAGGAACTTCCGAATACTGCCTCACCAAGTAGAAAGCCATGTTCGTCACCTTGCGGTGTCAGTAAAGGCAGCATGCCGCCTTTCAGCGTAGAGCGCATGCCTCTCGGCATCTTCAAAGACCGGATGACTGGCATAATCAACCGTTCGGTGTTGCTCCCTGAGTCCTGCTGAACTACCAGCGCTAGTCGTCTCATTAGATCTTTTTCGCAGAAACGCGAGAAGGCAAGACAGCCGTCACACTGTCCCTCCTTCGCTACTCTAGCTGCTGCGCGATGAAAAGTTTATCCGACGAATGGATACCTGAGAGCACACTTCGGTCCGAGTCTCTCGTCGGCAGCGAATCAACAGAAATGCGACAGCAGATGTTCCCGAGCCTGAGCGGTTCAACTGGGCGCAGGAAAGCCACCGCTAGAAGAGCGCCTCTGCTGGCATCCATCCTCGAACTTGGTTTAGGCTGTCGAGAAGAAGAGGAACAGGTGAATGGAAGAGAGAGTTCAAAACATCATCACAACGGAAAATGTCTCCGTGTCGGAGCTTGGTGGCGCGCAACTACGGTTCCTTGCGCCTTCGGAGGTAATCGGCGATGCGGGAATGAGCGTGCTGCAAGGAACGCTTCCACCTGGCGTAGTGGTTCCCTTGCACAGTCATCCAGAAGCGGAATCTTTTTATATGCTTGAAGGAACACTGGATGTCTACCAGGATGACGGAGGATCTTCCGGGTGGTCCCGGGCGAAACAAGGTGACCTGGTGATTATCCGGAGCTCAGTGAAGCACGCCTGGCGCAATCCTTCTATCACACCGTCTATCACCCTGGTCTTTACCGGTGGACAGGTCTGTAGATTCCTACAAGAGATTGCGCAACCATGGGAACCGGGACAATCTCCCAAGCTTCCCTCACCCGAGTATCTGGAACATCTGCTCACGGCGTCTCGCGAATACAACTACTGGCTTGGTACTCCGGAGGAAAACGCGGCAATCGGGCTGGGCTGAGAGAGAGAGAACCGACGCTAAGCTTACAACGCTTTGAGGTTGGGAGCGAGGGTCGCACAACCGGAGGGCTGCGCGAAGAAGCTCTACACCGAGACGGTTACAGGTGCCAGGTGTGCGATATTTTATGCCGGGCGTGCACCATCGCGTGCCGGTGTCTCAAAGCTGCACCCAGTTATGGCTGTTTGGGCCGGGTGCCATGCCAAGGTGCATTGGACAGGAGCGATGTTCGCGAGTAGTAAGAAATAATTCTTACTACTCGGGTTGTGGTGTGAGCAACACCCTAATAGCAACGAGCAAACCGCGCTTGCTTTTCACCTCCTCTGGGCAGAGTCGAAGTGCCTCTTCAACCAAGAGAAAGTACTTGACCGGGAACTTGCCCAAGCCAATTGAAACGGAGCTATGGCTTGCTCACTTGCTAATGAGCCGCCTCGATATGGGCTGAGGTCGGGTTGGCACAAATGCTTGAGCGTGTCCCTCCGGCCAAGTTCGCGGTGGGCTTCGTTGAATTGCTGCTATATTGCTCACTTAGAATCTGTCGGATAACCCTGACTGAATGCACCATGTCAAGCGCGACAGCTATGGAGCGCAAGCAGTTCGGACTACTTCGGGTATGATGTCGCTCTCGGACGCTGAGCCAGCATAGCCCAGCACCATCCAGAGATCTATACATTGCTACGATACGTTCGTCTGACGCGGTTACAACATATACACCCGTTATGGCAGGCGTACTACCAACCGCGCCAAACGTCCAGCGCATTCGCGCTGCGTCAGAATCTCGTCGATCTTTCCAAAGGAGCTAACGTCATACTCCAGATACCTTCGTAGTAATTTACAAAAGCTGCCTCTGCAGGATGCCCACGACGAGTGCTGAGCAGGAGGTGAAGCGACCTGCTCCACCTCCCCGGCAAGGTTTCTCGATACTAGATTAGTGCGCGTTATTCCCAGCAAACATCGTATTTCCGTTCGCGGATTGTTCGGGGATGGTCTGAATGACATCCCAATGCTCCACGATTTTCCCGTCTGCTACCCGGAAGATATCAATGATTGCTTGTCCTCTGTCTTGGGGCCCCGTCGTGAACTTGGAATGCACGACGACCAGGTCTCCCTCAGAGATCACCCTGACCATGTCCAAGGCCGCATCTGGATGGGTCTGAAAGAAGGCTGCGAAATAATTCACGAAGGGTGCAGTCCCGTTCGGCACGAGCGGGTTGTGCTGAATATACGTGGCACCGATATAGCGCTGCGCTGCCTCCGCAGGTTTGTGTGCATTGAAAGCTAGATTGTAGAAGTCGAGAACAAGACGCTCGTTTGCGTTCTTGGGGACGGCTTGCGCCTGCATGTCGAGCCGGCAAGCAGCAACAGTGCAGAACAACAGCAACAGTGACAGATACTTCTTCATGATGGCTCCTCTTTGGTGCGGCTCGCCGGACAGGTGTCTCCAAGCGGTCATGGAGTTGTGAGCAGGACAGTTCGCCTCTCGAGTGGATGGAGACTCCGGCTGGATGCTAGCCGGAGTTGTCACTAGAGACAGACAAGCGGACCAGGCTACCCTGTCTAGATCGCACAACCGTTCGGCCCGCAGCCGGCTTCAAGCTGCAGCGGCGCGGGTGGGCTGAGCTTCATGCTCTTCAGGGCACTTTGCCAGGCCTCCGGTTTGCCCAGGAAGGGAGTGTGATCAAGCCGTTCCAAGTGACCGTCGCGCTCGATGACGAACGTTGGATATCCTCTGGCACCTACAGCACTCAGGAGATTACGGCTTTCCGCAAAGTGGGCGTTCACCGCTTCTCCACGGAAGCTTTGCAGGGCCTCTAAGAAGGGGCCGCGATCCAATTCAAGTTCACTTGCAAGATCGCTTAGAACAGCGTCATCGGCAATCCGCCGTCCTTCGACGTAGTGCGCCTCATACAAGCGGGCGAGCATATCCAGGCCAGCTTCTTGGACCTGCTCCGCCGCCAGAACAGCTGCGGTGGGCGGCTCCGAGTCGAGCCACGCAGCATGATCTGTGAGCAGGCCAGTTAGGTACGCCTGGCCAAACTGTTGACCCGTCGCCTGGGTGATCTGACGATCGTGGGGAGCGACGTACTCCCGCCAGGCCGGAGTGATCTGCTGCCGGCGAGCTCCGGTCATCATGCCGCCGCCATGCAGCTCAATGGAGGCGACCTCCCGTGCGGCTTTCACCAAAGGTGCGACGGCGTAGCACCAGCCGCACAGCGGATCGTAGATATAGTGCAAATGTGTTGCTGTCATAAGGTCCTCCATCGTCAGCTTTTATTTCGGTGAGATGAACTACCGCGAGAGCGCTGCGGCCACGGACTCTTGCAGGGGTGTCGTGGCGCGGCCGATCAATCTGCTGAGGTCATGCGAAGTGGTATAGAGCTCTCCGCGGCTTGCTCCTGCATCCGCGTCCGCAATGGCGTGGGCCAGCCCTTCGGGAAGGCCGAAGCCGGCCAGAGCCTTGGCGTAGTCCTCCTGCGATAGATCCTTGTAGATCACCGGCTTGTTCGTCTGTCGAGCTACTTCGGCGGCAAGCTCCGTGAGAGTGTAGGGTTCGTCGCCGCCCAGTTCGTATACTCCGTTCTCGTGGCCTTTGCCGGTTAGAACAGCGACGGCGGCCGCGGCGTAGTCCGCACGCGTTGCTGTGGCAAAGCGGCCATCCTTTGCTGCACCCAAAATAGCGCCATGTTCCACCGCAGCCGCCAGCGAACCCGTGTGATTTTCTGTGTACCACCCGTTCCGAAGGAAGGTGAACGGCACCCCGGACGCGCGAATATAGGCCTCGGTCGGCTGGTGCTCCTTGGCCAAGAGGAGCGTTGAGGTGTCGGCATGGAGGATGCTGGTGTAGGCAAGCAGCTTTACGCCGGCTGCGCGCGCTGCGTCGGTGACTGCCTGGTGCTGCGGCACACGATGACCGACCTCGCTCGAAGAAACGAGCAGCACCTTTTCCGCACCGGCGAAGGCTGCGATCAGGCTCTCCGGCCGCGAGTAGTCGGCCTGCTTGACCTGCACTCCCCTTGCAGCGAAGGCCTGAGCTTTCTGCGGATCACGCACAACGGCGACGATCTGTTCTGCGGGTAGCTTTCCCAGCAATTGTTCGACGACAAGCTTTCCGAGCTGCCCTGTAGCTCCTGTCACTGCGATCATGTTCGCACTCCTTGGCTGGTAAATTTCTCAACGAGTCGGAGCATACAGTACAGGCTTACCTATTGTAAGTACGTACAGTGATGTAAGCTACTGCCATGCTCAACAGAATCCCTTCCGCTCGGCCTCCGAAACGGAAGCAAACTGGCAACCTATGTGCAGTGGATTGTCCTTCGCGCATCGTTCTGGATCACATCTCAACACGCTGGAGTTCTCTGATCCTGGTCATGCTGCTGGAGAAGACTCATCGCTTTAGCGAACTGGCGCGCCGGATCGGAGGCGTAAGTGAACGCATGCTCGCGCACTCGCTTCAGGCGCTTGAGTCCGACGGCTTCGTGCTGCGCGTGGTCTATCCCACCAAACCGCCAAAGGTCGAGTACAGCCTCACACCGCTCGGCCGCGAGCTCGCTGCGCACGTGCAGACACTCACCCAGTGGGTTGAGAACAACGTTTCGCGAGTGCTCGATTACCGCAAGGCGACATCCCCATAGGAGACGCTCAGGTACCTTATGGCTGAGCCGCTGGCGGTCCCCTCAAGTTGTTCGAGGTGCTATCTCTAGATCGAGCGCACCTGCCGCATCTTCATAGCTTCAGTGTTGCCGTGTACCGATCGAAGTTCCGCTTGCCGACTATTGATTCTCGCGCCCGCTGGTCGCGGCTTCGCGACTGCAGAATCAGAGCCCTGCTTTGGATCGGTGGCCCCCTCTGATACTTAACTAAATCAACTCTGAACCGGAAAACGCGCATTGCGTAAACGCCATCGAAGTTGGTGGGAGGAGACGCTATGAGAATCGCCTTAAAAAGCGTTTCCTGACGGACGAGCTCCGAGACATTGACCGCTAGAGGAGCGGGCATCACTAAAGAGAGTCGAAGTCACTTCCTCTGGATGGCCGCCGCCGCAAGCGGATACCAACTTTCCTTCGCGAATAAAACAAAGTTGAGGCGGAAAAAGCAAAAGAGGCCTTGACTTCACTGGAAGCAATGAACCGCGGCAGGGTAGACCTTGAGCTAGAGATGCTCAAATATGGTTTGCCGTTAAGAGGAGACATGGCGGAAGTTCCTGATTTCGGCACGTTTGGTCGTTTCCAAGAGACACCGGTTGGCGAGATGTCGACCGAAATGAAAGATGCGTACGACTTCACGATGAAGCTTCGTGGTGTAGTGCCTGGTCCACATAAGATCTGGCTGTCGAATCCGACTCTATCGAAGACGATCGTTCCAACTGGCTACTACTACCAGAAGGAGTCAACTCTCACCAAGGCTGAGATCGAGATCGTTACGAACATCATCAATGGGCAGTGGCGTGCTGCATATGGAAACTATGAACACGAGATGATCGGCGAGAAACAAGGTCATCTGGAACCAAGGAGCGTTCAGGCCTTGATCGCAGATCTGCCGACATCCTTCACGGATTCTCGGGAGCAATCTATTTACGAACTCGCCTCAGCTCTTGCCAACCATCGCGTTATTCCGACTGGCCTGTATAAGCGATGCAAAGCACTGATCGGCGATGCGGGCATTGTCGATGTCACTGTGCTGATGGGCTGGTTCACCATGGTTTCTTTGACTCTGATGGCTTTTGATGTGCCGGCCAATGCTGTCGGCCTTGATCAGTAGGAGGACAAATGCCTAAAGACGATAACGATCTCGGCGGCCGGATATCACTATCAAACCCGGCTGAACTCACCCAAGGTCAGCAAAGTCTGTACCGGACGATCAGCGAGGGCTCGGTTCCCTGGGCTGAGTCCTCTGGTTTTGTGGCGAAGCTCAAGGACGGGCGTCTGGTTGGCCCGTTTAACGTTGTGTTGCAAAGCCCGGAGATTGGTGCGGCCTTTATGCAGTTGCAAAGCGTGGAAGGAAAGAGCACCAGCCTGACGGAGCGAGTACGTCAGGTAGTTATCCTGACTGTCGGATCCGTTTGGAAGGCTCCGTATGAACTCTATGCCCACTCTGCTGTCTCCCACACCGCAGGATTAACAGGCGAAACCGTTGCGGCCCTCGCAAGAGGCGATAGCTCACCCGTCTTGACAGCAGATGAAAAGCTGGCACAACATTTCACGAAGCAGCTTGCGCTCGAGCACACTGTTTCGCAGGAACTGTTCGATCAAGCCAAGGGTGTCTTCGGCGTTCGTGGCATTGTCGATATGCTCTTCCTCGCGGGCTGTTATGACATCGTGTGCTCTCTGCTGAACACGTTCGATGTCCCTGTACCCGGGCGCTGAACGCACAGATTATGCGGTAAGTTAGCCTTAGACAAAGCTACAAGGCCCCACGCCCTTAAGGAGTTTGTAGAATGCCACACAACAACGCTCCGCAGGCCCGAGTCAGCACCGTAACTGAGTTCCCGACGCAATACTTCCTTGAGAATCTGGCGGTGCGCAAAGATAACTCCGTCCTGGTACATGTCAACAACAAGAAGGAATTGTGGTATGTGCCACCGGCCGAGAATGACCAGATTGTCAAACCACTTCACCTGCACACATACCAGGAAAACGCGCTCGGTATGGTCGAACTTGAGCCTGATGTCTTCTTGTTGCTTTCGGGGGACTTCTATCAATCTCACAGGTCGTTTCTGCACCAGCTTGACCTGCGAAACTGGAAGTCCGGTAAGCCCATCGCCTTGGAAACTATCTGCCAGTTTCCGGAGCAAGCGCGCGGCATTAACGGTGCCTGCCTCCTCGCCCCCGGTATTGTGCTGGTTGCAGACAGTCTCGCGGGCTTGATATGGCGAGTCGATCTACCTTCGGATGGCAGCAAGCCATCCTTCCAGGTCTGGCTCGAACACGAAAGTATGGCCTACTTTCCAGGCGCGATGAAGCCGGAACAGCCAGGCGTCAACGGTGTTCGCTACGCCTCTAAAACCAATTACCTTTACTACACGGCCACGGCCAAAAAGCTCTTCATGCGGATTAAAGTGGATCCCGACACCCTCACGCCCGCCGCCGCTCCCGAACTGGTAGTCGCCGGAAGGATGGGAGACGATTTCCTGATTGATGAGGAGGCTGAGGTGATCTATTTAACTACGCATCGGCAAAACACTATCGACGTCGTATCAATGACTGCCGGCCTTAACAGCGGCTTCACCCAGAGCGTCGCAGGAGATCCGTTCAATGAAGAGATCATAGGACCTTCCGCTGGTGCCTGGAGGCGGGGTCCCGGAGATCTCGGCAAAGTTGCATACTTCATCACGGATGGTGGAACAGCATCTCCGCCGCCAAACGGGGCAAGGTCAGCAAAGCTCTTGCGAATAGAGTTTGCGCCGCTGACCAACGGATTTCCAAAGTAAATGCGAAACATGTGGTCCTGTAGGAGTGCTGGCCACGCTCTACCTACGGACTCACCTTCAATCAAGACCGTGATCATCAGAAAGCCTTCAACTAAGTCTTGCTGACGAGCGTCATATTGCGGGGGCCATAACGCGGCGCCTTCAGGTGTAGCATTCATTCCAGTCGGCAGCATAAAATTCATCGCTCTTTTTAGGCATCCTGCAAGCGGTTCGATCAGCCTTCGAGCCCGCCACAAGGCCGCCGCAGAGATAAGACACGCTAACGTTGAATCAGTTCGGAGAACAGTCTCATGGTGAAACATGTAGCTGCACCACTACTGTCAGGTCCTCCTCAAGCCTCTCTGTTGTTGCCATCAGCGGTCCTGGGGCGGGCTGGGTTGGTCGTCTCTGACCTGGGGCGCTCGCTGGAGTTCTACGGTGAACTGATTGGGTTGGATGTTCTGACACAAACGCCGCACTTCGCTCAGCTTGGCGTGCAGATAGAAAATCGTGTCCTGCTTGAGTTGGAACAGAGACCAGGAGTTCGTCCCCTGCGGGGCAAACGCCTCGGCTTGTACCATACCGCGCTGTTGCTGCCCTCGCGCGCTGCACTTGCTAGCTTTGCCGAGCACCTTCGCCAGCGCGATGCCCGTGCAGGGAGCAGTGACCACCTCGTCAGCGAAGCTTTCTACATCGCAGATCCGGATGGACTCACGATAGAGGTTTACGCCGATCGTGAGCGGGAAACATGGCCTTGGCGCGGGGAGAAAGTGGACATGGGAAACCAGCCCCTGGATTTCGCCAACTTGCTTGCCACGCCACACACATCCTGGAAAGGTGTTCCGCGCGGTACCTCCATGGGTCACATTCACTTCTACATCGGCGATCTCGAGAGGGCGGAGCGCCTGTACCAGCATGGTCTTGGAATGAACTTGAGAACCGAGGGCATTCCAGGCGTGTTGTTTCTTGCGGCCGGAGATTACCACCACCACATTGGGCTCAACACCTGGGCCGGCTCCGTGCCACCAGCCTCCGATGAGGACGCACGCCTCTCTTCTTGGCGGCTTTGCGTGCCTCGCGGGCAGCTTCCGGCGCTACAGGAACAGATGACCGCCTCCGGCTGGCAACCAGGGCAAGACGGAACGTATGTGGACCCTTGGGGTCTTGCCCTCCAACTCGCTGGCAACGGCTGAATGGCAGCCAGCCTGATAAATGCCAATCATCAAACAGTAGCCGTCCAGCTCATGAACCCCGCCGCTCGTCCCAATGTCGACCCAAGGCAAGGCACTCTCCGCGACTTTCTTGGACCGTCGCAGGTCGTCGACATAATGAGAATTGCCACAACCGATGATGATGTCGCCCGCTTGGAGATGTGCGCGCAGATCGCGAACAGTGTCGTCAACCACTCTTGCGAGCACCATCAACCAGACCGCCCGGGGCGCTTTCAGCTTGTTAACTATTTCTTCAAGCGAAGTGCTGCCCACTGCTCCATTGGCGACCAAGGAGTTGGCTGCCGCGGGTTGTGATCATAGATCACGTCTTAGTGATCGCTTTTGATCAGGCGCCGCACAATCTCCGCTCCCACTCCCCCTGGTCCAACATGGCTATCTGCACCACTAATACCTCTTCTACGGCTTAGCAACGGAGGAGCCGAACGAAAGAACAAAGTCTTCGTTTGAAATAATTGATCTGGAGTCCCTCTTGGGTTCCGACTCGAATCTCCCCACCAGTAAGACTGGCCACGCAGTGCCAAAACGTACAGCGGCGGCCTAAACAACATCCTGACGCTGCATGAGGCACAGATAACTTTTGCGGAACTAGGGGCTTCTGATTTGCTCTGGATCGGCGAAGTGAGACCGCCGCTGGAAAATGAACGCTGAAGCGAGCGATCTTTCCAAGTTGCACTGCATTGGCTACCCATTCAGGTCATGGAGAACTTCATACTCGAACGGACACACGACGAGGAACAGCCGACCCGAAGCTTTTGCGTGAAAAGCGTGCATCTTCTACAGGATGTTCCGTCAATTCTTCAATCCATATCGGCTAATTTCTGCTTCTTTCTGGCTCTCGATGCAAACTCGGTAGGCGATGAACAGATTCGCCGGACTGCGAAACTGCTGATGGAAAAAGGGATTGCATACTTCTGCCTATGGGGACCTAATTGTGAAAGGGTGCATGATCTGTTCGATCTAGAGCGCTTGCCGAAAGAGCCTCGGGATCGTGTCGTGATGACAACCTGGCACTCGAAGGATTCTCTCTCCGAATCTCTGCTTCTTTGAATACTGCGCGGAACCAGCTGAGCGCTTTGCGGCAGACTGTAGAGATTGGGTCGCAGTCTCCGTCTCGAACGAGCCGTGGGCGCACCATATTGCGAAGCCTTAGTAGAACGCCGGTAGAACGTTGCGGATGTCCCAGCCTGTTACTCCTGAAACGGACGCTTCAGTCGGGTACGTCAGTATTCGGACAAATCGAAAAGTTGGGAAGGCCATGATCTCCGAAGAGGTAAACATAAGGCGCCCATAACGATCTACGTATGGCGAAGTTTGGTCACGAGCAGCAGCACAACGCTCAGGATAGTTGCCGGGAGAACTAGCATTAGAACGATGGGGGCTGCACCATGTACGTTTATGCCATCTATCGGGTACCCCAAGAGAACAGCAACCCAGGGAAATGCAAATACCGCACCCGCCTTTAAGCGGGCAGGTCGATCCAGGTGTCTTGCCCATCCGATCAGTCCGGCGAATGAAGTCCGCGCTGCGCTTTTAGACCGAATAGCGGACGCAAATGACGAAGCGAGAGGAGAGGCGCTGCTCGGTCTGGCTCTGCGTAAAGATGGCCGGGTAATTAATCCGCTAGTCGACGAGTTGTCTTCTGAGAACGTAGGGCTCTTAGCTTTGGAAGCTGCTGAGGAGGCGGGCGACTCCCGGCTTTTGCCCTCCCTGCTCCTACTGAAAGAAGCTTGGAGCGGTGACAAGGACAGGCACACAGAGCAATGCAGAGAGCACTTGAAAGCTGTTCTTAGACACCGAAGAGATTCCTGCAAAGCCCGGGTTTTCAGCACTTCCAAAATACTGCGCCGTCGAGGCTGTAGGTTTGTGGAAGGAGCGCTCTTTGCTCGTTCCCATTGATAGGTTTCGCCATACGCAAAGTGTACCCGTACGAGCATGTCTCATATAAGGCCAGGTGTGCGTGAATCTAGTTGGATGGCGGAGCCACTGTTTGTACTGAGCTAGGAGCATCTGGTCTTGTACTCACTGAGAACGTGCGTTTCAGGTAAACAACCCTCATCCTCGTGCTTCCGACCCTGCCGCGCGGCTGTTAACTTTCATCCATGCGACGGAGAAACCAGATGCCGCCTGCGGCGGACGAAGCAGAGGACAGCTGGAACTCCGACCTGGAGGCTAAGCAGCGCAACCTCGTATGGCCCGACACCATGCGGAACAGCCGAGGAGTGGACGTCCCCTTTTCTTCAAAGGGGATCCCAGAGCCCCAGTGGTTCAGAGGATTGGGTGCTGGGTGCTCGGCATATCGATGTTCTTCGTCACCGCGACTGCGATAGTGGAGCTGATTGCGTCCAAAGATCCACTGTGGGCCATTATGGTGATGTTATCTAGTAAGTTCGGCGGTTGGGTATTTAGTAGAGGTTTTGTTAGCCTGACAAAGAGCCGGAGCCGGAAGTAGCGGCGCCCTGTTGTTCCTGAACGAAGGGTTCAGCAAAGGCTTCGCATGTCAGTAATCAAAGACCGGCGATGCCGCTTGTCAGCTCTGAAACGTCCTTTCGCTGTAAAGCGCCTATCTTGACCTTAGGGTCAGGCCCCCTCGAACTCCTTTTTAGAGACCCAAGCCTATGTTCGCGTGGCTGTCCCTCGGAGGCTACGAGCACCCTTGTAGGCCGTGATTCCAATCCAGTAACCAAAATCAACATAGCCGATCCCCAGAGAACCAACGTATACCGAACCTTTCTCGTGAGTAGCCACCATCCGAAACACCATCCAAAGACACTTCCAATTCCCGCTGACACTGCCGCTGCATAGAGGCGGAAAAATGCGAACGTAATCCGACGAGCAACGACCTGATGCAGCCAGGCGAGTCCGGTCGCCACGGTGGCTGTGCCTACCGTTCCCAGGACTACGTAACTCCAACCAAGCGCCTTCGGAAGATGCGGAGCATGCAGCCTTTCAATAGCTCCAATTTGGGGAGTAAGCGCCTGAGCCACCAGCGCAAGGCCCGCCAGGAACATCAGGGCGACAGAGCAAGGCCCCCAGGCTGCGCACCATAGTGCTGCGCTTAACGCGTAACGACGTAGGGGCGGCATTGCGACGCACGCTAGAAAGAGCACCGCTCCGATGACCAGAAAGAAGAAGATCACCAATGCAAACAGGAGAGGCAGCATAAATCATGCTCGCTCTGACCCAGAAGCAGGTCAATAGAGCATCTTGTCCTCACTGACACGGACGTTTCAAGCGTTTGAGCTTATTGAATGGTCCAGCTCATGCTGTTTTCCAGCTACCTTAAGAAGGTGAACGTCCTCTTCATCTGCAGTCGGAACCGCCTCCGTAGCCCAACCGCGGAGACCTTGTTTGCTAAGCGAGCCGGAATCACGGCAGCTTCTGCTGGAACGAGTGAGGATGCAGAGAACGTCGTTTCGGCTGACCTGATCAAATGGGCAGACATCATCTTCGCGATGGAAACAGTTTCACAAACGCAAGCTGAGTAAAAGTATGCTTCTTTGCTGAAGACGCGGCGAGTGGTTGTCCTCGGCATTCCCGACAAGTACGACTACATGGACGAGGCGCTCGTGGCGTCTCTCAATCAAAAGGTTCCGCGTCACCTCAAGCTTCCAATCTGAGGAAACGCAGTCTTGTTAAGCCTGAAACGAGCGTTTTAGGCGAGTACGCTGCACTCTGGCGATTTCTTTGATCGCATTCGTTCTCTAGGCTCTAGTCGGCGGACGCAATTCTCTGTGGAGCACGGGACAGCAGCTCGACTACGCTTTCGATATTTTCTCTTGTGGAGACGCCTTGGGCTACAGCGATGAAGCTCAGGAGGCGTAGCGGCTTCCGTGCTTCTGCGGCGGCGTTCAGCTTATGGTGCCCGTCAAGAAGGTAGTGTGTGAGGCACCAATGTTCTGTGATGTCCTTGCTTCGGTCCTCATTCCAATCGGCCGGACTCCGGACGTCGAGCACCGCTAATGCTAGAGCAGTGCCGGAGGCTTTCGTTCGCAAACCCTCCATGTATTCGGACACGGTTGTCAGTATGAGCCACTTTGTCGGAAACATGGGAACGACGAAGTTGAAGAGCCTCGCATCTTTGCCAATTTGCTGGTCACCTGCTCGAAAGTACGGCACGCGAGGGCCATGGGGCAGGCACCAGAAATTGTCCTCGCCTCATAGCAGCATCTGCTCGTTGACGAAATAGTCGTTTACGTCACCTGGCTTCACAAGAGAGACCGGGGCCTCCGCGAGAACAACCTTTTACTCACCTTCCGGCAGAAGATGCCCGATGACGTTCACAATGTCGTCGTTCAGGGAGTCGACGCCTGGACGAAGGGCTTCTGCCGCAGCCTCGATCTGCAACGGCTGATTGGCGTCACTGAGTCGCTCAAAGAGGAATGCGCAGGTTTGGCAGCCGCCAAGCCAAGATGGTATGCCCGCTTGCTGTCAAGGAGCAGATGGCGATCGCCTCTATCCACCTCGAACTGTACGCGTGAAGCCGGACTGCCGGTTCTCAACCACTTGTGTTCGGAGACGAAGAGCTTTTTCGGAGTTTAACGAAGTGCTTTAAAGCGACGGCTCATCTGCCCTATACATCCGACAAAGGACATTATCGTATGTAGATGGGCGCGCAGCCTGGGAGGGCGAGGTAGTCATGCGATCGACAACCGTGGACGGTCAAACCGCAGACACTCAGCAGTGGGACGACGATCTTTATAAGTTCTGCACCTTCGAGGATTTCGCGGTCGAAGGCAAGTCCGTCTCCGGGGACTTCCTTGATTGCACCTTCAAAGGCCTGGATTGGTACTGGGGCTTCTTCTCAGGCGTGACCTTCTTACGCTGCCGCTTCGAGCGTTGTGTTTTCCTTGGCTGCAATTTCACGGATACAAGGTTTGTCGACTGCGCCCTTGAGAACTCCCGCTTTCAGAAGGACAACCTTGACGGTGACTGCAATTTCACCAGAGCAGTCGCTTATGGATGCAATCTGGGCAATGGGTGTTCCGGATTCGAGCCGCAGACCTTTGTAGAAGACGGGACCTCAAAATGATTAAGGCCTCTACCTCTACAGTCAGCCCTCCCTATCGCGACCACTATTTCAGGTCGCCTGCCCGCGCTCTTTCAGACCCTTCATGAGCACGGACGGCTAGAGCCGCACTCAGATAGGTAGGAGATAAACCGTTCGGGGCAAGCCTACTCCACACATCGCGCGCGCGCCTAAGCCGCCAAATAAAACATGGCGGCCGCAAACCGCGCTCTCGCACACAGCAGCTCCGCTAAAGTGCCCCCACCCGCAAAGCAGCATGGCTGGATTCCAGACCTGGAGAATCCGTCAAGGACGGCCGGCAGGTAGCCCCCCGTGCCCGAAGCACGGCGCTTACGCGTCCTTGACCGAGCCTCCAGGGCCAGAACCTTCCCGCTATCTTTTGGGGTGGAGTGAGGGTGCGAGCTGTGATGCGCGCGCATCGCGTTGAACCTACACTGCCCTTTTTTGCACGCGACACTTGTATGTCTGCCTCCTCTTGGAAGATGTGCTCCCTCTCAGCAATCCGGTGCGTCCACTCCTCAGCTGAGACATCTAAATAGCACACGCCCGAGCCGGGCCAGCTCGAGCAGGGCAAGCAGCAGCGCACACCTGGCTTGCGTGTCAGGGACCTCCGCGAACCACGCCTCGGTCGAGATGCCGCGGCCGGGCTCGAGCGCGGCAAGCCGCTCTTTGACTTCGCGGCAGAGGCTTTCAAGCGCGTACGGGTCGGCAGCGAATATGGTCGCGCCTTGCGCGTGAGCGCGGGCCTGCTCGAGGGCGCGCCGGGCCGCGAGCAGGACATCATGTATGGTCTGAGCCGCGGCCTCCGCCCTTCTGCCGGCACTGCAATGATCGATTCCTCTGCGCTGCCCATGCGGCTTCCGGGATCGTCTTCCCGAGTATCGTCCTCCCGGTTTAGGTCCAGCCTGAGCCCGGCGCCATCGAGCCGCTCCCGCAGCCGGCTAGCAGCGGAGCGCAGGGCGTCTTGGTTGAGCAGCGCGCGGGCGAGCTCCTGCTCGGGCGCTTCTTCGCCGGCGACTTTGGGGAGCAGGGCGCGGCTCTTGAGCAGCACGAGCCAGGAGGCCGTCTCGAAGAACTCGGCTCCTTCGTCGACATCGATGTCCGTCCCGATTTTTGGGCGCACCCCGCAGATAGCTGAGATACTGCCGCGTGATTTCCGCGACCGGCAGCCGGTCCATCGCGTAGCCTTCCCGGCGCACGCGCGCTAGCAACACATCGAGCGGCCCGTCGTAGCTTTGCCCGATGGCGACCGTGATCACGGGGCTGGCTCCGGCTGCCGCTTCAGAGGAGCCGCAGCACCTCCAGCACCAGCGCCTTCAAGCCGTTGCTGGAATCTCGCGTAATCCGCAGCCGCCGCTTCGGCAAGCGCGAGCACGAGACCGAGCAGGTGTTCGGCCGAAGCAAACCTCAGGGTCAGCAAACCAGGCTCGGCGAGCGCGATGCCCTCGAGCCAGCCCGCAGCCGAATCCTCCGGAGCGGAGCAGGGGCGAGATATGTAACAGAGGCCGTGACAGATACGACCGGCGTATGCCGGGCTTCAGCTTCGCGCGCCGCGGCGGCGAGTTCCGAGCGAAGTGCTGCGCGGCGCCGGAGCGCGCCTTGCACTGCATTCTGGCCCGGCCCCTGGACCGGACCCTGGACCGGCTTGTGGACCCTGGACCGGCTTGTGGACCGGCTTGTGGCTGACGAGCCGGTCGAGCCGCTCCGCGCGCGCAATGACGGCTGCGACGCCGTGCCGGGGCGGCTGCGCCGGCCGGACCTGGGCCATGAGCCGGATAGCCTGGCGGCGCGAGAGCCCAAATAAATCCCCGACCATGACGCGGTCGAGCGTCGGCGTATCGAACTCCCCGAGCGCGGCGCGGATCGCGGGCAAATAGGCGTACCAGCTGGGCTGAGGGGGCACGGAAGCGGGGTAGCACCGTATGATCGTATTCGCACAGTTCCGTCACAGTGGGATGTCTCCTGGCCTGTGAGAATACTTAGACATTATCGACTGTGTGGCCGGGGTCTTGCAGTACTCATTTGAGTAAGAGTACATACTCTCGTTTGCTACCACCGAGCTTAGTTGATTAGGTCTACAGAAACAGAGACATTTAGGCGGTGAGAATATGCTGTAAGGATCCTAAGAATCTATTGTTTGTCTTGCTTCCTTACAGAGCACACTCGGAACATCGAAGAAGCGGCCCGGGAACATCGAGAATTACATATAGCGACACGGCGCCCCGGGTCTCGCCCCTGCGACCTGGATCCCACTACACCAAGCTCCGCCCATCGGATGATTCGAAGCTCTGTGCAGTGCGAGCACCACGCTGCCTAACCGGCCAGCTCAAATCGACTGCACCGGCACCATCAGCAAATCCCTGACCAGGCCTACTTCCTTTTGCACAAATGGCTCCCCGTACCGCACTCCGCCCAGGAGCCCGTAATGCCGTGCCTCCGCAAACGTCCGCTCGCGAATCTCCTCTTCCGGCACAAACAGCCCCGCGCCCGCGCTCTGGTTGCCGTATTGCGTAACGTACGCCATCAACGCCTGATGCCGCTGCTCGATATACGGCGTCACATCCACCACAAAGGAAGGCCGCACATCCGCGTACAGGCTCGCATACACAATCTTGAACGGCCTGTGCGCCGTCTGCACGAGACTGTCGTCCCCACGTGTCTCGAGCTTGCTCAACCCCGCCAGAAAGCATGCCTCATACCCCAGCACCGCACATGTACTATGGTCCGGGTGCCGCGCCGTCCAGTACGGCAAAATCACCACCCGCGGCCGCAGCGCGCGCACCACACGCACAACCTTCAGCCGATTCGCGTATGTGTTTTCGACCGCACCATCCGGCAGGTCCAGCGCCTCCCGGTGCACCACGCCCAGGATCTCCGCCGCACACGCCGCCTCGCGCGCCCGGTCCTTGGCTGACCCGCGCGTCCCTGCCTCGCCCGCCGTTAGGTCCACAATCGCTGTGCGCCGCCCCTGCGCGCGCGCCCGCAGCAGCGTCCCTCCGCAGGTCTGCTCCACATCATCGCGGTGCGCCGCAATTGCCAAGATGTCCACTGCCTGCATGCATTCCTCCACGCACCGAGCCCAAAATGAAAAGCGCGCACCCTCTGGGATGCGCGCCCTTGTCTAGCCAAACTTCACCCCCGACCACCGGGAGGGCCACAGCACTTGCGCACCCAGCATCACCCGGCGCGAAGCGCCGCGCCGCCCGTCCGGCCAGGACCTAGTACCAGGTGTTGTCGGAGTCGTCTGGCGCATCCATGTACGCCACATCGGTCACAATGCCTTGTACAGTTACGTTGGCATTGTCCAGCGACGCGCCGCTCTGGGTGTTGTAGATGTACACCTGACCGCCCTCGGCTGTGTACACCTTGTGCAGCGCCGTCACAGCTGCGATCCCGGTGCCATCACCCTTGTACGACTCAATCGTCGTCACCGTGTTCGTCCCCGTGTTGAACATCGTCATGCAGCCGTACGCGGCCGTCCCGCCATTCTGCGCCTGCCGGTAGCGCTCACCGCCCTGGCAGTTAGAGGAGCCGACCCACAGCGTGTTGTCGTCCGCCAGCACCATGCGGCTGTGGGTCCCGTCCGAGATCGGGATCGGCGCGCCCACCGTAAAGCCGTTCGTATTGATCACCGTCAGCTCGCCGGTAAACAGCCCATCCGGCAGCAGCTGCTGCCCGGCTACATACATCGTGTTGCCGTTGAATAAGGCATCCGTCACCCCGCCCGGCACCGGGATGAACTGCGAAGCAGTCAGGGATAATCCCGCCGGCCCCGCCGCGCCCGTGTTAAGAGCGGAAGCTGGCAGCGGGATCCGCGTCAGCCCTGCCGTCACGCCGCCGCACTCCGGCCCGCAGTCCAGCACATAGGCGGACGAACCATCCGGCGAAAACACAGCCTTGGTCGGCTGATCAAAGCTCGCAGTCCCCGCATTCACCTGGTACACGCAGTACTGCGGCAGGTTCTGCGGCTCGCAGTCCTCCGCGCCGAGGTAGTGCGGGTTGTTCACCGCGGCTGCCTGCTGCTGCGCGTTTAGGTGCACCACGCTGTAAACCAGATCCGAGTTCTGCACGAATCCCAGCGCAATCGTGCCCGCCGGGTTGATCGACACGCGAAACACACCCGGCAGGTTCAGCAGAAACGTTGTCGGTGAGGTCGTCGCGTCAAACATCTCGAGCGCATGGATCTGCGGCTGCGCCGCAATCACGTAGGTCCGCGTCGTCGATGAAAAGATCGAGGTCGCAATCGCATTCGTTGCCGGTGCCACAAAGAAGCTTGTAGCCGCTTCCGTCGCGTAGTTCGCCGCCTGCATGCTCCCGTCCGACACAGAAAACACCAAGCCCGCCGTCTCCGCAGGCTGGTTTTGGATCGTCACCGGCAGGCTCGATCCGTTGAATCCATTCAAGGGAAACGCAGCCACCGTATTTTTGTAGTTATGCCGGATGTCATACAAGGCATCTACCAGCGTCAGCTGCCCGCGCGGCGCACCCAGCGCCGTCACCTGGGCCGCAATCATCACCCGGTTCAAGATGCCGCTCGGCGGCAGCACACGCCCGCCATAGTAGTAGTTCTGGCCGCAGGCCGCTAGCCCAAGCGAAACAAGCAGCAGTGCACTGATCACAGAAACGAGGCGCAGATACCGGCAGCCACGGGCCGCCGCAGAGACAAACAGGTTCAACAGATGCAAAGGAGATCCCCAATCCCTTGCGGCAGCCACGGGCCGCCCAAAGGCAAGCTGAGTATAACAAAGCGCTTCCGCGCCTGGCACACCCCATCAGGCCGGCTCATAGCCGTTCTCGTACGTATTGAGAAGGACCGGCGATGCAGATGGTGGCGTTTCCGTTGGGAAAAGCCACCCTCCACCGAAACTCTCCCTCTCCACCCATACGAGAACGGCGTTAGCATGAAGGTTTGTACCACCCAACACCATGGCAAACAGACTGCAAGCACTCTTCGGCGAGCGTCCCATCCTCTGCGATGGCGCCATGGGCACCACCCTCTATGACCGTGGCGTCTTTATCAATCGCTGCTACGACGAGCTCAACCTCTCTGAGCCCGATCTGGTCCGCGGCATTCACGAGGAGTACCTCTTGGCCGGCGCGGAGCTGATCGAGACCAACACCTTTGGCGCCAATCGCTTCCGCCTCCAGCGCTTCGGTCTTGAAGGGAAAGTCGATGCTATCAACGCCGCCGGTCTGCAGCTGGCCCGCGAAGCCGTAGCCCAGCTCCGCAGCAAGCAGGCTTCTGAGGCCTTCATCGCCGGCTCCGTCGGTCCCCTCGGCATCCAGCTCGAGCCGCTCGGCAAGGCCTCCCGCGAAGAAGCCCGCGCTGCTTTCGCTGAGCAGATCCGCGCACTTGCCGCGGACGGCCCCGCCCACTCCGGCGGCTCCGGTGTCGACCTCCTGCTCATCGAGACCATGATGTCGCTTGCAGAAGCCGAGCAGGCCTTGGCCGCTGCGCATGAAGCCGCCCCCGACCTCCCCGTCGCCGTCATGGTCACCGTCGATGAAGAAGCTCTCTGCCTCGATGGCACCGACCCTGAGCACGCCGCGGTCCGGCTCGCAGGCTGGGGCGCTGATGGCATCGGTGTCAACTGCAGCACCGGCCCCGCCGCCGTGCTCAGCGCCATGGAGTGCATGGCCGCCGCCTCTCACCTGCCGCTCTTCGCTATGCCTAACGCCGGCGTCCCCCGCGCCATCGACGGCCGCAACATGTATCTCTGCTCGCCGGAGTACATGAGCAGCTTTACCCGTAAGTTCCTCAAGGCCGGCGTCCAGTTCATCGGCGGCTGCTGCGGCACCACCCCTGCCCACACCCGCGCCATGCGTGCCTCCCTGCGTGCTGAGAGCGCCATGAAGACCGCTGCGACCGATGCTGCTGCCGCAGGCAGAGGGAAACAAGGCAACTCACGGACCGCCGCCCCGCCCAAGGACAGTACCCCGCCCGCGCCCCTCGCACAGCGCTCCTCCATCGGCCGCCTCCTTGCCGAGCACGAGTTCGTTACCCTCGTTGAGATCGTGCCCCCGCGCGGTGTCGACACCACACGCGAGCTCGCCGGCGCACGCCTGCTTGCTGAGGCCGGCGTCCACGCCATCAACGTGCCTGACTCGCCCCGCGCCTCTGCCCGCATGAGCGCTCAAAGCCTCTGCATTCAGATTCAACAGCACGCCCGCATCGAGACGGTCCTGCACTACACCTGCCGTGACCGCAACATCCTCTCCATCCAGAGCGACCTGCTCGGTGCCTCCTCCATCGGGCTCAAGAACATCCTCTGCCTCACCGGCGACCCGCCCAAGCTCGGCAACTATCCTGACGCCACAGCTGTCTTTGACGTCGATGCCATCGGCCTGGTGAATATCGTGCGCAATCTCAACCACGGCCTCGATATCGGGGGCAACAGCATCGGGGAGTCCGCCGGCTTTACCGTCGCCGTCGCCGCCAACCCCGGCGTCCCTGACATTGAAAACGAGCTCCGGCGCTTCGCCTACAAAGTCGAGGCCGGCGCCGAGTACGCCATCACCCAGCCCGTCTTTGACCTCCGCCTGCTGGAGAGCTTTCTCCGCCGCGTGGAGCAGTTCCGCATCCCTGTCATCGCCGGCATTTGGCCGCTCACCAGCCTGCGCAGTGCTGAGTTCATGAAGAACGACCTACGCGTTGCTGTCCCTGACGAAATCATGCTCCGCATGGCTGAAGCCGGTGAGGGCTCCGACGGCAAGCTGGCCGCTCGCGCGGAGGGCATCCGCATCGCGCAGGAGATGCTCTCTGTCGCCCGTCCCATGGTCCAGGGCGTTGCCGCCTCTGCTCCCTTTGGCCGCTACGAGACCGCCGTCGAAACTCTGTCCGCCGTACTCCCGGCGCACGCCGCCGTCGCCACACCCGCCTAGCCTCCTCGCAACAGAAAGGACAAGCGCATGGCCCCGCCATCGAATCTCCCTCTTGCACCACCCTTTACCGATGAAACAGCGCGCCTTAAAGTCCGCGCTGCCGAAGACAGCTGGAACGCCCGCGACCCGCAGCGCTGCGCTCTCGCTTACACCCTCGACAGCGAGTGGCGTAATCGCTCCGAGTTCCTCCGCGGCCGCGATGAAATCATCGCGTTCCTCAGCCGCAAATGGCAGCGCGAGCTCGAGTACCGCCTCATCAAGGAGCTCTGGGGCTTCCGCGAGCACCGCATGGCTGTCCGCTTCTGTTACGAGTCGCATGACACCACGGGCCAGTGGTATCGCTCCTACGGCAACGAGCTCTGGGAGTTCACCAACGCCGGACCTGATAGTGGACCCGATGCCGGCCTCATGCGCCGCCGCATCGCCTCCGTCAATGACGTCGCCATCCGCGAAGAAGACCGCCTCTTCGGCTGGACCCTCGGCCGCCGCCCTGACGACCACCCCGGCCTCTCCGAGCTCGGTCTGTAACCATTGCTGTATCAGCTATGAGCCGAGCGACACCGCAGCACGCCACACGCCGTAAGCAACTCCCCGTGACTGCCCAGGCACCTACACGCCTTGCCGGCCTCGACACCCTTCGAGCTGTCGCCATCCTGTGGGTCATCCTCTTCCACCTGCAATCCCAACTGCCTCCGGGTTTAGAAGCCGTCGCCCAGTACGGCTGGATGGGCGTGGACCTCTTCTTCGTTCTCAGCGGCTACCTTATCGGCCTACAACTGGTCCGCTCGCACAGGGAGGGCCGCAACGCTTCGCTTGCTGGCTTCTACAGCCGCCGCGCCTTCCGCATCCTGCCGGCCTACCTCATCGTCCTGCTGCTCTACTGCGCGTGGCCCACCTGGCGCGAACAACCGGGCCTCTCCCCTGCCTGGCAGTTCCTCACCTTCACCCTCAACTACCGCATCGACTACGCACAAAACCAGAGCTTTTCGCATGCCTGGTCGCTCTGCGTAGAAGAGCACTTCTATCTCCTGCTCCCGCTCCTACTCCGCACCACTATGCACCGGCTCTCTGCCAGGGGAACAGCAGCGCTCTTCGCGCTCTTCGTGGCTGCTGGCATGCTTGTCCGCGGTCTGCTCCTTTTCCACGTGGTCTTGCCCGCAGACGACGCATCCCCGCTGCGCTATCTCGAGCGGATCTACTACCCCACGCACACGCGGCTTGACAGCCTTCTCGCCGGGGTCGCCCTTGCCCTAACCCGCATCCTGCGCCCGGCCTGGTGGGCACGCCTGACACAGCGCGGCACCCTCACGGCAGCCACAGGTTGTGCCCTGCTGGCCGGCAGCCTCTGGCTCTCGCATGATCGCTCCGCCTTTGCTACACTCATCGCGCAAGGGAACATCATCGTGGGCCCTCCCCTGCTCGCACTCGCCTTCGCGCTGCTCACGGCCTCTGCCGTAAGCCCCGGCAGCGCACTCAGCCGAACGCGCATTCACGGCGCACGCCTGCTTGCGCTGCTTGCCTTCAGCCTTTACCTCACACACAAGGAAATGGCCCACCTCGCGCACGTCTACCTGCCAGGACTCACCCAACACCGCGATCTCAAAGCAGCCACGATCTACGCGGTCAGCTGCCTGCTCGGCGCCTCCGCGCTCTACCTCTCCGTCGAGCGGCCCTTCCTCCTACTCCGCGAGCGGCTCACCGGCAGCAGCCCAGAAGCCACGCCCGGAACCAGCCCCGCAACAATCCTCCGCACCGACCCAGCCCTGTAGCATGCCGCTCTCCGCCCCCGCAACCCCTCGCGCTACCCTCATGCCACCATGCCGTGCTTCGTCCGCAGCTTCTACTCCTGTCGAACGCGCCGCACCCGTGACCACCCCCACCCTCCCGCGCTACTCTTGTAAGCAGACCCATGGCGACCTTTGAAGAGAACGTGAAGCAGCTCGAAACCATCGTCGCGCAGCTCGAGCGCGGCGACCTCCCGCTCGAAGACTCCATCAAGCTTTTTGAAGAAGGCATGCGACTCTCCGGCGCCTGCAAGGAGCAACTCGAGGCTGCCGAGGGCAAGGTGCAGATCCTCATGCGCCAGCGCGACGGCTCCCTCCAACCCGAAGCCTTCCCCCCAGCTAAGTAGCTTTCGCTCCCCCACACCCCGTCTTCCCACCTGGGAAATTCCCTTTGTCAAGATCACTGGCCCGGTTACCTTGACAAAACCCACCCTCCGCGTGGGACCTTCACGCCCGGATGCACCTCCTGCGCAAAGAGCCCCCTCGCCGGAGCCGGCACCTTGTCAATCACTTCGGTACCTGCAAAACGGTACGAGGGTACTGTTGACACCGCATGTTTATGCACCATCCTGCATAAAGTGCATTTCCGCTCGCTCGTAAGTGGCACCAAACGGCACGAAAATGGCACAAATCTGCACCAAAAAGCACCCTCAAAACCACCCTTGTGCGAGCAGAAGCACCGTCAAAAGTGACGCCCAGCATCCCGCCCATCCGGCTCCGCTCGCATAAAGAACGGAGCAGCCGCCGCCCGGTATGATGTTCACCAACCATGAGCCAGACCGCCCCAACCCTGCGAAGCAAGCAGCATTACGAAGTCCTCGACGGCTTGCGCGGCGTCGCTGCCCTCATCGTCGTTGCCTTCCACCTCTTTGAGCCCTGGTCCGGCGGCAACCACGCCAAGCAGATCCTCAATCACGGCTACCTCGCCGTCGACTTCTTCTTCCTGCTCTCCGGCTTCGTCGTCGCCTACGCCTACGACGACCGCTGGTCCCGCATGAGCCTGTGGGACTTTACAAAGCGCCGCCTCATCCGCCTGCAGCCCATGGTCGTGCTGGGCAGCGTCGTAGGAGCAGCGCTCTTCTACTCTCAGTCCGGCTCCACCTTCCCGCTTATCCATGCAACACCCGTCTCCAGGATGCTGCTCGTGATGCTCGTCGGCTTCACGCTTGTACCTCTCCCGCCCTCCATGGACATCCGCGGCTGGAACGAGATGCATCCGCTCAACGGCCCGGCGTGGTCCCTCTTCTTCGAGTACGTCGCCAACATCCTCTACGCCCTGGTCCTGCGCAGGCTACGCCTCGGCATCCTGGCCGCGCTCACGCTGCTCGCCGCCGTCTTCCTTGTTCAGCTAGCTCTGACAAGCTCGCAGGGAGACGTCATCGGCGGGTGGAGTCTCAATGCCGACGAGCTCCACACCGGCTTTGCACGGCTCCTGTTCCCGTTCCTGGCAGGCATGCTGCTCATGCGTTCCGGCAGGCGAATCCATGTCAAAGGGGCTTTCGGCCTTTGCAGTCTGCTGCTCGCCGTCGTGCTCTGCCTACCCCGCCTCCCGGGCGCTCCGCTATGGGCCAACAGCCTCTATGACAGCCTTACCATCATCTTCGTCTTTCCCCTCATCGTCGCTATCGGTGCCGGCGAGGGGCTCAACAGCAGCCGCTCCACTGCGCTGTCCAAGTGGCTCGGCGGCATCTCCTACCCGCTCTACATCACGCACTACCCCATCATCTATCTCTACACGGCATGGGTGCTCGAGCGCAGGATCTCGCCCGGCCTGGGCGCTCTTGTCGGCAGCCTTGCATTCGTCACAAGCGTAGGGCTCGCATACGCCTACCTCAAGCTCTACGACGAGCCCGTACGCCGATGGCTCAGCCGCCGCTTTCTCAGCCGGGCTGCCTAGCCGCTCTCAAACAAGGCTGCGGCTATCGACTCCCGAAGTCGACAACGGCTTACGACGCCTTCTAGTGTTCGATCCGCCATACGCCCACCTGCGGGTACAAGGTCTCCAGATCAGGATTGGTGTCGCGTGCAAAGAAGACGAGATCCGCGTCACGCAGGGTGACCGTGCCTGCACTGGCGCGCGTCAGCGGGGCAAAGACCTCCATCGTCTGTCCTCCTCCAGCCCTCATGCCGCGCAGTGACAGCCGATCATAGACCTGCCCAGGCCGGAGATAGGGAGCGATGAAGTAGTCGATGTGCTTTGCGGCTGCATAGGCCGCGAATCCCTGACGGACCACGTCCCCGTTGTAGGCGTAATCCGCGACCAGCCCGTCTGCCGGCAGGATGCTCAAGCCGGAGTAGAAAGCCACTCCGCCGGGGGCATCAAAGACGAACACCCTGCTACCCCTGGGTAAGGTTGTGCGCAGCTTCTCCGCAAGCGCCCGCTTCGGTTCCACATAGGAGCCATGGAAAGAGACATCGCCGCGAAGAAGCCGCGTGTACGTGAGGTTGGAAAAGAGTCGGAGCGTGCCGATGCTTAGAAAAAGGAGGCAGACCAGGGCAGAAGCGCCGATCTCAACGATCCCTGGACGAGGAAGCCTGCGCAGCACAAGGTCTGCCAGCCAGATGATGCACAGCGCCACAGTGAGGTAGCCGGTCGTCAGGTACCAGGGCGCCAGTTCGCCAAAGGAAAGCGTATAAGCCATGTGCAAAAATGCAGCAACGGCTGTCACGCTGCACATATGGTCAAATGGGGACACGTGCCTGCGAAAGAACAGCATGCCATTCAAGACCATCGCGCCAATAACCGGATAGAAGAACGTACCGATCCTCCACGTCTGCACATGAGGAAAGGTGCTCTTGATCGCTCCACTGATAGGCAGCAGGTGATGGAAGAGGTGGTAGTTCCATGCCAGGTACGGCGCTATCAAAGCTGCCGCTATCGCGACCTCTATGACGACCTTACCGAATCGAGACGCGAGAGTCAGGCCCGCTTCTTGTTGGAATACCTGGTAGATAAAAAGAGTGGCCGCGAAAAAGACAAGATCGAGCCGCGCCAGCACGGTCAATCCCAGCAAGACGCCCAGCACTGGTACCCGTGCCTTCCCTAAACGGCGATGCACCTCCGGCAGCACTGGGATGGCAAGGAGGAGGCTGCCAACCTGCAGCGCCAATGCGAGGTTCGCCTCAAGCAGTCGCCAGATGCCGAGGACCATCGTAAAGAACAGGAGAGAAACGCTGCCTAGAAAAGCTCCGTACTTTCGAGCCTCGTGCGCGATCAGCGTCAGAGCTGCGAGGCTGAACAAGATCAATGCATCCTGGATGTACGCCAGGAGCTGCAGCAGCGGGGAGGAAGCCGAGGTCAAGTATGCGGCGGCTACGCATACCATCATCCAGAGCGGATGATAGCCGTTCGTCGGCATCATTCCATTGAACGTGCTGCCTTGTCCGTGGACGATATACCGCGCGATCTCCGGGTAGAAATACCCGTCATCCACAACGAAGTTGTCCGGCCGCAGATGGAACGGGATACCGAGCAGGAGGATACTAGCTGCGATCACCAGAATTGCATTTACAGACCGGGCGTTGGTCATCTGGACTGCATTCTAATGGTAAGTAGGGGGTAACCGCCAAGATCCGTTTCCTCAGACTACTACTGTATCTGCTACCCGTTCACGCACAAACTGCACCAGCTTCTCGGACAGATACCCCGGGCCGCTCACCTCGAAGCGCGGCTTGCCTGCAAGCAGCCTCCCAGACACGCCCTTCCAATACGGCTGCAGCGGCCGGTCCACGATGATCAGCGCATCCGCGCGAGGGAGAAACAACCGCGCAGAATCCTTGAAGTCCGCCGTCCCCGCATCGAGCACGCTCAGATACAAGTCGGGCTGCAGGAACTGCATGACCGAGTTCGACTCGAGGATCGCGTTGCGCGAAGCGTCCAGCTCCCTCCGAACCCGCGGCATCGCCGCGGCCAGCATGCCGGCGCGTGTGCGCACCCACAGCGAGCGCTCGGCGCCAGCGCGCAGGTAGCGTCCACTGTCTGTCGTCGAGTCGCCGTCCGGCCGCTCCGCACTCACAGCCAGGGTGTGGTCATCGGTCTGGCAGTCGCAAGCCGCTCCGTCTGCGGTGCAAAAGCCATGCCCATACTGCGTGATCTTCAGCGCTGTCCAGCAGAGCTCAGGCAGCGCCCCGATCAATCCCGCGACCACAGAGGTCTTCCCGATATTGCGCGAATGCCCGCCGACTACCACCACAGCCATGTCAGCTCTCCCGCTCTCGCCGCGCAGCAGCGCGGCTGCTCTTGACCAGGCGCGCCAGGCTCGCCAGCTCCTTCAAGTATTGCGTGATCGGTCGAGCCGGTGTGCCCCAGAACAGCTGCCCCGGCCCGCGGATCTGCTTGTGCGAGGGCACCCCGCACTGCGCGCCTAAGATCACTCCGGGGCCAATCGTGACATGGTCCGCGATGCCTACTTGCCCCGCCAGGATCGCGCCTTCGCCGATGCGGCTTGAACCCGACACACCTGTCTGCGCAGCAATCACGACCCGCTCGCCTACATCTACGTTGTGCCCGATGTGCACCAGGTTGTCGAGCTTGGTTCCGCGCCGGATACGCGTCTCTTCGAGTGCCCCGCGGTCCACCGTTGCGTTCGCGCCAATCTCCACATCGTCCTCGATGACAAGGCGACCCTGCTGCGGGAACTGCACGTACTCCCCCGTGTCCGCGTCGCGCACATAGCCGAAACCGTCCGAGCCGATCACCGCCCCGGCATGCAGAATCACCCGCGCACCCAGCAGCACCCCGGCATAAAGAACGACGCGCGGATAAAGCCGGCACTCCGGGCCGAGCACGCATCCATCCCCGATCACCGCCCCGGCACCGATGCTGCTCCCCCGGCCGATCACTGCGTGCTCACCCACGACGGCAAACGCCGCGATGGCGGTATCCTCTGCAATCTGCGCCGTCGGAGCGATTGACGCCAGGGGATGGATGCCACCGTCCGTGGACGCGGCCCGGAGCAGCCGCGCTGCCCGCGCAAACAGCAGCTTCGGCTGCCGGCACACCAGCAATACCGGCCCTGCGCTCGATGCTGGGAGCTTAGCTGCGAGCAGGGCGGTTGTCAGCACGGCAGCTGCCGCACTGCTTTGCGCGGCCTGGAGCGAGGATTCGTCCTCCGCAAACAGCAGCGATGTGGGCCCGGCGGCAACAGGACTGTCCACACGATCAATCCATCGGTCGCGCGTCGAAGCCGGCTCGAAGACAGCCCCTACCGCGACTGCCAACGCATGGAGCGGGATCGGCTTGGAGGAGATCACTGTCATTCGCAAGGTTTATGCTGCGCCGCTCAGTAGAGGCTCGGCTCCCCGGCAGGCCTTGTCTTCCACCGCCGGTGCACCCATAACCACTGCTCAGGATACGCCCGGATCACAGATTCGATCGCTGCTGTGCAGCGTGCTGTGTTTTCAACCGCATCCGCATCTGTGTCCTCGGACCTTTGCAGCACGATCTCAGGGTAGAAGTGCAGCACATACTGTCGCTCCTCCTCATGCCACAGCAGAAAGCCCGGCAGCACCGCTGCCCCTGTGCGGGCTGCCACACGCGCTAGCCCGGATGCCGTACAGGCCGGCACTCCGAAGAAGGGCACAAACACACCCTGCGGCGGCGTCATATTGGTATCCATCAAGATGCCGACGGAGCGCCCCGCGCGCATCGCTGCAATCAGGCCCCGGGCAAAGTCATCTTTATGCAGGACCTGATTGCCATGCAGGCAGCGAATCCTGTTTACGAAACGATCCACCTGCTCGTTGTCGAGGCGCCGGATCACCATGCTCATCGGGTGGCCCATCAGCGAGTGATAAAAGCTTGAAAGCTCCCAGGCACCCAGGTGGCCGGTCACGATCAGGACGCCACGCCCTTTTTCCTCCGCATGCTCGAAATGCTCAAGGCCCTCGTAGCGGATGGAGCCGCTTGTATTCTGTCGCGTATAGCGCTGCATCTGGCAGAACTCAGCGACCTGCCAGCCCAGGTTCCGGTAAAGCCTTCGCAGGACGCTTCGCCGCCAAGTAGCAGGTGCCGCCGGTAGAGCCAGCCGGAGATTGCGCTCACCCGTACGCCGCAGACGCGGGAACAGCAGAAAGGCGAACCCGCCCAGGGCTCCGCCAAGGGAGCGGGCGGCACCGCGTGGCAGATGACCGAGCACAGCATGCAGGAGGCGTACTGCCCAATATTCAAGCGTCTGCCTCAGAAGCCAAGCCCTCTACACCAAGAGTGAGGTACAGCCCCTAGTCTACGGCGCACGATACTTCGGGCAAAGGTAAGCAGCAAAAAACCCGGGCTGCAATAGGGCTCGCAGACCGGGCTAGTTTCCAGCAAGTATTGGTTGTGCTTAGCTGCCTTGCGAGGCGCGGAAGTAGCGAGCGACGGTTGATACGAACTGCTTCGCATCATCCGGAGGCAGCACGTTGCCCTTCAGAATTTCCTCAAAGGTATGGGGCTGGCCATAGAACGAGGTGGTGTCCTCAGTGTTCTCATAAACCGCCACACCATTCAGGTCAATGCCGGCGAACAGGCCTTTGGACCGCGACCAGGTAAGCAGCTCCGACTGCAGCTTCCAGTTGGTCGCTGCCTGCGTATCGCGTCCGACCGGGCCGGCTGCTGCCGCCGCGTCGCCACCGATCTTGAACTTGCTCTTCAGCAGGTCCTGGAAGCCCTTCTGGTTTACCGCTACCAGCACTAGGTCCGTCCCGGAGCCGCCGATCTGGAAGCCCACGGAGCCACCCGTCATCTTGATGAATGCAGGAGCGCTCCATCCATGGCCGGTACGGCAGGTGACCACACCTTGCCCGTACTCGGCGCCAAAAATAAAGGCGCCCTTCACCAGACCCGGGATGACGCCGACGCAGGTCGCCTGCTGCAGGATCGAGTTCGGAATCGACTTGTCGGGCGTGCCCATGATCTCGTTCAACGTGCTCGTAGCATTCGCCAGACGCTTGTCGATTGTGTCTTTGTCGCTGGCAGCCAACGCCGAGACGCTCATACCTGCCATACATACAAAGGCCAGGAGTTTTTTCATCATCTGTTTCTCCATTCAAGAATCCTCTAGAAGAACCGTAGCAGGCATGTGAGGGACATGCCTGTTCCAAGTGCTTTCGCTGCACTAGGATGCACCTTTGCCGACGATGCGAAAGAACCCGGCTAAAAAGTCGACGCTCTGAAGCCGGCAGCCTTTGCGGCAAAAAAGAGGGGCTGATCAAGCGGTCGCCCGCTGCTCAGCCCCGTTCCCCAGATCTGCGTTGGTACACGTTACTTGTACCGCGTAGGGCACCATGAGGCAAGGTTACTTTTGTGCAATACGTGTGCAAAAGAGGTGACACATAGTTCTTAAAGTTTTGGGAGCACGATGCCGTGCTGATTTTGGTATTTGCCTTTGCGGTCGGCATAGCTCACTTCACAGGGCTCGTCGGACTGGAAGAACAGGATCTGGCAAAGGCCCTCATCCGCGTAAACTCTTGCAGGCAAAGGCGTTGTATTTGAGATTTCAAGTGTGACGTAGCCTTCCCACTCGGGCTCAAAGGGGGTGACATTGACGATGATGCCGCAGCGCGCGTAGGTGCTCTTGCCCACGCAGATCGTAAGCACATCGCGGGGAATCTTAAAGTATTCGACTGAACGTGCCAGCGCGAAAGAGTTGGGAGGGATGATGACTGAGGGGGCGACCACGGTGACAAAGGACCGCTCGTCGAAGTTCTTGGGGTCGATGATGGCGCTGTTGACGTTGGTGAAGATCTTGAACTCGTCGGCGACGCGCAGGTCGTAGCCATAGGAGGAGAGGCCGTAGGAGATGACGCCTTCCTTGACCTGCTTCTCGCTGAAGGGCGCAATCATGGCGCGCTCAAGGGCCTCGGTACGGATCCAGCGATCGCTTTTGATTGACATCGGGCTCCCTGCGGGCGGTGAACCCGCACCTGAAAAGGGCTTGGAAACTATTGAAACGAAACTGGTTGGAATCTGCATCTTACGGGAGGCTGAGCCGATCCCGCAATGCGCGGGAGACCTCCTTGTGGAACGAGTGACATGATCAAGCACGACATCATCCAGCAGGTAGTAGAGCGGACGGGATTGCCGCGGAACAAGTCGGAAGCGGCGGTGGACGCGATCTTTGAGCGGCTTAAGAAGGCGCTGGCCGCGGGCGAGCGCATTGAGCTGCGCGGCTTTGGCGTGTTCAACGTACGGCCGAGAAAGACGGGCATCGGACGCAATCCGCGCACGGGGACTGAGGTGACGATCTCGCCCGGCCGGGCGGTTCGGTTCAAGCCGGGCAAGGAGCTGCACCTGATCGACTGAGCGCGTCCGGGAGCGGCCAGAGCCGCCCTTTTCATGTCATTTCGAGGCAACTTTGGGCTGATTTGGTGTCATTTTCGCGCCGTTTTGCGTCACCTAAAAACAGCTCAAATTGATATTTATGCAGGATGATGCATAAGTATGCCCTCGTTATGATATTTTAGTACCGTTTTCTGTGCCGTTCCTGCGTTTGACTGTATGGCGTTGTATCGCGCGCGATCCTGTATGCTGGCGCCTTTCACTTCCCTGCCCCTACATGACCCTTACATAAGGCTGAGCGCGTCGACGTCAACGACCAGGTTGCGGCGGGGGATCCCAGAGGTCGCGGCGAACTGCAGCGCGCCGCGAAGAGCGCTGTGCAGGGCGGCGCGGTTCTCGCCCTTGACGACCAGGTGGAAGCGGTAGATGCGCTTGACCCGGGACAGGGGTGCCGAGGCGGGGCCGAGGACGCGGACGCCGGGCAGCATGGTTTCACGGAACCAGTGGCCGAGCCGACCGGCCCAGTCGGCTGCTTCCTCCAGGCGATCGCTCTGGAGCACAAGATTGGCGAGCACGGCAAAGGGCGGGTAGTGCATGACGCGGCGGTGGCGCAGCTCTCGCTCCACAAAGGCGTGGTAATCGTGGGTGGCGGCGCAGCTAATGCTGTAGTGCTCGGGGTAGAAGGTCTGGACCAGGACCTTGCCGGGCAGGCTGCCGCGGCCGGCGCGGCCGGAAACCTGGGTGAGGAGCTGGAAGACGCGCTCGGCGGCCCGGAAGTCGGGCAGGCCAAGGGCATGGTCGCAGCCGACGACACCAACCAGGGTGACGCCATGGATGTCATGGCCCTTGGCGATCATTTGGGTACCGACGAGCAGGTTGATCTCGCCGGAGTGGAGGCGCTCGAGCAGGCGCTCCATGTCAAAGCGGCCGCGCACGGTGTCGCGGTCCATGCGGCCGATGCGCGCGCCCGGAAAGAGCTCAAGCAGGCGCTCCTCGCCCTGCTGGGAGCCGGCACCGAGATAGAAGAGGTGCTCCGACTGGCAGTGCGGGCAGCGGGAGGGGACGCGCGTTTTGTAACCGCAGTAGTGGCACTCGAGGCGGTCGCGGGCGCGGGCCTGCTCGCCGGTCTCGCCGTCTCTTGCTCCTGACGGTTCGCCGGGGCGGAGCACGGCTTTGTGCAGGGTGAGGGCGATGGCGCAGTTTTCGCACTGGATCTTTTCGCCGCAGGAGCGGCAGAGGGCGACATAGGAGTAGCCGCGGCGGTTGAGCAGGATGATGGCCTGCTCGCCGCGGCCGAGTGTTTCCTCGGTCGCCTCGACGAGCTTGCGGGCAAAGAGGTGGTCCTGCCCGGTTTCCTGAAACTCCTGCCGCATATCGATAAGCTCGACCTCCGGCAGGGGACGGTTGTTGACGCGCTCGCTCATGGTGAGCAGGCGGTAGCGCCCGCGCTGGGCATTGTGCCAGCTCTCCAGTGAAGGGGTAGCGGAGCCGAGCACGACGGTCGCGTCGAGCAGCTTGGCACGCATCACCGCGACATCGCGGGCGTGGTAGCGGGGCATCTCCTCCTGCTTGTAGGAGCCGTCGTGCTCTTCGTCAACGATGAGGAGGCCGAGCGCGTGCACGGGCGCGAAGACGGCGGAGCGGGTACCGACAACGATGCGGGCCTCCCCGCGGCGGATGCGGTGGAACTGCTCAGCGCGCTCCTCAGGCGTAAGCGCGGAGTGGAGCAGAGCGACCTCACTGCCGAAGGCGGCATGCATTTGGCCGGCCATGGCGGGGGTGAGGCCGATCTCCGGGACGAGCAGGAGTGCGCCAAGCCCGGCAGAGAGGGCGCGCTGCATGGCCTGGAGGTAGACGGCGGTCTTGCCGGAGCCGGTGACGCCGTGTAGAAGGATGGGCGTAAAGCTGCGCGCCTCGCCGGTGACCGCGAGGACGATGGCGGCGAGTGCTTCGGTCTGCGCGGGGTTGAGCTGGTGCCCGTGCGCGTGGTTGTGGCCCAGTGCGGAGACGTGGAAGGCGAGGGGGCGCTCTTCGAGCGCGACGAGGCCGCGGCGGACCAAAGTTGCCAGCGTCGAGGGGCCGGGTGGGGCTGGGGCGTCAGGCCCGGGGTTGCCGACGCTGCCGCGGGCGAGCAGGAGGCGCAGCTCCGGGAGGGGCAGCTCGCCGCCGGCACCGGCGAGCTCAGCAAGGATGCGTTGCTGGTTAACGGTGAGTTTCGGCAGGCGTGCTTCGGGCTGCAGCACGGCCCAGCGGACGGTGCGCGCGGCATCGCGGGTGGCTGCTTCAGTTTCGCGGGTGAGCCACTTTTTGCGGAGCATGCCATCGAGCAGGGCCTTGGTTGCGCCAGTGGCGCTACGCAGCGTAGGGATGCGCGCGGGCTCGCCGTTTTCGAGATAGTTGAGGACGCTGTACTCGGCGTCCTGCTCAGACGGGGTGCGGCGGGAACGGCGGGAGGATCCCTGCGCGGCGCCAGCGTAGAGGGCGGCTCGACCGGCTTCGGCGATGCGGAGGAGCACACGGTGGCGCACCTCGGCGACGAGGGGAAGCATGGTGCGGAGCACCTCGCCGAGCGGACACAGGTAGTAGCCGGCGAGCCACTCGGCGAGCGCCATGAGGTCGGGCGCGATGACGGGCTCGGCGTCAACGATGGCGAGCAAGAGCTTGGCTTCAACAGGGGGCGCGTCGTCGTGGAGGCGCGTGACGATGCCGGACATCTTCTCATTGCGGAAAGGGACGAGGACACGCGCACCGATGGCGGGGAGGGGTGACGGGGCGCAGCGGTAGGTCCAGACGCGGTCGAGCGGGACGGGCAGGGCGACATCGCAGAACTGAGGCACTGGGGAAAGGGTAGCAGGGGGCGAGCGTGGGTTGAGAGTGAAGGTCGTCAGGTCTCAGAAGCGAGACCTGGAGTAGCCGGCCTCATTTCTGTTGTTGACCGCAGAAGGCTTGGCGCACTATGACGTTATCAGAGTGGGTGTTTCACAAATGCGTTCGGCTACGACAATCGCGATGGCTGTTTGGACGATGATTGCGGCTCCGAGTATGGGAGCACAGACAGAATCTCCGCACCGCAAAGGTCCCAACGGGATCCAAGGATGGACGCTGCTGTCCTCGGTAGAAGGCTACGGTGATCTTCCGATTGCCTTGGTTATCTCACGCCATAAGAGGATCGTGCATAAGTTTCCAGGGAGCCCCTTCTTGTGGCGCTGAGTCCTCCTAGACAATGGCCGGCAGGTTGCCTATGAGTCAGGGCCTTTGCACTTCGCCATGTCTTGCATACTTGCTGACGGGAGAACGGGAAAGGAGCAGGCGAGCTTTGATTGCTTCCACGAACTTCCCGAAGACGCACCACTTTGGGTCGAGCAACTGGAAGCGCAGCGATGACTGATAGGGCTTTTAGGGCCTACCATCTCTTTGTCTACATCTGGGCTTGGCAGGCTGATGACAATTGACTTTCCAGGCGTCGCGTTGCTAGGGGCAAGAAGGCACGCGACCAGCAAAGATCGCTCCCAAGGCCGATTCACTACAGATGAGTACCTGACGCTGTTATGTTATGCGGACGTATAGTCGCAAATCCTAAGATCAGAATGACAGTGCCAATCGCAACTGCAACACAGCCAATCCCATTAAGCGCCTTTGAGGCATATCCGCCCACAAAGGCTGCCCCTACTTTAGCAAGGAAAAGTACAGTGATGAGCAGTGCAGCAGTGCGATCAGCTTTGCTTTGCCTTTCGCGAGCTAGCAACCAACAGGTATAGGCGCAATACGCGTCCGCTGCGAGCCCCCAGTAAGAAGGTCTAAATGGCACTTTATGCCACAGTGAAGTGGCCGTATAGGTCCATACCTCGATGGCACAAATACTGCCATACAAGATGGTGATTGCGAGTTTCGCCCTATAACCATTGGAGCGTTCCTGACCCACAAACCTGTCCTTGTCTTTCAGAAATAGTCTGGTCCGTATACCTACTGAAAGCAGCGCGTTCATTCGTGACAGCGAGATTGTGGTCGTATATTCCGGACTCTCCTGTCGCGATAATCCTACAGCGTGCGTTGTCGCAGCAAAGCATACTCGTGTCGAAAGACTATGACTTCATCGCAGACCTTCGCTTCGCTCAGGATGATTCTTCTCTGGGTACCAATGAGCTATGTAATTTCACAAGGGCTTCTTTCGCCCGCGTCTTGAGGAAGCTCGGCCACCCCTCTCTAGCTGCGGTGAACTATGTGGCCTCGCGAGGTCTTGCTTTGCTTAAGTTTCAGAGGCGAGACCCGGGGCATCCGCATTGGTCCCTGCGAACGCAAATCCTTCGCTCAGGATGAACCCTTTTGTAGGTGCGGCGAACTGTATGGTTTCGCGCCATCTCGCTTTGCCCAGGTACTCAGGGGCGAGACCTGGGGCACCCGGTTTATGGCCCTGCGCTTAGGAAACATCTATGCATAACAAAGGCAGGCCCTGACGGGCCTGCCTTTGTTTCCTGACGAGTTAGTCGCAGCTACTGAGCGCTGGCCAGGGCGGTGAAGATGGTGGGCATGTTAAGGGAGCCCCAGCCGGTGACGTTGTCGTAGCCGGCGGTGACGGGGAGGGAGGAGTCAGTGCCGAAGGTGAGATAGTACTCGAAGCCCACGTCGATATTCCAGAGGGTGCCGAGGAAGGGGTTGCTGTTTTGCGGCGTCCCGAGGGCAGCCGGAGAGTAGGTGGTGAGGCCGTTGCTGTCAAGGATGGCGCCTTGGCCATTGAGGATGGTGGGCGGGGGCACGATGTCAGTGATGGCGGGGGTGCCGGCGAACTGAGCGATGTAGGGGGCTGCCTGGCCGAGGGGAGTGCCGAAGCGCTGGTCGAGCAGAGCCCACTCGGCGGAGAAGACGGGGGTGGCGAGGCTGGTGCCGCCGATGACCTCGACGAATTGCTCACCCGCTTCGGTCAAGATGATCTCGACACCGGTGAAGGGGTCGGCGATCGCGGAGACATCAGGGATCTGGCGGCCGGTGGCTTTGAGCGAGGATTGGTAGGCGGGCAGCGGGAAGACGGCGCTGGGACCGCCGCCTGCGCCGGCATAGAAGCCGAAGGAGTGCGGTGGATCGAGCGGACCCTTGGTGTTGCTGAGCTCCGCGTAGTTGTTGCCCCAGCCGGTTTGCACGACGCCGCCGGTAATGGGGTTGTTGGCGACGGAGGTGCCGCCGACGCCGGTGGCGTAGGGGGAGTCGGCGGGGACAGGGACGTCTTTGACACCGACGGCGGCGAGGAGGTCGCCGTTGTCGCCGGTGGCGAAGTTGACGGAGATGCCCTCGTAGGCAGCGATCTCGCAGATCTCATCCCAGGTGGCGATGCCGGCCTGGTCGGAGCTGCTCAGATAGTCGGTCTCGTAGTCGGAGTAGCTATTGGAGACGACGTTGGCCAGGTGGTTGGCGATCACGTAGAGGACGCCGCCCTGGAGATCGTCGTCCATGTTGGAGGGGGTTGTGACGAGGGCGATGTTGGCGCCGGGGGCGATGGCGTGCGACCACTCGACGTCAAGGGTGGTTTCGCCAGCCCAGCCTGCGTTGGTCGCGGTGAAAGGAGCGGTCTGGTAGATGTTGAGGGTGGGCGTGGGCAGGCCGTAGATGGAGTTAAAGGCCGCGAGATCCGCCTGGATGGTGGGCGAGCCAAAGGCATCGACAATGGCGATGGTCTGGCCGGTGCCGATGTAGCCCTGACCGTAGACGGTGTTGAGGCCGTAGATGCTCTGCACGTCCTCAGGGGAGTAGCCGCAGGGGCTCAGGGTGCCATCGGCGGTATTAGTGGGCGGCGCGCCGTAGACCAGGCCTTCATAGGCGGCTACGGGCAGCGTCGCGCCGGGGGTCTGGAGCAGGAGCGCGGTGGGATTGTAGAAGCACTGGCTGGAGTAGAACGCGCCTGCCGGGCTTGCTGCCGCGGGCTTGCCGGCGGCGAGGGTCTTTGTTTTGAGCTGCGAGGCCGAGACGGAGACCATGGCGTGCTTGCCGATCTGCTGGCCGGTGTGCGGGTCTGTGGGGAACTTGATGGCGGGCTGCATGCCACGGCTGGCGATGCCGGTGACGGAGTGGACCATGCCGGCGGCGCGTCCGCTAAGCGCGGGCACGCCGGTGAGCGACTTGACGGTGGCGCCACTCTCCAGACGGAACTGGTTGACGGCGGTACCAAAGGCGGATTCGAAGTCAGAGGTGAGGCCGGAGAACTTGACGGAGAAGTTGTTGGCGTCGGTGCTGAGGACGGTGAGGTGATGCGCGGCGAGCTCCCCCTTGACGGCGGCCATCTCCGCGGGAGTGGGGGCGAACTGCTTGAAGGCGTCCTTGTCAGGGAACTTCTGGAAGGTCGGGGAGCCGGGCGTGTAGAGGGCCTTGACGGCTGCATCGAGAGCAGCTTTGTTGTGGAGCTGGAGCCAGACGGTGCCGGTGACCGGCGTGGAGGCACTTTGACGGCCGAGGTTGATGGCAGTATGCGCCGGAGCGGTTTGTGCGGAAGCGGCGCCTGTGGCGGCAAACAGGGCCGAGAACGTGGTGGAGACCAAGGCGGCGGCAGCAACGCGGCGCAGAGCGGGACGCGAACGAGGGGATTGAACTGGCATGCGAGCACTTCTCCTGAAGGTGGTACATACGCGCAGAAAGCAAGGGAGGTCGGCTGAAAGGCGGCGAGCGGTCAGGGGCAGTAGGACAGACGACGGCGAAAAAGTCCTGTGCAGGATTTTTGGGAGCGCTGGAAGTGATCCTGTCTTTGTGGCACGAGGTATAGCACAGGGCTTGCTGCCGCCCTAGAACTTTTCGGAGGGTAGTAGGTAAGAGTTCCGCAGACCCCCACATAGGGAGGATGGATGGGCTCTGCGCGGGCTTGGATCAGGGGCGTGCGAGCTCGGACATGGCGAGCTGAAGATCGGCCCAGGCTTCTTTCTTCTGGCGCGGGTCGCGGAGCAGAAAAGCCGGGTGATAGGTCACGATGAGCTTTGCGCCGAAGGCAGGATGGACGCGGCCGCGGAGAGCGCTCAAGGGGCTGCGGGCACCGAGTAAATAGGTGGCGGCAGTCGAGCCGAGAGCGACGATGACTTCGGGACGGACGACGCCGATCTGACCGAAGAGGAAGGGTGTGCAGGTGTTGGCTTCCTCGGGCTCTGGGACGCGGTTGCCGGGCGGACGGCACTTGACGATGTTGGCGATGTAAACAGAGCCGCGCGTGAGGCCCATAGCGGTGATCATGTTGTTGAGCAGCTGACCGGCCTTGCCGATGAAAGGAACGCCCTGCGCATCTTCGTCCGCACCGGGGCCTTCGCCGACAAAGAGAATGCGGGCGTTGGGGTCGCCGTCGCCGAAGACGATGTGGGTGCGCTCCGCAGAGAGCGGACAGCGGGTGCAGTCGCCGATGTTGGCACGGATCTGTGCAAGTGCGAGCGGACGGTCTTCGGGGTCGAGGGGCTGCGCAGCGAGAGCCGAAGGCGGCGGAGTGGGAAGCGCACGTTTGCGGGCAGCGATGTCTGGATCCTCCGCTTCGCTGTCTAATTCGCCCTTGAGGGGCGCAGCAGGCTGCGATGTTTCGAGTGGAAGAGCGGCGATGGAAGGCGGCTCCGAAAGGAAAGCTGAATCTGTCACGAGAGCTGTAGCAGTCAGTGCGGGCAGGGAGCCGAATCGCGGTTCACGTCGGTAAATATCATAGACGCCGAGGTCGCGGAGAAAACCGAGCTGGGCACGCAGGGCAGCTGCGGCTTCTGGAGTGAGCGGCGGCATGGCTCGAGCGTTTCTCCCTTCGATGTAATCCGTGAGTTCTGGGCATGCGGCTTTTCTTGACGGAAAAGCCGCGTCTACGAGAGTGGCTTCGACTTCCTTTGAGGGAGAAACGCTTAGCGAAGGGGCATGGTGCCCGCGCCGGTCTCTGCCAGGAGCGTTTGCGGACGGCGCAACTGGAGGACCTCGCCGAGGATGCGGTCGGCCAGGGCGCGCTTGGGCATGGCGGGAAGATCGGTTGCGGTGCTGGGCGTCAGGAAGGTGGCCGCGTTGTAGTCGGAGTCGAAGCCGAGGCCTTCGCGCGAAACGTCGTTGAGGACGATGGCGTCAGCGCCCTTGCGCACAAGCTTGGCCCGGCCGCTGGCGAGTGCGTCTTCTGTTTCTGCGGCGAAGCCGATGACGAGCATGCCTGGGGTGCGGCGCGCGACGATCTCGCTCAGGATGTCTTCGGTCGGCTCGAGTTCAAGGGTAAGCGGGCCGGAACGGCGAAGCTTCTGCTCAGCCACTATGCGCGGGCGATAGTCGGCTACCGCCGCGGACATAATGACGAGCGAGGCCTCGGCGAGGCGGCTGAAGATGACATTGCGCATTTGCTCAGCGGTGATGACGGATACGATCTCACAGCCGGCGGGCGGACGAAGAGCGGTGGGTGCGGAGATGAGGATGACGCGGGCGCCGCGACGACGGGCTGCCTCTGCAAGGGCATAGCCCATTTTGCCGGAGGAGCGATTGCCGAGGAAACGGACCGGGTCTACCGCTTCGCGGGTGCCCCCGGCGGTGATCAGAACAGTCTCGCCGGCGAGGTCTTCGCCACCGTGGAGGGCGCCCAGCACGGCTTCGACGATGGTGGGGATCTCAGCGAGGCGGCCGGTGCCTTGCATGCCGCAGGCGAGTTCGCCGGTGGCAGGCGGAACGATGATGGCGCCGCGCTGGTGAAGGATGCCGATGTTGTGCTCGGTGGCGGGATGCTCCCACATGCGGACGTTCATCGCAGGGGCGAGGATGACGGGCGCGAGGGTAGCGAGATAGAGGGTGGCGAGAAAGTCATCGGCGCGGCCGTGGGCGAAGCGGGCCAGAGTGTCAGCGCTTGCGGGCGCGACGACGAGCGCGTCGATGGACTGGGCGAGTTCGATGTGTTCCATGGCCGGAGTGCTGCCGGAGGCTTCCTCAGCGGCACGCTCGCTCCACCCGTTGGTGAGAACGCCATGGCCGGAGAGCGCAGAGAAGGTGAGGGGCTGGACGAAGCGCCCGGCGCCTTCCGTCAAGACGACCTGGACGTCGAGAGCCTTGGCCTGTAGCGCGCGCAGGAGCTCGATGGCCTTGTACGCAGCGATACCGCCGGTGACACCCAGAGTGATTTTCACGTGGCCGCTCCCCTGCTTGTGTTCACGCCTCCTTCATCTTAACGGGCGCAAGCATTCAAACGGGTGCGGATAGATAGAGGCATCTGGAAAAGCGGGGCGGAACTGCCGAAGCTGGAAGCTGCGCGGGGGGAGGCGCAGCAGTAAGCATTAGACGAAGCGCGGGATTTCCGGTGCGTCGAAGCCAGGCTTGATCACCGGTGTCTCATGCCGGACATGCTGCACCAGGCCGGCCATGATCTCATACTGTGCGATCTTGGAGGCTTTGGTGGAGCCTGAGAAGAGCAGCGGTGTGGAACCATTCTGGAGCTGCCGGGCGCGCCGGGCGGCTACGATGACATAGCGGAAGTTGCTGTCAAACTCATGCTCAAGCTTCATGAAGCCTCCTGGTACCGGTGCGCGTGATGCTCCTGCTTCCTGTGCTGTTGCGAGATTTGACCCAACCGCTACTCGTGCTCGGCCAGGCCGAAGGCAGCGAGAACGGGGGCGAGGCGCTTTCTGATCGCGGGCTGCCGGCAACCCTCGGAGAGAGCTTCCAGACGGCTGTAATCGGGCGGTACTTCCTGCAGAGAACCATGCCGCCGAAAGCGTTCTACGCACACAATAGCCGAAAGCTCGTCGACTGCGACATTTAAATCATCGTTGAGCAGGACATAGCCGTAGAGCGGGTATTTGCCTATTTCGCCGCGAGCTTTGGAGAGGCGGCGCGCGATGACGGCGTCGTCGAGGCTGCCTTCGGCGCGGCTGCGATTGCGCAGGCGCGCCTGCAGGGTTTCCGGGTTGGGCGGCAGCACAAAAATGCTGACTGCCTCCGGCATGCGGGCGCGCACCTGCTCAGCGCCCTGCACGTCGATATCGAGAAGAAGATCGCGGCCGCGCGCCGTGGCATCGGTAAGCGACTGGCGCGCGGTGCCGTAATGATTGCCGAAGACCTCGGCATGCTCGAGGAACTCGTCATGCGCGGCCATGCGCTCAAAGTCAGGGACGGAGACGAAGTGGTATTCGCGGCCGGACTCCTCGGAGCCGCGGGGCGGGCGCGTGGTGTAGGAGACAGAGAACTCAAGGCCGCCGACGAGCGAGCGAAGCTGGGCGACCAGCGTGGACTTGCCGGAGCCGGACGGAGCCGAGATGATGAAGAGGATGCCTGCCACTACGCTCCTTGTGGAACCGTTGTTGTTGCAGATGGATGATGCTTGCAGCTACTCGATGTTTTGCACCTGTTCCCGCAGTTTTTCGACTTCAGCCTTCATGGCGAGGCCGCACTCCGTAATGCGTGCGCTGCCGCCGGTGGTGCCGGCTGTTTTGGAGAGCAGGGTGTTGGCTTCCCGGTTCATCTCCTGGAGGAGGAAGTCGAGTTTTTTGCCGGCTTCGCCGCCGCTCCCAAGCAAGGCGTGGAAGTGGGCAACGTGGGTGTGCATGCGGGCGATTTCTTCTTCGACATCGCCGCGCTCGGCGAGCAGGGCGGCCTCAGCGAGCACGCGGTCGCGGTCAAAGGTGGTACCGAGCAGCGCGTCAAGCCGGGCGGCGAGGCGGGAGAAGTGAGCGGCCTGTACGGCGCCGCGCAACGTGCTGACCTCCTCGACCAGGGCGCTGAGGCGGTCAAGGCTTTCGCGCAGGAGCGCGGCAAGGGCTGCGCCTTCACGGGCACGCATGTGACGAAGCGCGGCGATGGCCTCACTGAGCAGGGCGGGTACTTCACGGGCGAGCATCACTTCCGGGGCAGCTTCATCGTCGGACGCAGCGGCTTCCGGGCTGGGCAGGAGCATGCCGGGCAGGCGCGCGGCCTGGTTCAGATCGGGCTGGGCTGCAAGCCCCAGCGCGGAGGCGGCGGCGCGAAAGTTCTCGACATAGAGGCGTAGAGCTTCTAGGTCAAAGCAGGTGGGGACGATGCGGCGTTCGATGCCCTCGCGTTTGCCGGCGCGGTCGAGGGTGAGGGTGCACTCGATGTGGCCGCGAGCGAGGGAGCGCTTGAGCTCAGCGCGAATGAGCGACTCAAGCGCCTCAGCCCCGGCCGGCAGGCGGAGCTGGAGATCGAGAAAGCGGTGGTTGATGCTTTTGAGGGTGAGGGTAAGCGCGGGCGCTTCGCCGGAGCGAGCGGAGACACGGGCGTAGCCGGTCATTGATTGAATGGACTGGATCGATGGGATGGACGGAAGGGCGGCGCGCGTGGGTTCCGGCCGGGATCCGTGTGGGGTTGCGCCTAGGGCTGGATCCATGGATGCGGGCTCAACCGGCGGGGATTGGGACAGGTCTGGATCAAGCGACGGTGGATTCGTCGACCCTGGATGAAGGGTGCTTCCGCTCATGCCCGTGCCTCCTGCTCTGCTCGATTGGCAAACTGTAGCTCATAAAGGCGCCGGTAGGTCCCAGAACGGGCAAGCAGCTCGTCGTGGGTGCCGATAGCGGTGAGCTTGCCGCCCTCCATCACGCCGATGCGCGTGGCGCGGCGCACGGTGGACAGGCGATGCGCGATGACGACGACAGTGCGGCCATGCATGAGGTTGCCGAGCGCGGGCTGCACGAGCGACTCGCTTTCCGCGTCGAGGGAGGAGGTGGCTTCGTCGAGGATAAGGATAGGCGCGTTTTTGAGCAGGGCGCGGGCGATGGCGATGCGCTGACGCTCGCCACCGGAGAGGCGAAAGCCTTTCTCACCGATGGGAGTGTTGTAGCCCTCGGGTAGGTGCGTGATGAAGTTGTGGGCAAGGGCGGCGCGGGCAGCCGCTTCCACGCGGGCGAGGGGAACATCGGGCTGGCCATAAGCGATGTTGTTGCGAATGGTGTCATTAAACAGGATGGTCTCCTGCGTAACCTTGCCGATTTGGTCGCGCAGGGAGCGGGTGGAAACATCGCGGAGATCAAAGCCGTCGATGAGGACGCGGCCTTCGGTTGCGTCATAGAAGCGCGGGATGAGATTGACCAGGGTGGACTTACCGGCGCCGCTGGGGCCGACGAGCGCGATGACCTCACCCTTATGGATGGTGAGATTGATGCCGGAGAGCACCTGCTGTTCGCCTTCTCCTGCGTTGTAGCAGAAGCTGACATCCTGGAGCCGGATGCTGTCGCTGAAGCCGCGGAGAACGTGGGCGCGGGGCTTGTCGAGGAGGGTGTCGTGCTCGTCAATGAAGCGGAAGATCTCGCTCGATGCGCCGAGCGCCTGCTGGAAGTTGTTGTAGTAGAGGGCGAACTTGCGCACGGGATCGTAGAGCTTGAAGAGCGCGACGATGAAGGTGAAGAACTGCCCTTCTGTCATGGCGCGGCTCTGGATCTGGCCGCGGCCGACAAGCAGCAGCAGGGCGATCGCGACGGCACCGATGGCATCCATGACGGGCGAGGAGAGAGCCTGCGCGCGGACGGAGCGGAGGTTGGCGCGAAAGAGCCGGTGTGCGGCAGAGCGAAAGCGGCCAAGCTCCCAGCGCTCCATGTTGAAGGCTTTGACGATGCGGTTGCCGGTGATGGTTTCGTGGAGGATGTTCTGGATCTCAGCGAGCTTGTCTTGCCCGCCGCGCGTGGTGGTGCGCACGCTGCGGCCGATGCGGCGGACCGAGGTGATGACGATGGGGACGAAGAGCAGCAAGAGCCAGGCGAGTTTGCCGCCGAGCACGATGACCAGCACGAGCGTGAAGAGGAGGGTGAAGAACTGCTGCAGGAAGTCCGACAGGACGGAGGACATAGCGTACTGGACGCGCTCAATGTCGTTGATGAGGGTGGAGAGCAAGGTGCCGGTGGCGTGGCGCTGGAAGAAGGCGACCGAACGCCGGAGCATGGTTTCGTAAAGGTCGTCGCGGAGGTCGGTGATCATGCCGAAGCCGGCGTAGTTGACCAGGTAGGTGCCGGCGTAGTCGCAAACGCTTTTGAGCAGGGTAGAGGTGACGAGCGCGAAGCCGACGACGGTCCACTCATTGTGGAGCCAGTGGGGGACGAGTGCGTGGAGGTCGACACTGAGGCGGGTGGAGAAGCGGGCATGAACGGTGCCGAGCAGCTGGACGGAGCGGCTGGGCGCGCCGGGGTGCAGCACGTTGTCAAAGATGGGCTGGATGAGCAGGACGCGGAAGGCTTCGAGCAGGCCGACGGCGGCCATGAGCAGGACGGCGGCCGAGGCCTGGAGGCTGTAGCGGCGCAGGTAGCGGAGCAGGCGCAGGATCCGCTTCACTGCGCGCTCTGGATGCTGATCAGTCGAATTGCCATAAACGCTGCCAACAGTGTAGACCCGCGCTCCCGCTCGATCAGCGAGTGGCTTCTCCTTACGGAGCCGGAGCCGGGATCGAAACCGGAGCAGAAGGCGTAGGCAGCAGATCACGCTCGCCCAGCCAGCGATGGAATAGATCCGGCCACGCGCTTTCCGCTGTTTGCCCATGCGCGAGCCCATCCCCATGCAAACCCTTCTGGAAGATATGGCACTCGAACGGGACCTGCGCCGTGTTGAGAGCCTCGCAAAAGAGGGAGCTGTTCTGCGAGCTAATCTGCTTATCATCCCAGCTCTCAAACAGGAAGACAGGGGGGGTGGTCTTGTTCACCTGCTTTTGGCCAGAAAGATACTGCTCGCGAGAAGTGAGCTGCGCGCCGGAGTAACCCTTGAGCAGATGCGCGAGCGAGTTGGGCGAGGCATACTGCGCCGGGTCCATGGAGATGACTGGATAACCAAGACCAAGAAAGTTGACCTGCGCGCTGGTCGCGTCGAGGGAGTCCTGCGGCGTGAGTCCAAAGGAGGTAGCAAAGTGGATGGCTACAGTGGAGGCCAAGTGGCCACCGGCCGAAAAGCCGAATGCACCGATTGTGTCGGGGTCAACGCCGTAGCGGTCTGCGTTCGCGCGTACCCAGCGGATGGCACGCTGCGCGTCCCACATCGGGACGGGATAGCGATAGGTGCCGTTTGCCTGGACGAGCCGATAGTAGAGGACGAAGGTAGTGATGCCGAGCCGGTCGGCGAAGTAGCGCGCAACGGGGGTCTGCTCCAGCGTGTCGGTGAGCTGGTTGTAGCCGCCACCCGGCATCACAACGATGCCGAGGGTGATTGGGGTCGCAGCACGATCGGGCGTAAAGACGCGAAGAAACGGGATATCCGTGCAAGGGTCCGTGCCGACTGCGCCCGGCGCGGTACCTTGCCAGAGGCGAATGTCCCTGGGGTCATTTGCGTTGTAGCATTCCGCGGAGCTTACGGTATTGCTTTGAGCATTAGCTCCGCTGAAAGCCATTATGCAGAAGAAAAAAGCTACCAGGATCAATCGTGCGAGAAGGCCACTTTTGTACATTGCGAGACTGAACCCGTATTCCGACTCAGGTGTTGCGCACCGTGCGCCTTATTTCGCTCCAGCGACTCCATCTAGCGGGGCATGTCGCGGTGGGTGACCTTGATGCGGTAGCCTTCGGCGGCGAGGCGGAGGCTGACTTCTTCGGCGATCATGACGGAGCGGTGCTGGCCGCCGGTGCAGCCGAAGGAGACGGTGAGATAGCTTTTGCCTTCGTGGATGTAGTGGGGGAGCAGGAAGAGGAGCATGTCCTCGGTTTTCGAGAGGAACTCGGCGGTTTGCGGAAAACTGCCGATGTAGTCGATGACGGCGCGGTCCTGGCCGGTAAGCGGACGGAACGCGGGGATGAAGTGGGGGTTGGGGAGAAAGCGGACATCGAGGACGAGGTCTGCGCCGAGAGGCACGCCGTTTTTGTAGCCGAAGCTGGTGACGGAGACGAGCAGGCTTTTGCCTGCGTCGGCGCCAAAGCGCGTTTGGAGGTAGGCGCGGAGCTCGTGGACGTTGAAGTTGGTGGTGTCGAGCACGACGTCGGCGACATTGCGGACTGGCTCGAGGAGCGCGCGCTCGGCATCGAGGGAGAGCTCCACGCTTTCGTCAGCGCCGAGCGGGTGGGGGCGACGGGTCTCTGAGTAGCGGCGGAGCAGGGCGGCGCGGTGCGCCTCCAGAAAAACGATAGAGACGGGCAGGGTCTCGCGGATACGAAGAAGGGTGGCGGGCAGGTGTTCGAGAGCTTCGCCTTCACGCACATCCACGACGATGGCGGCGCGACGGGCCGGATTGCCGCTGCTGATCAGGGCAGCGAACTGCGGGAGCAGCTCAATGGGGAGATTGTCAACAGCGTAGTAGCCAAGGTCTTCAAAGGCTTTGAGGGCGGAGCCTTTGCCGGAGCCTGAGAGACCGGTGAGCACGACGAGCTCGCAGGGGGGCGCTTGGGGCGGCACGAGAATGTGTTCGGGGCGGAGAGGGGCGTCGCTCACGATGTCCGCAGGATAGAACAGGTGACCGGCGAGGCGGTCACCTGTTTCATGCGAGCCCGGTTTTGGGTAGCGGTGTGAGCAGGTCTTGGATCCGCACTGATGGTGCTGCTTTCCAGGGATTACGGGAGCTCGATGAGTTCAAGGGTGCTGTCGCGGCGGCAATGGAGGACGCGAAGCGGACCGGTCGTGTCGCGAAAGATGAAGATATCGCGGTTGCGGGTTTCCATCTCCTTCACGGCTTCTTCGAGGCTCATGGGGCGGAGGGCGAGCGCGTCAATGGAGCGGGTGACGTGAGGCTCGGAGCTGAAGGTCTGGGCATCGGACGTGCCGGACGATGGAATGTGCCCGTTGCCGGCAGGCACGTGGTCAGGCTGGAGGCCGAGGATCTCGTCCAGGGGCGAGTCGGCGGTGGGCTGGAGGGCGGTGCGCTTGCTTTTGCCGCCGCGCTCGAGCGCGGGTTCGAGGAGAGCTTTCTCGTCCTTGGGCTGACGAGTTTTTGTTGCGCGCTTTTCTTTGAGGCGGATGGCCTGGCCTTCGGCTTTGTCGAGCGCCTGGCGGAGAGCGGCTTCTGCGCTGGCCGGTGACTCGGCGATGCCGACGAGGTCATGCAGGTGCGTCTTGACAGTAACTTCAGCCACCTGGCGGTGCTTTTCGGCGGTCAGGATGACGTGCGCGGTGGCACCGCGGCCCACCATCTTTTCCATGCGGTCGAGGACCGGCGCCGCAATAGCGCGGAGCTCCTCGGTGACGACAGCCTGCCTACCTGTGTATTCGATATCCATCCGTACTCCTTTTGCTTGCGGCTGCATGCAAGGGCGGGGAAAAGCTACCCGCGGATGCGCCGCTGATGAGTACTTGGGATGCGCATATCCTCGCGATACTTTGCCACCGTGCGCCGGGTGACATCGATACCGTCTTTTTGCAGCAGCTGGGTAATGGTGTCGTCAGTCAGCGGCTTGCGCGGGTCTTCGTCTTCAATGAGCTTTTTGACGCGGCGCTTGAGCAGCATAAGGGGTGTGCCGGAGCCCTCAGGACCATTGACGCCCTCGGAGAAGAAGAAGCGGAGCTCAAAGACGCCTTGGGGGGTGTGGACGTACTTGTTGGAGACGGCGCGGCTTACGGTGGAAGGATGCACGCCGATCTCTTCGGCAACATCCTTGATCATCATGGGGCGCATGCGCTCGACGCCGTACTCGAGGAATTCGCCCTGACGGCGCACGATGGCCTCGCAGGTGCGCAGGATGGTGTTCTTGCGCTGCTCGATATTGCGCATGAGCTGGAGTGCGGAGCGGTAGCGCTCCTTGACGTAGTCCTTGACATCTTTCGCGGCTTCGCCCTTCACCAGGAGCTTGCGGTAGTCACGGTTGAGGCGCAGGGTGGGCAGGCTCTCGTCGTCCATGACGGCGACATACTCATCGCCGCGTTTGACGAAGGAGACGTCTGGCTCGATAAGGCGGGCGTCATTGGGCTGGAAGCGCTCGCCGGGCCGAGGGTCGAGGGTGCGGATGAAGTCGAGAGCCTCGGCCACGTCTTCCGACGAGGCCTGCGCGGCTTTGCTGAGCTCGCGCGGGTCTCGACGGTGCAGAAGGGCGAGGCAGGTGTCCACGATGCGATAGGCGACAGAGAGGATGGCGAGGCGGCGCAGGCCGGGAGCGCGCGCCGGATCGCGAGTCGGATCTTCTTCGGCGGTAGGCTCTCCGAGAGAGTCGGGCGAAAAGCTTGCGTTGTGCGCTGATGGATCGTTTGCGTCTGGCCGCGAGGTGGCTTGGGCCGCGGCGGCGATCATGAGCCCAGGGTGCGAGTGAGGGTGCGAGTGAGGATGCGAGTGCGCATGAGCAGCCAGCCGGCGCAGAGCCGCTTCCTGCGCTGCCTGGCAGGCACAAATCTGGAGCAAGAGGCACTCGCGAAGGTCGCAGGCACCGACGCCGACGGGGTCGAGCGAGCGGACGATGCCGAAGGCTTTGCTGAGCAGAGCTTCGGCGTCGGGCCTCTCGTGATGGAGCGCTGAGGCGAGGGGGCCGGAGGTGCCGGCCAGAGCGGTGAGCTCGCGCAGCCAGCCGGAGTGCAGCTCATCGCGGTCTGCGGTGCAGTAGCCGTCCTCATCAAGGTTGCCGAGCAGGTAGTCGACAGCCATGCGCACCAGCGGGGTAAGCGGCAGGGAACCGACTTGCCATTGGAGATGATCGTAGAGTGAGCCGGGGGTCGAGAGGTAGTTCTCGATGGAGGGCTTTTCCGAGAGCTCAAAGCTCTGCGGCGAGCGGAAGCCGGGGTCGAGGTACTCCTGAAAGTAGGAGCCGAAGTCGATTTCTTCGAAGGGATCTTTGGCGGCTTCGACGCGCTCCTCGGCCACAGGTGCTTCGCGCTCGGCTTCCCGGCCGGCGATGTGGTCGAGCATGGGAACGGCATCTTCGAGTTCTTCGAGGACAGGGTTCTCGGTGATCTCAGACTGAATCATGTCCTTGAGCTCAAGCTTGTTGAGCGCGAGGACGGAGACCATCTGCATCAGGCCCGGCGTCAGGATCTGGCGCTGGGCGACTCGCAGATTGAGTTTGGGCTGGAGAGACACCATGCCTGGGACGCTACCTCAAAGTGAACTACAGGAGTTGGTGGCTGCAGTCTACCGAAAGTAGACACCCACCCACCATGTTTCGTCATCCCCTGGTAACCACCGGATGGGGGATGGGGTGGGGCGCGCTGATCGGCAATAGCTACTCTCTCAAGAACGCTGTAGGCGACACTCCAAAGTGGGCTTGAATGGTGCGCCGGTTCTGTTACGGCCACGTCTCAAAAGCGAAATCTCCCGCAACCGCATCTGTTCCCTGCTTTACGACTTCCTAGTCGAGGAAGAAGTTTTCGCCGAGGTAGACGCGGCGGACTTCGGGGTCGGTGCCGAGGGCACGGGGGGTGCCGTCGCGGAAGATGCGGCCCTCATTGATGATGTAGGCGCGGTCCGTCACGGAGAGGGTTTCGCGGACGTTGTGGTCGGTGATGAGGACGCCGATGCCGCTGGCTTTGAGGGCAAAGATGATCTCCTGGAGGTCGTCGACGGCGAGCGGGTCGATGCCGGAGAAGGGCTCGTCGAGGAGGATGAAGGAGGGCTGGATGCAGAGGCAGCGGGCGATCTCCACACGGCGCCGCTCGCCGCCGGAAAGTGCGTAGCCCTGGGTGCGGCGGATGTGGCCGAGATTGAGCTGCTCGATGAGCTTCTCAGTCCGGGAGCGGCGCTCAACAGCGGTGATGCTTTGGGCTTCAAGCACGGCGAGGATGTTGTCTTCAACGGAGAGCTTGCGGAAGACAGAAGGCTCCTGCGGGAGGTAGGAGATGCCGTAGTTGCGGGCGCGCAGATACATGGGCACGCGGGTGATCTCGACACCATCGGCCAGGATGCGGCCAGAGTCGGGCGTGACGAGGCCGACCATCATGTAGAAGCTGGTGGTTTTACCAGCACCGTTGGGGCCGAGAAGGCCGACAACCTCCCCTCGGCTGACGGTGATGGAGACGCCGCGCACGACCTGACGCCCTTTGTATGTCTTGCCAATCGCGTCGGTGGAGAGCTTTTGCATCTACTTGGGCGTCCGGGTATCTGTTACCGTTCGACGGCTGTTCCCTTCCGCGTCGTGAGACTGGACTTCCACGCTATTATCGCCGCTCCGGAAAAGAAGGGCTGCGCCGGTGGTGTCGCCGTGCTGCGCGTCGGCGGCGTGCGGAGGCGCTGCGGGGGAGCCGGTAAGCAGGTAGTCGCCGGTGGCGGCGGTGTAGAGCAGCTTTTCGCCAGTGCCTCGGCGACCCGGCTGGGTGAGCTGGACGTGGCCGGCGGCGACCATGTGGTCAAGCTGCGAGGGCTGGCCCGGCGGGGCTTCCGTGAGATAGATCTGTGCTGCGTCCGAGTGCACGGCCCCATCGGGCTGCTGCGCGAGGACAGAGCCGCGGAACTCGCCGGAGCGGGTGGTGTCAGAGTAGACGAGCGTGTCAGAGGTGAGGCGGGTGACCGCGGCGAGAGGCGAATTGTCGGGTGATGTGCCGGGGCTGTTCACGGGATTGTGGCCCGGAGCTCCTTGCGTGCTCGGCTTGCCGGAAAAAACAGCATGCACCAGGCCGTGTGCTGCGGGTGCGTCGGCGGGCCCGTGCGCGTTGAGCAGGCTGCCCTGTTTGGTCAGGTCAAGAAGGGGAGCGGTGACAGAGTTGGCGCCCTGCCACATGCGCGCCGGTGTTTGGGCGTCGCCCAGGAAGAGAGCGTTGTCGGTGCTGCGGGTGAGGTGCGCAGTCGTCGCGATGATATGTACGGGGCCCGCGCCACCGAGGCCTGCCTGCGCGCCGGGTGCGGGCGTGGCTGAGCCTGCAATTGGAAGCTTTGGCGAGCCTGGGACCTGGGGCGATGCCGAGGGCTTTTGCAGGTAGGTGGAGCGGACGTCACCTGTGGCGGTGGCGTCGCCGGTATTCCGCAGGTAGTCGACTGCGGTGGCGGTGAGGGCAAGGGTGCTATTGTGCACGCGGGGCGGGTGCGAGGTGTCGCCGGTGAGATGGAGGGTGCCGTCGCTGCTGTGGAAGGTACCGGTAAGGGCGTCAGCGTAGAGCGGCTGCTGCGGGGAGCCGTCAGCGTTTTTGCCGTAGCGCGAGGGCATGGCGACCATGGCGACATGGCCCTGCTGTACGGCGGTGTCTATCTGAGCACTCTCATTGCCGGGGACGACCTGCGCCTTATGCGGCATGCTGTGGGCCTTGGCGATGGGTAGAAAGGTGACGTGGAGGGTGTCACCGGTGCTGGTATCGGTGGCGCCGTCGGGTGCTTCATCGGTCACCTTGGTGCCGCCGGAGCCGTCGAGCTGGCGCAGCTCATGACCGTTGTTGAGCAAGGCGATGAGCTGCTCACCGTTGATGGTGGTGTGGCGTGGGGGCGCGCCATAGGGGATGTCGTGGAGGTCGACGGCGGCACCTCCCTGTGCAACAGCGCGCTGAGCCTCAGCTTTGCCGGTGGCGGGGGCTGCTTCCCTGCCGCGACTAGCTGCAATCGGGGCTGCGGGAGCAAAGTCGATGTCAAGGCGGCTAGCGGTCATCTCGCGGGTGGCAGAGCCGCGAGGGTCGCCGGCGAGCGAGCGCTGAGCAAAGACAAAGGAGACGGCGTTGGTGAACTTGGCATGTTGGAGCGAGGCTTTGCCGTCAGCACCGGGAATGAACTTCATGTAGCCATCGACGGCGTTGCCGTGCATGGAGGAGTCCGGGCTGTCCGAAAGGAAGTTGACGCCGCCGCCGGCATGCGCGGTGAGCGGCTGCGAGTGCTCGTCGAACTCTGCTGTGGCGGTGCTGGAGTAAAGCTCAGAGCCTTCTGCGGTAACCATGTGCACATGGTTTTCGGCGTCGAGGTGCTGGAGGGTGCCGTCTGGGCGGAAGTGGAGGATGGCCTGATCGGCGGAGTTGTGGCCGCCCTCGTACTCACTGCGCGCGACGAGGAGGTAGGCGATGTGGGTGTCGCGGAGAAGCTGGGCGTGCTGCGCGTAAACGACGGAGGGGGTGCCGTCCTGGCTGGCATGGAGCTCGACGGCAGACTGGAGGATGAGGACGCCGGTTTTGGAGTTGTAGTCGCCGCCGATGGCTTTGCCTTCAGCACGGGGTAGGCGGAAGGCGAGCGGGGCGTCGGTTTGGGCTTCGCCGGACTTCTGGTCAAAGCGCAGGTTGCTGGTTTCCACGTGGATGTTGTCGGGCGGGGCGGCGGCAGTCGTCCCCGGGCTGGGCGGGGCGGCGGCGGGCGAGGCCATGTCGATGAGGACATTGCCTTTGGCAGTGACGATGCCGGTGTTGCGGTCGTAGAGGAAGTCGCTGCCGGAGATGCGGTCTTCGCGATGGGTGCCTTCGGGGCCGTAGAGGGTGATGGCAACGCCGAAGAGCTCGGCCTGATCTTTTTTGAACTCGACGATGCGCGCGGCATGGATGGTGAAGATGGTGTGGCCGCGCTGGGACTGCGAGTAGGTGAAGCCATTGGCCGTCTGGGAGATGTCGGCGCCGAGCTGACCGGGGAGGTCAAAGTGGAAGCCATGGGCTTTGAGTTTGCCGATGCCTAGGATGGCGAGCAGAACGACCGCGAGCGCAGCAAAGGCAGCGACGACGACGGTGCGGATCGTTTGGGTGCGCGTGCCCTCGATGGTGATTTTGGCCATGCGGCTAGTGGACCTGCTGCAGGCGCGCGATGAGCTTTTCAGCGAGGCTTTCGCCAGACTCAGACCAGAGCAGGCGGCTGGAGATGCCGCAGTTCTTCTCAATACTGTGGACGAGGGCAACGAGGCGGGCGATGTTGTCGCGGACGTGGGCGGCGGCATCGTTATCGAGCTCGACTTCTTCCTGAAGGAACGGGGTGTCGGTGCCGAAGGCGATGCGGATCTGGCCGTTGGTCTCGTAGCTTTCCTGGTCGAAGGCGGGACCGAAGCCGGCGACGCGGACCCGCGCGGGGGACTGGCGCCAGATGGGGTCGAGGCCGCCGACGGTTTCCGGCTGCCAGAGAAGCCAGTCGATCTCAAACTCGTAGCAGAAGTCGTCGTGGAGCTGCTCCATGGCGGCGGGGACAGCCTCTACGGGCTCAGCGGCCCGGCGCTCGGCGGCGGTGTCCGCGCGGGAACGAGCGAGATCGTAGACGCGGTTGTAGACGGGAGTTTCGGACCAGTCGATGGGATAGACGGTTGCGGCCTGGATCAGAGGTGCAGGGAGGGTTTGTCCGTCGCTGCTGCTGGACTCGGCCGTAGCGCCGATGGCGGCAAACTGGCGCAGGACGCCCAGGATCGCGGGGGCGAGTGAGCCGGAGCGGAAGTTGGGATACCAGAGGCTCAGGAAGAGTTGATCAGCCATGCGGTTGTAGATGCGGCGGCCTCCCGTTTGGCTCGAAGCTCCGTTGGACGAAAGTGGGGGTACGTTGGTCACACATTGCTTCTTGTCTTTTCGGCAGGATATGAGGTAGCTTGAATCAAGCTCGTTACTGAGTGGGTTCGTTCTGCACGGTTCTATGAAGTTGCCATGCGTTGCGCCTTGCTCCGATATCAGCGAATTTTGATCTTCTAAGGAATACCCGTCACATGGAACAGGGCACAGTTAAGTGGTTTAACGACGCAAAGGGCTTCGGCTTCATCACCCGTGAGAGCAACAACGAAGACGTATTCGTGCACTTTACGGCGATCAGCGCGAACGGTTTCCGTTCGCTTCAGGAAGGCCAGCGCGTGCAATTCAACGTCGTGCGTGGTCCGAAGGGCTTCCAGGCCGAGAACGTCCAGGCCCTGTAGTCGTGTTCCGCCGACAGGCGGAGAAAACAGATGGAGAAAACGGCAGCCTCTTGGGGCTGCCGTTTTCTGTTTGCTGGGCGCCGCATCCCGGGCCAGGCTAAATTAGCTCGGGCCCAGGCCGGTTGACTATTTAGGCTCTTTGATAGGGCCGGCAGTCGGGTTGGTGGGGTTGGCTGTGGCGGGACCGGTGGCGCCGTGTTCCCGGCTTTGTGCAAGGGCGGCTTCGCTCTTTTCGCGCATAGCTTCCTCGACCGGTTCGAGGGTAGTGTGCACGTCGCCTTCGAGGACCGGACGCAGCAGCGTGGTGGGCGTGCCGGGTGGGACATGTGAAGGCATGCTCCGCGCAGGGACAAAGGAGGTGGGCCGAGACGCTGCTCCACCGGGGATGCCGGGTTGACGCCGCTGCGTTCCATTGCCGGGGTTCGCTCCCCTGCCCGCGTTGCCGGGGTTCCCGTTAGCATTTCGGGGAGTGTTGCCGTTGCCAGTGTTGTTGCCGTTGGCGGTGGGAGCAACTGCTGAGCGCGCGCGGTTGGATGGGACGATCTGGGGACCGGTCTGGGAGCCGGTTTGGGGACCACGCTGCGCGGGGGCGGAGGCCGGAGTGGGTTCTTCCTGCGAAGGCCGTGGGGTAGACCGGCTGACACTTTGCGGCCCGGCTACCTGCGGACCGCCGGTACTCAGCGCGTCCATGAGGTTGCCGGCTGCTGACGCCTGTGCGGGGGCCGGGGCAGGAAAGGCTTCCAAAGCCTGAGCTGCCGGAGACGGAACCTCGGCAGGAGCGGCCAGAGCAGGGGCGGCTGATTCGTCGAGACTCTTATCGCCAAGGCTTTTGCTGCGGGGCTTGGTGGGCAGCTGCAGAGGCTGACCATTGGGCCCGACGATCTGCATGAGGTAGAGGTAGCGGACAGTGTCTTCCTGGAAGCGCAGCATCATCTGCTCGAACATGTCGAAGGACTCACGCTTGTAGGCGACGAGCGGATCCTGCTGGCCGTACCCGCGCAGACCGATGCCCTCCTTGAGGTGATCCATATTGAGCAGGTGATCTTTCCAGAGGCCGTCGAGCACGGAGAGCATGATGACGCGCTCGTGGTAACGCATGCCGTCAGAGCCGATGACTTCTTCCTTGGCCTCGTAGCGGTCGCGGAGGTTTTCAAAGATGGCGTCGCCGAGCTGCTTGCGGCTTAGGTCCTCAGGCTTGATCGCTTCCCGGTCGAGATCAAGGCCGAAGTTCTCTTTGATCCGGGCGCGCATGGCCGGGGTGTCCCACTGGTCGGGGTGAACTTTCTCAGGAGCGGTCTCATCGAGGACCGTGCTGAGGATATTCGAGACGTAGTCGTCGACGACGAGCTCGCGCTGGTCGATGCCCTCAAGCAGGCTGTGGCGCAAGCCATAGACAGCCTCGCGCTGCTTGTTCATCACGTCGTCGTACTCGAGCAGGTGTTTACGGGACTCGAAGTTCTGCGACTCGACGGCTTTTTGCGCGGCTTCGATGCGGCGGGAGATCATGCCGGATTCGATGGGCACGCCTTCTTCCATGCCCATGCGCTGAAGAAGAGTAGAAACCCACTCGCGCGCAAAGATGCGCATAAGGTCGTCTTCGAGCGAGAGGTAGAAGCGTGAGGCGCCGGGGTCGCCCTGACGGCCGGCGCGGCCCCGGAGCTGATTGTCAATGCGGCGAGACTCGTGGCGCTCGGTGCCTAGGATACAGAGGCCGCCCGCTTCGACAACGGCAGCATGCTCCTGCTTTACTTCTTCGGCGTGGCGGGCCATGGCGCGCTCCCACTCGGCAGCGGAGCACTCATACTCGGCACCCTGATAGTAGAAGCGCTCAGAGCCGGGGGCGGCGATGGCCTGGATGGCGCCTTCTGCCGCGGCGACAGGCTTGGCTTTCTTGCTGCGCGCGAGCTCCTGCTTGGCAATGAACTCGGTGTTGCCGCCCAGCAGAATGTCCGTACCGCGGCCGGCCATGTTGGTGGCGATGGTGACCATGCCGAGGCGGCCCGCCTGGGCGACAATCTCGGCCTCGCGCTCATGGTATTTCGCATTGAGCACGACATGGCGTACGCCTTTGTGCTGCAGGATCTGCGAGAGGAGCTCGGACTTTTCGATGGAGGTGGTGCCGACGAGCACAGGCTGCTTCTTCTCGTGCAGCACGGTGATTTCGTCCGCGACGGCGAGGTACTTTTCCTTCGCGGTGCGGAAGACGACGTCCGGGTACTCGATGCGAAGCATCTGGCGGTTGGTGGGGATGACGACGATTTCGAGCTTGTAGATCTTGTCGAACTCGGCGGCCTCCGTCTCGGCGGTGCCGGTCATGCCGGAGAGCTTTTTGTAGAGGCGGAAGTAGTTCTGAAAGGTGATGGTCGCGAGGGTCTGGTCTTCGCGGCGGATGGTGACGTTTTCCTTTGCCTCAACGGCCTGGTGGAGGCCATCGGACCAGCGGCGACCGGGCATGAGGCGGCCGGTGAACTCGTCGACGATGACGACTTCTTCGCCGTTCTCACCGGGCTTGACGACGTACTGCACATCGCGGCGGTAGAGCGAATGCGCCTTGATGGCGACCTCGACGTGATGCTTGAGCTCCCAGTTCTCCACCTCGGCGATGTTGCCGATGCCGAGGAGGCCTTCGATCTTTTCCCAGCCCTCGTCCGTGACGGTGATGCTCTTGTGCTTTTCGTCAACGACGTAGTCGCCGGTGAGGATTTTCTCCTCACCTTTCTCGATCTCCTCGCCTTTTTCAAGCGCGGGGATGATGCGGTTGACGCGAACATACTTGTCGGTGGTCTGGTCTGTCGGGCCGGAGATGATGAGCGGGGTACGAGCTTCGTCGATGAGGATGGAGTCGACTTCGTCCACGATGGAGAAGTAGTGGCCGCGCTGGACACAGTCGGTGAGCTCAAACTTCATGTTGTCGCGCAGGTAATCGAAGCCGAACTCGTTGTTTGTGCCATAGGTGATGTCAGAGGCGTAGGCGGCGCGGCGCTGGACGTCGTCGAGGTCATGGACGATGACGCCGACGGAGAGGCCGAGAAACTCGTAGATCTTGCCCATCCACTCGGCATCGCGCTTGGCCAGGTAGTCATTGACGGTGACGACGTGGACGCCGCGCCCGGCGAGTGCATTGAGGTAGCAAGGCGCGGTGGCGACGAGGGTTTTGCCTTCACCGGTGCGCATCTCGGCAATTTTGCCCTGGTGCAGGACCATGCCGCCGATCATTTGGACATCGAAGTGGCGCATGCCGAGCACACGTCGGCCGGCCTCGCGGACGACAGCAAAGGCTTCGGGCAGGATCTCGTCAAGCACGCGCTTCTCGGCTGCGCGGATCGCGTCGTCTCCGTCGTTGGCGACGGCGGCGACCCCTTCAGCGATGCGGGCTTTGAAGGCGGCGGTTTTACCGCGCAGCTCCTCGTCGGACAGGGGCTCGACAGCAGGCTCCAGCGCTGCAATTTCGCTGACAACGGGCAGCAGGCGCTTAACGACGCGTTCATTGCTGGTCCCGAAGATTTTAGTTAGTGTGCCACCGATCAAAGCGGGAAATCCTCGCCTTCCAGTGTAAACGGTTTCCTGGGGAGGGACAGGACGGGGTGATTAGGTGGAGGAACAGCAGATCCTTCGGTGCGGAGCGCGGGCCTAGGGAGGATGCTTTGTTGCTGCTCAGCGTTGTGGGCTGGGATGGGACTGCGCGGCCTGCTTTGCCCAGGTCTCAGAGGCGAGATCTGGAGCACCCGTTTGTCGAGGGTGATTTCCTGTCAGTGGGTGCGAACTTGAGAAGGGGTATTGACAACCGTCACTGCAGCGTGAGCGTAAAGCTTGGCGGGGCGGCCCGGTTGGGTGAGAATAGAAGCTCATGCGAAAACCACTGCTGGCGCTGGCCGCCTCTGCGTTTGCGATCGGGACCTCGGAGTTCATCATCATGGGGCTGCTGCCGGACCTGGCCCGCAGCTTTGCCGTCAGCATCCCGAAGGCGGGGCTGCTGGTCTCAGGCTATGCGCTGAGCGTGACGGTGGGCTCGCCGGTGGTGGCGCTGCTGCTCTCGCGCATGGACCGGAAGCGTGCGCTGCTGATTCTGCTGAGCCTGTTTGTGCTGGGCAATGCGGCCTGCGCAGTGGCACCCAGCTATGGGCTCCTGCTGGGTGCGCGGGTGATTACGGCGCTCTGCCACGGCGCGTTCTTCGGCATCGGCAGCATTGTGGCGTCAAACCTGGTGCCGCGCCAACAGAGGGCGCAGGCGATCTCGCTGATGTTTAGCGGGCTGACGCTGGCGAATGTGCTGGGAGTACCGGCGGGTACGGCGCTGGGGCAGCACCTGGGCTGGCGGGCGGCGTTTATGGTCCTGGTACCAGTGGGGCTGCTGGCAGGGGCGCTGGTGCTGCGGATGGTGCCGCATCAGCAGCCGGAGCGGGTGCACATCCGGCATGAGTTCCACGCCATTGCAAGACCCGCGGTGCTGCTGGTGCTGCTGCTGAGCACGCTCTCGTCGGTGTCACTCTTCTGCGTGTTTACCTATATTGCACCGCTGCTGGAGACGGTCACGCATCTCTCACCGCATGCGGTGACGTGGATGCTGGTGGTGTTCGGGGTGGGGATCACGCTGGGAAACCTGCTGGGTGGACGGCTGGCGGACTGGCGGCAGCTTACGACGATTGCGGGCGGGCTGGTGCTGCTGATTGCCATCTTCAGCTTGATGCCGCTGTTTGAGCACAGCGCGGGGCCTGCGACGGGGATGATTTTTGTGTGGGGGCTGGTGCACTTTGCCGCCGGAGCGCCGCTGCAGGCGCGGGTGGTGGACCAGGCCAAGGGTGCGCCGAATCTGGCGTCGACGCTGAACCAGGGAGCGTTCAATCTGGGCAACGCGCTGGGCGCGAGCCTGGGCGGGCTGGTACTGACGGCGGGGTTGGGATATGGGCGGCTGTCAGTGGCCGCGGCGATGGTGGCGGTGGTGGCGCTGGGGGTGGCGGGGCTGGCGGCAAGGCTAGACAGGCGAGAGCGGCGGGCGGCGCAGACGATGGAGATGGTGTCGGCCTAAGTCAGGGTGGGGACAGGTCTCAGGAGCCAGACCTAGGACGCCTGGCTCTCATGCGGTATCTAGACTTTGACGATCTCCAGATCAAGAACGCCTGTTAGCGCCCGGAGCTTCTGCAATAAACTCGGCAGCGGATCGTTATCTAGCGGGTGCTGTACTTCAAAGCCCCCGTCTCGCACGCGGTAGCGATATAAGGCCGCAAGGTCATCATCTAACCTGAGAAACTCACTGTTTTTGCCAATAACAAAAAAGCTGTATGTCTCTGTTTCACGCGTGCGGCTGGTCTTCCGGTGAAAGACATAGATTTTCCGAGTGGAGTCCAACAATAGCCTCTGAAGCTCTAATGACACTGGGCACCCCGGATACTCCCAAAATGACCTATCTTGAAGGTTCCATCAGCAGGTGCGCTGGAAGGACTACCAGCAATGTACTGGCGCGGGTCCGCGTGCTTCGCTCAAATTTTTCATCTACGGTGACTTTGGGCTACTTTCCCAGAAACGCATGAGCCTGGAGCGACAACACGGGAGCGCGACAATGCATCTCCCTCCGGGTTAGGACGTGTGTTGTACGAAAGAGAGGCGCTCCATGAAGAACATCTTTTTCAACAAAGGATTACTCGTTGCAGGTCTTGCACTAATGCTGTCCGCCACCACACCGACCGCGCTCCATGCGCTGCAGTACGGCGGGCCACCGCCGGGACAGGGGTACAACAATGGGCAGGGCGGCTGGGATGCGCCTCCAGGAGGTTACAGCCCCGCGTCACAGCATGGCTTCCACGATGGTCTGGAAGGGGCTCGCAAAGATTATGAGAACCATCGTCCCCCAAATGTAAACAACCGTGATGAGTACCGGCACCCGAATGTTGGAGGACGGGACCGCCATGAGTACCGGCAGGGCTTCCGCGCCGGCTATGATGCGGGAGTTCGGCACTTTATGAACGGCGGCGGACCGCGCTAAGAGCGGAACGCTGGAAAGGAAAGGGCTCGCGCGATGCGCGGGCCCTTTTTTCATGAGCGGCCCAGATGCTCCATGAAGAAGCGGGCCATGGTGGCATAGGCTTCGCGCGACTCAGGGAGGCTGACGTCACTCCAGAAAGCGTGAGGGAGACCGTCGAAGACGACGAGCTGGTTGGGAACGTCGTCGCGGGCCCAGGCGCGCTGCATGTTGGCGGTGGCGCTGAGGAAGATGTAGCGGCTGGAGGTGACGAAGAGGGTGGGCGCGAGGCCGCGGAGGTCCGAACAGATAGGCGAGAGCACGGGGTCGTGCGGGTCGGCGACGCCCGAGTACTCGGGACTTATGGTGTGGCGGTCGGGGTTGGGTGCGGGCGGATCAAGGTGGCCGGAGTAGCCGTCGAGGCTGAAGAGCGCGATGGAGTCGCCTCCCGCGGTCATGTCGCCGGAGCCGGAAAAGACGCCGAGGGCGCCGGCGGAGGTGCCGTAGACGGCGATATTTGCCGGTTTGTAGGTCTTGAGCAGGTCGCGGTAGACGGCGACCGCGTCTTCGAGAGCGGCGGGGTAGGGGTGTTCGGGGGCAAGGCGGTAGAGGACGGAGACGACGCGGGTGCGGGTGAGATTCGCGATGCGGATGGACTCGGTGTAGGAGCCGGAATCGGAGTTGAAGCCGCCGCCATGGAGGCAGATGAGGATGCGATCGGGGTGAGTGGTCTTGCTTTCGACTCCGCAGAATTGATCGACGGCTCCGGTCGCGCGTCGTAGAAGCGAATAGTGAAAGATGTCACAGCCTGTCCCTCCTCTTGAGATCGGTCCAACTTCCGCATAGAGCAGCGGATCGACGATGCGCACGGGGACGCCAGCGACAGAATGCCCTTCTGTGATCTTGACCGGGTAGACGGCAGCGGAAGTCTTCCCTGCTCCGGTCTGCCAGGCGTCAGTGCCGGAAAGGCGCTCGGCGAGGGTCTGGGTTTGGCAGCGTCGGAGACGGGTTTGGACCAGCGGGCGCGCGCCTCGGGGCTGAGGGTCGCGGGCAGAGGGACAATGCGGGTGATGTGCGCGGTGCCGTCGAGGTCGATGACAGAGGTGTCGGTGAGCGGGCCGGGCGGAGGGGTGCCGGCTTGCGCGTGGAGGGCGAGGGCTGGCAGGAGCAGGAAGAGCAAGGGGGTAAGAGCACGGAGGGTGGGCATGGGTGGAGGTCCTGGGTATCGTTTTGTGGACCGGCCTACTATACGGCCCTGCCGTAGGGATGGACTGCGCTTGCCAGCTTGCCATTGCTTTGCCCAGCGCTCAAAGGCGAAAGCTGGGGCACCCGTTCTTCTGCCCAGGGCAGGGTAGCGTGCACATGCAGCAGCTAGCGGGCGCGGGGATGGGTCTGGTCGTAGACGGCGGTGACCTGGCCGAGGGTGAGGTGGGTGTAGAGCTCGGTGGTGGCGAGGCGGCGGTGGCCGAGAAGCTCCTGGATGGCGCGCAGGTCTGCGCCTTCTTCCAGCAGGTGGGTGGCAAAGGCGTGGCGCAGAGTGTGGGGGTGGGTCTCCGATGGGAGACCGGCGGCCATGGCGAGGGCCTTGAGGATGCGGCCGATGGAGCGGGTGGTGAGGCGGGGCAGCGTGGTGGACGCGAGCGTAGAGAAGTGTTTGCCGGCTTCCCTGCTCTCCCTGCTCTTGTCGGGGGCGGCACGGAGGTAAGCAGCAAGGGAGAGGGGCAGCAGGAGTGGCCCGGGGATGCTGGCCGGCAGAGCAGCAGCAAGGTGGGCGGAAAGCACGGTGGAGGGGTCGGCGGACGTGGCTGCGGACGGGTAAGGCGGGGTTTCGGGTGTGGTTTGGGAGGACTGCAGATCCTTCGGCTGCGCTGCGCTTCGCTCAGGACGATCCGGGTTGGTGGCACCAGGCGTGACGCGAGCCTTGCTGAGTGCGGCAGAACGGGTGGGCAGGTAAAGCGCGAGCGCCGTGGCGACGGAGAGGCCGAAGGGGACGTAGCGCTCGCGGCGCCCTTTGCCGCGGATGCGGAGCAGTGCGCGTCCGGGATCGATGCTCACGAGGTCGAGTGCGGCGAGTTCGGCGTTGCGCAGGCCGCAGCCGTAGAGCAGCTCGAGGATGAGGAGATCGCGCTCAGGCCAAGCGGCGCGAGCCAGAAGTTCCCTGCTGTCAAGTGCTGCGTTGAGCTCGCCGGAGCTGGGCACGCGAGGCAGGCGGCGGGGCAGGCGGGGTGTGCTGACCAGGCTGGCCGGGTTGTGAGGCAGAAGTTCTTCGCGCGCGAGCCAGCGGCACCAGGCGCGGATGGCGGCGAGGGCGCGTGCGACGGATGGACGGGCGAGAGCGCGGCCGTAGAGGGCTGCCAGGTAGTGCTCTACATGATGGTGCGTCAGCGCCGAAGGACTGGCAAGTACGGATGGTGGAGCTGCGAGGAAGTGGGCGAAGTCGTGGAGCTCGCGGCGGTAGGCGCGCAGAGTGTGCTCGGAGGCAGAGCGCTCATGGGTGAGCATGGCGAGGTAGCGGGTGAGAGGCTCGGCCCAGGCGGGTGGTAGAGGCGGCTGCGTGGGAATACTGCGATGCACAAGGTCCGGCGCATTGGCGTTTGGTACGGATCGGGCAATCATGCTTCGCTCGTCGGCAGAGGCGGCAGAGCTGGGCGCGGGATGCGGCGCTGCTCGCGGGGGTGGTGGGCGCGGTGGACGGCTTGGAGGCGGCCGAGGGCGACATGAGTGTAGATCTCGGTGGTGCCAATGTCCGAGTGGCCGAGGATGGTCTGCACGGTGCGCAGATCGGCGCCGCGGTCAACCATATGGGTGGCGCAGCTGTGGCGCAGCATGTGGGGGCTTGCGACGCCGCCGGTGGCTGCCTTGACGAGGCTCCAGATGAACTGGCGGCTGAGGGGGCGACCTTGGGCTCCGAGGAACAGGTGCGAAGCGGGGGACGCGCGGCCCAGCAGCCGCGGGCGGCCGGCGGACAGGTAGCGCTGCAGGGCGACGACGGCCGGCTGACCGATGGGCACGATGCGCTCCCGGTTGCCCTTGCCGACGACACGCAGCTGCGACACGGAGAGCTCCACGCCGGCGACGGTGAGCGCGGTTGCCTCGGAGGCACGCAGGCCGGCGGCGTAGAGGACTTCGAGGATGGCATGGTCGCGCAGGGCAACGGCTTGGGCGAGAGAGTTTTTGGTCGCTTGTGTGTCGGGCGTTGGCGTACCGCTTGAAGCTGTTCCCTTTCCCTGGCGGGGAGCGCGCTTAGGCTGCGCCAAGGCAGAGGCGGTTGCCTGCCTCCTGGACTGCCGGACTGATGCCTCCCCTGCCTCTGCGGATGCACTGGCTGCACGGCTCAGGGCACCGGAGATGACCTGCTCGGAGAGGGCTTTGGGCAGGACGCGCCAGCCGGATGGGGAGCTGAGGTGGAGGGTAGGGTCAGCCTGAGTAAAGCCGGACCGGAGCAGCCAGCGGTAAAAGCCGCGCAGGCTGGAGAGTTTGCGGGAGGCGGCTCGGGGTGAGAGGCCGCGCGCGGAGAGCGCGGCCAAGAACGACTGGAGGTCGTGCCGGGTGGCGGACTGGAGGGTGCGGGCCGGGTTGTCAGAAGACAGATGAGTCAGGAACTGCTGGAGGTCTGCCCGGTAGCTCCCGATGGACAGAGGCTGGAGGCCGCGCTCGACCAGGAGGTGGGTGCACCAGCCGGAGAGGAGGTCAGGGATCAGGTCTGGGACGGGAGAGTGTGGCGGGTCTGACGCGACGAAATGGCCCGCTGCCCTGGCGGGAGCCTGCGCTGCGGCTGGGCTGTGGCTGGGGCGCATGCCTCCAGTATGGCTTGCGCAGGGGCGAGCAGGCGCATGTGCATGGGTGACGGGAAAGGCACCCTCTCGCATACTGGGCATGGCGCTGAGCGCTCCCTCTCAATGCGCTTTGGCCAGGGCGAGCCGTGGCGGAGCGGGTTTGGAGATGCAAATCTGGGAGCGACCTGGGAACGACCTTGCAGGTGACCAGGTCTGAAACACAGGTGGAGCAAGGTCATAACGGGAGATTCAGGAGGTAGGAACGTGCTGGATGCAGGCTGGGTGGAGCGGGTGCGGGCGGAGCGGCCGGCGGTGGCGGTGTTTGACTGCGATGGAACGCTGTGGAGAGGAGACGCGGGCTCGGGCTTTATGGAGTGGTCGCTGGAGCCGGCGCGAGGGCTAGTGCGTTCGGATGCGCGGGAGTGGCTGCAGAAGCGGTACCGCGGCTACCAGGCAGGCACCGTGGACGAAGCGACGATCTGCGGAGAGATGGTGCAGGTGTATGCGGGTGTGCGGGAGAGCGACCTGCGAGGAGCGGCTGGAGTGTTTTTCCGCGAGGCGGTGGCGACCTCGATCTTTGCAGAGATGGAGCGGCTGGTGGGGGAGCTGCGCGAGGCGGGTACGGTGATCTGGGCGGTGTCTTCGACGAGCCAATGGGTCATTGAGGCGGCGGTGGTGGAGCGTTTCGGGATTCCGGCTGAGCGGGTCCTGGCGGCTCGGGTGCGGGTGGTGAACGGCGTTGCGACGGATGAGCTGCTGGCTGTGCCGACGGACGAGGCCAAGGCAGAGGCTCTGCGCAGGGAGGGGGTGGGCTGCCCGGAGGCGGTGTTTGGGAACTCAATCCACGATTTGGCCATGCTGGAGATGGCACGGAAGCCGTATGCGGTGAACCCTTCGACGGAGCTGCAGCGGGAGGCGGAGAGCCGGGGCTGGGAGGTGTACTGGCCCGGTGCTGAGGTGGGCGCGGAGGGTGCAGTCTAAGAAGGCGGGGGCAAGCTGGCCGGAGCAGCCAGGGAGCGCGTAGGGTCCGAAGGGCTCCATGCCGTGGTTGCGGGAGGCAAAGGCAGACGCTCGGAGCGGTTTGTGAATCCTACATGGCATGTCCAGTGGGCAAACACAGAACGGACAGGATCCGCAGGGGCGTAATGGGGGCGGAGGCGAGGGCGAGAGCAAGGCCGGGAGCGAAACGAAGACGGTTCGCTACGTGGTGGCGGCCTTGATTCTGCGTGCGGACTCGGTGCTGATCTGCCAGCGCCGGGCGGACCAGCCAATGGCGCACAAATGGGAGTTCCCGGGCGGCAAGATGGAGCCGGGGGAAAGCGCCGAGGAAGCGCTGCGGCGGGAGCTGGATGAGGAGCTAAGCATCCGGGCAGAGATTGGCAGCCGTGTGGTTCGGCTGCGGCATACGTATCGCTCGGGCGGGGCGGTCGATTTGCAGTTTTTCGCGGTGCATCGGTTTGAAGGCGAGCTGAAGAACAACATCTTTCAGCAGATGGTGTGGTGCGAGCTGAAGAAGCTGCCGGGCTATGACTTTCTGGCGGCAGATCGGGCGCTGGTCCGAGACCTGGCGGCAGGAAAGCTGCTGTGACGCTTCTCCGTTCTTGACATTACCCCCCCAACACAGGACACTGCGGGGACAGGTCCCCTCCCGGCCAGCGCTGCAATGGGAGAGACCAGCCTCACGGGGGAGAACGGGTGACCGGGACGATGGGAAACCGTATCACGCTGACGCTGGACTCAAACCTCCAGAGTGTAGACCGTGTGGAACAGACGGCGGACCAGATTGCGACCGACGCCGGTATTGATGAGGACGCGCGCTTCGGGATCGCGATGGCCGTGCGCGAGGCCGCAGCCAACGCGGTTTTCCACGGCAACCATGAGGATGCCACCAAGACCATCCAGGCTACGTTTGAAAATACGGGTCAGTCGCTGATCTTCCGGATCGCCGACCAGGGCGAAGGACTGGACCCGGACACACTCCCCGATCCGCTGGCGCCTGAAAACCTGCTTCGCGGGTCCGGGCGCGGGATCTTTCTGATCCGCTCATTCATGGACGAGGTGCACTTTCGGCAGCTGCAACCTGGGACGGAACTGACGCTGATCAAACACCTCAACACACCACAAATCAGTCAAAAAAGTGACGAGCACGGAGGAAAGAAAGCATGAGCATGTCGCTCAAGACGCGCGTGATTGACAGTGTAACGATCCTTGACCTGAGTGGACGTATTGTTCTGGGCGAGGGCTCGGTACAGCTGCGGGACTCTATCAAGGAACTGATTACCAAGGGGCAGAAGGACATTCTGCTGAACCTGGGCGACGTGAACTACATCGACAGCTCTGGGCTGGGCGAGCTGGTGAGCGCGTACACGACGGTAAAGAATGCAGGCGGCGAGCTGAAGCTGCTGAACCTGACCAAGAAGGTGCACGACCTGCTGCAGATCACCAAGCTGTATACGGTGTTTGACGTGAAGGATAACGAGACGGCGGCGATTTCGGCTTTTCAGGCGAAGTAGCGCTTATGGGCAGGAAGCAGCAGCTCTGGACCGAGTAAGCTGCAAGCAGATGGAGTTGAGCCGCCCGGCTGGGCGGCTTTTCTTTTGGCGGCGGGGAGCGGCGGCTCGGCGGCTGGCCTACTGCCCTTCGGCGAGCAGGGCCGTGACGATGGCCGTGCGTTCGTCTTCCAGTGGGGCGTGGCTGGGCGATTGGGCAGCGCGGCGGTACCAGTAGCGGGCGTTGGCTGTGTCGCCCTCGCGGCGGTGGAGATAGGCGTGGACCCAGGCACCGTCGGTGGTTTCGATCTCCTGCGCGACAGAGTGGGCGCGGTCCCAATCACCATGGGCGTCCCACCAGAGGGCTTGCACGAGCGGAGCGAGCCCGGGCGGTGGAGCGGGTGCGCTGAGTGAGGCTTCGAAGTCAGAGAATTGCATGCGGGGTGGGATGCGGAGCTGATTGGGCAGAACGCTGAAGGGACTGGTGCATAGGGCTGCAACAAAGCGGACCAAACGGGTCGGCATCTGCGCTATGATCGCGGGGAGAGGTTCTTCCCACCGTGCCAGCACTGAGTCTGCTTCCTGTTGGACAGGCAGCCATTATTGAGACGCTGCAGCTGCCCGAGGCGGTGGAGCACCACCTGATGCATATGGGTTTTACGCCGGATGCGCGGGTGGTGGCGGTACGGCGTGCGCCTGCCGGGGACCCGACGGTGTATGCGATCGACGGCATGGAGATTGCACTGCGGCGGGAGACAGCGCGGGCGATTTTCGTGCGGCCTGTTGCTGCTGGCGGGGAGAGCGGTGCGCCTCATGAGGAACAGGGAGAAAGCACCGGAGGGCAGGCAGAGATTGTGCGCTTCAGCCGGGCTGGCCGAGATACCCGGGCGGCACGGGTGATGGCATGAGCTGCCATGCGACCGGCATTGTGGATCTGCCGACCGGGCCGAGGGTGGCGGGGCAGATCCGCACGGTGGCACTGGTAGGGCCGCCGAACTCCGGCAAGAGCACGCTTTTTAATCGGCTGACGGGGCTGCGGCAGAAGGTGGCGAACTACCCGGGCGTGACGGTGGAGCAGCGCTACGGGAAGCTGGCGGGGATTGGGCGAGGGGACCTGACGGTGATTGATCTGCCGGGTATCTACTCGCTGGACAGCTACTCAGAAGATGCGCGGGTGGCGGTGGACGTGCTGCGAGGCGAAATGCCGGGCTCGCCGCAGGTGGACGCGGTACTGCTGGTGCTGGATTCGCTGCACCTGCAAAGGCAGCTGATGCTGGCGGCGCCGGTGCTGGCGTTGAGGCTGCCGACGCTGGTGCTGCTAAACATGAGCGACCTGATGGAGACGCGCGGAGGCGTGGTGGACTCGCTGGCGCTGGCGCAGGAGCTGGGCGTGCCGGTGGCGAAGATTTCCGCGGCGCGCGGGCTGGGTATGGATGCCATCGGGCGCTTCCTGGGGCAGAGGGACGCGCGGAGCGAGATGGAGCCGGGGGAAGCACCGGCGCGGCTGGAGCTGCCGGTGATGGGCAACGCGCGCTCGTACCGCCAGTGGGCGACGGGGGTAAGTACGCGGACGCGTTATAAGGCGCCGCTGTCGCCGGAGTGGACGCGCAAGCTGGATGGTGTGCTGCTGGGACGCGTGAGCGGGCCGGTGATTTTCCTGCTGGTGGTTATATCGGTGTTCCAGGTGGTGTTCTCGGTGGGGCTTCCGTTCAGCGACTGGTCGCAGAACGGGTTGAACGCCGCGGGCGATGCCTTGGCCGGGCACCTGCACCCGCAGTGGTTGGCTTCCCTACTGATTGACGGCATTTGGAAGGGCGTGGCCTCGGTGCTGATCTTTCTGCCACAGATTTTGTTGCTATTTCTATTTATCGGCATCCTGGAAGACACCGGCTATCTGGCGCGCGCGGCGTTGATCGCAGACCGAGTCATGCGGGTGATCGGGCTGAACGGCAAGGCATTTATTCCCTTGCTTTCGGCTTACGCCTGCGCGGTGCCGGCCATTATGGCGACGCGGACGATCGAAAACAAGCGGGACCGATTTGCCACCATCCTGGTGGCACCGTTTATGACCTGCTCCGCGCGGCTGCCGATTTACCTGCTGATGATTGCAGCGTTTGTGCCAAATCGGCCGCTGCTGGGCAAGCTGCTGGGGCTGCAGGCGGCGGTGATGCTGGGGCTATACGCGCTGGGCTTTTTGGCGGCGCTGATGACAGCGCGCCTGCTGAAGAGCTCGATCCTGAAAGCGAGCTCGGCACCATTCATTCTGGAGCTGCCGCAATACCGGCTGCCGACGCTGCGCTCCCTGGGCCTGCGGCTGCTGGACCGGGGTGGCGTGTTTCTGAAACAGGCAGGCACGATCATCCTGTTCGTCACAGTGGTGTTGTGGGTTCTAAGCCATGTGCCGGCGCATGCGGGGCATTTCCCGGAGCTGGCGAAGTCGGTAGTGGGGCGCGTGGGACAGTGGATTGAGCCGGTGCTCCGGCCGCTGGGATTCAACTGGAAGATCGGCATCGGGCTGCTGTCGTCGATTATTGCGCGCGAGGTAATTGTGGGCACGCTGGGGACCCTGTATGGCATGGACCCGGCGACGCAGCAGCTGGGGCTGCAGCAGGCGATGCGGCATGACCTGACGCTGGGCGGCGCGATGGCGCTGGTGGTCTTTTTTGCCTTTGCGATGCAGTGCATGTCAACGCTCGCGGTAGTGCGTCGCGAGACCAACAGCTGGCGCTGGCCGGCGCTGCAGTTTGGCTATATGACGGTACTAGCGTACGTGGCCGCACTGGTGACGAACGTCCTGGTAACTCGCTTCTTCTAGAGCCGCTGCCAACGTGTAATAGCCCGGTGGTAGACTCGCCGCACCCATGCGAAGCTCTTCCCTGCTGTGCCTTGCCGGTGTGCTGCTTGCGTTCTGTGCTGCCCCCTTTGCTGCCCATGCTGAGAGCTGCGCCGCACTTGCGGCGCTGAGCCTGCCCGATACGACGATCACCAAGGCGGCGACGGTGCCCGCGGGGAGCTTCCAGCCGCCCTACGGCAAAGAGACACCGGGGCTGCCGGCGTTTTGCCGAGTGACGGGGGTGCTGCACCCGACGAGCGACTCGGTGATCCGCTTTGAGGTGTGGCTGCCTGCTTCCGGGTGGAACCACCGGTTTGTGGGGACAGGCAACGGCGGCTTCGGCGGCTCGATTTATTACGAGCAGATGGCCGGGAACCTACGCCACGGCTACGCGACCGCCGGTACGGACGCGGGCCACCAGGCCGATAGCCAGGATGCAAGCTGGGCGTACCGGCATCCGGAGAAGATTGTTGATTTTGGCTGGCGGGCGCTGCACCTGACAACGGACCGGGCAAAGACGATTGTGGGCAGGTTCTACGGCGGTGCGCCCAAGGCTTCGTACCTGGATGCGTGCTCAGACGGTGGGCGCGAGGCGCTGATGGAGGCGCAGCGCTTCCCGGAGGATTATGACGGCATCCTGGCCGGGGCACCGGCGAATGATTGGACACACCTGATGACGGCGGGGCTGGCTGTAGGGCAGGTGATGCTGAAGGATCCGGCCGGGTATATCCCTTCGCCCAAGCTGCCGGCAATCACCGAGGCGGTACTGGCAGAGTGCGACGGCAAGGATGGGTTGAAGGACGGGATCCTGAATGATCCGCGGCAGTGCAGCTTCAAGCCGTCGACGCTGCTGTGCAAGGGGGGCGACGAGCTGAGCTGCCTGACGGCGCCGCAGGTGAGGACGCTTGCAGCGCTGTACGGAGGCGGCCGGGACGCAGAGGGCCGCGTGATTGCGCCGGGGCTGATGCCGGGCGATGAGGCGGGTGCGTGGAAGAGCTGGATCACGGGCGAGTCTGCCGGGTTGAGCAACTACACGCAAAACTTTTTCCGCTACATGGTGCTGCAGGACGCGACCTGGGATGGGCTAACGGCGAGCGTGGACGCGTCAGAGAAGGCGGCGGAAGAGCGGATGGGGCGAGCGCTCGATGCGAACGATCCGGACCTGCGGAAGTTCGCGGCACGCGGGGGCAAGCTGATGATTTACCACGGATGGAATGATCCGGCGATTTCGCCGCTGCATACGATTGCCTACTACGGGCAGGTGCAGCAGGTGATGGGCACGGACGCGGCGGCAAAGAGTGTGCGGCTGTATGTGGTGCCTGGGATGGAGCACTGCGCGGGCGGCCCGGGGCCAAGTGCGTTTGGGCAGCTGGGGCTGCCGGCGCCGGGAACAGGTGCTCTGGATGCGTTGCAGGGCTGGGTGGAGGATGGGAAAGCTCCGGGCTCGCTGGTGGCGGCGAAGTTTGGCGCCGCAGGCAAGGTGGAGATGACGCGGCCAGTGTGCCCCTATCCGCAACATGCGCAGTACAACGGCACAGGGGATGCAAAGGATGCGGGAAGCTTCCGGTGTATGGAGGGTGGAACAGCGCAGTGAAAGACGGGGGGGGGACCACCTGTCCCTGCGAGCCAGTGCCGGTAGTAAGGGCTTTGACGAGCGCGGTCGTGAGCTTTCATTTTTCGCTGGACAACTTCGGGTAGCATAGAGAGATGGGTCACCAGGCTGCTGCGGGCCGCGCAGCCACCCCTACATATTCCTGGCCTGGAGAAGCGGAGCGTTTGCACCGGCTCCCCTCCCTGTGCCGCGCGAGAGCACAATCATGATTTCTGTCAGCAATGTGAGCATGCGCTACGGCGCAAAGATCCTGTTCGATGATGTTTCCATTAGCTTCATCGCGGGCCGCCGCTACGGCCTGACCGGGCCGAATGGCGCGGGCAAGTCGACATTTATGAAGGTCCTGACGGGCGAGCTGGAGGCGCAGAAGGGCTCGGTGGTGAGGCCGCGCAAGTTTGGTGTGCTGCGCCAGGACCAGTATGCATTTGACGCCTTTCGCGTGATCGACACAGTGATCATGGGCAACAAGGGGCTGTGGACGGCGCTGGAAGAGCGGGACCGGATCTACGAAAAGGCCGAGCTGACGGACGAGGACGGCATGCGCCTCGGCGAGCTCGAAGGCATTGTGGGCGAGGAGGACGGCTACACCGCGGAGAGCGATGCGGCGGTGCTGCTTCAGGGCCTGGATATCCCGGATGAACTGCATGAGCGCAAGATGAGCGAGCTGCAGGGCGGCGAGAAGGTGCGGGTGCTACTGGCGCAGGCGCTGTTCGGCAACCCGCAGGCGCTGCTGCTGGACGAGCCGACGAACTATCTCGATCTCGAGTCGGTGCAGTGGCTGCAGGAGTTTTTGCTGAAGTTTGAAGGCGTGCTGATTACCATCTCGCATGACCGGCACTTTTTGAATGCGGTGTGTACGCACATAGCGGATATCGACTACCAGACGATCATTATCTACACGGGTGGGTATGACGACATGGTGGCTGCGAAGGCGGGGATCCGCTCGCGGCTGGAAAGCCAAAATGAGCAGCGCGAGAAGAAGATTGCGCAGTTGAATGAGTTTATTGCGCGGTTTGCGGCAGGCACCCGGTCAAGCCAGGTGACGAGCCGCAAGAAGGAAGTGGAACGGCTGCAGACGAGCGAGCTGGCACGGTCGAATATCTCGCGGCCCTTTCTTCGCTTCGACCAGAACCGTCCCAGCGGCAAGCAGACGATCGAGATTGAGAGTGTGAGCAAGAGATATGGAAGCGACACGGCGCTGGCAAACTTTTCCGCAACGGTGATGCGCGGCGAAAAAGTGTGTCTGATGGGGCGCAATGGGCAGGGCAAGACCACGATGCTCAAGAGCCTGCTGGCTGGGCTACCGGAACTGGAACCGGAGTTTGCGACCGATGGCGGCGCGGTGAAGTGGGGACACGAGGCACAGATCGGGTACTTTCCGCAGGACCACACGGGCGCAATTGAGCATGGGACGACGGTGTTTGAGTGGCTGTACCGATGGGACACGAAAAAGACCAAGGAAGAGATCCGCGGGCTGCTGGGTCAGATGTTGTTCTCAGGCGATGAGGGCTTGAAAAAGACCGAGGCGTTGTCAGGCGGTGAGGCGGCGAGGCTGCTGTTTTGCAAGCTGATGCTGCAGAAGCCGAATGTACTGATCCTGGATGAGCCGACAAACCATCTGGACCTTGAGTCGATCAATGCGCTGAACACGTCGCTCCAGAAGTTTGAAGGCACGGTGCTGCTGGTGACGCATGATCGCGACTTGATCGATGACGTGGGAACAAGGATCTGGCGCTTTGAGCATGGCCGTGTGGATGACCATAAGGGGCCTTACTCCGAGATTGCGGAGGCGGAGAGTATCGCGGCGCGGTAAGCGAGGAGCTCAGGAGGTCAGCATGGATTGGACCGGATGTGAGTTCGTGGAGCGGGTGGAAAGGAAAGCGTTAGGTCAGCCGCTGGTGATTGGCTCGCTCGTTCCTGCGGACTGATCTGGAACGACGCGAAGAACAGACCTAAGTCTGCAAGAGATCCAAGCTGATCATCGTGGCTGTCGCTGTGGAGGTACGCGAGTGGTCGCGTTCTCCGCTGCTCAAGCGTCAACAGCTTGAAGGTTTTGCCGGATGAGAACATGGCGAAACAATTCTGGAGTCGGCTGGGCGACCAGATGGCCCAGCGATGAGCTCTACATAGGGGCCATTCCGGAAGCTGTGTTTGGCAGCACTCCGGGCTCCGTCACCTTTATCAAGATGTAAGGAATCTGTCTTTGCTGATATTGAATGCACAAAATATTACGAAGCGCTTCGGCGCGCAACCGCTGTTTCGCGATATCTCGCTGACTGTGAATGATGGCGATCGCATTGCACTGATCGGGCCGAATGGAGCGGGTAAGTCGACGTTTCTGAAGATTCTTTCAGGCGAGGTGGAGCCGGACACGGGCGAGGTGAGTATGCGCAAGCGAGCGCGCGTCACTTACATCGCGCAGGAGTCGAGCTTCCCTGCCGGGGCGACGGTGCGCACAGTACTGGAGAAGGCGCTAGCCGCGGCTGGCGTAGGCGAGGCGGAACGCGAAGGACGGGTGCGCGAGGCGTTTGGGCGTGCAGGGTTTGCGTCGCTGGACGATGAGGCCGCGGAGTACTCCGGCGGGTGGCGCAAGCGGCTGGCGATCGTGGAAGCGGCGGTGGTGCAGCCCGACATCCTGCTACTGGATGAGCCGACGAATCACCTGGACCTTGCGGGGATCAGCTGGCTTGAAGACATGCTGCGGCAGGCAAGCTTTGCGAGCATTGTGGTGTCGCATGATCGCTACTTTCTGGAAGGCGTAGCGAACGAGACGGCGGAGCTGAGCAAGGCGTATCCGGATGGCATGCTGCGTTTTACCGGCGCATACAGCACGTTTCTTGAGAAGAAGCAGGAGTACTTGGCGGCTGAAGGTAAGCGGCAGGAAGCGCTCGAGAATCGGGTGCGGATCGAGACGGAGTGGCTGCGTCGCGGGCCTAAGGCGAGGACGACCAAGAGCAAAGCGCGGATCGATAACGCGAATGCGCTCATCGGCGAGCTGAGCGGCATGCGACAGCGCTCGGCCACCAGCACGGCCGGCATTGACTTTTCTGCAAGCGACCGCAAGACCAAGCGGCTCGCGATTATTGATGGCCTGAGTTACGGGTATGAAGGCAAGCCGCTCTTCCAGGATCTGAGCTTTGCAGTGACCGCGGGCATGCGCGTGGGCGTAGTGGGCCCGAATGGCTCGGGCAAAACAACGCTGCTGCGGCTGGTGAGCGGCGAGCTGCAGCCCGATGCCGGTACGGTGGAGCGTGCACCGGCGCTGCGGGTGGTGTACTTTGAGCAGAACCGGGAGATTGACGGCTCTCTGACGCTGCGCAGAGCGCTTGCGCCGCACTCAGACTCCGTTGTGTACAACGGCAACGTGCTGCATGTGGCGAGCTGGGCGAATCGATTTTTATTCACGGGCGAGCAGCTGAATCAGCCAGTGGAGCGGCTCTCCGGAGGGGAGCGGGCGCGGGTGCTGATTGCACGGCTGATGCTGGAGCCGGCGGACCTGCTGCTGCTCGATGAGCCGACGAACGATCTGGATATCCCGACGCTGGAGATCCTGGAAGAAGCGCTGCTGGAGTACCCGGGCGCGCTGATGCTGGTGACGCATGACCGTTACATGCTGGACCGAGTATCAAACGTGGTACTTGGCTTGGATGGGATCGGTGGCGCGGGATCCTTCGCCGACTACGGACAGTGGGAAGAGTGGCAGCGGGAGACCCGCGCGCCGAAACCGGCTTTTGCTGCGGCTTCGCTTGCTTCTGCGGGTGGAGCGGCTCCGGCGCAGAATGGCGTCGGCAAAAAGAAAAAGCTCTCGTACCTGGAGCAGCGCGAGTGGGAGACGATCGAGCAGCGGATTGAGGAAGCCGAAGCAGCGGTGACGGAGAGAGAAAGTCGGCTGCATGATCCGTCGGTTGCGACTGATGCCGCGAAGCTGGAAGCGGCTATGCAGGATGCAGCCGCGGCGCAGGAAGCCGTGCACGGGCTGTACGAGCGCTGGGGCGAGCTCGGGGCGAAACAGGGTTAGCTGACGGGCCCCGTTTGGCAGCTGGAGAGCTCGGAGCGAGCGCGAGATAGATCGACTCTTTCTGCTACACTCAGCAGAGCTACGGAGGACGCCCGTCCTCCTTGTCGCTTATGGCGCCATGGTGTAATTGGTTAACACGTCGCCCTCTCAAGGCGAAGAGTTCGGGTTCGATCCCCGATGGCGCTACCAAGCTATCCTGCAGCACACCCTCTTTCAGTTCCACTTCGATTGGGCAGAAGCAGACTGTACAGCGAACACGTCCTTGTCCATAGATGGGCAGGCCCGCAAACAGGCCGTCTCCTGCTGCGGCTTGTGCCTGACAACCTGGCTGCCGGGTATGTTGTACGGCTTGAGCCTGGCGTGCTGGCTTTACCCTTCTAGCCTCGCTGGTGAGCGGGCTTGTGGCAGGCGTCGGCCCGGGAATGACAGCGCTGCGCGGACACCGGCACTTGCGCTGGACGGCGGACGCAGCGAGACAGCAGGCATGAGCAAGCAGCGGCTGCGCCGAAGCTCTGTAGTTGCAGAGGTCGCCGCGGCCTTTTTGCTGCTGGCGGCCACGGGGCTGTTTCTGGCCAGCCTGCAAAAGCTGCAGGAGGTAAACTCCGGCTTCACTCCACATCGCGTCATTGACGCACAAACTTCCCTAGCCGGTCACGACTTCCTGGCCAGACAGCAGAGGCAGGCTGCATTTGTGACCGTTGTGGTTGCTAATCTTGTAAGCCAGCCGGGATGACTGCGGCTGCTCCGCTGCCCTTTGACCCCGGGCTGTCCAGTCCTGCTCGTTTGCGATCGCCGGACACCGCTGACATCGTGGTCCGCACCGGCCCGAGCACAGCGGCTATAGCGCCGGTGATGAAGCGCGCGGTGGCCGAAGCGGACCCCACGCAAGCGGTGAGCGATCTGCCTTCTCTGGAAGCGCTGATATCAGATTCGTTGGCCGACGACGGCTGATTGTCTGGCTCCTAGCGGCCCTTGGGATGGCTGGCGCTGCTGCTCACCATGGTCGGGCTTTACGGGCTCATTCATTACCTGATGCTTGAACGCACGCGAGAGCTTGGCATCCTCCTGGCGCTGGGGCAAAGCGCAGCGACATTCTCAAGCTGGTGCCTGGTTACGCACTGGCGCCGGTGTGTGCGGGCCTGCTTCCAGGTGTCACGCCGACAGGGATTGCAGGCTTCACGTCGCAACGCATCTTCCCGGAGATAGGCGGCGGCGCGATCCCTGCACCGAGCCTTGCGGCTGCTGCCATGCTGGGCATGGCTGTGCTGGCCGCAGCGCTGCCTGCGTGCCGTGCAGCGACGATCGATCGGTCGAGGCGCTGCACGCGGAGGAGTGGAGGAGGGTGAGCGTGGACTCAGGAGGCGACGGCTCCCAAGCGAGCGCTGAGTACGGGATGGCTCTTCGATCAGGGGCAGCCGTAAGCGGTGGAGTTGCTCAGGATCAATTTGCCGTCGTTCCGCATACATTCCGCAGCTAGTCGTTGACCGCAGAGCGGATCCAGCTTAAGCTCTGCGCATGTCGTTTGCACACCAGTGTTGTTGTCGTCCCCTGCGGATCTGGCCTGTCAGGTTGAGCGGCTCCATGCTGGTGCATTGCTATTGTTGAGTCTCCAGCTACCTTGCTCCGCATGACGGGTGTGACCAGGCAGCTTCGGCCTTCGGCCATTTCAGACGGTGACGTTTGCTGAAGTTGCGTTGATCCGGACGAGTTCTCGTCAGTACTGCTCATCGCTTCGCTTAAGCATTGGTATCTACCAGGAGCCTACTTTGACTCTCTCCCGTTTCCACTTTCAAGCTCATCCATCTCGCACTCTCGCGATAGCCGGCATTGCGCCAATGCTGCTGAGTGGCAGCCTTTTTATGTCGGGCGCGCAGACCTACTATGGCGGGCTGCGCGGCACGGTGACAGACGCCAGCGGAGCTGCGCTTCCTAACGCATCGGTTAGCCTTGTGGATGAAGCCAACTCACAGGTGCGCGAGAGTAAAACGGACGGAGTGGGAGCGTATCTTTTCAACGCTCTCCAACCCTCCACCTACACGCTGCGCATCCAGGCCTCCGGCTTTAGCGCGGCAGAACGCACGCACATCGCGCTGGCGACACAGGACTTCCTCACCCTGGATATTCCTCTTGCTGTAAGCGGCACGCAAAATGTTGTGCAGGTAAACGCGGGTGCGCCCTTGGTCGACCCATCCACTGCATCGGTCAGTACGGACCTTGACCAGCAACGGCTGGAGGATATTCCGATTCTCGGCCGGAATCCCTATCTAACGGCCAGGGTCTCAGGGCTTTTTATCAATACCGGCAGCCCGCAGTTTGTACGCTTTGCTGATCAGAATGGGACTTCGACGACGTCTGTGGCGGGCGGGCCAGTGGCAGCAAACTTGTACCTCATCGATGGTGTGCCGATTACCGATACGGATAACCGCCCGGTGGTTATCCCGACGATCGAATCCATCCAGGACGTGAAGGTGCAGGCACTCACCTATGACGCGCAGGTAGGCCGGACCGGCGGCGGTGTCTTTAATACCCTGCTGCGGTCCGGGTCTAACACCTTCCATGGCTCTTTTCTAGGGGAGACGCGCCAGACAGCGTGGCTGGCAAACGACTTCTTTGCGAACAGGGAGGGTATCGCCCGGCCGGACAGCCCGTACTACAACTGGGGCGCTTCCCTGGGCGGCTTTGTCTCTATCCCGCATCTCTATGACGGCAGGAATCGAAGCTTTTTCTTTGTTGGATCAGAAGGTTACATTCAGACCTCCCCCTACACAGAAACCTTTGCTGTGCCTACGGCGCTGGAACGGATAGGTGACTTTTCACAAAGCTTCAACGCAGACGGTACGCTGAACGTTATCTATGACCCGACTAAAACCTTTACAGATGCGCAAGGCGGGATCCACCGCACGCCATTTGCAAATAACAAGATCCCGAACGGGCAGCTCAGCACCGTCGGCAGAAACATCGCGACCTACTACCCTTTGCCGCAGACGGCAGGACCAACGGGCCAGAATAACTTTACCGGGACGGATGATGTGCGGGACCACGCGCAGGAAGTGACGATCAAGCTCGACCAGCAGATCCGTCCGTGGTGGACGGCTAGCGGCTCCTACATCTTTTACGAGGCACTGCAGCCGCTCGGCAATCCCTTAGGCACACTGCCGGGCAGTTACTCATATACGTACCATCGCCAGGTAGATGCAGTGCAGGTGAACAGTACCTGGATCGTGAACCCGAAGACCGTTGTGACGGCACGCTACGGCAACAATCGCTTTCCAAACCTAATTGCCGAAGTAAGCAACGGTTTCAGTCCGGCGACGCTTGGCTTTCCTGCTTCGTATACCAGCCAGTTGCAGGCGCAGTTCTTCCCGACTATCTTCATGCGGAACTTTTCGCAGCTTGGACAGGACACCAGTTCGCTGGACAACTGGAAGTCGCAGCTCCTGAATGGCACGCTGGCCCGGAGCGCCGGTAAGCATGACTTAACCTTTGGCGCGGAGTACCGACGCATTCGGCTGAACTTCCAGGACCTGGGAGATGCGCCGGGCACTTACACGTTTAACGGATCTTTTACTCAGGCGAACCCCAACGTGTCGGGGGATGGTACCGGCTCAGGTATGGCGGACCTGCTGCTCGGCTATCCCGTGAACGGTGAAGTGGAAACCGCAACGCCGCTCAAAACCTATCTCGATTACTGGGCGCTGTTCGCTCAGGATGATTTTCGCGTCACGCGCCGGCTGACATTCAATCTGGGTCTTCGCTACGAGAATGAAACGGGTTTGAAGGAGAACAACAATCAGCTTGCGGTCGGCTTTGACCGCACCGCGCAGGCGCAGCTCTCAGGCGGCGCTGCCGTCACCGGGGGCATCCTGTTTGCGGGCGTCGATGGGAATCAGCGAGATATCGGCAGCCTGACCAGGCTGAAGTTTGCACCGCGCCTCGGCGCTGCCTTTGCTGTGAATCATCAGACAGTTGTGCGGGGCGGCTACGGAATCCTGTATGCCCCCGTGCGCTACGATCCTATCGCCGCACTGGCCCCCGGTTACACCCAGTACACGACCTACGTGGCCAGCAATAATAACAACCAGACGCCGGCCGGCACGCTGAACAATCCTTTCCCCAATGGTTTGCAGAAGCCGGCGGGTAACTCAGCCGGGCTGCTGACAGGGCTGGGCTCATCAGTCTCAAGTTTTGACCAGGCCTTTGAGGCGCCGCGTGTGCAGCAGTTTTCTGCCGATGTGGAACGTGAACTGCCGGCGCACATCGCGCTTCAGGCAGGGTATATCGGTTCACGATCCGCGCACCTTTCGCCGGGCCCCACCGGAGGTGGCGCAATCAACGTCAACCAGCTGAACCCGACCAACTTCGGCCTGGGCACAGGCCTCAATGAGGCCGTCGCCAATCCGTACTATGGCAAAGGCGGTGTTGGGGTTATCGGTGATCCTACGGTGGCACAGTCGCAGCTTCTCCGGCCCTTTCCGCAGTTCAGCTCTGTGAGCTTGTACACGAGCACGAGCTATGCGGATTACAACGCGCTCCTGGTCAAGGCGGAGCGCCGTGCCGGCCACGGCCTCAACATCATTGGCTCCTTCACCTGGTCCCGCAACAGGGATGATTCCTTCGCGACGGCAAACAGTATCCAGAGCTCCGGGGTCACGGCTCCGCAGAACGTATATGACCTGCGCGCCGAGTATGCGCATGCGGTGAACGATGTTCCCTTCCAGTTCACAGCCGGCATCACCTACGACGTCCCACTTGGTCGCGGAGAGCGCTTCTCGACAGGCTCCGTCTGGACAGATGCGGTGCTTGGCCACTGGCAGCTCAACATCATCCCTACCTTTCGGACCGGGTTTCCGGTGGCCATCCTGCAGAGCAGCAACCCAAACAGCAGCATCGTCGGCAATGCCCTGCAGCGGCCTAACATCAACGCCGGCGTCAAGCTCGGCACGAGCGGCGGGCTCGAAGATCGGCTGAATGGCTACATCAATCCGGCTGCGCTTTCAACCTCGACGGCATTGACCTTTGGTGATGCGCCTCGCACTTTGTCTCTGCGCGGGCCTGCCTTTGAGAACTGGGACACATCGCTGTACAAGAATATCCTGGTGCGCGAGCGTGTGAATGTGCAGTTTCGGGCTGAGACGTTTAACACCTTTAACACGCCTGAGTTCGCCGGCCCGAACACAGCTTATGGCGGCGCGAGCTTCGGCCAGATTACGTCACAGGCTAACTTTCCGCGGTACCTTCAGCTTGGCTTGCGGATCTCCTACTAGAGCACCTAAGTTCCGAAACGAGAAAGCTGGTATGTCCCCTTACTCCACCAGGCGAACGCTTCTGAAAGCATCCGGTTTAGCGCTTGGCGTGCAAGCCTTGGCGCCCTCGCTGGCGCGTGCTGTGGCCATGCAGCCGCAGGCAGCTACGCCGTCCACACCTATCCGGCTGCGGTTCAATGAAAATCCTTATGGGCCCTCGCCGGCTGTCGCCGAGGCGATCCAGCGTGAGTTTGGCCATTTATTTCGCTATGCGGACGCGGCGATGGCTGGTGCGCTTGCCGCGCAGATTGCAGCCTACGAAAGGGTGCCGGTGGAACAGGTCATCCTGGGTGAGATCCTTGGGCTCCTGGGACTGTACCTCGGCACCCAGGGTGGACCCGGTGGTGAGTTTCTCTATTCCGTCCCGGGTTACCTGGCACTGGTGGACGCTGCAGCGCACGTGGGCGGCGTAGGTATCGGTGTACCGCTCGATGCAGAGGGCCGCAATGATCTCCTCGCACTCTCAGCGAAGATCCATGCGAAAACCCGCGCTCTGTACCTTGTAAATCCGCATAACCCGACGGGCACTGTGAACGATGATGCGGCGTTCAAGCGATTTCTACGCGAAAGCTCGCAGCACGCCGTTGTCGTTGTGGATGAGGCGTATCTCGAATACACGCCGGACTTCCAAAAGCGCTCGGCTGTGTCCCTGGTGCGCGAAGGTGCAAACGTGATGGTGTTTCGTACCTTCGACAAGATCCACGGACTCGCCGGGCTCCCGATCGGCTATGTGCTTGCCCCACGCGCTCTGGCGGACGCGCTGAAGAGAGAGGGTGCGGGTGATGCTGAGTCACTCGGCCGCTTGAACATTGTGGCGGCGCAGGCTGCCCTCCATGACACAGCGCAGGTGGAACATACACGCACGGAGATTGCACGGGAGCGGGAGAAGTGGATGGCGATGCTGAGGGACCTGCAGGTGAAGCACACAGATGCGGCGGCCAGCTTTGTGTTCTTTGACGCTGGACGGCCCCAGACCGACATAGCGGAGGCTCTCCGTTTGAAAGGCGTGGACATAGGCCGCGCTTACCCGCCTTATACAAACTGGGCGCGCATCACCATTGGGCTGCCTGAGGAGAACCGTACCGCGCAGCAGGCGCTTCGTGAGGTGCTGCGATCCGGTGTTGGGCAATTATGATTTGGGCTTCCATGATGGTCTTGCCGCTGTACCGCTCACGTCAAACGGCCTCGGCCAGAGCATAGCGACGGCAGTGTTCCAGGTAGGCTGCTTCGTGGAGCGCAGCAAGATCCAGGATGCTGCTCCAAAGCCAGCGCGGAGCATCCAGACCTTTGCTATGCCGCTCCCTTAGCTCGCCATGCCAGGCTTTGCGCTCCGCTTCCAGCATCTGCCGGCCATGCGCCCGGCCTACAACACAGGCCATGAGCCGCGCCGTGTTGATCGCCTGCTTCTGCGTCAAGCGGTCGAGCTCAAACTTTAAGTCCTGCGGCCGCAGCTCACGCAGCACAACGGGCTTGCCGCTGAACTGCAGTGGCAGCATGCGCTCGCCCAGGAACGGCGAGAGCTGGCGCGCTCCCGCGACGACGCGCTCCCCTGCATCGGCCGGCATCTGCTCAGGGCGAGTGCTGGGGGCAGCCGGGGCCACCGCCTCTTTGATGTCGATCAACCGATAATCCGCCCGCTTCATGCGTCCGACAGAGATGAGCACGGCATAGCGCAGCTTGCCGAGCGAGCTGCAGCCTTTCATCCAGTAAGCTGCGTCAACGACCTCGAGGCCTTTCGCCACCTCTTCCTCGCCACAGAGCACGGCGAGCAGTCTGCGTACCGAGTCTTCATGGAAGAGGCGCTGCACCTCATCGCGCTCCTCCGTGGTGAGCGCCCAGTATTTGCGGCCTAACGGGATCTGCGGCTTTACATCCTCAATGTGCTCCTCCGCCAGATGCTGCCATCGGCGATTGGACGCTTCCTTCATCACCTTGCGGATGGGCTCTATCTCTTCGGCAGAGGTGCTGGACGAGTGACCATCAAGCCCGGCTGCGTAGCCGACGACCACTTCTTCCAGCATGCGCGCTGTGGTCACACCGGGGAGATCAGCACTGCGGGCAGCCATGGCGAGGGAGAGGCCCAGCCTGACCAGGTCATGGGCAGGGTTGCCGATTACGGTCTGGTCGAGATCGCGGATCTGGATGCCAATGCGTCCGTCCACGTCAGCAACAGGGCCCAGATTGCCGGTGTGGCAGTCGCCGCAGATCCACACGTCCGGGCCTGACGGGAGGCTGCTTTTGACTGCATCGCTGCGAAGCCATTTGTAGAAGCTTTCTGTTGCTCCACGCACGTAGGCGTGTGCGGACTCGGCCATCTTCAGGGTGCGGCGGCTTTCCAGGGTAGCTGCCCGGGCTTCGGTGCTGGGCGCTTTAGCCATACGTTCGAGCTCTTTCTGTGATCAAGCATGGGATGCAGGAAGCGGAAGGCTGCTCATGCTTGTGACACCCGTTCGCTCCAACCCTGTTTCGCCCTATCGGCAAGATCGGCTCAGTTCTGAACTCCGGCTTCGCCGCAAGGAACGGAAGCTTCTCACTCGCATGGGTGCACCCCAAGGATTCCAGCGGCAGCCTGTCTTCCTCCGCGACGGATCATGTTTCCTGATCCGCGCCGTATCGCCTTCTTTCGGAGCTACCTTGCCGAGCTGCAACGTGCTATCGCCGATGGAGCCAAGGTGCGCTCTCACCATGCCTGGACCCTGCTCGATAAGTTGGATGAGCAGACGGCTACAGCCAGCGCTACGGGCTTACCTATGTTGACTTCAGAAATCAGCGCCGGACGATCTAGGACTTCGGGCTCTGGTATGGCCGGGTCGCTTCGGTGCACGGGCGTGACGTTTAGCTCAAGCGCTCCGGCTTTCGAGGAAATGGCGTAGAAGCATCCGGTTTGTTCGCCAGTGGACAACATGAAAACGGCTGGGTGCGTACCCTTGCGAAATGAAGCTGAATGGGAAGCTCTTCAAGGCGGGGGACGCGGTCATGGTGGAGGGTCGCGAAGGTTTGTGGGTGATCCATGCCGTAGGCTTTGGCATCGCGACGCTGGATGCAGTGCATGCGGATAAAACGCAGCCTGCGTTGGCTGGAGTGACTGAACTGACTGGACCAAATGGAACAGGGGCCGCGGTGGCTAAGCGCCGGTGCGCGGCACTCGAAAGTCTACGCCACCCGAGCGTGTGAGCAGGAGCAAATGCCGGCTGAAGAGGTAGACCTAGAATGCTAGCTCAGTCGCCCCTGTACGCGCCCGGGCAGGAAGAGGTCACCCCTTTACGAAGCCATGCCATCCCTTTCTCGCGTCATGCTACTTTGGCCTGCGTTCATGCCGTCGTCGTACTCAGCAAAGTTGTGGAGATGATTGCGAACGACGTGGTAGCACTCACAGGATCTACGCTCGAGACCTGCAACATCGAGAATCTCGATAAGTCCGCGGCGATACTCAATGAGCTTCTCCGCGCGCAGCCCTTCCGCGGCAAGGGTCACGCTAGGGCGGCCTGCGCCGAGCATGTCGCCTAGAAATTCATGGGACATGCGGAAGCTGTCGCTGCGGACGCGATCCTTGCAGGTCAGCAGCCATCGGGACAGGCGCTGATGTACGTTGTGTTTGGCATTGCAGCCTGCCGACTGCATGGCCTGGATGAGTTGGGTTTGTACATAGCGAAGAACCAGCGATTGGAAGAGCCCGCCCTGGTCAAACTGCTGAGAGGCAAGCCGGAGGGGTACGGCATAGCCATAGCCGGCGATCTGCGTGTAAACCCGGTTGAGGCTCCGCTTGGTGCCCATCAGGGCAGAGATCCCGACGGCTCCCTCGTAGCCGAACATACCTACTTCCACTTGTGTGCCGTTCTCGAAGGTAGTGGTCATGGAAGCCATACCTTCTTCCACAAAAAAGAGGTGCCGTATAGGCCGCTCCGGGAACTCCATCTCATGGCCGACTTCAAAGTTTACGGCGCGTGGCTCAAGCCGTGTGGCTGCGTCGTTGCCGATCGCACGCAGGAGCAGGTTCTTGTAACTGAACGTCATACAATCACCGCTTTCCAGGAATCGTCTGGAGTATAGATAACGAACACCAGTCCAGACCGAGGATGCGCCTAGATGGCGTCAGCTTGTGGTCTATGTTGATCACTTTTGTAATGCGGCTGCTGAGTAAGCCGGGAGTGTACAAGGCTGTGTAAAAGCCCTTCGTGTGAGCAAGCAAGGGGATATTGGAGAGGAAAGAGCGCCTCCGGCCGGGAATGTGTCATGGTTGAGATAGCGGTGCCCCAACAGCTCCCCTCAGAGCCAACCTCTTCGTGGCTCCCCGCACCCAACCTCTGGACAGGAGGTGCCATGAACGATGACAAGGTAAAAGGCGTTTTGCAAAAGATTGGCGGCCATGTGGAAGAAGCTGCCGGCGCACTGGTAGGGGACCGCAACCTGAAAGAAGCCGGTGAAGAGGACCAGCTCAAGGGTTCAGCGCGGGAAGCCTGGGGCAACGTCAAGGACGCAGGAAACAACCTGATCGATAAGGCCAAGGCTGCCAAGTATGATGCTGAGGCAAAGTCCGACCGAGCCAGTACGTTTGATCGCGAGCACACGATCACGACTGAGAAGATCTAGAGGCGTATCTAGCATGAAGTGCAAGAGGGGAGCCATGAAACGGCTCCCCCTCTCTTGCATCAATTCTGTGACGAGACGCTTAGGATCGTTGTGCCCTGGCGCTTTAAGGCAATTGGCTCGAGATGCCCGCGGTGCCTAGATGTTTCCCTGGAGAGGCGGAAGCTCCGAACGGTAACGGAGCATAAGCCAGACCAGCTTGCGGGCAGCCCAGTAACGCGGAACGTATGCCGAGGGCTTGGACACACAGCGGAAAAGCCAACCCAGCCCGACTTTGTCAGCCCAGGTAGGGATGTGAACCTGGTCGCCACTCAGGAAGGCAATCGCCGCGCCGATGCAGTGGATAGCGGGCAGGTAGGGCAGTTCACGCTTGAGATAGAGGCCCAGACGCTCCTGGGTGCCACCCCCGACAGTGACTACGACATGCCGGTAGGGGTGCTCACGCATACAGGCAAGCAGAGCGGGGTCAGAGATGTTGCCCTGGTAGAGCGGGGCCATGTAGATATCCCGGTCACGAGGCACAATCCCAATGGTGGCCAACCAGTCAAGGTTGCGGCGCGCACTTTTGGGGCTGGCCATAATCCATAGGGTACTGCCAGGCTCCCGCACGCTCGGCTCCTTGAGCAGCTCCTTCAGGTACTCAAGACCGGAGACGCGAGGGACGCGCCTGCGGCTGATGAGGTTCCAGATGAGGACCATAAAGGCAGAGTCTGTGATCGCGAGATCGGCGTTCAGGAGGGCTTCACGATAGCTGGCGTTGGTAGGGAGGTCTTTGAGCGCGGGGGCGGCGGGCACCACCAGAAGCCCCCCCGCCTGCATCGCCTGGATTGTTTGCCGGGCTGTGCCGCAAAAGAAATCAACGCCGAGAATGCGTTGATATAGATCCCTGCTTGGTGCCATGTAGCCGATGTCCTTTCCATGTGACAGATCCGGAATGCTTGTTTTCTAACCCTGTACTCTCTCGCGGCAGGAAGCCGAAAAGGGAGCTGAAAGGCCCGGTACGAGGCAGCCCCGGAGCGACAGCAGGTAAACTCAGTCTTACATGTCGATAAGAAGGACCTGGAGCAGCCAGTTACCTTGGTCAGACACGGCCTATAGGATGCGCGGCGTGAGCTGCTTGCAGAGTTCGCGGACAAGTTGAAGGAGCAGCGCCGAGGGATGGGGAAGCAAACTGAGATTTGCAAGGTGTTGGAGTGCTCATCGGAGTGGAGGGTTTGGCCCAGATCGCGAGCTGTGCCGGGAGCTGGATTGTCGCCCTTGCGAAGCGGCCTAGGAGCGGCTTTGAGAGCGAGCCTGGGAGCGCGCTTTCTGACCGGCATTCGGTCCAGCTCTTTGACTGGGAGGAGCGCAAGCACTTGGCTTGCGCTGGGAGCGTTGTGTGGAGCCCTCTGTGGGCCTTTGGCGGGAGGCACTGCCCGGGCGGAGAACACCGCAGCCAACCTGCCGGATGCGCCGAGCACGACTCTAAAAGCGAGTAGCCAAGCGAGTAGCCAAGCGAGTAGCCAGGCAAGTAGCCCAGCAAGTGGCCAGCCGAGTAGCTCATCCAGTGCACAGGCAAGCGGGCAGGCAAGCGGGCAGAGCCCGAGTGCAGCGCAGGGCGACCAGGCCAAGCAGCCCCAGCCAGGGGATGCCAACTACACCCTAAAGAATGCCGAGCATCAGCGCATTCTTGGGATCATTCCAGAGTTCCAGGCTGTGAACCAGACGGGCCAGTATGAGCCGCTAACGGTCAAGCAGAAGTTCAGCCTGATGCTGCGCAGCTCGACGGATCCTTACATCTTTACGCTGGATGCGATTGTCGCCGGCATCGGGCAGGCAAAGGATAGCAATCCAGGGTTTGGACAAGGCGCGCAGGGGTACTTCAAACGCTTTGGAGCCTCCTATGCCGATACATTTGACGGCAACTTCTGGGGTAACGCCGTTCTGACCGCTGCCCTGCATGAAGATCCTCGGTACTTCCGCAAGGGTGAGGATTTCGGCGCGCTTCACCGGGCACTCTACTCCGCCTCGACGGCTGTGTGGTGCCGACGGGATACGGGCGGGTGGGGGCCGAACTACGCCAATGTGCTGGGCAACATCATCGCCGGCGGCATCTCCAACTTGTACTATCCTGCGGCAGACAGCGGCGTGGGCAAGACCTTCACCGGGGCGCTTACCGTCACGGCTGAGGGCACGATCGGCTCGGAGCTGGAAGAGTTCTGGCCCGATATCGAGAGACACTTTCTCAAGAAGCGCCATGAGAAGCAGCTCCAGCAGTCGGCAGCAAAGCCCTAATCGAATCGAGACAGGAACGACTTTGGCGGAACAGACCTTCAAGAATCATGGGCGCATCCACCCGGCCTACCACTTTGTAGTGATGCCGGTGTTTCTAGCAAACATAGTAGCTGTGATCGTGCGGGCGGTCCGTCAGCCGAGCGCCTGGCATGTGTGGCAGGTGGTTGTAGCGGCGGCGCTCCTGCTGCTGGCGGGTGTGGTGCGCACCTACGCGCTGCGGGTGCAGGACCGGGTAATACGGCTCGAAGAAAGGATCCGGATGGCTGCCCTGCTGCCTCTGGAGCTTCACCCGCTGCAGCGAGAGCTGACCACGGGCCAGATCATCGCGCTGCGGTTTGCCTCGGATGCTGAGCTGGCCGGCTTGATAGAGCGGACAGTGCGGGAGAAGCTAGCGCCGAAGCAGATCAAGGCCGCAATCGTAAACTGGCGGCCGGATACGCACCGGGTGTAGCGCAAAGCGCGATGGACTCGCCCTGGGCAGCGGAAGCTAGATGCCGAGACGCTTTACTTCATCGTTGTAGTACTTGCGGTAGAGGATGTTCCATTCCTGGGTGCCTTCGAGGATGATGCGGCGCTGGGAGCTGATCTTGGCGCGGGCTGCCTGGTCAATCCGCATCTCCTCGGCTAGAAGCACCTGGAGGTAGTTACGGGCTTCCTTGCGGATGGTGTCGCGATCTTCCCGGAACTCGACTTCATCGATGCCGGCCAGGGTATCGGCCACGGCGTGTGCCAGCTTGTTGACCTTGTCAGGAGTAGCCCTCACAGGACCGCCTTGTACTTGCGCACGAGCTGCTGCTTCACCTTCTTGAACATCTCGCCGTACTCGGCGCCGTTGCGGCGCATTTCATCCTGAATGGCATCGAGGATGACACGGACTTCGTCATTGATCTGATCTTCCAGCGAGAGCTCGGAGATCAGTGAGGCGGTGACCCGCTCTTCTGCCAGCTTGAAGTGACCGGTCTTGATCATCTTGGCGTCGATGAGATGCTGGAGGGTCTTGCGCCCCAGATAGCCGACATATTCCCGGGAAAAAATCATAGGTCTGGGCGAAAGTCTAGCACAGGAGCAGGTACAGACCAGGGCAGGAAGCACTCGCATCGTGACGACGAACCTGCGAGAATAGCCGAGCTATGGGACAAGACAATCTCCACTCCTTGAAAGACGACATGATCGCTTTTATCGCCGGCCACGGGCTGCGCCAACTGCCCGGCTACGTAGGCGACGATGTGCCCTCGGTGATGTGGGAGGACGAAGACGACGCGGACGGCTGGAAGCGGCTGGTCGAGACGGCCAAGGCGGCTGGAGCGGCCTTTCTGACGCTGAGCGACGTGGTGATGGAAGATGAAGAGCTGGACATGATCCTCGAGAAGCTGCGGGAACAGAACTTTCCGGACGAGGATGCGCCGGAGTTCGAGGACGTGGAAGCGCTCCGGAAACATGCGGGCAAAGTGGGCTTTCTGCAGATTGGCTTTGTGCACCAGGGCGTAGCTTTTCTGCACGAGACGGCAACGGACTGGTACGAGCGATACGAGGAGCTGATCGACGCGATCGATGAGTTCAGCGTCGGGAATGTGGTGTTTGACGAGGATGGCGACGAGGAAGCCTGAGCACCTTGCCTGAGCTCCCTACCCTGGGTCCTGCGAGCGAAAAGCGCACCACAAAGCTGCGCCATAAGCGATGGGTTTTGCCGACGCCCGAAGCGGAGCTAGCCGGCGCCCTTGCTGCCGAGTTGATGCTGCCGCTGGCGGTAAGCGAGCTGCTGTTGCAACGCGGACTACGCACCGCCTCCGAGGCGCACACCTTCCTGCACCCTGCACTCGATCAGCTGCATGACCCGTTCTCCATGCGCGACATGGACAAAGCGGTAGAGCGGCTTGAGCAGGCCATTGCTGGGGCCGAGCCGATCCTGATCTATGGCGACTATGACGTTGACGGTACGACCGCCGTGGTGCTGCTCAAGACGGCGATCGAGCGGCTGGGTGGGACGGTGCGCTTCCATGTGCCGCACCGGCTGCGCGAGGGCTACGGCATGCAGCGCGAGGTGCTGGAGCGGGCAGCAGCCGAGGGCGTTCGGCTGGTGGTGAGCGTAGATACAGGTATTCGCGCCTTTGCCGCGGCAGAGGCTGCTGAGACGCTCGGGCTCGAAGTGATTGTGACAGACCACCATCTGCCGGACGGCGCGGGGCTGCCCCGGGCGTTGGCCATCCTGAACCCGAACCAGCCGGGCTGTGCGTACGCATGCAAGGGGCTATGTGGGGCGGGGGTGGCGTTCAAGCTGGCGCAGGCTTTGCTGGCGCGCGCGGCTATGGGTAACGCCGCGGCGGAAGAGCGGCTGAAGACAAAGCTGCTGCCCTCCTTCCTGAAGATGCTAGCTATCGCGACGGTGGCCGATGCGGTCCCGCTGCGTGGGGAAAATCGGGCGATTGTGGCGCTGGGGCTTGAGGCGCTGCGCGAGCCGGTAAGCCCGGGACTGCGGGCACTAATGCAGGTAGCGCAGCTGGACCCGCAGCGCAAGAGGCTAAACGCAATGGATGTGGGCTTTCGGCTGGGGCCGCGCATCAATGCAGCCGGGCGCATGGACGTGGCCGATGATGTGGTGGAGTTGTTTACGACGCGCCACGCTGCACGCGCCGCGGAGCTTGCAGCGAAGCTGGACGGGCTGAACAGCGAACGCCGTGCCACCGAGGCAGCCGCGCTAGCCGAAGTGCTGAGCCGGCTCAGTGAGCCGGCCTTCGCGGAGAGCCGCATCCTGGTGCTCGATGGGCAGGGCTGGCATCGCGGCGTGATCGGCATTCTGGCGTCGCGGGTGGTGGAGGCTGCTGGCAAGCCGACGCTTGTGATCGCACATGAGGATGGCGAGGCGTACGGCTCGGGGCGTTCGATCGAGGGCTTCCATCTGCTCCAGGCGCTGGAAAGCTGTGCAGAGCTGTTTACGCGCTTTGGCGGGCATGCGCATGCGGCGGGCTTCTCCTTACCCTCCACCCGCGTGGCGGAGCTGCGGGAGCGGCTGACGCGCTATGCAGAGACGCATGTGCGTGATGAGGACCTGCTGCTGCCGGTGCACTGTGACGGAGAGCTGACGCTGGACCACGTGACGCCTGCGCTGTACCGTGCCCTGCGCAGGCTGGAGCCGTTCGGGATGGAGAACCCGGAGCCTGCCTTTGTGGCGCGCGGACTGCTGCTGGCAGCCGAGCCGCGCTATATGAAGGAGCGGCACTGCCGCCTGATGCTGACGCAGGTGGGCACGGCTGGGATCGGCTCGTTGGGACACGGCGTGACGATGGCTGCGTTGGGCTGGCACTGGGGCGAGCGGGTCCGCGAGATGGGGCTGCAGGCAGGCGACGGGGTAGATGTGGTGTATCGCCTGCGGGAGAATGAACACCCGGAGTTTGGCGGGCTGGAGCTGGAAATTGTGGATTTGCGGCAGAGTGAGGGGGCGGAGTCCGCCCCTGCCTCCTGAGCGGCTTTGCTCCGCTTGTACGCGAGTGAGCTCATCATTGAAACGAACTCACCGGGCTCTTTTTCCGGACGTTTAACGCTTCTTCTTTGCAGGAATAGGTGTTGTTGCCGGCTTCGGAGTCGCGCCCTTTCCTGCACCGGCGGCAAGCGGGGCAAGGATGCCTGCGAGTACATCAGGGCTGCCGGTGACTCGCTCCAGATGCGGGTAGCGCAGGCCGCCATGGTAATCAATGTGCACGATGCGGTAGTACCCGGTATTGATCACGATCAGCTCCAGCGGCGTGGTCGTCGCTTTCGCATCGGTGATGGCCGCGTTGAGCACGGCAGGGGAGAACTGGCGCCCGTTGACAGCGACGATCTGCTGACCTGGACCAAGACCTGCCTGGAAAGCGGGCGATGAGAACAGCACATCGCCGATGCGGCCGTCGTTGCCGGCCTTGAGCCCAACGGACCACCAGGCATTTACGCCACCGCCAAGGTTGCTGAAGGCGTCGACATAGGCGCCGGGCGTGTCAGAGTACGTGAGTTTGTAACCGGCTGCCTCGATGCCACCGAGCGGAGCCTGCGGCACTTTGCTGGTGAGCTTCTCGTGGAGAAAACCGGACCAATCATAGGAGCTAACGGCGTTGAGGTTGGCCACCACATCGTCGAATGTGTAGGGCACCACCTTGGGCGGCGTGTTGCCATCCAGGCCGTGGAAGCGCGCGCAGAAGTCGTTGAGTGACTTCTTACCGCCGGTCTGCTTGCGAATCATCGTGTCGACTTGCAGCCAGAGCAGCTCGCCTTCGGCGTAGTAGTCGGTGCTGCGCCGCCAGTTGTCCCACTGCTCGCTGGTCTCGTAGAGGGTTTGCGCGGCGGTGGCGGTGTCCTGGAGGTCGCGCCAGGTGCGGCCGGGACGCGTGTCCAGGTTTGCGGCAGAAAAAGCGAGCGCAGCCTTGTAGCCATCCTGCGACTCGATGCCGCTGCGTGCTGCGAGTACGTCGCCGAGGTACTGCGTCAGCCCTTCGTAGACCCAGAGCAGGTCGCCCTTCATCGGGTCCTCGTAGTTGCCGGTGGCAAGGCCTGTAGGGCGCCGGTATTTGCCGTTCCAGGAGTGGGTGAACTCGTGCGGCAGCAGGTCAGCCTGTAGGTAGGCTTCGTCACTGTTCAGGAAGGTGTCGGCGGGTACGCGGTCGTCCGAGGACTGATGGTGCTCGAGGCCGAAGTGCGCGACCTCGTCGCTGAGGGTGACGAGGAAGTGGTAGTCGGCGTAATGGCGCGACTGGTAAAGAGCACCGGTTTCACGCACGAGGCGATCAAAGGCAGCCTGGGCTTCGGGCCGTAGCGCGAGCTCTTCGGGGCCATCGGCTGCGAGGTCGAGATAGTGTTTGGGCGTGGCTTCAGGAGCGAGAGGAATCTCGCGAAAGTAGTGGCCGGCGAGTACGGGCGAGTCGACGAGCTGCTCCAGCGATACAGGCGCGAACTCAATGGTGCTGCCGGTGCCTCCGGTCTTGTGCAGGGCCGTGCCGTACTGCCAGCCGGCGGGCAAGGTGAGCGAAGGTGTCACCTGCACGTCTGCCGCCTGGTGCCCGGCGGGGTAAAGCAGGAGCTCGTTCCAGGAGAGCAGGGCGAGGTTGGCGCTGGTGCTTGCGCCCGCGGAGAAGCCGGACGCTGCGGCGGTCGCGAGGAAGTCGGCCTGAACGTGCAGGGATGTGACGCCGGGCGGTACGGTGAGGTGGAAGGCGAACATGTCCACGCTGTCGCGCTGCCAGGCGAGGGGCGCGGTGCTAGCGCTGGAGGTGATAACAAGGCCGGCGAGCTGGTCAATCGGCCCGGTCGGGCCATGCTCGCCGGGGATCCACTTGGGGTAAAGCAGCGTGAGCGGACCGGGAGCGACGGGAATCTCGAGGGTGGCGTGGAGCAGCTTGCGGGTGACCTCGGACTCGTCGACATGGATGCGGATGGGCCCGCTTTGTGCAAGAGCCGGCTGGATGGAGAACAGCGGGGCGACCAGCACAGCAAGGTAGCAGGGGAACAGACGAGCGAAGACAAACGGCCTGGGCGAGATGAGGGGAGCTCCGGGAGGACTGCAGCTTGGCAGCGGGATCAAAGGGCGGGTTCAGTTTACAGGCACCTGCTAGTATCGGCTGCAAAACGGCTGCTGGGGTTGCAGGCAATAAAACGGGAGGAGCATGGGGCGCGGATTCTTTCTGTCTTTTGAAGGGCTGGATGGCTCAGGCAAGAGCACCCAGCTGCGGCGGCTCGCGGCGGTGCTGCGGGCACGGGGCTTCCCAGTCCGCGAGATGCGGCAGCCGGGCGGTACTGCCCTGGGGGACGGGCTGCGGGCGCTGCTGCTGGAGGCTAGCCACGGGAGTGCGATGGCGCCGCGGGCAGAGCTGGCCTTGATGTTTGCCGACCGTGCCCAGGCGATCGCTGAGGTGGTGGAACCGGCGCTGGCTAAGGGTGAGGTGCTGCTTTGCGATCGTTGGACCGACTCGACCGAGGCGTACCAGGGCGGCGGCCGGGAGCTGGGTGCTGCGGTGGTGCAGGCGTTGCATCGGGAGCTTTGCGGGGGCCTGGAGCCTGACCTGACGCTGCTGCTGCTACCGCCGCTTGAGACCTCACTCGCGAGGGCACGCCGGAGAAACACTCGCCAATTCCAGCAGACAGGACGGGAGGAGAGCCGCTTTGAAGCGGAGGAAGACCTCTTCTTTGAGCGCTGCTATGCGCAGTATCGAGCGATTGCCGCGCGCGCGCCTGTGCGTGTGGCGGTAATGGATGGGGATGAGCCGGTTGAGGCGGTTCACACGCGTATCGTAAGACTGGTAGAGGAGCGGCTTACAGAATGGTCTACACGACCGTTGGCCCAAGGCTCCCTCGATCACAGATAGGACAGGCATACGCCTATGGCGACGGCAACACCCCCGACCGAGCGCGCCGGCAGAGAGCCGGCAGGCAGGCCTGAGCAGCAATGGACCGTGCTGACACGCGGCGAGTACCGCTATCCACCGGGCTTGCGGCGCAACCTGCCGTTCTACCTCTTCAGCCGCTTCTTCCGTGCGAGCAATCCGATCCTGCTGTTTGAGTATCTGCAGCAGGAGTATGGACGCATCTCGCACTACCGGCTCGGGCCCAACCACATTGTCTTTGTCAACGATCCGGAGATGATTCGCGACATCCTGATCAACCAGGCGCCTGTGTTCATCAAGGAGCGCACACAGCGTCGCATGAAGATCCTGCTGGGCGAGGGCTTGATCACGAGCGAAGGCGAGACGCACATGCGCCAGCGCAGGATTGCCGCGCCCGCGTTCCATCGGCAGCGCATCGCGGCATACGGAGACATGATGACGGCCCGCGCACTGACCATGCGCGACGAGTGGTCGCCCGGCGTGGAGATTGATGCGGCCAGCGAGATGATGCGCCTCGCGCTGCAGGTGGTCGCGCGCACCATTTTCGATACCGACGTAACGGCGGATGTGCAGACGATCAACGACGAAGTGAACGCGATTATGGGCCTGTACAACTTCCTGATCGCGCTGCCCAAGGCCGAGGCGTTGCTGCACCTGCCGGTGCCGGGCTTGATGCGCTTCAAGCGGGCGCGCAAGCACCTGGATGCTGTGGTGCACCGCATGATTGACCAGCGGCGCGCGCTGGGTGAAGACCGCGGGGATCTGCTCTCGATGCTGCTGGCCTCGCGCGATGAGGAGCGCGACAACAGCAAGCTGACAGACGAGCAAGTGCGGGATGAAGTAACGACCATCTTTCTGGCCGGGTATGAGACGGTTGCCAATGCGCTTGCATGGACCTGGCTGCTGCTGGCGCAGAACCCGGACGCCGAAGCCAAGATGCACCGGGAACTCGATGAGGTACTGGGGGGGCGCGCGCCGACGCTTGCCGACCTGCCGCAGCTGCGTTATACGGAGATGGTGCTGTCAGAGTCGATGCGGCTGTACCCGCCGGCATGGGCGATGGGACGGCAGTCCACCGCGGTGGTAGAGCTGGGACCGTATCGTTTGCCGAAAGGGACGTACTTCTTCTTCAGCCAGTACATCATGCAGCGCACGCCGGAGTACTTCCCTGACCCGCTCGTGTTTGACCCGGAGCGTTTTACGCCGGAAGCCAAGGCGGCGCGACCCAAGTTCGCTTACTTCCCCTTTGGAGGAGGCAACCGGCAATGTATCGGAGAGTCGTTCGCGTGGATGGAAGCGGTTCTGCTGACGGCAACGATCGCGCAAAAGTGGCGGCTGCGCATGGTCCCCGGGCAGCGGGTCGAGGTGCAGCCGAAGATCACGCTGCGGCCCAAGTACGCGATCCGCATGATTCCGGAGCTGCGCGAGCCGGCGCACTAGACCCCCGACGCAGAACGATGCCGGGCGGCCGCGTCAAGGCCTCCGCGCTGCCGAAGAGTGAGGCGGGGCGTACGCTCTGCCGCTGGTGTGCTGTTGAGGTGCCGAAGGGGCGCCGCAGCTTCTGCTCTTCGGCTTGCGTGCATGCGTGGCGGCTGCGGACGAGCCCGGCTTACCTTCGTGCTGCGGTGCTGCAGCGCGATCATGGTGTATGCGCGCGCTGCACGGTGGACACGCTAGCCGCGTACCGGTTGCTGCGGAGAGCACGAGGCGAGCGGCGCTGGGAGCTGCTGCGCACCTGGGGATTAGACCGGCTGGATCGCAAAAGCCTGTGGGATGCTGACCATGTGGTGCCGGTGGCAGAAGGCGGCGGGCAGTGCGACCTCGCGAACCTGCGCACACTGTGCATCCACTGCCACCGGGTGATGACCGCAGCCTTGCGCAAGAGGATGGCTCTGCAGCGGGCCGGTCTGCTTCGAGCGGACAGCGTGAAGGACGCTCCGGCCCGGCTGCTTCACGCATGCGAAGAGAAGGAACGGCAAGCGTCGCCTTGTTAGGATGAGCGCAGGCCCGGATGGCGAAACCGGCAGACGCAGCGGACTTAAAATCCGCAGGCCGCAAGGCCGTGGGGGTTCAAGTCCCCCTCCGGGCACCAGCATGAACCTGACCTAATGAAGCAAGCACGCACGGTCACGATCGATGGCATAGAGGCTTGCTTCAACAGCTTGACGGGATGAAACGAATCAGAGGTTGACGGTCAATGAGACGCCAGGCGCGAAGAAGTAAGGAGCGGTGAGAGTGTATTGTGCATGGTTCGGGCTCGTGCTGATGGCAGCGCTACCGGCTGTGGCGCAAACTGCCGGCGCTCCGCAGCAGCCGAATCCGGATGCTCCCGCGGCTATCCAGGGCGGGATGTCTGCCGGCTCAAACACAGGCGGCGCACATGCAGCGGTGCTCGACTCGGAGAACCGGCCGATCACAGCGGGCGGCTTCGTCAAGAGCGGGCCCGTGATCTTTGAGGACGATTCGCAGAAGTCAGGCCTGGCAAGCTGGACCCACACGATGGGCACGCCGGCGAAGTCCATCATCCTGGAAACGGTTGGCTCTGGTGTCGCGCTGCTGGATTACGACCATGATGGTTGGCTCGACATCTACCTTGTCAACGGCTCAACCTTTGACGCACTTGCCGGTAAAACCACGCCTCCGCATGCCGCGTTGTTCCATAACAACCACGACGGCACCTTTACAAATGTTGCTGCGAAGGCCGGCGTAACGAATGACCGCTGGGGCTTTGGAGCGGTCGTGGGCGACTACGACAATGACGGCTGGCCGGATATCTACGTGTCGAACTACGGCGAGAACCGGCTCTTCCATAACAACCACGATGGCACGTTTACTGATGTGGCTGGGAAAGCCGGAGTCACGGCAGGCGGCTGGTCGACCGGCGCAACTTGGGGCGACTACGATGGCGACGGGAGGCTGGATCTCTTTGTGCCGGGCTACGTGCACTTTGATCCGGCAGATCTGCCCAAGTCCGGCGCCGAACTATCAGGGCCTCTCGCGTCCTGTAACTTTCGCGGTGTTCGTGTGATGTGCGGACCCCGCGGCCTCAAGGGGGAGCGTGATCACCTATTCCACAACAACGGCGACGGCACATTTAGCGACGTGAGCGCCAAGGCAGGCGTTGCGGATGAACACGCCTACTATGGGCTAGCCTCGCTGTTCGTGGATGTAAATGGCGACGGCAAGCTCGACCTGCTCGTCGCGAACGACTCCACGCCGAACTACCTCTACTTAAACAAAGGCAACGGCACGTTTGAAGATGCCTCGTACGAAAGCGGTTATGCGCTGAATGAGTCAGGGCGAGAGACGGCTTCGATGGGTATAGCGGTCGGCGATTACGCGCACAATGGTCGACTCGACATTTACAACACAACCTTCTCCGATGACTACAAACCTTTGTATCGAAACGATGGCGACGCTAGTTTCACCGATATCGCTTACCAAGCCGGGATCGCGGAAGTGACGATCCCCTTTCTAGGCTGGGGTACATCCTTCTTCGATTACGACAACGACGGCTGGCTTGATCTCCTCGCTGTCAATGGGCATGTGTACCCAGCCGTGAACCAGCAGAACTGGGGCACCACCTGGGCGCAGCGGCCACTGCTATTCCATAACGAGCATGGCAAGTTAACGCTGATGGACGCCGTCGAAGGGACAGGGCTTGCCACAGTGTCTACTTCGCGCGGCATGGCCTATGGCGACCTGTTCAATGACGGTCATATCGATGTGGTGATCAACAACATGGATGGGCCGCCGACACTGCTTCGCAACGTGACCGGCACCATAGCCGAAACAGCCAAGGAGCCGGCCGGAACAAGGTCGCTATCTGCAGGCAACCACTGGCTTGAGCTGCAGCTGGTAGGCGGTCCAAAGTCGCCGCGCGATGCAGTGGGTGCTCGGGTATATGTCACAGCGGGGGGCTTCCAGCAGCGAGCCGACGTGATCGCGGGCGGCTCCTTTGCTTCCTCGCCGGACCAGCGTTTGCATTTCGGCCTGGGGGCAGCAACAAGCATGGAGAGCATAGAGCTTGACTGGCCGGATGGTACGAAGCAGACGCTTGCGCCCCCGGTGAAGCTGGACCGCCTCTACACCGTCGTGGAAGGGCATGCAGCGGAACTGCCTGTGAAGCAACACTAATGGACGTCAGAATGTGTCTGGTCCAGCGCGGATACCTGTGCGAACTGTGCCTTCGCCTCAGCTTGGCGGCCCTCTCGGCGATAGACGTCGCCTAGCTGAAAGTGCAGAGACGCATCGTCGGGTTTTGCGGCCACGGCGAGCTCCAGCTCTGCCTGCGCTTTGTCCAGCTTTTGTTCCCGCTTGTACAGCTTGCCTAGCGCAGCGTGGATCGTGGGGAGGCGGGGCGCAATCGCCTCAGCCTGTGTCAAGGCGGCCAACGCTCCCGTTCCATCATTGCGGTCGCTGAGCAGGATGCCGAGGTTGAGCAGGGGCTGCTCGCTCGGGTGAGGATCATCCTGCTGCCAGGCGATCGCCTGCCGGTACGCCACGAGGGCGTCATCTGGCTTGTCCAAGCCTTCCAGTGCAAGACCCAGGTTGTTCTCCGCCTTGACCGAACGTGGGTCGAGCACAAGACTCTTGCGGAAGGCCTCGGCTGACTCGTTAAAGCGGTTCTCCTGATAGCAGATCCGGCCCAGGTCGTACCAGGCTTCGCTGTCGGAGCTGTTCTGCTCAACGGATTTGCTCATCCAATGGTCGGCATCCACATAGTCGTGCAGCAGCACGTAATCGAGCGCCACATAGCGGAGATCCTGGGGGGAAGGCTGCTGCAGATGAGCGCCGCGTGTGAACTCCTTGAGTGAGTCCTTTGGGCGATCCTCGTTCAGGAGGGCAAGGCCGAGCAGATTGTGACCCTCGGCAGAAAGCTCATGCTGCATAAGATAGCTGTTCAGCAGCTGCTCGGCCTGCGGCCAGTGCCGGGCCGCCGCGGCGACACGCGCCTTTGCCAAGTCATCCGTCGTGGCCCCATACGGAGCATTTGCTCCGCTCTGTCCGCGCAGCTGCGGTGCTAGCGTAAGGGAGAGAAAGCAGCTGAGCACCGCGAAGCGGCATAGTTGCAAGCGTAATCCCTCCTGAGTGCGAAAGCCGAGCCGCCCGGAGCGCGAATGACTTGCGCGGTAACACTCGCAGCGCGCAAGCGGCAAAAAGCTAGACCCGCGCCCTCGTAGGCCGTCTCTCAACACTTCAAGCATGCTTATATCTGTGTCTGCCGAAGGATAGCATTGGGGTCCTTCTTGCCAGCGCTCGCCTGAGACACCGATCGGCCTTTTTCTATCCGGCTGTCCACCGAATGTGTAAGACTCTCCACCGTGAGGTAATCGTGTCCGGTCTCCCTAGGAACTCTGTCTTCGCAGTCCTCGCCGCCGTTGGCTTTGCCTCTCTGATGCGTACCGCTCCGGCGCAGACGATGACCGCTCCCGACATCACGAAACAACCTACTCTTTACGTCGTCCCCTATGCTCATCTCGATACTCAATGGCGCTGGGAGTTTCCCCAGGTCATCAGTGAATATCTGCTCAAGACCATGCGGGTCAATTTCGACTACATGGATAAGTATCCTCACTATGTCTTCAATTGGTCCGGCTCCAATCGTTACCGACTCATGGAGGAGTACTACCCGGCAGACTACGCTCGACTGAAGGGCTACGTCGCCAAGGGACAGTGGTTCCCTGCCGGCTCTTCGGTCGAAGAAGGAGATGTGAATCTGCCCAGTGCAGAGTCCATCTTTCGCCAAGTGCTGTACGGCAACACTTTCTACCGGAGTGAGTTCGGCAAAGCCAGCTACGAGTACATGCTGCCCGACTGCTTCGGCTTCCCTGCATCGCTGCCCACGATCCTCGCTGCTTCCGGCGTCAAAGGTTTTTCCACGCAAAAGCTTAGTGCAGCCTGGCAGCCGGCGCCAAAGATCGGCGGGCCCGACTCCCCGGAGAAAACTCCGGAAGGCATTCCCTTCAACGTAGGTGTGTGGACTGGCCCTGACGGAGAAACCGTCCTTGCCGCGCTCAACCCGGGCGGTTACGGCAGCCAAATCTACTCCGATCTCAGCAAGGCTCCCACTCCGGCGCCCGAGCCTCCGGCTGGATCGAATCCGCGCAGAAGGCGAGCGTCTGAAACCAACTGGCAGGCGCGCATTGATATCGACGGTAAGGCGACCGGCGTCTTTGCCGACTACCACTACATCGGCACCGGAGACATTGGCGGTGCCGTCAATGAGGAGTCCGTCAAGCTCCTGGAAGCGATGGTGACCGGTGGTGAAGCAGTGCTTCCCACTACTTATACGTCCACACCTGCCGGTGCTACCGGAGAGATCGTGATTACCGGGACTCCCGTCCGCATGGGCGATGGTCCGGTGAAGGTCGTCTCGGCAAGTGCAGACCAGATGTTTCTCGACATTAAGCCCGATATGCAGTCGAAGATGCCCACTTACCAGGGTGATCTCGAGCTCATCAACCACTCCGCGGGCTCACTCACCTCGCAGGCCTACCACAAGCGGTGGAACCGCAAGAATGAACTCCTAGCCGACGCCGCCGAGAGGGCTTCCGTGGCCGCTGCCTGGATGGGCGGCCGCCCTTATCCTCAGCTGGAGATGAACAACGCATGGACCCTGGTCATGGCGGGCCAGTTCCATGACATCGGCGCAGGCACCGCGACTCCGCGCGCCTATGAATTCGCCCAGAATGACGACATCATCGCCTCCAACCAGTTCGCCGATGTCCTCACCAGCGCCACGGAGTCGATCGCCTCTTCTCTCGACACGGAGGTGAAGGGGACGCCGGTCCTCGTCTACAACCCGCTCAACATCAGCCGCGAAGACATGGTCGAAGCAACAGTTCCCGGCAACTTCTCCAAGGGAGTGGAGGTCTTTGGTCCTGATGGCAAGGAGGTGCCCGCCCAGATGGAGAACGGCAAGGTTTTGTTTCTCGCCAAAGTTCCGTCCGTCGGCTACAGCGTCTTCGACGTTCGTCCAGGCAAGAAGTCAGAGACTTCCAAGGAGTTGAAGGCCACCCCCTCCTCTCTCGAGAACGCCCGCTACAAGGTCACAATGAACGCAGCAGGGGATGTCAGCAGTATCTTCGACAAGTCCATCCACAAGGAGCTGCTCGCAAGCCCGATGCGCCTGGCCATCAGCAATGATGCCCCGAAGCAGTGGCCGGCTTGGAATATGGACTTCGACCAGGAGCAGGCTGCTCCCCGCGCATACATCGGCGGCTCAGCCACAGCGCATATTGTCGAGAACGGTCCCGCGCGCGTCGCCCTTGAAGTCACTCGCGAGGGCGAAGGTTCAAAGTTTGTCCAGACGGTTCGCCTCTCCGCAGGCGACGCCGGCAACCGTGTAGAGTTTGGCGAATCGATCGACTGGCGCTCGCTCTCTGCCAACGTCAAAGCGGTGTTTCCGCTTGCCTCTACCAATAAGCTGGCCACCTACAACTGGGAAGTCGGAACCATCCAGCGCCCGGCAGCTTTTGACCGCCAGTTCGAGGTAGCGTCCCATCACTGGATCGACCAGACGGACCAGTCGGGCAGCTACGGAGCAACGATCCTCACGGACGTCAAGAATGGCTCTGACAAGCGCGACGACAGCACCATTCGCCTCACGCTGCTTCGCTCACCCGGCGAAGCCTCCGAGATGAAGGGTGCCTACACCGACGAGTTCAATCAGGACTGGGGTCACCACGAGATCCTTTTCGGCCTAGCCGGCCATGCCGGTGACTGGCGTCAAGGTCGCACTGACTGGCAAGCGTATCGACTCAGCACCCCGATGATCCCCTTCAACACAGGGAAGCATGCTGGGAGCCTCGGCCACAGCTTCTCACTCCTCACTGTCGACAATCCCAACATCCGCGTCCTCGCCCTGAAGAAAGCAGAGCTGAGCGATGAGGTCATCGTCCGCCTCGTCGAGCTTGACGGCAAAGCTGCTGACAAAGTCAAGGTCAAGTTTGCCGGCCCTCTCGACGCAGCCCGCGAAGTGAATGGCCAGGAGCTGCCCATTGGCTCGGCTAGTGTCGTTGACGGTGCTCTTGAGACCTCTTTCAAGCCCTATCAACCGCGCACTTTCGCACTCAAGCTCGGCACAGCCCCGGCGCATGAGGCAGTTCTCACTTCGCAGCCGCTCGCGCTCAATTACGACCTCGCTGTCGCAAGCAATGACGACACAAAGCCGGTCGGAGGCTTTGACAAGCAAGGCAACGCCCTCCCGGCTGAAATGCTTCCTTCGGAACTGAAGATTGACGGAGTCGGTTTTACCCTTGCCCCTGCAGCGACAGGTAAGGTGAATGCTGTTGCAGCTAAGGGTCAGACCATTTCCCTGCCAGAGGGCAGTTTCAATAAGATCTATGTTCTCGCCGCCTCAGGGGATGGTGACCAGCGCGCCACTTTTCTCGCAGGCAAGACGCCCATCAGCCTCACCATCCAAAACTGGGGGGGCTTCATCGGTCAGTGGGACACGCGTATCTGGAAGCCCAAACCGGACACCGTGACAGAAGGTGGCGGCCGCTCCGGCATGCCGGAGCATCAGGTCGCTCTCCGCAAGGACTACTCCATCTCTGCCAACCACCAGCCCTGGGATCTCAAGAGCTCCGGAACGCCCGACTGGTCACCCGACTATCCGGGAGATTACCTCGGTCTGCGCGCCGGCTACATCAAGCCCGCAACCCTGGGTTGGTATGCCTCCCACCACCACAATGCCGCAGGCTTGAACGAGCCTTACCAGTACAGCTATCTCTTCGTCTACACGCTCGACTTACCCGCCGATGCCAAGACCATCACGCTGCCTGAGAATGCGAGCATCCGCATCCTGGGTATGTCCGCCGCGAAGGAAGAGCCGGCTGTCACGCCGGCCCAGCCCCTCTTCGACACTCTGGGAATGACCAGCCAGAGCGACACGATGGAGGCGGCGAAGCATTAGCACTTTCCACCGTGGGTTCGCTACGACATCAGCACTTTGCTCTAAGTCTGGGTCTACCCAAGCGTGTGTGTGCAACGAACAGTCGCGCACACGCGCTCTGTAGCGAGTGGCTCCCCTTCTTCAGCAAATGTGGCGGTCCTCAGGTGTTAACCAGGGATGCGTGCTGCTCGCCAGCTCAGAGCTTTCTCGCTTGCAGCCAAGAGCACCTCACGCTGTTGGTCTAAGGTCCCTTATCGCTGCTTAGTGATGATCTGGCACGGCGGCGACGAGTACATCAAGTGCAGAACTCTGTGTGGCCGCATCGGCCGGTAGCGCGGGGCCTGACCAGACCAGCCCGAGCTTGTTTTCGCCGGAACGGTCCCTGGACCACACACTATCTGCGTTGGTCTTGAGAAATGCAGCGTAACGGTCCTCGTGCACTGCATGGTTCAAGCTGCTCAGGTTGCGAACAAAAATCCCCTTGAACTGAGGTGCGTCTCCGCCGCAGTTCGCCGGTTCGCAAACGTCGTGCAGTACTCCCGCTTTGTCGGTCAAGTGGCTCAGTCCGGCATCGGCAAGCGTCTGCGCCTCAACCAGCAGCTTCGAGTCGTGCCTTTGCTGGGACCACTCTGTCAATGCCCCCAACACCACGCCCTGGTTGTAAGTCCACACCGTACGCCCGTTGTTCGTGCACGCACCACTTGCTTTGTTGATCGTAAGTCCATCATTCACAAGATGATCGCCGTTGATCATGCCGGACGCTTGGAACCAGCTCCACTCCCTCTCAGCCCACTGCGTGTACATCTGTCCGGGGTCTGCCGTCACACGTGCAGCAAGGTGAGTGGCCACAGAAAGGAACAGTTCATTCGCAATGGCGTTCTTGTAGGTGCGGTCTTTGCTCCACCAGATGCCGCCGCCGCAGGTATCGTCCCACCCGCCGGCCATATCGGTGAATATGGATTGGGCCATCGCCAGGTAACGCGGCTCAGCTGTCAGATCGTAAGCGTCGATCCATGCCAACGCCCACCAGCCTTCGTCGTCGTAGTAATCGTTGAGAAAACCGGGCGCTCCGGTCATCTTTGCCAAAGTGCCATTTTGTTCCGCCTTCGGAACGATCACCTGGGCCCGCGCAAATGTACGGGCAAGCACCGGCTGGTACCGCCGGGTTCCGCTTGCGTGCATCAGGTCCACGAGCGCAGTGACTGCATTCGCCGCATTCCACCATCCTGTGGTGGCGTAGAGCCCCGTGCGGTCTACATACCAGCTCTGCAGAGCTGCCCCGGCTGCCTGTGCGCGTTGCAGCGGCGAGAGCGCCGGTTCCTCCTGGGGAACACAGTTGGCGCTGAACAGCAACAGGAATGCGCAGGCAAGGCAGATAGCTCTCATGCACCTTGTTGTACAACGAGGCGTTCCACTTCGTCTTGCCCGTGAGACTCAGCACTTTGTCTGGACTGGCTATGCAATGCGTGTGAGTCAGGTCGATCCCGAAACGCTAACCATTGCGCCTTCCGCTGATTCGTAGATCATCCGGGCCATTCCGAGGCTTCGTGCGAACAGGTACGATAACCCTCTTGGGAGACCAGCCTTGGCGCACATAAGCCGTCACACAACGAGTCGTCGTCGTTTTCTGAAGCAAATGGGATCGGCCGGTGCAGCGATCTCGGGGCACCTGCTGGCAATCCCCGCCCATGGCCAATCCGGCACCGCAAGCCGGCATGGGGTGGGGCAAAGCGCCTTCCAGCCGCTGGCGCTTGGCACCGTACGTCCGCGAGGCTGGCTGCAAAAGCAGCTGGAGATCCAGGCGAGCGGCCTGACCGGCCACCTGGACGAGTTCTGGCCGGATGTCGGGCCCAAGAGTGGATGGCTCGGCGGCACGGGCGAGTCATGGGAGCGCGGACCCTACTACCTGGATGGGCTGGTACCGCTCGCCTACTTGCTGGGCAGCGCACCCCTCAAGGCAAAAGCACAACGCTACCTGGACTGGACCCTGCAATCGCAGACCGCAAGCGGCATGTTCGGCCCCGCGAGCAACGATGACTGGTGGCCGCGCATAGTCATGCTCAAGGTGCTCACCCAGTATCAGGAGGCGACTGCTGATCCACGGGTGATCCCACTTATGCAGCGATACTTCCGCTACCAGCTAGCAGAGCTGCCCAAGCGTCCGCTCCGCGACTGGGGCAAGTTCCGCTGGCAGGATGAAGCCCTCAGCGTGCTGTGGCTCCATGAGCGCACCGGGGACCCGCAGTTGCTGGAGTTAGTCCGACTGCTGCATGCGCAGGGCTACGACTGGATTGGCGATGCGGAGCACTTCCAGTACACAGACCGAATGACGGCCGAGCGGCTGGGGCTGGACAAAAACAACGACAACGGTCTCAAGGATCTTGCCCAGGCCACGCACGGAGTCAACAACGGACAGGCGATCAAGACCGGGCCCGTATGGTCGCTCGTGTCTGGTTCACAGGCAGACCGCCGTGCGGTGCTCGGAATGCTGGCCGATCTGGATCAATATCACGGCCTGCCGAATGGCATGTTCTCCTGTGATGAGCACCTGGCCGGTCCGAACCCCTCGCAGGGCTCTGAGCTGTGCACGGTGGTCGAAACCATGTTTTCGCTCGAGGTCGCGCTTGGCATCTTGGGCGACCCGGCCCTCGGTGACCGGCTCGAAAAGATCGCCTACAACGCCCTGCCGGGCACGCTTACCGACGACATGTGGGCGCACCAGTACAACCAGGAATCCAACCAGGTGGAGTGCAGCCTTCACCGCGAGCCCTGGACTACCGACGGCCCGGAGTCGAACCTCTATGGGTTGGAACCGAACTTCGGCTGCTGCACCGCAAACTTTCACCAGGGCTGGCCCAAGTTTGCGGCCAGCCTCTGGATGCGCCCTGCGGAGGATGGCCTCGTCGCTGTGGCCTACGCGCCCTCCGAGGTACACACGCCCATACGCGGCGTTCCAGTACGCATGGTGGAGGAGACGAGCTACCCCTTCCGAGGGGAAGTGACGCTCACCGTGGAGCCGGAGTCAGCCACCCGCTTCCCTCTGCTGCTTCGCATCCCCGCGTGGGCCGCGGGAAGCACAATCCGCGTCAACGGCAACCTCCAGCCTGCGCCCGTACCGGGCAGCTTCGCCCGGGTGGAGCGCACCTGGCAGCGGGGAGACCGCGTCGAGATTGCATTCCCCATGCAGCCGCGCATCGCTCGTGGCTTCCGCAACTCGGTATCCGTCGAACGCGGGCCGCTGGTGTTTTCCTATGGCATAGGCGAGGACTGGCTGAAGCTGCGGGATCGCGGCCTGACCGCTGACTGGCAGGTGTATCCAACAACCCAGTGGAACTACGCACTCGATCTGCAGCCCGGGCAGCCGGCAGCCGGCATCACCGAAACTCTTGCAGAGGTGGGCCCGGTTCCGTTCAGCCGGCATCAACCGCCGGTGTCGCTGGAGGTAGGCGCCCGCAAGATCTCTGCCTGGCGCGCAGAAGATGGCGTGGCCGCTGTGGTTCCGCAGAGCCCGGTCGTTGCTGACGGCGCTCTGGAACGAGTGAAGCTGGTGCCCTACGCAGCCGCCAAGCTGCGCATCACCGCTTTCCCTGAGGCAGCAGGTACGCAGCCGAGCTTTCCGCAGGCAAACTCCTAGACAGCGTTAGCCGACACCGCTCCCGCCAAAGAGGCGGAGCGGAGTCTGCTAGCTGTTTGTTAAAGTTTGCGCAAGACGCGCGCTGAGAGAGGATGCCGGGGCCGTGGCTCTGGCGAACGCGTGAACCGGCACGCCCGGATGATCAATAGTCTCGGAAACACCAGGCCCGCTACGCGCTCAAAGAACAGGGAAAAAGCGGCGAGCGGGTGAGTCGCTCGCCGCCGGGCTTTAGAAGTTGAGAACCGCTCCTGCCTGCATGTTGCGTGGGGGATTGGTGCTCTCACTCTGTCCAAAGTCCCCTTGCTGCAGATTGGTCTCATTACTGCTGAGGTTAGTAAGGTTCACGCGGTTAAAGACATTGAAGGTGTCGAAGCGGAGCTCCAACTGGAACCGCTCCGTTAGCAGAGTGGTCTTCTTAACCGTGATGTCAGTATCGGCATACCCAGGATTGCGGAACTGGTTGGGGAACTCATTGCCCTCGGTGCCAAACGCCGGAAGCGTAAAGCTGCTGCATGGCAGTGCCCCGCCTGAGCAGGAGCCCAGCAGACCTCCGTTTTTAGGCAGGTAAGAGCTGCGGCTGCGTGGCTGCTTGTACGAGGTCACGTTTGGATAATCGTTGTTGTTGCCATCCGCGTTGAAGTCACCGCTCCCTGCAGCGTATTGGAGGTTGGTGGGAATAGCTCCAAGAGCCGGGTTGATCTCCTGTGCGGCAAACGGTGCCCCGGTGTAAACGCTGAATGGCGATCCTGATTGCAGCACGCTGAGCCCGGCTAGAGTCCAGCCGCCGAAGACCCGCTTCTCTAGAGCGTTTCCACGGTTGGCTCCCGGCAAATCGTAGGAAACACCCAGGGACAGCCGGTTGCGGATGTCATAGGGCGAATTCGCATAGAACTGGGCGTACGGATAGGTGACTGGGTAAGATTGCCAGTCATCAAGGCTATGCGCGTGGGTGTAGGAGGCCGTCAAAAAGCCGGCCCGTGCGAAACGCCCGCGCGCGGATGCGATCACACCGTTGTAGTTTCCGATCGCCCCATTAAAGGCGTAATTAATGGAGCCAAAGCTGGTATTCAGGCGTGTCTGCGTGCTTTTGCAAACGGGGGCTCCGGTCTTGGGATCCTCTGCACAGGCAGTGTGCTGGATTAGATCTCCCTGAAAGGCGTTGACATCGTTTCCGTAGGCGGTCGCAGTGGTACTGCCTCCGCCGACGACAAGATTGCCTGAGTGAGAACCGACATAGCCGAGGCTTACCACGAAGTCCGGCGTAACCTGCCGATCCACTGCAAGAGAGAAGTTGAGGGTAAAGGGGCTTGCCAGCGATTCGTTTACGCCCCCGATGGCAATCTGCGAACCGGCGAGACCGCCCTTCGAATTCAAAGGCTGACCACCGAAGGCAGGGTACTGGAAGCCGAAGGGATAGGTGTTCTGGGTACCGTAGCCAAAGATCGGGGCAGCGGTGGAGCCATTGTTATAGAACGTTGGAACAACGTAACTCGGAGGGTTGCCATTCAAGCCATTTTCAGAGTTCCCAAGAGTGAAGTAGTCATGGTAGAGGCCGATACCACCATGGATAAGCCACTTGGACGCGTCATCCGGAGAGTAAGCAAAGCCGGCCCGAGGACTGAAGACCCAGTTCAAATCGTGATTGTAGACGTGGCCCTGCTGTGTGACGAATCCATTGGCGACCTGCTCGGGAAAGCTTGATCCAGAGGCCAGGTGGAAGTTGGCGAGTACGGTATTCCCCTTCGGGTAGGCATTGCCGAAATTGTCGTAGCGGAGGCCGTAATTGACCGTGACTTTCCGACTGGCCTTCCAGGTGTCTTCCACAAAGGCGCCGCCGGTTGTCTGCTGAAACGCATAGTTATGAGCCTGCGGCTGGCCGGTCACAGGGTTATAGGCCAGGCCGGTCTCACTGTAGGGATCGCTATTGATCAAATCGATGATGTTGGTGTAGTTGATCGTAGGTTGTGCATACGCGCCCGCGAAGTTGGCAATATCGTCGCCATGCCACCCTTCATAGCCGATCCGTATGTCATGCGCTCCCTGGATGTGGGTCAGCACATCGCGCCAATGGTAACTATGCTGGACATAGTCGCCGAGTGCGAAACCATCGCCAAAGCCGACTCCCAGACCGGTGACATTGACAACCGGCACTGAGAACAAGCCGCTTGAAGGTGCAAAGCCTTCAATGCGGTTATAACCGGCAAAAGCCTCGTTCAGAGTATTTGGGGAGAAGGTGTGCGTCTCATTGCCCTGTAGCGAAAATGTAAAGTACTTATTCTTCTCGGCGAAGGCAGGCCGGACCGCGGGTCCACCGGTGTTGATTGTGTCGCGATAGAAGAGACCGTAGACACGATCCTTGTTGAAGATCTTATCGATGCGGACGTTGTACTGGTTGGAATTGTTAGAAGTGGTGCTGTTGAAGTTGCCCTGATCGTAAACGGGCGTGCTGCAGGGTATGTTATCGGTGCTCGGCGTGCCGCAGCCGGTATTCGCCGCGAGGTTCTGCGCACCAAAAGCCTGCGACGCTGTCTGCAGCACATTGCGAAAGGTCGCGTTTGTGGGCTTGTACTTGTTCAGGAGAGCGACTTCCGGACTGTTCGGCATGGCGGCGTTCGCAAACGCGACAAAGGCCGGATCCTCAAAGGTCTGCAGTGTGGCGCCGGTCGTAGACAAAGCGCGATATGGCTCAAAGCCGGCGAAAAAGAAAAAGCGATGGTTGGGGATAACCGGGCCACCCACGCCAAAGGAGAGATTGTTGGTGTGGTAGGGCGACACTGCGGTTCCGGCCGGTATGCCGAACTCGCCGCGGGCCGTAAGGCCCTGGTAGGTGTAGTACTCGCTGGCAAAGCCATGGATCTTGTCGGTACCGGAGCGAGTCGTGATGTTGGTCTGGATGGAACTGGCTCGTCCGTAGTCCACCGTGTAGGTGTTGGTCTGCACGCTGGCTTCCTGGATGGTGTCCGCATTCGGCGTAAGGTTCACGACACCAGGCCGGATGCTGCTGGTCACGTCAAGGCCGTCCACCACGTACAGGTTGCCGTTCGCGCCGCGTCCGTTCGCGCTGGCGTCCACTGAGTTTTCCGGATTGAAGTTTGTCGCGGAGCCGGAGCCCAGTCCCGTGACGCCGGGCGCAAGCGTGACCAGGGCCAAGGGATTGCGCGCGGCGAGCGGCAGGCTTGAGAGTGCGGCTCGATCAATGGTTAGCTGGTTGCGAGTCTCAGAAGTGTCTAGAAGCGGCTGCTGGGCGGTCACCTGCACTTGGGTTGAAACCTGCCCGACGGTCATGGTGAGCGGAACGTTGCCGGTTTCCCCAGTGGTGAGTGTGACCGCGACTTTCGCGCCATTAAAGCCCTCAGCCACAGCGGAGACTTGGTAGTTCCCCGGCGCAAGACTGGCAAAGCGATAGACGCCTGACGCATCCGCTTTCCCGGTCTGGCTTACGTTGGTGTCCACGTTGGTTAACGTGATGATGGCCGTGGAGACGGCAGCGCCTGAAGCGTCTTGCACACTGCCTTGCAGGCTGCTGTTGAACTGCGCCCGGCAGGATCCAGCCAGAGCCGTGCAGAAGACAACCAGAGTAAACAAACGAAGCAGCAAGGATCGCATTCTTAAAGCCTCCAAAGGTAAAGCCGGTACGAGCCACTCATATTTTCGGCGCCTGCCAGCATGCGCCATAAAAGCGAGAGGATCGTAGCAGCTTCGCTCCAGAGCAAGCATGGTAGAGGCGAGTCCCCCCTGCATAGTCCATTTGGGCTATAAAGCCGGGCTTGAGTGGAGGGGTGGCCGCAGCGAGAGCCAGGCACAATCCGATGAGCCCAGATGCTCCGCATGGTCGCCTGCACCCGGTCCGCGTTATGGGTCGAGCTGAATGATCCCGCGTCGCAGCGCGACCGTTGCCGCTTCCGTCCGGTCTGACACTTCAAGCTTTCCAAGCAGGCTCTTCACATGGTTCCGCACCGTATTTTCGCTGATGGAAAGCCGCTTGCCGATCTGCCGGTTGGTCAGCCCACTCGCAAGCTCGCGCAGAATCTCATTTTCTCGCGCCGTCACGCTTGAGCGCATCAGCCGGTCAGCCAGCCTGGACGCGATATGCGGAGGCAAAACGCGGCGGCCCTCGTGGACGCGAAGGATCGCGCTGACCATCTCCGTTTCTGACGCATCCTTCGTCAGGTAGCCCTGCGCCCCGGCCTGTACGGCACGGAAGATATCTTCGTCGCGCTCATAGCTGGTGAGCACGATGATACGTGCGGTGCCGCGCACTTCTGGAGGCAGCTCAAGAAAGGCGATGCCGTCCATCTTCGGCATTCGTAAATCAAGAAGAATCACGTGCGGCGGCTCGACCGCGATCTGCTCCAATGCCAACGCCCCCGTCGCCACGGCGGCTACCACCTGGATCCTCGAGTGCATCGCAAGCATGCTCGACAAGCCTGCCCGGACGACCGGGTGATCGTCGACGATGAGCAGCCGCACTGGTTCCGGTCCCCTGTTCATAGGGTAGCTGGTCCTCCGTTCCTTCGCCGCGCCACGCCGAGGGCCGGGGTGCGATGGGCCGAAACGCGCAGCGACACCCGCGCGCCGCTGCCCGGCTGGCTAACGATCAGCAAGTGAGCGCCCACAGCCTCAGCGCGCTTGCGCATGCTCAGGATGCCGAAGCCCGACAGGTTCGCACCCGGATCGTATCCTACGCCGTCGTCCTCGACAATCAGCTCCACTGCATGGCGCTCAAAGGTCACGAGGATCGTAAGCGTGGAAGGCGAGGCATGGCGGATAGAGTTGGCCACTGCTTCCTGGCCGACGCGGAACAGCGCATCGATGACGCGGGGCTGAAGTTGCCGCGGCTCGCCGGAGGTGCCGGCCCGTATGCGCAGCGGCGTGCCCTTGACCATATGCCGCGCCCGCTCCTCCAGCGTCGCGGCGAGCTCAGCGCCTTCAAGCAGCTCCAGCTGCATGGAAGCGATGCTCCGGCGAGCTTCCTGGTGGCTGTGCCGCACCATGTCAATGGCGAGATCGATATGCTCTGAGGCGGCAGGGCTGCCTGCGGCCACACTGGAGCGAACAGCTTGCAGCTGGTAGCCGAGGCCGGCAAAACTCTGAGCCAGCGTGTCGTGGACTTCGCGGCCGAGCCGCTGCCGCTCCTCCAAAGCCGCCTGGATACGCTGGTGCCGTATGTGAACGCGCCCAAGTTGCGCAAGCAGCAAGAAACTCACCACGATGGGAGCGATCCAGATCAGATTCTGAAGGTTCCACCAGGGCGGGTCCGCGAGCAGCTCGATCGCGTCTGGGGATGAGAGGAAAAGCACAAAGGGCGTGCGGTTCCCAGTCAGGCTCGGATCAACCGCCTCCACGCCGCGCACACGGACCAGGGCGTCCCTCTTTAAGTGCAAGGGCCGCGCGCTGTTCGCCATGTCGGGCAGCAGCGCTCGAAAGGATTGCGACCCGGAGTCGATGACGAGTTCGGGCGTTTTCCGGCTGCTCCAATCTTCGGAGACCAGCCCCGTCACTTCGATGTACTGCGCATCGTAAATGCCGGTCGCCGCCTCAGAGGCGGTAACTGACTTGGGCGGGAGCGGTTTGCCCGGACCGAGCACCTCGACAGCAGCATGCTCCAAGCGGAGGCTGAAGTCGCCCAGCGCAGGCGTTCCGGTAGCTTCCACCTCGTCCCCCGGAGCGAAACGTAGGGGATCCTGATCCGGGATCGCGATCCCGCCAGAGGCATCCTGCACAAACAAGGTAGGCCGACGCAAGATAACCGTGCCATGAACGGTGACTGGTCGCGGATTGAGAGAGCTGGCATAGCGCAGGCTGCCGATGCTCCGCAATGGACTGGTGGTATGCGGCGATGCCGGGTTCAGCCGGCGCGAGAGCTCTGCCACCCGGTTTGGATGGAACCCGACTTGCGCTACATCGGTCGTTTCCCGTGGCTGGCGCGCCGCATGCAGGGCGGCCAGTGTGTCCGGGCCGGCTGGCGTTACCACGAGGTTGCGCCAACGGCCGCCGGTCGCATAGGAGCGCAACCCAATCCTGCCATGATGGACGCAGGGCTCACCCTGCATGGAAGCCTTGCTTTGGACGCCGCTGGCAACGTCGGTCGCTACAGCGGCAACGGTGCAACCCACAGCCACCACATCAAGGTGGTACCAGTGCTGCATCTGGATTGCGGTTGGAGAAGTGATTGTCTGCGACTCAAGCCAGCCATAATCAGCACGGCCCAGAACCAGCCGCCCATCGTGTGTACGCAATCCGGCATAGTAGCCGCTGTAAGCATTCATGCCGAGCTGCTCATCGGTCGAGCGCAGGATAAGTCCTGCATCTCCATCAGGCCCCAGCACCTCCACATCGGCCGAGAGCGAGTAGTCGGTCCAGCGATCCGAGCCGAACAGCAGCTTCGCGCCGCGTTCTTCCGACTCGTTTGTCACCGTGCCTGCTTCGGTAAACCAATCGCCGCCCAGGCTCTGCCAGTTCTTGAGTCCTTCCGTGGCGAAATGGTCGCGATACGGCAGCGACACGGGCCGCCCGTGGGCAAAGTAGGCGGCCCCGCACAGGGCAGCGCAGAGCAGGGTCACCAAGATCGGTACGTATCGCCTCACAGTGGTTCGTCGGGGAGATTTGCCACATGCGCCAGGACGCTCGAGTCATCCACATTGGAGGCGTTCACCAAAATAGGCTTCATTGCTGTCTGCGCCGGTACCGGCAGGCCCTGGCGCATACGCACGATTTCTTGCATGGCCTGATAACCCATCGCATATGCGTCCTGCGCGATAAAGGTGTCGATCACCCCTGCCTTCAAGAGGGTGACCAGTTCACCGTCTTGGCCGCAGACGACGATGGCAATCCGGCGGCGGCTGGGAAGCATCTGCTCGGCCTGGGAGAGCCCCAGCGCTGCAGTGAAGTTGAGCGCCAAGGCTGCATCCACGCGAGGTTCTGCCATGAGCGCCTCCACAGCCATCTGCTTGGAGGTGATCGTATCCAGCGTTCCGGGCTTACGCTCGGTAATGCGCATGGCCGGGTACTTGCTGCGCAGAGCTTGTTCAAACGCCCGCATGCGCTCGATCACACCGATCTGCATCGGATCGATGCCAAGCAGCGCAACGCGTCCCTGGCCATGGAGTCTCCCGCCTATCGCGTCTGCTGCGAGCGCTCCTGTTTCCTGCTCGTCGTTAACAATGTAGGCAAGGCTCTTGCCGGGTGGAAGTGTGAGCGGCGAGCTGACGATCACCACCGGGATGTGCCGCTCTACAACGCGGCGAACCGGGAGCATGAGCGCGAGCTCTTGCGAGGGCGCAAGTACCAGGCCGGCGTACCGGCCGGCGGCCACCTGGTCGACGAGCGAGATTTGTCTCTGCACATCGTCTTCTCGATCAGCCCCGTTCCAGTAAATGCCAAGCCCAGCTTTGCCGGCCGCGCGCAGCACCCCTGCATGCTCCTCCAGCCAGATCTCCTCCGTGGCCATTTGCGGGATCACTGCGATGATGGGCAGCTTCCCCTTGCTTTGGCAGCCGCACGCCAGAGCGAGCGCGAGCACCGCGCTCAACAGGCATGAGCGATGAACCGTGCTTGGTACTGAGGTGGGGAAGAGCACGCGCGCCGAGTGTAGCCCTCGGCAAAGCGAGGAAGCAAGTCTCTCTCCACGCGCAGCGGTTTTTGGAAAGGGGACCGCGAGCAAACCATTCGCCGGAACATTTTCTCCGGCGCAGAGGAGCCTTGTTCTTTCACCGCGATGAGCCTCCGCGAGTGTCGGCGCAGAACTCTGAAGCAGCGGAGGCCTTGTGTCTTTCTCCATCGAGGCGCATCAGCGGTCATCCCGAGGCACTTAAGACACATGTACGTAAGTCGACCACTTGACTAGAAACTTGCAAGCCGGGCTTGATTGCTATGCTGAAGGCCAAGTGAGCCAATCTCCCCTGCGCCGTTCCACCCTGCTGATCCCTCTGGCCTTTGGCTGTGTATACGTCTTCTGGGGTTCTACCTTTGTGGCGATCCGCTACAGTGTGCAGTTTTTGAACCCTGCGTTTGTTTCGGGCTTTCGCTATCTGGCAGCCGGGCTTGTGCTGCTTGCACTCCTTGCCATGCAGGGGCAGCACATCCGCATCTCCCGACGAGAACTGGCGCGCGCTGCAGTCCTTGGTTTTTTGCTGCTGACCGGGAACAACGTCCTGCTTGGATGGGCGGAGCAGTCCGTTACAGCAGGCTACGCTGCGTTGCTGACCGCTAGCGTTCCCATGCTGATCGCTATCGCAGAGAGCTTCATTCCGGGCGGCACACCCCTGAATCGGACTGGCTGGTTTGGCACGGCGATGGGCCTTGGCGGCCTGATACTGCTGCTGTACCCGGTGCTGCGCCACGGGCTTGTGGGTCGCTCGACAAGCGACGGAGACCGCGCCCTCGCGCTGGGCACAGCCGTGCTGGTTGTGGGCATCGCTTCGTGGGTGCTTGGGTCGATTCTGTCAGGTCGCTTTCCCGCAAAGATGCAGCCCTTTCTCGCCTCGGCATGGCAGATGACCATAGCCGGCTCCTGCAATATCGTGCTCGGCGGCCTCCTGGGCGGCTGGCGGTCTGCCCACTGGACGCCGGGTTTATTTGCTGCGTTGGCATGGCTTGCTGTTTTTGGCTCACTCGTCGGCTACTCTGCCTATACGTACCTGCTTCAAACGGTGTCGATAGCCAAGGTTGCAACCTACGCATATGTAAACCCAATTGTGGCTGTACTGCTGTCTGCAGCGTTTCTGCACGAGGGCCTCCAGGGCACCCAGTGGGCGGCCATGGCGGTCATTCTCGTCGCCGTCGCGATCGTCACAGCATCGAAAACCGCAGCTTCACTTTCCTGAACTACACCGATTGTGTACCGGTCATGCCTCGTCGTAAGGGATAAAACACGTTCTTATTCCTTCCGGAGTTGCGGTCTTACACGCCCAGTCTTATGTGCGGCTTCGATTTGCTGGAACGCGGCGCCGTTACCTTGGTGAAACTTGTGGGCCAGAAAGCATGACCCGGTGCCTCAGCTTTGTCGATGCTGAAGCAGACAGTCATTCTGTTCGGCAGCTTGGCCGGCAAGCGGGTAACAAAGACGTGCGAGTGAAACTGCGACACACGACAACATGGATCCTCTGGGTCATGGCATGGCTGCTGCCCTGCGTCTCGGCTTTCGGAGAGCCGGCGCTTGTGAGCACAGCCCGGCAGCTTCACTCTCTCCCTGCTGAGGAGGCAGACGAAGGACTGCCGGTCCATCTAGTGGCAACGGTAACGTTTTACGAGCCGGAAGCAAGAATCCTGATGGTTCAGGATGCAACCGGAGCAGTCTTTGTACGCACGACCCGTCCTTACCCGCTCCAGATCGGTGACCGGATCGTCTTAGACGGCAAAACAGCCCCGAGTTACCGCAGCGTAGTGGCCGCCGATCCAAAGATCGTTGTGACCGCGCATGGAACGCTGCCAAAAAGCAGGCCTACAACTTTCGCGGGCATGATGAACGGCCGCGATGACTGCGTCTACGTCAGCATTCAGGGGAAGGTGCGTTCAGCTGAGATCGAGGAGCACGACTCAGTGAAGGTAGCGCAGCTTGAGATCCTGGTCCCGGGCGGCATTGTGCAGGGCTTTGTCCAGAACTATGAGGGCTTGGATCTTGTTCGGCTCATGGACACCGAGGTTGAGTTCTCCGGCGTGATCGGTGGTGTCTTCAACACACGCATGCAGCTGATGCAGGCCAGCCTTTACGCACACGACGCCACGCAGGTTCGCGTGTTAGCGGATCCGTCGACGCGCTCAGCAGAGCTTCCCCTGACTGCCGTGGACGATGTTATGCAGACGCGTTTTGTGCAGGACCTGAGCCAGCGTGTTCGGGTTCGCGGAGTAGTCACGTACTCGCGCCCAGCCTATGCCCTGGTCATCCAGCAGGGTGACAAAAGCCTCTTCATCTCAACGAGGCAGGCTGATCTTTTTGCGCTGGGAACGATCGTGGATGTGATCGGGTTTGCCGACGACCGGGGCTATGGCCCGAGCCTAGAGGAAGCCGAGGTGTTCCCGACTCGGGAGCATGCTGTTGTGGTGCCGGCGGCTTTGAACTACGGGCAGGCGCTGGGAGGCGGCTGGAGCGACACCCTGATTACCATGCGGGGCCCTGTTCTTTCTCAGCTCCATAGCGAAGGCGCAGATACGCTGGTCATCATGGTCGACCAGCATCCGGTCAGCGTGGTGCTGCAGTTGGACAGCGGTGCTCCAGCCTTGCCGACGCTTGCCCCCGGGACCCTGGTCTCCGTGGTAGGCATCTGCCGCAATACGCGCAGCGGTTCCTGGGGCAAGCCGCTCCTTTTTCGCATCGACATGCGGCAGGCGAGCGATCTCGTGGTGATTGCAAAGCCTTCCTGGTGGACGGGGCGGCACCTCATCATGGCTCTGGGCGGGGTGACCATCGTCGCAGTCGTAGTCCTGACCTGGGTAGTCGTTCTTCGGCGCAAAGTAGCCGCACAGACGCAACAGCTTGCATGGTCCATGCGCGTCGAGAAGGTCCGCAGCCGTCTTTTGGAGAAGATCAACTCCGACAGCCCCTTGAAGGATGTTCTGCGTGAGATCTGCGCCTCCATCGAGGTCCTGATACCGGGACTGCGATGCGAGTGCCAGCTCCTGGATGAAGCTCCGTCCGAAAAAGGCGCTGAAGAGACCAGAAGACGCCAGGACCACGTGCGCGGGCAGCGTCGCACGGTCCGCGAAGCCTTTTTGATCGACGGCAAAGGGCGGCAGATTGCCCTGTTCTCAAGCCATACCGCGGAGATCTCCCTGCAGTTAACCGCCGCCCAAAGAGAGGTGTTCCACGCTGGAACGAGCCTGGCCACCCTGGCCATTAAACAGCGAAGGATGTACCAGGAGTTGAACTTCCACTCGACGCGAGACCAGCTCACCGGGCTGCCCAACCGCCGATTTGCCGACCTGGCCCTTGATGACGCGCTGCGCAACGCTGAGGAGTCAAAGCAGCCCTTTGGCGTCGGCTACATTGATCTGGATCATTTCAAGCAGGTAAATGATCAGTACGGGCACAAGATCGGCGACCTATACCTACAGCAGATCGCGGCTCGCCTTGGTCATGCAGTGCGGTCTGGCGATGTACTTGCTCGCATTGGGGGAGATGAGTTTCTCCTGGTAGCACCGGAGCTGCCCGGGGCCGAAGGGCTGCCCGCGCTGCGGGAACGCCTGGAGAGCTGCTTCAAGTGCAGTTTTGACCTCGATGGGATCCGCATTCAGGGCTCGGCTAGCATTGGCCTTGCACTCTTTCCGAGGGACGGCTCCAATCCGGCCGACCTGAAGCGACATGCCGATGCCGAGATGTATGCCTTGAAGCAGGCGAGCCGGATGAATGAGCCTGTCCGGAGAATGGCGGAGACGAGCACTACCATCTTCTCCGCTCATGACCTCCATGAAGCGCTGAAGAATGGAAGCTTTCGCCTGTTCTACCAGCCGCAGTTCTCGGCAGAAGGGCATCTCCGCGCTTTTGAAGCCCTGCTTCGCTTGGAAGACCCGGTTCTCGGCACGGTAGCTCCCGACGCCTTCATCGAAGTGCTCGAGCGGACAGATCTGGCTTTTGAAGTAGGGGAGTGGGTACTTCGCCGCGCCCTGCAGGATGCCTTGGCGTGGCGGCTTCCAGCGCTTGCCAACCTCCTGATGGTGGTCAATGTGTCAGCTCGTCAGATCGAGCAGCCGGACTTTGCAAAGCGGGTCTCGCAGATTCTCGAAGAGCTTGGCTTCCCTGCTCGTCACCTGGAGCTGGAGGTGACGGAGCGCATGGTTCTCCAGGATGCTTCCGAGGCAAACCAGCAGCTCCAGTTCCTCCATGCGAACGGAGTGAGGATCTCGATCGACGATTTCGGTACTGGCTACTCCTGCCTGAGCCGGCTGCATGCCCTTACCGTGGACACTCTCAAGATCGATCGCAGCTTTGTGCGCGCCATGGAGCAGGAGCCGAGAGTTCTTCGGATCATCGAGGCGATCGTTACGATGGGACACGTTCTGGGTAAGCGCGTGGTGGCTGAGGGAGTCGAAACACTGGACGAGATTGCGAGTCTCAGGGCACTCGGAGAGATGGACTTCCAGGGTTTTGTACTGGCCCGGCCCCAGGCAGCAGAGCAGATTGAGAAGCAGATCGCGGGCTGGCTTCTGGCATCGTCCGGCGTCGAGGCCGCACTCACCGGTGGTACGGCTCGCCGTATCAAGTAGCACCAGCCTCTCCCTCTTTTCCCTCCAGCCGTTAGGAACTCTCTTGGCGGTGGGGAGCTGCTGAAAGCACGCCGAGAACCCGACCGGTGCGAGCGGCGGAACACGGCCTGAGCTGTCCTCCGGTCATGCCACGGGCGCCTGCTCCGCGTGCTGCATCTCTCGACTTTCAGCACTGTGGTAAGCACCGTGGCGCGCTCTGTATCGGAGCTTCTGATCCGCCCGCTGATCCGCACATGATGCAAGAAGTTGCAGCCGCGGGCGTGCATGCCTATGCTGGGGCGGTATGGCTGAGCTGCTCCTTGCCAGCAGCAGAACATCCGGAGCTCACGCCCAATCACGGCGAAAAGGAAGAACAACAACGTGCCAGACCTGCGCAGGACCCATGCAGCTTTTCTGGTGGCCGGTCTACTTGCCACCTTTGCTGGAACCAGAGCTCTTCAAGCATCAGCGCTGCCAGCTCCCATGGATCTCCATACCGGATGGCAGATGCAAGACAGTGCCAAGGTGTCAGAGGCCGGGGCGACCATCGCCGCGCAAGGCTTCGCGGCACAGGGCTGGCTGAGCGCTACCGTCCCCGGAACGGTGCTGACGAGCCTGGTCAACGACGGCGTCTACCCAGAGCCGCTTTATGGTGAGAACAACCGCGAAGCGCGGATCCCGGAGAGCCTCAACAAAACCGCTTATTGGTATCGCACAAGCTTCACGGTCCCGAAAGACTACGCGCATCGGTCCATCATGCTGCACTTTGACGGCGCCAACTATGCCTCCGAGGTTTGGATCAACGGGACCGCGATAGGTGCGATCCACGGCGCCTTCATCCGAGGCCGCTTCGACATCTCAAAGCTGGTCAAGCCGGGTGAACCAGCGGTGCTCGCCGTCAAGGTTGCGCCCCAGCCGCACCCAGGTATTCCCCATGAACACACCATCGCAAATGGGCTAGGCAGCAATGGCGGCATCACGGCGTTGGACGGACCAACCTTCCTTTCAACCATCGGCTGGGACTGGCTGCCGGCAATCCGTGACCGCGATACAGGGCTGTGGCAGAAGGTGTGGCTTTCCGCATCCGGGCCGGTGCAGGTGGAGGACCCCCTGGTGACCACGGATCTGCCCCTGCCGCGCACCGACTCGGCAGACGTGATGGTAAAAGCCACCCTTGAGAACACATCGGCAAAGCCGCAGAAAGGGACGCTCGAGGGGAGCTTCGGCGATGTGCGCTTCTCGCGAAGCATGACGCTCGCGGCCGGCAGCAAGCAGGAGATCTCGTTCGACCCGAAAACAACGGCTGCCCTGCATCTCGCGAACCCCAAACTCTGGTGGCCAAACGGCTACGGCCCGCAAAACCTCTACACGCTGCGTCTGCGCTTTGTGCAGGGCCGCAACGAGTCCGACGTCAAGGAGACTTCGTTCGGCATTCGCAAGATCACGTATGAGGCACCCGGTGCGCCGCCTGTGCCCAAGGGCCAGGATGCTCCGGACTCGGATGTTCTGACGATCTCAGTCAATGGCGTCAAGATCTTTATGCGTGGAGGAGATTGGGGTCTCGATGAAGGACTCAAGCGCATCCCGGCGGCGCGGCTGGACGCAGAGATCCACATGCACGCAATGGCGCACCTGAACATGATCCGCAACTGGGTCGGCCAGAGCACAAGCGAAGACTTCTACCGGATGTGCGACAAGTACGGGATCCTGGTATGGGACGAGTTCTTCCAGCCCAACCCCAGTGATGGGCCGAATCCGGACGACCTGCCCACCTACCTAGCGAACGTTCATGACAAGATTCTGCAGTTCCGGAATCATCCCTCGATCGCGCTCTGGTGTGCCCGGAATGAGGGCTTCCCGCCAAAGGAGATCGACACAGCGCTACGCACCATGATTCCCGAGCTGGACCCGGTCCGGCTCTACCAGCCCAGCTCGACAGCAGGCCGCGGAGTGGTCTCGCATGGGCCCTACTACTGGCGCGAGCCGAAGGCGTTCTACGTCTACGACGCACCATTCAAGACTGAAACCGGCAGCGTCTCTGTCCCGACCCTTGAGTCAGTCCACGGCATGATGCCCGAAAAAGACTGGGAGACGATCAACGACGATTGGGCTGAGCACGACTTGGCCAAAGGCGCGCAGCACGGCGATAGTTATCCTTATGTGCTGGCCGGGCGGTATGGCCGCATTGTGAACCTGGCAGACTTTGTACGCAAAGCACAGCTGATGAACTGGGAATCCTATCGGGCGATGTACGAGGGACGCAATGCCAGGCTCTTTGCGCCGTACACGGGCATCTTGACGTGGATGAGCCACCCCGCGCAGCCGAGCTTTGTGTGGCAGCTGTACCACTACGACATGGAGCCCAACTCCTCGCTCTTTGCTGTCGAGTCCGCAGCCGAGCCAGTACACATCCAGATGGATGAGTCGAGTAGCATGCTGCAGGTGATCAACAACCTGCCGAAGCCGCTTGCCGGAGCTACCGCGCACCTATCTATGCTGAATATGGACGGCAGGGTCGTCATAGAGAAAGACTTCTTGGTCAGCGGGGCGGCCGACACAGCCATCAACCTGGGCGAGGTGCCGTCGCCGGAGCATGTGTCGGCGGTGTACTTCGTTCAGTTGCAACTGAAAGGTTCAGACGGCAACGTGCTTTCGCGCAACCTGTACTGGAAGGCGGATCCCGCACAGGGCGACGATCTTTCCCCGCTTGAAAACCTGCCGATGGTGCAGCTGCGCGGAACCGTCGCACGCCATGATGCGAATGGGCGCGTTCTGCTGGATGTCACGTTGAGCAATCCCGGCGTAACCATGGCCTTGATGGCGCATCTGCAGCTGCGGCGCAAGAGCTCCGGCGAGCGCGTGCTGCCGGTCTTCTACAGCGACAACTATCTTTCGCTTGGGGGCGGGGAAACCCGAACGATCACAGTCGATGCCGCGGCAGCCGATCTCCACGGCGATCTTCCTCTGCTTGTCGTGGATGGCTGGAACACCGAGGTTACCCCAGTGACCAACGCCGACAGCGCGATGCAGACCAACGTGGGCGCCGAGGTAAAGCATTGGCCAGCCACCGGACTGCCGATGATCAAAGCTGGGCTAAAGGGGTCAGACAGTGCAGATGCGGGTTCGTCCGAGTAGTCGTAGCCTGCAGTCGGCTGCTCTGCAAAGTAAAGCAGTGTACGTGCCTAATGAGAACTACCATTCTCGAGGTCGGAACTGGGCTTCGCCGAAAGAACCTTCGGCAGAACTCACACACTCTAGATGTATGTAAGTGAGGAAACCGGATCAGGAACTCCGACCCTCAGCTCTGTTGTGGACAAGGCCGAAAGGCAGCCCTACAAGGCTGCCTTCACTTCGTCCACCAGAGTGCCGACGGGATTGTTAGCCGTTTGCTGTGCAATGCGCGTGAGCGGCTCACCGCGGCGATACATCAGATAGGCTGCTGCGACACCGGACAGCAGGGTTCCCCAGAAAAATAGTCTTCTCACTCGCCAGACCTCCCTCGCCGCTTGACTCTTGCAGCGCTTCGAAACGGTAAGATGCAGCCGGATGTCTGGCTGCACAGAAATCCATCATCGCGCGGCGAGATCGATGTAAGCTGGAAGCTCATCCTGAAGCACAGCCATGCAGCGAGGCCGCGTGGATGCTGTTTTCCGGAGTTCACGCCCTCTCTTTGCGGGCGAGCGTACGACGTTGCAGGCGAGCCCTGCCCATTGACTTACTCAGGAACTGCTGGCCCGAAAGCATGCATTTGGTCCAGTTTGTACCGGAGAAATGCGACTCCCCCGACGCTGATCTTCGCCAGCTTCCTGTTTCCTTGCTCTTGTCCCCGGATGTTGCCGACGGACAGAGGACCGCGTGGTGTGTCCGTCATCTTTCCCTGCGGCGCACCGACTCAAGAAGGTGTGGGTGGCAGAGCGTTCCGGAGGATCTCGTCATGTCAGACAAAAGCATCGCCCTTTGTGGCACATGTCTCTTTCTGCTTCTGCTGGCGGCATGGGCGCCGCTGCTGGAGTTGGTCGCTTCCCTGCTCCGGGACCGATCGCTCGCAAGCCAACAGCCTCTCTTCTCTGAGAGCGCGGTACTGGAAGGGGCCATCCCTGCCGCTGTGGAGTCGGTCACAGATAGCTAAAGCCGGCGGCTCGCGAATGCGAACGACTTCAACACGGTCGATGGAAGCGCGTATACCCGCACGCCGGCTAGCGCACGGCATAAGGGTGTTGATCCGGAACGATCCTCGAGGGCGGCCTGGTGAAGCGTCGAACGATTCTCCGTTCGAGGAGCAGACTACTGTTGCCTGGAAACGCCTAATCCCTTCGCGCCGCTTTGTCGGGAGCAAGCGGCCCGGCGGCAAGGATGGAGCGGTACGCGCGACGGGCTAATGCCGCGGGCGAATAGTAGTCGACCAGTGCTGCCACCAGCTCCGGGGCGGGCCGCGCTGGAGGCGCCTGGCACATGCGGCGTAGTACCTCGGCAAACTGTGTCTCGTTCAGGGGGTCAATCACTTCGCCCGGCACCCCGGCCTCCATCAATTCCGTGGTCGCCCCGTTGTAGCGCGAAAAGATCTGCGGCAGCCCCACCACTGCGCCTTCCAGCGTCGCTAGCGCCCAGTTGTCATCCAGCGTCGGTAGCACAAATACGTCCGACGCTGCGTACACCCGCACCAGCTGCTCCGGAGGCAAAAAGCCCAGCAGCCGCACGTCCAGCTGCGGATGCGCAGCCGCCCAGCTTTCAACCCAGCCGCGCTCCTCCCCGTCACCGCACAACAGCACCGTACACCGGTTGGCCTCGTCGCCCAGCTGCTCAGCCGCGCCAAGCAGCTGCCGGATACCCTTGCGCCCGATCATCTGCGCCACCACCACAAAGACTGTGCGCCCCGGATCGATCCCAAACTCGCTCCGGATCCCCGCGCGCTCGGCCGCGAGCCGCGCAGCCTCCGCGGCGAACCAGCCTGTATCAACCCCTGTAAGGCCAAGATCGCACTTCCCTGCGCTGCCGCCATATTGCTCGATGAGTAGACGTGAGTCAGCCCCGTTGACCCACGCCCGGCTGCTACGGCGCGCCAGCAGCCGCCGCACCCGGAGCTTGGGTCCACCTACCCAGCCCTCGGTATGCGGCGTGCCTTCAGACCACAAGATCATCGGCCGCCGTCGCAGTGTGCAGTAGAGCAGCGCAAACAAACTGCGGCCGCCGAACTCATTGGCCACCACCACATCCGGCCGCAGCCTTAAAAGCTCCAGCAGCATGCCCCAGCGAAGATGCAGGACCCGCCGATCAGCCGGAAACCCATCGCTCCGCCGACGCATGTAGCTCCACGCCCATCCACGCGCGTAGCTGTGCGCAAACGGCAGCTGCTCGGGTACATGCCAGGTGCGATTGCTTTCTGTTCTGGCGTCAAATACGATATGCAGCGTGCAAAGACGAGAGAGCTCGTAAAAAAAAGGAATGCGGTAGGGCGAAGGGATATTAGTTAGCAATGCGACTCGCTTCATTCCGCCTTTCAAATCCGTAAGCCGTGAGCCGAAGCTCCGAAGGCTCCCGCTGCCGAGATCCTCTGTCGCGCACCATCATAGAGCATGACCTGTCCCTGCAAAGAAACAGGAGAGGTTTTCAAAAACACAACTCAGCAGCCCTGGACTGTCCGCTCGCAACGGCCGGGCTCTAACGCATCGAAGATAAGCCTCTAGCTGAAGAGGCTAACCGTGGAGCCGCCGAAATTGCTTAGCAACGGAAACACGGAGCCCATGGCACTGCCGCTCAAGCCGAACCATTTGGCCAGTGCTCCGCTGTACTGCACGGTAGCTGTGGTGGGCACCCACTGCCCAATGGAGCCCGAATCGTCCGGCCCACCCAGCTCCAGACTCGGGTACTTGCCATAGACTTGACCACCGCGCACTGCTCCACCCACGACCATGTGGTTTGAACCCCACGCATGATCAATGCCCATGGTCGTGTTGGGCTGCAGAGTCCGCGAAAACTCAGACATAGTGAACGCCGTCACATTCTGCGAGAGTCCCAGCTCGATCATCGCCGCGTCAAACGCCGCCATCGCGGCCGCTACTTCAGCAAGCAGCGCAGTGGATGTCGCCAGCAAAGAGCTGTGCATGTCAAAGCCGCCGATCTGGCAGCAGAAGACCTGCCGCGTAGCACCGGTCACGCCGCGCGCTTTGATCAGCTGCGCAACCATCCGCATCTGGTTTCCCAAAGAAGAGCTCGGAAAAACAGTCTTCAAGTTGCCCGCCTGTGCAACTGCGTTTTGCAGGACGCTCATCTGCTGTTCCGCCGCGGCACTTAGTGTATCGACAGCATCGGCCAGAACCGTCTCGCTCCGGTCCTGCATAACAGCCTGAAACGCTGCGTACCGTGCGTTGCTCTGCACGGAGTTATCGAACCCGGTGTAGCCGGTTGTGCTCGGCGAAGAAAGCAGGAGCGACGAAGCCTGCTGGCCCTTGCTGAAGACGCTGGAACCGGCCATGCTGATCAGCGTCGGAACGGAGCCGCCCTGCGCAAGGAACTGGTCGGCAAGCAGCCCACCCCAGCCTGCGGTGGCAGTCGAGGAGCCACCCGCTGAGCCGAATTCCGTCGTCTGGCTGTCGTGTCCATAGAGACCATCCGGCAGGATGGCTGCCCCGGAAAGAACGGAGGCACGTGTCGTCGGTTCGATGAGGTTGCCGACGTTGGCGACAAAAGCGAGTCGGCCGCTCCCGTAGACACTTTGAAGAGGAGCCAGCGAGGGATGCATGCCGTACGTGATGCCGCCCGCCTGAATGGGCAGGAACTGCCCCTGCGGCAAGGCCAGCGTTCCGCGCACACTGCTGTAAGCAGCAAAGCTCGCCGACTGCAGTGGAAGCAGAAGACTGTTGCCATCGTTGCCCCCGACCAGTGCTACAGCGACAAGTGCCTTGTAGTCGCCGCTGCTTTGCGCCAGCAGGGGCAAGGAGCCGAAGCGGGAAAGCCCTGACGCAGCGGTCAGGCTGAGGAGCTTCATGATCTGTCGACGATTGGCTTGCATGCGAAACTCCTTGAATGGCTGACTTAGCGGATCACCTGGTACTGGCCGGAAGCGCAGATAAGATACAGCGCTTGGCAGATTCTGTCGCGCGGGTCTGTACTGGGCACGGCACTTACAGCCGTTGTGATGGCTTGCGTTGTCGACGCTTGCAAGCTACTCCCTGTCAGATAGAGCTCCAGCATAGCTACTAACTGGTCCGGGCTAGCCTCGGCAACGGAGTAGAGCCAGGTAGTATTTGTCGGCACCAGATAGTACAGCGTCTGATAATCAAAAAGGTTTGCAAGGAAGTTAGCCCGCAGAATGACCGAGGAGCTAGTCTCCAGCTGCATCTCCGGCGCAAGGGTCGACGTCCCTGCCAGATTGTTGCTCGGCGAGTAAAAGTTGAAGACGCTTGGAGAATCCAGCGGATCCTGGCCCATACCCTGTAAGTCGACGTCCAGGGTAGTTGCATCCTGAGCACCCCAGGGGCCGCCTGTGTCCTGCGCTCCGGCGGGCCGGGTCGTCATCTCCGCTTCCATAGTAGGCTGCACAGCGCGCATCACTCCAGCGACAAACAGGAGCGGCTCTTCAACGTGACCGGTAAAGCCGGCATTCACAGTATCCGTGTCACCGGCGCGAGCTTCCGGGTCGAGAAGAATGGCTGTGATTACTGCCTTCATATCGCCGACCGTTCCACCGCCGTCATTTGCAAAAACAGCAGCCACGCGCGCAATGTAGGCGGGGCTTGGATTGCTGGTCACAAGAGCCTGAATAAGGCGCGTGGAAACAAAGGGCGCTACGTTCGGCTGCTGCATGATGTTCTGGACAAGCGCAGCGAGGTCAGCACCCGTGCTAAGCCCAGCAGGAGAAACCGTGCCACCCAGCCACTGCTTGGCGCTTCGATCGTGATGCGCGTTCAAACCCTGCAGCGGCGCTTCCCACTGGCACGCGGCTGTTGAAGATGTGCAAGGCTGCAGATGCCATCCGGTCAATGCTCGAGACACTCCATCGACCACCGTATTGTTGTACGCGGGCAGTGGATTGCCGTTGCTGTCAGTCTGTACTGACCCATCCGCGTTGAGCAGGTAAGGCCCGACGGTGAAAAGCTGCAGAAGCTCCCGGCCCAGATTCTGGGAGATATGCTGTGTTCCGCTGCTGCTTGCGTCATTCCCGATGTTAGTCAAGAAGGCCTGTAGGGCAGGTATCTTGAGGGCGTCGAAAAGGATTTGCCCGTAGGTCTTGAAGGCATCGTTCTGCAGCGTATTCAACCAGAGGGGAAAAGCGTCCTCATTTGCAGCCGCACCGGAAAACGATGCGACGATGATCTCTGACAGTGCGAAGGACACACGCTGCCGCAGCTGGTCCGGCTGCACTATCGCATTGCGGATAATGCTGGTTCGCTGCTGATACCAGGATTGTGCCAAGGAGTACTGTGTGGGCCTTGTACCAAACTGCTGATTGAGAAAGGGCTGAAAGCCCAGCTTCTGCAAGTTAGCGATAGAAGCAGGCGTCGGTCCATACGTGCTTTGACGAAGGAAGCGAACCGCTGCCCTTTCGCTGAGCCCTGCTGCCGCAGTATCTTCTGTCTTTGGGGAACCGGAGGAAACGCCGGCGACGCCAACGGCAGCCGAAAGAAGGACGCTCTCTTCGAGCGGAGACAAAGCAGAGGCGTGAGGCATGGTCGAGCCGAACGCGCACACATCCCCCGTAAGCACAGCTGCAAACACCAGGGCAGCAGGCAACGAGCGAAGCCGGAACCGTCGCAACTCACTGATATGACACATCGTCACGCCTGCGTGTGATGGATAAGGGATATAGCTCGCCTGCTCACGTGGCCGTCTTTCGTAAGCATACGCAGAAAGCAAAGTATGACTTATGCGGACCAGGAGTCTTGGTATGGTCATTAGGTCTTCCCCCATGTCATCGTGGCAGGCTGTGATGCTCAGCTATTAACAGAGTGACTTCGCTCTGTCCAGAAGCTGCCTCCCTGCTTATCGCTTCACAAGCATGCACTCGCTACCTGGAAGGTAAGCGGTGCTGTTGTAACAAGATATTCACTTAGGTAATAAAAGCATCCCCCATGCGGGGTACGTGGGGGATTAGGGCAGGATGTGCGCGCAGCAGGAGCAAGTTGTACGCGATGCACACACATCAGCGACAGGTAGATTCGTTACAACTTACGAGTAAGAATAACTGCAAAGATCTACAACGTTTGTGGATAAAGTTGGCGACATCTTCGGAAGAGCCCTGCCGCTACACTCCGCACCCATGCTCGTTCACCCGGCGATCCTGAGACCCACAGAACCAGCGCACAGGTGAGCGCTGTAAGCAGCCCGGCGACGATGAGATCTATGAATCCAGGTAGCAGGAAGCGACGGCAAACCAGCAGGGGCATGGCTGTTGCTGCGATCACTGCCATCACGGGAAAGAGGGTGAAGCGAAGCCATTGGGTGAGCGAAATCCTGCCGAGACGCCAGCCGAACCACACCTGCGCTGCCCCGTTCACAGCCGCTGCAAGGATGCCGGCCCACAGGATGGAGGAGGGGGCATATCCCAGGCGAACCAGCAAATAACCGAGCGGAAGCGCCATGCACAGCAAGGTGCTGGTCGTGAGCTGGAAAGCTCGCAGATCACCAACCGCTTGTGCAACAGCAATGACACCATTCGTCAACTGATCAATGAGGAGTGCCGCTGCCAGTAAGAGGAAAAAGGACTGAACATACGCCGGAGGATGGTGAAGCCAGAGGCGAAATATGTAACTCACGTTGAGCAGAATGGGAGCACAAACAACCCAGAGCACGAAGAAGGAGTACTTACTGCAAAGACACGCAAGACGGCCCATACGGTTCCTGTCGCCGCGTGCGTGGCTTTTGACGATCTGGGGGATTGTGGCTCGATAGATCGTACTGCTGAGATTGGTGACAGACCCATTCACCTGCAGAGCAATGCCATAGGCAGCATTGATCGTCGGTCCGTAGAAGCGATTCATCAAAACGGCTGGCCCCTGCGATCGCACTGTTCCGGCGAAGGCTCCGAATGCATTCCAGAAAGAGAACCCGACCAGCTCCCGGATTGTCGCCAGGCTGCTCTCCCGCAGAGACAAGCGGCGGCACACCGGGTGAGCGTACAAGGCGTAAGCTGTGGACGCGAAGGAGATCGTAAGCTGGTTCAGCGCATAAATGACGCCATAGTTAATAAGAGGATCACCGGACAGGTGAGGCAGAGCGAAGATGCCGCAGAGAAATGCGAAAGCGCCCGCGATGCCGATCAGCGACTGAAAGGCAATCTCTTCATGGGCGGCGAGCATCGCCTGGAAGGGCGTCGACACCACGCCGGAGACAAAGGTAACAAGCACCGTACAGTAGACCCACATGGCCGCTGCAAAGCGTGTAGAGGGCAGCCTCAGCACATGGTGGAGCACCCAGTGCGACAGCAGAAGCGCACCCATTGCCATGATGGCACCCCACAGTAGGTGCACTGCCACGCTCGACGTGAACCAGCGTTCAAGCTCCTCATCATCTTCCCGGCCAAGCGCATGGGCAAAGTGGCGCTCTGCTCCGGCCGTCAAAGCTCCATTGATAAACAGGAAGAAAGCGAGGCTGCCCCCGAGCACGGCAAAAATGCCGTAGTCCTGCGGCCCCAGCACGCGCAAAGCCACGGGTATGGCGGTGAGCCCGACAACAGCCACGACCACTAGGCGGCAGTAGGTCGCAAACGCATTGACAGCCATGCGAGAACTAGCCTTCACAACACCGCTCTCTCTCTGATGTGGCCGGTGGACGAGCATGCTTGTGAGCGTTTCCGGGGCGCAGCGAGGAGTGAAGTCATCGCGAGAGCTGCTTCTCCGGTGCGGCTTGCTCAGCCGCATAGGCGTTCAGCACATCGCTCCAGAACATCTCGCCGGCATAAGCTGGAGAATGGAAGCGAAGCACAGCGGCCTGGCCCGCCCGCGCTATTGCCACTGCCGCCTGTCGATCGCCGAGGATGGTCTGTAACAGCAACGCTAGCTGCTCGGGATCCCTCAGCAGCAGATAGTCACGCCCTGCTTCCGCGGCGATATTTTCCATTGCGACCGCGGTACCGACCGCGAGCAGCCCCGTGCCCATGCTCTGCAGGACTTTCCCCTTCGTACCGCTCCCTACCTGGATAGGGAAAACCTGCACATGGCACGCGGCCAGGGCATCGCTGTAGTTGTCGACCCACGTTTCCATACCGACCTCGATTGAAGCTTGCCGCAGCACTTGCGCCAGCGCCTCGTACCCGCGGCCAATGAAGCGGATCGCGATGTGGTCGCGCAGGTTCTCTGCAGCAGCGGCAAGGGCCGCAATGGCGCGAGGAAGATACTGGCCCGTATAGAGCCGGCCTGCCGCATCACCCCCGCCGGTAAACAGCACGCGCAGCTTGCCTGCCTGCGCGGCAACCTGGTCCATGCTTTCCCGCAGAGCCCCGAGGGGCGGATGGGGGTGCGGAGCATAAAAAACATGCCCGGGATGCTCTGCGAAACGTTCCAGCTGCGCGCGGTCTTCTTCACCCACCACGTGCACGCGCCGGGCCGAGCGGACGCACAGTCGATCCAGCCGACGGGCGGACGCAATGGACGAAACAGGCGCCGCGCCGTGTGCCGTACCTGCTGCATGGGCACGCTCCACCCAGAGGCTTTCAGAGTCGGGGCCCATCAGTACAGAGAACATCCCCGGCAGCTTGGCGACGCAGTGCTGCCAGTAGTTCGGGTATACCCAGAGAATGTCAGGCCTGGCAGCCTGCACGTGCCGTAGAGCCTCGCTCGCAAGCTGCCGGGTACCGCAGGCTCGCGGCAAGCCGCTGATCTGCGCCCGCAGGCCGCCCAGCACGCGACGCCAGCGCGGCGGTACCGGGAGCGCCGTGACATGCCGCAAAGTCAGGCCGCCGAGAGCTTCCCGGAAGGCTTGCTCGCGTTCTCGGGGTGGCTCCGCTGTCATAAACAACACGTCAAAGGTGAGGTGTGCCGGTGCGGTCCGCAGGAGCCAATACGGCAGCGAGGCGGGGCCTCCACGATTCTCCGGGGCCGGCTCAAACAGACAGAGCAGGCTCACGACGATCTCTTTCGACTCCTCCTCGCCTACATGCATGCTGTACTCACGAGCGCCCGCCACCTTCAGTAGCAGCTGAAGAAAGAGCGAATTCCCCTTCCGCTTTCTTCCATGCATGCACGCAAAGGTCCAGGAAGTGGTGGGGCAGGGGCTCATCCGTGCGGACACGCTGCGCCAGATCTGCTGAGACCTCATGGAAAGGACCCGCGCTGCGCCACACGGTAGGCTGCTGGCCCAGGTAGGAGGCCCAGGCGCTGAAGGTGGAACCGCCGGAGCCCACCAGCACCCGCGCATCACTCATCAGCAGGATGTGCACGATGCTGGAGGCGGGAGCCTGCCGTCGAACTCCCGGCAGGGCTAGCAGAGGGCGGAGCTGCTCCTCCGTCCCATCAGAAAAGACGGACACATCCGCCGGGCCAAGCGCCTCCTGCAGCTCCAACACGCGCTGCACAAACCAGTCCATCCCTGTGGGGACATGGCCCGAAACGCTCGCCTCCGCCGTGGCTCGCGTAAAGTCACCCAGGCGCACATGCACGGCGATCTCCGGTCGAGCAGCCTGTGCATAGTGCTCGCGCTGACTAGGGCGAAGCGCCGCAAACAACTCGCGGCGGATCAGGGTGCTCTGCCCCCAGAGCGGCTCGAAGTAGTGGCGTAGGCCGGCAAACACCACAAGCTGCGAGGCAACGGACGGACCTGTAAGCTGCTGCTCGAGCTGCTTTTCGCTAAGCTGCTCTTCGGGGACACGCGTACAGCGGCTCAGCAGCCACAGCTTTCTCAAACCTGTGACTTCCCCGTGCAGCGGCTGGAACAAATCGCCATACCAGCGCTTGTCTTCCCCGGGCTGCAGCCACTGCCGATGCGCGATCTGGCGCCAGGTCGGCGCAATCCCGCGTAGGCCGTGGTGCTGCCGAGCGAGCACATAACGCGCCCAGGGGAACAGCATATTCGCGACGCCGACCCCGCGCAGCCGCACGCAGCCCAGGTCCAGCCCTCCGCCCAGGTGCGCGTAGGCGTAGGCGCCCGCGCTCTGCCCGGGTGCCGGATGGTCAATCCCTGCCGGGTCACTCTTCACTGGAGGCTCACTTGTTCAAACCATAGATGCTGGCGCCCGCGGCCGCCCCCAGCACACTCGGGATCGTCTCAAGCAGGATCGTCTTTGCCTGGGCCGTGGGGACGTAAATGATGTCGCCCGGGATCACCAGCGGATCGATCGCTTTGGCCTCCAGCATCTGCTTCAGCGGCAGCGTCTGCATGCGTGCGCCGTACTCGCCCTGGTGCAGCGCAATGCTCTTGTCCAGCTTGGCATTCGCTAAGGGGCCGCCGGCCAGCGCCAGCGCATTCAGCACCGTCAGCTGATTGCCTTCATAGGGGTAGCCTCCAGGTTTTGTCACAGCGCCGAGCACATACACGAGCGAGGCCCTGTGCACGATCAACGTGTCGCCCGGATGCACACGCACCATGGCAGGCGCCTGGTCGCCCATCGGTCCTCTGACCGGGTAAAGCTTCTCGTCCTTCTCGGTTTTCCCGCTGGGGATCACAGCCACCTCGCTGCCGGCCAGGGGAGTCAGCCCCTGCGCCAGCGCGATCGCATCCGCAATGGTGCGGTTGCCAAAGGCCGGATAGATGCCGGGTCGCGTCACCTCGCCAAGGATGGTGAGGCTGCGATTCACAGACTCTACAATCTGCACGGACACAGCCGGGGTCACAACGTACTTGTTCTCCACCAGCCAGTGCGCCAGATAGTTCTCAAAATCCGTCGAGGTTTCCCCGGCGACATGCACAAGCCCCAGGTAGGCGAGCGAGATGTTGCCGTCCTCATCCACCCGGAAGCGCCGGTTGAGCTCCGGCATATCGACGACCTGGACCAGCACCAGGTCCCCTGGGCCGATCATGCCGGAGATCGGTGCGTCCACCGGCAGAGATGTGTCGGTGCTGGATTGTGACGCGGCAGGAGGTGGCGCTTCAGGCTGCACCTGCGCAGATGCGGAGTTTCGCATCAGTCCGGACAGCAGCAGGAGCAGGCAAGTGGCTCCACAGCTTCGCCATCTTGTGTGGCTTCGTGACATAGGTTCCTAGGCTCCTCGTGTGGCAGTGCTTCGCGCCGGTGCCGGGGAAGTGTAAGGGGAGCGTTTTTCCGGCACCGCGTTATACAACACTCCCGTCAGGTGGGCGCGCGCACTGCGCAGCGTCGTCAGGGTCCGTGCCAGCACCCCCCGTCGCGTCCGCTCATGGCGCACCACCAGGATCGTACCCTCGACGCGGCTGCTGAGGATCAACGCATCCGGAATATCGAGGATCGGCGGCGCATCAAGCAGAACGAGGCCGAACTGTTCACCCAAGCGGTGCAGCAGGGCGAGCATGCGGTCAGAGTCGAGCAGGTCCGCAGGGCTGGGCGGGATCGCCCCGGCTGTGAGAAAGAAAAGGTTCGGCACATCCGCCGCCGTGTGGAGCGCTGCCAGAGGATCCTCTTCGCCGGCGAGCAGTTCGCTGAGCCCGGGGGAGAGCGGCTGGTGAAACTGATCGTGGAGAGTGCCGCGATGCATGTCGGCATCAATCAGCAGCACGCGGGTACCGCGCTGGGCAAACACACGTGCCAGGTGGAGGCACATCGTAGTCTTGCCCTCGCCCGAGTCCGGGCTTGTGATCAGCAGCGTGCGAGGCGCTTGGAACCCTCGCAGCAGAATGGCCGTTCGCACCGAGCGCATCGCATTCGCCAAGGCTGAACCCGGCCGGGCCGGGCCGCTGGCAAAGTCCGTAGAGAACGGGATCGAGCCGAGGACCGGGTGCCCGAGCAGGTGCTCGGCTTCCTCCACAAAGCGCAGAACATCGCGCAAGGAGTAGCGCAGAAAGGCGCAGCTGAAACCGAGCACGAGCCCGGCCAGCAGACCGATCGCCGCACTCTTCAGCAGCTTCGGGTCGGAGGCACGGTCAGGCGCCCGCGCAGGGTCAACGATGCTGATGTTGCTGCTGCGCAGCCCTGCCGTGACACCCGCCTCCTGCAGCTTTGTCAGCAAATCCTGATAAAGATCGCGGTTTGTCTTGGCATCGCGCTGCAGCACCTGCAGCTGCACAGCGCCTTCGTTCGAGGCGTAGAGCTGCGACTTGGCCGCATTGACCTCGCGGTTCAGCGCGTTCGATTCCTGCTGCGACACCTGGTACTGCCCCTTGAGCCGCTCCGTGGTGCGAGCAACTTCGGCCTGGATCGCGTTATCAACCTCTCGAATCTGTGCCTCAAGATCCCGCATGCGCGGGTAGTTGCTCCCGAACTCGGTCGACATATGGGCGTACTGGTTCTTGAGGTCCGATTCCCGTTTCCGCAGCGTGGAAAGCGTGGTGTCCCCCTCTGAGGCAGACAACACCAGAGCATCGTTTCTGGAGGCAGCCTGGTACTCGGCTTCGCGCTGGATACGCTGCGATTGCGCCTCGGCTGCGGCCTTGCCCAGAGCATCGAGCTGCGTGCTCGCGCTTGAATCGCCGGCCTCGGTGGTCACCAGGCTATGCTCCCTCTGGTAAGCGGCTAGCCGCTTGTCTGCCTGCTCGGTCCGGGTACGTACATCCTCCAGCTGCGCGGTAAGGTACTGCGTTGTCTTCTGATTGGTATCGAGCCGCATCTGCAGGCTGCGGGTGATGTAGGCACTCATCAGCTCGTTCACAATCTGGGCTGAGAGCTGGGCGGAGTCGGTGCGCGCCAACACCTCAATCACTTCAGTCTTGGGGCTGATAGCCGCCGACACAGAATGCTTCCAGACATTCAAAACCGTGCTGAGCTGCGCCGGGGTCGGCTCGCCTGTGAAAGGTTTGTGACCCGTAAAGTACGGCGACTGCCCAAGATGCAGGGTGCGGATCACATCGCCGGCCAGGGCATCGCTCTGGAGCAGGCGTACCTGGGTCGCCAGCAGCAGAGGATCCTCGATCGTTCCCGTCGGCGTTGTGCCGAGCCCGGTCAGTGTGGTCTCACCGGTGCGGTTCTCGTCGTAAACCAGGCTGCCCTCTGCCGTGTAGTGCCGGTGCGAGAAGAGAAAGAAAGCGAGGCCCAGGCCCAGGCCCAGGCCCGCTCCGGCCAGCAGCAAAATCGCTGACTCCCGGAGGAACTGCACAGCGACGCGGAACAGCGGCAGATCGCCCGGCGCCTTCCCTGCAACGGGTCTTCCACCGGCATGGTGCCAATCAGCTGTGTGTCGAGCGTGTCTTGTTCCTGCATCTCTCTCACCCCGTCACTTTCCCCTGCCCTGCTGCCTTGCTCTTCTTCAGGCTGTCTCTGCGGCTAAGCCCTGTGCTCAAGCGGCTGGTAGGCCGCAGGCCTGTACCGCCCCGGCGGCAGGTGCGCCGGCCCTTGCCGCGGCTGGCATAAAGCCAAACGCAGCGTCATACCCGCGAACAGAAACATGGGGTAACAGGCAGCCGGATTGCGTAATGGATTATCCGTCAAGGACACCAGTGTGTAGGCCAGCGCAAAGACCCCTGTGGTCCAGGGCAGCACCGGCGGCACCCGCTTGCGCAAGGCAACGACAATCCCGACCGGAACCCAGATGCCGAGAGCCAGAAAAGCTGCATCCGGCCAGCCTGCGCCAGAAGCAACGGCTAGAAAATCATTGTCCGGCTCGGTTCCGGAGTAGTCATCCGACGGGTTACCGATCAGCTTGGAGTCAAATCCCGGCCCATTGCCAAAAAGGGGATGTTGCACAGTCATGGCGGCTAGGTAGGTCCAGTTCTTCAGCCGTCCATCGGTCGAAACACCCCACAGCATGTCATCCTCGTTCTTCGCCTCCAAGTCGCCCGCGCTCTTAGTCAAAAAGTTAGTCATCGCGATAGGCCCCACCAGCAGCGAGGCGAGGATCAAACCCGTCCAAGCGCGCCGACCCCGCGTGACCACATAGAGCGTGAGCGTCACGAGCAGGATCGCCAGCTGATAAATCCGGATCGCCGACAGGGTGACAGCCAGAAGCAGGAGCAAAAGCGTCAGCGCTTGGCTTGCTGAGAGGCGTCGCGGATTGAGCAGCAGAATGGCCGCGCTGCTGACGATGCACAAGGTGTCCATGCTCCAGCGATCCGGGTTGAGGTAGAGCACCGGCACCGGGTCATGCAGAGCGGTAACGGGCACCCCGGCTGCCCAGAGCACCAGCGAGCCCAGGAAGTAAATAAGGATAGCCAGGTTGCTGAGGCGCAGCACTGTTTGGAGTGTCCGACGGGTAGGCACAAGCAGCATGCCGAGTGCGGTGGCGACAAACACCGAGTCTTCCGAGGCAATCGTCGTGATGCCGATCGTATCGATGCCGTGCAGGAGCAGCGACACAACAGCCCATAGAAAGAAAGGCAGTGCCAGGCACAGCACCTGCACCACGCGGCGATGCGGGCTGCCATGCAGGATCAGATACAACGACACCAGCAGAAACAAGCCCTTCATCGCCGGATAGATCTCCAGCACAAGCGTGTTACTGCTGAAGCCCAGCGGCCCCCAGAAGTTGAGCCCAAACATCATGACAGCCAGCAGCAGAAGAGCCTGCCGCGATGTCTTAAGCTGAGCAGGTGTCGCCTCGGCAGCGGAGTAGTCTGCGGCATTACCTATGGGCGAGAAAACCTGCGTCGCTGTCATCGCGGAGACTCCCCGGCCTGCTTTCGTGCACCCGCTGCACCCTTCGCATGCCCTCCCACAAAGACGGGCCCATGCGGAGTGATCTCCGTAAGCCCGCCCCAGCCGAGATACAGCGCTGAGTCCTTGTAGAGCTCGGGATCAGTCGCAGTCGTCACCTCCGCGCCCTGCCAGTCGATCAGGTAGGCACCATCGCCCGAGAACTGCGGATGCAGGATGGTGAGGCGGCAGCATGCGCCCTGGAGCACGGCATGGTTCGCCGTCGATGTGTATGCGCTGAAGGTGTCGCTGTCGAGCTCAAGGTCGCCGCCGTAGCTGCGGATGGCTGTCGGCACTGTGGCCTGCACTGCCGCGTCCGGCGCGTCATTGTTGAAGTGCGAGTTGGCGATGGTGATGGCCTGCGGCGCGTCATCAGTCGCCGGGTCTCCGAGCACAACAGAAGCCCCGCCGTTGCCTTCAAAGTCAATGCCGGTCAGCCGAATACCACTCGCGTTGGTGCTCCGGAACCAGACGCCCGCGCCGCGCACCCCGGCCGAGTAGGCCGCCTGCGGATGCAGCGATGCATCGAGCCCATTGCCGGAGAGATCCCCGCCCGTCCAGGGAAACGCGCTGTCCGAGTCAAACTCCACCCCGACCGCCAGGTTGTTCGTGGCCGAGCACTGAGTGCATTCATTCGGCACACCGCCTTCCGCTGTGCCCCCGGACGGGTTGATCAGCCAGCCGATGATGTTGTTTTCCGCCAGCACATTGTTGAATGTCGAGCGCCAGGTAAGCGTCTTGTTGATACCAATCTCATGGTTGCGCACCCACACATTGCGCACCACCACATTGGACGCGAAGCTGAAGCGTAAACCGGACTGCACGGGCTGCAGCGGAAAGGCGAGAGGCGCGCGCCCCGCAGCGGGCTCGGCAATCGTAAAGGGACTGTCGATCGGTACAGGATCTGCATTGGCCTTCTTGCCGTCGACGAAGACGTTGAAGAACGCGGCCGGCATCACCAGCGGAACGCCTTTGTTGCCGACGTCCGCCCGCGGCGGTGCCACCAGGATGGACTGGCCTGCCAAGACAGCCACGGTCGTAGACGCGGAAAGCTCCCCCTCGTCATCCCTGTAGGAGAGCAGCGACTCTACAGCTGCCGGAGCCCCGGGGCGCATCGGGTAGCTGTAGGCCAGGCGCACCTGCACCTGCGCCGCGCTGCGGAAGCGCCCACCCGCCTCCACGCGCACACGCGGTGCAGGCGGCGGCGTTGCATCGATCAGGGAGGCGGTTCCCCGATGTTCAGCCGAGATGGAGAGGTCGCTCACCGAGAAGAAGAAAGCCGGGTTCCCTGCTTCGGAAAGAAAAGCGATCGAGTCATTGCGGTCGCTTGTATTCAAAAGCGTCGTCGCATTCATGCCTGCGCCGCGAAGGTTAATGATCTGCAGCTTGGTGACCGAGGCAGGCGCTGGTACCGTGCAAATGCCGGGCGTCGATACAGCAAAACCTGTGTGCCGGTAAGTGCCGGCCGGGAAGTACACAGTGCCTCCGCGGCATCCTTCCAAAACCCAATCCAGCGCCGCATGGATGGCGCGTGTAGAGTCCTGCACACCGCGAGGGTCTGCTCCGAAGCAAACCACGTTTGCTTCATCCGGTGCGGATGGATCGGAAAGGCGATGCGCTGTGGAGCAAGGCGGCTCAGAGCCTTGCATAGCCGCAGCACGCGACGAGACGACGGCGGACTGTTGAACCGTTTGCGCCTGCATGCTTTGCGCCCAAACCTCAAAAGCCAGAAATACAAAACCGATCTGCCGGCAGAATCTCATTGCAGTTGCCATTGCAAGCATGCCGATTCTAATCCCGAATGTATAAATTGCCACCTCGTTTTACCCGGGAAAGTGAGAGGCTTACCGGTTCGTAACAGGAGCTGTCTGCGCTTCTAGTAACCTGGCGCCCAGCCGGCGAGGCACAGCCATCTTGCTCTTCTCCCCTTGGCCGACCTGGCCTGCTTCTTTTCGCCTCGCTGACTAGAGCCCACTCCAGTGCTTGCCTATCATGGATAAACCAGCCAGCGAGCAGAGGCTCAAGCCGGTCTGCAGAGAAGCGAGCACGTATGGAAGACCTTGTAAACGCGACCAGTGCCATCCCGCCTACGCCCCGCTCGCTACAGCCATTCAACCCTGCATCCGCACACAGCATTCTCTTTCTGTGTCTGGCCCGGGATTGCGAAGCTACCCTGCCGCGCTTCTTCACATACATCCAGGAACTGAACGAGGCAGGGATCCCGGCCGCAGCCCTCGTCGGGGAGAACGGCTCACGGGATCGGACCCGAGCACTGCTGCAAGCTGCAGCGGGCGCAAGGCTTGCCTGGCTTGATACCGGCTTTATGGCCGCAAGCCCTGAGCGCCTCACCCGGATGGCCATGGGGCGGGAAGCTCTGCTGAGAGAAGCCCGCAGACTGCAGCTGGGTGAGGCATACATCTGTGTTGTTGACCTCGATGGCGTCATGGCCGCGCCGCCTTCCCCGCCCGCCATGCATGCGGCCCTTGCTTGCCTTGCCGGCGACCCTTCTTTGTTTGCTTTAAGCGCCAGCTCCTATCCCGTTTATTACGACCTGCTCTCCCTCCGGAGCACAGGCCATGACTACCGCACACTTCACAAAGATCTGGTGCAAGCCAAGCGCAATCCCCTGACTTACTACCGCTTCCATCGCCGGGCCATTTATCGGCATCAGCGCGAGATGACCCAAACCGCTGACATACCCTGCCTGTCCTCGTTCAATGGCTTGTGCCTTTACCGTGCCGGCAACTACTACGCAGGCACGTACCGGGCCCTTGACGAAGCAGAAATCTGTGAACACGTCAGCCTCAACCTGGCCATCGCCCAGGCCACACAGAAAACCATGATGATCTCGTCCGCGCTGCGCTTGCAGGCCCCGGCTGACCACATCCCGGTCAACATCGTGCGCTTCTGGTTTGACCGCATCCGGGAGCGCGTCTAGGCAAGCCTCCGCACCCGCACGCTCGCGGTCTCAGGAGGCCACGCGGGGGTACTCACGCGACAACACGACCCGCACAACGACAGACTTGTCTCGGGTGACCTCAAAACTCTCTTCAAAGTCCTCATCAAGGTCTCCCTCCGTCTTGCGATACCTCTCATTAAATCGCGGAAATGCAACCTCGAAATAACAAAAGAGCCAGCACACCGCAAGCAAATCCACACCAAGCGCAATCAGCCACCACATTTCGCTATCCCCCCACGGCGGAACCGACCCGTCGATTCTTGAGCGTGTGCGTTGCCTCGATCTGCGGCCAGCCAGCAACACAGCAAACCTTCCCGCTGCAGGCTTACACGTCTACATTGCCTGTTTCGATCACCACCGGCTCAACAGGCAGCCGCATACACTCCAGCACATAGCGGAAAAGAAAAATGCTGTTGTACACGAGATACCGGTGCCATAGCCTTCGAGGATCCTGAGCCAGGCGGAAAACACATTCCATACCATGCTCCCGGAAGAACTTCGGCGCGCGCTTCTTGGTGCCCGCGAGCACATCAAAAGCGAAGCCCACAGACATCAACGCTGTGGCCGTCAACTTATGCCGGTACTCATGCATCCAGATTTCCTGCTTTGGACAGCCCAGACATACCCACACAATGTCAGGCCTTGTACCGTTAATCATCGCCACAACCTCATCGCTTCCCTCCTCGCTCAGAGGGGCAAAAGGCGGACTGTACACACCGGCGATCTCTAGTCCTGGAGCAAGAGCCTGTAGGCGCTTCGACACCGTTTCCGCCACGCCGGGCGCGCCGCCGTAGAAGAAGTGGCGTAACGCCAGATCTTCCGTCGCCCTGCAAAAAGCAGGCATAAACTCCGGTCCGCACACGCGTCCTACACCGCCTTTGCTTCGCTGGCGTCCGATCCAGACGATCGGCATCCCATCCGGGCAACGAAGGTCTGTATTGCGCACCAGTGTCTGGAACCAGGGCTTCTTCAAACCTTCCACGATCATGTGGACGTTCACAAAGCTGACGGTCCGGCCGCGTTCTCCTCGATCAATCCACTGCCTGACCATTTCGATCGCGCTCTCCATGTTGACAGAGGAGATGTCCGTCCCGAGCAGGTGATAGGTGTCGCAAGTAGTCGAACCGCTTATTTCTTCGGCAGAAACCATAACGTACATCTCCAGCGAGCAGCTCTCCACGCACGGGCAGAAAGGCCGTACGGACAACAAGTCAAAAGCAGGAATCAAGGTCGGGAGGCCCGAACTTACAAGACATCAACAAAAGCAAAGAGGTGCCGCACACAAGCTATTGGGAATGCCCCAAATATAAGCCGCGCACAGCCATTTGCAATTAAAAGTTGTCTCTCTTTTTCCGAGTCGGAGGTAACATTTTCAACAGCGGTATCCGGTATCTCGCACGCACCTTGTCCATTCGCTTTCACCAATGCCGGCGCACCTTTTCGAGAGAAAGCACGCGTGGATACAGGTTCGCGGAATACCGTGCCGCGATTCGTTAGATACTTTCCACGCTGTTACAGGTAGGGGAGCCATTCGGCCGGAGGGGTTACTTTAAGTTACCTACGTTGTCACTTACGGCTCACATAACGCATCTGAGTTTGGGCTGAGCTGGTTACTGCCCTTGAGGAGACAGGCGCGGAGCGCGCTCGACTGAGCAGCACAAAGCGCAGAGCGCGCCGCGGCGGGCGCCTATGCCGTTTCATGCTCGCCGGGCGAGGTGAAGAACGCCAGATGAGCCTCGCTATATAGGTGTCGCCTGGCGATATAAGTTTGGGCACCATCTTGTTGCAGGCGCAGCCTTTCGCAACGGCGCACACACAAACAAGTTCGGCCAGCCCTGGGAGAGTGACTGAGCACCGGCCTACGAAGCGTCATACAGCTTCGTTGTAGCCATGGCAGGAGCAGCTTACATGGGAGCGTAGAGGCCCTTCGGAGATCATGCTCTAAGCTCTTTCTATGGCTATCCGCTCATCTGCCTCTTGCTCTCTGGGCCAAAGTCATGGGAGGACTCGTTTGAACGAGAAAGAGCCGGAAGCTGCCGCCCTGCAGGCCTCGTCGAATGACCGGCGGCCAAGCTACGCAGGCCTTTTCCGCTGCATCGGCTCGCAGTGTGAAGATACCTGCTGCGGAGGCTGGGATATCCCCGTGGACAAAATCACCTACGAGGCCTATCGCACCTTCCCTGCCGAAAAGCTCGGCTCTCTCGTCTCGCACTTCGTGTCGGTAATCCCCGGCAGTCCTTACGACAACCTCTACGCCTCCATCCATCAACAAGAAGACGGCTCCTGTCCGTTCTTCAGCGGGGATCGCCTTTGCGGGATACAGAAAGAATATGGGCCGGGGTTGCTCACGGCAACCTGCTCCATCTACCCGCGTTCTCTCAGCATGGTGCATGGCAGGCTTGAGGGCTCCCTCACTCTTTCCTGCCCTGAAGCAGCCCGCGCTGTTCTGCTGCACGCAGGCTCCACCGAACAGGCCGGCAATCTGTTCTCGGGCGACTTCCGAACCGACAATGCGCTCAGCGTAAGAGAACGAGCTGGCCTCAACGAGTTCTTCTATCCAGTCCAGAGCCTGATCGCAGCAGTCATTCGCGACAGATCGCGTCCGCTGTGGCAGCGGCTGCTTATCGTTGCGTCTCTGTGCCGCCGTCTCGACGATTTGGCAGCAGCTGGTACGCACGGCCTCGCGGAGCTTCTAGCCCGCTACGCGCGCGATCTAGGACAAGGAGCTTCCGCGGAACTCGAGCAGCTCCAGCCGCAAATAGAGACACGGTTGGAGTTTGCAATTATGCTGAGCGATGCGAGATGCCGCGCTCGCGATTGTGGCAAGAGATTTCGGGATACCTTCTGGGACTTCGTCGAGGGGATCGGCTCCTTCGGCGGCGAGGGTCCGGATGAGGATGTGCATCGCTTTGCCGCAGCCAGCCGGAACTATCTAACACCGCTTCTGGATCGTCACCCCTTCATGGCAGAGAACTACCTGCTGAACTACACCTACCAGCACCTGTTCCCCTTCGGCCAGACCGGCAGTAACCGCTCGATAGCCCGGCCCATCTTTGATGAAGCCGTGCTCTTGCTCACCCAGTTTTCCTGGCTTATGACGCTGCTGACCGGTGTCGCAGGCCGACACGGTCAGGCCTTCTCGCAAGCACATGTGGTCACAACGGTTCAGTCGTTTTCCAGAGCCGTCGAGCATGCACCGCAAATCCTTGAAGATGTGCTCGCCTTGGCGAAGCGCCGGAACCTGGACACGATGGAAGGCCTGGCCCAGCTACTCAGAACGTAAACGGAAGCCGCTGCAGAGCTGGCGAGCTGCGCCGCTTCCTACGCGCTCCCATACCTCAGCGCGAGTGCAAATAGCCTGCACGATATCTTCCTTTGCTCCCTTACTTATCCACGGTGCCCGCGTCCAAGACTGGAACCGGCCTCGGCGAAACCTTGGCGGGCTTAGGGAGGATGCTTGCAGCATTTTCAGACACGGCACCGTCACCCGCATCGGCGTTTCATCACACGCTTTAGCATTCTCCCCCTTCTCTCCCTTCTACTTGGCCCCGCGCTTTTTCCTTGCTGCCTCAGCCGCGCGTCGGCGCAATCACGCACCCAGATCGTTCCGACAGCAGCGCAGGCGGCTCCTCAGCCCGGCCGCCCGGCTCAGCTGAGCGGCTCTGTGACCGATGCTACCGGCGCAATCATCCCCCAAGCTGCTGTGACTCTGCAGGGTCCTTCCGGCACCGTCTCAGGCGTTTCTGACGGAGAAGGCGGTTTCGTTTTCCGCGAACTCCCAGCCGGCGTGTACACGATCGCCTGCCGCGCACCGAACTTCACCCCGCTCTCGCTTCCACCGGTGACCCTGCACCCGGGCGAGCAGCAGCGCCTCAGCCTGGTTCTGCAAATAGAGGTGCAGCAGCAAAGTCTAGAGGTCTCTGCGGACCCCGGCAGTGCTGCGCAAAATGGCGGAGCCATCGTTCTGAAAGGTAACGACCTCAGCGAGCTTTCGCCCGACAACCGGCAGCTGGGGCAGCAGCTGCAGGCTCTCTCCGGCGGAGACTCGGAAGGCGCGCAGCAGATCTATGTGGACGGCTTCTCGGGCGGCAAGGTCCCCCCAAAGAGTTCCATTCGCGAAATCCGTATCAACCAGAATCCCTACTCTGCCGAGTATGAAGATATCGGGAACAACCGCATCGAGATCCTTACCAAGCCCGGTTCTGCACCCTGGCATGGTGAGGTGTACGCCAACGGCACGGATGGGCCCTGGGACTCTCGCGATCCTTACTCTCCGCTGCCTCAGCCCTTCTCGCAGCAGCAGGACTATGCAGAGCTCGGTGGGCCGCTCACAAAAACCAGCTCCCTTGCGTTAACCTTCGTACGCTTCCTCACCGACAACAGCTCGATCGTCGATGCGGAGGTGCTCGATCCGGCGAACAGCATCGAGAAACTGACACAGACCGTAGCAAATCCCAGCGACTACATCTCGCTGACACCGCGCTTCGACTTCCAGTTCGGTAAAGACAACACGCTTACCGCCCGGTATGAGCTGGACCGTACCGCGTCCAGCGGCGCGGGCACCGGCCAGCTGCTGCTTGCCTCGCAGGCGTACTCCAGCGTTGTCGATGTCAACACCTTTCAGCTCAGCGATACAGAGGTCGTAAGCCCCAAGCTCGTGAATGAGCTGCGTTTCCAGTACGTTCGCACTGTCACTGCGCAGACACCGACCTCGAGCGCGCCCACCGTCGTCGTGGAAGGCTCATTTACCGGTGGCGGCAACAACGTCGGCGCGCTCAACGACCACGTAGACCGTTATGAGTTGCAGGACTACGCAACGCTCGATCATGGCAAGCACTCCATCCAGGTCGGCGTGCGCGAGCGCTTTCTGCGTGACGCCAACCGAGCAACGGCAGGCTTCAGTGGCGAGTACATCTTCCCCACCCTGGCCATCTACCAGGGGACGCAGCAGGCGCTCGCCTCAGGTGCGGCCACTGCTCCCGGCGCAAACCAGTTCAACCTGACCCAAGGCAATCCGGCTGCTGTCGTCCAGTTGGCTGACACTGCTTTGTTCGCCGAGGACACCTGGAAAGCGCGATCCAACCTTACCCTCATCTATGGGCTGCGCTTTGAGGGCGAAAACCATATTGCCGACCATGCTGACTTTGCACCGCGGGTGGGTGCCTCCTGGAACGTCGCTCCGAAGAAAGAGAAAGCACCGCTGGTTGTGGTCAACGGCGGCTTCGGCATCTTTTATCAGCGTCTGCCTTCAGCCAACCTGCTGCAGGTTGCGCTGCTCAACGGTCTACGCGAGCAGCAATTTGTTCTCAACGAGCCCACCACTTACCCGCAGCTGCCGTCCATCGGCTCCTTAACCGCGCAGACTGCCTCCACTATCTTTCTGCTGAGCCCCACTTACCACTCGCCCTACTCCATGGAAGGCGGCCTGGACGCGGCGCATAGCTTCAGCAAGGTCGGCTCTGTAACAGTCGGATACTCTGCCTCGCGCGGCGTGCACTTGCTGCTTACCCGCAACACCAATGCGCCCCTGCCGGGCACTTACACCGCAGCGGATCCTACGGGCGGCATCCGGCCTTTCGGCGGAGACGCAAACCGCAACGTGTATGACACCTCCGGCATCTCGACGCGCAATCGTTTCTACGTCAACGCGCGTCTCACGCCGGTCAAGCAAGTCCGGATCTTCGCCAACTACTCGCTCCGCTCCATCCACACCGATACCAACGGGAGCTTTCCCTCCAACCAGTACGACATCGGCCAGGATTACGGCCGCGCCTCGGATGATGCCAAGCAGCGAGTCTTCCTCGGCGCTTTCGGCCAGATGCCCTGGGGTCTTGAGGGAGGTCCCTTCCTGGTCGCCTCGAGTGGTAACCCATTCAACATCGTGCTCGGCAACGACTTAAACGGCGACAGCCAATTCAACGACAGGCCAAGCTTCGCTACTGATCTAAGCCGCCCCAGCGTCGTCCACACCCGCTACGGTGTATTTGATACCGTGCCGGTGGCCGGTCAGCGCATCATTCCCATCAACTACGCCAACGGTCCCGGCCTGCTTGAGCTCGACTTCAATCTAAACCGCGCCTTTCATTTCGGGCCAGTCGTCAAACCACCCGCTGACGCGCCGAAGCCGCCCGCACCCAAGCCCGGGTCGAAACCTGTCTCGCCGGAGCGTCGTTACACGGTGGAACTCGGAGCTTACTCAGAGAACATCCTCAACCACGTCAACCCGGCGCCTCCTATCGGCACACTCGGCTCTCCGCTCTTCGGCTTGACCGACGCGGTCAACAGCAACTTCTCCAACGGCTCCGCCAACCGCATCGTGGCCTTGCAGGCAAACTTCCAATTCTGAGGGGACTCTGACCCTCGCTGCCTATCTCAACTCGGCTCATCACTTGTCATTGCGAAAGGTGAGAAATCCCCAGCGATCCGGCACGTGCATATTCACAACTCCCTGCGGCGACCATACCCAATTGTCTTCTTTCGGGTTTCCTGGGGTCCACTCCACGCGGCTGAAGTTGATGCGCCATTCCGTCCCATCTCTCGGAGCAGGCACCGCCTGACGCGTGCGAAAAGCATCCAGGGGATACGCGATCTCGACCGTCCATCCGCGATCCCGGTCTCCACTCCGGTTCAAGGTTCCTTCAATGGCAACTGCGGTCTTCAGCCCCTGGATCTCCCAGCTGTTGTCCGCATGCCCGCCATCGTTGTAAGGCTTGCTCAAGTACAGGTCCCAACCCGTATTAAGCGCGTTGATTTCGAACTCGTAGTAGCTCGGCGTTGCAGGCAGTGGCTTCACAAATACTTCAAAGTCGTTATCGTGGAAGATGACGGAATCATGCACACGCAGTGTAGCTTTCACATCCGGCTCTTGCAGCTCGGCTGCGATATACAGGTAGTGGTCATCCCAAAGCATCTTGGCCCGCGTTCGGAAGCGCGGTTTCGGTTTGGCTGCACCCTCTATGTCAACGAAGTCCGTCGTCCACGGCGCACGCTTCCATGCCGCATCATCCAACCGCCCATCGACCGTGATTGGTGAGGCTGCACGCCGGCACACGTAACTTAGAGGGACTGAACCTGCATCCTGCGCGACTCCGGAAGCAGCCACGCACAAAGCAGACAAAATAAGAACTTCTCGCCGCATGAATCTCCTTGGAACCACATAAAGGGACGAGCCTCAAGAACGGGGCCGTGCTGAAGGTACAGATATGCTCGCCCTGTAAGCGCAGTCATTTGTACGCATACGTCTCAATGCTGAGCTCCTTCCGTCACCTGCTCGCGATTTATCTTCTCTCAAGCGCCCCGCCGTGGGAAGTCCGATTGCTTTCGGTGCAACGCGGAAGAGGCTTGATGTGAACTCCTGGTGTTACCGTAAATGAAGTCGTCGTAAGACATCGGGAAACAGCATTTCGGCGAGCCAGTCACAGGCCGGTAGGGATAGAGATTTGTATGGAAGATTGCCGATGGCTGCAGACAGCGATCAAAGCGAGCAAATCGCTGATGACGCTTACGACCTTTCACCACCATCGGCAAGGCGCTGTATGGCAGGGCTGAGCGACCGCCTGCCTGAGCTGCCGCCCGAGGCCTTCCGCAAGGAGGACGCGGGCGATGACGCCGAGTTCTACGCGCCGGCCCGGCTGGTCACCCACATCGACGAGTCAGCGACGCAAGCGCTCACCAGCTTCTACCGGACCATCCTGCCGGCTGGTGGCGTGTTGCTGGATCTCATGTCGAGCTGGGTCAGCCATCTGCCGCCGGAGGTAGCCTTCACCGAGGTGATCGGCCAAGGCATGAACGCCGAGGAGCTCAAGGCCAACCCCCGCCTAAGCCGGAGCTTCGTGCAAAACTTAAACCGCACCCCCATCCTGCCGCTCGAGGCTGACAGCTGCGATGCCGCCCTATGCTGTGTCGGCGTCCAGTACCTGCAGCGCCCCTTGGAAGTCTTCGCTGAGATCCTTCGAGTCCTGCGGCCGGGCGCGCCCTTCATCATCAGCTTCTCTAATCGCTGCTTCCCCACCAAGGCGGTGGCGATCTGGCGGTCGCTCGACGCTCAGGGCCACGCCGCCCTGGTGCGCCTCTATCTCGAGCGCGCCGGCTTTCGCGACATTAGCGCAGAGGTGCTGCGGGACGGTTCCGAAAGCGATCCGCTGATCGCGGTCACGGGGCGGCGCTGAACGGGCTGGTCCAGTCGAGCTCCCGCTCTTCGATCGAGCACTGCGGCTTCACTCTTCCCGCAGCAAAATCAGGGGATTGATCGACAGTGCGCGTTGTGCGGGAATCCATGTGGCTACCAATCCCAGCAAGGCCATCGCAAGTACAGCACTCCCCAGGATCAGCGGATCGCTCGGTGTTGCTTGGTAAACGATAGAAGCCAAAATGCGCGTCGCCAGAAGTCCCAGCCCCAGTCCGGCGAATGACCCCATCGCCAGTAGCTTGATCGCCCGGCCAAGCGCAGCTTCCAGAACTTCACGGCGTTGCGCGCCAAGTGCCATGCGGATCCCGAGCTCCTTCAGCTTGTGACTTACTGAATATGCCGCCATGCCAAAAAGTCCTGTGACGGAGAGCATGGCGCCCATCACGCCAAGCACGCCCAGCGCGATCGACGCCATACGCGGACCGAAGAGAGTAACTGCGAGCGGTGCCGCCCGCTGTTCGACGATCACGGGCATCCCCGGATCCAGTTGCCGGACCGTCTTTCTTAGAGCCGCGCCTAGATAGTCGAAAGAGTGATTCGAGGTGCCTACAAGCGTATGTGGTTTAGCACGCACTACCAGCGTCGTTGCGGTGGCTGGCGATTGAAGAATGGAAACAAACACGGCTGGCGAAGGGTCTTCGGTAAGGCCTTCATACTTTCCGTCTTCGCTGATCCCGACGATCTGTATGCGAGTGCCATCGCGCATCTTGTAGTAGCCGCCTATGGCAGCCTTCGGGGAGCCGAAGAGTTTGCGAGCAAACTCGCTGTTGACCACTGCGACCAGAGGTGAGGCTTTGTCGTCGTGCCAGGAGAAGTCGCGTCCTGCTAGCAGTGCTGTGCCGGCAGCGTGAAAATACCCCGGAGAAACATGGAAGATATAGGGGTGCGCGGATGCGTTCACCGGCCGCAAGTCTGCCGCGTTATCGGCAAACACCGTGGTATCGCTCACACCCATTGAGATGGGTACAGAGTCTGCCAGTCCCACAGCTTCCACACCGGGAGTTTGCTGAACAGCTTCAATCATCCGCTTCTGCATCGCAGGCACACGGTCCGGGGCATATCCGGCCATGCTCAAGTCGGTCTCCGCGAGCATGGTGTTCTTCAAGTCGAATCCAAACTTGGCGTGCAGCGAGTACATCAAACCCCGCGCAGACACGAGCGACGAGGTCACCAAAACCGCACAGATGGCGATCTGCATCAGCAGCAGCACTTCTCGCATGCTTACCCATCTCCCCGTCCGTCTGCTTGAGCCCGCCTTGATCAGGCCATACGGGTCGGTCTGCAGCACCTGCCGCACAGGCACAGCACCAAACAGCAATCCGCTGACCACTGCCAGCAGCACGGCCGCCACATACACGTCGACATCCGGATTGACGGAGAGATGGATGGGCCAACTTGAAAAAGGCCTCCAGGCAGTAAGCGCTCGCAGCAAGGCAACGCTGCCCAGGATCCCTGCCAGCCCCCCTGCCAGCGAGATGAGGATTGCCTCCGTAAAGAGTCCCCGCAGGATGCGCACGCGCGTCGCTCCCAGCGCGAGCCGCAGTGCCACTTCACGCGAGCGATCGGCGGCACGGGCGGCAAACAGGCTGCCCAGATTCGCGCATGCGGCAAGCAGGATGAGGCCTGTCAATAGCATCAATCCAGCCATAAATGCCCGCACCGGCTTGCCGAGATAATCGCCGTACAAGCCCGGGCGAGCCAACGTGAAGGTCATCTTGCTCTCGTCTTTGGCATACGTCTTTTCGAGATACGCTCCGATCGAGTTCAGATCGGCAACAGCCTCCGCGGGAGTCACTCCGAGCTTTAGGTATCCCATCGTTTCAAAAACCCAACGGGCCCCGCGCGCGTTCATATCGTCCGCTCCAAAGGATGCATGCTCGACAAGTGGCACCCACATCGCCGGATTGAAAAACAGCAGCGTACCGTTAAATCGCGGCTGGGTAACACCTAGAATCGTGAATGGGTGCCGATTGAGCTGCACCACCCGGCCAACGACGTTCCGGTCGTCTTGAAAGTGTGTGTGCCAGTACTCGTAGCTCAGCACAATGTATGGCGCGCTGTTCGCCCCATGCTCATCCGCGGCATGGAAAAAATGACCGAGATATGGCTGCAGCCCGAGCGCATCGAAGTAGTTGCCGCTCGCCTCCTCCACCCATACCTCCGTAGGATCATGGCCCGCGTCCAATCCCACCTCATCAATGGTGTATGCCACCAGGTCATCGAAGCTGCGATTGGCATTGCGTAGCTCGAGATAGTCCGGGTACGACTGGTACGCGGAGGCTTCGTTTCCATGCTGGAGCTGGTAGAGACTGTTCGGCTTCTGCACGTTCAAAGGGCGCAGAAGAAACGCATTCAAAATGCTGAAGACCACCGCATTGGCTCCAATCGCAAGCGCCAGCGTCAGCACGGCGGCGACGGTGAACCCCGGCGAACGTCGCAGCTGCCGTATCGCGAAGCGGATGTCGCTCCAGATCGACTCGAGGGTTGACCACTGCCAGACCTCCCGGCTACGCTCCTCCACCAGCGTGGCATTGCCAAATGCAACTCTTGCCCTTCGCTCCGCCTCGCGCGGACTTAAACCTTCAAGCCTTAGCTGTTCCGCGTGCTCCTCGATGTGGAGACGCACTTCTTCTGAAAGTTCGTCGCGAAGTTTGCGGCGGCGGAACATGCCTGGGATCCAAGTCATTTGGGACCTCTTAACGCGCAGGGGTTTTGCTTGGGTTAAGGACAAGGGAAATGCCCTCGAACATACGTTCGAAACTGGAGATCTGCTCCTCTAAACGACGCAGGCCGGACACGGTGATTTGATAGGTCCGCACCCGGCGGTTCGTGGAGGAAACACCCCACTCCGCCTTCACCAGCTTCGCTTTCAAAAGCCTCTGGAGCGCCGGATACAACGAACCCTCTTCCACCTGCAGCAGGTTGTTGGACCGCTGTTGAATATGCTGCACCAAGGCATAACCGTGCGCGGGCTGACGACGAAGCGACTCGAGGATCATCATTTCGAGTGCGCCAGGGAACAAGTCACGAGAAGAGGCGTCAATGGGCATAGTTGGTTAACGCCTTGAGTAAACAAGGGTAGAAGAAATCCTGTCAAGGAAATTACGTGGGCCGCACTTAACCTTCTGGATCTCGCTTGAAGACTGGGGCCATGTTGACCACCACCGCCTGATCTCATCGTCCTCGTCAGCTCAGCAGCCTAGACGCGGGAAGAATACCTCTGGTGCGACGCGCATGATGATGCGGATGACGATGGGGCGACATGCCGAGGTAGCACGCCCTGCGAGATTCAGCAACGCATCTCTTCGCTGCACGATGGGGCGTATCCGCTTCTCTGCCGCAGAAGCAAGCGACGCTGCTCACTTCTGGCTGCTAGGTTTTGGTGGACGCGGAAGGAATCGAACCTTCAACCTGTCGATTAAGAGTCGAATGCTCTGCCAGTTGAGCTACGCGTCCAGGAGGGGGCTTTCAGCCGCTTTACGTGGCGCAGGCGCGTCACGGCAGGCGTCGAGCAACAACGCCAACACAGCTTACTATAGCACAGCTCTCTGCCTTGAGAGACTCGCCCAAAGAGGCTCGTGAAGCACCTCTGCCCAGGGCCTCGACCCAGGGCCTCTACCCAGGAGAGCCCGCGTCGTCCAACAGAATCTCCGGCCCTGAGGCAGCCGGATCAGCAGCGCAAGCGTAGGCACTCCCAACTTGAAGAAGGCTATCCATCATCGATCCACGCTCACGCATTTTGCCCGTTCTCCGCAAAGGCAGACGGCAGGGCTGCCGGCAGCTCGTCCATGTGCGTCAACACGCGCTCGGCACCTGCTTCCAGCAGCCGCTCCGCATGCGCGGGTCCGCAGTGGCTCCCGCCCGTGAAGCCAAAGACGCGCATCCCGGCCGCACATGCCGCGCGTACACCGGGCACACTGTCTTCCACCACCAGGCAGCTGTGCACAGGCGTTCGCATCCATCCGGCAGCAAACACAAATACATCCGGCGCAGGCTTCCCACGGATCACCCACTGCGCGCTCACCACATCGGGCGCAGCAGCTGAGCCGGCAACGGGCACACGCTCGCTCCGTCTGAAGTACGACAGCAGACCTGTGTGGCGCAGGCCCTGCTCCAGCTTCGCCGGCGCGCTGCTGGAGGCCACACACTTCGGGATCCTCACCCGCGCCAGCATGGGCGCAACGCCTGCAATCGCCTGCAGCTCTGTGCGGAAGGCCAGGTCTACCCGGTGCTTCATGGCTTTGTAGTAAGCGGCTGGCACCGGCCGGCCCCAGTGCTCGGCCACCTCGGCCAGGATCTCGCGCTCCGGCCGGCCGGCAAAACGGTGCACCACCTCGGCGGGCGTAATGCCGTAGCCGAGCCGCGTCAGCTCCTCGCTTACCGCCGTACACACCAGGATCTCGCTGTCGACGAGGACCCCATCACAATCAAAAATCAGGAGCGAGGGCTCTGCTGCCCCGCCCCCTGCTTGATTCTCCATACACTTGTATTGTCGCCGAGGAGCAAACGCCTGATCGTGAACTGGAGAAAACTTGCAGGATGCAGCTGCCTCGCAGCACTCGTCGGCTGCAGCGCTGCCTACCACCCCAGCAACTGGCTTTCGCTCGTACCCGCGGAGTCTCGCACCCTGCAGAACCCTATGCCGAAGGCTCCGCAGCAGGTCGCCGAAGGCGCGCAAACCTACAAGCTCTACTGCACCAGCTGCCATGGGGAGGACGGAGGCGGACGCCGCGGACGGCCCAGTCTTCGCTCCGTGCGGGTGAGGAGTGAGACCGATGGCGAGATCTTCTGGATCCTGGTCAACGGCAGCACAAGTCACGGCATGCCCGCCTGGCACACGCTCGGCGATACGGCTCTGTGGCAGCTGGTCGAGTACATCCGCGCACTGCCTCCATCTCCGCAGTAGCAAGGGAACGGTAGACTCGTTCTGCACTGCACGGAAGAGTCCGGAGAGCGACACAGATGACGAGCACCCTCGAAGCGCTGCACGACGCCAGCGGCGGCGCGCAGGCGCACACCCATGAACTGGAAGCGAAGTACAGCAGGGTCCGCTCCTCGCTAGAGCAGGGCGGCTACGACGCCGTCCTGCTCCGCCGGCATGAGAACCTCGCCTGGGTCAGCGCTGGGCAGATGGAAGCGCGCGTCGGCATTCTGCGGGAGACGGGTGTGCTCGCGTTGCTGCTGCTGCGCGATGGCCGGCGTTTCGCGCTCGCACCTAACAATGAAGCACCCCGCATGGCGGACGAAGAGCTGGCCGGACTCGGCTATGAGCTTGTGGTGCGTCCCTGGCACTCTCTGGATCTCGAGGCTGAAGCACGGGCCATCGCCGGCGATAAGGTCGCCACCGATGCATCGCTCGGCTCCCTTCCTGTCCTCGACCTCGGCGGCTTGCGTGCGCCTCTGTTCCCGTCGGAGATGGCGCGCTTCCGCATCCTCGGTCAGCAGTCTGCCGAGGCTGTGACCGACGCGCTGCTTGCTGTGCAGCCAGGCAGGAGTGAGCGCGAGCTGGAGGCCTCCGTGGCTGAGCGTTTGCTCCCTCAGGGCATCTTCCCTTCTGTGCTGCTCATGGCTGCAGACGAGCGCATCCTCCGCTACAAGCACGCTGTTGCGCGCGGCGGGCACGTACAGCGTTTTGCCATGCTCAACCTGTGTACGCGCCGCTGGGGCCTGGCCGCCAGCATTACGCGCTTTGTGCATTTCGGCAAGCTCCCGCCAGAGCTTGCCCGCGGCTTTGCGGTTGCCGCGGGGGTCAACGCAGCGCTCCAGCATGCCACGCGAGACGGGGCAACAGCGGGTACGCTCTTCCAGGCAGCAGCCGATGCCTATGCGTCCCTCGGCTTTGCCGGCGAGGAGCAGCTCCACCACCAGGGTGGGGCTTGCGGCTACCTGGAGCGGGAGTGGGTTGCCGCGCCGGGCAGAGCGCAACAGGTACGCGAGCCCCAGGCCTTCGCCTGGAACCCGAGCTGCCGCGGCGGCAAGGTGGAAGATACCACACTGATCACCAGTGGCGGCGTGGAAGTGCTGACGCGCACGCCGAGGCTGCCGGAGGTAGATACCGAAGTAGGCGGAAGCCGGTACACCTCGGCCGCCATTCTGCTTCGTGACTAGACGACGTGAGTAGACGATAAGGATGAGCAATGGCTTGCCATCTCTGGGCGTGGGGAGAGAGGATCGGGTGCAATGAAAAAGCAAGCACTCTCCCTGCTCTTCTTCGGCACTTCCCTGCTCGGCGCTTCCCTGCTGTTGGCTGATACACGCGCTGCCCAGGCGCAGGCGACACAGTACCCCCGCGCCGCACCGGTGCTGCTGGGCGCAGCCTGGTACCCGGAGCAGTGGCCTGAAGCGCAATGGGAGCCGGACCTGGCGCGCATGGAAGCTGCGCACATCCACCTGGTGCGCGTGGGCGAGTTTGCCTGGAGCACTATGGAGCCCTCAGAGGGCAACTGGCACTGGGAGTGGCTGGACAGCGCGATTGCTGCCGCAGCGAAGCACCACATCGTGGTCGTGCTGGGCACCCCGACAGCGGCACCGCCTGCCTGGTTGACGGCGAAATACCCGCAGACCCTGCGCGTCGACAACGACGGTCGGCGCGATGAGCATGGCAACCGGCAACAGTTCTCCTTTGCCGATGCGAAGTATCGCGAGCTAGCGCACGATATGGCTGCTCGTATGGGCGCGCGCTACGGGCACAACGCCAACGTGGTGGGCTGGCAGATCGACAACGAGCTGGCGGAGCCGTCCTTCGACGACGAGGCGAAGCAGCAGTTCCACGCCTGGCTTAAAGCGAAATACGTCACCATCGATGCACTGAATGGGCGCTGGTGGACCTCCTACTGGTCGCAAACCTACAACAGCTTTGACCAGATCCCGGTGCACGAGAAGAACGAGAACCCTGCGCTGCTGCTGGACTGGAAGCGCTTTGTCACTGATACCTGGGTCAGCTATACGCAGAACCAGGTCGAGGCCTTGCGCACGGGGAGCGACAAGCGGCAGTTCATCACGACGAACACGATGGGCTGGTTCGACGGCTTTGACGAGTACAAGGAGCATGCGGGTCTCGATCTGGCGGCGTGGGACGACTACGTGGATGCCGACCACTTTGACTGGGCAGACAATGCGGCCCGCCATGATTTGACGCGCGGCTTCAAGCAGCGCAACTTCTGGGTGATGGAAACCGAGCCCGCGTTTGTGAACTGGCGCAAGAGCAACACCGCGCTGCATAAGGGTCAGGTGAGGGAGATGGCCTGGCAGGCGATCGGGCATGGCGCCGATGCGGTGGAGTACTGGCAGTGGCGTGCCGCGCTGAACGGCCAAGAGGAGTATCACGGCGTGCTGGTAGGCGCTGATGGAAAGCCTACGCCGGTGTATGAAGAGGTGGCCCAGATCGGCAAGGAGTTTGAGCAGGCAGGCGCGGCGCTTGCCGGTACGGAGCCTGTAGCACAGGTTGCGCTGATCAATGACTTCGACAGCCGCTGGGCTATTGACTTCCAGAAACACACGCAGCAGTTTGATCCTGAGGCAGAGATGGTCGCGTTCTACCGTCCGCTGCGTGAGCAGTCGCAGGGCGTGGACGTGATCGGGACGGCGGCTCCGCTGACAAAGTACAAGCTGGTGGTAGCGCCGGGGCTCAACGTACTGCCGCAAGAGACGGCAGATCGGCTGCTCGCTTATGTGCGAGGCGGCGGCCACCTGCTGCTGGGCCCTCGCTCCGGCATGAAGAACGGAGACGATGGACTGAATCCGCAGCTGCAACCGGGTCCGGTGGCGGAGGCGCTAGGCGCGACAGTCACGCAGTTCTACGCGCTCGACGAGCCGGTGCCGGTCACGCTAGGAGCGACAGGCAGCAGTGAGGCGACAGCCAACGTATGGGCGGAGACGCTGGCAACACATGCGCCGGACGCGCAGGTGCTGGCAACTTACGGCGCAGGCAATGGCTGGGTGGATGGGCAGCCGGCTGCGGTGACGCGCAAGGTCGGCAAGGGCTCGATTACTTACCTGGGTGCGTACCTGGATCCCGCATCGCTGGCCAACCTGACACGAAGCATGCTTGCGCAAAGCGGGGTACAGCCGCTGATCCCCGGCATGCCGGCGGATGTGGAGGTGTGTGTGCGCAGCGGAGGGAGCGGCTCGGTACTGCTGCTAATCAACCACGGCGCTGCGCCGACCAGGGTGACGCTGCCGGCGTCGCTTGGCGCGCATAGCCTGTTTGGTGAGGCCGGAAAAGGCGGGGAGCTTACCCTGCCGGGCTACGGCGTGGCAGGGTATCGCGTGTCGCTTACGGCTCGCTGAGGCTTGTTTCTGTACGAAGTGTGCCACGTGGAACATCAGCCGGGTGCACCTTCCATGGTGCACCCGGCTTTGTAAGTACACAACGCAAAACGGGTTGTGGAACGCCTCACCGGCTTGCACAGAGTACAAGCGCAATATGCCCTAACCGGCTTTACGGCGCTTGGCCGCAGGCTTCGCGGCGGCTTTTTTAGCGCTGGCGGCAATGGCAGGCTTTTCCTCCTCGGCCGGTTTGGCGCTGCCTCCCTGCTTCTGTGCCAGGCTGGCGCGCAGGGCGTCCATGAGGTTGATGACGGGGGCCATGGGCTTCTTTTTCTTCTCGGGCTCCGGACCTTCCTCGCCTGCGCCCTTGCTTTCAATCAGCTGCTCCACCCGTTCCTGGTAGACGTTGTGGAAAGCGTCCGGGTGGAAGGGTGCGCGGAGCGACCCCATAAATTGCTCGGCCAGCTTGACCTCGGCGTCCTGTAACTCAAGCGGCGACTGGTCGCCGTACTCGGGGATCTCGCGAACTTCTTCCGGGTAGTAGAGCGTGTGGAGGATCAGACCATGCTCATAGGGGCGGATGATGACGACCTGCTCGCGCTGGTGCAGCGTGAGCTTCGCGATGGCGCCCAGCTTGAGCTTGTGCATGGCCTGCATCATGAGGGAGTAGGCGCGGCGCCCGGGCTCCTCGGCCACGGTGTAGTAGGAGGTCTCATAGTAGATGGGGTCGACTTCCTCGAGCTCAACAAACTGCTGAATGGCCATGGTCTCGGAGGACTCGGCTTCGAGCGACTTGAGCTCGCCGGCGGAGAGCAGCACGTAGCCGCCGTCGCCTGTGGGGTAGCCTTTCTCGATCTCGTTGCGCTCGACGACCCGCTCGTCGGTAGGGCAGTACAGCTGCTGCTTGATACGGGTGCCGCAGGTCTTGTGAATCTGGTTGAAGCCGATGTGTTCTTCACGAGCCGCCACATACATGCGGATCGGTACGGAGATCAGTCCAAACGAAATGTAGCCCTTCCACACGGTTGATGCCACGGCAGCCTCCCCGAGAAACGTCCACCGGTGTGATGTGACGGTGGTGGTGCCGGTTACCTCCCTGTGCCCCCAGAACGCAGAGCTGCGCCTCGGAACGGTACATGGGCGACATGTGGCAGGTAGAGTAAAGGCAGACGGGATATCGCGCTTGTGCTGGAACAACGCCTGAAACTGAACGCCGCCGAACGGCGCGAGAAACAGAAGATCCTGCTCCGCGACACAATGGCGCTGAGCGTGCTGGCCGGGCTTGTGCTTGTGCTCTCGTTTGTGACGTATGCACTGTTCCACTCGTTTGTGGGGCACCGGGCGATGCTGGAAGGGCGTTGGCGCCTGCGCGGCGAGGCTGCGCTGCAGGCCGGCAAGCCGGTGGACGCGCTGAATTACCTGCACTCAGCCCTGGCCTATGCGCCCGACGACCGCGGGCTGCAGATTGAGCTGGCAACCGCGCTGGCCGCCTCAGGACGTACGCAGGAGGCGCAGGTGTACTTCGGCACGCTGCTGGAAGCCGAGCCGGGCAATGGGATGATCAATCTACAGCTGGCAAGGCTGGCCGCCCGGCAGAGCAATGCGCAGGCCGCGGTGGACTACTACCAGGCAGCGATCGACGGGACCTGGAACGGCGACGCCTTCAGCCGCCGGAGAGAGATTCGGCTGGAGCTGGCGCGGTACCTCATTACGCAGGGGCGCAACCCGGAGGCGCGCAACCTGCTGCTGATTACCAGCGGCAATGCGCCCGACAACCATGCCCTGCAGCTGGGGCTGGGCGCGATGCTGCAGCAGGCCGGCGACGATGCCGATGCGCTGGATGTTTTTCGCAAGGCGGCAGGCGACAAGACTACGCGGCTGCGGGCGCTGGAGGGTGAGGCCAATGCGGCGGCCGCGCTGGGCCACTTTGCAGAAGCGCGGAGCTACCTTGAGGAAAGCATGAGCGATGCGGGATTCGCGCACCAGCCTGAGCCGGTGCGGGAGGGTGTGCGCGCCTCGCTTGCAAGCATGGAACAGCTGCTGGCCCTGTACCCGGCCCCAATGCTGCCGCTGCCGGAACGCACACGCAGGATTACCCACGTGGCGGAGCTGGCGCAGGCGCGGCTGCTGGCCTGCCCGGCGCCGGAGCTTGCCGGCTCAGGGCCTTCACCAGGCGCGCCGAACGCAAGCGGCGGCGCCATGCAGCAGCGGGCCCAGCTGCTGACCGCCCTGGGAGCGAACCTACAGAAGCTGAATCCGCTGGCTCACCGCGATGCGGCAACCGCGGGCGGGAACGAGGCAGCGGGCGGGAGTGAGGCAGCGGCCGAGCACGGCGCCACGGGTGGGGGCAAGGCGAACCCTGCCGGTTCAAACACGCTACGCGCCCCCGAGGCACAGATGGGGACGGGTGTGGCGGAGACACCTGCCGACCCCTTGGCAGCGCTGGCTGCCCGGTGGAGTGCGATGCCTGTGGGCGGTGCGTTGCGGCGGCAGCTGCTGGCTGATCCTGCTTTTGCGCAGAACACGCTTTCGCTCGCGTATGAGACGGAACGCGCGACTGCCGGACCCTGCGGCGAGCCGACGGGGCAGGATGCCTCCCTGCTGCGGATTGCCAAGGCTCCGGAGCAGGTAGAGGTACAGCCATGACGGCGCGGGAAACAGCCCTGAGCCAGGAAGCAGCCCTGAGCCAGGAGATAGCCCTCAAGGAGGAGCTGGAGAGGGAAAAGGCGGCGGCCCCCGTGGCGTTGGATAGCCTCCCGGAAACGCCGGCAGCGGTGCCGTTGAGCCCCGGAGACCAGATGCCGCTTGATGGGAATGCAGGGGGGCAGGAGAGCCTGCTGGATCTGCAGCGCATCGCGCCCAAGCGCGAAGAGCGCATGTTCCTGATCCTGGCGATCTTTATCGGTGTGCTTTCGGGGCTGCTGGTTGTTTCCTTCCGCGTAGCGATTGAGTGGATCAAGACGCTGACGCTAGGCTCCGCCCCGCACGCCCACGAACCGCGGCTAATTATTGTGCCGACCCTTGCCGGGCTGTTTGTGGCAGGGCTGGTGCGCTGGGTCTTCCCGGGGGCGCGCGGCTCCGGCGTCAACCAGACCAAGGCGGCGCTCTACATCTACAACGGTTTTATCTCGTTCAAGACGGTGATTGGCAAATTCATCACTGCGGCGATTGCCATCGGGTGCGGGCACTCGCTGGGGCCGGAGGATCCTTCGCTGCAGATTGGCGCGGGGGTGGCTTCAATTGTGGCGCGCAAGCTGCGGTTATCGCGGCAATCCTTGCGGCTGTTTGCGCCGATTGGCGCGGCGGCAGGGCTGGCTGCTGCGTTCAACGCGCCCATCTCCGCGATCCTGTTTGTGATCGAGGAGGTGATCGGCTACTGGAGCGCGGCGGTGCTGGGCTCGGTGGTGCTGGCTGCGATCTCGAGCGTGTCGGTGGCGCGTATTTTCTGGGGTTCAGCGCCCATGTTTCGCATCCCTTCGGTGACGCTGCGCGGGCCGCGCGAGCTGACGGCGTATGCGGTGCTGGGGGTGATCGGCGGCTTCTCATCGTTTGTATTTGCCAAGGCGCTGGGGACGTTGCGGCCGCGGCTGCGCGCGATGTCAGCCAATGCGCAGCTGTTTCAGCCTGCGCTCGCCGGGCTGCTGGTCGGGTTGATCGGCTACTTCGGCTTTCCGCAGGTGATGGGGCCGGGCTACGAGACGATGGACCAGGCGCTGCATGGGCAGTACACCTGGGAGTTTCTGGCGGCGCTGGTGGCGTTCAAGATGCTGGCCACAACGCTGTCGTTTTCGAGTGGGACGCCGGGCGGGATGTTTGCGCCGACGCTGTTTGTAGGCACGATGCTGGGCGCAGCGGTAGGCACCGTGCAGCAGACGCTGCTGCCGCATGCCTCAGGCTCCGTGGGCTCATATGCGCTGGTGGGCATGGGGGTTCTGTTTGCGGGCTTTTTGCGCGCTCCGCTGACCTCGGTCTTTATGGTGCTCGAGACCAGTGGCAACTACTCGATTATTTTGCCGGTCATTCTGGCGAACACGATCGCTTACCTGATCTCGCGCTCGCTACAGCCGACGCCGATTTTTGAGCTGTTTACGCACCAGGATGGCCTGGATCTGCCTTCCATGGAGGAGCAGCGCGAAGAGGTAGGGCTACACCTGGAGGACGCGCTGGTGCCGCTGCGTGTGCCGACGCTGGACGCGCGGGAAACGCTGAAGGCGGCGGCTGTGGAGCTCTCACTGCGACCCGGCACGGCGGCGATGGTGGTGCGGATGGACGGAGGCAGCTGCTATGTACTGCAGGCCTATGAGCTGGCCTACCTGGCGCAGGCGATGCCCGAGAGCACGCCGCTGGAGCGTGCGCTGCCGGCGGAGCGCACGCCGCTGCTGTTTCCGGATCTGCCTCTGGATACGGCGCTGCGGCACTTTTCGCGCTGGCCGCTGCTGCCGATTAGCAACCGCGCAAGCAAGGGGACGCTAGAGGGGATGATCACGCTGGAAGATGTGCTGGCGCGGTATCAGCGGGGTTAGCTTTTCGGCTTGCTTTCTGAAAGCAAAGGATGCCCCATCTCGGACGCACTCTCTCCCAAGCGGAGAGCCGTGTCTTGCCGGGCCGCTGAGCGATGGAGCAGCCGTGACCAGTACAGCCTGGCCAGCAGGACGATGTAGTCACGCATGACGGTGAAATCGGCTTTGCTTTCACCGCCATAGCGCTCGCCGAAACAGAAGGGAACCTCTTGCACTTTGCGAAGGGGAGCGCGTACCAGGATCTCCAGCAGCAGCTTGAAGCCGGAGCGTTGCAGGGGTGGCAATGCGCGCACGATACTACGCCGGATCATGAAAAACCCTGACATTGGGTCTTCCACCAGGCAGTTTCTGCGCTGCAAGGGACGGCACAGCAGCACGGCGCCGGTGGAGATGTTGCGGCGCAGCCAGCGCCACCGACCGATAGTCGCACCACGGGCATAACGGCTTGCCACGGCAAGATCGACGCCTGTCTGCATGGCGGTCCAGAGCTTGGGGAGGATTTCCGGCGGGTGCTGCAGGTCGGCGTCGATGACACCCACCACCGTAGCCGAAGCGGTAGCCCAGCCATCAAGGATGGCGCCTGAGAGCCCACGTTCCCCGTGACGCTCGACCAGGCGGATCTGTGGAAACGCAGTGCTCAGGCCAGCCACGATTGCGGCTGTTCCGTCATTACTGGCGTCGTCTACTACAATCAGCTCGTACGGAATACGGAGCACATCGAGAACGGCGATGACTCGGCGGAGGATCGTCTCGATGTTTGCGGATTCCTGCAGGGTCGGCAGGACTAGCGCCAGGGAAGCTGTTTGCTCGCGTAGCGGAGTGTCTGCAACGAGGCCATGGGCCGTGGGTTCAGCCTTTAACAAACGCACATTCCTGATCCGTTACTCCGTTTCATGCACAACCTTTGGGGTTTTATTGAGAAAGAAAATCCGCGATGCGTCCGTGATTCTTGCCGCTACCCTATTCGCTTTCGTACTGCAGGGCTATCACCCAGGAGCAGAAGACGATGGGGTTTACCTTACCGCAATCAAGAGGCATCTCGTTCCGTCGCTCTACCCATTCAATGCTTCCTTCTTTACGCTACAGCTCCAGGCTACGGTGTTTGACAAGGCAGTCGCCCTGCTCGCCATGGTTACCCATCTGCCTCTGGCGTACATTTGCCTGCTCTTGCAGCTTACCGCGATTGCTCTTCTCCTTGGAGGGTGCCGGCAGATCGTGCAGTTCTGCTTTGGTAGTTTTCGGGCGCAGCTTGCCGGCGTTTTAACCATCGCCTGCCTGCTCACCCTTTCTGTCGCAGGCACGGCGCTCTACATTTCCGACGAGCATCTCCACCCTCGTTTGCTCGCTACGGACGCGATTGTATTTGCCATTGCTTGCACTCAGAGAAGACGAACAGGACGCGCAGTCTTGCTTCTTTTTGTTGCAATGCTGTTTCATCCCATCATGGGCATGTTCGGGATCTCGTTCTGCCTGCTTTATCGGCTTTGGGATTTTTGGGCGAGCCGCGCTGTCGTTAAGCCGGTGGAGGAGTTTAGCCGAGCAGCAGCGGTACCAGGCGCTTGGCTCTTCGCGCCCGCCACGCCCGCCTGGCGTGAGGCTGTGGCGGAGCACTCCTACTATTCGCTCGCCGGCTGGCACTGGTATGAATGGCTGGGCGCTGTGGCGCCGCCGTTGCTCGTGTGGATGCTGGCGCGGCTTGGGCAGAAACGCGAAAATCCACAGCTGGCAACGCTTGCGACGACGTTGACGATCTTCAGTATTCTGCAGCTGCTTGTAGCCTTATGTATGCTGCTGCCTCCGGGCTTGGAGCGCTTAATGCCACTGCAGCCGATGCGCTACCTCCACCTGACCTTTTTGCTAATGGCCTTGCTTGGCGGAGCTGCTTTGGGCGAGTACGTTCTGCGCGCACGTGCCTTGCTCTGGGTGGCCGTATTTGTTCCGCTTGCTGCAATAAACGGGTATGCACAGCGGCTGCGCTACCCGGCGACGGAGAATCTAGAGCTGCCCTGGTCAGCCCCCGGCAGCGATTGGCTCAAAGCTTTTGCGTGGATCCGAACAAGCACACCGCAGGATGCTGTGTTCGCTATGGACCCGCATTACCTGAGCCTACCCGGGGAGGACAACCACTCCTTCCGTGCACTGGCGGAGCGCTCGTCCTTGGTCGACGACGAGAAAGACGCAGCGGTTGTGACGCAGGTGCCCGCGCTGGCAGATCGCTGGCTCATGCAGCATGACGAGCAGGCGGGTTGGCGAGGGTGGACGCAGTCAGACTTTGATCGCCTGGCGCAGACCACCCCCGTGCGCTGGGTGATTGTTTCGCCGGCACAGGCTCGCGAACTGCGGTGCCCATATGCGAATGCGACGGTGAGCGTTTGCGAGCTTCAGGCGGCGGTGGGGGCGGCGGTAGGGACGAGCTTGCATCCTTAACCCTTTTCCACTTGAGCATTTCTGCCTTCGATGTGGTTCGCGCGTTTGGTGGCATGCGGCTTTTGCTGATGGAAAAGCCGCGTCAAGTAGGGTGGCTTCGACTCCACGTGAGGGAGAAATGCTTTAGCCTCAAGCCAATGCCGCCATGCTGAGCATCTTTCAACGACTGCTCCTTGGGAGCCTGCTGCTGCTTGCCCTGATAACAGGGCTGAGCTTCCTTGTGCGCGGCACATTTGTCGCGCTGAGCGGGCTGGCTGAGGAGCAGAAACGGATGAACACGGCCGTGGGGGCGCTGGCCGCGGCGCAGGCTTCCTTGCTGCGGGAGCAGATCCTGGTGGAGCGCTCGCTGCTGCACCTGCCGGAGCCGGCACAGGCGGCGGCACAGGCGACGGGGAAGAGCGTGCCCTCTCCGGCCGCTCCCTTCCTTGCCAAGAGCGGCAGCGGTGGGCCCTTGAGCGCGGCTGCGGGAGCCCAGGCGGCACCGCCTGAGAATGAGATCCACGCACAGAGTGAGCGAGCGCAGGGACGGCTCGAGGCGGCGCAGACAGCGCTGGGCGACATAGCTGCCGACGCGACCGACGCGGCGCAGGGGGCGCAGGGGTCCGGCAGTGGGCGCGAGACGCTGGATGGCGAGCTTCGCGATCACAGGCGTGTGCTGGAGCGGCTCCATCACGTGCAGCCTGACTTCGCGGATCGGATGCGCTCGGCCCGGGAGCTGGAGCCGATCGGCATCAGCCTGGGCCGCAAGCTCCAGGTGCTGGAAGACCGGCGCCGCGACGTGCGCAACGACCTGGACCTGCGCAGGGGCGCGCTGCGTGGGAGGCTGATCAGCGCGTGCGGGGCTAGCGTTGTGACCGGGGTTGTGCTGGCGGCAGCGATGCTGTTCTTTACCATGCGGCCGCTGCGCAGGGCGGCTAACGCGGCACGGCGCACCGGACAGGGCGACTTGCAGCAGCGAATCGACTGGCCGCTCTCTGACGAGCTGGGTACCGTGGCGACCGAATTCAACCGGCTGGCGATCCGGCTGCGGGACCTGCGGGAGACGGAAACCGGCCGGCGGGAGATGGAGTACCAGCTGAGCGATGCCGTGGTGCAGTCCATATTTGAACCGGTGATTGTGACAGATGGGCGCGGGCAGATCCTGAAGACAAACAATGCCGCGCGGGAGCTGCTGGGCGAGGCGCCGGACCGTATGGCGTTGACCTCCACCCCGGGCGGAGACAAGATTTTGGCGGCGATCGGCACGGCCATCAGCCTGCAGCGCACCGTGGTCGGCGAGAGCGAAGCTGCCATGGCGCCGCTGCGGCTGGGTGCGGTGCAGCGCGACAACGAAGCCAAGAGTCACGAAGCGAAGAGCCACGAGGCGAGGAGCTATCGGCTGCGGACCACGCCGATGCGCGATGGCGAAGGGCACCTGCTGGGTGCCGTGACGGTGCTGGAGGATGTGACGGAGCTGCAGGAGCTGGACCGCTTCAAGACGCGCTTTCTGGCGGTGGCCTCGGGCAAGCTGCGCGACCCGCTCGAGAAGCTGCGCATTGCCATCCATGCGCTGGCGCGGGGTTATGCGGGCGACCTGCGACCGCTGCAGGCCGATGTGATGGAGGGTGCGCAGAACGAGGCACAGCACCTGGACGACCTGATGACCGACCTGTTCTCTGTAGCGGAGCTGGACTCCGGGCACAGGGCGTTGAAGCTGGAGCAGTTTCGCCCGCTGGATGTGCTGCGGGAAGCGCAGGCGACGGTGCGGGGCGCCGCGGCGGAGAAGGACTTGTCAGTGGAAGTGGAGGCCTATGCCGACCTGCAGCGGATTGTGGCGGACAGGCGGGCGCTGCGCTCGATCTTTGAGAACCTGCTGAGTAATGCGGTGCGCAACACAGAGCGGGGTGGGGCGATCCGGCTCACGGCAACGGAAAGCAAAGGGGTTGTGCATTTTGCTGTGTCTGATACCGGGAGGGGCATCGAGGCTGAGCGCTTGAACATGATCTTCGGGCGGTTCAACTCGGGCTCCGGCGAAGGTACGGGGCTGGGCCTGGCGCTGGTGCGGCGCCTGGTCGAGGCGCAGGGTGGGCAGATCTCGGTCGAAAGCCGGGTGGGTGCGGGCACGACGTTCTTGTTTACGCTGCCGGCGGCGCCTGCACTGGCACCGCGCCACCCCGTGGAGGCCGGCTAGGCATGGCGCAGATCTTTTTGCCGGGCCAGGAGCCCCAAGAGGAAGACAGCAAGGAACCGGAAGAGGTCTCCAACGCAGGGCATGCGCGGGATGACGAACCGGCGCGCCTGCGTGTGTACATCGGCGCGGCCCCGGGCGTCGGCAAAACGTACACGATGCTGGAGCATGCGCACCAGCTGCGCGCGGCGGGTGTCGATGTGGTGATCGGCTTTGTGGAAACCCACGGCCGACGGGATACAGCAGCGCAGCTCGGCGATCTGGAGATGGTGCCGCTGCGGCGCACGCAGTACCGCTCCGTCACGCTGGAGGAGATGGATCTGGAGGCGATCCTTGCGCGGCGCCCGCAGACAGTGCTGGTGGATGAGCTGCCGCACACGAATGTGCCCGGCTCGCGCAATCGCAAGCGGTATGAGGATGTGCTGGAGCTGCTGGAAGCAGGGATCAACGTCGAGACGGCTGTGAATGTGCAGCACCTGGAGACGCTGAACGACGCGGTGGCGCGCTCAGCGAATACGGTGATCCGGGAGACGATCCCCGACAGCTTTTTGCGGCGGGCCGATGAGGTCATCAATGTGGACCTCTCGATTGACGAGCTGCGCAACCGCCTGCGCGAGGGCAAGATTTACAAGCACGAGCGCGTTGAGCAGGCGCTGGCGAACTTCTTCCGCAAGGGGAACCTGACGCTACTGCGCGAGCTCGCGCTGCGGACTACGGCGGAGCAGGTGAGCGTAGCTGCGTCCGAGTATCGGCGTGCGCAGGGCCTGGAGCAGGCACCGGTGCCGGAGAAGGTGATGGTATGCCTCTCGCACAGGCCGGGGACGGAGCGGCTGATCCGCGTAGGCGCCCGCATCGCCGGGCGCCTGGCCACTAATTGGTATGCCGTGTATGTGCAGGGTGCGCGCGGGCACGGACCCCAAGGCGACGCGCAGGCCGAAGCGCGCCTGAGCGAGTTTCGCCGGCTGGCCAAGAGCCTGGGCGCAAAGGTTGTGACGCTTGAGGATAAGAATGTAGGGCGGGCGCTGATCGAGTTTGCCAAGCGGGAGTCGATTTCGCATGTGGTGTTTGGGCAGGCTGCGCGCTCGCGCCTGGACCTGCTGCTGCGTGGATCTGTGACCAACGACTTCCTGAAGGAGATGGATACGACCGTGCAGGTGGTGCCGATGCCGCGGAGGGCACGGGAGGAGCGTTGAGCGTTCTTGCTGTTTTCGCAGGCTGAGTCGTCAGGCTGTTTCATGGCGCGGTTTCGGCTTGTTTGTGCGCGCGAAGGAGGGCTGGCTTCGCTGTGGTAGTTTGGAATCTGACCCGCGAAACGCGAGCTCGTAGCTCAGTTGGTAGAGCAATGCACTTTTAATGCATGGGTCCTGGGTTCGAGCCCCAGCGAGCTCACCATACGTGCTTCTGAAAACTCTTTCCGAAAAGTCAGTGTGTCTGTAGGGCGTTATGTCCGGACCTAGCGCTTGCGCTGGCGACAGGCGCGCCACCACTCGGTCAGCAGCCAGCCGACCGTCCAGCCTGCGGCAGACTGCCCCATGAGAAAAGCGAGCCGCAAGCCCTGCGGCAGAGTGCCGCGAGAGCGCAGGCTCCATAGGTTGACGGCGAGGAAGCCTAGAAACATGAGGGCTGCCCTGCGGGCTCGACGCTCTCGCGAGGGTACGGGCCCGGGCACACCCGGGCCGGACCTGTTGACAGGTGCGCTTGCCGGCGGTGTGTCTCTACCATCCCCGCTATCTCTGCTCTCCATGCCGATCTTTACCTGCGGGTAAAGTGCACGGACGAGACCGCACGGAGCCGTTCGGCCGCACCTTCCGCTGTGATGTCGCGCTGCGGCATACCCAGCATTTCAAAGCCAACCATGAACTTCTTGACGGTTGCCGAGCGCAGCAGCGGCGGGTAGAAGTGCGCATGCCAGCCGAAGCCGGGATGGGCTTCGCCGTCGCAGGGCGCGCCGTGGAAGCCCATGGTGTAGGGGAAGCTGGTTTCAAACAGGTTGTCGTAGCGTGTGGTGACTTGCTGCAGGATATCGGCCAGGCCTGCGCGCTGCGCCGGTGAGAACGCGCGCAGGGTGCTGACCTCGGTCTTCGGAAGGATCAGCGTTTCAAACGGCCACACGGCCCACCAGGGCACGACGCACAGGAAGCTCTCGTTTTCGCATACGACGCGCACCTCTTCTTTTGCTTCGAGTGCGACGTAGTCGAGCAGCAGGGAGCGGCCGTGTTCGGCATGGTAGGCGGCTTGCGCGACGGCTTCGGCTGCGGGCTCGTCGGGGACGTGGCCGGTAGCCCAGATTTGGCCGTGGGGATGCGGGTTGCTGGCACCCATCATGGCGCCGCGGTTTTCAAAGATCTGCACATAGCGGATGCCCGGGTCTGCGGCGAGTGCTGTTTCCTCGGCGACCCAGGCATCGACCACACGGACCACATCCTCTGGCTGCATGCGGGGCAGAGTCAAGGAGTGGTCGGGATGGAAGCAGAGCACGCGGCAGCGGCCGTGCTCCGCCTCGCCGCGCAGCAGGGGTGAGGCCGTCGGGAGCAGCTCTGCGGTATCGGGCCCGGGCAGGATGGCGGCGTAGTCGTTGTCGAAGACGAACACTTGCTTATACGGGGGCGTTTGTGCGCCGCCGGCCCGGCTGTTGCCTGGGCATAGATAGCACTGCGGATCGTGATGCACGTTACTGAAGGCGCCGGCAGTGCCAACCTCGCCCTGCCAGGGCCGCTGCGTGCGCTGGGGTGAGACGAGGACCCATTGCCCGAGCAGAGGGTTGTAGCGGCGGTGAGGGGCAAGGGAAGAACTATCAGCAGGGGGCACGTACACTCCTTGGATTGCAGCCGGCTCGGTATGCTTCGAGAGGCAGGCGCGGCCTGCTTGTTTGCCGGGCAGACGAGTCCGCCTTATTCTAAGCGCTGCCGCGCAATGCCGATCCGATGCCGTACAGACACCCCTATGCCACTGCCTTTGCTCCCTCCCCTCACGACGCTGCATGATGCGGCCACGCGGCTCTGGCATGAGACTCCGGATGCGCGTGCGCCCGTTGGGAGCGACCTGGAGGCATTGGTACTCGCGCAGCACGGGGCTAACTTCGAGCTTTGGCATACCGAGGATGAAGCGCGCATGCCCGGCGCGACGGATGCGACGCTGGCTGCGACCAAGCGCGCGATCGACCGCGTAAATCAGGAGCGGAACGACCTAACCGAGCGGGTAGATGACGTGCTGCTTACGCTGTTGCTACCGCTGGGGCTGCCGCACCCGGAGGCAGAGCTGCACTCGGAAAGCCCCGGGCTGATGATCGACAGGCTGAGCATCCTGGCACTCAAGCTGTTCCACACACGCGAGGAGTTGACCCGCGCCCATGCACCCGCGGGCCATGCACAGCGCAATGAGCAACGCCTCCGGATCCTGACCGAGCAGCGAACGGATCTGCAGGAGGCTTTGGAGAGGCTGTGGCGGCGTGTGCTGGCCTCGGAGCGGGGCTTCAAGGTATATCGGCAGCTCAAGATGTACAACGACCCCAGCTTGAATCCGGCGGTTTATACACACGGCTCGGCATTGCGGGTGATGCCGGAAAAATAGGCAAAAGGGCAAGCCCGGAAAGCAGCCTGAAAACCGCAGGGATTTGACGGCAAAGGTCTGCGCCGGTATAAAACGAGGCAGCCGACCCCTCGGAGCCGATGAAGGTTGCCGCATCCGCTCAGGAGCCGGCCCTTACTTGATGATTGGAGATCCAGGCCGCCCGCATGTCAAAGACCTCTGCCTCCACCAAAACGCTGGCTGCTCGTGTTCGCCCGTTCCCGAACAACGCCCAAAAGGAAGCACTGGGTGTATACGGCACCGCCCTGCAGGCGATGCAGACGGGGCAGTTTGAAAAAGCTCTGGAGAACTTCGCCATGCTGGATGGCAGCTGCCCGCCGGAGATCCGCGAGCGCGCGCGTGTGTATCAGCAGGCGTGCGAGCGCCAGCTTGCCCTGCGTGCGCGCGAGCTCCAGTTCCAGTCACCTGCTGAGCACTACGACTACGCGATCGCCTGCATCAACAACGGCGACCTGGATGACGCGCGCGAGCACCTCCAAGCGATCATCGAGCAGGGGGATGATGTGGACTACGCGCACTACGGCCTGGCCATGCTGCACAGCATGTGTTCGAACGCAGAGGGCTGCCTGCACCACCTGGAGCGCGCGATTGAGCTGAATGCGTACAACCGCATCCAGGCACGCAGCGATGTGGACTTCCGCCAGATGGCAGATGACCCTCGCTTTACGGAGCTGCTTTACCCGGAAGCGATCTGAGCCGAGGACGCGCAAGAAGCATTTCGCCCTTCGTTACGTCGCCTGAACGCTTGTCTTCCCTGCATGGCTAAATTACCTGAGTCTTCAACCACGATCCCCATCCCCGCGGTCCCGATTCCTCAGGAAGCACTGCGTGTGGTCGCCATGGGCGGGGGCACGGGTCTTTCGACGCTGCTGCGCGGTTTCAAACACTTTGCCGCTTCGAGTGTGCTTGCGCCAGCCGGTGCGGAAGTGCCCGAGTATCTGATCAGCGAGCTCGCGGCGGTAGTGACGGTCACCGATGATGGGGGTTCGTCCGGGAGGCTGCGCAAGGACTTCAACATGCTGCCGCCGGGCGATCTGCGCAACTGCATGGTTGCTCTTTCGGAAGACGAGCAGCTGTTATCGCAGCTCTTTCGGCATCGCTTTCGCTCGGGCGGTGAGCTGGAGGGCCACTCTTTCGGGAACCTGTTTGTGGCTGCGCTGCAGGAGATCACCGGCGATTTTGCGCAGGCGATCAAGCTGGCGGCGGAGGTGCTGGCGACGCGCGGGCACATCTATCCCGCGACGAACAGCAATGTGACGCTGGCGGCGCGTATGGACACGGGGGAGATTGTACGCGGCGAGACGGAGATTACCGGCAGCCGCGCACGCATAGTCGAGTTGATGCTGGAGCCAGCGCACGCCGCGCCCCTTCCGGAGACACTGCAGGCTCTTGCCCGTGCCGACCTGATCACGCTGGGCCCCGGTTCCCTGTTTACCAGCGTCATCACCAATCTGCTGGTGGCCGGCATCCCGGAGGCGCTGGCAGCGGCGCGCGGTACACGGGTGTATGTGTGCAACCTGATGACCCAGGGGAACGAGAGCCTGCACCTGACGGCGTCGCAGCACATTGAGCGTATGTATGAGCATGCGCGGCAGCCTTTTATCGACTACGCACTGGTGAACACAGCGCCTGTTTCCGGGGCGGTCCGCGAACGCTATGCCGCGGAAGGCGCGGAGGTCATCGCGGCGGATATCGAACGGGTCGAGAGCCTCGGCATCCGCTGCATTGCCGGCGCGTTTGCCGCGGAAGGCGATGTACTGCGGCATGATGCCGACCTGGTGGCGCGGACGGTGCTAGAGCTCGCTACGGCAGATCGCGCCGGCAGGGCTGCGGAGGAGACGGGTTCGCGCGGGTCAGCCTAGTTCGGCCTAGATGTAGTTTGAGATTTCCACCAGGTTGCGATCGGGGTCGCGGATGTAGATGGACCGCAGCTGGCTTTGCGCGCCCGTGCGCTCGACCGGGCCCTCTTCCACGTGGATACGCAGGGCCTGGAGGTAGGCGAGGACTTCTTCGATCGGCTCAGGCGTGATGAAGCAGAGATCCCCGGAGCCGGAGGTTGGGTGGGCCGCGCAGGGCTTGAACTCGTGCCCACGCTGGTGGAGGTTGATGCGCTGCTCGCCAAAGGCAAGCGCTTTGCGGCCACTGAAAGTGACCAGATCCATGCCGAGCACCTGGGTGTAGAAGTCGGCGGTTGCGTCAATGCTTGCGACGGTGAGCACCAGGTGGTCGAGTGTGCTGATGGAGAAAGCCATGGCGACATTATGGACCTGAGAGCAGAGGCTTATCAGGAAGAGCGTGAAGAGCATGGCCTCAAGGCATGATGGCTGGGATTGTCTGACGCCCGTTTTTACGGTAGACACGAAAATGCTGGTCGAGGGTGAACACGGTAGATCCCGGAGAAAGCTCCGCCATGCGCACCAGGCAGGCATCGGCGAGGGAGATAGGAAGGTCTCGGTATTTATGGATGAGCTTTGCAAAGTTGTTGCGCTCCGCCATGATGGAGAAGTCAACGGTCAAGAGTCCCGAGGACAGCAGGTCAAAGAAAAGCTGCGGCCCATTGCTCTGGCGGGTCAGCAGGAAGTACGTCTCTGCCAAAACCGGTTCGCACGTGAAGAACGGCACCGGCAACTCTGCGAAAGAGGCTGTTACCCAGGCGTGCCACGCATCCCTCGGCCGAACGAGCGCCACCAGTGGTCCGGTATCCACCAGGATACGAAACCTACTCGCCAAAGCCGCGCATGTGCTCCGGATTGGTGGATAGATCGCTCGGGCCTCCTGGCTGAGCGCCTACCAGATGCTTCACGAGCGAAAGAGCGGATATAGGCTGTTTCCGGCCGACCTTCCTCAATCGCTGCTCGAGCGCTTCCCGCAGCACGGCAGACCGGGAGCGGTGTTCTCTATGGGCCAGTTCGGTGAGCTGCTCGGCCAGTGCTTCCGGCATCTTGCAGGTAACAGTCGTCATGTGACCCACGGTAATACCGGGAGCAGCAAAAGGCTATACCGCTAAGGTCTTGGCTGGGCCGTAAACGGGTGAGGCCTACCGCCTATCAGCGATAGGAGATTAACTCGTGGTCCGCTTAAGCTGGCCGCAGGCGGCGTAGATGTCGCGTCCGCGGGGGCGGCGGATGTAGGCTGTGACGCCGCGGGCGATGAGGCGGCGCTGGAAGGCATCGACCGCGTCCTGCGAGGGCTGGGCGTAGGGCGTGCCCGGGCCCGGGTTCCAGACAATCAGGTTGACGTAGGCCGGAAAGCCCGCGCCCCGGACGAGCGCAACAACCTCGTCGGCGTGGTTGAGTTGGTCGTTGACGCCGCCGAGCAGCACGTACTCAAAGGTGATCTTTTCGCGGGGACGGACCGGGATGCTTCGCGCGGCCTCGATAACAGCCTGGATGTTCCACTTGCGCGTGACCGGCATGACAGCTTCGCGGACCGCGTCATTGGAGGCGTTGAGCGAGATGGCTAGACGCGGCCGCTCGGGCTCGGCGGCGAAGCGCAGGATGCCCGGCACAATGCCGGAGGTGGAGACCGTCATACGCGAGGCATGGAGCCCGATGGGGCCGGTGAGTAGACGGAAGGCAGCCATCCAGGCGTCGTAGTTGAGAAACGGCTCGCCCATACCCATGAAGACCAAGTTGATGCGGTCGCGGCCTAGATGCACGCCCTGCCGCTTGAGTACCGCGACGACCTGGCCCGCGATTTCTCCCGCGGAGAGATTACGCACGATGCCCATTTTGGCGGTGAGGCAGAACTGGCAGTTGACGGCGCACCCGATCTGGGAAGAGACGCAGATGGTGGCCCGGCGCTGGGGGGCGCTGGTGCCGCGGGTGTCCGCATCGTCGGAAGCGGCTTCAGCGCCTTCGATCGTGGCTTCCGCGCCGTCGCCGCCCGGCATCCACACGGTCTCGACTGTCTGCCCATCCCCGCCCGCGATGAGGTAGCGTTCGGTGCCGTCGATGGAGCGGAAGGTTTCGGTGATCTCCGGCAGGCCGACGGAGTAGCCGGCGGCCCGCAACTGCTCGCGGAAAGGCTTTGGCAGGGTTGAGAGCTCATCGAGGGAACCGACCCACTGACGGTACAGCGCCTGCTCCAGCTGGGTGGCGCGGAAGCGTGCGCCGCCCAGCGCGGCCGCGACACCGGCGAGGCCTGCGGCATCGAGGCCGAAGAGCAGCCGGGTCTCGGCGGGAAGGGCTCGCTCAGGAGGCGCGTCTACAATGGAGAAGATCCCGGACTGGACCGATGTGGGCATAGCTATGCGTACCTCCTAGGATACCGCAGCCTGCCTGCTGGAATGACGGATGACAGACTTGGGAAGCCAGCCGGCACAGGATGCGAATGACCGAAAAAGCACACGCAGCAACCATGACCGAAAGCGCACCAGACGCGCACACAAGCCGTATCCAGCCGGGCAGCCTAGACCTGCCTGAGCGCAACATCCGGCGCACGACTCTGCCGAATGGCATGATCATCCTCACCGAAGCGATGCCGCACCTACGCTCCGTAGCAATGGGTGCGTGGATTGGAGCGGGTTCTCGCCATGAGGCGCCTGAGGTGAACGGGATCTCGCACTTTGTGGAGCATATGGTCTTCAAAGGGACGACCAGCCGCACGGCTCAGCATATTGCGCGCGAGGTGGACGCAATCGGCGGGAATCTGGACGCGTTTACCGGCAAGGAAACGGTCTGCTTCAATATGAAGGTGCTGGACGAGCACACGCCCAAGGCGCTCGATGTGCTGAGCGACCTGGTGCTGCACCCGACCTTTGCGGAAGAAGAGATTGCGCGGGAGCGCGGCGTCATCCTGGAAGAGATCAAGATGGATGAGGACAATCCCGACTACCTGGTGCACGAGATTTTTACCCAGAGCTTCTGGCAGGGGCATGCGCTAGGCAAGCCGATCCTGGGCACGGTAAAAACGGTCGGATCTTTTGAGCGCGAGACGCTGCTCGACTTTTACGGCTCACGCTTCCACGGCGGCAATATCGTCTTCTCGGCTGCCGGGCATATTGACCATGACCGCTTTGTAAACATGGTAACGGAACGTTTCGCCGCGCTGCCGGCAGGTGAGCCGTTGACGGTGGAGGCACCGCCGAAGACTGCGGCCAAGATCATCCTGCGCAGCAAGAAGTCGCTGGAACAGGTGCAGCTGTGCCTGGGTGTGCCGTCGCATCCGCTGGCCGATGAGTCGAGGTATGCGTCGCTGTTGCTGAACACGATCCTGGGCGGCGGCATGAGCTCGCGGCTGTTCCAGACTGTGCGGGAAGAGCATGGGCTGGCTTACTCGATCTACTCTGACCTGACGCCGTACCGCGACACCGGTTCGCTCTGCGTTTACGCGGGTACGTCCGCAGACAAGGCTGTGGAGCTGATACGGCTGGTGATGCAGGAGTTCCGCCGCATCAAGGAGAACCCTGTAGACGCTGATGAACTGCGGCGCGCCAAGGATCAGCTCAAGGGCAACCTCCTGCTTTCGCTCGAAAGCTCGGGCTCGCGTATGTCAAGCCTGGCCCGCCAGCAGATGTACTTTGACCACTTCTTTGGGCCGCAGGAGATCCTGGAACGGGTGGAAGAGGTAACGGTCGATGACCTGCAAACAATGGCGCAGTCACTGTTCCACCCGGAGCGGATTGCACTGACGATGCTAGGGCGGCTGGATGGCGTGAAGGTGGAGCGCGAACACCTGGTCTGCTAAAAAGGGCTTGTGGGGTGGAGAGCGGGTGCGATGATAAGCATCGGTCCGCGTGCCCCCGCGCTCTCGCCGATGCTGCGCGTTTTTCCGGTGCAGGCATTGTGTGGATTGGCGCGGCTGGAGCGGGAAGGTTCCGCACTGAACCTGGTGCCCTTTTTCTGCCGCGTCCTTATGCGTTCCTTAGTCCCTGCCTCTTACCTTGAAGAGGTGTAACGCTGCTGCGTCCATAATGCAGGATGGCTAGCTTCGCGTTGCAGCCGAGAGCTTCCTGCCTGCGCTCTCGGGCTTCTTTTGTGAGCTGGATGTCCATGCAGAAGGATCGAAGCACCTCGGCCGTCGTCTACGCTGCCATCGCTGCGAACATTGGGATCGTCCTAGCCAAGTGGATTGCCGCGCATGTGACCGGCAGCTCAGCCATGTTTTCAGAATGCATTCATTCTGTTGTCGACACGGGGAATGGCGGCCTTCTTCTTCTGGGTCTCAGGTTCAGCCGCAAACCGGCAGATGAATTGCATCCGTTCGGCTATGGAAAGGAGCTGTACTTCTGGACCATGGTGGTGGCGCTTGCCGTCTTTGCGGTCGGCGGCGGCATGTCGATCTATGAAGGTTTCACGCACATCCTCCACCCACACGCACTGGAGCACCTGACAGCGACTTACACGGTGCTTCTCTGCTCCGCCGTCTTTGAGGGAACCTCGCTGCTCTATGCTCTGCGTACGTTCGGGAAGTCCCACGTCGGTATGACGCTCTGGCGATCGATCCGCAAGAGCAAGGACCCTGCCTGCTTCACGGTGATTTTTGAAGATTCAGCGGCGGTTTTAGGCATTGCTATCGCTTTGCTGGCGACCTTCCTGAACACGCACCTACACCTCGGAGTTCTGGATGGGTTAGCTTCGATACTGATTGGGCTTTTGCTGATGAGCGTGGCTTTCTTGCTCGGCTCCAAGACAAAGGCTCTCCTGATTGGAGAAGGGCTGGACCGCGCCGGCCTTCACGCGATCAAGCAGATCGCGGAAGAAGTGGCAGGGGTCGAGCGACTTGGCTATCCGTTTACCACGTTCTTCGGCCCGCATGATGCGCTCCTGACCATGACGATCCAGTTCAGAAGCGGCTTCTCAAGCAGGGAGGTCGAACGAGCGGTGGACCTGATCGAGGCCAGGATCCAGACGCGCTTCCCGGACATTAAGCACATCTTCCTCGAAGTGGACTCTGTGCGGGAAAGCAGGCCGGGCGATGCCGTGGACGGAGCTGTGTTGCCGCAGAAGGGCGTTGCCATTACGGAGCAGGCGGTGCTGTAGCGACGCGCCGCGTTGCAAGCGGGTCCAGTCGCAGAAACGCACAAAGCCCCGGCGAGTGCCGGGGCTTTGTACGTTTCTGCGCTTACTTGTGCTTCGCGGTCTTGGCGCTCTTCCCATTTCCGACGGTTACAACTTCCTTGGTGCCGTTGGCCGGTGTGCCCTGGAAGCGGGAGTGCAGGCCATCGCCCGGCTGCAGGGGCGAGATGCCACCCTTTTGCATCAGCTGTGCCGCGATCTCGTAGATCTCTTCCGGCGCGTAGTCGGGAGAGAAGAGCGTACGCGACTCGCCGACGACCGGCGCTTCTGCGCCGTAGTTTGGCATGCCGACTTCCACCTCAAGCGGCTCGCCGTCTGCCCAGTCGGCCGGACCGGACCAGACGCCGGCGACGTCACCGTAATCTTCAGGCGAGAAGGTGTAGAGCTTGCGATGGCTGCCAATCTCCTGCCACTTGCGTGCTTCCGGAATCTTGGCGTCGTCGATGTTGGGGATCGGCAACATCTTGGTGACTTCAACGCCGGTGAGCTTCCGCAGGGCCAGCGCGTACGCCGCCTGGTGTACACCGCCGCGGACCATCAGGTAGCCGATGGTATCGCGCGCAGCCTGGCTGGTGCTGAGCTGGTAGCAGCGATGCTTGTGCATGCGTGCCCCGGTCTCGAGAAAGAAGTTGTGCAGCAGATCGGCAACCAGGTTCCCGCTTGAAAATACATGCTGCCCGGTCCAGTAATGACCCATCGAGTCCATGACCTGGTGCCCGCCGCCGCCCACGATGGCGTGGTGGGTATTGCGCAGGTCCTTGACGGACTCCATGGGAGCATCGGTCGGCGCACCCTCAGGCACGGAGTCTTCCAGCAGAAGGTTGACCGCGGTCGAGACGAGCTCTACATGGCCGAGCTCTTCGGCCGTGATGGAGGCGACCAGGTCATAAAAAGGCTTGAGCTTCTTCTTTTCTTTGAAGGCAAATGACTGGTGCAGGTAGTTGTTGAGCGTGGACATTTCGCCGAACTTACCGCCAAGCAGCTCCTGGATGGCTGCGGCGCCATTCGGATCTGGCTTACTCGGCTTGGAGAGCGGGATCAGGAGCTTTTCGGTACGCATGAACATAGGGGGAAAACCTTTCTGTGAGCAGGGCGTGGACGATGGGAGAGGGGCAGGAGCCTTGCTTTGTAACCTGATCCAGAACAGCGGTAGCAAGCCGGCACTTCAGGCGTCCGCCCCGGTCCAAGCTCTTTTGCTTGGAACCGCGGACGGTTCGGGTCATGGCTCTTGCTTGACTCAGATGCGCTCTGGCTGCCGGGAAGGGGAGGGCTGGGTAGGTATGCTCTGATTTTCACCGAATAGCTGAGCTTTCCTGCCGGATCAAAGTCATGCAAGAGCCCGTTGAGCCTGGGATGCACTCACCTCTCACCAGGGCACCGAGGTACCGGCTCGCTGCTGACAGATGGCAGCCTGCTCAATTAGCATTCCGGCAAGAGCCTGCTTACTTCTTGCCTGCTTTTGGAGTCGCATGCACATGAGTTTTTTTGCCGCCGCCCGTACCGCACGCACCCGTTCTGCTGAGTCTGGCTTTACGTTGATGGAGCTGCTGATCGTGATCTCCATCATGCTGATCCTGATGCTGATTGCGATCCCGAACTTCTCCGGCATGAAGATGCAGGCCAATGAAAACTCGGCCATTGCTTCGGTTCGCGCGATCTACCAGGCGGAGATCCAGTACGAAGCCAACTACCCGGCCAACGGCTTTGCCTGCACGCTGCCCGCGCTGGGAGGCAGCGGCTCCAGCGGCGCTCCCTCGCCGACGCAGGCGCAGGTGCTACAGGCAGACCTGGCCAGCGGCCAGAAAAGCGGCTACACCTTCAACATCACCAATTGCAGCAAGGTAACCGTGAACAACCAGGACCAGTACACCAGCTTCGAGATCACCGCCGTCCCGCAGGTGGTGGGCAAGACCGGGCACCGGGGCTTCTGCGAGGACATGCAGGGGACGCCCAAGGCGGACCCAGCGGGTGGCACGAGCTGCACGGTGAGCCTGCAGTAACTCTGGTTGTCTACGCGCCGCCGGTCCGCCGGTTGGTTTAAGCCTTGCAGTGCGGCTGGAGAGCGAGCAAGACAGAGTGATGAATCACCGGAACGTCAATGTTCTCGCACTGCTTGCGGGCCTTTTATTCCTCTGGCTTGCCGTTTGTGTGAGCGTGGCAGGAGCTTCCGTTCCGACACCTCAGGGTGCAAACGCCGCGACGGGACCAGTGCTTGCCGCTCCAGCACTGGCGGCTGCCATTGACGCACATTACGATCATCTGCGGTCGCTTTCGGTCCAGTTCACGCAGAGCTATGACGGCATGGGAATGCACCGGGTGGAACGTGGCACGCTGCTGCTGGGCAAGGCAGGCAGGCTGCGTGCCGGGCGTATGCGCTGGAGCTACACGGAGCCCGTGGGCAAGCTGTTTGTGTTTGACGGGCGGTTTGCCTACTTTGACACGCCCGGGCAGAGTGAAGTGCAGAGGGTGCCGGCCAAGCAGCTGGATGATTTGCGCTCGCCGCTGGCACTGCTGCTAGGCCATGCAGAGCTCGCGCGGCAGCTGACCGGTCTCACGCTCACGCAGGCAGCCGATGGAGACAGCACCCTTTCCGGAGTTCCCAAAGGGCTGGAGCGCCGGTTGAGCAGCTTACAGATCACAGCGAGCCCGGCAGGCGTGATTCATGACCTTGTTGTCGAGGAGGTGGACGGCTCCCGCAGCAGCTTCCACTTCGTTGGGGAGCAAGGCGATGTGCCGACGCCGGCAGATGCCTTTGTGTACACCCCTCCCCCTGGTAAGCAGGTGGTCGATGGTATGCCTCCGATTTAGCGCTGACTGCGAAAGGTGGCGGTATGCTGTTGCGCATGCGGTTTCTCCCGGCACTGTTTCTCGCGACTTCTTCCCTGGCGTATGCGCAGACCTCTTCCCCCTGGCAGCTAGAACCGAGCGAAACGACGGCTGACTTGCGCGGCGTGCACGCCGTGGGCGGCGGTGTCGTGTGGGCTTCGGGCACCGGCGGTACGGTGCTGCGCTCGCAGGACTCCGGCTTTGAGTGGCAAGGGTGCGCCACACCTCCGGGTGCGGAAAAGCTGGACTTCAGGGCTATCTGGGCTTGGGACGACGAGACAGCTCTCGTGCTGTCAAGCGGGCCGGGGGACCAGTCCCGCCTGTACAAGACGGTAGACGGCTGCGCGCACTGGAGGCTGCTCTACACAAATCCCGACAAGGATGGCTTCTGGGATGGGCTGGTTTTCCGGACGAAAGAGGAGGGATTCCTCCTTGGTGATCCGGTCGGGGGTCGCTTCACTTTGCTGCGTACCCTAGATGGAGGCAAAAGCTGGAGCGCTTTCGGCGGGGATGGACTGGAGGCGACCTCGCAGAGCAAAGGAGCTTTTGCAGCCAGCAACTCTTCCCTGCTGGCCGGGCTGCGGGAGCCGTTGATCTTCGGGACAGGCGGCGGCCTGGTCTACGCTGAATCGAAGGTTGGCAGCTTCTCGACAGGAGCACATCCTGGCACCCCTATACCGCTCATGGAACATTGGGATCGAGTAGCGGCTCTTGAGGGCAGGAGCGGCGACGCGGCAGGTATCTTTTCGCTGGCTTACCACGGGTCCGGCACCGGATCTGCTTTTACCTTGATCGCGGTCGGCGGCGACTACAGCAAGCCGGATGACCGGACTGGCACGGCAAGCCGAAGCGAGGATGCGCGCCACTGGACGGCCGCCAGCATACCGCCTGGCGGGTATCGCTCTGCGGTGGCCTGGGATGCAGAGCATAAGCTCTGGATCGCTGTGGGACCCAATGGCTCGGACGTGAGCCGGGATGACGGACGGACGTGGCAGCCGATGGAGCATGCGCCCGCTGGTACGCCTCGTGGTGGCGAGTGGAATGCGCTCAGCCTACCCTGGGTGGTCGGCCCGCACGGCCGCATCGCCAAGCTCAACGACAGCAGCCTCCCTGTGCCGGACTCGGCACCACGGTAACGGACCGCCCACTTTGGGAGCCGGAACCGCGGCGCAAACGTCTATAAGGCGTAGGTTGAACTGTTAACCTTAGCGAAAACGCAACAGGAGTGTAGGCCCGCTACAGACGATGTGTGCGGGTGTGAACCATGGCTGACTTTCTGGTCAAACTGACCGACGAGCGCGGACGGATTCAGGAGCAGGTGCAGGCGGCTGCGACGGCAGACGAGCTGCGGCTGCGCTACACCCAGGCCGGCTACCATGTGCTGTCCGTCAAGGCGCGTGGGATGGGCGCCGGGGTAGGCGGTGGGCGCCGCAAGGCAAAGCTCGAAACGTTTCTGATCTTTAACCAGCAATTTCTGACGCTGATCCGCGCCGGATTGCCGATCCTGGGCTCGCTCGACATGCTTGCGAAGAGCCAGAAGAACCCGGCCTTTGCCGCGCAGCTCCAGAACGTGTCGGAGCGGGTCCGCCAGGGTGAGTCGATCTCTGCTGCGTTTGAGGCGCAGGGTGGCTTCCCGCTGATCTACACGGTGACGCTGCTTGCGGGCGAGCGCTCCGGCAATCTGGAAGAAGTGCTGGGCCGCTACCTGTCGTTCCAGCGCATCTCGCTCACATTTCGCAAGAAACTGCAGGCCTCGCTGATTTACCCTGCGCTGCTGATCACGCTTGTTTTTGGATTGTTCATTTTTCTGATCACGTTTGTGGTTCCCCAGTTTGCCACGCTGTATGACCAGGTGGGTACCAAGCTGCCGGCGCTGACCCTTGGGCTGTTGGCCTTCGGCAAGGCAGCGCAGCACTATTTCCTCTACGTGCTGCCGGTGCTCGCGTTGGTCGGCTACCTGCTTTTCCGCTGGAGCAAGAGCCCAGGAGGCGCGGACAAGATTGACCTCTTCCGCATCAAGCTGCCGGTGTTCGGGCCTATTTGGCTCAAGTATCAGGTGGCGCTGTTTGCCCGTACGCTTTCGACCCTGCTGACCGGCGGATTGCCGCTGGTGCCGTCGCTTGAAACAGCGGCGCGGTCGATCTCATCGTCGCGTATCTCAAAGTCGGTGTTTGCCTCAGTCACCAGTGTGCGCGAGGGTAAAGGGCTCTCTACCAGCCTTAACAAGACAGGCGTGTTCCCTGCCCTATCGACCGAGATGATTGAGGTGGGTGAGTCGACCGGCGCACTGCCGCAGATGCTGAACTCGGTTGCCGAGTTCTTTGAGGAGGATGTGCAGACGGCGCTTACTGCCTCACTCGCTTTGATTGAGCCGGCCATCCTAATCGTGATGGGCATTGTCGTCGTAGTCATTCTGATCGCGCTGTATCTGCCTATCTTTTCACTCGGCAACGCCAACAACTTTCAGCAGCACCAGTAACGCTTGTGAAGACGAGATAGGAAGCCCCTGATGGCCGAAGCACCGATTCTGATGATCCCTCCGGTAGTTCCGATGGAACTGGACGAGACCGCGCACGCGCAGATGCTGGCGCGCCGCTATCGCTGCGAGTTTGTCGACCTGAAGAACTTCCGGATTCAGCATGACCTGTTCCGCTCAGTGCCGGTCGACATGATGTTCCGCTACAACTTCGTGCCGATCGAGCAGATGCAGGACCGTCTGGTCATTGCAGTTTCAGACCCAAGCCGGTTGATGGTGCTCGACGAGATCTCAAGCCTGTTAGGGCAGCGGCTTATCACGCGGGTTGCCACACTCTCGCAGATCAACGATCTGCTCAAGAAGACCGAGCAGTCACAGCGTGTGCTCGATGAGGCGACTGAGGGGCTGACCTTCGATGTCATTTCAGTCAACGATCAGGATGACGAGTCCATCACGATCGAGAAGCTGACGAGCGAAGAAGACATTTCACCGATTATCCGATTGGTCGATACGACAATCTTCACCGCGCTCGAGCGGCGCGCCTCCGACATTCACATTGAGACGTATGATGATCAGCTGCTGGTGAAGTACCGCATCGACGGCGTGCTTCACCCGGCGATGGCGCCGATTGCGCGTGAGCACCACCAGACGATCCTGTCGCGGATCAAGGTCATGAGCGAGCTGGACATTGCCGAGCGGCGTGTGCCGCAAGACGGCCGCTTCCGTGTGCGTTACAAGGGCCGGCTGATTGATTTCCGCGTGTCAGTCATGCCGACGGTCCATGGCGAAAACGCCGTGCTTCGTGTGCTCGATAAAGAGTCGATGAGCGAGAAGTTCAAGAATCTTTCGCTCGAGGTGGTCGGCTTTGGCGAGGACGATCTGCGGCGCTTCCGGCGCTACATTCGCGAGCCCTACGGCATGGTGCTGGTGACGGGGCCGACCGGCTCCGGCAAGACGACGACGCTTTATGCTGCGCTCAACGAGATCAAGAGCGACGAGGACAAGATCATCACGATTGAGGATCCGGTCGAGTACCAGATCCGCGGCATCACGCAGATCCCGGTGAACGAGAAGAAGGGGCTGACGTTTGCGCGTGGCCTGCGCTCGATCCTGCGGCACGACCCGGATAAGATTCTGGTCGGTGAGATCCGCGACCAGGAGACAGCGCAGATTGCGATCAACTCCGCGCTAACCGGGCACCTGGTGTTTACAACGGTGCACGCGAACAACGTGGTCGATGTGCTGGGACGGTTTCTGAACATGGGCGTGGAAGCGTACAACTTCGTTTCTGCGTTGAACTGCATCCTGGCGCAGAGGCTCGTGCGGATGATCTGTGAGCACTGCGTGCACTCGGTCAGCTACTCGGACGCGGAGCTCCTGATCTCCGGGCTGGACCCGGCGGAGTGGCGCGGCTTTGCCTTCCAGGAGGGGCGTGGATGCGTGGAGTGCGGCGGCACCGGGTACCGCGGGCGAACCGCCATCCACGAGTTGCTCGATCTGACGGACCCCATCCGCGAGATGATTCTTGAGAAGAAGCCATCCTCCGAGGTGCGGAAACTGGCACAGGCAGAGGGCATGCAGTTTCTGCGCGAGTCGGCATTGGACCGGGTGCGGCGCGGATTGACGACACTCAAGGAGATCAACAAAGTGACGTTTATCGAGGCAAACCGGTAATGGCCTGTCTCAAAGCTTCGATGGCCCGGCAGACCGGGGAGCTCCGCGCATGATTGAGAAGCTACCCCTGCTCTTCCCCGGCATCAATCTGCGTCCCGCGATGGCTTGCGAGATCTCGCCGTTCGGCGTACTGGCTGCGCGGCAGAGTGAGTCAACGGGCCTCGTGACCCACTTTGTGCCGCTTGCTTCCTCCACGCTGCAGCCCGGCTGGAAGCTGCCCAACGTTCTGGAGCGTGCGGCACTGGTCGCAGCGCTGCGGGCCGCGATCCACGCGGTGGCGGATCGGGGCCGTCCGCTGCCCGGCGGCCGCAACCTGCCGGCAAACCGGGCGCTGACACTGATTGTGCCGGATGGCGCGGTGCGGGTGCTGCTGCTGGACTTTGACTCGCTGCCTTCGAAGCGCTCCGAAGCGCTGGCGATTCTTCGCTTTCGGCTGCGCAAGCTGGTGCCGTTCGAGACGGAAGATGCCGCGGTGAGCTGGCAGATCATGAGCACTGGTGAGGATGGAGTGCGGGTGCTGACGGCGGTCATGCCGCGCGATGTGCTGATTGAGTATGAGGGCGTGGTGCGCGAATCCGGCTTTTTACCCGGCGTGGTGCTGCCCAGCACCCTGGCCGCGACGCCGCTGGTAGGCGCGGAAGCAGCCCTGCTGGTGAACCACAATGGAACCACGCTGACAACGACGATCCTGCGCGGGCAGGAGCTGCTGCTCCATCGCGCGCTGGACTTCAGCGGACTTGAAGAGCCTATGCCGGATGCGCCGGCCCGGCTGCCCCGCAGCGCCGAGGCCCGGGAGCGCGAAGAAGAAAATGACATTCGGCAGAGTGTTTCGGTGGCACTCGCCTACTTTGAAGACACATTGGCTATGCCCGCCGACGAGCTGTTCTACATCGGCCCGGGCACTGCCTCCGCATTCAGGGCGCTGCTGGGTGAGCCGTTGATTGCGGTGCGCACGCTGGGCGATGCCGCCGCCCCGCCGACCAACAGCGGGCGCGTGGAGACACCACGCTCACTACTTGCGCCTGTGACCGGAGCTTTGCTGAACGCATGAATATCAACCTGAATCTCGCAACGCGGCCGTATCTTGAGCTGCGGCCTGTGTACGCGCGGCTCCGCGTCGTGGCGGCTGCACTCGCTGTACTGGCGCTGCCGATGCTGCTGGTGGTGCATACCGAGGAAGCCAAGGCGCACCTGGCCGAGGCGCGCGTCAATCAGCTGGAGAGCAACATCGCCCTGCTGCGCCGACAGCAGAACGGTGTCCGTGCACTGACAAGCGAAGGCCCGAATGCGAATGTGCTGGCGGAGACTGGTTTTCTGAATGACCTGTTCCGCCGTAAGGCCTTCTCCTGGACTGCGACGATGAGCGACCTGGAAGACACGCTGCCCTATGGTGTGCAGGTGGTTGCGATTGATCCGATTGTGGCCGCTGACGGACACGTCACGATCCGTATGCGCGTGACCGGCGCCCGGGAACGGGCCGTCACTGTGGTGCGGAATCTGGAGCACTCGCGTCACTTTGCGGCTCCGCGGCTTACCGGCGAGGCCCTGGCCAACCAGGGCGGTGCGAACCCGCGCACGGTCAGCCTGAACCCGGGCGCACCGGAAGATGTGTCGTTCGACATTCTGGCGGATTACCGCCCGCTGCCGAACTCGCATGACAACGCGACAGTGAAGGCCGCGGCGCGGGCAGATGCCACCTTGCCGGACGCGCAGCCGTCCGACCCGGGCACGGCGATGCTGACGAACCCGGATGCGACTTCCAAGGCGAGCTCCGTACGGACGCCCCACGCAGTTAGCCGGGCCAGAGGCAAAGCGCTGCCCGGTGCAGCGATGCCGGGAACTGACTCGGGGACGGAACTGCCCGCGCCAAGGCCGGCCGGAAGGATGGCCCGCTGATGGCAAGGCGCATACGCACACGGCCTTTTCGGCTGTTGACCCAGCTCAACCTCCATGTGGCGGTGGTAAGTCTGCTGCTGCTCTTTGACCTTGTCCTGGGGACGCGGCTGCTGGTGGCCTGGCATGACTCGCATAGCGACAAATCTGCCCAGTACAACGCAGACCTCGCGACCTATGCGCAGCTCCAGGCGCAGTCGGCAAGGCTGCAGGCTCTGCCTGGGCAGTTGGCCGGCTCGCGCCGGCAAGCCGACACCTTTGTGAGTGCAAGGATCCCGGTGAGTGATAGCGAGGTCCTGGCCGAGCTGGGAGTGCTGACGACCCGGAACCATGTACGGCTGAGCCGGGCGAATTACGTACCGCGGCCGGCGATCTCCGGACTGGTGGAGATGCGCATGGATGCCAACGTCTCCGGGGATTACACGGCGGTCATGCACTTTGTGAATGATGTGGAGCGGGACCGCAATCATGCGTTCTTTATCATCCGCTCCATTGTCCTGACCGGGCAGCAGGGCGGCCTGGTGAACCTCCGGATTGTGATGACGACGTACCTGCGCACCGATGCGGCGAATGCCGCACTGCTCCAGCCGGTGGGTGCGGGTGGTAATAGCGGTGATTCCGGAGAGGTGCAGTAATGGCGAGCCTTAAGGGGATCGGCACGGAGGACAAAAAGAAGGTGGCCGTGGCAGCGGCGCTGGGCCTGGTGGTGCTGGTGCTGGCCATTCACACACTCTTTGGAGGCCCGGAGCCATCGCCGGCACCTCCTTCGGTCCCGGTACGCACAGCAGCGACGGCGGTCGCTCCGCCGGCTCCGGCTGCGGCCGGACGCCCTAAGCCGACCCAGGGCAGCGCAGTGGCCGAGACGGGCAGCACTTCGCTCGATCCGCAGCTGCACCCCGAGCTGATGGCAGAGAACGAGAACTACCTGTACCGGGGTATAGGACGCAACATCTTCTCGCAGACATCGGGTACGCCGCCGCCCGACACACCCATTCCGAGGGTCACAGCGCCGGTGCGACCGTCGGTGCAGACAGCGAGCCTGCCTGCGGGTCCCCCGCCGCCGCCTACGATTGACCTGCGTTTCTTCGGCTACTCGTCGCGGGAGGATGGCGTGAAGCGCGCATTTCTGCTCCACGGCGATGATGTGTTTGTGGCGGCAGAGGGTGACGTGGTGAGCCACCGATACAAGGTCGTTCGAATCGGTCCGTTTTCGATCCAGGTTGAGGATCTCCCGTACAACGACACCCAGACCCTGCCGCTGGTGCAGAACTGATGCAGTGCGCGCGCAAGAGGAGGTCGGCGCTGCCGGTGGGCGATGCCCTGAACCGTCAGTTCGCAGGTGATACGGGGGAGGCGGGTTACCTGCTGATTGCAGTTGTCTTCTTTGTCGCGCTGGTGACGCTTTCGCTCGCTGTAGCGGCGCCACGAATCGCCGCGTCGATCCAACGCGACCGGGAGCTGGAAGCTGTGCAGAGAGGGCTGCAGTACAAGCGCGCGATTCGGCTTTACTACAAGAAGTACAACGCCTATCCGACCTCGGTGGACCAGTTGGTAAAGAGCAATGACATCCGCTTTCTTCGCCGGCGCTATCTGGACCCGATGACCGGCAAGGATGACTGGAAGGTGCTGCACCAGGGTGAGACACACGTGTGCCCACTTGGCTTCTTTGGGCAACCGCTCTCGGTGGGCAGCTCCAGCAGCATCGCCGGAGCGACACCTGTGGGTGCGAGCACGTCCTCTGGTTCCGGGCTGGGAGCGGGTATGTCGTCTGGCTTCGGAGGCTCGTCGACCGGCTTCGGAGGTTCGTCAAGCGGGTTCGGTTCAAGTGGCGGCAGCTCCGGCTTTGGCAGCAGCAATACCTCAGGCACAGGGGGGACCGGCTCGAGCGGTTCGTCGACTGCAACGTGCGGAACCACCAGCGTCGCGGGTTCGACCGGAGCGGGAGCAGGCACGGGGGCAGGCATGGGGAGCGGGACTGGAAGCGGCATGGGGCTTGCCGGAGCCGGGGCATCTGCCGGGGCTGACAGCGGGACGGGCGGCTCGGGGTTCGGCGGGTCAGGTTTCAGCAACTCCGGCTTTGGCGGAGGTTCAGGAACGGGAACAAGCACCGGCACGGGGCCCACCGGCCTGAGTGGGGGCGGCAGCAGCAGCGGAACGACGGCGCTGGGCTTTACCGGCGGCAGCGGAGGGCCAATTGTGGGCGTCACGCTTCCGTCGGACAAGGGTTCAACGGTCGCCTTTCGGCTCCAGGACCACTACAACCGCTGGGAATTTGTGTATGACCCGGTGGAGGAGCAAGCCCAGGCAGCAGCAGGATTGATCGGCGGGGCGGGTGGCACAGGCGTCAACGGCAGCAGCATCGCCGGCAGCGGTTCAGCTACCGGGTTGGCCGGAGGAACGGCAGGCGCAGGCGGGACAGGCTTTGGCGGGACGAGCTCGACCGGCAGCGGCTCGGGCTTTGGGAACACTTCTGGCTCGGGCTTTGGCGGCAGTTCCGGTTCGGGCAGCAGCGGGTCGGGCTTCGGCGGGGGCTTTGGGAGTGGAAGCGGGGGCACAAGCGGGACGGGAAGCAGCAATCCCTTTCCGGGCGGATTTGGCTCGCCGAATTAGAACCCGCACACAGGATCGGCTCTACGCGAGAGAAGCAAAAGGCCTGTCAGGATTCGACAGGCCTTGCTTGCGTTGTAATCAGGCGAACCGTGGGAACGCTAACCGGAAGACTTAGACGCTGAAGGATGATCCGCAGCCGCAGGTGCTCTTTACCGCTGGATTCTCAAACTTGAAGCCCGCTGCTTCCAAGGTTTCGACGTAGTCCACTACGCAGCCATTCAGGTACATCAAGGAGGTCGCATCGACAAATACCTTGAGCCCATCGAAGTTGAGGACCTTGTCCATCATGCCGGCCTGATTCTCAAAGGACATGGAGTACTGGAAGCCCGAGCAGCCACCACCCACCACACCGATGCGCAGCCCAGCGGGGAGCGGATCCTGTGTCGCCATGATCTCGCGTACCTTGGCAGTTGCTGACGGGGTCAGGTTTACTGCGGTGGGGGTCTTGAACTCAGCCGGCGCGGTGGTCACTGCGGTTGCTGTCGCCATTGTTTCTTCTCCCTTGAGGGCTACCAAACCAGGCAGCCTTTTCTGCGGTCACTTTGCCCAGTGTAACGTACCCGTCACATGGAGGGCATCGTCCGGGCAGAAGGCTAACCAGTTGTATTAGATGTATGAGAACGCAGAGACGACGCACAAAGCCTTGGGAGTTTGAGGCCGTAAGAACCGGGATCTCGGCGCAAAGGAACTTGCGGCCGGATCTGCTTTAGGTTTGCATCGTGTTTCGCTTATGGCTGCGCCTCGAGACGATCCTCGATCTTTTCGTACACTTCGCTGCTGAGGATGTGGCGTTTGGCCAGATCTTCCGGAGCGCTGTAAGGACGCCCTGCGATGATGCGGTGCGCCGTCGAGGCGTGCACACCGGGCAGCCGCTCAAGTTCTTCGGCAGAGGTATGGTTGATATCCACCATGGCATCGCGGTAGCCGAGGCCAGGGTCCTTCCTGTCGCTCTTCAGGCCTTCGCGCGCGCCGGCCACGGCGGCCTCTGTCTCACGGCGCGCCTGGAACAGGGCCTGCTTCGCTTCCTTGCCGGCTTGTTTCACATCGTGCTGCACCTGCCGCGCGTCAGAGGCAGCCTGTTTGCGGATCTGATCCTCCGCCGGCTGCGCAGGGCGGCTGGTGCAGCCGGCGAATAGAACGACGCAGGTGAGCAAGGCCGCGGCGGCCCTAGCTGTTGCTGTGCGCTTCTTCCACTGTGCCATGGCTTTCCACCGTCACCTTAATGTTGTGGTCCCGCATCAGCAAGGTGCTCGCATCCTTGAGACCCCACTTGACATAGGGCACTGTGAAGCTAGTGCGGAACAGGTAATCCGAACCCTTCTTCGTCACATCCACGTCCACGGTCAGCGGGTGGTCTGCGCCATGGATGTTGAAGGAGCCTAGAAGCTTTATCTGCCGTTCACCATCAGTGGCGGGCAGGCTGCCCTCTACCTTCTCGGCGTGGAAGAACATCTGCGGGTACTTGCCGGTCTCGAGTGTATCTTTCTGCAGCTTCGCATCGAGCTTTGGATCATTGCTCTTCTCGGAGGCAGCGTCGACCAGGATCTCGCCCTGTGCGACGCCGGACTTGCTGTCGACAGCAAAGATGCCCGTCTTGAGGGCGAGCGTGCCGTGCACATGCTTCAGGGTACCGGCGGTAAAGGTCACGCTCGTGGTCGCCGGATCCAGATGAATGGACATGGTCCTGGTAGCGGGCTTGCTCTCGGAGGGAGAAGGCTTCTGGGCGAGAGCGCCTGCGCCCGCGATGGCGCTGACAATCGCTCCAAGGAGCATCAGGGCTGCGCGCTTCTGGGAGAGGGCAGATTGCTTCAAGATCGTTTGCATCCTTGCTCTAGCGGGCCAACATAGGCGGAGCCGGCTCTTTTGGGAACTTACCATGAACGGCGCGGGAGGCGTTTTGGGCCGCTCAGGCACTCGCCAGCAGCGGTTCCAGAGCAGCTGCGCGTTCGGCAGACTCGACGGTTTGTGCAATCAAGGTCGCGATGGTCATGGGTCCGACGCCGCCCGGCACAGGGGTGTAAGCCGCACATCGCTCCCGGAGCTCCGCCGACAGCTCCACATCGCCTACGCCCGGGCCGCCGTTGAGGCCAGGGTGGTACCCGGCATCGACGACAACCACGCCATCCTGGAGCCATTCGGCTCGAACAAACTCCCGTTGGCCCAACGCCGCCACCACGATCTCCGCATCACGGAGATGCCGCTGGAGGTCTGCGGTGTAGCGGTGGCAGAGGGTGACTGTGCAGTTGCTGTGATCGAGCATGGTGGCCATGGGCCGACCCAGGATGGCGCTGCGGCCGATGACCGTGGCTCGCTTGCCATGCAGAGGTACTTCATGGTGGCTCAGGAGGCGCATGATGCCGGCCGGGGTCGCGGAGCCGAAGGCAGGCTCCTTCATGGACATGCGCCCGAAGCCGAGGCTGGTGACGCCGTCCACATCCTTGTCGAGCGCAATGCGGTCGAAGCATTTTCGCTCGTCGACGCCATCGGGCACGGGATGCTGGAGAAGGATGCCGCGCACGCGCGGATCGAGGTTGAGCTTGTCGATGGCCGCCAGCAGCTCCTCTGTGGACGTGCTTCCCGGGAGAACGATCGGCAGGGACTCCATGCCGACCCGGCGGCAGGCATTGCCCTTCATCCGGACATAGGTGGCCGAGGCTGGATTGTCACCGACGAGGATAGTGGCCAGCACGGGCGATGCTGCTTGCCCATCCCTCTGCCGTAGCTGATCCACACGCTCGCGCAGATCCACTTCCATCCCTGCGGCTAGCGCCTTGCCATCCAAAATCGTTCCCGCCATAGATGTTCAGTGTAAAGGGCGAGCGCAGAGGTCAGGCTTTTGCCAGAAGGGGCACCTGCTGGTGCCGGATGTCGGCGCCCTCGATCCAAAAGATCACGTCGCTCGCGATGTTGGCAGCGTGGTCGGCGATGCGCTCCAGATTGCGCGAGATGATGATGGTGTGTAGCGTCTGCTCGGCCACGGCAGCGTTGCCTGCGATCATGGCAATAAGTCGCTCGTGGGTTTCGCGGTTCAGGCGGTCGATGTCGTCATCTTTGTCGATGACGGAGGTGGCGAGCGTGCAATCGCCCTCAAGCAATGCCTGCAGGGCGCCGCGGATCATCTCCCGTGCGATCATGCGCATGCCTTCGATGTCGGCAGGGATGTCGACCGGCTCCATGGTGGTGATCTCCAGGGTGCGCTGGGCGATGCTCATGGCCTGGTCGCCGATGCGCTCCAGGTTGCCGTTGATCTTGATGACGGCGAGGATGAAGCGTAGATCGATCGCCATGGGCTGCTCCTGCGCCAGCAGCTCATAGCTCATCTCGTCGACTTCGCGGTGCGCCCTGTTGATCGCTGTTTCATTGTCGCGGACGTACTGGCACATGGAGGCATTGCGCTGGAGGTAAGCGTCTACCGAGTACTCAAGTGCCTGCTGCGACAGCGCGGCCATGGCCAGGAGCTTGTCCTTGAGCTGAGCCAGCTGCTGATGGAAATGAACGCGGGGCATGGCAGGCCTCCTGATGCGCGGCAAAGATGCAAACCTATTGTGCCTCAAGCGCTGCGACGGCCGTGTTACTCGAGTGCCTCTCCGCGCGATTCGCGCCCGCATGCGGCGACGATGGCGAGATAGCTGGCGACCAGCAGTACGGTGAGGCCCAGCACGGGGCCAAGCGAACCAAAGCGCGGCGCGGCACGTGCCTGCAGCACACTATTGCGCGAGGTGAGCAGATTGCCAAGCTGGTAGGCGAGGCCGGGGAAAATTGCCCGTACCGGGCCAGGAGAGAGCTCACTGAGGTAAGCGGGCACTACACCCCATGCCCCCTGCACCATGAACTGCATCAGGAATGCCCCGAGCGCCAGCAGTGGAAGACTGTGCGACAGCGCGTAGAGCGGGATGCAGGGCAGAGCCAGGAGTGCGGCCGTCACAATGGCCCGCTTGCGGCCCCAGCGCTCGGACAAGGCTCCGAAGAGGACACCGCCCAGAATGGCACCAATGTTGTAAATGACGCCGATAGCCCCGACCTGGTGGGGCGTGGCGTGGTGGTCGTGGAGCAGAAAGGAGGGGTAAAGATCCTGCGTGCCATGGGAGAGGGCATTGAAACCAGCCATGAGCAGAACGAGGAACAGAAAGGTGCCGCCATGCTGCCGAATACCGGTAAGGACAGCCGAGGCCGTTCGCCGGCCGTTGCGCTCTGCTCTTCCCGCAGCGCCGGCGGCCCAGGTCGGGGACTCTTCCACCCGGGCGCCGATGTAGAAGGTGAGCAGACCAGGCAGAGCGCCGACCACGAAAAGCCCTCGCCAACCGATAAGGTGCCCGCCTACATGCAGGGCGCTGAATGGCCCGAAGAGCAGCCCGAAGGCTGCGGCAGCCAGCAGGTAGCCCAGTGCGTAGCCTTCCTGCAGAAGGCCTGAGAAGAAGCCGCGTCCCTCCGTCGGCAGGGTTTCAAAAACCAGGGCCGCGCCCACGCCCCACTCGCCGCCCATAGCGATGCCGAATAGCGCCCGGAGCACCAGCAGCGCAGGCAGAGAGGGGGCAAAGGCGCAAAGAAGCTCCAGCAATGAGTAGCAGGCTATGTTGAACATCAGCGTAGGGCGGCGGCCGTAACGCTCTGCCAGGAGGCCAAACAGCAAGGCCCCGACGGGTCGCATGGCCAGGGTCAGAGCGACGGCCTCCACAACGGCGGCGGTGCTCTTGTTGAACTCCGCACCGATGGCCGGAATGCAGAAGACCAGGAGGAAGTAATCAAATGCGTCGAGGGTCCAGCCGAGGAAGCAGGCTGTAAACGCGTGCCTTTGTGGGAGGCTCAGAGCTTTCCACCGCAGCCATCCCTTCATGTCCACCTCTCCTGCGCGCCTCGGCAGCGTATGAGGCAAGTGGCCCTATGTGTGAGCGGCAAACAGCTTGCCTCCGTTCGCGATAGCTTACCGAAGGCATCGGAGCTTGCAAACTCGCATCCTTTTGGTGTAGCAATTCCCGTGATGCAGCGGTGTAGAATGTGCTGAATCGTGAGAGCACCTCCGAGCCGCATCGGGGCGCCTACACGTGAGCTCGCGCCGCCAAGGCTGTTTTCAGTAAGGGCCGGTCGAGACTCGGTTTTCATGAACATCTGTATCTTTTTCGGTGAGAGCGAGTTGAGGCCATGGTTTGGGAAGAGCTACGCACTGCCGTTCGATTTCCTATGCACCTGCCCGTCCTGTTGTTGGTCAACGGGGAACAGGTAGAAGCCGTGACGGTAAACATCTCGCACAATGGAGTGCTCCTGCAAGTGCCGCATCAGCTGTCTTCCGACGCAGGACTGGAGTTTTTGCTGGAAGTGCCGAAAGAAGTAACGTTGAACGACTCAACAGCTGCGATCCATTGCGCCGGGCATGTGATCCGCAGCTATCAGGAGAATGGCTTCTGTTTTGTTGCGGCAGTCATCGATGAGTACAGATTTCAGTAGGGTGCAGAAAGGATAAGACCAGCTTCTGCCATGAACCCCATTAACGATAAGGCTCGTATCGGACCCCCTCCCCCCGCCAATGGCCAACCGTACCCGCGGCCGCAGACCATTGCTCCGGCCTCCACACCCGGGAACACGATGCTGGCGCATCGAGAAAACCCAGTTCGGGTAATTCTTGCGGACAGCCAGGCGATTTTCCGCGTCGGCATGAGCAAGGTCTTTGCAGCCGAGCCGGATATCCATGTGATCGCGCAGGCGGATAGTCTGGCCAATCTCCGCTCCACCCTGAAGCAGCATCATGGCGATGTTCTGCTGCTGGATTGGAACATTTTGGCAGGCCATACCGAGTTTGTTCCAGAGCTGATCAAGGCAGGGCCGTCGCCGGTCAAGATGATTGTGCAAGGCTCCATTGCGGATGAGACCCGAATGATTGAGCTCTATCGGAATGGGGTGCGCGGCACTATTTCGCGTTCCATCTCGCCGGACCTGCTGCTGCGTTGTGTGCGCAAGGTCGCCTCGGGCGAGACCTGGATCGACAACCAGTCTCTGACACTGCTGATCGATGCGTATCGCCTACAGGCAACGCAGGGGCTGACGACCAAGGTCGCCCCGCGGCTTTCGCCCAAGGAGATCTCGATCATCACCTACATCAGCCAGGGCAAACGCAACAAGGAAATCGCACACCACATCGGCACCAGCGAGCAGGTGGTCAAGAATTATTTGCGCAAGATCTACGACAAGCTGGGAGTCTCGGACCGGCTCGAGCTGGCCCTGTACTCTCTGCATCATGATCTACAGAAGACTGTGATTCCCGGGCCCGGACGAACCACGGTCGCGGTGCCGCCGGCTACGCCCCGCTCGACGGAGTACTAGCGCGGCGTCCCGGTCTGGTCCGTCTCCGTTGCAGAGACGTCAGGGTCTGTTGACGTCGGCTCGCTGCCCATGGATCGCAGGAGCGCCTGCTGGTGACGCTCGGGCAGTTTTCTGCGCTGCATTGCCCCGTCGACGATGACATGCTTGGTTTCGCCCTCGGCCAACAGAAGCACGTCGCGGTACAGCCCGTAGCTGAAGATCAAGATAGGACCACGCAGGGCTTTAACGGTGGTCTGCAGTTCCAGAAGGTCGTCATAGCGGGCAGGCTGGCGGTACCGGCAGGAGGCCTCGACCACCGGCAGGATGCAGTTCTCCTCGCCTTCAAGCTCACGGTAGGAGAAGCCCAGGGTGCGAAGCAACTCCACACGACCCACCTCAAACCAGGTGAAGTAGTTGCCGTGATAGACGACTCCCATCTGGTCGGTTTCCGAGTAGCGGACGCGGATGGCCGTCTTGAAGATCATGGGAGACCAGTGTACCCGTGCTCGGACGGCGTGGAGGCGGAGCAGATCAGAGATTGCGCTTAAGATCTTGCCTCTATAGGAGATCTGCCGGGGTTTTCACGTCCGGTCTCCGCATGGGTGGGCGTTGGGACCAGCATATGATCTGCTCCATGCATCTCCTTTGAAGCGATGCTTGAAGAATCCACAATGCCGATGGCCTCTTCTCTCCACGGGAACCAGCACGCTCCGATAGACGGTCTTGAGATACTGCCGGCTCGCTCGATGCGGCAGGCTCAGCTGGCGGTGGCGCTGCTGTTCCTGGTCAATGGTGCGGCGATCGGCTCCTGGGTGCCGCACATCCCGGAACGCGCGCACGCACTGGGGCTCAACGCAGCGCAGCTAGGCTCGGTGCTGCTCGCAGGGGGCATCGGCGCGCTCTGCGCCATGCCGCTGGCCGGGCCACTGCTGCGGCGCTTCGGCTCGCGGCTGCTGAGCGTAGGCGCCGGGCTGCTCTTCCCCGCCCTGCTGACGATCGCGATTCTGCTACCCTCGATCCCCTTGCTGGTGCTGGTGCTTTTTCTTACGGGGATCAACGCCGCGGCCATGGATGTGGCGATGAATGCGCACGGCGTGCTGGTGGAACGTCTGCTTGGGCAGCGGACTGTGTCGCTGTTTCATGCGATTTTCAGCGTGGGCTGCTTTGCCGGGGCAGGCATCCACAGCTTCCTGATGGCTCGCCATGTCAGCGATGATTGGCTGGTTTCGGGCTCAGGGCTCCTGCTGTTTCTGCTGGTGCTCGGCGCCATGCCAATGCTGCTGCCAAAGCACATCGAGGACGTCCAGCATGCACACGACCAAAAGCTTGCTCCGGATCTTGCTCCAGCCCTTGCACTGCCTGCAAAGCCGAAGAAGGCCGGGCTGCGCAGCCTGCTGCCGACCCGCCTACCCCAGCCTCGGCTCTTGCTGCTTGGGGTGCTCTGCTTTTCCACCATGGTGAGCGAAGGTGCGATGGGCGACTGGAGCGCCTTGTTTCTGCGTGTCAACCATCACCTGCCGAGCGGCACCGCCGGCTATGGGTATACGTGTTTTGCCGGGCTCATGGTGCTGGGCCGCTTCTCCGGCGACCCGATGGTGGCCCGCATCGGCGAGCTGCGCACCCTGCGCTACGGCGGCGCGCTCGCGGTGCTCGGCTTTGCGCTGATGCTGCTATGTCAGCCGCTGCCCTGGGTTCTGCTCGGCTTTATGCTCACGGGGGCGGGCCTGGCCAATGCCTCGCCTGTGATGTACCGCACGGCAGCAACGCTGCCCGGCTTCGCACCTGGAGAGGGGCTGGCCACAACGGTGGGCGTGGGCTATGCAGGGCTGCTGGTGGGGCCTCCGCTGCTGGGTCTGCTGGCGCGGTATGCAGGCTATGGCAGCATTTTTCTTGTTCTGCTTGCACTGAGCCTGACGCTTTCGCTGGCAGCGCCGCTGGTCCATTGGTGTGCGCGTGCTGGGGCTGAACGGGCATAAGCGTGATGCGGCGTTCCCGGCGCTTAGCGGCCGGTAGCCGGGATACAGTAGAGGGATGGCTCCCGCACTCACCGTTATGCCTTCTCCCGTTTCCCTGCCCGGCAGCCTCGCTAGCCGCCTTGATACTTTTGCCCGGGTTACGGTGCACTCCGGCCTTGGCCTCCGCACCGGCCAGGAGCTGCTGATTACCGCACCGATGGATGCGCTGCCGCTGGTGCGCCGCATCACCGAGCATGCGTACCGGGCCGGGGCCTCGCTAGTCACGACGATGTACAACGATGACGAGACCACGCTGGCCCGGTACCGCTACGCGCCCGACGAGAGCTTTGACAAAGCGGCTACCTGGCTCCACGACGGCATCGCGGCGGCTTACCGCTCCGGCGCGGCGCGGCTCGGCATCACGGGTGCAGACCCTTCCCTGCTGGCCGGCCAGGATGCAGGCCAGGTTTCGCGGGCCAACCTCGCTCTGTCCAAGGCCAGCCGCCCGGCGCTCGAGCTCATCACCCGCCACGAGATCAACTGGTCCATTGTGGCCTGCGCGACCCCGGCCTGGGCGCTGGCGGTGTTTCCCGATGAGCCGGTCGAGGTCGCTCTCGAGAAGCTGTGGGACGCGATCTTCGCAGCTTCCCGCATGGATAGCCATGATCCTGTCGCAGCCTGGAAGCAGCATAGTGCGGAGTTGCAGCGGCGGGCATCCCTGCTGAACGGGAAGCGCTATGCGGCGCTGCGCTACTCCGGCCCGGGGACGGACCTGGAGATCGGTCTGGCGGATGGGCATCTCTGGCTAGGCGGCGGCACCACGGCGCTGAATGGGATCCCGTGCCTGCCGAACATTCCGACGGAAGAGGTGTTTACCACACCTCACCGGGACCGGGTGAGCGGCACCGTGCAATCGACCAAGCCGTTGTCCTACCAGGGGACGCTGATCGAGGAGATCGCGGTCCGCTTTGAGAACGGCAGGGTGGTGGAGGCGCGCGCTAAAACCGGTCAAGAGGTGCTGGAGCGAATGCTCGGGACCGATGAGGGCGCAAGCCGGCTGGGCGAGGTGGCGCTTGTGCCGCACTCTTCGCCGATCTCGGCCAGCGGCCTGCTCTTCTCTAATACCCTCTTTGATGAGAACGCGGCGTGCCACATCGCCATGGGCCAGGCCTACAGCACCTGTGTGCAGGGCGGCGACACGCTCTCGACGGAGGAGCTGGCAGCACGCGGTGCGAACGAGAGCCTCATCCATGTGGACTGGATGATCGGGTCGGGATCCCTGGACATCGACGGGGTCACGGCGTCCGGCGAGCGTGAGCCGGTGATGCGCAAAGGCGAGTGGGCTTAGAAGCAGAAGGCGGGCTGCTTGCGATAAGCAGCCCGGCTATCCCGCTTTTGTGCTCTCCCCCGCTTACAGCTTGGAGAAGCCGGCGATCCGTGAAACGTCGTTGAAGGTGACAAAGACAAAGAACAGGATGATAACGACCACCGCGGCTTGAAAAATCCGCTCCTTCACCTCCTGGTTTAGGTCGTGGCGCATCACGGACTCGATGAGCAGCAGCAGGATCATGCCGCCATCCAGGATCGGGAACGGCAGCAAATTGAAGATGCCCAGGTTGAGGCTGATCATGGCCATCAGGCTGATGATCGGTTGCCAGCCCGGCATCAGCGTGGCCTCGCCTGTGGCCCGCGCAATGCCGATAGGCCCACTCAGCTGCTTGACATTGGAGTGCCGGGAGAACAGCTTGCGCAGCACTTCGAGGATCTGGCCGGAGCTTTGCACGTTGTAATGGTAGGAATGGGCGGCAGCGGCCGGTAGTGATTGCTGCACGACGGTATATGGCGGAGGCTGGGCCTGGAAGCCGAGGCGGTAGCCGGTCTTGCCGGTTCCGTCGTCGCCCAGTACGGGGTCAACGGTCAGCTGCTGAACCTGGCCGCTGCGCTTCACCTTGAGCGCAACAGGATGCGCGCCATTGCTCTGCAGGTATGAGGAAACAGAACTGACCGAATGCAGCACCTGCCCATTGAGCGAGAGCAGCACATCGCCTGCATGGACGCCGGCCTTGGCGAGCGGGTAGCCCGGCGTAGCGTCGCGCACGGTGAGAGGGTCAGCCTGCATGCGCGGCTCGAGACCCAGGGCGATGGGATCAGGACCATCCTTGCTCATGCCGCCGGCGAGCGGCAGCTGCAGATTGACGGACTTACCGGCTCGATCTACCACGACAGGCACGGTGGCAAGGCTGTCGATGCCCATGCGGATGGCAATCTGCTGCCAGTCAGGATTGTGGGCGGTTCCAAACTGCAGGAAACGGTCACCGGGAAGCAGACCGGCCTTGGCAGCGGGTGTTCCCTGGGGCACGTAGTCGAGAACGGCCGGCCCATCGAGGTACTGGTAGACCTCGTTATGCATCATGTACAGCCCGGTCATGAGCAGGAAGGCGAGCAGAAAGTTGGAAACCGGTCCAGAGAGGCCGATGAGAATGCGCTGCCAGCGCGGACGCGCTGTGAACTCCGCCGGATCGCCGGAGCCTTCTTCGCCTGGGAGCTCTCCAGCCATCTTGACGAAGCCGCCCAGGGGCAGAAGGCTGATGCGGTAGTCGGTATCTCCGCGGCGGAAGCCGAATAAACGCTTGCCGAAGCCGATGGAGAAGACCTCTACGCGTACGCCGCAGAGCTTGGCCGTGATGAAGTGGCCGGTTTCATGGACAAGCACCATGATCCCAAGAACCACCAGCATGGAAAGAACAGAGACAAGAAGAAACATAGGTGAGGCTATCCGCTCCGAAGTACTGGCTTGAAGCGCGTAGCCGGCTCTAGCGAGCCGAAGTCCGCGTCAATACGACCTCGCTTGCCCGCATGCGGGCCTCGCGATCCTGCTCCAGTACCTCAGCGATGGAGCGAGGCGTCACGAACGGTGTCGTCGCCAGCACTTCCTCGATTGTACCCGCGATGCCGGTGAAGCCAAGGTTACGGGCGAGGAACGCCTCGACTGCAATTTCATCAGCTGCATTCAAGGCGATAGGGTGGGCGCCGCCGATTTCGGCTGCCTCATAGGCGAGGCGCAGGCAGGGAAACCGGGCGAAGTCAGGCTGCTCGAAGTGCAAATCAGCCAGTGCGCTCATGTCAAAGCGCAGCTCGGATTCGACGCGCTCCGGGTAGCTGAGAGCGTAGAGGATGGGCAGGCGCATGTCTGTGACCGAAATTTGGGCCAGGATGGAACCATCGCGGTACTCGACGAGCGAGTGCACGGTGGACTGCGGATGCACAGTCACCTTGATCTGCCCCGGCGGCAGGCTGAAGAGACGGCAGGCCTCGATGATCTCGAGACCTTTGTTGAGCATGGTCGCAGAATCGACGGTGATGCGCTGACCCATGTTCCAGGTCGGGTGCTTGAGCGCCTGCTCGACGGTGATGCCGGCGAAGTGCTCGATCGGCAAGGTACGAAAGGGACCGCCGGAGGCTGTGAGCCAGACATTGCGAACTTCCCCAAGGCGCCCGGCACGCATGCACTGGTGTACGGCGTTGTGTTCGGAGTCGATTGGCAGCAGGGGCACGTCGTTGGCGCGGGCGGCAGCGTTCAGCAGGTCACCGGCCGCAACCATCGCCTCCTTGTTGGCGAGCCCGATGGGCTTGCCCGCCAGCACGGCGGCATAGGTTGCCTCGAGGCCGGCGACGCCAACGATGGCCGAGACGACGAAGTCTACCTCCGGCAGCGTGGCGGCGTGCACGGTGCCCTCTGTGCCGTAAACCACCTCGACGCCTGTGGTTCCCTGCGCTGCGAGCCGGGCCTGCAGAGCGGACGCCAGCTCCTCCGTTGCCAGGGAGATGACGCGTGGGCGCCATCGGTCACACTGGGCTGCTGCCTTCTCCACGTTGCGACCGGCGGCGAGCGAGGCTACGGCAAAGCGCTCCGGATAGCTGCTGATAATCGATAAGGTGCTTTGCCCAATGGAACCCGTGGAGCCGAGAATGCAGATCTGTTTCAAAGCCATAGCAAGAGGGAAGCCTTCCGTTCGTGTCGGGTCAAGACGGCCCGGACAAACTTAGATCAGAGCGCCTGCTGGATCAGCAGCGCATACCAAAGAACCGGAGCCGCCAGCAGTAAGGCGTCCACGCGGTCGAGCACGCCGCCGTGCCCGGGCAACAGTGTCCCAGAGTCTTTGACGCCGGCGCCGCGCTTCAGGGCAGATTCGAGCAGGTCGCCAACCTGTGCCGCCGCGTTCAGCAGAATGGCCAGCAGCAGAGTTCGAACGACTGAACCCGGGTAGTTGAGCACGTCCATCCCGCGCCGGTTGAGCTCACCGGCCAGCAGGAGAAGCAGAGCGATCACCAGCACGGTGCCCGCAACGGAGGCGACGGTACCCTCCCAAGTCTTGTTGGGGCTAAGGCGCGAAAGCTTGTGACGCCCGAAGTTGCGCCCGACATACAGGGCAGCGACATCGCCGGCCCAGACCGAAAGAAAGAGCAGGAGCAGGAGCGAGGGACCATTGCCCTGCGCGGAGATGAGCGGCAGGGTCGTGAGCGTCCAGCCTGTATAGATCAACGCGAAGATGGAGGCAGAGACAGCCGGCAGCACCTGCGGCAGAGGGAGGCGGAACGCGCAAATACCCAGAAGCAGAAAGAGTAAGGCGCCGAGCAGGGGTGCAACATACTCCGGCCGGAAGAAGGTGCAGAGGAAGAGAAGCCCTACGCCCACCAGCACAGGGGTACGTGGTGCGCCGGGGGCGCCACCCTTGGCGGCGAGGTCAAGAAACTCGTAGCAGGCAAGCCCGGCGACCAAAGCAGAAGCCAGTGTCAGCGCCGGCAGGGAGTTCCAGAAAACAAGGGCCAGCACCAGCGGAATCAGCACCGCCGCGGTCAAAACTCTTCGCATCTGCTCAAAGCATAGCCCAAGCCGTACTGAATGAAAGATGGGACGGCGGAGGATGGACCCTCTGTACTGCGAACCGCGTCTAACAGAAGGAGAGTCCTGGCCGTTATGGATCCGGCCTGGAAGAAGCGGGCTACTGCCGCCGCCCGAAGCCTTAAGGCGGATGAGCTCGCTAAGCATGCAGACATATGGAAGGGATAGACAATGAACCGACTGAAAAGTTCTGCCGCGCTGGGTCTCGCGCTTTCTGCACTTATTGCCGCACCGCTGATGCACGCCCAGACAGAAGGGGCAGCACCGACTGCCAACAGCGTGGTGACCATTCTGCCCAAGAGCGGCGATGCCGTGGCACCTATTCCGGAGACTTCGCTTGAGGTTAAGGTGGATGGCAAGAGGGTAGCGCCGGCTGCCTGGCAGCCTTACGGCCAGGGTGAGGTGCAGCTTGTCATGCTGATTGATGACTCTGCCCGGACCTCATTCGGGCGGAACCTCGATGACCTATCAAGCTTTGTGAACGGGCTGCCTCCAAACGTCTCTGTGGGCGTGGCGTACATGCAGAATGGGGCTGCTTCCTTCTCCGGTCCTCTCTCCAAGGATCATGCCGGAGTGGCCAAGACCATTCACTTGCCGGGCGGGTCGCCGGGCTCGAATGCAAGCCCGTACTTCTGTCTGCAGGACCTTGCGAAGCGGTGGCCGGCTGGGCCCTCCTCGGCGCGTCGGGAGGTCTTGATGATCACCGACGGTGTGGACGAGTACAACCTCCGGTATGACCCGGAGGATCCTTACGTGCAGTCAGCGATCAATGATGCCAATCGGGCTGGGCTGGTGATCTTTTCGATCTACTACCGGGACCAGGGCCGCTTCAGCCGCTCTTTCTACGAGACGAATGCGGGCCAGAACTACCTGACCCAGGTCGCGGATGCGACAGGCGGAAACCTGTACTACGAGGGGCTGACCAATCCGGTTTCGTTTACGCCCTTTCTCTCAGATCTGAATAAGCGGCTGCAGAACCAGTACGAGCTAGGGGTACCGGTCAAGGAGCAGAAGAAGCTTTCCTTTGCGGATCTGAAGGTGAAATCTGATGTAGGGAGCATAAAGGTCCGAGCTGCCAATCGGGTGGTTGTTGCGCCGGAGGGCTCCGTCGCCCAGCGGTAAGAGCGAGATACGAGAATAGCCCGGCTTCTATGCCGGGCTTTCTTGTGTCTGACGTTGCGAGGAAAGGCTCAGGCTGTGGCGTGTGTCACTGGGCGGCCCGGCCGCTGGCGGCTGCGCCACCAGCTCAAGACAGGCCGGGCGGCCAGCAGCGCAGCCAGCACGAGGGTGATCTTGAGTGGCGCATAGACGCCCGTCTTGACGATCCACCAGTAGTGGATCACGCCCGCAACAGCGGCGATGTAGACGGCACGATGCAGCCAGTTCCAGCGCTTGCCGCCGAGCGTTCGGATGGCCCAGGTGGAAGAGGTCGCCGCGAGAGGCAGCAGGAGCGTCCAGGCTGTGACCCCGGCCCAGATGTATGGTCTGCGCGCCACGTCATCCCAGATCGCTGACCAGTTCCAGGTGGAGTAGAGCGCTAGATAGGTAAGCAGATGCAGGCTAGCCCAGAAAAACGCGTAGAGCCCGAGGATGCGGCGGAACCGCACCAGCCAGCCCAGCTTGACGATGAGCTTGCGGATGGGCGTGATGGCGAGCGAGATGACGATAAGCCGGAGCGCGGCAAAACCGGTAAAGAAAGTGACTGTCTCTGTCGGGTCCGGACCCAGCGCCGACGGGTCGGTCGTGGTGCTCTGGTACAGGTGCAGCAGCAGGTAGGCGAGCGGCGCCAGACAGGCAAGATGGACCAGAATCTTCAGGGCCAGGATGGATCGGTTTGACACCAGGGCTCCTTTCGCCACGCGTGGCTAGTAATTCTTCTTAAGGTCCATACCCTTGTACAGGCCGGCTACCTGGTCGCCATACCCGTTGAAGGGGAGGGTAGGCTGCTTCGGCTTAAAGATGGAAGCACCAATCACTCGTTCACTGGCCTGCGACCAGCGTGGGTGATCCACCTGCGGATTCACATTCGAGTAGAAGCCATACTCGTTCGAGGCCAGATCATTCCAGGTGGTATGGGGCATTTTGTCCACGAAGCGTACCCGGGCGATCGCCTTGGGTGACTTGAAGCCATACTTCCACGGCACGATCACACGGACCGGCGCCCCATCCTGATTCGGCAGTGTTTCGCCGTACATGCCAAAAGTCAGCAGGGTCAAAGGGTGCATGGCTTCGTCCATGCGCAGGCCTTCGGAGTATGGCCAGTCGATGCCAGCGCCACGGGACTCCGGCATCTCGCTCGGGTCGTAGAAGGAGAGGAACTGGACAAACTTCGCAGAGGGCAAGGGATCGCAGTGGTGGAGAAACTCGGAAAGCGAGTAGCCCACCCAGGGGATCACCATGCTCCAGGCTTCCACGCAGCGGAAGCGGTAAGTGCGCTCTTCCAGCGGATGAAGCCGAGTGATGTCGTCCAGGGAAATAGTCAGCGGCTTTTGAACCAGCCCATCGACCTTGATGCTCCAAGGGCTGGTCTTAAATTTCTGTGCATTCTCGGAGGGATCACTCTTGCCCGTGCCGAACTCATAATAATTGTTGTAGCTGGTGACATCCTTATAGGGAGTTGGCGTCAGACCGGTGCTTGAAAGCGGACTCTTGACAGTGGTGAGCTTGGTGGCCGCCTCCACTTTTGTGCCGGGGTGCAAGAGGTGCTTACCGGTGATCGCTGCCAGACCGGCTGTGGCCGCGGCTGCCGCCATGAACTGTCGCCTGTCGCGGTAAACACGTTGGGGCGTGATCTCGGATGAGAGAATCTCACTCGATCGGCGTGTGGGCACTAGATCTCCATTCTGGATCGCCACGGTCGGCTTCCTACGCATTTGACGCGCATAGAGCTTTAGAGTTAAGCCCTCCCGGTTGGATTCGGGTACCGGAAGTGTCATGTTTCTCGCACGGTACGATGGAGGGAAGGGCGGGAGAGATATGGAAACAGGCTGGAGTAGGCAGGCATGGGAAGCGCTCAGGGGAAGTGAGCGCACCGTGCAAACAGCGAATGTGCTGCTGGATGCGAGGCACAACAATCGTCCGATCGCGGACCTGGACCCTGCGCTGCAGCCTGCAACGCTCGACGAGGCTTATGCCATCCAGGACGCGATGGCCGACAAGATGGGGCCTGTTGGCGGCTGGAAGGTTGGCGCGCCCGGTCCAGATGCCACACCTATGTTTGGACCGATGCCACTGCATTTCGGCTTTTTGAGGACAGGCGACGAGATGTCGGGGAGCCAGTCACGCTTCCGCGGGATAGAAGCAGAGATTGGCTTTCTGATCCGGAAGAACCTGCCCGTGCGCCATGCCCGCTACGAGCGTGACGAGATCCTGGACGCGATTGCGAGCGCTCATCCGGTCATTGAGGTCCTCGAGTCCGCGTTTATCGCACCGGAGGAAGCTTCGCACCTGGCGATGGTGGCTGACCTGCAGATGAACGGCGGCTTTGTCCACGGGCCGGCGTGCCCGGACTGGCAGACGATCGACATGGCCGGCGAACGGCTGGAGGTCATCATCGACGGCATTGTGCGTTGGGATGGCATCGGCAAAAATACCAACGGTCCGGATCTGTTGCGCCTGGTGGAGTACGTGGTGAATGAAGGCCAGGTACGGACCGGTGGGCTGGAAGTGGGCCAGTGGATCACCACCGGCAGCTGGATGGGCAAGCTGCTGGCACACACGCGCTCGTCTGTTGAGGTCCGCTTCGCGCATTTGGGGGCGGTTGCATTCTCATTTGGCGGCTAGAGGTTGAGGTGCGTGTGATGCAGATCAGGGTTCTCGCTCCTAGCTTCATGGGTCTCCTTCTGTTCGTAAGCGGCGCAGCATGGTCTCAGCAACAAACTCGAGCAATATTCGCCGCAGATCATCTGGATCATTATCCCGAACTCAAGGCGGAGGTTGCTCGTGACTTGCAGCAGCGCGAGGCGGACATCGGAAAGTCGTCCGTCAAGCCAATCCGCCTTCGTGACGATGCTGATCCAGCGCTCTTCGTCTTCGTAGATGATCCGGCAGCTGCGCAGTGTGGTCAGCATCCGAACTGCCCCATCTATGTATTTCGCCGCTCTCACAGAGGCTACGTTCTGCTCCTTTCCGGCGCTGGCGGCACGCTTGATCTGGATGCGGCCCGGCACCACGGCTATCGAGACATCCATGTGCGTGACTATATGGGTCTGTCGTCTTTTGACACGTACTGGAGCTATGACGGAGCGAAGTACCAGGAAGCTCGCTGCATCGGCAACTCTGTGCAGCCCGATCTTTCCATCAAAGCATCCACAGTGGACTGCGAGAGCGGCAAGCAAATCCCCTGATAAGCGCCGCTCTCCGTCGTTGCGTCAGGTTCTGTTTCCCGAACGCTCGCGCCAGAAGAACAAGAGAGCACCTGACAGCCCGAGCACCAGCGCAAACAGCAGCTCCCGGCCTGCCCCTTTCCTCGCCAGCAGCAGAAACCCGAAGCCCCCAAGCGCGAGCAGTGGTGGCAGGGGATAGAGCCACATGCGGAATGGCCGCCCCAGCGCGGGTTGACGCTGCCGCAGGACCATGACGCCAATCTGCTGCAAACCGTACTGCAGCACGATCCGCACGGCTACCAGCGCGGAGATGACGGTGCGCAGATCAAAAAAGCAGAAGATAGTTGCGATGGCACCGAGGGTCAGCAGAGCGATGTGCGGGATGCCGAGCCGGGGATGGACCCGGGCAAACGGCCGAAAGAAGTTGCCCTCCCGCGCGGCGGCAAACGGTGCCTGCGAGTAGCCGAGCAGCAGCGCAACCACGGAGGCAAAAGCAGTCCACATGATCAGCACGGCGACAGCTGTGGAAGCGGCGGCCCCATAGGCGCCCGGCAGCACGGCGCGCATCAGGACTGCTGCCATCGGGGCAGATGCCCCGCTGCCCGCACCGCCGCCGGCTGTGTGGAAGCTCCCCTGCGGCAGCGCGCCCAGGAGGGCAAAGTTCATGAGCCCGTAGAGCACGGCGACCAGCGCGATGGAGAGGAGCACCGCACGCGGAATGGTACGGCCCGGCTCTCGTACCGCACCGCCCAGGAAGCAAACGTTGTAGTAGCCCCAGTAGTCGTAGGTGGTCACCAGCGTTGCCGTACCCAGCGCTGGGAGCAGCCCGCCTGCCGGAGGGAGGTGCAGCTGGGCGGCGACAAAGGGCGCGTGTAGATGTGTCAGGCCGACAGCGATGACCGCCGCAAGCGTGAGCAAGACGCCGACCGTCAGGACGCCTGCTGTACGCAGAATGGACCCGAGGCCGCGGTAGAGCAGCGCGACAACCAGCGCACACACCGCGGCGGCCAGGAAGTTTGTACCGCGTACGGTCACAAATGCAGCCGCGTAGCCGTGCCGCAGCCCAGGCAGCAGAAAGGCCGCATACTGTGCCAGGCCGAGTGCGCCGGATGCTACTGACAAAGGAGCGGTAAACAGGAGCTGCCACACATACAGGAAGCTGAGAAAACGCCCGGCGTCGAAGTGCCGCGCAGCGACAGCTCCTGCGGTTTGGGCCTCAGCTTTTGGCCGGTAGATCTCACGCAGGTACGCATAGGAGCCGCCGGCGCGCGGCAGCGCTGCGCCCAGCTCTGCCCATACCAAGCCATCACAGGCAGCCAGGAGCGCGCCGGCAAACCAGCCCAGCCACGCTGCCGGGCCGAGCGCGGCGACCACTAGCGGCAGCGTGATAAACGGGCCCACGCCGATTATGTTCATCAGGTTGAGCGAGACTGCGTTGCGAAGCGTAACGGTGCGTGCAGTCGCGGCGGGCGCATTCTCGCTTGCCTTCAAACTCGGTAATGAGCCAGCGGGATCAGCTGGCAATTGCGCGGGGCCTTGGCTGCCATCGGTTCAGGAGGGTGCTCACAGGCCGGGATTGTACACTTTCCCTGTGGCCCAAACCCGCCCTCTCAACCTGCTGCCGCGCCGAGCGGGCGCCTTCGCAGTCCTGTTCGTTCTCGCTGTTTCAGCCCATTCGCAGGTAGTGCCTTGGGCGACAACCCGTGCGCCGGCTGTAGATAGTGTGCCCCTGCCGGAGGACAGCGGTGCCGATGGTTTGGCGCAGACGCTCGGCAAGCTGCGCACCTGGGGCAGCCTCCTGATGATCGTGGCCCACCCGGACGACGAGGACGGCGGCATGATGGCGTATGAGTCGCGCGGCGTGGGTGTACGCACTGCCCTGCTGACGTTGACGCGCGGCGAGGGCGGGCAGAATGCCTTGTCCGCCGAGAGCTATGACGCACTTGGGCTGATCCGCACCAATGAGCTGCTGGCTGCCGATCGCTACTCCGGGACGGAGCAGCTGTGGGGCACCGAGGCGGATTACGGCTTCTCGAAGACCAAGGAAGAAGCTTTTGCGCAGTGGGGCCATGAGCGCGTCCTGCGCGATGCGGTGCGGGCGGTCCGTGAGCAGCGCCCGCTGGTTCTTACGTCTGTTTTCCTAGGTGCGGTAACCGACGGCCATGGACACCACCAGGTCGCGGGTGAGATTGCGCAGGAGGCTTTCACCGCCGCCGGCGATCCATCCATGTTCCCGGACCAGATCGCCGCAGGGCTGCGGCCTTGGAAGCCGTTTGCCGTCTTTGCGCGTGTGCCGTTTGCTCCCGTTACGGCACAAGGCATGTACGACTACGCGACTGACTCCTGGGCGCCGCCTGACTTCACAAACTATGTAACAGGGGAGCACTCGGCGACGACGCCGGCGGCTGACATCGACATCCCGGAGGGCCGGTTCGATCCGGTGCTGGGACGCTCCTACCTGCAGATGGCGCGGGAAGGCTGGGGATTGCAGAAGTCACAAAATGGCGGGGGAACCCCTCCGCTGGCTGGGCCGGATGTGGTGTCGTACCACCGCATCGCTTCACGCTTCAAGGCGCCGGCCGATGGGTCGGGCTTTTTCGCGGGTATTGACGTGACACTGCCAGGCATGGCGGCGCTCGCCAACGGTGGCGACACGGCCTTTCTGAGTGCAGGGCTCGAGCGTATGGAGCGCGCTGTGACCCATGCCTTCTGGGGCTACACGCCGGCTGTGCCGGAGCGCATCCTGCCGGACTTGCGCGAGCTTTACCTCGCCACAGCTGCGCTGCGCGACGAGGTCGCGCACAGCGGGCTCTCGCCCGACAGCAAGGCTGACCTCACGCATGAGCTTGATATCAAGCTGGTGCAGTGCAACACGGCGATGGTGGAGGCGCTGGGGCTGCACCTGGATGCGCTCGTTACGCCTACGCCGCCGCGCGATCTGAACGGAGCGAAGCCGCGTGCCCTGGGCCTTTACCCGGAGCTGACGCGCACGCATGTGACGCCGGGCGAGATCTTTGACGTGCGTTTGCATATCACGGCAGCCGAGCCCTGGAGCTCAGCAGCCAACAAGGGTCTGGCTCTGCTGCGTACCGGCTTGGAGACGCCGGCCGACGAGCACTGGGAGGTAAACCGGATCAGCTCTCCAGGCATGGGGCTTGCGCAGAGCAGTATCGGGGAGGCATTGTTTACAGTCACGGTGCCGCGGGCCGCGGCGCCAACTGCCCCGCCGTTTACCCGGCCCTCCATCGCCCAACCCTTCTATGACGTGAGCGACCCGGCCATGCTGGGCCGCAGCTTTGCTCCTTATCCTGTGTCCGGCTTTGCCGACTTCCAGTATGAAGGCGTGCCCCTGCGGGTGGCGGAGGTGGTGCAGGGGCGGGAGCGGGAGCATGGGAGGGGGGACTTCGCGACCCCGCTGGTCGTAACGCCTGGGCTCTCCATCACTTTGCCGCAAGCAGTGGCCGTGCGGGCGGCAGGCGATCAGTCGCTGCCTTTTCATGCGACAGTTAGCAATGAAGAAGCGGAGCCAGCGGACGTCGTGGTGAGCCCGGCTGCGCCGGCAGGCTGGCAGGTGGAACCACCCAGCATCACGCTGAGCCTCGCCCCGGGCGAGCAGGCAGTGGCTCGCTTTGTTGCGCACCTTCCAGCAGGGCCAGCCGCAGGCGCAGCGGAGGCGGAGCTGCGGGTCAGTGCGCGCTCAGGCAATACGGTGTATTCGTCCGGCTTCACCAGTGCCGGGTACCCGGGGGTGCGGCCATCCCAGCTATACCGTCCGGCGATGCTCCGCGTACGCACTATTGATGTGCAGACCCCTGCCGGCTTGCGGGTCGCGTATGTGCCAGGCACTGGTGATGAGGTGCCAGCTGCACTGCGTGGATTGGGCATCCGCGTTGACACACTGAGCGCAAGCGAGCTGCTGACGAGTGACCTTAAGCCTTACACTGCCGTGGTGCTCGGCGTACGTACCTACACGGCGCATCCTGAGCTTGAGCGTGCCACCGGTGTGCTGCAGGCGTTTGCCTCTGCGGGCGGTACGGTGCTGATCCAGTACCAGAGCGCCGACTTCCCCGGTTTGCCCTTCGCGCTGCACCTCGGCGGCAACCCTGCCAAGGTGGTGGATGAACATTCGCCGGTAAGCTTCCCGGCTCCGGGCAGTGCGGTGCTTCAAGGGCCGAACCGCATCAGCGCGGCTGACTTTGACGGCTGGGTGGAGGAGAGGGGGCATGGCTTTGCAGCGTCCTGGGCCAGACAGTGGACGCCTTTGGTATCAACTGAGGATCCCGGACAGGCGCCGCAGCTGGGCGGTCTATTGGTCGCGCCCCTGGGGCGCGGGCGCTATGTCTACGACTCGCTAGCGTTGTACCGGCAGTTGCCTGAGGGTGTGCCCGGAGCTTTCCGGCTGCTGGTCAATCTTGTTTGCGCAAAGGACGCTGTCCCCTACTGAGGGGAGGAGCAGCAGAAGGTGGTTCCCCGCGCCGAGGATTTGCCGCGTTGTAACAAACTTCTGGCACGATAGAGCCGTTTGGGTGGAAGGCGGCTCGCCATCGACCGCCGGCAAATAGACCCAGCCCGGATCGCTCTATGCTCCAACCACTATTGAGAGGCCCCATGAAGATGAACTTGAAAGCGCTTGCCAGCCTTGTGCTGGCAACGGCCGTCGTCGGCCAGGCGCACGCCGGGGCTCCTGATGCCCCCGACGCCCCGGCACCCAAGAAGGCAGCGAAGCACCACGTTCGCGTAAGAAAAGTCGCTAAGCCCAGCCTCCAGTCTGAGATCGAATCACTGCGGTCCGATATGGCTTCGCAAAAGGGCCAGATTGATAATTTGCAGCAGCAGCTGAGCGCACGCGATTCACAGCTGCAGCAGGTGCAGCAGCAGTCGCAGATGGCCGTGCAACAGGCCACGCAGCAGGCGCAGGATGCCATCTCTGCGCAGCAGGCCATCAATGCGCAGAACACAACAACTGTGGCGAGCCTCCAGGGCGCGGTCGGGGATCTGCAGACCAACACCGGCTCGCTGGCAACCACGATCCAGACCGACCAGGCTGCCACCAAGAAGGCAATTGAAACGCCGGATCTGGTGCACTACAAGGGCGTGGGCCTGAGCTTTACCAACTCCTTCATCGAGTTCGCGACCGTTAACCGGACGCGGGCCACGGGTTCCGATATCAACACGCCATTTCTCTCGACGCCTTTTGCCGCGTCGGATGCCGGCCACCTGAGCGAGTTCTACGCTTCTGGCCGTCAGTCGCGGCTCGCGCTTACCTTTTTGGGCAAGATCAATGCTGCGCAGCTCCAGGCTTACTACGAGCTGGACTGGCTGGGCACCGGCATTACCTCCAACAACAACCAGTCCAACAGCTACGTGATGCGTGAGCGGCAACTATGGGCGCAGGCGGCGCTCAAGAGCGGGCTTACCATCACGGGCGGCCAGCAGTGGACGCTGGCTACAGAAACGCGCAATCTGCTCGACAACAAGACCGAAATCCTGCCCGACACGATCGACCCGCAATATAACGTCGGCTTTGTCTGGTCGCGTCAGCCAGGTATGCGTGTGACGCAGAAGTTCAGTGACAACCTGGCAGTCGGCTTCTCTGTGGAGCAGGCGCAGACGCTCACACCCACCTGCCAGAGCACCGCGACGACACCTGTGACCACGGCCGGCGTGACGACACAGACTGCTGTTCCCTGCCCAACGAATTACGTGCTTGGAAATGTGGGTACCGGCGGCGGCCTTTACAACGCCACGGCGACCTACAGCTATAACCTTGCACCGGATGTGCTGGCGAAGCTGGCCTACCAGAACAAGTATGGTCACTTTGAGCTCTTTGGGATCGGCCGCTTCTTCCGCAGCCGCGTGTATGGTGCCCCGAACCTCGCGACCGGCGTGGTCACGGGCGGTGCGACGGCTACAAGCGCAGCCGCTGCTTACAACAACACCACAGTCGGCGGCGGTGTCGGCGGCGGCTTCCGTGGCTATGCACTACCGAACAAGAAGATTGAAGTCGCGCTGCACGGGCTTTATGGCGACGGTACGGGACGTTACGCCTCCGCGCAGCTGCCTGACGTCACCATCAATTCAAGCGGTCAGCTGGCTCCCCTGCACAACTGGGCTGCGCTCGGCGAAGTCTTTGCCCATGCCACGCCGCGCCTCGACATCTACGCCGATGGCGGTTTTGAAGAGGTAGGTCGCCGCATTTACCAGTACGGCAACAGCTTTGAAGGCTATGGCTTGCGGACGGCTAACAACACCGGCTGCGGCACTCAGGGCCTCCCGGGCACGACCGCAGGCGTTTACCCACCGGCACCCGTCGGCTACCTGCCCGGAGCGACAGGCACTTGCAACGGCAACAACAAGAGCGTCTACGAAGGAACGCTCGGCTACGACTACTACTTCTACAGGGGGCCTGCGGGCCGTTTCCGCCAAGGCTTCCAGTACAGCTATCTGGAGCGCGCTCTCTACTCCGGCTCAACCGGTACCTCGCCCAAGGCCAACAACAATATCTTTGAGACCAACATCCGCTACTATCTGCCGTAGTCTGCTGCTCAGCCACACACGAACAGGGCACCCGAAACGGGTGCCCTGTCTTTGTTTGCGGATCAAGTGGAGAGATTGCTGAGCGTGGTTCTAGTGGACGATGGTGGTCTCGGCCTTGGTCGGCTTCGCTTCCACTTGCTTCGGTGTCGGCAAATCCGCAGCGGCCCAGCCGCCTCCAAGCGCCTGCACCAGCTGCACGGCGGTCGTCATCTCCTGGATCTGCGTGGTGTAGAGAGACTGCTGATCCGCCAGCAGGGTGTTCTGCGCGGTGATGACGTTCAAGTACGGGTCGAGGCCGGTTTTGTAGCGATCGATGGCCAGGTTGACGTAGATCTGCGCTGAGTCTGTGGCCTGCCGCTGCTTAGTGATCTGCTCGGAATAGATCCGTGTCTCAGCAAGGTAGTCCTCGACCTGTTGGAAGGCGCTAAGCACCGTCTGCTGGTATGCCGCGACGTCTGCATTGTAGGTCGCGATGTACTGGTTCACCGTGGAGCGGCGAAGCCCTGCATCATAGACCGTTTCCGAGAAAGCCGGGCCTGCCGACCAAAAGCGGCTGGGCCAGTCAAACCAATGCTTAAAGGTAGAGCTCTCAAAGCCACCGTTGGCCGTGAGCGTCAGATCCGGGTAGTAAGCCGCGGTAGCTACGCCGATCTGCGCGTTGGCTGCTGCCATGGTGCGTTCGGCCGCAGCGACATCGGGCCGCCGTTCGAGCAGCTGTGAGGGCAGGCCGACCGGGATTGGTGGAGCAGGCAGAATGAGCGGCTGAACAGGGATATGGAAGCCGCTGGCAGGTTGGCCGACCAGCGTGGCGATCGCATGCTCATACGTCGCACGCGGCGCTGCGATAGCAATCGCCTGTGCTTCCGCGCTTTGAAGTGTGGTCTGTGCTTCCACGACAGAGATCTGGTCATCGACGCCTGTTTCGTAGAGCCCCTGCGTGATGCGTAGAGATTCGCGGTCTGCAGCGACTGTTGAGTTCACCACAGCCTGGAGAGCATCCTCACCCCGCAGCTCGAAGAAGGCTTCGGCCAGGGCTGCCTGCTCTGTAAGCCGCTCATTCTCAAGATCGGCCGCGCTTACCTGCGCTGTGTACTGGTCCTCGCGGATGGTGTTGCGGATGCGGCCCCATAGGTCAGGCTCCCAACTGATGTCGAGCGGCGCGTTCCACAAAGTGCTTTCTCGGCCGGCGCTGGTGGTACCTGAGGTAGAACCAGAGCCGGAGCCCGTGCCTGTTCCCGTACCGGTGCCTGTTCCTGTACCGGTCCCGCTGCTGCCCGTAGATCCGGTCGTACCGGTCAGATTCTGGAGGTTGGAAGAAGAGCGCGAACGGTTAAACGACGGGCCGATGGTGGCTGTGGGGTAGAGTTCAGATCGCGCTTCCCGGATCAAGGCACGAGCAGCCATGAACTCTTCAAAGGCCTGCTTGATGTTTTGGTTGTTGACGTCGAGCTGATCTTCAAGCGCGTTGAGCTCCGGGTTGGCAAAGACTTGCCACCACTTGCCGCGCAGCATGGCGTCGCCCGGTGCGGCGGCCTTCCAGGTGCTGCCATCTTCGGCAATGTTTGCTGCGTTCGTGAGGTTGACGCTCTGGTAGCCGGTAACAGTGGGCGCGATCGCGGCCGGCGGATGGTACTTGGGCCCTACGGTGCAGCCGCTGACTACCAAGGCCGGCAGAAGAACGGCTGCGCGGAACAGCCGGATGCGAGAGAGAGTGTTGTTCATGCAGGAGATCCTCAACGGGCACGCCCCACAGCAGGCTGCGCAGAGCCATGCGGCAAAGCATGTGACGTGCCATGGCTACCGCGCCGTAAGACGCGCAGCCGCAAACGATCCAGATACAGGTAGATGACAGGTGTGGTGTAAAGCGTGAGCAGCTGCGAGACGAGCAGGCCGCCCACAATGGAGATGCCCAGCGGACGCCGCAGCTCAGAGCCGGTGCCGGTACCGAAGGCCAGCGGCAGCGCCCCGAACAGCGCAGCCATGGTCGTCATCATGATGGGCCGGAAGCGCAGCATGCAGGCCTCGAAGATCGCGTCGACCGTGGACATGCCGCCCTCGCGCTCAGCCATCAGGGCGAAGTCAATCATCATGATGGCGTTCTTCTTCACGATGCCGATGAGCAGCACGATGCCGATGATGGCGATGACGCTCAGGTCAGTGCCCGTCAGCTCGAGCGCGATCAGCGCGCCGACGCTGGCAGACGGCAGCGTGGAGATGATCGTCAACGGGTGCACAAGGCTTTCGTACAGAACGCCGAGCACAAGGTAGACCGTCAGCAGGGCCGTGATGATCAGGATCGGCTCTGTGCGCAGCGAAGCCTGAAACGCCTGCGCTGTGCCGGACGCGGAGCCGCGCACCGAGGCCGGCGTGCCGAGCTCATCCTGCATCTTCTGGACAGACTGCATGGCCTGGCCAAGCGCTACGTTGGGCGCCAGGTTAAACGACACGGTGGTGGATGGGAAGAGACCTGTGTGATTCAGCGTAAGCGCAGTGGTAGTGGTGTGCGTGGTTGAGAAAACATTGAGCGGGATCGGCCCGTGAGCGCTCGCGTTTGTGAAGTTGATGGTGTTGAGGCCTTCCGGCGACTGCCAGAACTGCGGCGCTACTTCAAGGACGACGTAATACTGATTGAGCTGCGTGCGAATCAGCGAAACTTCTGACTGGCCGAAGGCGCCATAAAGGCCGGCATCAATGGTCTGCGGAGTCAGCCCGAGCCGCGCTGCCATAACGCGATCGTAGTCGACAAAGCTCGAGAGCCCGCCTTGCTCCGCATCGGAGTTTACGTCAGCAAGCATGGGTAGCTTCTTCATGTTCTTGTACAGGAGCGGCGACCACTGATTCAGCTGAGCGAGGTTGTCGGCCACAATCGTGTATTGGTAGAGCGCATTGCCGCCGCGGCCGCCGACACGGATGTCCTGCGCTGCCTGCAGAAAAACCGAAGCGATCGGCAGGTGGTCAAACTTGGGACGCATGCGCGCGATCACCTGCTGCGCCGTGACGCCCTTTCGCTCCTCCAAGGGCTTGAGTGCGATGTAGACAAAGCCGCCATTGGTGGAACCGTTGCCCCCGGTATAGGCATTGACGTTGGCGACGGCAGGGTCAGCCTTGATGATTTTGACGATTTTCTGGAGAGAATCATTCATCAGTGTGAATGACGCGTCATAGGGGCCCTGCAAACCGCCGAAGACAACGCCCGTATCCTGCTCCGGGAAGAAGCCTTTAGGCACGCGGATGAACAGAAGCACATTCATCGCAATCGTCAGAAACAGTACAACGATGGTGATGCCGGGGTTATCGAGAACCCAGGTTAGCGATCCACGATAGAGCCTCAGAATGAAATCGAAACCCTTTTCGCTGGCTCGGTAGATCCAGTTGTGCTGCTCCTCTTTGGGGTGGTGCTTGAGCAGGTAAGCGCACATGGTCGGAGTGGTGGTGAGGGACACAACCATCGAGACCAGGATTGCGGTCGAAAGTACAACTGCGAACTCGCGGAAGAGCCGCCCGACGATGCCGCCCATCAGGAGGATGGGGATGAAGACAGCGATAAGCGAGATGGAGATCGTCAGTACGGTATAGCCGATCTCGCTTGCGCCCTTAAGCGCTGCATCCCGTGGTGGAAAGCCCATCTCGAGAAAGCGGGAGATGTTCTCCATGACAACAATGGCATCGTCGACCACAAAGCCAGTTGCGATGGTGAGCGCCATCAGCGACAGGTTGTCAATGGAGTAGTCGAGCAAGTACATGACGGCGAAGGTGCCGATGAGCGAGACAGGGACCGCCACCGCGGGGATGAGCGTCGCACGCGGGTTGCGCAGAAAGACAAAGACAACACCGATGACCAGCACGATGGAGAAGATCAGCGTTGACTCCACATTGTCGACCGATGCACGGATGGTGGTGGTGCGGTCGAGCACAATGGTGGACTTGATGCCCTGCGGGATGGAAGCTTCAATCGACGGGAGCGCATCGCGGATGCGCTGCACCGTTTCAATGATGTTGGCACCGGGCTGCCGCGAGATGATGACGGTGACTGACTTGATGCCATTGAGATAGCCGGCCGTACGCAGGTTCTGCGTCGCGTCATTGACGGCGGCTACATCCTGCAGGCGCACGGCCAAGCCATTGTGGTAGCCGATGATCAATGGGCGGTACTGCTCTGCACGCGAGATCTGCCCATTAGTGACCAAATCCACACGGCGATCGCCATCCTGCATCTGCCCACGCGCCACATCGGTGTTCTGAGCAGAAAGCGTAGAAGAGATATTGGCCAGGGTGAGCCCGTAGCTTTCCAGCTGCATCGGGTTGGCTTCAACGCGGACGGAGGGCAGCGCGCCGCCGCCTACGCCGACCTGCCCGACACCTTGAATCTGTGAGAGTCTCTGCTGGATGATGGTCGAGGCGATGTCATACATCTTGGCTGTGTCGTACTTGCTGGAGACCAGGCCAAGAATCATGATAGGTGCGTCAGCCGGATTGACCTTACGGTATGTCGGGTTACCGGGCAGGTTCGCGGGCAAGTAGGTCCGCGCTGCGTTGATGGCGGCCTGTACGTCACGGGCTGCCCCATCGATGTCCCGATTCAAATCAAACTGCAGCGTAATGTTTGTAGACCCGAGTGAGCTGGAAGAAGTCATCTCCGTGACGGCAGCGATATGCGAGAATTGCCGCTCAAGCGGCGTTGCCACTGAGGAGGACATGATCTCAGCACTTGCGCCCGGGAGCGAGGCCTGGACCTGGATGGTGGGAAAGTCCACCTGCGGCAAAGGTGCCACCGGCAGCACCGTGTAGCCGACGATACCGACGATCGCAATGGCAATGGTCAGCAGCGTGGTCGCGACCGGCCGATCAATGAAGGGCTGGGAGAGACTCATACGCGGCTTGCCACCTGCGGCGCAGGGGAACTGTGCTGCGGCTCGTTGCCTGTGGCTGTAAGCGTCGGCTTGGTGCGGAAGCGCTTGGCCAAATTGTCAAAGAAGATGTAGATCACAGGCGTTGTGTACAGCGTAAGCACCTGTGACACCAGCAAACCACCCACCATGACAATGCCCAGCGGGCGGCGCAGCTCAGAACCGATGCCTCGGCCGAAAGCAAGGGGGATACCTCCAAGCAAGGCGGCCATGGTGGTCATCACGATCGGGCGGAAGCGGAGCAGGCTCGCCTCGTAGATCGCCTCGGTTGAAGTTTTGCCGTGCACGCGCTCTGCTTCAAGCGCGAAGTCAACAATCATGATGCCGTTCTTCTTCACGATGCCGATGAGGAGGATGATGCCGATGATGGCAACAACCGAGAGCGATTCGCCAAAAAGCATAAGCGCCAGTAGCGCGCCGACCCCAGCGGAGGGCAGCGTGGAGAGGATCGTGATGGGATGGATGAAGCTCTCATACAGCACGCCCAACACGATGTAGACGACCACCAGCGCAGCGATGATCAGCAATCCTTCATTCGCAAGCGAGTTCCGGAAGGATGCTGCCGTGCCCTGGAAGTCTGCCTGGATACTGGCCGGGAGATGGAGCTGCTGAACGATCTTGTCGATCTCGGTGATGGCGTTACCAAGCGCCGCCTTCGGGCCGAGATTGAACGAAACAGTGACAGCCGGAAACTGGCCCTGATGCTCAATGGAGAGCGCCTCACTCTTGCTGGAGAGCTTTGCAAACGCGCCGAGTGGAATCTGATTTTGCGAGACGCTGGTTGGCGCTGTGACAGCGGTGCTGCTGGCAGAGGAGCCCGTGCCGTTCGTTGAAAGCGCATTCGTCGGCGGCGTCAGGATGCCGGAGCTCGGCGTGTACATCACTGACGTTGTGGTAGCAGCGGAACCCGCCGAAGCAGAGCTTGACGAAGAGAAGGATTGCGCTGCTGCATCGCCCGCCGCCCCGGCGGAGGCATTTGCCTGCAGATACAGATCATTCAGGTTGTTGGGATTGCGCTGGAACTGCGCCTGCGTTTCAAGGATCACGTGGTATTGGTTCAGCTGCGTGTAGAGCGTGGAGATCTGCCGCTGACCGAAAGCGTCATAGAGCGTGTTATCGATGGTTGTGGGCGCGACACCGAGACGAGACGCGGTCACGCGGTCGATGTTGATGGACTCAGCCAGGCCTCCGTTCTGCTCGTCTGTCGCTACATCTTCAAGATCCGGCAGGTCTTTCAGCTTGTCGACGAAGCGATCTGTCCACAGGTTCAGCTCGCTCTGGCTTGGGTCCTCCAGTGTGAACTGATATTCGGTACGCGTCACGCGGTCATCGACGGAGATGTTCTGCACAGGCTGCATAAAGAGTTCCAACCCGTCTACCTGGGCCAAGCTCTTCTGGAGCCTTCGGATAACATCGGCAGCGCTCAGGTCCCGCTGTGAAAGCGGCTTCAAGTTGATGGAGAATCGTCCGCTGTTCAGCGTTGTGTTGGTGCCGTCTGCCCCAATAAAGGAGCTGAGACTCTCCACTGCTGGATCCTGCAGGATGATCTTCGCCATGGCCTGCTGCCGCTCTGCCATAGCGGGAAAAGAAATCGTCTCCGCGGCCTGCGAGATGCCCTGGATCTCGCCGGTATCCTGCACCGGAAAGAATCCTTTCGGAATGATGATGTAAAGAAAGATGGTCAGGCAGAGCGTGGCTACAGCGACCAGCAGTGCAATCGGCTGGAAGCGCAGGACGACGCGCAGTGTGCGTCCGTAGAACGCGATCATGTTGTCGAATGCACGCTCAGAAACGCGGTAGAAGCGCGTCTGCTGCGAAGCAGGGTTGTGCTTCAAGATCCGCGCGCACATCATGGGTGTCAGCGTGAGTGAAACCACGGCCGAGATGATGATGGTGACCGCGAGCGTGACCGCGAACTCGCGGAAGAGGCGGCCCACGACGTCGCCCATAAAGAGTAGCGGGATCAGCACGGCGATGAGCGAGATAGTCAACGACAGGATGGTGAAGCCGATCTGGCCCGCGCCCTTGAGCGCTGCTTCCATCGGCGCATCGCCCTCCTCCAGGTAGCGCGAGATGTTCTCGATCATGACGATCGCGTCATCGACAACAAAGCCGGTGGAGATGGTGAGAGCCATGAGCGATAGATTGTCGAGCGAGTAGCCGAGCGCATACATGGCACCAAAGGTGCCGACGAGCGAGAGTGGCACTGCCACGCTCGGGATGATGGTGGCTGCCACCGAGCGTAGGAAGAGGAAGATGACCAGCACGACGAGAGCAACGGTCAACATCAGCTCAAACTCAACATCGTCGACCGACGCCTGGATGCTGGTGGTCAGGTCAGTGAGAACGGTGACTCGCAAATCCGCCGGCAGGGTCGCTTCCAGCTGCGGAAGCAGTGCCTTGATGCTTTTCACTACGGAGATGGTGTTGGCCCCGGGCTGTCGCTGGACGTTCAAGATCACGGCTGGCGTCAGATTCATCCAGGCCTTCTGGTTGTTGTTCTCTACACCGTCCACGACATTCGCAACGTTTTTGAGAAAGATCGGCGCGTTGTTGCGATACGCGATCACAACGTCTTCGTACTCACTTCCGCTGTTGAGCTGGTCATTGGCATCAATCTGCCAGTCCTGCGACTTGCCGTCAAAGGAGCCTTTGGCGGAGTTCACACTGGTGCCCGTCAGCGCGGTGCGCACGTCCTCCATGTTGAGGCCGTAGGAGGCAAGCTGCGTCGGGTTGACCTGGATGCGCACGGCGGGCTTCTGGCCTCCAGAGATCGACACCAGCCCGACGCCGGTCAGCTGCGAGACCTTGGGCGCCATGCGCGTGTCCACCAGGTCTTCGACCTGCGGCAGCGCTATCGTTTTTGAGGTGATGGCCATAGTCATCACCGGTGCGTCGGCAGGGTTTGTTTTGGAGTAGGTCGGCGGTACGGGCAGGTCCGACGGGAGCAGGCTTTGTGCCGCGTTGATCGCGGACTGCACTTCCTGCTCAGCTACGTCGATATCCAGTGTCAGCGCAAACTGCAGCACCACGACCGAGACGCCGCTGGCCGAGGTGGAAGTCATCTGGCTGAGCCCCTGCATCTGCCCGAACTGCCGCTCCAGGGGCGCCGTAACCGTGGTGGACGTTACATCCGGCGCAGCACCGGGATAGAACGTCAGCACCTGAATCGTGGGATAGTCGACCTGCGGCAGGGCCGAGACCGGCAGCTGTGTATAGGCAACGATGCCCGACAGCAGGATCGCAATCATGAACAGCGAAGTGGCGACCGGCCTCAGGATAAAAGGGCGCGAGATGCTCACGGGGTATTTGCCTCTCCATCGTCACTGTTGCCAAGCCTGTTCTTGACGACGCGCACCTTGCTTTTGTCCTGCAGCTTCTCAAACGAACTGTCCGCCAGCATGTCACCGTCCTTGATCCCGGTCACGGCTGAGTTCACACCATCGGTCGCGACGATCGTGATGTTGGTGATAGTGGCGGTGTTGTTGCGCAGCAGGTAGACGAAAGCCTGCAGGCCGTTCCGCTGGACCGCCGAGTTGGGGATAAGCACCTGCCGCGGAAGAACGTTCACCAGCAGCTCAGTGTTGACGAACTGGTTCGGGAACAACGACATATGAGCGTTGTCAAAGACGGCGCGCAGCTTCAGCGTGCCCGTGGTCGTGTCGATCTGGTTATCGGTCGTACTCAGGTAGCCCTGCCCCAGGACTGTCTTCTGCTCGCGATCCAGCGCAGTCACAGCAAGCTTGCGCTGCCGCATGGCGGCCTGCACCTGCGCCAGGCTGTCCTCCGGGATCGTGAATACAACGGTGATGGGCTGGACTTCAGCAAGCACGACCAAGGCGGTCGTGCTGTTGGCCTGCACAATGTTGCCGGGATCTACGAGCCGCAGACCCACGCGGCCGGTGATGGGCGCTGTAATGTGGCAGTAGTTCAAGTTGACCTGGTCTGCTTCGACCGCGCCCTGGTCACTGCGGACCAGACCCTGATCCTGGTCGACCAGCTTGCTCTGATCATCCAGCTGCTGCTTCGCAATGGCATTGCGAGCCCATGCTGCCTGGTAGCGTCCCAGGTCCATCTGTGCCTGCTCCAGCACGCCCTGGTCGCGCAGTAAGGTTCCTTGCGCGGTGTCAAAAGCTGCTTTGTAGGGGCGAGGGTCGATATCGATAAGCGAGTCACCCTTGTGGACGGTCTGCCCTTCCTTGTAGTGGACCGCAAGGATCTGCCCGGTGACCTGGCTGGTAATCATGGCCGTGTAGGTCGGCGTCACGGTGCCGATCGCGAGCAACTTGACGGCCATATTGCCTGTGTGGGCTTGCGCGGCATTTAGCGTCACGGTACCGCCCCGCTGGCGGCGGGCCTGCGCCTGCCCTCCCGCGGGTTTATGGCGTAAAACAAGAAAAAAGGCGAGCGCGAAGAGGGCAAGCAGCACGATCCAAACCCAACGGTGCCGCTTCCGTGGACGCTGTAGGGCTTCCTGATGCTGCGTAAGCTGGGGTTCGGCGACGGCCTTATGAGAGGTTAAGACGTACGAAGCGGGAGGTTGCTGTTCCATCGAGTTTGGTTCGCCCTGGGCTGTAGAGTGGGTCCCGGGTGCTGCATGAGCCGTTACCGGGAAGATTCAAGACAATGCGCAACTTCTCCGCGCCGGCGGTGTCTCACTTAACAAGATTAGGGTAGAGACCCGGGAAGCCGCCTGCAGGCCGCTGACTGCACCCATCGTACGCTAGAGAACTTCGCGACTTCGGCAGAGTATGTGCGTTGCTGGGCTTACCCTTCCGTCCTCAGAAGTATCCACGCTACTCACGTTTCGCTTCATCCCTGTCTTCATTCATACAGCTGTATTCATACAGCTGTGGACGGATGAGGCTCTTCAATGGTTGCAGTCCCCTGCCCTGCGATGGCGCGGAAGCAACCTCCGCCGAGAACTGTTAGTCCTAGCATTATGTTTGCCGCCAGCCTGTCGCCCATCCCCTTGTTTCTGGACACCATCCCCGGAATCGACCCCGGCCCGTATGATCCGGGCGCTCCGGGCTCCGAGCCGGACTTTGATCCAGATACGCCATCCGATCCGGATCCTGATCCGCTTGGCCCTTCTGTAGGCAATCCTGGGATCGATCCAGGCTTCCCGGCGCCCAGCATCCCGGGCGGGCCTCTACCCGCTTTGACCTAGCCCGCAGCCATTCCGCTCACGTCAGCGAGCATCATTGTTACAATCCTGTGAATGCGCTCTTCGCGGCGCTACCAAGGATTGCAACTCCAATGAACGTCTATATTTTGCGCCACGCTAGCGCCGGTACACGCCGGACAAACCCCCTTGTCGATGTCAAACGGCCGCTCGACAAGGAAGGCAAAGGGCAGTGTCTGCTCATCGGCAGCTATTTAAGTGCTCTGAAGGTCCAGTTCGACCTAGTGGCGTCAAGCCCTCTCAAGCGTGCGCTGCAAACCGCCTCTCTCGTCGGAACTGAGGTCGGCTTTGATCAGAAGATCCAGGTCACTGACGCCCTCGCTCCGGAGGCAACTGCCGGAGCATTTCAAAGCTTTGTCGGTGAGCTGCAGGGGCATGAAAATGTGCTGCTGGTGGGTCACAATCCCAATCTCCCGCTCTTTCTTGCTTCCCTCATCATGAATGGAGCCGCTTCTCCGGGCCGGGCTGCGATCCGGCTTCGTAAGGGCGCTATCGCCCGCATCGATCTGACCCGCAGACCCGGAATGCTGCACTGGCTGGTGGATCCACGGATCCTTCGCGGGGTTTACGGCGGCGCCACGAAGACAGTGCGGCGGCGCGCGCTTAAAGCGCTCAAGCCGGCCAAGCCGCCTACGAAAGAAGAGAAGGCGGGAGGAAAAGCATAGAAAGGACGGCTGATAAGCCGTTCTCCACTGCGGATTCCCACCCCGGAGCCTGCTATCCTGACAACCTTGCAAGGCTTCGGCCTCAACGCCTGCTCTGGAACTGAAGCATTTTGCTTAAGCAATCGAATGATGCTCGCCTCAGCGCTGAGCCCATGCTGCTGCGCTCTCCTCGTCGCGCTTGGGCTGTCCTGCTGCTGCTGTTTCTTGCGATCCATTTTGCAGCCCTGTTTTCGCCTTCGCTGATTGATGATGCAGACGCGACGCATGCCAATGCAGCGCAGTACATGGCGCGCACCGGCGACTGGGTGACGCTGTACGTCGATGGCGTGCGATACCTCGAGAAGCCGCCACTGCCCTACTGGCTGGCTGCTATCGACTATCACCTGTTCGGCTACAACGTCTTTGCGACTCACCTGCCGCTCACCCTCGCTGTACTTGCGAACGCGATCCTGGCTTGGGTGTGGGCTCGGCGTGCTTTCAACAATCGGGCTGCCTTCTACGCGGCGCTGATGATCCTAACTGTGATCGGGATTTTCCTGTACACACGATTCTTCATCCCGGAAGCGTTGCTCTGTTTCTTTCTCGGGCTGGCCTTGTGGTCTTTTCTCACAGGGCTCGAAGACCGCCAGCCGCGGCGCTTCTACATCACCTATGCCTCACTTGCGGTTGCGCTGCTGGCAAAGGGCCTCATCGCGCCTGTGTTTTTTATCGCAGCGGTCGTGCCGTTTCTGCTCATCACTGGCGACTGGCGCCGCTGGCGCGAGTTCAGGCTGCTGGGCGGTGTCCTTCTATTTCTTCTCATCGGCGCGCCCTGGCACATCCTGGCGGCGCTGCGTAATCCGGATCATGGCAACCCGATCGGCAATGTGCCCAGCTTCGGCCATGTGCATGGCTTTCTCTACTTCTACTTTGTGAACGAGCATGTGCTCCGCTTCCTGGGTAAGCGCTATCCGCATGACTACAACAAGCAGCCGGGATGGGTATTCTGGGCGGGTCACCTGGCCTGGCTCTTTCCGTGGGTGCTTTTCTTTCCGGCTGCCCTAAGCCGGCTTTGGCATGGCCGCACCGTGGTGTGGAACTCGCTCCATGCACACACTGCCAATACTCTGACTTTCTTGGACACTCACCCAACAGCCTACGAGGCGTCGGAAACAGCGCGGCACCTGCGCTTTCGCGCCCGCACCACCTTGCTGCTCGGGCTCTATGCTGCGTTTATCCTGCTGTTCTTTTCGCTTTCTACCAACCAGGAGTACTACACGTTTCCGGCCTGGTTTGCTCTGCTGCTGTTGTTTGCCGGTTCGCTCTCGCTGTTGGAACGGGAGCAGGCGGAGCAGCACGTTGCGGGGCTTAGCCAGCCCTCTTTGGCGGCCCGATTGCTGTTGGCCGGGCACTTTCTCTTCACGATTATCGGCGTCAGCTCTGCCCTGGCACTCGGCTATGGACTCTGGGCCTCGCGCCACCTGCCCTTTGTCTCCGATATCGGGAGTCTACTGGCACATCGCGGCGTGGGTGATTACTCGCTTTCCATGTCCCGCTTCTTTGACCTGACCGGGCCATCCTTTGCTGCGCTCCGGCTGCCAGCTGGTCTGGCAGCGGTGGCGCTCCTGGTAGGCCCGGTGCTTGCCCTGGTGCTCAGGCGGCGCGGGCACAGGCTTGAGGCAACCACCTTTGTAGCGCTCACGATGGCGATCTTTCTCGTCGCGGCCCACATAGCGCTCGTCCGCTTTGAGCCGCTGCTTTCTTCGCGCAGCATGGCAGATGTGATCAATCGAAGCAGGCAACCCGGGGACCGGCTCATCGTTTACGGCGACCAGGCCAATGCTTCTTCGGTCATCTTCTACACCGGCATGCAGGCGCAGTTAGTGAACGGGCGCTCGTCCTCCATGCTGTGGGGGTCGTTCTACCCGGATGCGGCACCCATCTTTGTCGACGAGGATGCGCTTGCCGCCGAGTGGGGAGCGGCGCACTCTCCGCACCGGCTTTTTCTGTTTGTACCGCCGGAATCTCGGCAGCATGTGGAGGCGCTGCTGGGTAAAGGACGCTTGTACCGGATGCTCACGCTGGCAGACCAGGAGGCCGGCCAGCGGACGCTCTACACCGATCGGCCCTTGTAAGGGTACTACCGAGAAAAGCAGGAGCAGCGATCAGTCCTGAGCGCTTTGCAAACGGCCTTCCGATCCCAGACGGTAGAGCTTGCCCCGCCACAGAATGGTGCCTCCGCTGTAGCTCGCCAGCCAGAAGAAAAAGCCCATCAGGTCGCGCAGAGGATAGAGCAAAGCCGTGCGTGGAAGTGCCGGGTCATGCACGACCTGGCCGGCGACGAACCAGGCCAGCGCAATGCGGCTGAGCACCGCGTAGAGCAGGAGTTCTACCGCTAACTGCCCATGGTGCAGCCCTGCGGCAGCAGCGGCGGCAAGAAGACCAAACGGCACAGCAAAGGTAAATACCGTGCCGAAGTGGCCGCGCGGCCTTGAAAAGCGCGTTGACTTCATCCAGCGGATCTGGTGCTTCATACTAGTTAGGAATGTCAGGTTTAAGACAATGTGATCGATGACGTGGCGGGAAAGCGCTACCTTGTAGCCCAGCGCCGCCACCCTGTTGCCGAGCAGAAAGTCATCAGAGCAGTAGGGGCCGAGTTTTCCGAAGCCGCCGATCCGCTCCACAGCGGCGCGGCGCACAGCCATGGTGGGTCCCAGCAGAAACTGCATGCCTTCCATCAGGTTGGCAGCCAGGACGCCGGCCGTCATCTCGACCGACATCCCTGTGGCTTCGAGCTTGGCCCAGAAACCGCGTTCGGCGATGCCGCGATAGAGGCATGTCGCCGCCCCCACGTCGGGGTCTCGAAAGTCCGAAACAACCTCCCGCACATACTCCGGGGTCACCCGGACGTCGCTGTCACTGATGATGAACAGATCATGCTCTGCGTATTGCGCCATCCGTTCGAGCGAGCTGACCTTAGCATTGATAAACGCAGGGCCTGCAACGGCGAGAAATCGTACCGGCACATGCGGGTAGAGCGCCGCCACGGAGCGTGCTGCGCTTAGGCCAGGGTCTTCGACATCTCGTGCGCAGAACAGTATCTCGAACGGTCCGGCGTAGTTCTGCTGGAAAAAGGTTTCAAGGTGCAGCGCAAGGTTCGGCTCTGCCCCGCACAATGGCTTAAAGAGCGAAACGGCAGGCTGATAAGCAGGTAGCTTCGCCCGGTTAAGGCGGCGCCGTTCGCGGCCGACACGCACCACACCGGCCGCCACGATGCCGGAGAAAATGGTCGAAGTAAATAGGCCAAGCCAGCCTAGATACAGAGACAGCGTCAGCATGGGCAGGACGCGTCAGGGATGGTAAGCAGCTTAAAGATGCAGCTATCTCCTGTTTCGCCCAGACGGCACAATGGTTGGACGGCGGAGAGGCACAATCGCCGCAGGGCCGGCAGGGTCTGTTTGCATGCGCGAGAGCATCTCAGTGCGAACGTAATCGACAAAACCCTGCATCTGCCGGTTCATCTCCTCCATACGCTCGCGCATCTGCAGAATAATGGCGATGCCGGAGATGTTTACGCCCAGCTCCCGGGCCAGGTTCAGGATGAACTCGAGGCGTTCCAGGTCCTCGTCTGTGTAGAGGCGGGTGTTGCCCTCGGTACGCGAGGGCTTCAAAAGACCCTCACGCTCATACAGCCGCAGTGTCTGCGGATGGATCTCGTACATCTCGGCGACCGAGGAGATCATGTATGCGCCCCGGGTCTTTCGCTTTGTCGGCATCTTTATTCTCCTTCCGGCCTCGCAGCCACCTTACCCTGTTTCTCTTACGGCTTTGCTATTGGAAGGCTTTCAACCGCCTACTTTGCCCCAAACGCTTTCGCGCGGATCCTCCGGGTTCAGCTTACCGAGCTCGCGCAGGATCTCTTTCGAGCGCTCGTCTCTCAGTTGCGGCACGGCGATCTCGATGGTCACGATCTGGTCGCCGCGTTTGCCTTCTACAGAAGCAGAGCCGACGCCCCGCTCACGCATCCTGAGCTTCTGTCCACCCTGCGTGCCGGGCGGGATCTTGAGCTGGGTGCGGCCATCAATCGTCGGTACGTCGATCTTGGCGCCCAGCGCTGCCTCCGGTACCGTCACCGGCACCCGCAGCGTAATGTCATCGCCCTGCCTAGTAAATACCGGATGCGTCCCTACCTTCATGATGAGGTAAAGGTCTCCGGCGGGAGCACTCCCTGTGCCCGCATTTCCTTTGCCGGCGAGCCGGATACGCTGCGCATCGCGTGTACCCGGCTTGATCCGGAACTCCACCTGCTCCATGCGGCGCACTCGGCCTTCGCCATGGCAGGTCGGGCACGCATTCTCGATCTTGCCGGAGCCTCCGCACAGTTTGCACTGCACATTGAACTTCATCTGGCCATGCATCTGTGTAACCTGGCCTGAGCCTTGGCACTCGGGGCAAGTGCGGGCACCGCCGCTCGCGCTCTGGTTCTGGCCTTTGCAGGTGGGGCAGGTTTCCAGGCGATTTACCTCGAGCCGCATCGTGCCTCCGCGGATCGCTGTCCAAAACTCGACGGGCACCTGGTACTCCAGGTCGGTCCCAGGCTCAGCCTGCTGCTGCCTTCCAGCGCCTGCTCCTGAAAACATGCCCGAGAAAATGTCACGCCAGCCGCCTGAGCCCGTCCCGGCGGACGGGTCCACGCCGGGCGCTGCTCCGGCTGGTCGGCGGCGGCCGGTTGTGCTCTCAAAATCGGAGAAATCAAAACCGCTGAAGTCGAAGGGCACGCCGCCGCCCTGCCCGGCGCGTCCCGCACCCGGTGCCCCGTACCCGTAGCCCCCGCGAGCCGCCGCCTCGGCTTGGGCCGGGTCAATGCCATCGGTGTAGAAGCCGAGCTGGTCGTAAACCTTGCGCTTCTTCTCGTCGCTCAGCACTTCATTCGCCTCGGAAATCTCCTTAAACTTATCCTCGGCTTTTTTGTCGTTCGGGTTCACGTCGGGGTGGTATTTGCGCGCGAGCTTCCTGAAGGCTTTCCGCACCTCGTCAGGCGTCGCCGTCTTCTTTATGCCAAGCGCGCCGTAATAGTCCTTCTGCTGTGGTCCTGCCGGCATCGTTCAGTCTTTCTGGCAGGTTGGGCACCAGTACACGGTGCGCCCTGCCATGGGCTTGCTTTCTATCTCCGTTTCACACACGCGGCATGGCTTGCCTTGCCGCCGGTACACGTAGTGCACTTCTTCCTTGAGCGCGGTGCCCCGCGGGTGCGGCCTGTCTTTCGGCCGAGTCGTGACCATGCGCCGGTCTTCCATACCGTCGCGCATCAATGTCACTGCATCCTTCCACATTCCTCGTAGTTCGACCGTGCTCAATTCGCGGCCCGGCCGGTCCGGGCAGATGCGCGCCCGGTACAGAAACTCGGCGCGGTAGATGTTGCCGATCCCACTTACCACCGCTTGATCCATCAGCAAAACGCCAATGGGCGTCTTCTTGGTCTGGATCAGCACAAACATCGCTTTCGGGTCCGTCCCCTCGACCAGGGGGTCTGGCCCAATGCGGGCCTCCAACGCCTGCCATTGCTCGTCTGAGAAAATCCGGCAGTCTGTCGGCCCCCGCAACTCGAGCCATTCCGCCCTGGTCCACATGCGGAAGCGCAAAGCACCCTTAGGCTCCGGCATCGGCTGGGTTCCTTCCCAGAAGTCACCATACTGGCCCAGGTGCACATGGAGCGTCAGATCCTTGCCGAAGCGGTAACCAAGGTGCTTGCCGAGCGCCTTGACCTCCAGCAGTTTGCGTCCGTCCAGCAGCCCTGCATCCGGGAAGCCGCCATTTGGCGAGTCAACCCGAACTTTCTTCCCTGCAAACGCAGCCGCCTGGCGCAGGGCAAAGCGGTGAATCTCGTGGCCTTCAGGCATCCGTCCTCTTCCTCATATTTCTTTCCATCATTCCGTCGCTATACTCGCCGCACTGGAAGCAAAGAGGGAAGGAGCGTTCTCTCCGTGGCAGCAGATAAGTCTTTCCCTGTCGCCCATTCGGCAGATACAAAGCAACCTCCCGGCTTCCTTCGCAGGGAGCAGACCCGGAGTTCCCTCGCGGCCAAAACGGGACGGGTTTCTGGAACCAATCGTTATTACAGGCCGGAACTCGATGTCCTACGCTTTCTCGCGTTCTTCCTGGTATTCAACCACCACCTGCTGCCCGGGTCCTTCCTCGACACACACTTCCAACTGGTGCACGCGCTCCAGGAGGCGGGCGCATCCGGCGTATGCCTGTTCTTTACCCTGAGCTCTTTCTTGATCACAGAGCTGCTCCTGCGCGAGCAGGAGTCGACCGGGACGATCCATATCCGTGCCTTCTACGTCCGGCGCGTCCTGCGCATCTGGCCTCTCTACTTTGCGGTCCTCGCCGCGGCTGCCATCCTGCCCCATCTGGTCCATCGATATTCCAGCCCGGCCGGTTTTCTTGTCCCTTATCTGCTTCTGTGCGGGAACTGGGCGGTCGTCCTCCAGGGCTTTCCCCACAACCCGATCTTGAGTCCCCTGTGGAGCATCTCCGTCGAGGAGCAGTTCTACCTGCTCTGGCCCACATTGATCTCACGGCTGCGGCACCGTGGCATCCTGCTGGCTGCTGCCCTTGTGCTTCCTCTTGCGTGGGCGACTGACTTCCTGCTGCCTGCTCTTCACTATGCCAAGGATCCAACGCTCTGGTGCAACGGCATCAGCCAGTTTCAATTCTTTGCCCTGGGCGGTGTGCTTGCCTTGCTAACCCATCGCCGCGGGTGGCAGCTAAGCGCTGGGCTGCGCCTCCTGTGCGCTGCTGGCGGCTTCTGGCTGCTCCTGTTAACAGCATTTCCCTTTCACTTTCTTGACCCGGCGCCAACCTTCAAAAACGGCCAGGTGTTGGCCGGTTACCTGTGCATCGACGCGGGCTGCGTTCTGCTGCTTTGTGCCTTCCTCAACACCCGCATGCCCCCGTGGACAAAGCCTTTCATCTACCTTGGGAAGATCTCCTACGGCTTGTATGTCTTCCACTATGTGTTGAGAGTCATGGTCGGCGCAGCCGTTGAAAGGAAGCTCCACCTCGCATTCGTACCAGGCGTGGCGCTTACCTACACCGTGACACTAGCCCTGACCATCGGACTTGCGTCGCTGTCGTACCGCTTCCTGGAGAAGCCGTTTCTTCGTCTCAAAGATCGCTTCGCGTTTGTTCCTTCCCGACCTGCCTAGGCAGCTCGGCGTCATTTGGGACCCTATCGTTACAGATCGCGCTAGTTCCAGAGGGCCTGGGCAGCGACTGCTTCGAGCCTCCAGAACACGTCAGGCTCCACACGCCGCATCTGCTGCATAAAGCTTTCCGCCTCACCGCGCGAGTGGAACAGCACCTTGTTATAAACCTGCCCAGCTCGTAACTGCTCACACTGCCACAAAGTGCTTGTCATCGCTTCCACCTTCCAGGTCAGCTCACGCCGGCCGATCCTCATTCGTAAAAACCCTGCTTCTGACAAAAAGCTGCGAGGGCGCTTTGCCCTCGCAGTTCTTTTTTCACGCTTACCGCTTCGGATCTACATCCACGTACTCGGCATCGATCACACCCTCGTCCTGATGGGCATGCTCATCCGCCGTACCTGCAGCGGCTGCTGCGCCGCCCGCCGGTGCGCCGCCATCTGTAGAAGGCGTAGCCTTGTACATCGCCTCCGCTAGCTTGTGCGAGGCTGCCGTGAGCTTCTCGTGCTCGCTCTTGAGCTGCTCCGCGCCTGGCGTTCCAGCCAGTACCGTCTTGGCAGAAGCAAGAGCCGACTCAACCTCGGCCTTCTCCGCCCCCTGCACCTTGTCCGCCGAATCCTTCAGCATCTTCTCGATGTTGTAGACCATGGAGTCCAGGCTATTGCGGGCCTCGATCTCCTCGCGGGCTGCCTTGTCTTCCGAAGCATGTGCCTCGGCTTCCTTGGCCATCCGCTCGACCTCTTCCTTGCTCAGGCCGGAGGAGGAGGTAATGGTCACCTTCTGATCTTTGCCGGTTGCATTGTCCTTGGCCGTCACATTCAGGATGCCATTCGCATCAATATCAAACGTGACTTCGATCTGCGGTACACCACGCGGCGCCGGCGGAATCCCACTGAGCTTGAACTTTGCCAGCGTCCGGTTCTGCACAGCCATCGGGCGCTCACCCTGGAGCACGTGAACCTCTACCTCGGTCTGCGAGTCAGAAGCGGTCGAGAAGGTCTCGGTCTTCTTGGTCGGGATCGTAGTGTTGCGCGTGATCATGCCTGTTGCCACGCCGCCCATGGTTTCAATCGCGAGCGTCAGCGGAGTCACATCCAGCAGCAGCAGATCCTTGACATCGCCTGAGAGCACGCCCGCCTGGACAGCAGCACCGATCGCCACGACCTCATCCGGGTTGACGCCCTTGTGCGGCTCCTTCCCGAACAGGCCCTTAACCAGCTCCTGGATCTTGGGCATACGGGTCTGGCCGCCAACCAGCACGACCTCGTCGATCTGTGAGGCGGTCACGCCGGCATCCTGCATCGCCTTCTTGCAGGGCTCGAGCGAGCGCTGCAGGATGTCGTCGACCAGCTGCTCGAGCTTTGCGCGGGTCAGCTTCTCGACGAGGTGCTTAGGACCGGAGGCGTCGGCGGTCACGAATGGCAGGTTGATCTCCGTCTCCATGGCCGTTGAAAGCTCGATCTTGGCACGCTCGGCTGCGTCCTTCAGGCGCTGCAGGGCCATCTCGTTGCCCTTGGCGCGCAGATCCAGGCCCTCCTTCTTCTTGAATTCGTCGATGAGCCAATCCACGATCTTCTGGTCGATGTTGTCACCGCCCAGGTGCGTGTCGCCATTGGTCGCCTTGACCTCGATGACGCCATCCCCTACCTCGAGGATTGACACATCAAATGTGCCGCCGCCAAAGTCATAGACCGCAATCGTCTCGTCCTTCTTCTTGTCGAGGCCGTAGGCAAGTGCGGCTGCCGTGGGCTCGTTCACAATGCGTTTTACATCAAGCCCGGCGATGCGGCCTGCATCCTTGGTAGCCTGGCGCTGCGCGTCGTTGAAGTATGCAGGTACCGTGATGACAGCCTCAGTCACTGAACCGCCCAGGTAATCCTCGGCTGCCTTCTTAAGCTTCTGCAGGATCATGGCCGAGACCTCGGGCGGGGTGTAGTCCTTACCCTGCGCCTCAACGGTCAGGTGATCGCCGGCCTGCTTCACCTTATAAGGGACCATCTTCATTTCATCATTCACTTCGTTGGCGCGGCGGCCCATAAAGCGCTTTACGGAGTAGATCGTGTTCTCAGGGTTGGTAATAGCCTGGCGCTTGGCGACCTGGCCGACCAGCCGCTCTCCACTCTTGGTAAAGCCCACCACGGATGGGGTGGTGCGCCCACCCTCCTCGTTCGCTATCACCTTGGGCTCACCACCCTCCATGACTGCCACAACTGAATTTGTCGTACCTAGATCAATACCGATAATCTTCGCCATTGCTACGTCGCCCCCGCCTGTTTTTAGCTCTTGAATGTTTGCCAGCCACATCAGAATTACACTTGAGTGGCTTACTGTCAACTTATCTGATGGCGTACATCTATCCAGGTTTCACAAGTTTTGCTTGGCATGTTCTTCCTGCCAACATCGAGGGCTGCATGCATCTTTGTACCTCTGCGTTGATCTAAGCTGAAACTATTGGTGTTCTCAGGAAGCTCCGGCTTTCATTAGGCACCTACAATCCATGGACGAAGCGAAGGGTCCGGAGCGAGGGTCATGATGACGGCCTGCCGGGTCTTTGTCGCATTGAACCAGGCGTCGTTCGCTTTGCTGCCGAAGCCGCCATTGATTTCAAGTCGTAAGAATGTGACCCTCCTCAGTGCCAGACGAAGCTTCGCAGCCGGCTGAGATCTACCCGAAGAATCCATGGGTTATCGCGTTTTCTGTCATGCTGGCCACCTTTATGGAGGTGCTCGATACCTCGATTGCGGCTGTGGCTCTGCCCTACATTGCCGGTTCACTCTCTGCCTCGAACGATGAGGCGACCTGGGTCCTGACCAGCTACCTGGTTGCGAATGCCGTGATTCTGCCGGCCAGCAACTGGTTTTCGCTTAAGTTCGGCCGCAAACGCTTTCTGATGGTCTGTGTCGCGCTCTTCACCGTTTCCTCAGTGTTTTGCGGCTCAGCACCTTCTCTGCTGTTCATCCTGCTGGCTCGAATCGCGCAAGGCGCAGGCGGCGGCGCGTTGCAGCCTCTCGCTCAGGCCATCCTGCTCGAAAGCTTCCCGCCGGCCAAGCGCTCGGCAGCCACTGCCGTTTACACGCTTGGCGTTGTGGTTGCGCCTGTGCTCGGCCCCACCCTCGGCGGTTGGCTCACTGATTCCTACAGCTGGCGCTATGCTTTCTACATCAACATCCCCGTCGGCATCCTTGCGCTCTTTATGATCGGGCGCTTTGTGCACGATCCCGACTACATCCGAGACGCCAGGCCGGGACGCTTTGACAATCTAGGCTTCGGGCTTCTCGCGATCTGGACAGGCTGCCTCCAGATTGTGCTCGACCGGGGACAGGAGGACGACTGGTTCGGCGCGATCTGGATTCGCTGGGCGGTCTTTTTCTGCGTGGCTTCCTTTATCTGGTTCATCATCCACTGTCTTCGCGACAAACATCCGCTGGTCGATCTGCGTATTTTGAAGGATCGGAATCTTGCTGTCGGCTGCGTTCTCGTTGCGCTATTTGGCGTCACCCTTTATTCGGTCGTGACGCTGCTTCCGCTCTTCTTCCAGGAGCTGCTTGGCTACACAGCGCTCACGGCTGGCCTCGCCGTCTTTCCCCGTGGTCTCGGATCGATCGCTGCGATCCCGGTCATCGCCTTCCTGGGAACACGGATCGATGCTCGGTACCTGCTCACTGCCGGCTTCCTTATCTACGGCCTGGTGGCTCTCTCGTTCGGCAACCTCACTCTGGATATTGGTCCACGCACTATGATCGTGCCCATCGTGCTGACCGGCTTTGCCGTCTCCTTTGTCTTCGCGCCCATCAACAATGTGTCCTATGGCACGCTCAAGAAGCAGCAGATCGGCAACGCGAGCGGCATTTTCAATCTGCTGCGCAACATCGGCGGATCAATAGGAATCTCGCTTGCCTCGACGCTGCTGACGCGCCGTCAGGACGCGCATCAGAACGACATCAACAACAATCTCGCGCAGTCTGGGGCCGTCTTTCAGAACCGGGTGCAGCAAGTGCAGGGCTTTCTCAATCACCAGACAAACCTTGCCAATGCCGGCGGCGCTACAGGAGGCGTGCTCTATAACCAGCTCAACATGCAAGCGCTGCTGTGGGCATTTGTGGATGTTTTTCGCTGGCTGGCGGTGGTTTGCTTTGCAAGTGTGCTGGTGGTCTGGGGCTTCCGCAAAGTCAAGCCGCGCAAAGGAGCAGCCCCGGCCCATTAGCGCGCTGCTAAAAGGTTGCCACGGCGACTGCAATGTGAATGAAGCTGTGCTTCGTGCTGAACCTTGCTCTTTCGCTACGGCAGCGTTGACAATATAGATAACTCTCCCCAGAGTTCAGAACTGCGTGGGCGTCCCTTCGTCAGGTATTTCCGCCTGTTCTAAGCTTTGTTCATAGGTGCCTTTTGGCAGCAACAAAAAAAACTGCAATCATCATCGGCGCCGGCCCGGCAGGGCTGACCGCGGCTCTTGAGTTTTGCCGTCGCTCTTCCATCCAGCCGATTGTGCTCGAGGCTAGCCAGCGGATCGGCGGCATCTCATGCACAATCCGCTACAACGGAAACCGGATCGATATCGGGGGTCATCGCTTTTTCTCCAAGTCTGACCGGGTTATGGACTGGTGGACTTCCCTGATGCCGATCGTGGGAGAAAACGCAGACGGAGAGTTCGCCATCAAGTACCGGAACCAGCAGCGCACGGTGCGCAGCGGCCCGCCGGCAGCCTATGCGGGCCGCGACTCTGTACCCGGCAGCGCCGACCCGGACTGTGTCATGCTGGTGCGCCCCCGTAAGAGCCGCATCTACTTTCTGCGCTCCTTTTTTGACTATCCTCTTTCACTTTCTGCGGCGACGCTGGGTCGCCTGGGTGCCTTGCGCACACTCAAGATCGGCTTCTCCTACATCAAGGCTAGGCTGTTCCCACGCAAGAGTGAGAAAACGCTGGAAGATTTCCTGATCAACCGCTTTGGTACAGAGCTCTACTTCACCTTCTTCAAGAGCTACACCGAAAAGGTGTGGGGTGTGCCTTGCGAGCAGATCTCAGCCGCATGGGGTGCGCAGCGGATTAAGGGGCTGTCGTTGCGTACTGCGGTGATGCACTTCCTAAAGAAAGCTTTTAGCGGGAAGAAGGCGCAAGGCAACAGCCGGGCCGATATCGCACAGAAGAACACGGAAACCTCGCTGATTGAGCAGTTCCTCTACCCCAAGTTTGGCCCCGGGCAGCTGTGGGAGCATGTGGCTGACCTGGTACAGCAGCAGGGGGGGGAGCTGCGCATGGGCTGGCGCGTCACACAGCTGCATGTAGAGACTGGCGCAGACGGGGTCGATCGCATCCTCTCCATCGAGGCGACGGATCCGCAAGGCACGCCCGTTCGGCTCCGCGGCGACTACTTCTTTTCCACCATGCCCATCCGCGAGCTCCTGCGCGTGATTGACACGCCGATCCCAGCGGAGGTTCAAGCGATCTCTGACGGGCTGATGTACCGGGACTTCATCACCGTCGGGCTGCTGGTGGATCGCCTGCTGGTGACGGAGCCCGACGGCGCGCCGCTCAAAGATACCTGGATCTACATCCAGGAGCCGGATGTGCTGGTTGGGCGACTGCAGATCTTTAACAACTGGAGCCCTTACCTGGTAGCTGACCCAAGCAAGATATGGATTGGGCTCGAGTACTTCTGCTACGACACGGACCCGCTCTGGAACAAGCCGGATGCGGAGATTGCCCAGTTCGCTATCAGTGAAGTGGCCAAGATCGGCATACTCAACGCGGTGGACGTACGCGACTCCTGTGTCTTTCGTGTGCCCAAGACCTACCCGGCCTACTTCGGCACCTACGAGCGCTTTGATGAAATCGTTCGCTACATGGATCGCTTTGAAAATCTATTCCTGGTGGGCCGTAACGGCATGCACAAGTACAACAACCAGGATCACTCCATGCTGACCGCCATGACTTCGGTCGATAACATCCTTGCTGGCAACATGGACAAGACCAACCTATGGAAGATCAATACGGAGCAGGAGTATCACGAAGCAAAGGAAGGCGAGAAGGAGGGCGAGATCCCGATCCCAACGCCGGAAGACAGCGCTCACCCGATCCACGAGGAAGAGCTGGCGGTGCGCGACTAAAGCCCTGCATCACTGAGATAAAAAGCCCTGCCAATACAGGCAGGGCTTTTTATCTATGCGGCAGATTCGGCGTCAGTGCCAATCGAAGCGGTTTACGCTCACCCACCAGCAGGGCGGCAGCCGTAGATGCGGTAGCAAGGCCTCCATACACGGCACGTCCACATGCCCAACGAAGTCGTACTCGTATTTACCGTTGCCGCGGTTGACCGGCACATATTGCCGCACCTGCACGAAGGAGAGCACGTCTCCATGGCTTTGGCGGTAGAGGAAGATCCCGTAGTCTGCCGCGACAACCCCAACCACCGCAATGACGCCGAGCGTGAGCCATGATGTGGTAGCGCGGGAGATCAAGTTACCGCTCGGTGCCGGCTTGGGCCTGAGCTGCGTCCAGCAGTGCCTGCAGCTTTTCCGGGTCAAAGCCGATCATGACCTCGGAACCTACGCGCAAGGTAGGAGTTGACCGGCTGCCCAGGTCCATCAACTCACGAAAGGCCTGCGGGTCTGCCTGCACATCCTTGTAGACGAAGGCAACGCCTCGGCTTTTGAGAAATATGCGGGCAGCAAAACAGGGAGCGCAGCCCGGCTGGCTGTACAGCACGACGGGCGGCGTGGCGTCTGCGGTGTCTGTCATCTCCTTAGGGTACCAAGCGAGAGCAGAATGTCTCAGGCCTGGAGCTGCTAATGCCCGGCAAAGTTCTCATTGGGGCGTTGTGCGTCAGCCACGCGCAGAACATCCATCCAGATCGGCAATGCAGCTTTTGCGCCTGTCTCACCCTGCCCTAGGGGTGTTCTGTCGTCATAGCCGACCCAAACGCCACACGTCATAGAAGGTGAAAAGCCCAAAAACCACGCGTCAGTGAAGCTGCTGGTCGTTCCGGTCTTGCCGGCTAACGGGTGCCCAAGGCTCCCTGCGTCAGCACCTGTGCCTCCCGGGGCTATAACAGCCCGGAGGAAGCGGACCATTGTGCGTGCGGTGCCGGAGCTTGTCACGACTGCTGCCCCGCCGGGCGCTTTCGTGTTTGCGAGCAAGGAGGCATCTGCATCGCCGAGCGGCAGGCCATCAGCATCGGTGACGCTGCGGATCAGCCGTGGGGTAACGCGCACCCCGTCATTCGGAAAGACTGAGTAAGCTGACACCTGTTCGGCAAGTGTGATCTCGACGGCGCCAAGTGCCACCGGAAGGTACTCCGGGATCTTACTGGTAATGCCGAAGCGGTGGGCTGTGGCAGCGACCTTGGCCATGCCTACGCTGGCCGCGAGGCGCACGGCCGGGATGTTGCGCGAGTCGGCAAAGGCCTTTTCCAGAGTGATCTCGCCCAGCGTATTTCCCTCGAAATCGCGCGGCATGTAGCCGCCAAAGGATGTTGGGTCATCCAGGATGGTCTGCTCCGGCGTCGCGCCTGCTTCCACGGCAGCTGTGTACACATAAGGCTTAAAGGAGGACCCCACCTGCCGCTCCGCTTCTGTGGCGCGGTTGTACTGCGAAAGCGCAAAGTCTCGCCCGCCCACCATGGCGAGGACGTCGCCTGTGTCATTATCGAGGGCCAACAGAGCACCTTGCGCGCCGGTATCCTGTTCCAGGCTGGCGTGCCAGGCCGTTACATCCCGGCTGGTCAGCCGCACGTAGATGACATCGCCGGGCTGCAGGAACTCCGCGGCGGACCGGTGCCCGGTCCAGGCCCACTCCGCCAGGTGGAGCAGTACGGGCTCACTGCCGATCCGTGCCCGCACCTCGCCGCTCGTGGCTGAGACGACCAGCGCATGGAAGAATGCTCCTGCCGTGGGCGGAATTGTCCAGTCAGGGTGCCGGAAGGTGTCCACGTTTACATGCTTCACTGCAAGGTTGATGGGCCGCCCGCGCCAGCCCTGCCGCCGCTCGTAGCCGGCCAGGCCCTCCTCCACGGCCCGGTTGGCCGCGCGCTGCAGGCCCACGTCGAGCGTGGTGTAAACCCGGAGGCCCGCCTCATGCACGATCTCTGTACCGAGCTGCCGCTCCAGCTCGCGGCGTACCTCTTCCACAAACCAGGGTGCTTCTGTGTTGGGAGGTGCCTGCAGCGTCAGGCCAAGCGGCTGCGCCTCCGCGTCTGATGCGACCGCGGCAGTGATGCGGCCGTCGCTGCGCAGGGCAGCCAGAACCTGGTTCCGGCGCCGGAGCGCGCGCTCAGGATGCTGCGTGGGGGAGAACTCTTCGGGGCCTTTCGGCAGGCCGGCCAGCAGGGCGGCCTCCGGCAAGGTAAGGTCGCTAGCATGCTTGCTGAAGAAGAACTCGGCTCCGGCTTCAAAACCATAGACACCGTGTCCCAGATAGATCTGGTTGCCGTACATGGTAAAAATCTGCTGCTTAGTAAAGGTCCGCTCGATCTGGATGGAGAGAAGTGTCTCTTCGAGCTTGCGGCCGGCGGTCCGCTCGTCGGAAAGGAAGAGATTACGCGCCAGCTGCATCGTCAGCGTGGAGGCACCCTGTGCCCGCCCTTTGGTACGCAGATCGTGGTAAGCGGCGCCAATCACACGAAGGACGTTGACACCGAAATGATGCTGGAAGCCCTTGTCTTCAATCGAAACCACAGCATCGCGCAGAAGCGGAGCAAAAGCGTTGTATGCCACAGGGATGCGGCGCTGCAGCGCAAAGGATCCAACGCGCTCGCCATGGACGTCATAGAGCTCCGTGACTGTGCTGGGTCGGTAATGTTCAAGCTCAGCCACTTCCGGGAGGTCCACTGACTCAACCAGGACCAGGCCGCCGAGCGACCCGAAGAGAGCGGCAAGAATACAAAGCGTGATGAGGCCGACTCTGCGGAGCCTGCGCCGACGCTCCCGCTCGCGGCGGGCAGCCCGGCGCGCCGCGGAGCTCGGAGAAAACGACGCGGCAACGCTTGCTTGGACCGGAAATGCTGCCTTTCGGCGGCCTGTGCTGCCTTCATGACGGGGGCTCACTGCCGCCTCAAACTCCGCCTGTTAGCTCTTGTTCTTGAGCAGATCCAGCGCCTTATTCAGCTGATCATCCACACGCGGCCGCGACGGATTTGCAGCCGTCTGGTCCTCTTCTGCGGCGAGGAACTGATCAATGCTGAGGCTGACTGGGATATTCGGCTTCACACCATTATCCTGGATGGGTTTGCCATCAGGCGCGTTGTACTTGGCCACGCTGAGCATCAGGGCAGAGCCATCTGGGAGGTCCATCGTCTTGTCGACTGTCCCTGCGCCAAAGGTCCGGTCGCCCACCACGTCCCCGCGCTTGGCTGCAAGCACCGCAGCGGCGATGATCTCACCGGCCCCGGCTGTTCCGTGATTCACAAGGATCGCGAGAGGCGCAGCGGTGATGAACTTTGTGCCGTCTGCGTTGAACGTCTCCGTCGGGTACTTCTGGCCGGTCAGGCTCCCCAGGGTGCCGGTCTGGACAAAGGCATTGGCGAGCCGGACACCCTGTAGCTCATCACCGATTGAGACATCCCGAAGATCCAGGAGCACCTTTTTGTTGCCATTCTTCCCCATGCCCTTGAGCTGCGCTTCCAGCTCGCTGACACGTTCCCGAGTCAGCACGGCCGGCTTGAGGTAAAGGATAGTGCTGCTTTCGTACTGCTGTGTGCCTAGCGCAGGCGTAGGTACGGCACCGCGCTGCAGCGTCTTGATGACAGGGTCATCCTTGCCCGGAACAATCATGTCTAATGCGACGTTGGTTCCGCTCTTGCCTTCGAGCAGCAGGCGAATCATTGGGAGAGACATGGCATGGGTCGATTTCCCATCGACCGCCTCGACGATGTCGCCATCTTCCACACCTTGCTTATCAGCGGGGCTCCCGGGCATGACGGAGACAATGGTAGCGTAGCCGTAACGCTTGCTGATGGAGAGTCCCACCTGCTCACTGCTGGACGGGGCAGCGGTTGCAGCCACCTCCGCCTTGTAGGCCTTGTACTCCGAAGGGGTCAGATAGCTCGAATCAGCGTCAAGCGACTCCAGCATGCCATGGAGAGCGCCATCGGTCACCGCGGGCAGGCTGGGCTGGACGACGTAGAAGTTCTGGATCTTGCGCAAGACCTCTTCAAACACGCCCATCTGCTTGTAGGCACCATCGGTCGGAGCAAGGCCGCCGGCGCGTACGCTAGCAGGCAAAAAGCCACCCAACAAAACGACAACTGCCACGGCAACGGAAAGACCGAAAACGGAACGCTGAAGCTTTTTCTGCATGAATACCCGTGAGAAAGAAGGGTGGAGCGGATAGAAGTCGGCTCGTTCGAATGATACTCCTTACGATGGGCGGCAATTGGAAGACCTGCCCGGCGAAGGCGTTGAAAGACAAATTACGGGATGGCAGGTGCGCTCTGCTCGATCCGCCACACCGGCCCATCCTGAAAAAGCTGCCCTTCTTCGCGGACAAAGATCGGCGCACCTCCTTCCAGGAACCAGAAATGGCAATCGCTTGGCTGCTTGCCGATGATGGGGGCCACCATGCCGGTCACCCCACCCAGTCTGATTTTGACCAAGAAATCCCGCGCCTGCTTCCTCACCCCTCCCACATGGAACGGGATCGTCCCCTGCGGTGTCACGTCCAAATGGATCAGCCGTGCTCCGTGGTAAGACACGACCAGGGCAAGCGTCGATGCGGGGCCGTCGGGGCGCAGATTTTCCATCATGGTGAGCAGCATGCCATTGGCAAGCTCGGGCGGCAGGTCCATATGCTCGGTCGTGATCTTGGGAGCACCGCCGCCGGGCTGCTCCTCTCGTGTGGTGACAATGCTGTGAGGAAAATCGACAGCTATGTCGATAGGCTTTGGAAAGGAAGGGCCGTGCTGCAGGTGATGCTCACGGAGCAGATGAAAAGAGCCTGCCTGGGTGAACACTGCTCTGTCGTCGTCGATTGAACCGTCCCGGAAGCGAAAGGTAAGACGCGACTCGACCTGACGCCTATGCAGCTGCTGCTCCAGATCGCCCAAAGCGATTGTCTTGCCATCCAGCGTCCGCAGAACAAGAAAGCCATGCGTTGTTCCCTGCGGATAACGCACAGGTACGGCTTGCGCGAAAGCGGAAGCAAGAACAGGAGCAAAGCAAGCTGCCACAAGGGTCAGGATTCGCATAGGTCGGGGCTTCACCGCAAGGTTTGGCGGGTAAGTGATGATATGAACCCGTACTTATCGCAAATGATGCTTGAAGAAAGGAATTCTCGAGAAAGGCTCACCCTGTATCCGCTGGAGTGAACAAGAGGCAGCTCGCGGGAAAGACCTAAGAGCCCGGCTCCTGCTCGATCCCCAGCAGATACCGCAACGCTTCCGGGCTCATCTCCGCACCCGCAAAATTGTCAAAGGCTCGATCGGTAACGCAAAGGAGTTGCCGCTGGATGAACTCCGCTCCCCGGCGCGCGCCTTCCTCCGCGCTTTCGAGAGGATCTTCCCACTCGAGCACAGCCCAGCCCGGATAGTCGTACTGCGCCAGCTTGGCAAAAATCTGGCCAAAGTCCACTTGGCCCATGCCTGCGGTGCGGAAGCGCCCAGGCCGCTCCACCCAGCCCTGATAGCCGCCGTACACACCGGAGCGCCCGCTGGGCCGAAACTCCGCATCTTTGACATGGAAGGCGCGCACGCGGTGGTGATAGCGGTCGAGGAACGCCACGGGATCCATCCCCTGCAAGATCATGTGGCTTGGGTCATACAAAATGTTGGCCCGGGGATGATGCCCGGTGCTCTCCAGAAAGCGCTCGAAGGTCGCGCCATCGTGAAGATCTTCGCCGGGATGGAGCTCAAAGCAAAGATCCACCCCAGCCTCATCAAAGCTGCGGAGGATCGGCAGCCAGCGTCGGCCGAGCTCGCTAAACGCTTCTTCGATCAAGCCCTGAGGGCGCTGCGGCCAGGGATAGAAGTAAGGCCATGCCAACGCGCCTGAAAACGAGGCATGCGCCTGGAGGTGCAGGTTGCGACTGGCACGGGCTGCGAGTTGCAGCTGGCGCACAGCCCAGGCCCTGCGTGCCGGTTCATCGCCGGCGAAGCGAGCAGGAGCAAAGCCGGCGAGAAGATTATTGTAGGCCGGATGCACGGCGACCAGCTGCCCTTGCAGATGCGTGGAAAGCTCTGATAGCGCGAGGCCATGCCGGACCAGCTTTGCTAGCAGGTCGTCACAGTAGCTCTGGCTTTCGGCTGCCTGCTCCAGATCAAAGAAGCGCAGGTCGTGCGTGGGCATCTGCACCGCCTTGAAGCCGAGTCCGGCTGCCCACGCGCAGATCGCATCGAGTGAGTCAAAGGGAGGCCTATCTCCGAGAAACTGTGCCAGGAACAATGCGGGACCTTTGATGGTTGTCATGCGGGTCTGCACACCTTTCATCGGAATACCCGCTGCTGGACAGCGGAACGGATCGGAAGAGTCGCCGGCTTCAGGAGGGAAGCGAGATCACAATCTTGCCGAAGTGCTGTGCACCCTGGAGCGCTTCAAATGCTTGCTTCGCTTCTGCAAAGGGAAAGACATGGTCGATGACTGGCTGCAGCTTGTGCTGACTGATGGCCCGGTTCATTGCCTCGAACATCTCGCGTGAGCCGACATAGATACCCTGGATGACCGCTGAGCTCTGGATCACGGAACCCATATTGACCGAGGCATCCAGCCCACTGAGGTTGCCGATGACACCAATGTGGCCGCCGGGATACACGGAACGAATGCTGCGCTGAAAGGTGCCGGCTCCGCCTACTTCGACCACAGCATTGACGCCGCGGCGCCCGGTCAGCTCAAGAACCTGCGCTTCCCAGTCCGGATGCGTCTTGTAATTGATGGTGTCAGAGGCGTCGAGCGCACGGGCTTTCTTGAGCTTCTCGTCACTCGAGGAAGTAACGAGGACGCGTGCGCCATGCAGCAGCGCGAACTGCAGGGCAAAGATGGACACGCCGCCGGTACCCAGGATCAGCACCGTATCGCCAGCGCGGATGTGGGCGCCGGGCACAAGCGAGTGCCAAGCCGTGACGGCTGCGCATGGCAGCGTGGCTGCCTCCTCATAGCTCAGGTGCGTCGGCACTGCTACCAGTCCATCCTGGTGCAAGACGCGAAGCTGTGTGAGCATGCCGTCCAGGCCACCGCCCAAGGCCGTAGGTCCCGCTTCACGCGTGATCGGTCCGCTGAGCCAGCCCTGCATAAAGATCGCGACCACGCGATCACCCTGCTTCCAGCGCGTCACCCGATCACCGACGGCGATCACCTCGCCCGCGCCATCGGAGCAGAGCGTGAGCGGCATCCGCTGCTTCGGGTTATAGCGGCCGGTAGCGGTAAGCAGGTCGCGGTAGTTGAGCGAAACGGCATGCACGCGGACCAGCACTTCGTCGGGTCCAGGCTGCGGCACCCGCACCGTTTCCGTGACGAGGTTCTCCAAGCCAAAACCATGGACAAGCCGAACTGCCTGGGACTCAAGGGTGTCTTGCATCAGGGAAAGGCTCCTCCGCTCGCGAACTTTCTCCTGAGATGCCGAGTGCGCGAGTGCGAAAGCGAAGTCGATTCGTCGTGCGTTCGAGCTGAAGCGGCAAAGGTTCTCTTCAGAGTGGTGTAGGTGACAAGAAGATGGTAGGTGGTAAGCCGGTCTTCTCGGGTCTTCCCGGATGGAGGGCGGCGGTGCTACCCTCGTCCACACACGCGTAACCGGAGGAAAACCTATGCGACAGATAGCCACCCTGCTGTTCGCTTTGCCCTTACTCAGCACCCCTATGCTCGGCGCCGCAGCACTCGACACGTCCGAGGAACTTCTTCCGGCGAGCGCCGGATGCCCCGTCACCATGCAGATGGATCAGGATGCGGCAGGAAGACTGCTGTTGGTCGGGCCGAACTCCGAGGGTTCTGCCACGAAGCTGCACATCACCTTCAGCAATGCCGGGAAGCTGGATGTTGTGGAGCTCACCCTGCTCGCGCACGGCTTCGCCGAAAGTCGATCCTACCCCCTGATGCAGGTTGGGCTTGACACCAGAACGATCCCTACACGGACGTTGCACCTGCACGTCCGCGTGCAGCCGAACCAGGACGCAACAGCCGACGTTCTGCTCAAGAATCTTTCGGGCGTGAGCGCGCTGGAGCTGCAGACTGCAGTGTTTGCGGACGGTTCTCACTGGCAAGCCACCGCACTGACGATCTGTCGCGCTGCCAACCAGGGCACCAAGCGGATTGCGCAGGCGCAGTAGATCGGCAAGCCAGTTCAGGGCAGCTGCGTCACGGTGACGACAGGTGCCTGCACCCAGCGCACAGGGCCATCGCTTGTATTGCAGAGCCTCACCGTCAACTTCGTTCTGTCTGCTGCGATAGCAGCGGACCCCACAACCGCCGCGCCGGGATTAGGCCCGACGCTGACCAGCAGTGAGACGTCGGCAGCATTGCTGAAGTGCACATCGCCGGTTTCCCCGTCATGGCTCTTGCAGTCCTCAGGCTGGCCACGCGGCGCCAAGCTATTGATCTGCCAGTCGCGCAGCGAGTAGCGAGCCAGAGCGGAGCTCGTCGCAGCGGCGGCGCTCGGACTCGCGACCGGCGCATTACCAGCGGCACAAACACGGTTGCTTCCTGCAGCGCTCCCAGGGCTGGTACCGTACCAGCACTGTGAGTGCAGGTACTGGTGTGCCAGCGCTCCATCACGAATCACATCAGCCTCGTAGAAGCCTTCCTGCGGCGAGAAGCGAACGCCAGCTGAAGGATCCGCCACATAGGCAAGCGCAGAGACCGGCTTGGGCCCACCGCCATAGCTCACAATCTGGACGCGGGCAGCGCCATTGCTATAGCTCTGCAGGGCCGTCCCCGCATCGACAAAACTGCGCAACGGCTCATCGCCCTCGTTGATCGTCAGCGTGGCGTTCCCGGGAACCTTTACCCAGCCTTCGCCGTCGCTCTCACTGCCCCCGATATAGATCGAATTATCCACAAGATCGAGCGCGAAGGTGTTGTGCACGTAGTCCTGCTGCGGGAAGGGCACCATAAAGCCATCGGGTACGAGGCCGGCGATGACCTCGGCACACAGCTCAGAGGGCGAACTGGTCCAGTGCGCCTGCTGCTCAGTGTCGTTGCAGCCGGAGGGGTAACGCTGGCTGAAGAACACGCCTAAGGAGTTGAAATGGTTCTCCTCCAGCCGAAGCACGCCGTAGCCGTTGGGCGCTGCTTGCTCGATCACACTGCCGGCAGGCCAAGCGATGGCGTTCTGGCCACGGCGCAAAAGGTGGGCCTGTCCGTCGCCTGAGAACGCGCTCACCTGGATCCCCTCAAAGGTGCCGCGCGTGATGCCGGGCACGGCACGGCTAGGCTCCTGGCTCTTGTAGCTGTAATCGGCCGGGAAGATGGCATAGCTGTTGGTGTAGCTATGCGCCTCTGCGCCGTGAGCCTGCGCCGGGTCGTTGGTATAGAGAGGCTGCCAGCCAGCGTCATCGACCGGGATGTCAAGAGCCGAAGTCGAGATGGCAGCGGTGAGATGGCCCAGCTCCGCCTTGCCCGGTGCCGCTACGGCGTGGTTCGCCCGAGGCTGGCCACCCCACGGAAATCCTTCGATGTAGGTGTGCGTCAAGGACGAGGTGGTAGGCGCAAGCCGAATACCGCCGATGGCCTCTGTGCTCTTGATGGATGAGTTGGCCCAGTGCACATTGTCACCATCGAGGAAGACGGCGGAGTGCGGGTCGGGTCTCCACACGCCCTGCTCGATGCGTTTGCCGCCGGGGCAGTTCACGCTGTAGCAGTAGCCGTCGCCCGCCTCGCCTCCGTTCAGCACATTGACGCGGTTGAAGTAGGTCTCGTTCGGGTCGCCTTCGAGCAGAACCGGCCAGCGCGCATTTGAGATCTCCATGTCGGAGAAATACCAGCGCTCACTCGAGCCTTGGAGATTGAGCGCGATGCCGCCGGTGTTGCCCAGTACCACATTGCGCATAGTGCCGGTGTTGGTGCTGCTGATCTCAATGAGACCGCCCGCCGTGGTGTGCCCCTGCCCGACAAAGCTGAGGCCTTCCACCGAAAGCGGACAGTAGCCGGGCTTCTGGCTGCACTCCTGGGCCTTGAGGTAGGTAAGCGTGGCCGCCACGGCGCTCGTATTCATGATCACGGTGGTAGCCGCACCATCACCGCGGAGACTTACGGCTTTGGTAAGCGTCAGGGCTGAGCTGTAGCCGGTGCCGGCCACCTTATAAAGGCCATGCGGAAAATAAAGCACCGGATAGCCGGCACCGGGGGTACCCGCACCCTCGGCGAAGAGCAATGCCGCGTGGATGGCGCAGGTGGAGTCGCGCTTGCCGTAGGGATCAGCAGGTGCCGGGCACCCCGCGCCGAAGCGCGTGTCGGTGACGTTGACAAGCGCTTGCGGAGGTGCTTGCGCAGGGGAAATCGCCACGGCGGTGGCACCGAGCACGGCAGGCAGCGTAAAGCGCAGGAGCGTGCGCATAGAGAGTGTTCCTCGCAGGTGCAGATTGGCGAAAGAGGGGATGCGGGGTGCTCTCGAGCCTATCACTCATTTCCTGATGCAGAGTGAGGAGGGCCACTGCTAGCTTCTCGGTCCAGCGAGCCTGGCGCCAAAAGTATCATCGCGAGAGATGTAAAGGAGAGGGCCACCTGTATCTGGTGGTGGTGGCGGCGGATGGAATCGAACCATCGACCTACGGGTTATGAGTCCGTCGCTCTAACCATCTGAGCTACGCCGCCGTGAATGGCCACAGCTCATCGTACAAGCCACACAGCCGGGGCGCAACGTCGGTCGCGTCACGCCTGTTCCTTACTATAAGCAGGACGGGAAGGATGCGGCCTTGCTCCTGGGGCCGCATCCTCACCTGCGAAGGAGACCCGCCCGGTGACCACTCAGCACCTTGTTCCTCGTCCCCTGCATGTGCTTGGTGTGATCCCGGCGCGGTTAGCCTCCACGAGGCTGCCGCGCAAGATGCTTCGCGAGATTGCCGGGGAGCCCATGCTGGCATGGGTGTATCGCGCGGCAAGGGCCTGCCCTGCCTTGCACCATGTGCTGATCGCAACTGACTCGTCCGAGATTATGGCACTCGCGCAGCGGCTGAGCATGCCGGCAGTGTTCACGCCGGAGGACTGCCCAAGCGGGACAGACCGCGTCCACGCGGTGGCGGAGGCAATCCATGCGGACATCTATGTCAACATCCAGGGAGACGAGCCGCTGCTGCGGCCGGAGCACCTCGATGCGCTCCTGTCACCCATGCTGACGCCGCGCGCTGATGGCCGCATCGTCGAGGTGTCCACGCTTGCAACCTCGTGCCCGGCTGACCAGCTGCACCTGGCAAGCGTGGTCAAGGTAGTGCGGGCGCATGACGGCCGAGCTCTCTACTTTTCGCGTGCCGCAATACCGTACGATCGTGATGGCGCAGCAGACGCACAACAGCCCCTCAAACATCTGGGTCTCTACGCGTTCCGGCGAGAAGCGTTGCAGCGCTTCCCTTCTCTGCCGGCCAGCCGCCTGGAAGCGACCGAAAAGCTGGAGCAGCTTCGTCTGCTGGAGAATGGAGTGGATGTGTGGGTCGCAGATACGCCTTTCGACACGAGGGGCGTGGACACGGAAGAAGACCTCATCGCTGTTGAGCAGCTACTCAAGCAGGCTCGCAGCCTGCCTCTTGCCCCGCGGACGGAACGCTGAGCCCTCCGCTCACAGACAAAGAGTCGGTACTCACGCCGCAAGGAGGGCAGCGCAACAAGGGCAGATAGAATAGCGGCAAGCAACGTAAACCCGGTGTGGCGAAGCCGCTTGGGAAAGTCGAGGTGTGCTTTGGATTTTGAACAGCTTCGTACTTTTCTCGAAGTCAGCCGCCTGCGATCGTTTTCTCGCGCAGCAGAAAAGCTGAGCGTGACACAGCCTGCGATCTCCGCGCAGATCCGCTCTCTGGAAAATGAAGTGGGTGCCCGCCTCTTCGATCGGGACGGAGGCAAGGTCACATTTACCGCAGCGGGCCGCGTCTTTGAGCCCTTTGCCGAGCATGTTCTGTCGTGCCATGCTCACATCGGCATCACTATCGCCGAGCTGCATCGCTCGCCGCGCGGCGAGATATCCATCAGCGCAAATGAAGCAACCAGCCTGTATGTGCTGCCCCTGGTCTTTGCCGCGTTCAAGAAGCAGTACACGCGGGTAGCGCTTAAGATCGTCCGTGCTGACAGGGCACGCATCCTGGAAGACGTGCTCAATCGCGAGGTAGACTTCGGCATCGTGAGCCTGCCGGTCAAGGATGCGCGGCTGACCATCGAGCGCATCCATAAGGATGAGGTGGTGCTTGTCACCAGCGCAGCCCACCCGCTGGCCGGGCGGGAAACGGTGAGCCTCGCGGAACTATTGGAGTATCCGCTGCTGCTGCCTAAAAGCGGCCGCCAGCGCGATCAGCTTGACGACTTCTTCCGCAGCGAGGACGCACAGCCGAGGATTGCGATGGAGGTGGAATCCAGCGAGCTCTTGAAGCGGCTGATTGGTGCCGGACTCGGCATGGGCTTTTTGCCCCGTGCTGTTGTGAGCGCCGATGTAGCAGCCGGCAGCCTGCGCATTCTCAAGGTCGACGGGCTGCGGATCTCCCGTGAGCTGGCCCTTGTGTTCCGCCGGGAAAGGAGCCTTTCGCGGGCAGCCCATGCGTTTCTTGAGATTGCAACCGGGCAGAACCGCGTGGTGCATGTCGCTCCGGTGAAGAGCGTGCGTGCCCCGGCTGCAGCAGCCTCAGGCACGTAAGCAGCGCATAAGAAGCTTAAAAAGGAGTGGCGGAGATGCTGGAAGCCTTAAAGGCGGAGGTTCTGGAGTCCAATCTGGAGCTGGTCCGGCACGGCTTGGTGATCCATACCTGGGGCAATGCAAGCGGCATGGATCGGGAACAAGGCCTGCTGGTCATCAAGCCCAGCGGCGTACCGTACGGCAGCATGCAGCCCGAGGATATGGTGGTGACGGACCTTGAGGGCCGCGTCGTCGAGGGACGCTTGAAGCCGAGCTCCGACTTAGGAACCCACATCTTGCTGTACCGGGGCTTTCCGAAGATCGGTGGTGTGGTTCATACGCACTCTGAGTACGCTACGGCCTGGGCCCAGGCTGCGCGGCCTATCCCGCCGCTGGGCACAACCCACGCCGACTACTTCTACGGGCCGGTGCCGGTCACAGAAGAGCTCACGCCTTTTGAGATCCGTGGAGATTACGTCCATAACACCGGGCTGGCCATCACACGGCGCTTTCGCACGCTGGATCCGGAAGCCATCCCGGCTGTCTTGGTCGCAGGCCATGCTCCCTTTACCTGGGGGAGCGATGCTCTCCAAGCCGCGCACCATGCTGTTGTTCTAGAGGCAGTCGCCAAGATGGCGTCGGTGACGCTGCAGCTCAACCCAGGCTGCAGGCCAGTCTCGCAGGGCCTCCTGGATAAGCACTACTTCCGTAAGCACGGGGCTGCGGCTACGTACGGCCAGTAAGCCGCCTTTACTCACCGGCTTCCCCGGCGAACTCGCTCTGCGCCAAGTGCTCAGTGCCCTCCAAAGCGGCCGCTTGCCGGGAGGCTACGGAGCGCTTGATCGCCCGGGTGCGATAGAGGCCCACGGCTAGAGCATTGCTTGCAAGCACTGTTCCGACGATCCGCAGTGCGTACCCGCGTGGATCCACAACAGAGACGAAAGGAAATGCCGAGAGGAGCAGGCTGAGCAGGGTCGCGCAGAAGCCGACAGCCGAGCTCCACCGGAGCCAACCCGGAAGAACGCGCCGCAGAGCGGAGGCGCCAACGAGCGGGATCGCGAACATAACCAGGTAGGCCAGCTCATAGTGTGTGAGGCTCGCATTCATGAGCAGCTGAAAGGCTTCCTGCGCATGGACGCCGAAGCTGGCCAGCAGGATCATCAGCAAGACCAGTGCGCCTGTACACAGGATGGAGCGGTAGGGTGTTCGCCAGCGCGGATGGAGCCGGCTGAACCAGCGCGGCACCAGATCGTCCCAGCCAACAGCCATGGGCAGCCGCGTTACACCGGTAAACAGATAGCTGGCTGCGCCAAGCAGCCGGAGCTGCAACAGCGCAATCGCCGTTACCGCCAGGACATTGCCGACACCTGTCGTCCCGAAGGCTGTGCGAAGCGTCTGCGGAATGGGGGCGATGTAGTCGAGTCGACTGACCGGTACAAACGCTGCCACCGAACTGGTGCCGAGGATGAACATCGCACAGATGACAGGGGAGGCGACCCACACAGAACGTCCGATCGTGCGGGCAGGCTGCCGACTTTCGCCGGCGAGGATGGCGATGTACTCCAGTCCGCAAAGCGCGCCGAAGAGCATCTGGCCAAACAGTGCGAAGGATCGCAGGCTCCGTGGCGGCAGCTGGATAGTGATGGGCCTGTACGGGAGCGGCGTATGGCGGAGAAACGGCAGCAGGATCAGGGTGGCAAAGACGGCAAGGATTGCAAGGCCACCGACGTTATGGATCCATTTGCCAAGCTCCAGACCGCGCAGCGACGCAAGCGTAACGAGCGCGACCACGCCCGCAACGATGCAAAGCGCGGCATGGGGGCTTTCCGGCAGCCAGGCGGCGGAGGGACCGATCAGGTAGGCGAGCTCGGTCGGGATCGCATACAGGATAGTGGCAGTGACGGCGATGCCGTAGACCCACAGGTTCCAGGCTGTCAGGAAGCCGCCGAAGCTGCCGAATCCCTTGTGCGCCCACACATACAGGCCGCCCTCCAGGGGCATGGCGCGGTTGAGTGCAATGACGGAGGCTGCCATTGGCAGGTAGAAGAGCAGCATGGCCGTGACCCAGAGCAGTGTCTGCGATGGGCCAATGCCGGCCGCGACACCCACCCAGGAGCTCCCAACCACGCATAGGATCTGAGTGAGAACCAGGTCAGGGAGGCCCAGCCTACGGGGCAGGCGCACGCCGGCCGAATGAACTCCGGATGGTATGTCACGCTCCTCGAGGAGGCTCATGGCGGCATCCTCGCACACCGGAGCTCTCTTCTGTACACAGATCTGTGTGCAGAGCGAGCTGGCCCTGGAGGAACGTCATGGACGCCCAACTCTCCATTGCTGTAGAACGGTGTTCTGTCCAGCAGCTTCCCTGCTTTGCTCTGATACGTCCCCGCAGGGATGGCTTTGCGATCTCTTCCCGTTTCGTTTACCTCTCACCTGCTGAGGATTCATGAAGAAGCAAGTCACATTCGGCGTCATTGTTGGCTCGCGCGGTTTCTTTCCGCATCACCTGGCCAAAGAGGGCCGCGAAGAGATGATGGCCGTGCTCTCGACACAGGGCTACAACTCTGTGGTTCTCTCGTCCGAGCAGACGCAGCATGGTGCTGTGCAAACACCCGATGATGCGCGCCACTGTGCAGAGCTTTTCAAACGCAATGCAGATGCAATTGACGGCATCCTTGTGACATTGCCCAACTTCGGCGAAGAGCGAGCCATTGTGGATGCCATCCGGCTCTCCGGCCTCAAGGTGCCAGTGCTGGTGCAAGCCACGCCGGACCGTACCGACATCATGAAGCTCGCGAACCGCCGTGACTCGTTCTGCGGCAAGATGTCAGCCTGCAATAACCTCATGCAGTACAACATCCCTTACTCGCTGACCAGGAAACACACGGTCGCACCGCAAAGCGAACTCTTCGCGAAAGACCTGGCCGACTTTGCCGCGACCTGCCGCGTCGTGAATGGCTTCAAGAACCTACGCATCGGTGCCATCGGGGCGCGTCCAGCGGCGTTCAACACGGTTCGTTACTCGGAGAAGATCCTGGAGCGCAACGGGATCTCAGTGGAGACCCTGGACCTTTCCGAGGTCATCGGCCGCATCAACCGCATGAAAGACACCGACGATGCAGCACAGAGCAAGCTCGCAGCGATCAAGAGCTACGTGCCGACCAACGACATCCCTGCTGATGCGTTGATGAAGATGGCGAAGCTGGGCGCGGTGATCGACGGCTGGATGAAGGAGACGTACTGCACGATCTCGGCCATCCAGTGCTGGACGGCGATGGAAGAGTTTTTCGGCGTCGTGCCATGCACGGTCATGAGCATGATGAGCGAGAACCTGTTCTCCTCAGCCTGCGAGACCGATGTGGCCGGTGTGCTGAGCATGTATGGCCTGGCACTGGCGAGCGAGACGCCCAGTGCGTTGCTCGACTGGAACAACAACTATGGCGACGACGACGACAAGGCCGTGTGCTTCCATTGCTCCAACCTGCCCAAGCACTTTTTTGAGTCCGTGGTGATGGACTTTCAAGCGATCATCGCCGGCACGGTGGGCAAGGAAAATACCTTCGGCACCTGCGTAGGCCGCGTCAAAGCCGGCGCCATGAGCTACCTGCGCTTCTCGACCGACGACCTGACCGGCGCCATCCGCGGCTACGTGGGTGAGGGCGAGTTCACCAATGATCCGCTCGAGACCTTTGGTGGCGCCGGGGTATGTCGCATTCCGAAGATGCAGAAGCTTCTTCGCTTTATCTGCGAAAACGCCTATGAGCACCATGTCGCGGCCAACTTCTCCACCGTCGCTGCGCCGGTGTTTGAGGCGGCCACCCGGTACCTGGGCTGGCAGATGCACATGCATGGAGGCTTGGAGGAGTAGAGGCTTATGCAGAGCATCACTGTCGCCGGTGTTGATTTTGGAACCCTGAGCGTTCGCGTCAGCCTCGTGCACGCAGAGCGCGGACGCCTGGGAACCGTCTCGGCTCCGTACCCTTTGCATCGCAGGGCTGACGATCCCGACCTCGCCACGCAGTCGCACGCGGACCAGATGGCGGCGCTCGTCCAAGCCACGCGCGGCGTGCTCGCCGAGACGGGAGTAGCCGGGGACGATGTGGCAGCGATTGCGCTCGACACGACCGGCTCCAGCGTAGTCATGGTGGATGAAGCGATGCGACCGCTAGGCGACTACTACCTGTGGTGCGATCATCGGGCCAAGCTCGAAGCACAGCAGATCACGGCTCTCGCGCACAGCGAGGGCCTCGAAGCCATCGAGTGGTGTGGCGGCGTGTACTCGCATGAGTGGGGCTTTGCGAAGTTGCTGCACTGGCTGCGTCACAACCCTGAGCGCCGCAGCGAATTTGCCACAGCATTTGAGCACTGCGACATGGTGGCAGCCACCCTCGCCGGCATCACTGATCCGCGGGCTGTAAAGCGGTCCGTCTGTGCGATGGGGCACAAGTGGCTCTGGAATCCTAGATGGGACGGCCTGCCGCCGCAGAGCTTTTTCTCGAAGCTTGATCCTCTGCTCGATGGTGTGCGCGAGCGTTTTGACGGCGTTTACGAGACGTCAGACAAGATCGCCGGTACGCTCGCGGCTCCCTGGGCAGAGCAGATGGGTCTGCGCGCCGGTATACCCATCCCCGTTGGCGCGTTTGACGCGCACTGGGATGCCATTGGGGCAGGATGTCGAGAGGGCGATGTGGTGAATGTCGTCGGCACCTCCACATGCATCATCGCGATGGAGAGGAAGCCAAGCCTGGTACCGGGTGTATGCGGAGTGGTGCCGGGCAGCGTGCATCCTGCGTTCACGGGGGTGGAGGCGGGCCTCTCGGCGACCGGCGACATCTTTGAGGCGGTGGCTCGGCGCGCAGGCGTTAAGGTGCGGGAGCTTGCGGCAGGGCTTGAGCGTTACCGTGCCGGGCAAACCGGCCTGCTGCGGATGAGCTGGGACAATGGCGATCGCACAGTGCTGGTCAACTCGGAGCTGGGCGGCGTGACCCTGGGTTGGAACCTGGTCCACACCGCGCAGGATGAGCTCTTCGCCGCAATCGAAGGCACGGCCTTTCACACGCGCATTGTGCTGGAGCGGATGGCCGAGCATGGTGTGCCGATCGAGCGAATCATCAACGCCGGTGGGATCCCGCAGAGCAATGCTGTGCTGAACCAGGTATACGCAAATGCGCTAGGTAAGCCGGTGCTGGTGCTGGACGGGGTACCGACAAGCCTGGGCGCCGGGATCTTCGCGCTTCTGGCGGCAGGAGCTTTCCCATCGGTAGAAGCAGCACAGCAGCAGCTCTGCTTGCCCTTCCGAACCTACCTGCCGCAGCCGGAAGAGCATGCAATCTACAACACGTTATTCGCTCTCTATCGCAAGCTTTACTTCGCGCTGGGCCGGCGGGACGCAGACGCTGTTTCGGTAGGAGATGTACTGCCTATGCTGAAGACGATCGCAGCGCAGGTGCTTACTCGCCCGCAAGATCGTTCGACTGAACTGCTGGTCGATCAGGTCCAGTAAAGAACACGCGCGGCCGGCACCAGCTCTGCGAGCTTGCCCGTAAGGAAGCTGCGCATCTCGGTCATCTCGTCCTTGGGGTAGACATACTTGAAGCCGCCAAACTTGGTCCGCTTCTCGGCGCGCACTTCTTCCCGCATATCGAGGGTCGTCTTCGGATACCAGCCAAGCAGCACTTCCTTGGAGCCCGGCGTAAAGCGGTGGGTGATGAGCTCGGCTGTCAGGTCGAGGCCGTCGACACCGGCGACAGCTTCGTGCACAGCAGCGAACAGGCGGGTGTACTCCGCTTCCCAGCCTTCGACGCGCATGATGGGAGCGATCGTCAACCCGACCGGATAGCCGGCGAGCGCCATCTGGCGAAGTGCCTGCAAGCGCTGGCTGACGTTCGCCGTGCCACCTTCCAGATTGCGACTGACGCCCGCGGCGTTGACCGAAAAACGGACGCGGGTACGTCCATGGTGCTCGAGAGCAAGCAGCGGCTTGACGGCATCGAACTTGGTTGTAAAGCGTAGCTGCACGGGTGCATCCCAGTCGCCGAAGAAGCGGATGCTCTCGGCCAGCGCGCCGGTCAGGTGCTCAATGCCCAGCGGGTCGGTATAGCAGGAGGCCTCGAAGGTGGTTCCCTCAGCGGCGCGCTCCCGGGACTTCGAGGTGATCTGCCCCTTGCCCGCATACGCGCGCAGCCCTTCCAGAATCTCCGATAGATTGGCATACGCGCGGGTAATCGGCGGGCCGCTGAGCGAGCCGGCCAGATAGCAATACTGGCAGTGGGCCGGGCAGCCTTGCGCAAGGTGGAACTGCCAGTCCGCCGAAGGAGGGATTGGCTGCAGCTTGCGCTGGCCCGGAGGCGAAACAACAATTGCAAAGGTGGTCTTGGCCAGGGCGTAGCTCTTGCCGGTGCCATCATCCGAAAAGGATGGCATACGGTTGTTCGCGAGCTTGATCACTTCGGCGCCGTGGGCGGCAGCGCGGTCGAGCATAAGGCGGCCGTGGGGCAGATCAAGGGCAGCCGGAGTGATCATCACCCGCCGCGGCCGCCACAGCTTGCCGGGCACCAGAAGCCCCGGCTGGGGCGCAGGTGGCTGTGGAGCCTGTGGCGGAGCTTCCACCGCTATGGGGAGAGTCTGCATAATTCGTTAGATCACTTCCTATGACGGAGGGATGCGCCGGGCACACTCCGGCGCACAGCATCCCTTTGGACGCTATGGAGGGCACAGCCCTATTTAGGAAGGCTTAGTGCCCGGCTTTGTCTTCTGCACTGGAACTTAGCGCGAGATCAATCAGGGTGCGCTGCTCCATCTCATGCGCCTTGGCCGAGCCGGTGGCCGGGCTCGCTGCGGCAGAGCGCTTGATGGAGAGTACCTGCCGCCCATCGCGGAAGAGCCGCCGCAGGCGTGGCATGACGTAGGAGAGAGCGCCCATGTTTTCTGGCTCTTCCTGGACCCAGACTATCTCCCGCACTTCGGGATGGGCATCAACCGCGGCTGTGATCTCGGTCTCGGGCCAGGGGTAAAGCTGCTCCAGCATGACAATAGCTGGGCTCCGCTGGCCTCGCTTCTCCCGCTCCACCCGGAGATCATGGCCGATCTTGCCGGTGCAAAGCAGCAGGCGCTTGGCACGCTCGGCTCCGGTGTCAGGAAGCACATTCATGAAGCCCGGCCGGCAGAACTCCTCGATGGACGAGAGAGCATCCGGATGACGTAGCATGCTCTTTGGGGTAAACACGATCAGCGGCTTGCGCCACGGGCGGAGCATCTGCCGGCGCAGCAGGTGGAAGTACTGGGCCGCGGTCGAAGGCTGGCAGATCTGCATATTGTCGTGCGCCGCCAGCTGGAGGTAGCGCTCCATGCGCGCGCTCGAGTGTTCAGGCCCCTGCCCTTCATAGCCATGCGGTAGCAGGAGTGTGACGTGGGCCAATAGGCCCCACTTGTCCTCGCCCGAGGTAATGAACTGGTCAATGATGATCTGCGCGCCATTGGCAAAGTCGCCGAACTGCGCCTCCCACAGCACCAAGGTCTCCGGGTAGTCGCGGCTGTAGCCGTACTCAAAGCCAAGCACCCCAGCCTCTGAAAGTGCTGAGTTGTACACCTCAAAGCGTGCCTGATCCTTGCTGACGTGTTCCAGCGGGATCCAGGGCTGCTCAGTTTCCGTGTCAATCAGCACCGAGTGACGCTGGTTGAAGGTGCCGCGCTCGGAATCTTGACCGCTGAGTCGAACGGCTGTGCCGCCTTTCAGCAACGAGGCCATCGCGATCGCCTCAGCGCTCCCGTAATCAAAAGGTCGCTGTCCTTCGGCCATCTCCAGCCGCTGCTCCAGCAGCTTGCGCAGCTTGGGGTGCACGTGGAAGCTTTCGGGGTAGCGGCAGAGAGCGCGCCCGAGCTCCGTGACTTCTTCACGCGTCAGTGATGTCTCGCGAGCGTACTCCGGCTTATAAACGCCGCCCTTATAGGGGGACCAATAATCGGGCAAGGTGGCCAGCACAGCGGTCTGCTGAATCTCGGTGGCAGTGCGCTGCGCCTCGATGAACTCCGCCTGGACACTATGGATCTCGTCGCGGGCGTCCACGCCGATGCGTTCCGCGTACAGCTCGGAGAGGGGTGCATGCGCCTTGATCCGTGCATAGCGCAGCGGCTGCGTGATGGTGGGGTCGTCGACCTCCGAGTGCCCGTGACGACGGTAGCCGATCAGATCGACTATGACGTCGGAGGCGAACTCGTAGCGGTATTCAAGCGCGAGCCTGGCGATCCGCAAGACCGCGTCCGGATCCTCTCCGTTGACGTGGAAGACCGGGATCGGCAGGCGCTTGCCTGCGTCGGACGCAAACCGCGACGAGCTGGACTCCGAGGTATCTGCCGTAAAGCCGATGAGGTTATTGACCAGGATGTGCAGAGTACCGCCAACCGTGTAGCCGGGGATGCTGCTCAGGTTCAGCGTTTCCGCTGTGATGCCCTGGCCGGCAAAAGCGGCATCGCCATGGATCAGCAAAGGCAGCACCTGACGCCGCCCTTCGTCGCCGCCGATCCGCGTCTGCTTAGCGCGAGCACGCCCTGTGGCTACCGGGTTTACGGCTTCGAGATGGCTCGGATTCGAAACCAGGTGAAGACTAAGCCGGGTGCCGACGCGAGTCGGGTACTCGCCGGTTGCTCCGACGTGGTACTTGACATCTCCGCCGCCCAGGAAGGATCGCGGGTTTACATCCTCAAACTTCGAGAAGATATCGGCCGCAGCTTTGCGGAAGGTATTCACCATCACGCTCAGCCGGCCGCGATGGCTCATGCCGATGACGATCTTGGTGGCACCGAGCTCAGCCGAGCGCTGGAAGACAGCGTCAAGCAGGGGAATCAGCGCTGTCACGCCTTCGAGCGAGAAGCGCTTGGTGCCAAGATAGCGGCTCTGGATGACTTGCTCAAACAGGTCGGCGTGAATGAGCTGCGACAGAACAGAGCGCTGCTCTGCCGCGGAGAGCTGGACGGGTTTGCTCTCCAGCCGCGCGGCAATCCACTCTCGCCGATCCCGGAACGGGATGTGCATAAACTCCGCCCCGACCGTGCCGCAGTAGATCGCGCGCGCAGCTGCAATGTCGTCCTCGTTTGCCCCGGGCGGCAGATCTTCGGGCATAAGAACAGGAGCCAGCTCCTGTTCGAGCGGATCCAGCTGGGCCTGCAGGTAGCCCCAGCGCCGAAAGCAGGCAAACACGAGTTCACGGGTGGGAGCGGAGGAGAGTTGCGCGGGTTCCAGGTGTGTTGCGCTCATGGTTTTTGAAAGAGACCGGCCGTCCTGCCAGCTTTCCGCGCAGGGAGAAGAGGCGGGAAGCGCTCGACTTATTCTACGCGTCCACGGCAAGGGCGCTGCGCCCTGCTATCCCGTGCTGTGAACTGTTCAGTTACGGGAGGTCACTGCGAGATGCGAAGAAGCACCACACCATGGCCGGGCACGGTCTGCGTGAGCTGTCCATTGTCCGGAGAGAGGTCCTGCCCGGCCCAAATGTCGTGCACTTTGGCGCCCGGACTTATGCCGGCCGAGGCAAGCGTCAGCGTCATGGGGGCCGGATCAGCCGAACGGTTGAAGAGAGCCACGGCGGTAGCCCCGCCGCTCAAAGGCCGCGACCAGATCTCCTGCATCCCCTCCTGTGACAGGCGATCCCCCTGCTTGCCGAGCGCATCCTGGTCCACCGCAATCACGTCCTTGTTGGTCAGGATGGCAAGGGCGTCGGGCGTCATACGGCTCAGGTCGTTGCCGGCCAGCAGCGGCGCAGCTAGCAGCGCCCACAAGCTCATATGCGTCCGGTATTCGTCGGCCGTCATGCCGCCATTGCCGACCTCCAGCATGTCCGGGTCGTTCCAGTGCCCAGGCCCGGCATACTTGGCCAAACCCGCCTGGCCAAAGCCAATTTCTGCCATGCGCGCGTAGGTGTCGTTAATGTCGCCGGTGGTGCGCCACAGATTGCCGCCTACCGACGGACCCCAATTCCACACCTGGTCCCAGCTGTACTGGCATAGAGAGAATACGATCGGCCGTCCCGTGGCGAGCAGGGCCTGGTGCATCTTCTCGTACGCTGCCTTGTCTGCTTGCAGCCGCGCCGCCGCGTTCGCGACCGAAGGCTTGCCGAGCTTGTGGTCCATCATGTCGCCAAACGAGCACATGTCGTACTTCAGATAATCGACGCCCCAGCTCGCATAGGTGCGCGCATCCTGCTTCTCGTGATGAAAGCTGCCCGGGTAGTGCGCACAGGTATACGGCCCGGGCGAGGAATAGATGCCGAGCTTGAGGCCTTTCGAGTGCACATAGTCGGCCAGGGCCTTCATGTCCGGGAACTTCTCGTTGCTGTTGATATTGCCGTGCCGGTCGCGCTTGCCTTCCCAGGTGTCGTCGATGTTGACGTAGATGTAGCCCGCGTCGCGCATACCGGTTGCCACCAGAGCATCGGCTGCGCCGCGTACATCCGCATCTGTCACCTTGCCCGCGAAGTGATTCCAGCTGTTCCAGCCCATGGGCGGTGTAGCGGCAAGGTTTGCGTTTCCAGTCACGTTTCCGGTCGCGTTGGGGGTTGCAGCCCACACGGGTGCGCAGAGAGCAGCAGCAGCAACAACAAGCAGACGCTTGAGCACAGGGAAGAGCTCCTTTGTTGGTGAAGATATCCGCGGCCCATGCGACTTGGCAAACCACCAACGAGGAACAGCGGCGCAGGGCATCAGATCACATATGAGTAAACGAGGGACGTGGCGTGGAGTAGCAATCGCAGCCGGCGTGTTGGCAACTGCAGCGGTGATCAAAGGAAATCGGCGCAGGTACCCGGTACGCGGCAAGGTCGTGCTGGTCACCGGGTCCTCCCGGGGCATGGGCATGGCCCTGGCACAGCGCTTCGCTGAGGCCGGCGCGCGCATTGTGCTCACAGCGAGGGACTCTACGGAGCTTGGCCATGCGCGGGATCTGCTGATTGCACGCGGAGCGGCTCGGGCTGAAGACCTGCTGCTGATCCCCTGCGACCTCCGGGACAACGAGCAGGTCCTTCAGCTGGTCGAGGATGTCCGGCAGCAATGGGGATCGATCGACGTGCTGGTGAACAACGCAGGCGTCATTTCCGTAGGGCCTGTGGAGTCGCAGCCGCTCTCCGCATTTGAAGACGCCATCCGCAGCAACTACTTCAGCATGGTGCATGCATCGCTGGCCGTGCTCCCCTCGATGCTCGAGCGAGGCGAAGGCGCCATTGTCAACATCACGTCCATCGGCGGCAAAGTTGCAATCCCGCACCTGCTCCCCTACTCCGGCAGCAAGTTCGCCGCGGTTGGCTTTTCGCAAGGGCTGCATGCCGAGGTGCGCTCAAAAGGCGTTCGTGTCACAACGGTGACGCCGGGGCTACTGCGCACCGGTTCGCCGGTGCATGCCAAGGTAGTGGGCCGGCGTGCCGAAGAATTTCGCTGGTTCAACCTGGGTGACTCACTCCCCGGGATGTCACGCGATGCCTACGAGGCAGCCAACCGGGTGCTTCGTGCCACAGAGACAGGTGAAACAGAGCTGAGCATTACGCCCCAAGCGGCTATTATGGCGCGCCTCGGGCAGGTCTCGCCGGCGGCGACCGCGCTGGTGCTTTCCCTCTCAAATCGGCTGCTTCCCTCTCCGGATGAGGAGCAACAAGATCCCCTGCCAGGCAGTGTCGCGACCGAGAAGGACCTGAGCGCGATAACCGGGCTTGGGCGTACAGCTGAGAAAGAATGGAACGAGAGCTAACCGGCAAAGCCCTCCCAAAGAGACAAAGCCGCAAGCGAGCAGGAAAGGGGTGCCAGAAGGCACCCTTTTTTTCTGCACGTTATGCAGCCCTATGCAGCGGCTTCGGCAGAGCGTTCCAGCTCACCCGTCCGGCCACCCTCGATCCACGGGTCGATCACGACCTTGGTGCAGCCATAGTCTTTGTCGCGGAAGATCCGGTAAGCATCCGGAATCTCCTGCATGCCGATATGGTGCGAGATGACGAAGCTTGGATCCAACTCGCCCTTCTCGATTCGGTCGAGCAAAGGGCGGAGATAGCGCTGCATATGGGTCTGGCCCATCTTCATGTTAATGCCCTTGCCGAATGCCGCGCCGAACGGCACCTTGTCCAGCAGCCCGCCGTAGACGCCTGGGAACGAAACCGTGCCGCCTTTGCGAACAGCCATGATCGCCTGCCGCAGCACGGTGGGCCGGTCAAAAGAGAGACGAAGCGACTGCTTGGCTTTGTCGTAGATACCACCGATGGTGTTGCCATGCGCTTCCAGGCCGACCGCGTCGATAGCACCATCCGGACCGTTGCCGCCCGTCAGCTCGCGGAGGCTGCTTAGAACTTCAAACTGCGAGTAGTCAAGTGTTTCCGCGCCGAGATTGGCGGCCAAGGCAAGCCGCTCGGGGAAGCGGTCGATGGATATCACGCGCTTCGCCCCGAGCATAAATGCGCTGGCGACGGCAAAGAGTCCGACGGGGCCCGCGCCCCACACTGCAACGGTATCGCCTTCCTTGATGTCGGCATTTTCCGCGCCCATGTAGCCGGTCGGGAAGATGTCGGTAAGGAAGAGCAGTTTGTCATCCGGTAGGTCGTTCTCGATCTTCATGGGACCGATATCGGCAAACGGCACACGCGCATACTGCGCCTGCCCACCGGCATAGCCGCCGTAGATGTGTGAGTAACCATAAAGTGCTGCACCGGAGTAGCCGTACATCTTCTCGGCGAGGGCAGCGTTCGGGTTGGAGTTGTCACAAAGCGAATATTGCGTGTTCTGGCAATACAGGCAGTTGCCGCACGCAATTGTGAATGGAACCACAACGCGGTCACCGCGTTTGAGCTTCTTGACGCTCGCACCGACTTCCTCAACGATGCCCATAAATTCGTGACCCAGGATGTCTCCTGGCTGCAGCGTCGGTATGTAGCCGTCATACAGGTGAAGATCGGACCCGCAGATAGCCGTACTCGTAATTTTGATAATGGCGTCGCCCGGATTCAGGATCTTCGGGTCCGGCACATCCTGTACTTCCAGTTTCTCTCGTCCCATCCAGCAGAGAGCCTTCACTGTGCCACCTCCTGTGGTGCTGTTGCGTGGTCGATCCCGCCGGTGTGCGGCACGGTGGCCTGCTGTTCGCGGTCGCCAGTCACTGCCTGCTGTAGAGGGCTTGCGAAGCCTCGGGTGCCATGCGCCTGCCCGCGTGTGGTGGCGATCTCGCCGGCTTCGGCCAGCTGCTTGAAGTGGCGGAGGTTCTCCTTTACGAAGCCTCCGGGCGTTCGTGAGAACAAGCCGCCGAGTGCTGCCGCAACCTTGCCGCCGGGCAGCAGAAACTGCTGGTTGACCCGCACGATCGTGCCGCGTCCGCTGACCGCCGGCTCAAAGAGTACCTGCCCCGCATTTGGAACCACCGGATCGCCGACCGTACGCCAGGCCAGGCGCTTGCCTTCTTCCTGGGCGGTCCACTCAGCGTCCCACTCCAGCTGCTGCCCACTCGGCAGATCCATGGTCCAGTGCGAGGTCAACTCGCCTGTGCGCGTTACACTGCGCATCGACTCCTGGTAGCTTGGAGCCTTTTCCACGTCCTGCCACAGCTTGTAGAGCTCGTCCGCAGGCTTATTGATCGTCATGGTCGCCTGCTCTTCGACCAGCCCCTGCAAGCTCCGGCTTACGCGCATCAGGTGGTCTGTCTTGAGGCGCTTGGCAGCGACAAAGCCTGCGGCAAAGAACAGAATGCCTGGCCGAAATATCTGCTTCCGCAGCAGGTAGATCGCTGTCACCACGGCAGCATAGGTGAGCGGGCTCGCGGCCGCTTTCTGCACGCCCGTCGGCTCACCCTGAGCAGCACCCAGTCTCGTCTGCGCGTCCAGTTGCGATTTCACATCGGCTTGTATCATGCGTTTCTTTATCCTTTGGTGAAGCTTGTTAGTTATTCAGATGCATCCTGGGCGGAAGCACAAGCGGCTGATTCGGGCTTCGCTGCGTCCAAGCGCCTATGCTGACCCTGCGCCACGCATTTCTCAGTACAGCTCTGCTCCCCTGGCTCTCAACAGCTGTTACCTCTTTTGCGACAGCGCAGAGTACAAGCCCATTTACCGCGATTGAGCACGTGCGCTTGATCGATGGCACAGGCAAGCCGCCGCGCATAGATGTGACAGTCATCCTTCAGGGGCCGCTCATCCAAGCCATCCGCGATGCGGCACCCGCGGCCCGGTCTCTGCCTGCGGGTACCCGCGTGATCGATGCCAAAGGCGAGACAATGATGCCCGGGCTGATCAATGCACATGGACACCTTGCGCTTGTTGACGGCACCCGCAATAGCGGCGACTTCTACACGGAGCCCCATGTGATGGCGGAGCTACGGCAGTATGAGCATTACGGCGTGACGACCATGCTCTCGCTCGGGCTCAACCGCGACCTGGTATACGCAATCCGTGAGCAGCAGGAGGCCGGCAACCTCGACGGTGCAGCAGTGTTTGTGGCAGACCGCGGCATAGGCGTTCCCGGTGGTGCGCCGGCTATCCCCCATGCCGACGACCAGCTGTACCAACCCCGCACGCCGGACGCCGCGCGGAGAGCGGTCGACGAAGCGGCCGGACGGCATACCAACTTCATCAAGGTGTGGATCGATGACATGCACGGCAAAGCTCCGAAGATGCAGCCGGCGATCTACGCGGCGGTCATCGATGAAGCCCATAAGCACGGGATCCCTGTCGCTGCGCATGTTTATGCGCTCAGCGATGCAAAGCTGCTGGTGGCTGCCGGCGTCGATGTGCTGGCGCATTCGGTCCGCGATGCGCGTGTGGATGAGGAGCTGATCCGCGCCATGAAAAAGGCCGGCACCTACTACATCCCGACCCTCACCGTCGATGAGAGCTTCTTTGCCTTTGCCGATCATCCGGAACTGCTGGATGATCCTTTCTTGCAGCGCGCCACCACGCCCGCAGAGCTCGCTGTCCTACGCAGCGCGGCCTACCGCGACAAGGTGCAGAAGGACCCTGACACGGCACAGCACCGCAAGGATTTTGCCATGGCTAAAACCAACCTCAAGCTGATGTATGCGGCAGGGGTACGCGTCGGTTTTGGCACTGACTCCGGCGCAAACCCTGTTCGGCTGCCGGGGTATGCCGAACACCGGGAGCTGCAGCTGATGGTGGAGGCGGGTCTGACGCCGCTGGAGGCGATTGGCTGCGCTACCGCCACAAACGCAAGACTCCTCGGCCTAGACCATGTGGCCGGTACACTCGCCCCGGGCATGCGGGCCAACTTTCTGCTGCTGGATGGAGATCCGGCCGCCGAGATAGGGAATACGCGGCGCATGGTGAGCATCTGGCACAACGGCTTCAGTGGATCGCCATGGGTTGCGGCAGTGCCACAGCCTCCAGCCTTGCCGAAGCTGCGCGCGAACTGACTCCTTAGCCGGTGAAACGCGAAGCAGAAAGGACTTGCGCGGCAGCCCTGCGCCCTGAACGCAGCGCACCATGCACCGTGCCGGGGTGGCCCGTAATGTCGGTGTGTTCACCGGCCAGGTACAGCGTGTCTTCGACCGGAATGGTGAGCTGCGCAGCGGCGTCCGCCGCGCCTGCGGGGGCGTAGCTGTAGGACCCAAGAGACCAAGGGTCAGCACTCCAGTCATGCATGTGTGCGTCCAGAAGCATTTCGCGAGGCGCAGGGCCAAACATCCGCTCGAGAGATCGCAGCGCCTCAGCGAGCAGTTCCCTGTAGCCGGGGTAGCGCAGAGCACGCGGGCCTCCGACCCAGGCCGTCAACAAAGGGCTAGTCTGGGGCGCGGTCGTCCACCAGGTGGGTGGGTGCACGCCCTGCGCAAAGAGGAAGCGCATGCGTGGATGGGACGGTTCCCACCAGGCCTCGCGAAAGTGCAAGACCATGCGCTGCACATCGCCGGCCCGCAGGCTTCGGGCGGCATCAAGGTGCGCGGCCGGTGCAGGCAGAAACACAACCGCTGAAGACTGCAGAATCCCGAGCGGCAGCGCACAAACCAGCAGCTGTGCTTCACAGGTCTCGCCGTAGATCGTCCGCACCTTAACGCTCCCGCGCTGCCACTCCACTTCCTTCACCGGGGTGTTGAAGCGTAGCGTTGCACCCGCAGCAGCCACGCGGGTCTTGAGGTAGTCCGGCAGTGCCCCGTAGCCTCCTTGCACACGCGCAGCGCGATCGCCCTCAATCGCCGCCTCGGCCGCCTGCTGCCGCAGCAGCCCAAAGATCCCGATGATACGAGAGTCTGCTGCATTGAAGCCTTCCACATAGTTGCGGGCACGGCGTTTGGTTTCGAGCGAAGCGCTGGACTGTGTTATGAGCAACGTCTCGAAGCTGACATCGCCCATAGCAGCTGCTGCGTCGCTCATCTTTTCAAACAACAACCAGCCGTCTTCCGCCGTCTCCGGGCAGATGCCTACGCCGGCGCCTTCACCAAAGCAAAGGTCTTCGCCCTCGCTTTCAACGATCGCAAGCTTCGCCTCGTCTAGCAGAGCGAGCAGCTCCGGCGGGCGGCCATGGATAAACTCGGCTCCCAGCTCGACGGGGTGGGAGAGGCCGGGGAGGTGACGCGTCTTGACGCGGCCGCCCACCTCGCCCTGCGCCTCAAGCACCAACACGGAGCGTCCAGCTTCAGCGAGTGCACGCGCTGCGGCAAGGCCGGCGACACCCGCACCAAGAACGATGCAGTCATACCTCATGCTGAGTAAGATACGCGAGAGCCGCGCAGGACTCGCGGAGCGGCTCGCTCCAGTCGCTCGGGCGACTCTGCCGGAAGAGCTGTGCCCGCGGGTACCAGGGCGTCGCGTTGCGGAGGCCCCAACGCCAGTCCGCGGCAAAGGGCAGCAGCACCAGGCTGCGCAGCCCCATGCTGCCGGCCAAGTGCGCCACGACGCCGTCGACGGTGACCACCGCGTCTAGCTCTGCCATCGCGAGGGCGAGCGATGCGAAATCTGTGTCTAGGAGCCGGGCAGCGGTAGCCCCTTGCGCGCAGGCGGCGAGGAGCTCCGCATGCGCGTCCGTGCCATATTGCAGGCTCCATAGGTCTACGCGGGGGAGCGAATGTAAGGCGCTGAGCATGTGAGCTGCCGGGACTGATCGGGTGAGATCGTATTCGCTCGAGCGCCAGGAAAAGCCGACCTGCAGCCGGCCTGCCCCGCGCCCCGCGCATATGCTTGCAATCGCAGCGCGAATCGCCGAACGCTTCCCTGCTTCGATTAACCTCTGAGCTTGAAGATACGGGTTCCTGGGGCTCGCCGACTCCCTGTCCACACGCAGGATCCAGGGCACCTCCATGATCTCGATCTGTGCATCCCAGGGCGGCGGCTCGGCCGGCGCATCCGGACCCCAGGTGATGACCTGCCCCACACCGTCGCAGGCCCGGAGCAGAGGGCAAAGGCGCGGGTGGGCTTCTACGTAGAGTGAAGCAGCTTCTGCGGCAAGCTGTGGAGCGAAGCGGATGAACTGGAGCGCATCGCCAAAGCCGTGAAGGCAGCGCAGCATCACATGCCTGCCGGTCAGGGGCTTCCCATCCCAGAAGCGCTGCGAGTCCGCTATGCCTCGTGCGAGTCGGCGGGCTTCGATGGCATCGCTGGCCTGCCATGCCTCAACAAAGCGGCTCAGCAACATGCTGCACTGCCAGGAGCCTGCGGAGCATGCATCGGGTTCCTCTCCTTGCTCCTGCGCCCGGACAAAAGCGTCATACGCATCCTCGACAGAACGCGCGGCAAGCAGTTGATGCGCTCGCCTCAGCCATCGCTCGCCGGCTGCTTCCTGTCCGGACGCCGCCAAATCAAGCCCGTCCTGTTCCGCTGAGGACCCCTTGCACAATCTCTTCCAGCTCGCGGGCACGATGCTCGCTGGTATGCTCGGCCAGTACCCGCAATCGCGCTGCCTCTCCCATGGCGACTCGGTCCTTGTCTGTCATCTCGCTCAAGGCTGCAAACACATCCTGCCGCGAGTGCACCACCATCACCTCACGCTCCGGGGTGAGCAGCTGGTCGAGTCCGGGCCAGCTATCAGAAAGGATCGCCGCGCCGCACGCGGCTGCCTCAAACAAACGAACCGATGGCGACCAGCCGGCCGTCACCATGCTTTCGCGCGTCAGATTGAGCGTCCATGCAGAGGACGAGTAGAAGGACGCGTGCTCCGGTGGCGGCACATGTTCAAAGCGTCGCACGTTCGTCGGCCATGCCGTGCTCTCTGGATACTGCGCCCCGGCCACGACAAAGCGATGAGCGCGCATGACCTCCGCCGGCGCGAGCAGTAGCTCTTCAAGTTTCGCCTGCCGGTCGCCCGAGTAGGTGCCGAGATAGCTGAGTGTGCAGCCGAACTCCTCAGCGACCGCCTGCGGCTGGTGCGCCTCGCGGTCAACCGAGCAGAAAAGCGGCATGGCACGCCGCGCGCCAAACTGCTGCTCCAGCTGCTGCAAGACAGGGCCGCCGGTAAAGCTTAGGTACGCGTCATAGCGCGGCACATCCGCGACACAGAGTGCCTCTGTTTCCCCGTGGGTGCGCAGCCGTTGGAGCGTGACCGGCGTATCGATGTCGTAGAAAAAGACTGGGCATTGCGCGCGCGCAAACAGCTCGCGAGCCGCGGCAAGGCCATCGGGAAAGTAAGAGCCGATGATGACCAGGTCGCTCTGTGCGATCGTCTCCTCCATCCAGGAGCGGGTCTCGATCCATTCCTCGTACAAGGTGACGGTGCAGAAAGGAGGATCAGGCAGGTCGCGGTGGTCGCGGTACCAGGAGACATCCTTCTCAAGGAAGCGGATGGTATGGCCACGCGCATGGAGGGCCTGGCACAGCGACCGGTACGTGGTGGCATGGCCATTGCCCCAGGCCGAAGTGAGAGCGAGACCGAGAATGCTGATCCTCAAGCGCGGCCTTTGCCGGCCCACAGCTGCCGCAAGATCCGGTCAGCCTGCGCCGCGCGCTGTGCGTACGTATGCTCAGCCAGCGCACGAGCATGGAGCGCTGCGCCCAGCTGAGCCGCTTCATCGCGCGAGTAGCGCCGTAGCGCAGCCACAATCTCCGCCGCGTTGCGAACGATAAGAATCTCCTGGTCGGGCACGAAAAACGTTTTCACCCCGGGCCATGCATCGCAAAGCAGGCATGCGCCGCTTCCTGCCACCTCAAACACGCGGGTGGGCGGAGAAAAGCCGACATGCGCCATGGAGTCACGATTGATGTTGAGCACCATGCGGGCGGAGCAATTGACCGCGTTATGCAGGCCAGTAGGTACATGGCCAAGCCAGCGCACGTTAGGCGGCATCGCTTTGCCGCCCCAGCCTTCACCGCCCAGTAGGAAGCGCATCTCCGGAGCGAGTGAGGCTGCCTGGAGAAACAGCTCCTCCACGCGGCGTTCGCGATCCGGCAGGCGATTGCCGAGGAAGACAAGATCCGCGTCGAAGCGCGGATCCGGCTCGACGGGATAGTGCGTTTCCGGATCAAGCCCGTTGTAGATCGGCTCACACAGCGGCGCGCTCAACGCGCAGAAGCCTGCAACTACCTCCGGGCCGCCGCCATACGTCAGCACGGCATCGTAGCGCGGTATGTCGGCGCGCGATGGGTCTGCAGGATCAGCCGCAATCCGCGCCAACGTCGCCGGTGCGTCGACGTCCCACAGGCAGGCCAGCGCGCCGGGCGCACGATAGTCCGGCAAGGCACTCTCAAGCTCGACATCATCCACGCCGATGCCGGAATGTTTGACGAGCAGGTCTGCCGTGGGCGCAAGCTCCTCCAGCACAGCCTGCCAGCAGCCCGGCTGGTACACCACCGAGCGGGCATACGGCAGTGCGTCGTAGTCACGATGCGCCTGCCGGTCGAACGCATCCGGCTCCGCATACACGATGCTGTAGCCCAGCGCGTGGAGGTAGCGGTACATGCCGCGGTAATACGTGGCAGCGCCGTTCCAGTAGGACGAAAGCAGAGAGGAGCCGAACGCCAGAATCCTCATGCGAGGACCTGCTCTACGATCGAAGACAGTTGCTCAGCCCGGTGCTGCGTGGTGTGCCTGGCGCGGATTGCGGCCAACCCTTGGGCTGCACGCTGCTCTCGCTCTACCCTGCTCGTGATCAGGCTGCGGAGTGCTGAAATAGTCTGCTCCGTGTTCTTCACCCAGACAAAGTCGTCCGGGGCAAACAGCTGTTCTGCGTCCTGCCAGGGAGCAGAGATTAGGGGGATTCCGCAGGCCAGCGCTTCGAAAACGCGGATGGTCGGGATGCCGGGAAGCTGCTGCGCGTACTGGCGCCGGGGCACATGAATTGTCGCAGCTGCGGTGGCAAATATGGCGGGCGCGTCAAGATTGGCCACGTAGCCTCCATACCGTACCCCCGCTTGCGCTAGCGCATGGAGGCCCTCCTGCGGATAGCGAACGCCGTGGATCAGCGCATCCCTGGCCGGCAGCCGGCAGGCAGGCTCCAGCAGAAACCGGGCCAGCTCCTCTGTGCGTTCCCCATCCCCCCAGTTGCCGATCCAGACGAGATCTCGCGTGACGGGCACCTCCGGCTGCGGCTGAAAGACGGTGATGTCTGCTGCCTCGTGCAGCGTCCAGACCCGCTCCGCACCCCAGCGTTCGCGGTACACACGACGCAGGGCTTCTCCAAATGCGAGGATGCCGTCAAACTCTGCAACCCGAAGACGTCCGAGCTCCTCTGGGCTGGAGGAAGCGCGGTGGTGTGTGTCGTGGAACAGGGTATGGAACTGCCAGCGCTCACGGAGGGCCATGACGCGGTTAATCAGCGCGGGCTCTGCCCACTCATGCACGATGACGATCTCCGCGTCCCTGAGTGTGCGCTCAAGAGCAGCATCCTCCGTGCTGCTCCAGGTGCAGACTTCGAGCTCCGGATATATCGCCTGGAACTGCGCCAAGGAACGCAAGCCGCGCTCGCCCTCAGCCAGCAGGTTGGTGTAGGACCAGCCACTCTCGGGCTCCAGTGCTGCCACGGAGTGGCCGAGCACCTGTAAGCCGCGCAGAAGCCCGCGCAGAAAGTGGGCGTTCCCGTTGTTCCAGTCCGAGCGAATGGAATGCGCTAGGTAAACGATGCGCCTGCGCGTCATGAAGCAGCGGCCTGCACGGGCTGGCTTGACGATGCATCGCTCCGGCCGGCTAGCAAAGCGCGGTACACGGCCTCATGATGGGCGACCATCTCAGTGGCTGCATAGCGCGTGCGTGCGCGGGCCAGCGCACGGGCCGCCAGCTCATCGATCTGCTGCGGCGCCTCGGCAAGGCCGCGCAACAGACTCTCGAGCACAACGCTGTCGCCCGACGGAAAAAACACGGCAGCATCCTGCCAGATCTCCCGCAAGGTCGGCAGATCACTCAGAACCAGAGCGCAGCCGCTCAGGGCTGCCTCAAGCGGCGCAAGGCCGAACGGCTCATAACATGATGTTGCGATATAGATTGCTGTTTCACTGTAGAGAGCACGCAGCTGTGAAGCGTCCTGCTTGCCCAGGTAGCTCACGCTGCTGACAGTCTGCCGCGTCCCTGTGCTGTAAACATGGGCAGGCTGCACGGGGGAGCTCCTTTCGCCCGCAATCCATAATGGAAACGGAGCGTTGACCTGCTCCAGCAGCGCTACGTTTTTGCCGGGATCCCACGCGCGGCCTACGGTAAGGGCCTGCATTTTCTTCGGCTGCCCTGGACGGAACACCTCCGGGCTGCGCCCGTTCGGGATCACCTCGACGCGGCGGCTTACGCCATACTGCTCGCGCAGCTCCCGGGCCATCCAGGCTGTAGGCGCTGCCAGATAGGTAGCTGCCTGTAGACCGGCTCTCACCAGTGCGGCATACGCGCGGAGTCGCCCTGTATCCGGCGCTCCCTCGCCATGGACCGCGAGCCACCAGCTGAGCACATCACTGTGGCCGGTCAGCAAAGTCGGCAGCTGGTCTGACAGAACGCCGTAAGCGAATTGATTGGTGTGGAACAGATCCGGTTGCAGACGCTCGGCCAGCGAGCGGAGCTCCTCGGCTGAGCGAAGAAGGTCTTCGCTGCTGTCTTCCATCCATTCGAGCCGGTACTCGGTCTCGATGCACTCGAACGCGGGGGAAAGCATGCGGTCAATAAAGGCACGCTGCCCCGCGTCCAGCCGGCCACCCAGGGTCACAAGCGTCACTCGGTGCCCATTGCGGAGCAGACCCGCGGTCAGCTCTTCCGTGTAGGTCCATACGCCTCCCACAGAATCCGTGGTCAAAAGGACGTGCATTCCAGCTCCTCCAAAGCTACTGGCTGCTCGTCTTGTATATCGCTGAAGCCTTTCTCGGCGAAGAGCCCGAGATAGTAGCGGTGCGCGCGTTCCCAGGCTTTATCATCCGGCGCTGCGCCAAAGGTCTGCACGTAAAGCGGCGAGCCCGGGAAGGGGAACATGGGCACGGGATCAGAGACCCATACGCCTTTCTCTCGCAGCTCTTCCTGCCAGGCACGTACCTCGTTCATATCATCCTGTGGTGTGCGGATCAGGTTGGCTTGCACCCACGGAATCTGCCGGCGCGCATACGCGAGCAAAGTGGCGATACGGTCTGTCGACATGCGGCAGTTCTTGTTGAGATCCTGCCGTCCGGCTTCGGTAATGCTCTCGATCCCACACTCTATGGAGATGGCGTGCGCGCGGCCTAGCAGATCAAAACCGTCCTCATCCCAGAGGTCGATGCGCGTCTGGAAGCCGATCTTGACCGGCCGCTTCGCGATCTCTTCAAGTAGCCCACGGACATTGCGGCCGACGCCGAAGATTTCGTCAATGAAATAGATGTATGTCACGCCGCGACTCACCAGGGCGTCGATCTCTTCCAGCAGCGCAGCGACTGGCCGCTCACGATACTTGTTTCGGAACAGCGTCTTATTGCAGAACGAGCAGGACCATGGGCAGCCGCGCGCATACTCAAGTTCTGCACCGAGTCCTTCGACATGCTCAAAGACATGGTGCTTGTGCGTGTGGAGTTCCACCGGATACTCGCTGAAGTCAAGCGCAGGGAGCTCAGTCATCGCCGTCACACCAAGTCCGTCGCTCAGGTGCACCCCCGCAGCATCCTGCCAGCAGCAGCCTGCGACCTGACCCAGGGGCTGGGTTGCGAGCAGGGGGAGCAGCTGGTCATGCTCACCGCGGATCACGATGTCGCAGCCAGTTTTGCGCAGAGTGGTAGCCGGCGTGACAGAGCCATGCGGACCGATCAGCACAAACTTCGCAGCCGCTTGAGCCCCGGCGCGAAGAGCTGCAACCCACTCTCTAGGGACGCGCAACTCGGGCGGAGGGCAGCGCCAGAACAGGTAGGAAGGCGCTGTAGGAAGCACAAGGAAGTCCGCGCGGAAGCCCTGCTCGTCCATGCGGGCCAGCACCTCAGCCGGCGTCAGCGACTCCATCTGCGCATCGATCAGCAGGATCCGGTGACCGGCCCGGCGCAGCTCTCCCTGCGCATGCAACAGCTCTAACGGGAAGTGAGGATCGCGGCAGCCGAAGTATGTTGAGCCTTCAAAATGCCAGTGGGGATTGATCAGGGCATAATTCATGCGACGTACCCTTGCCGGCTCTGCCCTACCAGCACATCAGCCGCCTCCTGAGCAGCAGGCTCGCCGATGGTACGGGCTCGATGACCCTTCAGGTCGCTAAGCCAGAAGCCCGCTATGTCTGCCAGGATCGCGTCGAGGCTCCGCTGGGCGCGCCAGCCCGTCTGGGCTGAAAGCTTTGCTGTGTCACTGATGTAGATCTGCTGGTCCCCGGGGCGTGCTTCCGCATGACAAAGAGTTAATGCGCGGCCTGTCCGTGCTTCGATCGCGGCGAGAGCCTGCCGAACCGAGATCGCCTGCGCTAGGCCGCCGCCCACGTTGTAAACCTGACCCGCGCATGCGTCGCGGTACGATGCAACACGTTCCATCGCATCGACCAGGTCATGCACGTGAAGGATGTCCCGCACTTGGCAGCCATCCCCATAGATAGTGATAGTTTGCGACTCGAGCGCGCAATAGAAGAAGTGCGCAAGCCAGCCCTGGTCCTCGGTCCCGAGCTGCCGCGGCCCTGCGATGCAGCTCATGCGAAAGACCACAGTGGGTATGCCGTAGATCCGCGCATAGTCGTGGACATACTGATCCGCAGCTCCTTTGGAGCAGCCGTAGGGCGAGTGAAAGTCCAATGGACAGGTCTCCGGCACCCCTGGATATCCCTGCTCCGCAAAGCGGTAATGATCTTCCTCGCGATGCACGAGTAGATTGCCAAGCGAGCCGTACACCTTGTTGGTCGACGTAAAAAGCACCAGCGGCTGGTGCCGGGCAGCGCGCGCTGCTTCCAGCACATGCAGCGTTCCCAGAACATTGGTGTGGCAGTCAGCGAGTGGGTCCGCGATGGAACTCGTCACCGCAACCTGAGCCGCAAAGTGGTAGATCTCCGTGCAGTCCCGGGCAGCCTCGGTGAGCAGTTTGCGGTCCGACACATCGGCTCTAAGAACCGTGAAGCGGCCTTCGCGAGCCAGTGCCTTGAGCCAGGCAACATTGCGCTCCACGCCAGGCCGGGCGAAGTTGTCCAGCACCGTTACATGAGCAGAGGTGTGGCGCAAAAGCTGCGCCGCCAGGTTGCTACCGACAAAGCCCGCGCCGCCGGTGATCAGAACTCTACGTTCGGTCCTGCTCTTCAAGAGGCCTCCTCCTGCCAGGTGTGAAGCGCAATTGTAAGTACCTGTTGTTCTCAGGATAGCGAATCAGGCAGAAAGCCCATAGGTATTGAGCTCCTGGAGCATGGTCTCTGCCTTGTCTTCTGCCTGCTGCGCACGGAGCCAGTCCACCAGCTCAGCAAAACCCTGCTCATGTGTCACTCGCGGCTCGAAGCCGAGCAGCGCGCGTGCCTTGGTCAAGTCTGCATAGCAGTGGCGGATATCACCCGAGCGGTACCGCTGCGTCAGCTGCCGCGGCAGGTCCTTGCCAAGCGAGGTGGAAAGCAGCTCAGCCACACGGCTGATCGAGATAGGCTGTCCGGAACCGACGTTGATCACGTGTCCGTTCGCCTGCTCGCGTTCCAGCGCCAGGATGTTGGCACGGACAATGTCGTGCACGTTCACAAAGTCACGCTGCTGCTCACCATCCTCAAACACAAGCGGCGGCTGGCCGTTGAGCAGGCGCGCAGCAAAGATCGCTGCGACACCAGTATATGGATTGGAAAGCGCCTGGCGCGTGCCGTAGATGTTGAAGAAGCGCAATGCCACCACGGGCAGGTCGTACACGCGGCCATAGGTGAGGCACAGCTCCTCCTGGTCACGCTTGGAGAGCGCATAGACGCTGGTCACCTCGCTCGGCTTGTTCTCGGCCGTAGGGCGCGGCGTCAGGCTGCCGTTGCACGTAGGGCAGCGTGGCTCCCACTCCCCGGCACGCAGCTGCGCATTGCCGCGGATCGGCGGAGCGACCGGCCCGCACTGCGCGCAGGTGTACGCCCCTTCTCCGTAGATCGACATGGAGGACGCAACGATGAGCTTCTGAATGGGCTGCTTCGTGTCAAGCAGCACCTGGAGCAGCTGCGCGGTACCCAGCGTGTTGACATCCATGTAGCGGTGGATCTCATACATGCTCTGGCCCACGCCCACGGTCGCAGCAAAGTGGTAGATTGCATCCACGCCTTCGATCGCCTGCTGCACGGCGGCGCGGTCGCGTACATCGCCCACCACAATCTCTACCTCGGGCGATAAGTACGTGGGCAGTTTGCGGCCATGCACCTGAGGCGTTAGATTATCGAGCACCCGCACAGAGTGGCCCGCCTGCAGCAAGCCATCGGCAAGGTGCGAGCCCACAAAGCCCGCTCCGCCCGTGATCAGGATCATTTTGCTTCGTCCTTGCGCCATATTCCTGCCTCTCCTTGCTTGCTGCAGAAGCTGCTCTACAAAGCGGCAGCCACTTCCTCGGTCTCACTCGTCTCGTTCACTGCGACACCCGGCGCCGCGTAGCGGCTCACAGCCCAGCGTGCAAAATCGGTAAAGTCCTCCACGCGCCTCGGCGGGCTGGCCCAATGGGGCTCCACTCCCAGGTGGTCGGGCGTAAAGCAAAGCGTCATGGTGGTCTCAAACGGAGCCAGGGCCATCATCTGCCGGTCAAACCACGTCTCAGCCTCCGGCCTGTAGCGATCAGCCCAGCTCACGCCGGTGCGCAGGTAGCGCACGCCCAGCTGCTTCATCCAGCGCACGGCTTCATCCAAACGGTGGTCTTGGTAGTGGAACCACTGGCATAAGCCCAGAGCGGGATTGCGGGCGACCAGCTCCGGAAACAGCCCGGCTGACTGCTTTGGGGTGCCGTCGTGCTGCAGCAAGCCCATATAGTAGTGGCGATAATAGGAGGAGCCTTCCGCCTCCTTGTGCCGCGTGGTCGCTTCCCAGCTCGGCGGCAGGTCATACAGGCTGTACCAGTGGATTCGCTCCACCTCGCCTTCCAGCAGAGCCGTCATACGCTCCAGCCCAAACGCCGCCACCTCTTCCGCGCCAAAAGAGCTGGCACCCACCTCAGAGACCCACACCGGCAGCCCGGCCACCTCGCGTGTTTTCCGAATCCGCGCCGGCCAGTCGTTTACGTGCCAATGGTTCCAGTCCAGTGGGAAGCCGTGCACGGCGACCACATCCAGGTCCTCCAGCGCACCATGCTTCTTCATCAGCTCAATCCAGCGCCAGTCGCATGAGCTGACCCCACCCAGGACGATCTTGAGCTCGGGATTCATCTCGCGAATCGCTCGCGAAGCAGAGCGCACCATTGCCGCAAACCCCTCCCACTGGGGATCCAGGTGGAAGTTCCAGTGCGACAGATTATTCGGCTCGTTCCACAGCATGACCGCTTCAACCATCTGCCTTGTTGCCTCCTTACCAGAGCTTTCCAGCAAACTCGAGTTCCTGCAGGTACTGCCCGTCCCGCTCCACAGCGACGGGCGTGCAGAGCCAGGTTTCCTGTTCGGGGTTCGCGTCGATGCGCAGCCCGGCGGAGCGCAGGATCGCCTCGACCGCCTGATAGTTCGGGATCCACCAGTTGGTCCGGTCTCCGGAGAAGCTTTGCTCAAAGAAGCGCATCTGCGGAAAAGCCGGGTCGGAGAAAATCTCCTGCTCCCAGAACGGGTAATCCGGAGCGACGGGCTGTGTTTCCGGCGCGACGGTATGCGGCCTAAAGAGCGTCTGGAAAACCAGGGTGCCCCCTGGTCGAAGCTTCTGCACCACGCGGTCCAGGGCAAAGAGGGGATAGCGCAGGTGGTAGAACAAGCCCATAAACAGGACAATGTCGAACTGCTCCGCAAAAGAGAGCACATCGTAGGCACTGCCATGCCGGTACTCGATTTCGAGCCCGAGCGCGTCGCGCACCAGGCAGGCCTGCCGTAGATAGAGCGGCTCTGTGTCGATGCCGAGCACGCGCCCGGCTCCGCGGCGCTTGAGCTCCACGCTGTAGAAGCCTGCGTTGCAGCCGATATCAAGAACACTGCGCCCATTGAGATCAGCGGGGAGGGCCTCGTCAAGATGACGCCACTTCACCGCCGGGTAGTCACCCAGGTAGTGGTCAGGAGCCGTCTGCACCCCGTGCACCCGGATGTTGTGAAACCAGGGACCCGCTGCCTCAAACTGCTGCCGAAGAGCCACGTGCTTCCTCTCGTCCTGTGCTGTCTCCGGTTCGTATCCTGCCAAGGTGTCGGGCTCCGCCTTTTTGTCCATCATCTGCACAACGCATCTGATTCCGCACCTTGAGAGCACGGTCAGCAACATAGATGCTAACTATACCTACCTGCCCGGGAAGTGCAAACCGCTGCTCTGTTCCCCCGTCCGCCCGACCCGCTGCTTGGCAGGAATGTCGCCCCTTATGACCGGCACGATTCACGGCGCGTCGGAAGGCATGAACCCGCTCTCGGCAGGCGCTTTCTGCTCCATGGCTGCGGCGTAAGGAGCAGGTACGCGTCCGAAACGCGACAGCAGGAAAACTCCACACAAAGCGAGTGCGCCGCCCAGGAGACTCCACGGGCTTGCCCGCTCCCGCAGCCATATCCACGAGAAAAGAAGCGTGACCGGCGGGATGAGGTACAACACACTGGCTGCCTGGGCAAGCGGCAGCGCCTGCAGCACCTGCGCCCAGGCGATATAGCTGAAAGCTGCCGGAAAGATACCGAGGTAAACAGCCGTGGCCAGCGGGCCGGCTGCTCCGCCAAGCGGCGCATCGCGAACCGCAGCGAGTGCGCCGGGCAGCCACGGCAATAGCAACAGCGCGCCAGCCCACATCATGCAAGCCGTGACCAGAACGGGCGAGAAGCTGCGCAGCAAAGGCTTTTGCAGAAAGCCCATGGCCGCAGCACAAAGCGCGGCTCCCAGCACCAGCAAAGAGCCCGCGCCCGCATGCAGGCCACCGGGGGTATAAACGGCGATCATGGCCACTCCGCCAAAGGAGAGCGCTACGCCGAACCAGCCGACAGACCGCAGGCGATCGCCAAGAAACAACACCCCGAGCAACGCTGCAAAGAGAGGCATGCAGTTGATCAAAAAGCTGGCTGCGCCTGCGGACACATGCTGCTCCCCCGTGTTGAGCAGCAGATTGTAAGCAGCGATGCCGAGTGCGCCGGCCAGCGCAAGGCGCCCGAGCGCATTGCCACGAGGGTAGGCAGTCCCGAGCAGAGCCGGACGCGCCACAGCGACCAGAGCAAAGCAGGCAGCAGCCACCAGGAAGCGAACCGATGCCAGCTGCCCGGGACTGAACAGCCGAAGCCCTACACGAATCGCCGGATAGGCCGAAGCCCAGAAACACACAGAAGCACCCATGGCGACCCAGAGCAGCCAACGGCTACGGCTGGCCGGCCGGCTCTCAGGTGCGCAATCCCCTTTGCTCATTTGCGGCCCCATGTGTGCTAAGTCTATGGGTGCAAAGCTTGTTTCTTAACTCCACAACGAAGAAGGCAAGAGCAGCATCCGAGAGGAAAGTTTCCCGGGCGGCCCGCTTTGCAGATACCGTTGTCTGGTATCGCAGGGCAATCTTCTTCCAAGCAGGATCTTTGACGATGTCTGAAGCCACGGCGAAGGGAGCCACGGCCCAAACCCGAAACGCCTGGGGCGAGCGCATTCAGGCGCTGCGCAATGTTCCTCCGGTACTTGAGATCCTTTGGGAGTCAGGCCGTTCGGTTGTGACCTGGGGTCTAGTGCTGCGGGTCGTGGTTGCGCTGCTGCCTGTGCTGGGCAGCTACATCGCAGCTCGCATCATCGGCAATGTGCAGCAGGCGATCGGCGGCCATGGGAGTGCTCCCCACTTCTGGGGCTACGTTGTTTTGGAGGTCGTGATCGTCGTCATGACCGGGATCATCTCCCGGCTCATCGACTACAGTGATTCGCTGCTGGCAGACCGGTACACGCATTATGTGTCCATCCGCGTGATGCGGCAGGCCGCCCAGCTCGACCTCACCACCTATGAGGATCCGGTGTACTACGACCGGCTGGAGCGTGCCCGCGTACAGGCCACAGACCGCCTTGCCATGATCCAGGCGATGGGCCGGCTCTTCCAGCAAGTGCTCACCACAATCTTCTTTTCCAGTGTCCTGCTCCTGAAAGCGCCATTGCTGATCCTGCTTCTCGGCGTTGCTGTGGTTCCGTCTTTTCTGGGCGAAACACACTTTGCCTTCCTCGGCTATGCCAAGAACTTTCGGCAAACCCCGGCCAAGCGCGAGATGGACTACATCCGCCAGGTGGGCGGCAGCAAGGAGGCCGCCAAGGAGCTCAAGCTCTTCAACCTGAGCGACTACTTTACGGACCGCTTTGCCAAGCTCTCACTCGGGATTTATGAAGAGAACATCGCTCTCTCCAAGCGGCGTCTCTTTTGGGGCGGCCTCTTTTCGGTTGTGGGCACAGCGGGCTATTACTCCTCCTACATCTACGTCATCTGGCGCGCCATCCACGGGTACTACAATCTCAAGGATTTCGTCTTCATCACCGCTTCTGTCCAGCAGGCGCAAACGAATCTCCAGATGGTCTTCTCCACAGCCTCCGGCATCGCCGACCAGGCACTCTTCCTCACCGACCTGATCGGCTTCTTCGAGATGAAGCCCACCGTCGTTTCCAAGCCTTATGGCCGCAAGATGCCCCGCCCCATCGAGCGTGGCTTTGAGTTCCGCAACGTGTCGTTTGCCTACCCCGGCACGACACGGCGCGTCCTGAAAAACTTCAACTTCTTTCTGCGTCCGGGTGAGCGGATCGCTTTGATCGGTGAAAATGGACAAGGCAAGACCACGGTCGTCAAGCTCATCACCCGCCTCTACGATCCAACCGAGGGTCAGATTTTGCTCGACGGCGTAGACCTGCGAGACTACGCGCTCGACGATCTGCATCAGGAGATGGGTGTCATCTTCCAGGACTTCATGCGCTACGAGATGACGGTGCGCGACAACATTGCGGTAGGACGCGTAGAGCTGCCGCACACCGATGTCGACATCGCCGAGGCGGCGGAAAAGTCGTTGGCCGCAAGCGTCGTCCGCAAATTGGGCAATGGCTATGACCAGATGCTGGGCCGCCGTTTTGAGAGCGGCGTCGACCTGTCCGGCGGAGAGTGGCAGCGGATTGCACTCGCGCGGGCTTACCTGCGCGATGCACAGCTACTGATCCTCGACGAGCCCACGGCGGCCCTAGACGCAAAGTCAGAGCTCGAAGTTTTTCAGCGTTTCGCCGAGCTGACCGAGGGCAAGATGGCCCTGCTGATCTCCCATCGCTTCTCCACCGTCCGTATGGCCGACCGCATCGTCGTGCTGGCCGGCGGCCAGCTGGTGGAAGAAGGCGACCATGCCCGGCTCATGGCCCTGGGCGGCCGGTATGCTGAAATGTTTGAAATGCAGGCGGCTAGCTACCGTTAACGGCCCTTACTTCTGGAGCAGGTGTGACAGAGAGCAACCCGAGCAGCAGCAACTTGCAACAGGCAGCAACCGGCGCGACTGAGCGGACCTGGCAGACGGAAACACTACGCCGGCAGGCTGCCTCGGATGCCGTGCAGTGGCAGGCCAACCGTCAACCGCGAGGCCCGGGAGGCCTCCCTGCCCGTGCCGCAGCAGCCAAAGCGGCACTCGATACACTGGTGCGTTCGCTCAACGCCCTGCCCGAACCGACGGGAGAAGAAGGCGCGGCCGATCCCTTGCTCGTGCTGCGTGAAAATCCGCGCCTGCTGCGTTCTGCCTTGAACGAGATCATCAGTGGCCGTCGTGTGCTTGCACGGCTGCCGCGCCTTGCCCCCAATGCGGGCAGCACAAAGGACAGCGGATTACCCCGCATCGCATCGGTCGCTGCCGGGTACTTCCATGCGACCGGCCATGCCTGGGATGCGGAGGCTTTCGCCCTCTATCTTGAGGAGGCACAGCAACGGGAGCCGCTTGCCCTGCAGGAGCTCTGGTCGCTCTCCTCCATGATGAAGTTCCATCTCATGGAGCGAGCCGTAAGTGAAGGTAAGGCTGTTCTCGCCGCCGGGATCCCGCGCGGGCTCAACCCAGTGATTCAGCGCTGCATCAAGAGCCTGCGCGAGCTCGGCTATGCGGACTGGACGATCGTCGGCGAGCCGCACATCCTCTTCGATCGCGTGCTCCGTGAAGACCCGGCCGGTGCTTACGCGCGCATGGACTTTGACAGCCGCGAGAGCTACCGCAAGCGCGTGGCACATCTGTCCCGCTTTGCCGACCTGACTGAGATCGAGGTGGCTCGGGAAGCATTGCGCCTGGCACGCACAGCGCAGGCCCGTGCGGTGGAAGACCCGCGTGTGTATGGCCGCGAGTCACACGTAGGCTTCTACCTCATCGATGGCGGCACCGAAACACTGGCTCACGCGATCGGCTACCGGCCACCGCTCGCCGAACGCATCCGCATCATGGCCCGGCAGGACGCCGATCTGTTCTATATCGCGCCCATTGAAGTACTGTCTGTTCTGCTGATCGCCGCATTGATCCTCCCCATTGTTCCTGCCACTCACGAGTTTTCCGGGCTCATCTTTGCCTTTCTGCTGCTGGTGCTGCCTACCACGCAGGGCATCGTAGACCTCGTCAACAACATCGTCACAGCCTTATTCGAGGCGCAGGCACTGCCTAAGCTCGACTTTCACAAGAGCGGCGTACCGGCGGACTGCGCAACCCTGATCGCCGTACCTACGCTGCTGCTTAATGAGAAGCAGCTGCGCGAGCTTGTGGCCGAGCTTGAAGTACGCTACCTAGCCAATCAGGATGCTCATCTGCATTTCGCGCTCATCACCGATCTGCCGGACGCCGTGACCCGTCCACTGGAGAATGATTCCGATGCGCTGGTAGAGCTCGCAATCAAGCTCATCCACGATCTCAACGCGCAATATGGCGGCGAAAAAGGCGGCAGCTTTGTGCTCTTCCATCGGCACCGCATCTTCAATGCGCGGCAGGGCGTCTGGATGGGCTGGGAGCGCAAGCGCGGTAAGCTGCTCGACCTGAACAAGTATCTTGAGGGTGTCTTCGACGCGTTTCCCGTTAAGGCCGGTGGCGTGGAAGCAGTGCGAAATGTGCGCTACATCATTACGCTTGACTCCGATACACAGCTGCCGCGCGGTACGGCGGCCACCATGATCGGCGCAATGGCCCATCCCTTGAACCAGGCTGTCATTGATCCCAAACGCCGCATCGTCACTGCCGGTTATGGCATCCTGCAGCCCCGCGTTGGTGTCAGCGTGCAGTCGGCTTCGCGCTCTCGCCTGGCCTCTCTGTTCTCAGGCCAGACGGGCTTCGACATCTACACGCGCGCCGTCTCTGATGTTTACCAGGACCTCTACGGAGAAGGGATCTTCACCGGAAAAGGCATCTACGAAGTCGCAACGTTGCACGCGGTTCTGGATCGCCGCTTTCCGCGCAATGCCCTGCTCTCGCACGATCTGATTGAAGGCGCGTACGCGCGCGCCGGCCTCGCCACCGACATTGAAGTCGTCGACGATTACCCGTCCCACTACTCCGCCTACACACGGCGCAAGCATCGCTGGGTGCGCGGTGATTGGCAGATTGCTCAGTGGCTTTTCAGGTCTGTACCCGACGAGTCGCGGCGCAGCGTCCGCAACCCCATCTCCACCATCTCTCGCTGGAAAATATTCGACAATTTGCGTCGCTCGCTTGTCGAGCCCTTCACGATGCTCCTCTTCATTGCTGGCTGGCTCGGGCTGGATGGAGGCCCGGTCTACTGGACGCTCATCACGCTGCTGCTCATGTTTCTTCCTACCATCGTGCAGCTGCTCTTCTCGCTCAGCCGCGCTACCGTCTCTGATCAGGCCGGTGCCATTGGCGAGGCACTGCGCGGTTCCGCCCAGGCTGCCTTTATCACGCTGCTGAACGTGGTCTTCCTGCCGCACTCCACTTTTCTCTCGCTCGATGCGATCCTGCGCGCGCTGGTGCGCCGCTTTATCACCGGTCAGCGCCTGCTTGAGTGGGAAACAGCAGCCGAAGCTGAAGCAGGCAAGCGCGTAACACCCGTCGACCGCTATCTCGCCATCTCCCCGCTGTTTGCCCTCGCTGTGGCGCTTCTTGTCTTCTGGAAAGATCGCCACGCCCTCCCTGTCGCGCTGCCTGTGCTTGTCCTGTGGGGCTGCGCAAGCGCCATCACGGCCTGGCTCAACAAGCCGGTGCGTGAAGAATCTGCCGCGCTCGGGAGCAGGGACGCGGCTTTCCTTGAGGAGCAGGCGCTGCGCATCTGGCGCTACTTCTACCAGTTCGGCGGCGCACAGCACCACTTCCTCATCCCTGACAATGTGGAAGAGGCAGGTCTCTTTGAAGCGGCGCGCGTTTCCCCCACCAATCTCGGCTTGCTGCTCAATGCGCGGCAGGCTGCGGTTGAGTTTGGTTGGCTTACCGTCAGCGAGTTTGCAGAACTGACCAAAGCCACTCTGCAAACCTTTGAACAGCTGCCGAAGCTCCGTGGGCACCTCTACAACTGGTACAACACGCACACGCTCGAGCCATTGCTGCCCATCACCGTTTCGTCCGTCGACAGCGGCAATTTCGCCGCATCGCTTTACACTTTGCGCATGGGCGCAGCCGAACTGCTGGAGCGGCCGCTGGTGACGCAGAGATTGTTGACCGGCTTGGAGGCGCAGGCCATCGCGGCCCGGCTCAGCTCCGGTGAAATGCCCGTGCAGGAGGATCCCTTTGAAAGCAAGCTGGCCTGGATCCTGCAGCAAGCCCCGGAAGAAAGCCCAACCCACGCCGGGGTTGAAGTCGATGAGGCCGCTTGGTGGCGCGTAGAGCATAGCCGTCGCTTGTACGCCATTGCGACTCTAGTACGAGAAACAGAACCATGGCTGCTGCCGCAGTTCGCGCCCCTGCGCACCATCTCCGCGCTTGGCATTGAAGGGGCAGCTGCGCATCCCGCCCTCGGCAGCGGTCGCGCCTTCGCACTCGCCCTCGCGGAACGGCTGCAGCACTTCATCGCGACGCAGGAGAACGCAGAGCCCGTCGCGTTCCAGCCATTGGCTGAGCAGCTGCTTAGGTTGCTGCCACAGGCTTCCGTACGGCTCGCTGCACTTGCTGAAGCAGTGATGCATTGCTCGCAGCAAGCCTTTCGCCTGGCCTCCGCCATGGACTTCGCTTTTCTCGTGCGGCAGGACCGGCAAATGCTGTCAATCGGCTATGACGTGCCGGGCGAGGAGCTGCACTCAGCCTGCTATGACATGCTCGCGTCAGAAGCACGCATCGCCGCCTTTATCTCCATCGCCAAGGGCGACCTGGAGCAGACCAGCTGGTTCAAGATGGGGCGCACGCACACGCTCGCCTTCAACCGCGCCGTTCTGCTCTCGTGGACAGGCACCATGTTTGAATACCTCATGCCGTCGCTCTGGATGCGCTCTTACCCGGACACGCTCATGGCTCGCACGCTCGCCGGCGTAGTAGCCGTGCAGCGCAGCGCAGCGCGTAACCTCGGCATACCTTGGGGCATCTCTGAGTCAGGCTATGCCGAGGTGGACGACGCCGGGCACTACCACTACAAGGCCTTCGGCATCCCGCAGGTCGCCCTCAAGTGGGACGCAACAGCAGGCCCGGTGGTCGCGCCATACGCGAGCTTTCTGGCACTCGGCATTGACCGTGACAATGCACTGAAGAACCTGCGCGCCATGAGCAAAGCCGGCTGGGTGGGCGCCTTTGGCCCGTACGAAGCGGTGGATTACACGCAGGGCCGCAAGCAGCCCCGTCTCGTCCGCGAGTGGATGGCGCATCACCAGGGCATGTCTCTGATGGCCCTGCTCAACCTTCTGCACGGCAATGCATGCCAGCGCTGGTTCCACGCCAACCCGCACCTGCAGGCAACAGAACTGCTTCTGCATGAGAAGCCGATCCGTACGGCGGCGCTTCGCCAGGAAGTCAAAGCACAGCCCACGCGGAAAGCTGAGCCGCAGCCTGCGTAAGCATTTCTGCGCTCAAGCGCTTCGCAGCGTCTCACTGTCCGCAAACTGATCGCCGGCAGCAGTCCGGAAATGCTTGCCGTAGATGCTGAGCACCTTCGCTGCGCGCTCCGGATCCGTTGACCAGCTCAGCGAAACATTCTGCACAAAGCCCTTTCCTGTATCTGCCGCAAGCGCCTGCTTATAGTGCGGGCACGCCCCAGCCAGCCGATGAAGCACCGCCATTCTTTCAGCGAAGCACTGCTGCCAGCTGCTGAAGCGCATCCATTGCGCAGAAACAGTAAGCCACGCCCCATGCAGAAACTCGCGTGTTGGCAGCAGCAGCGAGCTGCCGCGCGGCGGATGCGCCTGCTTCTGGCCGAAAAGATTGTTGGCCTGCAAGGCCAGCTCGGAGCTGCCCCAGGCTGACTCCAGCGCTGCCTCGCAGGCTGCGTACTCAGGAAAGATATGCGAGGCCGCACGCGCAGCCTCGGCGGCTTTCGCAAGAAACTCATCAGGTGTCATGCTTTGTCTCCGCAAACAAGAAAGGCGCACCATGGTCGGCGCGCCTTCTTCCAGTGTGGCAACTATGCGGCAAATACTATGCAGCTACACGACGAAGTACTTGGCCTGCGGATGGTGCACAATCAGCGCGTTTGTGCTCTGTTCCGGCTCCAGGTGGAAGCCTTCGGTAAGCCGCACGCCGATCGTCTCCTCCGGTTTGAGCAGGTCGAAGATCTTGGTCTGGTCTTCAAGATTCGGGCACGCCGGGTAGCCGAAGCTGTAGCGGGATCCGCGATACTGCTGATGGAAAAGATCACGCACAGCCGGCGCATCGTCTCCACCGATGCCAAGCTCCCCCCGGATCAGCTTGTGCGCGTACTCTGCGAGCGCCTCGGCTGTTTCCACCCCTAATCCATGCACGTACAGGTAGCGGGTAAAGTCGCCTGCGTCAAAAAGCTTCTTGGTCTCCTCGCTTGCTCGATCGCCAATCGTGACTACTGAAAAGCCAATCACATCCATCTGGCCCGAGGCTTTCGGATGGAAGTAGTCCGCGATGGATAACTTGCGCCCTTCCCTCTGCCGAGGAAAGCGAATGCGCAATCGTTCACGCGGTGCGGCGGCTGCTCCGTCCTCAGCCTCATACACAATCACGTCATTGCCGTCAGCCTGCGCCGGATAAAAGCCATACACAAGCTTCGGCCAGAACCAGCCTTTCTGCTTGATCTCTTCCTTGAGCTCACCCAGGATCGGCCGGTATTTCTCTTCCACAAGACGCATGTAATCGCTAGCCGATGCCGTCTTGAGCTGCCACTGGTTTTTAAACAGCGCTGTCTCGTTGATGTAGCTGAAGATCAGATCAAGATCGAAGTCGGTTTTTACGCGATTTCCGAAGAACGCCGGCTCCGGTGTTTCCACCTGCGGAACGATCGAGCCCGAGCGAACTGCAGGCGCCTCCATGCCTAGCGCTGCTTCCTCCGCCTCGGCCTGCCGCGCTGCCGCCACGTGCGCCGCTACAGGGAAGGTCTTCACCGTGCTGCCCTCCTGCATCCGGCTCGCACGCGCCTGGTCCGCACCAGTCAAGTCGCTCATCACGTGCAGCCCTGCAAACGCATCCTCGGCATAGAAAACGGCAGAGCCATACTCCTGCCGCAGATCCTGCTCCACATACTTGCGTGTCAAGGCCGCACCGCCGCAGATGACAGGCGTGTGCATCTGTAATCGCTGCAGATCTTGAATGACATACTTCATCTCAAGGGTGGACTTCACCAGCAGTCCGCTGAGCCCGATCGCATCTGCCTTGTGCTCCTGCGCGGCCTTGATGATCGCGTCCGCCGGCTGCTTGATGCCGAGGTTCACCACCTTGTAGCCGTTGTTCGACAGGATGATATCGACCAGGTTCTTGCCGATGTCGTGCACGTCGCCCTTCACAGTTGCAAGCACAATGGTGCCCTTCTGCGTACCTTCCACCTTCTCCATCTTCGGCTCCAGGTGAGCAACCGCTGCCTTCATCACGGCTGCGGAATCGAGCACCGACGGCAGCTGCATCTTGCGCGCGCCAAACAGGTCGCCCACCGTCTTCATGCCGTCAAGCAGCACCGTGTTAATCAGTTCAAGCGGGCTATATGTCAGCAGTGCAGCTTCCAGCACATCTTCCAGCGACTGCTTCTGCGCGCCCTGGCCCAGCGAGCGCTCGCCGCGAATGATGAGCTGCTTGAGCTGCTCTTCCAGCGAGAGATCCTCGGCAACCAGCTCCTCCTGCTTTGCGTTCGGATCAAGCCCGGCGAAGTGGCCCATGTAGCCCTGCAGCGGATCGCCTTCGCTTTTGTCATGGAAGATCAGCTTGCGCGCAAGCTCTACCTCACGCTCCGGGATCTTGTAGAGCGGGTAGATCTTCGCGTAGTTGACGATCGCTGCATCAAGGCCGCGATCCACCGCTTCTTTCAGAAACACGCTGTTCAGCACTCGTCGCGCATAGGCATTCAAGCCAAAGGAAATATTACTCACACCCAGGATCGTCTTCGCCTTGGGCAGCTCCTGCTTGATGCGCCTCACCGCTTCCAGCGTCTCTATGCCGGCGTTGCGGTAGTCGTCCTGCCCGGTGGAGATCGGCAGCGTCAACGGGTCGAATAGGATATCTTCACCGCGCATGCCGTAGCGCTCTGTCGCCATCTCGTAGATGCGTTTGGCGACCTCCACTTTTTTGTCTGCTGTCAGCGCCATGCCGTCTTCATCAATCGTCAGCGCGATTACGGCAGCGCCGTAGCGGCGCGCCATCGGCAATACCTTGCTGGTGCGCTTTTCCCCATCCTCCAGGTTGATGGAGTTGATCACCGGCTTGCCGGGCACGCGCTTCAATGCCTCCTCCACCACCTCGGCCTCGGTTGAATCGATGAGGATCGGCGCGGTCACGCGGGTAGCGATCTTCTCAAGGACGTTGTTCATGTAGCCCATCTCGTCCTCGCCCACAATCGCGCAGCACAGGTCCAGCATCTGCGAACCTTCGCTCGCGAGCCTCTTCGCCATCGCAAGGATCCCGTCGTAATCCCCGCCGCGCACCATGTCGCGAAAGTGCGCGACCCGGGTTGTGGTGTTCATCTCCTCGGCCACAATCACCGGCTGTCCATCTACCTCAAGCGGTGTGGCTGCAAAAGCACTCGCTGCTACGCCCTGCGGCTTCACCACGCGCCGCGCAGGCACTGCATCCTTCACCGCTTCCACCACAGCGCGCAGATGCTCCGGCGTGGTGCCGCAACAGCCGCCCACCACCTGCACTCCATACTCTGTAACAAAGCGGCGATGGTAGTCCGCCAGCTCCGCAGGCGTGAGCTTGTACACCGCCACGCCGCCCTCATTCTGGGGCAGCCCTGCATTCGGCAGCACACTGATCGCACGCTCTGAGTTCTGGCACAGAAAGCGCACCGCATCGTTCATCTCGGCAGGCCCTGTCGCACAATTCAGGCCGATGATGTCTGGGTTGAAGCATTCCACCACAGCCAGCGCCGCGCCGATCTCCGAGCCCAGCAGCATCGTGCCCGTCGCTTCCAGCGTCACCTGCATCTGCAGCGGCAGTTGCCGGCCAGCTTCACGCATCGCGTCCTGGCAGGCGGCGAGCGCGATCTTCGCCTGCAGCAGATCCTGGCTTGTCTCAATCAGCAGGATGTCGACGCCGCCCTCGATCAGCGCAGCAGCCTGCTCGCGGTACATCTTCGCCAGTTCGTCATAACCAATGTGTGCAAGCGAAGGCAGCTTGGTCGTCGGACCGATGGAACCGGCAACGAACCGCGGCCTTTCCGCGGTCGCATACTGCGCAGCCACCTCCTTCGCCAGGCGCGCCGCTGCCACGTTCAGCTCATGGGTCCTGTCTCCCAGCTCGTACTCCGCCAGCACCACGCGTGTGGAGCCAAAACTATTCGTCTCCACTACATCGCAGCCTGCCTCAAAAAAGCTGGCATGGATGCTGCGAATGATGTCAGGGCGCGAGAGCACCAGCAGCTCGTTGCAGCCTTCCTTGCCCCAGTAATCATCCGTCGTCGGGTTGTGGAGCTGGATGTTAGTGCCCATGGCGCCGTCATACACCATGACGCGCTGCTGCATTAGCTCAAGGAATGAGGACATAGTGTGTGGGAGGCGCCTCGTCTGCGCCATCCTTCATTCTAGCGTTCCCGGCTTCCCCTGCATCCAAACACGCATGTCTGTACCTTCACCTGCCAGCGCAGAGGAGCATAGTTCCTTCTTTGCCGATGCCGTGCAGCTGGAGCTGGCTGAGCTCTCTCAGCTTCTTACCAATCTGGACCCGGTGCAGATCAAAACTGCCGTTGCGGCGCTTATTTCCAGCTCGCGCATCTTCACCATGGGCGCAGGCCGCAGCGGCCTCGCTTTGCAGATGGCAGCCATGCGCCTCATGCATCTGGGTCTGCAGGTTCACGTGGCCGGCGAGGTCACCACGCCGGCGATCGCGGCAGGTCACCTGCTCATCGCAGCCTCCGCCTCCGGAACAAGCGCAAGCGTCATCCATGCTGCTGAGGTCGCAAAGAAGTCAGGTGCTGCTGTGCTGGCAGTTACCGCCGGCAACGAGAACCCGCTTGCCTCGCTGGCCGACCACCTTATCCTTCTCAAAGCGGCAAACAAGAACCAGTTCGGCGAGCGTTCCTCCCGGCAGTACGCAGGCTCGCTCTTTGAGCAGTCTGTCCTGTTGCTCTTTGACGCCATCTTTCATGGCATGTGGCAGGCTGGCGGTGTGCCGGCTGAAGCGCTCATGAAGCGCCACGCCAACCTCGAATAATCCACCTGTTAGCACTACCCCAAGGAGAAATACATCGTGAAGCTTCAAGTAGCCATGGACCTGCTTTCCGTCGATGACGCCCTCGCTCTTCTCAGCAAGGTCGCCGAGTACGTCGACGTTATCGAGCTAGGCACGCCGCTCATCAAGCAGGAGGGCCTTTCCGCCGTCACCAAGATCAAAGCCGCTTACCCTGACAAGATCGTGTTCGCCGACATGAAGACCATGGACGCCGGCGAGCTCGAAGCCGACATGGCCTTTAAAGCAGGCGCTGACTACATGACGGTCCTGGGCGCAGCAGGCAACAGCACCATCGAGGGTGCGGTCAAAGCTGCAAAACGGCACGGCAAGACGGTCGTAGCCGACATCATCGGCGTCAAGGACAAGGCCGCTCGCGTCAAGGAGCTTGCCGCCCTCGGCGTCGGTTTAGTGGAGCTCCACGCCGGTCTCGACGAGCAGGCCGAGAGCGGCTACAGCATCGACTCGCTGCTGGCTGCAGGCCGAGGCGCGTCTATCCCCTTTTCCATCGCCGGCGGCATCAACATCGATCGGATCAGCCAGGTCGAGCAGGCCGGCGCCGCTATCGCCGTGGCTGGGGCTTCCATCTACGGGGCCAAGGATCCGGCAGCCTCGGCAAAAGCCCTGCGCGATAGGATCCAGCAGCATGGCTGAAGATCTCAGCTCACTGAAACGAAAGGCCCGCAGCTGCGGGCCTTCTCTGTTGCCAAAAACACAAGCCGGCAGGCTCTTTAAAGCACCGGCTCCACAGGGTCCACTTCCCAGATCGTCAACTCTCCGTCCAGCACCTCGGCCATCTCCTGCTCGGCCTGCTTGAAATGTTCTGAGCTCTTGTGCGCGCCATACTCCTCCGGCCCCGCATACTCCTCATTCAACAGGAACTCTCCTCCATCCTTGCTCTCAAACAGCTCATAAAGCTGCACACCGTCTTCCCCGCGGCTTGCCTTTACCAGGTCCAGCAGCTTCTCCCGCAGCACTTCTTCTTTGCCTGCCTTGGCCTTCACCTTTGCAAATACGCGCACTGTCGCCATGTTTCCTCCTGCATCCCTGCAAGCACTAGGATGCACCCCTCAAACGGCAGATGGCAGCCGAGTCGGCTGCCATCTGCTGAACTTTTTCGCGACTAGCAAGTTGTTTCCCGCTACCTACTCTTGCTACTTCGTCTCGAGTGGTCCATGGACCGCGGTACCCGGCATGCCGATCGAGGCGACCAGCATATCTTCCTTGCGCATCACCAGCGTCCCTGCATTTAGGCTGGCCAGCTCAAACCCATGCCCATGCGTGATAGCGTCTGTCGGGCAGGCTTCGACACAATAGCCGCAAAAGATGCAGCGGTTGTAGTCAATGTTGTAAACCTTGGCATAGCGCTCTGCGCTCGAGATGCGCTTCTCCGCCGTGTTTTCCGCTGCCTCAATGTAAATGCAGTTCGCCGGGCACGCCGCCGCGCACAAAAAACAGGCAACACACTTTTCCAGCCCGTTCTCATCGCGCTGCAGCACATGCGCGCCGCGGAACCGCTCCTGCAGCTGTGCACCGCGGTTCGGACCCGGGCCGTCCGGGTAATTCTCCACTTCCGTCGGCTTAAACATCTCACCGAACGTGATGCTCATACCCTTGGCAATGCCTGCGACGTTCTTCACAATCGACATACCCGTAGTATACCCGTGCGTCTTTACCGCTTTTTGACCCAGATGAATGACCAGAGAAACAAGCAGCTATCGGCTACAGGAGATCAACATGTCCTCGTTCTCTCGCCTGACCCTCCTTATGGTTGCGGTCACAGGCTTAGCTCCCGCGCAAACGCCGCAGAGCTCACTGGCTCTGGCCGGTCCCGGGCAGCAAGCGAGCCTCTCGCTTGCTGCGCTCCAAGCCCTGCCGCATACCTCCGTGACTCTGACAAACGGCCACACCGGCACTCCAGAATGCTACTCCGGCGTGCCCTTGATCGAAGTACTCGAGAAGGTCGGCGCTCCCGAGAGTTCCGCCGTTCGCGGCAAAGCACTCTCCGACTACATCATCGCGACCGGCAGCGACAACTATCACGCCGTCCTCTCCCTCGCCGAGATCGAGCCCGGCTTCCATCCAGGTCGGGTCCTTGTGGCCGACACACTGGACGGCAAGCCGCTTGACTCGAAGGAAGGCCCCTTCAAGCTCATTGTGGAGGAGGACCAGAAGCCCGCGCGCTGGGTGCACAATCTGGTCAAGCTGGAGCTGAAGCAGGCGCAGTAGGGAGGGGCACAACAGTCCGGCCCCGATGGTGTTCTAACTCCATAGGCGGAGGCCTGCCAGTATGCGCACATCTCGAAGCATCACCGCTCTGCTCACACTTCTTCTCATCGGCAGCCTGGCTCCGGCTCAGCAGCCTGCGCCGCCCCCGCCTGGTTTTGCGGAGGTCATCCCGCCGCAGCCGGATGCTCTTACGCTCGTTCCCCTCGGGCTAACCGCTCTCAACGGGCAGGCCTCCTGGCACACCAGCTTCACTTTCGACCGCTCGCTGCTCTCCCTGGCAGGCAGCTTTGGCGGCCTTGACGACCAGACCCGGCAGACCATCGCCCGGCTCAACGGCATCGCTGTGCACCTGTACCGCTTCCCTGCCCAGGGTGGCTACGATCCTGCAGCCCTCGACGTGGTCCGTGCTCAGTACAACTCGCTGGGCTGGAAGCATGTGGTCACAGCTAACAAGTTCCCTGACGCACAGGGCGCAGGCCAGCCCATGGGCCAGGGCGCTCCAGGCCCCATCATTCCCAGCGGTCCAGGGCGCACCGATGTTTGGCTGCAGAACCGGGGAGCCAACTTCGCGGGTGCGGCCATCCTGCTCGCCGGGCCCACCAACATCAACTTGATCACCGTGTCCGGCGACATCCGCACGCTCGATCTGCTGCATCTGCGCGGTCATTTCGGCATCCCGCGCTTTCCGGACGATGCCCTCACAAACCGGCAGTAAAAAGAAACGCCCAGCCATCCAGGCTGGGCGCTCTTACCGGATGCCCAGCCGACTCCAAATCCCATCTACCCGCGCCCGAGTCTCCACATCCATCTCGATCATCGGCGGCCACACGCGACTGAATCCTTCTGCCGGCCACTTCTGCGTCGCATCAATCCCCATCTTCGATCCGAGATTCGGCAGCCTCGACGCATGATCAAGCGAGTCGACCGGGCCAAGCGTGAACTGGATATCGCGTTCCGGGTCGATGTTGTTCGCTGTCCGCAGCACGACCTCGCTCAAATCCTGCACATCGCAGTCTTCATCCACCACCACAATGCACTTAGTAAACATCGCCTGCCCCAGCGCCCAGATTCCGTTCATCACCTTGCGCGCGTGGCCCGCATAACTCTTGCGGATCGAAACCACCATGATGTTGTGGAACACACCCTCCATCGGCAGGTTGATGTCCACGATCTCAGGCAGCGTCAGGCGCATCAGCGGCAGAAAGATCCGCTCCACAGCCTTGCCCATCCATGCGTCTTCCATCGGCGGCTTGCCCACAATCGTCGCCGCGTAGATCGGGTGCTTGCGGTGCGTGATCGCTGTGATGTGGAAGACCGGGTACTCATCCTCCATGGTGTAAAAGCCGGTGTGGTCGCCGAAAGGCCCCTCGGTCCGCAGCTCATCGAGCTTCACAAAACCTTCCAGGATGATCTCCGCATGCGCCGGAACCTGGAGGTCTACCGTCTCGCACTGCACCAGCTCGAGCGGCTTCTGCCGCAGAAAGCCGGCAATGATGTACTCCTCTACCTCAGGCGGTGCGGGCACAATCGCCGCAAAAGTCGTGGCTGGGTCCGTGCCTATGGCGACTGCCACCTCCAGCCGGTCGGGCAGTTCCTTCGTGTAGGTCACTGACGCTGCGGCTGCTCCTGCGGAAGTCGCTGCAGAAACACTGCCCTGCATCCGCTTCCCTGCCGCAGCGCCTTTTACAGTGCCGCCCGCCGTCTGTGCCATTTGCTGCACCTGGGCTGCTGTACCGCCGGCCTGCGCACGCAGACGATCCCGCAAGTGCTCCGCCGCATTCTTTTGCCTCTGCCAGTGCATTCCGGTCGTTTGCCCGTCATACACCTGCATCCGGTACATACCCATATTGCGCTTCGAGGTCTTCGGGTCGCGCGTTACCACCAGCGGCAGCGTAATGTAGCGCCCGCCGTCCATAGGCCAGCACTGCAGCACCGGAAACTCCAGCACATTGATTGCGTCTCCGCGCCGGCCAATCTTCACGACCTCCTTGCAGGCCGCCTGGCGCGCCGGAATCACCTTCGGGAAGAACTTGCCAATGTCTGCCAGCATGGGCAGGAGCTTCAGCTTCTCCATCAAGCCATCTGGTGACTTCATCTCCAGCAGCGCCCGGATGCGCCCGGCAACTTCGTCCAGCTCATCCACTCCGAGCGCCAGCTTCATCCGCGATTCTGACCCGAACTGGTTCATCAGAACGCGCGCGCCCGGGTAACCCTTGACTCGTTCAAACAGCAGCGCCGGTCCACCGGCCCTGCCGCCGCGCTTGCCTGACTTCGAAGCCCGGTCTGTGATCTCGGTAATCTCGAGTATCGGATCCACCTCTTCGCGCACACGCTTCAGCTCACCAGCCTGCTCCATCGCCGCCATCCACTCGCGAAGATCTTTGTACGCCACGTATGGGTCTCCATCTCTGGCGCTTAGCGCCTATCCCGATTCTAAGTGGCTGGGAGCAAGGGGGCCCCGGCGGGCTAAAGACGACTCACCGCCCTGTCACAAAAACCAGGCTACCCACTCAGGTAGGGCTCTCCTCCAGCCCTGAGCCTGCTCCATGGACGTTGCGCGCACTTTGGAACACAAAAAGCCGCCCCTCAGCAGGGGCGGAGCTTTCCTTCTTTACGGACTAACCGGCTTGCCCGCTCATCCAGCGGTCCAGCAGCCTTTGCGCGCACCGTGCGCCGCACAGGTGTCGCACCTCCGCAGCATGAGCCAGCAGCGTGTTCCAACCGGTCATCTTGAGCATCGGTTCGCCTTCGGAGCCAGGCTCCCCGGCTGTTGTTCCCATCCAGGCGAGCCACCAGTCTCCCCCTGACTCGACCTTGGCCTTTCCGCATACATCGCAGTGATACGATTCCGTCCAGCTCATGGGTGAGGATCCCGTCAGGAAATTGCGCTTTGGCTTGACAGGAGATTAGCACCGGCGTGTGGCCCGGCAGCGTGCTCCACAGCACCCGCCGGTAATCTTGCCAAACTAAACCGCGCTGTCGCAGCCCATCAGTTTGCCTCGACGTTGGCCAGCGGCGCTTCCACCCCATTCTCGTGGATGGCGACCAGCGGGTAGCCGCGATCCTTCCAGCCATCAAAGCCGCCCAGCAGAGGCCGCACCTTGGATACCCCCATCTTGCGGATGGTGAGCGCCATCTGCACCGCTGTCTCCTCATTCGGGCAGGTGCAGAAAAGCACCACATCCCGGTCGCGCGGGATGCTCGCGTTCATCTCAACCAGCCTGTCCGGCGACATGATGACTGCGCCGGGAAGCGTCCTTGGGTCCGGCAGGTAGTCAAGCGGATGGCGAAGATCAACGATATACAACGGGTCGCCCCGCTCCACCATCCCGAACAGCATCTCAGGCGAGACACGGTCTGTCCGAATCTCCTCGAGCGAACGGCGACGACGCCGGATCCTGTTCATCACAAAACCAACCAGCAACAGAACAAACACTGTGACGGCGAAGTGCGCAAACCATGCCAGCGCATGGGGATGAAGCTTCAGCAGGTCGCCGAAGAACCTTCCCCCCACCACAAAAGCCAGCGCCCACAGTAGAACTCCCCCGGCGTCCGCCAGCAGAAAAAGCCGGAAGTCCATGCGCGTCTGCCCAGCTATTGCCGAGGCCATCGTATTCAGCGCGGGTAGAAACTTGGCGATCAGTAAAGTGCTTGCTCCATGCTTGCCGAAGTAGCCTTCGGTCTTCTGCACACAGGTATCGCGTTCCGGGCTGAAGCGGCATAGAAAGCGCACCACCGTATGGCCATACCGCTGCCCAAGGAAGTACCAGCTGATATCACTGACCAACGAACCCATCAAGATCGAAAGCAGAACCGGCACCAGAAACAGACGGTGCGTCGCCGTCAGCGTCCCCGCCATCAGCAGCAGCGGAGCTGCCGGAACAGGCAGCCCCATCTGCTCCGTAAGGACCCACAGAAAGAGAACTAGGTACGCGTGGCTGAGAAAGAGTTGGGTAAACGTCATACGAACAGGCTTCCCGGGCTGAGACCGTTATTTCGGTGGATGCGGTATAGATGTTGCCCGATAAGGCGATGACGCGGAAATCTGCGCGCGCTAACAAGAGGCAGGCGCGCTTCTCGGCGTCCCGAGAGAGCTCTGTCGCTCTGCGTTTCCTCTTGCCAAACGCAGAAGACCGGCAGGAAGAATCCATTTGCTGGACATCTCTACCCTGCCGGCGCGCTCTACCCTTCGACTGTTTACTGCTTGACGCGTACCTTGGGCTCGACCGAAAGACCCGGCCGCAGCAGGTGATCGCTATTCTCGCTGCGATCTTTCAGGTCAATACGCACCGGGACACGCTGCACCACCTTCACGTAGTTGCCGGTCGCATTCTCCGGAGGGAACAGGCTCAGGACCGAACCTGTTGCGCCGCCAACCTGCGTCACCACGCCGTCATACTTGCGGCCTCCATAGGCATCCACACTGACGACCACAGGCTGGCCGGCCCGCATCATGTTCAGCTGCGTTTCCTTGAAGTTCGCCGTAATCCAGATATCGTTCAACGACACCAGCGTCGTCATGTTCTGACCAATGGAAACGTTCTGGCCCACTTCCACGCTCTTGCGCGTCACAATGCCGTCAACTGGCGCAACGATATGCGTGTAGCTCAGGTTCAGCTGCGCCTGCGCCAGCTCTGCTTTGGCCTGGTCTACCTGCGCCTCCGCCTGGTCGGTCTTGGCCTTCTGGATGCGGATCTGATCCAGGCCGCGCTTTGCATTCACCAGCTGCGCCTGCGTTTGCACCACACGGTCCTGCGACATACGAACACCTGCTTCTGCAGCGGTCGCAGTGGCCTTCGCCTGCTGCAGAGCCGCCTCGTCCGCACTCGCTGTTGCGACCGCTTGATCAAACTGCTGCTTTGAGATCACATCCCGCTGCACCAGGGGCGTATACCGCTCCACATCGAGCTTCGCCTTGATGTAGTTTGCATCGGCCTGCGCAATAGCCGCCTGGTCAGCTTCCAGCTCGCGCTGCGCCTGCACAACAGAGTCATTCGATTGCGAAAGCGTGGCACCCACCGCAGACACATTCGTGGTAGAGCTCGTCGTCGTGACCGGGACATTGACCTGATTGGACTCATAGTTCGACTGCGCTGCCGCGAGGTTTGCTTCGTCCTGCTGCACAGTGGTCTGGTAATCCTTCGGATCCAACTCCACCAGCACATCCCCTGCTTTGACCTGCTGGTTCTCGGACACAGGTACGGCGATCACATTGCCGTTGATCCGCGAAGAGATCTGGATCAAGTGGCCATTGACTTGTGCGTCATCTGTGTCCTGATAAAAGGTCGAGTGCCAGTAGAACAGCAGCACACCTACCAGCAGAACAGCCACAACCAGGATGATAATGAAACGCCGGCGCGACTTGTTCCGCGGATTGTCCTGGACGGTATCGCCGCCTTGTTCGTTCCCACGCTCTGCTGCCGGTTTGCGCTCAGTTTCGGTATCGATCGTCTGCTCTGCCACTTACTTGCCTCCCACGTACTGCTTGAGCCCTGTGCTTGCCACGCCCAGCGCGCGTGCCAGGGAAAGCTTGGCGATATTGTGCTGATAGAGGCTCGCGATGTACTGATCGTTCGCCTGTGCCACCTGTTGCTGCGCCTGAGACACGGACAAATTATCCGAGACCCCGGCCGCGTACCTTTGCTGCGCCTCACTCAGCGCTTCCGCAGCGAGGCCGCGGTTGCTTTCTGCTACCGATACCTGCTGCTGGGCCGACTGGATATCCAGGATGCTGTCCCGCACATCCTGCGCGATCTGCCCGCGCAAGTTGCCCAGCTGTGCACGCTTCTGCTCCAGCTGCTGCTCAGCTTGCTGCTCGTCTCCACGGATCTTCGCCTCTTCCAGGACTGGGATATCGAGGGAACCTGTCGCATCCCCTGTGCCATGTGAAGTCCGCACATTGGGCCCGATGTCGCCGTAGTCCCCGGAGAAAGAAACAGTCGGATAGCGCTCAGCCTTGGCCGCACCTTTGGCCAGGTCCGCACCCTTCAGCTGCTCGGCAAACGATTGCAGATCCTTGCGGCCTGCCAGCGCCTGAGCAACAGCCGCATCTGGATCCACCCCTTCCAGCTGCCGGTACGGTGTGGCGTCTGTCAGCGTAAACTGCTGCGCCACAGGGACGCCGATCACGCGTGCCAGCGCCAGCTTGTCCTTGGCCAGTGTCGCCTGCGCCTGGATCAGGGTCTGCTGCTGTGTCTGGTAGTCCACCTGTGCCCGCAATTCGTCGAGCAGCGGCGAGGTTCCGGCGACATGCTGCTGATGCGCCTGGTCAAACGAAACGCGTGACGTCTCTACCTGAGCCTGCGAGGACTCGACCCGCGACTGGTCCGCAATGACCAGCAGGTAAGCATTGCCCACACTCAGCACAACCTCGTCGCGCGCATCCTGCAGAGAAAGTTTCGTACTCTCGAAGTAGTGCTTCGATGCCAGGTAGTTCCGCAGGTTAGCCACATTGATCAAGCTCCAGTTCAGCGTGGCGCGAAAGTCCTGAAAAGCATAAGGACCGATGATCGCCGGGAAGCCGGGAATCCGCAGACCCTCCGCCTGCAAATCCGTCTCCATCTCCGATTCCTCAATCCTGGCATTGATGCTCGGCAGCAGGTTTTGCAACTGCCCTAATTCCGTCGAACGAGCCGACACCTGGTTGCTTGCGGTTAGCACCAGTCCCAGATTGTGCCGCAACCCTCGAGCCACCGCATCGTCTAGTGAAAGCGGGAGAGTGCCGGGAACAAGCGGATCCTCCGACGCGCTCCCCTGGTAACTCTGCGCCTGGATCTGTGCCGGGTTGATCTGCACCGGCGTTGGTAGGTTCTGCACGGCCCCTGTACTTACCGAGCCAAGCTGGGCAAAAGCCGCGCCCGGCAAACAAGCGCACCCGCAAAGGATGAGGCCCATGGCTGTCCACAGCCCACGGGAGCGAGCCAAAGTAGCTTCCGCATGCATGACCTGCCCAGATGAGGAGCGATCCGGGCAGAAGCTACCCTGCCCGCTTTCGGCAGCCCTCTCGAAGCGCTCTCTTTCCTGCTTTCCTGACGGATATTCTGCTACCCGCACCCGGCCTTCGCCTCCCTGCAGCACACACGCTCCTGGCAACCTTTTTGGCAGAGCGTTCTCGCCCGCGCATATTGGATGCTGCCTTTCCCTGAAAGATGAAGAATGTGTCACCCGCTCCAAGGGAGCTGACCTCCCAACGCAAGGCCACGCTCCTTCGCACCGAAGAGCTTCGAACCCGAAGCAAACTTCTGCGCCTCAGGAGGAACCTAAGCTGGCAGCGCGTCCACAATCGGCGCGTGGGCCAGCGAGTTTGCCAGGGAGCACAGCGCATGCCGAAACACCTCACTGACAGCCTCCGGCGTCCAGCCTCCGGCCGACTCTCCGCCCGCCCGGCGCAACAGGGCCGCCGCCGCCTCATTGCCCTGGTTCAGCACAGCGCGCTGCACAAAAATAGCCCTTTCCGCCGCCGGCAGCTCCTCCAGCCACTCCCTCATGCCCCGGCGCAGACCTTCCCCACTTTGCTCTGCCAGCCAGCTCCGCAGCTGCGTCTGTGTCATGCCGGCCGCCTGCAGGTCATCGTCCTGCACGCACACACTATCTCGTCCCAACTGGTCAGGCCTCACCAGAAAGGCAGCAGGCTGTTCGCTCGCCAACATCTGCACGGCGCCGGAAAGTACCTGCAGGCGGGCCTGCGCCCGTGCTGCTTCCGGGTCCAGGCAGGGATCGATCTCCATCGTAGCCAGTGAGCTTTCGATCAGCCGCAGAGCCCGGCTCTCATCCCCCACCAGCAGCGATGCTAGATGAAAAAGCTCCGCCGCCATGCCATGCACCACACTCGCATCTCCACATCCACTGGTCGTCATGCCTGCTCTCCTACTCCCTGCTCCTTGATCTCCACCCGGCTCCTCCATCTTCCGCTCCACTTCCCCAAGGGTCAACTGCGCAAAATGCCCTTTCTGAATCCCTCTAGGGAGTCCAGAAAACCTTGTGAGTGCCGTATAGGATAGATTCTTGCCACCATCCGTTGCAGATTCCGCCTATGAATGAAGCCGACCGCAATCTTTTTATCTCCCGAGACAGCTCCTGGCTGAGTTTCAACCGGCGCGTGCTCGGTGAGGCGCAGGACCCCACAAATCCTCTGCTGGAGCGGGTAAAGTTCCTGGCCATCACCGCCTCCAACCTGGATGAGTTCATCGAGGTCCGCATCGCCGGCATGCTGCAGCGCATTGAGGAAGGGCTTGGCGAGCCCGGCCCGGATGGCATGACTGCCCAGAACCTGCTTGATCAGATCAATGCAGACATGCATGAGTTTGTCGGCGAGCAATACAGCTGTTGGACCAACGAGCTCCACCCGGCCCTCTCTGCGGAAGGGATCCGCGTCCTGAACTGGAAAGACTTGGGCCCGGAAGCTCGCCAGGCTGCGACAGAGTTCTACGCGCGCGAGATTGACCCGCTCCTGACGCCCATCACCATCGATCCGCGACACCCTTTTCCACGTGTGCTCAACAAGGCCCTTTGTGTTGCCCTGCTGCTGCGCCGCAAGCGCAAAGGCGCAAATGCAGCCGTCCTCGGCGTCGTCACCGTACCCCGTGCCCTGCCCCGCTTTGTGCGCCTGCCGCAAGCCAAGGGCTCTTCCACAACGGACTTCATCTTTCTGCACGACCTGATTGAGCACCAGGCCGCCGGCATGTATCGCGGGTATGAGATTCTCTCGACCGCGGCTTTTCGCGTCACTCGCAACAGCAATCTCTACTTCGAGGAAGAAGAATCGCGTTCGCTATTGGAAGCCATCCGCTCGGAACTCCACAACCGCAGAAAAGGCGACGCCGTGCGCTTGGAGATCGAGCAGGATGCAGATCCCGAGATCGTCGAACGCCTGCGCTCCAACTTCGAGCTCGAAGACTCACAGGTTTACCGCACCGATGGCCCTGTCAATCTGTCCCGCTTGATGAACCTGTACAGCGAAGCCGGCAGAGACGACCTCAAGTACCCGCCCTTTACCGGCCGCGAGCTCCGACTCCATCGCAAGTCCGTCGACCTCTTCGATGAGCTGCGCCACCACGACGTTCTGCTCCACCATCCGTACGACTCCTACGAAGCAGTGGTCGGCTTTATCGAAGCCGCCGCGGCAGACCCGAACGTCATCTCGATGAAGCAGACGCTCTACCGCACCAGCGATGACTCCCCCATCTTCCGCGCGCTTACGGAGGCAGCGCAGAGTCGGGAGGTCACCGTGGTTGTCGAGCTCACCGCCCGCTTTGACGAGGCCTCCAATATCCGCTGGGCGCGCAACCTGGAGGACGCCGGCGTGCAGGTCTTCCACGGCATCGTCGGCCTCAAGACACACTGCAAGCTGGCCCTCATGGTCCGCCGCGATCCGGACGGCGTCATCCGCCGCTATGCCCACCTCGGCACCGGCAACTACAACCCCATCACCTCGCGCTTCTACACCGACATCAGCCTCCTCACCTCAGACCCGGCGATCACCGCAAGCGTCCACTCCGTCTTCAACTACCTCACCGCTCACTCGGAGTCCGACGACTACGCGCCCTTGCTGGTCGCACCTCTGACTCTGGCCCAAAGCACCATCCACCTGATTGAGCGTGAGACCGAGAACGCACGCGCCGGCAAACCCGCCCGCATCATTGCCAAGATGAACTCGCTGCTGGAGCAAAGCGTCATTGAAGCGCTGTATGCAGCATCACAGGCGGGCGTGGAGATCGACCTGATCGTTCGCGGCATCTGCTCCCTGCGCCCGGGTCTTCCGGGGGTCAGCGAACGCATCCGCGTCCGCTCCGTGGTAGGCCGCTTCCTGGAGCACTCCCGCATCTTTTACTTCGCCAATGCCGGCAATGAGGAGATCTACTGCGGCTCAGCCGACTGGATGCCCCGCAACCTTTTTGAGCGCTGCGAGGTCACCTTCCCCATCAAGGATCCCAGCTTGCGCGCACGCCTTCGGAACGAGATCCTCTCCGCCTACCTCGCGGACACGGTGAAAACTCGTCTGCTGCGGCCGGACGGGACCTACGGCCGGCTCAAAGAGACCGCAGAAGGGCAGGCAGCCCCGCCCTTCAGCGTGCAGGACTTTCTCATGAGCGTTGCCGATGGGCGCGCCTCGGCTGAGTCCATTCCAAGCAGCAACGTCGCTTTGCTCGCCTCACCTCTCCAGGGAGGGGCGCCGTCCGAACTCGCTGATCCATTGCTGCCGATTGTCCACTCTGACGAGCTCGAAGGGCCGAGCGCACCGCCTGCCGCTACCGTCCATGGCAAACGGGCCTCCCGCCGCAAGACCGCGGCCGGTACCTAGCCCCGACGCTTCCTCTTTTCGCGGGCTCTCCTCATCCGGTAGCCGCTTCCCTTCGTTCATCAGAGGTAGGCGCTGCTGCCTGTTCGGAGCAGATCAAAACACGCAGGCGGAACCGGCTTGCCTGTCCTATTTTGCTTCCCCCCCTACCGTGCTAATTTGAGGGGCATTGGGCAAAACGCACCGGAGAACGACATGCACATACTTCTGACCGGCGCTGCCGGCTTCCTTGGCTCCCACCTCGTGGACCGGCTTCTCGCCGATGGGCACTCCATTGTGGGCGTGGACAATCTTTCCACCGGCAACCTGGAGAACCTTGCACACCTCAGCAGGGAATCCCGCTTTTCGCTGGAACAGCACGACATCACGCAGCCCTTCGACTTCGGGCACGTTGACTTTGTCTTCAACTTCGCATCTCCCGCAAGCCCCTTGAACTATCACCGGCTCGGCATTGAAACCCTTGACGTGGGCTCCTCCGGTACGCGCAACGCTCTTGAAGTCGCGCGCCGCTATGACGCCGGCTTTCTGCACGCCTCTACCTCGGAGTGCTACGGGGATCCGCAGGTCCATCCACAAACTGAGGAGTACTGGGGCCATGTCAATCCCATCGGCCCCCGCTCGGTGTACGACGAAGCCAAACGCTTTTCTGAAGCTCTGGTCACGGCCTACCGCCGGTACTACCGCACGCAGACCCGCCTGGTTCGCATCTTCAACACCTATGGTCCGCGGCTGGGGCGTGACGATGGCCGTGTGATCTCCAACCTGATGGTGCAGGCGCTGCGGGGTGAACCCTTGACGGTGTACGGCGATGGCTCACAGACCCGCTCCTTCTGTTACGTCGCTGACGAGATCGACGGCATCGTGCGCCTGGCTGCGTCCTCTGAACACCTACCCGTCAACATCGGCAACCCGGTCGAGTGGACCATCCTCGATTGCGCCGAGACCATACGGCGTGTGACCGGTTCCAGCTCAGCCATCCTCTTCAAACCCCTGCCGCAGGACGATCCCCTCCAGCGCAGGCCTGACATCACCCGAGCCAAGCGCTTGCTCGGCTGGGAACCCAAGACTGACCTGGAAACAGGGCTGCAGCTCTCACTCGAATACTTCCGCTCCACTTTGGAAGCCGGTTTGCACACAAGCGCCTAGGCTGACCAGCGGCGTTCAGCATCTATGCCGAAGCACTCCCGCCTTCCGGTCCCGACTGATCTCGCTGAGGGTCTGCGCCGGTCTCCCGTCGCGCACCTAGGAAGTCGCAGCAGACTCTCGTCCAACCCGGCTGTTGAGATAGTGGATCACGCGCCTCCGCAGACGATTCCGCATTCCCTCGCCGGCAGCAATCCGCTTCAGCTTGGCAACCTTCTGCTCGTATGCCTCCCCAAATAGCACAGGGTGGTATATGGTGATCTGTGTCTGAGGGGGGCGGAAGCTCGCCCCATGGAAGACGTTGTAGAACGTCAGCGTATCGTCCGTGTACAGCTCACGCCCGAAGTCGTTGAGATCGCGGCAGACTGAGCCGTCATTCGAAAGCGTAGTCGCCAGAAAGCTCTCATCATTCGGCCAGGAAGCGCGCCTCACGCGATTCCGGGAGAGAAGCTGGCGCCGGGCCAGCAACCGATCCACAGCAAGCCCCGAAACACGGAGTACATCGAAGAGGCAGCGATGGACCGTGTCTCCCCGGGCCGCGATCGTGTGATCCCAGTACCAGCCCTCCGACTCCCGGTAGTGCGCACAGATAAGATCCAACTCGTCACGATGATCGAAGATCCGGAAAAACTCTCCCAGATCGGGGCCGGAGATCCGGACATCTGCTTCGATCAGCCAGAAGTTGGTCGCAGACGGGTATTGTTGACGGGCCAGGTAAAGCCCGTAATCGCCGCATCGCCATCCAAAATCGGGCGGGCAGAACAGTCCCAAACCGGTGCAGGCGCCGGTCGTCAATGACACTTTCTCGAAGGGCTCGACGTTCAGCCTGCCATGGCGCTCGTCCACCAGGCACACGACCTGCCGGTCGCTTTCCGCCCGGAACCGCTCAGCAAAGGCGCGGGTCTCCCGGTCAAACCTCATCATGCGCAGCAAAATAATTTCACGCGACTGTGAACGGTCGCGATGGGACAGGGGCCTTGTTTCTTGCACGGCAGGCTCTTTGAACGCTGATTGAACTCCTACACCTGCTTAGTAATAACGGCAGATTTAGACGTTAGACCTCAAAGAAATGCCGTAATCCCGTCACCAAAGGCACCATCGCTAGGTGACCTTCGTTTATGTAAGCTCCGGAGTTCCTCAGCTCCTGATCTATAACCGCTCCTGAGCATACCGGAAGAGGAAGACTGTGCTCTCCGGCACGCAGGATGAAGTAGAAGTCGCCTCGCTTGCTTAGGAGGCTTTAGCCAGCGCCCGGAAGCTGATCTCCAGCGCACCGCTTGACCCGGTAGCCCGGAAGTCCTCCAGCGAGGAGACAAGGTAGTCGGCCATGCTCAGCTGCACAGCGGTATGTGAGAACAGCGTCCCGAGCACCCGGCAGCCTGCGGCTTTGCCCGCCAGGCAGCCGGCCGGCGCATCCTCAATCACCAGGCACTGTTCGGGAGCGAAACCGAGCAGCTCTGCCCCGCGCAGGTACGCCTCCGGGTGCGGTTTCCCCTGTGCCACGGTCTCTGCGGAAATAAAACGCTCTGGCGGCTGAACCCCGGCATGCTCCATCCGCGCCCGGGCGAGCCGTTCTGTCGCTGAGGTGCACACCGTCCAGCTACCAGGCGGCAAGCCCTTCAGCAGGCGCAGAACGCCGGGCAGTACCGCCAGACCTTCGGTGTCCTCGATCTCGATCTGCTCAATGATAGCCAGCTCCGCCTCGTCATCCAGATCGGGGCGCAGGAGGCGGATCGTCTCAATGGCGCGCTGCCCGTGCGCGGTCTGGATCGCCTTGGCTCCATCGACGCCGCGCATGGCGCCCCACTTCGTCCAGGAACGTTCAACCGAACCCAGCGACGAAACAAGAACGCCGTCCATATCAAACAAGATCCCCTGCACGTGCAGCTTCATGCGCCTCCTGGGCTTCACCTGAGAACAGCAAAGGCGCGGCAGACTTGCGACCGCGCCCTCTTCTACCTGGATCAGCCTCTACCGCCTACCCTGCCAACGCTGCGAACCATTCCTTCATGCGCCGCGCCCCTTCTTCCACCGCGTCATGCGACACAGCGTAGGACAGCCGGATGTGGTCCGCCGTGCCAAAAGCTTCGCCGGGCACCGCGACCACACGTGCCTCGGTCAGCAGCCGCTTTGAAAGCTCCATCGCAGTGCCCGGCGCACCCGGCCTTTCGCCGTTCCGGTTCAGGTAGGCTGCCACATTTGGATACACATAGAACGCCCCTTCCGGCACAGTGCAGCGCAGCCCCGGTATCTCGCCCAGCCGCTGGAGAATCCGGTCGCGCAGCTTTACGTAGTCAGCCCGCATCTCCGCGACGCACTCCTGTGAGCTCGCCAAAGCCACTGCGCTTGCCTTCTGCACGAAGGACGACGCATTCGAAGTCGACTGCGACTGCAACTTGCTCATCGCCGCGATGATCGGCTTCGGGCCCAGCGCATAGCCGGCGCGCCAGCCCGTCATCGCATACGTTTTTGACAGCGACCCCAGCACGATCACGTGCTCGCGAATGTTCCGGTCCGTCGCACCAAGCGACGCCCCAGAAACGATCTCCCCTGCAAACTGCAGGTAGATATAGCATTCATCGATCAGCAGGTAGATGCCCCGTTCCACCGCCATCCTCACGATCCGGAACAGGTCTTCCTTCGCGATCACCGAACCCGCCGGGTTCGACGGTGTATTCAGCATGATCGCCTTCGTCTTCGGCGTAATCGCCGCCTCGATCGCATCCGCGGTCACGCGGAAGTTCTCCGCCTCGATCGTCTCCAGAAACACCGGCGTCGCACCTGCGTACTGAATAATGTCCTTGTAGCTCACCCAGAACGGCACCGGCACAATCACCTCATCGCCATGGTCCAGCAATACCTGGATCACGTTGAAGATCGCGAGCTTGCCGCCCGTGGTAAACACCGCCTCATCCGGCGCATAATCCGTGCCGAAGTCCGCGGCATGCCGCTCCACGATCGCGCGACGCACATCCGGGATTCCCGGCACCGCCGTGTAGCGGGTAAAGTTCTGCTCAATCGCCTGGATCGCCGCATCCTTGATATGCTGCGGCGTCGCGAAGTGCGGCTCGCCCGCGCCAAAATCCACCAGGTTGACGCCTTCAGCACGCAGCCGTGCTGCTTCCGCTGTCACGGCCATCGTCGCCGAAACCTCGATACGCTGGATGCGCTCGGAAAAAAGCTTGCGGGCTGTCTGGGCTGGGGCTGGGGCAATCGCGGGAGCGCTCATGCATTTAGTTTTTCAGATTTCCCGTCCGGCGGGTAGCCCATCGCTTGCCGGTCGACATATTTGCAAATGCGTCAAAGCGTCTTGAGCCCGCACCGAGCACTACACTAGTGCCTTGCCCTACCCACCCGTCACGCTGCTACCGCCGCCTTCACTCGAGACGCACTCCCTCGCCCGGCTCGCCGTCGTGCTCGTCTCCCCCCGCAATACCCTCAACATCGGCGCCGTAGCTCGGGCCATGAGCAACTTTGGCGCCTCCGACCTCCGTGTCGCTAACATCTTCTATAAGGATTTCCGCTCCGCTTCCTCTGCTGTCGGCCCTTCAGCCGAGCTGCTCCAGAGCGCACAAGAGTTCCCCACCACGGGGGAAGCCGTCTTCGACGCGCAGCTCGTCGTCGGCACAAGCGGTGCAAGCGAGCGCCCGTTTCTGCAGCCGGTGGATCGCCTGGAAGTAGGCGCCCGGCGCATCCGCGCTGCGCTGGATCGTGGCGAGCGTGTGGCTCTGCTTTTCGGCTCAGAGAAGTTCGGCCTCTCCAATGACGACATGAGCCACTGCCACCTGCTGCTGCGCATCCCCACGCGGGAGCAGCACCCCTCCATGAACCTCGGCCAGGCAGCCGCGCTCTGCCTTTACGAGCTGGCGCGCATGGACGAAACTCGGACGCTCGCACCGAGCCTTTCGGCTCCGCAGCGCCGGTACGCCCTGCCGCAGGATTTCCCCCGCGATGCCGGCGAAAGCAACCCTGTCAGCAGCGCCTCGCTCGAGCGACTCCTCCAGCTCATGAGTGAAACCCTGGCCGCCTGTGAGTACCCGGGGATAGGCTCCGCTGCGCGGCTTCGGCAGCTCCGAGCGCTCCTACGCCGCTGGCAGCTCTCCGAGCGGGACGCCGGGCTCGCAATGGGCTTTCTCCGCCAGATGCTCTGGAAGCTGGGGGTCCGCGTCTCTCCCGACGTGCACGACTAAGCCCAAAGGGAGGGCCATCTCGCCGCGCGTGGTACATAAGAGGTTGCGGCGCAGCGGTCTGGAGCCGGCCGCAACGAGGGTTGGAGTGGATCGGCTGTTGCTTCAGATTGCGGTGGTGATCATCATCACCTCTGCCTGCGCCTGGGTTGCAAGCAGGGTTGGGCAGGCCCGCGTGGTCGGTGAAATCGTCGGCGGGATCCTGCTCGGACCCTCGGTGTTGGGCCGGCTTTTCCCATCTGTCAGCCAGCATCTCTTTCCCAAAAGCTCCCTCGGTGCCATGGAGGAGCTCTCCACCGTCGGCCTCATTCTTTTCCTCTTCATCGTCGGCATGGAGCTCGACGATTCGCAGCTGCGCAAGCAGCGCTTGACCGCGCTTGCGGCCAGCGGCACCAGCATCATCATCCCGTTCCTCATCGCTGTCCTGCTCGCCCACTCCCTCCGTACGCGCTTTGCGCCGCACGGCGTAGGCTCTGTTCCCTTTGTCATGTTTCTCGGTATCTCCATGAGCATCACGGCGTTTCCGGTGCTCGCACGCATCCTGGAAGAGCGCCGGCTCATGAACACGCCGCTCGGCACCATTGCCATTCTTTGCGCCGCGGTTGACGACGTGGTGGCGTGGCTGTTGCTCGCCGTTGCCTTGACCTTGATCGACGTGACCGGCACTCCGTCAAAGCTCATCCTGCACTTTGGCCTTCTCGCCGCCTACCTCGCCTTTATGCTTGGCGTCGTTCGGCCCCTGGCGACACGCATCGTCCGCAGGCGCAACAATCCGGAGCTGAGCCTCGGCCTGCTCGGCCTCTCGCTTGCGTTCCTTTTCCTGTCCGCCGCAGCTACAGAGTGGGCGGGTGTGCATCCGCTCTTCGGCGCTTTCATCGCCGGCGTTTGCTTTCCGCGTGTGGAGCACTGGCAACAGTCCATTCGCGTCCGCGTCGACATGGTCACGTCGGTCCTGCTGCTCCCGCTCTTCTTCGCCTTGACCGGCTTGCGCACACGGCTCGACCTGCTCAACGACCGCACCACATGGCTGTGGGCCGGCATTGTGCTCCTCGGCGCGGTCATCGGCAAGGTCGGGGGCGCAATCCTTGCGGCCCGGTGGTCTGGCCAAAGCTGGAAAGCCGCTGCCGCTCTGGGCGCCCTGCTCAATACCAGGGGGCTTGTGGAGCTCGTGGTCTTGAACATCGCCTACAACGTCGGCGCTTTCTCGCCCACACTCTTCACCATGCTCGTCGTCATGGCGCTGGTAACGACCATGTGCACCACACCCATGCTCGATCTGTTGAAGATCCGCGGCACGGAAACAGAAGAGCCCGCCTGAGTCCAAACAAACCCGGGCACTGCTTGTGAGTAGGCCGTCCTAGCAGAGCAGTCGGGCTTTACCCGGCCGGCTGGGAACCTGCCTGGGCACGCGCTCGAAGTCGCGCGATCACAGACTCCGGCACAAGCCCTTCCACCGAGCCGCCCACGCGAAACACCTCTTTCACAAGCCGCGAGCTCACGTACGAGTACTGCGCATCCGGCATCAGAAAAATGGTTTCCACCTCCGGGTGGAGGCGCCGGTTCATGTGCGCCATCTGCAGCTCATACTCGTAATCAGAGATCGCCCGGATCCCGCGCAGCACCGCTTGCGCGCCCTGCTCCCGTGCAAAATCCACGAGCAATCCTTCAAACGTCGCCACCTCGACATTGCCGAAGCGCGCCGTTCCCTCATGCAGCATCTCGACGCGCTCCGCGACCGAAAATAATGGGTTCTTTGCGGAGTTGCGCAGCACCGCAACCACCAGGCGATCGAAAAGCTTCGACCCGCGGGCGATCAGGTCCAGATGGCCATTCGTCACGGGGTCAAACGAGCCGGGATAGATCGCCGTCACGGTATGCACGGGGTGAGTGTAGCAGGGGAGCAGTCCGGCTCCTCGCCCAGCCTCGTCACGTGGTGATCAGGGCGCTGAGATGACGTTGACCACGGTGAGGACCTCCACTGGCTGCCCATTGAGCATGTGGAGCGGTCGCCTCTTTGAGACGATTTGCGAGCAGGAGCAACCCGATGCGGCCCCTTACCAGAGCTTGAGCAACGGCGCGAGCAGTGGCGCCAGCAAGGCGGTAAGAAGGCCGTTCGCCCCGAGAGCAACGCCGGCAAACGCGGCGGCCAGAGTATGTTTCGGGATGACCTGAGAGGCGCCGATGCCGCTGCCGGCAGTACCAGCCGCAAGCCCCACGGCGCGCCAGTCTGTAATCCGCAGCCCGCGCAGAGTGGCTTCGATGGCGATCGCAACCAGAACACCCGCGGCAATAGCAAACACCACAGTGAACGAGGGAATGCCGCCAACGGCTTCAGAGACCCCGATCGCGATCGGTGTCGTCAGCCCCTTGGGCACCATGGAAAGGGCAATCGGCTGGCACGCTCCCAGTAAGCGGGCGATCCCATAGCCGGACAGAATGCTAGTGAGTGAGCCTGCAAGCAGCGCCGCGAGAAGCGGAAAGAAGCTGCGCCGGATAATCTCGAGCGAGCGGACCAGCGGAATAGCTAAAGCCACCGTCGCGGGTCCGAGGAGGAAATGCAGAAACTGCGCGCCCGCGAAATAGGTCGCGTAGGGGACATGTGTCGCCTGGAGGGTAATCCCAATCACCACAATCGCAAACAGCACCGGGTTCGCCGCGGCAGTCCTGAGCCGACGCTGCAAAGCCACGCCCACCAGGTAGGCCGTGACCGTGAAAGCCAGGGCCACCAGCGGCGTCAACGCGGAAACCGCTGGATGCGTCATCGCTATCATCTTCGGAAAGGTCGCGGAGACCGTCATGCCGCTGCCCGTGCGGAGCGCTTGAGCAGTATGTGCATAACTCCTGCCGTGACGACCAGAGTCAGCAGTGTGGAGACCAGCACGGAAACAGTGAGGGGCATCCACGCACTACGCAGTAAGGCAAGGTTGGTCACAATGCCTACGCCCGCCGGCACAAAGAGCAGGCCGAGGATGGATAACAGACCATCTGCGGTCGAGAGCAGCGCGGGATCATGCTCTCGCTTCCGCAGCAAAAGAGCCGCCGTCAATAGAGCCATGCCCAGAACCGGCCCTGGAAGCGGCAGGCGCAGCGAAGTATGAAGCACTTCGCCGGCAAGCTGGAACAGCAGCAGCGTCGCAAAGGATTGAAGAACAGCCATAAGTGTGGTTCTCAGCTATTTAGGGACGTCAGGCAAATGAAATCGGAGAGAAAAAGTGCAGCTCGTCCTACATGTGGTTGGAGATGACAGTGCAATGATCAGCAGAGTCGTTGACTTATTAGTAAAACCTGAAAGCCAGTACGTGCTGACTGCATTAGAGCTTGACAGCGACACGTTCGAACGCACAAGCGCTTCACTCGAGGAGGTGATAGCGAGGGTACAGAGTGGTTCGTTGGCAAATGCCACCGTTCACTTCAAAGCTGGTCTTATTCGTTATACCTTGATGGCTAGGCCCTCGACCTGCGGGGTGAATCTGTCGAAGTACCTCTGCCAAATCGAGTACTTAGATCGGAATGTCTGGCCGCTCTGGAAAGCTTTACTGGAGATTCGGGAGGCAATCGTCGCCAGCCTCGGCTTCGAAGAAGGTGTGGAGTGGACGGATGAAATGCTTAGCCCGGAAAGCTTCCCATGGGCAGAGTGGCCCTTGGTCATAGGTGCTATCAGAGATGGGAGTTCTGGTGGATGGATAGTGAGAGAAGGGCCTGAGATGAGTAACTTTAAGTAGGGCTGGGTACAAGACCGCAGATAGGGCGGCTCAGCGAGACTGAGGGGTTGCCGAGGAGGTTGGGGAGAACCCAGCGGCCTTCGCGCATTTGCAGCGACTCAACATCAAGCGCTTCGAGCCAAGCGCGTCGCAGCTTGCAGACCACCAGGAAGCCGAGGATCATGTAGTCTCGCTTGCCAATCAAGGGGGGGGGGGAGATTACGGGATGCTGTCGGACATGTGATAAGCCGATCGCTCTACGCCGCTACTTCGCTTCGCCGCTCTTACATTCAGCTTCTTGAACCGCGGCGTTTCTCGATATGACCCGCCCTGGGACTCGGCGGCCGGAACGGCTCCGGATAGCAGTTCGTCTCCTGGGTGCATGAGGTGGACTTTGTGCGCGTCATTGAATGGATCATCACCAACGAGAGCCCGGAGGGTCCGGTCAACATCGCCTCGCCTCACCCGCTACCCAACGCAGACTTCATGCAGGCTCTGCGGGAAGCCTGAGGTGTCCCCATCGGCTTTCCTGCAGCAGCCTTCATGATCGACCTGGCCGGCTTATTTCTGCGCACCGAGTCGGAGCTCGTTCTCAAAAGCCGGCGCGTCGTTCCCCAGAAGCTGCTTCGCAGCGGCTTCCAGTTTCACTTGCCGCGGTGGCCGGCTGCGGCCCGGGACCTCGTGCAGCGCTGGCGCGCCTCTCACTAGCTGGCTTGTTGAAGTCGCAACAAGGGTGAGCTTAAGCTCACCCTTGTTCCCTCTGACTCAACCTTACTGGCGCCGGGCCGGTCGAATCACTTCCTGCGCCATTGCGGGCCCGTCCACAGGAACCGGCGGGATCTCTACTGCCGTTGCCGCTCCCGCAATGCCGAGCTTCTGGCGTACTGCTGCATCAATCCGTCCAAATATCTCCTTGTTGTCCTTCAGAAACTGCCGAACATTCTCCCGGCCTTGGCCAATCCGTTCGCCGGAGTAGCTGTACCAGGCGCCTGACTTGTCGACCACGTTGTGCGTCACAGCCAGGTCCAGCACGTCACCTTCCCGCGAGATTCCCTCGCCGTAAAGAATGTCGAACTCGGCCTCGCGGAATGGCGCTGCAACCTTGTTCTTGACAATCTTGACCTTGGTCCGCGACCCAACCACCATGTCGCCTTCCTTGACCGCCGCAATACGCCGGATATCCACGCGGACCGAGGAGTAGAACTTCAGCGCGCGGCCGCCCGTCGTTGTTTCCGGATTGCCGAACATCACGCCAATCTTCTCGCGGATCTGGTTGATAAAGATCAGGCAGGTCCGTGATTTCGACACAGTGCCGGTCAGCTTTCGCAATGCCTGCGACATAAGCCGAGCCTGCAAACCCATATGCGAGTCGCCCATTTCGCCGTCGAGCTCGGCCTTGGGCACCAGCGCTGCCACAGAGTCCACCACCAGCACATCGACAGCATTCGAGCGTACCAGCGCCTCGGTAATCTCCAGCGCCTGCTCGCCGTAATCCGGCTGCGACACCAGCAGGTTGTCGATGTCGACGCCCAGCTTGCGCGCATACTGCGGGTCAAGCGCATGCTCCGCGTCCACAAAGGCAGCCAGGCCGCCCAGCTTCTGCGCTTCCGCAATAATCTGCAGCGTGATCGTGGTCTTGCCGGAAGACTCCGGTCCGAAGATCTCGATCACTCGGCCGCGCGGAACGCCGCCTACCCCCAGCGCCGCGTCGAAAGAGATGGAGCCGGTCGAGATCGCCGACACCTCCATCTTCTCTTTGCTGCCCAGCCGCATCACCGAGCCCTTGCCAAACTGCTTGTCCAACTGCGAAAGTGCCGCTTCCAGTGCCCGGGTCCGTTCTTCAGCCACGCCGTTTCCCCCAAACTTCTGCATGTCACCGCTCTCGTGGAGCTGCCATAAAGCAGCCCTGATTGCAGGCCCGCAGGCCCTTCAATCGATGTGTCCTAGGACGGTACAGAGGCTCATCCAAGACTACACCTGCCCCATGCAAAAGGCGAACAAAAGACAAATACCAAAGTTTATCCGGCTCCCACTCTGGAACCCGCGATGTGACCACCGGAACGAAGCGAACCGCTTAGCGCTTGAGCAGATCCACAGGAGCCTCGATACTCATCACCCGAAAATGCCGGGCTAGCCCAGGATGACGCCGGGCCACGGCCTGGTACATCTCCCACGCCACGCGGCGGTAGGAAAGATGCCCCTGCGGAGCAGAGCGCAGCTCCGCAATGTAGAGAGCCTGAGCGAAGTCCATACGAAAGAGCGCCCGCGTCCGTGTCGCGAGCGGCAGCAGGTATTGCTGCGCCTCACGGCCAGGGCTCTCGGCCCACGCGGGCGCACCCTCGGCCCCTCGGCCCCCATGCGCGTCAAGGTTCACCGCAGCTCGGGAAGCATTCTGCATGGCCTGCTCAAACACGGGAGCCATCGCGCCCAGCCCATCCGGCGTGGCCCACCCATGCCGACCGGTAAACCCCTGCAACAGCTGCCCGCAGCGGCGATGCCGGTGCATATCGCGGAAGCCGCCGATGTCCATCAGGATGTCGAAACGGAGCTGCTGTCCCGCCGCAAACTCCCGCAGTAGCTCATCATGGCGGCCCCGCTCGCGCAGCCCCAGGTCGATGATCTCGTTCCGCCGCGCGTCCGGCAGCGCCGCTACGTGGTCCCGCAGCTGCCGGTAGGGGTAGTGGCAGGCCGGGTAGAGCAGGCTCGCCGCCAGGTCTACTTCAAGCGAGTCCTGGTCATCGACCAGGTCTACCAGCGGGGCCTCAGCGATGGGGGTCTCTCTCATCAGCTCAGCCGCGGCCTCAGCCATCAGCTGCCGCGTCTCCGTCGCATAGCGGTTCTCTACCGCGTACTTCACCAGGGTGGGCGCCACGCGGACCGGGCGAGCACCTTCCGGAGCCCCCGGCTGCCATGCCTCACCTGAAGCTGCTTCACGCAGGGCAAGGCCCAGGGCGCGTATCTCCCCAAGCGGGTGCGAAAGCAGGCGCGAGACCTGGGTCTCCAGCGTCCGCGCATTCACAATCTGCCCCAGGGAGGTATTTGCCGCCAGCGGCAGCAGCGAGCGCGCTACATCAAACGCGCGTGCCCGCAGCGTGCGGTCAAAAGCATCCGGCTTCATCTCGTCGGGGCGCTCAACACTGCCCTTCAGCTCGGCAAAAACGCCATCTGAGACCGACCGGTAGCTCGCAAACAATGCCTGCACCGCACCTATGTAGGCCGCCCGGTCCGCGTCCGAAACAAAGGCAGGTGTGTACCAGCCGCTTTTCTCAAAGTTTTGGTAGCGCGTGGAGCGCTCCTGCCCATCCCATCGCTGCTCATCCACCAGCACAATGGCAGCCAGCAAGGAAAGCCGCTCGACCGCAAAGGCCAGGTGCGCCAGGTCCGCAATGGACCGGTGACCATACTGAAAGTAGAAGGTGTTCAGGAACTGCTCAGCCCTTTGCGCACTGATCTCCCGGAGCGACTCCTTGAGTGAGAGCGCCGAGCGCGAGTAGCGGGCCATGGCATAGGCCAGCACCTCCGGGTCGGCGCCATGCACCGCGTATACCTCTGTGCCGGGCGCCTGTTCCGGCTCCGGCTGGCCGTCTCCCTTGGCAGCATCCATAGCGTCTCAGCATATACGCCCGCCCGGTGCATCATTTTGCGGCAAGGCCTTTACCATTCCACGAGCATTTCCATCCACTCTGGGAGAAAATAGGGACGCATGCCCTCCGCTGTCGCCAACCCGATGCACCTCGACTCGCCCGGCGAGCCTGCTTCGGCTGACGCGCCCTCCGTGCTCGACACCACCGATCATCGGCCATCTCCCCTGCCGGACAGGCCCTGGGCCATGCAGCAGCGCTGGAACGACCTGCTCTTCGCCCACTGGCCCGTGCCGGCTGCCGCAATCGAGGCGACCCTGCCGGCCGGTCTGGTCGCTGACACCTTCGATGGCTCCGCCTGGCTGGGCGTGGTTCCCTTCAGCATGGACCGCATCCGTATCCACGGCCTGCCAAGTGTTCCCGGCGCACGCTCTTTTCCAGAGCTCAACCTGCGGACCTACGTCCGGGAGCGTGGCAGCAACCGGGGCGGCGTCTACTTTTACTCGCTCGATGCCTCAAACCCTCTGGCTGTGGCTGTGGCGCGCACCGCCTTTCATCTGCCCTACTTCTGGGCACGGATGAGCATGCAGTATGGCAAGGAGAGCGGACGTTCGCGAGAGATCCGCTACGGCAGCCAACGCCTCCTGGCGCCCAGGCCCGCACGCTTTCGCGCCACTTACCGCGGCCTCGGCCTTATGGCGCAGGGTCCTCTCGAGCACTTCCTCACTGCTCGTTACGCCCTCTACACAGCAGGCCGCCATGGCGCACTCCTGCGCGGTGACATCCACCATCTGCCTTGGCCGCTTGAGAAGGCCGAGGCCAGCTTCGAGCTCAATGAGTTGCCTGCGGCACACGGCTTTACCCTGCCGGACCGCCCTCCCTTGCTGCATTACTCTCGGGAGCTGATGGTCTACGTCTGGACTCTAGAAAATGCAGTCGCGGGGTTCGCCGGGGCGCGCAAAGCAGCTCACTCCGTCCAGCCTGCACCCGCAGGCAGCCCGGTCACCCGCCAGCCTTGAGAACCTCGCAATCAAAATCCCCCCGGCGCTCACACAAACACCGCCCTCGCTCCACCAACCAGCCTGAAAGGGAGTACCCGTCTTGAACCAAGTCACTACCGCCCTGCCCCTGCACGGCAAAACGGCCCTTGTCAGCGGAGCCTCCCAGGGCATCGGCCGCGCCGTGGCTCTGGCTCTTGCAGCCATGGGTGCACGCGTCATCCTCGGCGCCCGCAATGAGGGCAAGCTGGCCGCTGTCGCCGCCGAGATCCAGGCGAGCGGCGGCGAAGCTCATCCAGTGGCGCTTGACGTGAGCAGCGAGTCCTCCATCAAGGGAGCCGCCAAGAGCACCCTTGCTGCTTACGGAGCGATCGAGGTCCTGGTCAACAATGCCGGCATCACGCGCGACGGGCTAATGATGCGGATGAAGCGCGCCGACTGGGATGATGTGCTGAACACGAATCTCACCGGTACTTTTCTGCTGACGCAGGCCCTTCTCCCGGCCATGGTCAAGGCGCGCTGGGGCCGCATCGTTTCCATCAGCAGCATCGTCGGGCAAATGGGGCAGGCAGGCCAGGTCAACTACTCCGCCAGCAAGGCAGCCCTGCTTGGCTTTACCCGTTCGCTCGCTCGCGAGGTCGCTTCCCGTGCCATCACGGTCAACGCTGTAGCACCTGGCTATATCGAAACAGCGATGACCGAGGTTCTGACTGAGGAGCAAAGGACAGGGATGCTGCAACACATCCCCTTGGGCAGGGTCGGCACAGAGAACGAGGTTGCTCAGGCGGTCGCGTTCCTCTGCTCACCGGCCGCAGCCTACATCACCGGCCACACGCTCGATGTAAACGGCGGCCTCTTCATGCAGTAAAGCCGCGGCTAGGCATTGCCTGCCGGGCTGGTACGCCGCGCGATGGCTGAAGCAGCGGTCGGCGCTGCGGAACCGTGCTCCGCCGCGGCACGCACCTGCTTCGGGTGCTTCTGCTTCCAAAGCTCTGCGTTCAGCTCTGCACCCACCAGGATCGAGACCGAGGTGAGATAGAGCCAGAGCATCAGGACGATGATCGCCCCAAGCGAGCCATAGGTTGCGTTGTAATTCGAGAAGTGACCGATGTAGAAGCTCAGCCCGGATGACCCCAGAAACCAGAAACCTACTGCCAGCGCAGCACCGGGAAGGGCGGAGCGGAGGCTGACCTTCCGGTTCGGGCCGAAGTAGTACAGCAGCATGACATTGGCTACAAACGTCGTAAAGATCAGCGTCAGCCGCAGCGGCGGCCATACCACCGCGAACAGATGCGGTACCGGCAACAGATACGAAAGAAAATGGATAAACGCCGGCCCAGCCAGGACGCTCAGCACAGAGATGAGGGCGAGACCGCCGCAGACGAAGGTCAGGAAGAGCGCCTGGAGCTTGTCACGCCACCAGGGACGCTCATCCTGCACGTCGTAGGCGATGTTCAGAGCCTCAATCAAGGACGAGAAAGAACCGGAAGCCGCCCACACATAACTCAGGACGCCGATGGAGAGGATCCGGGCAGGATGCGCCGTCAGGATGGAGGCCAGCAGCCCCTTCACAAAGGTCATCGCATCCGGCGGTACCAGCATGGCCATCATGCCCAGCAGCTGGTTGAACAGGTCCTTGATCGGCAGCGCGCTCAGCAGGGCGGACGCGACCATCAGGAGCGGCACCAGCGCCATCAGCAGGAAGAAGGCAACAGCCGCACCGATCGTGAGCACCCGGGTCCGCAGCACCTCCTGGAAGATCACGACGGAAAGGTGCGGAACCTTTTCGCACTCGCGCATCAGCTTCTTCAGCTGCCCGCTCGCGTTGTCCGGGATCGTCGGTTGACTGGTCATCATGCTCACTCGTCTGCTGCCGGCAACCGCGTTCTGCCGCCTTATCCTGCTTCCCCTAAGCGTAAAGCAAGCGGGCGAGCATCTGCGTTTACCTGTAGCCATAGATGCGCGGGCCCGTTCTAGCGACTTGCTTCGGCCCGGGAGCCGGTCAAGTTTCTTTTGGCACCACCGGCGTATCCGGCCGTCCTGACGGCGTAAGTCTCACTTACCGAGAAGGGCGCTGCCCACCAAGTACCTGCTTTGCTATCGACGCTGCGTCTAGCCTTGTGTTAACCATTTCGTTAACAGCGCGGAGCTCGGGAGTTGCTGCTCCACGCAACCGGCCGCGCAGGGAACACACAGGAGGGCAGGCGCATGAACCAGATCGGTGGGACCATTCGAGGCTTTCGCCAGCAGCGGGGGCTTTCACAGGGCGACATAGAAAAGCGCACCGGCCTGCTCCGCTGCTACCTGTCGCGGGTCGAGAATGGACACACCATTCCTTCGCTCGACACACTCTCCAAGATCGCGCAGGCTGTGGAGATGCCCCTCGCCAGCTTTTTCTCGGACACGCCGGCCGAGTCGGCTCTACCCGCACAGAAAGTCTCCGATGACGAACTTCGTTTCCTCACCCAGATGCGCCGTTACTCGGCCAGCCTGAATGACGGCGACAAGAAACTGCTGCTGGCGATGGTGCGCAAGTTTGCCTCAGCCGCCGTGCCGGCTCACGTGTAACGGCCTTAGCGCAGATAGAAGCTGCGGACGCCGATACAGAGAAGCAGAAGCAGCAGTACCTCGCCGCTAACGGCCAGGTTCCGTCGCCACTGGAAGAGCGCAGGCGGGGCGCCGATCTTTGGCACCATGGGAAGCGCCAGCAACAGTCCGGCCAGGAACCCTCCGAAATGGGCCGAGTTGTCGACGCGCAGCACAGACTGGCTCACATTGATCCCAGCTGCCAGCAGGAAGTTGAGCCCGGCAAAAAGAATCACGCTTTTCCTGAGTGCTTTCCGCTCGGGGGGAGGCAGCGGCAGGTACCGGGAGCTCAGCAGCACAATCAGCACCCCGGCGAGGCCGAAGATCGCGCCCGATGCCCCGGCACCGACGGCCGCATCTGCTCCGCTGTTCAGCAGCCCGGGGTGCAGGGCGATGCTCAGTAGGTTGCCGGCGAAGCCTGTTAGCAGGTAAGCAGCAAACAAGCCGACGGTGCCCAGCAGCGGCTCGCCCAGCAGCCCCAGGTTCCACAGGCACCACATGTTGGTGAGCAGATGTAGCCCTCCCACATGCAGAAACATCGCCGTCACCAGACGCCACCATTGCCCCAGGACCAGCACAAAGCCGCCCTCATTCGCACCCCAGTGCAGCAGCTGCTCCGGCTGAGGATTGATCGGGGAGATCCCGGAAAACACCATTAGCAAGTAGACGGCACAGTTGATGCCGAGCAGCACGTAGGTGGCGGGCGCCGCTGCCCAGCTGCGGCCGGAGCGCCTTGGCTCCACACGGCTGGCCGGCTGGCTCACCGCAGGGGCGAGCACCTCGCCCAGCATCCCGCCATCTGACGCGCGCCCTTCCGATGACCGAACCCCCCCTCCGTCCATGGGCGCGGCGAGCGGGTCGCCCAGATCGCCCATGGCCTGGCTCCGCTCGTCCTTCACCCACTCTTCGCTCATCCTCTTACGGTATCGGCTGCAACCCTCGCCTGCAAATGACATCCGGCATCGACTGAAAACCCGTGCCTTTCTGACGCAGCGTGTGGAAAGGCCTTCCGCCTCTTCGTACAATCGGAGGAGCGGGCCACCCGCGGCGGTTTTGCCCAAAAAGCAACCCGGAACAGGAGCACCTCTTATCGTGAGTGGTTGGAAGCCCGTTCGCCGCGCCCTCCTGAGCGTGACTGAAAAAGGAGGGCTGGTCCCTTTCGCACGCGGCCTCCATGCCCACGGGGTCGAGCTCGTCTCGACCGGCGGCACCGCCCGCACCCTGCGCGAAGGGGGCCTCCCCGTTCGGGACATCGACGACCTGACAGGCTTTCCGGAGATGCTCGACGGCCGCGTCAAGACGCTCCATCCCAAGGTCCATGGCGGGATCCTCCACATCCGCGACCGGGCTGAGCACCGGCATGCCATCGCCGAGCACGGTATCGAGCCCATCGATATGGTCGTCGTCAACCTGTACGCCTTTGGGAACACGGCAGCGCGATCGGGTACGCTCTTCGCCGAGCTGATCGAGAACATCGATATCGGCGGGCCATCCATGCTGCGCTCCGCTGCCAAGAACTTTGAGGATGTAGCTGTGGTCACAGAGCCTGCCGACTACGAGGGCATCCTCGCCGAGCTGGCCAACCACAAGGGGCAGCTGAGCCGCGCCACGCGCTGGCGGCTGGCGAAGCAGGCCTTCAGCACCACAGCCGCTTACGACGTAGCCATCATCAACGTACTGGAGCGTATCGCGCCGGCTCAGGCGTCCTCCAATCTCGCGGCATCGGCAGAAGAAGCGAGCGGCAATGCCGAGCTGCCCGCCGAACCGCCCAACTCCGACGAGCCCTTCACCGCGGACGCTGCCGGCAGCCCCCTGCCTGCCACACTGCGCATTGTGCTGCCGCGCAAAGCCGCCCTGCGCTATGGCGAGAACCCCCACCAGCGCGCAGCTCTCTATACCGACGGCACTGGACGCGGTGTAGCCGGAGCGCTTCAGCTTCAGGGCAAGGAGCTTTCCTATAACAATCTGGTGGATCTCGATGCTTGCTGGGAGCTCGCGCAGGAGTTTCTTCCCGCATCCGTGCCTCACCAGCAGTCTGGCTTGCCCGCTGCGGACACGGCGCTGGCCATGGTGGCCATCATCAAGCACACCAATCCCTGCGGCGCGGCCACCGGGGCAACAGTTCTCGAGGCCTACAGCAAAGCCCTCGCCGCAGACCCCGTCTCCGCGTTTGGTGGCGTCATCGGCATCAACCGGGTGGTGGACGAAGACGCTGCGGAAGAGATCAGCAAACTTTTTGTGGAGGCTCTTGTGGCTCCGGGCTACACACCCGGCGCCCGCATCCGCTTTGCCGCGAAAAAGAACCTGCGCCTGCTCGAGGTCGAGCATAGCGCCGGCCACCAGGTGCTCAAGTACATTTCGGGCGGCCTGCTGCTGCAGGAGGCAGATCTTGCGCGGATCGGCGCAGGGGAGCTTCGCACCGTCTCTGCACGACAGCCCTCGGACGAAGAAGCCCACGCCCTGCTCTTTGCCTGGCGGGTCTGCAAACACGTCAAGTCCAATGCCATCGTCTATGCCCGCGACGGCCAGACCGTCGGCATCGGCGCCGGGCAGATGAGCCGTGTCGATGCTGCCCGCTTCGGAGCGCAGAAAGCATCGCTATCGCTGGAGGGAACAGTCGCTGCCTCCGACGCGTTCTTCCCCTTCCCGGACGGGCTGGAGGTGGTCGCCTCTGCCGGAGCAACAGCCGTCATCCAGCCCGGCGGCTCGGTCCGCGATCCGGAGGTGATCGCCGCGGCAGACCGGCTCGGTTTGGCGATGGTCTTTACAGGCATTCGCCACTTCCGCCATTGAGCAGGCGGTTCGGTCCGGCGGTAACGGCATCTTGGAGGAAGCGCATCCCTCCGGCAGTTACAATCGTCTGTACCAGCAACGCTGCCGCTGCATGGCGGCTGAAAGGCCGCAGACGCGCCGCAAGCCATGACACCGACAACGACCCTGGCACCACGCTCTAAAACTCAAGCAAAAGCGGCTCTGCTCGCTTTTGCTTCGCTGCTTCTGCTCCTCCCTTCGTCCCTTGGGGCACAAAGCAAGCCCGCGCCCGCGGCTCAGAGCGACGCAAAGCCTGATGCCAAACCCAACGCCAAAGCGGACGCCTACTACCACGCCATGCTGGCCCACTCCTATGAGGAGCAGGCTGTCGCCGGGGGCCAGCCTGATCTCGCCGGTCGCGCGATCGACGAGTACAAAGCGGCCATGGCGGACGACCCCAGTTCGCCCACGCTCGGCAATGCCCTGGCAGAGCTTTACTTCCGGACCGGGCGGGTCAAAGAAGCCATCACAGCTGCACAGGCTGAGATTGCTCGCGATCCAAATTCGCTCGACGCGCACAAGCTCCTCGGCCGCATCTACCTGCGCTCGCTTGGCGATGGCCAGGGTGCCGGGCAGTCGCAGATGCTGCAGCTCGCGATCTCTGAGTACACCCGCATCGTTGTGCTTGAACCGAACAACATCGAAGACCACCTGTTGCTCGGGCAGCTGTACTCCTTTGCCAAGGATGCGCCGCACGCGCAGGAACAGTTTGCCGCCGCCCAGAAGATTGACCCAAACTCGGAAGAAGTCGTGCTCAACATGGCACGCATCGATACCGAGCAGAACAATCTTCGCGGCGCAATTCAGGTCCTGAGCAGCGTGCCGGACAGCGACCAGACACCCAAGACCGAGTACGCACTGGGCGCCAGCTACGACCAGGCGCATGAGACCAAGAAGGCCATTACTGCCTACCAGCGTTCGCTTGCGCTGGAGCCGGACAACCTGGATGTGGAGCGGTCCCTGGCGGACGCGCTGCATCGCGACGGCCAGGACAAGGCGGCGCTGTCAGCCTATACCGATGTGATCGGGGGCGACCCGACAGACGCTTCCGCCTACCTACATGCCGCCGAAATCCAGCGAGCCGAGGGACGTCCGGAAGACGCGCTCGCCAACCTGAAGAAAGCAGCACCCCTGGCTGCGGACTCCCTCGAGATCCGCTACAACGAGGCGCTTGTCTACGAGCAGCTGGGCCAGTATCCGGATGCAGAGCGTCTGCTCACCAAGATGGTGGCCGATGCCGAGCACTCGACCGGCGATTACTCAGCTGCGGAGAAGAACAACTACGCCCTCTTTGTGGACCACCTGGCCAGCGTGTACAGCGGTGAGGGCCGGCTTGATGACTCCATCGCCACCTACAACAAACTGGTCCCGCTGGGTGGCGACTACGCACTCGGCGCCTACGGCTCCGAGGCTGACACCTACCGCGAAGCACACCAGTATGACAAAGCCACGGCAACCCTCCAGCAAGCTGTGGCCAAGTACCCCAAGAACCGCAATCTCAAGCTCGCACTTGCGAACCAGCTCGGTGCCTCCGGCAAGTATGACGAAGGCGTCAGCACGGCTCGGAGCCTGCTCACCAACACGCCGCAGGACCGGGATGTATATCTCACCCTGGCGCAGCTGGATACTGAAGCAAAAAAATGGCATGAGGCCGATGAAGCACTCGACAAGGCCGAACCTCTGAGTGTGAGCAGCAATGAGAAGCTGGCAGTATTTCTGCAGCGGGCCATGATTGAGGATCGCCAGAAACATTTCGACGCTGCTGACGATAACTACAAGAAAGCACTCGCCCTGGACCCGAACAACAGCGCCGTGCTCAACGACTACGGCTACATGCTGGCTGACCGCGACACGCGCCTCAATGAAGCACTCACCATGATCCAGAAGGCCGTCAAGCTCGATCCGGAAAACTACGCCAACCTCGACTCCCTTGGCTGGACGTACTTCAAGCTCGGGCAGTATGCGCTTGCTGAGAACAACCTGCTGAAAGCCAGCCAGCGCAGTGCTCAGGATCCGACCGTGCACGAGCACCTGGGCGACCTGTACGAGAAGACAGACCGGCTGAAACAGGCCGCCTCGCAGTGGGAAGAATCTCTCCGTCTCTTCAGCAAAACGAACCCCAGCGACGCAGAGCCAGGCGAAGGACCGCGCCTACAGAAGAAGCTCGACTCTGCTCGGGTGAAGCTCGCTCGCGAAAGCCACTAAGCTAGGCGCTTCCGAGCATCCGCGGAACACGCACCGCGCTATCCTTGAAGGGCATGCTCCACTCGCTCCGATTCTGCGCTGCCCCTGAGGGTGAACCGGACAGCGGTTCCGGTGTTCCGGCAGATGCTCTTACCCGGCGCGAGTATCCGGAACCTCCACACGCCTATCGTTCCCCTTTTGAGCGGGACCGCGCGCGCATCATCCATGCACGCGCCTTTCGCCGCCTCGCCGGCAAAACACAAGTCTTTTCTGAGCTTGGCGGCGCGGGCGCGCCTTCGGATCACTTCCGTTCCCGGCTGACGCACACCATGGAGGTCGCGCAGATTGCGCGCACCGTAGCCAACGCTCTCCATCTCAATCACGACCTCACCGAAGCCCTGGCGCTCGTGCATGACATCGGCCATCCGCCCTTCGGACATGCAGGTGAGCGCGCACTGGACGGGGCTCTCCGCAGGCACGGGCTGCGCTTCGATCACAACCTTCATGCGCTGCGCATCGTTACGCACTTTGAGCAGCGCTACGCTGCCTTCCCCGGCCTCAACCTCACCTTCGGTGTGCGCGAAGGCATCATCAAGCATTCGCATGACTACACGGCTAACGAACAGCCCCAGCTCGCCGCCTACCTGCTTGACCAGCTGCCGCCTCTCGAAGCACAGCTGATCGACCTGGTCGACGAGATCGCCTACCTCACCGCGGACATGGATGACGGGATGGAAGCCGGGCTGCTCGACCTCGGGCACATGCGCTCGCACCTCGCGCTGTTCGAGCGCTTCTATGCGCCGCAGCTGCTCGCGCACTCCCTCGCGGAGATCCCGCCGAAGCTGCTCTTCAACGAGACCATCAAGCATGTGCTCAACGCGCTGGTCGGCGATCTGCTCGAGGAGACTGTGCGCCGGGTCAGCGCCGCCGGCATCACCTCACTCGCCGATGTCCGGCATGCCGGCGCGAGGCTTGTTGCCTTTTCCGCTCCTATGGAGGCTGCGCGCGCCCAAGCCAAGCAGTACCTGTACAAGCACCTATACGGTTCGGAGGCGCTGCAGCGGGACCACGACCGGGCTGAGCAAATTGTAAGCGAGCTGTTTGAGGCATGGGTCGCCGACCCGAAGCTCCTGCCCGCTGCGTATCGCGACCGCAGCATTCCGTATGGCGGTAAGGAGCAGCTGCCGCGCGTTGTTGCCGACTACCTGGCCGGCATGACCGACAGCTACATCCTGCAGCAGCATGCGCTCTGGCATTCGACTCTGCATCTGTAACAGCTGCGGTTACTGGACGATCCCTTGCGGCCGCAAGCGGCGCAGCTCCCCTGCGCAGGCAATGGCGTTCAACGACGCGAGCTTGAGATTGTCAAACGCTGCCCAAATCCAGAAGCGCGTGGATAGAGACTCGTTGCTGTCTGCCTGCCGCACCCGCAGCAGCACATCTTCCTGCCCGGCTGCGCTTAAGTTGCTGGGCGGGTCACTCTCACCCAGCACCACATCCACATGCTCGCCGGCCAATGCGGCTTCCAGGTGCTCCAGCGACACACCGCGTTCCAGCTCCAGCCCCAGGGAGATGCCGTAGCCGTGGAACGCCGGAACCTGCACCAGCTGGATCCCAACCTGCGGCAGCCGCCCCCCGGAGAGCAAGGCGTAGTGCCGCCGTATCCGCGCTTCGGTAGCCACAAGGTCCACCTTCGAGGCCTCGCCCAGCGCCGGTGTCACGTTGAAAGCCACCTGCATATCGAAGACGTCTTTGGGCAGGCTTTGGAAGTTCAGCAGCGTCACCGTCTGCTGGTGCAGTTCATCCACCGCGGCCCGTCCATGCTCTGACGCCGGCTCATGGATCGTCGCCCATGCACTCTGCACAGCGCCTACATCGGCCAGCCGCGCCATCAGCAGCCCCAGCGTGGTAGCGGCGATGTGTGCGGGCACCAGCGCCGGGGTATGCAGGTCCGGTGCCGGTGTAGCCGGGTTATCGATCGAGTCCCGCACCCAGGGCGAAGCCACCAGCACGCCCTGTTCGTTTTCGAGCACTGAGGAGAGATCAATGATGCTGGCATGCGCCTCTGTTGCGGTCCTCCAGTGCAGACTGGCCTGGGCCGGCGGCCCGGCAAAGAAGACGTAATCAACGCGCTGAAATAGCTCCGCATCAATTGTCTGCACGACAGCAACCTCATCGCCGATCGTCTCGATCTGCCCTATGCCCTCTTCATCGTCCATCAGTACGAGCTCTGCGGCGGCAAATACGCTGTCTTCCAGAGCTTCCACCAGCTCCTTACCATGCAGCGTAGCTGCACCTACAATTGCGATCCGTACCTTCTCCGGCATCCCTTACCTCGTGTGCTGCGCTTAAGCCCTGAGGCCGGCGTATGCACTCTTTCGCTGCCATGAGTACAGAAGCCTGGCCAGCACTCCCGAGAACATGTAGATCAATGCGATCGCCGCCAAAACATACTGCGAAAAGAAAACAAGCGCATACAAAAAGACTCCCAACAATACGATCCATCGAAAGGGATGCGTGTTTGCCAGGTTGATCTCCTTGCCGCTCCAGAACCGCCACGTACTCACCATTAGAAATCCGATGGCCCCGACATACGCGCCCCACACCAGCCCTACCCAGGGCACTGCCACAGGGATCCCGCTGAAGAAGTGCACCACCGCTGCGATCGCCCCCGCCGCTGCCGGGATCGGCATACCCACGAAGTACTTGCGTCCCGGCCGCCCCGGGTTTTTCGGCATAGGTGTGCCCATGCTGTTGAACCGGGCCAACCGGGCCGCACCGCACAGCAGGAAGAGGAAACACAGCAGCGCGCCCAGGTCCACCAGGCGGTGCCGATATCCAATCGCAACCGGCAGCATCTGGAAACCCCAGCAATAAGCCAGCAGCGAGGGCGCAACGCCGAAGGTGATCACATCGGCAAGCGAGTCCAGCTCCTTGCCAAAGTCGCTCGTCGTATTGGTCATACGCGCGATGCGCCCATCGATCGTGTCAAACGGAATCGCAAAGCCGATCGCCAGAGCTGCGTAGTTGAAGTGCTGCGGCTCCAGCGCGGATCCCTGAAGGCTCTGCGTGATCGCGTAATAGCCCGCTGCGATGTTGCCGGAGGTAAATAGCGAAGGCAGCAGGTACATGCCGCGTGGCTTGCGTGTGCGCAGGACCGCGCGCGGTGCCGCGCCTCCCTCCAATTCCGTGGGAGCAAGCCGGATCGGCTCGCTCACCGGCGCAGCTCCCTGACTGCTTCCGCCTGCTCAGGAATCCCTCCCAGTACAGGCGCTGCCTCGCTCTTGCGCGGCGTCACCATGCCCAGAACCGTGCTGCCGCCCTTGACGATCGCGCCCAGCGCTACGCGGATCTCCGCATCAGCCGGCAGGATCAGATCCGTCCTCGAGCCGAACTTGATGAGGCCGACACGCTGGCCGCGTTCCACGCGATCCCCCACAGCCTGCCGAAACACAATACGCCGCGCCAGCAGCCCGGCAATCTGCTTGAAGATCACCTCATAGCCGTCCTCGGCTTCCATGACGCAGATATTCTGCTCGTTGCGATCCGCCGAGGCAGCGTCCATCGCATTTACAAAGGCGCCTTTCTGATAGCGCACCTCACGCACCGTCCCTGTGACCGGCGCACGGTTCACGTGGACGTTAAAGACGCTCAGAAAGATAGAGATCCGCATCCTTGGACCCGCCGGCGTGCTGATCTGCTCGACGCTGGTCACCTTGCCGTCTGCCGGAGAAACTACGAGCCCACGGCCTTGTGGAACGCTGCGCTGCGGGTCGCGAAAGAACCAGAGGAAAAAGGCCGCGAACAGCAGAGCCGGGACAGCCCAAAGCCAGGTGTGCGTAAGAGCGGCCAGTGCCACGGCCACCAGGATCAACGAGATGCCATACAAGTAACCGTCGCGAACCATCCCGTCGATTATAAAGGCGTCACTCCGGGTCAGGTGTTTCGCCGCTCAGCTCGAGACTCAGCAGCATCGCATCCTCCTCCGGGCTGCGATAGTAGCCGCGCCGTATGCCGTCCTGCACAAAGCCGCGGCTGCCGTAAAGCCGGGCTGCGTCTATGTTGGAAACGCGCGCCTCCAGGAGCAGCCGCTTGGCGCCCACGGCACGGCTCCAGGTGATCACTGCATCCAGCAGCGCTCCGCCCAAGCCCTGCCTGCGATGCTCCGGCGCCGTCACAACCGCCTCCAGCTCTGCATCACCCCCAGCATGGCTGCCGATCGCAAAGCCCAGCACTTGGCCCTTCCCCAACGCTTCCTCGTGAAAAGCTTCTTCGTCGCTTGCTGATACAGCCACCCAGGCTCCCCTTCTTTGTGGCCGCGCTGCAGTCACAGCAAGCATGCGTACAAACTCAGGGGGTGGCCAATGTGGCGCTGTCGGCACGCGAGCAGCCAACGCGACGACCCCAGGCACGTCCCGCTCGCCCATAGGGCGGATCCGCGAGGGGAGCCTGGTGCCCCCCGGCGATGAAAGTTCCATCACAACTGCGCCTGTGGTGAGCGCAGCATCTGCTCCGCCCGCCACAGGTACAGCGCGTCCAGCGTTTCCGTATCGTCCCAATCCCCCTCCAGGATGCGGGCATGTGCGGAAATGAGTGCATCGGCGGCGTCGGGCGGATCAACTTGGCGAGCCTCCGGGAATATCGCGAGCACGCGCTCCTCGCATACGGCTAGCCCGGCGAGCCCGGCCGCAAGTGTTGAGCGTCCAACGCCTGCCCTGCCCGTGAGCATCTCCCGGACAAGCCCTGCCTCCAGGAGCTCCTCGCTCCACTCACCTTTGAGCGCGGCTGGCTCCCGCTCGGATAATCCATCGAGACCAGCTTCACTCAGAACGCTGCCCAGAAACACACTGCCGCGCCCTGCATCCAGCGCGACCAGTCTCGAGCCGCTCTTGTATGCCAGCACCGCGAGCCGCGAAACGCCGACCATCGGCACGTCCGCGGCCTCTGACAATGCCTTGGCGGCACTCAGGCCGATGCGCATACCTGTAAAACTGCCAGGCCCACGCACCACTACGATCGCGCGCAGCCCCCCGGGCATCACTTCTCCAAGCAGCTCCCGGAGCGCACCCGTGATCTCAGTGCCTGCCGTTCGCGGCGCGAGCGTGTGCTTGCGAAGAACAGTGATCCCACCGGCATGCATCTCGCCCAGCGCAAGGGATGTTTCCGTCCCGCAGCTGTCGAGACCCAGCACCGGGCCCGGCCGCGGGCTCGGCGTGAGTACAGAGCTCTCGCTGCTCTGGGTCAGCAAGGTAGTCGCCTCACAGAGGCACAACAAAGCATCACTGCAAGTCCAGGCTGGCCGCCTCTTGCGCTTTTTGGACGGCCTCCTGCCCCGCACCAAGCGCGTCCAGCCGCTCGAGCACTTTGGACATCTGCGCGTCATTGCTGTAGCCCGAGCGCTCCGCCCGCAGGCGCCCGGCCGCAGCGATCCGTGCACGCTCCTCAGGCCGCTCGAGATACCAGCGCGCCTTTTCGGCGCACTCCTCAGTCGACCCAAAAAACACAGCCTCTTGGTTCTCCATGAAGCAGGCCTGGTGCCCGGGCACACGCTCCGCTAGCAGAAACTGTCCGCAGGCCGCGATCTCCATCGCCTTGTGCGCGATGTCATCCTCGTTTTGCTGCGTCAAAAAGGCCAGGTTGACCCGTGCGCGCCAGATGCTCTCGCGGTAAGCCGCGTCCTTCATCATGCCGCCCACCACATACTTCGCGCGCAGCTCCGGCGGCCACGCTTTGTCCCAGCGCGGCCCCGCAACCGCCAGCGGCACGCCGAACTCCTCACCCAGGCGAGCCAGAAACGCCGGCCGCTCCTCAAGCGGGCTGCCGGTGTAGGCGACCTGCCGATCACGGTCCGCGTCGCTCCAGGAGGCCGGCGGAGGGAAGTGCTGGGTCGGCTCGTACGAGAACAGAAGCTTGACGAACGGCAGCCCCCACTCCCGGTAGCGCACCACATCCGCCTCGCGAAACAGACAGTTCAAGTCGAAGAGCCGAAAAATCCGGAGAAATTGTGTCCAGCAGCCGTCCTTCCGTGGACCAAACGGATTGTCCTGGTTCACGCAGACGACCTTGCTCCCCCCGCCCTGGATCGTCTCGATGGTCCTGCGCGTCAGGTGGACCGGCTTGTCGAGCCAGACCACCTCAGGCCGATGCTCTGCCACGGCACGCAGCAGCGCACGGTTGATGGGCGCGACCAGCGGGCCCACAGGGTAGCGATACTGCAGCGCAGCGACGTAGCGCGAGGTCGGGTCCCACGGCTCCAGGGGGAACGGCACAACCTGCTGCCCCAGCCGCTCGAGCGCGTGCATCCTGTAGAGCGACGTATTGCCGCCCGCCAGATAAGCCACGTACAGGATCTTGCGCCGTGCTGTCTGCTCGGTCATTCCCTTCGTTCTCCCGCTCTACAGCGCGTCCAGCGCCTGCCCCAGGTCCGCTTCGAGATCAGCCAACTCCTCAATGCCGACAGAGATCCTCACCATGCCATCGGTGATGCCGAGCCGCGTCCGAGCCTCCGGGCCGATCGCCGCATGCGTCATGGTCGCCGGATGTGAAATCAGGGTTTCCACCCCGCCCAGCGACTCAGCCACCGTGCAGATCCGCAGCTGCTTGAGGAACCGGTTCGCCCGCTCGAGCGACCCAAGCTCAAAGGCAATCATGCCCCCAAAACCGCTCATCTGTGCGCACGCAAGCGCGTGCTGCGGGTGCGAAGGTAACCCCGGGTACCAGACTCGTTCTACCGCCGAGTGCTCATCCAGCATCGCCGCAATCGCGCGTCCGTTGCGGTCATGCTCACGCATGCGCACTGCCAGCGTTTTCACCCCGCGCAGCACGAGGTATGCCTCAAACGGCGATAGGATGCCGCCCGTACATTTCTGGATAAACGCGAACTGCTCTTTATGTTTCGGCGTTGTCCCGATCAGCACGCCGCCCAGTCCATCCGAGTGCCCGTTTAAATATTTTGTCGTCGAATGCATCACCAGGTCCGCTCCAAGCGCAAGCGGCTGCTGGAAGTACGGAGACATAAACGTGTTATCCACGGCTATTTCGCAACCGTGCTGGTGGCATATCTCCGCCGCGGCGCGGATGTCGGTCAACCTCATCAGCGGATTGGTCGGTGTTTCTATGTGCACCAGGCGGGTGTTCGGCCGCAGCGCCGCCCGCAGCGCGTCAAGATTCGCGGTATCTACATACGTAAACTCAATGCCGTACCCGGCCACAATCTGGTTAAACAAGCGAGGCGTGCCGCCATACACATTCTCTCCGCAAACCACATGGTCACCGCTCTTCAGCAGCGTAACCAGCGCCGAGATTGCAGCCATGCCGCTTGCAAACACATGCGCGCTTGTACCGCCTTCAAGCGACTGCAGGCTCTGCTCCAGCGCGTCGCGCGTCGGGTTCGACACACGCGAGTACTCCCAGCCCTTATGCTTGCCAATCTCTTCCTGCGCATAGGTGGAGGTGAGATAGATCGGCACATTGACCGCGCCTGTTTGCGGGTCCGGTTCCTGTCCGTCATGGATCGCGCGCGTTGCAAAACCAGCCATACTTTGAAGGTATCAGGAAGGTATCAGGCGGGCTCGCGCCTGCTTCTCTGCTCGGTTGCAAACGGCATCAATCGTCGCTCGCGGGCTCTCCACCCTCAAAGATGTGCTTCGAAAGATACCGTTCCGCCGAATCCGGCACGATCGTTGCCACCCGCTTGCCCGGCCCCAGCCGATAAGCGATTCCAAGCGCGGCATGCACCGCCGCGCCGGCGCTTGATCCAGCCAGTACACCTTCCTCGCGAGCCAGCCGCGCAACCATCCGGAAGGCATCCTTGTCGCTCACGCGTACGATCTCGTCGGCATATTCGCCCTCGAAAGTATCCGGCACAAACGAAACGCCGATGCCTTCGACCCGGTGCCGTCCCGGGGTTCCACCTTGCAGCACCGAGCCTTCCGTCTCCACGGCAACGGTAAGGATGCGCCGGTTTTGCTCCTTCAAGAAGCGCGCGATCCCGGAAAAGGTCCCGCCCGTGCCTACGCCGGACACAAACGCGTCCACCCGTCCATCCATCTGCTCCCAAAGCTCGCGCGCTGTTGTCTCGTGATGGAAAGCAGGGTTGGCCGCATTGCTGAACTGCCGCGCCAGAAAGCAGCAAGGCTCCGCCTCGGCCCGCGCGTGCGCCTGCCGGATCGCCTCGCGGATGCCCCCATCCTCCGGCGTCCGGATCACCGTCGCGCCAAAAGCGCGCATCAGCACACACTTTTCCTCGGCAAAGCCCTCCGGCACGTATAGCTCTACACTGTAGCCTCGGTTGATCCCGGCCAGCGCAAGCCCCACGCCCGTATTGCCGGCAGTGGCTTCCACAATCACCATGCCGGGTCGCAGCGCCCCGCGCCGCTCTCCATCCAGCACAATCCCCAGCGCCGCGCGATCTTTCACGCTGCCCCCGGGGTTCAGGAACTCGAGCTTCGCAAAAAGCGCAGCCCGCTCACCCGGCCACCGTGCAGGTCGCTGGTCAAGCTCTCCCGCCATAGCTGGCGAGCAGTCCAGCCTCCGCATCTCCAGCATCGGCGTTGCGCCAATCAGCTCCAGGATGCTGTTCGCTACGCGCAGCCTTCCCATCGCCAAAGCTGCGCCCCCACTCACCGTCTACGCCTGTTCCTGTGCCGCGCCGCCGCTGCCAAGCACCGCCGTGATCGCTTCCTTGATCTTTCCGTTGATCAGCCCGCAAGGCAGCAGAAACGGGGCGTCCATGCACTGGACGCGCAGCACCGAGGCTTGCGGCTCAAATGCCCACCGGATCGTGACGCCGCTTTCTGTCGCCTCCCCTCTGTGGCCGGCGCCTGCCAGGCCCGGCATGCCCATCCCCTGCGCCTTGGCGGCAAACTGGCGAAAGTGCTCACTCGTGACACCCTCAAAGACCTGCTCCGCACACCCTGCCATCCGTTCTCCTGTCGCCCTCTTCAGCCCTGCATGCAACACTGCTACTGGCTGCCTGCTGCAGCCGGCTGTGTGCCATTCTTCGGGTAGTAGCCGTTGCGCGTCCGGACGTTCAGGTTGCGTTTGCTCCCCGGCTCATGTGCCAGCACCTTCACCTGCCGGTAGCCGCCCAGGCTTGCCGCTTTGCTGGAGTGGTACCCCAGCGTGTACTGCGTCCGGATATCCTCGGCCACCTGCTGCGCAATCCGGTCCACCTCGTTCAGATTCTTCGGGAAGTAGGCAATCCCGCCGGTCTCCTCGGAAAGCAGCTGCAATGCCCGCTTGGCCTGCCGCGACTCCCTGCCGCCGCTGTCATCCCCAAACAGCAATCCAATGCAGTACACGATTGGCCCCTGTAGGTCCTGCACCCGGCGGATGGTCTGCTCCAGCGTCAACCCCGACGCGTTATCTTCCCCATCCGTGATCACGAGCAGCACCTGCTTCGACCGCTTGGCACCCTTGCTCAGCTCGTCCGCGGACGCCACAGCCGCGTCATACAGCGCCGTCCCGCCGCGCGAGTCGTAGTGCGCTAGGCCGTCCCGCAGCTTGTTCAGGTCGCTTGTAAAATCCTGGTCGATAAAAGCCTCGTCGGAGAAGTTCACGATGAACGCCTCATCCTGCGCGTTGGACGCACGCACTAGGTCCAGCGCCGCAGCATTGACCGCACCGCGCTTGGTCCGCATGGAGCCCGAGTTGTCGACCAGGATGCCCATCGAAACCGGCACATCCGAGTGCTGAAAGCTCAACACGGCCTGCCCCACACCATCCTCAAACACGTGGAAGTCATCCCGGCTCAAGTCGTTCACCAGGTGCCCCTGGTCGTCCAGCACCGTCGCATTCAGCACCACCTCCTGCACATCGCGGCGCAGGGTATACCGGCCTTCCTGCCGGTCGATGTCGGTTCTTGCCCCCGCAGCCGAGGCGTCTGCCGGGGCACTGGGGGAAACAGGCGCATTGTCCGCCGCATCCGGTGACCGTACCGGATCCCGCTCCACATCGAGCGAGGGCTGTATTTCCGCCGGGTACACGCCCCCTGCACCGCCCGGCGCCGGCGCAGGGGAAGACTGCGCAAACGCGGCACAAGGCAAAAGCACAAAAGAGAGCAGCAAGGCAGCGAGTTGATTACTGGGCGGGTGCATAGTAGCCAGTCCGGGCATGCACCGTGAGCTGCGGAAGCCCAGGCGGTGGTTCCAGCCGTACCTTGACTTTACGCCATTTGCCGTCTTTTCTCGCGTCGCTGGACCGGTAGCCCAGCACGTACTCGTCACGCAGCTCGTCGCTGATCTTCTCTGCCACGTCTGACATGTCGCTCAGGTCGTTGACCCGGAACAGCCGGCCGCCCGTGTCCTCGCAAAGGTCGTTCAGCAGCAGCGGCCCCAGCCGCTCCTCGGTCGTCGGCGCATCCACGTCAAAGATGCCGATCGAGTAGATCTGCACATCCGACTCGCGCACAATCGCCCGCACCTCATTCTCCGTGTAGCGGGAGCGATTGTCTCCGCCATCCGAAACAATCAGCAGGGCCTTGCGCTGGTACTTGGCATCCTTCATCTTATTCACGCCGAAATAGATCGCGTCGAGCAGGGCTGTCCGCTTGCCGGGTTTGACCAGGGCGAGCCGGGCATCCACATCGTCCACCGACGAAGTGAAGTCCTCGATCAGCTCCGGCCTGTCGTTGAAGGCCACCACAAAGAACTCGTCCAGCGGGTTGGCTGTCTTCAGAAAGGCCTTCACTGACTGACGCGACCGGTTGAACTTGTTCGCCATCGATCCGCTAAGGTCAAGAATGATGCCGAGCGAGACCGGCGCATCCTCGGTCGAAAAGGTCTTGATCTGCTCCAGGTGCTCGGAGCCGACGCTGCCTTTCTCAAAGATGTAGAAGTTGTTTCGCTCGAGCCCCGTCACGAGCCGGTTCATCGGGTCCGTCACCGTGAGCGGGATCAACGTAAGGTTCACATCCACGCGGAGGTTCTCGTTCGCATGCGCCTTGAGCCCTGCCGCGCCTTCGACCGTCTTCTCGCCCTTCTCCGGCGCTTTGTCCGTCGGCGGTGGAGGCACAGAGGTGGTAGCCACCGGCGGAGGCTGCACGTGCACCTTATCGAGCGGGTTCACATCCTGCGCGCGCGCCCCGGCCGCCACGCTCGCGAGCAGCACAAGCAACCACAGCACAAGCCGGCCCGACACAATCCTGTGAGCTACGACCCTGTAAGCCACGACGCGCATGATCCCAGCTTCTCCCTGTTCCCTTGCCGGTGCTCTCACCTGTTGGGGGCGAGATCTGTCTCTGTTTGTCCGCGTTCTCTTCTCTTCTAACGTGTGGACTGCGGTCTTGGTGTGTATTCGCGTGCTTCCATATTGAAGACGCAGAAACAATCATGGCAAGCGAATCCCGCCCGCATCTTCAAACCACCGTGCCGGAGAGCTGGCACAGCACAGATCGGAGGCGCAAGGGCCCCGGCCATCACGCCGCCCTCAGCTACAATCGTCCAGACACGGGCCCACGTCGGGGATCCGCTCAAGCCCTATGGCCCGCATCTATCCATTTCGCGCTATCCGCTACAACCCTTCGCTGGTGCGGGTCGAGGACTGCGTCACCCAGCCGTACGACAAGATTACGCCCTCCATGCAGGCCGGCTACTACGCCCGCAGCCCCTACAACCTGGTCCGCGTCATCCTGGGTCTGCCTGGGCTCTTTGACCAGCCAGGGATCGATGACGTGTATACGCGGGCCGCGCGCGACTTTGAAGAGTGGCGCCGCACCGGCGTACTCGCGCAGGAGTCTGAGCCCTGCCTCTTCGCCTACAGCCAGCGCTTCAACTTACCCGCCGGCTCCGGCTCCGGAAACAGCGAAACTGGGGAGCGCCGCGGCCTCATCGCCCTCGGCGCTGTCTCGCCGTACAGCGAAGGCATCGTCTTTCGCCATGAGCAGACCCACACCCGCGCACGCAGCGACCGGCTCAATCTGTTGCGTGCCACGCGCGCCCACTTCGGGCAGATCTTTATGCTCTACTCTGACCCGGCGCGCACCGTAGAAACGCTCCTCTTCCCAGCTGGCGCCGACACCCGTATTCCAGACATCGAGGTCGAGGACGAGTTCGGCACCCTCCACCGCGTCTGGAAAGTCGCGGATGCCGGGGTCATCAACATGATCCAGGGAGCTCTCGGGGACAAAAAGCTCATCATCGCCGATGGCCACCATCGCTACGAAACCGCCCTGGCCTACGCCGCCGAGCACACACCCGCAGGGCGCGCCCACACCATAGGCAGCGCTCAGCAGCCACCCTTCCCCGAAGCAGCCGTCATGATGACGCTCATCAACATGGACGGCACAATGGACGGCGCAGCCGGCGAGCAGATGCCTGAGGCAGCCGACCGCGCCCGGCAAGCAGGCGGAAACGGCCTGCGCATTCTGCCGACGCACCGCATCATCGCAGGGCTTGAGGCCTTCAACGTGGAAGCATTCGCCTCTGCCGCGGCCGACCTCTTTTCATCAGTCGAGCCGCTCCCGATCGATCCCGGACAAGGCGACGCACTGATCGACGAGCTCCGCAAAGCAACGGCAAAAGCGCCAGCCGGCAGCACCGTTCTGCTGGCAGTCACCCGGAAAAAGGCGTTCGCGCTCACAATGGACCGGGATGCCCATAGCCGAGCTCTCCCAAGTATCTCGGAGCGCCGCCGTCAGCTCGACATGGTCGTCCTCCACGAGGCAGTGCTGCCCCGGCTGCTCGGCATCGAGGCGGAGGCCGTCGCGGCCGGGCGTTACGTCTCCTATGCCCGCGAGGTCGCGGAGGCTTTAGAGCCTGTGCTCCGCGGCGACGCTCAGCTTGCTTTCCTGGTCAACCCGGTCACCTTGGCGCAGCTGCGCGAGAACACCTTTGCCGGCGAGGTCATGCCGCAGAAGTCCACTGACTTCTACCCCAAGCTGCTCAGCGGGCTGACCATCTATGCGCTTGACCATGCGCCCGGGACCATGCCTGGCCACGGAAACGGAACCGTTGCCCTGAGCTCACCCCTGAGCGCTCCCCCGAGCACCACCCCGAACACTTCGCGGAGCTGAGACCTCTCCGTGCGCCCTCCCTCGCTCTCTCGTCAACCCCGTTCCCGCGCTGCCGTCCAGGCCAGATGCACAAGTAGAACACCGCGTCAGCCGGTCCCGAGCGTACCTCCCTCTTTGCGCCGTCTCCGTATCGTCTGCGCCCTTCTCTTTGCCTGCCCCGCAATGCTGCCGTCGTTCGCGGCAGGCGCACAGCAGCCGCTTCCTACCGCACCCTTTCTTGTCTTTCTTGACGCAGCCCATGGCGGTGAGGAAACCGGAACCACCCTTGCACCGCAGCTGCTCGAAAAGAACATCAACCTCGCCATGTCGGTACATCTGCGCTCTGCCCTGGCAGCCCGCGGCATGGGGGTCCTCACCACCCGGGAAGGGGACACCAACCCCACTCTGGAGACCCGCGCCGCCGCGGCCAACCACGCCCAACCGGCAGCCTGCCTGGTGATCCATGCCACGGCCAGCGGTGCCGGCGTCCACGTGTATACCTCCTCTCTCTCGCAGAGCAGCGAACCCGGGGGCTCGCCCGCTGTCTGGTCCTCGGCGCAGGCTCGCTTCGCCACGCGGAGCCTTGAGCTCGCCTCGGCCATTACAGCCGCTCTGGAAAGTGCAGAGATTCCCTTCACCCTGGGGCGCCTGCGCATGCAGCCTCTGGATTCCATGCAGTGCCCCGCCGTTGCCGTCGAACTCGCACCGCTGCACCCGGTCGGCCTCCACAGCAGGGGGGCGGCCCCGCTCAGCGATGCAGACTACCAGGCCCGGCTTGTCAGCGCTCTGGCAGCCGCCATGGTGCAGTGGCGCAGTGAAAGCGGCGCAGCAAACGGCTCCCACGGATCTGTCAGTTCGGCAGGCGGTGCCCGGTAGACCGCCCCGGCAAACCTCCCGGCCCACCCCGCGCGGATGGCGACCCACCCCGCCGCCGCGCCTGGCAGCCTCCTGCGCCGCCTGAGAAACCAACGGCAAAGCAGCCCCCGGCCAAAGAGAAAGACGGGGAGAAGGAGAAAGAAAAGGAGAAGCAGCCAGGAACACTGCCCAGCCCGGCAAAGCCTCCCAGCTCCCCTGCTCCAAAACCACCGGCACCACCGCGCGTGCCCCAGGGCTCCGCGCCCGAACAACCACCGATACAGCCCCCCGCCCCATCAAGCCGTACATTCCGTGCGCCCGCGAGGCGGCGCGGGCCGGCGCTCATCTCTCGCGGCGAGCGCATCCTCTTCTGGACTCTGTTGGCCGCGGTAGTCGCGATGAGTATCTTCCTTGTGCGGGAGCGCGAGCGCATCGACGCTCACTTCGCAGCGCGCGCCGCTACCCCCATCCCGCTCGCCGGTGCAGGGGGAGTCGCTACGCCCGGCCCCCTGCTGCTTTATCTCGCCAATGACGACACCGGTGCACTGCTCGAGCGGCCCCTCTCCTACCCGCTCCCGGAAGACCCAAATACCCGGGCGCAAGTCGTGCTGGAGAAGTTGCTGGCCGAGTACGCCGCGCCCGGCTCGCTGCACCCCCTGCCTACAACCGCGCCCGGCGTGGAGCGTGTAGACGAGGTCTACCTCGCGCCTGTTCCCGCTACACAAAGAGCTCCCGGCACACCGCAGCCTCTTCTCGCCGTCGTGGACCTGACGCCAACTTTTGTACACACTCATCCGTCCGGTATCGAACCCGAGACGCTCACGCTGCTCTCGGTCATCGCCACGCTCCACGCCAACCTGCCCTCCATCACAGAGGTTCGTTTCCTCGTCGGTGGCGCCCCGCAGGCGACCCTTGCCGGCCATGCCGACTTGTCGCGCACCTACCTGGCAGGCGCGGCGCAGCTTGCGCCGGGCGAGGCCTTTGCTTCGAGGCCTTCACAATGACCGTGCTCCCCTCCCTGCCGAAACGCACACTGCCGACCATCGGTGTCTTCGACTCCGGGGTAGGCGGCCTCACGGTGCTGCGCGCCCTGCGCCGGCGTTTGCCCGGCGCGCTCTACCTTTACATGGCAGACACAGCCCGCCTCCCCTATGGCTCCAAATCGCAGAGCATCGTCGCCCGCTACGCAGTCGAGAGTGCACGTTTCCTGGTCGCGCAAGGGGCGGAGTACCTCGTGATCGCCTGCAACACGGCCTCCGCCCTGGCACTGCCGGAGCTGCGCGCCGCCGTCCCGGTGCCGGTGCTTGGCGTGATTGAAACCGGCGCAGACGCAGCCCTGGCTGCAAGCAGGTCCGGCGACGTAGGAGTGCTGGCTACCACCGCCACAGTCAGCAGCCACGCCTACCTCGCGGCCTGCCGGGAACGCAATCTGCGCGCACTTGAGAAAGCCTGCCCACTCCTGGTTCCGCTGGTCGAAGAAGGTTGGACCGAGCACCCGGTCACCCGCGAAGTTCTCGGTATCTACCTACGCGAGCTTGCCGGCAGCGCCGCCGAGGCCGGCATGCGCCCCGATGCGCTGGTCCTGGGCTGCACCCACTACCCGCTTCTCCGCTCTGCGGTCGAGGCCCTGGCGCCGCCCGGCACCGCCGTCATCGACTCAGCCGAAGTCACCGCCGAGAAGGTCGCCCAAGCCCTCGGCGAGCCGCTCCCTACCAGCCAGCCACCCTCTCCAGATCTCCCGGCCGTTCGCTTCTTCGCGACCGATGGAGTCGAGCGCTTTCAAGCGCTCGGCAGCCGTTTCCTCGGCGAGCCTGTCGAACACGTGCAGCTGGTCGACCTGGGCGGATGAATGCGCTCTGCTTCGACCATCCCCTCAGCCCGCCCACCGGAGTCTCTGCAGCCCCTGCTATGCTTTTCTCTGCCTGCTCGCGTGGCGCAGCTGCGGCGCAAGGGGGAACAAGGCGAGGAGTGCTAGTTGATGTTGAATCTTAAAGGCCGCATTGCGGTCGTGTTTGGCGTGGCGAATAAGCGATCTATCGCCCATGCCATTGCGCAGAAACTTGCGGAGGCCGGTTGCACCATCGCCATCGGCTACCAGAACGAGCGTTTGAAGTCCGAAGCGGAAGCTTTGATCGCAGGCCTGCCGCAGGCCTCCACGTTCCAATGCGACGTGACCAGTGACGCCGAGATCGAGCGCAGCTTTGCCGAGCTGAAGAGCCGCTACGGAATACTGCACATCCTGGTGCACTCCGTCGCTTTCGCCCCGGCGGCTGAGATCCATAACGACTTTCTCGAGACCTCGCGCGAAGGCTTCCGCATCGCCCATGACGTCAGCGTCTACTCGCTTATCGCACTTAGCCGTGCCGCTGCGCCCCTCATGACCGAAGGCGGTTCCATCATGACGCTCTCCTTCTACGGCTCGGAGAAGGTCTTTCCCAACTACAACGTGATGGGCGTCGCCAAGGCTGCGCTCGAAGCCACGGTTCGCTATCTGGCCGCCAGCCTCGGCCGGCGCAACATCCGCGTCAACGCCATCTCCGCCGGGCCTATCAAGACCCTTGCCGCCCGCGGTATCGGCGACCTCAGCATCATGCTGAAGGGCCATGCTGAGCGCTCGCCTCTGGGGCGCAATGTGGAGCAGTCTGAAGTCGCCGGGGCCGCCGTCTACCTGGCTTCAGACCTATCCAGCGGCGTCACCGGAGAGGTCACCTATGTCGATGCCGGCTACAACGTGATGGGCCTCTAGGCCGTGCCGGTCAACCAGTACAGCGTCCTCAAGGGCACACCGCTCTCCGGCTCCATCTCCAAAGACTCGCGCCCGCACTATCTCATGGAGCTCAGTGCCGCCGGCACCCAGTGGCAGATCGCCGTCAACGTCGAGTCCGACACAGGCTCTGGCGCGAATGCTGAAGTCCTGTACGCACTCCACGAAAACTGGACCGCACCCGACGCTTCAGCACTCACGGCGCTTCCTGCCGGGATCACGCTGCTCGCCGGGACGGACGGCAACCCGGCCATCGACTACCTGCGCAGCACCGCAAACGGCGCACCGCTGATCACCCGCGCCGGCACAACCGATCTTCCGCTTCCCGGCAAGACTGCCTCCGGGAACCTCGGGAACGCGGTCATCCAGTACCTGAACCAGGCCATCGCCGACAAGGATGGCACCATCTACGCCTTCGGCAGCCGGTACACCACGGGCAACGGCATCCACGACATCCACATGAACCAGGGAAACCCAAAGAGCGATCACGCCACTGACAATGGCATCTGGCAGGACGGCCTGCTGGTCTTCTCCATGCCCAACGCCGCACCCGGCAGCTCGCAGTGGACGGCCGTCTTCATCGCGTTTCAGGACCAGGTCTGGTCAACAGATGACAATGGGAATGTCGCATAACCATTCTGCTGGCAACGTGTAGCGTTAGGCATTGCGCCTTGAGTGAGTGATCAAGTCTTTCAGACATAGCGGCCTGGAGGCCCTCTTCACGAAAGGCTCAAAGCACGGAGTACAACCAGCACAAGCGGGAAAGCTAATCAACCGGTTGGCAGTTCTCCATGCAGGGAGAAGACCGAGCGATTTGAATCTGCCTGGATGGAACCTGCATCCGTGGAGCGGCGGACTTTCAGGACACTGGTCGGTGAAGGTAAGTGGGAGCTGGTGTCTTACTTTCATGTTTGAGGAAGAGAACGTAGTCCTCATGGATTACCAGGACTACCACTACGAGCATTGAAGCAAGAGCGGAGCAGACAAGGTGCAGATGCACAACCCACCCCATCCCGGCTTCATCCTGAAAGAAGCTCTGGAAGAGCTATCCATGACGGTGACCGATTTGGCGGCACACCTCGGTGTCTCGCGCGTGAACCTGTCTCGCATTCTGCATGGCCGCGCCGGGATTACAGCCGACATGTCCATCAAAATCAGCGAAGCTTTCGGTCAGTCGCCCGACCTATGGTTCCGGCTACAGAACACCTATAATTTTTCGATAGCGGCCCGTGCCAGGCGAAAGAAAGTACCTCCTCTGAAGAGGGCTGCGTAAAAACAGCCTCCCACGCCAATCTCTGGGCATGGAAGCAGCCTACCGGAGCGTTACCACAATCTTCCGCTGGTCGCCGCCGGCAGACTGCATCGTGATCTCGCCTGCGGCCCGGCGCACGATCGAGGGAAACTTTTCACCCCACTCCACCAGCACGACCGAATCACCTTCCAGCAGCTCATCAATCCCCAGCTGCTCCACCTGGCGCTCGGTCTCAAGCCGGTACAGGTCCAGGTGGTACAGCGAAACCGGCTTGCCCGCCCGCTCCCCTTCATACTCATGGACCAGCGTAAACGTAGGGCTCGTCACCTCATCGCGCTCTGCCGCACCCAGCGCCTCGGCAATGCCCTTCACCAGCGTCGTCTTGCCCGCGCCCAGTGTGCCGGTCAGGATCAACAGCGCCGGCAACTGCAGCGCATCCAGAATCTGCTGCCCAAGAACGATCGTCTCCGTCGCATTCTGCGTCGCAAACTCCAGCTTCCGTGTCGCCAGCTCTTCGGTCATGTAGGCAGCCCCTCCCACCAAACATAACCGTCTTTACCGCTCGAGCGGTAATGAAAAGCCCGCCACAGGTTTGACAGCACATCCGTGACCAGCAGGGTGTGCTCATCCTGCTCCCGGACGGCAAGATCCGCAGCCAGCCCGTGGAGATACACCGCGGCTTCCACCGCCTGTTCCAGCTGCTCCGGGTACTGCGCCACCATCGCCGCCACCAGTCCGGTCAGCATATCGCCCGAGCCCCCCTTGGCTAGCCCCGGGTTCCCCGTCGTGTTCACCGCGATCGTGCCATCAGGATGCGCAACCAGCGTCCGCCAACCTTTGAGCACCAGCGTGATGCCGTACTCCCCGGCAAAGCGCCGTGCGAGACCGATCCGGTCCGCCTGCACCTCCTTGATCGAGAGCCCGGCGAGCCGGGCCATCTCCCCGGGATGAGGTGTCATCACGATCCTCTGCCCTCCTTGCCGCGCACGATCCCGGAAGCGACCCATGTCTTTCGCCAGCAAATTGAGCGCATCTGCATCCATGACCATGGGCACTTCCACCTGCTCCAGCAAGGTCTGCACCAGCGCGCCGGCCTCCTCGCTTTCGCCCAGGCCTGGCCCCACCGCTACCACTGTCTTTCTCACGAGAAACGCCCGCAGCGGCTCGCCGAAGAAACTCGCGTCCAGCCCTCCCTGAGCATCCTCGGGCAGCGGGGTCGTCATCAGCTCCGGTGCCACCAGCGCCACGTTGTTGAGCACCGAGGCCGGCACGGCCGCCGTTACCAGCCCGGCCCCGCCGCGTAGTGCAGCTAGTGAGGCCATTGCGGGCGCGCCGGACTTCCCATGGCTCCCCGCAAAAATTGCCACATGCCCATGCCGGCCTTTGTTGTCATCCGCTTCCCGCGGCTTCTCGCTGATGCGCTTGCTTGCACCCGTCCAGCGCAGCCCCTGTTGGGAAACAATCGCCTCCTCCGGCGACCCGATTGCTGCCACCACGATCGGCCCGCTTGCCGAACCTGTCAGGTTCCCAAAAGCATGGGCCAGCTTGGGCGCCGTAAAGGTGATCACCGCATCGGCGCGCACAGCCATGGCTTCCGGCTTGTATTCGGTCGAATCCGCATCCCAGCCCGAAGGCAGATCCACAGCAAGCACCGGTGTCGGCATCGGCTCGATCAAGTCGCGCATTGCTGCGGTCATCCCTCGCAGCGGCGGCTTGAAGCCCGTCCCGACCATGGCATCCAGGATGAGATCTCCACGCACAAACAGCTGCGCCATGGCAGGCGTGTGCAGGTCCCCTTCCGCCACAAGCTCCATCACCGGCACCATGGGCTCTGCCTTGCGCAGCATCATCAGCGGGTCGCCCTTCAGGTCGTCACGCCTGCCCAGCAGCAACACATGTACATCGCGTCCTGCTGCCTTGAGCGCGCCGGCGGCCATCAGGCCATCGCCGCCATTGTTGCCCATCCCGCAAATCACCATGATGCTCTGCGCCGCAGGGTATTGCCGGAGCGCAAAGCGAGCCACAGCTCCGCCGGCCTGCGTCATCAACTGGTCAGACGCGATACCGTAGGTCTCAATCGTCACGCGATCGGTCTCGCGCATCTCCGCGGCAGTCAAAATCTTCATTTCGCCCCCTGCTCTCATGCAAGTGCGGCCCCTGGGTTCACCAGAGGCCGCGCTTGCATTTCACGAGTTTGGATGCCGCTTCTACTGGGAGGAGCTCCCTGACGGCATGGGCAGGCCGCTGCCCTCACGTGCAGCGAAGTAGCTGTGGTCCCACAGATTCTTGTAAAAGTAGCCGGTCAGCTCCGCTGCCTTGGGTCCAAAGGTCGGGCGGCCGCCTTCCAGGAAGAAGACCGTCACAATGCGCCCATACTGCTGCGTGTCCGCAAAACTCGCGAACCAGCCGAAGCGGGTGCCATTGTTCGAGCAAGTACCGGTCTTGCCCATCACCGGGAACTGGTTGAACGAGGCCCGCAGGGAACGCGCTGTCCCCCAACCAACCGCTCCGGCCATACCCGGCTCGATCTCCGGAATGATGTTCTTGATGTCGAGCGTGCGCTTAACGCGGGGCTGAAAGCTCGCCATCTGCTGCGAGGTGGTCGGGTGCTGCAGGTAGTAAAGCGTCCCGCCATTCGCAATCGCGGAGACCAGCGCGCCCAGTTGCAGCGGGGTCATCGAAACACCTTCGCCAAAGGAGCACATGCGGCCTACGCCGCCCTTGGAATCAGGCAGCGGCTGGGACGGGTACACGCCCAGCTGCTCGTTCGGGATGTTGTACCCGGCCAGCTCACCCAGCCCGAACTGGTTGGCATAGTGGCGCACCCGGTCAAAGCCAAGCCGACGCCCCAGAACCTCAAAATACGGGTTGACGGAGCGTGCCAGTGCGTCCGTCAAGGTAAGCGAGTAGTGGCCGCCCAGGTTGACCGGCGTGTCCTTGGTGATAATCCCTTCGCTCAAAGCCGCGAGCGCAACCGACACCTTGATCGTCGAGCACGGCTCTGCCCCGCTTGAGAGCGCCAGCTTCTGGTTCACCATGGCCAGGATGCGCCCGTTATCCGGGTTGATCACCACCGCCGTCCCATACATATTGCCCAGTGCATCGATGGCCGCCTGGCGTACCACCGGGTCTTCGCCCGTGGTGACATCGCCATCCCCCACGTTGGTCTGCGTAAAGGAGTCTGCCGTAAACTGCTCACCATAGTGGCGGCGGACGCTCACACGCCGAAGCCGCCCATGCCGGTCCCGCACCAGGCGGCTTGTGCCGGCGGAGAGGAGAACCACGCGGCCCCCATGCCCAACTACCCGGTGGCTATGCTCAAGCGAGGCGAGATGCCGGCGCGTTCCCGCGCTCTCCTGCACATGCGCCGCTCGGCCATGGTGCCGATGGATCGTAGTGCTCGCATAGCTGCTGTTCGGCGCAAGCATCAACGCTGAAGCCGCAAGAAGTGGCAGAAAACGAGTCATAAACATCATGAGCAAAACTCTCAAATCTGCAGCAGGGCATATCCTGCCGCAAGAAACCGGCTGCCTGCACCGGATCAGGAACTACTGTGTTCGCTTCCCGCAAAGGGAACTTAGAAATCGCGATCGCGTTTCCTCATTCCCATCCGGCAAACGCACGTTGAATTGACATGCGATGAACTCACTGTAGCAAAGCTTCTCAGGATGGCAACCCGAACCGTCTCCGATTAGTTACCTGCGCGTCGCAAATAGGCCGGAATCTCCAGATCGTCCTCCTGGCCTGCATCGCGGTCCATACCGTTGGACTCGAACTCGGAGTGATACCGCGCCGGTGACGCAAACCGGTCGCCGAACGAGTCCTGCCGGGCCGGCTCACGAACCTCGTCGACAAAGAACGGGGTACTCTCCGGCACCGCTTCCCGGGGCAGAAAGATCTCCTGCTCCGCAAGGCTCTTCGCCCCGCTTGGCGCAGGCGATGCGCCCGCTCCGCCGGCAATGGTGCTAAAACTCTCTTCCACCTCGCTCGCGAACCGCGGCTTGGCTGCCGGAGCCGGGGCCGCTGCGGGAGCAACGCTCCTGCCCCCCGCAACAGCCGGCTTGGCTGCGGCTGCCCGTTCACGCTCTTCCGCTGCACTCTGCCGAAACCCGGTCGCGATGACCGTGATCTTCACGTCATCGCCCATCGTTTCGTCGAGCACCGCGCCAAAGATGATGTTCGCGTCCTCATGCGCGGCGCTCTGAATCAGCGTCGAAGCCGCATTCACCTCGCTAAGCTTCAGCGACGAGGACCCCGAGATGTTAATCAGAATGCCGCGTGCTCCATCAATCGCTCCATCTTCCAGCAGCGGCGAGGCCATCGCAGCCTGCGCCGCGGCAATCGCCCGGTTCTCGCCCGAGCGCTGCGCCGTACCCATCACCGCATAGCCCATGCCGGCCATCGTTGTCTTCACGTCGGCAAAGTCGCGGTTGATGATCCCCGGGATGGTGATGATGTCTGAGATACCCTGCACCCCCTGCCGCAGCACATCGTCAGCCACGCGGAAACTCTCAAAGAAGCCCGCATCCTGCGCTACGGCCAGCAGCTTCTCGTTCGGGATCACGATCATCGTGTCCACGGAATCCAGCAGCTCCTGCATGCCGCGCTCGGCCTGCGCCATGCGGCGTTTGCCCTCAAAGCCGAACGGCCGTGTAATCACCGCGACGGTCAGTGCCCCCATCTCGCTTGCCAGTGACGCGATCACCGGCGCCGCGCCCGTGCCCGTGCCGCCGCCCATGCCCGCCGTCACAAACACCATATCTGCGCCTTCCAGCGCCTCAATGATCTTTTCTGAGTCTTCAAGCGCCGCCCGCCGGCCCACATCCGGGTTCGCGCCTGCGCCCAGGCCGCTGGTCAGCTTCACGCCCAGCTGCAACTTCACCGGGGCCGACGAAAGCTGCAGCGCCTGCACATCTGTATTAGCCGCGATGAACTCCACGCCTTCCATCCGCGCCGCAATCATCCGGTTCACCGCATTGCCGCCGCCGCCGCCCACGCCGATCACCTTGATCTTCGCCCCGCTCGGCAGCTCATCGTGGTACTGGATCCGCATCTCGTCTCCCTGGCTCATTCGCTCTCCCGTTCCCTTCTCTCTTCCAATGCTCTTAGATACTGCCTGCAAATATCGACCGCAGTTTCGCCCGCAGCGACCCTTCTTCCTGCGCGCGCGCCAGGCCCGTCCGGTGCGCGTACAGCATCAGCCCAACCAGCGACGCAAACTCCGGCTGCTGGAGCTCACCCGGCATCCTGGAAAGCGGCACCGGGGTACCGATCCGCGCCGGGACCCGCAGGATGCTTTCCGCCGTATCCAGCAGACCCGGCATGCGTGCGCCGCCGCCCACCAGCACGCAGCCTGAGCCCAGAGCCTCGAGCACAGCGCCATTGCGGAGCGTCTCGCGCAGCAGGCCGAACAGCTCGCGTGCGCGCGGCTCCAGGATTTCCGCCAATGCCCGCTGCCGGATACTGCCCCCCGCCGGTGCCGGACCTTCCCCATGCCAGTCAATCTCACTCGACTGCGAAACAGAGGTCACCACCGCGTGCCCGTACTCGCACTTCAGCGACTCGGCCTGCGGAATGCTCAGGTGCAGGCCCACCGCCAGATCATTGGTAAAGTGGTCGCCGCCGATCGGCACCACCGCGGTGTAAACCACGGCACCCTCAAAGTACACAATCAGCTCCGTCGAGCCCGCACCGATATCGAGGAGGCAGCAGCCCAGCTCGCGCTCGTCCGAGGAGAGCGAGCTTTCCGCGGCGGCCAGTGCTTCGTACACCGTCTCCGTCACCTCAAGGCCCGCCTTGTTGGCGCAGGTCACCAGGCTCTGGTGTGCTGAGGCAGAGCAGGTCAGCAGGTGCAGCGATACCTCCAGCTGGTGCCCCACCATGCCAACCGGATCATGAATCCCGGGCACTTCGTCCAGCAAAAAGTGGCGCGGCAGCAGGTGCAGCACCTCGCGGTCGCTCGGGAGCGAGATCGCGCGCGCCCGGTCTGCCGCCGCACGCACATCCTCCCGCGTAATCTCGCGCATCTTGGCGCTCGAGCCCAGCGTGATGCCGCCCTGCGAGTTCACTCCGCGCACATGCGCGCCGCCCAGCCCTGCCACACACTTCTCAATCACCACCTGCGCCGAGGCCTCCGCCGCGACTGACGCCTGGTTGATCGCATCCGTCACCGGCTGCAGATCAGCGATAATCCCCCGCCGCATGCCCGCGCTCCGCGCAATCCCGTGCCCCCGGTAGCGCAGTGAGCCTTCATGCAGCTCCGCGACCAGCATCCGCACACTGCCGCTGCCCACATCCAGCACAGACAGTACTTCTTCTCCCCTCTGCGTCACTGGGTCCCTCCCGTGTGCTGCACGCTCTGCGGGGGCGGCTGCTGACCCGTGCGAGCCATCGCATGCGCCACCCAATGCTGCGCCCCATGTGGCCCGGTGCGTACCGCCGTATACCAAACGCGCGGCCGGGCTGCCACGCTGCTGTGCCTGGCAGCAGGCCCGCCTGGGGCATGCGGCGCAGCTACGGCCCTATGTGCCGCAGCTACAGACGCGTGCTTCCCAGCCGGCGCATGCCGGGACACAGCAGGCCTCGTGCTCCCATCCTCTGCCTTCATCGGCAGCGGATGCGCCTCCGCCGCCTCATCCGCCTGCGCAGCATCTGCCATCTTCAGCACCACCTGGCGGTCATACCGCAGGTCGACCGCGCTCAGGTTCGGGTACTGCTGCCGCCACTCCGCCAAGTGCTCCTGGTAAGAGTGGTAGCGCTCCAGAAAGTCGCTATTGCCAAAGTGCAGCAGGATGTCTGAGCCCTGCGCCGGCACCACCGCACGCACATCCTCCGCATTGCTCAGGTCCACCTCACTCAGCTGCGACGACACCGGGCTTCCACCCGCATCGAGCGCCGCCACAAAGCGGAGAAACAGGTGCATACGCTCAGCCCGTGCCTCCGGCGTCGCAGCGGCGTCCAGCCCTGTCACCACCGGAAACGAGTAATGCCGGGCGGCCAGGGTCGACGGCGCCATACCCAGGATCACGCCCTCCCCATCCACCAGCTGGATCTCGCGGCCTACCCGCACAAACGCGACCGGCGTTCGCTCGACGATGGCCACCCGCAGGATATCTGGCAGCAGACGCATCACGGTCGCATGCTTCACCCACGGCTCCGCCTCGAGCGCAGCTTCCCGCTGCCCAAGCGGAACAAAGAAAATATTGCGCCCAATGTCCGAGCCGAAGATCCGGACAAGCTCTGCCCGGCTCAGCTCCGTCACACCGGTTGCCTCAATCGAAGCAGAGCTCTCAATGCGGAAGTGCGGATCATGCTGGAGAAAGGAGCGGACCGCCCAGGCCGCGACACCAACCCCAGCCAGCAGCAGAAGTGCAGTCGTGACCAGCAGGATGCGCCCCAGCCGTGAGCTGAGGAGCCGAGGCCACCAGCCGGTCTTACGCGGCGCCACCCGGCGTCTGCTCCGCAGAAAGGCTTCTGCCTCTTCGGCAGGGTCGGGCCGCGCGGCAGGCACCGGCAACCGCGTGCTCCGCGGACCGCGCCGTTGGGGCACCGGGGGAGCAGCCGGCCGCAGAAACGCGTCATCCTCATCCGTGTGCAGGGAAAGGAATGCGTCATCCGCGAGCGCAGCAGCCTGCCGGCTTGCCGAGGTTGTGGAGTTCAGTTTTGCCACGCCCGAGCCAGGTCGTGGGAATCGCCACCCTGACTATAGCCCGGCCCGGTATCCCCTTCAAAAAACAGCGCGAGGAAAAGCAAATCGGCAGAGCCACCCTGGTAACGCTTGACGTAACGCTCGACCCATCGCTGCGAAGGAGTGCCGCTATCCCGCTTCCGCAGCCACGCCTGCTCGCAAAGCTTGGAGCACCATCGGGGCCACCTGCGAAACATTGCCCGCCCCCAGGGTCAGCACCGCATCCCCATCCTCAGCCAACGCAGCCACGCGTTCTGCTGCTTCGGCAAAGCTGATCGCATGGCGCATTCCCGGCTGCCGGGCTGCAGCCACCAGTGCTTCCGCGGTTACCCCGGGGATCGGCTGCTCACTGGCCGGGTAAATGTCGAGCACCTGCACGGTCGTCGCCTCGCTGAAAGCCGCGGCAAACTCGGGCAGAAGGTCGCGGGTGCGGCTGTACCGGTGAGGCTGAAAAATTGCATGCACCTTGCGGAAGCGGCACTCACGCGCTGCGCGGATCGTCGCCGTAATCTCCGTCGGATGGTGCCCGTAATCATCGACCACCGTGACGCCGCGCACACAGCCCTTGATCTGGAAGCGCCGGTCGACCCCACGATACTGCTGCAGCCCCGCGATCATCGCCTCGGGCGCAATCTCCAGCTGATGCGCGATCGCAACCGCCGCGGTTGCATTCAGCACGTTATGCTGCCCCGGCACCAACAGCTCAAAAGGACCCAGCACCGCACCATCGGCCACAATCTCGAAACGCGAGCGCACCGGCATGCTGCCTGCTTCTCTGCTCGCCTGGTTTCCCACCTGGTTCTCCGCGTGCCCCCCCGGGCCCAGCGCCAGGGGCCGTACCAGGTAATCGGCCTGCGGGCTCATCCCGTAGCTGAAAACCCGCCTGCCCACCCTCGGCAGCAGTGCACTCAGCTGCGCATTGTCGCAGCACGCCACCACCGCTCCATAAAACGGAACCCGCTCCATAAAGGTCACAAATGCGTCTTCCACATCCGCCATGTCGCGGTAGCAGTCCATATGTTCCCGATCGAGGTTGGTCACCACCGCCAGGATCGGCGAAAGCTTTAGAAAAGATCGGTCGCTCTCGTCGGCCTCCGCCACCAGGTACTGGCTCTTGCCCAGCCGCGCATTGGAGCCTAGCGTATCGACGCGCCCCCCCACCACCAGCGTCGGATCCAGCCCGCCCGCGCCCAGCACGCTCGCAATCATGGAGGTGGTGGTCGTCTTGCCATGCATGCCCGCGATAGCAATGCCGTACTTCAGGCGCATCAGCTCGGCCAGCATCTCGGCCCGCTGGATCACAGGAATCTTGCGCCTGCGCGCCTCGGCGATCTCCGGGTTGCGATCGTCAATGGCAGAGCTGGCGACCACCACCCCTGCACCCACCACATTCGCGGCAGCGTGCCCCTCAAAGACGCTGGCACCCAGGCTTTGCAGGCGATCGGTCACCGCGCTGCGCCGCAGGTCGGAGCCGGAAATGGCGTAGCCCAGCGTCCCCAGGATCTCGGCAATCCCGCTCATCCCAATCCCGCCGATACCGATAAAGTGAACCCGCTGCGCCTTGGCGAACATACCTCCAGTAGCCTACCGCACCCCCGGGAAGTGAATGCTGACAGCGCGAAAAGGTTGCCCCTTCTTCTCTGCCGGAGCGACTCGCCAGGCGCTACACCAGGCGCCCGTAAGGAAAAGATGCGACGCAACTTGCTGGAAAGGACTGTGTTCTAACAAGCAGCCTGGCCTCACGCAGAAGCAGCGACGCCAGCGCAACATCCGGGAGGGAGACGCACGCCGTTCTCAGTCCGGGTGAGGAGGAACACGATGAAGAACATATTGCGTGCTGTTGGGCTCTCTGCTCTGCTTGCCGTGCCGCTGGCGTTGGCTCCCCGTGCCGCGGAGGCCCAGGTGGCCGTCGGCATCGGCATCGGCCCAGACGTCGACTACCCGGCCTACGGCTATGTAGACGCGGCCCCCGCCTGCGCATACGGCTACTACGGCTACTACCCTTATGCCTGCGCGCCTTACGGCTATTACGGAGCCGACTGGTTCCTGGGCGGCCTCTTTATCGGCGCGGGACCCTTCTATCACGGCTTCTATGGCCGCGGCTGGGGGTACGGCTACGGACGCATCGGCTATGGCTATGGCTTTGGGTATCGCGGCGGCTACGGCGGCTATGGCTATGGGCGCGGCGGCTACGGTGGCTATGGACGAGCTGGCTACGGCGGCGGCTATGGCAACGGCTTCCATGGCGGCACCGTAGGCAACGGCTTCCGTGGCGGAGCAGTCGGTGGCGGCTTCCGTGGCGGCAATGCTTACAATGGCGGCGGGTTCCATGGCGGTGGTGGCACAGTGGGCGGCGGCGGGTTCCACGGCGGCGGCAGCAGCTTTGGCGGCGGTGGGTTCCACGGCGGCGGCGGCAGCAGCTTTGGCGGCGGTGGCGGGTTCCACGGCGGTGGTGGAGGCAGCTTCCACGGTGGCGGCGGTGGCGGTCACCGCTAAACAGCAGCTCAACATAGGGGTGGCGCAAACCGGCGCCGCCCCTTTTCCCATTGAGCAGAAAGCTGCCCACACCCCTCGCTGAAGGGAGCGCGCCCCGTCTACTTAGCGCACCGCTCACTTACCGCATCGGTACGGCGAGCTCCCGGACCATCCCGGCAATCACAGCCGCCGCATCCCGGCGTGCCAGCGTGCGCGCCCGTTCTCCCATCCGTTCAAGCTCTTCCCTGTCCGTCATCAATGCAGCAAGCTGCGCAAGCAGACGCTCCGGCGTAAGCTCCGCTTCGGTAAGCACGCAGGCTGCGCCAGCCTCTGCGACCACCTGCGCATTGCGCGTCTGGTGGTCATCGGCCGCCTGAGCAAACGGCACCAGCAACGACGGCTTGCCCGCGGCACATAGCTCGGCGACCGTGCTCGCGCCGGCGCGGGCCAGGATCAGATCACTCGCCGCAAACCGCACCGGCATGTCGTCAAGAAACGCACTCACCTGCCACCGCGCCGCATCAGCCCCGGTCGCCGCCATCGCAGCCCGCGTCGACTCTTCCGCCCGGGCGCCAGTCTGGTGCAGCACCGTCAGCCCCGGTACCCGGTCCAGCAGCGCTCTCAGCACCTTCGGCATCACCTCGTTCAGAACACGCGCCCCCTGGCTCCCACCAAAAACCAGCAGGTGTGATCTCTCCATCCCAAGTCTCGCCTCTAGCGAGAAAAACTGCTCCCGCACCGGGATCCCCGTCACCTGTGCCCGGCGAAAGAACTGAGCCGCCGGCGCAAAGTTGACAGCCGCGGCAGAGACCCGCTTCCCCACCAGCCGGTTCGCCAGCCCCGGCGCCGCATTCGGCTCAAAGGCAAGCGTCGGCACCCGGGCCAGGATCGCCGCTGCCATTGCCGGCCCTGAGGCATAGCCGCCCACGCCCACCACCACCTGCGGCCGAAAGCTGCGCAGCAGCGCCCGCGCTTTCAACATGGCCCGCGGCAGGTCCAGCACTGTCCGGGCTCGCGTCCGCAGGCTCACGTTCTTCAGCTGCCCCACCTCAATCAGCTCCAGGGGGTACCCGGCCTGCGGCACCAGCCGCGACTCCAGCCCGCGCGGCGTCCCCAAAAACAGGATCTCCGCCCCGCCCGGCCCAGCCTGCAGAGCATCGGCAATAGCCAGCGCCGGGATGATGTGCCCGCCCGTGCCGCCGCCCGCGATCAGTACCCGCAAGGGAGCCAACGCTACTCAAGCTCCCGGGTGATGTTCAGCAAGACGCCAACCGAGGCAAGCGTGATGAAGAGCGACGTGCCGCCATAGGAGACAAACGGCAGCGTAATCCCCTTGGTAGGCACCAGCGCCACCACCACACTGATGTTAAAGAATGCTTGGATCAGCACCGTTGCCGTCACCCCAAAGGCCAGCAGCCGCGCAAACGGATCGCGCGAAAGAATAGCCGCCCGCATGCCCCGGTAGCCGAAAGCCACAAACAGCCCCAGGATGAAGAGAGCGCCGAGCAAGCCCAGCTCCTCGGCGACATTGGCAAAGATGTAGTCGGTGTGCGGCTCCGGCAGGTAGAACAGCTTCTGCCTGCCTTCCATGTAACCCACCCCGTGGAAGCCGCCCGTGCCCACCGCGATAAGCGACTGGATGATGTGGAAACCTTTCCCCAGCGGGTCGGCATCCGGATTGAGGAAAGCAAAGATGCGGTCACGCCGAAACTTGACCCGAAACAGCAGAAAGTACAGCGGCACCACCGAAGCCGCAGCCGCATACCAGAGATATTTAAAGTTCATCCCCGCCAGATACAGCAGCAGCGCCGTCACGGCAGCGCACACCAGCGCCGTCCCCAGGTCTGGCTCCTTCACGATCAACAGAACAAACAGCAGGCTCGGGATGATCGCCGGCAGGATCGTCTCCCGCACCTCTTCCATGCGGTTCATCCGGTCCTGCAGCCACCAGGCCAGGAAGAGCACAAGCGCCGGCTTGGCCAGCTCCGACGGCTGAAACTGCATGGGCCCCACTCTGATCCAGCGGTGCGCTCCATGCGAGTCATGCCCAAAAAATGCCCCCACCAGCAGGATGACCGTGACGGCCACGGCCGGAAACACCACCGAGGGATTGTTAAGCTTGCGGTAGTTGATGTGCATCAGGGCCCACATGGCGAGCAGTCCTGCCAGGGCCCACACTGCCTGCCGCACCACAAAGCTGTAGGCCGAGCCGTACCGCGCACTCGCCATCACGGCAGAAGCCGAAAAAATCATCAGCAGCCCGGCCACCACCAGCGCGAGCGTCGTGCAAAAGATCCACTTGTCGACGCCTACGCGCTTTGCCATGCGCCTTCCCGCTCTCGCGCACGCACCAGCTGCTTAAAGTGCTCGCCCCTCTGCTCGTAGTCGCGGAACTGGTCAAACGACGAGCAGGCCGGCGCCAGCAGCACTGTGTCGCCCGGCTTCGCCGCAGCCGCAGCCAGCTCCAGCGCGCGCGCGATCGTACCCGCTCGCGCCATCGGCACAGCCCCCTGCAAATGCGTCTCAATCTTTTCCGCTGCCGCGCCGACCGTGTACACCGCGCGCACCCGCTCTCGCAGCAGCGTTCGCAGCGTCCGGTAATCTGACTCCTTGTCCTTGCCGCCGAGGATCAGGTGCACCCCACCCTCAAACGAAGCAATCGCCTTCGCCGCAGCATCCACATTGGTCGCCTTTGAATCGTTGTAATACGCAACACCCTCGACTTCGCCCACAAACTCCAACCGGTGCTCCACCGCCCGGAAGCCTGCAACCGTCTCGTGAATCACCGCAGCCGGCACACCGGCGAGCCGGGCCGCCGCCACCGCAGCCAGTACATTCTCAAGGTTGTGCACGCCCTTGAGCCCGATGGCCGAAACCGGCAGCACCTGCTCCGCGGCACTCTGTTCCGACGCGCGAAACATCACCACGCCATTCAAGGCAAACGCACCCTGCCGCACCACCCGCGACCGGCTGAACCAGAACACCCGCCCTTTGGCCCGCGCCGCCGCACGCTGCGCTATCTCGTCATCAGCGTTCAACACCAGCGCGTCTTCCGGATGCTGGTTCGCGAAGATCCGCTCCTTCGCCTCGCGATACCGCTCAAAGGTCCCGTGCCGATCCAGGTGGTCGGGCGTAATGTTCAAGAGCACAGCAATCTCGGCCCGAAAAGTGTCGATCGTCTCCAGCTGGAACGATGAGAGTTCCAGCACATTCCAGCCGCCTTCCTGCGAGTGCTCCGTCAATGCCACAACAGGAATGCCGATATTGCCGCCAACCAGCGTCGGCCCGCCCGCAGCCGTAAGGATCGCGCCTATCAGCGTCGTCGTCGTGGTCTTGCCATTCGAGCCGGTGATCGCAATCGTGCGGCCTTTCAGAAAGCGCGAGGCCAGCTCCACCTCGCCTAGGATCGTCTGGCCAAAGGTGCGGACCTGCCGGATCTCCGGCGTGTCGAGCGAGACGCCGGGGCTCACCACCAGCAGATCCTGCCGCCGAAAGGTCAGCAGCCCATGCCCGCCGGCCTCCACCGCAATCCCCTCTTCCAGCAGCATCGGGATCTCTTTTTCCAGGGCTTGCGCACTGCGCACGTCCGAAACAGTGACCTGAGCGCCCTGCCGGCGCAGAAACAGTGCCGCCGCCAGCCCTGAGCGGCCCAGCCCCACCACCAGCACGCGTTTGCCCCTCAGCTCCATCTATTTCCCGACCACGTATTTTCTGATCTGCTCCCAATCCAGCACGCAGAGGCTCGCCTCAAGCGGGCCAGACTCGCTCGGCACCAGCTCCCCATGTCCAAACCTCCACACCGACCCATCCTGCGGGTCCACCACAAAGATGTTCCGGATCCCCATCCGCTCGTAGTCCTGCAGCTTGACCATCATGCGCGGCACACGGTCCTCCGGCGAAAGCACCTCAAAGACTGCCACGGGCGGCCTCGTCAGGATCTGCTCCTGGGGCAGGCTCCGGTCCACAATCGTCACATCCGGCACGCGAAAGCGGGTTGGATCTACCTGGACCCTCATCTCCGGCAAGACCCAACTATTCCATTCATCCGACTTCGACGAAAACCACCTTTGAATCGCGTTCTGCCACCGAGCATGGTCAAACTCCCCCACCGGACGCTCCTCAACCACTCCATCGACATAGTCGGCATCCGGCTCATACCCGGTGCGCAGGTACTCGCTGATCGGAATATGCGTGATCGTCGCCATCGGACCCTCCCGTCTGCTGATGGTAAACCGACAACAGGACCCTTACCGCAGCTTCAGCGTCGTCAGCGCAAACAGCGCGAACACCAGCGACCCAATCCAGAAGCGCGCAATCACCTTCGACTCAGACCAGCCCTTCAACTCGAAATGGTGGTGCAGCGGTGCCATGCGGAAAATGCGCTTCTTCCTAAGCTTGTAAGAGCCCACCTGCAAAATCACTGAGACCGCTTCCAGCACAAAGATGCCGCCGATAAAGGGCAGCAGCAACTCCTGCTTGATCGCCACAGCCACCGTCCCGATCGCCCCGCCCAGCGCCAGCGAGCCCACGTCCCCCATAAACACCTCAGCCGGGTGCGCGTTGTACCAGAGAAACCCGATCGAAGCCCCAACCATCGCGCCGCAAAAGATCGTGAGCTCGCTCACCATCGGCATCCGCTCCAGCTCCAGGTAATCGGCAAACACTACGTGTCCGCTCACGTATGTCAGCACCGTCAAGGCGGCCGCCGCAACAATGGTGCAGCCGATCGCCAGCCCATCCAGCCCATCCGTCAGGTTCACCGCATTGCTTGAAAACACAATCACCAGCACGGTAAAAACGATAAAGGGCGAAAACACCAGCAGGTGCAAATGCGGCACCCCGGCCAGCGCCTGGATACTCAATGCCGGATGGAAGCGCTTCAAAAACGGCACCACCAGCTGCGTCGAGTAGCTCCCCTGCGTCTGCATCGATACCAGCGCCACCGCTACACCCGTGCTCACCAGGATCTGGTAGCCCATCTTCGCTCGCGCCGTCAGCCCCAGGTTCCGCCGATGCACAACCTTGATGTAGTCATCGGCAAAGCCGATCGCTCCAAAGCCAAAAGTCGAAAGCATCACCAGCCAGATAAAGGGGTTCGCCAGGTCCGCCCAGAGCAGCGTCGGCAGCAGGATCGCGATGCAGATCAGCACGCCGCCCATCGTTGGGGTGCCGGCCTTTTTCTGGTGCGCTTCCGGGCCATCCTCGCGAATGTACTGCCCAATCTGAAACTCACGCAGCTTCTCAATCACATACGGCCCGATAAACAGGGCGATCAGCAAGGCTGTGAGCGAGGCAAAAGCTGTCCGGAAAGTCAGATAGCGGAAGATGCGAAACGGGGAAACATAGGGAAATAGCTTCTGGTAAAGCAGCCAGTAAAGCAACGGGTTCTCCGGGCACGCGCGTAAAAGAAGGGCGCGGCTCCATCTTAGAGCCGCGCCCTACGCTCCCTGCATGAATCGGAGAAGCAGGGACTCCATTCAGTAATGGCCCGATGTCCTGAAGCCGTCGCAAGCCAACTGGGAAGAGAGGTAAAGCTACTGCACGTCCCCTGCCTCCAGGTGCGACTCCAGAAAGTACAGCTGCTCCTCCGCATCCACAATCAACTTGTTCAGGAAGTCCTTGGTCGGGGCATCGCCAACCTCTTCAGCCTTCTCGGACGCCTCACGCAGCTCCTCGCAGTAGTGCCCCAGCGCCGCGGAAAGTGCGCGTACATGGTCCATCCCGGCGACCGTCTCGACCGGATACTCGCCGATCTTCGACATGCAGACCGCCTGCCGGATCGTCCCATTGGCGACCCCGCCCAGCTGCGTAATCCGCTCCGCGATCGGGTCGATCTGCTTCCCGATCTCATCGGCCACCGAGTCAAAAACCAGGTGCAGCTGGTAAAAATTGTCACCCTTGACGTTCCAGTGCGCGAACTTGGCCTGCGATTGCAGATCCGTCGACTGCGCAAGACAACTCTGCAAAAGCTCCACGGTCTTGCGCTTCACTTCCTCCGGCAGAGCCACACGGTTGGGATACATACGGTCAACGATCTTTGTGGCGGGTCCGGGAGCAGCATTTGCTCTGGGCTTCTTAACGGCACTTGGCATAGAAATATCCTTTTTCGCGCGCATCCCGCGGCGTCGCGGCGTAAGCAAAGTTTCGGTGATATGGGGCAGAGTGCCCCGACAAGGTTTAGGGGCGAGCGCAGGGCTTTCCACCGGCACTCGCCCCTTCATCATAAAAGTTCAATCATTCTGGCTTCACAGCTGAGATCAGCGGTGGCCGCCGCCGCCATGTTCACCGCCCCCGCCGCCGTGATAGCCGCCCTGCGCGCCGGCAAAGTGCTCGCCGCCAGGATCATGGCCGGCATTCCCCACATGGCCGAAGCCATCATGCGCCTCATTCGGGTGGAAGTGGTTAAACGCCTGCTCCCCACGTCCGGGGAACGGCCCGACATAGCCATGATGCGGGTCAAACCGGTTATCCACATGGCCGTAGAAGCCGCGGGGCCCATGGAACCATGGTCCCGCTCCAATAAAAATCCCCCCGGCAAACCAGTCGGGTCCATAGAAGCCATAGGGGGCGCAGTTGTACGGCGCATAATCGAAATAGCCATAGGGGCACGCAGGCGCCGCTCCGATATTGATCGAGACCTGGGCCGGAGCAATGGCTGACCCGCTCAACAGCGCAGCGCCCAAAACCGAAGCAGCTGCTAGTTTCCACCCGGTGAAACGAGACATAATCCCCTCCAACACGTACCTAAGAGCCGCCAACGCCCGCGAAAGTTGTGTGAGAGAGGGGAATGCTTCGCGAAAGAGTCCGTCCTCGAAAATTGCCTTCACAGAAGCTGTGTGAGCCGAGCAGGCATGCGTCCTCGTCTGAGAAATGGTCGGACACTGGAAGGCCGCATGGTGTCTCTCTACTCATGAGCAGACGCAGGCAGCGCTCGTGAACACGCCCCGCCAAACGCTGTTCTGGCTCATACTCGCGCTCGGCCCGCTCCCGCCTGCACGCGGCGGGCGGGCGCAAAGCATCTCCCTACCCTCACCTGCGCAAGCCTCCGGGCTCTGGGAAGCTTCCGATGGCGAAGGCGGAGCCGTAGGCATCGAGCTCCTGCTCACCACGCTCGTTAACGGGCGCGCCCTCCGCCTGGTCGACACAAAGCAGCAGCGGCAATCGCTTGCCGCCAAGGTCTTCCATCGAACCACGCCGGAGCTGAAAAGCGGCCAAGCCAACTCTTTCGTCGATTCACCGGAGACGCCGCTCGACACGGACGGCCAAACGCTGCGACTAAGCTGGGGGAAACCTGAAAGGAGTCGGCCCAGGCGTGCTTCTCGATCTTCGCTATGACAAAAAAGCCGACTCCTGGTCGGGCTTGTTCCGCCGTGATGCCTTCTCCGCATCCGTCATCCTGATGCGACCCCGCGCGGACGCCGAAAGCACTCCGAACCCTTTGGCAGGTGCCTGGCAAAGCCCGGATCTGGCGCAGCCAGACTGCCTCCACATCGCAGAGTATTCTGACGGATCACTGACCGGGTGGTACGACACACTGCGCGTCCCTGGCCTGCTGCGCTACGGCAACGGCATCCGCGTACCTGATCACGTCATGGAGTCTTACGGAGACGCGCTGCGCGCAACCGAGATTAAGGAAAGGCACGCTACTGATCGAGCTGCACACCGACGCGGCAGGCTGCTGCACGGCAACCTTGGTCGCCCGTTTACGAAGGGGAAACAGCCTCGCCGTCCTGGGAGCACAAGGGAAGCGTGAGCACCGCTTGGCGCAGAGCGCCGGGCGGCACCTGCCTCCCTCCGAACCCTTGATGGAGTCCGGCACAGAAGCAGCAAAGCGCCTACGGCTACGAGCAGCCTCAGCATGCGCTTTACTAATCGTCCAGACCCATCAGCGCTCGCTCCAGCCGCACCCCGCGCGAGCCTTTCAGCAGCACCGCATCGCCGGCACGGAGTTCCCGCCGCAGCCACCCACCGGCCTCATCCGCGGTCTCAAAGAACAAGGCACGCGTCCCCAACTTGGCTGCGCCTTCCGCCAGCGCCAGCGCCGCGCCCTGTACCCCAATCACCCAATCCACACCGCTTCTGGCTGCTTCCTCTCCACACGCCCAGTGCAGCGCGCCTGTTTCCGGGCCCAGCTCCAGCATCTCGCCGGCAATCACGATGCGGCGTTCTGCCGGCAGCCCCATCAGCGTGCGCATCATTGCCGAAAGCGCCGCCGGATTCGAATTGTAACAATCGTTGATCACCTGTGCGCCGCGTACCGCCAGCAGCTCCCCACGCCGATCGCCTGGCTGTAGAAGTGCCAACGCGTGCGCACCCTCATGGAGAGGCACCCCGGCCTCCAGCCCAACGGCAAGTGCCAGCAGCGCATTGCTCGCGTTATGCGCACCCATAAATTGCAGCTGCACCTCGGTCTCTGTCTGGCTCTCAGAAAGGCTGGTCCCACCAGCCTGTAGCCGCATCCGCACCCCGCCCGCACCCTGCTCCTCCACAGCCACAGCCCGCACCTCGGCTCGCTCGCTTCGCCCAGCCAACACGCTGCGCCCGGCAAACGTCTCGGCAAACGCTGCCACTCGCACGTCATCGCCATTCAGGAAGGCGATCCCTCGCTGCGGATCAAGCGCGTCGACCAGCTCGCGCTTCGCTCGCGCAATGCCTTCAATCCCCTCCACAAAGTTCTGCGCATGGGCCATCCCTACATTCGTGACCACGGCCCAGTCCGGCGCAGCCAGGCGCGCCAGCAATGCAATCTCTCCAGCGTTCGACATCCCCATCTCAATCACCGCATAGCGGTGCTCCGCCTCAAGCCGCAGCAGCTGCAGCGGCACCCCGAAGTGGTTGTTCAAGTTGCCTGCAGACTTCAACACCGGATACCGCGCCGACAGCACCGCGGCCAGCATCTCCTTGGTCGTCGTCTTCCCTGCTGACCCGGTCAGCCCCACCAGCGTGCCCTGCCAATGCCGCCGCACGGCCGCACCCAGGCGCTGCAATGCAAGGAGCGGGTCATCCACGGCGATATGCGGCAGCCCGCGCAGCTCCGGGTACTGCGGCAGCTTGTCGCGCGCAACCACCGCAGCCAGCGCACCTTTTGCCACCGCTTGCGCTACAAATGCATGCGCGTCAAAGCGCTCGCCAGACACGGCAAAAAACAGCTCTCCGGGCCGCAGCGTCCGGGTATCAATTGAGTAGCCCTGCGCCATCTCGTCACCCGGCGCCGCGTACTCGCCGCCCATCCACTCCACGCACGTTCGCAGCGCAAGCTTCATCGCGCCCCATCCCGGTAGCCCAGTGCTTCCAGCGCACGCGCCGCCGCCTCGGCATCGTCAAACGGCAGCAGCTCTGTGCCCACCGTCTGCGTCTTCTCATGGCCCTTGCCGGCAATCAGCACAATGTCATGCGGCCGTGCCTCCTCAAGCAGGCTCTGGATCGCCTTCGCTCGATCCACCTCCACGAGGAAACGCACCCCGCTCTCTTCAAGCCCCGGCAGCACATCTTTGAGGATGGCTTGCGGATCCTCGCTGCGCGGGTTGTCGCTGGTCAGCATGCACAGGTCGCTCGCCGCCCCCGCAGCCTTGCCCATCAGCGGCCGCTTGGTCCGGTCCCGGTCGCCTCCGCAGCCAAACAGCGTCAGCACCCGGCCTGCTTCGCCCTCCGCCGCGCCCGAAGCAAACTCACGCGCCACCGACACCAGATTCCGCAGCGCATCATCGGTATGCGCGTAATCCACCACAACGGTAAAAGGCTGCCCTCGGTTCACTGTCTGGAACCGCCCCGGCACATGGTCCAGCGCCGCCGCCCCGCGCACCACGTCCGCCAACCCAAGCCCGCGCGCCATCGCAGCGGCCGCCGCGGCCAGCATGTTTTGCACGTTCACGCGTCCCGTCAGCCGTGAGTGGACGTGCTCTGCGCCAAGCGGCGTCTGCAGCACAAAGCGCATGCCGGCCGGCGTCAGGGCAATGCTTTCCGCGCGAAACTCACCCACACCCAATCCATACGAGAACAGCTCCGCTCCTGCTTCGCGTGCGCGCAGTGCCAGCTCCATGCCCGGGTCATCCTCCACGTTGATGACGGCCACACGCGGCGGCGCTCCACCCGTCGCCGACCCGTCAAACAGCCCACGCTTCGCCGCGAAATACTGCTCCATCGTCTGGTGATAATCCAGGTGATCGCGCGTCAGGTTCGTAAAAATCGCAACATCAAACGGCAGCCCGTGCACGCGCCCCTGCGCCAGCGCGTGCGAGCTCACCTCCATCACTGCCTCGGTCGCGCCCAGGGCAGCGCCCTCCGCCAGCAGCCGCAGCAGGTCGCGGCTCTCCGGCGTAGTATGCGGCGAAGGCCGCACATCGCCGGCGACGTGGTACTCAATGGTCCCAACCAGCACCGTCGTACGCCCTGCCGCACGCAGCATGGCATCGAGCAGAAACGCAGTCGTCGTCTTGCCGTTCGTGCCCGTCACTCCGCACAGCGCCACCTGCTCTTCAGGGTGGTTGTAGAGGTTCGCCGCAAGCGTCGCCAGCGCGTGCCGGCCATGCGGCACCAGCACCAGCGGCACCCGCGGGTGCTGCTCCGCCAGCGATGCAAACGCACCCGCGGCATCGGTCACCACCGCCACAGCCCCCGCCTGCACAGCGTCCGCAACAAAGCGCGACCCATCCACCGTCCCGCCCTGCATCGCGACAAACAGCGAACCCTTGCGCACCTCGCGCGAGTCAAACTCGATCGAGCGCACCGTAGCCGAAGCAAACGCCCCCGGCGCCCCCGAGCGGCTCACTACCTCAACACCGGCCAGTACCTGTTCCAGTCGCATCCTTGCTTGATGGTAGCGGATCACGCGGAGCAGTCGCGCCCGCATGGAGAGGCTTCTTCATCGCTCATACACGGTGGCTCGAGCCTCCAACTCGACTGCATGCTGCCTCCCAAGCGACAGCTATCGCAGCGGAACCATCTGCTTGGCCATGAGTGCGCCTTGCAGGGCGCCGAGTATGTAGCCATCCTGCCGGGTAAAGCATAGGAGGCTATTAGAAAGCGTCGAATCCAGGACATAGTCACCGCGCTGCTCGCCTGTCTGCGCATCCAGGACCAGAAAACGAGGGTGGATCAAGCCGACCTTCCCCTTGTCACCATCCACGGTCTGTAGCTCGATGGAAATCAATCCGGCTGAGATATCAATGCGGGCGGCAAGAGCGTCAGCACTGGGTCTGGTGAAATGAATCGTCCGCTCCAGTTCGCCATCCTGTGTAAAGACAAGAACAGCGTTGGCTGCAAGCTCGTAGAAGCGGCCATCGTCCCCAGCAGTCAATCCACCCTCTCGCATTTTGTCGCTTTGCGCGCGCAGATCCGTGTCCGGACGCCCATCGCTTAGCTTACGAAGGATCTCGCCGCCGGCAGAAAAAAGCGCTGCAAAAGCCTTCCTCGGCTTTGCGAGAGGCTCCTCGTTGTTCACGTAACCGATCACGTAGATCACGCCAGAGTCTGCAACTGCAAGGCGATCTGGCACGAAACCGGAAGGTGTCGCCAGTGCCTGCATGTGTCGTACCGTGCCATCCCCTTGATAGGCAATGAGGGTCGAGCGCTTCATGTCACTGTAGAGCAGGTAGTAGCTGCCTCCGGGCGCAACAGCCTGCAGTGCCTTATGACCCGAGCGAGAAGGTGGAACAAGCTCAGCAGGCGTGGCGTAAGTGGCGTGGCTGCCGCCATCAGCGCGGATGCCCACAAACGGGCCTACACCAAGCAACGGCTGATGCGGCGCCTCGAAAAACATATCTCCGGCGGCATCGCAAACCGGTGGTCCCCAGTACTGGAAGGAAGGCAGCCCGAGCGAAACCTTGCCGCCTGCTCCCGTCAGCACTTTGGGCGGTGGTGCAGCCTGCTCCTGCTGTGCAGAGCAGGCAGCGGGCGTAAGCAGAGAGAATGTCGTTATCATTACGCCGCCAACGAGACGCAGCCACCCGCCGCCACTGCTTCGACCGGCCTCGCAAAGACACAGCAAGCGCGACAAAATGTTTACAAGGCTCGGGATCAAGGTCTCCTCCGCGTACCGCTGCGCCCAAAAGCTACACCCTGGCCGTGCCTCCCGGCCAGAGCCCTTGAGAACCGGCCCCTCCCGGCAGGCGCACGACGTCTCTACCGCTCGCTTACCGCGCGAACCGCACCACGATCTCCGTCCCCGCCGGCACACGCGTACCCGGCGCCGGCGCCTGGGCCCGCGCCAGCCCGCTTCCCATCACCTGCACGCCAAGCCCTTCAGCCCCCGCCTTCTCCGTCGCCGCACGCACCGTCGAGCCCAGCAATGCCGGTACGGTCACATCATGCCCGGCAGCCACCCGGATACCCTTCCCCGGCTCTTCCGCCGGCGGAGCGCTCACTACGCCCTCATCCTTCTCGTTCGCTTGCATCCCCGGCGAGCGTGGCCGCGCTCTCAGCATCTCCTCTTCTGTCGAAGGACGCTGCGGAGCCTCCGTAGGCTCACTCCGGCTCCCAGCCGGCACGCCTGCCGCCGCAGCCTGCGCGTCTAGGGAGAGAGCCGCGCTCTCACTCGTACCCGGCGAGGCATCCGGCAAAGCAGCCGGCGCAGCGGGGTGCCGCAGCGGATCATCCGCGGGCAGATCGTTCAAGTCTGCAAACAGCGAGTTCAGATCCACCGCGCCGGATACGTCCTCAGGAGGAGCCTGCTTCGCGTCCGCCTTCTCCTTCACCAGCTCTGGCGCAGTCTTCACCGGCTGGTCATGCGGTACGCCCAGGTATTCCAGCACCTGCTGTGCCAGCTCCTGAAAAACCGGCGCGCTGATCAAGCGTCCAAAATGCCCGCCAATTGTCGGCGAATCGATAATCACCGCAATCGTCACTGCCGGGTCGTTCACTGGTGCAAAGCCCACAAAGGACGCTATGTACGCGGTCTTTGAATACGTATGCGTCCGCACATCGATCTTTTGCGCCGTGCCCGTCTTGCCTCCCGCGCTGTAGCCGTTCAGGTTCGCCATCCCCTTGCCCGTACCGTACAGCACCACGCCTTCCATCATCTTGCGCATCTGGGCTGAGGTAAGGGTGGTGATCACGCGGTGCGCACCCTTGGGTAGCGGATCCGGCAGCTCCCTTTCCGGGTGAAAAGGCGCGGGCTGCAATCCCGGGTTGCCGCGTACCTTGTCCGTCGACTGCACCACAATATGCGGTGGCAGGTACGTGCCGCCATTCGCAATCGTTGAAGCCATCGTGACAAGCTGAATCGGCGTTACTGCCACTTCATGCCCCATCGGCACGGAGCCGATGGTCGTCGGCTGCCAACGATCAGGCGGCTTCAGCAGACCGCGCGTCTCTCCCGGCAGCTCCAGGCCTGTTCTCTGCCCAAAGCCGTAGGCGCTAATGTAACGGTAGAAGGTGTCTTTGCCCATGCGCTCCGCTAGCTTGATCGCCGCTACGTCGCTTGACTCCCAGAGAGCCTGACTCGTCGTCAGTACGCCGTTGTAATGGTCATCATGCACGGTGCGCCCCGCCACCACAATCTTCCCGCCCTCGCAATCTATCTTCTGCTCCGGCGTGGTCACGTGCTGGTCCAGCGCGGCAGAGTAGGTCACCAGCTTAAAGGTCGAGCCCGGCTCGTACACGTCACTCACGGCATGGTTCCGCAGCAGCTCACTCGACGTATGTTGAATGTCGTTCGGGTCAAAGGTCGGCCGGATCGCCAGCGCCAGGATCTGCCCCGTGTGTGGATCCTGCACCACCACAGTTCCGTTCAGCGGCTTCACCCTCTCCATCGCGTGGTCCAGCGCCTGCTCCGCCATGTACTGGATATTCGCGTCCAGCGTCAGCACCAGATTCGCGCCCGGCTCCGGATCGCGCTCGCTGGACGCCAGCACATGCCTCCGCGCATCAAGCGCCGTCAGCATATGGCCCGGCTCGCCATGCAGCTGGTGGTCGTAGCGCTGCTCCACGCCGCCCAGGCCGTTGTCATCGGTGCCTACATAGCCCAGCACCTGCGCGGCAATGTCATTCTCCGGGTAAAAGCGCTTGAACTCCTTCTGGAAATACACGCCTCGCAGCTTCAATGCGCGCACGGCCGCAATGGCCCGCGGATCCTGCTTGCGCGCGATCCAGGTAAAAAAACGCGAGCTGTTGATGCGCTTCAGGATCTCGCTCTGCTCTGTGAACCTGTCGGCAGGGTCGGTGTGCAGCACACCGGCCAGCGCCGCTGCAAGCGCCGGGCGCCGCTCCCCCGGGATCTCTCCCGGTACCGCATAGATCGAGTCAACGGACACCGTCATCGCCAGCTCGTGGAGATCCCGGTCATACAAAATGCCTCGCCGGGGCGCGACTTCGAAAGTTCGCTGCTGCTGCAATGCAGCACGCGCTACCCACTCCGGATGCTTCACCACCTGCAGCCAGATCAGCCGCCCAAAGATCAGCGCAGCCCACCCGACAAAGATCGCGATCACCGCAACCACGCGCACCCGGCGCATCGGCGTAGCAACATTTGAGCTCTGGCGCGGCACTTGCGCAAAGGAAAAGGGCTTCATCGGGCGGCTTTCATTCTGAGGAGAGTGCCACGAGTATGTAACAACTACATGCAGCAGTAATCGGAATCTTGTCTCGTTCCCACCACGGAACCTCCGTTACAGGCAAAGATCCCACCTAACTTTCGTGCTGTTTTCACCGCAAAATCGCATCCCCCAAACGGGGCAGAAAATGAGCGGCAATTTCGCTCTGGAATGGCTGCTTTCTGACCCAGAGGTGTTAGTTCTTTCGCGGAGAAGCATGCGAAAAGGGGCTCAAATGGCACAAAGTGGCACGAAAATGTTGCCTAAATGGCACCGCTCAGAGGCAGTTTTCGCCCGTTCTTTCTAGCTTTCGGAGACCTACGAAAACAATCCGCTAACGCCCCAGAACAGGCGGCCGGTTCTCGGCCATGGTGGAGCCGTCCTGCGCCGGCGCTCCATCCGGCCGCACCACCTGGCCCGGCGCGGGCCGCTCCAGACCCATGCCCCGCGCCAGTCTGTCGATCCGTGCCGGGTCGCTTAGCTGCGCTTCGCTCAGGCGCAGCTCGCGGTTCTGCTCCTGGAGCTGCAGCAGCGCCTGCTTCTCCGTCTCCACGTGATATCCAGCCTGGATGGATTGGTAGTGCTGCCAGCCGTAGAACATCACCAGCGCAAACAGCATCGCCATGGCGCCCGCAAACGAGCGCATCTCCCGTCGGCGTACCGGGCAATACGCCTTGATGAGGCGCGAGTTATCCATGCGTCGGGTAAAGAAGATCTCAGGCGTAGGACCGCGGCGTGCACGCTGTTCTGCTACCCAGCGCGACTGGTGTTTGCTGTGTTCGCCCATGGTGTTTGCTGTCTCCTGGGCCATTCCGAAAAGTTCCGCCAGCGCCTGCGTTGCCATGCTGCACCCTCTGTTCGCCTTACTTACCCCTTCTGCGATCGGGCCAGATCGCTGTTTATGGAAGGGGGTGGTACGTGGTTGGGTCCTACGCGGATTTACTTTCGCCTTGTGTACGGCAGGACAACCTGGCCCGATCTCATCGTCTCTGCCGTCCTCCGGCAAAGCCCTTATCTTTCTCCGCCGGCTGCAGCCCGAGCTTTTCGGCTGCTCGCAGCTTCGCGCTGCGGCTTCGCGGGTTTTGCTCCGTCTCGCTCTCGCCTGCCGTCACCGGCTTGCGGGTCAATACCTCATACATCCCGGCAGTCTTGCCCTCACGCAGGGCATCCTTCGCCAACCGGTCTTCCAAGGAGTGGAAGGAGATCAGCACCAGCCGTCCACCCGGCTTGAGCAGTGCAGGCGCGCTTCGGAGCAGCGCCGCGATCTCGTCCAACTCGCCATTCACATGAATTCGGAGGGCCTGAAAGGTGCGGGTCGCCGGATGAATCCTGTCGCCTTTCATTGGCGGGGCCGCGGCCCTTACCACTCCGGCTAGTTGCGCCGTTGTGTGCAAAGGCCGGGCCCTGACAATGGCTCTGGCGATTCTCCGCGACCTCCTTTCCTCTCCGAGTTCGTAAATCAGGTTGGCGAGATCGTTTTCGTCCGCCTGATTTACCACTTGCTCAGCCGTGGAGCCCCCGTGCGGGTTCATCCGCATATCCAAGGGGCCGTCCGCCTGAAAACTGAATCCTCGATGCGCCTGGTCCAGATGCATGGAACTGGTGCCGAAATCGGCCAGAATCCCATCCACCCCTTCGGCCGGAACAAACTCGCCTATCCGGCTGAACTCGGCATGGTGCAGCTCTGTCGTGGGCATTGACTCACCCAGCTCAGCCTTGAGCTCCCCAAGCCGACCCCGGGCCAACTCCAGCGCTTCCGGGTCCCGGTCCAGCCCGATCAGCCGACCATATGGTCCCAGCAGCCGGCAGATCGCCATCGCATGTCCGGCAAAACCCAGGGTGCAGTCCACATACACGCCACCCCGGCGCACCGCTAAATACTCGATCGCTTCGTTCCAAAGAACTGGCACATGCCGCTCACCGCGCTCCTGCATATGCCCCGGCCCCTCAGAGCCTTTTCGCTGCCTTGCTACAACCCGAACCCCGCCAGAACCTCTTGGTCGCTGTCTGTCAGCGGGTTGGCTTCCATGTTCTGCCGGAAGCTCTCGTGGTTCGCGACCTCCAGATAGGTCTGCATGCCGAAAACCACCACATCGCCTGCAAGCCTGGCGCGCTCCCGCAGGATCTGCGGCAACAGCACCCTTCCCTGGTCATCCATCCTGCTCATCTGCCCGAAATAATTCAGCCGGTCCAGCAGCTTTTTCTTCGCCGGGTTCATGTTCGGTATGACCGCCAGCTTCTCTTCAAACTTCTCCCACTCGGGCAGTGGGTAAATCTCGGCGACATTCCCGTCCTTGCTGGTGATGTAAAACTGCAACCCCTCCTTCAAACCATCCGGAGTGCTGTACTTCTTTTCAATCAAGTGCTTGAAATCTGCGGGCAGCTTAAGCCGGCCTTTCTCGTCGACCCGAGCTGGATTGTTCCCGCGGAACATCGTCGCTTGCTCCCAAAGTGCTACAGAAGTGAAGTGCTACAGGGTACTCAATCCAGCAGGTGAAACTCTCGCCTACATCCTTATTATTTTCAGCTCATGGAACCTTTTGCTCCACTTCTTTCCACTTCCGACCACAGAGTAGCGAAGACAGGAGACCTGTGCGAGGTTTTTTTCGTTCTGATTACCGGATCACGGTTACTTAAGAAAGGAATGCGTGGAAGACCTGTGCAAATCGCGTTTCATTCCCTCTGCCGAGTTGTATATGGCCTGAGAGAAGCTCTGATTGGTATCAACATTCAAAATGAAAAGAGGAAGATCTCAGTCCGAGTCAACCTAACGCAAGGCTAGAGGCGAGTGCTTTAGAGAGAGCTACTCGCGTAGCGGGTGCGTTCGCGAATACGCCGCTGCAGGTAAGCAGCCAGATAGCAGACCACAGCGATGTTGAGCAGGGTGAACAAGGCTTTGGGCCAGGTGGCTTTCCGCAAAAGCTCGAAGAACTCCCAGGGCAGAAAGGAGGCCGTCACGATAAGCGTGAGGTACTCAGCCCAGGTCTTGCCCAGCACAAGGCCCGTGCCTTCGAGCACGTCCATCGCGGCGTAAGCGAAGATTCCGATCGAGATCTGCTTGAGCTGGTGCGGGCTAATACGGGCCACCTTATCAAGGATGAGGTTGACGAAGCGGCTTTCCGGATCAAAGCGAAGATCGGTGATCCAGTGCGTGACCACTGTGACCAAGTCGCGGTGAACCAGTCGGATGGCGCCGACACCGAGCGCGACGAAGAGCAGCGCCTTGAGGAGCTTTCCTGCACCGATCAGGATCAGCCAGCGATTGCTGCCTTGCGAAAGGCGGGTTGGGGAGGCTTCTGTTTGCTGCATACCTTGCTGAACCAGCCGTCGGGGGCCACTTCCCAGCATACGCAAAGGTGAGCCTGGCGGAAGCAGGCGGGCACAGGACGTTTGCTTCGGCTCAGAGCGAGCGAGTGACCTCGGCGTAATAGGCTCTTGTTCCCGCAGGAGCGCTCGCGGGGAAGAAGGGTATCGGCAAGGCATTCCGGCTCTTTGTTTACGACCTATTCACTTCCACGTATGAATCCATCCCTGGGGGCTGCGCGTTTCCCCAACGAGTCAAGCCCTGGAGACACAGCGGCTTCACCTGACACAAGCCAAGGTGACAGAAGTAAGAGGCAGACGAAGAGACCGGACTGCCTTCCTCTGTAATCCAGCAACCAAGTCACAAGAACGATGACACGCTCCGTCAGGAGCGAACGAGGGATTCCAAATATGAAGCGTAACGCTATGTATGCAGCAGCACTTGCACTTGCCATGGGTTTCTCCGCAGTCGCAGTGCAGGCAGAGAAGGACCCCATGGTGGGGGGCGCCGCCATGTATCCGACGAAGAACATCGTCGAGAACGCAGTAAACTCCAAGGACCATACAACGTTAGTCACTGCCGTTAAGGCGGCGGGGCTGGTCGATACGCTAGAGGGGCCGGGGCCGTTTACGGTGTTTGCACCGACCAATGAGGCGTTTGACAAGCTGCCTGCGGGCACCGTGGATACGCTGGTGAAGCCGGAGAACAAGGACCAGCTGACCAAAATCCTGACCTACCATGTGGTTCCGGGTAAGCTCACGTCGAAGGACATCGCGAAGCTGATCAAGAAGGGCGACGGCAAGGCCGAGCTCAAGACCGTGCAAGGCGAAACGCTGACGGCGACGATGCAAGACGGCAAGCTGGTTTTGACGGACCAGAAGGGCGGCACCTCGACGGTGACGATCAAGGACGTGATCCAGTCCAACGGCGTCATCCACGTGGTGGATAGCGTGTTGATGCCCAACTAAGTTCTGCCCATACCGGCAGAAATTGGCGCGTTTCCTAAGGCTCCCGCCGGGGCCTGGGTAACGCGCCTTGTTCTTGCCCAAGACATCCTCCAAACAGGGTTATAGCGCCCAACACGCGTCCAGTCCGCGCTATTTTTTGGTGCCCAGTTGCGCCCTTTTTAAGGGTTAGAACACGTAAGCAGATCTTGTACAGATCAGGGTGCTGTTTGTGGCGCTTCCGTGTTCAGACGCTTTCGTCCTGGGGATCATCTACAACCTCCGGCGCTTGCAGTTTGCTGGAACGAGAGCCGGGGTGGTGAGCGTGTAACAACGCCGCCCGGCAGCATCCTATCGCGGTATGCGTCATCATCTTCAAGTCGAGCAGTGGGTTCCCTTTCCACTCGCTGCAGTTTTCAACTTCTTTGCCGATCCGGCGAACCTGCCCCCCTTGATGCCGCGGTGGCAGGCGGCGCGGATTGACAGTGCGCGGCTGACGGCCCCGCCGGAGCCGGCAGAAGCCCGGCCGGCATCACGCGGTGAGTTTGCGGGCGTGGGGTCGCGGATGATGATCAGCTTTCGGCCATTTCCTTTGTCGCCGGTACGGATGCGATGGGATGCGCGCATCGCAGAGTTTGTGTGGGACGACCACTTTTGCGATGAGCAGCTCTCCGGGCCATTCGGGTACTGGCGGCACTGCCATCGGCTGCGGGCCGAGCCTCGCGCGGAGCAGAGCGGCACAGTTGTCACCGATGATGTGACATATGCGTTTCCGGGTGGAGTGCTGGGGGATGCGGCGTATGTGCTGGGCGGCGGGCTACAAGTGCGGTCGCTGTTCCGGTATCGGCAGAAGATGTTGCTGAAGCTGCTGCCGCGTGGCGGCTGATCAGAGGGAAAGCAGATCCTTCGTCTTCGCTCGGGACGACATCTCGCGAGGGATGAGTGGACTAGTGGTGCTGTGTGGCTCTCCTTACCAGGTAGCAAAAGCGAGCCCTGGGCACGCGGTGTCTACCCGGGGCACGAGGCCCTACTCGTCCTATGAGACAGTGGACGGACCGGCATGAGTTTCGCTCGAAGCTACCGCTCTCCACTTTTTCTCCTGTCTGTATGGTTCCTTGCGGCGGCTCTTCTATGGGCGCAGGGGCCGCCCGGGCTGCCGGATCGCATGGCTATCGACGCGCTAGGCTCGGAGCTGTTTCAACAGGCGGCACCGACGGGGATGGTGCTGGTTGCGGTGCGTGGGGACCAGGTGTTTTTCGGCGGCTATGGGGAGACGGCGCCGGGCTCGCATCAGCGGCCGACGGCAAGCTCGACCTTGCGGCTTTGCTCACTAACAAAAATCTTTACGGCGGATGTGCTGGCGAAGCTGGCGGCGGATGGGACGGTCCGGCTCGGGGACCCGCTGCAGAAGTATGCACCAAGCGCTGCGCGGGTGCCGGCGCGGGGCGAGCCAATCACGCTCCAAAAGCTGGCGACGCACACCTCCGGGCTGCCGAGAGAGCTGGGCGCGGCTCCCGCAGGGTCAGCGCACTTTACGTATCCGGATTTCGCAACGCGCTGGCGGTGGCTGCCGACTGTGCGTGTGCGCAGCGAGCCTGGGACGGCGGCGCTCTACTCGAATGTAGGGTTTGATCTGCTGGGGGACGGCCTCCAAGCGGCGGCGCATGAGCCTTATCCGGCGCTGCTGGCAAAGCGTACGCTGCGGCCGCTACGGATGTATGCGACAACCTTCTTCCCGAGTGCGGAGCAGTGTGCGCGGCTGCTGCTAGGGGCGCGCGACGAGGGGCCATGCACGGCGACGGAGGCGACAGACGGGAGCTCTGGGCTGTACTCGACCGCGGCCGATATGACGAGCTGGCTGCGGTACCTGCTACGGACAGACGGCGCAGGTGCGGCGGCGCAGGAGGTGGTGCTGCTGCCCTCAGATCTTCGGAGCCAGACGGGGCTGGACCATGCGGGCGAGCCTACGGGCGTAGGGCTAGGTTGGATCCATCTGCTGCCCCCTGACTCCGCTTCGCACATCGTGGAGAAGACCGGGGGTGGTGCCGGCTTCCAGACGTACATCGCGATCAACCATGCACGGGGAACGGCCGTGTTTGTGGCAGCGACGGAGGGGTCGGTAGACACGCACCTAAACCTCTTTAACGCGGCAAACAAGCTGCTGCTGGCGGTGGCGGGGCTACCGCCGCTGCCGGAGGCGACGACGGCGAAAGCGGGGCCGAACAGAGCGCCGCGATTGCATGAGCGAGTGCGCGAAGTTGGTCTTCATCACGGCCACACGCGCGCTCGGGTGCGCTAATCCCCTTTTGAAGAGCGAAAGCTAGACGCTTGACGTCAGAGAGAGCACGAGCAGTGTTGCGCATTGCGCTTGCAACGGCTTGTGGCCGAAGTATTCAGCCCGCTTGCTTACGGCTTGGACGAGCCCGCTCACAGCCGCTACCTTCTGAGTAGACCTAGGGTGATGACCGATGCGCACGCTAAGTGTTGCCTGCCAACTCTACGAATGGGTGCTGGGGGCGAGGGTGTAGTTGTTTTCCACGAGCGCAGTGAAGCTGCGTAGCTGCTGCTTGGTCCAAGCGGCGTCGTGGCCGAGGGCTTCGGCGAGCAGGGCGGCGACGCGAGGGGCGGCGCGCAGGGTGGCGGAGGCATCGAGCAGGAGGGCGCGGGTGCGGCGGGAGAGGACATCTTCCAGGGTCTGTGCCATCTCATGCTGCACCCCGTAAAAGCACTGGGCGAAGGTATAGGGCAGGGCGGGATCGATGCGCTCGGCGAGGGCGGGGCGCTGGGTGGTGAGCTGCTCGATGGCAGCGGCGTCAGAGCCGTACTCGCGGAGGTAAGGATCGGTAACTGCCAGGGCGGCAAAGATTTGTCCGGCACCATGGAGGGGCAGGTGCGCGGTAGGGCAGGGGCGGCGCTCGAGGAGGCCGTGGGTGGAGGCAAAGCGCAGGGTGTCCTCGGCCATGCGGCGGTAAGTGGTCCACTTGCCGCCGGCGACAGTGACGAGGCCGTGTGGCCCGAGCTCAAGGTGGTGCTCGCGAGAGAGCTTGCGGGTACTGCTGCCGCTTGTGCCGGTGACGAGCGGGCGCAGGCCGGTATAGACGGAGAGGATGTCCTGCTCGCTGATGGGCGCGGCGAGAAAGGGGCGGATGGTTTCGAGGAGAAAGCTTATTTCTTCGGGCGTGTGGCCGGGCTCGAGGGTGGGCGTGGGGGCGGCAAGATCCGTGGTGCCGATGACGACGCGGCCCTGCCAGGGGATAGCGAAGATGACGCGGCCGTCCTTTGTTTTAGGGACCATGATGCCGGTGCGGCCGCCGAGTACGTGCGGGCCGACGACGATGTGGGTGCCGCGGCTGACGGTGAGCAGGGCTGGGACTTGCGGTTCGCCGGGTGCGCTGCTGAGCCGGCGGATGGAATCCGTGAAGATGCCAGTGGCATTGATGATGAGGCGGGCGGAGACGGGGTGCTCTTCGCCTGTCAGGGTGTCCTCAAAGATGGCGCCGCTGAGCTTGCTGCCGGAGGAGACGAGCCGGGTGCAGCGCAGGTAGTTGAGAACGATGGCGCCGTGGTCAACGGCGGTGCGGGCGAGGGCGAGGGCGAAGCGTGCGTCGTTGAACTGGCCGTCGTAGTAAAGGATGCCGCCGCTGAGGTGGGCTTCAGCCAGATTGGGGACGCGCGCCAAGGTGGCGCGGCGGCCGAGCAGGCGGGTACGGCCCATGCTGCTGCGGCCGGAGAGGAGGTCGTAGGTGAGGAGGCCTGCGCCGTACCATGGCAGCTCCCAGGCAGAGTAAGCAGGGAGCAGAAAGGGTTGAGCGTGGACCAGGTGCGGGGCGTTGCGAAGCATGACGGTGCGCTCGTGGAGAGCCTCGTAGACGAGGTGGATCTGCCCACCGGCCAGGTAGCGGACGCCGCCGTGGACGAGCTTGGTGGAGCGGCTGCTGGTGCTTTGCGCGAAGTCAGACGCCTCAGCAAGAGCGACACGGAAGCCGCGGGCGGCGGCATCGACGGCGATGCCGAGGCCGGTGGAGCCGCCGCCGATGACAAGGATGTCAAAGGGGTCGGCTTGTGAGCCGGCGAGCGAGGCGAGGGCAGCGGAGCGCGAGGGTGCTGTGGAGTTCCGGGCGGCTGAGGTCATGCGGGCGGCTCGTGATCCGGGAGCATGTTCTGGAGCAGGGATGAAGGCATGGCTGCTTCGAGCGGAGCCGAGGGAGTAAGCACGAGTGCGAGACGGGCATCGAGGCGCGCTTGGTTGCGCGCGGGCAGGAAGGGATGGAGCAGGAGCTGGTAAGCGCCGCCGCCCAGGACGCCGCCGAGCAGAGGCGCGAGGAGCGGGACGTACCAGTAGTTGCCGGGCGCGGGAAAGGCAGAGCGGCCCCAGCCGGCAAGGAAGCAGAAGAAGCGGGGGCCGAGGTCGCGCGCGGGGTTGATGGCCCAGGATTCGAGATAGCCCATGGATGCGCCGATCGAGGCAACGAGGAAGCCAATGATGAGCGCGCCGGAGTTGGCGCCGGGAGCCTGCTCGTTGTACTGCTCGGTGATGGCGAAGATGCCGAAAATAAGGATGGCGGTGAGGATGATCTCGTCGGAAAAGGCGTGGTGCGGGGTGATAGCGAGCCCGGGGTGCGTGAAGAAGACTCCGGCTGCGCCCCCGGCGGCGCGGGTGAGGTGGTGCGTGGTGTTGAAGAGGTCAATGACGGGGGAGAAGAGGGCGTAGACGCAGGCGGCACCAAGGAACGCGCCGAGAGTCTGGGCGGCGAAGTAGGGCAGGACTTTGCGCCAGGCAAAGCCGCGGAAACAGGCGAGCGCAAGGGTGACAGCGGGGTTCGCATGGCAGCCGCTGACGGATGCGGTGGCGTAGATGGCGACGGTGACGGCGAGGCCCCACGCGATGCAAACGCCCCAGTAGGCTTGCGCGTAGGGGCTGGGCTCGTAGAGGGTATACATGCCGGCGACGGAGTCGCCGATGGCGAGGATGAGAAAGGTGGCGACGGCTTCGGCGATGAGCTCGCCGAGGATCTCGCGGCGGCGGAGAGGCGACGAGGCGTCGTCGACGGCGGGGCGGGTGGGCGGCGTCGGGGACGGATGGATGGCGGGCATGGGCTTAGGCATCGATCCAGTCAGTCGATCCAGTTGAAGGAGCGAGTGACGGCCTTTTTCCACTGGCGGTAGCGGCGGCCGCGCTCCGCTTCATCGAGGCGCGGGGTCCAGGTCTTGTCGATGCTGCTGTTAGAGCGCAGGTCGGCGGTACTCGCGTAAAAGCCGCAGCACAGGCCGGCGGCGTAGGCGGCACCGAGGGCGGTGGTTTCCCTCATGCGCGGGCGGATGACCTCGCGGTTGAGGATGTCAGCCTGGAACTGCATGAGCAGGTCATTGTGGACCATACCGCCGTCGGTGCGGAGCTGCCGGAGGGGCAGGCCGGAGTCGGCTTCCATGGCATCGACGACTTCGCGGGTCTGGAAGGCTGTGGCTTCAAGCACGGCACGGGCGATGTGGCCCTTGTTGGCATAGCGGGTGAGGCCGACGATGCAGCCGCGGGCATTGCTGTTCCAGTAGGGAGCGTAGAGGCCGGAGAAGGCGGGGACGATGTAGACGTCGCCGCTGTCTTCGACCGTTGCGGCGAGCTCTTCGATCTCTTCGCTTGAGCGGATCAGGCCGAGATTGTCGCGCACCCACTGGACGAGCGCGCCGGTGACGGCGATCGAGCCCTCGAGCGCGTACTGGACCGGCTCGGTGCCAAAGCGGTACGCGACGGTGGTAAGCAGGCCGTTTTTGGAGACGACCTTTTCGCCTCCGGTATGCATAAGCAGGAAGCAGCCGGTGCCGTAGGTGTTTTTGACCTCGCCGGGATGGAAGCAGGTTTGGCCGACGAGCGCGGCGTGCTGGTCGCCGAGCATGGCGCCGATGCTTACGCCGCGCAGGACGCCGGACGAGATAGTGCCGAACTCGTGCGAGCTGGAGCAGATCTCGGGCAGCATGGAGCGGGGAATGGTGAAGAGCTCGAGGAGGTCGTCGTCCCAGCTAAGCGTCGCGAGGTTCATGAGCTGGGTGCGGCTGGCATTGGTAACGTCGGTACGATGAACGCCATTGGGGACGCCGCCGGCGAGGTGGAAGAGCAGAAAGCTGTCGATGTTGCCGAAGAGGAGATCGCCTGCCTCGGCGCGGGCGCGGGCGCCGGGTACGTGGTCGAGAATCCAGCGGATCTTGAGCGCCGAGAAGTAGGTGGCGAGCGGCAGGCCGGTCGCGTGCTGAAGGCGGAAAGGACCGCCATCCTCGGCAAGCGCGGGGAGGTAGGAGCCGACGCGTGTGTCCTGCCAGACGAGGGCGTTCGAGACGGGCTCGCCGGTGTGGCGGTCCCAGACGACGGTGGTTTCACGCTGGTTCGTGATGCCGATGGCGGCGAAGTCAGAGGCTGTGAGGTGAGCGGCGTGACAGGCCTGCTCGATGACTTGGCGGGTGCGTCCGAGGATTTCGCGGGGATCGTGCTCGACCCAGCCGGGCTGAGGGTAGAGCTGCGCATGCTCCAGTTGGGCGGAGGCGATGACGGAGCCGGAGCGATCGAAGACCATGAAGCGGGTGCTGGTGGTGCCCTGGTCGATCGCGCCGAGGTATGGGGGCATGCGGGTCGTGTTTGTCCGGTTGGTAAGAGTGGGCGCGTGCGCCGGCTTATCTTACGCCGGGGTTTGGAAGGGCGGCAAACCTGGTTTGGGTGTCGGATTGCCATGGACGCCGTTGTGGAGAGCGAGGCAGGCCGGGCTTTGCCTCAGTAGACGCGAGACAGAAGCTCTGAAGCATGCTGAGTCATTTGGAGCGGAAGCTTCGCGGTTCGCAAAGTTTGCGCCGGCTCCGGTAAGTTCTCGCGTTCGGCAGGGCGAGGGTTGTCCGGATCTCAGAGACGGGAACTCCCCGCAGGCGTGTGTATAGGTGCACGCGGAACATCGCGGGGGAGAGGAACGGCAGATGTTTTGGCTTCGCTCAGGCTAACTCGGCTGATGGACTGATGGACTACCGAGTGCTTGCGGAAATTGCTTGCGTAAGGGCCTAAGAGGCGAGACCTGCGCACCCGCTCCTTAGCCTAGCCGGCGGCGACGGCCTGGGGGCGACGGCGGGGGAGTTTAGCGAGGATGGGCTCCAGGCCGGCGAGGGCAGCTTCGATGGTGACGCCATAGCGGGCGCGCAGCTCTTCGACTTTGCCGTGCTCGATGAAGCGGTCGGGCCAGCCGATACGGACGACGGGGGTTTGGAGGCCAGCGGACTGGAGTTCTTCGAGCACCGCAGAGCCGAAGCCACCGGCGAGGACGTGATCCTCAAAGGTGACGACGGCGGCGGCGCGGCCGGCGTAGCGGATCAGGGTGTCGCGGTCGATGGGCTTGGTGAAGCGGGGATTGATGACGGCGGCGGAGAAGCCCCAAGTGTGAAGCTGGTCAGCCAGGGCGTTGGCCATAGGCAGCAGAGCGCCGAGGCCAAAGATGGCGATCTCCTCGCCCTCGCGTAGGACCTTGGCGGTGCCGATGGGAATGGCCTCCGGCGTAGGCTTGAGCACAGCGCCAGGGCCGGTGCCGCGCGGGTAGCGGATGGCGGCAGGGCCGGGGTGCAGGCGGGCGGTTTCAAGCATATCGGCAAGCTCGTCTTCGTCGGTGGGGACCATGTGGACGATGTTAGGAATGGGGCGTAGATAGGAGATATCGAAGAGGCCGTGGTGCGTGGCGCCGTCGTCGCCAGAGAGCGAGCCGCGGTCCATGCAGAAGGTCACCGGGAGGTTCTGTAGACAGATGTCGTGGACGATGGGGTCAAACGCACGCTGCAGAAAGGTGGAGTAGATGGCGACGAAGGGCCGGAAGCCGCGCGTAGCGAGGCCGGCGGCGAAAATGGCGGCGTGCTCCTCGGCGATACCAACGTCGAAGTAGCGGGTGGGGTGATGGGGGCGGAAGAGGTCAAGCGCGGTGCCATTGGGCATGGCTGCGGTGATGGCGACGACCTTGGGGTCAGCGTCGGCGAGCTTGACGAGGGTCTTCGCGAAGACCTCAGAGTAGGTGGCCTGGCCGCCGGTGTGGGTGTGGCCGGTTTCGGGGTCGTAGGGGCCGAGGCCGTGGAACTTCTTCTGGCCGTCGAGGGCGGGCTGGAAGCCGCGGCCTTTTTGGGTGATGGCGTGGAGGAGCACGGGGCGGTCCTGCTGCTTGAGGAACTCGAAGGTCTCGATGAGCAAGGCGATGTTGTGGCCGTCGAGCGGGCCATAGTAGACCAGGCCGAACTCCTCAAAAAAGGAGGACGGAAACATCATGCCCTTGGCGGCTTCCTCAGCCCGGCGCACGGCGCGTTTGGCCGTTTTGCCGCCGATGCGCTCGACGAGGCGAGTAGCGCCATCGTGCAGCGAGGTAACGCGCTCATTCGTGACGATCTTGTGGAGGTACTTGGCGATGGCGCCGACGTTGCGGTCAATGGACCACTCATTGTCATTGAGCACGACGATGAGGCGGCGGGTGCCGGCGGCTATGTTATTCAGCGCCTCAAACGAGATGCCGTTCGTGAAGGCGGCGTCGCCGGCGAGGGCGACGATGTGCTCTGAACCACCGGCGAGGTCGCGCGCAACCGCCATGCCGAGCGCGGCAGAGAGGGCGGTGCCGGCGTGACCCGCGCCGTAGCTGTCGTGCTCACTCTCTGAGCGGAGCATGAAGCCGTTGAGACCCCCACCCTGGCGCATGGTGTGGAAGCGGTCTTCGCGGCCGGTGAGCAGCTTGTGCACGTAGGCCTGGTGCGAAACGTCGAAGACAAATTTGTCTGTCGGGGTGGAGAAGACGTAGTGGAGGGCGAGTGTGAGCTCGACGACACCGAGGTTGGGGCCGAGGTGGCCGCCGGTCTTGGCGAGCGAGGTGATGAGGCGCTCGCGGATCTCCCCCGCGAGCTCTTCGAGCTCCGGGATGGTGAGCTGCTTAATGTCAGCCGGAGATTGGATGGTGCCGAGTCGAGTTGACATGCTCTCCTAGGTCGCGCATGCAGGGGCAAGCACCGAGGCCGGGCGCGTGGAAAGAAGCGGCCGGGAATCCTGTTGACTAGCCAGTATAGCAAGGGCGGCGGGGTGGGAAGGGAGCGGGGTGGACGGGTGCGAGCAGGCGAGTGGGAAGTGCATGGGAGGCCAGGGACTTGCTAGGATCTGCCGGTCTGGTGACCGTCGCAACCGGTCGAACTCCCGAACCCGGGAGGGGGCGGGGCGGAGGGATGAAGCGTAGGTGGTATGGCTCTGTCGGCCCTTGTTGGGGCGACGCGTAGGACTTAGGGTCAGACGGAAGGCGTCTGTCGGGATACCTGCGATCTGTTGTCATCCGGTGAGCAAAGCGACAGCCATGAGCAGCTCTGTCATGCCGAAGTGCGTAGAGCTACGCCTGCGTCCGAGTCGTCACAACGGCATTTGTAGCGACTTGACCGCCCACACGCCAGACGTAGGCATGCGAGGCTTTATTTCGTCGCAATAGCCTCGTCGTAAACAACTCGTGCTATTCGAGCTATGACAGCCTCGCGAGTGTCATCGTCGGCTCGGCTGTCTGTAACGAACACAGCAATAGCTAATCTTCGTCCATCCGGCAAAGTGATTATGCCTATGTCGTTGGTGGCCGCCGTTAGGCCGCCATGCGTCCCAGATGATCCACTCTTATGAGCAAGGGGGGTTCCGGGAGGAAGTCCGGCGCGGAGTCTACCCGACGTAAACGGCGAGTCCATCGCTTTCAGGAGAAAGGCATTGGCAATCGGCGACACTGGAGGCTTGTTCAACAGCAGCTCGAGCAACTGAATCGCTGCGGTGGGCTCAATCCAGTCGCCGTACTGGAGATCCTCATTATGATCTAGATCACGCTCGCTGTAACGGACCTGGATCGCAGAAATGCCAAGTGAGTGCATGTAGTGCTCTACCGCGAGGGGACCACCAACCAAGCGGACTAAAACTTCCTCCGCACCATTATCACTTTGTCCAACAGCAAGGCGAATGATTTCGCGCAGCTTCACGTCTGCATTGGCTTTGGGATACCGGTCAGTAAGTGGACTGAAAGAACCTGGAATGATGTCGCTCGGCAGGAACTGTACCGTCCTGTCCAAGGTGACATTCATGGGCTCCCCAGCTCGTTGTGTGGGCAACAGTGTTCCCAAGTCCGCCATGTGCAGCGCTGTGAGCGCAAGCGGGAGTTTGTACATCGACTGCATCGGCGCGTGGTTGTGTGGGTGAAGGTCGCAGTGGAGCATAGTCCCTGGAAGCATGCAAGACAGGTTCACAGTTCCTTTGGCGTCGCCTGCGATGGAAGCAATCTTGGACTGAAGTGAACCCTGCGCAATGCAACTTAGAGGCGCAAAAGCGAGAACAATAGCAAGGTGACGCATGACAGGATTCTATGTACGAATCTTGGCGGAGCCATCCCCAATCGCGTAGGTATGGTTACTCGACTGGTGCGAGAGTCTGAAGAGGGCGTCTTGTCGTTGCTGGGAGTTCGCATTCCCGGAAGTGCTCCAGCCGGACCTGACGTCACGACCGGTGAAGGCCGAAGACGTCTGAAGGTTTTGGCGGATGGGCAAAGCGCAGGACGCCCCATCCGTAGCGGCTTACGGTGGGGGCTGCAACGCACGCAGCTGCGGAGGCCAGACGATTTCATCGCTGCCCTGCTGCAGCGGGATGTGAAAGCTGCCGCTTCCGAGTAAGAGGTAGTTGGGCTCGCGGCGTCCCCGACAGCTTGTAGAAGCTTTGCCCTCGCTGTGTGTTCTTCGTTCGGTGGGCCGAGGAGTGTGGTCAGTCTGCGGACTGGAGAGCGGCTGTGATCTCAGGCGCGGCTGGTGTGCCGAAGACGCCCTCCCAGCGGGCAATGACGGCGGCAGCGAGGCAGTTGCCGGTGACGTTGATCGCGGTGCGGCCCATGTCCAGGAGGGCGTCGATACCGAGGATGAGGAAGATGGGTCCCTCCGGCAGGTGGAAGGTGCCGGCGGTGGCAAGCAGCACGACGAGCACGGCGCGGGGCACGCCGGCAACGCCTTTGCTGGTGAGCATGAGTACGAGGAGCATGCCGAGCTGGGCGCGCAGGCTGAGGTGTTGACCGCCGGCTTCTGCCACGAAGATAGAGGCGATAGCGAGGTAAAGCGCGGAGCCGGCGAGATTGAAAGAGTAGCCGGCCGGGATGACAAAGCCGGTGATGTGGCGCGGGACGCCGAAGGCTTCCATGCACTCCATGGCGCGGGGTAGAGCGGCCTCAGAGGTGCTGGTGGCAAAGGCGATGGTGGCAGGCTCGGCGACGGCATGGAGGAAGCCGCGCACTGGCACGCGGGCGAAGAGCGCGGCCGGGAGCATGGCGAGCAGGACGAAGGCGGCGAGCGCCGCGTAGAGCGTAAGCAGCAAGGTGCCGAGGCTGCGCAGAACGCCAACACCTGAGGAGGCGACGGTAAAGGCCAGGGCGGCGCCGACGCCGAGCGGGGCCAGGTACATGACCAGGTTAGTGAAGGCAAACATGGTGTCAGTCAGCGACTCAAGAAGACGGAGCATGGGCGCGCGGCGGGGCGCAGGCACACGGCGCAGGGCGAGGCCGAAGAAGAGGGCGAAGACGGCGACCTCGAGGATCTGGCCTTCCGAGACAGCACGGGCGATATTGTCAGGAAAGACGCGGAGCAGAAACTGCTGCCAGGTGCCGAGAGTGGCGGCTGGCGGCAGCGGGCCGGAGGATGCGGGCAGGTGGAGGCCGATGCCAGCGCCGGAGATGTGGATGGCGACGAGGCCGATGAGTAGTGCGGCGGTGGTGAGGACTTCAAAGTAGAGCAGGGACTTCCAGCCCAGGCGGCCGACGCTTGCGCCATCGCCATGCGCGGCAATGCCGGTGACGAGGGTGCCGAAGATCAGCGGGGCGACAATGGACTGGATGAGGCGGAGGAAGATGTCAGAAAAGACGCGCGAGGCGAGGGCGAGGTGAGGGAGATCGAGGCCATATTCAACGCCGGCAAGCATGCTCCAGAAGATCCAGGGGGTAAGCGAGCGGCGGGAAAGTGCCCAGGCGGCGAGGATGGCGAGACCAGTAAGGCGGAGGGCGAGCGGCAGCGGCGCATGAATGGGGAAGAAGCCGAGAGCCCAGAGCAGGAGGGCGATGGGGAGAGCTGGATGGTAGCGGGCTTGGAGCGGGGTCACGCAGACAGCATAGCCTTTGCCCGGGGAGCGGCGGCGAGCTCGGTGCGCGCGGTGATCAGGAAGATGATGTGCGGCAAGACTCGCACCGAAGGGGTCGTACTTCCGATCTCGTAGGACGTGACGTCTCAGCAAGCGGGATGACGAGCACACGCAGCAAGAGACTCCTGACAGCGCTTGAAAACAACTGGCAGGCGGAGATGGAAGGCCAGGCCAGGTACCGGGCTCTGGCGCAACGGGAGACTGACGCGGAACGCCGCATGACCCTGCAACGGCTGGCTGCCGCGGAGCAGCACCATGCAGAGCTGTGGGCGGAGCGACTGCGTGCGATAGGTGGCCGTGCACCGGTGTACCGGGGACACGAAACAGGAAATGCGGATGCCCTGCCGAACCGGATCGGCGGGGACGACCTGGCGCTGCGCCGACTTGAAATTGAGGAGAGCCGGGACATCGAGAAGTATGCCCGCCAGATCACCGAGCTTGGGGATGAGCCGAGCGTCGCGGTGTTGCGTGAGGTGCTCCACGATGAGCGGGAACATTACCAGGCTTTGCGCAGCTTGATCCATGCGCGCGGACCGCTGCCGACGCTGACGCCGGAAGAGGCGCAGGAAGCGCTCGACAGCCTGCTAGCCGCGCGACGCAAGGGCCGGCGCACGGCAGCGAGCTGGGTAGGGGACGCGATCTACGGTGTAAATGACGGATTGGGGTCGATCTTCGGGATCGTGTCCGGGGTATCTGGCGCGACGACCGGCAATAGCCGCTTTGTGCTGATTGCAGGGCTTGCGGGGATGGTGGCGAGTGCGCTGTCGATGGGGTCGGGCGCCTTTCTTGCGGCAAAGAGCCAGCGGGAGATCCATGAGGCGGAGTTTGCGCGGGAGCGCGAAACCGTGGAGTACAACGAGGGGGAAGCCCGCGAGGTGTTGGCCCTGAGCTACCAGATCAAAGGGCTGCCGGAGGACGACGCGAGGCGCCTTGTGGACCATCTGGCGCAGGACCGGGAGCGGTTTGTAAACGCGCTGGCGCGGGAGCGCATGAGAACGACAGAGGAAGGGCTGGGCAGGCCGACGGTTGCTGCTCTTTCCGGAGCACTGTCAACGGCGATCGGCGCCTTCATCCCAATCGTGCCGTTCTTTTTTATGGCGGGGATGCCGGCGATTGTGACGGCGGCTGCCATCTCCCTGGCGGCACACTTCGCGGTGGGTGCTGCGAAGGCGCTGGTGACGATGCGGCCATGGTGGAGCAGCGGGCTGGAGATGACGCTGGTGGGGGCCGCTGAGGGCGTGGTGACGTATGGGATCGGCTTGGGGCTGGGCAGGATGGGAGGTCACTGATCGCGGCGAAGCAGACGAACTGCGATTTCATGTGCGAAGGATCGCTGCTTCATTCGGAAGGTTTGCCGGAGAGCTCACCCGAAATTTCACCGGAGAGCTCATCAGACGGATTACTGAGCTCAGCTTCAAAGCCTTCGCGGATGGCGGCGAGGATGGCGGAGCGGTCGGGGTGCCGGGCTGGGTGGCTGTCACGAGCGGCGGACTGCTCGAAGGTATTGGCGATGTGGCCGGCGAGGTCGGCGAGCATGACGCCCCAGGCGGCGGGGTCGTCCCAGATGCCGGCGCGGAGGCTGATGTGCTGCTCGCCGTTGGCGATCCAGACGCGGAGCAGCTCAAAGGACTTGCGGTCGTTGCGCGCGGGGGCGGGAATCTGGAGCTGGTTGGTGTCGGGCATGGGTTCGCTTTTGCTTTCTGTATAGCTTGTGATGCGGGGTGCATGGATGCATAGCTGTTGCGCCAAGCACCCTAGTGGCGGCCGGGGATTTGTTTGAGCGTGCTTTCGATTTCCCTATTCATCTCCGTGCAACCCTGCTCGAGCGTGCTGGCGTCTCGCGCGAAGAGCACGATGCGCTCGGCGGCTTGGGGGTAGTCGGCTGGGCGCAGCGGGCTGTGGCTGAGAAAGAATGCCTTCGCGCTGTCCTCCGCCGTTCCATTGTTGCGCTGTAGGTCAGGGTAAAAGTGCAGCAGGTAATAGGTGTCCGCATAGCGCTCTATCTCTTCTGTAGGCATGTGAGCCATTGCGCCAGTTGAAAGGGCAGTCTGCCATGCTTCCGCAGGGAAGAAATATCCGGAGCTCCGGATCCTGGCAAGCCGCTGCGCGATATCCCCGGGATTGTGAGCGAACAATGCCGGAAGGTCGGCAACAAGTTGGGCAAGCGCCTGATTATTTTGCTGGGCGCGTTCAAGCTCGCGCTGACTGTGATCAAGGTCTCCGCTCAGCTCGGCTTGAAAGTTGGCGCGGGCTTCGGCGACAAGGGTGTGGTCGTGCGCTGTTTCGATCAGGGCCTCAAGACCGAGCGCGATGAGGATGCCGATGGTGACGATGGCGATGTGTGTGCCGAACTCGCGGAGGCTTTGCACGGGGCCATGGGGCGGGTGGATGTCCATGAGCGGGGGCTGGTGTCCTTTCGGGGAGCGGGGCGAGGACTTTACGGTATCGTAAGCCGCTGATGCAGAACAGTGGAAGCACGGAGCAGCGCAGGCCTTCCCGTCTGCGTGAAAGGCAGGCAAGCCGCTTCCCTTCTCTCACCCCCCGGCCCCGCTGATTGCTCGCTGCGCCCGGGCTGCTTCTGGATGGAGACGTCAGGGCTGCCTCCGTTGCGAGACGGTGCCTGGATGGCAATCGCAAATGCGAAGCTGCGACGCTGTGATCTGGCTCCGGGATCAGCGTGAGTCTTTCCTCCCCAGGCCGATGAGGAGCCCGGCGCTCATGCCGAGCGATTGCTGGTGCCCTGCTGCAAAGCTGTGATCGAAGGTGGGCTCAAGAAACCAGCCGAAGTGGTGCCTGCCGCTGGGCCAGAACATGAAGTCTCCGGCAAGTTCTGCGGCGAGGGAGTTGCTAGCGCGCCCATTTTGTTGGAGGTGCACCCACTCCGGCCCGATCCCGAGCATGAACTCTGCTTTGGAGGAGAGGGTCCAGGGCTTCTTGAAGAGCAGATCTGTATCCCACTCCGTGGAGTTGTGCGTCCAGAAGGGCGAGACCCCAACTTCAAGCTCCAGCCAGTTCTCGATAGGTGTTGTTTCCGCGGCCAGATTTGGCGCGAAGGTGGCCGCTCCGCCGCTGAGGTTCCAGCTGGTAGCCGCACCGAGTTCAAGAATGACGGTCGGATCGTCGTCCGCATGGATGCTTTCAGGACGCTGGGTGAGCGCAGATACAGCGGTTTGGGCAGAAACACTTCGACACAGCAACAGGAGCAGGCACGCCACAAAGGGCGTGAACAGGGGTAGGCGCACGGGTCTCTCTCCGAGTAGTTTTTGTGGCGGTCGGCGCAGGCGAGGGCAGGCGCGCGGAGATGCAGCTAGAGAGAGACGTCGATGCGGGGAGGTTGGAAGATGCGAGAACGAAAGGAGTGCACGGGGCTCGGCGCCTCGGGGCAGCGCGCCGCGTTTCCGGTGTCAAGGGCAGACAGAACCGAGACGGAGACAGGTAAGCCATTGAGCCCGCAGCATGAGCAGATGCAGTTGCAGGTGTCCACCGCAGGGGGAACGGCGTGATGGAACGAGGTCGAGGATGCAGAGTGGATAGCCGGGAGGCCGTCGCAGAGAGCGCAACGCGGCGACAAGAGAAGCCAGCAGCCCAGAAGCACGCACACGAGCCACGTGAGGGGAACGGCCGATCTGGAGCCGGCGCTATGCACTGCGTTGAAGAATACTGCACTCCTTTAGATCATGTTCGTTATCGCGGAGTGAGTAGGCTCGGCAATGTTTGGCTGAGCCGGGGCGCTGTGACGCTACTCGTCCTCTTCGCGGGTTTTGGCGAGGCCGGTGAAGTCTTCAAGGGTGGTAGTGTCGCCTTTGATTTCGCCGTGCTCGGCGAGCTCGCGGAGGAGGCGGCGCATGATTTTGCCGGAGCGGGTTTTCGGGAGCTGCTCGACGAAGCGGATGTCGTCAGGGCGCGCGAGCGAGCCGATCTCCTTGGCGACCCAGGTGCGGAGCTCTTCGCGCAGCGCGGGCGAAGGGGTGCAGCCGGTTTCAAGCGTAACAAAAACGGAGATCGCCTGGCCTTTGAGCTCGTGGGTTTTGCCGACGGCCGCAGCCTCGGAGACCTGGCGGTGCGCGACGAGCGCAGACTCAATCTCCATGGTGCCGAGGCGGTGGCCGCTGACGTTGATCACATCGTCGACGCGGCCCATGAGCCAGAAGTTGCCGTTCTCGTCGACGCGCGCACCGTCGCCGGAAAAGTAGGCACCAGCGATCTCGCTCCAGTAGGTTTTGCGGTAACGCTCGGGGTCGTTCCAGATGCTGCGCGCCATCGACGGCCAGGGACGGCGGATGACGAGCAGGCCGCCGTGCCCGACAGGGACAGGCTCGCCCTGCTTTGTAACGATCTCCGGCATAATCCCTAAGAATGGCACGGTGGCTGAGCCGGGGCGGGTGGGGATGGCACCGGGCAGAGGCGTGAGCATATGCGCGCCGGTCTCGGTTTGCCACCAGGTGTCGACGATGGGGCAGCGGCCATGGCCGATCTGCTCGTGAAACCACATCCAGGCTTCGGGATTGATGGGCTCGCCGACGGTGCCGATGACACGGAGGCTCGCGAGCGAAGCGGCCTGCGGGTACTGCTCGCCCCATTTCATAAAGGCGCGGATGGCAGTGGGCGCGGTGTAGAAGGCGGTGACGCGGTGGCGGTCGATGACCTGCCAGAAGCGGCCGGGATCAGGGAAGTTGGGCGCGCCTTCAAACAGCAGGGTGGTGACGCCGTTTTGTAGCGCGCCGTAGAGAACGTAGGAGTGGCCGGTGATCCAGCCGACATCGGCAGTGCACCAGAAGACGTCCGGCAGGTGTTCAGCCGTAGCGGGGCGCTCTGGGTGGAGATCGAAGACGAGCTGGGTGGTGAGCTGCGTTTGCACGGCATAGCCGCCATTGGTGTGGAGCAGGCCCTTGGGTTTGCCGGTGGTGCCGGAGGTGTAGAGGATGAAAAGCGGATCTTCCGCAGCAAGCGGCTCGGGCGGGCAATGCGGCGCGGCAGCGGCCATCGCCTCATGCCACCACCGGTCGCGGCCGGGCGTCATCTGAACAGGTGCCTGCCCGGTGGCGGCGCAGCGGGCGTAGACGATGACGTGCTCGACAGGGTGGCCAGCTGCGGAGCACTGCTCGAGCGCCTGGTCAACGACGGGTTTGAGGCGGATGGGGGTGCCGCGGCGGAAGGTGGCGTCCTGGGTCAGGATGACGCGGCAGCCGAGGTCTGTGATGCGGTCGGCGATGGCCTGCGGGGCAAAGCCGCCGAAGATAACCGAGTGGACGGCGCCGATGCGGGTGCACGCGAGCATCGCGACGGCGACCTCGACGGACATGCCCATGTAGATGGCGACGCGATCGCCTTTCCCCACGCCGAGCGAGCGGAGCATGTTGGCGCAGCGCTCGACTTCCGCAAGAAGCTCCCGGAAGGTGAGGGTACGGACCTCGCCGGGCTCGCCCTCCCAGAGGAGGGCAGGGTGCTCACCGCGGCCGGCGGCGACATGGCGATCGAGGCAGTTATCGCTCATGTTGAGGGTGCCGTCGGCGAACCACTGGGCCTCGGCGGTCTCGGGGTTCCAGTCGAGCACGCGGGTGGGCTCCCGGAACCAGTGGAGGGCGAGGGCGGCCTCGGCCCAGAACTCGTCCGGCTGCTCCACGGAACGGCGGTACAAAGCCTGGTAAGCGGCGAGGCTGCCGATATGCGCCTGGGCTGCGAAGGCTGCTGGGGGAGGAAACACGCGGGTTTCGCGGAGCGTGGAAGAGAGGTGCGGATCAGTGCCGGGGGTGGTTGCAGCCATGCGAGCGAAGGAACCCTTTCGCCCCGCCCGGAGGTGGAGAGGGCGGCGCGTCCACAGTATAGGGGTTTTACGGGCGGGTGGTAGCTCAGGCCGAGAGCGGCTTATAGAGGAAGACCGCTGCCTGCGGGTTGCGGTTGTAGGGGGCGCAGAGGGTGTAGCCGCGGCGGAGGTAGAGGCGCTGGGCGGCAAGCATATCGGCTTTGCTGTCGAGGTACAGGGCTCGGGTGCCGACGGAACGGGCGTGGCTTTCAAGGGCGTTAAGAAGGGCGTCGGCGAGGCCGCGACCGCGGAAAGCGGGGCGGGTGTAGAGGCGTTTGCACTCCCCGGCCGGCTCTATGGGGTCAGCTGCCGGCGTGGAGGGCACAGCGAGGGGACGCAGCAGCACACAGCCTGCGGGCTCGCTATCGACAAAGGCAAGCCAAAAGCCTGAGGGCTCGTGCGTGGCGGAGGTTGGCAGCAGGGTGGCGGCGATGGCCTCCGGAGTGTCGCGCTCGAGGACTCCGATGGCTTCGTAATATTCGTGCAGCATGAGGGTGGCTTCAGCGAGATGGTGGAGCGTGGCCTGGACGATGCGCATGGATGAGTGAGGTTAACGCGGCGGAGCAAGGAAGGAACGCAAACCAGGAGCTTCCCGAGAATTGTATGTTGCACCACTCTTGCCGTAGAACGGTAAGGGGTGGCATGGCGGCCGACGCGGCCCATGCCGAGCTTGAATCAAGGCGGGCGGATGAGCAGTGTTTCTTTTTTGGACCGGAGCCGTACAGTGGCTGGTCCGGGTTACAGCCGGTGGCTGGTTCCACCGGCGGCGTTGGCGATTCATCTGGCGATCGGGCAAGTGTATGCATTTTCGGTCTTTGTGAAGCCGCTGCTGGCGACGCATGGCGCGGGGCAGCTGCCGTGGAGCCAGAAGGAAGTGGGCACCATCTTTTCAATCGCGATTGCGGTGCTGGGGATTGCGGCGGCGCTGTTTGGGCGATGGCTGGAGACGGCGGGCCCGCGAAAGGCGATGGCGATGGCTGCGCTGTGCTTTGGGCTGGGGTTTGCCGTGGCAGCGGGCGGCGTGGCCCTGCATCGGCTGCCGCTGATCTACCTGGGCTACGGGATCATTGGCGGCGTAGGGCTCGGGCTGGGCTATATTTCGCCGGTGTCGACGCTGATTAAATGGTTCCCGGATCGGCCGGGCCTGGCTACGGGGCTCGCGATTATGGGCTTTGGCGGGGGCGCGATGATTGGCGCGCCGCTAGGTACGGACCTGATGAAGCTGTATGGCGGCACACCGGCGCACGCGATTGCCGATACGTGGCTGACGATGGGTGCGGTGTACTTCCTGTTTATGCTGTTTGGCGTGTTTATGATCCGGGTGCCGCCTGAGGGCTGGCGGCCGGCGGGCTGGGTGCCGCGCGAGAGTACGTCGGCGGCGTCACTGATCTCCACACACAATGTAACGGTGCAGAATGCAGTGCGGACGCCGCAGTTCTGGCTGCTGTGGGTGGTGCTGTGCCTGAATGTGACGGCGGGGATCGGCATCCTGGAGCAGGCCTCGCCGATGATCCAGAACCTGTTTACCGGGCGGGTGTCGGCTCTGGCGGCGGGAGGGTTTGTGGGGGTGCTGTCGCTGTTCAATATGGGCGGGCGGTTTGTGTGGGCTTCGCTGTCGGATTACATCGGACGCAAGGGGACGTATCTGGTCTTTTTCGCGCTGGGGCTGCTGCTGTATTTCGTGTTGCCGTCGCTTGGGTCGGTGCCGTTGTTTGTGCTGACGGCAGGGGTGCTGCTGAGCATGTACGGGGGAGGGTTTGCCACGATCCCTGCGTACCTGAAGGACCTGTTCGGCGGCTTGCATGTGAGCGCGATCCACGGGCGGCTGCTGACGGCGTGGTCAATGGCCGGCATCGCCGGGCCGCTGATTGTGAATGGACTGCTGGACCATGCAACCGCGACCGGGCGGCCGCTGCGCACGGCCTATCCGCTGGTGCTGCACACCATGGCGGGCCTTATGGTGGTGGGCTTGCTCGCGAACCTGCTGGTGCGGCCGGTCGCTTCACGCTTCTGGGTGCGCGAGGGTGGTGTAGTGGAGCCTGAGATGGTGCTGCGCTAGGAGCTGTCGGCGGCTACAGGAAGCTGAAAAGAGGATGACGGATGCGTGTTGAGGATGAATTGGGTGAGGGGCGGAGTTCTGGGCTGCGTGTGGTACTGAGCTGGGCGGTGGTGGTGCTGCCTGCGGCCTGGGGCGTGTACAACACGGTGCTTCGGGCGGCGAACTTGTTTACGAAGTAGCGGCTTTGCCGGGTGCTCTCGGGCTGGATTTTGCCCCGATGCGAGATAGCTGGCCTGTCCGAAGTTGCGGCGGGCCAAGCTATCTTGCTTTGGAAAGCCGAGTAGTCCGACTGATGCTTAGGAGTCGGTGACCTGGTAGCGCTGCTGGTGCCAGGTCCAGGCATCAGCAATGATGGCCTCGATCTCGGTGTACTCGGGCTTCCAGCCGAGCTCGCTCTCGATCTTGGCGGAGCTGGCGATGAGTACGGCGGGGTCGCCGGCGCGACGGGGCTCTTCGGTGACGGGGAAGTCTTTGCCGGTCACCTTGCGCACGGCTTCGATGATCTCGCGAACGCTGAAGCCAACGCCATTGCCGAGGTTGTAGATGAGCCGCTGCGGCTCCGGGCGCGAGGAAAGGGCCTCAAGCGCGAGCAGGTGGGCCCCGGCGAGGTCGCGGACGTGGATATAGTCCCGGACAGCGGTGCCGTCGGGGGTGGGGTAGTCCTGCCCGAAGACCTTGATGGCGGCGCGGCGCCCCATAGCCGCGTCGAGAACGAGGGGGATGAGGTGGGTCTCAGGCTTGTGGGCCTCGCCGCGGCCGGGCACGGCGCCCGCGACATTGAAGTAGCGCAGGCTGGCGTAGGAAAAGCCGTAGACCTGGAAAAACCAGCGAAGCATCTGCTCCACCAGCAGCTTGGATTCGCCATAGGCGTTGGTGGGGCGCAGCGGGGCGTCCTCGCGGATCGGTGTGACCTCGGGCTCGCCATAGAGAGCAGCAGTGGAGGAGAAGACCAGGCGCTTGCAGCCGGCGGCGAGCATGGACTCCAGCAAGGTAAGGGTCGTGGCGCTGTTGTTGCGGAAGAAGACGGCTGGGTTCTGCATGCTTTCGCCTGCCTCGATAAAGGCGGCGAAGTGCAGGACACCGTCAAAAGCGCCGTTGCGGAGGGTGCCCTCGATGAGAGGGCGGTCAGCAAGCTCGCCCTGCACAAAGGCAGCGCCTTTGGGAACCAGGTAGGGGTGGCCATGCGACATGTTGTCGAAAACGGTGACAGAGTGGCCGCGGGCAAGAAGAAGCTCAGCAACGGTGCCCCCGATGTAGCCGGCGCCGCCAGTGACTAGAATATTCAAGTGTGCCCCTTTTGCTTATTTGCAGATGTGAGAAAAATGTGAGATCAGCAACCGACATGAACAGCCCGTTCGTCGAAAGAGCGTAACCGGAACAATACAATAAGCCTAATCGGCCCCATGGTAACCGAAACTTCCGTACCGGCTAAAGGTGAAACTACGCCCGCCGATAGAATGAGGGAGATATGCTGCAGTTACCTCGATAGGCGCGGGTGTGCCTGGCCGCTCGATCCGCCGGAGGATTTGCTCGCGGGCGGTAGAACCGCGGGCCTGTAGCACAGCAGGGCAAGCGCAAGTATGGGTACCTGGAGACGGACGTGTATCCGAGCAGCAAGGCATCAGAGAGAGAAGTGGGGCGCCGCATACCCATGGAGCCTGAGACAGACGGCATGGCGCAGAGACCAGCGTCGCCAGCCAGGATAGGACTTATGCCCCAGACACCAGATGTGTACCGCGATGTGGAAGAAGCCGGAGCCGTGCGTGCAGCGGGAAGAGGGTCCCTGCCGCAACGGGACGTGCTGAACCATGCCAACTTCGGGCTGTTGCCGGTTGAGAAAAGAAACCTGCGGTCGTTTGGCGTGTCGGCCGGGGTCAACCTGGCGATCATCGCAGCGATCCTGCTGCTGACGCTTGACCAGGTGCATGAGGCCCATGTGCGCCGGCAGGAGAGTCTTGTGTATCTGGCTCCGCCGCCGAAGCCGTACGTTCCGCCGGTACCCAAGTTCAAGATGCCGCCCACACCGCCTGTGCCCAGGGTGGAACCCAAGATTGTGCCGCCGAAGCCAGTGATTGAGCCACCCAAGGTAGAACCGATGAAGGTCGAGGTAAAGGCGCCGCCGATGCCGGCTCCAGCCCCTCGGCCAGTGGCGACGCCGCCACGGCCCGCGCTGGCGATGAAGACCAATCCGGCGCCCTCCTCGGTTGCGCCCAAGGTGGCGCAGGCACAAGCAGCAGGCTTTGGTCAGCCGACGGGCGCGCACACGAATGATGCGGCAAAGCCGTCGCAGCTGGCGGCGGTGGGCGCCTTCGGCTCGACGGCAAGCACGGCGCAGGGCGCACCGCGGCAGGCAGCGGTGGCGGCGACTGGCTTTGGATCAGGCGCGCCAGGCTCACCGAATGGCAGCCGCGGCGCGATTGCTTCTACCGGGTTTGGCTCAGGCTCGCAGCCGGCCGGAGCACCGGGGGGCCATGGTACGGTCGCCTCGACCAGCTTCGGATCAGGCTCCACGCCGGGTGGAACGCCGGGTGGTCATGGCTCGGTCGCCTCAACAGGTTTTGGAGCAGGTCCTCCTGCGGCGGCCGGCTCGCCGGCGCGGGCGCAGGAGGTGGCAACAACGCCGATCGTTGTGTTGTCGAAGCCTCTGCCGCAGTACACAGCCGAGGCGCGGGAAGCCCATGTTCAGGGCGATGTGACCCTGGAGGTTCGTTTTACGGCGACGGGAGAGGTCGAGGTGCTGCGCGTGATCCAGGGCCTGGGCCATGGGCTGGATGAACAGGCTAGACTCGCGGCGGCGCGTATTCGGTTTAAACCGGCAACACGGGACGGCAAGGCAGTTGACCAGACTTCCGTCATTCACGTCGCGTTCCAGCTGGCCTAGGCGGGACAGCGCCCCGTACTTAGGGCCTGGTCCTGCTTAAACGATTTACATACCCGGCACTGCCGGAAATGAGGGTTTCCAATGGTTGTTCGCAAACTCGGGCTCTTGCTGTTTGGAGTCTCACTGGCGGCAGTGCCCGCTCTGGCCAAGAAGGAAAAGCCGCTCCAGCTTGTGCCGCTGAACGCGGAGCAGAAGGACCTGGTCGGCCGTGCGATGACGCAGGAAAAGGATACGGTCAAGCAGATCGCCAAGCATACGCCGGTGGTCCAGACCTATATCCAGAACATGCGGCCGGATAATGTGGAGTACCAGATCCCGGTTTCGGACCAGTACATCATTGGCCGCGTTGACTTCGGCAAGACTTTCAGCAACGAGCAGTACGATTCGAAGGCGACCAAGCGGGGGCTGCTGCATGGCTCTCTGAGCTATGTGACGGGGCTGAGCAAAGCCTTTGAGCTGAGCTACTCGCCGACCGGCTTTATGGACATGATGTTTATCGACCCGGCCGGGTTTGACTTCCAGCACTACGACTTCTCGTTTGTGCGCCGCGAGTTTATCGGCAATGTGCGCTGCGTGGTCTTTGACGTGAAGCCGAGGAACAAGGCGGGCGCGGGCCGCTTCTTTGGCCGTATCTGGATCGAGGACCGGGATGCGCACATCGTGCGCTTCAATGGAACCTACTCGAGCAATCCGAATGATGCAGACACGCACTACTATCACTTCGACAGCTGGCGGGCGAATCTGCAGGATGGCACCTGGCTTCCTTCAGTGATTTATGTCGAAGAGTCAGAACATGCAGCGGCAGCTCATGCGAAGGGCTTCAAGGCGCAGACAAACTTCTGGGGTTACTCGCTGAAGCTGCCGCAAAATGCGTCGGATAATTCGTCAATGCAGATTGACAATGCACAGGATCAGAGCCAGAACTCGCAGGATGTAAGCCCCTTGCAGGCGCAACGGCTGTTTGTGACGCAGGCCGAAAACAACGTGCTGGATCGCCTGGTGCAGGCCGGACTCCTAGCACCGGCGAGCCCATTTGATAAGGTGCTCGAGCAGATCACGAACAACATCATCATCGGCAACAACCTCCAGCTGCCAAGCGATATTCACTGCCGCGTCATGCTGACGCAGCCGCTCGAGTCGCTAGCTATCGGCAACACGATTCTGCTAAGCAAGGGCCTGGTGGATGTGCTTCCGAACGAAGAGGACTTGGCAGCATTGATCTCGTTTGAGCTAGCTCATATCGTGCTGGGCCACCACATTGATACGCGTTACGCCTTTAATGACCGGCTCCTGTTCCCGGACGAAGCGGCGTTCCAGCGAATCAATATGAACCACACGGACCAGGACAACACCGCGGCGGCCAAGAAGGCAGTCGAACTGTTCAACAACTCGATCTACAAGGACAAGTCAGCTAGCGTAGGGCTGTTCTTCCAGGAAATAATGGCCCGCGAAAAGGCGCTGACTTCCCTGCTCTCGCCGCGGCTGGGCGATCCGCTGATCCAACCAAACGGCACACCATGGCTTGACGCCCTGGGCAAGGGCCAGGGCAAGCTGACTGTAGCTGACATCAAGCAGCAGGCCGCGCTGCCGCTGGGGAGCCACCTGCGGATTGACTCCTGGGATGACAAGGTGGTGCTGCTGAATGCGCCTGCGCCTCTGATTACCAATGCCGGAGACAAGCTACCGCTCGAGGTGACACCGGTCTACCTGCGGCTGCAGTATTACCAGGAACCGGCACCTACTGCACCGACCGCCACGCCGACCGCCGCACCAGCCGGAGCACCAGCAGGAGCAACGGGAGCGGCTGGAGACGCAGGAGCGGCGGGTGCAACGGCTGCAACTGGGGGCCAGGCGGACATTGCGCCAGCCACAGGAACGGCCGCGCAGACACAGGCAGCACCCCAGTAGTACACGGCTTATGGGACGCAGGAGACATCACCCCTGCGTCCCGGGCAGTAGCGCGCTCGGTTCAGGACTTCTGGAGACCACATGATGCGAGCAAAATGTTTTCTTTTCACCCTCATCTGCCTTGGCGCTACTCTCCTCTCCACCCATGCACAAGCCCAGGTCAACGAAGCAGCGACGGGCAGCTCTAGGCATGTGTGGGGCGGAGTAGAGTTCTCAAACTTCAAGCCTGACTATAATTTCGGCCGCCTGGATGGGGTCGGCTTCTACGGCGATTACGAAGTGACTCGGCGGTTCGGGTTGGAAGGAGAAGTGCGCCTTCTAGACCTGAATAAGCCGGCAGGACAGATCCAGAAGGACTTTCTCGGAGGCGGTTACGGCAACGTATACCGCTACCGGGACTTTACCGCCTACGCGAAGTTCCTGGTGGGCGCCAAGACCATTACGTACCCGGACAATATCGGCTACGGAAGCTATTTCGCGTTTGTGCCCGGAGGCGGCGTTGAGTATCGCTTCAAGCCGCGGATCAAGATCCGGGGTGAGTATGAGTACCAGCTCATCCCAAGTGCGCCGGGCTTTCCGGGCCAGCCGAGCAATGGGCTAACGCCTAACGGCTTCAGCGTGGGTGTGTCGTACCGGATCTTTTAACGCAAAGGTTCGACCCAAGTCTCGATCGAGAGGACGCAGGCATAAAGCGCACAAAGAAGAAGCCCCGCCGAAGCGGGGCTTTGGTGTCTGCGCAGCAAGGCGGGGTTCAAAAGTGGTAAGCGACACCAATGACTGGGTTATTGATGTACTCGTAGCGGCCAGTATGCGTGATGTTTGAGGGAGCACCGTAGTCCGGAGCCTTCACGGCAATACCACGATAGGCGAGCCGGATATCGAAGCTGGGGCTCAGCTCGTAAGCGACACCGCCGCCAAAGGGAACACCTATCTCTGTGTTGCTTTTGAAGGTGCCCGCCTGCCCAATGGAGGTCTTATTGTCGTTGATGATGCCGAAGAAGTAGCCGCCGACACCACCTTCAATGAACGGGAAGAAGTTCCGGTAGGAGAAAGCGCTATAAACGTACTCGGCGGAGAACTCCTGAAATTGCGTGTGCACGCGATAATTGCCAAACTGGCCGCTGAACTCGGAGATGAAGCGGTTATATCCGTAGTTCACCTCGGCGGCACCACGAGGAGTCAGCAGGTAACGGTAGCTGCCTACCACGCCAATATCAGCAACGGTCGCAGACTGGTGTACGGCATTGCCGACCACCGAGTTGGTAAACAGTCCGGAGTAGCTGACGCTTGCATCCTGCCGGCTTTCCTGCGCGTGCGCGGCGGTAGCGGCGACTACCAGGGGTAGAGCCGCCAAGAACAGAATCCAATTCTTCATTCCTTGTTGTGACCTCCCACCCCGGCACGAAGCTCGTTTTGCGTTCGCACGAAGCGTTGCCCGATGGGCTCTACCTGAAATCCGGGCGCCTTGCGATACGGCGTTCCCGTTCTCCGTAATTGTACCTGCGCAGGCAGGCACCGGCTCGCATCTCACTGCTTTATCTCCGGAGCCATAGCTATGTCGGCACCCTTTAACGCCCCGCGTGTGACCCGCTTCCTCTTACTGTGCCTGCTGGGTGTTGCAGCTGTAGCCGGGCTGCTGTATTTGCTGACGCAGGCGAAGCCGCGGGAGGGGATCACGTCCCCGAGCAAGACCTCCCGACTCGAACGTCCAGCTGCGGCTGCCGGTACGCTGCTTACCCGCGGCTCGCGGATGAGCGGTTTGCCAGCCGCTCGCGACTGAGCAGATCAAGCCAGAGTGGTATTCCCTTCCTCTGTTTCGCTCAAGGTGGGCAAGTCGGCAGGCAGATAAAGGTGCGGCGGGCCCTTGCTTCGGGCTAGGGCGCGGAGGGTGCGCATCAGCTGTGCGCCGGCATGGGAGAGAGCACCAGCGCGGCGATGCACAATCCAGAGGCGGCGCTTCCAGTCCAGCTCCGGGACAGCCACCCGTACAAGCTCGCCGCGAGCGACCTCCTGTGAGACAGCCAAGGCGGGCAGGATCGCGACGCCAGCGCCTCGGGCAACAAAACGTTTGACTGCCTCCAGACTGGGCAGCTGCACGCCGGTGTGGAGCGGGGTCTTGAGCCGCGCGAAGAGGCCGAGGATCTCGGCTCGAAGCGGCGAAGGGACAGCGTGGCCGATAAAGTTCTGTGCGCCAAGCTCGCGGACAGATACCTGCGCATGGGCGGCCAAAGGGTGACGCGGATCGACGACAAGTGCGACTTCGTCGTCGTAGATGGCGACGGCCGAAAGCTCGTTCTCCTCAGGAAGGAAGGAGAGGACGCCGAGCTCAACGGAGCGGTCGAGGACTTGCTCCGGGATGCGGCTAGCCAAGGAGCGCTGCACGATGATCTGGATCTGCGGACAGCTTTCCGTGTACTCGGCGAGCACAGGCAGCAGGAGGTGCGAGGTGTACTCATTGGCAGCGACGAGAAGGCGGCCGCGCTCGAGCGAGCGGAGTTGCGCTACGGCTGCGGCGGCTTCACCGCGGAGGCGCAGGAGCCGTTCGGCATAGCCGCGGAGCACTTCGCCGGCGGGAGTAAGCGTGCCATCGCGGGTACCCTGCTCAAAGAGCCGCTCGCCCAGCTCGTCTTCCAGCCGACGGATGGTCTGACTAACGGCGGGCTGGGTGCGATGGAGGCGCGCAGCGGCTCGGGAGAAGCCGTGCTCCTCAGTGATGGCTAGAAAGGTTTCGAGTTGAGCCAGGTCCATTCGCGTGGAGAATGCCTTTCCTGTGCTGTCGACTTTTTATAAGCTGGACTATAGGGCGTGGAAGATATTTTGTCATTGGACTTATGCAAGCGGCTGCGTAAAACTGGAGGTGCGATCAGGGCAGTGGGGGAACAGAGCGCACATGGCGAGTGAAGGCAAGGTGCTTTTCTTCGATACGACTCTGCGGGATGGCGAGCAGTCGCCCGGCTGCAGCATGACGGAGCCCGAAAAGCTGCGCATGGCGCATGCTCTGGAGGAGCTGGGCGTCGACATCCTGGAGGCTGGGTTTGCGATTTCCTCAGAGGGGGACTTCCAGGCAATCCGCAAGATCGCCGCGGCGGTGCGGAGGCCGGTCGTGGCATCGCTGGCGCGGGCGCGGCGGGAAGATATCGAGCGCGCTGCGGCTTCGATTGAGAATGCAGAGCGGGCGCGCATCCACACTTTTTTGGCGAGCTCGGACATTCACCTTGAGTTCAAGCTCAAAATGAGTCGCGAGCGGGCGCTGGAGCAGGTGGGGGAGATGGTGCGGTTGGCGCGCAGCTATGTGGAGGATGTGGAGTTTAGCGCGGAGGATGCGACGCGGACCGACACGGACTACCTCTGCGTGATGGTACGAGTAGCAATCGAGGCCGGGGCGACGACGATCAATCTGCCGGATACAACCGGCTACTCAACTCCGCAGGATTACGCAGCGATGTACCGCACGGTGCACGACGGGGTGCTGGTCGGGACGCCATGGGCGGAGTCGGTGGTGCTCTCAACCCACTGCCATGATGACCTGGGCCTGGCGGTCGCAAATACGCTGGCCGGGGTAGAGGGTGGCGCGCGGCAGGTGGAGTGCACGATCAATGGCATTGGCGAGCGCGCCGGCAATGCTGCGCTGGAAGAGCTGGCGGCAGCGCTGAAGGTGCGCGCAGACCACTACGGCGTGGGCAGCAACATCGTACTGGAAAGGCTATACGGGACCAGCCAGCTGCTGGGCGAGACGATCTCCTTTAAGCCCGCTCCGAATAAGGCGATTGTTGGCGAGAACGCTTTTGCGCATGAGGCGGGAATCCACCAGCACGGGATGCTTGCGAATCCGCTCACCTACGAGATTATGACGCCTGCCTCTGTGGGGCAGCCGGCGAACAAGCTGGTGCTGGGCAAGCACTCCGGGCGGGCGGCTCTGCGCTCGCGCCTGGCGGAGCTTGGGTTTGTGCTCCCGCCGGCACAGCTCGATGCGGCCTATGGCGCGTTTACGACGCTGGCGGATCGGAAGAAGTTGATTTATGACCAGGATCTGGTGAACCTGGCCACGAAGTTTGCAGAGGTGGCTACGCTGTGACCAGCAGCATCAGAGATCGCGGCCCCGAGCTCCAGGTACCGGACTGCGGATCTATGCCTGCAGGAGGCGGCGCTGGCTCGTCACCATACTTTCGGCCTGACGCCAATCTGGCCGGCTTTGAGCATCGCTTTGCCACTGTGCACGGTGTTCGGCTGCACTACGTCTCAGGAGGAAAGGCCACCGGCAAAACCGTGGTGCTCCTCGCCGGCTTTCCGGAGAGCTGGTATGCCTGGCGCAAGGTAATGCCTCTGCTTGCGGCAGCCTATCGAGTTGTGGCGCTGGACATGCCCGGGCAGGGCGACTCTGACCGGCCGGCAAGCGGCTTCGATACGCACTCTCTGGCCATAGCTGTGCACAATCTGCTGCAGCAAATTGGCATAAAGCAATACTTTCTGGCCGCGCACGATGTAGGCGCCTGGGTGGCTTATCCGTATGCCATGCTTTTCGGCGACGAGGTCGAACGCATGGCGCTGCTGGACGCAGGCATTCCAGGAATCACTTTGCCGGATGCGCTGCCAATCGATCCGGAGCGCGCGTGGCGCACCTGGCACTTCGCATTCCATGCGATCCCGGATCTGCCCGAGGTATTGATCACGGGACGAGAACGGGAGTATCTGGACTGGTTTTTGCGACACAAGACGGCGAATCCAGAGGCGTTTGCAGACGAGGATATCGCCGAGTATCTGCGCGTGTTTTTGAAGGACGGTGGCCTGCGTGCCGGGCTCGCGTACTACCGAGCTGCAGCCCTTTCAGCGGAACAAAATCGTACGTTAAGCGCGAAAGGCAAGCTACAGGTGCCGGTGCTGGCTCTCAGCGCCGATCAGGGTTCGATAGGTGATATGGCTTCTCCGCTCAAGGCCGTGGCGGCGCATGTTGTGGGCAGCACCATTGCATTTTGCGGACATTTTCTCCCGGAGGAACAGCCGCAGGCTGTTGCCGAGGAGCTTGGTCAATTTTTTTGTGAAGCGTGAGCCGGCATGGAGCGCGGAGTGGGAGAGCGATAGATGCAGCTGAAGATTCTGGTGTTAGCGGGCGACGGAATTGGCCCTGAGGTGACGGATGAGGCAGTGCGCATCCTGCGGACCGTGGCCGCGCTGGGCGAACATACGTTCCAGTTCCCGGAGGGCGCGATCGGCGGGGCGGCGATCGATGCCGCGGGTATGCCGCTGCCGGAGAGTACGCGCGACGCGGCACTCGCGAGTGATGCGGTGTTTCTGGGTGCGGTGGGCGACAACAAGTTCAATGCCCTGCCCCCGAGCGAGCGGCCTGAGGCGGGATTGCTGGCGATCCGGACGGCTCTGGGCGGGTATGCGAATCTGCGGCCGGCGTTTGCGCATCCGGCGCTTGCGGCCAACTCGCCGCTGCGGCCGGAGGTGATGGAAGGCGCGGACATCCTGTTTGTGCGCGAGCTGCTGGGCGGGCTGTACTTTGGGCAGCCGCGTGCGTGGAACCGTGCGGGCGAAGAGGCTTGGAACACAATGCGCTACACACGCGGCGAGATCGAGCGCGTGGCCCGTGTAGCGTTTGAGCTCGCGGGCAAGCGGCGGAAGAAGCTGTGCTCGGTGGACAAAGCGAATGTGCTGGAGGTATCGCAGCTATGGCGCGCAACAGTGAACGAGCTTGCGAAGGACTACCCTGAGGTGCAGGTGGAACATGAGTATGTGGACGCGTGTGCGATGCACCTGATGAACCGGCCGACACGCTTTGATGTGATCCTGACGGAGAACCTGTTTGGCGACATCTTGTCAGATGAGGCGGGTGTGATTACGGGCTCGCTGGGTGTGCTGCCCTCAGCAACGCTGGGCGGCAAGGTAAATCTGTATGAGCCGGTGCATGGCTCGGCGCCTGATATTGCGGGGCAAGGGATTGCAAACCCGATTGGTGCAATCCTGACGGCGGCGATGCTGCTGCGGCACTCCGCGGGGCTGGAGGCGGAGGCGCAGGCGGTAGAGCAGGCAGTGCACGCGGTGTTGGGCGAAGGTGCGCGGACGAGAGATTTAGCGCGGAGCGGCGAGACGCCGATCAGCACGCAGGAGATGGGTGCGCGTGTGAACGATGCGGTGATCGGGGTGCTACGGGCGAGCAGCGAGGAAGCGCGTGTGGCCGGAGCGACGCGGTAGTTTTTAGATCGAAAGAGAACACGCCATGAAGTGGCCGCCTCCCGCGTAGGGGGTCTCAGAGGGTTTTATGAAAACGCTGTTTGAAAAAGTATGGGAGCAGCATGTGGTGGTGGAGCCTGCGGGTGAGCCAACGATCTTGTATGTCGATCTGCAGCTGGTGCATGAGGTGACTTCACCGCAGGCTTTTGACGGGCTGCGGATGGAGGGACGCAGGGTGGCCCGGACGGACCGGACACTCGCGACGGTAGACCACAATGTCCCGACAGACAAGGATCGCATCGATATCAAGGACCCGATCGCGGCGAAGCAGATCGACGCACTGCGGAGGAATTGCGCGGAGTTTGGCGTGCAGCTGTTTGATGTGAACTCTGTGGACCAGGGTATTGTGCACATGATTGGCCCCGAGCTGGGCGCGACCAAACCGGGCATGACGATTGTGTGCGGCGATTCGCATACCTCGACGCACGGCGCATTTGGCGCGCTTGCATTTGGCATCGGTACCAGCGAGGTAGAGCACGTGCTGGCGACGCAAACGCTGCCGCAGTCGCGCCCAAAAACGTTTCGGATCTCGGTGGAAGGTGAGCTGCCGCACGGCGTAACAGCGAAGGACATCGTGCTGGGCATCATCGGACGGATCGGAACGGACGGCGCGACGGGCTATGCGGTCGAGTATGCAGGCTCGGCGATCCGCGCGCTCTCCATGGAAGGTCGCATGACGGTGTGCAATATGAGCATTGAGGCAGGTGCGCGCGCCGGGATGATTGCGCCGGATGAGACGACATTTGCTTACCTGGAAGGCCGGCGGTTTGCGCCGAAGGGCGAAGCATGGGAGCGCGCGAAAGCCGAGTGGCGTAAGCTGCCGACCGATGAGGGCGCGATGTTTGATCGGGAGCTCGTAATCGCGGCGCATGAGCTGGCACCATGTGTGACGTGGGGCACAAGCCCGGGCATGGTGGTGTCTGTCACCGATGTTGTGCCAGATCCTGCGCTGGGTGCGACGGAAGCGGACCGCAATGGGCTCGAGAGGGCGCTTGCCTACATGGATCTGAAGGCCGGAACGCCGATCGAAGAGATCACGATTGATCGCGTGTTTATCGGGTCATGTACCAACGCTCGCATTGAGGATCTGCGGGCCGCGGCCAAGGTGCTGGCCGGCTACACGGTGCATGCGCATGTGCGCGGCATGGTAGTGCCGGGCTCGCAGCAGGTCAAGGCGCAGGCGGAGCGCGAAGGGCTGGATCTAGTTTTCAAGGAGGCCGGCTTTGACTGGCGAGAGCCAGGCTGCTCAATGTGCCTGGGCATGAACCCGGACATTCTGCTGCCGGGTGAGCGCTGTGCTTCGACTAGCAATCGGAACTTTGAAGGGCGCCAAGGCAGGGGCGGTCGCACCCACCTGGTGAGCCCCGCGATGGCCGCCGCGGCGGCTGTGATGGGACGCTTTACTGACATCCGTACATGGCAGTATCGCGAAGTGGAGGTGCTGGCGTAATGGATGCATTCACAACGTTGACCTCGGTCGTGACGCCGCTTCAGCTTTCCAATGTGGACACAGATCAGATCATTCCAAAGCAGTTTCTGAAGCGCATTGAGCGCACCGGTTATGAGGACTTCCTCTTTTACGACTGGCGGCAGAACCCGGGCTTTGTGCTGGACAATCCGGCGTTCGCTGGGTCGCAGATTCTGGTCGCAGGCAAGAACTTCGGCTGCGGTTCCTCGCGGGAGCATGCGGCGTGGGCGCTGGCGCAGTATGGTTTCCGGTGTGTGTTGGCGCCGAGCTTTGCGGATATCTTCCACTCGAATGCGGGCAAGAACGGGATCCTGCTGGTTGCGCTTCCGGAGGAGCAGATCGAGCGTTTGCTGCTGCACGCGAAGGCGGCGGATGGCTACTCCCTCACGGTATCGCTTGAGGGGAACACAATCACCGATGACGCCGGGTTCCAGGCAGAGTTCGCGATCGACGCATTCCGCCGGGAGTGCCTGCTGCAGGGGCTGGATGACATCGGGCTGACACTGCGGCACAGCGAGGCGCTGCGTGCGTTTGAGCAGCGGCATGATGCGGATATATGGACACGAGCACGAGCGTAATGAGGATCTGCATGTATGAAAAGGCGTATTCCACTACTTGTGACAAGTGTCTACATCGGCCTCATCCTCGTGGGACTTATCTTTGCCTTAGCAGTACCAGATGAATTTGGTTTTAGCTTCCTACCAATTATCTTTGCCTCCTATCCATGGCTTCCTTTCTTCTCGAGGCTAGGTGTTCAGATTCAAGCTGTCTCCATCGTTCTTGGTTGGGCCATCAATACTTTCGTCGTCTACTCATCGCTAAGGCTTGCTACTCACTGGATCAGCAGGTCTACAAAATAATCACTGGCAGTCATGAACAGAAAAGAGCTTGTTTTGAGCACCAACGGAAAGCTTCATCAGATTACAGACGGCAAGACCAACAGCAATGCGCTGACTGAGGGGCCGAGTCGGGCGGCGGCGCGCGCGATGCTGCGGGCCATTGGCTTTACGCGGGAAGATCTCGCGAAACCGATCATCGGGATTGCCAACACGTGGACCGAGATTGGGCCGTGCAACTACCACCTGCGCGAGCTGGCTGAGGCGGTGAAGCTTGGCGTGCGCGAGGCTGGCGGGACGCCGATGGAATTCAACACGGTGACGATCTCAGACGGGATCACGATGGGCACCGAGGGCATGAAGGCTTCGCTGATCTCGCGCGAGATGATTGCGGACTCGGTAGAGCTGGTAGCACGTGGCAACCTGTTTGATGGACTGATCTGTATCGCAGGCTGTGACAAGAACATGCCGGGTACGGTGATGGCGTTGGCGCGGCTTGATATCCCGGGGCTGATGCTGTACGGAGGCTCCATTGCGCCGGGGCACCTCGATGGCAAGGACCTGACGGTGCAGGATGTGTTTGAAGCGATTGGGTCGCATGCCGCGGGGCGGCTGGATGATGCAGGCCTGGAGGCGGTGGAAGCCAATGCATGCCCAGGCGCAGGCGCATGCGGCGGGCAGTTTACGGCGAACACGATGGCGATGGCGTGTGAGTTTCTCGGGATTTCGCCGCTTGGGCTGAGCGGGGTCCCTGCCTTTTTGCCCGAGAAGCTGGAGGCGTGCCGGCAGGCCGGGCACCTTGTCATGGAGGCGGCGCGGCGCGGCTTGCGCCCATCCGAGCTGATCACGAAGCGCTCGCTTGAGAATGCAATCGCGAGCGTAGCGGCATCGGGCGGGTCAACGAATGCGGTGCTGCACTTTCTCGCGATTGCGCATGAGCGCGACATCCCGTTGACGGTGGATGATTTCGACCGCATCAGCAATGGCACTCCTCTGCTTTGCGATCTGAAGCCGGGCGGGCGGTATGTGGCGAAGGATTATCAGGCGGCAGGTGGCTCGCGGCTCTTGGCAAAGCGCCTGTTGGAGGCGGGGCTGCTGGACGGCACGGCACCGAATGTAACGGGCAGGACGCTAGCCGAGGAAGCGGCACTGGCAGAAGAGTTGGCGGGGCAGCAGGTGATTTTTCCGGCGTGGCAGGCGATCAAGCCGACGGGCGGACTCGTGATCCTGAAAGGGAACATTGCGCCGGAGGGATGCGTGATCAAAGTGGCGGGGCACAAGCGATTGACGCACAGGGGGCCGGCGCGAGTATTTGAGTCAGAGCCTGAGGCGTTTGCAGCGGTGCGGCAAGGGCGTATCGCACCGGGTGACGTAATGGTGATTCGGTACGAGGGTCCGCGCGGCGGTCCCGGCATGCAGGAGATGCTATCTGTCACCGCAGCGGTAGCAGGCATACCTGCGCTGAGCGAGACGGTGGCGCTGCTGACGGATGGCCGCTTCAGCGGGGCGACGCGCGGGCTGATGGCCGGGCATGTGTCGCCGGAAGCAGCGATGGGCGGCCCGATTGCGGCAGTGCGAGAGGGCGATATGATCACGTTTGATATCCCAAATCGGACGCTCTCGATGGACGTGCCCGAAGCGGAGATAGCCGAGCGGCTTGGAAGCTGGACGGAGCCGGTGCCGCGGTATGCGCGCGGAGTGTTCCGCAAATACGCCGACAGTGTTTCCTCCGCGTCACGCGGAGCGGTAACGAACTAGAGCGCAGCAGAAGCGACAGGAGCAACACGATGAGCAATCCGCAGAGCGAACAGGCGAAGGCTGCCCAAAGCAAGAAAGCGAACACCACGCCCGAGGGTGTAGAGCTGCCGAACCCTTACCAGGACTGGCAGATGGGTACGAACGCACAAGGCGATGCTCAGGCGAGCTATGAGCCGACGCCGGAGCCGGTGGAAGCGATTGAGCGTGCGGTGGAGGCGCAGCAGACGATTGAGCTGACGGGTGCAGAGATTGTATGGGCAACGCTCGAGGGTGAGGGTGTGCGCGAGGTATTCGGCTACCCGGGCGGCGCGATCTTGCCCGTGTATGACGCGCTGCGCAAGTTCCCAATCAAGCACATCCTGGTGCGGCATGAGCAGGGCGCCACCCATATGGCCGACGGCTACGCGCGCGCGTCAGGGCGTGTGGGGGTAGCGATTGCGACGTCCGGTCCGGGCGCGACAAACATGGTGACGGGGTTGGCGACGGCGATGCTCGATTCGATCCCGATCGTCTGCATCACGGGGCAGGTTTCGAGCAAGGTGCTGGGCTCGGATGCGTTCCAGGAAGTCGACATCACAGGCGCAACGCTGCCGGTGACCAAGCACAACTACCTGGTGACACGCGCAGAGGAAATTGCGCCGGTGCTGCGCGAGGCGTTTGCTGTGGCGCAGGCGGGTCGGCCAGGGCCGGTGCTGGTCGACATCACCAAGGATGCACAGCAGGGGCTGGCGAAGTTCAACTTCAGCGCGGCGGCACCGCGCCCGCGCCGGCCGCACCCGATGCTGAGCGCAGGGTATGACTCAATCAGCAGCGCGGCAGAGCTGATGCTTGCAGCGAAGCGGCCGGTGATCCTGGCCGGGCACGGAGTGATCAAGGCAGCGGCAAGCGAGCAGGTGCAGACGCTGGCGGAACGGCTTGGGATCCCGGTAGCAACGACGCTGCTGGGGCTGGGCGGCTACCCTGCCTCGCACCCGCTGGCGCTGGGCATGATGGGCATGCATGGCGAGTCGTGGGTAAACGATGCAATCCAGAAAAGCGATCTGCTGATTGCGTGCGGCATGCGCTTTGATGATCGCGTAACCGGGACGCTCGCAACGTACGCGCCGCATGCGAAGAAGATTCACATCGAGATCGATCCGAGCGAGATCAACAAGAACGTGAAGGCAGATGTGGCGCTGATCGGCGACCTACGCGAGGTGCTCGAGCTGCTGCTGCCGCACATCGCGGCGCGCGATGCGGCGGAGAGCGTGTGGCTGCGCGAGATCAACGCGAGCAAGGGCGAGAGCGCGGTGCGCGACATCCGCAACTTGCCGGACCTGGGCCACCTGTATGCGGCGCATGTGATGCATGACCTGTGGCGTGCGACCGGAGGCAACGCGATTGTGGCGACTGATGTGGGCCAGCACCAGATGTGGGAGGCACAGTACTACCGGCATGAGCAGCCGCGCACGCTCATCACCTCCGGCGGGCTGGGGACGATGGGCTTTGCGCTGCCCGCTGGTATCGGCGCCAAGGTGGCCTGCCCGCAGCGCGAGGTGTGGGTGATCGCGGGCGATGGCGGCTTCCAGATGACGGCCTGTGAGCTGTCAACGATTGCGCAGGAAGGGCTCGACATCAACATCGCTATCGTGAACAACGGATACCTGGGCATGGTGCGGCAGTGGCAAGAGTTTTTCTACGAGAAAAACTATGCATCGTCGCCGATTCTATCGCCGGACTTTGTGAAGCTGGCGGAGGCGCACGGGATCCCGGGGGTAACGGTGCGGACGCGCGGCGAAGTGGATGCGGCGCTAACGCTGGCGCGAGGGACCAAGGGGCCGTTTTTGATTAACTTCCTGGTGGAGAAAGAAGAGTCGGTGTACCCGATGATCCCGGCCGGAGCAGCGCTGCATGAGATGATTCGCAGGCCAGGGCCGGATCCGATGCTGGAGACGGGGGAGGATGTTTAGTGGCTTTAGTCGCGCGACATGATGCCAGCTTTCTTAAAAGATCGGCTCGGAACTTCCTGTCGGCTCTTTTGAAAACAATCTCCGACCAAGCCTCGTTCCAAGCTTGCAGCATGGAAGATCCATCATCGAGTGCCAATCAGCAAGAGGAGGTTCGTTGCTGCACACATTCGTAGCACTCGTAGAAGACAAGCCGGGCGTATTAAGCCGTGTCTCCCTCCTCTTCCGGAGATTGAACGTCAACATCTACTCGCTCGTCGTCGGAAGATCGGAGCGGCCGGGCACCTCGCGCATGACGATTGTTGCTGAGGCTTCTGGGACAGCCGGGCACCGTATCGCGGCGAGCTTGTACAAGCTAGAGAACGTGATCAGCGTGGAGGATGTGGGGCAGCATGCAACCGTCACGCGCGAGCTTGCGCTGATTAAGGTGGCCGCGACGCCGCAAACACGCTCACACATTTTCGAGCTGGTAGAGGTATTCCGGGCGCGCATCGTGGACCTTGCGACGGAGTCGCTGATGATCGAGATCACGGGGGTCGAGAGCAAGATCGAGGGGCTGATCCAGGTGCTGGAAGAAAGCGGCGACGCAGTGCTCGAAGTAGCGCGCACCGGGCGCATGGTGATGCGGCGCGGCAAGCATGGCTCGCGTGTGCTGGGGGCGATGCGGGTGCCGGGTAGTGCCAGCAACGAGCAAGAGGCTGAGGTGCTGGAGCAGGATGTGACGGGAGAGCATCGATTTATGGAGTGAGGTCCGGCGGTAGTCAGCGCGAGCAGCAGATTCCTTGGCGCGGAGCGCTACCCGCTTCGCTCAGGATGATTCTGCTTTCAACATCCCTCATGAGCCGGGTATGGCTTGTGCAGGTTTGACGCTTACAGTAGCGAGCAGTGTTACAGATCAGGCAGCAACAACGAAGGGATACAGGAAGAATGGCAAAGACTTACCACGATAACGACGCAGACCTCTCCATCATCCAAGGCAAGAAAGTGGCGATTATCGGTTATGGATCGCAGGGGCATGCGCATGCGCTGAACTTGAAGGACTCAGGCGTAGAGGTACGCATCGGTTTGCGCGAAGGGTCGAAGTCGACCGAAAAGGCACGCAAGGCAGGGCTCGAGGTGAGCCCGGTGGCGGAGGCAGCGCACTGGGCGGACGTGGTGATGATCCTGGCGCCCGATGAGCTGCAGCGAACCATCTACGCGGAGAGTATCAAGGAAAACTTGAAGGCTGGTGATGCGCTGGTGTTTGCGCATGGGTTCAACATCCGCTTCGGAACGATTGAGCCGCCGAAGGATGTGGATGTGTTTCTGGTCGCGCCCAAGGCACCGGGGCACCGGGTACGCGAGGTGTTTAGCGAGGGCGGCGGCACGCCGGGGCTGATCGCGATTGAACAGGATGCAACAGGCGGTGCGAAGGAGTTGGCGCTCTCGTATGCCAAGGGCATCGGCTGCACACGCGCAGGCGTGATTGAGACGACGTTTAAGGAAGAGACGGAGACGGACCTGTTCGGCGAGCAGGCGGTGCTATGCGGCGGCACGGCAGAGCTGGTGAAGGCCGGCTTTGAGACGCTGGTGGATGCCGGGTATCAGCCGGAGATCGCGTACTTCGAGTGCCTGCATGAGCTGAAGCTGATTGTGGACCTGATGTACCGCGGCGGCCTCGCGTATATGCGCCACTCCATCTCAAACACAGCCGAGTGGGGTGATTACCAGTCCGGCAAGCGCGTGGTAACGCCTGCGGTGCGTGAGGAGATGAAGCGCATACTCGCGGATATCCAGGATGGAACGTTTGCAAAGAAGTTCATTGCGGAGAATGAGGCCGGGAACAAGACGTTCGATGAGATTCGTCGCGGCGAGGCCCAGCACCCGATCGAAACGGTCGGCGCAGAGCTGCGAGCCGCGATGCCGTTCCTGGATCCGGTGGTGGTGAAGGACGGAACACCGCAGCCTGCGGCGCACGCGCCAAGCCGGGCGGCGACTGCTGTTGTAGCCGGCAAGGCATAGCCGAGCCGCTAGGCGATCGCGTAGGCAGGCGCAGACGAAATACCCGCGGGCCTCTGCATCCCGAAAGCGGCCCGCAGTCTTCCTACGCAGTATGCGTGCACTCTTCTTCTCTGCGCTGCTGTGTGGCCTTCCGCTCGCGCAGGCAAAGCCCAACTGCCCTGCAAAGCCGAAGACAGTGGCTGCAATGCGGGACTGCTACCGACCGGTGCTGGTGTTTAGCCCCAGCGGAAGTGATCCGCGGCTGCGGGAGCAGGAGAGGCTGCTCGATGGCGCGGCAGACGACATGATGGACCGCAATATGCTGCTGGTTCTGGTGCTGGGCGGCGGAGCCTTTGCGCCGCCGCTCGATGCGCCGTTTGCGTTCCCGGCACCGCAGGAGGCGGCGAAATTGCGCCAGCGCTTCGGCGTGGAAGGTTCCGGCTTTAAGGTGGTGCTGCTGGGCGAGGATGGGGGAGCGAAGCTCCGAAGCAGCAAGCCTGTACCGGCCGAGCGCTTCAACAGCCTGATCGACACAATGCCGACGCGCAGGCGCGAGATGGAGCGGCCGCACAGCAATTGACCAAGATCTTTAAGGAACCTTCGGGGCAGAAAAGCCGTTCCGCGAACACACGAAGCTGACAAGACGCAAGAGTACGATGGGAGCAGATACGGGGTGAGCATGGCAGCGGGCACAGCAGCTTCCTCAGAGATGGTGCGCGACGGAGCAGGAGCAGCTGCGGGGGCAGGCGGGTCAAAGCCGGCAGCGCCCAGCGCACACGAAGCAATCGTCGAGGCACTGGAAAAGATCTCGGTTCTGCAGGGATTAAGCCGAGAGGAGTTCGGGTGGCTGGCTGAGCACGGCGAAGAGCGCCTGGCGGCTCAGGGTGAAGTGCTTTTTGACCAGAACCGCGAAGCAACGTCGATGAACATCCTGCTTCGAGGAGAGATCCACGTACGCCGGGATCATGGCAGCGGATTGCCGCTCTTTATCGGGCGCGCCGGGCAGATCACCGGGCTGCTGCCCTTCTCTCGCATGAAGACGTACGGCGGCATCGGCACGGCTGTGGGTGAGCTGTGGGCGCTGGTGGTGGACCGGTCGCTGTTCGACGCGATGATGGGGGCGATCCCCTCCATGGCGCAGCGCTGTGTTTCCATCCTGCTGGACCGTGTGCGCGAGGTGACGCGCATTGAGCAGCAGACCGAGAAGCTCAACGCTCTCGGCAAGCTGGCCGGCAACCTGGCGCATGAGCTGAACAATCCGGCTTCGGCGGCGCAACGCTCGGCCTCAGGTCTGCTCTCAGAGCTGCGCACCTACGGGCAGCAGAAGTATGAGCTGGGCGCGATCTGCCTCAAGCCCGATGAGCTGACCGCGGTACGGGCTTGGCAGGAGGAGATGCGCGGCCGGGGCGCGGCGAAGCAGGGCATGGACCTGGCCCTGCGTGAAGACGCCTTGCAAGCGTGGCTTCAGGAAAACGGACTCGAAGCAGGCAGCTGGCAGAGCACGCCGGAGCTGGCTGAGCTAGGCGTGGAGCCGAAGGATCTGGACTGCCTGAAGCTTGCCCTGCATGGGCGCGGCGTGGAGGTGGTGACGCGGCAGTTTGCGTCCTCGCTGCGAGCCGAGCGTATGACAGAAGCGATGCTGGATGCAACGGCCCGCATCTTTGACCTGATCGGGGCGGTCAAGGATTACTCCTACATGGACCAGGCGCCGATTCAGGAGATCAGTGTGCCGCAAGGCATTGAGAGCACGCTTGCCATGTTGGGCTCCCGGCTGAACGGCATCGAGGTCGAGCGCCGCTACGATGATGGGCTGCCGACGATCTCCGCCTATGGGTCCGAGCTGAACCAGGTATGGATGGCGCTGTTGGAAAATGCTATCGACGCGATCGAGTCGCACCGAACGATAGGCGGGAAGATTACGGTGGGCGTAGCGCTGTCGGGCGATCTGCTGCTGACGGAGATCTGGGACAACGGGCACGGCATTCCGCCGGAGCTGAGGGATCGCATTTTCGAGCCGTTTTTTACGACACGGCCACCGGGCAGGGGCCTTGGTTTAGGCCTCGATACGGTGCAGCGGATTGTCCGCGTGCATCGCGGATATGTCCGGGTGCAAACGACAGAGGAGACCACCTGCTTCCAGGTGCGGCTCCCGGTGGCGCAGCTGCAAGCTTACTAGGAAGCAGAACTCAAAAGGCCCGAGGGGTTAGATCTCCCCTCGGGCCTCTTGCTGGATCAGAGCTGCGTTGTACGGTGTGCGGGCCTACTTTTCGACTTCAACACCGCGCCAGAAGGCGACGTGGTTCTTGATGTTGTGTGCAGCCGGTTTCGGATCAGGGTAGTACCAGGCGGCGTCCTGATTCTCCTGCCCGTCGATCAGGAGGGAGTAGTAGCGTGCCTGCCCTTTCCAGGGGCAGGTAGAGGTGGTAGAGCTGGTGCGGAAGAACTCACGCTTGAGTGAGCTTTCTGGGAAGTACACATTGCCTTCCACCGTTTCGAACTGATCGCCTTCTGCGATCACTTTGCCATTCCAGGTTGCACGAGCCATTGCGTTGTTCTCACTTTCACGATGCGGCCGTCGCATAATCGAAGGCCGCACTCTCATGGTGCGTTACACAGTTGCGGCTGCACGCTTGGGGGAGCGCTTTGCGGGGCCGGTGCCCTTGGCAGCCGGCGGCTTTTTGCCGGCTGCCTTGCCTCCAGTGCTAGCCCCTGCGGGCCGGGAGGACTGCTGCTTGGACGCGGCAATCACCGCGCCCGGTAGAGTGATGGCCGTGGATGAACCTCCGGGAGCAGAACCTGGCATAGGGGCGTCGCCGATGCGCTCGGTAAAGGTGCAGACCACAGGCTCATCCGCCTCTTCGCTGCTCTTCTTCTTGCCCTTCTTTTTGGTGTCCTCTGCCGGGGGCGCAGCGGCTGTGGTCTTGCGGTTGTTGGGACAAACCAGATAGACGCCGGACTTGAGCGTCTTCTCCATCAGGTAAGGGCTGTTGCACTCCGGGCAGTGTTGGTCCACGGGCTTGTGGTTGGCCGTAAAGCTGCACTTGGGATAGTTGGTGCAGGAGTAGAACATGGTCCCGAACTTGGACTTCTTCTGCACGATCTCGCCGTCAGCGCATTTAGGGCAGGCCATGCCGATGGTGTCCTGCTTGATGTACTTGCACTTGGGATAGGCCGAGCAGGAGACGAACTCGCCATACTGGCCGTTGCGCAGCACCAGCTGCGAGTCACACTTGGGGCAGTTCTCCTCCAGCGGGACCGGTGGCTTCTGCTGCTGCTTTTGCGTAAGGCGACGCACGGTCTTGCAGGGCGGGTCGGCGTTGTAGCCGGTGCAGGCCATAAAGGGCCCGAAACGCCCATTGCGCAGCACCATGGGACGGCCGCAGGCTTCGCAAAACTCTTCCTTGTCCTCGGCGTCGCCGTCGGCAGCGGCGAGGTTCGGCTTGGTGTCGAAGTTCTCCTTGGTAAAGGAGCAGCTGCCTTTGACTTTCTTGTCGTACGCACTGCAGGCATAAAAGGTGCCGAATTTACCCCACTTCATCACCAGGGGTGAGCCGCACAGGTCGCAGGTCTGGTCCGTGGGGATCTCCATACGTTTGAGATCTTCCATGTGCTCGCCTGCGTGCACCAGCTCCTTCTTGAGGTGGCCGTAGAAGCCCTGCAGCAGCGAGGTCCACGGCTCCTTGCCGGCTTCTACATCGTCGAGCTCGGTTTCAAGCCGCGCGGTGTACTGGGTGTCAAAGATATAGGGGAAGTTCTTGACCAGCAGGTCCGCCACGACGGTGCCGATCTCAGTCGGGATAAAACCGCCATTCTTCTTGCCGCCTACCTTCTGGACGTACTCGCGCTCCTGGATCGTGTTGATGATGGCGGCATAGGTGGAGGGGCGGCCGATGCCGCGCTCCTCAAGCACACGCACCAGCGAGGCCTCAGAGTAGCGGGCCGGGGGCTCAGTAAACTTTTGCACGGCCTCCACAGCACGGCGGACCTTGAGCTCCGTTTCGGGCTCCTCGATGAACTCGCCGCCCAACATGGCTTTGACCGTCTCCTCGTCGAGGTCCTGGTCCTCAGCGCGGGCCTCGATCTTTGCCTTGCGCAGCTCCCACAGGCGGCGTGCTTCGGCCCGGCGGGCTTCCCGCTGGCGGCGCGCTGTGCTTTCAAGCGCAGAGGCGGTGGCAAGCGCCAGGGTCTGGCCTTCTGCAAGTGCGGGCAGCTTCTGCTCGTCTTCGCTGCTCTCGTCAGCGTCCTCGTAAACCTTGAGAAAGCCCTCGAACTTAAGCACGGAGCCACTGAGGCGGAAGTTGTAAGTACGGGAGGCCTTCGCATCGATCTCGACAGTGGTGACGTCGAAGACAGCGGGCATCATCTGCGAGGCAATAAAGCGCTGCCAGATGAGCCGGTAAAGCCGCAGCTCGGCATCGCTTAGGACCTTGCTCAGCGAGTCGGGATGCATCTCGGGGTGGGTCGGGCGGATGGCCTCATGCGCATCCTGCGCGTCCTTCTTGCTCTTGAACTCATTGGGCTTGGCAGGCAGGTACTGCTCGCCGAGCTCCTTCGCGATCCACTCGCGGGTTTCCGTCACGGCATCGGGGGAGACGCGGGTAGAGTCGGTACGCATATAGGTGATGAGGCCCACAGTATTGGGCTCGCCATCCTCCTGGCCGATCTCGACGCCCTCATACAGGCGCTGGGCCAAGCCCATCGTCTGCTTGACACCAAAGCCGAGCTTGCCGGCAGCATCCTGCTGCAGCTTGGAGGTGGTGAAGGGTGCGGGCGCGTTGCGCTTGCGCTCCTTGCGCTCGACCGAGCGCACCGTCCAGGCGGCACCCATGGCACCATCCACGATCGCCAGCGCAGTGGCGCCGTCGGGCACAGCAGGCTGGCCCACAGTGCGCACTGCGACGCGTTCGCCATCGACGGCGAAGAGCTTTGCAGTAAACAGCCCGGGCTCGCGGCCGGTTGATGCCCCAGCTGATGCTCCGCTGGACGCTTCTGCCCCGTTTGGGCGAGGTGCTTCCAGCATGGCGTCGATGGGCCAGTACTCCACCGGTTCAAAGCTCTTGATCTCCTGCTCCCGCTCGACGATGAGACGCACGGCGACGGTTTGGACGCGGCCAGCGGAGAGTCCGCGGCGGACCTTGTCCCAGAGCAGCGGGGAAATCTGGTAGCCCACGATGCGGTCCAGGACGCGCCGGGTCTGCTGCGCGTCCACGAGGTTCACGTTGACCTTGCGCGCGTTCTCAAATGCAGCCTTGACGGCCTTGGGAGTGATCTCGTTGAAGGTGACGCGCTGGATGTCGTTCTTACCGACCCCGCGCAGCTCTTCTTCCAGATGGGCGGCGATGGCCTCGCCTTCGCGGTCCGGGTCAGGGGCCAGGTAGATATGGTCGGCCTTGGCAGCCAGCTTCTTAAGGTGCTCGACAATCTTTTCCTTGCCGGGGATCACGATCAGCTCGGGCAAAAAGGAGCCGTCTTCCAGCTCGACGCCAATCCGGCTCTTCGGCAGGTCCTTGATGTGGCCCAGGGAGGCTTCCACTACGTAATCCTTGCCGAGATACTTGTTGATCGTTTTGGCCTTGGCAGGCGATTCGACGATCACGAGAGATTTGCTCATTGAATCCTTCTCTGGGGTGCGGCGGCCTGGGGCCCCTTCGGAGCCAAACCGGAAATCTATAGGAACCTACCACGCGACTCCCCACGGGAGCCAGCAGCGATCGGGAAGATTTACCTGGGAGAGCGAAGAGTTGCTCGCACAACTGTCCGATGCAGGGTTGCCCTGTTTGGGTTCAAACGCGGCTTCATGAGGAGGCTGAAGCCTGCTGGAGGCGCACAGGACCTCACTTCTGAGCGAACCCTGAAGCGCCGTGGCCGCCCGCCCCGGCTCACCGGGTGGCTAGAAGCTCCGGACGAAGTGCTTGCCGGGCAGCTGCCGGATCTTTCCGGCAAGCTCCAGCTCAAACAGCGCCGTAAAGACCTCCGCCGAAGAAAACTCGCCTTCCAGCTTCTCCATGACCTCGTCCAGCTGCAGGGATTCGTCATGGTGTAGGACGGACAGAACGCGGGTTTCGGTAGGCGGCAGCCCCGCATCGTCAAACAGGGTAGCCGCGGTGCCGAGGGGCTCCGGCGCGTAGCCGGGCAGCGTCGCTTCGAGCGCAACCCGCACCTGCGTAGGCAGGTCTTCCCACACATCCTCCCAGCTGGCAACGAGCTTGGCCCCCTGCTTGATGAGCGAATTAGGACCCCAGGAGTTCTTGTTGGTGACATTGCCCGGCACGGCATAGACATCGCGGTTCTGCTCGATGGCGCAACGCGCAGTGACGCGGGAGCCTGAGTACTCCGCTGCCTCAATGACCAGCACGCCATGGCTTAAGGCGCTCAGAATGCGGTTGCGCTTGGGAAAGTTGGGCGGCGCCGGGTAGGTGCCGAGTGGCTGCTCCGACGCGATACAGCCGCCGGTAGCCAGGATCTGCTCGGCGAGCGACTTGTTCTCCTTGGGATAGATGACGTCGATCCCGGTGCCCCAGATAGCAAGCGTCGGCTTGCCGCTCGAGAGGGCGCCGCGATGGGCATAGGTATCGATGCCGCGCGCCATGCCGCTCATGATGACGAGGTTGCGGTTGGCTAGATCGCGGCTCAGCAGCTCCGCCATCCCGGTGCCGTAAGGGCTGGGCTGCCGGGTGCCCACCACCGCGATCCCATGCGCCGAGAGCAGTTGCGCGTTGCCACGGTACCAGAGCACCGGGGGCGGGTCATAGATTTCGCGCAGGCGCTCGGGGTAGTCGGCATCGGCATAAGAAAGAAAGCCGGAGCTGCCCAGGGCACGGAGGCGCGTGTCTTCCTCGGAGGCAGCGCGCATGGCCTGGCCGTCCGCCAGAAACTGGACCGAGACGGCCGGTAGGCGCAGTCCTTCCAGCGCCGTCAAGGGTAGGCGCACAAGCTCCAGTGCGGAGCCGGCCCGCTCGACGGCCTGCAGAATACGGCGGGAGCCTAGCTGCGGGGTGAGGCTCAGTGCAAGCCAGGCGAGGCGGTCCGGCTCTGTCTTGTCTGCGTCGGGCTGGCCGCTTGCTTCGTCAAGGTGGGCGAGCTGCGGCGCAGGCAGGGACGGAAACGACTTGGTCGCAGGCAAAGGAGGCCTCTTCAGCGCAGCAGGAATGGAGATCGTTGGGAGTGTCAGGGTGAGCCTACGCCGGGACTTCCCCCTGCCTCAAGTTCCCGAAGTACCACGCTGAAGGCGTCTGCCGCCAAAACCGGCGAAGGCCTGCCTGAGGGTTCTGTGAGGCTAAGCCAACCGCTCAGCCCTGAACGGTTTCGCGGTCCAGGGCATACTGCAGAAGCGTTTCGAGCGAAACCAACTCGAGCGCAGCCTCGTGGGTGGCGCGCAGCAAGATGGGTGGGGCCATCCCGTGGCGCTCTGCCTCCACCCAGCGCCCGACGCACAGGCACCAGGGGTCGCCGGCATGGAGGCCGCCGAAGCCGGGCCGCGGGGTCGACAGATCGTTGCCGCGGCTCTTGGAGAAGACCAAGAAAGCATCGGTGACGATCGCGCAAACCACATGAACCCCGGCGTCATCCGGCCCGGTGTCACAGCAGCCGTTGCGGTAAAAGCCTGTGACAGGATCCTTGCCGCATGTTTCGAGCGGCCCGCCGAGGACGTTGCGTGCCCGGCTTGTTGCTCCCTCGCGTGCTTCTTCCTCACTTGCCATGTGTATTGCTCCTCCCGCTTCGGCTAGAGTGTCTGGAGAGACACTAGCGCAATGGCTCCGAAGTTTTCTCTTCCACCCACCAAGCCGCTCAATCAAATGAACCGGCTGACCGATATGGGCCGTTTCCCGCCACTGGTCCATGCCGGCGCGACCCTGAACGTGCTACTGACCATCGCCTTAACGCTGGTTGTGTTTGCTCACTATGCTGAGCTGCCCTGGGCGCTGCCTGCCTGGACCGCTCTTGTACTCTCGCTTAATTTGATGCCGGTTGCGGCTCTGCGCGCAACGGGCTGGCGCGCGGGTTCGCCGTATCCGGCGATCGAGCAGATGAGCTTCGGCGGCGACCAGCACCGGTTCCCGGACTGGGTCTACTTGGCTGCTTCGGCGGATATGGCGTTCTGGATCGCGCTCGCCTGGTGCGCCTTCAGCACCCTGCCGGCTGTCGCAGCCCTGCTGAGCGTGCAGCTGCTGGCACTGCTGTGCACCTTTGCGCCGGTGTGGCTGCGGCCGCTGCGCAAGCCACGGTCAGCGCCCGAGTCTAATGCGCAGGACTGGGCGTGACGCCCCTGCTGCGCATTGCTGCCATCGACTTCCTGAACCCGGCACCGCTGATGTGGAACTTTGAGCACGCTCCCCAAGCTGCGGAGCTCGCCCGGCGGTATGAAATCGAGAAGATGACACCCGCGGCCTGCGCCCAGGCACTGGGGCGGGGGTCGGCCGATATCGGGCTCATCCCGATCGGCGCCTATGGCGCGATCCCTGAACCGACCTCCGGGCTGATTCCTGGACTAACCCCTGGGCTGCTGGTGATCCCTGGCTGCGCGATCGCGTCGCTGGGCTCGATCCGCTCCCTTCTACTGGTTATACGTGCCGCTGAGGACAGCCCGGAGCCGGTGAATGATGGAAACGAGGAGCCCGATCTGGAGGAGCCTACGCCTGGGGAGCTGGCGCGGATCGGCACGGTTGCACTCGATACAGCCTCGCGTACCTCTGCGCTGTATACGCAGGTGCTGTTTCGGCAGTTCTGGCGGCACACTCCGCGGTTTCTGGCGCATGCGCCGGAGCTGGACGGGATGCTACAGGCGGCCGATGCAGCGCTCTTGATCGGCGACCCGGCTCTACTGGCCCTGCGGGACCGGGCTGCGCGGCAGGGGAGTTCGGGCGAGCGCCTGCGTTATCTCGACCTGGGGCACCTCTGGCACCGAGCGACGGGGACAGCCTGGGTTTCAGCGTTCTGGGCGATCCGGGAGTCCTCTCTCCGCGGCCTCTCGGCAGGCGAGCGGGCCGGCATCGCGCGCGACTTTCTCCGCTCCCGGGACGCAGGGCTGGCGCATGTGGAGGAGCTTGTCAGCGAGTGGGCGCCTCGGCTCAAGCTTCGGGCAGAGACGGTCCGAACCTACCTGACCCGGAACATCCATTACGCGCTGGACGGCCCCGCGATCGCCGGGGTGGAACGCTTCTTTGCGGAAACGTATGCCCTGGGGCTGGTCCCGTCCCGGGCGGAGCTGGCGTTTCTGGGGTAGGCGGCGCAGGAAAGGCGAGCAGAACATCTATTTTGGTCCGGATACCCGCGACGAGACGCTGGAACGCTTCCAAAGGAGTGGCTATGCACACCCTCGTACCAGCACTGCACCTCCCTGCCCTCCTGTCGCTGCTTCAAAGCCACGCCCATGCCGGCCACGGGGGCGGGAGCGGGACGCCCGGAACCAAACATGCCGGCCATATGCCTCCCTGGCTCCTCCAGCTTGGATTGCCTGGGCTATTTCTCATCTCCCTGCTGGACGCGGCAATTATCCCGCTGCCGCTGCCGGGCAGCACCGATGTGCTCCTGCTGCTGCTCGCCGCACAGCGCAGCGCACACTTGTGGCTGCTTGCTCTCACTGCCATTGTGGCTAGTGTGCTGGGCGGCTACACCACCTGGAAAGCCGGTCAAAAAGGCGGTGAGGCTATGCTCGAGTTCTTCGCCTCCAAGCGGATGATCCGCCCGGTGAAGAAGTGGATGCGGAGCCATGGACTGGCAACGATCGCGATCAGCGGGCTGCTGCCCCCGCCGGTTCCGCTGATGCCGCTGCTGCTCGGCGCTGGTGCGCTGGGTGCGTCGCGCAGACACTTCATCCTTGCCTTTGCGGCGGCGCGTACCGTCCGGTACGGGCTCGTGTGCTGGATTGCGGCAACCTACGGACGGAGGGTGCTCCGGGTGTGGAACCAGTACCTGTCCGAGTGGTCCGCGCCCATCCTATGGACGTTCTTCTCACTGCTTCTGGCCGCGGTGGCTTTTGGCTTCTGGCAGTATCGGCGCAAAAAGCAGAGCTGGGAGCGCCACCAGAAAGCGCCTCAGACGGCCGCACCAGCCTCGGCCCAGGCGTAGCCACGGCAACAGCTCGGGCGGGCTCAGGGCGGCTTGAGGCTTAGGCCAGCTCCCAACGCAGCAGCGTTGCCCCAACCGTAAATCCCGCGCCCACGCTGGCCAGCAGGACCATGTCGCCTTTGTGGAGCTTGCCTTCTTCACGCGCACTGCCCATGGCCAGCGGTACGGTGGCGGCAATGGTGTTGCCGTAGCGGTCGATGTTGATCAAGACGCGTTCGATGGGCATCCCCAGGCGCTGTGCCGTGGACTCAATGATGCGGCGGTTGGCCTGGTGCGGAATAAAGCAGGCCAGGTCGCTGCCGGTAAGGTGGTTGCGCGTAAGCACCCGCTCGGCGATCTCGGCCATCTTGCGTACCGCAAATTTGTAGACCGTCTGGCCGTCCTGGTAGACGTAGTGCTGCTTGTTCGCGACCGTCTCCGCACTGGCCGGCTGCAGGCTGCCGCCCGCGGGCAGGCGCAGCGCCAAAGCGCCTGAGCCATCAATCTCGTGCGCATAGTCCAGAATGCCTTCTTCGCCCTCGGCTGTCGGCTCCAGCAACACCGCACCCGCGCCGTCGCCGAAGAGAATGCAGGTGCTGCGGTCGGTGTAGTCGATCATGGAGCTCATCGTGTCGGCACCGATGACCATGACCCTCTCCTGCGCGCCGCTCTCGATGAGCTTGGCCCCAACCTGCAGGGCGTATAGGAAGCCTGAGCAGGCCGCGCCCAGATCGAAGCCCCAGGCATGGTGTGCACCGATCTTCTCCTGCACCAGGCAGGCCGTGGCCGGAAACGGCATGTCCGGGCTCACGGTCGCGACGATGATGACTTCGACCTCTTCCGGCGAGATGCCGCGGTCGAGGAGGCAGCGCCGGCCCGCTTCCGCCGCGAGGTCGCTGGTGGCTGTACCTTTATCGGCTATATGGCGCTCCCGGATGCCGGTGCGCTCCACGATCCATTGGTCCGAGGTGTCGACCATCTTCTCGAGGTCGGCATTGGTGAGAATACGCGTGGGAACATAGGTGCCGAGGGCGCTGATTTTCGCGCGCCGCACCAGCCTTTGAGGTCCATCCAGGTTCAAACAGTTCTCCAGACAAGAAGCAAGAGCGGCCTCACAGAGGCTGACGATCTGCTCTGATTGTCTCCTGAGGACGTTCCCGGTGTGCAGGGGATTCAAGTACCGGGGAGCCTGCTGCGCACGCACGAGCCCGTTGCCGTTGCTTCCTTCCGGACCTGGCGGGGTTGGCGGGATTGCGCCGCGCAGGGCCCGGCACGTCTTCAATCTACCAGAAAACGGAGCAAGACCGCCTGCGCGGTCGGCGCCCACTTCGTGAGGTGTTTTCCTTGAAAACGAGTTCCCTCCCTGAAAGGACCGCCAGCCGCGCAGGCGGTTTTGCTTCTGCGTTCTCAGACATCGCAGAGCGCGACGGCGTGGGTGAGCCCTTCGAGCGGGTCGCCTGCGGGCACGAACTCGTGCGCGACGTAGCCGGCGAAGTGCATGTCGGCCAGCGCCCGCATCACGCCGGCCCAGGCAACCTCCTGCGTCGGCCCGTCGAGCTCATGCCGGCCCGGTACCCCTCCGGTGTGGATGTGTGCAATGGTGTCACCGTAGGTCCGCAGCGTCTCGATCAGATCGCCTTCCATGATCTGCATGTGGTAGGCGTCGTACAGCAGCTTGATGTGCGGTGAGCCGACAGCACGCACCACAGCAGCACCCCAGGCCGTGTGGTCGGCCATGTAGTGCGGGTGGTCTCGCCGGGAGTTGAGCAGCTCCATGCAGACAGTAACGCCATGCGCCTCGGCGATGGGCGCGATGCGGCGGAGCCCGGCGATGGTGTTGCGCGCGCCCTCTTCATCAGAGATACCGTCGCGCAGCCCGGAGAAGGTGATGACGTTCGGCACGCCGGCGGCAGCGGCCTGCGGGATCCCGGCGGTCAGGCCGGCCACAATCGCGTCGTGATGCTCGGTGCGGTTGAGGCCGCGCTCGATCTCGCCTCCGCCTGCGTAGCCCATGGTGCAGCGCAAGCCGTACTGCGCGGGGACCGCGTACTCCTCCGGCGTCAGCAGATCGACGCCGACCAGACCGAGCGCTCGCGCATGCTGGCAGAGTTCCGGCAGCGCCCACTCCTTGAAGCACCACTGGGAGACGGACTGGCGGATGCGGCCGCGTCGAGCCTGCGAGGCTGCGGGTGAGGCTTTGAGCGCGGACGGTGTGTCCGGCTGCTGGACAGAGCCCGCTGCCGAGCGGGTCAGCGCTGTTCCTGCAAGGGTGCCGGCGAACCCGCGCAGCAGGTCCCTCCGGGTGGCATCTGTCTGCATTCCGTTCCGCATCATTACCTACCAGACTGTTGCGCTGTAGTTGGCTCCGACGCGTTCATCCGCCGAGATCAAAGCAGCGACGCCATTTGCGCGGGCATGCGCCACGATCAGACGATCAAAGGTGTCGCGTGTCCAACTCTCAAAAACTGCGGTCTTTGTGACACTCAAGAAAGGCAGACTGCAGAGCTCAACGTTCAGGTCTGCTTTGAGCGTGTCGAGCACAACGGCTGACCGCTTGGAAATACGCCCTACTTCAAACATGTACTCGATCTCGAGCACGACGGTGGGCGACAACAACAAGGAGCAGCGCTCAATCATCTGTGACGCAGGTTTCGAAATCTTCTTGAGCTGCCCATCGACGAGCCAGATCGCCACATGTGTGTCAAGGTAGGCGATCACTCTTAGGAGCCTTCCCGTAGAAGAAATCCCACTCCGCTTCCATCTCGTCCCATATGTCCTGCTTCATCTTCTCCTCATCCGCTTCTGTCGACCCCGGATTCAGGAGCTGGATCGGCCGCAGGCGGCTCAGCTTCGACACTGGCTTCTCCGGCACCAGCCGGAACTGCTCGCCCTTATGCGAGACCAGCACCTCTTCCCCTTGCTTCGCCCGCTCGAAGACCTGGAACATGTCCTTGCGGAAGTTTGTCGCTGTAATCTGCATAGCCGGAACCTCTTCTGCTTTCAATGTACATAAGAACTCTCTGCACATGTACATACAAACGCTTACCCGTCGCTTGCAGGTGTTCCAAGCTGCGCAGTAAAGGCACTTCCAGGCTTGATAAAGAGCGTATGCAGCAAAGCATGCCGCTGTATCGGCTAAACTCAGGGAGTGTCTCCAGTCCTCCAACTTCCCGGTGACCCTGCCCCGGCGCTCGTTTCGCCTGCCCCGCTCAAGATCGGTTTCGTCTCGCTCGGCTGCCCCAAGAACCTGGTGGACAGTGAAGTAATGATGGGCATGCTGCAGCAAGCCGGCGCGGAGCTGACCACCGACACCGCCGCGGCCGATGTGCTCGTCGTCAATACCTGTTCGTTTATCGACTCAGCTAAGCAGGAGTCCGTCGACACAATCCTGGAGATGGCAGAGCACAAGCTCGGCGCGGGCGGACGGGCACAGAAGCTGATCGTGGCCGGCTGCCTGGTGGAGCGCTACCGCGATGAGATCCGGAAGAACATCCCCGAGGTGGATGCGGTGGTCGGCACCGGCGAGCTCGAAGCGATTCTCAAGGCTGTGGGCCTCGTAAAGCCTCTGCCGGTACCAGCCCTCCTGCCGCATTCCCCGTTCCACATCCTGAGCAGCGGAGCGAGTGCGCCCGCCATCCTCCACGCAGCGGCAGAGACGACCTTTTCCATGCCGGGCTCCGGGAGCAACCCCGTCGCGAGCCGCCCCGAAGGCGACCTGCGCGAAAGGCAGGGCCGTTTTACCCGCGCCACGTGGGACGGAGCCGAGACCTCCTCGCTGCCGACCTACCTGTACTCCGACGACACGCCGCGGCTACTTGCCACCGGCCGCGCCTCCGCCTACATAAAAATCGCCGAAGGCTGCGACCACCCCTGCACCTTCTGCGTGATCCCGAACCTTCGCGGCAAGTTCCGCTCGCGCCCCGTGGAGTCCATCGTTCGCGAGGCCGAGCGGCTGATCGCAAGCGGCGTGCGCGAGATCACGCTTGTCGGCCAGGACACCACCTGCTACGGCGAGGATCTCGGCCTGCGCGACGGACTCGCGCTGCTGCTTAATCGGCTTGCCGGTCTTCCAGGGCTGCACTGGCTCCGCTTCCTCTACACCTACCCGAACCGCATCACCACGCGCCTGCTGGAGACAATGGCTGCGCATGCCAACATCTGCCCGTACCTGGACGTACCTCTGCAGCACGGCTCACCCGCGGTGCTCAAGCGCATGCGCCGCGGCGCAGGGGCGGAGATCTTTCTCCGCACGCTCGAGAAGGCTCGCAGCATCGTGCCCGACCTCGTGATTCGGACTGGCTTTATCGTCGGCTTCCCGGGTGAGACGGAGGAAGATTTCGCAATCCTGAAGCAGTTTGTTCGCGATGCGCAGTTTGACTGGATGGGTGTGTTTGCCTACTCGGACGAGGAAGGCGCAGGCGCCTTTGAGTTCACGGCCAAAGTCCCGCGCCGGACCATCGAGGCCCGCCGCCGCTCGCTGATGAAGCTGCAGCAGGGGATCTCGGCTGCGGGCAAGCAGCATTGGGTAGGCCGCCGCGTTGAAGTGCTGGTCGAGGGCCCCAGCGAGGAAACTCCGCTGCTCTGGGAAGGCCGCTCGCCATTCCATGCGCCCGAGATTGATGGCAAGCTGTACCTGAACGACTTTGGCGAGCATGAGCTGCTGGTGCCCGGCAGCTTCTACACATGCGAGATCACCGAGGCACACGACTACGACGTGGTCGCACGAGTTCTTTAACGATGGCTGCTGAAAAGACTGCAAAGAAAGTCAAGGCGCTGCGCTGCCCCACCTGCTCCACGCTGGTGGTGGCGGGCGACCCGGAGTTCCCCTTCTGCTCCGACCGGTGCCGGGTAATTGATCTCGGCAAGTGGGCCTCCGGTGCTTACCGCATCTCGTCGCCCGTGCATGACCCCGAGCTGCTGGATGAGCTCGACGGTCTGCGCGGCGGCAAGCGGGAGCCGGACGAGCGTGGCTAAGATCGCGGGCGTGGACACTCCAGAGCGAGGACAAACAGGCGCGGCGAACCCTTATCGTGACCTGATGCCACGCCCCCCGCGTACTCCCTGGGCCTGGACCGTAGCCACTGTCTTCGGCACCGGCTTCCTCAAGCCGGGACCCGGTACCTGGGGCTCCGTAGTGGCTGTGCTGTTGTGGCTGGGTTATCGCTGGCTCGTTGACCCCTCTCCGCCCGCGCTGCGCGCCGCAACCCTGCTGGCAGCGCTGCTGGCCCTGGTCACCGGCATCCCGGCGGCAGGCATCGTGGAGCGAGAGTCCGGCCGAGGCGACCCCGGCCACGTGGTGATCGACGAAGTCGCCGGGCAGTGGATCGCGCTGCTTGCCTTTTGCGGCTACGGCCATGCCGACTGGCAGCATGCCCTGCTCGCGCTCTTGCTGTTTCGCATCTTCGACATCCTGAAGCCGCCCCCTGTACGGCAGCTGGAGGCTTTGCATGGCGGCATCGGCATCCTGATGGACGACGCCGCGGCCGGCATCTACGCCCTGCTTGTGGGTGCGCTGATCGGGCATTGGTGGTAGCGCAGGCGAGCGACCTGGCTATTCGCGGCAAGGGAGCTAAAGTAGAGATGGATGAGTCCTGACCCTTCTACCCCGACCCCTGTAAACCCTGCGGAGCTGCCGACCCCGCGCATCTCGCGCGTCCACCCCATCGCTGCGCTGCCCGGCGGTGAAATCCATGTCCATGGCTCGTCGCTGGCTGCTGTAGCCGGCCGCCTGCCCGTAGCGATGCTGGGGGAGCTGTCCGCCGGCGTGCTCCTAAGCCGCGAAGAGCGGCTGGTGCTGCGCATCCCGGATGAGAGCGAGCCCGGTCTGCTGCGTGTGCTGCGCAGCGGCGGCGAGAGCAACTCCGTGCCGATCGACGTCGCACAGCTGCTCGCCTCGGGCATCCACCAGGTCTCGAACCCCGCCGTCGACACGCTGGGCAACGTCTTTGCTACCTTCTCCGGCCCGCGCGGGCAGGAAACACCGGTCTCGATCTTTCGCGTCGATCCGGCGGGTGAGATCGCGCCCTTTGTGACCGGCATCACCAATGCCACCGGCCTGGCTGTGGGCCCGGACGGCCACCTGTATGTGTCTTCGCGCAACAACGGGACGATCTACCGCGTGACTTCGGAAGGTGCCTCCTCTATCTTTTCGGAGGGCATGGGCATTGCGACAGGGATCGCATTTGACGCAGTCGGCAACCTGTATGTCGGGGATCGCTCCGGGACCATCTTCAAGATCGCTCCGGACCGGCAGATCTTTGTGTTCGCCACGCTCGAGCCCTCGATCTCGGCCTACCACCTGGCCTTTGGCATGGATGACACCTTGTTTGTCGCCGGCCCCACCACCTCGAGCTACGACACGCTCTACGCGATCGGCCCCGACGGTACCCCGACCGTACGTTACCGCGGGCTGGGTCGGCCTCAGGGGCTTGCGGTGGATGTGGCAGGCAATGTGTACGTGGCCGCCGCGCTGGCCGGGCGACGCGGTATTGTCGCGGTGGCACCCGACGGCAGCGCGGACCTGGTAGCGGCAGGCAGCGGCATCATCGGGCTCGCGTTTATGACCGGGGGCGATGCAGTGATCGCAACCGGCAATGCCTTATTTACACTGCCGCTCGGTGTAGAAGGCCTGCGCTTATTCTGAGAGGGGCCAGGCGCCCTTGCGCACGCTCGCGCAGCCGGATAGAAGAAGGACCGGAACAACCATGAACTGTGACATCATCGCCGTCGGCTCAGAACTGTTGACGCCGTACCGGCAGGACACCAACTCGCTTTACCTCACGGCGCAGCTCAACCAGCTGGGGGTGCGCATCTCTGCCAAGACAATCGTCGGCGACCGGCGCGAGCACCTGGTCAGCGCCATCCGCAATGCGCTGGTGCGCGCCGATATCGTGGTGCTGACCGGCGGCCTTGGCCCCACCGAGGACGACCTGACCCGCGAAAGCGCAGCGGATGCACTGGGCGTGCGGCTGCGTCGCAACCAGGAGATCGTGGCCGCGCTCTACGCACGCTTTGCCGCGCGCCGCATCCAGATCACCGACAACAACACCAAGCAGGGCGACATCCTGGAAGGGGCCGAGCCGCTGTCCAACACCAATGGCACCGCACCCGGGCAGTGGCTGGACACCGTGTACGAAGGGCACCGCAAGCTCGTGGTGCTGCTGCCCGGGCCGCCCAGTGAGATGAAGCCCATGTTCGAAGCCGCTGTGCTCCCCCGCCTGACTGCAGCCATCCAGCGCCGCTATTTCGCCACGCGCACGCTCAAGGTCGCGATGATGGGCGAGTCGACCTGCGACACACGCATCGCGCCGATCTACGGCCGCTACACCGACATCGAAACAACCATACTCGCGCACCTGGGCGACATCCAGCTCAACCTGATCTGCACCAAGCCCAGTCTGGAGGAAGCGCAGGCGCGCGTGGATGCTCTGGCCGGCGAAATTGAGGAGGAACTGGAGGAGGCGGTCTACTCCTCTAACGGCGAAACCCTCGAGCGCATCGTGCTGTACCACCTGGAGCTGGCCGGGGCCACGCTGGCGGTGGCGGAGAGCTGCACCGGCGGCCTGGTCGCACAACGGCTCACAAGCATCAGCGGCTCGTCGCGCGCTTTCCTGGGCGGCGCGGTGGTGTACTCCAATGAGCTGAAGACGCACTTTGCCGACGTGCCGGCATCCCTGATCGCTGAGCACGGCGCGGTAAGCAGCGAGGTGGCAAAAGCGCTTGCTGCCGGCATCCGCGCTCGCACGGGCAGCACCTTTGGCCTGGGCATCACAGGCATCGCTGGGCCGGGCGGTGGTTCCGAGGAAAAGCCGGTCGGCCTGGTCTACATCGCTGTCAGCGATGGCTCGCAGATCGATGTGCGCGAAGAACGATTTTCCGGCGACCGCGACCGCGTCCGCCAGCTCTCCGCACAGCAGGCGCTCGACATGCTGCGGAAGCGGCTATTGATCCGCAGGTAAGGGTCGGGCCGTTTTACCGCGGTGCCGCCGCATAAAACGTGTAGGTCGCCTGGTAAGGCACACGCACAAGCACGGCCGCATGTGCCGCGTCACAGCCTCCCGCAGGAGCCACGCCGCCGTGCGTGTCAGACCGGCGCACCCACACCACCGTTGCCAGCAGGCCGGATCCCGCGCCCCCGGCATGCGCGGCCACCAGCAGCCACGCGATGCTGCCCGCCTCCGGCGAAGGGCGCGTCCTCTCGACGCGGCCCAGGATCGAGCTGCCATCATTCCATGTCCAGGAAGGCCCGGCGCCATGCATGCCCTCTTGCTTGTGTGTCGCGGGGTCAAGCAGCTTTGCCTCGGGCGCACGCAGCCGCCAGTCCCAGCCTGTGCTCTGCGTTGCGCACTCGTAAATCTGCACACCTACGCCCTGCGCTGTTGCAACCGCCTGCGCTCCTGAAGGGATAGTCGGGTCATCCGTGACCAGGGGTGCGATGGGTGCCGGAAGCTGTGATAGCCCGGCAAGCAGAAGGACGGGAAAGAAGCTCATCATGCCTCCTCACGCTAACAGAAGAGGTTGAGCGCGAAGGAGCAAGCAGAACACCCTCGACAAGCGGGCTGTAGAGGTTTAAGAAGGAAGCGAAACGCAAGGGGAGAGTTCTGTATGGCGCGTGTTCTCGGGGTGGGAGGAGTGTTCTACAAAGTGGCTTCGCCAAAGGACACAGTGGCTTGGTACCAGCGCGTGCTCGGCATGGAGGTGGCGTCTTGGGGCGGGGCCAAGTTCTTGCCACTGCCGCTTGGTTCCACCACCTGGTCCCCGTTCAAGGCCGATTCAGACCACTTCAAGCCGTCCTCTTCCGGCATGATGATCAACTTTGTTGTAGACGATCTGGACGGCGTGCTGGCAAAGGCGGCAGGGGCAGGCGTCGAACCCATCAGCAGGGATGACAGTGACCCGTACGGCCGCTTCGCCTGGCTCATCGACCTGGACGGCATGAAGATCGAGCTCTGGCAGCCTAAAGCGGAGAAGTAGCCGGGAGTCTGCTGGAGCCAGGCGATCGCCCGCTGTGCTGGTCCGCTCAAAGGGTGTGCGTTACACTCGGAGCGCGATGAGTGCTGTTCCCTTTCTGCTGATTGCCCTAGTAGCGTACCTGCTCGGCTCCATCCCGTGGGGCTACATCCTGGTTCGCGCCTTCCGGCACGAGGATATCCGCGCAACAGGCAGCGGCAATATTGGCGCAACCAATGTGGTGCGCTCCGGGGCCAAGGGACTCGGCGCGTTGACCTTTGTGCTCGATGCCGCCAAGGGATGGGTGGCTGTCGTGTTTGCCACGGGCGTCCTGCCGATGCTGCCCGCGCGCTGGGTACAGCATGACGCCGCCTATACCTTCCACGTCGCTGTGGCAGCTTCGTTGGCTGCGATGTGTGCGCTGCTGGGGCACATATTCCCCGTCTGGCTCGGCTTCCGCGGCGGCAAGGGTGTAGCGACAGCATTTGGCGTATTTCTTGCGCTCGCTTGGCCTATTGCTCTCATCTCCCTCAGTATATTTGTTCTGTCACTGGCACTGTTTCGTATAGTGTCGCTGGCTTCGATCCTGGGCGCGGTCGCAATCCCTCTGGCTGCGCTTACCCTGGACACGCACCTCGGCCTCGGCTGGGCACGCTTGACCGCGCTCATCCTGGGGCCGCTGCTCGTGATCCTCAAGCACCACGCCAATATTCGGCGTCTGCTAGCCGGCACGGAGTACCGCTTCGGCAGCAAGCGCACAGCGGCTGCTTGAGCCGCGAGACCACTTCCGTTGCAGTCCTCGGCGCGGGCTCATGGGGCACCGCGCTGGCCCTCAATCTGTGCCGCGGCGCGGATCGCCAAGTCGCCCTGTGGGCGCATACCGCCGAACATGCGGCGGAGCTCGCGTTTGAGTATGCCGGCGGGCGCGAGAACCGGCGCTACCTGCCAGGCTTCCCCCTGCCCCCGGCACTCACCGTCACCAGTTCACTTCCTCAAGCCTTGGAGCACGCCGACGCAGTGCTCCTCGTCACGCCTTCGGCTCATCTGCGCGCTACGCTCGTGGCAGCCCGCCCGCACCTCAAGCCGGGCGCGCTGCTTGTCAGCGCCGCCAAGGGACTCGAAGATACGACCCTGCTGCGCATGACAGGCGTGATGGCGGAGGTGCTCGGTGCTCCATCGGGCGCCGGGGCAGCCGCAAGGCATATCCATCCATTGGGCGCGCTCAGCGGACCCTCTTTCGCGCAGGAGGTCGCTGCCGGCTCACCGGCTGCTGTCACCATCGCCTTTGCTGAGGCGGCTGATGCCGAGCGCGCGCAGGCCATGCTCTCCACCGACACGCTACGCCTTTATCGCAACACTGATGTCTGCGGCGTCGAGCTCGGCGGCGCGCTCAAGAACGTGATCGCCATCGCTGCCGGCGCGGTCACAGGCCTCGCGCTCGGCCACAACAGTGTCGCTGCTCTCATCACCCGCGGCATCGCCGAGGTCACACGCCTTGCCGTAGCCTGCGGCGGACGCCGCGAAACCTTGGCTGGGCTATCCGGCGTTGGCGACCTGGTGCTTACCTGCACCGGGGGGCTTTCACGCAATCGCTTTGTCGGCATGGAGCTGGGCCGCGGCCGAGCTCTTCCGGCAATCATCGCAAGCCTTGACGGCAAGGTCGCCGAAGGCGTCCGCACCACCGATGCCGCGCTCGCGCTCGCCCGGCTACACGGCGTGACAATGCCGATTACCGAGCAGGTCCACGCCGTGCTCCACGGGCAGAGCTCAGCAGCTGATGCAGTGCGTGCCCTGATGGCGCGTCCTGGCACGGAGGAGTAGTCGCCCGCTTAGTCGCGCAGCTGCCGAATCTCGTCCCAGTCCAGCAGGCATGCACTTCCCGGACACGTTGGCTCTTCGCTCGGCATCAACACGCCGTTCAGGTAGCGATACACCGTATCCGTCTCCGGGTTGATGACCACGATCGTACGCACACCCATCGTCCCGTAGTCGCCGAGCTTCTTCAGCATGCGCGGCACTTTATCTTCGGGTGAGAGCACCTCAAAAACAGCGATGGGCGGGTGAGTAAGAATCTCTTCAATCGGTTGCGCGCGATTCCAGACCGTCACATCCGGAACGCGGTAACGCGTCGCGGCTACTTTAACGCGATACTCGGGCATCACTCGAATGTTCCACTCCCTGGCATGGCTGACAAACCAGAGTTGCAATGCCTGCTGCCAGGCTGCATGGCTGTACTGCCCCATCGGACGCTCCTCAATCTCCCCATCGACATACTCAGCATCCGGCTCGTAGTCACTGCGCAGATACTCCTCGATCGGCACATAGATCGGCACAAAGGTCGTTGCGGCCATCCACCCCTCCCATCCCTGCTGCCCCCAAGTCTAATCCCGCCCGGCATGAGGTAGCCGAGCGCCCGCCACCAAGTGGCCGCCTCCCGCGTAGGGGGTCTGGCTCCCTTGCCCCCGATACACTGGAAGCGATGATTCAGACCCTGTTCGGCTCGCTGGACCAACCCGAAAAACGCAGCGTCTTTGATCGCATGCGCGAGGCGGTGACGCGCACGCGCGAGACACTTTCTGACCGGATCGAAGGCGTCGTCGCGTTGACCCGCGAGGTCGACGAAGAAGCGCTCGATGAGCTCGAAGCAGTGCTGCTTGCCTCCGACCTGGGTATGCCGACCACCACCGTGGTGATGGACGCGCTGCGGGACCGCGCACGACGCGGCGCAATCGCTAACGGAGCGGAGCTTAAAGATCTGCTGCGGGCCGAGCTGCTGCGCATCCTTGCCAAGAAGAGCAGCCTGCCGCCCCGCCGTATCGCTCCGCCGGAGGTCGTCTTTCTGGTAGGCGTCAATGGCACGGGCAAAACAACCACCAGCGGCAAGCTGGCCGCTTGGTACCGCCGCGCAGGCAAAACGGTGCTGCTGTGCGCGGCCGATACCTTCCGCGCTGCGGCCATTGAGCAGCTGGAGGTTTGGGGGCAGCGCGCCGGGGTAGAGCTGATTAAGACCCGCCAGGGCGGGGACCCATCCGCCGTCCTCTTCGACGCTATGACAGCCGCGAATGCGCGGCGCACCGACATCCTTCTAGTCGACACCGCAGGCCGCCTCCACACTAAGACGGGGCTGATGGCTGAGCTCGAAAAGATGCGGCGCACCGCCCAGCGCATCGTGTGGGACGCGCCGCATGAGGTGCTGCTGGTGCTCGATGCGACCACCGGCCAGAATGGACTGCAGCAGGCACGCCTCTTTACAGAGGCAGCCGGGGTCACAGGCATCGTGCTGACCAAGCTCGATGGCACAGCCAAGGGCGGCATTGTGATTGCCATTGCGCAAGAGCTGGAGCTTCCCGTACGGTTTGTGGGCGTAGGCGAAAAGATGGATGACCTGCTGGCCTTCAACAGCGAAGCCTTTGTGGACTCCCTGCTCGGCGAGGGCTTGCATGGCAAGGTGGATGGGACGCGATGAGCGCAGATGAAACCCCCGGTGAGAGCAGTTCCCCGTCAATAAAGGGAGAGACTGACGGCCTCGCCGAGCGCAGCATGGACCAGCGCTGGATGCGCCAGGCCCTGCAATTGGCGGAAGGCACCATTGGGCTTGCCTCGCCCAATCCACGTGTCGGCTGTGTGCTGGTCCGGCGCGGCGTAGCCGTGGGCCGGGGCGCCCACCGCTATGACGAGCGCGACCATGCCGAGATCGTCGCCCTGCGCGATGCGGGGCCGCTGGCCCGCGGCGCGACCGCCTATGTCACACTCGAGCCCTGCTCGCACCTTGGGCGCACCGGACCTTGTGCCGTCGCCCTCCGCGAGGCCGGTGTGGCGCGCGTGGTGGTGGCGACCGGCGACCCCAATCCGCAGGTAAACGGCGAAGGCCTGCGTATGCTGCGCGAGGCCGGCATCGCAGTCACCATAGGGGTCATGGCGCAGCAGGCACGCGTGCTCAACCACGGCTTTGCCCGTTTTATTCGGCGCGGGCTGCCCTTTGTCACCGTCAAGGCCGGCGTGTCGCTCGATGGCCGCATCGCTCCCGCGCATGGGAGCAAGCCCGCCGGCAGCGTCCGCTACCTGACTGGTGCGCGCTCCCTGCTTGCCGTCCAAAAGCTGCGCCACGCCAGCGATGCCGTGCTCACCGGCATCGGCACCGTTCTCGAGGATGATCCGCTGCTCACCGATCGGAGCGGCGGTGCGCGCAGGCGAAGGCTCCTCCGCGTAATCCTCGACACCGAGCTGCGCCTGCCCTTGCGCAGCGCCTTGGTGCAGTCCGCGCAGAATGACGTCCTGGTCTGCACCCTCAACGATTCTCCGGATGGCTCCCCGTCCGCATCCATGTCACCCGCCAAGCGGGAACGCTGGCAAGCGCTGGAGCAGGCAGGGGTGCAGGTGTGCGCCGTTGGGTCCGGCTCCGGAGGCAGGGTCAGCCTGCCGCACGTCATGCGCCTGCTGGCCGAAAGCTACAGCGTCCTCAACGTGCTCGCCGAAGGCGGCTCGCAGCTGAATCGCTCGCTGCTCCAAGGCGCAGACGGCGAGCCGATTGCCGACAAACTCTGCCTCTTCTACGCGCCTATGTTCCTGGGCGACGAGGGCGTCCCGCTGCTGGGCGGCAGCGACCCGCTCTCGCTTGAGCTGCAGCGCGCCACTGTCGCCGAGTCAGGCTCTGACTTCTACATGGAGGCCTCCCTGCGCGATCCCTGGCGCGACAGCTAGCGCGTCTAAAATAGTGCAGGAGCACCCCATGTTTACAGGACTTGTGCAGAGCACCGGAACAGTCGAGCAGATCACGCCCCTGAGCGACGGCGCCGCGGCCGGCGACGAGGCCACTGCTGGGAACGAGGGCACTGCCGGGGACGAAGGTTCTTCCGGAGCTGCCGGCACCGTGCGTCTCAAGGTCGCCGCACCCGCGCTCGCCTCGCAGCTCAAGCTCGGCGATAGCATCGCCGTCAGCGGCGTCTGCCTCACCGCGCTTGAGCCCACGTCCACACATTTCTTCGCCGAGCTGGCGCAAGAAACCGTCGAGCGCACCTCGCTCGCCTCCCTCGCTCCCGGCTCGCTCGTCAACCTTGAGCTGCCGACCCCTGCAGGTACCCCGCTCGGCGGGCACATCGTGCAGGGGCATGTCGACAGCACCGGTTCCCTGCTCGCGCTCGAGCGCATCAGCCCCGGCGCACGCAGCGACTGGCGGCTCCGCGTCGCTGTACCGCCTGCCGTCGGACGCTTCGTGGTCGAGAAAGGCTCTGTCACCATTGAGGGCATCAGCCTGACCGTAGCGCGGTGGTTCCCGGAGCGGGATGCGCAGGATGACACCCCCACCGGAGCAGGCGAGCTCCACGTCGCGATCATCCCGCATACCTACGAGAGCACCAACCTCCATCGCCTGCAGCCCGGCGACCCCGTCAACCTGGAAGCCGATGTGCTGATGAAGCTCGCGATCGGGAACGGAATGGTCGTCGCCGGCCATCGCGAAGACCAGTGGACGCGCGTGGCGGAGCAAGATACCGCGGGGGACACACCATTCGAGGTCACAATCCCCTACCTGATCGCAAACGGCTACTAGTCGGCATCGTTCTCTCGTCGCCCGGCACGTCGCCTCAAGGAGGGGCGGCCTCCATGGGAAAACTCTTCGCGAATATTCTTGAAACAGTCGGCCACACACCCGTGGTCCGCATCCAGCGGCTTGCGCCCAGGCACGTCGAGCTCTACGTCAAGGTCGAGGCCTTCAACCCGCTCGGCTCCGTCAAGGACCGCCTGGCCCTCGGCGTCATTGAGGCAGCGGAGCAATCCGGCGCACTCAAGCCCGGGCAAACAGTCGTCGAGGCCAGCAGCGGCAATACCGGCATTGGGCTCGCCATGGTGTGCGCGCAAAAGGGCTATCCGCTGGTTATCGTCATGGCTGATACCTTCAGCATCGAGCGGCGCAAGCTCATGCGCTTTCTCGGTGCGAAGGTCATCCTCACGCCGGGCGCGCTGCGCGGCTCGGGCATGGTCGCCAAAACGCGCGAGCTCGCCGAAAAGCATGGCTGGTTCATGACCCGGCAGTTTGAGAACGAAGCCAATGCCGACATGCACACCCGTACCACAGCCCGCGAGATCATCGACGACTTTGCCGGGCACCGGCTCGACTACTGGGTCACCGGCTTCGGCACAGGCGGCACGCTCAAGGGCGTGGCCCGGGTGCTAGCCAAGGAGCGGCCAGAGACCAAAATCGTCGTCTGCGAGCCCGACGACGCGCCCATGCTCGCAAGCGGCCTGCCCCAGGAGCGCAATCCCGACGGATCCGCTGCCGGGAGCCACCCAGCCTGGCGCCCGCACCCGCAGCAGGGATGGAGCCCCGACTTCATCGCGAAGCTCGCCGGCGACGGTATGGCCGCGATGAACGGCCAGCTCTTCCAGCCCGTGCTCCGCATCCCGAACGCCGATGCTTACAAGTGCAGCCGGGATCTGGCCCGGCAGGAAGGCATCTTTGTTGGGATCAGTTCCGGCGCAACCTTTGCCGCAGCCCTGATGGCGGCGAACGAGGCGCCCAAAGGCTCGACGTTGCTGTGCATGCTACCCGACACAGGCGAGCGCTACCTGAGCACACCCCTCTTCGCCGATATCCAGGTCGACATGAACGACGAAGAGCTGGAGATCCTCAGGTCAACGCCCGGCGGCCAGGCGGTCCAGCAAACGCCGGCTACCTCCCCGGTGCAGCCGGCGCCCTAGCAGAAAGCGCGGAGCAGAGAGAGCGCGCCTACTGCGGCGTGATGATGCCGCCGACAGGCATACGCGCCGGCAGCGCTTCTGCCTTCTCCGGCCGCTTCAGCCCCATGGCCTCCGCCGTCAGGTCGGTGTACTTCAGTCCCGCCCCGGTGTTGAACAGCACCACGCGGTCGCTCGGCTGCAGAAAGCCCGTTTCCAGCAGGTGGTCATAGGCCGCCGTGGCCGCCGCACCTTCCGGTGACAGCAGCAGCCCCTCGTGCCGAGCCCAGTCCAGCAGCGACGCGAGGATGACTTCATCCGGAAAATCCACCACCAAGCCGCCCGACTGCTCGGCAATCTCCAGCACCAGGTAGTCGCCGTAAGGCTTCGGCACGCGCAGCCCGCTGGCGAAAGTCGCTGCGCCCTGCCACATTGTGGAAGCCGCCGCCTGCTCTCGAAACGCCCGCGCTACCGGCGCACAGCCTGAGCTCTGCACCGCAATCATCTTGGGCCGCTTGCCGCTCACCCAACCCAGCTGCTCCAGCTCCTCAAATGCCTTCCACATGCCAATCAGGCCCACGCCCCCGCCCGTCGGGTAAAACACCGCGTCCGGGTACTCCCAGCCCATCTGCTCCACCAGCTCGTAGCCCATCGTCTTTTTGCCTTCCACTCGATAAGGCTCCTTGACGGTGGAAATATCGAACCAGCCTTCCGCCTCCTTTCGCTCATTCACAATGCGCGCGCAGTCGGAGATCAGCCCGTCCACCAGCGTCGTATGCGCCCCGTAGGCCACGCACTCCAGGTAGTTGGCAAACGGCACATCGCGCGGCATAAAGATGTGCGCCTCGATCCCCGCCGCCGCCGCATAGGCCGCGAGCGCCCCGGCGGCATTGCCGGCAGAGGGCACAGCCAGCTTGCGCAGGCCGTAGTGCCGGGCCAGCGTCACCGCCATCGAAAGCCCGCGCGCCTTGAACGTCCCGGTCGGGTTCGTCGCCTCCTCCTTGAGGAAAACACCGGGGTAGCGGCGGCTTTCGAGCATCGGCGTCCAGCCCTCACCCAAGGTCACAGGTTCCGCCGCCGGTAGCACGTCGCGGTAGCGCCACATACTGTCATCGAGCTGCCGCTCCCGGGCCGTGGCCGCCGGCTCACCGCGGGGCTTGCGGGCGGTAGCGCGCAGCTGCTCCATGTCGTAGCGGACGTACAGCACACCGGCGCAGAAAGGGCAGACAGTCTGGGGGGTCTCGGCTGTGGTGTGCCGATGGCACCGGGAGCATTGGAGCGATGCGATAGAGGGCATCTTCCCAGCCTAAATGCGAGGGTCCCCGCCCTTCCTCTACGTCAAAACCGATTACGGAGAGTGCGCTATTTCTTTGGGGGAACGGAAGAGCAGGCGCAAGGAGGCCGATAGACTGGAAACAATGGAACCGAAGCCGTCTTCTCCGCCAGTCGCCCTGGTGGCCTTTGATATCGATGGAACGCTGATGCCAAGCGAGGGGGGCAGGATGAGCGCCCGCACCATCGCCACTCTCCGGCAAGCGACAGCCTCTGGCGTCGAGGTTGTGATTGCCACTGGGCGGCGCGCAGCCTACGCTATGCCCCTCCTGGAACCGTTGGAGCTGCCGCCGGAGACCATCCTCATCGCCTCAAATGGTGCGGCCACCCGTGACTTCGGCGGCAACCTGCTGGACCGCTTTTTTCTTTCCCTCGAAACCTCACGGGCTCTTTGCGCGGAGCTGCGCCCCTTCGGCGGCACCATGGTCTTTACCTTTGACAAGGCAGGCCCGGGTGAACTGGTGCTTGAGTCGCTTGACCGCCTGCACGACCGCATCGCGCTCTGGGTCGACGCGAACCTGCCTTACATCGAGCAGGTCGATCCGTTGGAGCAGGTCTTTGATCGCGGCGAAGCGCCCATCCAGGGAATGATCTGCGGCACGGTCGCGCAGATGACCGCCGCCGAAGCCCACCTGCTCGGCACCTCTTTTGCCCGCGAGATCGAGATGCACCGGACCGAGTACGCCGACCGCGACCTGAGCATCCTGGACATCCTGCCGCTCGGCTGCAACAAAGGGGTCGCGCTCGCCGCCCTCGCCGCGCAACGCGGCATCCCGGCTGAAGCCGTGATGGCTGTGGGTGACAACTGGAACGACCTGGAGATGCTGCGCTGGGCCGGGCAGCCGGTGTTGATGGGCAACGCCAGCCCTCCCCTCAAGAAAGAGGCCCTGCGCAAAGGCTGGCACATTACGGCAACAAACGATGAAGACGGCGCAGCCCTCGCGCTCGAAGCAGCGCTTGAAGCACGGAGCAGCGCCGCCCTGGTGCAGGGAGCCTGAGCGTGACAGCCGTCCTCCGCATCGCCGGGACCGTCGCCCAAGCTGCCGCGAACATAAAGCCGCAAAGCCTGCGTGCTAGATTGAGGCGGATGCCGCTACCCTTTCCCATCCGGCTTCACTGCCGGGCGCTGATCCTCCTCAGCGCCGCGCTGGGCTGCGTCGGGCTTGCCTCGGCAGTCCCCGCCCTCGCAAGCGAACACGTCACCCTCCGCAATGGCTTTGACTTTGTCTGCGACCACGGCGTCGCTGATGGCGCGACGACCCGGCTCTTCCTCGGCGCTGACGTGGGCAGCTACATCGATGTCCCCACAGCCGAGATCGTGTCGATGGAATGGCAACACGCCCAAAACAGCATTCTCGCTCCGGCGCAAGCCCAGACCTCGCCTCAAGCTTCTTCCATCACCAAAGCCGAGTCCACACCCGGCGACACCCTGTCCCCTGCCGCCCTGCACGAAGTGCTCCAAGGCGCGGGCACAGCCCACGATCTTGATGTCGATCTACTCGCCAGCGTCGTCCACGCCGAAAGCGGCAGCCGCATCCACGCGCGCAGCCGCGTCGGCGCCCAGGGCCTTATGCAGCTGATGCCCGGCACCGCGGCCGAGCTGGGCGTGCATGACAGCTTTGCCCCGTCTGAGAACGTGGGCGGCGGCGCGGCCTACCTCGACACGCTGCTCCATCGCTACCATGAAAACCTTGCTTTCGCGCTTGCCGCCTACAATGCCGGCCCGGCTGCAGTCGATCGCTGGCACGGTGTGCCGCCGTACCGCGAAACCCGTACCTACGTGGCCCGTATTATTCACGAGTTCAACCGGCGCTATGCCGCGCGTCAGCTCGTCCTCCGTGCAGCCCTCGCCGCCTCGCCGAGCCGCCTCACCGCGGCCAAGCCCTAAGCCTGCCCAAGAAAGAGATCCCCGCCTTGAAAAAGAACCAGACCATCCTATGGATCGGCGTGCTTCTTCTCCTGCTCGTCGCCGTGTTCCTGCTGCGGGGCCGCATCCACTTTGATTGGCACACCTTTGTCACCCAGCTCAAGCGGGCTGACTGGAAGCTGTTCGGTGTCGGCATCCTGCTCATCTGGGCCGGCTACGTCATCCGCGCAGTACGCTGGGCGCTCTTTCTTAAACCCACCAAGCGGATCGGCCCCTTCTTCCTGATCGGCTCGCAGGTCATCGGCTTCACCGCCGTCGCTCTGTTCGGTCGCCTGGCTGACCTTGTCCGCCCCTACTTGGTCTCTCGCCGCACCAATATCCCTCTCACCTCGCAGGTCGCCGTCTACACCGTAGAGCGCATGTTTGACATGGGCTCGGTCGCGCTCATCTTCGCCGTCGTTCTGCTGGCCGCGCCCGATCGCCGCACCTTGCCCCACCCTGAGCTGATCAATCGCACGGCTTTGCTCGCGCTTGCGATCGTCGTCGCTTTTGTCGCCTTCGCCGTCTTTGTGCGCGCCGCGGGTCGGCGGGTGGCCGAGCTGTTCGGCCGCAGCCTCGGCGCACTCTCCCCCAAGCTCGGCGAAAGTGCCCGCGAAAAGATCCTTGCCTTCCGCGATGGCCTCAACGCCATCAGTTCCTTTGCCGACTTTGTCCAGGCGCTCGCGCTTTCGCTGCTCATGTGGCTCATGATCGCGTTCTCCTACCTGGAAACGCTGCGCGCCTTCTCCGCGTCCCCGCCGCTCGCCGGCATGACGCTCTCCCGCTGCATGCTTCTTATGGCCACCAGCACCGCTGGCTCCATCATCCAGCTGCCCATCCTGGGCTGGTTTACGCAGATCGGCATCGTGGCCAAAGCCATGCAAAGCTTCTTCAACGTGGAGCCCGAGCCGGCACTCGGCGCGGCCGCCATGCTGCTGGTCGTTACCTTTATGAGCATCATCCCGGTAGGCCTGCTCTGGTCCCGCTTCGAGCATGTGTCGCTCAAGAAGCTCACCGAGGAAAGCGAACACGCCGGGGAAGAGATTGCGCAGGATCCGAAAGCCGGCGAGTTTGTTCCCGAAGCCTAAGTCATAAGCCTCGTGTTCATAATCGATCGGGCAGCAGCGATCGGGCTCGGAAGCATCAGCTGGCATCCAAACGGAGCATGGCAAAACCACCGGCACCGCCCGCCTCCTTCCACAAAGCCTTTCTCGCCGGCCTCGCCGGAGGTCTCCTCGGCTCGGTCGCCAAAGTCGTGGCAGAAAAGCTTCTGCCGCCCCGCACCGAGGGGCAGACGCCTCCACCTCAGCTTGTCGTCGAGCGTGCCGAAGCAGCCGCCGGCACCACCCTCCCGCCGCAGGCCAAAAAGGCGGCGACCGAAAGCCTGCACTGGGGCTTCGGCACCCTCACCGGCGGCCTCTACGGTCTCGCGGCAGAGTTCCAGCCACGCTCCACCGCCTGGCGCGGCGCAGCCTTCGGCCTCACGCTCAACCGCCTGATGCATGAGGGGCTGCTGCCCCGCACCGGCCTGGTCGAGCCGGTCCCGGAGCAGCCCGCCCAGGAGCGCGTCAGTGAGTGGGTCACCCACGTCGTCTACGGCGTCACCACGGAGCTCGTTCGCCGCGCCGTCCGCAAGCGCCTCTAAGCACTTCGGCGCGTCCCTGTATCGCTCTCCGGGCCAAAGGCGCTGTACCATGGAAGCCACCCGGTATGAAGTGCCCTTTCTGCGGATTCGCCCAGGATCGCGTTGTTGATTCGCGAGAGATCGAGGAGTCCGCAGCCGTGCGCCGGCGCCGCGAGTGCGACCGCTGCACACGCCGCTTCACCACCTACGAGCGCATCGACGAGATCCCCTACATGGTCGTCAAAAAGGACGGCCGGCGCGAAAAGTTCGACCGTCCAAAAATGCTCAACGGCCTGCAGCATGCCTGCGAAAAGCGCCCCATCGCCATGCGCCAGTTAGAAGCTGTCGTCGACCACGCCGAAACCTTTCTGAACGACGCGCCGGACCGCGAGCGCTCCACCGCTGCGCTCGGCGAGCTGCTCATGAGCGAGCTCAAGAAGCTCGACACCATCGCCTACATCCGCTTTGCCAGCGTCTACCGCGAGTTCAAAGACGCAGCCGAGTTCCGCGACGAACTGGAACAGCTCGTGCAAACCCGCGCCCAGGCCGCCAAAGACGCTGACAGTAAAAACGCTGACAGCGAAAACAAAGATCAGGCAGAAAAGGCACCCGCCCCCACCTTATGAGCCAACACACCATCACCCTGATCCCCGGCGACGGCATCGGCCCCGAGGTCACCGACGCCACCGTTCGCATCCTCGAAGCCGCCGGCAACCAAACCGGCACCAGCTTTGCGTGGGAGCCCTACGCTGCCGGCGCCGAAGCCTTTGAGAAGACCGGCGAGTACATCCCCAAAGCGCTCTACGACTCGGTCGGCCGCACGGCTGTCGCCCTCAAGGGCCCCGTTACCACCCCTGTCGGTGAAGGTTTCAAGTCCATCAACGTCACCTTGCGCAAGCAGTTTGACCTCTTCGCCAACTTTCGCCCTATCCGCAACCTCCCCGGGCTCGCGACCAAGTACCCCAACGTCGACCTCATCATCGTGCGCGAAAACACCGAAGGGCTCTACGTCGGCCTCGAGCAGGAGATCGTGCCCGGCGTTTGCACCTCGCTCAAGGTCATCACAGAGAAGGGCTCCACGCGCATCGCCAAGTTCGCGTTTGAGTACGCCGTGAAGCACGGTCGCAAAAAGGTGCATGCCATCCACAAGGCCAACATCATGAAGCTCACCGATGGCCTCTTCCTTCGCTGCAGCCGGGAGGTCGCTGAAGCGCATCCCGAGATCGCCTACGCTGAGCACATCGTGGACAACACCTGCATGCAGCTCGTCACCAACCCCTACCAGTACGACGTCCTGGTAATGGAAAACCTCTACGGCGACATCCTCAGCGACCTGTGCGCCGGCTTCGTCGGCGGCCTTGGCTTGGTGCCCGGCGCCAACCTGGGCGAGCACGCCGCGATCTTCGAGGCGGTCCATGGCTCCGCGCCCGACATTGCCGGGCAGAACAAAGCCAACCCCACCGCGCTGCTACAGTCTGCCGTCCTGATGCTCCGCCACCTGGACGAGGACACGCTCGCCGACAACATCCAGCATGCGATCGAGGCCGTCTACGCCGAGGGCAAAATGCTGACCCGCGATGTCGGCGGCACCTCCGGCACGCGTGAGTTTGCCGAGGCTGTAATCGCGGCGCTGCCCTAAGAAAGGGTTTCCCTCTTGAACCTTCAGATCCTCCGCCGCGCGGCCGTTCCCTGCCTCGGCATTGCCGTTCTCATCTACGCCGGGTGCAAGCCCGGCGCCTTTGGCCCCGCCAAGCAGTTCACGCAGATTGACTACGTGCACGGCGCCACCGTTGCCGGCACCGTTCATTTCTCAGGGCCTGCTCCTAAGCCTGTCGCTATCGACATGGCGCAGGACCCGGTCTGCGCCATGAGCGGCGACAGCGAGACAGATAACCTCCAGGTCAAGAATGGCCGCCTCGCCAACGTGCTGGTCTACATTCAGGACGGCCTCGGCAACAAGACCTACCCCATCCCCCGCGATCCCGTCGTCGTCGACCAGAAGGGCTGCCGTTTCATCCCCCACGTCTCAGCCGCCATGGTGGGCCAGCGTGTCGCATTCACCAACTCTGACAGCACCATGCACAACGTCCACATGCTGCCCACCGTCGCCGGTAATGACGCTTTCGACATCTCACAGGGCCCGCACGCCGACGCGGTCGCGCGGTACTTCCACACGCCCGAGCAGATGCTCCCCATCCGCTGCAACAACCATCCCTGGATGCACGCCTACCTCAACGTGCTCGCCAACCCGTTCTTCACGGTCACGGACGCGGATGGCCACTTCACCATCCTCGGCCTACCGCCCGGTACCTACACGCTCACCGCCGTGCATGAGGAGCTGGGCCGCCGCTCTGCCACCATCACCGTCAAGGCCGACGGCACCCTCCAGCAGCCCTTCACCTTTTAAACTGTCTAAGTTTGATCCTGCGCATGCCCTGCTGCACCACAGGACGCATGCTGCGAGAGACTGGAAGCATGCAGGGACAGATTGATACATGGCCCGCCTCGGCGGATCATCTCGTAGAGGTGGCAGGGCTCGTCATGGCGCTGTCGCACATCGTTGCTCTGGCGCTCATCGTGCTGTGGTTCGCCATGAAGAAGCCCACCAGCCTCAAGCTCTTCCGTCTGCGGCTCCGCGCCGCGTGGAACCACAAGCCCCTGCCGGAGCGCGCATCCCCGCCCGGGATGGGAGCCAAGGGCGCGCCGCGAGTGTGACGGGTACGGGTCCTCAGCCCCGACCTGGACTAGGCAGCCTCTGCGGTACGCGGCGGGAGGCGCACCAGCAGAGTCGCCACCACCGCCAGCGCAAGCAGCGCTGAAGCCAGAAAAAACGGCGAGCCGGGCAGATGAATTGCCGCATGCTCCCCGATCGACTTCGAGAATATATACGTAAACAGCCCCGGCCCGATCAGCCCCGAGATGCCCCGCAGGCTGTGGATCGCCCCCTGCAGCTGGCCCTGCTCATTTGCGGCCGCGCCGCGCGTCATCAGGCTCTGCGCGGCCGGCCACACAAAGCTCATGCCGTTCATGATCGGGATGCCCAGCCACAGTAGCAGCCCCGTCCGGGAGAGCCCAAACATACTGAAGCCGACGATGCCCAGCACCAGTCCGAGCAGAATCGACACCCGTTCACCCGCCCCGGCAACCACCCGCTTGACCAGCAAGCCCCCGTACACGCCTGAAAAAATACCCACCGCGGCCAGCGAGAGTCCAACCGTGCGGTCTGTCCAGCCAAAGCGAAGATCGGCATACAGCACATACACGTTCATCAGCGACTGCTGGGCGACATAGGCTAGCAGCAGCACAAGGGAGAGGCTCAGCAGCAGGCGCGAGCGGCCCAGCATCCGCAGGGAGCCGACTGGGTTCGCGCGGCGCCAATCAAAGCGGCTCCGGTTGCGGGCGGCGAGCGACTCCGGCAGCACAAATAGCCCATAGAGCCAGTTCACCAGGCTCAGCCCCGCGGCCGCCCAAAACGGCAGCCGCGGGCTCACGGAGCCGAGCAGCCCGCCCAGCGCCGGCCCCAGCACAAAGCCCATCGCAAACGCAGCCGAAAGCAGCCCAAACGCGCCCGCGCGCTTCTCGGGTGGAGTCACGTCTGCAATGTAAGCCTGCGCGGTCGGCACGCTCGAGGCGGTCAGGCCCGACAGAATGCGCCCCACCAGCAGCCAGCCTACCGTCGGCGCCCAGGCCATCAGCAGGTAGTCCAGCCCCAGCCCAAGATTTGAGAGCAGCACCACGGGCCGCCGCCCCCACCGGTCTGACAGTGACCCAATCACCGGCGAAAACACAAACTGCATCAGCGCAAACACCGTACCGAAAAGCCCCAGCAGCTGCGAGGCCTGCGACGGGGTGCCGTGGAGCAGGTTCTCGACCAGCCGCGGCAGCACCGGTGCAATCATGCCCAGCGCCAGCATGTCGAGCGCCACGGTAAAGAAGATGAAAATGGTCGCGGCACGGCGCGGGCCGCCCGTAGCCGAGCCCTCGGGGTCTCTGTCCAGCGTATCGGCTATTTCCGGCTCAGCGCCGGAAAGCTCGCCCGGGTAGTTGTCGCGATCCGTCGGCATCTTCGGTCGAGTCTACAGGGAGGGGCAACCACAGTGTGTCATCCTGAATAGAGTGCGATCCTTATGCAATCCTTATGCCTCTGACCCATATACAAGAACACGTGGACTTGATTGCCCGGCACGAGCAGGAGTTCCTTGCCCAGCGTACCCCCACGGAGCGTCTGGGAGACAGCATCGCCGCCTTCGCCGGCAGCATGCCCTTTGTGCTCTGCCATCTGAGCTTTTTCGTCGTCTGGATCGCCTGGAACACTGCCCCGCGCCTCCCTCATTTTGATCCCGCGCCTTTCTCGCTGCTCGGCACCTTTGTCGCGCTCGAAGCCATCCTGCTCGCCAGCTTCATCCTGATGCGGCAAGCCCGCATGAGCCGCCGCGCCGAGGAGCGCGACCACCTCATGCTCCAGGTCCTCCTTCTTACCGAAAAAGAGATCACCGCCGTGCTCAAGATGGATCGCCAGATCGCGCTTGAAGTCGGCCTCGACTCCGTCGCCAACGCCCGCGAAGTCCGCGAGCTCAGCCAGCACACCTCCATCGAAGACGTCGCACAAACCATCCGTGAAAGCGTACCCACCGGCGAGTAAGCCCTGACCGGAAGAGAGCTTCAGGTCAAGCTCGACGCCAGCGTGCCCTGATGAAACAGCATCCGCCACCGGCCCTCACGCAGCACCCAGAGCGAGCTCCGTAAACTCTCCGCCCGCGACTCTCCGGCACCTTGTTCCCGCTCGCTGACACGGACAGCGCGATAGGTGACCAGGATCACGGACTCCGCAACGAAGGCAGCCACGGCATCCTCCATCAGGAACCTGCCCGCCGGTTCCTTTTGCAGCAGAGCTACGATTTCTTCCCTGCCGAACACCCGCCCCGAGCTCCCCACCTCGCAAAACTCCTCCGCCAGCAGCGAGTGCATACGTGCCGCATCGCCGCGCGTCTCAGGCCCCAGCAGCTCCCGCTCCAGTCTCAGCACCAGAGCAAGCACTCCGTCTTTTCCTTGGCTCTGTTCCATCTGTTCCCACCTCTTTTTCGATGCAATCGGGCGAGCGGTACCACGAGGCTTGCAGAGAGCTCTCGGGAGGATTGGCAACCGGCTTCATGCTCTTCACAAGCAGATGACGCCTCTTGCGCTAGTCCGGTATGAGCAATCGGCAGCGGTGAAAAGCGTAAGTGACCACGAGACGTACGGAACTGGAAGTAAAGAATCACGAGTTCAAAGGAACGGAAGCTCCCTGTCCAGCGTAGAGACGTGCATGCAAAACAAGCCGGCATTCTGGTCACTGCTGCTGCTGTTCATTTACTACACCATTGACCGCTGGATGCCCTTGGGCAGATGGAACGGCGAGCACCACTGGCCGGCACAAAACGATCAGTTCACGCTTGACCTCGTTGTAGGTGCTGTTCTTCTAATCGCGATGTTCTGTTTCTGCCGAGGTATACGCATTGGTATGGTGCTGGGGACCTCACTGCTTGCGCTCTGGACTTATTTTCATCTTCAGAGCTGGTGGGTTCCTTATGTCGAAGGCGTCCATTCTCCGGGAGCAATAGCGTTCCACTCGCAGTTCCTTCAACACACTCAGGTATTGCCGACCTTTGGACATCACTTCGCTCCAGACGCGGAGCACACTTTCATTGATGTTTTCGTCTTTCCCGCTTTTACTCTGTGCTCGTTTGCAAGCTTGAGAGCGCTTCGACGGCGCCCCGCAAGAAGCTGAGTATGTGCACTCTCTAAGCGACCGGCCTGAGCGCAAGGTTTTGCTCACGGCAAAAGCCAGCAGCCCGCACACCGCATCAGCGGGAAGCTGAAACACTTCCGCGATTTCGTCAGCCGCGACGCCGTCCGTGTAGTTCTCCATGATCGCGTCCGCCGGCATACGCGTCCCTTTTAGCAGCGGAACGCCGCTCACCTTGCCGGGAACCACCTCGACGAAGGGGCGATCTTTCCAGGCCACCACGGGCGTTTCCTGTCGCTGGGCGATGCGGCCAGCATAGGCGCGCTGCTCGGGCAAGTACAGCCCTCAAGCGCGTGCTCCAACGTTCCCACTCCCATCTACTCCGCCCTTAGCGCGCTCGCCGGGTCCACCGCGGCAGCGCGCCGGGCCGGCAGCGCGGACGCCAGCAGCGACAATACAAAGATCCCCGCCGCAGCCGCCGCAAGCACCGGCACATCCAGTGGGTCCACCTCAAACAACAGCGAACGCAGCAGCCGCGTCACCCCGAGCGTCAGCCCGAGTCCCAGTACGCTACCCAGCAACGCCAGCCGAAAGCCGGAGGCCAGCACCATCTGCGCGATCCCCCGGCGCCCCGCGCCCAGGGCCATGCGGATCGCCATCTCATGCGTGCGCAGCGCAACGGAGAAAGCGATCACGCTGTAAATCCCAAGCAGCGCCAGCAGCGCCGCAATCGCTGCAAATGCCGTGATGAGGAAGGCGTTGAAGCGCCGCGGTGCCTCCCCTTCGTCCACCAGATGGTCCATCGACTCGACCGACATCAGCGCCAGCTGCGGATCGACAGAGCGGATCGTCGCGCGCACGGTATTCTCGATGGACTCGGGAGGTAATGTGCTGCGCAGCACCACGGTCCCGAAGTTGCCGTTGAGCGCATCCGGCTGACCGAATGCACCGTAGCTCGCGGATTGTTGCCCAGCCGGCTGATAGATCTGCGGGCGTGTCGGCGCATCAGCGGAGTAGTCTTTGACGTCGGCGACTACGCCCACCACGGTCATCCAGGGCAGGGGCGTATCGCGGAGGCCCCAGTGAATGCGCCGCCCGACCGGGTCCAGACCCGGCCAGTACTGCGCAGCCAGCGCATGGTTGATGATGACCACAAATGGCGACCCGGCCCGGTCCGCTGCGGTAAAGCTTCGTCCGCGCAGCAGGTGGATGCCCGCCGTCCCAAAGTAGTCGCCGAGGACCTGCGAAGGCCAGGCAAGCTGAAGCGCATCCTTCGCCGGGGCCACCCAGCCTTCCGGGTAGAACGAGCCCGAGTTCCCCTGGCCCGCGGCGGGCAGCTGCGACGTCAGGCCAACCGAGCTGACCCCGGGCAGCTGCCCAAGCCTGCGCAGCAGCGCCTCGTTAAAGCTATCGACGGAGCCCTGCGTGCTATAGCCCTGCCGCGGCAGGTCGTAAGTCGCGGTCAGCAGGTGGTCGGTACGCATCCCGAGGCTTACCTGCTGCACCTTTTGGTAGCTGCGCAGCAGCAGCCCGGCGGAGACCAGCAGAACCAGCGCCACCGCAATCTCCCCCACCACCAGGGCAGCGCGTGTGCGGGCCTGCGCGCCGCCGGAGCTGCCGGTGCGTCCGCCTTCCTTCAGTGTGCTGTTCACCGCGGTGCGCGAAGCAGCGATCGCGGGAAGCAGCCCGCAGAGCAGCCCGGTGAGCACAGCCAGCAAGAGGGCAAACGCAGCGACCGGCGCGTTCAAGCCGATCCCGCTGACGCGAGGCAGTGTCTCCGGCAGAAAACGCAGGCCGACGTGCAGCCCCAAAGCAGCAAGACAGAGACCAAGCAGCCCACTGACCACGCTCAGCGTCAGCGTCTCCATCAGCGACTGCCGCACGATCACCGCAGTGCTGGCCCCCAGCGCCAGCCGAACAGCCGTCTCTCTCTGCCGCCGGAGAACGCGCACCAGCAACAGCCCGGCAAGGTTGGCGCAGCTGATAAGCAGAACCACAAGAACCGCAAGCAGCAGCGTGTGGATCAAAGGCCGCGCTTCACGCACCGTTCTCTCCGCGAGCGGCTCCACGACGGCGTGGATGTGGATCCCGCCCATGGCTGGGGGAAAACCGCGCATGATCTCCTCTGCTACAAGCTGGGCATTCGCTTGTGCCTGCAGGGGAGTGACACCAGCCGCAAGGCGCCCCACCATGTGGAAGTTCCAATCCCCGGCAGCGCCCCCGGCGAGCTCACCGGGCGTCACGCTCAGGGGTGTCCAGAGCTGGCTCTGGTACAGCTGCCCCGGCACCAGGGGAAACTCAAAGGAACGCGGCATGACGCCGATAATCTGGTAGGGCTGGCGGTCGAGCGAGACGGACTGGCCGAGAGCGCTCGCGCTGCCATGAAAGAGACTCTGCCAAAGCCCGTAGCTCAGAACAGCGACCCGCTGCCGCCCTGTATCCTCCGCCTGCGTAAAGGTGCGGCCCAGCACCGGTGCAACACCCAGCACAGGAAACATGCTCGATGAAAGCCGCGAAGCGCTGATACGGACCGGCTCACCGCGTCCGGAAAGCTCATGGGCAACCTGCATGTACGCACCTAGGCCGGCGAAGCCGCGTGTCTCGCGCATATAGGCAAGCAAGCCGGGAGCCGTCGACCCGGATACATCCGTACCGTCTAGGTGGTCTGCCAGCGTCACCAGCTGCCCCGGGGCGGCAAACGGCAGCGGCCGCAGCAGGATCGCCTCCGCCAGCGAAAAGATCGCCGTCGTAGCTCCCAATCCAAAGGCGAGCATCAGCACCGCCGTCAGCGTAAATCCGGGCGTGCTGCGAAGCTGGCGAAGTGTCGTGCGAAGATCACGGACCAAGGTGCCCATAGGAGCCCTCCCTGAAGCAAATACCGGTACAAGCAACCGATTAGCAACTCAGGGGCCACGTGACTCACGCCCCTGAAATCCGTCCTCTGAGGTGAAATCCAGCACATGGAGGCAAACGAAAAGGCAACAGTAATCCGGCATACCGTCCGGAAATAGACTCGCTGTTCAAAAACGGACAGAGATCAGCCGCGAACTACCAGACACGCCGAATGGAAAAGCTGTCGAGTTGCTCATCAGTGCTGAGGATAGGAATATCCGCTTCCAGAGCCTGAGCAGCCAGCAGGCTGTCAAACGGGTCGAGATGAACTCCGGTCAAGCGCCCGGCGCGGAGAGCCGTATGGACCGCGATAGGCAGCAGGTCGTAGCCGGCTTCGGTCATGAAGCGGAGAAAATCCCGCTCCAGCATCTCCGTCCCCGGGAGCTTGCCAAGCCGTACCTTGGTTGCAATCTCCCAGGCAGAAGCCGCGGAAACAAGAACGCTATTTCTCTCGTCGTTGATGATCTCTGCGGCTTTGCGGCTCAGCGAGGCCGGCGAGAGTGTGGCCCAGAGCAGCACATGGGTATCGAGCAGGACTCTCAATTCAATCGCCGCCTACATCCCGGGTAAGGTTTCATCCTCGCCGTTCCAAAGGCGCAGTTCGTCTTCCGGGAGCGGCTCATAGAAGGCCGGGGTTAGTGCGAAACCCGGGTAAGCAGCACACCCAACCGCTTCTTCTGCACCGGGTGGATCGCTTCCAAGCGAGCAACCGGAGTCTTGTCTCGACCAGAGGTGATCACGATCGACTCCCCGGCCTGCGCCTTCCGAAGCAGTTCCGACAGGTTCGACTTGGCTTCAAAAATAGTCGACATCACCATACGCTCCCTCCTTCTCGGGCACCCCTTGCCTTAGCTAACATCTCCTAGCCAGTCAAACATACCTATCGATAAAACTCATCTACCGCAGCAGCTCCTCCAGCAGAAGCGACAGCTCCGTCTTGCTGTCCCGGTACTTGGCAATCACCGGCGTGTACACGCTCAGCCCCCACTCCGCCCCCTTGCCCCGCGACACAGCCCGCGCCCCCGGCACCACCACAGCATCCTCCGGAATGACCAGCGGCTGGGCGCCCTCAGCACGAAGCACCGTGCCGTGCACCAGGTCATACACTGGCGTACCTCGCGTCAGCGTCGTGCCGGCAGCCAGCACCGCCCCGCGGCGCACCACCGTGCCCTCATATACGCCGCAATTCCCGCCCACCAGCACATCATCTTCCAGGATCACCGGGCTTGCATTCACCGGCTCCAGTACACCGCCGATCTGCGCCGCCGCGCTCAGGTGCACACGCTTGCCCACCTGCGCGCAAGAGCCCACCAGCGCATGCGAGTCCACCATGGTGCCCGCGTCCACGTAGGCGCCCACATTCACGTACGAGGGCGGCATGCACACCACCCCCGAGGCAAGGTACGCCCCCGCGCGTACTGACGTTCCCCCCGGCACCACGCGCACCCCGTCATCCACTGACCACTCACGCGCAGGAAACGTGTGCTTGTCCACAAAGGCAGCGTGCTCCGTTCCACCGCCAGCCGCATAGGGCGCAGCCTGCGCTTCCATGCGCCCCAGCCGAAAGCCCAGCAGGATCCCGCGCTTCACCCACGCATTCACCCTCCAGCCCGTAGGCGCGCCCGCATCGGGCTCCGCCGCACGCAGCGCGCCCGCTTCCAGTCCCTGTCGCAAAGCTAGAAAGGCCTCTAGCGCAAGTGGGTCCTCCATCGCTGCGGCACCGGCGGCAAAGGCTACTTCAATGCGGTGTTCCAAATCAGTGTGGCTCGTGTCTGACATCGTCTGGCCTGGTCCTTCGCTTTTTTTGAGCAGACTGCTCCCACCTAGGCAAGCACCCAGCGTCTGCAGAATCAGTTCTATGGAAGAGAATCGCGCAGCCGCCGCGGCAAACCCCCGACGCCGGCAAGCCTGCTTACCGAGCCGCCGAAGCCAACGGCTGCAGCGGCGTGCCCTCCGGCGCAGTTCCCCCCAGCAGCCCCAGCTCTGCAGCCAGCGCGTGGAGCCGCTCCCGCGTCGCCGCCGTCACCGGCAGCATCGGCAGCCGGTACGTCTCATGGATGCGCCCCATCATGCCCAGCAGCGCCTTGATCGGCCCCGGGCTGGGCTCCAGAAAGTTCGCCAGCAGCAGCGGAAAATACGTGTGGTTCAGCCGTCGGGCCGTCGCCCAATCATTGCCCAGCGCCGCATGCACCATCGCCGTCAGCTCCCGCGGGATCGCATTCGAAGCCACCGACACCAGCCCAGCCCCGCCTACGCCAAGCACCCCAAGCGCCATCGCATCGTCTCCCGCAAACACGGAGAAGCCGCGCGGCAGCAGCGTCACCAACTCGGTAATCTGCGGCAGGTTCCCGCTCGACTCCTTGATCGCCGTAATGTTCTCGCAGCTCCCGGCCAGCCGCGCCACCGTCGCCGGCTCCAGATTCACGCCCGTGCGCCCCGGGATGTTGTAAAGCACCAGCGGAAACGGAGCAATCGCCGTAGCAATCGCGTGGAAATGCTGCCACTGCCCTTCCTGGCTGGGCTTGTTGTAAAAGGGATTCGCTGAAAGCACCGCCGTGACCCCGGGAACCGCCGCAGCCGCCTGCGCCCGCTCCACCGCCTCACGCGTCGAGTTGCTGCTGCAGCCCGCCCACACCGGTACGCGCCCCGCAGCCTCCCCGGCAACCGTGCGGATCGTCCCCAGCCACTCCTCCGGCGAAAGCGTCGGCGTCTCCCCGGTCGTGCCGCAGGCCACCAACCAGTCAATGCCGCGGGGCTCCGGCTGCGGCATCAGTACGCCCGGCACTTGCGGTGCATCCGCCGCAGGCGCATCGCCAATCTGCCAGCGCACCAGCGCCCGCAGCGCCTGCTCGTCTACCGCGCCGTCTGCCCGAAACGGAGTCACCAGGGCTGTGCCGCAACCAACCAGTTTCATACCTTCCAGAGTTTATACCGCTGTGCCGGAACGGGAGTCACTGCCGCAGATCCGGACACCCGACGCTCTTGACCCGCACCTCTGCGCCGATGGAAGAAGCAGAGCCGCAACGACGCCCGCAAGCGCGTAAGCAGAGAGGGAGCAAGGCTGTGATCTCCATAGTCATCCTGACCAAGAATGAAGAGCGTGATCTGCCGGAGTGTCTCCGGTCTGTGCCCTGGTGCGACGACGTCCACGTGTTCGACTCCCACAGCACAGACCGCACCGCCGACATCGCCGAGAGCATGGGTGCCGAAGTCCACCGGCGCCGCTTCGACTCCTACGCAGAACAGCGCAACGCCGCGCTCGATACCATCCCCTTCCGCCATCCCTGGGTCTTTATCCTCGATGCCGATGAGCGGCTCAACGCAGCTGTCTGGTTTGAGGCCCTCGAGGCCGTCAAAGCCGCGCGTGAGGAGGTGCACGCCTTCCGCGTCCGCCGGGATGACCACTTCCTGGGCCGCCACCTGCGCCACGCACAGATGATGTCGCTCTACACGCGCCTGGTGCGCGTCGGCCATGTGCGTTACACCCGCGCTGTCAATGAGTTTCTGGAGGTGCGGGGCGAGACCGGCGAACTGCGCAACCGCTTCAGCCACTACTCCTTTTCCAAAGGGATGGGCCGCTGGTTTGAGAAGCACAACCAGTACTCCAGCATGGAAGCAAGCATCGTCGCAAACCGCAGTTTCGCCACCGAAGCCGACCTATGGACGGCGCTCTTCCACAGAGACTTCCACACTCGCCGGCGCGCGCAAAAAGCCATCTTCTACCTCATGCCCGGCCGCCCCCTTCTGCGCTGGGCGTACCTGCTGTTTGTGCGCGGCGGCGTGCTCGACGGCAAAGCCGGTATGACCTACGCGACCCTGCAAGCCATGTACGAGTGGCAGATCGTGCTCAAAACGCGGGAGCTGCGAGCCGCTCGAGCCGGCGCAGGTCTGGCCGTGCTGCCCGCGATGCCCGCGCGCTTGACGCCAAACTTGAACCAGGCGATGACGCCAACCATGACTCCAACCATGACTATGGACATGCTGGAAGCGCCCATGCCCCAGGAGGCAAACGCCTGACAAACGCGCTGCCCCGTTACACTGGGCGTGGCCCGCTATCCCTTGTCCCTGCTCCACTGGATTGCACATCGAAAGTCAAGAAGGTACCGCTGCCCGCATGATGTCTGTCCTGGTCATCACCAAAAACGAGGAGCAGGACCTGCCCGGCTGCCTCGCCTCCGTCGCCTGGAGCGACGACGTGCACGTGCTCGACTCCTTCAGCACCGACCGCACCGTCGAGATCGCCCGCGCCGGCGGCGCGCACGTCCACCAGCGCGTCTTTGACAGCTACGCAGCGCAGCGCAACGCAGGCCTCACCATGGCCCAATTCCGCTACCCCTGGCTGCTGATCCTTGATGCCGACGAGCGCGCGAACCCTGAGATGGCGCGCATCCTTACCGCACGCACAGCCGCGGCCCCTGCCGGCACGGGTGCCTTTCGCCTGCGCCGGCGCGACCACTTCCTCGGCCGCTGGCTCCAGCACGCGCAGACCACACCCTTCTACATCCGCGTGCTCCGCCTCGGCCACACACGCTTCCGCCGCGAAATCAACGAGGTGGTCGAAGTCGACGGCGCGATCGTCGATCTCGACGACGCCTACTTCGATCACTACCCCTTCTCAAAAGGCCTCGCCCACTGGGTCTCCAAGCACAACAGCTACTCTGACGCCGAAGCACGCATCGTCGCCGCCAGCGCCTTTGCCGGCGAAGTCTCCTGGAAAAAAGCACTCTTCGCCAAAGACTTCAACGAGAAACACGCCGCCCGCAAAGCCGTCTTCTACAGCCTTCCCGGCCGCCCGCTCATGCGCTGGGCTTACCTCATGTTCTATCGCCGCGGCATCCTCGATGGCCGCGCCGGCTTCGTTTACTCCACTCTGCAGGCCTTCTACGAGTGGCTCATCGTGCTCAAAACCGCCGAGCTGCGGGAAGGGAAAAAGTAAGTGGCCGAGGGAGCAGATAGAACGTTCGCGCCTAACGCAGAGCCCGGATCGGACGCGACGGCAGGCCCACAAGGCGACCCCACTCTCCGCCCCGCCTTCTCAGTCGGCAACCGGATTGCACGCCTGCTCTGGGGCGTCACCTACGTCCTGCTCTACCGCCCCTCGCCGCGCCCCCTGCATGCATGGCGCGCCATGCTGCTGCGGCTCTTCGGCGCAAAGCTCGGGCCCACCTGCCACTTCTATCCCAAAGGCCGCATCTGGGCCCCGTGGAACCTCCACTGCGAAGACCGCGTCTCCCTCGGCGATGACGCCGAGCTCTACAACCCGTCCCCTTTCTTCCTGGGCTCGCATGCCATCGTCTCGCAGGGCGCCTACGTCTGCGGCGCCACCCACACCTACAACGACCCCGACTTCCCTCTCGTCTCCGCACCCATGCGACTCGAGGCCTACTCCTGGGTCTGCGCCCGCGCCATCGTCTCCCCCGGCGTAAATCTCGGCGTTGGCGCGATCCTAGGACTCGGCTCCATCGCCACCCGGGACCTCGAACCCTTCGGCGTCTACGCCGGCGTCCCCGCCAAAAAACTGAAAGACCGCGACCGCACCGCCGTGCCGGAGCAGTATAGGTGAGTGATCCTCACAACACCTTCAGCGTTTGGTTTCGAAGATCCAAGCTATAGCGCGTTCCCGCATTAACAAGCGTCGCGCTACCGTCCGGATAAACGACAAAGTGCTCAGTCATGCCATGTAAGTGCGTGAGCTGTTTAATTTCTGCTCCGGTGACCTCACTCATCATGAAGACGTTGTAATCATAATCCTCACCAGATTCGTTTGTGGCAGCAAGGAAAGCGATGTCCAAGCCGCCATCCGCGAAGTAAGCCTCACCATAAGAGGGACCAGGAGCCGGCATACCCGGCACCCGTGGCTGGTACAAGAGTTGGCTTTCCTTAGGTCCGATGCGAAGCTCCTCAATCAAAGCTCCGATCGGGTAACCGGTTGTGCTTATCAGCACTTCTATGCCACCAGCATTAACGCTGTCGTTCGAAACATCGATGGAACGCAAATCGTAGAAGTTCGAATGTGTAAGCTGTTTCAAGCCGGCAGCACTCGCGGCTGACATCTTCACAGGTCGCGAGAAAAGGTCCCAGTCATGACGCGCAGGTCCAACCAGAGGGGAGTGGTGACCCGTGTAGTTTGAAACAGCGTAGATGACGGACGCATCATCAGGCGTGAACATGGGATGGAGTGCGTCTTCCGAACTGTCCGTGACTGCGTGCGCGTTCGACCCGTCCACCCCAACGATCCATATAGCGGATGATGACTTTTCCGAATCCGCAAAGGAATAAACCACAAGCTTGCCATCATGAGAAAAGCGCGGCTCTGACTCAATACCCTCCTTTGCAGTTGTGAGGCGTACGTTCGGACCACCGGGCGTTCTCTGTATTGTCAGAAACGACCATCCCCTTTCTTGCTCAGAGAAGATAAGGCTATCCCCTGTAGCCGCCCGGGCCTGCGGTCCGGCAGGTGGCAGTTCATTGCGCGAAGTTGTGCTGCGAAATGGAGAAAAGATGATTCCAAACGCTGCAACCACAACCAGGATAAGGCTCGCTATACCCACAACAGCAATCGCCGCCATCTTGCCTACCCGCATGCGACACACCCTCCACCACTCAGCTATAGGTACACCATCAGTCCAGTTCACCCAAGCTCCCGCGCCACCTCACCAAACTCCCACACGCCCGCTTCCTTCCGCGCCGCAACCCATTCCGCCGCCCGCACCGCTCCTAGCGCAAACGCCTTTCGCGAAAACGATTCATGCCCCAACGTCAGCGTCTCCTCCTCTGACCGCAGCGTCAGCACATGCAGCCCCGCCGCATCCCCCACCCGGTGCGACGCAATCTGTGCCTGCTGCTGTGACACACCCTCGACCACCCGCTGCAGCGTCAGCGCCGTACCGCTCGGCGCATCCTTCTTCGTGACGTGGTGCGTCTCCTCAATCGCCAGCTTATAGCCAGGCAGCGCCCGAGCCAGCTCCGCCGCCGCACGGAAGAACGCCTGCACCCCCAGTGAGAAGTTGGTCCCGTACAGCAGTGACGCGCCATGCTGCCCGGCAAGCTCCGTCATCTCCGGCAGCGCGGCATACCAGCCCGTCGTCCCCACCACCACCTTCGCGCCCAATGGCAGCAGCGCACGCAGGTTCATTACCACCGCCTCAGGCGTCGTAAAGTCGATCACCACATCCACCCAGGCCAGCAGTTCCGCCGTCAACGCACGACCCTCCGCGTTCTCCTCCCCGCCAAGCACCGCCACACGATGCCCACGCGCACGCGCCACCTCGGCCACAGCGCTGCCCGTCTTACCCCGCCCCAGCATCAGTACATGAGCCAACGACTCGCCTCCAAACAAAACCCGAAACCGCCTGCGCGGCTGGCGGCCACTCCGTGGCACTTACCTTCGCGTCGCGACACCGCGACTTCGCGACTCACGACCGCTGCCCCACGTCCACATCAAAAATCGCCGGATCCGGATCCGCAAAAAACTCCGCGTGCAGCGAGCGGATCGCGTCCTCCACATCATCCTCGTCGATCATAAAACTCATATTGATCTCGCTCGCCCCCTGCGAAATCATCCGCACATTGATGTGCCGTATCGCATGGAACAGCCGTGCCGCAATACCCGAGTGCCCGCGAATATCCTCACCCACGAGGCACACTAGCGCCTTGCGCCCCTCATACTTCACATCTGCCAGCTTCGAGAGGTCGGCTGCAATCGCAGGCAGCGCCTCATTCGAGTCCACCGTCAGCGACACAGAAACCTCGCTCGTCGACACCATGTCCACCGCGCACTTGTGCTTGTCGAAGATGTCGAAGATCGCCTTCAGGTAGCCGTGCGTCATCAGCATCCGGCTCGCCACCACATCCACAATCGTCAGCCGCTTCTTCGCAGCAATACTCTTCACCGGATTGCGGCACGGCGGCGCAAGCGCCTGGATCCGCGTCCCCTCATTCGCCGCATTGCGCGAGTTCAGCACATACACCGGGATATTCTTCTTCACCGCCGGCAAAATCGTCGCTGGGTGCAGCACCTTCGCGCCGAAGTACGCCAGCTCCGCCGCCTCCTCAAACGAGATCGATCGCACACGCAGCGCATTCGGCACCACCCGCGGATCGGTCGTCATAATCCCGTTCACATCCGTCCAGATCTCGATCGCCTCCGCATGCACGCCGCCGCCCACCAGCGCCGCCGTAAAGTCGGAGCCGCCGCGTCCCAGCGTCGTCGTTACCCCCGCTTCGGTGGAGCCGATAAACCCACCCAGCACCACCGTCCGCGCCGCATCCGTGTGCGGCAGCACCAGCTTACGCAGCTGCTCCTCAATCCGCGCATCATCCGGAATCGCCCGCATATGCTGCGCATCCGTGACGATGCAGCGCCGCGCATCCACATGCACGCCATCGAGCCCCTCGGCAACAAACAGTTCCGCAATCATGCGGCTCGAAAGGCGCTCGCCATACGACACGATCATGTCGTTGATCCGCGGCGTCAGCTCGCCTACCGCACTCAGCCCACGCAGAATCTCATCCAGCGCCGCAAACTCCTGCGGGAGCCATGCCTCGCCGAGCGCCGCCGGCAGCCCGAGCTCCTCCGCCACAGCCTGGTGCCGCACCAGCAGCCGCGCTGAGATCGCGAGCGCCCCTTCCCGCTCTCCGCGCGCAGCTGTCGTCGCGGCCAGCAGCAGCTGATCTGTCACTTTGCTCATGGCAGATACCACCACAATCGGCTGCACCGCACCGCTCCGCCTCCCGGCCACAATTGCTGCGGTCCGCCGCATCGCCGCCGCATCCTCGACTGAGGTCCCGCCAAACTTCATCACCACGTACTTCATCGCGCGCCCTGCGCTGCCGCGGGCACCAGCCGCCCCTGCTGGTGCAGCAGCTCCGCATTCAGCAGCGCCGCGCCCGCCGCCCCGCGGATCGTATTGTGCGAGAGCACCGTAAACTTCCAGTCCAGCAGCGTACACGGGCGCAGCCGTCCCACCACCGTCACCATCCCCGCTGCTCTGCCTTCGCCGCGCATCCGGTCCAGCCGCGGCTGCGGCCGGTCCTCCTGCGCCATGTACTCCACCGGGCGCTCTGGTGCCGACGGCAGGCCCAGCCCGCGCAGCGGCGCAAACTCCCGCCACGCCTCCAGGATCTCTTCCCGCGTCGCCCTCGTCTTCAGCCCGACCGAGACCGACTCCGTGTGCCCATCCTCCACCGCCACACGGTTACAGTGCGCCGTCATCCGCAGGGGCAGCGGCTCTACCGTCCCGCTTGCCTCGCTGTAAGTGCCCAGCAGCTTCGCTGTTTCAGCCACCATCTTTTCTTCCTCATTGCGAATAAACGGCACCACGTTCCCCAGAATGTCCAGCGACGCCACCCCCGGGTAGCCCGCGCCGGAGACCGCCTGCATCGTGCTCACAAACACACTCTCCACCCCAAAGCGATTCTGTAGCGGCTTCAGCGCCAGCACCAGGCCAATCGCTGAGCAGTTCGGGTTCGTCACCACATAGCCGGCTCCGCCGCCGCCGCCCGGCCAGCCCTGCCGCACAACCAGCGGGAGGTGCTCCGCATTCACCTCAGGGATCACCAGCGGCGTATCCGCCGCCATGCGGAACGCCGCCGAGTTTGAGATCACCGCGCACCCCGCGCGTGCAAACGCGGGCTCCAGCTCCAGCGCAATGTCGGTATCGAGCGCCGCAAAGATCACGCGCGGCGTCTCTTCCCCAGCCATCGCCGGCTGCAGCCGCATCGCGGCAAAGCGCTCCGGCAGCGGCGCCGTCAGCTTCCAGCGCACCGCCTCGCCATATAGCTTGCCGCTTGAGCGGTCGCTCGCCGCCAGCCACGTCACACGGAACCAGGGGTGGTGTTCCAGAAGCTCAAGAAAGCGCTGGCCCACCATGCCCGTCGCACCTAGAATGCCGATCTCTACCTGCTGCATGCCGATGCTCTCGCGCCCTCTCTGCCGCCGCGCTCCGATCCCCGCATTGCTGCGGAGCGACGGGCGTTCCGGCCAGTGTACCGGCTTTGCCGCGCTCCATCGCGGCCGGCAGCACAGCAATCCACCCGCCAACCTGCTAGCATGAAAGATTCCGATGGCTGAACAAAACGTAAAACTAATCCCCCTGGGCGGCCTGGGCGAGTTCGGCATGAACTGCATGGCCGTTCGCTCCGGCGACGACATCCTTGTAATCGATGCCGGCCTCATGTTTCCCGAGTCAGAACTACTCGGTGTCGACATCGTCGTCCCCGATATCTCCTACCTCGTTGAAAATCGCGCCCTCGTGCGCGGCATCCTCCTCACCCACGGCCACGAAGACCACATCGGCGGCCTGCCCTGGATCCTCTCTGAGATCAATGTGCCCGTCTACGGCACTGAGTTCACCCTCGCCTACGTCGAAGGCAAACTCGACGAGCACAAGATGCTCGACTCCACTGAGCTCATTGAGATCGCGCCCAACGCCAAATTCACCCTGGGCCCCTTCACCATTGAGCCCATCCGCGTCACGCACTCGCTCGTCGACTGCGTCGCCTTTGCGATTGAAACCCCCGTCGGCGTCATCGTCCATACCGGCGACTTCAAGATCGATCTCAGCCCGCCCGACGGCAAAGCCTTTGACCTCCACAAATTCGCCGAGTACGGCCAGAAAGGCGTGCTCGCGCTCCTCCAGGACTCCACCAACGTCGACCGCCCCGGCTACACACCCAGTGAGTGGGCCGTCAAGCCGCGCCTCGATGAGGTCTTCCAGCGGACCAGGAAGAAACTCTTCTTCTCCTGCTTTTCCTCCTCCATCTACCGCATCCAGATCGCGCTGGACCTCGCGCAGAAGCACGGCCGCAAGGTCGCCGTTGTCGGCCGCTCCATGATGGAGTCGACTGAGATCGCGCAGGACCTTGGCTACCTCAACCTGCCCGGCGGCCTTATGATCCACCCAGGGCAGATCGGCGATCACTCGCCTGAAAACGTCATGGTCCTCATCTCCGGCACGCAGGGCGAGCCCATGAGCGCACTCTCCCGTGCCGCGGTCGATAACCACAAGCACGCACGCATCTCTCCCGGCGACACCGTCCTGCTCTCCTCGCGCGTCATCCCCGGCAACGAGAAGTCCATCTACCGCGTCATCGACCACCTCTACCGCCGCGAAGCCGAGATCCTCTACGACGACGGCACCATGGGCCTTATCCACGTCTCCGGCCACGCCTCGCAGGAGGAGCAGCGCCTCCTCATCAACCTCCTGCGGCCCAAGTTCTTCATCCCCGTCCACGGCGACTTCCGCCATCTCAAAAAGCACACCGAGCTTGCCAAGAGCACCGGCGTGGTCGGCGAAACGATCCTCATCGAAGACGGCGACATCCTCGAGCTCACTCCAACCAAGGCACGCAAGGCCGGCAAGGTCACCGCGGGCCGCGTCTGCATCGACTCCGGCTCCACTGCCGACGTCGTCGGCGACCTCGTCATCCGCGATCGCCGCAACCTCTCTGAGGACGGCATCATCCTGCCCATCCTCACCATCAACAAGCTCACCGGCAAGGTCGAGCGCGCCCCTGAGGTCGTCACTCGCGGCTTCGTCGGCGCCGACGCCGCCATCCTCCGCGAAGCCGGCTCCGTCATCACCCAAACGCTCGAAACATCAAGCGCCGAAGAAAAAGCCGACCCCGGCGTGATGAAAGAAAAAATCCGCATCGACCTCAAACGCTACATCCAGAGACACACCAGCCGCCGGCCTCTCATCATGCCGGTGATCCTGGAAGTGTAACTATCTCTCCGGCCGGGTCCCCTTGACCGGCCCGGGACACCTTCGCAGCCTCCCTCGAGATCGTAGGCGGAACGTCCTACGACGCCCTGTGAGCTCGGCACGCAGTTAAATCGGAAGCTGCGACTATTTACAGCTGGAACTCACGCCACTACTCACGCCACCACTCACGCCACCACTCACGCTTTGGTCCCCAAGTCGCAGCCCGCCTCACCACGCCGTAGCACCCGCGAACTTACGCTTGAGCCGCTCTCGTCTATACAGAGCGAGACCAGCGAAACGCGCGGTTAGCTTCTACATCGTTCGCCTTGATCGGAAGGGTGAGCGAGCGAGTCCATGCCGTTGGCATCGGTTGCAAGCTGTGAAGACGGGGGAAGGCGATACTCTGCTCCCTAAAGCCAAGCACTAAGGCCCCGCAACAATCGCCATCTCCGGCGTCACCTCGGGGATCATCACCAGCAAGTCATAGCTGTAGATCAGCTGCTCCCACTCCGGCGCAAGCTTCTCCTTCCCAAAACGCAACTGCCGCAGATCAAAAAGCGTGAGCGTCCTCGCTCCCTCGCCTGACCCGGTCGGCAGCATCGCCGCCAGGGCAGGCTGCAGCCACTTCGCATCCGGATCCTCACTCAGACGAAAAGTCTCCGCGCCAAGAGGCTTGCGATACCCTTGCATGACCCCTGCGGTTCCCGCCGCGCCCATCACCAGGATATGCAGTGATTGCACTCCTCCTTCCACATCGGCCGCTTCAGCCACTGTGTTGCCCAGGTTTAACTGGTGCAAAGGGTCAAAGCCACGCCCCATATGCACGGAGCCAAACTTGAACAGCACACGCCCGTCCGGTTTCTGCACGCGCAGTGGCAGGTAGTCGGCTATAAAGTGTTGCTTTAGGAGTTGTATGCGGCGCCGATTGCTTTCCGGCGAGCCCTGGACATGGAGCCTGTAGATCGCCCTCGACTCCTGAAGCTCATGCAGGAGCTGCTTTGTTGTCGGTGTGCCGTCCTCATCGACAGCCGCCGCAAGCTTCTTCAGCGCGGCATCCGAAACACCCGGCAAATACAACTGCATGAAGTCGCCCGTCCCCGACGCTCTGCGCTCCGCGGCCAGCTCCTCAGCCTGCGCCACGTGGAGCGCCGCCACCGACCGCGCACCCGGCCGGGTCTCCAGCATTGCTTCGAGCAGCGCGCCTCCTGCGCCTAGAAACTCCTGATCTAGCCCCCACAGCGCAAAGCCCGGCTTCCTTGACGAAGCGGCACAACGCGCCGCCAGCTCGTTCTCTTCTCGCACTTCAAGAAACTCCATACTTCCTGGAAACCTGCTCAGCCGCGCGCGCATATGCGCCTCACGCTCCGGGTCACGGAGCTGTTCGCCGACAAACTTCGCCGCGAGCGGACCGGCCTCCACGGCGTACGCGTCCGGCTGCATTGCCGCGCATACCGCCAAGGCAAATTGCGGAACCTCTCGCGTCAAGTGGTTCTCTCCAATCAGCACAAAGCGCGATGCCGCGATCTCCCTTCGCAGCAGTTCTCCGCCTTCGCCGCCCAGCTCATCCGCACCAAGCAAAAGTGGCGTCCGCGCTGCGGTAAGCGCCGCCTCCATACCCGCCGCATCCCCGCTCCCCTGCGCCACGCTGCCGCCAATCGGCGCAAGGAGGCAAATCATTGCAATCCCAGCAAAGCCACGCGAAACAGCCACATGCACCCACTCTAACGCGCTCGCATCCTGCTTCAAATCCTGCGCAAACACTTCTGTCCGCCTCACTCCGCGCCACGATCAAACTCCATCACTCCCACAAAGTTCCCACCCGGGTCTTCAAAAAACAACAGGTGCCCCACCTGCGGAATCGTCGAGCGCTCCAGCACAATCCTCGCCCCATGCGCACGCAGCAGCGCCTCCGTCCGATCCAGCGAGAGCACAGCGATCGTGCACTCAAAGCCCCGCGTCTGCACCCCGGGAACCAGCGCGCGCCGCTGCTGCAGTGCGCCCATCAGCGTCACCGGCTCAGCGCCGCAATCGATCTGGTAAAAGCCCGGCGGTCCATACGCTTGAAACTTCCATCCGAACACCGCCTCGTAAAACGCGCGGGTGGCTTCCACGTCCTCTGTGTTGATAGCAAAGTGCGCGAGCTGATTCATGCCTGCAGCTTAGCCGTTCAACGCCCAAGTAAAAAGACGATACTCTGCAAAGAAATGTCGAGAAAGCGTCAACCCGCGCTCGGTCTCCGAACCTTCGCCGTCACCACGCGTATCGCCTCCATGCTGCCGCCCCAGTCTGCGGAGTGGGCCCAACTCATCTACGCGACCAAAGGCTCGCTCACCGTCGAGTGCCCCATCGGCGAACGGCTCTGGTACATTCCGGCGCGTCGTGCACTCTGGATCCCTGCCGGAATCCCGTGCCGTCTGCTCATGCGCGGCACCGTACGTCTTCGCATGCTCTACCTGCACGCATCGCTCTCGAAAGGAGCCCGGCAGACCCACGCCATCCACATAGCGCCGCTGCTTCACGAGGCCATCCTTGAAGCCGTGCGGCGCAGCGTTCTCCCGCCTCGCGCGCCTCTGACCCGCCTCCTCACAGAGCTGATTACCGCCTCTTCCTCCGCACCCCTCATGCTGCCCATGCCGCGCGATGCCCGAGCGCTGCGCGTCGCAAAGCGACTCATGCGCGATCCCTCCAGGCGTGACACACTGCCCGCGCTGGCCCATGCCGCAGCTGTCGGCATCCGCACATTGGAGCGGCTCTTTGCCGCTGAAACCGGGATGGGCTTCGCGGCGTGGAGGCAGCGCCTGCGCATGCTTGAAGGTATGCGCCATCTGCTCGACGGTGCCTCGGTCGCAGCGGCCTCAGAGGCCGTCGGATACGCAAGCGTCAGCGCCTTCGTAGTCGCCTTCAAAGCCACAACTGGCAAAACACCGGGCCGCTGGCTCCGCCCCTGACATCCTGAAACAACGCCGTCAAAGCCTTTCGCAACCCGCACCCGCAACCCGCACCCGCATCCGCGCTGAGACCACTTTCTCCCTAAGCTTGGGTCCAAGCCATCGCAGTCACCGCGGCGTCCCCCGTCAAGAAAAAGCCGCGTGCCCAAGACTTCTGGAGCACACCCTAAGCAGAAATGCTCTACACTCCGGCATGCCCCGCTGCGCCCGCGCCCTCGCACTCGCCGCCTCTACCCTGCTGCTCGCCGTCTCCGCGCTTGCGCAGTCCATCACTGTCAGCTTCCCCGCCGCGCGCTCTCCGCAGCCGCTGGATGGGCGTCTGCTGCTCCTGCTCTCCAATGACACAGGCACCGGCCCTGACGGGGCTGTCGAGCCGCGCATGCAGATCAACGACACCCCGAAGTCGCAGATGGTTTTCGGCATCACCGTCGATGGCTGGAAGCCAGGCCAGCCACTCCTCGTCGATGACAGCGCGCAAGGCTACCCGCGCGCCAGCCTCAAGGACGTGCCCCCCGGCACCTACACCGTGCAGGCTGTGCTCAACGTCTATGAGACCTTCCATCGCGCCGACGGCACCATAGTGAAGCTCGCCCCCGACCGCGGCGAAGGCCAGCACTGGAACCTTGCTCCCGGCAATCTCCTGTCCAAACCGCGCCAGGTCGTCATCGGCCCAAATGCCGAGCCCATCGCCGTCTCTCTTGACGGGGTCATCCCTCCCATCCCACCCGAGCCGGACACACAATACATCCGCCACATCCGCATCCAATCGCAGCTTCTCACCAAGTTCTGGGGCCGCCCCATGTATCTATCGGCCGTGGTGCTCGTGCCGGCCGGCTTCGACGCGCACCCCAAAGCGCACTACCCGCTCCTCATCTTTCATGACCACTTCGTCTCCGACTTCAGCGACTTTCGCGAGACCCCGCCCGACCCCACCCTCAAGCCCGACTACTCTGAGCGCTTCCACCTTGCCGGCTACAACCGCATCCAGCAGGCGGAGGCCTACAAGAACTACCAGTCCTGGATTGCCGACCCGCCTGCTCACAACGCGCCGCGCGTACTCATCGTCAAGCTCCAGCACGCCAACCCTTTCTACGACGATTCCTACGCCGTCAACTCCGCCAACCTCGGCCCCTATGGCGATGCCATCGAGACTGAACTGATCCCTGCCATCGAAAAGCAGTTCCGCGGACTCGGGCAAGGCTGGGCGCGCTTTGTCTACGGCGGCTCCACCGGCGGGTGGGAGTCGCTTGCCGTGCAGATGTTCTATCCCGACCACTACAACGGTGCCTTTGTCGCCTGCCCTGATCCGGTCGACTTCCATGCCTTCATGACCGCCGACTTATACAAGCAGCCGAATATCTTCTATCTCGACGGCGCAAATAAACAGGTGGAGCAGCCCGCCATGCGCGACTATCTCGGCCACACACTCATCTCCGTGCGCGACAACATCGCCTATGAAGCTGCGCTCGGCGACGGGGGCCGCTCGGGCGAGCAGTTCGATATCTGGCAAGCTGTCTACTCGCCGGTCGGGCCCAAAGGCTACCCGCAGCCTATCTTCGACAAGCAGTCCGGCGTCATCGATCACGGGACCGCCGAGTACTGGCGTCAACACTACGACCTCGACGCGATCCTCCAACGCGACTGGGCGACCCTCGGTCCGAAGTTACAGGGCAAGCTTCACTTATATGTCGGCTCCGACGACACCTACTTCCTCAACGATGCCGTCTACCTCATGGAGGACTTCCTGAAACAAACCGGCACACCCGGCCACGGCGTGCCCTATGGCGGCGAGGTCCGCTACGGCCCACGTGCCGAGCACTGCTGGAACGGCGACCCCACGCAGCCCAACTGGTACTCGCGCCTCCACTACAACCAGATGTACCTTCCGCAGATCCTCGACCGCATCGCAAAAACCGCTCCGCCGGGTGCTGACCTTACCAGCTGGAAATACTAAATCGGTTCTGCACCCGTACGCTTTGCCTTCACTCTACAAAGGCGAAGCAGGGGCATCCTTTGCACACAGGCCACTCACACCAGCACCTGCACCACAAGCAGCGAAGCATCATCGTGAAAGTTATTTGCCGCAAACTCTGTGACAGAAGCCATAATCGCCGCACGTACCGTGTGCGCACTAAGAGCTGCATTGCCATGCAAATCGCGACCCGTCTCCCGCGCCGCAGCCACCATCCGCGCCTCGCCAAACTCCTCGCCGCCCGCGTCCATTGCCTCCGTCACGCCGTCCGTCGAGAACACCAGCAGATCTCCTGCTTTCACCGCGATCGTCTGATCGCGAAAGCTTGCCCCCGCTAACATGCCCAGCACAGGACCGCTCCCTTCCAGCGCGATCGTCTCCGCGCCGCGAAGCAGCAGAGGCGCATGATGGCCGGCCAGCTCATAAGTCAGCGTCATCTTCTCTCGATCCAGGATGCCGTACGCCAGCGTCACAAACCGGCCCGCCGGCAGGCTCGCACACAGTGCCTGGTTCAGCCTATGGCACAGCCGTGCCGGGCTCGTCTCATCCGGGCCAAACGCCCGCAGCGTCGCCTGTAGGTTGGCCGTAATCAAAGCCGCTGACATCCCCTTGCCCGACACATCGGCCAGGCAGATCGCAACGCGCGTGTCTGACAAAACCAGCACGTCAAAGTAGTCGCCCGAAACCGTGCGCGCCGGCTGCCACGCGCAACTTATCTCCACGCCCGCAATCTGCGGCACCGTGCGCGGCAGCAGGCTCCTCTGGATCTCAAACGCATCCCGCAGCTCAGAAGCCTGGGCGTCCAGCTCCTTCTGCCCGTACTGCACCTGCTGCGCCAGCTGCGCATTTGCCGCCTGCAGCCGCGCCCGGTTGCTCGCAAACGTGTAAGTCACCAGCCCAATCACCACGCAGATCAACGACGAATACGGGATATCCCCGCTCCTCCAGTTCGCGAGCGAGTGGAGCGATTGCCGCAGAAGCAAGCGATCCATCACGCCGCCCAGTGTGCCTGCCAATACCGAGGAAGGAAGCAGAAGCGCAAGGAAGACGATCCAGTTTTGTGGAAAGGGTCGGTGGTAGAGCGGCCCGCCCAGAGAAAGCAGGATCGTCACAGCATTGCTGGAGAAGAAGGTGTAAATCAAAACACTGACGAGATTGGCATGCCCCAGCAAGAACCACTGGATTGCAGAAATAGTCAGGCCAATGGCAAGAAAAGTAAGCTGCGACCGAAGAAGGCTGTTCCCTGTGTAGCGCTTATACGTCGTCAGCTGTCGATGGAGCCATGCGAGCAAGGGGGCCTCGGGTTCAAGTCTGCCGGAAGATTATCAGCATGCGCTCCGTTCTGCTTGCGAGACGCCGTGCTCCGGGCGCACCGCCCAGAGCACTGCAGATAGAGCGATGCAGACGCGCTCCTCCTGCCATCTCCGGGTGCCCCAGGTCTCGCCCCTGAGACCGGGGCAAAGCGAACCCCCGCGACCTCACTGAGTCCATCAAACATTCGGATAAGCCATTCCGAGCGAGACACAGCGCAGCCGGTAGCGGTCCGCGCCAACAGATTCGCTTTCGACACTTGGTCGCCGCGAGAACTCTCACCCCAGCCCCAACTCTCCCACACTATCCAACAATCCCAAACCGCCTGCGCGGCTCGCGGCCACTTCCTGGCATGTCTTCTCGCAAGCATCCCACCCTCCGCTTGCCCCCATCGAAAACCTCGCCGCCACCCCTCCCCAGCCATCCCTCCTCAGGCGTATCCTCTCCGCAACAGGAGACCCCGCCATGCTCAGGAGAGACTTCCTCCGCCGCACTGCCTCCAGCCTCGCCGCCACCCTGCTCGCCCGCAAAGGGGAAGCGGCTCCCCTGCTTGACGCCACCACCCCGCTCCCCCGCAAACTCAACGCGCATGACGAGGTCACGCTCGGCCGCACCGGCATCCGCACCAGCCGGCTCGCCATGGGCACCGGCACCATGGGCTATGGCGGCGGCTCCAACCAGACGCGCCTCGGCACTGACCGCTTCACCCGCCTCCTGCTAGAGGGCTACAACGCAAACGGCCTGCGCTTCTTTGACGCCGCTGACTCCTACGGCTCGCACCCCTACGTCAAAGCCGCCATCCGCCAGCTCCCGCGCGACCGCGTTACCGTCCTTACCAAAACCGACACCCGCGACGCCGCCGGCGTCCAGGCCGACCTTGACCGCTTCCGCCGCGAGCTCGGCACCGATTACCTCGACATCGTCCTCATCCACTGCGTCACAGAAGCGGACTGGACCACTCGCTACCGTGGTGCCATGGACGTCCTCTCCGAAGCCAAGGAGAAGGGCATCATCCGCGCCCACGGCGTCTCCTGCCACTCCCTTGAGGCCCTGCGCGCCGCCGCTGCCTCCCCCTGGGTCGACATTGACCTGGTCCGCCTCAACCCCATCGGCTCCCACATGGACGCCGACCCGCAAACCGTCCTCGCCGAAATCCACAAAATGCGCGCCCGGGGCGTCGGCATCGTCGGCATGAAGATCCTCGGCCAGGGCGACATGAGCGACCGCCCCTCTGAAGCCATCCGCTACGCCCTCGGCACCGGCGCCCTCGACGCCTTCACCATCGGCGCCCAAACCCAGTCCGAACAAAACGACCTCACCCACCGCATCGCCGCCGCCTAAAGCCACAGCAGGCTCACTCTGCTGCAAAACCCGGGTGCCCCAGGTCTCGCTTCTGAGACCTGGGTAAAGCAATCTCCCGCTCAGAACCCCAGTCCGTAACCCCACGCAAGGGTCATCCTGAGCAAAGCGCAGCCGGTAGCGCTCCGCGCTCGAGGATCTTCCAGGTCGCCCTTCGCTTCGCCAGCCTGCGCCCTTCGCCGCGCATTTAGGATGACGACATGCAACCGATCGCGTCAGGCCTTTCCGCCGAGAGCTCCCGTCCAGCCACCTCGACCGACTCGGCCCTGCTGCGCCTCCGCCACATCCCCACCCTCGACTATCTCCGCGGAACAGCCATCCTCCTGGTCATCTTCTTCCATGCCTACGGCAGCGTCACCTGGAGCGCCTACTTCGGCTCTGCCGGCGGCGCACTTATGACCGCCCTCATCAGCGAGTGCAACTACGGCGTACAGCTCTTCTTCCTTCTCTCCGGCTTCCTCATCACAGGCGGTCTGCTACGCTCCCGCAACAAGAATGACTACTACAGCTCCTTCTACATCAAGCGCGCTCTGCGCATCCTTCCCTTGTTCTTCACCATCTTGGTCGCGATCAAGATCTGGCTGTCAGTCAGCTGGGGCTTCTTCTTCGCGAGCTGCCTGTTTCTCTCGAACTTCGCCGTTCTCTTTGGTGCGCACCTCAATGAGTTCGGCCCGCTCTGGTCCCTCTGTGTCGAAGAGCACTTCTACCTCATCTGGCCCACCGCCGTGCGCAAGCTTTCGCCCGCGCGCTTGCCCCTGCTCCTTGTCTTCGTCATCCTCGTCGAACCCCGTGCTCCGCTTCCTTGCCATCACCCATAATTCCCACATCGACATCCGCTTCAAAACCCCGTTCATCCTCGACTACATTGCCTACGGCGCCCTGCTTTCCGTGCTCATTCATCTTGGTCGCATCCGGAGCAGCAACCTCCGCGCTCTCGGCCGAAGCCTCGTCTCCGCTGGCGGCCTTGGCGTCGCGCTGACCTTGTTTCTAAGGGCTTTTCACCCATCGAACGGCCTCGTAGCTCTCGAGACCGTTCCCTGGATGTGGCTCGTCGCCGGCCTTCTTCTCCTCGGCCTCCGCCGCGATCTCACCCGCGCCACCGCGACCCGCGACGAAACCCACGCACCCGGCCTCCTCGGCTTTTTCGCCTACATCAGCTACGGTCTCTATCTCATCGACCCCTTCATCAACCTCAAGCTCGATCCCCACCTCACGCCTTTTCTTCTTGCACACGGCATCACCAATCTGCCCCTTGCCTGCCTCAAACTGCTCATCGCCTGCTCCATCGCCGTTCTACTTGCTTACCTATCCCGCCGCTACTTCGAAGAAGCAGCCTTGCAGCTCAAGCACCGCATCATCACTTCTCGCGCCCGCACCGCAGCCTGAACCAGCAGCCGACCCCAGCTACTCTCCACAAGCCCTTTCTCATCGCGCGGCAAACGTGTAGGCGCTTCCCTCTCCTGCCTGACTGGTAACCCTCTGACTCCAATCAGCAATTGACTCGCCAACGCCCCACTGGCACACTCTGCGCCATGCGTTCCTTTTGCTTGCGTCTCTGCTTTCTTGCCGCCTTGCTCCCTCTTCCGCCCGGCCACGCCCTCGCTGAGACCACCTGGACCGAAGTACGCAGCCCCCACTTCCGCGTCCTCACCGATGCCTCGCCCAAAGACGCCCGCAACGTCGCCGCTGAGTTCGAGCAGATGCGCCACATCTTCGTCAGCACTTTTAACGAAAACTACACCGACTCCGGCGCTCCGCTCACCGTCGTCGCCGCCCGTGATGCCAACAGCTATCGCAACCTCAATCCTGCGCTCTGGAAGGCACGCAATGGCAACATCGCTGGTGACTATCACCGCGGCTGGGAGAAGCAATTCGCCACCATGCGCCTCGATACTTTCCAAGGCGCCGGGCAGGCTGTCGTTTATCACGAGTACACCCACAGCATCCTGCATGCCAATGCCCACTGGCTGCCCACCTGGCTCGATGAAGGCATGGCCGAGTTCTACGCCTACACCCAGTTCCGCAACGACCGGACCTACATCGGCGGCCCCTCCATACGCCTACGCGTGCTCAAAGACACCCCCATGCTTCTACCCATCCCGGAGATGCTCGCCGTCAACGAGCGCTCCCCTCTGCTTCGTGATCCATGGAAAGAGCAGCTCTTCTATGGCGAAGCCTGGGCCATGGTGCACTACATGGTCTTCGGTCCTGGCATGAACGGCGGCCAAAAGCTCTTCTCCTTCCTCAAAGCAGTCCAGACTCATACCGATCAGCAAAAGGCCTTCCGCGACACCTTCGGCGATCCGCTTGCCTTCCAAACAGCCCTCTCGCAGTACATCGCGCGCTACACCTTTTCTGCCGCCGTTCTGCCGCCTGCACCCGGCATCGACCCCAAGACCTTTACCGAACGCAAACTAACCCCCGCCGAAACCAATTACGAGCTCGGCTGCATCCGGCTCGGCGCCCACGACCGCGTCGCCGGCCGCGCTGCCATCGAGCAGGCGCTCACCCTCGACCCCAAACACGCCGGAGCCCATGAAGAACTCGGCTTCCTCGACTTCGAAGATGGCCGCGACCCTGACGCACGCAACGAGTGGCAGCAGGCCATCACCCTCGACCCCACACTCCCTCGCTCGCAGTTCGCGCTTCTCATGTCGAGCACGCCCATCATGCAGCAGTCACCCACGCAGCTGCACACCACACAGGAAGCACTCAGCCACATCACAAACCTCGCGCCTCACTTCGCCCCGGCCTTTGTAGAGCTCGCTCTGCTCGAGTGGCAGCTCGGCAATCTGCAAAAGGCCTATGAGGATGCGAAGCATGCTGAGAAACTCGAGCCCTGGCGCGCCGGCTACCACCTCCTCTCCGGGCACATCCTTCTCGAAGGCGGACTGCCTGCCCTCGCCGCCGACCACGCCCGCTACGTCGCCTCGCAATGGTTTGGCTCCGACCACGATGAAGCCGTCGCCCTCTGGGAGGCCGTCCCGGCCGCTCAGCGCAGTACCGGCCCGGCCCTCACCCTCGATCTGCCGCCCGGCGTGCAGGTCGTCCGCGGCACCCTTACCAGCGAGTCCTGCACAACATCGCCCGGCCCAAGCTCTGGCCCAGCCCACCTCACCGCAACCCTCACGCCCGACGACCCCTCCGGCGCAGCCCCGCTCACCTTCTCGAGCGACACCCGCCTCCGCATTGGCTTCTCTGACACCCTCTGGTGGGGCGAAGACCACTTCAGCGCCTGCCACCACCTCGCCGGCCACCCCGCCGTCGCTCTTTATAAAAACAGTCCCTCCGGCAGTGAGTTAGTCGAGCTCGAAGTCCGCGATGATCTCCCCCAAACCGCTCCGCCCGCAGCCGCAGCACCCGCCCAGCCCGGCAAAGCCGGCATCAGCCCAACCCCGCCCGCCGCTCCGCTCGCCACAGCCGCCCACTAAGCCGCTTCATCGCCGGACCGCCTGCTCTCTCCCCGTAGGAAAACGGTCGGATAGAGAGGTAGCGAGAGAGGCGCTTCTCCAGACACAGCTGCTCACGCAAGATGCTTGCTGAACAGGTCCACCACGCTCCGGGGCGCAGTCTCGTCAAAGAAGCGCTCGAGATTCTGTGCACTTTCGCGAGCAAATGTCTCGCTTCGGGGGAAGAGCTCCTTCTCGTAGACAGCAAGTGCGGCCTCGCTATCTCCAGGATGCGCAAGGAGAGCTCGGGCCAACTCCGCGCCATCGTACATAGCGAGATTGGCGCCTTCCCCTGCAAAGGGAGACATGAGGTGCGCCGCATCACCGAGCAAGGTGACGCCTGGCACCCTCTTCCATCGGTGATCGACCGGCAGCGCATAAATCGGTCGCAGCAGTGGGTCGATTTCGCTATCCGTTATCAGGGCGGTAAGCTCCGGAGCCCATCCTTGAAATTGATCCGCAACACCGGCCAGGCTGGCTCTTGCGTCGCGCACGTCGAAGGAAGCGATCCAGCTCTCTGGCTTGTTCAAGGCGACATACGTCTTCAGTGTTCCATCCGCATGGCGATGTGCCAGGATGCCTTTTCCCGGAGCAACTGCCATACACGTACCGCTGCCAATCGCATCTGCGCTTGCTTTGTGGCGCGTGTTGCCGTCAGAGAGAAATGTTTCGATAAAGCAGGTGCCGGTGTAAAGCGGCTTCGAAGCGGATACGAGTGGACGCACCTTCGACCACGCGCCATCGGCACCTGCAAGCACATCGCAGATTGCCGTCGAGCCATGGGAGAAGCTGATCTCATATTCCCCACTATCGATCGCTGTTACAGATGCCACCTTATGACCCCACCGGATCGTTTCGCCGGGGAGGGAGTCGATGAGCATTCTCCGCGGATCGCCCCGATCCACTTCGGGGCGCTTGGTGGAATGTCCACCGGGTTTATCGAAAAGAACGCGGCCATCCTTGTCGACGACGCGTGTGGCGTCCTCTCCGGGACGAATGAGTGGAAGAAACGAATGGAATAATCCCGCGTCTTGGAGGGCCATCTGTCCGTTGTATTCGTGAATGTCGAGCAGTCCGCCCTGCACTCTTGCATCGACCGAGACTTCCGCTTCATAGACAGTGGCTGCAACGCCATGTAAGTGGAGAACGCGCGCCAGTGTAAGACCACCAAGTCCGGCACCAATCACTGCGATCGGCTTTTGCATATCTGCGCTCCTTTGTCTTAGTCAGCTTTGTGGGCTGACTGTCGCAATGGGCCACTGGGCCGTTGCATTCGGAGACGCTGGCCGAACCACACAGGAAGCGTGGTTGACTTGTACTCGATCACCTGCCGGCAGATCGCTGCGTCAGGCGGTCGTTTTTCGCGGCTGCCGTCAGCCTAGCGCATCTTTGCGGCCGGGCCAAGTCTCTGCCTTTTAAGCCATGGCCGTCAGGCACGCTCCCCCGTCGCACAGCTTTGCCGCGACTCACAGGGCAGCCGCTCCACCAAAAACACCGTCGGTCCCCGCGCTCCACCCTGCGGCATCCTGCGCACTCCCCCGCATCATCCAATTCGTATCATCAAGCCCATGCCGCCAGCCTCCCTTCCAGACCTCCTCACCCTCGCCGACTTCCGCGCCGCGCAAGACCGCATCGCCGGCACCGCCCTGCGCACCCCGCTCGTTCCCTTCCCCGCGCCCGGCATCCCCGGCCAGCTCTGGCTCAAAGACGAAGGTGCCCAGCCCATCGGCTCCTTCAAACTTCGCGGCGCGGCCAACCGCATCCTCGCAATCCCTCCAGGCGAGCGCCCCGCCGGCGTCATCACCTACTCCAGCGGCAACCACGCCCAGGGCGTTGCCTACGCCGCCCGCTCCGCCGGTCTCCGCGCCGTCATCGTCATGCCGCGGGACGCACCCGCCGTCAAACGAGAGGCCACTGAGGCTCTCGGCGCTGAAATCGTCTTTGTCGAAACCGCCTCCAGCGCCGAGCGCAAACTCCGTGCCGAAGAGCTCGCCGCGGCCGGAGGCTACCTCATGGTCCCGCCCTACGACGACCCCTGGGTCATCGCCGGCCAGGGCACCTGCGGCCTCGAGATCCTTGAAGACCTTCCAGATGTTGACCTCGTGCTCGCCCCCGTCTCCGGCGGCGGCCTTCTCTCCGGCATCGCCGCCGCCATCAAGCTCCAGCGGCCTGAGGTCTCCGTCATCGGCATCGAGCCCGAGCTCGCCGGCGACGCCCGCGAAAGCTTCCTCTCCGGCACCCTCTCCACCTGGCCTGCCGAGCTCACCACCCGCACCGTTGCCGACGGCCTCCGCACCCAGTCCCTCGGCGCACGCAACTGGCAGCACATCCATGCCTTCGTCGACAACATCCTCACCGTGTCAGAAGAAGAAATCCGTGCCGCCGTCCGCCTCATCCACCAACACGCCCCCGCCCGCTCTGAGCACGCCGGCGCCCTTGCTGCCACGGGCCCATCTGCCACTGGTTTGGTAGGGGAACCCAGCGGAGCCGTCACCGCCGCCGCCCTGCTCTTCCACTCCACCGCCCTGCTCCCTTACCGCAGAGCCGTCGCCGTCCTCAGCGGCCGCAATCTCGAGCCCGCCCTCCTCGCCGAACTCCTCGCTGAACTCCTCGCTCCATCAGCTGCCCTTGTCTAAAGCGCATCGTCTCAGGCGCATCTGGAAGGCGCGCCGGCAAGAACAACCCAGCGCTCCGCCAAGCAGCGAAAGGGGGGAGACACCTGCTGGCCGCAGCGTCTCCCCTTTCTGCTCCCTTACTGCGTAGCTGCCGTCGTTGCCGGCTCCTGGCTCACCACGGCAATCGGAGCCGCTGTAGCCACCGGGGTCGCCGGCGTAAACTGCGGTCCAAACAGAGGCCCAACCTGCGCAATCAGCTGCGGAGAAAGGCCCAGGCTTAGAGTCGGAAGCGTCAACACACCGGCTGCCGGCTTCAGCGGCAGGACCAGGTTGGGATTCTGGTTCACAACAAAAATCTCCTTGCGGCCCAGAAACGCCCCATTCTCAGTCAGATCGCCCGTGATGGCAGAGCCCGCTTTGCCGCTGCGTAGAACAAGGTTCTCCACCCTCACCGTTGTGCTGCCAACATAATTAATCAGGAAGCCGCCGCTGAAGCTCACGTTGGTTTCGCCGCTGGCCAGATCGATCACTCCCGAAACGGTACCGAGGTTGTTCACCAGTACGCCCGGATTGCTTGGATTCGTTGGCAGCGCATTCCCATTCAGGTCGCTGAGAAAAACCCCACTCTCCCGCGACGTGGCCACAAACGACGAGTTAAAAACAACGGCTGTGTATCCGCCAAAAACCTGGTTTGCGGCTTGTGCCTGCGCCTCAAAACTTGCAGGGACACTAAGGGCTGCTGCAAGGGCGGTAAGCAAAATAAGCTTCATCAATAGATCTCCTGTGGTGCTTGGGTTGCTGTGGGTGGCTGCGCCACATGGTGAAACAACGCGTGGCGCAAAAAGATGTCCTTCCCCCTCAATGAAGAAAGAGGGACCGGAAGGAGCGCCGAAGCACTCCGCCAATTCGTCTGGCTCGCGGCTATGTTAGAGCACGTGGACGACATCTGGAAGAATCGCCCGAAAAAAGACATCACCACTGTTGCATTTCTGTCCCACGCACATTTGCTCCTGCCCTTCCGCAAAGCCATGGCTGTCTTTAAGCAGCCGCCATGTCGAGCCGGCCCTCCTCACTCAACTACCGGAGACAGAACCCTTTGCCGCGGACCACTGGAGCCGCTCTCATACACCCTCAAAACAACAGCAACGCAGCACGTCTTTTCCGCGGGAAACAAGGCAGAAGCCACGCTTCACCTAAACTCTCCCTCTGCCCCAGTGCGAGAACGGCTATAGCCTCGAGGCCTGCTCTTCCCTTACTGTGGCAGCAGGAGCTCCCCAGATGGCCACTCTGCCCACAGCGCGGCAACCGCTCGAGCGTCAGGTCCTCACGCTGCAGCGCATCACCGTCGCCTGGATGCTTGTCGAGTGTTCCGCCGCGCTCGTAGCCGCGGCCCAGGCCCACAGCGTCTCGCTTCTCGCCTTCGGCTCTGACAGTGTGGTGGAGCTGCTATCGGCTCTCGTGGTGCTGCTCCAGTTCTCTCCAGCCTCGCGCCTGTCGCCGGTGCGCGCAGCCCGTCTCTGCGGAGGCCTGCTCTACGTCCTTGCCGGGATCGTCTCACTCATCGCGGTAGCTGGCCTTTCGCTCCATCTGCCCACCGAGACGAGCCGCCTGGGCATCGTCGTCACTGCCGGAGCCCTGCTGCTCATGCCGGTCCTCGCGCGCCGCAAGCGCAAAGCCGCGCACCAGCTCAATAGCCACGCCCTCCGTGCAGATTCAGTCCAGTCCGCCACCTGCGCCTACCTGGCCGCCATCACGCTCACCGGCCTTGTTCTGCGTCTGCTGCTCGGCTTCCGCTGGCTTGACCCGCTAGCCGCCCTGGCTGCCGTTCCCATCCTCCTGATCGAGGCCCGCCGCGCCCGCCGCGGCCATGTCTGCGCGCACTGCTGAACTCCGCCTCGCATCATTCTCATTTGCTGTTGATAATGCGTATCTGTTCGCAATAAGATGGCCGCATGGCCGCTCTCCCGCAAGCCCCTGCCAGCCCACAGCACTGGTTCGACAAACTCGGCGCTTGGACCTCAGCCCTCTGCGTGGTCCACTGCCTGCTCACGCCGGTTCTTCTCTCGTTCTCCGCGGTCCTGGCCCATCTGCTGCCAGCTGAGGAGAAAGTCCACCGCAGCCTCGCGATGCTCGTCGCCCTCTTCGGCACGGTCGCCCTGCTCTACGGCTTTCGCCGCCACCGGCGAACGCGGGTGCTGCTGCTCATGCTCGGCGGCCTGGCTTTGATCTTCGGCGCCGCCTGGTTCGGCGATCGCCTGCCCGCTCATGCATACGAAGTGGCCATCACCTTTGCAGGCAGCTCCTTGATGATCGCCGCCCACCGCCTCAACCACACCTTCTGCCGCTCCTGCCTCTGCGCCACCCCCAGAACAAGCCGCCCTGACCGTCACCGCCCTGCTCGCCTCCCGCAAAGCCGTCGCCGCCCTCACTAACCGCCATCTCGAGCCGACCCCCGTCGCCGGGGTCCCATCCATCCAGCTGTACATCCGGGAGCTCGCCTGGACTTCTTTGCCTGAACTTTCCTACTTACAAATACAGATACTTCACGCGGTAAATCCTTGCGCGCCTCGATCGAATCTGTAACCCTCCACATCATGTCAACACTCGGCCTTTCAGGTCCGCCCACGCCGGCAGAGGGTTTGTGGAAAGGGCTGTTCTGGCCGACCATTCATAATGCGCAAGATGCAGATCTTGCCGCATCCCGAGGCTTCTGGATCTGCCTTGCTCTTGCGTTTGTGTCTATAACGGTAAGCTCGGGAAGCATCGCATTCTCTTTTGGCCTCAACTTGACTAGCTACTTGGATATAGCATCCTTCTTCTTCTATCTTCTCGGAGCTATCGGTGTCCGGCAGGAAAGCCTTGCTGCCGCCTCCTCCATGTTCGCCACCTATCTCTTCGGGACCGTACTCTACTTCTGGCAATCGCCGATACATTTCAGCTTTTTCCGCCTGATCGGCACAGCTCTGCTGCTCACCACGCTCCGCGCGACCATTCTGATCTACCAATGGAAGAGGGACCCTCTTCGCCAAGAAGACTTCACCTATGGGCCCTCTCGTCTGGCACTCACCTGGAGCGACCGTCTCGCGAACCAGATGCCTTCGGCGGTATGGCCCTGGGGTCGCGCTCTCTTCTACGCTCTGGCCGCGCTTTTTCTACCTCTTGAGTGCGTGACCTTGATCACACTCATAGCTCATTCCCTGCACTAGCGCCGGTCGATCCCATTCACTCCGACTGCACGCACATAAGCAGGTGACGCCAGCAGAACCGAGTCCCCGGCCTTCCCTGCAGCCCCGCCAACACACACAAAACTGAGAGCGTTCCCCTTCCGATCCACAGCCATGCCGCCCCACTCCCCGCATCTACCCCCACGAGGAACCCTTCCCATGGCAGATTTCGAAGCACTCCGCACCAAGTACCAGCCCGTCGTCGACACCATCAAGCAGTTCGAGCCCTATGGCGCAAAGTTCGTCGGCTCCGAGCTCGTCGGTGAGCAGTACCATCTCGTCGCTGAAGTCACCTCCACCGTCGAGCTCAACCGCGTCTGGGACGTCATCAAGCAGGTCGACCCGCAGTATGCAGACCTCAAGCACGAGATCACCAACAAGGGCGGCGAAGAGCAGGACTACACCATCGCCCCCGGCGACAACCTGTCCAAAGTCAGCAAGCTCTTCTACGGCAATCCCAACAAGTACGAGGCCATCGCCAAAGCCAACGGCCTCGCTGACCCCAACAAGCTCAAAGTGGGCGAAACACTCAAGCTGCCCGTCCTCTAAGCCTCTTCCTCACTGAGACATACGCCCGCGGGGATGCCAGACGCGTACGGGGACGGGTATACTCCACCCGTTCCGAAAGAAAGCGAGACCCCCCACCTTGGCTGATCCAATCTCCCGCCGCTCCTTTACGCGCCTTCTCGGCGCAGGTGCCGCTGCCGCCGCCGCCCCTGCCCTTCCCTCCTTCGCCGCCGCCTCGCCCGCTGCACCGCCTGCCGCCGCCCAAACAAACAACACCGCCGCCACCCCCGCCAAAGCCTACCCCTTCCCTGAAGGCTTCCTCTGGGGTTCCGCCACCGCCAGCTACCAGGTCGAGGGCGCCGTCAAGGAAGATGGCCGCGGCCAGACCATCTGGGACACCTTCGCCCACACCCCCGGCAAAACCCACAACGGCGACTCCGGCGACGTCGCCGATGACGACTACCACCGCTACAGGGAAGACATCGCCATCATGAAGGAGCTCGGCCTCAAAACCTGCCGCTTCTCCGTCGCCTGGTCCCGCATCTTCCCTGACGGCACTGGCAAGCCCAATCCCAAAGGCCTTGACCACTACAGCCGCTTCGCCGACGCCCTTCATGAAGCCGGCATCGAGCCCTTCTGTACCCTCTACCACTGGGATCTCCCCCAGGCCCTCCAGGACAAGGGCGGCTGGGAGAACAAGGACACCAGCAAGGCCTACGCCGAATACGCCGGCTACTTCGCCGGCAAACTCTCTGACCGCATCAGCCACTTCATGACCATGAACGAGATCCAGACCTTCACCGATCTCGGCTATGGCGACGGCACCCATGCCCCCGGCCTCCAGGTCGGCACCAAGCGCCTCGCCCAGGTCTGCCACAATGCTGTCCTCGGCCACGGCCTTGGCGTGCAGGCCATCCGTGCCCATGCCCGTGCCGGCACCCTCGTCGGCCTGGCTGACAACGCCTCCGCCACCTGCCCCATCATGAGCACCCCCGAGCACGTCGAGGCCGCCCGCCACGCCTACCGCGAAGAAAACGCACGCTACCTCAACGTCATCATGACGGGCAAATACACCGACGCCTACCTCAAGCGCCTCGGCGCCGACGCCCCGCAATCCACCCCCGACGAGCTCAAAGCCATCAGCAGCCCCCTCGACTTCGTCGGCCTCAACGTCTACCAGCCCAACTGGGTCATGGCCGACCCCTCGGGGGAGACCGGCTACTCCAAGGTCCACAACCCCTCCTCCTACCCCCACATGTTCTCCGACTGGCTCACCATCGGCCCCGAAGCCCTCTACTGGTCGCCCAAACTCGCCCACGAGCTCTACGGCATCCAGACCCTCTACATCACAGAAAACGGCGCATCCTCCGCCGACAAGGTCGTCCAGGGCTCCGACGGCCAACAACACGTCCTCGACACTGACCGCACCATGTACCTCCGCAACTACCTCATCCAGCTCCAGCGCGCGATCTCCGACGGCGCACCCGTCAAGGGCTATTTCCTCTGGAGCCTCCTCGATAACTACGAGTGGGCCGACGGCTACGAGAAACGCTTCGGCATCACCTACGTCGACTTCACCACCCAGCAACGCATCCCCAAACTCTCCTCCCGCTTCTACAAAGCCGCCATCACCGCCAACGCCGTCTCCTAGCCGCCGCACCCGCCACGCACACACTTACCGCAGCAAAGAGGGGCACCGTAGAACAGGTGCCCCTCTCTGCTGCCCAAAACCCAAAACCGCCTACGCGGCCCGCGGCCACTTCGTGGCATGTCCTCGCACTTCCACTTACCCCTGCGTCATGTTGAGCGAAGCCAGCAGCGCTCCCCGCCAAAGGACCTGCTTCTCCCTCCCATCTGCAAACGAGCCACTCACCGCCATCAAGCGGGTGCCCCAGGTCTCACTCCTAAGACCTAAACAAAGCAAGCCCGCCCACAACAAATGGAGTCCACAACACCCCAAGGAGTAGGCACCTGAGCACAAGGTAGCGCTGCGCCCCAAAGGATCTGCTGTAGGTCCTCCATCATGAGCGGGTGCGCTTCTAGGATATTCACTGTGACAGCCATGTCAATCCTCTAGGATAGAGATGACTGAAACCACACTGATGCGAAACTTCCTTGCTTACACCTTTGCACTACTGTTTGCCACGCCTGCTCTTGGCGTTTCCCAATCCCAAATCGCGACCCAGATGTGGTCCGTCGGACCCTTGACGAAAAGTCAGTCTGTCTCTAGCTTCTCCTTTGGTCCGGCCGGCCCTACCTTCACAGCGCCTCACCTGGATACCCAAACTGGCTCGATCTACTCGGCGACAAGAAGCGTTGTTTTCGCCGGCGACCGCATCGTTCTCGCATCGGAGACAGGAACACGGCGCAGTGATAAGTCCGCCAACCCCGAAAATGTTTACCAGTTGCTGTCACTGGACGTAGAGAGGGGCAAGGTACAGGAGAAGCGAGAAATAACCGCTTTCGGGTCGGCTCCCATCTTTGCGACGAAAGATGGACAAGTCATCGTTGCTGCCCGCGATCTGATGCGATTAACGCCCGACCTGCGGGATGCGAGCGAATCAAGCAACCAGGCACCAGAGCATAGATTCGGAAATATCGAAAATGCCGCTCCCGACGGTTCGACCCTCGGAGGGGCAACGTTGCCTGGATATCTCCTCATCGACGCAGCTACGCTGAAGACCACTCAACTCACAGCGAAGCCTGCTAGCGATACCTCTGTGAACAGCAGCGGGTATGTCACTGACAATGTGCATTGGGTTCGTGACTATCCTACGGATCTCGCCTTCGTCACCTATGTGGACGCTCAGGGAGAACACCTTCTTTTCCATGGTCGTTGCGGCGGGAGACCTCAGTTCCTGACCGATGATTTGATTCTTGAGATAGCTTGCGGCGAAGCGCTGATCATCAACAAGCATGGCGATCTCATCCGATCGATCCCCGTGAAGGGAAACATCTCCTACGCAGGCGTTGCGCAGCACGGCAGTCGGTTTGCGCTTCAAAGCTTCAACGGTAAGGAAGAAACTTTCCTCATCTATTCTCTCGACACTGGCCAGCAAATCTACGCAATCAAGTCCAAGCAACTTCCAGAAGCACAGTCCTGGAGTGCTTTCTCGCCCGACGGCACAAAGTTCGTCGCAGGTTCACCGTCAAAGCTCACTCTGTTTAGCTTGCCCTGAGGGCCACCGGCACCGGGTCTCGCTCCGTGAGACCCAGCCTCAATAACCCCCTCACCCACACTCAGGTGCATCACCCGCTAACACTCCCCTCCCCGCGACCACACCAGCAGCAGCACATCCTTCCACTCCCCACCCACTGGCACACTCCGCGTGTGTAGCCGAGCCCACATCCCGCCGGTTCACCCGCACAATCACAATCCCCCACCCACAGAATTCCACCTTCCGCCGCGCTCTCGGCCGCACACGCCCAATCGCCGCGCCCTTTACCTCCTTCGGCATTTCCAGTCGCGCCGCACGGACCGGCAACCGGCCCCGCAGCGCGAGTCTCAGCCTGCCGCCTTTCGCCGCACCGCAACCGAGTGCCCCCCACCACATCTGGCCGAGAACCGCCCTCCTCAACACGACTCCGCCCAACACTTTCTATACTTCTGCTATGAAGCGCCACGTCCTCATCTTCGGTCTTGTCGGTGGGCTTCTGATCGCTGCCCTCCAGTACACGCAGTACCGCTTTCTCGTGATCGAGCATTCCCTGGACATCTACGGAGCACTGGTCGCTCTTCTTTTCTCGGCCTTCGGAATCTGGCTCGGACTGCGGTTGACGCGAGTGCGCGAAGTTGTGCATGAGACGGTGGTGGTGAAAGAGATTTTCGTTCCTGCCAAGGCGGCGGCACCCAGTCCGTTCTCCCCGGATCGAACGCAGCAGAAGACTCTTGGCATCACGGAACGCGAGCTGGAAGTTCTGGCTCTCGTCGCGGGTGGGTTCAGCAATCGCGAGATCGCCGCGCAGCTTTTTGTCTCTGAAAACACAATCAAGACGCACTGCGCCCGCGCGTTCGACAAGCTGGGAGCCTCTCGGCGGACGCAAGCCGTCCAGCGCGGCAAAGAACTGGGGCTCTTACCGTAGCTCGTCACCCAAAAGGCTGAAGTTGGCAGGTCTTTCCGTAAATCACCCGAAAGAATGACGCGCTTGAGCCCCCAAAGCGCACATCATGGCTTCACCTAACTCGCTTCGGGAGCCTCTCTGTGAAGAAAATCGTTCTCACCTTCGGTCTAATCTCCGGCGTGATGATCTCCGTTCTTATGGACGGCTCGATCCTCATCTCCAGCAGAAGCGGCTCCGGCCACAGCATGGCTCTCGGCTACACCATGATGGTGGCGTCCTTCCTGCTGGTGTACTTTGGCATTCGCAGCTATCGCGACAACATCCTCTCTGGCCAGATCTCCTTTGGCCGCGCTCTCGCCTGCGGACTTCTCATCACAGCCATTACCTGCGCCTGCTACGTCGTCACATGGGAGATTGTCTACTACACCTTCATACCTCATTTCATGGACGGTTATTTCGCCGCACAGGTGCATCATGTCCAGACGTCTGGTCTCGATCCCGCAACGACGGCTGAGAAGATCGCCGCTATTCACCACTCTCAGCAGCTTTATCAAAATCCGCTTGTCAATATGGCTTACACCCTGATTGAGCCCTTGCCGGTGGGAGTGGTCCTCACCCTGATCTCAGCCGCTTTGCTTCGCCGCAAAGAGACGCTGCCCTCTCCTTCTGCGGCAGCGTCGGTCGCCTGAAAACTCCCACCCTGCAACGCCGATGCAAGCGTCAGCCCAACTGAGAGCTTACGCATCTCCTGTACCGACGAATGGTGGCCCGATCACCTTCTCCTTCTTCGAGCAAGTCCGTCTCCCAAAGATGAAGATTGGTGCGCCTATAGAACATCAACTGCTGAGAGCGGCCCCGTCGAGGCGGCCAGACGCTTGCACCCCACGGGAGATCTCATGAAAGATCGCATCACGCTTGTTGTTCGCTTCCGCATCGCCGCATCCGCACGGGAAGAGTTTCTTGCCCAACTCGAACAGATCTTCACTCACATTGTGAAGGAGGATGCCTTTGTGGAGGCTTCTCTAGTCCAGGACATGCGTGATCCCGAGAGCATTCTGAACTACGAAGTCTGGAACGAAAGTCCAGAATCCTTCGTGAAGGAGCAACTGAGCAAGCCTTACCGCGCGGACTTCGAAAAGATGATCGCCGATCGAAAGATCGAGCGCACACCGGCCTGGTACTCCACCATCGCTAACTGGACCAGGGCGTAAGCAGATCGGTACGCGCAAGTCGAAGCGACGATGCCAAGCCCGGCTTCTCGCCAGCGGCCCTCTCAACTGCCGACAAACGCGTTGAACACGACCGATGCCAAAAAACCCGGCACACCAGGTCGTGGGCAGCATCCACTCCGATCTACAACGCCTGCGAACGCGCCTCCTTCGCAGACTTCTTCAAGGCCTGGACTTCTATACCAAGCGCCACACTCGTTTGCTCCAGGAAGTCCAGAATGACGACGAACTCTTCCGCACTGTATTTTGCAAGCAGCTTTGCCATGCGGTCGCCTTGGCTGCCGTAGAGGGCATCCACCTCGCGAAGCTTTCCTTTCTCGGCATGGATCGTCACTCGCCGGCGGTCCTCTTCGCTTCTTTCGCGGCGCGCAAAGCCTGCTCTTTCCAGTCTGTCGATCAGCGCGGTGGTAGCGGCCCCAGTCAGACCGATTCTGTCGCTCAGTTCCCCTGCAGACATGGCTTCGTCCTCCAACAAACGAAGGCAATTGACATCGGTCGCGTTCAGCCCCAGCCGGGAGCCCACAGCGGAGTGGAATAGCAACACCCTTCCCACAAATCTCCGAATGACCGGAACATAGGCGCGCATGCGGGCACTTGACTTCATTCTCACCTGATTTCATAATTACTTCGACAATCGAATTATACGATTCTCGAAGGAGACAAGAGACATGGCAACACTCAATTTGGATGGATTCTCTCAGTACTACGAAGACCTGGGTAATCCTTCCAAGCCGCCCGTCTTGATGATCAGCGGCCTCGGCGGCACCGGTGCGAGCTGGGGTCCCCAGGTCAAGCACTTTGCTGAGCATCACCACGTCATCCTGCCCGACCATCGCGGCACGGGCAAGAGCACGCATACACCGGACGGTTCCACGACGCAGCAGCTTGCCCAGGATATGGCCGCCCTTGTCGAGCACCTCCATCTTGGTCCTGTCCACGTCCTTGGCTCTTCAACGGGCGGAGCCATCGCGCAGTACATGGCGCTCGACCACCCTCACACCGTCCGCTCCCTTACGCTCTCCTCAACCTTTGCCCGCTTCGATGCCTATACAAACCGTGAGTTCCAGGTTCGCCGGCAAATGACCGAACAATGGACCCGTTCCGAGTTCTTCGCGGCATACTCCTTGTTCTTGTTTTCGCCTCGCTACACAAGCGACCACCCCGAAAAAGTACAAGCCTGGATCGACCGGGGAACGGCTCATCCAGAGCAGCCCGGCGATCGCGAGATCGGCCTCAAGCGCATCGACATGATCGCCGCTCATGACACTTCCGCCAGGCTGGGCGAGATCAGGCAGCCCGCATTGGTCGTATGCGGAACCCACAACTTCTGCACACCGCTGCCGCTCTCCGAAGAACTCGCCAGCGGGATTCCAGGAGCGAAGCTGGTGGTCTTCGAAGAGGGTGGCGAGTTGATCGAATGGGAGCAGCACGAGAAGTACTTCGAGGTTGTCAGCGGCTTTCTGCGCGAGCAGGCGGTCTGAAAGGGAAGCTCGTTCGACGAGCAAACAACATCACGGACCAGACCCGGGAAGCTTCTTGGGAAGCTTCCCGGGAAGTACCATCCCTCTCATCAATCGAGCGCCGGAGGTCCCGCTTCCAAAATCCTGGCATCCACAAACTCTCGCAGTCCCAAACCCCAAACCGCCTGCGCGGCTCGCGGCCACTTCATAGCATGTCCTCCGAAACCCACCCCTGTAACGCTGCCCGCCCATGCCTGAGAAGCAACGACGCGATGCTGCGTATCGTCAGCGACCCCCTCAACTTCCCATAAACGCGTCTCACCAGACTTCAACAAAGCGACGCGCGGCCCAGCCATCAGGCCAACTCGGCGATAGCCGCTTGATTGCGGCCCAGGTACTTTGCCGTGTAGAGCGCACGGTCTGCCGCTGCGATCAGTGCACCCGGCATCACTGCCATGCACTGCATCCGCGCGCCTTCCTTCTGACCCACTGCCGTGGACGCGCCGCAGCTGACCGTCAGCGGCTTCGTCCCCCGCCTGTCACTCGCTGGTAACAGCGCAGCCTCGGCGATCCCGCGGCACAGTTCATTTCCAAGGTCGTGTGCCTCCCTGCCTTGGACACCGGGGAGCAAAACCGCCAGCTCATCCCCGCCGTATCGAGCCACAAACGCAAGTGGCCGGTCCATAAGCTGCCCTACCTTCTGCGCCACGAGCCGGATGCATTCGTCACCTATCTGGTGCCCATGCGTGTCATTGATCTGCTTAAAAAAATCAATATCGATCAGCAGCAGTGATAGCGCACTTTGCCGTGCGAGCGCGTTTTTCCACTCCCGGTCCAGTGCCGCGTCAAAAGCTCGGCGGTTTCCGATGCCTGTAAGCGCATCCACCAGGACCAGGCTAGTCAGCTGATCCTGCATCAGCTGACGCTCGGTCACATCGCGCATGCACACCACAACCGTACGGCTTCCCGGACCCTCGATCCTTACGGTCCTCACCCGGTTCTCCAGCCAGATGTGGCGGCCATCCTTCCGAATCGCCTCGACCGTCACCAAGGTCGATTTTGCTCCTGCGTCCAACCGCCTTCCTGCCTCCCGGATAATGGCCAATGAAGCAGGTGTGTAAATCATGCTGTGCGTTACACTAGGCATCTCTTCTGCGGTCCAGCCAACGATCTCCGCTGAAGACGGCGATACGTAGATGTACTGCATAGAACCGTCCGCTCTTTGCAGCACTTGGCAGATCATATCGACGCTCTGTTCCACAAGCGCTTGAAAGTCCACCAGAACCGACAAGGGCTGCCTTGGACTCGACCGGCCGTGTGCATGTGGCCCTTTACCTTGCTTCACTGTCGTTCTCTCCACAGAGGGCTGCACATCGCTGCCTCCCATCTTATCGGCGCATCACGCTTTTTCTTTAGAGCGATCCTGTAGTAGCAATGATTGTCTGCGGTACCTCGGCTCCATCCTCTGGAACGTCCCCACCTGTGCTCGACCGCAGGCCATGAGCTCAACACGTCTCGTCACTCTGCATCGTATGACGGTTCTCATCAAGCACATAGCCTCACAGGGAAGGCAAGACGTAGCGGCTGAGGACAGAAAACCGCTCCGTCTCTAGCATCCCCGAGGGTCACTCTGTCTTTGTGGATCAGCTGCGTCTAACGTGGATCACGAGGTGCATGGCTCTTGGATCTCAAACATGTGAAATCGTTTCTGGCAGTCGCCAAAACCTTGAACTTCACCCGCGCAGCGAAGTCCCTGCACCTGTCGCAACCTGCACTGAGTACGCAAATCAAAGCCTTGGAAGACCATCTGGGCGCTCAGCTCTTTCTACGGTCCAGGCGGCAGGTCTCTCTTACCCCCGCCGGGCAGGTGTTCTTGATCGACGCCGAAATGCTTCTCAAACAGATCGCTGAAGTCGAGTGGAAAGTGCAGCGAATCTCTTCAGGGGACATAGGGCACCTGCGGATAGGCTTCGTCGCGTCGGCCACTCTGAACCTGGTTCCAGCCATTGCCCAGGCCTTCAAAAAGCAGTACCCGGGCGTCAGCTTTGAATTGAAGAACCTCCCTACAGTGCAGCAGATGGAGGCTCTTCGCCAAGGCACACTCGATGTAGGCTTCGTCAGGATGCCTCTCGAGGAGAAGGATCTGGATGTCACGGTAGTGGCCCGCGAGCCCTTCGCTGTGGCACTTCCGAAAAGACATCCACTGGCAGGGAGGGCGGAGCTGCAGGTTCGCGACCTCGCCGGTGAGGATTTCATCTCCTACGCAGAACGGCTGGCGCCGGCCTTCTATCAACGCTGGACAGGCTTGTGCCGCAAAGCGGGATTCACACCCAACATCATCCAGGAAACAAGCGAGATGGACACGGCCGCCGCGCTCGTTGCCGCTGGGCTGGGTGTCGCGATCCTCCCGGAAGAGATTGCCAAACGCCATCGCAGGCTACTCGCCTTCACCGTTCTCTCCAAGGAAAGAATCCGTTCTGAGATAGGCGTTGCATCCGTCATTGCGAGGCAAACTCCTCTCATCAAGCGGCTGGTCGCTGTGGCAAGACAGGTTGGCATCGCGGATGGAACACTCATCAAGAAAACGAGTCACTGAGTGCTGAACATACGCTGAGACGGATAGCGAGAGGGAGCTTCTAATGAGGGAGTGCTGATGGAAAAGCATCAGGCCTCTTTAGGAGCTCCCTCATGAACAACGAACAGATCACCCATTCGATCGACGCTGCAAAGTCTGCACCAGAGGCGATCGAACCCTCTGGAAGCTTTACCCGCCGTGCCTTCGTCGGAACGGCAGCACTCGCCGGAGCAGGCTTTGCGACTCTGAGTGCAGCCGCCCAGACGCGCGATGATTTGCTGGGCGGCCGGCAAGGCGACTACGCGAGTGACCCCGGACCGAAAAATCAGCCCCTTCTCGCCGAGAACCCGAACTCGCATCGTCCACCGTTTACAGACCACGGAAACATGGGCCCCATCTGGTATTCCTTCGACCTGACGGGACGCAGAATCCAGGGCGGAGGCTGGACAGACCAGGTGACCCAGCGTGAGCTGCCCCCCAGCAAGAGCATCGCCGGGGTCGCCATGCGGCTCGAAAGCGGCGGCATCCGCGAACTGCACTGGCATACATCGGATGAATGGGCCATCGTCCTTACGGGAACAACACGCGTCACCATGATGCAGCCGGACGGCAAGATGTACATCGACGACGTGGGGCCCGGCGATCTCTGGTATTTTCCTGCGGGCTACCCACATTCTCTGCAAGGCATAGGGCCGCAAGGGACCGAGTTTCTGCTCGTTTTCAATGACGGATCCTTCTCAGAGGACGACACCTTTCTCATCTCCGAATCCCTCGTACATACGCCGCCTGACATCATTCAGAAAAACATGGGCTGGTCCAGGGACAATTTCGACAAGCTTCCGCAGACGCAGCTCTATATTTTCTCGAGCACAGAACCACCCTCGCTCGAAGAGCAGAAGAGAGCCTTAGGCAGCCGGCTTGAAACAGTCGCTAAGTACACGTACAAGCTGAGTCAGCAGCAGCCTGATCCTGTGCACGCCGGCGGCAGCGCCAAAGTGATCGATGTGGATAAGTTCCCGGTGGCAAAAGGCATATGTGCCGCTCTCGTCACGCTCAAGCCAGGCGGTCTGCGCGAGATGCATTGGCATCCGAACTCCGACGAATGGCAGTACTACATCCAGGGCAAAGGGCGCATGACCGTGGCCTCGACAGGCGCGAAAGCCAGAACAATGGATTTCAATGCGAACGACGTCGGCTTTGTGCCGCTGATGGCAACTCACTACATCGAAAACACCGGAGCCACGGACCTTATCTTTCTCGAAATGATGAAAGCTCCGCATTTCGTTGAGGTCTCGTTCAATGCCTGGATCGGTGCGCTGCCTGACAACCTCGCTGTGGCTCACACAAAGCTTCCTCTCTCCGTCATCCGCTCTGGACCACAATCGAAGATGACAATCTTACCCAAGTGACTTCCTAGCTCCCTGCTTCAAGAAAAAGTAGTTTCAAACATGGGAGTGGGGCTGCACACACTCCCTTGCTCCTCGCCAAATACGTGAACGTGCAGCTTACCTCCCGTCCACAGCTAATCCTTTCTCCCGCAATGTCGCACCTTCGTGAGCTACCGATCTTTTCTAACAAACACATCAGAAAGGACCATTGTCTCTGACCCGGAGACGGGTAGAGAAAAGGAGAAAGAAACGGGTAGAGGGACGGGTAGAGAGAAGGATAAAAGAAGAGTGAAGACAAGCCGGCATCTCCCACATCCCTGCCTTCACTCCTTCCGGGGTCTCGCTCCGCGAGACCCCATCCCCCAACACCGCTACCCCACACTCGGGTGCAGCACCCGGTAACTCTCCCCTCCCCGCGACCACACCAGCAGCAGCACATCCTTCCCGTCCCCGCTTGCCCGCACCCCATCCACCGCCTGCGCAGCCGAGCCCACATCCCGCCGGTTCACCTGCACAATCACGTCGCCCGGCTGCAGGTTCGCATCCTCTGCCGCGCTCCCCGGCCGCACACTCTCGATTGCCGCACCCTTTACATCCTCCGGCAGTTGCAGTTGCTGCCGCACGTCAGGCGTCAGGTCCGCCAGCGCGAGCCCCAGCTTGCCGCCCTTCGCCGCCCCGCTCGCCTCCCCGGCATCCGCTACCTCCTTGTTCCCGCCATATTCACCTACCGTCAAATCCACCGTCTGCGGCTGGCCATCGCGCAGGATGCCCACCTGCACCTTGGTGCCCGGCACATCCTGGCTGATGCGCACCTGCAGCGCACTGCCATTCACAATCTCCTGTCCGTTCAGCTTCGCAATCACATCGCCATTGCGCAGCCCCGCTCGGCTTGCCGGCGAGTCCGGCGACACCTGTGTCACAATCGCCCCCGTCGCCTCCCCCAGATGGAAGAACTGTGCGTTCTCCGGTGTCACATCATTCATGCTGATACCCAGGTATCCATGGTGCACACTGCCCGTGCGGATAATCTGGTTCGCCGTCGCCTTCGCAATCTCTTCCGGAATCGCAAAGCCCGCGCCCTCAAACCCTCCGCTATTTGTAGCAATCATGGTGTTGATACCAATCAGCTCGCCATGCGCATTCACCAGCGGCCCGCCGGAGTTTCCCGGGTTAATTGCCGCATCCGTCTGGATATACCCTCCCAGCTTCCGCGCGTCGGTTGAGTACGGATCCTGCCGATTGATCGCACTCACAATCCCGCGCGTCACCGAAAACTGGAAGTACCCAAACGGACTCCCAAACGCCAGCACCGTCTGCCCCGGCTGCAACTTCGTTGAGTCGCCCCACGCAATCGCCGGCAGATCATGCGCATCCACCTTGATTACCGCCAGGTCCGTCAGCTTGTCCGCGCCCACCAGCTTGCCGGTCAGCACTCTGCGGTCGCGCAGCGTCACCCGGATCTGCGTCGCCCCCGCCACCACATGGTTGTTGGTCAAGATGTATCCATCCGGCGACAGAATCACTCCGCTGCCGATCGCTTTCTGTAACTGCGGCTGTTTCTGTCTCCCACCGCCGCCTCCAAAAAACTGCTGCAATCCCGGCGGCAACCCCTGTCCCTCTCCCTGTCCCTGACCCTGACCCTGACCCGGCCCACCCTGCTCCCCGTCCGCCTCTTCCTCTTCCCCGCCCCGCGAGGTCACCGCCACGTTCACCACGGAAGGCGTTACCCGCGCAGCCAGCGCCTCCATGGCATGGTCCAGCCCATTCAGCGCCGCCACGCTCCCGTCGTCCAGCGGTGCCTGCTGCATCACCCCTGCCGCCCGCCCATCCCGCTGATGAAAGAACAAGGCCGTCCCCAGCACCGCCACGGCGGCAAGGCTGGTCGGCTTCGCAAACCTGCTTACACTTAATTGTTTAGTTGTCATTGACATAGTTCTCCCTTTTTTCTGATTCACAACCCACATCCGTATAAAAGTCTCGGCCCGGGCGTCCCAGGTCTCGCTTCTGAGACCTGGGCAAAGTAAGCTCCCGTAACCCAGGTCGTTCATGCAACTTCAGGAAGGCATCCTGAGCGAATCGGTAGCGCTCCGCGCCAAAGCATCTGCTGCTCCTCCTACCACTTTCCAAACCCTTAAATCGACACAATCAACCATCCATCCCCAAAGGGAATCGCGGCATACGCACCCAACTCCACCTGCCCGGGAAACACCACACCATCTCTATCCTGCGCGCAATCCCGAGGCTCTGGGCGGCGTGACTCACCCCGCCCATCCTTTCGCACAAAGTACCCCACCGGCACCTCCACCGGAGGCAGCGCCTCACCCGCTCCAGCTGATGCTGCCCCCGCCTCAACCTGCGCCTGCTCCATTGCCTGCTCAGGCTCGCTTCCCGCAGCCGGCCGGCGAGGCACCGCCTGCCGTACGCGATAAGCCGAACTCGTAGCCGGCCCAGCCGACACCTCCCAGCCCGCACGCTCCACCCTTACCGGCCTGCGCGCGCAGCCTGCGCCTGCCATCTCCGCGGCATCTCTCGCCTCCCCCGCACGCTCTCCACCATCCACCCGCGCCGCCACCCGCACCACCCTGCCCTCGTTCCGGCTCTTTTGCTTTGCGCCGTTCCGCAAACCGGCTTCCATCCCAGCCTCAGCCCGCAGCCCAGCTCCCGCCTGCCCCTCCGCGAACCCAACCACCGCCGGCACCCGCTCCAGCTCCATCGCCCCGCCGGCAAACACCAGCGCCAGCATCCCCGCGGCCCACCGCTGCTGCCTAGGCCTCATCGCACGTTGCCCACCCAGCAGCACATGCACACGCCGCACCAGCTGTGAGCCCGTACCCACCACCCGCAGCCCCAGCGCCGTCGCCCGGCCAGCCCCGTGCCGCTCCGCCAGCCGCAGCAGGCAGCGCGCATACGCCCGCGACGCTGCCCGCAAGTCCCCAAGCTGCTCTCCGGTCTGCTCAGCCGCCTGCCGCACCACCCCTTCATCACACGCCAGCTCCCGCTCCAGTCCCAGTCGCCCGTCCATCCACAACAGCGCCGGGTTCAGCGGAAACATCACCAGCAGCACCTTCTGCCCGAGATTGATCCAGTCATCCCGGCGTCGCAGGTGCTCGCACTCATGCAGCACCACCTGCCGCAGCTCTCCAGCCGTCAGGCTCGCCAGCAGGTCTTCCGGAAGCAGCAGCCGCGGCGCCCAAAACCCAATCACACTCGGCGAGCGCACCTCGTCAGAGCTGCAGAGTTCGAGCCCGCGCCCGCCCGACAGCCGCATCGGAGAAGCCCCCTCCACCGGCACCGCCCGCCGCCAGGTTCCCAGCAGCAGCACGCCACCCGCCGCCAACTGCCCCAGCCGATAAAGCGACATCCCTGCCCATAGCAGCGCAACTCCATACGCCACGCGCACCGGCAGCACCAGTCCCGCAGCCGGCGCCTCAGCCGAAAACCCGGCCCCAGCCGCAGCCTGCAAAACCCCCGGCCCTGCCCCGGGCCCGCCCGCAAAACTCGTGCCATGCAGCAACGGCAGCCCCGCCGCCAGCGCAAACACCCCAACCCACACCGCGGCACGAAACGCACTGCTCACCCCAGGCAGCATCCGCAGGCATACCGCAGCCACGCAGCACAGCACCGCCCCCTGCCACACTCCCCGCACCGCTGCCTCCGCCACAGCCGGCACAGCTCCCGCAAGCCAATGCATGGCGAGCTCTTCCATCACTGCCTCGTCCCACGTACAGGCTTGGCTGCCTGCTTTGGGGCCTGCTCGTCTTGCTCCGGCCCACTCGCCCCAGCCTCCGCTACGGTCGCCCGCAGCCGTTCCAGCTCCTCCGCGCGAATCCCTTCCTCGCCCAGCAGCGACAGCAGCAGCCGTTCCCGTGAGTTCCCAAAGAACCGCCCCAGCACATGCCGCACCTCGGTCCGGCTCGCCTCCTGCTCCGCTACCCGCGCACTATACAAAAACGCCCGCCCCTGCTCCCGGTGCGTCACGTACCCCTTTCCCTCCAGGATCCGGATCGTCGTCAGCACCGAGTTGTAAGCCAGCGGCGCCTCCGCCGGCATCGCCGCCACCACATCGCTCACCAGCGAGGCACCCCGCCTCCAAAGCACCCGCATAATCCGCAGCTCCGCCTCGGTCAACGTGTTGGAAGGTTTCGGCGGCATCGCTCTCTCTCGCTCCCCCTTGCTTTCTCTTGTCAGACGCACGAACTAAACCATTAGTTAGCACGCCCACGCACGTGCCGGCATCGTAGATCCACCACCGTTTCACAGCTATGCCTCTGTGCAGAAGATCGGTGCTCTGACGCAAAAGGAAGGTCCACAACAAAGCAGTACCGACTTCCGATACATCACTGCCTAGAGCCTCCGGCGACGAGGAGCGACAATCCCTTTCAGGGTGTGCTTTTACCTGGTCTATGGCGTGACCGGGCGAACAACGGCTTTTCGCGCTGCCTTCTGTGTCTGCAGTGCATCCAGCTCTTCTTTCGTAAGGTACGTTGCCGCCAATTGTTGAGCTGCCGGGCTGGAAGACCAGAAAAGGAGGTGAGCAGCAAGGTTCGAGAACGGGGGCGGGTCTCTCTTAAGAGCCGCTGCTATGGCGTCTACCGAGCCCTCGTCCCCAAGCGACACCAAGCCGATGATTGCTCCTTCATGGAGGAAGTAGTTGTCCGTGGCGAGCGCACGCTCCAGCAGCGGAACGGCCCGCTGGTCGCCGGTAGAAGCTAACACCGGGAGGAAAGCAACGCCGACGAGAGTTGCTTCATCGAATGCCTCGCTTTCAGTCACTTGATGCCTTTTTGCCCACTGCCCTAATGCCCCGGTTGGCACTGCCCGCCGCATTCCCATTTCATCGGAGATCGCCGACGTCGGTAGGGGGTCTTTAAGGATGTCCTCCGCCTTCTCTGATACATATTTCCAATACAGCGGGCTTTCAGCGTGAAGCTTGACCAGAGCCGCAGCGTACTGAGCCTTAGGATAGGGGTTGTCTGCCGACAAGAACTTCTTTTCCAGTGTCGGGATAGCGCGCGCCACATTCGCGTCAGCCAGCACCTTCGCATCCATTGGATCAGGGTTTCCGTCCGCCAGGTCGCTCAAAGCACGCTGTGTCTTTTCCCCTGAGGGATCATGAGGTGCAGCTTGTTGAGCGAAGGCTCTCTGCAGGCATAGCAAAGCGCAAAGCAAGCAGCCTACGCACAGCAACGAGAACCAGCTTCTCAGACTCCCGTTTGCCTTCAGCATCAGGATCTCCGTTCTCAGCCCAGAGGCCGACCGCGCCTGTTCGTTCGTGTTTCTTGCTCTTTGCGTCCTGCGTTCTTATTTCTTGCGCCCCGCTTCCTGGCCCGGCATCCACTCAGACGCGGCGAACCCATACATCAACACGCCGGCACCCGCACATTCACCATCGTCTTCACGTCCACAGGGTACCCATTCAGCAGATAAGGCCTCCACCGCCACTGCCGCACCGCCGCCCGAACCCTCCCGTCGCAGTCCGCCCGCAAACCCTGCACCACGTGGACAGCCACCGGTACGCCTTGCTTGCTAATCCGCACCCGCAGCACCACCGTCCCGTTGCACCCATCCGGCCTGCCTTTCGCCTCCGCCGGGCCCAGCGGCTCTACCCACTTCACGAGCCCCTCCTCCATCACGCCGCTCGCGACACTCACGGCAAGCGGCACATCCCCTGTACCCGGCTTCGGTCCACCCGCCCCAAGCGTCTCAATGGGCCTCTGCGCTCCCGCCACACTCCGGGCTGCCACCAGGGCCAGCACAAGCCCCAGCGAGCCCCACACCCCTCTACTCCGCCTTGCCCACCGCATGCTCGTCATACGCCTTCTTCACCACCTCCGCCGCCTGCTTCCGCTCCATCTTTTCTGAGAACAAACCCTTGCGGTTGTACCCGTCCTGCAGCCCCGGAATATTCCGCCCCGGCGACCGGAAATCCATCAGCACCCACGGCGTCACACCCCGTAGCTGCGGTATCTTGCTCAGCATCACAAACTGGTGCCGAAACACATCCGCCTGCTGCTCCTCGGTCCAGCGCTCCCCCACCCCGCCATGCCTGCCGTACTTCGCCTCCGCGCCAAACTCGGTCATCAGCACCGGCTTCTCCGGAAACTTCCACGTGATCGCATCCGCATCCTCCGGCCTGCCCTCATACCAGCCGATGTACTCGTTCTGCCCAATCACATCGAGCGCCGCCGTCAACGGATCCTCCTGCACCACCGTCGTCCCCAGCACCCGCGGCCCCAGCAGCGCCGAGGTCACCAGCCGTGTCCCATCCATCCGCCGCGCTTCCGCCGCCAGCTCCGTCAGAAACTTCGTCCGTGGCGGAGTGTTCGACGTCTCATTGGAGATCGACCAGAACACCACCGAAGCCTTGTTGCGATCTCGCCGGATCATCTCCCGGAGCATCGCCACTGCCTTCGCATACACCTCCGGCTTCTCAAACGAGATCCCCTGCCACAGCGGGATCTCCGACCACACCATCACCCCTTCGCGATCCGCCGCGCGCTCCATGCGCTCATCCTGCGGGTAATGCGCCAGCCGCACAAAGTTCGCATCTATGCCGTGCAGCATCGCAAAAATATTCCGCACATCCTCATCGCTATTTGCGCGCCCGCCGCGCATCGGCGCCTCCGCATGCATATTCGCACCTTGCAGAAACACCGGCTGCCCATTCAGCAAAATGCGCGTCCCCTCCACACGCACATCGCGAAACCCGATCTCGTCCGTCAGCGCATCCTCACCCGCACGCAGCTCCACCTTGTAAAGCTTGGGCTGCGCCGGCGACCACAGCCCAAGCGTCTTCGCTGTCGCCGTAAACTCCGCACGCCCCTCGCCATCGGTCTTCGCTGCCACCGCCACACCTGCCTCCGGGATCCTCAGCGTCACCGGCGTCCCTGCGGGCGCATCCTGCACATGCAGGTAGCCGGTTAACACGCGCGCGTCGCCCGCGCGAAACGTCACCCCATGCTTCAAATGCACGTCATAGTCATCAATAAACGCCGCCGGCACTGTTACCAGCGCAACATCCCGCGTCAGCCCGCCATAGTCAAACCAGTCATACGCAACCGAGGGAATATCGTCCACGTGCCGCGTTGAGTCCACCGCAATCACCGCAAAGTTCTTCCCCGCGTGCAGCGCTGCCGTCGCCTCGCAGTCAAACGGCGTAAACCCACCCTCGTGCTCGCAAATCCTCTTCCCGTTCACCCACACCACAGCCCGATAGTTGGCCGCGCCCACATGCAAAAACGTTCGGCGCCCCGTCTCCGGAGTCCACTCAAAGTCCTTCTCGTACCACACCACGCCCTCAAACCGAAACAGCGCCGGATCCTGCGTATTCCAATCCCCCGGCACCCTCAGCGTGGGCGCAGTCGCAAAGTCGTACTCGCTGTTATGCGGCTCCGCCGTGCTCATGTGCGGATGCGTGTTCTGCGCATAACTGTCATCGCGGATCTTGCCGTTCCGGTCGTACAACTCATAACTCGGCGCCACGCCCACCAGGGAGTGCCATGGCCCATCCAACGACTGCACCTCCCGCCGATCCACCCCCACCAACAACGTGCGCAAAGGCTCCTGCGCAAGCAATGGCAGCACACCCAAACACAAGCAAACCACCCCAACAAAGCATGCCATCCGCAAGCTACGATTCTTCCGCGTCATTCAAGGCTCCCGGTAAGTGCTTCCACGGATGCAACAGCTTCCTGCGCCGGCGGATTGGCAGCCATACTAAAGGAAACCGCAACAGCTTGCAGCAGCCCCATGCGGGAACTCCCGCCTCTGAAGCCTGAGCAAAGCGATGCTGTGCCAGAAGCAATGCTCGCCTGTCTTGCATCGGGTGTACGGTGGCCTCCCCAGTCCCATCCCGACCCTCGGCAAAGCCACCAGAACCAGCGCCCGCAACCACCAAGCCACTCTCTCCTCAACTAGAAAACGCTCCAAATCCTCGCAAACGCTTCTACATCACCAGCGGGTACTGCAGATTCACAAACGTCTCTACCGCCACCGGCCGGCAGTTCAGCAGGTAAGGCCGCCATCGCCACCGCCATACCGCAGCCTTCGCATGCCTGTCATAGTCTGCCCGCAACCCTTCAGCCACGCGGATCGCGACCGGCACGCCTCGTTTATTAATCCGCACCCGAAGCACCACCGTTCCATTCCGCATGGCATGCAGGTCCTTTGTCGCAGCCGGGTTCTCTGGTTCCACGCGCCTCACAACAATCGAATCCATTACGCCGGCAGACACATGCACCACCCGCGGCACCGGCCCAGTGATTGGCCCCGCCGGACACCCCATCTGCCCCCGCGCTCGCGCCAGGCTCAAAGCCAAAGCTGCAAGAAGCCCAGCCCTCGCCATCTGCAACGCCCGGCATTGCCCACCCCGCACAAACCCGCGTCCTTCGCTCATTGCTTTCCCTTCCAGGCGTTTGCCCCCTTGCGTCATAACGACGTCTCCGTGGCCGCATTTCATTGCGACAAACTCTCAAGAGCGTGCAACCCATAGCAGATCCGGAGCCGCATCAACGACAGGCGAAGGATCCTAGGCCCGAGCACCGCACACACCGCTCTCAGTCACCATCGCTGCCTTGCAGTCCGATCTTTCTTTGCCTCTGTAGACACCAGCCAGACCATGCATGATCCCGTCTTCATAGCGTCTTGCTGGGCGCGGGAGGGCCACACGAGCCGGCCATCACAATCACCAAGTCGCCCGACCGGCAAGGTCCGCCGCCCGAGTAGGGCTGATCTCCTAAAATGGAAAGAGGAGCCCCCACCCTCGTGCGCATCCACCTCCTCCCCGCCCTGCTCTGCCTCCTCACCCTCCCCGCCCTCGCGTTCGACCGCAAACCCGACCCCAACGCCCACCCGCCCAACGCCACCGTCATCCGCACTTCCACCATCTATGTCGACGGCAGCACCAAGTCGGACAAGATCGGCGCCGTCACTCCCGGTCGCGAAATGGCCATCCTTGAGCACTCCGGCCACTGGCTGCGCGTTTACGCCAATACCGACGTCGAAACCGTCCGCACCGAAGACCAGCCCGTCTTTACCGATCACGCTCCCGCTCAGCCCATCTCCGGCTGGATCGAGGACAAGGCAGTCGTCGCCAGCGACACCCCGCAAGGCGAGGCCATCCTCTTCGGCGAAGCCATCTCCGCTGAGCAGTCCGCGTCTGGCCCCCATCCGCCCGCCGGTGCCGCTGCGGACGCCCGCCGCCTCTATCGCATGGCTGCCGAGCTCTTCCCGCAAGGCCCCCGCGCCGCCGAAGCCCTCTGGCGCTCGGCTGACATTCGCTGGCAGATCCAGAAGGACGACGCCTCCACCCTGCCCTCCGCCCACGAGAAAGAAAACTACCTCCGCCAGCTCCCCGACGAATCGGAAATGAAGCGCATCGAGAAGCAGTTCCCCAGCTCGAAATGGGCCGGCTACGCCGCCTATGAGCTCATTGACAACAAGCTATGCGGCGACTGGCAAGGCTCGGAGCAGTGCCCCGAAAAAGAAGCCGGCTACTACGCCCAATTCGCCGACAAAGACCCTGACTCCCCGCGCACCCCGCAGGCCCTCTACGAAGCCGCCTGGCGCCTCGCCTGCGCCGGCGATATGTGGACCTCGGACAACGACGAGAAGCGCGCCACCGCCGATCGCAACCACTCCGTCGATCTTGCGCAGCACCTGGTTGACAAGTACGGTACCTCTGACTATGCCGCACGCGGAGCCGGTCTGGTATACAAGGTGCAGCATGCAATCCCGGTATACGGCAGCGATCGCGAATAGCGCTCTCGCGCGTGCAAGGGTTCCGGTTTGAACGACTACGTCGTCTCTGTTCTGCTTGGCATTGTGGAAGGCTTGACCGAGTTTCTTCCCGTCAGCTCCACGGCCCATCTCCGCCTCTCGGAGGCCCTGCTCCACGTCTCGCTTACTGACCCCTACTGGAAGATGTACACAATCGTCATCCAGCTCGGCGCCATCCTCGCCCTCGTTCTGCTCTTCCTCAGCCGCATCGTTACCTTTGTGCGCACCTTCCCACGCGGTGAGGGCCGCGACCACACCATCCTCACCCATCCCCTCACCCTCGTCCTGGTCTCCTTCGTCTGCACCGCCATCCCCGCTTTTCTGCTCGAGAAGGTCATCGGCAAGCACCTCGAAAACCTTCGCGTCATCGAGCTCTCCCTCCTCATCGGCGGTGTCCTCATGTGGGCCATTGACTCCTGGAGCAGCCGCAACGATCCCCAGACCAAGGACGTCGATCAGATGGGCATGGGCCAGGCCATCTGGATCGGCCTCTGCCAGGTCCTCTCCGCCGTCTTTCCCGGCACCTCCCGCTCCATGAGCACCATCGCCGCCGGCCAGCTCGCCGGCATGACGCGCACCGCCGCCCTCGAGTTCTCCTTCCTCGTCTCCATTCCCGTCATGGTCGCCGCCACCGGGTACGACCTCCTCAAAACCGTCCACCCCAGCAAGAAGTCACTCGCTGAAGCCGCCGCCTCCGGCCAATCCATCGCCCCGCTCCACATCGACACCCACGGCTACGTCATCCTGCTCATCGGCCTGGTCGTCTCGTTCCTGGTCGCCCTCGCCGTCGTCGGCTGGTTCCTCGGCTACGTCCGCCGCCACGGCTTCACCGTCTTTGCCATCTACCGCATCGCCCTCGGCGTCGCGCTCCTGCTCTTCGGCACCCGCCTCTTCCCCGCCTAGTTCCCTCCCGGGAAGAGCTCTTCCCCGGGAAGGAGCGGTTGCGGCACGTCTCACCACAGAGACAATCCGGGTGCGGGAGGTCTCGCCCCCTGAGACCTCGGCAAAGCAGGCTCAGGCACTCCCTCATGCTCCGTCCCTTCTGGCCGATACAACACGTATCCCCAGCTCGGAGCAGCCGCCCCTATGCCCTCTCACCCCGCCTTCGCTCCCCGCCCCTCTCGCTTCCAGCCTCGAGTTCACCCTCCAGCCCCCCTGCGCGCCCGCGACCTTCTCCCCATGGCAGCTGGCTATGCTGCCGCAGCCGCCGCCCACACCCTCGTCTGGGCAGCCACCTGCCTCACTGTAGGCAATCCCGCTCCCAGCCACCTCCACCGCCCGCGCCACGCCCGCGGCGGCTCCGGCAACCGCTTCCCCGCTCTCTAATCGGATCCACAGCCGCCCATGGCTGTCGCGTGCAAAACAAATATCCTCAACAGATCCGCCAAACTCGAAAACACACGCTTATCCTTGCTCAGCGCCCCAAAGCCCCTCGCTCGGCACGCTGATCTCGCACAAGGAACCGCCCATGCACCTTCATTGCACCCGGCTGTTCCCCTTCGGACTCGCATCCTTGCTCCTGCTCTCACCCCTCTGTGCTCACGCCGCCCCCGTCCTGGTCCGCTACCCTCAGGGCTCCAGTCACGGCTACCTTGCCCTTAAAACACTGGACGGCACGCTGATCGCTACCGGCGAAGAGCTCCAAAGCCTTCAGGGCGACCGCGTCACCTCCCGGCTCACCTTCCACTTTCGCGACGGTTCAGTCGACGATGACCTCACCGTCTTCACCCAGCGTCGCGTCTTCCGCCTCCTCAGCGATCACCATGTGCAGCGCGGCCCCACCTTCCCCAAGCCGCTCGACTTCCTCATCAACGGAGTCACCGGCCAGGCCACCGCCCGTACCCCGGACGGGGTAGTCGTCAACAAGCACTTTGACCTCCCGGACGACGTCTCAAACGGCCTTCCCCCCAACCTTCTGCTCTGTATCCTCCCCTCTGTCGCCGCGACGCAGATCTCCTACATCGTCCCCAGTGACAAGCCGCGGCTCATCCATCTCCTCATCAAACCGACAGACAACGCGCCCTTCACCGTCGGTCAGCTGCACAGAAAAGCAACCGACTACACCATCCACGTCGAGCTCGGCGGCCTCGAAGGCGTAGTCGCACCCATGATCGGCAAGGAGCCGCCCGACTACCACATCTGGGTGCAAAGCGGCGCCCCTCCCGCCTTCATCCGTGAGGAGGGCCCCCTGTATGAGGGCGGCCCCATCTGGCGCATGGAAGCCATTACCCCGCGCTTCTCCCATCAGCTCGGTCCAGTCCGTCCAGCCAAACCCGCTTCTCCCAAATAGCACTCACACCCAGAAAGCGCTCAGCCGCCTCCACCCTCATCCCCCCCTATGCCGAAAAGCCCCACTCCCCATCCCGACACACCGCACCCAACCCTCTTCATCGCCCTGCTCCGCGGCATCAACGTCGGCGGCACCGGCATCCTCCCCATGCGCGACCTCGTCACCCTCTGCCGCGAGCTCGGCCTCACCGCCCCCCGCACCTACATCCAGAGCGGCAACATCCTCTTCGGCTCCACGCTCGGCGAGCCCGCGCTCAGGCAGCGCCTCGAAGCAGCACTCCACACCCGCCTGAGCAAGGCCGCCGATACCCCAACAGACGTCATGATCCGGACCGGCGCGCAGCTCGCCGCCGTGCTCGCCGCCAACCCCTTCCCGGGTGCGGAGCCAAACAAGGTCCAGGTCGCCTTCCTCCACCACCCGCTCCCCGCCCACGCCCTCCACGGCGTCCTCACCCCGTCCGGCGAGCAGCTCCGCCTCGGTACCCGCGAGCTCTACATCCACTACCCCGAGGGCATCGGCCGCTCCAAACTCAAGCTCCCCCTCAGCCAGTCCCCCGCCACACTCCGCAACCTCAACACCATTGCCAAACTGGTCGCCCTCGCCCAGCCCTAACTCCGCCGTCCCGCAGAGCGGCGCCTGCATCCCCGCGAGAACCTGTACGCGGCTCTCCACGGATCATCCTGAGCGAAGCCGCCCGCGCTCCGCGCCAAAGCATCTGCGCTTTCATCTCGCATGAACCACAAACGCTCGCGATGCGGCAGGCCTCGCGCTCAGCATCAGACAGGGTGCCCCAGCTCTCGCCCTTGAGACCTGGGCAAAGCAAGCTCACCGACGACCATCCCCGGTTCACCCCCCTCTCAGGAGGAGCCCTCCAAAGTGAAGCCGCTAGCGCTCCGCGCCAAAGTCCATCTGCTCTTCCCTCGACTCCCCAGACGGCCCCGACGCCGTCAACTTGCCCCCGCTCGCCTCCCCCCGCCACGCCTTCGCATACTTCCAGTTCACATACATCGCGTGGCTCAGGTGAAACAGCAGCCCCTCCCGCCCGTCCAGAAAACCGCCCCGCACCACGTAGTTATAAACAAACGTCAGCAGCGGATTCCCCACCACATTCGCCACAAACGCAAACACATTTCTGCTCGTCTTCCCCCGCCTCACCAGCAGCGGCACACTCGCTGAGCTGTAACGATCCATATGCTCGATATACGAGTGCAGATCCGGATACTGCCGGTGCAGCAACTCCCCCCGCAGCGCCCCAATCCGCCCCCCCGCTCGCCCTTCCGCACGCTCTTCCGCCCTCCGCCCTGCACGTGCTTCTGCACGTGCTCCTGCTCTTGCCCCTGCCCTTGCTCCCGCGCCCCCCAAAAACTTCGGCGTCGCATGCGGCTCCGTATCCTCCTCCAGCCGCGCCCAGCCCTTGCGAAACAGCCGCAGCTTCCGGTCCGGATACAGCCCTCCATGCCGCATCCACCGCCCAAAGATCTGGTTCAGCCGCGGCACCGTGTACGCGGCAAATGCGGGCTCCCCGCTCAGCAGCGCCTGGATCTCCTCCGCCAGCTCCCCACTCACCACCTCATCCGCGTCCAGATTCAAAATCCAGGGCTCGCTGCACAAATCCAGCGCCCGATTCACCTGCCGCCCATACCCCTCCCACGCCCGGTAGAACACTTTCGCGCCATACCGCTCCGCCAGCGCCACCGTCCCATCCCTCGACCCCGAATCCACCACCACAATCTCGCGCGCCCACCGCACACTCTCGAGCACCCGCCCGAGATTCCCTTCCTCATCCCGCGCCACAATCGCCACCGAAAGCCCCACCATGCTCGCCTTATACCACCCCCGCCCACCCAAACTCCCTCAACCCAAATCATCCCAAGCGAAAAACCAAGCGTCCTCCTGAGCGCAGCAGCAGCGCTCCGCATCAAGGATCTGCCTTTCGTCCAAAGGAGCGCCCACGCAGCTCCGAAACCCCGCGCACCTGACGCAACAAAGCCGACCCTTGAAAACAGCAAGGCCGGCCTCGTCCCATCGCAGTGATCAGCTAGGAGCGCATACCGCCCCAGCCATACCGGTAATCCCATCGCTCATGCCGCTACTGCCAGTAAGGCACCGGGTACCAAAGCAATCCATAGGTAGCGGTGCCAGGCACAGTCACAGATCCTAATCCTAAACGCACCCGAGATCAGGCTCGTATCGGCCTCAGACGTAGAAAAACGCACCTCTAATTGCTTACACCTTCGTTATCTTCCGATGTACTTTCACAAACGCTAAGCTCAAGCGCGTCATAATTTGAGAGCGCTTTCAGTAGCGCTTTCGTTGCGGGGAAAAATGAGGATGCGATAGCATGCTGTCCTTCTATTGATTTGCGTAAGCCTACATGGTGGCCACGCTCAACATTCAAAGCTACTAGCAGCGCCGGTTATAGAACGAAGCAAGGTCCCCCCAGCGAAAGACGTCTGTTCTTTCATGGTCAAGGAGTTGACGTCGTCATTGCCACAGGTACCCGTGATCTGTGTACCGGTAAGCGATGGCCCGGCTGTCTACCAGCTTAGTCTCTTCTCACCGACGGACGTGCTAGAAGGCAAATTGCGGAGAGCTCGGTCGACGGCACTCTTTGTCGCTTTAGACGAGCTTTACTTCAAGCATGAACTCGGCGATGTTTGCCAGGTCCCCGCATCGAACACTGGGCTCCGCGAAACCCTCCCATACGCGTGTGAGTTCTTCGTCTCAGATTCTTTCCTCTCTCAACAGAACGGAAAGCACTACCGCGTCGTGAGTCCTATGATCATTAATAGCAAAGACCCCTTCTTGGCAGATCCATCATCGGATGAATGGTACAAGCACTGGTGGTCCCAGCTAGGTATAGGGCAAGAGTTCCGCACTTCTGGGCAGAAAGCAAATGCCGAGTGGCTCGCGAGGGACGCCTGTGATAGCTACACAAAAGCCCTGAAGATCGATCCTCTGGCCACACAAGCTCCAACCATGATGCCGATTCCACATTGTTCTGTGATGGTAGCGACGGCTGAAGCGGTCTACATGGTTGTAGACTTCCCGGATTTCAACTCCTCCTCCTTGACAAACTACACGGAAGCCTTACCCAGGGTGTTTGGTAGGGTTTTTAGCGGGATGCCCTATAAGGGAGCAATCGTATTCCGAAGTCCGTGGTTGACGTTTGACGATGGAAAGGTATTAAGAGATGACTACTCATTCGACTTGCTGGATCTAGAGTTCTCATGGGAAGAAACGAGTAGCGGCGTGCGCGCAGCGCCTGCCTTTTTAGTAGCAAATGCAGCAGGCCAGGTCGATCCTCACGTCTTTTCCCGTGGATCCTCAGGAGGAGCAATCACAGACGTAGCTGCCTTACCAGACGGCCGGGAGAGAGTCAGGCTGACTTCTGGATCGGAGTGGTATGTTGCCGCGAATCCGGACCCCAAATGTCGGCTCACCGTTGGAAGCGCCCTAAGCGCGAGCGAAACTTTCTTCCTTTCGCTAGACGCTCCGTTCTGCCGTTGGAACGCCTCCTTTGCAGGCGCATGGTGAGCACAAGGGTTGTGGATCGGTCCGAAGACGGTTGGTGGACTTGTTACTTCTCCCAACTTTTGTAAGAGGGACCTAGATCTACTACCTGTCATAGTAGATGGGTTTAATGCAAGATCGAATATGCAATTTTGGCCAATGGGAGAATAGCAAGATGTTTGACGACAGATTAGAGAATTTCAGTAGTTTAACCGATGGCTGGGAGGGCATTCTGATTGGCAATGGAGCTAGTCAGGCAATCAACGCTAGCTTTGCATATAGGTCCCTCTACGAAAAAGCTCAATCATCAGTGTTAGAACATCCTCTGACCCAGAAGGACAAAGAAGTCTTTGAGCATCTCCGAACTACAAACTTTGAGCAAGCTCTCTCCGCCTTGTCTCAGACCCAGGCTATTGGCGGCATCTTCGGCCTTAATGCGAATGAGGTTAGCGATGCTTACCAGAGAATCCAAAAAGCTCTTATAGAGGCCGTTCATGGTGTGCATATACCCTGGCTTGAACTCACCCCGGATAGTCTAGCCTCCATCAATACAGCACTGCGCGCCTACAACTTTGTTTTCTCAACGAATTACGACCTCATCTTGTATTGGGCAATCATGCACAATCCAGATGGTTTCAAGGACTACTTCTTCGGAGAAAGATTCGATCTAGGTAATTGTGATATTTGGAGCCAATGCACCAAGCTATTGTTCTTGCATGGCGGACTGCATCTTTATCTCACCTCCCTCGGTACAGTTAAGCGAAAAGCCGGGTTGACAGGAAATTTGCTTGATGATTTTGGTAAACCGATTGGACAAGAAAGAGTTATACCACTTTTTATTACGGAGGGTACGTCCGACGATAAGCGGAGATCTATTTATGGCAACGATTACTTATCGTTCGCCTATTCAAAGCTTGCTCATCACAGCGGCTCGCTAGTCATACTAGGACAGTCTCTCGATGAAACGTTTGACAAACACCTCATTGACGCGATTCGATCCGGGGGAAGTAAGAGGATTGGCATCGGAATCTATCCACCTTCTGCAAAAAGGCATTCGATCGCAGCGATGAAGGGTTCCTGGCACGCAAAATTCTCATCGAGTGAGCTCGTCTTCTTCGATTCTCAGACGCACCCGCTTACACTTTCGGAGCAAGTGGCAAGTAAATAGCAGAAATATGTAAGCTCGAAGCCTGCCTCTACGATTCAAACCCACGAAGTGGGCGCCAGCCGCGCAGGCGGTCTTGCTCTAGAACGCAACAACGCCCTGCTGATTTTGGCAGGGCGTTGTTGCGTTTACTAGCGCAGCGCTTCATCACTCTCGTTTAACCAACTAGCCGGCTTCAGCAGCTCTCTAGGCTTCGACCCCTCCGGCGGCCCTACCAGCCCATCCCGCTCCATCATGTCGATCAGCGCCGCGGCCCGCCCATACCCGATCCGCATCCGCCGCTGCAGCAGCGACGTACTCGCCTTCCCAAACTCAAACACCAGCCGCACCGCATCGTCAAACAGCGGATCATTCTCATCCGGGGCCACGCCCTCCCCATCCCCATCCAGATCCCTCCCTTGTGCATCCTTCGGCGCGTCCAGGAAGCCTTCGGCATAGCGAGCCTCCCCCTGCGCCTTCCAGAACGACACCACCCCGGCAATCTCCTTCTCCGTCACAAACGGCGCATGCACCCGCTGCAGCCGCGAGGTGCCGGGCGGCAGAAACAGCATGTCCCCGCGCCCCAGCAGCGACTCAGCCCCATTCGTATCGAGGATCGTCCGCGAGTCAATCTTCGTAGCCAGGCGGAAGCTCATGCGCGTCGGCACGTTCGCCTTGATCAACCCCGTAATCACATCCACCGACGGCCGCTGCGTCGCCAGCACTAAGTGGATGCCCACCGCGCGCGCCATCTGCGCCAGCCGAGTAATCGCCTCCTCCACATTCGACTTATCCAGAATCATCAAATCCGCAAGCTCGTCGATAATAATCATGATGTAAGGCAGCGGCGTCTCCTCCACCCCCTGCTCATCCCACAGCGTCGGTTGGTCGTCAAACAGCCGGTTATACTGGTCGATATTGCGGACCGAGCGCGAAGCCAGCAGCTTCAGCCGCCGCTCCATCTCGCGCACCGCATTCTTCAGCGCATTCGCAGCAAGCTTCGGCTCCGTAATAATCGGCGTAAACAGGTGCGGAACCCCCTCATACATCCCCAGCTCCACCCGCTTCGGGTCGACTAGGATCAGCCGCACCTGCTCCGGCGTCGCCTTGTACAACACCGACATAATCATTGCATTGATCGCCACCGACTTACCCGAACCAGTCGACCCCGCAATCAGCACATGCGGCATCGTCGCCAGGTCCGCCACAACAATGCGCCCGTTGATATCCTTCCCCATCGCCATCGTGATCTTGCTCTTCGAATGAGCAAAGCCCTCAGCCTCAATAATGTCGCGCAGCCAGATCGTCTCTCGCTCCGAGTTAGGCACCTGAATGCCCACAGTTGACTTACCCGCCATGCGCTCAATCAAAATCGACTCGGCAGCCATCGCCAGGCACAAGTCGTCCGCGAGACCCGTCACACGCGAGTACTTCACCCCGGCCTCCGGCCGAAACTCAAACGTCGTCACTACCGGCCCGGGATTGATCTGCACCACCTGCCCGCCCACATCAAACTCGCCGCATTTCTCCACCAGCACCTGCGCCTCCGCGCGCAGCTCTTCCTCCCGCACCGTCGCCGACTCCTCCGACCGGTGCAGCAGCGTCGTCGGCGGCAGCTTGTAAGCGCTCGCAAACCCGTGCACAGACCGCGCCGTCATCGTGACCGGCCGCGCGTCCGCATCCGCCCGCTCGCTAAAGCGGATCCCCTGCGGACCAGCCGCCCGGGCCGGCACCCCCGGCGCCGAAGCCTGCGCCAAAGCCGCTGCTGGCACCGGCATCAAGAAAGCTCCAGAATCTTCGGCCACCCGAGCCGCGGCCGCCGCAGGCAAAGCCCGGCCTGCAGAGCCGGCAGGTTCAGCAGGCCCAATCGCCTCCAGAAACGCCTCATCATCCCAAGGCGCACTCATATGCGCCTCGTGCAGCTCAGCAAAGCTGCCACGGCGTGGCAGCGGCACCCGGTCCTCCTCCAACAGAGCCGCCCCCGCCGCCCCCACTCTCAGCTCTGAGCCCATCCCCGCTCCCAGCTCCGGGCCGGCATCACCCGCCCGCTCAGTACCCGAGCCGGCCAGGTAAGCCGCATCCTCTTCCTGCTCCTGCTGGCGCAGCGCCCGCGCATCCGCCTTGCGCTCCTTACGAGCAGCAGCTCTAGCCTGAGCGCGCTCCGCACGAGCCAGGCGATAGTTCCGCAGCCGGTCCCGCACCGCAGGCACAATCGCGAGCCGCACCAGCAGCGTCTGCCGCAGCCCGGAAACAGAAAATGACGTCAACAGGTAAGCAGCCACAGCCGCCAAAAACACAACCAGCACGCACGCGCCCGGAAAGTTCAGCCAGCGCACCAGCGCGTCCAGCAGCAGCGTGCCCGCGATGCCGCCCAGCGGGATCGCTCCAAACAGCTGCCAGTGCCCAGGCAGCAGCGCAAACAGCGCCGGCCCCACAGCCAGCGTCAGCAGCAGCCCCACCAGCCGAACCGCCGGCGTCGGCGCTCCGGGCGCAGCCGCGCGCGAGCGGAACCACGTCCAGGCCAGCCCAAGGAGCAGGCACGGTATGGCAAACGCCGCAGCGCCCTCCATCTGCAGCAAAACGTCGCTCACACCGGCACCCAGTCGGCCAGTCCAGTTATGGACCGCGGCCGCGCCCGCCGTGTCCAGCGAAGGATCGCTGCTGCGGTACGAAACTAGCGCCAGCAGCAGCAGCGCGGCCAGCAACAGCAGCAGCAGCCCCACCAGCTCGTTGAAACGGCGGTGCCGCGTAGGCGTGGTCACAAGCGTCAATGGCTTCATCGGCGGTGGCGGAGCAGCTGCACAGCAGCAGGCATGGGGGTGCCAGCGCAAGCGGGGACGCAGCCGGTGAGCCAGAGCACCGCCAGTATCGCAGATCCGCTAGGCTGTCGCGGCCCACCAACGCAGGAAAGATGTCCCGAGGAACAGGAAGCGTCACGTCTCGAATCCAACACCGCCTCCGCGGCACGCGCCCACTTCGTGGGATGTGCACTCGATGAACCTTGCGCAGCGTATCTTTCAGCGGGCAAGGAGATGGCACTTGGCTTGAAGTGCAGCTAGATAAACTCTTAGCTCTGCTACCTAAACTGCAAGCACACAACCTAAACGAGCGGGCTGAAAGCCAGGGAGCGCTTACTCACCAAGGTGAGCAGGCCAACACAGCGGTTGTGGCTACGCCTCTCGCATCCTTTCTCAAAGATCGAAAGGCGACGTCCAATCAGGTACGCAAGTTCCTGGCAACATCCGCTTGGCTACATGACACGAAACATCTAAAGCGCCTCACGACAAAGGAGGTTACTCAAGCGTTAAGCGACAACAATCAAGGTAGATTAGGCAATGCTGCACAGTCTTTGATCAACAACACCACCCGGGGGATGGTAGTAAAAGAAGGTAGGAATTTCTACGTGACAGATGAGGGACGGGAAGAACTTGCCAAATGAATGGAAGATCATAGCGCTTGATTCCATCCCTGCTGAACTTCGTCAGCTCCTACTCTCAGAATCTCAAAGTATCGTTCAGGACTTCCTTGAGCACCGCTGGATGCCATCAGAACTAAGCGGCGGTAGATTTTGTGAGATTGTCTACACCGTCCTCATGGGACAGGCAGCCCAGATTTATAGCAAGGTAGACCTCAAGCCGCCCAGCTTTGGGCAAGCATGTCAAAAGCTTGAGAATAATGATAAGCCTCATGTGCCTCGAAGCTTTCGTATACTCATCCCTCGCATTTTTGCCGGCACTTTATCAAAGACGTAACAACCGCTATGGTGGGCATGTTGGTGGCGATGTAAGTCCGAATCAAATGGACGCTGTAGCTGTATTGTCGATGTGCAACTGGATTATGGGTGAGTTCGTGCGTGTTTACCACGATCTCACGATCGACCAAGCTCAGAAAGTCGTCGATTCATTAGCAAACGTGCGTATACCGGTAGTCTGGACGGACGGTACCACTAAGCGTGTCTTACAGCCAGATCTCAAGCTACCGCAGCAACTACTGTTACTCATTGCTACCACTCTGCCGGAAGTCAGTCTCGAGCAACTGTTAACTTGGTCGGAAGCCCCAGATAAAGCATACTTCATTAGATTGATGAGATTATTCCACAAGAAGCGCTTTGCTGAGTTAGATGAACGTACCGGAAGTGTTCGGATACTCCCATCAGGATCAAATGAAGCTCAGAAGATTATTCAGCGCGCCACGCGCATCTAGCGCGATTACGGGTGCTCCAGGTCTCGCTTCTGAGACCTGAGCAAAGCAAGACCAAGGCGACCCATCCCGGTCCACGCCATCCCGCGAAGCGTCTTTCCCCATCTACTAAACATAGAGACAACAAGCAAGAGAACCACTAGCACATACCCGAAATCCTCCCCACACCCCTACCCTAACTTCAAGGCGAAGGACTTAGCCCGCTACCAACAAACAGGAGACCTCGACTTCCTCCCTGCTGCTGTAATCACCGCCGACCCTACCTCGCCGCCCCGCAAGCCCGCAATTGCCTGAAGCACTTCCTCGAACGCATCCGTGATCGTTAAACATGGCGGATCACCGGCTAGGTCGTCATGCCTGAGCACGTCCACCTGCTCGTCTCTAAGCCGCCCGAGACCCGCTCGGCACTGCCATGCAGACAGCCCCATGTCTCGCTTCCGAGACTGGCGAAGGCCGTGTCGACCCGCAAAGTCCCACGTGACTCCGTAGGAGCCTCCCGCTCATTCAAGCTCTCTCGAAATCGAGCGAAACTTTGCCAGCGGCGAAAGCCGATTCATGCCGCTTGTCTGTAGAGCGGAGCGGCAAATGCTTCTATCCCAAACCAGAGGTCTGCGCCCCTGCGGCCAAGAACTCAGCAAGATGCAGCCTTGGTCTAACGAAAACGGCCGAGATGTACACGAGCATTGTCGTCCAGCGCGAAAGCTTCTCGGTTGTGAGGCTGGAAAGTAGCTCCGCACGCCCGACACATGAAAGCGTCATTCCACTCCTGTATCTGCTCCGGCCAGCAATCATGATTAAAACGGTATCGCCTGTAAACCAGCGCTCCGAAAGTGGACCCGCCTAGAAGAAAGAGAATGCCCGCAAGGATCGACCTGTCGCTGGGTCGATTGCCCAATTGCGATCTACTGAGACTGGGTGCGTTTAACGCGAGCGGAGAGCTAACGCTCCCGGACTGGACAGACCTTGAGTAGTGACCATGCCTGTAGACCTTAACGCTGCTTGCTGTATGGCTCGGAGTCGAAAGGATTTGACCTTTCGGAAATGTCAGAAGCGCATCGCTTCTGAAGGAGATCAGAGCAAGGCCCAGCATCAGCAAAGAGACAATCAGCAGGCCCGCGTATGGACGCTTTGCCGGCGGTGAGGTCAGACGACTCAACGTGGTTTGATAAGTCCGCTTACCTATGGAGTGTCGTCCGGATCGTCGGTGTGTTTTCCAGTCAGAAGACGAGAGACCGGATGCATGTACCATCGCCAGGCGCTGGGTGTAACGGTCGCCACATCGCGGACAAGCAAAAGCCATCTATGCAATCTCTCAAAGTATTCCGTGACGAACACCATCATGCCTCAAGTTCGGCAACGTCGTCGCCACCTTAAAGCAGGTATCCGGATACTCTTGGCTCTATTTCTAAAGCTGGAAGCGCAAAAACCGGGACCAAAGCATTTTAGCGTTTCGACACGCAGCAACACCACTCGCCCCCTACCCCACTTCCCCCAACAAGTTGCGCGCAACCCGCTCCACCCCCTCGTGTTTCCTCTACCGAAGCAAGGATCACCAAGCACCAAGCACGGAGGGCACACATCATGCGAATCACCAAGTGGATCACCGGCGCAGCACTCGCAGCAGCACTCCTGGTCGCCACCCCGCACAAGGCCGACGCCCAGGTCACCTTCGGCATCGGCTTCGGCCACCCTGCCCCCGTCTACGGACAGGCCTATGGCCCAGCCTACGGTCCGGTCTATGCCCCGGCCTACAACCCCTACTATGCCTGGCACCGCGACCGCTGGATCGCTCCAGCGCCCGCTTACTGGCAGTGGCGTCACGAGCACTGGGATCACCGCTACGGCTATCGCGGTTCCCGCTACTAACCCGCTCGCTTGACACAAACGAGGCCGGCTCTCGTAACCACAGGGGCCGGCCTTTCTGCGTCCGGGTGCCTAGAAAGCGCCGCATCGCGGGAGCTTCCCGCAACACGCGCAAGCCCTCCTCTTCGGCTGCATTGGCGGCCTCGGCTTACACCAGGACAGGCCAATCGTTCTGCCAGCGGATCTGCTTGAGCCACACATACATCGTTCCCTTCTCACTCACCCTGAGGGCGTGAAAGACCAGCAGGCTCTCCCCGGTCTCCGCATCGACATACGCCGTACCGCCCGCGGCGCCCACCCAGGCCGCGTCTCCCTGGAGGATGACGCTCCCGCCGCCTTGGCTCATTGGCTGCCCGGCCCTATCGAGAAATGGACCCTGCGGGCTGGCAGACCGGCCAACAGCCTCCTTGTAGTTGTCGGTTGTAAAGTCGGCGTTGCAGCAGTAGTCCATCGAGACGAAGAGATAGTAGTACCCATCGTGGGCGACGATTGATGCACCCTCGATGGGGTCGTTCACAACACCGGGGCGGGCCGCCAGGTCGTAACGCGGCGCTCCGGCGAGGAGCTTGCCCGTCCCCGGATCAATCGCCTGCTGCTTGATGCCGGACCAGTAGCTGCCGTAGCTCAGAGCGATCCTGCCGTCCGCGGAGACCAGGATGTTCGGGTCGATCGCGTTGCTGTCGTCGCCGGGGTTCGTTTCGAGCACCTCGCCCTGATCAACCCATTGGTAGGCCGGGTCAGCCGGATTGAGCGTGGTGTTCGTTGCAAAGCCGATCACTGAATGCTGCGAGTTGAGCGTCGACCCGGCGTAGTAGACGTGGTACTGGCCGTCGAAGTAGGAAATATCGGGCGCCCACAGGCCGAGAACCCCCGGCACCTTCGCCTGCACCCAGGCCGGGATCTGCGGAAAAACGCTCCCGCATGGCTGCCAGGTAATCTTGTCGCCAGAGCAGCGGATGGGCAGAGATGGGCCTGGCGGCAGGCCGATCACGTCCGTGGTGAACAGATAGTACATGCTGCCCTGCCGCATGATGCTCGGGTCATGGACCGGCTGCACGTCGCCCATGAGGCTATAGGTGCTGAGAGGATCATTCGTACCCGTGGCATCACTTATCTTCGCTTCGACCTGTACGCTGGCGGCGACCGATGCTGTTGCCGCGGGAGTGGCGCACCCCGCCATCCAGAGGATAATGCCGAATGCAGGCAAGGCAAGCATTGCCGGAAGACTACGACGTATCCTCAAGACCAGGCTCCAAGAGATCGAAGTAAGTTGCTCCCTCTATCGGCCGAAACCCGTCTTCACAACCTCCCACAAGCCGAGTTTTCTATTACCTCCGTTCAGCCTGGAACGCCCCTGCCCGCAGGCCAACGTCACCTGCCGAAGCAATGCACCCGACATCCCTCACACCAGACAAGGCCGGCCCTCTGCGCGCGCGCATCCAAGCCCGGGAAGGGAAACACATCCATGGCAGAAAACGTAGAGCACGGTCCCAGCAGCGAAACCGAGATCAACCCCAAAGTCGCCTCTGACATCCACTACTGGTCCAAGGAGTGGGGCGTCTCCGGCGAAACCCTCCACGAAGCCATCCGCGTCCACGGCAACCATGTCGCCAAGGTCAAAGCCGCTCTCGCCAGCGCCTCCGCCGGAGCCCACCACGAGAAAGCTGGCCGCTAAGCCACTCCCTCCAACGCGAACCGGTCCATCCCATAAATGTGGGAGCAGCCGGAAGGCCGTTCTTGCGCCTCATCCAAACGAGGGCCTGACACGAACTCGACAAGCCTCTTTGCACACTGTTTTTGCCTCTCTTGGCAGGCGCCGTCGAGACACAAAAACCGGAAACTCTCGGCGGCCTTTGCTTCAGAAGCTCACCCGAAAGATTCCTTCCCATTCCCATTCCGGCAACTCATACGGAGTTTTGACCTTACCCGCCGACAGCACAGTACGGAAGTACTGTGCTGCCCTTCCGCTACTGCCAGCAGCCGAAATTACTCACGCGTAGAACAACGCCAAAACGCACGAGAAAGGCACCAAAATCACCCTCCATGCTCCTTACCTCGCAGGTGCAGCAGATCCCTCTGGTAGATAAAACTCACTAGCAACAGCACCGATCCCAGCCCCAGAAAACTCAAGATTCGGAACCCCTGACTCAGCGAACGGGTGTCCACCAGGAACACCTTGCCGATTGCAAGTGATAGAAGTACAAGAGCTTGCCAGCGCAAGAAGGCCCATCGCACCGCAAACCCAAGCACCAGCAACCCCACCCCTAGCGCCCCCGCCCACGCCGACTCCCAGAACCGTCCCGCCGCGTCCCCGCGCCAGTAATCCGAGATCTCCATCCCGCCCGCCACGAGCAGCAAAACCGTCGCCCCCAGCGACGATCCAGCCCCCATCACCCCCCATTTTCGGTCTCCATTTGCATCCTTGCGGGCCGCTACCCGCACCCCCAGAACCGCCACCCCAATCAAAAGAAGAAACAATCCAAACCGTTCATTCACAATGACTTGGCTGCCGCCAAGAGCTCTCCGGGTAGACTCCGCAAACAGCAGCAGCGAGGCCGCCAGCAGCAAGGCCGCACTCGCCACCGGCGACCCCATCACCCGGTTCCCCTCTCGCCCCGCTCCAGCTTCTGTCCGGTACAGCGGAGCCAGCCCCAGTAGCGACGCCGCCTCCAACCCCCACCCCGCCACCGTGCTTGCGCCGGGCAGCACAGCCCACATCCCGCACCCTGTAAACCCAACCATCAGAGCAGTTTGCGCCTCTGCCAACTCCGGCTCACCCCCCAGCAGCCGGCTCAGCAACAGCACTACTCCATACCACCCGGCAAGGAAGAGCGGCAGCCACTGCGCCGATGCCATCACCGCCAGCAGCCGGTCCGCCTCAAACCACCCCAGCCCTGCATTCGCCAGCACCAGCCCCACTGCTAGCACTCCCATGCCGCCCGCCGCCAATCGTCCCAGCAGCAGCGGAACCACTGAAAACACAGCGAAAAATAGCGAAACCAACACCAGCGCTGCCCCTGCTTCGCCCTCTCCCACCAGCCTCGGTGCCGTCCAGCCACAGGCGACAAGATAACTGCTGGTACCCACAAATGCAACCGGCAGCAGCCGAGGCCAGCGCCGCAACCCTAATAGGATGAACAAGCCAGCATTCAGCAGCAGCAGATAGCTGCCCAGCGTCACCACCGAGGTCTCCGGCCTCGCCAGTAGCGCCGGCGTCAGAAAGCCACCCACCGCGGCGAAGCTCGCCAGCACCTCTGATCGCTGCACCCAGCACAGCCACCCGTTCAGCGCCGTCACCAGCACCATGCCCAGGAAGGCCACCGGGTACGGCACCAGGTGAAACAAGGCAAACGAAGCCCATAGCGACAGGTAGAGCACCCCCGTCGCTACTGCTTTAAGCGAGAACGAAAACACTGGATACTGCTGCCGCCGGAACCGCTCTGACCATGCCAGCAGCGCTATACCGACCGCGATGCCAACAGCAACCCGCGACCCCGGCCCCAGCCATTGCTGGTCAATTGCATACTTCAGGAACCAAGCCATGCCCACCAGCAACGCCACAATGCCCACACGGTTGAACAGTTGCGAGCCGATCCGGGACTCGAGCGACGGCTTCTCCGGCGGAACGAAAGAAAGCAAAGGTGCAGCAGGCTCATCCGAAACGAACGCTGCTCCTGCCGTGATCGGCTCCGCTCCCTTCTCCCGCGAGCTTCTCCGAAGCTGCTGCAGCTCCTGTTCGAGCCGCTCCACACGCCCGCGCAGCTCGCCTACCTCTCCCTGCAACTGCTTCCACGCGCCTGCATCCATGCCCTTGTTCTCCGCGTTTCCTATGCAGCTGTTCTTTCCCCTGACCGCACGTTCTCGGGAGCTGCCTTTCTCCGGCAACAAGTTGCCGACCCAGATCCACCCTATGCAGTGCAAAGGCCAATGACCATCGTAACGATTCACCAGCGCAGGTTGAGAGTATCTTCCGGGTATGCAGGAAGCCACAGGTCTTCATCCGTATGCCCGAGCGGACAACGCCGAAGCGCCTGGCGAGCATGCGACGCATGTCGACTCACCGTCGGTTGAAGTACTGGATGGAGACACGTTTCAAGCACTCCTGAGCACACTGCAACCCACGGTTCTCCTGGAGATCTACAGGCAGTTCCTTTTGCAAACGCGACAACGATGTGAAGCTTTGCAGCGGTCGAGTGACTCCGCGACTCTGCACGCCTTTGCCCACACCCTAAGAGGCACAGCCGGCATGCTTGGAGCTACCTCTATCGCGGCTCTCGCCGATCAGTTCACGACAGACGGTGCTCCTTTGCTCCGCTCGATTGATCGTCTCGAGACCGCATGCCATGCGCTTGAATCTGCCTTGCGGCAGGAGCGGCTCCAGGTATGAGCACTGACGCGCGGCTTGGCAGCACCCCCGCCGCGCGACGCGCGCCGGTACGGGTCATCATTGCAGACGATCACCCGGTGGTTCGCATCGGCGTCCGCAACGTGCTGGCAGCACACGGCTACTTCGCCGTGGTGGGCGAGGCAGAAAATGGGATTCAGTCTGTGGCCCAAGTCGCGGAGCTGCATCCGGACATCCTGCTCCTAGACGTACAGATGCCGAACACGACCGGCTTTGACACCATTCGCAAGACCATCGCGGCCGCGCCGGAGACTCGAGTCGTCCTGCTCACCGGCGCGATCCAGGCAGAAGAACTCGCTGATGCCTTTAATTCCGGCGCGCGAGGGATCGTACTCAAGAGCGCGCTAACCGAGCAGATCGCCTCGGCACTCATAGCCGTGATGGAAGGCTTCTTCTGGGCGCACGGTCGGCGCATCGATCACCTCGCCGGCGTTTTGGCAGAGCTGCGGGCGCAGGTGCGCAAGGAAAATACGGACAAATTTAACCTCACCCGCCGTGAGCTCGAGGTAGTTGGGCTCATCGTGAAAGGTCTATCCAACCGTGAGATCGCGAAGCAGTTCAACCTTAGCGAGGAGACCGTGAAGCGGCACCTCTCCAATACCTTTGACAAGCTCGGCATCTCCACCCGGCTGGAGTTGGCGATTTTTGCCATCGCTCATAAGCTGGTGCCGAACAAAGAGATCACCTGATCAGCCCGAGTCTGACGGCGCAGCTCGCCAACCGGCGGACCTCTCAGCGTTCGATCTCCGCATCCCTCCCTTTGAACATAGAAATAGATCGGCAGTCGGTTCACGCCCGACGGTCGCCCCTGATTGGACTCGAGAATGACCTCTTTGCTGAAGCACACACCTGCCTTGCTCTTGCTCGGTGCATTCACCGTCGCCTGTTCCGCACAGGATATGAACCCAACCGCAACGGACCGCTTTCCTCAGGGACAGGGTCCTTCTTCCATCCAGAACGGTACGCCGATCTACAAGATCCAGGTTGTGGGCCGCGATATCCCAGCCATCAACTACTTTCATCGCAGCGGCTCGACCCACATCGGCTTCTCCGGCACGCCGCTTCTTGCAAGCGCGAAAGGCGAAGCCAAGGTCGAGAGCAACAAGGGGCAGATTGCGATCGACGCTCATTTTGAAGGCCTCACCCCAGCCAATGGCTTTGGCGTTGAATATCTCACCTATGTGCTCTGGGCGATCACACCTGCGGGGCAGGCTCAGGCTTTGGGCGAAGTCCTGCCAACTGGAGGTGGCAACAAGGTTGACATCAAGGTCACCACAAATCTGCAGGCGTTCGCGCTCATCGTGACAGCAGAGCCGTACTTTGACGTGAGCTTGCCGAGCGATGTGGTGGTGCTCCAGAATGAGGTGCTGCACGATAAAACTCAAGGCATCATTGAGCAGGTCAATGCGCATGCTACCCTGCTGCCTCGCGGCGCTTACTCCACCACCAGCGGCTCGAAGTCTGTGCTAAACCCCATCACCCGCAACGATCAGTCGCCTCTGGAACTCTATGAAGCGATCAATGCTGTGCAGATCGCGAAAGCAGCCGGAGCGGACCGTCTCGCGGCAGACACCTACCAGCATGCGGAGGAAAACCTCCAGAACGCGCAGAGCATGGATGCACGCAAAAGCCAGCGCAAGCAGGAGATCACCTATGCACGCGCCGCCGTCCAGTCTGCAGAAGATTCTCGCGTCATCGCGATTCGCAAGCAGCGCGACCTGGATGCGGCAGCTCAGCAGCAGGCGCGTGAGCAAGCCCAGCAGCAAGCACAGCAGTCAGCACTTGAAGCGCAGCAGGCCAAACTAGCCAGCGAGCAGTCTCAGCTTGAAGCGCAGAGGGCAGCAGCTGAAAGAGCCCAGGCGCAACTGCAGGCGGCCCAGGCGCAGGCCCAGGCAGCGCAGGCCCAACAGGCAGCGCAGCAGGCAACGAACCAGGCAGCGCAGGCCCGCGAAAAGCTGCGCGCCCAGCTCGACTCGGTCCTTAACACGCAGGAGACTGCACGCGGGCTGATCGTCAATTTAAGCGACGTGCTCTTTGATACAGGTAAATACACGCTCAAGCCTGATACCAAGATCAAGCTGGCCAAGGTAGCAGGTATCTTGCAGGCCTATCCCGGGCTCAAGGTCCAGGTGGAGGGTTACACCGATAACGTAGGTGGCCAGGAGTACAACCAGAAGCTTTCCGAGAACCGGGCTCAGACCGTGGGCGACTTCCTGGTAGCGCAGGGTGTTCCGCTGGCAAACGTCACCGCAACAGGTTTCGGCCTCAACTCGCCGGTCGCCGATAACAGCACGGCTGCCGGGCGCGCCCAGAACCGGCGCGTGCAGCTTGTTGTATCCGGCGGCGCCATCGGTGTGCAGCAGCAGGCTGAGCCTGCCGGGGGAAGCACAGCCCCGGCCATGCCGCAGAGCCAGCAGCCGCAGTAATTCGTTGGTAGCCAGAATCTAGAAGGGCCGCTTCCATGCGGCCCTTTTCTGTTGCTGCACCCCGCGCAGTGAAGCCCTCCACCTTGCATCCAAAAGCAGAAAGTAGAGAAAGCGAGTGCGGATGCGAATTGCGTTTCTTGGTCTTGGAAAGATGGGCAGTGCGGTGGCAAGGCTGCTCGTCGACAAAGGCTACTCACTCACTATTTGGAACCGGACCCCGGCGGCGGCGCAGCCGCTGGAAGAGCGTGGCGCGACAGTAGCTTCGAGTCCGGCAGAGGCTGTGCACGAAGCACAGGCCGTCTTCACCATGGTGCACGATGACAGTGCGCTGGAACACATCTTCTTCAAGCTGGGAGCTTTGGACGCCCTGCCGCAGGGCGCTGTGCATGTGTCGCTTTCAACCATCAGCGTCGCTCTGGCAGAGAAGCTCGAAGCGGAGCATAGTACGCGCGGGCATGGTTTTGTCGGCGCGCCCGTCTTCGGACGGCCCGACGTTGCTGCTGAAGGCAAGCTCTGGCTCGCTGTGGCCGGTCTGCCCGACACTCTATCCGAGATCACACCCGTCCTCGAGGTGTTCTCCCGAGGAATGACGGTTGTCGGCGACAGACCCAGTCACGCGCTCATCGTCAAGCTGGGCGGCAACTTTTTGATCACAGCCATGATCGCCTCCCTCTCTGAAGGGATCACCTACGCCGAGGCCCATGGGATCGACCCTCCCCTCTTTCTCGAGACCGTGAACAATGCACTTTTCCAGTCGCCTTTTTACGCGAATTACGGCAAAGTCATGCTCGCGCCGCCTGCCGAGGCAGCTGCCACCGTCGAGCTTGGCGTCAAGGACACACGCCTGTTTCGCGAGGCTGCCAAGGAGACCGCTACGCGCACCCCGCTCGCCGACATCTTTCAGCAGCAGCTCAACGCCGCGTTTGACAATGGTGGAGCGCAGGACGACTGGGCCGCCGGCTACCTCAAGCAAATCCGTTCCGAGGCGAAAGGGCTGGAGCCTCTGTGAGCCCTCTGACAAGCAAGACCGTCCTGATTACGGGTGCCAGTGCAGGCATCGGTGAAGCCTGTGCGTACGCGTTTGCAGCAGAAGGGACCCGGCTCCTGCTGGGCGCGCGCCGCCTGGATCGTCTCCAAAAGCTGATTGGGCCCTTGCGGGACGCAGGTGCCTTGGCAGTCCATACATTTTCGCTGGACGTGCAGCATAAGGAGGCTGTGCAGGAAGCTTTCGACGCGCTGCCGACAGAATGGAAGGCGATCGACATCCTGATCAACAATGCAGGCCTTTCCCGGGGCGTCGACAAGGTATACGAGGCACACATCGAAGACTGGGACGAGATGATCGACACCAACGTCAAAGGCCTGCTTTATGTCACGCGCGCCGTTGTACCTGGCATGGTGGAACGCGGGCAGGGCCACGTGATCAATATGGGCTCCACAGCCGGCGAGATGACCTACCCGGGTGGAGCCGTCTACTGTGCCACCAAGGCCGCGGAGCGCGCCATCAACGATGGCCTGCGGCAGGACCTACTCGGCACACCCCTCCGCGTCACTTCCATCGATCCAGGTATGGTCGAGACAGATTTCTCCAAGACCCGCTTCCGCGGCGATGAAGAAAGGGCAGCCAAGGTCTACGCGCATCTGACGCCCCTGACCCCTCAGGATGTGGCTGAGACAATCGTCTGGGCTGCTTCACGTCCCGCACACGTCAACATCGCCCGCGTGCTGATGACCTCGATCGACCAGGCCAATTCTCTGCTGTTCAACCGGAAAAGCTAGCTCCGGCCCTTGCTCGGGGCTGCCGAGGTGGCAGGCAGCGCTGCAAGTTGCGCCTCGATATGCGCTAGGGCAGCAACTAGGGCCGTGCGCCGGGAACCGTGCGTAGTCCGCTCATTAAGAATCTGCTCCCTTTGAAGAAGCAGATTTTGCCGGACCCGTTCCACAGCGGCTTCCTCATCAGACAAGCCGCTTTTAGGCCGTGGAGAAACGTCCCGTCCGGTGGCCTGCTCTTCCACGTTTTTGCTTTCCCATCCTCTTGCCATGCTTCCTTGCGATGCCACCCGGCTGCGCTGAGACGCCCGGCCTGCTTTCTGCAAAGCAACTCGGAAGGTAAGGGAGCATCTAACTGATGTTCCGCAAGAATGCCAGTCGATGTACCGCTCAGGAGAGGACCTCATGAGAGTTCTCACAAACGTTGTCCATGCTATCTCGTCTGTTTTCGGTTGCCAGCACGACCGGCTTTCCCGCCCGTTTACCATCCAGAGCCAGAGCTACATGGTCTGCCTTGAGTGTGGACGGAAGCTGTTCTATTCCACTGACGAGATGCGCCGCCTGTCTCGCCGGGAGGTGCGTCATCTCCGGGCCATGAGTTCCGCCGCCGCTTTGCAGCCCGTACCAGCTGCGGCTGCCGCGCGGCTGCATGCCGAGGCGAGCGACCCTACCCTCGCCGCGTGAGGATCGCAGCCCAGCTCACTCACGCGGTCTTCTGCAGCCGTCCCCCGGCGTCGCACCAATGATTGTTGATGTCTCAGCCCTACGCAAAGTGTATGAGGGCAAGCCGGAAGCCACGGTCGCCGTGGCAGGCATTGATCTGCAGGTAGAGCCGGGCGAGATCTTTGGTCTTCTCGGCCCCAACGGTGCCGGCAAGACCACAACTATTAGCATCTGTACGACCCGGTCTCGACCCACCTCCGGCACGGTACACATTGCCGGCGTGGATGTGATCCAGCAACCTGCGGAAGCTCGGGCTTACATGGGCGTCGTGCCGCAGTACAACACTCTTGACCGTTCCCTCACTGTCTTCGAGAACCTTTATTTTCACTGCCGCTACTTCGGCATGAGCGCTGGAAGCTCGCGCGCCCGGTCCACAGAGCTGCTCGCGCAGTTCCACCTCGCCGAGCGCGGGCGAAGCTTTCCGAACCAGCTTTCCGGGGGCTTGCAGCAGCGGGTACAGATCGCCCGAGCCATTGCGCACCACCCTGCCGTCCTGTTTCTGGATGAGCCCAGCGCAGGGCTCGATCCCCAGAGCCGCCTGGCCATGTGGGAGACCGTAAGCGCTCTGCGCAAGGAGGGCATCACGGTCCTGCTTACCACGCACTACATGGAAGAAGCTGATGCCCTTTGCGACCGCATTGCGGTGATGGATCGAGGCGCCGTGCTCGCGCTCGACACGCCCGAAGGCCTCAAGCACGCCCACGGTGCCCACACACTTCTGGAGCTGAAGCTTCGGCAGGTATCCGGTCTTCCGGCGCTTCTCGGCACCTTGCAGTCGCTTGATGGAGTGGTGTCCGCAGAAGGGACGGAGGAAGGCCTGCGCTTGTTTGCCTCCCGGCTAGACGGCCTCCTGCCACAGGTCGTCTCGGCCGCTCAGGGCGCAGGGCTGCGCGATCTCCGTATCCAGGAGCCGAGCCTCGAAACGGTTTTCCTCAAGCTGACAGGGAGAGAGCTGCGTGACTGAGCCAAAAATAGCTGACACACAGCCCGCCCGCCCAAAGAGCTCCGCGCTGCGGGCGTTTGCAGGGCTGCTGCTACGCGACCTGCGGGTTCTGAGCCGCGAACTGATCCCATTTGCCGTCCGCATCATCATGCAGCCGCTTCTTTTCCTCTTCGTCTTCACCTATCTATTCCCGCGTCTGGGCTCCGGCTCCGGCATGATGGTGGGCGGCAGCAGCTTTGCAACCATTCTGCTCCCAGGCCTGATGGCCGTTGCGATCATGTTCACCGGCATCGCTGCCGTCGCTCTCCCTTTGTCTTCCGAGTTCGGTGTGACCCGGGAGATTGACGATCGCGTCATGTGTCCCCTGCCCGTCTATGCTGTCGCCGTCGAAAAGGTCTGCTTCTCCTCGATCCAGAGCATCCTGGCGGCGCTTCTCGTTCTGCCTCTGGCCTACTACGTCCCGAGCACACCGGTGCTGCTCCACGTCAGCAGCTGGCCCGTCTTTATCGCTGTCATGGTACTGGCCAGCCTTGTCGCAGGTGCCCTTGGGCTGGCGATCGGCGCTCGCGTGCAGCCTCGCCAGATCGGTCTGGTTTTCTCGATCGTGGTCATCCCGATCACTTTCCTCGGCTGCGTTTACTATCCCTGGGCGCTCTTGTCCCATGTCCGCTGGCTGCAGCTCCTGGTACTCCTCAACCCTATCGTCTACATGAGTGAAGGATTGCGCACCGCGCTAACGCCGGGTCTACCGCACATGCCCACCGCCGCTATCCTGAGCGGCCTGGTGGTTTCTCTAGTCGTCCTGGGCGGCAGCGGGGTACGAAGCTTCCTAAGCCGGGTGATCACTTAAAGAAAGCAGCCTGTGATCTTGCGCCATCGCCGTTAGGATGGCTCATCCCGCCAACTTCCTTGTGTGCCGGGGCACTCCACGCCGCCGGCCTTTCCGGAACCAGCTCCGGGACAGCGCTGAGGCCGGTGCGCTTCTCCCGCTTTTCCTCGGGCCGTAGCTGATCCGCCTTCTTTTGTGTCAGCAGGCCGTCGCAGGGGAAGAACAGAGAAAAAACCGTCCCTACTCTTCCTTCCTGGTTATCGCCGTGCGTCGCCCGGCTGCGGATGCTGAGCCGCACCCCATGCTTGGCCATGATCTCCGCACCGACCCAGAGTCCCAGCCCGGTTCCAGTCGCTTCCTTCGTCGTGAAGAAGGGCTCGAAGATTCGCGCACGCACCTCCGCCGGCATGCCGCAGCCGGTGTCCGCGATGGTAATGCGTACTCCGGAAGCACCCTCTCTGTTTTCTCCAGCGCTGTGTCGGGAAGTGGCAGGATGGGCGCGCACCAGGAGCCGGCCTCCTTGCGGCTGCATGCTGTCCAGCGCATTGCCCACCAGGTTGGCAAAGAGCTGACGCAGCTCCCCTTCCAGGCACATCAGCTCTGCCGAGCCCCAGTACCGCCGCTCCACTGCGACCTGTAGCGTGTTGATGCGGCCCTGGTGCAGCGTCAGCACACTCTCGAGCAAGTCGGTGAGATCTGTCCGTTGTGGCTGGGTGCTCTGCCGATGGAACCGCAAGGTCTGCTGGGTGATTGCGGAGACCCGCGACACCTCATGCTGGGCAGCCACGACCCACTGCTCTGCTTCACCATGGAGATCGGAATGACGTTCCAGCAGGTACAGCAGGTTTGTGACTGCTTCGAGCGGGTTGTTGATCTCGTGTGCAATCGAAGCCGCCAAACGGCCGGCCGCAGCCAGCTTCTCGGTCTTGCGCAGCGTTTCTTCCGCGCGGAGGCGCACGGATATATCGACGATCAGCGCACCTGCCCAGCGGACACCCTCGTTCGCTGAGCGGACCGGGTAGATGTTCATCAGCCACGTGGTCCGGCTTAAGGCCTCGGCAGAGTTTTCTCCCGCAAAGCCTTGATCCTGGACTTCCAGGTCGCGCACTGCCTCGGCCCGCGCAAAGACCTCCTCGACCGCCTCGCTCATTTTGGCGGCAGCAGCCGGCGCAAAGACATCCTGGATCGATCGTCCCAGGTAAGCCGCGACGGGTCTCTCATGCATATCTGCCAGAAATTGGTTCACACGCACGATCGAGCCCTGCCGGTCGAAAAAAGCCACCCCGATGGGCGCATGGGCTAGCATGGAGTCGAGCAGCATTAAGGTGTTTTCAAGCCCCACCCTCTGCTCCTCCAAAGCCCCGACCATCTGGTTGCTCGCCAGGATCAGATCAGCGGTCTCGCTCGAGCGGTGCACCGCCAGCGGAAAGGCAGCTGTATCTTTGGGATCCCGGATGATGCGCTGCATCGCCTGCAGCAACTGCGACAGCGGCTTGCTGAGCGACCGTGCCAGCCATGCAGCCACGGCGGTACAGGCCAGCAGCACAGCTATCGAACCCGCCAGCACGGTGTGCAGCATCTCGGAAAAATCAGAGCGCAGCGCCGAATCACTGGGAGTGACCCAGACATAGGCGGCTACCTGCTGCGCCCCCGCTTGTCCGCTCAGTACGGGTGCCACGGCGCGGGTCTGCTGCCCTGCAGACAAAAGGATTGCGTTATGGGGGTGGGCAAAAGCATTCTGGGGAGAAAGAGGCACTACCCTGCCCTGCTGCGACCTATCTGTTGAGACCAGCACACGTCCAGAAGGGTCCGTTACCGTAACGCTCTGGATCGTCGGGAACTGCAGCATGGAGGAGACGATCGTCTGCAAGGCATCGTGGCTATTGGACGTTGTCAGCTCGCTCTGGCACAGTGCTGCAATGGTGAGCGATTGGTACTCAAGCCTTCGTGCAACCCGTGCGGTAGCATCAACGGTTCGCTCATGAAAAAGCAGGCCGGCAAATAGAGCAAGGGCAATGACCTCGAAGAGCAGGAAGCTCGCGATCAACTGCGCCTGGATACTGCGTAAACGATTCATGGACGCTCCGCATTCCGAAGTGGCCTAACCAGCAGTGACTTCGGCTGGTTCCCGCACTTCCTCGTGCAGTTTCCTCTGGAGATCGCGTGCAATCTCCTTGCCGTGAAACCTGCCATTCTCAATAAAGATCTCGTTGGTTCGGGCGCCGGCCACAATCACCCCGGCAAGATAGATACCATTGACATTGCTTTCACGGGTTTGGGGATCACAGGCCGGCGTCTGGTCTTCGCCTTCCACGCGCACGCCCAGCGAGCGGAGGAAAGCAAAATCCGGGTGATAGCCGGTGAGCGCGAAGACAAATTGGTTTGCAATCGTCCGTTCCCCTTCCGGTGTGCGGATCACCACCGAATCAGGCGCAATGCGAACCACCTCTGTGTTGAAGTACGCCTTGATCTCGCCGTTCTTGACCCGGTTGTTAAAGTCCGGCAGGATCCAGTACTTCACGTGCCCGTGCATTTCCGGTCCGCGATGCACCAGCGTCGTGCGCACCCCGTGCCGCCAAAGATCGAGCGCCGCTATGGCTGCTGAGTTCTTACCCCCGATCACCAGCACATCCATGCCGAAATACGGGTGCGGATCGTCGTAGTAGTGCATCACCTTGCTCAGCTTTTCCCCCGGGACCCCAAGGTAGTTGGGCAGATCATAGTAGCCCGTGGCCACAATCAGCTTCCGGGCTGCAAAGGTACTTGCGCGCTCAAAGCGGTCCGTCGTGTGCACCCGAAACTCTCCGTCCTCACCCTGCACCGAATCCACGTTTAGATATGGACGAATGTCGAGTTCGAATCGTTCCGCGACTTTGCGGTAATACTCGAGTGCCTCATTCCGGTTCGGCTTCTGATTCTGGCTCGGGAACGGGACCTCGCCGATCTCGAGCAGCTCCGGCGTCGTAAAGAAGGTCATGTGCGAGGGGTAGCGGTAGATCGAGTTACACAGGCATCCCTTGTCAATCACCACAACACGCAGTCCGAGGCGCTTGGCTTCCAGCGCGCAAGCCAGCCCGGTCGGGCCTGCACCGATCACAAGGACGTCAAACTGCTCAGAAGTCTGGAATGAATGAGGGATCACACTTCAAGCATAGCTCTGAAGTCGTGCACTCAGCGCCATCTTGCCTGCCTCCATTTCGAGCGCTCCCAAACTGAAGTCAGCTCTGCCCGGAGTCGTAAAGACAAGCAGCCCGCAGACGAGCCTCGGAAACGGCAGCTACAATCCTCGCGTAGGTTGCGCACAAGCAAAAGGAGAACGAGCCGGCATGGCAGGGACACGACAGGAAAAGGACTCGCTTGGGCTGGTGGAGGTTCCTGCGCGGAGCTATTACGGGGCGCAGACACAGCGGGCCGTCGAGAACTACCCCATCAGCGGCTTGCGCGCCCATCCTTTGCTGATCCGCGCCTTCGGCCTGATTAAAGCTGCCGCTGCCCAAGCCAACCATGAGCTTGCTCTTATCGACGCGGAGCGCGCCGGAGCCATACGCACGGCAGGGCTCGAGGTCGCCGAAGGCCGATGGGACAGCGAGTTTGTGGTCGACGTCTTCCAGGCCGGTGCCGGCGTGTCCTTCCATATGAACACGAATGAAGTCGTGGCCAACCGTGCGAATGAGCTGCTGGGCGGCGCGCTGGGCGAGTATACCCGTGTCCACCCGAACGACCACGTGAACTACGGCCAGTCCACCAACGATGTCTTCCCGACCGGCATGCGCCTCGCCACTCTGCTCGCGCTCGAGACTCTGTACCCCGTGCTTGATGCGCTTGCCGCAACCTTCGCGAGCAAAGGGCAGGAGTTCGATGGCGTGATGAAGTCCGGCCGCACGCACATGCAAGACGCCGTGCCGATCCGCCTCGGGCAGGAGTTTACTGCCTATGGCCTGGCCATCGAGAAAAGCCGCCGCTTCTTTGCGCTCGCCGCCGAGGACCTGCGTGAACTAGGCCTGGGCGGATCTGCGGTCGGCACCGGGATCAACACCCACCCTGACTACCGCGCCAAGGCCATCGCCGCGCTGAGCCGGCTGAGCGGCCAGGAGCTGCGCCCAGCCGCGGACATGCGCTGGGCTATGCAATCCTGCGCGTCTATGGCCGAAGTCAGCGGAGCACTGCGGAACCTGGCTCTTGAGGTGATCCGGATCTCGAATGACATCCGCCTGCTCTCGTCAGGCCCCAACACCGGCTTCGCAGAAATCTTTCTCCCCAGCCTTCAACCGGGATCCTCTATCATGCCCGGCAAGATCAATCCCGTTCTGCCTGAGCTCCTAGCGATGGTCGGCTTCCAGATCATTGGCAACGATGCGGCGACCGCGCTTGCGGTGCAGGCCGGCCAGCTGGAGCTCAACGTCATGATGCCGACTATGGCCTTCAACACACTGGGGAGCATCTCTATTTTGAGGAATGCTTTGCACCAGTTTGATACCCGCTGCATTGCCGGCATTACGGCGAACGTAACTCGTTGTAACGAATACAGTCAGAGAACGGTCTCGCTAGCTACTGCTCTGAACCCGTATATTGGCTACGCGAAAGCAGCGGAGATCGTGAAGGAGTCCGTGGCGACGGGTGAGTCCATCATCACACTGGCTCGAAAGCGAAAGCTGCTCAGCGAAGAGGAGATCGCAGAAATCCTGGACCCGGGGCGCATGACCGAGCCACAGCAGCCGTTGGCTGCCGCCCGCAAACGCGATATATAAAGCCACACCCCGTGCACCCGGGCGTCCAACCAGGACCCAAGCGGCATACCATGCACCTGTCCACAAACATCTCGCACTGGGTCTGTCTGCTGGCCGGCCTTTACCTGGTTCTCACGGGCTTCCTGCTGCGCGACATCATGGAAGAGCAGCAGCCGGCGCTCACCACCCCGGCGGGCAGCCGAGGCAGCCGCCACGCCAAGGCCCTTGGTCTGGGGCGGCGCATCATGATCATTGCGGTCGGCCTCGCGGCTGCGGGCTATGCTCTCTCCCGCATGATCTCGTAGCGCACTACCGCGAGCATCTCCGCCGGCTTACTGGTGGCCCCACCGGTACACAACCCCGGCCGTGAATCCAAGATTGTCCTGCACATCTCCGCCAAAGGTGGTCAGCAGGTAATTCGGCATCAGCCGTACCGCTAAAGCCGGGCTTAGGTTATAGTCCACAGCCGCGCCCACACTCACAGCCAGCTTGTTGCCATCCGGGTACAGGCCCACGTCCGTCGCCGGAAAACCGCCCGTCCCGGTGCTGAAGTTGCCATGCGCCACGCCGGCCAGCACCTGCGCGTTCCAGGCCCAGTGCTGGCTTTGGTAAAAGCGATACTGCGGGCCGGCCATAAAGGTGTATTGGCTGATGGATGGCTTAAAGACCTGAAACTCAAAGTTGTCTGTGATGGCCGTGCCATAGTAGCCGCGGACATCCCCGGTGATGCCCAGCTTGGGACGCACCCACTCGGTGACGCCTGCATTCCACGCAGCCTCTGTATCGTGCTGCAGCGTGGGCCCCGGGCGAAAACGCAGGTAAGCCCCGCCTACATAGACCTCGTACTTATGCGAGTACGTTTCCTGTTCGATCTGCTCTTCGCGCACGCGGCGGCGGGCGGATACACGCGCCTGCGCATCGCGCAGAACCTGGGCGCGCTGCTGCTGCGTCTGCGGAGTGGACAGCTCATCTGCCTGGCTGGTCGCAGCGGCATCGCCCTGCGTGGCCGGTGCGGCGGGCGCCGGGTTGTCAGCCGGTGTACCGGCCTGGGTACCGGATTGGGCGAAAAGGAGGGGCGAGGTGCAGGCTGCGCAGACCAGGGCGAGCGCGGCGAAATAAGAGTGGCGGTGCTGAAACAAGCTTGGTGCCTCCAGAAGAGAACGAGCCACGGCGGCTCAAGGTGTCGAAACCCGTTATCTTTGCGCGCTGTCACTGCGCCACCCACTATTAAACCATCCTCCCTCGTTTGCTCTGCTCGCCGCAGGAGCGCCATGGTTGCTTCGGACCCCTTCCCTGCGATACACACACGGTGGGGCCTGACGCTCGGCCCGGAGTTTTTGCCTTATGCGTGGATTCTTACTTGGGCTGCTGCTCGGCCTGCTGGCCATTCCAGCGGGAGCGCTGGTCTGGCTCCGTTATGGCCATCCGCCTGTCGCGGTCAATGACCCTCGTTTGCCCATGGAACAGCAGCTGGTCAACATTCCTCTCGATGGCCGCATCGAGCGCGAAATGCCTCATCATGCTGCCATGGACCCGAGCGCGGCCAATCTGCTGCTCGGCGCCGAAGTGTACCGCGAGCAGTGCGCCAGCTGCCATGGCCAGTACGGCCATCCTTCTGCTTTCGGCGCGCACATGTTCCCGGCCTCGCCACAGCTGTGGGCGCCCCACGGTCATGGAGTGGTGGGCGTCAGCGACGACCCGGCCGGGGAAACGTACTGGAAGGTGCGCAACGGCATCCGGCTCTCCGGCATGCCCAGCTACAAAGCAGTCCTGAACGAGGCCCAGATGTGGCAGGTTTCAGTCCTTCTAGCCAATGCTGACAAGCCTCTGCCGCCGGCCGTGCTCTCTGTTTTGGAGCAGCCGCTGCTGCAGCCGACTCACGCGGAGAACCAGACGGCAGCCGCTCCCTCGACACCCATCGAGATCCCGGTCCAGCCCTTGCCGGACAAGTAGCTAGTACTTCGACTTGACGGTGTACGTGATTCCGGTGGTGAACTGGAAGGAGTTGCGCCGTGTCGGCGGTATCGCCGCAGGCGGGTCATTCAGGTAGCTGTCGATGGTGCCGACCGTAAATGCCACATTCTTATAAACGGGAAAGGTGAATGTGTCGGTCTCACTGGCCGAGTAGTCCCGGACCACGTTATATGCCGGGACATACGCAAGCTGTTGGTTGAACAGGACGCCTCGTGGGAGCTTCAGCACGTAGGTGCTGGAGATGGTGGAGCCTACCAGCTCCTGGCTGGTCCCGGAAGTAGTCGCGATAAATGCCTGTTTTTCATATTCCAGGTTTGCCTTGAAGTCCAGCTGCTGCGTCGCCCGCTGTATCGCCGTGACGCCGAAGCCGGCACCGTAGATCTGCTGTAGATCCAGCCCCTGCGAGTAGTTGTGATCGAAGGCCGTCTGCGCCAGCGCATACACGCGCTTCGAGATGTACTCGTCCCTCTCGGCATCCGCATGAAAGATCGAACTCTTCGTGTAGGTCTTGGGGATCAGCGTCCCATTGCTGAGGTAGGCCGGCTGCGTGATCTTGCCGTAGGAGCTGGAGAAGTCCGCCTCCGAGCGGTTGCGGGTCGCGAGCCAGCTCACGGTCGGTACTGTCCGGACTAAGGCAAGAGCACTGGTGTAGGTGTACTGGTTCTCCGTTCCCTGGACGAGCGTCACCCCGGCTGTGGCGCTGCCATTCCAGCCTTCGAGCACGTTCGGCTCTTCCCGAACCTGCCGATCAAAGGTCGCCTCGTCCAGGATGTACTGGACGTTTCCTACCGGGATGGGCTGCGGAGCGCGGGCAACGCTCTCACCTTTCTCGGCATGAGCCACTGGCGCAGCCGGAGGTTTGTCCCCGGGAGAGACGGAGATCCGGTTGTTCTCGACCGATAGATTGCCATGCGAAGCTTCCGCCACAAAATGACGCAGGTGCACCCCGGGCCGGTTCTCAAGCACCACAAAGCCCTCCTGCGTGTGGAGACTCTTGATCTTGCTCCAGGGCACAGAGATCTCGCCAAGCTCATCTGACTTGAAGTACACCGTCCCGGAGATCTCCCTTTCCAGCTGCCCCTGCAGGGAATCTCCGTTGGAGAAGGTCAGGATGTCGTGCTTGGGCGCGTCCTGGGGATCAAGCGCCCATACTCTGCGCCCGGCGGACACAGCAAGGAGAAGAAGGATGAGGAGCAGGTATCTGCTGCGCAGGGGTAGTTGTGCACCAGACAGGCGGAGCGGCTGTGCTGAAACCATTCCCTGCGATGGTATCGCCTCATGCGCTTCCTTCAGCGCTGCAAAAGCACCAGGCAAGTGATGCAAGTCGAACCAGGAACCTCTTTCAGTAACATCCCGTTAGTCCAATGGTTACCTACAAGAAGCGCTTGTAACACCGTCGAGGCACGAAGTACGAACACGGAAGTTGCAGATAGCCACTTTCCAGCGCGAAAGTAGTCATTCCCGTTATGAAGAGGCATCTACGCAGTGCTTTTTGCTTACTCATGGCATGACACCGCTACAGGGTAACCAGTGACGGGTCTAAATCTCATTCCGGAGGATTGCATTATGTTGGGTAAAGTTCTTTCCTGTTGTGTCGCTTTCGCCATCGCTGCTTCTACCTTGTTGGCTGCTGATTCGGCTCATCCTTCGGCCAACTTCAACGTTTCCGAGCTGACGGCCGTTCCCGGGAAAACGCTGCCGCCGGGTAACTACACCATCAGCGTCGTCGACCACCTATCCGACCGTTACATCGTGCGCGTCGAAGGCTCCGGCATCGACAGCACCCTGTTCCTTGGTCTCCCGAACAAGTCACTTCCGCAGAAGGCCGGCGAGATCAAGTGGGGTAAGGGCACCGAGGGTGCGCAGTATATCCGCGGTTGGGATTTCCCGTCTGTTTCCCTCGAGTTCGCCTATCCCAAGAACGATGCCGTGGCCTTGGCGAAGGCAAACAGTGCTTCTGTCCCGGCGATCGATCCTGAGTCAGAAGGCATGAACACAAAGGCCAGCCTGTCTCAAGACGAAATGCACATCGTCACGCTGTGGCTGCTTTCCCCTACCCGCGTCGGCCCGAGCGCACCGGCCGGTATCTCAGCGGCCCGCTACCAGCAGGTGGCCAGCGTAGAGCACAAGCCTGTGGTCACCAAGCTACCTCACACGGCGAGTGTGCTTCCGGCGGTCTGGCTGCTGGGGCTGTTGTCAGTCATGGGTGGCTTGAGCATTCGGTTCCTGCGGCTGTCGCGATAAGAGGCACCATGCCGCATTCTCCCCTTGCTTCCATCGAGCGTGCCTGCTGGGCTGTGGCGCTCCTCTGCACTTTATGCAGCGGAGTGGCCTACCAGCAGGCGCATGCCGCTGCACGTGCTGCAACAGTGCCGGCAGCGGCAGCCTCTTCCGGCACTGTTGCCTCTGGCACGCGAATTGGGCACCTCAGGATCCCAGCCATTGGCTTGTCTGTGCCGGTCATCGAGGATGACGACACAGACAGTCTGCTCCGCGGCATTGGCCACATCCGCGGGACGGCTCTGCCCGGCGGCTTGGGAACCGTCGGCCTAGCCGGGCACCGTGACACCTTTCTGCGACCGCTCGAGCATATAGGCCGCTCCATGCAGATCGAAGTTTCCCGGGGCGACCAGCTGTATCGCTATGTGGTCGACTCGACCGAGATCGTTCGTCCGGAAGCAGTACACGTCCTCGACATCGCCGATACCCCGGAGCTGGTGCTTGTGACCTGCTACCCCTTCCACTACATTGGAGCCGCGCCGATGCGCTTTATCGTGCACGCGCACCTGGTCTCCCTTGCGCCGGAGCCCCTGGGCAGTAGCGCTGCTCAGTAGGCACTTCCTAACCTGACGCTATCAACAGGCCCCACGCCGCATCTTTGATTCAGAAGCACGCGAGAATACACTGGAGCTATGGCGATCACCCGCGAAGAGGCCCTTGACTACTTCCACTCCGATGACTTGCTGGGCTTGGGCATGGATGCCGACGCTCAGCGCCGCAAGCTCCATCCGGAAGGCGTGGTCACCTACATCATCGACCGCAACATCAACTACACCAACTTCTGCACGGAGTACTGCACCTTTTGTGCCTTCTATCGGCCGCTCAAGGGCAAGCTCGCCAGTGAAGGTTACATCCTCGAGTTCGAGACGATTCACCAGAAGATTGCGGAGACACTCGAGATGGGCGGCACGGGTGTGTTGATGCAGGGCGGCATCCATCCGGACCTCAAGATCGACTGGTTTGAGCGCCTGCTCTCCGGCATCAAGCAGCGATTTCCTTCCATCTGGCTCCACTGCTTCTCCGCGTCGGAGATTCTGGCCATAGCCGAGTACAGTGAAATCTCTTTGCGCGACACCATCATGCGTCTGCGCGACGCTGGCCTCAACTCTATCCCGGGTGGAGGCGCTGAGATCCTGGACGACGAGGTTCGCAAGCGGATCGCTCGGCTCAAGTGCCGTACGGAAGACTGGATTGCCGTGCATCGCACCGCTCATGAGCTGGGCATGCGTACCACCGCAACAATGATGTTCGGCGTGGGCGAGAGCGTCGAGCACCGGGTCAACCACTTCGAAGCAGTGCGCCGGTTGCAGGAAGAAACGGGCGGGTTTACTGCTTTTATCCCGTGGAGTTTCCAGCCTAACAACACCGCGCTGGGCGGACGGGGCTGGGAAGAAGCCACAGCGGTGGACTACTTGAAGGTGCTGGCTATCTCGCGATTATTTCTGGACAACATCGAGAACGTGCAGTCCAGCTGGGTGACCCAGGGCCTCAAAGTCCTGCAAATGGGCCTGCGTTTCGGCGGCAATGATGTGGGCTCCGTGATGCTGGAAGAGAACGTGGTCCGTGCAGCCGGTACGCAGAACTGCACAACCGAAGAAGAGCTGCGGCGCGTGATCCGCGATGCAGGCTTTATGCCGAAACAGCGGGATACCCTGTACACCACGCTCTTCCTAAACTAGGAAAGAGCGCGGTGTGATGATTCGCTCTGCAAGCGGGCCGCACTCGGCTGCAGGCTACTCTACAATCGGCTTGAACCTTTTCGCGGAGGCTGCTTCCTGCTCGCTTCTCTGCCTTTTTCTCAGCCCGCGGCCTTGCTCTTCTTCGCTTCCCGCGGCGTCGGCCATTTCTTTCATAAGCTAAACGATCCGACGTTCCAGCACCTCTACCAGTGGAATGCGTTTGATGCCACGCTGCTCATCCCCTACTTCGTGGTGATGGTGGTGCTTGCCTTCTATGGTGTGCATCGCTACCAGCTGGTGTGGCTGTACTACCGCCACCGCAAAAAGCAGACAGTGGAGCCGCCGCAGCATTTTGCGGAGCTGCCCCGTATTACGGTCCAGCTCCCCATCTTCAATGAGCAGTACGTCATCGACCGCCTCATCGAGGCCTGCTGTCACTTGAAGTATCCGCAGGGCAAGCTGCAGATCCAGCTGCTTGACGATTCGACCGATGAAACCGAGCAGGTGGCCGCTGCGATTGTGGAGCGCTACCGCGCCGCAGGCCACCCGATCGAGTACATCCACCGCACCAACCGCTACGGCTACAAGGCAGGCGCCCTAGACCACGGTCTCGACACAGCGACCGGTGAGCTGGTCGCCATCTTTGACGCTGACTTTGTGCCGCCGCCCGATTGGCTGATGCAGGTCGTCCACCACTTTGCCGAGCCGTGCGTCGGCATGGTGCAGACACGCTGGACCCACCTCAACCGCGATTACAGCTTCCTGACCCAGGTGGAGGGCATCCTCCTCGATGGGCACTTTGTGCTGGAGCACGGCGGACGCTCACGGGCAGGCGTCTACTTCAACTTCAACGGCACAGCCGGCATGTGGCGGCGCAAGGCTATTGAGGAAGCAGGCGGCTGGCAACACGATACCCTGACGGAAGATACAGACCTGAGCTACCGTGCGCAGCTGAAGGGTTGGCAATTCAAGTACCTGCAGCATGTGGAGTGCCCGGCCGAGCTGCCGATTGAGATGACAGCCTTTAAGACGCAGCAGGCGCGTTGGGCGAAGGGTCTGATCCAAACTTCCAAGAAGATCCTGCCTGCCGTGTGGCGATCGCACGCTCCGCTTCGCACCAAGATCGAAGCTGTGTACCACCTCACCGCCAATCTCAGCTATCCGTTGATGGTCGTCCTCTCGGTCCTGCTGATGCCAGCAATGATCATCCGCTTCTATCAGGGCTGGTTACAGATGCTGCTCATCGATTTCCCGCTCATGATGATGTCGACCTTCTCGATCTCTTCCTTCTACCTGGTCTCGCAGCGTGAGCTTTACCCACGCTCCTGGTACAAGACCGTGATCTACCTGCCGTTTCTTATGGCGCTCGGCATCGGGCTTACGCTGACCAACACGCGCGCCGTACTGGAAGCGCTTTTCGGTATCCAGAGCTCTTTTAAGAGAACACCCAAGTATCGCGTGGAGAAACGCGGAGAAAGATCAAAGGCTGCGACCAAGTATCGCAAGCGTCTCGGTATCGTGCCCTGGCTGGAACTTGCGATCGGCGGATATTTCGCCCTGACTGTCTGGTACGCGATCGCGAACGAAAACTACTTCACCGTGCCCTTCCTGCTGCTGTTTGTACTGGGCTACTGGTACACGGGGCTTCTCTCGCTGCTGCAAGGGCGCTTTGACCGCTGGCGGCGCAGCGGAGCCAACCTCGATGAGAGCTCACCGAAGCCGTTTCCGGTCGGTATTTAGGCGAAAAAAGCGGGCAGCCCGAAAGCTGCCCTTTCCCTTGCTGCTTTGGTTTAGAAGCGGATACCAACAGTGACGGGGATGATCTCCTCGGTCCCGGTGTGGAACGCAGTGGAGTTCGTGTTCGATGCATCCGCAGCGGATTCCCGCGGCGTCGCAACGAACGTATAGCGTGCCTCGGCAAACAGCTTCGCGCGGGAGTCCGGCCCAAAGGGTTTGAACGACACGCCGGTGCCGATGTTGACGCCGCCGGCATTGTCGCTGTAGCTGTCGAAGGTCTGGTTGACGACAAAGACCTCACCGAAATAGCCCTCTTCTTCCACCGGCGCGGTGAAGTTGATGCTCTTGTGGTAAAAGCCGCCGCCGCCGATTACGTAGCCCGTATAAGCGTGCCGATCGCTGTTGTAGTAGTTGTATACAGCCTCGCCGGTGACGCTCTGCGTTTTTACATTGCCGCCGATAGCTGCAATGCCACTGCTGCTGAACTCACCGCTCGTGGCTGCGTCGGTGATGTTGTACTCGGCTGAAAGCGTACGGCCCGGGATTTTGTTGGTGTTCCATCCATACTCGCCCAGCACGCCGAACTTCTTGCTGAAGTTCCATCCGGCGCCCACCAGGAAGTTGCCGCCCCAGGAGTCTGTGCCGTAATTATTGCCGTCACCGATCAGTGTGGTGAATCCACCGTTGACGTCGTTGCCGATCGGGGCTGTAAACCCGCCGCCTGCCTCAAAAGCTAGATGACTTAGCTTGCCGTTGCTGTCATAGCGATGGTAGCGTCCGCCGCCACCACCGCCACCGTACTGGGGAGGGGCAATTGTCAGAGCGCCTGCCGGAGCCGTGCCGTCCGGAGCCGAGGCCAATGACCGGCCATCGATATCCTGGCCGTCAAACGTGTTCCCAGCGGACGATGACGAGGAAGAAGAGCTGTACGCCACGGTCTGCAGACCCGAGGATGGCGCGGAAGCTGCTGTGGAAGCGGCGGTGGTCTGCGCCTGCATCCCGGTAGGAAGCAGGGCGAGCGAAAGTGCTGTGGCTCCAAGAAGGGTTTTGGGAAGAGTCTTGGAGAACAAACCGGAGATAACGGGGGTCGATACCATCTGAAACATTCCTCACCTAACTGAACGTAGGGCGCCAGCCATGCAGAAACATCGTGCGCGCTGCATGCGCCATAGTTATAGGAACCCGGCCAGAGCGCAATGGATGCGGCCCCGGCTCAGAAATGTTTCGCCCCACAGGCAGAAAGAGCAGGGCTCGCCCTGATGGAACCAAGGCCAGCCCTGCTCTTTCCTTCCCGATCGCTTTTAGTGGATGTCAAACTGCTCCGGGTGCAGCGCCGGATCACTCTTGATGATGATGGTCTTGCCGACCAGTTCCTCATACTCGTTGATCCAGCGCCCATTGCCGCCCTTGAGCTGCTTCACCACTTCCGGATTGACCCGCAACAGCACGTCCTTGCCGTCCAGATGCTTCTGCATCTTGCGAAGCTCAATATAGATCTCGTTGCAGACCGTGATCGGGCTCTTGACCATACCGGTGCCTGCGCAGGTTTCACACGTGACGGAGAGCGTCCGCTCCAGTGACTGCTTGACCCGCTTGCGCGTAATCGCCACCAGGCCGAAATCATTAAACTGCAGCACCTTGGAAGGGGCGCGATCAGCCTTCATCGCCTCCTCGAGTGCAGCGAGGACGCGATGACGGTTCTTGCGCTCATCCATGTCGATGAAGTCGATCACAATGATGCCGCCCAGGTCCCGCAGCCGTATCTGGCGCACGATCTCCGGGATCGCGTCCAGGTTGGTTTTGACGATCGTGTCCTCGAGCCGCGCCGTCTTGCCGACGTACTTGCCGGTGTTGATGTCGATCGCGACCAGAGCTTCGGTCTGATTGATCACGATCGATCCGCCGGACTTGAGCCAGACCTTGGACTTGAGCGCCTTGGAGATCTCTTCCTGGATCCCGAAATGCTCAAACAGCGGCGTCTCCTTGGTGTAGAGCTTGACGCGCCGCACCAGAGTCGGCTGGAAGCGGTTGAGAAAGCGCACGATGCGCTCGTACTCCTGCTCCGTGTCCACCCAGATGGTCGAGAAGTTGCTGGAAACCTGGTCGCGCAGGATGCGCTCCACAAGGTTCAGGTCATGGTAGATCAGCGCCGGCGCCTTGGCTGTCTCGGCCCGCTGCTTGATCTCGGTCCAGAGACTGATCAGGAATCGAAGATCCGCGCGAAGCTCTTCTTCGCTCGCGCCCTCGGCTGCGGTGCGCACGATGAAGCCGCCCTGCGCATCGCCCCTCTCGCTAATCAGAACGCGCTTCAGCCGCTGACGCTCCTCGTCAGAGGCGATCTTGCGCGACACGCCTATGTGGCTGACGGTCGGCATAAAGACCAGAAACCGGCCGGGAAGCGCGATATGCGAAGTGATGCGCGCGCCTTTCTTCGCAATGGGCTCTTTCGCAATCTGCACCAGGATTTCCTGCCCTTGCTTGAGCAGGTCCGAGATGATGGGTAGATCCTGGGTTTGCGCCGACTGCCGTCGTCCCCCCCCGTTGCTGCTGCCGCCGATGCCGCGGCGTTTGCCGTTACGACCACCACGGCCGCGACGCTCGTCACCGGTGCCGCGTTCGCGCCGCTGGGCATCACCATTGGTGGAAGCAGGCGCGGTCTCCTCATCCTCTTCGGCCTCGCTCATCTCTTCAAGCAGCAGGCTCGCTGGTTCATCGTCTTCTTCCTCGTCCTCAAAAGTATCTACGGCTTCACGAGGCAGCTGCGTAGAGGAGGCCGAGTCGTGCGCCGGCTCCGTTCCCTGCATGGCAGCAAACGGCTGCAGTTCCTCGTCGCCGTCGAGCGTCTCCTCTTCCAGATCCTCCAGATCCTGCTCATCGGCATGCGCATGGAGCGGATCGAAGTCGTACTCTTCTTCGTCAATCACTTCCTCTTCCAGCAGTCCGGCTCCGGGCGCGAAGCCTTGCAGCTGGTCCACCAACTCCTTGAAGTGGTCGCCTGATCCGGCTGCCTCCACACTGTGGAGGTGCAGGGGAAGCGGCGCATCCTCGGGCAGCTGCTCGGTCTCGAGTTGATCCCCTTGCTCGTCTTCCTGGTGCTCGTTTATAGAGTGCTCATGAGGTGAATCAGCAAAGGGCTCATCGGCAAAGCGGTTGCCGAAGGTGGAGGCCAGTGCTTCTTCCAGACGATCCGCATGCGATAGGTTCTCTGTCCGCTCCGCGCCCTTGCTTTGCAGACCGTCGCTGCCCGCATCCAGGGTCGCGCGGTTTGGCAGTTCAGCTTTCGACGAAGAGTCGGCAGGCTCCTGCTTTGCTTCCTCGAAGTTTGGCAGCTTTGCGGCAGCCTCGCGATCGCCGCCTCCGAACAGCTGCGAGAAGCGCAGCTCGCTTGTGGTAGGCGGAGCCACGCGGACCGAGGCAGACTGCCCCTCGGGGTCGTAGTCGGCCGCTTCCGGCTCGTCTGCTTTGCGCCCACTTCCAACGGCGTCGCTGCTGGGCGAGCCAATGATGGAGTCAGTCCCAGGAAGAAGGTGAGGAGCCGTTAGGGCCTGCTCACCAAGGGCAGCCTCGCTCGGCTCCTGCTCTTCTTCCCCCAGCAGCGGAGCGACGTCGAGCCCTGCGCTCGACTCCGCAATGGCGCGGCTGGTTTGTTCGTCGCCCAGTTCGTCACCGAGGAGCGGCTTGGCAGAGGTGGTCTGCTGCTCAGGGTGCTCGGCCGTCGGCAGGGCTTCGGCTACTGTCTCCGGTACAGCTGCGCCCGAGGCGGGAGCTGCTGCGTCAAGCGCTGACTGGATAGATTCCTCGCGCTCGCTGGGGAACAGCGCTTGAGGCGCAGCCTCCAAGGCGGAGTCGGTGTGCGCGGAGGCACTGCTGACCGCGTCCATCGTCACGCTCTCGCTGGTGAAATCCTCGGCGCTCTGGGCAAAGGCGTCAGGACTGGTTTCGGCTGCGATCTGGTCGAGGCCCGTTGCGTCTTCCCTCGCCGGGGCATAATCAGAAGCCTGCCCCTGGTAGCGGGACAAGGACTCGCCCGGCAGCACAGCGCCGCCATCCCAGCCTCCCGGGACCTCCACCAGCGTCGAGGGCTTGGGCGCCACGTAGTTTACAGGCTTGCTCGGGAGCGCAAACTTCGCTTCCTGCTTGGAAGCAGCTGCATCAGAACTGACTCCGCCGTACTTGGACAGTGACTCACCCGGGAGAAAGGCGGTATTTGCTGCGACCGCCCCATCACCACGAGAGGGATGGGCCGAGCGCTCGGCCCGGTCACCCCTCCCGCTGCTGCGGTCACCACGGCCTTGTCGAGAGCGATCCCCTGCTGCCGAGGAAGATGCCGGAGAATGCTCCCGCATGAGCGGCTGGAAAGCAGCTGCAGCCTGCAGATCCACGCTGGCCTGGTCCATTTGAGTGCTCTGGTCGTTCTGAGAATCCAGTCCGGCTTGCTCGTCTTGCCGGCTCTGGCTTACGGCCTCAGGCAGCGGAGCTGCCAGGCCGCCGGGAGCTCCGTGCTCCGGCATGCTGAAAGGCGCAGCCGCTGTTTGGGCTGCTGAGTCGTCAAGCACGCCTGATTCGGCAACCGCTGCAGTTGCAGCTCCTGCGCCTAGAACGCCGGCCCGCATACCTCCTCGCCTGCGACCGCGGCGACCCCGCCAGCGGCGTGTTCCCTGCGGCGAGTCTTCGTCATCACCCTTTTCGGCGCGGTCCGTCTCGGCAGGCTGTGCACTCTTCAGGGCTGCAGTCGCAGCCGCGCGCTCTTCTGCCGCGGCTCCGCGGCGTCCCCCTTGCTGCGGCTGCTCGGGCGCTACTTCAGCCCGTTCACCAACCCGCTCACTGCCCCGTTCGCCGCCGCGCCCGCTTCTTTCGCCGGAACGCTCCCCGGAACGTTCTCCAGACCCGCGGCGGCCGTCACGGCGGCCGCGCCGCTCGTCTCCGGCAGCCACGGCTGGGCTGCCGGCACTTTCCTGTTCCTCAGCTATCCCTGTAGAGCGCTCGGAGCGCCGGGCCTGGCCTCCGCCAGTCGGGGCTGAGGTCTCGTAGTCTTCGCTGTCTTCCTGCTCTTCCAGAAAGTCAGTGACGTATAGAAACGCATCGCGCTCGAGCCCTACATCGACGAACGAGCTCTGCATGCCAGGTAACACGCGCGTGACACGGCCTTTGTAAACCGAGCCGGCTAGTGTGTACTCGTTTTCGCGCTCGTAGTAAATCTCTGCGAGTTGATCATCTTCAAGGATTGCCAACCGTGTTTCATGCGGCGTTGTGGAGATACAAATTTCCTTTGCCATGGTGCCTCTTTCAGGCGAGGCAGATAGAACGAACAAGGCGGGCAGGGAGAAAGGAGACTCTGGAGCGGGGGAGCTGACCGGCAGAAAGGATGTAGTTCCAGACCATCGTGCACAGACGAGCGCAGGGGAGCGCTAAACGCTGCTTGCGCCCCTTTGAGGCGCAGCGACGAAGAACAGGAAGGAGTCTCAACTGCGATGTGGCTTTGTGTCCAAAGGGGGCGCTGAAGGATGGTGACCGCATCAACCAGCAATGCTGCGGGTGGGGCCGTTTCCCATCCTTTTGCGCTCATTCCCAGATTCCTACCCGGCCGGAGCTCGCTTCGTCTGCCTGGCCGGTTCATGTGTGTTGCGAAGCTTGTGTGTACTTCCTATCGCGAGGATAGAGACGGACCGCAAACCTGCTGGCGACGCCAGCCATTGTGTGCGCTCCTCGCTTTTTACGCCTATTGCCGGCCTGCTCAACGCGTAGCGGAGAGCCTGCCGTTTGCTCCGCTTCCGATCGGGTTCGATCTAGTTTACGAAGCGGTTCATACGAACGTTCATGACCATGCCCAGCGCCAGGAACGTAAACAAAACGGATGATCCGCCGTAGCTCATCAATGGTAGCGGGATACCAGTCACCGGCATAAAGCCGATCACCATGCCGACATTGACTGCGATCTGGAAGATCAACACTGCCACTACTCCCATCACCAGCAAGGTTCCTGAGAGATCAGCGGCGGTTTGAGCGTTTTGAATCAAACGCATCAATAGGAGGAAGTATATCAGCAGCACCCCGACCGCACCGATGAAGCCATGCTCCTCGCTGAAAGCGGCAAAGATAAAGTCGGTGTACGGGATCGGGAGGAAGTCACCCTGTGTCTGCGTTCCCTTGGCAACGCCGCGGCCAAAGATACCGCCATCGCCGACCGCAATCAGCGACTGTCGAATCTGGTACCCGGAGCCTTTCGGGTCGGTATCGGGATTCATAAAGCTGGTCAGCCGCTGCTTCTGGTATGGCTTCAGCACCTTGCCGCTAGACCAGACGCCCCCGACCAGTACCACACCCGCCAGCAGGAGGATGCCCCCTTTCTTCCAGGAGATCCCGCCCAGAAACATGCCGCACAGCAGGATGGGGGAGTATGTCAGTGCGGTCCCAAGGTCCGGCTGCTTGAGCACAAGCAGCATAGGCACCAGCACCAGCGCCATCCCCTTGCCGATATCAGTCCAGGTCATCTCCTTGCCGATCCGCTTGGCAAAGTATTGAGCAACAGCGACGATCAGGACCAGCTTGACCCACTCCGATGGCTGGAAGTGGATGCCGCCAGGCAGCTTGATCCATCGGCGCGCGCCCAGGACCTTGCTGCCGACCAGAAGCACCGCAACGAGCGAAAAGATGCAGAAGCCATAGATCCACGGAATCGCATCCAGCAGCGCGTGGTAGTCGATGCGGCTGACAACGAACATCGCCACCAAGCCGCCGGCGAGCCACAGCATCTGTGTTTTCTCAAAGCCGACGAATTTGGTATGCAGCGTGGCTGAGTAGATTTCCAGCACCGAAAGCACAGACAGCACGAGCACAAAGCTCAACAGCATCCAGTCAAAATCCCGAAAGGAAAAGAGGCGGCCCTTCATCGCGCCTCCATGGCCGCCGCATCACTCCCCGTAGCGCTTCCGCGCCGCACAAAGGCCACAGTCGCCGCTTGAGCTGCAGCGGAATGGCCAGCCAGGGAAGGATGCGGGGACGAGCGAGGCGACGAGCTTGATGCAGCACGAGACGCGCCATCCTGGTGAGCAGGACCCACAGGGAGCCAGAAGCGGCCGGCTTGCAGACTCGCTGTCGGTGCCCCGTCCAAGGCACCATTCTCAGCCGGGACTGCACGCTGACCTGGGTTTCGGCTGGCCGGCTTCGCAGCTGTCTGCTTGACTCCGGCCTTGGCAGGCGTATCTCCGTCGCCCGGTGCAGACCACATCGCACCCACCTCGACCGTGGGGGCGACTGGCGTAGGTGCCGCCTGGAGGTTGTTCTCCAAACGGCGCTGCTTATCTACAAAGGTCTCAATGACCTGCGCAGCCAGGTGGGCAGAACCAGCTCCCCAGCCGCCATGCTCCCACAGGACCGCCACCACGATGTCAGGGTTGCGCCGGGGCGCCACGCCCACAAACCAGGCATTGGCGCGGCCGCTCTTGCTGGTCGAAACGAGCTTCGCTCCAAAAGAGTGGTTGAGCACCTGGGCCGTCCCGGTCTTGCCGGCAAAGTCGATCCCGTCCAGGTGCGAAGCATGCGCCGTGCAGAAGGGGCAGTTGCTTGTAGTTGCTGCCATCCCGTCCGTGATGATCTCCCAGGAAGCAGGGTCAAGATGCAGGTCCGAGGTACCGGAGCCCGCATAGGTCTCCAGCATCGCCTGCTCGTACTCAGCAGGAAGCTGATTCGGGAGCACAACGTGGGGGCGCTGCAACGCGCCACCCGAGGCAATGCCGCCGATAGCACGTGCCAGCTGGATCGGTGTAAGCGCAACAGCGCCCTGCCCGATGCCGACCGAGATCGTCTCGCCGGCATACCACTTGCGGTGGTAGTTCTTCATGGCCCACTCTTCACTGGGCATGGTGCCGGAGACTTCGTTCGGCAGATCCACCCCGGTCTTGCGGCCGATTCCCAGCTGGTGAGCCCAGTTCGCGATCTTCTCGATGCCTAGCCGCTCTGCCAGCGTGTAAAAGTATGTGTCGCAGGAGTACTGGATCGCATTGTGGATGTCGACCGGCCCATGCCGGGCATCGCAGGCGAAGAAGCGGCCGTAAAAGGAAGCGCCTCCGCTGCAGTTCACCTTCAACGTCTGCGCGACGTTCTCTTCCAGCCCAGCTACTGCCATGATGACCTTGAAGGTAGAGCCCGGAGCGAGCTGCGCCTGGATTGCCTTATTCAGCAGCGGATGATCGGGGTCCGTCATCAGCTTGTTCCAGTCGTCGCGCCCAATCTTTACGGCAAAGCGGTTGGGATCAAAGATCGGCCGCGACACCATCGCCAGGATCTCCCCGGTATGCGGGTCCATGGCGATGATCGCCCCGTTGCGGTCTCCCATCGCGTTCTCGGCAGCACGCTGCACATCAAGGTCAATGCTCAGCTTTAGATCCTTGCCGGGGATCGCGGGCTCGTTGCCCAGCACGCCCACTTCGCGGCCGTGCGAGTCGACCAGAACATCGTGCGAACCGTCGGTGCCGCGCAGCAGCTGATCGTACGTCTCCTCTACGCCTGACCGCCCGACCACATCGCCCGGCGTGTAGTAAGCATACTGCGCGCTTTGCAGCATATCCTCGCTCACTTCACCCACATAGCCGATCAGGTGGGCGGCAAAGCCGTCGCGCGGGTACAGGCGGCGCTGCTCATTGATCAGCTCCAGCTCCGGCAGAGCGTCCCGATGAGCTTCAATGAACTCCTGCTCATCCGGCGTAATGTCCTGCTTCAACGGGATGGGCTGGTACTTTGCCGAGATTCCGTACTTCTTGATGGCAGCCTGAATTTGGTCGATCGACATGTTCAGCCCCCGGGCGATGATCGGGAGATCCGCATCGAGATCGCGCCCTTGTTCATGGACCAGGAAGCAGGAAACAGAGGGATAGTTGTCGACGATCAGGCGACCTTCGCGGTCCAGCAGGCGGCCCCGCGGAGCGAGCACCGGGACCTTGCGCACGCGGTTGGCCTCAGCCAGTGCCCGGTAGTTCTCTTTGCCTACAACCTGGAGGCGCCAGAGCCCGGCCACCAGGACTACCAGGACGGCGACAACAATATACTGCACAGCCGAAAGCTTGGCTGCCGGGATTTCCTGTTCGCGATTGAGCATAGATGAGGGAGCGCCGCCTGGCTTAGACCTTGGCTTAAGAATAGACGGACTTGGGCTCGGACCGGCTCAGAGGAGGTTACTTTCTCGTGACGGGGCTGTTCTGAAGCGTTCCTGGCCGGCTTTCCGCCTCAGCCGGCTTCTCCGCGCGTCAGGTCCAGCAGTGCGAACAGCAGCACGCCCACGACCGCGTTGACCGCCCCGCGGATCAGCTCGTGCACCCAGCTCCAACCCACCGTCTGCGTCAGCAGCTTCTCCACAAGCACCCAGTACAAGCCGCTTTGCAGTAGCGAGAGTGCAAAGGTGAACAGCAGACGTGCCCCGTGATTCTCGGTGTCGATACGGTTGCCGAGGAGCCCGGCGATGTAGCCGATGACTGTCTTGACGACCCCGAAAACGCCCAACGGCTCGCGTGTCAGGGCATCCTGCAGGATGCCCAGCACCGCCCCGGAACAAAGGCCCACCATCGGGCTCCGCTTGACGATGGCGAAGTAAATGACCAGCAGCAACGGCAAGTCCAGGATGGCCGCCGGTGCAAAATGCACCGGCATGAACGAGTCGATCCCGATCGCCAGGATCGGCGCGAGAACCACAAGCCAAGCCGGAAGGGTCGGGGCTTCCGTTTCGCGGCGCGAAGCAGCCAACAGAGCCATAGTTTACGGACGCTCCTGGGGTGGGGCGGGAGGAGCGGCCTGCTGCGCTGGCGGTCGGCTCCCGTCATCCGGAACGAGCGCCCGTTTGCGCTGTGGTGCTGCGGGGGCACCGCTGTTTGCCTTGGGCCGAGCCGCCGGGATCGGGCCGTCACTGATGATGCGCGTTGGCACGCCGGCGCCTGACTGTGTTGGCGTACGAGGCTGAACGCGCGGTTGGGCTGCCGCTGCGTTCCCGCCCGGGGTGGCTGCCGGACGGCTAAGCGGGGTGGCTGCTGGACGAGCGGCAGTCGGGGTGGTGCTACGTGTTGTCGGGGTCGCTCCCGGAGTTGCGCCGGTGGTGGTGGCGGGCCGCGCAACAGCGGGGCTGCGGGCTGCGCCGGCTGTAGCGGGAACCGCGGTGCGCGAAGCGGCCAATGCACCCGTGGAGGGAGCAGGCGCGCCGACTGCGCCGGCAGGCGGCGTCGCGAGCACCCGGTGCATCACCGGCGTCCCGTCAGGGTTCAGCACCGGAATCCTCTTTACGCTCGGCGTTCCATCTGCGTTCAGAACCGGCGTTCCATCAGGATTGAGCAGAGGAACACGGCGGATCAGCGGCTTCATCACGAAGCCCTCCGCATCCGGTACGGCTGAGGGCGGGATCACAGCGGTGGCCTTTGTCGTATCCGCTATCACAGGCGGCTTGGGTGGTGCCGGAGGGTGGGGCCGCGCCGCGATGGCTGCATCATGGGCCGCACGGAAGGCCGGTGAAACAGAAGGACCGGGAATCAAGGCGCCTTCCTCGGTTGTCGCTGCTTTAGGCTTGCGCTCTGTTGCAAGTGTGCCCTGCGCGTAGGGCGCAAGCCGGGCGCCGGGGGATAAGCTCTGGGCCGCCGGGATCGAGCCCGGCGTGTAGTGGTCGGCGTGTAAAGCAGAAGGAGGGTGCAGCGGGGCGGCATCCGCGTCCGCGGCGGTAGCCGGCGAGGAACCTGGAGCAGCATCCGGCGCGTCCGGATCAGTCACATTTTTCGCGCTCGGCAGCTTCTGCGCCAGGATGTCTGAGGCTCGCTGCGCTTCGAGCGCTGCTTCAGCCAGGGTGCTCGCCTTGGCAGCGGCTGCAGCCTTGAGCGTTGCCGCTGTGCCCTCGCTCCGGGCAAGATCCCGGCGTGATTTTGGCGAAGCGGTACTGCTGACACCGGTTACAACCAGAACCTCTTCAAGGCGGCTCAGGTTCGCGGCAGGCTTGAGGATGACGTCTACCAGGGGTTGATTCTCTACGTCAGGCACAACCTTGTCCACGACACCGACGGGCAGCCCGCGCGGAAAGATCTGGTCGCCGCCTGAGGTCAGCACCGGCTGCCCCGGCTGGATTCGGTCATCCGGCATCAGGTTCACGATCTCGGGCTGGCCCACGCTGTTGCCGCGCAAAACGCCGCGCGTTCGCGTTTCTTCGAGCAGTACGCCGGCTGCGCTGGTCGGGTCAGAGATCAGCAGAACCTGGCTAGTATGCGATTCCACACTGTCGCCGATGCGCCCTACGATGCCGTCCGGTGTGATGACGGGCATCTCGGCAGCCACGCCATCGTCCGCGCCCTTGTCGATATAGAGAACGCGTCCATGGTCGGAGCCGCCGGCGCCGACCACCTGCGCCGGGACTGTCTGATCAATGTAGTGCTGCTTAAAGGCAAGCAGCTCCTGCAAGCGCTCGCCCTGGCGCGCATCCTCTGCCAGTGCGGCCTGCTCCAGCTGCAAACGCTGATTCTCCTGTGTCAACTGCTCGTTCTGCTCGCGGACGTTCAACAGATCAATGTAGCTGGACCAGATCCCGCGAATGCCCAAGCCGCCCTGGTGCAGCACTTTTTCCGGCGGAGCAACCACCGTGGTGACGCCTCTGCGGAGCACCTCAACGCCGGCCTGGTCGGCTGCGGCCGCCCCGGGCAGCCGCGGGCGCACCTGGATGGCTAGCAGGACAAACTGCGCCAGCAGCACAAGGGCCAGCACCAGAGAGTTCTTGTAGCGAGAGAAGAAGGATTCCATGTGCTCCGGATGACCGCGTCGCCTGGCGCGCCGACTCTCCGCTCCTAATGAGTTCGTCGGTTAGTCGATCTTGATCTTGCGCAACAAGCGGAAGTCTGACAGCATCTTGCCCGTACCCAGGACGACAGAAGCCAGTGGATCATCTGCCACGGACACAGGCAGCCCCGTCTCTTCGCGAATACGCTTATCCAGGTTCTTGATCAAAGCGCCGCCCCCGGTCAGCACGATCCCGCGGTCAGAGATGTCGGCCGAAAGCTCGGGAGGCGTCCGCTCCAAGGCCACGCGGATCGCGTTCATGATGGTCGAGATCGATTCCGCCAGCGACTCGCGAATCTCCGAATCATCAATGGTGATGGTCTTCGGCACGCCCTCGATCAGGTTGCGCCCTTTGATCTCCATCTGTAGAGGCTTTTCGAGTGGGTAGGCCGATCCGATTTCAATCTTGATCTGCTCCGCCGTACGCTCCCCGATGAGCAAGTTATATTTGCGCTTCAGATAATTCATGATGGACTCATCCATCTGGTTGCCAGCCATCCGCACAGAGCGCGAGTACACGATGCCGGAAAGGGAGATTACAGCGATGTCGGTGGTGCCGCCGCCGATATCGACCACCATATTGCCCTGCGGCTCGGTGATCGGCAGCCCTGCGCCAATCGCCGCGACCATGGCCTGCTCGACGAGGAAAACTTCGCTTGCCTTAGCCCGGTAGGCCGAGTCCTCGACCGCGCGCTTCTCTACCTGGGTAATTTCAGAAGGCACACCAATCACGATGCGAGGGTGCACCATCATTTTGCGGTTATGTGCCTTCTGAATGAAGTAGTTCAACATCTTCTCGGTGATCTTGAAGTCGGCGATCACGCCGTCCTTCATCGGCCGGATAGCGACGATATTGCCCGGTGTGCGCCCGAGCATCTCCTTGGCTTCCTTGCCGACAGCCTCCACCTCGCCGGTGTTCTTGTTGATCGCAACGATCGAGGGTTCGTTGACAACGATGCCCTTGCCGCGGGCATAGACCAGCGTGTTGGCGGTACCCAAGTCAATAGCAAGATCGCTGGAAAAGACACTGAACAACGAACGCACACCGTGCGACCGCGAAGAACGCGATTGGAACCCGTTAGCTGGCATGGAGCAGGTGAGGTCTTCCCCCGGAAGTCATCCTGATTGTAGCGCCTCGATCCTTCCATTTCGGCCCGGCAATCCGCGAGGTGCCTCCTGTGTCACGCGTTCCGGCCCAGATTACACCGGCCCAGGCGGGGCGCGGATTACTTTCGGCATGCCGAGTCTCATATCATCGCCCGCAGCCGCACCTTCGAAAGACTATGGTCAGCCGCATGGCTTTTAGCGGCGCGGCAGCCTGCGCCGAGCGCCACGTCTTCCCTGGAGCAACCTCATGCCTAGTCCGCTCAGTTGGCTTCTTTCCGATCGAGATCCGCTGCCCCGTCCTGTGCGCAGCGCAGAGCTGTTTCCGTTCACCATGGCGTTTCAGCCGATTGTTTCCGCAGCCGGCGTGTTTGCGCAGGAAGCGCTGGTCCGCGGACCTGCCGGTGAGTCCGCCGAATCGATTTTGTCGCAGGTGCACCGCGGCAATCTTTTCGCCTTTGATCAGGCTGCGCGGGTCAAAGCCATCTCGCTCGCAGCGGAGTTGGCCCTGGGTACGCAGCTGCGCGTTGCAATCAACTTCATCCCCGGAGCGGTCGGCCATTCTCAGTTCTCGGTTCAGCAATCCATCGAGACAGCCGAGCGTGTAGGCATGGATCCTTCCCGCATTATCTTTGAGATAGCGGAAGGCGAAAAGGTCAGTGATCGTCAGAGACTGGTCGACATCTTCCGTGAGTACAGGCGATGCGGACTCCAGACCGCTATTGACGATTTCGGGGCGGGCTATGCAGGCCTGGAACTTTTGGCAGAGTTTCAGCCGGACATGGTGAAGCTGGACATGATGCTGATCCGCAGCATTGAGAGCCGGTCCGCCTGCCGCACGATTGTCCGGTCTGTTGTGGCACTGTGCGGGGATCTCGGCATTCTGACCATCGCGGAAGGGGTAGAGACCCGGGCGGAGTTCCAGGTGCTGCAGGAGCTCGGCGTGGAGCTTTTTCAGGGTCACCTCTTTGCAAGGCCCTTGCTGGAAGGCTTTGCGACACACACCTGGCCCGAGTCGACAATGGAGACGACCCAGCCTGTTCCGGAGAAGCACCTGGCCTCGCTGCCGCGTATGCCTGGCGCGCTATGATGAGGAAAAAGGAACAAGGGACTGCATGGTTATTGGTGTACCCAAGGAAGTCAAAGATCTGGAAACACGCGTTGCGCTCACCCCGGCGGGCGCAAAGGAGCTGAAAGCGGCAGGCCATGACGTCCTGATCGAGCAGCATGCCGGCGAGCTTTCTGCCTTCTCCGATGACGAGTACCAGAATGCAGGTGCCGAGATCGTCGGCGCGGCCGCCAATGTCTGGGCCAACGCCGAGCTGATTGTCAAAGTCAAGGAGCCGACGAGCAAGGAGTACGGCTACTTCCGCCCAGGTCTTACTCTCTTTACGTATCTTCACCTCGCTCCCTTGCCGGAGCTGACTGAGCAGCTGCTTACGCGCAAAGTGACGGGCATCGCGTATGAAACGATTCGCGATGAGACGGGTAGCCTGCCTCTGCTGACACCCATGAGTGAGGTCGCCGGCCGCATGAGCGTGCAGGTAGGCTCTGCTTATTTGGAGAAAAGCAAGGGCGGACGTGGTCTCCTGCTCGGCGGGATCCCCGGCGTGCCTCCGGCGGAGGTATGCATCCTGGGCGGCGGCATCGTCGGAACCAATGCCGCCAAGATCGCTCTTGGTATGGGAGCCAAGGTCACGATTGTGGATCGCAACCTCCATCGTCTGCGGGAGCTCGATGACATCTTCGCAGGCCGGATTTTTACCCTGGCCTCCAACCTCCATAACGTGACCGAGGCGGTGCAGGCGGCGGATCTCGTTATTGGGGGCGTTCTGATCCCCGGCGCATCCGCGCCCAAGCTTGTGACAGCGGAGATGGTGAAAGGCATGAAGAAGGGTGCGGTCATCGTGGATGTGGCGATTGACCAGGGCGGCTGCATCGAAACAGCCCGGCCAACCACCCATAGTGAACCGTCCTACCTGGTTGATGGCGTGGTGCACTACTGCGTGACAAACATGCCGGCAGCTGTGCCCAACACCTCTACCCTGGGACTGACCAACGCCACCTTTCCTTATGTACTGCGCCTTGCCCAGGGTGTACGGGCTGCTCTGCTTGCCGACCCCGGCCTGGAAGAGGGTGTCAATACCCACGCAGGGCTGCTGACCTGCGAGCCGGTGGCGGACTCGCAAGGTAAGAGCTGGAAGCCGATCGCACAGCTTCTGCAGTAAAGTCGTGGTCCAACGTTCCGCAAAGCACGAAAAAGGGAAGCGCGGGGCGCTTCCCTTTTTCGTGCCATCTCCTACAACCTACCGACCCACTGTAACGGCATTCTCCAACCGGAAGGTCAAAGGGGTCTCTGCCGGGATCACAATTTCCTTGTTTCCGGTGAAGGCCGAGCCAGCTCCGCCTGCGCCGGCTCCGGCAAGACCGCCGATCAAGGCACCCTTACCGCCCCCGGCGAGCCCGCCGATCAAGGCACCGAGGCCGCCGCCCCCGCCGGTGAGGACTGCCGTGCGCTTGCCCTTGCCGCTCTCGACACGATCGATGGTGCTGCTGGCGACCTCATAGGTCCTGCCTTCTGCGTGTACGCTGTCTAACCGCAGGGTCAACGTCGCCTGACCCTTGAAGCGGCCCAGAGACTTAGCATCCACCACGGTTCCAGTCGCCGAAGAGCCACTGCGGATCACAGTCACACCATTCACAGTGACAGGGTCGGCCACCGTGGCCGAAAAGCTTTGCCCGGGTTGACTGAGCTTGGAGCCGAGCTCCTCACCGGTTGTGACGCGAATATGCGTTCCTGCAGGGATCGTGAAGGAGGAAGGAGTCACAGCTGCTTCGGAGGCCGAAGAAGCACCTTCGCGACGGCGGCCACGGGCGCTCCCTTCCGGCGCGTATCCGCTGGTGGCCTGCTGCCGAGGCGGCAAAGCCTGCATCGCCTGTGGCGGAGCCTGCTGAACCGGGGAAGCTTCAGGGTTGAGCGCCTGCTGCCCGGCAGCGTTGGGTGCCACCTGTGTCTGCTGCTGAGCGGTGGTAGGAGGCTGCTTGCTGCACCCGCCGGAAAGCAGCGTCGCTGCGAGCGCCAGGGGCAAAAACGCGGAGGCCTGCATGGTCATTTTCATAGCAGCCTTTGAGATGCCGCGCCCGACGCTGTAGTTTGCCCGGCTCATTCTCCGGCGCAAATCTTTTGGAGAGGATGGCGCGTGAGAGTACCTGCCGCTCATACTGGGGCTGTGCAGAGCATCGTTGCGGAAAGGAGCGCGTCGTGACCCTCCCCGACTCACCTCCCGGTCTACCTCTTGGCCCACCTCCCGGCCAACCTTCAAACGCTTCTCACCGCCGCTCTGCGCTGAAGCGGCCATTTGGCTCGCTGCTGCTTGGCCTGGCCTTGCTGGCACTGCTGCTCGGGATGAGCGCGCTCAATGCCTTTGATTTGGTGCCAAGCCAACATGGGAGCCCGCTCGGACTTTCCGTCTTCACCGGCATCACGGTTCTGCTCTTCCTCCTGCTGCTGTTTCTGCTGGTCCTGCTGGCACGCAACATCTTGAAGATGTATGGCGATGGACGATCCCGCGTGCTGGGCTCGCGGCTTCGGTCACGTATGCTGCTGGGCGCACTGCTGCTTTCTTTTGCACCCATCGTCTTTATGGCGCTGTTCTCTTTCTTACTGATGAACCGGTCCCTCGATCGTTGGTTCTCCCAGCCTGTTTCGCACCTGCGCGATCAGTCTCTGGAGGTGGCTGACGAGCTCTCCCGTTACGTGACCGGCAATGCCCGAGCGGAGGCAGAGTCGTTGGCCCATGCACCCGGCTTTGCTGAAAGCTTCCGGCAGGGAGACGAGCCTGCGCTGATTGCAGAGATGCGCCGCCACCGGGTGACTCTGGAAGGCGGCTTTGTTTTTCTGTACCGCGACGGACAGACGATCGCGAGCTACCAGGCGCCGCGGAGTGGAACCGCGGCCCTGCACAGCTGGCCGGACCACACAACGCATGGGGAACTTGCCGGTGAGCCTTCGCCGCATCGTCAGCACCCGTTTGCCCTTGCCCCGCAAACCGGTGCGCCGGCTATGGCGCTTCCCCTGGATGCGGCTGTTCTCCGCGGGGCAGAAAATCCGGATGGGCCGATCCTCTCTTTCGGGCACGGCGTGGACTTCGCTCTGGGTGCGGCTTCGCTCGGCGACGGCGGCATGGTCGCAGTAGGGCTGCCGCTGCCCAATGGCCTGGGGCCTACGATGGAAAGCATCGCTGCCGGCGCACAGGAGTATTGGGCGGTGTACCGGGAACGCCGGTCCGTGCGCAGTACCTTTCTGCTGCTTTTGACGCTGGTAACCACGCTTGCGTTTTTCGCTTCGACCTGGCTTGCCCTCTTTCTCTCCAAGCAGATCACCCGCCCCGTCGAAGCGCTGGCCGACGCCATGGATGCGATTGCGGAGGGCGACTATCGGCAGCGCATATCATTTTCCGCGACCGAAGAGCTTACCGAGCTGATCGCCTCATTTAACCAGATGGCTAACGATCTGGAAGAGAGCCGCTTTATTGCCGATACCGCAACGGCGACGATCGAGCAGGCCAACCGCAAGCTGCGGGAGAGGCAGCATGAGTTGGAGCTGATCCTGGAGACGATCCCGAGCGGCGTGGTCGTCCTTGATGGAGCCCGTGCTGTGCTGCAAGTGAACCGAGCGTTTCTGGATCTGCTGACGATCTCGCGTCCTGCGCACGGGCTGCTGAGCAACGATGCGGAGCAGCGCCTGCTGCCCGAAGGCGTGCTGCTGGAAGACCTTTTACCTAAGGCCATTCGCGAAGAGGTTCTCCGGCTGGAACGGCGCGCGCAGAGGATGGGCATCGCCGGCGCGGAACTGGAGCTGCCCGCCCCAGAGCGGTTTCCGGAGGAAACTTCCGGCGCGCAGCCCCGCACCTTGAGCCTTTCGGTCACCATCGCAATCTTGAATCTCGGGCGCGACCAGGAAGGGCATTATCGGCGCGGCTCCGTGCTGGTGATCGACGATGTGACGGAAGTCCTGCAGGCACAACGGCAGGTCGCCTGGAAAGAGGTAGCGCAACGAGTCGCGCATGAAATCAAGAACCCTCTGACGCCGATCTCCCTGTCCGCGGAAAGGATCCTGAGGCATTTGGACAAGCGAACGGAGCGCGGCGTTGCCGCCAACAGCCTAGCCTCCTTGCCTGGAACTCATCTGCAGCCCGGAACCGAAGCTCTCAGCGTGGAGACAGCAGCCGTCATCCGGCGTTGCAGCGAGGTGATCTTGTCCTCCGTCGGGAGCATGCGGCTGCTGGTGGATCAGTTCGCGACGCTTGCGGAGTTCCCTGTAGCGCAGCCGCAGGCTGCCTCGCTGAATGAGATCGCAAAAAGCGCACTGCTGCTGTTTGAAGGCCGGCTAAAGGAGATTCGGATCGAGACCTCCTTCGCCCCATCGCTTCCGCCTGTGCTTGCCGACCCGGAAGCGCTCAAGAGGGCTCTGGCCAACTTGATCGACAACGCGGCCGAGGCGATGAACGCGAGTTTCCACCGCGTTCTTCGCGTCGAGACCTCCCTTGGCGAACGCTCCGGCATGGCTGAGCTGCTGGTCTCTGACACAGGTCCCGGCCTGAGCCCGGAGGTCCGGGAACGGCTGTTCTTACCTTACTTCTCCACCAAACAGCGGGGTACCGGGCTTGGACTCGCGATTACAGCCAAGATCATCCAGGATCATCATGGAAACATTCGCGCTGAGCAGCGCGGAAGCTCGGGGGCCTGCTTCATACTGGAGCTTCCCTTGGCCCGGGTGCTGGAGCCTTCGCCGGCAGCAGCGGAGAATGTGCCGGTATGACGCATATCCTCATCGCTGATGACGAGGTCGACATCCGTGAGTCGCTCTCTGAGATCTTGCGGGAAGAAGGCTATGCGGTTGCCAGCACCGGCACGGTAAGCGAGGCTCTGCTGCTGCTGCGGGACGCTCACTATGACGTGCTTCTACTCGACATCTGGCTGCCGGACCGTGATGGCCTGGAAGCGCTCGGGGAGATCAGCGGCTTCCCCCTGGAGGGCAAGCCGGAGGTGATCATGATCTCCGGCCACGGCACGATTGAGACTGCCGTCCGGGCGACAAAGCTGGGAGCGTTTGACTTCCTGGAGAAGCCGCTTTCGCTCGAACGGACGCTCATCACGATCAAGAACGCCGTCGAGAAGCGGCAGCTGCGAGCGGACAATCGTGAGCTGAAACAACAGATTCTGGGTGGAACGTCGATCACCGGCAACAGCATCTCCGCCAAGGCGCTGCGGCAGCAAATTCGCCTCATGGCGCCGACCAACGGGCGCGTGCTGATCTTTGGCGAGTCCGGAACCGGCAAGGAGCTGATCGCACGCGCCATGCATGCGGAAAGCCTGCGTAGTGAACGGATCTTGCTCGAACTGAAGTGCGCGGCCATCCCAGAGGATTACATCGAGAGCGAACTCTTCGGGCATCGCAACGGGGCAGTGCCCGGCGGCCCGCCTGAAAAGCATGGGACCTTTGAGCGCGCTGACGGCGGCACCCTGCTCCTGGATGAGGTCGGCGACATGAGCCTCAAGACCCAGGCGAAGGTTCTGCGAGCGCTTGACGAGCAAAGCTTTACGCCGTTGGGTGGCCGAGAGCCTTTGCATGTCGATGTACGCGTGATCGCGACGACGAACAAGAACCTGGAAGAGGAGATCGCACATGGGAACTTTCGCGAGGATCTCTTTTACCGGCTCAATGTAATCCCGTTCTTTGTGCCGCCTCTCCGGGAGCGCCGGGAAGACGTGCCTCCCTTGGTCAGCGGCTTTCTGCAGGAGATTGGGCGGGAGTACGGCCGGCCGCACGTGGAGATTACCTCCGACGCGCTCGAGGTGATGAAGAGCTATCCCTGGCCTGGCAATGTCCGAGAGCTCAAGAACATGGTGGAGCGCATGCTGATCCTGAACCCACAGGTTCAGCGGCTGGAGCGGCGTCACCTGCCGGCGGTCATGCTCCGCGCCCCCGCCCGCACAGTAGGGTCAGCCGAGGAGTTTGCCTCGCTCCAGCACGCCCGGGAGGCTTATGAGCGCGATTACATCCTCAAGAAGATTGAGGACTGCCATGGCAACATGAGCCGCGCGGCCGAGGCACTCGGGCTCGAGCGAAGCCATCTGTATCGAAAGATGCGCACGCTGGGCCTTGCCGTCCGCGAGGGCTAACCCGCCGTCTACCCCATTCGCGTCACGTCTGGAGAGCAGAGAGACGTGGAAAGGGCCCGTTTTCAGACGGGCCCAGGGAGGCAAGCAGTATGTGAGGGAGCCAGTGAGGATAGGGGGACAGTTCCTGAGCCGGAAGGCCCAGGCCTGATGTTTGAAGGCGGTTCTGAGGAGGAGTGCCGGATGCTTGCCCCTGTTGTGGCTCGAGTATAAGCGGATCACAATTCGAAGAAAGCGGTATTTCAGCAAAAGCGGCCCGAAACGGGCCAGCCGCTGCAAGTTATTCCATCTTATGGCTTTACTAAGTTACCTCGGTACTTTTACTTACTAAGTAAGGCCATGCCGGAGAGGCCTTGCGGGGCCTTTTCCTCCCCCGAGAGTGGGAGATTGCGGGCTGCTCTCCGTTGCAGAGCTCTACTCCACGCGAAAGAGCTCTGCCCCATGCGCCGGCAGCTCTCCGGCCAGCTCCCCCACACGGCCGATCTCCTGCGATTGCCATAGATCCCGCACCCGATGTTCTCCGCCCCCGAGGCTGAGCTGCTTCCAGCGATACCGAAAGGTCGCCGGCGTATTGCCCAGGTTAAAAACGGCGTAGTAGCTCCCTTTCTTCTGCCCGGGAGCCTTGGGCGCATCGGCCCGCCATACAACCAGGGAGCCGTCCACCAGCAGCTCCTTGCTGTTGCTGCCGTGTTGGTCTACGGCAAGCACCTCGCAGTTCGTCAGCAGAGACTCCGTGAAGGAGTCCAGCTGGAGCAGGTTCGCTCCCAGAATCAACGGCGAGCGGGAGATCGACCAGAGAGTGAGCAGCGTCCGGGTCTCGTCATAGTTCAGACGAGAAAGCCGCGGCTGCCCCCAGCCTGGCCGAGGCCCCAGGTAGCCGATGGGCAGCATGTCAGCATCCGGCCAGTGGCCTGGCTGCTGGTACTGCATCCACTGGCTCAGATTGGTGAACTGCCGCCGCACTGTCTGGGGAAACTCACCCTCCGGGATCGCCGGATCGCTCCAGATATCCCAGACATCGCCAGAGATACGCCACAGCTGCGCATACTTGCGAACGTCGTCGCCATTGTTCAGGGGTGTAGGCCCGGGAGAGAGGCTCAGTACGATGGGGCGTCCGGACTTAGAAATGGCAGCGGCGATCATGTGGATCTCGGGTGCGTCATAGGGCTCGCTAATGCAGTCCACCTTGAGGAAGTCGACACCCCAGCCTGCGTAGAGTTTGATCAGCGAATCATAGTAGGCCTGCCCTGCGGGGCTTTCCTTCACGCCGTAGTTGTCAGGGTTCCAGCGGCAGGTATCAGCTATGTCCGCCGCGTCTGCGGCGTGGAAGGTGCTGTCGGCAATCGGCAGATTCTTCTCCACGGCAACCTTGGGAATACCGCGGATGATATGAATGCCAAACTGCAGACCCAGTTCATGCGCATACGTAGCCAGGCTGCCAATACCGGCAGGAAAGCGACTGGCGGCTGGGATGTAGCGGCCGCTGTCGTCCATGGTGTAGCCCTGGTCTGCCTTGGTTCCCGCGTTCTCCGGATGCGCCAGGTACCAGCCCTCGTCCACAACGACGTACTGCCATCCGGACGGCTGCAGGTGCTCATGGAGCCAATCCACATTGGCTTTCCACTCGTCCGCCGTGACTGAGAGCCCGTAAGAGTCCCAGCTATTCCAGCCCAGCGGTGGCGTGGCTGCCAATGGAGCAACCGGCTTACCGGCGGCGAGAAGCGCCAGAGGGAGTGCAAGCGCGGAGACGAGAAGGACGAGACATCTTGGCAAGAGCAGACGCATGAGCTGGGACAGATCTCCTGGCGGCGAAGGGCTGAGCTGGGAGTGGATAGACACAGCCGGCGATGGTGAGCCGATCGGTAAACCGGTTTGCTGACCGGTCCAGTGTACCGTTGCGCGCTATACTTGGGCGTTTATGTCACGTGTCTACGCCATTGTTCCTGCAGCCGGGCTCGGCACGCGGATGGGAGGCCCGGTGGGCACGGCTCCCAAGCAGTTCCTGCTTCTGGGCGGCAAGCCCATCCTGCTTACCAGCCTGCTTGCGCTCGGAGCTGTTCCGGCGATCCAGGATATCTGGATTGCTGTGCGACCGGACGAAACAGCACGGCTCCGGCAGCTGCTTGCAGCCTACGCAGCAGAGCTGCCGGCGCAGCTGAGCCTCCATATTCTGGAGGGTGGCGATACACGTCAGGGCAGCGTTGCCCGCGCGCTGCTCGCGATTGGGTGCGAGGACAAGGACATCGTGCTGGTGCACGATGCTGTTCGCCCTCTGGCTGAGCCTTCAGCGATCGAACGCGTCATCGCTGCTGTGGAACGGTTCGGAGCTGCCATCCTGGCATTGCCCGCAACAGACACCATCAAGCAGGTGGAGCGCACCGCGGACGGGGCATTGATCACGGCTACCATACCGCGCGAGAATATAGTGCAGGCACAAACGCCTCAGGCTGCACGCGCAGGGCTGCTGCGACGGGCCATGCAGGAAGCCGAAGCTGATGGCTTTGCCGGGACCGATGAGGCAAGCCTGCTGGAGCGAGCGGGCATCCCGGTAGCGGTGGTACCTGGCGCAACCAGCAACTTGAAGATCACCAAGGCTGCCGACCTGCCGCTCGCCGAGTGGTACCTGGCACAACGGACGGGTAAGGGAGATGCACGATGAGCATGCGCATAGGGCAGGGGTATGACTCGCACAGCTTCAAGCAGGGAGTGCCGCTACGCATCGGAGGACTCTCTCTGGATCACGAGCATGGCCTGGCCGGCCACTCTGACGGCGATGTGCTTCTGCATGCCATCACCGATGCACTGCTGGGCGCGGTCGCGGCCGGCGACATCGGGACGTTCTTCCCGCCGAGCGACCCCCGCTGGAAGGATGCGGAATCCTCCATCTTTCTGAACCTGGCCCTAGAAGAGATCCAGCATGCTGGCTACCGAATCGTGAATGTGGATGTCACGCTGGTGCTGGCTGCACCCAAAATCTCGCCGATCGCGGGAGAGATGCGAGAACGCGTGGCTATTCTGCTTGATGTGCTGCCAAGCGTGGTGAGCATTAAGGCGAAGACGCCGGAAGGATTAGGGCTGGACCACGTGGCGCAGGCCCATGCCGTGGTGCTGCTCGAAAGTGCTGAAGACCCGGCGGAGCTCAAGAGCATGAGCGAAGTGATCGAATCGCAGCGTCAGCTCGAGGACGTGGTGAAGGACCTAGTCAGCGAAGTGCACCGCAGCGAACAGGTCAAGCGGACGGTTGTTCCTGTGTTTGATACGGAGGACATCACCTAAGCTACGTACTCGTTCGTGGGCAGCAATCTGCCTGGAAGGGCGTCTGCAAGCTCCTCGATAGCTCAGGAAAGACCGAAAGGGTGGCAGGACAGGCCGTACTTCTTTGACGAGACACGTTACACTCGCGCCATGCTGCTTCGTACGTGTCTCCTCGCTACCCTGCTCTTTCCACTCTGTGCTCTTGCACAAAATGCAAAGGAGTGGGCGACACCCACCGAAGCAGCGGACTACCGAACAACCCCCGATTACGATGCGACGATGAGCTACCTGCGAAGGATAGCTGCAGCTGCGCCCGGCCAGGTGCGCATCGAGCCTTTTGGCAAAACAGGGGAAGGCCGGGAACTGGATCTGGTGATCGCTTCGCGGGATGGGGTCTTTGACCCGGCAGCGCTGCATGCGGCCAAGCGGCCGATCGTGCTGGTGCAGAACGCGATTCATCCGGGCGAGATGGACGGCAAGGATGCTTCCATGGCGCTGCTGCGTGACATGGTCATCACCAAAAGCAAGGCAGAGCTGCTTGAGCGTGCAGTATTTGTTTTCATCCCCATCTACAACGCGGACGGCTTTGCCGATCTCTCGCCTTACAACCGCATCAACCAGAATGGCCCGGAGCTTATGGGATGGCGAGCGAATGGGACGAACTTGAACCTGAACCGCGACTACATGAAGGCGCAGACCCCGGAAGCCCGTGCGTTCTGGCCGATGTTTGAGCGGTGGCTGCCGGACTTCTTTGTCGACAATCATGTGACCGACGGGGCGGACTTTCAATACGATGTGACCTTCACCATCGATCAGGGCCCGGATGTTGATCCAGGTATCGGCGCATATGTGCGCAGTACGGTGACACCGGAGCTGGTCGACAGCGTGGATCGCGTCAAGGGCCATCTGGCCTCGCCGACCTACATCGAGCTGGTGGATGAGAATGACCCGGGCAAGGGACTCGGCTACTTCCCTGACCCGCCACGCTACTCCTGCGGCGCAATGATTTTGGAGAATCGTCCCGGCATGCTGGTCGAAATGCACATGCTGAAGGACTACCGCACGCGCGTCACCGGCAACTACGCCGTTATGGCGGCACTGTTGCGGGTCGTCAACCGCGATGCGGACAAGCTCCTCGCGCTGAACGCTGCCGCAGATGCCCGCGCGGCGCAGCTTGGCACGAGCCACGAACAGCTCCCGCTAGCCCTTGCCCCGAACGGCATCACGACTCCTTTCCGTTTTGCCGGCTACGCATATACGCGCACGCAAAGCCCGATCTCGGGCGGCCCCATGGTTACCTACTCGCATACACCTGTCGAGTTAGAGCTCCCGGCAGAGACGGGCGTCCAGACCGCGGCAGCCGTTGATGCGCCGGCCGGCTACATCATCCCTGCGCAGTGGAAGGAAGTCATCGATGTTCTCGCGACGCACGGGGTCGCGATGCAGCATCTCTCCGCAGCCTGGGCTGGCCCAGTGGAACAGTACCAGTGCCGCGATATGCGCTGGCAGCAGCCGCCATTTGAAGGGCGTCATCCGCTGTTCGGCGGCGAAGCGTCGCCCGCGCAGGCTGGGCACTTCGGCACTTGCGAGATGAGTACAGCGACGATGACCTACCCGGCCGGGTCGGTCGTTGTCACACTTAGCCAGCGGCTCAGCAAGGTAGCGATCCAATGGCTGGAGCCGGCCGGACCCGACTCTGCCATAGCCTGGGGCTTCTTTGATCCGATCTTTGAACAAAAGGAATATGGCGAGCCCTATGTGCTGGAGCCGCTGGCACGCAAGATGCTTGCATCTGATCCCCTGCTCAAGGCTGAGTTCGAAAGCAGGTTGCAGGATGATCCGGTCTTTGCCGGGAGTCCGCAGGCGCGCCTGCGCTTCTTCTACGAGCACTCCCCGTGGTTCAAGGCAAACCATGTGGGCGAGTATCCAGTGGTCCGGCTGCAGAACACAGCCGGCATGCCTTTAGGCCGGTAGTGCCGGCGGACTGTTGCTGATTCCGCTGATGCCGTGGGAGCGGGGGCACGTCCTTGCAGTCCGCCCCTCCATTCCCTAGCATCATCAGGTGACATCTCCACTGGCCCCCCCTGCAGCTCCACGCGTTCGTATCGCGCCTTCCCCCACCGGCGACCCACATGTAGGAACCGCCTATATCGCGCTGTTGAACTACCTCTTCGCCACCCAGCGCGGCGGCCGCTTTATCCTGCGGATCGAGGATACCGACCGTACCCGTTATGTGCCGACGAGCGAGGAGATGATCTTCGCTTCCCTGCAGGCACTGGGTCTCAGCTGGGACGAAGGTCCGGATGTTGGCGGAGACTTCGGTCCCTATCGTCAGTCGGAGCGAACGGCGATCTACCGCGAGCATGTGGACAAGCTGCTCGCGAGCGGCTATGCCTACCGCGCGTTTGAAACGCCGGAAGAACTGGAAGCCGAGCGCAAGGCACAAACTGCTGCCAAGCTGCCGCCCAAGTACAACGGCCGCTCCCGTGAGCTTTCCCCGGAGCAGGTCGAGGCAGAGCTCGCCGCGGGTAAGCCTTTCACCGTTCGCCTCAAGGTGCCGGCCGGTGGGTCCACAAGCTTCCGCGATGAACTCCGCGGCGAGATCACCTTTGATCACGCCAACGTTGATGATCAGGTGCTGCTCAAATCCGATGGCTTCCCGACCTACCATCTGGCAAACGTCGTAGACGACCACCTGATGGAGATCACCGATGTGATCCGGGCCGAAGAGTGGATCAGCTCGACGCCAAAGCACGTACTGCTCTACGCGGCCTTTGGCTGGGCACTGCCGAAGTTCTGGCATATGCCGCTGCTGCGAAACACGGACAAGTCGAAGATCTCGAAGCGCAAGAATCCGGTGAGCCTGAACTACTATCGCGATGCCGGCTTTCTGCCCCAAGCCATGCTTAACTTTCTGGGGCTGATGGGCGGCGGCATGCCCCAGCTTTCGGAGGTAGAGATTGTCAGCTCGGGCGCGAAGACCAAGGAGTCCGACCTGTTTTCGCTCGACGAGATGCGGACGCGCTTTGATTTCGCGCGCATCTCGCTCGGCGGGCCGGTATTCGATCTGGTCAAGCTGCGCTGGATGAATGGCGAGTACATCCGCAGGCTGTCACCTGAGGCGTTCTTTCAAGCGATGAGGCAGACAATTTTCTCTGATGGATATCTGCAGGCGATCGCGCCTCTGGTGCAAACGCGCATTGATACGCTGGGCGCGTTCGGCGACCTGACCGACTTTTTCTTCAAGGACAACGTCATGCCCGCGGAGCAGGTGTGGCTCCCGAAGAAGCGCACAGCGGAGGAGACGCTCCTGTTTGCAGCGGAACAGCTCGTTGCGCTCGAGGCGGCAGAGTGGGAGGCGGCGGCGCTCGAAGCAGCGATGAAGGCCCTCGGCGAAGCGCGAGGCTGGAGCGTGAAGGAGAACTTCATGCTTCTGCGGGCCATCCTGACCGGCAGTGTGCAATCGCCGCCGTTGATGGAGAGCCTCATCGTCTTTGGCAAGGCGCGCTCGCTGGACCGGGTGCGTCGCTTCCTGGAGACACAGAAGAAGCTAGCCGTAGCGGCAAAGAGGTAAATGGCTCGCGGGGGCTCTGTTGCATGAACGAATACAGTCTTACTGAGCGGGGTTCTTAACCTGCATCACTTCCTTCGCTTGTCCCGCGACTGCTTCGCTGGCGGCTTGCTGTAGTCGGGCATAGGTTTCCATCTCTACTTTTGCCTCACTCCCTCTTCCTAAACCTTTATAGGCTTTGGAAAGGAGGAAGTGGATCGATGGCTCACCGGGACTGTCTTTCTCGGCCAGCAGCAGGTCGTCAAGCGCCTTCGCGGGCTGGTCCAGCTTGATCAATGCGTTGGCGCGATCTACTCGGGCCTGCATCAGGGTTGGGCAGTCCGCTACAGCTCGATCCAACGAAGAGAGGGCTTCCAATGGCGCTCCATTTTCCGCAAGCACGCTGTTGCCCAGCTTCCACTCCGTAGTGCAGTTAGCCGGATCGTTGCGCAACTCTATCCGAAATTCCTTCTCCGCTAAGTCCCACCTCCCTTGCAACCAGAACGCATTGCCGAGGTGATAGTGGGTGCCTGGCTGATTCGGCGCAAGCTGGACCGCTTTGTTGTACTCCGCCAGCGCACCGTCATAATTGTGCATACTCTCATCGACCTCGCCGGCGATCTCATGAGCCGTGACTGAATTCGGGTCGATCGCGTCGATCTGTGCAAGAGATTGTTCCGAAAGCTTCAGATATGTCTTTCCAAGCAAGTACCAGGCCTGCTGGTCCTTTGGATTGCGGGCCAGGTAGGTATGCAGGTGCGCGATGCCCTGCTCATCGTTCCCTCCTGCGATCAGGAGGTGTGCCAGCGCGAGCTCCACGCGATCGTCCGCGGGGTTGGCGGCGAGCGCCTCTTCGAGTTCCTTGCCCGCCTGCTCGTTACGGCCCAGCTTGGCATCACTTAAACCAAGCAAAGCCTTTGCGGTGTTCATGCTCGAATCAAGCGCCAGCCCCGCCCGCAGCGTATCGGAAGCCTCCGCATATGCGCGGCTATCGAAGTACAGCATCCCGAGATTGTTGTAAGCCGGAGCTAAATGGGGGGCCAGCTTCAGCATGGCCTGATACTTGGCGATGGATCTCTGTACATCTCCGCTTTGCTGCGCCGCCTTCGCTTCCGCATAAAGCTGCTGCACCCGAGGCGTCACTTCGCCGCTCCAGTCTTGACCTCGGACGCTGACGCATGCGACAGCTAGACTCGCGAAGATGAGTGCGACGAAAGATTGCCTGCGAAAGCGATGGCGGGACCACATGGCAGACATTATAAAAGCTGATTGCGGAAAAAAGCTGCGGGCTGCCGTGGCAGTCCGCAGGGTGGAATGGAAGTTGAGCGGCTTAGAACTCGATCCGGAAGGTAGCCTGCCCTTGACGGTTGGAGATGTTTGAGCCCTGACTTTGTGCGAGACCAAAGGTGCCATCCGACGCATTTGTATCCGCTGCGTTGAACTGGGTGCGATTTAACAAATTGAAGTAATCGACCTGCAGGATACCCTTGAAGCGATCTCCAAAGAAGAACTCCTTCCGCAAGTTGGCATTTTCGCTGTAAGTGTTCGGACCTCTCAGTGCTCCGTAGTTCTTCAAGGCATTGCCGAGCACGTACTGTGATGTCAGTGCAAAAGCTGCAGGGTTAAAGATTGGTGCAGTTGCGGCCTTGCCTAGGAAGTAATCGCGTTCTCTGCCGTATGAGTTTCTATGCAGAGAGATGCCTGGGATTTTGTTCGGTCTACTTGAGGTAGCAGCATTCCCGATCAGCGCGTTTCCGTTCTGAGTGGGGCCAAGCGGCGTACTGTCCTCATAATCGAGAATCCATCCAATCTGCCAGCCGCCCAAAACTTGTCCAGCCACTCCATGAGTGTTGAAGAACTGTTTTCCGGGGCCAATCGGCAGTTCATACGAGCCGCTCACCTTCAGCGTCTCCGGCTCGTCCGCGTTGGAGACAACATACTCCGGCTTCTGGTTGTACTTGTTTTGCGCTATTTGCGCAAAGCTCGAGAACCCGCTGCCGGTGTTATCCAACAGATGCGACAACGTGTAACCCACCAGGAAGGACAAGCCATTGCTCAGGCGCTTGTCCAGCTCAACCTGCAGGCTCTGGTAGTACGTCGTGCCCGAGCCTTCGAAATTATTAAAGACGACCGGATGTTGCGGATAGGGCAGAAGGGCCTGCGCAACAGTGGCCGATCCTCCATAGTCGTTGACAAAGTTGGCGTACGGCAAGTTGACCCCATCCAGCTGAGTCTGCCCAGCAACAAAGGCATCGGAGAGTTTGGAACCCAGGGCGAGATACTTCGGATCCAGCTGATTGGGGGAGTTAAGCTGACTGGGCAGATGAATGGTCCGGTTCCCTACCCAGGCAGCGGTCAGGAAAGTATTGAAGGGCAGCTGATGCTGGAGATTGATATTCCACTGCTGGCTGTATGGGGCGAAGCCGTCGCGGACAGGATCGAAGGCCTCGATCAGCTCACCGCCGCCAAGTCCCGGGCTGAATGGGGTAGGTAGAGGTTGCGGCAGCTGCTGGGTGTCCCAGCTGCCGTAGGAGGACACGTTGCTGCCGGTGCTGTTGCGAGCGAACGTGCCTGCCAGCAACTGACCGTCATTGACCGCCACCTTATTCGTGCCGTACTCGTAAGCTCCGCCATTCAGGAAGGCAACCGAGAAGCCGGCCTGGACAACCGTCGTTTCATTCAGTTTGTAAGCAAAGCCCAGCCGCGGCCCCACATGGCCCCAATGGATCTGCCCCCGGCTAAAGCCGGCAGCTCCGGTAAAGCCGTGGCCGAACTGGCTGGCTCCACCTAGAATCGGCTGCCCTGCCAGGTTGACTGCCTCCGGGTCTGGCTCATTCGGATTCAGGAAAACAATGTCATTGTTGTTCTCAGTGAACGGCACCTGGATATCCCAGCGGAGGCCGACATTCAATGTCAGCCGCGGTGAAAGTTTGATGTCGTCCTGAAAGTAAGGCGATAGATCTACGTTTCTCAGTTTCGCCTGTAGCAGGCTGGCCCTGTTCGCACTATCGGGAATCCCGAGAAGATAACTCGCGAAGGCACTTCCATCGCTTCCGAAATTTGGGTCGCTTGAATCCGGTGTGGACGTCGTCCGTTGGCTGAAGTTGAAGACACCACCGTCGCTCGATAGTCCGTTGTCCTGGTAGGTGCGGCGGAACTCTCCACCGATATTGAAGGTGTTTTTGCCCTTCGACCAAAGCCAGTTGTTGACCACCGAAATGCCGAGTTTGCGGTTGACGGAGGAGAACGACCCTGCTCCCCATGTTGTTGGTTTATGTTGCCCATCAAATGCGATGGTGGGTAAAACTCCCGGGCTCTGGCTTACGGCCGGAAAGTTAAGTCCGCGGTTCTCGTTGAACTGGTCGTTAAGTTCGCCGATCCAGCCTAGGCCCGCCGTAACCGCGAGATGGTCGGTGAGAGCGTTGCTATAGCTAAGCAGAAAAGCGGTGCCAAGTGTCGGCTCCGACTCTGCGCTGTTTAAGGGGTTGGGCGCCACCACAAAGGGAGCGTTCGTAAAGGTCGTGGTCGTATAGCTGTTTCTCCACTCGGTGTAGTGCAGGCTCTGCCGATCGTTAATCTTCTGATCGATCGTGAATCCAAAAACGTGCTGAATGTTAGGAAGCGCGTCAGGGGCAGCTGCCGCATTGCTGTCAAGGCCACCCACGCCGCTACCGGGGTGGTCCGGATTCGGAAGGTTGGGGAGCAGCGAGGCCGAAAGTGGACTGATGCGGCTCGCCGGAATGACGTTTCCTGGAAAAGGTAGACCGGTTTGCGGGTCATAGATAGGAATAAGAGCACCGGTGTTGCCGTCGACGAAGTCACTGAAGTCGCCAGTCTTTTCGAGCGCTGTTGGGACCGTAGATACCCTTGTATCTTCCAGGTTCTGCTTGTACCACTCCTGGCTATAGTGGAAGAAGGTTCGGTTCTTGCCGTCATACAAATGCGGGATGCTGACCGGACCGCCTACGGTAAAACCGTAATTGTTCTCATGGTCCGTCGGCGGCGAACTTCTTCCGCCCCAGTAAGGACCATTGAAAAATCCCACGGAATCGAACAGACTGTTTCGGTTGATCTCGAAAAGGTCGCCATGGTACTGGTTGGTGCCGGACGTGGTCTGGTACGTCAATGCGCCCTGGCCCAGACCGAATTGGGCTGCAAAGTTGGAGCGCTCCACACGCACTTCCTGGATCAATTCATAGGGAGGATTGAAGTTGCCTGTGTTGCCTTCCGTCTCCGGCTGGGGTGCAGGGATGCCGTTGTACAGGATCTCCTGCTCGAAGTCGGCACCACCGCTGGTGCGGTGAGAAAAGCTGCTGCCCGTCGTGCCGGGCGAAAGGAATTGCAGCGTATCGATCTGCCGTCCGCGCCCTGACACTTCCACCGGCAAGCTCGCAATGACACCCGGATCAATCGTCGTCCCCAACTGCGGTGACGTTGTATTTAGCGTCTCCGCAGCAGCGGTCACTTCGACCACTTCTGTCGATGAGCCGGCCTGCACCTGGAAATCGATCGTTCCAGTCGTGCTGACCTCGACAAGAATGCCCTGTTTGATCTCCTTCTGAAATCCTTGCGCCGTCACTTCAATCCGGTAAGCGCCTGGGATGAGGCCCCGAACCGTATAAGTACCGGCGCTGCTTGTCACCAGCTTCTGCGCCACCGAGGTGCCCTCGTTCGTGACAATGACCGACGCGCCGCCCACCACGGCTCCGCTTGGGTCGGTGATGGTCCCGGTCAGGCCTGCGTCCGCCTGACCGAAGGCCAGCGAACCACTTGCCAGGAGCGTGACGAGCAGTGCGCCTCTTGCCGTCCAGTGTGTCAGCTGGGAGTTTCCACTTCTGCCGCAATTTGAGTAACGTCCCACTACTACCTCCAGGAATTTGTGCGCTTCTCTACAACGGCAGCCCTTGAACGAGCGGCTTGCATCGCGACGCTACTTGATCCGGCGAGCCAGACTTTGCGAGTCCTCGTGACTCCTTAAGGCCTGAGATCCCTAGCTTCTGCTGCCATGTTTCGCATACGGCTTTTTCAAGTGAAAATCATCCGAAAGGTCGATGCGCATTTCGGTCAGACCATCAAATCGTTCCAAGGATTGGCCGACCTTAACCGGGCTCCCCTTCGAAGTCAATAAAAATTGCGCTCAAGGGTCATTGTGCGAACATCTTGTGCTGAGACATATGGGAGTGTGGCGGCTACATATTGCCAACACTCTAGGCAGAAGAGATTCCCGCTTGTTTGTGCTGGTACTAGGGTTGAAACACACGTAGACTGCCTGCCGTTACACCGGCATGGAGCAATGCTCAAGCCGGAGCTCCGTTGCATGTACTGACACGGCGTAGTCTGGAGCGATCGTCATGGAGCCGCGTCCATGGATGATCCGCAGAGGGCATTGCCTCACGTGTAAGCCGCACGCAAACCAAAACATTCGTCTCGTGGACTAGCAGTTTGCTATTTACAGTCGCGCAGCCTGATCCGAACCACGCTGACAGACTTCGTGCAGCAGAGCCGCTAGTGAGCGACCAGGTCCAGCGTGACGGGGGCCTTCCTGGGGGGAAAGCAGATGTTGGCGTCGCAGGCCTGGTAGCGCAGGGCTGCGCTCAGCATCTGCTCGCCAGGACGCGCAGCAACGAGACGCGCACGCAGGACCAGGGGCCCTGTATACACGCTGAGCTTGTGCCCGGGGAAAGCCTGTGAGGCGTAGTCGGTCCCCTGCGGAAAGGTGACGGCCTGCACGTCGATGCCGGTCGGCTCGGCCACGATCAGCTCCGTGCGGATGAGCGAGGCATCATGCGGCGCATGCGAGTTGATGTGCAGGCCCTCGCGCACGCGAAAGTGGAGCTCGATCTCGGCGGGCTTGCCGGCAGTTAGCTGGACCTGCTCAGGGTATTCGTATTGCACGGGATCTTTAGCTGCGGTAACGCCCGCCGCCGGCACCTGCCAGGGTAGTTGCTGAGGACGCGCGCCGGCCGGCACAAGCAACAGAGCTGCGAGCAGGACGCTACGCGCCACCGTGGATCGCTTTCTGGATATCGGCTTCGGCTTCGGCCTCAGAACCGGCTCCCGTAATCACAGCCACAACCGTACCTTTGCCGTCGATATAGAACGACTGCGGCAGAAGGTCGACCCCGCCGTACTGCTGGGAGATTGTGTCGCCGCCGTACAGAACTGGGTAGTTGATGTGCAGGTTCTTTGCCGCCTTCATGATCGCAGCTTTTTCCTCGCTTTCTTTCCCTTTGGCATCCGCATCCAGCTCGTCCGAGGAGACGCCCAGGATCTCAAAGCCCTGCGGCGCGTACTTGGTGTGAAGCGAGGCGAGCCACGGAATCTCATACTTGCAAGGCCCGCACCAGGTCGCCCAGAAGTTCACCAGTACCGGATGACCTTTGTAGCTGGCGAGTGACACCTTCTTGCCGTCGGTGCTTTCGAGCGCAAAGTTGGGCGCCGGCTTGCCTAGGAGAGGGCTAGGCGGACCCTGCGCATCCGCTGAGCCGGCCGTCGGGGTGGCTGCGCCGTCGGGCGTGAGCACCAGCTGCGGCGTGGATGCCCTGAGCTTTTCTGCCTGCCGGTTGCGGTAGTTGGTGACACCAGCCCACGCGATGAGGCCAAGCGCGACCAGAATTAGAAGCAAGGTAAAGGATTTACGCGCCAAGGCTGCTCCTCTTATGCTGTCGCCTTATTTTAGCTGTGCAGCCGCTCCGCCCGGCGGCTTGCACAGGAATGGGAGGGGTGCTTTGATGAAGAACGGCATGGCCCCACAAACCCCAGCAGACCTGGTCCGCATCGAGGCCGCGGCCCTCCTGGCACTCGCCAGGCGGCTCGACGGAGAGATGCGCGAGCCCTTTGAGCGTGCTGTTTCGCTGCTGCTGCAATGCGGCGAGTCGCGGGGGCGCGTTGTGGTCACCGGGATGGGCAAGAGCGGCATCATCGCGCAGAAGATCGCGGCGACCCTCTCCTCGACGGGCAGCCCGGCGCTATTTCTGCACTCGGCCGAGGCTGTGCACGGCGACATCGGGATGCTTGCGCCAGGCGACGTCGTTCTTGCGCTCTCTGCTAGCGGCGAAACAGAGGAGCTGCTGCGTCTGCTGTCGACGATCCAGAGGGTTGGGGATGCGCTCGTGACCTTTTGCTGCGATCTCGGTTCTACCCTGGCGCGGGCCAGCGATGTGGCCCTGGACTGCCGTGTGGCCGGCGAGGCCTGCGGGTTGAATCTCGCGCCCACAGCCTCTACCACAACGATGCTGGCGTTGGGCGATGCGCTCGCGATCGCGGTTTCTCTTCGGAAGGGCTTCCGGGCCGAGGATTTCGCGCGCCTCCACCCTGGCGGCAGGCTAGGCAAGCAGCTGGCGCCGGTGCGGGCGCTGATGCATACCGGCGACCGCGTCCCCGTTGTACACCTCGACACGCCCATGGCGAAGGTGATGGACGAGATGACCCGCAAGGGGCTCGGGATGACGATTGTTCTGGACCGGGCAGACCGGCTCGCGGGTGTCGTCAGTGACGGAGATTTACGGCGGCTGCTGGTAGCCCAGGGAGGGGTCGCGCTTAGCCTGGCAGCGGCGGCCGTGATGCACCGCGATCCGCAGACCATCGGGCCGGACGAGCTGGCCGCGCGAGCACTGACCCGGATGGAAGCGCACCGCATTACGTCTCTCGTGGTGCAGAACACGGCGGGCGGCATCGAAGGCGTACTACACCTCCATGCTCTGTGGGGCGTCGGGCTACTCTAGGTTGTCCTAGGCTGGCTAACGTGAGTACCCGGTGAGGTCATCGCAGAGCCGGAGCGGACAGGCAATCCCGCTTTTACTGCATTTTCCGGGCTCGTGAAAGTCGTCGTGAGAATACCCTAACTTCTGCCTGCTTCTGCCGGTGAAGTTCGTGCATTTGCTTCTGAAGCTCCGCAAGCACAGACCATAGAGAGGGAAGGGCAGCCGGTCAGCGACATCGCTAGCGTGCTCGGCTTGCCGAAGGAAGAAGCTCTCAGTATCTGAAGCTGAGCAGCGGCCTAAACGGTGCAGGCACCGGCACGCAGTCGTTCCTTTCGATCTACGCGTAGAACGCCTTCGTTTTGCCCCGGGTAGAATGCGGAGAACCCCCGCGCGCGTCGCGGCGGCAGGAAGGCACGACTCTCCGCATGCATCGCTGGTCCAAACTCTTCATCCCTACACTGCGCGAAGCGCCTTCTGACGCTGAGGTCGCAAGCCACAAGTTCCTGCTACGGGCCGGCTACGCGCGCCAGCTGGGTGCCGGCATCTACTCCTACCTTCCCCTGGGCCAGCGTTCCATAAACAAGATCACCGCGATTGTGCGGGACGAGATGGACCGGATCGGGCAGGAGTTTCTGCTGCCTGCCCTGCTGCCGGCAGAGCTGTGGCAGCAAAGCGGCCGCTGGACGTCCATGGGCCAGAATATGTTCCGGCTAAAGGATCGCAAGGGCGCGGACCTGTGCCTGGGCATGACGCACGAAGAGATCATGACCGATATCGCGCGCAAGGAGCTGCGCAGCTACAAGCAGCTGCCGCAGATCTGGTACCAAATCCAGACGAAGTTCCGCGATGAACCGCGGCCGAAGTCGGGCCTGCTGCGTGTGCGGCAATTCCTCATGAAGGATTCCTACTCATTTGATATCGACGCGAATGGGCTGGACCGCAGCTATGCGTTGCATGATGAGGCATACCGGAGGATCTTTACGCGCTGCGGGCTGGACTTCCTCGCAGTGGAGGCCGACTCCGGCGCGATGGGCGGCTCTCAGTCGCAGGAGTTTATGGTGTACACCGAAGCCGGGGAAGACCTGATCGCGAGCAATGCAGAGACCGGCTACGCCGCCAATCTGGAGAAGGCCACCTCCCGGCTGGCACCTGTCGAGGATCTCCCGCCGACCGGCGACGGCCTGCCCGAGCTGGTGCACACCCCCGGTAAGGCCGCCATGGCGGAGGTAGCGGAGTTCTTCGGCATCCTGCCGGCGCAGGACATCAAGTGCGTCGCGTATATGGCGGAGGTCCGCGACAGGGAGGGGCAGTCGACTTGGCGGCCCGTAGCTGCTTTTCTGCGGGGCGACAACTCTGTGAACGAAACCAAGCTGCTGGGCGTAGTAGCCGGGGTGGAACTGCGGACGATGAATGGAGAAGAGCTTGCGCAGTGGCTTCGCGGCCCCGCCGGCTATCTTGGCCCGATCGGGCTCTTGCCGGTCGCAAATGTCAAGGAGGACGGGCTGGTTGTCGTTGTAGATCAAGCACTTGAGGGTCGGCGCAACCTGGTCTGCGGCGCGAACCAGCAGGATCACCACTACCGCAATGTCACCCCCGGGCGTGATTTCAGCTGGACTCTACTGGCCGACATCCGCAATGCGCTGGAAGGCGAGGATGCACCGAACGCCCCGGATGGCGTCGCAGCCCCGCTGCGCATCGGCAAGGCCGTCGAAATCGGGCACATCTTCAAGCTCGGATACCGTTATGCCGAGGCGCTCGGCGCCCGAGTGCTAGACCACAATGGCAAGGAAGTGACCCCGATCATGGGCTCCTATGGTATCGGCATTGAGCGCATCCTGACCGCGGCAATCGAGCAGGCGGCCGGAACGGTTCCTGAGGGCGCGGGTATTGCCCTACCGCGCAGCATCGCTCCATTTGAGGTCATCATTACGGTCACAAATGTCCGCGACGCGGCGCTTCTGGAGGTCGGCGAGCGGCTGGCGCGCGAGCTCGACGAAGCGGGCGTGGATGTACTGCTCGATGACCGGGATGAGCGGGCGGGGATCAAGTTCAAGGATGCTGACCTGATTGGAATCCCGCTGCGGATCAACGTGGGCAAAAAAGTCGCGGATGGACTGGTAGAGCTGGTCAACCGGCACCGCGGAGTGACCGAGGACGTCTCCTTTGCGGAGGTGAGCGAGAAGGTGCGGAACTCATAGTTTTCCACGTCGGCAAGAAGTGCGGTGCGATTCGGGTAGCGTCCAAGCAGTGTGAGAGTTTTCGGGCAAGTCGGGAACAGGGTTGCAGCCTGTTCTCATCTGCCTGATGTAGATTGCGCGGCATAGATAGTAGGCAGTAGTAGGAACTTAGGCAGGAAAAGGCGGTCAGCTGCTTGGCAATACGAGTTTCAGTTCCGAGGGCGAATGGGTCAGCACGGCGCGGTATGCTGCGGCGCATGGTTGCGGCACTCGTCGTGGCGGTGCTGCTGGTAGTGCTCACCGGGCTGGCGATCTTCGGCTTCTACTACCACAAGTACGGCGTGATTGTAGATCAGCGATTGGAGAAGCCGCTGTTTGCCAATACCGCGCAGGTCTATGCCGCGGCGCGGCAGGTGCGGACCGGGCAGAAGCTCTCTGCCTCGGCTGTGGCTTCGCAGCTGCGGGCAGCCGGCTACTCCGACGCGAGCAGTGCCCATGCCTCGCAGCTCGGTACCTTCTCAGCAAACGACGAAAGCATCACGATCCGGCCCGGTCCGCAAAGCTTCCATGCGCCGGAAGATGCCACCATCAGCTTTGACAACGGTACGGTGCAGCAGATTACCGGCAGCAACAATGAGCAGCTGGCGAGCTATGCGCTGGAGCCGCTGCTGATCACCGGCCTGTCAGACCAGAGCCGTACCAAACGTCAGCTTATTACCTATGACGAGCTGCCGAAGTACCTTGTGCCCGCCGTGACCTCGATTGAAGATCGGCGTTTTTTTTCGCATGGCGGCGTGGACTACATCCGCATGCTGGGCGCGGTCCGGAACGATCTAATGCATCGGCATTCCTACATGGAAGGTGGCTCCACGCTCACCATGCAGCTGGCGCGGGGCTTTTTTCTGACGCCAGCGAAGCACATCAAGCGCAAAATGCTCGAGATACTCATCACGTGGCATCTGGAGAACCGCTTTAACAAGGAACAGATCTTCCAGTTCTATGCGAACGAGATCCCGCTGGGGCAGGCTGGGTCGTTTGCGATCAACGGCTTTGGCGAAGCGGCGCAGGTGTACTTCGGTAAGGACGTCAGCAAGCTCGACCTGCCCGAGTGTGCACTTCTTGCTGGCATGATCCAGAGCCCCAGCCGCCTGAACCCGATCCGGCACCCTGCGCATGCAGTCGAGCGGCGCAACCTGGTGCTGGATCAGATGGTCGAGTCGGGTAACATCAGCAAGGAGCAGGCGGAGGAGGCAAAGGCCTCGCCGCTGCGGCTTGCCTCGCTCAGCGTACAGCAGGATCAGGCGCCCTACTTTGTGGACCTGGTGCGGGATCAGGTCGCCGCCAAGCTGGGCGATGCGAATTGGAACCAGGAAGGGTTGCGCATCTACACCTCGCTTGATCCGCAGCTACAGGCAGCCGCGACTATGGCCGTGGAAGAAGGCATGAAGCGTGTAGACGCGCTGGTAGACCACCTCCATGCCAAGCAGGCTACCGCGGGTGAGGTTACTGTTTACCCGCAGGTCGCACTGATCGCGCTGGATCCTCATACAGGCCAAGTGCTGGCGCTAGTAGGCGGGCGCAACTATGCGCAGTCGCAGCTGAACCATGCTGTGTCTCACCGGCCTACCGGGTCCATCTTCAAACCGTTTGTGTACGCTTCGGCCTTTAACTCCTCGCTTGCAGGCACAGAGCTTACGACCCCGAACGGAGCGACCGGTGTGTTTACGCCCGCGATGCTGCTGCCGAACGAGCAGCAGACGTTTACCTTCGGCAATGGGCAGACATATACGCCGCGCAACTTCAAAGGGGAGTACACAGACCAGATCACGGCGCAGTATGCCCTGAAGGAGTCCATGAACAACGCCACCATCGCGCTGGCGCAGATGGTGGGCTTCGGCAATGTAGCGGCCCTGGCACGCGATGCCGGTGTGACAAGCGCACGTGCAACGCCCTCGGTCGCCCTGGGAGCTTATGACGCGACACCCCTGGACATGGCGGGGGCCTATACGGTTTTCGCCAACAACGGTACCGCGATCAAGCCGTGGATGCTGGCCTCCATCCGTACTGCGAATGGAGATCCTCTGCAGGACTTTAGCGCGCGCACCCACCCGGTGCTGGACCCGCGCGTGGCTTACCTCACGACCAACATGATGGAAGCGGTGATGAACTCGGGAACCGGCTTTGTCACGCGGCAGCTGGGCTTCACCGCGCCGGCTGCGGGCAAGACGGGAACCTCGGGAGACCACGATGCCTGGTTCGCCGGCTTCTCGAGCAACTTGATCTGTATCGTGTGGGTCGGCAACGACGACTACTCTGACATCAAGTTGACCGGCGGGCAGGCAGCTGCACCGGTCTGGGCCAACTTTATGAAGCGCGCTGTAGCTCTGCCGCAGTACAGCGATGCGCACGAGTTCGCTGTTCCGGCAGGCGTCACGATTGCGAAGCTCGACAAAGCCACGAATCTCCTGGCCGATGACAGCTGCCCGGACGACTACTCGGCCGCGTTTTTGGACGGCACCGTACCGCTGACGACCTGCGACGCGCCGGGCAATGATCAGCGCAATATCTTCCAGAAGATCTTCGGCATCGGGCACGACGGACAGAACGCGCCACAGCAGCAGCAGCAACCTGCCGCCGTGATGCCGCAACGGCCGGGCGCAGCCCTCCCGTCGCAGCAACAGCCATTGGCACAGATTCCTCAAAGCAGCGCGGAAGCAGCGCCGGCGCAAGCGCCCGTGGAGGAAAAGAAGCCCGGCTTCTTTGGCAGATTATTTGGGCACAAACCTAAGCAGGGCTCCGCTCCGCAGCAGCAGGTACCGCAGTAAGTGAATGGCCTAGCAGCCGACGCGCTTGCGGCCATTGGTCACGGCCCAGCCGGCGACAGCCGTGTCCCCAGGCTGGCACTGGGGACACCAGTAGGTAGAGCGTGCGTCCGGACCCTGCTTGCGCATCAGCACCGCGGTGCCGCATCGTCGACAGGGCTGCCCTTGCCGGCCATACACCCAAAGGCGCGAAGCCTGGTCCGCAGAACGCGTCGTCCGTCGCGCGCCTGTGTAGGTCAGGATCTTATCCTCGGAGTTCTCCTGCACATTCTCCCGCATGAGCTTGAGCGACTGATAGAGCAGGCAGTCCAGCTCGGCAGGCGTGAGCGAGGCGACCTTGCGGAACGGGTGAACGCCGCACAGGAAAGGCACCTCACACTTATACACATTGCCAAGGCCGGCAAGGACCTGCTGGTTGAGCAGGACACTTGCGATCTCTTCATCAGGCCGCGCGAGCACACGCCGGCGTGCTTCCGCTTCATCGTAGTCATCGCGCAGCAGATCGGGCCCTAGCTTCGGGATCATGCTGTTACGCTCCAGCGTGCGCGCGCTGAAGAACTTGGCAACAGGCACGTTGAAGGCGACAGCTTCGAAACCTTCGACGCGGATAACGCAGCGCATACTACGCCGCGGCACACGCCAGCGCTCACCGGTCCGGTAGATGTGCCACGAGCCGCTCATAAGCATGTGCGTGACCAGGATGAGGTCGCTGGAAAAGAAAATCATCAGCCACTTGCCGCGTGCTTCGATGTTCTCAATGGTGCGGCCTTGCAGAGGCGCGTTGTCGTCTACACTGGCCAGTGGCGCGAGTGCTGTCTCAAAGCCTGTGACAACCTTGCCCGTGAGTGCACGGCCCAGCGCTCGGGCCGAGCGATAGATTGTGTCGCCTTCCGGCATCGGCTAGTGCACTCCTCCGGCCAGGGGCCGGCTGCTGTGCGCAGGCGGCAGCACGCGGCGCACGTTAAAGCCCATGGGTGCTGCTTGGAAGCCGGCGTCCTGCAGAATGCGCGCCATCCAGTGCAGGTGTGTCGGCTGCCCGTTGATTGAGGCCAGAAGCAGGCCGCCGCGCTGCTGCGCCTCGGTGCTCGTGCGCATCTCGTCCTGCGTGGTGGCTGCGAGATACGTGGCCAGGTCGCGCGCGACCTGCGAGCGCTCCGGCTCATCCTGCGGCAAAAAGAACTGCGCGTGCGGATTGCCGCGACGCATATACGCGACCAGCTCGCCATTGCGAAGGATGACACTGGCACCGGTGCTGCGCATGAGTGAGCGCGTGGCACTTGCATCTTGCGCCTCCCCCTCCTCGACAGCGGGCCAGCGGAGAACGGAGCCGTAGGGGTTGGCCGGGTCAGTCGCGGCCAGAGTCACGAGCTCCGCCTCGTCCGGCTGCGTACCGGCGCGCAGCGAGCGCAGCAGGTCCACAGCGGCAGGCAGCGCGAATTGCGTTGCGCCGAGGCCCGCGACAAAGTAGCCGCGGCGGATCTTGCCGCTTTCTTCCATCGCCTTGAGGACGTCATACACGGCGCTGAAGCCGCCCGGCAGATTTTCGCTTCCCACGCTTTCACGCGTCAGCACGCCGTAGCGCTTGAGCAGCTGCTGCGTAACAGCGTGGCTCCACTCGGTTGGGCCGGCCAGGGCTTCGCCTGCAGGCAGCAGCGTCCACCGGCCTTGCGCACTGGGCGGCGTTGTGCGGCGTGAGCGAAACTGCGTCGCCTGGTTATGCGTGCGCTTGGGATTGCGCGCAGCCGTAGCGGGCTTTTGCACGTAGGCTCGCAGGGCATGAAATGTGTCGTTGGTTGCGATACCGCGCCAGACCAGCGACCAGAGAGCATCAAGCGTCTCGCCCGGGTAGCCTCCGCCGACCGCATCGTGCAGTTGTGCAAAAAACATGGCACCGCCCCGGCTCAGCTGCGCGACCAGATGCTGCTCCCTTTCCGAGATGGGCTCAGCATCCACAGCACGCGGACCGCGAAGCAGCGGCAGCATCTCCGCCAGGTACAGCGCGATACGTCCATCATGCTCGCCCAATGCATCCACGCCGCACCAGGTGACCTCTCCGGCGGCGATCAAGGTGTCAAGATCGCCCGGCGTGTAGCGCGCTAGACGCGAAGGCAAGATGGTGCTCTCCACCAGGGAGGCAATCAGGGGTGCGCCTTGCAACTGCTCGATGGTGTCGAGCACTGCATCGAGACCACGGCGCTTCTGCAAAATGCCTTGCCAGTGCGTGCCGAGCCGGGCCAGCATACGCTGCTCCACCGGCTCCACCTCCTTGCGCAGGCGGGCCAGAGACTTGCGGCGGATCAGGCGCAGAACCTCTGCATCACACCACTCGCGATGCACGCTACCGGGGCGGAAACCGCCTTCGACCAGTCGGCCATCCAGGAGCAGCTGTCGCAGGGCAGCCTCCGTGATCTGCGCGTCCAGCCCAAAGCGAGCCTGTGCCTCGGCTACCGTAAAAGGCCCGTGTGTGCGGGCGTATCGGCGCAGCAGCTCAAGAGCAGGCGCAGCGACGGTCGCCAGCATGGCCGTCGGGAGCCCCGGTGGCAGCGGGATGCCAAGCGCGTCACGGTAGCGGCCCGTATCCTCCACAGCAATCAGGCGCTTCTCGCCGGCGATTTTGACTTCCAGCAAGCGGCGCGCACGCTGCAGGCGATCCAGCTGTGCAAACACCTCGTCCGTGGTGGTGCGGCGCCGCAGCTCCTCACGAGTCAGGTCGCCGAGCCGGAGCAGCATGTCGTGCATCGCGTCCATGGATCGCGCAAGGCCCTGCTCGCCGAGCGACTGCAGCATTTCTTCGACTTCGGCAATCGCTTCAGGGTCAAGCAGCTCGCGCAGGTCCGCGTCGCCCATCAACTCACGCAGCTGCTCCTGGTCGATGGACAAAGCCTGCGCGCGGCGCTCGGCAAGCGGAGCATCGCCGTCATAGATGTAGTTGGCAACGTAGGAAAAAAGCAGTGACGAAGCGAAAGGCGATGGAGTACGCGTATCGGCCACATGCACGCGGATTTGCCGCTTCTCTACTGCTCGCAGCGTTTCAAGAAAGGCCGGCATGTCAAAAACATCGCGCATGCACTCGCGATACGCCTCCAGCAGCATTGGGAAAGACGCGTAGCGGCTTGCCACGGCGAGCAAATCGTAAGCACGCTTGCGCTGCTGCCACAGCGGAGCGCGGCCTGTCGCACGCTTGCGCGGCAGCAGCAGCGCCCGGGCTGCACTCTCGCGGAACTTGGCAGCGAACAAGGCCGTAGCGCCGAGCTGGCGCAGCACATGGCCGGTCGCTTCTTCTGCGTTAAGCAGCAGCATGTCGGCATCGGGCGCGGCGTCCGACTCCGGAAAGCGCAGCACAAAGCCGTCATCGGCCCACATCACTTCCACATCCGGGCCGCCGCCGGCGCGGATGCGCCCGGTCACAGCCATGGCCCAGGGCGCGTGCACGCGCGAGCCAAAAGGCGTTAGCACGCAAACGCGCCAGTCGCCGAGCTCATCACGCACGCGCTCGATCACGATGGTCCGGTCATCCGGCACCACGCTGGTGGCAATTTCTTGGTCGGCAAGGTAGCGGAGAAGGTTCTCAGCGGCCTTGGCTTCCAGGTCATGCTCCCGAACAAGTCTGGTGAGCGCGACGTTGTGGGGCAGGGCCCGCAGCTCGCGCATAAGCACGCCGATGCGTCGGCCGAACTCGAGCGGTCGGCCTGCATTGTCTCCATGCCAAAAAGGCATTTTGCCCGGCTCGCCGGGTGCAGGGGACACCAGCACTTTGTCATGCGTGATCTCGTCGATGCGCCAGGTGCTTGCACCCAAGATAAAGGTGTCCCCGGTGCGGCTCTCGAAGACCATTTCTTCATCCAGCTCGCCTACACGGATCGGCTTCTTCTCAGAGCCGGACAGGAAGACCCCATACAGGCCGCGGTCGGGAATGGTGCCGCCGTTAAGGATAGCAAGCCCCTTGGCGCCTTGCCGTGGCGTGACCATGTTGCTTACGCGGTCCCACGTGACACGCGGCCGCAGCTCGGCAAACTCGTCTGACGGGTAGCGCCCTGCCAGCAGATCGAGCACGCCTTCGAACGCGCCACGCGTGAGCTCAGCGTAAGGTGCGGCGGCGCGCACCATGGCATATAACGCCTCGACGTGGATGCCAGGCGAGCGTTCCTCGTCAAACTCCGCCTTCAACTTCTTCGTCCGCTTCGACTCCTCACTGCGAGAGGCAAGCACCGGAGGCTGCGCGACAATCGCTACCATCTGCTGCGCGAGCACATCGAGCGGGTTGCGCAGGAAGCGGGTGGACTCGACCAGTCCTTCATGCATCGCGCGCGTCACGGCAGCGCAAGCGACGAGATCAGCCCGATATTTGGGGAAGATAATGCCCTCACTCGCCGCCCCGACGGAGTGCCCGGCCCGACCGATGCGCTGCATCCCGCTGGCAACGGAAGGCGGCGCCTCGATCTGAATCACCAGGTCAACCGCGCCCATGTCAATGCCGAGCTCAAGCGAGGAGGTAGCGACCAGCGCTTTAATCTTGCCGGCCTTGAGCAGCTCTTCAATCTCTGAGCGCTGCGGGGCAGCAAGCGAGCCGTGGTGCGCACGCGCGATGTTCTCCTCCGCCAGCTCGTTGAGCGCGCCGGCCAACCGCTCGGCAATGCGGCGGCTATTGACAAAGATCAGCGTAGATGTGCGTTCGCGCACAATTTCCAGCAGGCGCGGGTGGATCGCGCTCCAGATGGAGGTGCGTTTAGGACCCTGCGAAGCTGCGCCGCTGGGTAGCTCCTGCACTTCGCCGAGCCGCGCCATGTCTTCCACTGGGACTTCAATCTTCAGCTCAAGCCGCTTCGGCTCGCTTGCGTTCACGATGGTGACCGGACGATAGCGGGCGGCGCTGTCATTGGCAGGTGTCGGCGCTGCAGCAGACGAGGGTAGAAGATTGTCAGCGACCGGCTCGGCCTCGCGCGTCCACTCGCGCTCGCTTTCTTCGCGAAGATCCTCAGCCGCCTCAGCCGGCGGCAGAGCGAAAACGGGCGCAGCCTCGCGCGGCAGGGCGCCTGCCAGGAAGTGCGCTACTTCTTCAAGCGGCCGTTGTGTGGCCGAGAGTCCAATACGCTGTAGAGGCCGTCCGGTAATCGCCTCCAGCCGCTCCAGCGACAAGGCCATATGCGCTCCACGTTTGGTGGGCACAAGCGCGTGGATCTCATCGATGATGACCGTCTCGACCGTGGTGAGCGAGGCCGCGGAATCGGAGGTGAGCAGCAGGTAGAGCGACTCCGGCGTGGTTATCAAGATCTCGCCCGGGTCGCGCCGGAAGCGCGCGCGGTCCCGCTGCGAGGTGTCGCCGGTACGCACCGCGATCTCGGGCTGGTGCACGGAAACGCCGCGCTGGCGCGCCATGTTGGTGATCCCGGCAAGAGGCGAACGCAGGTTGCGCTCCACATCGACGGCCAGCGCTTTGAGCGGGCTGATGTAGATGACGCGGCAGCCGCCGGGCTGTTTTGGCTTGCGCTTCGCTCCACGCTTTGGCTGCGGCTCCGGCACTGTGGGCGCGGCCGGGTTGGAGAGCATGATCCGGTCCAGGCACCAGAGAAACGCTGTCAGCGTCTTGCCCGTGCCGGTCGGTGCCAGGATCAGCGTGCTCTCGCCCTTGGCAATCGCAGGCCAGCCGAGGCGCTGCGGTGACGTGGGCCGCTCAAAGACAGCGCGGAACCAGTCGGACGTGACCGGGTGAAAGAGCGCGAGCGCCCGCTCCGCTTCCTGCTGGGCACTGCTGCTCTGCGGAATGGCCTTGGCTTCGGGTTGTGCGAGGGTCTTCTTCATCAAGGTGGTTACGCGACTGCCATTGGATGCTTCACTCCGACTTGCGGAAGCATACGCGGTGCTGGAGTTTGCCGTCCTAAGCCAGGAACAGGTAAGTTCAAGGCGACGATGGCCCCCACTGCTCCTCAACTCGCTGAGCTCTTTGCCAGGGCGCAGTCGGCTGCCAGGCTTGCGTATGCGCCTTACTCGCAGTTCTGTGTTGGCGCTGCCCTCCTGTTTGACGATGGAACCGTCGTGACAGGCTGCAATGTCGAGAACGCATCGTACGGCCTAAGCAGCTGTGCAGAGCGCAATGCCCTGTTCCGGGCCATCTCTGAGCGTGGCCACGAGCCGCGTGTCGAGGCGGTCGCGATCGCCAACCAGAACCATGCGGCCAGCCCGCCATGCGGCGCGTGCCGGCAGGTGCTCAGCGAGTTTGTGACAGAGGACGCGGTCGTGGTCTTCCCCGGAGAGAACGGCTTTGCCCTGGCCGCCGTCTCGTTTCGCGAACTGCTACCGCACAGCTTTAAGCTTCTAGATGGGGATCACCCTCGCTAATGCATGCTGTCGATCTGATCCGAAAAACCCGGGATGGCCAGCCACTCAGCGAGCCGGAGATGCGGTTCCTCGTCGACGGCGCTGCGTCCGGCATGGTGCCCGAGGCACAGCTAGCGGCATGGCTCATGGCTGTGTTCCAACGTGGGCTGCAGCTGGAAGAGCTTGCCGCTCTGACGCAGTGCATGCGCTACTCAGGCGAGACGTTTGACGCGCGGGAGCCGGGCGGGAGGCGCACCGTCGACAAGCACTCGACTGGCGGCGTGGGTGACAAGACATCGCTGCTTGTAGCGCCGATTGCCGCGGCGGCAGGGCTGCTCGATCCGATGATCAGCGGCCGCGCGCTGGGCCACACAGGAGGCACGCTCGATAAGCTGGAGTCGATTCCGGGCTTTCGCACCGCGCTCTCGCTCGCTGAGATGGAGCAGGTGCTCGATCGCGCCGGAGCCTGCATCGTGGGACAGAGTGCCACCCTCGTACCCGCCGACAGGACGCTCTATGCCTTGCGCGACCGCACGGCCACCGTGGAGAGCCCCTACCTGATCTGCGCTTCCATCCTGAGCAAGAAATTGGCCGCCGGGCTTGATGCGCTGGTGCTCGATGTAAAAACAGGCTCCGGTGCCTTTTTGCGTGATGCAGCGCAGGCTCGCTTTCTGGCGGAGCTGATGGTCGCCACCGGCGAGCGAGCCGGTACACGCACAGTCGCATTGCTGAGCGATATGAGCCAGCCGCTCGGCGCAACCGCCGGCAATTGGCTTGAGGTGGCAGAATGCTGTGCCCTGCTTCGGGGTGAGCGGCCTGCCATGAGCGAGGACCTGCGGGAGCTTTCGCTGATGCTCGCAGGATTTATGTTGTGGCTGGGCGGGACTGCAGCAAGCACAGAGGCTGGCCGCAGGCACGCCGAAGAGCTGCTTGCGAGCAGTGCCGCCTGGAACAGCTTTCTTGCGATAGCAGAGGCGCAGGGCGGCGACTTGAAGGTGCTTGAACGTGCCGAAAGCTTCCATGCGCCGGGTGCAGGCATGGTCTTCCGTGCGCAGCGGAGCGGCTTTCTAGCAGCGATTGACACCACGGCCGTGGGCTGGGCGGTGCAGCGGCTCGGTGCGGGACGCTCGCATGCGAAGGACGCTTTGGACCCGCACGCAGGGCTCGAAGTGCATGCGAAGCTGGGCGATGCCGTCTCTGCCGGGCAGCCCATCTACACGCTGTACGCAGCGCATGCTGACAGGTTTCTAGAGCCATTGTCCCTGCTGGAAGAGGCTGTTGAGATCGCGGATGCGCGCGTCGAGCCTCCCTCTCTGTGCGGCGAGACAATCCAGGCAGATCTATAGCCATTCTCGTGTAGGTGGAGAGGGGGAGTTTGGGTGAAGTGCGGCTTTTCTCGACGGAAAAGCCTGTCCTGCATTGCTGGTCCCTCTCCTGTGCATGAGAACGGCTACAGCCACGCAAGGGCGTCTGCAAACTGTGCCGTATGCTGAGGCCATAAGGGGATACGCTTGGCACGCTTCACCGGAGTTCTGGGCTTGCTCACCATGCTTCTGCTGGCATGGCTTTTCTCAGCCAACCGCCGTGCCATTCGGTGGCGGACCGTTTACTGGGGTGTGGGCCTTCAGATCTGCTTCGCGTTCCTTGTGCTCCGGTCCGTCTGGGGCCAGCGTGCCATCGGCGCAGCAGGCAACGGAATCAACATCCTGCTCGGCTATGCTTTTGCCGGCTCCGCAACAGTCTTTGGCGAGCTGGGCAAGCAGCACTCCTCGGCTGGCGCAATCTTCGCCTTTCAGGTGCTACCAACGATCATCTTTATTTCTGCATTGTTTTCGGCGCTCTATGCGCTCGGGATCATGCAGGTGATCATTCGCTTCTTCGCGCGGCTCATGCAGCTCACGCTGAAGGTCTCCGGAGCAGAAAGCCTGAATGTGGCGGCCTCCATTTTCATGGGGCAGACGGAGGCGCCGCTCACCATTCGGCCCTTTCTCCCCGGGGCTACACGCTCTGAGCTGATGACGATCATGACAAGCGGCATGGCGCACGTATCAGGCGGCATTATGGCGGCTTATATCCTGTACGGGATCCAAGCGAAGAACCTGCTGGCTGCCGTGATCATGACCGCACCCGGCACCATCCTCATCTCGAAGATGCTGGTACCCGAAACAGAAATCCCTGCGACCGCCGGGGTCGTCCACATGCCAGAGGACGAAGCGCATGCAGGTGAAAACCTGCTGGCTGCCATCGCTCGGGGCACCCTTGACGGCGGACGTCTTGCCTTCAATGTCGCCATCATGCTGATCTCGTTTCTCGCCTTGATCGCGATGGTGAACGGCTTTTTCGGTTACGTGCACAGCCGTGCAGGCTGGTTTCCTCACTCGCTCGATGCAATCATCGGTGCGCTTTTCGCACCCATTGCGTGCCTCATCGGCATTCCGTGGCATAGCGCACGGCTGGTCGGCAACCTGCTGGGCACGCGCATGGTCATCAATGAGCTGGTAGCTTATTCCCTGCTGGGTGCGCAAAAGAGTGCATTGGATCCGCGCTCCTTCACCATCGCCACTTTTGCACTCTGCGGCTTTGCCAACCTGAGCTCCATCGGCATCCAGATTGGCGGCATCGGGGCGCTCGCACCCACTCGCCGGAATGAGCTCGCCCAATTGGGGCTTCGCGCAATGCTTGCCGGTACTATGGCCAACCTGATGTCCGCATCGATCGTGGGCATGCTGCTGCGTTAAGCACGCATTTCGCAAAAGGTAGACTGAAGCTACGCATGATGCTGCCAGAGACCGAAGCACAGGATGCAGGCGCGATTGCGGAGGCTGCAGCCTTTCTGCGCGAGCACCTCGGCGACCGCGCTGCTGCCCGGATCGCCATTGTTCTGGGCTCCGGGCTCGGCGCCTTTGCCGGCCAGATTACCGCACCCGTCACCCTGCCCTACTCCTCGATCCCGCACTTCCCCGTGTCAGGGGTTGTCGGCCATGCGGGGCAGCTTGTTTCCGGGCTGCTGCGCGGCATACCTATCCATGTGCTCCAGGGGCGCGTACATGCCTACGAGGGGCATTCGGCCGGCGCTATCGTCTTTGCGGTACGCACACTAGCCACGCTTGGCGTCAAGGTGCTGGTGCTTACCAATGCCGCGGGTGGCATCCGGCTTGACCTGCGGCAGGGTCAGCTTGTTTTGATCTCAGACCATATCAATCTCTCCGGGATGAACCCGGCTGCCGGAACGGTGCTGGGCGAGCTGCCCCGCTTCTTTGACATGTCAGAGGCTTATTCGCGGCGCCTACGGGAGATCGCACACGCCGCAGCAGCCGCTGCAGGCGCTTACATCAGTGAGGGTGTGTACGTCAGCGTGCTCGGGCCCTCCTTTGAGACACCTGCTGAGATCCGTGCTTTTCGCGTCATGGGCGCGGACCTTGTCGGCATGTCGACCACGCTCGAGACCATTGCAGCGCGCCAGGCCGGGGTGGAAGTGCTGGGCATCTCGTGCGTAACGAATATGGCAGCCGGCATTGACCCACGCCCGCTGAGCCATGAAGAGGTGATCGAAACAGGCCGGGCTGTGGAGCGGCAGCTGACTACCCTGCTGGCCGGGATCGTTCCTCGCGCGGCTGCCTACCTGGAGAGCCCACCGGAGCAGCCCCTGCTGCCCGAGGATGGAGACGAGGATTGAGCGAGGCAACCCAGCCGCCAGGCCCTTTGCTGCTGCTGATCGCAGGCGCCTCAGGCTCCGGTAAAACAACGCTGGCCGAAGAGCTGGCGCGGGAGCTCGAAGGCACCCACTTCCACATGGACCATTACTACCGCGACCTGACGGAGATGCTCCCTGATGAACGGGCAAAGCAGAACTTTGACCATCCGGACCAGATTGAGCACAGCCTGCTGCTCTTGCATCTGCGTCAGCTTCTGGCCGGAGACGCGATTGACCGCCCCTGCTACGACTTTGCCACGCACACGCGGAGAGCCGGTGCCAGTGTGCGCGTCCGCGAACCGCACCTGCTGCTGGTGGACGGGATCTTCGCGCTACACTGGCCGGCCATCCGGGCGCTGGCCGCGCTGAAGGTCTATGTCGATACACCCGATGAGATTTGCTATACCCGCCGGCTTCGCCGCGACATACGGGAGCGTGGGCGCGATCCGGAACAGGTGGGTGAGCACTATGCAGGGACAGTCAGACCTATGGCAGAACTGTTTGTACGGCCTTCTGCCCGCTGGGCCGATCTGGTGGTCGATGGCAACTCATCATTGGACTGGTCTGTCGAGCAGGTTTTGGGCGCCCTTCGCAGCCGCAAGCTGCTCTATGGCGAGCCGCCCTTCGACACGGAAGAGGCCGAGGAGCCGCTGGGCTCTCCGTGAGAAGAGCCTCTCACTTTTGCGCAACGAACAAACATCGACATGTGTCAGTGGGCACAGCACATCCAAGGGACCGAAACGGACTTTTCTCCAGGCAGAGGTGAGGCAATGGCAAACTTTGTAATCCTTGGCGCCTACGGCGGCGTAGGTGCGGCACTCTCCAGGACGCTGGCCGCACGGGGCGACCAGGTGCTGCTCGCCGGACGCAATGCGGAAAAGCTCGGGCTGCTGGCAGGCGAGCTTGGGGCACCGCACGTGCATGCTGAAGCAACAGACAGCCCCTCGATTGAGGCAGCTATCGCGCAGGGTGCGGAGCGCTTCGGCCAGCTCCACGGCGTGGCCAATTGTTTTGGTTCCCTGCTACTCAAGCCTGGCCACGTCACCACCGATGCAGAGTTTGACTCGGTTCTTGCCGTGAACCTGAAAAGCTCCTTTGCCGCTATGCGCGGCGCTGCCAGAAGCATCCCCGGCGCGGGCTCCGTGGTGCTGGTTTCAAGCGCAGCCGCGCGGATCGGGCTGGTCAACCACGAGGCTATTGCCGCCGCGAAGGCCGGTGTACAGGGTCTGGCGCTTTCTGCGGCGGCCAGCTACGCCAAGCGCGGGCTGCGGTTCAACTGTGTGGCCCCCGGGCTGACGGACACGCCCCTAACCGCGCGCATCATCGCCTCGGAAACCTCATCACGCGCCTCGCTCAACATGCATGCGCTCGGTCGCTTCGGCACAGCTACGGACATAGCATCCGCCATCGCCTTTCTGCTGGATCCAGCGCAGAGCTGGATCACTGGGCAGGTGCTGGGTGTGGATGGCGGGCTCGGCTCGGTCTGGAGCCGCGGCAACGCGTCCTGAAGGTTCTTAGTCCTCATCTTTACTCGTGGCGCGGCGGCTCCGGGACGGGGTCGGCGCTCTTCTGCCAGGCTGCGTAGATCATGTCTCGCAGCATGCTTGCGCCAGCCGCAAGGCGTGCCTCGGTAAACTCCTTGCCCGCCGGGGTGCCCTGCCCGTTGAAGCCGCCTGCTTTCTCAAGAGCATAGGTCTGCTCGGTCAGACTGGCGGAGTGGCGCAGGTACAGGAGGTAGTCCGTCCACTCATCGCCAATGGGTTTGATCGGGGTAATCAGGGGTTTCACGTCTGCCGGCTTGATGGCGGCGCTGACAAAGACCGTCTCAAACTGTGCGTGGATCTTGTGCTCGGTTGTATAGCCGTGCGGATTCTCCTTTTCCACCCAGCCGTTGTAATCACGGCTTACGTGCAGGGGCTGCGAGCCGTCGCCCACGTAGTGGCCCAGCCAACCTGCGTAGAACAGCACGGCAGCCTCCTGCGGACGGGTATCCGCGTGGGCAGCCAGGGCCGTCCGGTACTCACGGAAGCCGGCCTTGAGACGCTGCCAGACTTCCTCGGTCTCCCATGGCTGTTGCCCTACCTTTTCCGGCGTTTCCAGGGCTGCCTGATCCGGGTGGGCCGCTCGATAGGTATCAAGCGCGGCCAGGAAATCGTAACGGCGCCGGGGCAGCGGCTGAATCACATCGGCGTACTCAAGGTCGATAAAGTGGTCAGGCGCCTGCTCGGCGCTCAACTCCGGCTCGGCCGGGGAGCGCCAGCGATCCGGCTCAGGCCCCAGATACTCGATCTCTGCCAGGGCAGCCGGGGTTGTTAGAAAAGCAGGTGCGTCGGCAGGCAGCCCTTCGGCGGCCAGGCGGTTGATCATTCGGTGCCCATCAGAGCCCCACCCGAAGCATGCCGTGGCAGCACAGGCGGGGAGCAGGAAGGAAAGAAAGATGGTGCGGCAGGGGCGTTTGCAGCGAATCGTCATGGAGCCGCCAGTATAGCGAGTGCCGGTTGCAGCGCGAACACGGCGAGATCAATAGGCTCCGGTCAACTTTGCGTCTACGGGGTACGTCCAAGAGAGCGATGCGCGCTCCCCTTTCCGTACTCGCTTCCTTGCTGCTGCTTCCCTCCTGCCTCGCCGCCCAGACGCAGGCGACTGGCTCCTCGTCCAAAAGCCCGGCCGCTGCTCCGGCGCCGCAGACGACCCTTTCCGTAAATGCGCGCCTGGTCACTCTGCCCGTCGTTGTGCGGGACAAAAAGGGCAAGATCGTGTCCGGCCTAACGAAAGACGACTTTGTCTTGACCGAAGATGGTCGGGCCGAGACGATCCGGTACTTTACGCTCGACACCAACTTGCCCCTGACCCTTGCGCTGGCAGTCGACACCAGCGGCAGTATGCGCGATGCCCTGGACTCCGAACGCTCGGCTAGCCAGAGCTTCCTGTCAGGCATGCTGACGCAGGGGACCGACAAAGCGGCAGTGCTCCATTTTGATCGTGAAGTAGAGTTGCTCGAAGACCTGACCGCCTCCAAACCCAAGCTCAACGAAGCCCTGAACCAGCTTGGACCGACCAGCGAAACCCAGGATCCCAGCAACGCGGGCCACCGCGGAGGCGGTACGCAGCTTTATGACGCGATCTACCTGGCGAGCAACGATGTGCTGAATAAGCAGAGCGGCCGCAAAGCGATCGTTGTGCTCAGCGATGGAGAGGACCGCGGCAGCAAGGAAACGCTGACCGAAGCCGTCGAAGCCGCGCAAAAGGCGGAAGCCGAGGTGTACACCATCTACTTCAAGGGTGAGCAGGGAGGCGGTGGAGGCTTCAATCCGGGCAACGGCGGCGGAGGCCGGCGAGGCGGCATGGGGTATCCAGGCGGCGGTGGGATGGGCTATCCCGGGGGTGGGGGCGGCTACCCGGGCGGCAGCAGGCGCGGTGGCGGGCAGCCCCAGGGGGAGCCGCATGTGGATGGCAAAAAGATCATGCAGCAGATTGCCGAGGAAACCGGCGGCAACTTCTACGAGGCCAAGAAGAAAGAGAACTTCGACGCGATCTACAAGGAGATCGCGGATGAGCTACGGCAGCAATATCTGCTCGGCTACACGCCGGACGCCGGGAGTGAAGGTGACGGCTTCCACCGCATCTCGCTGACGACCAAAAAGAAGGACCTTTTTGTCCAAACGCGCGCCGGGTACTACGGGTCGGGTTCCTCCTCTACGACTTCGCCGAAGAACTAGGGCGATGCGTCAGGACCGCGGGGCTTCGCGGTAAGCGATGCTGCCCCGCACCAGCACCGCATACGCCAAGGCGCCAAGCAGCGTCACAGCTGCGCAGGACACAAGCGCCAGGTGGAAGGAATGCGTGCGGTCCAGCAGCCAGCCAGTGAGCAGGGGCGCCACGGAAGCCACCATAAACGAGCCGAAGTTTTGGATGGAGGCCACAGCCGCGACTCGCCCCGTCGGCGCGGCAAACTGCACCACACCCCAGGCTGCCGTGCCGGCGATGTGGACGCAGAACAGAGCGGCGCTGATCAGCAGAACGGCCGCCCGCGTACTCTCAGCCCCGGCAACGATGAGAGTGAAGCCCGCTGAGAGGACCATGCCCGTCACAATAAGGAGCTTGCGGCAGCGCAAGGGGTGGAAGCCCCTCTTTACCAGCGCATCGGCCAGAACACCACTGCCGAACATGCCGGCCGCCCCGGCAAGAAAAGGCAGCACGGCGAGCGATCCGGTTCGCGCGATGGACACATGGTGGGCCAGCTCCAGATAGCCGGGCAGCCATGCAAGATAAAGCCAGCCCGTGTAGTTGATGCCAGAGAAGCCGAGCAGCATGCCCCACATGGTAGGGCTGCGAAACAGTCCGGACCAGCTGCCTGCCAACCGGCTTCTGGCAGCTTCACCCTCCTTGGTAGCGGATGGCGCGTCGCGGAAGAGCGGAAACCAGAGCAGGGCCAGCACAATGCCCAGGCCGCCAATCACCGCGAACATGGCCCGCCAGCCCGCGTGCACCATGATGACAGTAAGGATCAAGGGCGCCACAGCCTGGCCGAGCATGGTTGAGGCATTCAACAAACCTGTGGGCCAGCCGCGCTCCTCGGCTGGGAACCAGCCCTCAATACTTTGCACACCAGCCGCGAAAAAGGGCGCTTCCCCCAGGCCAAGCAGCACGCGCAACGGCAGGAACTGCCGGTAGCTGCCGACCAGCGCCGTGGCAGCCTGTGCAGCCGACCACGCGAGGAGCCCGAGCCCGAGCAGGAGGCGGGCACCGAAGCGGTCCAGCAAGGCGCCAATCGGCAGCTGCGCCAGCCCGTATGTGAAAGAAAAGAGGGAGAGCAGCGCGCCGATCTGTGTCCCCGAAAGGTGCAGCTCCGCCCGGATCGGGCCATTGGCAATGGAGAGCGAACCGCGATCAAGAAAGTTGATGACGCCGGCTGAAAACAGCAGCGCCACGATTGTGCGCTGCAGGCGACGGCTCTTGCCGGGAGGGCTTTGAGTAAGTGGAGACACGCAGTCAGATGTTAAAGAAAAGCGAGGCTGCGCGCTGGTAAACTCTAAGTTCACATGCCAACGAAAAAAGAGCTTCTTACCCAGCCTATCCGGCACATCGATATCAAACAGCACGATGTGCGTGCGCTCGTCGATGCCATGCAATACATGGCTTACAGCTCGCGTGACCTTGCCCGGGCAGCCTCCATCTATGAGCGAATGCTCCGTGACGGGGAGTGCGGCGTCATCCTGTGCCTGGCCGGCTCACTGATCTCTGCAGGACTGCAGCAGGTATTTATCGACCTAATCCGCAATAAGATGGTCGATGCCATCGTCTCCACCGGAGCCAACATCGTGGACCAAGACTTCTTTGAAGCTCTTGGCTTCAAGCACTGGATCGCCGACGAGCTCTACAAACAGGGCACCGAGGATGCGACGCTGCGCGAGCTCATGATCGACCGCATCTACGACACGCTGATCGACGAGGAAGAGCTGCGCCTCTGCGACGAAACGACTGAGAAGATTGCCAACTCGCTCGAAACGCGGCCCTACAGCTCGCGCGAGTTTATCCATGAGATGGGTGCTTACCTAGAGCGCGAAGGCAAGACGCCGGCCAACGGCGGCGCAGACTCGATCGTCTATGCCGCATACGAGAACGATGTGCCGATTTTCTGCCCGGCTTTCTCTGACTGCTCCGCCGGCTTCGGGCTGGTCGCGCACCAGCATGCCCGCCAGGGCAAGCCGATGGTCTCGATTGACTCCGCGAAAGACTTCTACGAGCTGACCCAGATCAAGATCAACAATCCCAGCACGGGCCTCCTGATGATCGGCGGAGGCGTTCCCAAGAACTTTGCGCAGGATATCGTCGTGGCCGCCGACATCCTGGGCATGGATGCACCCATGCACAAGTACGCCATCCAGGTCACCGTAGCTGATGTGCGCGACGGGGCGCTATCGTCCAGCACGCTCAAGGAAGCAAGCTCCTGGGGCAAGGTCGACACGACCTACGAACAGATGGTCTTTTCTGAGGCCACCCTGGCCGTGCCTTTGATCACCGGGTATGCATTCCACAAGCGGGCGCACGAGGAGCGAAAAGGCAAGCGCTTTGCCCGTGTTTTTGAGCCTGTGACGGCCTGATCTACAGCTCCAGAGCGGAAGAATGCTGACGCCTTCCATCAAAAATGGGAGGCGTTTTCGTGCCCCGGGAAGATCTTCAAAAAAGCCTGAAATAGCTCTAGCCAAGTGTGCTGAAACGGGCATATGTTGCTACTCATTCTCAGTAAACATCTGGGCAATGGTGTGGTGCTCTGCTTGTGAGCACCCTCCAACGTATGGTTAAGGGAGCACCAGAAGTGTCGATCTTCCTTCAGATTTACGGCGGCTGCGGTTTTGCCACCCTTCTTTGCTTCCTGGCACTTTGCCACGTCTCGGCCTCCCGGACACGGCACTCGCAGTCGCATCAGACTGCGTCGATGCCGGGAGAGCAGTCGATTTCACATTAGCCCTCGTCGTTCTGCATGCACTGCATGCGCTTCTTGAAAGGCCGCCCAAGCTTTGGGCGGCCTTTCGCATCTCCAGACTCGACCTAGAAAACATGATGATCCAGGTCCTCGACCGTCGAAGTAACTTCCCGGGAGGTCGCGACTTGTGTCGCGTGCTGCACCTGTGCAACCGTTTGCCAGTTGTCGCGCCTGGGCCGTTCGCTCAGAAACGGGGGGACCGGTATGGAAAGATGCCGCCCAAGGCATTCCACGTAAGGCTCATACAGGGCGCGCATTTCGTTGAGCCGATCGAGCGAGCCTTCATCCTGAGCCACACGCGTCCCAGCTTGGCAAAGCAGATCATGCAGCTGCGCAAAAGCGCCGGCCGGAAGGCGGTCCTGCGGCGAAGCCTTGGGCTGCAGCTCAAATACCTGGGACAGATCCACAACGGCGTGGCGCGCCATGGCAAAGGTGAGCTGCGCCTGGCGGCCGGGCATGTCCTGTACAGAGGCCACCATCAGGGCGCAGGTATCAAGCACGGCGCAGAGCGCGCCCAGCCAGCTCTGGTTCGCATGCTGCGAGCGAAAGTAGCAAAGCAGCGGGTAAGAGATGTGACTTTCCAGCAGCTCTGCCGACCAGCGCTCCCACTCTTCCAGGAGCACCATAAGTGCCTCTGAGCCACCGGGAAAGGCATGCCGGCGCATCAATTCGGCTGCCGAGGGAGGCGAGCCGGCCCGCGCATCCAGCATGGAGATATTGACCTCGCGGCGTGAAAAAGCAGCGTAAAGCACCGGGAAGTAGCCGATGACCACGGCGACGAAGCCCAGGCCCATCCCGGCCTCAAGCACCAGAAAAGCACGCACCAGCCGAGAGTGCGGAACCACATCACCCAGTCCCAACGTAAACAGGGTGGTTCCGCTGACGTACAGATCAGAGAGCAGGTTCGAGTGCATCGCGATGGGATCAGAAAAGGGAGACCCCATGGCGTAGAAGCAGAAAGCAAAGCCGACCAGCAGCCCAAAAGCCCAAAGCACAATAAGCAACACCAGCGAGAGTGGGCCGTAGACGGAGAGAATCGTTTCCCGCCGCCGCGGATTGTGAACGCGCCCTGCCAGCCAACACCAGGGCATCCAGGTTGCGACATAAAAGAGCCGGGTGAGCCGGTACCGGCCTACTGCCCGTCGCGGCATGATGATCGTCTGGAAAGCGTCCAGCAGAACCAGAAAGATCGAAAAGATGGCGGCGACAGCGGTAAGCACGTGCATGGAGCAAGGGGAGCAGGCATCCCGGTGTCCGTCAAGCCTTTCTGCGCCAAACCTGCGCCAGCTCTTTTTCAGGATGGACTGCTTACACTCAAGGAGGGGTAACCGATGGCAGGCGAGCTGGGGCGAGCACCTCTTGCGTTGGCACTGGTGCTGGCTGTGCTTGGCGGCGCCTTGGTGCTTGCCGGCCGCCTGGGTCTGCCGCTTGGCCGTCTGCCCGGTGACCTGCACTGGCGAGGCCGGCACGTGCAGCTTTTTGCTCCCTTGGGCACGTCGCTGGTGCTCAGTCTTCTGCTTTCGCTCGTCTTCGCAGCCCTTCGCTGGTTTCGCCGCTAAGGGATGTGTGCGGGGGCGGGTCTGGCCACGGAACACCCTTGTAAACTCAGAGCGTGAGCGAGAACGGAGAAAGCGAAGCACGGGGAACCGGGCGAGAAGCAGAGAAGCAGGCGAACCTGTTTGACCTGCCCGCGGCGGAAAGCCGACCTACACAGCGGCCCGCTTCGCCGGTGAAAGCTGCTGGGAAAAGGGCCTCGGCCTCACGCAGGGCACAGTTGGCCGATACGCTGCCACCCTGGGCACGTGCCGCGATGCCTCTGCCGCCAACTCCGTCCCTGCCGCCAGAAGAGGACCACGAAGAGGAGGAGAGCGGGATTCCGGAGCGCCGGGTCTGGCGTGTCGGTGAGCTGGTAACCGAAATCCGGACCTGCGTAGAAGATGCCCTGCCTGAGGTGTGGGTGCGCGGCGAGATCTCAAATCTGCGGGCTGCGCCCTCCGGTCATCTCTACTTCACGCTCAAGGATGGAGAGGCGCAGCTGCCGGCAGTGATGTTCCGCAGGCAAGCCCAGCTGCTCCGCTTTCGCCCTGAAGACGGGTTGGAAGTGCTCCTGCGCGGGCGTGTTTCTGTCTACGAGCAGCGCGGCCAGATGCAGCTCATCGGCGAGTCGCTGGAACCCGTAGGCGCGGGTTCGCTCCAGGTCGCGTTTGAACAGCTCAAGCGCAAGCTGGAGGCTGAAGGGCTGTTTGCCCTGGACCGCAAGCGGTTGCTTCCGCCCTACCCGCATTGTGTCGGGATTGTGACGTCACCGAGCGGCGCCGTGATCCGTGATTTTCTCAACGTGAGCAATCGCCGCCATGCCGCGCTCGACATCCTGCTGTACCCGGCTGTGGTGCAGGGTGAAAGTGCTGCCGGGGAGATCTGTGCGGGGATCGCCTACTTCAATCGCGTCCGCAATGTCGATGTCATCGTGATCGCACGCGGAGGCGGCTCGCTGGAAGATCTGGCGCCTTTCAACAGCGAGGCCATAGCGCGCGCGATCGCAGCCTCGACCCTGCCGGTGGTCTCTGCCGTGGGGCATGAGACAGACTTCACCATTGCCGACTTTGTCGCCGATCTTCGCGCGCCCACACCCTCTGCCGCGGCAGAGCTGATTACCGCAGCACAGCACCGGATTGAAGAGCAGGTAGACAGTATGCGGGCGAGGCTGGGGCGTGCTGCGCGTTTGAGCCTCGCCATCGCGCAGCAACGGCTGGGCACCGTTTCCATGGAGACCAGCCTGGCGCGACTGCGCAACGCATTGGGCCGGCGCGAGCAGAAGCTGGATGAGCGGCGCTTCGGGCTGGAGCGAGCCCAGACGGCCAGCCTGCGTACAGCCTGCGATCGTCTCGGGCGTGCACATGCAACGCTGGAGCGGCAGGACGTGGCGCAGCGGCTGCGCTTTATGCGGGAGCGGCTGGCCGGGCTCCATCGGCGTTTGCAGCGCAGCGCAGAGCAGCGGCTTAGTGTAGCCGCACAGCAACACAGGGGGGCTTTATCCTCCTTCTTGCGGTATGACGGAGCCACGGCGTATCAACGCCGCCAGGAGCTCGTTGCACGACGGACTGACGCGCTTGCGCGCAGCATGACCGCCAAGCTTGCAGCAGCGCGAAGCAAGCGCGCTTCTTTCGAGCGTGCTTTGAATTCGCTGTCCCCTTTGGCCGTGCTGGGCCGTGGCTATGCTCTTGTTCTTGCGCAAAATGGGACAGTGATACGGGACAGCGCACAGGTGCTCGTCGGAGAGGCACTGCAGGTGCGGCTTGGCGCGGGTGAGCTCACTGCCGCTGTCACAGAGATCCGCTTAGACATCGCACCGGAGAACAAGGCCGAACAATGAGGACGCTCTTTGGAACCGATGGTATCCGTGCAGTTGCGGGCACTACGCCGCTGGACGCACCAACCATCTTCGCCGTGGGCGCTGCGCTCGCGCACACTCTTAAGCAGGCACATCCCATTCCGCATGTGCTGCTTGGTATGGACACACGCGAGAGCGGGCCGTGGATCGCGCGGCTGCTCCACGCCGGTCTCCGTTCCGGCGGCGCAACGCTTACAAACGCAGGCGTGATTACAACTCCCGCCATTGCTTACCTTGCGCGCAAGTTCGGCTTTGCCGCCGGTGTCGTCGTATCGGCCTCGCACAATCCCTGGCAGGACAATGGCATCAAGATCTTCGGCGGCGACGGTTACAAGCTACCCGATGCGCAGGAGCTCGCCATTGAGGCCGAGATCTTCAGCCAGCTGCGCACAGGTATAAAAGCGGCTGAGGAGGAACTTCCGGCAGTCGATCCCGTTTACCGGCACGACTACCAAGATTTTCTGCATGCGGCGGTTCCAGGCCTCGCGCTCAGCGGTATGCACATCGTGCTGGACTGCGCCAATGGAGCTGCCACGGGCATTGCACCGGAGCTCTTCGCGGAGCTTGGCGGCCGCGTCGAGCTCACACATGCCCAACCGGACGGGCGCAACATCAACGAGGCGTGCGGCGCACTGCATCCTGCAGTCGTGGCGCAGGAGACGCGAGAGCGTGGAGCCATGTTGGGGATCACGCTTGATGGTGATGCGGATCGCTGCCTGTTTGCTGATGGGCAGGGGCGCGTCATCAACGGAGACGCGGTGCTGCTGCTGGCTGCTCGCGCGCTTCAGGCCGCCGGCAAGCTGACCGGCGACATTGTGGTTGCGACCACGATGTCAAACATGGGGCTGGAGGCTGCGCTGGGACGCAGCGGCATCCGCATGCTGCGCGCGCCTGTTGGCGACAAGTATGTGCTCGAGAGAATGCAGCGCGAGGGCGCGGCACTGGGCGGCGAGCAATCAGGGCACATCCTGTTTCCACACCTGGCAACGACCGGCGATGGCCTGCTGACTTCGCTTGTGCTGCTGGACATCGTCCAGCGGAGCGGCCGCCGTGTAGACGAGCTGCTTGCGGACCTGCAAACGTTTCCGCAGGTGATTGTGAATGTACGCGTGCGCGAGAAAAGGCCTTTGGATGAGCTGCCGCGCGTTGCGGCCGCGATTGCGGATGCCGAAGCAGCACTTGCCGGGAATGGGCGCGTGGTGATCCGCTACTCGGGAACGGAGGCTCTGGCGCGCGTCATGATTGAAGCTGAATCCCGAGAGCTGATGCAGCAGCACTCTGAACACATCGCGAAAGTAATCCGCGCGGAGCTTGGAGCCTAGGACAGGCTATAGATCGCGCCAGTTCGCTCCGAGCTCCGCGTCGGCCACAATCGGTACGCTGAGCTCGATCACGTGTTCCATCTCGTGCTTTACCATCTTCCGGATCTCTTCTGCTTCGCCTTCCGGGCAGTCAAAGAGCAGTTCGTCGTGTACCTGGAGCGTCATGCGCGTCTTCCGCTGCTCTTGCTGGAGGCGCGTGTCGATGCGGATCATAGCGACCTTGATCAGATCAGCAGCGGTTCCTTGGAGCGGTGTATTTACCGCGGTGCGCTCCGCAAAGCCTCGTAGATTCGCGTTGCGGCTGGCGATGTCCGGGATCGGGCGCGAGCGGCCAAAGAGTGTGCGCACCCGCTGCTCTGCACGCGTTTCCTCCAGTACGCGATCAATGTATGTGCGCACGCCGGCATAGCGCTCGAAGTAGCGATCGATATACAGGCGGGCTTCTTTCTGGTCAATGCCGAGATTGGCCGCGAGACCGAAGGGCGAGATGCCGTACACAATGCCGAAGTTCACTGCCTTCGCGCGATTGCGCGTCTCCTTGTCCATGCTCTCCGGTGTCACCTGAAAAACCTCGCTCGCCGTCAGCGTGTGAATATCCTGATCGTTGCGGTACGCGTGCACCAGCAAAGGGTCCTGCGAGAAGTGCGCCATCAAGCGCAGCTCTATCTGTGAATAGTCGGCGGAGAGCAGCACATGACCGGGCGCTGCAATGAAAGCCGCACGGATCTCGCGTCCGAGCTCGGTCTTGATTGGAATGTTCTGCAGATTAGGATTCGTTGACGAGAGTCGTCCCGTCGCAGTGCCCACCTGGTTGAACGTGGTATGGACGCGGCCTTCACCGTCTGCAAGCAGTGGCAGCGAGTCTACGTAGTTTGACTTGAGCTTGGTGAGCTGCCGATATTCAAGCACGAGACGCGGCACAGCGTTGTACTCTGCCAACTCCTCAAGCACGTCTTGCGCAGTCGAGATCACCTTGCCTTTGCCGTACTTGAGCGGCTTCGGCAGCTCCATCTTGTTGAACAGCACATCACCGAGCTGCTTGGGAGAGTTGATGTTGAAGCGTTGCCCTGACTCCGCGTAGACCAGCTCGCTCACGCGTGCCATCTCGCGTGTCAGCTTCTCATCCATCTCACGCAGCACACGGAGGTCGACGCGTACTCCGTGCTGCTCCATGCGCAGCAGCACAGGCACCAACGGCCGATCGATGGTCTCATAGATCTCCTTGAGCTCTGCCTTCTCCACGTCCTGACGCACAGAGGAAGTAAGCGTGTGTACCACATGCGCTGCCTCCGGCAGGATCTCATCACCTATTGCCTGCAGCGGCCTCGGGCTAAAGCGTGCTGCCACATCGGCGAGCCGGTGCGTGGAGTGGGTCGGATTCACCAGGTACGAGAACAGCATCAGGTCATCTTGCGCGCCGCGCAGAGTCACACCTTGTGCTTCCAGCACACGCAGCGTGCCCTTCAAATCATGCACCTGCTTCGGCACGGCCTCGTCTTGCAGCAGCTTTCGCACATCTTCGAGAGCGATAAGGAGCGCTGACTCGGGCCCAGCGCAAACGCCGACACGCAGCGTCTGCACGGCTGTCTGCGCCGACGGGGCCGCTGTATCCAGTGGGGCTGCAAAGTCAAGCATCATGGTGCGCAGCTCCGGCTCGCGCTCTTCCGCGGCCTCGGTCTCCTTCTCGCTCACTTGTTCGGAGACCTGCTCAAGCTCGCTTGCTTCAACGGCCAGTGCAAAGCCCTCTACACGCGCAGCTTCGAGGAACAGCTGTACCTGCGCGGCTGTCGGCTCCAGCACGTAGCTCACGGGGATAGCCGGTGCCTCGGGCGCAAGCTCTTTGAGCAGCGTTGTAAACTCCAGCTCCGAGAAGAGCGCCCGGCAGGCAGCGAGGTCCGGCACCGTAGTCCGCATGCGTTCGAGCTCCAGCTCCACCGGCACTTCTGTATGGATCGTCACGAGCTCCTTGGAAAGCAGCACAGCATCGCGATTGCTCTCGAGCGACTCGCGATAGGTCTTCCGCTTTACCTCAGCCGCGCGATCCAGTGCTGCCTCGACACTGCCAAACTGCTGGATCAGATCCACCGACCCCTTGTCGCCGATGCCGGGGGCGCCCGGGATGTTGTCGATCGAGTCGCCGCGCAGCGCCATCACGTCAATCACGCGCTCCGGCGGCACACCCAGCGTCTCCTCGACCTTGGCGCGATCCAGGATCAAGTTGTCCTTCATCGGGTTCAGCACCTTGACGTGATCGTTCACCAGCTGCAGCATGTCTTTGTCGCTCGAAACGATAAAGACTGGATGATCCTCCGCAGCGGCCTGCGCTGACAACGTGCCGATTACATCGTCTGCTTCAAAGCCCTCGTGCTGCAGGATTGGGATATGGAAAGCCTCGAGCGCACGACGGATGTAAGGCAGCTGTTGGGCCAAATCCGCCGGCATCGCTTCCCGATTGGCCTTGTAGCCGCCATAGTCGACTTCGTCAAAGACCTGTGTCTTGATGTTCCACTTGCGAACGGTCTTCATCGTGCTCGCGCGCTCATCGCGGAACACAGGCGAGCTCACATCAAAGACAGCGGCAAAGAATTCGGGCGCAAAGTCGCGCCGCAGTTTGTTGATCATGTTAACGAAGACATACGTCGCAGCCGTTGGCACGCCGGTCCGGGTCGACATAGGCCGCTGCCGCTGCATCACGTGGTAGGCGCGGAAAATGAACGACATGGTGTCGAGCAGAAAGATCGGCGCTTTGCCGGCAGGAGACGCAGGGCCAGCCGTGGTGCCGGACGCTTTGATGGGCGCTGTCATAACGCTCTCCAGTCTATCGCCTGCGTCAGGGCACCTCCGGGTGCTTCAGCTTATAAACATGCAGTCTCCGTAGGAGAAGAACCGATATCGCTGTGCCACGGCATGCCGGTAAGCCGCCATCGTCGGCTGGTAGCCCGCAAAGCCGCATACCAGCATCAGCAGGGTGCTCTCCGGCAGGTGGAAGTTCGTCAGCAAGCCCCGCACGATGCGAAATGGCGAGCCGGGCGAAAGGAAGATGTCGGTTGAGCCGGAGTGTGGGGTGAGTGCCGCGCCCCTTGCCTCCAGCGCACTATGCTCCAGCGTCCGGACCGTGGTAGTACCTGCGGCGATGACCCTGCGGCCATCTGCCAGAGCCCGGTTCAGCGCGTCCGCTGTGTCGGCGGGCAGCGTGTACCGCTCACGGTGCAGACGGATCTCATCAACACACGCGACACGCACAGGCTGGAAGGTTCCCAGCCCCACATGCAACGTGACCGCAGCGATCTCCACGCCGCCCGCTCGCAGCTCGTCGAGCACTGCCTCAGTAAAGTGCAGCCCTGCCGTGGGCGCTGCAACGGAGCCTCGCTCCCGGGCATAGACCGTCTGGTAGCGCTCCCGGTCGGCTCCTGTGCTCACGCTCTGTTCTCGATGGATATACGGTGGCAGCGGCACTTGGCCCAGCACGTCCAGCGCGCCGTAAAAGTCCTCAGTGGGTGCAAAGCGCAGCAGGCGCTCTCCATATGCACCGTGCTCCACCACCTCCGCCTCCAGCATTGGGCTGCCTGCAAAGGGAAAAAGGAGGCGCTCGCCCACCGGCACCTTGCGCCCCGGTTTGACCAGGGCCGTCCACTCGCCTGGCGCGCGCTCTTCGGTCAGCAGGACCTCGATACGGGCAGGCTCCTGACCTGCCTGCCGTCTCGCCTCCGCGCGCTTCCCAAACAGCCGGGCCGGCAAGACCCGGCTGTTGTTCACCACCAGCAGGTCACCCGCTCGCAGCAGGCTGGGCAGCTCCGTGAAGCGCGTGTCCCGTATCGCGCCGCTCTCGCGGTCCAGCGCCAGCATGCGCGCACCGGAGCGCTCTGGCGGAGGCTCCTGCCCGATGAGCTCTTCCGGCAGTGCGAACGCGTAGTCACTGACCAACTCCGGCGCTTTTTCCTCAGCCATGCTCGGCCGGCCTCCATTGTTCTGCTGCTCTACGTGCACGCTCCAGCGCAGCATCGAGCGCCTGCCGCGCCTGCTCCAGCTCAGCGTCGCAGGCGTCCTTTGGCGGGGCCGGGATGCTACGAGACCAGCTCACCACCACTGTCGACCAGGGCCTCGGCAGCGCGAACTGGTCCCAGGAGCGCAGCACCCAAGCATGCTGCGCATGCAGGTGGAAGCAGCCAATCGGCTCGCCTGTGCGCTGTGCCAGTTTCAAGGGTCCCAACTTGGCTTGATGCACGGGGCCACGCGGGCCATCCGCGGTAAAGATGGCGAGCCCTCCTTGCGCGAGCTCCGCTCGGAGCGCTAGCAGCCCGCCTACCGCTCCGCGAGAGCTTGAGCCGCGTACGCTCCGGAAGCCGAGCCGCGCAAGTGTGCGGGCGATCAGTTCGCCATCAAACGAACGGCTGATCAAGATGCAGGCGTTGTACTTGCGAAAATACCAGCCTGCGCTGAAGGTGCACTGGTGCCAGAAGCAATAGATGCCACGCGCAGGCAGGGGCGCAGGTGCGGAACCCTCTTCGGCAATCACGTAGAAGCGTAAGGTGCTACCTACCGCGGTGATCCAGAGCGCAGCCAAGCGTGTGAGGAGAGCAAGCATAGTGCGCTCACGCCACGTAAACAGACGCTCCCCTTCCCCTCCCTGAGCAGTCACGCGTCTATTGTAGGTGCGCGGGTGTAGGTGCGCGGGTGTAGGTGCGCGGGCGTAGGTGCGCGGGTGTCTAGGAATGGAGTCGCCCTGCATTAAGATCGAGCTTGCAATGCCTTCGCCCCCGGCTCTTACGCTCGAGACACAGGTGCAGTACGTCAAGGGCATCGGTCCCCGCATTGCGGAGTCGCTCAAGGGCAAGGGCATCGTCACCGTGGAGGATCTGCTTCACCGGCTGCCCTTCCGCTACGAGGACCGCCTGCACCCGGTGCTTTTTTCTGAGCTGCGCGCCGGCGAGATGAGCAGCGTCATCGGCGAGGTGCGCGGCAGCACACTGCTCCACACCCGGCGCATGCCGATCTTTGAGCTCACGGTCGGGCAAAACCTGCAGACGCTCAAATGCATGTGGTTCCACGGCACCTACCTCAAGGACAAGTACCAGGCGGGGCAGTGGGTGGTGGTTTACGGCAAGGTGGAGGCCTCCCGCTCCGGCAACGGCTTCAAGATGATCAACCCACAGGTCGAGCTCCTGCCGGAGAACGCACAGACCCCGGCAGCGTCCGAAGGCGAACTCCTGGAGGTCGGCCGCATTACGCCCATCTACGAGTCGCTTGGGGGCAACCGTCTGCACACCCGCTGGCTTCGGCGCGTGATGTACACCATACTCACGGAGCTGGGTGAATCTGTTCCGGAAACCTTGCCGTCGGCTTTGCGCGCGCGACTTAAACTCCCAGGTCGCGCCCGCGCTCTGCGAGAGGTTCACTTCCCTCCCCCGGGCACGCCCATGACTATGCTGCAGGGGGCGCGTACGCCGGCCCAGCAGCGCTTGATCTTTGAAGAACTTTTCTTTCTCGAGCTGGGTCTGGAGCTGAAGCGCCGCAAGGCACGCGAGCAGACCGGCATCGCTTTTGTCACGGATGAGTCAGTACGCAAAGCTTTGCGGCAGGTTCTCCCCTTCCACCCTACAGCGGCACAGAAGCGTGCTCTGGCCGAGATCGCAGAAGATATGCGCAAGCCGGCACCCATGCGGCGTTTGCTGCAGGGCGATGTAGGCGCGGGCAAGACCATTGTGGCCATGCAGGCGATGCTGATCGCGATCGAGAACGGGTACCAGGCTGCCTTGATGGCACCGACCGAGATCCTGGCGACGCAGCACTATCTGGCTGCGCGCAAGTTGCTGGAGCGCGTCGGAGATGGGAGCAGCCGGAGCTACCGCATCGTTCTGCTGACCGGTTCGCTTGAGCCGGCTCAGAAACGCTGGAACCGGCAGCGCATTGCCGAAGGCACAGCAGACCTGGTGATCGGCACACATGCCCTGATTGAAGACAAAGTAGATTTCGCCAAGCTGGGCCTGGTTGTGGTCGATGAACAGCACCGCTTCGGCGTGCTGCAGCGCTTTCGCCTGATGAAGAAGCCCGGGGCCGCCGAACCCGACCTGCTGGCCATGACTGCCACCCCGATTCCGCGAACACTCGCACTGACCCTTTACGGCGATCTGGAGGTCAGCGTCCTTAATGAACTCCCGCCAGGACGAAGTCCGATCGTGACCCGCCAACTGCCTGACGAACGCGCCGGCGAGGTCTGGGAGTTTTTGCGCAAGGAGGTTGCTCGCGGCCACCAGGCCTACATCGTCTACCCGGTCATTGAGGGGCCCAAAGACGACCAGCCCGAGCTCGACTTTTCAGGAGACGACTCGCCGGCAGCCAGGCCGGCGAAGAAATCTGCCATGAAGAAGCCAGCTCACCGTGCCGGGAAGGCAGTTGCCTCTGCCGTGCCCCTCTTTGCCGGCCTCCTCGAGCCTGCACCAGCCAGAGCAGTGCCAGCCAAGCAGACGCTTGAAGGCCGCAGCAATCTCAAATCAGCGACAGAGATGTATGAGGAGCTCCGCCACGGCCCCTTGGCGGGTCTCCGCCTGGGCCTGCTGCATGGCCGTCTGCCAGCGGATGACAAGGAGGTCGTGATGCGCCGGTTTGCCCGCGGTGAGATTGACGTGCTGGTGGCGACCACGGTCATCGAGGTCGGAGTCGATGTACCCAACGCCACGGCCATGGTCATCGAGCACGCCGAGCGCTTCGGCCTTGCGCAGATGCACCAGCTGCGCGGCCGCGTCGGCCGAGGGTCCGCACGCTCCTGCTGCCTGCTCATCACAGGGGATCGGGTGTCCGAGGCTTCAGCGGAGCGCCTGGCGGCGATGGTGCGCACCCAGGATGGATTCGAGTTGGCAGAGCTTGATCTGGAGCTACGAGGCCCGGGCGAGTTTTTCGGGACGCGCCAGTCAGGGCTGCCAGACTTCCGGGTGGCTTCGCTAGTGCGCGACCGGTCTCTGCTGGAGCAGGCGAAGGAAGAAGCTCGGCGCTTTGTGGCCGAACCCGGGGCGGAAGCGACCGAAGAGGAGAGGACCACAGTCTGGACCGCCCTGCGTGAAGCCTGGCAGCGCCGCTACGGCCTGGTCAATGCCGGCTAAGGAGGCCTTGCGCGAGTATAAGGAGCGTCCTGCTTCTGGTTGCACCAGCCTGCATCAGGCTGCTTCCTTGATGCTGTCGGCAAGGCTGGCCAGAAAGCTGCCGGCGGCCTCCTCCGCGTACAAGGTGAGCTGAACCCGAACCGCCGCAAAGGCATCACCGCTCTGCAGGTGGCCGGTGCAGTGACATAGGGCTGTGAGCTGCTGATGCGCCTCCAGGCTTAGCTCCACCCCGGCTGCCATCAGCACGCTGTAAATCTCCATGGCGTGCACCCGGGGAAACTCAAAGTCCAGGTCCGCGCAAACGTCACTCACCTGCCCTTGGCGCAGCACCCAGCCTCCGCAGGCCAGGATGGCCCCGCTGAGCCCCTCCAGTACGCCGGCCGGCCGTTTGCCACTTGTGGCGACAAGCATGAGGTTCCAGTCCTGCTCTGCCTGCTTTGTCTCTGTCTCCCAAGTCTTCATGCTTCCTCCATCGTCAGCAAACGCCCTTTGCAAGAGCGGCATGCCTCCTGATCTTTGGTATCCGTTCCGGGTGTGCCGGTTGGTCGCTAGTCACCTTACCGTTCTGGAACGGGACACTCCGCGGCAGTAGCATTGGAAGGAGATGATCGTTGGCCTAGGAACAGATATCGCGGAAGTCGAACGCATTGAGGCGTCGCTCCGGCGCTTCGGCGAGCGTTTTCTCCATCGCGTGTTTACCGAGGGTGAGCGTTTGTACTGCCTGCGCAAGCCGTTCCCGGCGCAGAGCCTGGCTGCCCGCTTTGCCGCCAAGGAAGCCGCTGCCAAGGCGCTCGGCACCGGCATCAGCCGGGGTATCGGCTGGCGCGACATCGAGGTGATGCGGGCTCCCGGGCGCGCCCCAGGCTTGCTGCTCCACGGCCGGGCTCGCACGCTGGCAGAGCAGCTGGGTGCGCGGCGCAGTCATGTCTCGCTGACGCATACTGCGCAAACCGCCATGGCTGTCGTGATCCTCGAAACCGAAACGCTTCCAGGCTCCCCCGAGTAGCCGCGGAGAGAAAGACAGAGAAATCAAGGCTCGCTAAGATGGTGCGCATGTCTTTGTGCTTCAAGTCTGCGAGCGTATGGCTGACCGTCCTGCTCTCTTTTGCTGCGACCGGCCACAAAGGTTGGAGCCAGGCTCACAGCATCGCCTCGCCGCCGCCGCCCGGGGCTCACTCGCAGGTATGCACCGGCCGGGCCATCCCCCAGCTGCTCGATGTCACGGGAAAGACGGGGATCCGCTTTACCCATCTCTCCGCGCCTGAAAAGAAGTACATCGTTGAGTCGATGAGCGGCGGCGTCCTTGTTATCGATTACGACCGTGACGGCTGGCCGGATCTTTACTTCCCCAATGCGCCGACAGTCGAGATGGCGCTGAAAGGCCAGACCGCTCGCAGCTCGCTTTATCACAACAATCACGACGGAACCTTTACCGATGTGACCGAAAAGGCGGGCGTCGCCATGGCCGGCTTTGCCATGGGTGGCGCCGTAGGCGACTACAACAATGATGGCTGGCCCGACCTTTACATCACCGGCCTGGGCAGCAATACGCTTTTCCGCAACAATGGCGATGGCAGCTTCACCGATGTCAGCAAGGCGGCGGGCGTCGCTGCCGGCCACTGGTCCACCGGCGCCGCATTTGGCGACTATGATGGCGACGGCTATGTCGACCTAATGGTCACCGGCTATGTCGATTTCAGTTTGTCGGACCTGCCTGCGTTCGGGAGCACCCCCACCTGCCGCTACCGAGGACTCAGCGTGCAGTGCGGCCCGCGCGGGTTAAAGGGCGGCGGCGACCACCTGTTCCACAACAATGGCGATGGAACCTTCACCGATGTCTCCGCGAAAGCCGGCGTCGCTGATGCCCCAGGCTATTACGGCCTGGGCGTTGTCTGGTCTGACTTCAACAACACGGGCAGGCCGGACATCTACGTGGCCAACGACTCTACCCCCAACTACCTTTATCGGAACGAGGGCAATGGCACCTTCACCGACATGAGCTACGAGTCGGGTTCAGCCGTCAGCGGTGACGGGTCCGAGCAGGGGTCCATGGGCGTGGCGATAGCTGACTACAACCACACCGGCCGCTTCTCCCTGTACATCACTACCTTCGCCGATGAGCACAATACCCTCTACCGGAACGATGGAAAGGGCAACTTTTCGGACGTTTCCTACGATGCGGGCGTCGCGCTGGCGAGCCTGCCCTGGGTTAAGTGGGGCGATGCCTTTGCCGACCTAGACAACGATGGCTGGGTTGACCTTCTGGCGGTCAACGGCCAGGTCTATCCGCAAGTGGATGAGCTGCCCTCCGGAGCGCGCTATCGCCAGCCCAAGAACCTCTTTATGAACAAGGGGGATGGCAGCTTCTGCGATGCAGGCTCCCTTGCCGGCGCAGCCTTGTCTGTCCTCCGGGTAAGCCGTGGACTGGCCGTGGCTGATCTCGATAATGATGGCAATGTGGATGCAGTCGTGGGAGACCTGGACGGATCCCCGATGATCCTGCACAACACCGGTATCCCCGGCCGGCACTGGATCAGCTTGGAGCTGGGAGGGACGCGCAGCAATCGTTTGGCTCTTGGTGCGCGCGTTACCGTCAAGGCCGGAGGAATGACGCAGACCGACGAAGTGCGCAGCGGCGGGAGCTACCTTTCCCAGAGTGACCTGCGCCTTCACTTTGGCCTGGGAGCAGCTGCGTCCGTCGATCAGGTGGAGATTCGCTGGCCTTCCGGGCGGCAGGAGACTCTTACCCATCTACCGGCTGACCACTTCTATGCCGTGCTGGAAGGTTCCGGTCTCGTCCCAAGAGAATTACTTGTCCCACATCGGGACAAGTAGGTTTACGCGGCGCCGGGGAGCTTTTCTTGCGTTGCATAGAGTTCTGTTACTTTGTGCTGCCCTCTATGCAACTAAAGTTGGACACCCGCTTCTTCGCTCGTGTATATCAGGGGGCGCAGTGGATGGAACCACGGAGTCGCCGCGAAGCTGCGGCGCCCGCAAGAAGTTCCCACAGCTGCTGTTGCGTACACAGGCACGCTTTCGGTGTAAACCCCCTTGATCGCCGGGCGTGCTCCCTAACCAAGCGCCGAAACATGACGTGGTTTGTTGGTTTTTTGGAGGCTAGATGAAGAAGCAGAGACTGAGGCAGTTGACCTTTCTATGTGCGTCGGGGTTGATATCAACCGCCATGCACGGGCAACAAACAAATGGCGCCATTTCTGGCGTAATTACCGATAGTTCGGGCGCCGCCGTCGCAAACGTCCAAGTCACGGTAGAGGACGCAGCAGACGGCATCAAGCGCACAGCCACCACCAATGCAAGCGGCGAGTACACCGTGCCGCAGCTGCCGCCGGGCACCTACAGGCTAGTTGCCACCGCTACCGGGTTCAAGGAGAGCGACACCAACGCCATCGCAGTCGATGTAGCCTCCACCAACACTGTGAACGCGCAGCTTGAGGTCGGTTCGGCAACCGAGCAGGTGACAGTTCAGGACAGCAACGTCCAGGTGCAAACCGACAGCGGCACACTAGGACAGGTCATCGACGGTACCCAGGTGAAGGAACTGCCGCTGAACGGCCGCAGCTTTGTGGAGCTGACGCAGCTCCAGCCAGGCGTTTCCGCAGCAAACAACTTTGACACCAAGAACAAGGGCCTACAGGGCGGCGTGGATATGTCGGTGAACGGCAACCCGACGACCAACAACCTGTTCCTGATTGATGGTGTGAACAACAACGATGTCGGGTCCAATCGCACCATCCTGATCTACCCCTCGAACGAGGCCATTGCCGAGTTCAAGATGCTGACCAACAGCTTCGGGGCAGAGTATGGGCAGGCTTCAGGCGCCATCATCTCGATCGTCACCCGCAGCGGCACCAATGCCTTCCATGGCAGCGCGTTCTATGACGGCCGCAATGATGTGTTGGACGCGTACACGTATTTCGCTTCTCAAACCGAACAGGCGGCGAAGGCCGCGGGAACGGTGCTGCCTTTGGGCGGCAAGGACAAGCTGCGGCGTAATGATTGGGGCTACTCCATCGGTGGTCCGGTCAAGAAGGACAAGCTGTTCTTCTTCTTCAGTGAAGAATGGAACCGCGAAGTTCGCGGCCGTACGGTAAGTGCCTGTGTGCCAACGGCAGCGGAACAGGCGGGCAACTTTTCTCAGTCGTTCAAGGGCACCACAACCTCCTGCAGCCAGACACCGGCCAGCATTCCGGCGGCCTTTCAAGCACCCGGCAACCCAAACCAGCTAAACGCGCTTGATCCCAGTGCCTTGACCGTTCTGCAGCTTTACCCGCTGCCAACGCAGGCGACCCTGAATAGCCAGGGAGACAACTGGTCCCAGTCCCTGCCGACGACCTTGTACTGGCGCGAAGAAAACGTTCGCGGCGACTACAACCTGTCGCAGAGTGAAGTCATTACTGGGCGCTACACGCAGGACACCTGGAGCAACCCGGCCTACAACGCAGGCTACTGGGGAGATGATCCGTTCCCGGCACTGAACAGCAGCTGGGCACAGCCATCCAAGTCCGTGATGGGCCGCCTCGCCTCCACGATCAACAATTCGCTCGTGAACAACGCGGCTTTCCAGTACTCCAACAATCGGATCGTCATCACCGCAGGGGGAACAGATCCCGCCCTGCTAGGTGCAGTCACAGCTGCCGTTCCGACTCTGTACCCGGAGAGCGCCAAGCTTTCCAAGCAAGGTGTAGCGCAGATCAACCTCGGCAGCTACGGTAGCGGCAACACTACATCGCTGATCGCGCCGTGGCAGAACCAGCTGGATCTGTACAGCTTCCAGGATGATGTTTCGAAGGTCTTCAGCCGCAACAATCTCCGTTTCGGCATCAGCTTTGATTGGGACGGAAAAGATGAGGACACCGGCCCGGCAAGCTCGGAGCGGCCTTCGATCGGCACGGGCGACACGAGCGTTGCTGGAGGGGCTGGCGGTGGAAGCACCACGGGCAACAACCTGGCCAACTTCCTGATCCCCAATAACGTTTTCCTGTTTTCGGAGACCTCGACCAACGTGCGCGCGCAGCTGCGCTGGCGCGACTACGAGTTCTACGTGACAGACAACTTCAAGGTCACGCCTCACTTCACCATTGATGCCGGCGTCCGCTACTCCATCATGCCGCCGACCTTCCAGCCGAACGGTCAGGAGACCAACTTCCAGCCGTCGCTTTACAACCCGGCCCTGCCTGCCAGCGATGCCTGCAATGGGTTGCTGATCGTCAAGGGTACCAACCCCTGCGGCGCGGTAAACGCAGCGAACGGAACCAACTTCAGCCTCGGAACACCGGGCCCGAACAAGTACCTGGTCAATGTGAACTACCACCTGTTCGCACCGCGTCTCGGATTGAACTGGGATACACGGGGCGATGGCAAAACCGTGCTGAGTGCGGGTGCCGGCGAGTTTTTCCAGCGGGAGCGTGTTTCGCGCTATACCCTGGTCTCGAATGCTCCCTTCGCCCTACAGCAGAGCAACTACCAGCGCACCCTGGGCGGCGCCACTCCGGCACAGCTGACGGGCGGCACGGCCAGCCCGGCCGGTGGGTATGACACCACCGACAAGGTGCCGTACTCCTGGCAGTGGAACCTCACCCTACAGCAGGCGATCGGCGCAAACTCGTTGTTCTCGCTCTCGTACGTGGGCAACAAGGGCACACGCCTGACCTCGTCCTACGACATCAACCAGATTCCCGAGCAGAATTGGGAGCAGGCATCGTTCGTGAATGGAACGGCGCAGAATGCTTTCCGTCCGTACTCAAACTTCGGGACCCTGGCGTGGTGGACGCATGACGGCAACTCCAGCTATGAAGCGCTGCAAACCCTGGTGAAAACTCGCGTACGCAACCTGCAATTCCTGGCTGCCTATACCTGGTCGCACTCGATTGCGGACATCATCCTGGACGACTCAAGCGGCGGCCTGGGTGCCCAGAGCCGCGAGTACTACCCTGATCCGCGACTGGATCGCGGTAATGGCGACACCAACCGGCCGAACAACTTTGTTGCAAATGCCATCTACGACCTGCCTTCTCTGAGTGGCCACTCGAACCTTGTGAAGGGTTCGCTGGGCGGCTGGGAGCTGAGCGGTATCGAGACCGCACAGAATGGCAACTCGTTCACCATCTACCAAGGTGCGAGCGAGAATACGAGCAATGTCGTTGCTCAGCCTGCTCCCTACATCTTGAATGGTGCTCTGTTTACCCCCGCTGCGGGTGCACTGAATGCCTTGGCACAGACTGGTCTCACTTCTGCTACACGGCCTCTGACCGTGGCTGGCCAGAGCTGCACGGATGGCAAAAAGGGCGCTCAGATCGTCAATCCGAATGCGTTCACGCTGGTCGGCTACCAGATCGGCAGCATTCCCTCAAATACGGAGCCGCGCGGGTACTGCAACGGTCCCAACTTCAACAACACAGACTTCTCCGTTGACAAGAATTGGTTGATCAAGGAACGCGTGACGATGCAGTTCCGTCTCGACTTCTTCGACATCCTCAACCATGCCAACTTCAACTCCAGTGATGGCTCTTTCACCCCGGAGCAAAGCGTCAACTGCGGCGCTCCGGTCGGTGGCAAGTACCAGCCCTGCAGCGTAGCCAACCCTGTTATTTCGACCCAGACAGCGGCGAGCGGATTCGGCGCCTCGAATGCTCTGATTGGCGGCAACGCGTCCCGGCAGCTCCAGTACACGCTGCACTTCAACTTCTAATCGCTTTCTGGTTAGAAGCAACCATCAGGACTGGCCCCCGGGCCAGTCCTGATCTTTTTCGCGCTACACTTTGCGCTGGCGGACCACTTTGCTTATCTGTCTTCTATCGCGGCTTTTGCCGCCTGCTTCTCGGCCGGCTCGCTGGGCGGCCTTTTCGCTGCTCCTGCTTGCCGCAGGCTGCCTCACTGCACCCGTTGGCTACGCGCAGGGGCCGGGCTCCCAAGGCGTGGAACCTATCACCGAATACAAAAGTCTCCGCCACGCCCTCCTCACAGCGATAGCCACCGGCGATGCCGGGAACATCGTGCAGACCAGTCGCATGGTGATCGCCACGGCGCTTAGACAGCTCGCCCAGGGCTACGCCGCCCGGGGCGATCACGCTGAGGCAGCCGGGTTGTACAAGAGCGCGCTTGCGACCGAACCTTCCCATGAAGCACAGCTCGATCTGGCGGGCGAGCTTCTCGCCTCAGGCGATGCCGAGACCGGGCGCAGCCTGGCCAGCGATGTGCTCGGAGCCGAGCCCAGCAACAGCCGAGCGCTTGCGATTTCCAAGGGACAGCCTGACCCGGGAACCCCTCCCCCATCAGCCGTGGGGCTTTCTCTCGCCACGGAAGGCGCGCTGCGCAGGATCCTGGCGGAGGCCTACACCGACTGGGGCACCGCGGTGATCCAGCAGCAGGGCGACTTCAAGGGCGCCTTCCTTCTCTTCCAGGCCGCGACACACTGGGACCCAACGGCCGCTGGCGCGATGCAGAACCTGGGCATGGCCGCTTTTCGGCTCGGTGACTACAGCTCAAGTGTTTCGGCTCTCCGCTCTGCGCTGCTGGTGCAGCCGGGCAACAGTCAAGCCAGCCTCCTGCTCGGGCTTTCAGAGTTCTCACTGCAACAGTTCAAAGAGGCCGCGGCGACCTTCGCGACGATTCCCAAGCAGACAGAAGCCGACAATCATGCAGCCTACGCATGGGCTTTTTCGCTTGCGCATACATCGCAGCCCCTTGAGGCAAATCGGATTCTTGATGAGATCGTGAACCGTGCGATGCCGGCTGAAAATCGCTTGCTGGTCTGCCAGGTGTATGAGCAGACCGAGAACTACGAGCATGCTGTGAGCTGCCTGCAGAAGACAGCCGGGGAAGACCCGTCGCTGCGGACAGTACACTCCAGCACCGGGATCTCGCTGATCCACATGAGCCGCCCTGCCGATGCCATCCCGGAGCTGCGGACCGAGCTGGCAGGGAACCCGTCCGATCTCGACGCGCAGTTTTACCTCGCCTATGCGCTGGTAGAAACTTCCCAGAAAGAAGAGGCGCAGCGGCTTCTGGACGGCGTGGTCACCCGGCAGCCCGGCAACGGCGAAGCCCAGTACCAACTAGGCAAGCTCCTGGCTGAGCAGTCGCAATGGCCGCAGGCGATTGAACACCTGAAGGCTGCGGCCGCAGCAGAGCCTGCCAACTACGACATCCACTACCAGCTGCAGAACTGCTACCGACGCAATGGCCAGGCAGAGGATGCGGCGCGCGAGCTCGCCATTTACAAGTCCATCAAGAGCAGCACGCGCAGGCCCTGATCTCTCGTCCGGAGGGTGGAGGCGCTGAGCGGGGCGGTTGCGCTATGATTTCGCGCAGCCGCGGCTGAGGTTTGCTATGTTTTCCCGTCTTTATGAAGGTCGTTCTCCCCAACGCACCGCAACCCGCGGCGCCTTCTGCCTGTTGCTCGCCTTTTCGATCGGCATCTTCTTTTCTGTGCACGGTGGTGAAGCAGCGCTGGCTCAGGGGCATCTCGATGCCGGCAGCACCCAGCCCCAGGAAGGCGCACAAGCTCCTCCCAAAGGCGGCTCGGCGACCAGCAGCGCGCACGCTCCGGTGCAGGATGCCGCGGGCATGCCGATCACCCTTGGTGGCGCGGTGAAAGGCGGCCCGATTGTGTTTCAGAACATCGCCGTCGCCGCGGGGCTGTCCACCTGGAAGCACCAGATGGGCGCGCCGGAGAAGCAGTACATCCTGGAAACGATCGGGTCCGGAGTCGCGCTGCTGGACTATGACAACGATGGCTGGCTGGACATCTATCTGGTGAATGGCTCGACAGAGGCTGCGCAGGACGGCAAGGTGTCTGCACCCAAGGCTGCCCTCTTCCACAACAACCATAACGGCACCTTTACGAACGTCGCTGCGAAAGCGGGGGTCGAGAACGGACGCTGGGGGTTTGGGGCCGTAGTAGGCGACTACGACAACGACGGCTGGCCTGACCTCTACGTGACCAACTACGGCAAGAATCGGCTGTACCACAACAACCATGACGGCACCTTTACCGATGTGGCCGCGAAGGCTGGGGTCACGCTGGGCAGCTGGTCCACAGGCGCCACCTGGGGGGACTACGACGGCGACGGGCTGCTGGATCTTTTTGTGCCCGGCTACGTGCACTACGACAGCAAGGCACAGCCCAGCGCTGGTGAAGCAGGCGTTTCGTTCTCGTTCTGCCAGTATCGAGGGGTCAAGACCTATTGCGGGCCGCGCGGGCTACCAGGCGAGCCGGACCACCTCTTCCATAACAATGGCGATGGCACCTTTACCGATGTGAGCGAGAAGGCCGGAGTGGCGGACAAGCCGGGCTACTACGGGCTGGCTTCTGTCTTTGTCGACGTGGACGGGGATGGCAAGCCCGACCTGCTGGTCGCGAATGACTCGACGCCGAACTACCTCTATATCAACAAGGGGGATGGCACGTTTGAAGACGCAAGCTATGCCTCAGGTTATGCGCTGAACAAGGAAGGCAGGGAGACCGCTTCGATGGGGATCGCAGTGGGGGATCAGCGCAACAGCGGCCTGCTCGACATCTTCAACACCACATTTTCTGACGATTACAAGCCGCTCTACCGCAATGACGGAGGCGGCAACTTTACCGACATCAGCTACGACACAAAGATTGCCGAAATGACGATTCCTTTTCTGGGCTGGGGAACGGGCTTCTTTGACTATGACAATGACGGCTGGAAAGACCTGTTCTTCGTGAACGGGCATGTGTATCGCAGTGCAGATAGCAACCCCTGGGGCACCAGCTGGGCAGAGCGGCCGCTGCTGTTCCACAATGAGCGGGGAACGCGCCTGGCCCCTGTGCCTGCGACCGAGGGAACCGCGCTGGCGGCACCGATGCCCTCCCGGGGTATGGCTTTCGGAGACCTGTTCAACGACGGACATATGGATGCCGTAGTCAACAACATGGACAGCGCACCGGCGCTGCTGCGCAACGTGGATGCCGATGCGGGAACGAACCACTGGATCGGCTTCCGGCTCGTGGGCGAAGGCAAGAGCCCGCGGGATGCAATCGGCTCGCTCGTGATGATGACGGCCGGAGGGCTCCACCAGCAGGGAGAGGTGTTCGCGGGTGCCAGCTTCGCGTCTTCGAGCGACCAGCGACCCCACTTCGGGCTGGGCAGCGCGACCCACATTGACCAGGTGGAGGTGCGCTGGTCCGATGGCAAGCGGGAGTCGTTTCCCGTGGACCATGTGGATACATTTGTGACTTTGACGGAGGGTCGAGGTAGCCCCGTCCAGGTGCAGGCCGGGGCGCAAGCAGCCAGCGACGCCCATTGATTGCGAACCTGTTTCCACCCTTCGATGGATGGACAAGCGAAAGAGGCGCTGGCTATGATCGCCTCGTTACAACCTTTCAACTACCTCTGCATCGTCCATGAAGCTGCCCCCGCCCCCATTTCGCCGACTGCACGTAGCCTGCATGGTTGTTCTGGGCCTCGCCGGCGTGGCATCGCTGGTGAGCGGCCTTCGCAGCGTTTCTCTGCAGACGGTCCATGCGGAAACGGCGGATGTGGCGGCTGCTACAGCGCGACAGCAGTACTCGGACGGCATTGCAGCCAAGTACAACTTCCGCTACGGCGCAAGCCATCCCTTTCTCCCGTCGAATGCGCAGACAGACACGGGGCAGTTCATCGACCCCAAGAGCTTTCCGACAGCCCAGTACTGCGGGCACTGCCACCAGGAGTCGCACACAGAGTGGCGAGAGTCTGCCCACTCCAACTCGAATCGCGCGCCCTGGTACCTCAAGAACGTAGGGCTGCTGAACGCGGAGAAAGGCATCGAGTTTTCGCGCCATTGCGAGGGCTGCCATGACCCGATCGCCACGGTAGCCGGCGCGCTCACAGAAGGCGCTCCAAAGAAGCGCCCTTACGACCAGGATGGGGTCACCTGCATGGTGTGCCACTCCATCCAGAAGGTCGATACACGCGGGACGGGTAGCTATACGATGGGCGTGCCCGCGGTCATGGTCGATGAGAATGGCGCGCCTATCCTCCGGCCTGTATCGGACGCGGAGATCCTGGCTCATCTGGATCGGCATAGCAAAGCCGTGATGAAGGACTTCTACAAGAGCTCTGAGTTCTGCTCCTCCTGCCACAAAGCCGCCTTGCCGCAGACCTTAAATGGTTACAAGTGGCAGCGGGCGATCTCGCTCTACGACGAATGGCAGAACTCATCCTTTGCCAAGCAGTCCCCACTGCCCTTCTACAAGAAAGATTCGGTCTCTACCTGCCAGACCTGCCACATGCAGCGCGCGGCTCTGGTCGGGGTGGACTATGGAGCCAAGCACGGCACCCTTGCTTCCCATCGCTGGCTGGGAGCCAATACCGTGGTGCCGCAGTATTACGGCTTCAGCAAGCAGGCTGACCTGGTAGTCGCATTTCTGCGGGATTCTGTTTTCAATGTCGACATCTTCGGGCTCCAGCACCAGGGAGCTGACGATACGGACGTGGCCACGGATAGCGGGTTGATCGCCCCGCTCGGCACGGAGCCGGTCACTGTGACACCGGGCGAGCGGGTTGTCGTCTCCGTTGTGGTCCAGAACAAGGGTGCGGCCCACAGCCACGTGCCGGAGCAGCGCGATATGTACGAGAGCTGGCTTGCCTTCGAGGTCAAAGATAGCGCGGGCAAGATTTTGGAGCAGAGCGGCTTTCTCCAGCCCTCGGGTGATCTGGACCCCTCGGCACATTCCTTTACCAACCGTCTGATCAATAAGGAAGGCGCGCTCAACGATCTGCATCAGGTTTGGAACAACCGCATCGTGGCTTACAACAACACGATCCAGTCAGGCCGCTCGCAGGTGATGCGCTACAGCTTCACCATGCCTAAGGACATGCAGGGCGGGATCACGGTGACGGCGACCGTCAAGTACCGGCGCTTCAATCAGCACTTCATCGATTTTGGCTTGAACAAGCACTGGGTCCAGCCGGTGGTGGATATGGCCTCAGCCAGCCGGACATTTACCGTAGGCGAAAACAAGCCCGCAGCGCCCTTAACAGGTGAGAACAAGCTCTGGATGCGCTGGAACAATTACGGCATTGCTGCTCTCGATGCACAGCAATATGCCTCCTCCGTGGCTGCGTTTGCCCATGTAGCGGCACTGCGCCCCGACTACGCCGACGCGTACACCAACCAGGCGATCGTCGACATCCAGTGGGAGCGCTACGATGCTGCCCGCCCCGCACTTGCCAAAGCACTGACGCTGGCGCCTGACGATGCCCGTGCGTTGTATTACCTAGCACTGGTCGAGCGGAACGAGGGCAATATGGACGAGGCCATCGCTGACCTTAAGAAGGTAGCGGCACAGTTCCCGCGCTCGCGCGATGCTCATCGGGAACTCGGCTTCTCCTACTACCAGCAGCACCACTATGACCTAGCTCGCGCGGAGTATGAGACCGTGCAAACGATCGACCCGGATGATCTGGCTGCTCACTACAACCTGTCGATCCTGTACCGGAGGCTGGGCTTGAAGACGCAGGCCGCGGAGCAGGCTGCTGCTTTTGCCGACCAGAAGGATGACCCCACCGCCGGCACGTATGCGCTCGAGTACCTGCGCAAGCACCACGAGATAGCGCAGGAGGGTGTGCCCTGGCACGTGCACGATTTGGACCATGGAGGCGCATCTGTCGCCTCGCCCGCAGCGCAGCCGCAGAGCTTCAGCGCTGCCATGCAATGAGTCGCCGAGCCCTCCTGCTCTTCGGCCTGCTGGCATTGGGCAGCTTCGCTGCGCAGGACGCATGGGCCGCGACACCAGAGGGAGGCGCCGCGCTGTTTGCGAGCAGCGGGTGTGAGCACTGCCACGGCGTGAATGGCCTGGGCGGCAGCGAAACCGGACCGGATCTGAAGGACGTGCGCAAGCGACTCACTCCAGAAGCCATGTCCAGGCAGATCCGCCAGGGTGGCCATGGCATGCCCGCATTCGGCGATATTCTGGCTCCCGGGAATGTAGATCAGCTAGTAGCCTTCCTCCGCACCAAGCGCAAACCTGCCAAAGGCGGCACAGCTGCGGTAAGCAACGCCTTAAGGCAGTAGGCGTCCGGACCTGTGGCCTCTCTCCTCCCATCCCATCCTGCCCTTCACCACCGGAGATCCCCAATGACAGCTCGCGCGTTCCCTTCCTACCATCGCAACCGTTCTCTTGCCGCGGCGCTTCAGCTTTCTCTTCTTTGCGCTCCCTGCCTTGCTTTCGTGAGCACCGCTCCGGCCTGGTCGCAGACAGCAGCGACTACGCCGGACACCAAAGCAGGCCTGCTCCCGCATGCAGAAGTTGAGAAGCTGATGCCGGCTTCGGTCTTCTTCTCGGGCCGCTCTGCCTCCGTCCAGCTGCGGAACGCGAGCGGTGTTCGTCTCCAGAGCGGAGCCCTGATCCTGAGCGGGCTGGTAGATACTTCGGGCTACTCGAGCGGTGTGCAGGAGAAATACCAGGCATATCTCCTGACAGAAACGCCGCTGCTCTTCGGCTCCTACACCCTGGCCGCTGGTGCTTACGGGGTAGGCTTTGTGGGTGACCACTTCCTCGTGATGAATATCGCGGGCGATACTTTGACCACAGCTTCCGCTGCTCGCGACGCCGCAATCGCGCGGCCTGTGCCGCTGCAGATCACGCATGAGTCGTCGGGCGGCTACCGCCTCTATGCCGGGCGCAGCTATGTGGAGTTCGGGACCGTGGGCGCTCACGGAACGCACTAACACTGGCTGTCACCCGGTTCCGCTTCGCGGTGCCGGTGCGCGGAGCCCGGGAGCGTCCTGCTCGCGGGCTTGTTGCGTAGGGCTCACTGCAACGTTTCCCAGCTCCGGGTCATCGAAAGGCAGATCGTCCTGCACGCTCCCGCCTCGAAGGTCACACACCTTTACGCAATGGAGTCTGCGGCGCGACCGTTTCCGGCGCATACTCTGGAGAGTGTCGGCCATATGTAGCAGAAGGTAGCCGCCTCGGCGGCCGCGAGGGTGTTTGTGCCAAGCCAGCAAGAAGTTCATTGGTCTCAACTCAAGGTCGGGGTGCTGGTCTTTATAGCGCTGATCGCGCTGACAGCACTGGTTTTTCTGATGTCCGGCAGCAGCGGTGGTGTGTTCTCGCACAAGCTCACGGTGCGGTCCTACTTTGAGGATTCGGCAGGTTTGAAGGTAGGCGGACAGGTCAACCTGGAAGGCGTCACCATCGGCTCGGTGAAAGCGATCCGGATCGTGCCGGAGCGCAAGCTAACCCCGGTGGAAGTGATCATGAAGATCTCAGGCACCTACGCAAAGAACATCCGCCAGGACTCGCAGGTAAGCCTCGAGACGATCGGCGTTCTGGGTGACACAGTGGTGAACATCGACAGCAAGGCCGCGCAAAAGCCGGAGATCGCCGAGAATGGGGAGCTGCCGACGAACGAGACTCCTTCGCTGTCTGACGTGATCAAGTCCAGCCAGGGGACCATCGAGCAGGTCAATACCATTTTGGCCAAGCTGGACAGCCTTGTGGACTCGCTCAATACCGGCCGCGGGTCCATTGGGCAGCTCATCAACAATCCCGACCTATACAACAAAGCTGTTTCCACGGTGGATCAGCTGCAGGGGCTGGTCAATTCCATTTCAAGCGGCAAGGGCTCGATCGGCAAGCTGGTCTCTGATGACACGCTCTATAACCGCGCTAATGACGCGATCAACCACCTGGACTCACTGTCAGCACAGATTGATTCGGGACAGGGCTCGATCGGCAAGCTGATCAAAGACCCATCTCTCTACAACAATCTTCAGCAGTCGACCGCGAACCTGAATGCGCTGCTGGCTGATGTGAATGCGGGCAAGGGAGGCCTTGGCCTGATCGCCAAGGATCCCGCTTTCGCGAACAAGCTGAACGATACGGTGACGCGTCTTGACTCTGTTCTTGCGCGGGCGGACAACGGCGAAGGGACACTCGGCCAGCTGGTCAGGAACCCGGCTCTCTACAACCATGCCGATGACATGCTTGCCAACGCGAACCACCTGGTGACCGCGATACGGGAGAACCCGAAGACGTATTTGACCTTCCACGTCAAGATTTTCTAACGCCGGCCGCAGACCGGCACTTGAGAACCAAGTCGCCTAAGACCGTGTTTTGTAAGCGCAGCAGCCTCGATTTTAGCCACTCAATCGAGCCCTTAAAACGCCGTTCTGTGAGAGGCAAATGTATAACTATGCGGGATGGTGCATAGTTATGCGCTCGGCACGGTACTTTGGTACCGCTTGCACAGAGTTCCGCGTGCTGTGGCGGGGGTTGACAGAGGGGGGTCTGTTCGCGAGGCGCTCGGCCCATTTTGGGCGAAATGGGGTGCCATCGGTCACAGGCAGGATGGCGCAGGAAAGGCCCGGGTGTGCAGGGGGTTGACGAGCGGGTGCAATGGCCATGTTAGTTTTCAAACTAGGTGCTTCCTAACCCCGATCTTCCTCTTTCTCTCTTTCCAAAGGAGTCTATGCGAACTCTTCGCTTTGTTTCCGCAGCCGCCGTGCTGCTTGCCGGGAGCTTCTCGGCGTTGGCTCAGCAGTCAGCCTTTATTCCTGCCCCTGACAACACGGCCGCCCCTACGGAGCCGAAAGCGCTGCACTCCTTTGACGTGAGCTCCATTGACAAGACGGCGGATCCCTGCTCGGACTTTTACCAGTACGCATGCGGCGGCTGGCGCAAGAACAACCCGATACCCGGGGACCAGGCGCGATGGGGCACCTTTAACCAGCTAGCTGAGCGGAACAGCTACCTGCTGTACACCGAGCTGAAGCAGGCCGCGGACAACCCGCAAACGCCTTCGCAGAAGCAGTACGGTACGTTCTTTGCCGCCTGCATGAACGTAGATCAGGCGAACCAGCTCGGGGCCAAGCCGGTTGAGCCGAGCCTCGGCGCGATTGATGCGATTCAGAACAAGGATGGGATTGCGGGCTTCCTTGGTAGCAAGCAATACGTCGGCAATGGCTTCTTCTCTTTCAGCGCGGAGCAGGATGAGAAAGACTCCAGCAAGCAGATAGCCGCGGTGAGCCAGGCGGGGCTTTCCCTACCCGACCGCGACTATTATCTCGAGAGCGATCCGCGCATGGTCAAGATCCGCTCGCAGTATCACGACTACCTGGTCACGATCTTCAAGTTGATTGGCGATGATGAGGTCAAGGCACAGACGGAGGCGCGGAGCGTGCTCGATATCGAGACGGTGCTAGCCCAGGGCTCGATGGCGCGCGTGGACATGCGTGATCCAGACAAGGTCTACCACCCTATGCCGGTGGACAGCCTCAAGCAGCTCGTGCCGAACTTCAGCTGGGATGCTTATTTTAAGGAGGTTCAGCCGCCGGCTTTCTCGACGCTTAACGTTGTCCAGCCTGCCTACCTGAAGGTGATGTCGCAGGTGATTGCGGACCAGCCACTGCCGGCTCTGAAGAGCTACCTGCGCTTCCACTCTGTGAATGAGGTCGCGCCATACCTCTCTTCCAACTTCGACGATGCAAACTTCAACTTCTTCCTGAAGACCCTGACCGGACAGAGCGTACAGCGGGCCCGCTGGAAGCGCTGCACGGCGCTGACGGATCGGCAGTTTGGCGAAGCGGTTGGCCAGGACTGGGTGAAGCAGAACTTTCCACCGCAGAACAAGGCCAGCATGGAGCAGCTGGTCGCGAACCTGAAGGGTGCTCTCGGCGCGGATATTGAGCAGCTGCCCTGGATGTCAGACCCGACCAAGCAGGAAGCTGAGAGAAAGCTGGGCACGTTCCGAGATAAGATCGGCTACCCGGACAAGTGGCGCGACTACTCGAGCGTCGCGGTCACGCCGGCGGACTTTGTCGCGGACCTGCGCCATGCAGAGAACTTCAACTACGACTACCGGATCAACCACATCGGCAAGCCGGTGAACGAGAAGGAGTGGGGCATGACGCCGCCCACGGTGAATGCCTACTACAATCCGCCGATGAACGACATCAATTTTCCGGCCGGCATCCTGCAGCCCCCGTTCTATCAGCAGTCGATTGATCCGGCGGTCAACTACGGAGCCATCGGCGTCGTGATCGGCCATGAGATGACCCATGGCTTTGACGATGAAGGCTCCCGCTATGACGGCTCCGGAAACGTGCGGAACTGGTTTACGCCGGAGGACCGCACGAAGTTTGACCACATGACCGACTGTGAAGTGAAGGAGTATGGCAACTTTGAGCCGGTGCCGGGCCAGAAGCTGAACGGCAAGCTGACACTGGGCGAGAATACGGCTGATAACGGCGGCATCCGGATCTCCTACATGGCGCTGCAGAAGGTGCTGGCTCAGGAGCCGGCAGCAGAGCGGACGAAGAAGGTTGATGGCTATACGGAGGATCAGCGCTTCTTTATCGCGTTTGCGCAGGTGTGGTGTTCGAACCAGACCGATGCGTCAGAGCGTGTGATGGCCAGAACTGATCCGCACTCGCCGGGCGAGTTCCGGACCAATGGGACAGTGCAGAACTTTGAGGCCTTCGGGAAGGCGTTTGGCTGCCATACCGGTCAGCCAATGATGCCTGCGGACGCGTGCCACGTCTGGTAGGTTGCCTCTGGTAAAGTCTAATGAGCCGAGAAGGGCCGGCAAGCGCCGGCCTTTCTCTTTTGCGCCTCACCCCGTCCGGAACAGACCGCTGATCCGTGCGTTTACAATGAGCTGGGACTGGATGGTCCCCACCACCGTTTCCTGCGCCGCTCAGCGGGCGAGCAGGATGAAGGAAGCGCATGACGTACCGCACTTTTGGCCGAGCCCTGGCACTGATCGCCGGGTCGCTTGGTGCCACACTTGGCCTCACCTCCTGCTCGAATGACCATACCGTGGGCTATATATACGTACTGGGCACCACTGTGAACGGCCAGCCCGGCGGCGCAATCAATGCCTTTCGCGAAGACAACAACAACGGCAATCTCAAGAATGTTTCCGGGTCCCCGTCGAGCTCGGGCGGTACGAATCCGATCCGCGCCGTGATCCCGTCCGGCGACCGCTTTATGTATGTTTTGAATGCGGGTGCCGCGACGACGGATGGTACGGGCAATACGACTTACTCCAGCGGGAACATCACGATTTTCACGATCGGTGGCTACGGGCAGCTACAGCAGCAGATCCAGTACCAGAGCCAGGGTTTCGGCTCCAAACGTATTGCCGTGGACTCATCCGGCTCACACCTGTTCGTGCTTGACCAGTATTCGCCAGTGGGCATAACAGCCGGGGGCACAACCTCTCCGACGGGCGTGACTGTGGCCGCGGGCGGAACTCCCCCACCCGGCTATCCTTGCCAGGATCCGGCCAACCCGCAGGTCTACCACCCAGTCGGCGACATTACGGTCTTTACAATCGACCCATCCACAGGACGCCTGGCCGTTGTACCGAATGCGCGCCAGCAAAACCTCAGCTACTTTCAGGTGGGCTGCAATCCTGTCGACTTCCGGATCACAGGTGCCTATCTATTCACCATGGATGCAGGAGCAGTATCGAATGGTGATGTGCAGACGGTTTACACGCAGGCACTAGCGAGCAACGGGCAGTTGTCACCGACACAGACTACGACTCAAACGATCACTGCGAATGGCACCAGCAACATCACGGCGATCACCGGCGACAATGCCGGGAAGTATATCTACCTGATCGACACGAAGGCCGACCTGCTGTACCTGTATACGATTGGTACTGGAGGCGCGCTGATTCCGATCAACGGCTCGCCCTACGATAACTCGCAGCACACGCAAGCCGGAGGTCCTGTCCAATCCATTGTGGACTCCACAGGCAAGTATTTGTTCGTGGTCAATGGCGGGCCAACGGTAAGCACCACAACAGCCGGCAATGCAGATATCAGCGGCTATAACATCAATGCAACGACCGGGTATTTCGATACGGCAGTCCTGACCTCGCCGTTCGTCTTTGACGCAGCGACGATCTCCGGCCCTGTCTGCATCTTTGAGGACCCGACGAACCAGTACATCTACTCTGCTGGATCGCTCGATAACAGCATCACGGGACGGAAGCTGGACCCTGGGACCGGTACGTTAAAGGACATCAGTGGAGCCGTGGCCTTCCCCACTGTGGGTACCCCGTCCTGGTGCCTGGCTGTTTCGAGCGCACTGTAAGAGCCAGTACACGGCAGTCTCTGCATGGGCAAAGTGCCTGGCGGAGACTGCCGGAGCGTTGGCTGTAAGGCTTTACCCACTCGGGGGCAAGCCCCTTTACCCAACAGCACCGCAGCCTGCATGGCAGGCCGGAGCGCAAGGAAATAGATGAAGTTGAAGCGATGGAGCCAGAGCATCCTGGCCGCAACGGTCTTGATCGGCGCTGGTGTCGGCCTGGTTTCGTGTGGAACAAGCAACACTGTGGATTACCTCTACACCACCTCGTCCAAGAATGACCCGGGGCAGATCAATGTCTACCGCGTTGATTCACAGTCCGGGGCTCTGACACAGATTCCAGATTCGCCTTTCGTAGTGGGCCGCGATCCGGTCTCACTCGCCATCGACAGTGTGGGCAAGAGCCTGTATGTCGTGAATAACATCGACAACACACTGGAACAGTTGGGGATCGGCACGGATGCCAAGCTCTATGCGCAGTCGCCGCAGGTGAATCCTTCCGGCTCCGAGCCGGTGGCGGTCGCCGTTCACTCTGTCCTGAACAGCGATGGCTCGCTGAACTACAACCTGGTCTTTGTGGTGGAGAACTTCCAGCCGAACTTTACCGACCAGGATGCTGGACCGGGCGCGCTCTACGTCTACAAGACGAACAACAATGGCACGCTCGCTTCCGCAGTCACGCAGACGGTCAATGGAACGGCGAGCCCTTTTGTGCCCTTGGGGATGACCCCTTCTGCGGTGAATGTCACTGCGGATGGCCAGGAAGTGTACGTCACTGACATTCTCGCGGCCGGACAGTCAGGGGCAAACTGCACCACTGGGCAGGGTGCTATCCAGGGCTATACGCTCGATGCCAGCACGGGCATCGTGACGCCTGTCCCGGGAAGTCCCTTCTGTGCCGGAACGACACCCTCGGCGATCACGAGCCATCCCTTCAGCACCTTCCTCTACGTGACAGACAGCGCGCAGAACCAGGTCAACGCCTACAGCATCACCAAGACCTCCACGCAGACCGCGATAGCCGGACAGCTGACGACTCTGCCAACCGGGCCTGTTGCTACAGGTACTGCACCCGCTGGGGTAACGGTTGACCCGCGTGGTTTGTATGCGTATGTGTCCAACCGTCTGGGAGAGTCCGTATCCGGCTATACGGTGAATCTGCAGACAGGTGCTTTGTCTGCACTGGGAACAAGCGGCACCCTTGGCACCGGTGCCGGGCCAGAGTGCATCATCGTCGAGCCGGCGCTTGGACGCTTTCTGTATACAGCCAACTTTATTGATGGCGATATCAGCGGCTTCACCATCAATCCGAATAACGGTGCACTCGGCGGTACGCAGAATGCACCTTACATCGACTCCGGCCTCTCCAGCTGTGTGGCGGCAACGTCACATGGCAACCACCCTGTCATCACGGCGCAATCTGTCGCAGGCAGTTAGTCCTGGTAGAGGGCACACAGGAAGGCCCGCGCTCCGGCGCGGGCCTTTCTATCGCTAACAAGAAGCTAGCGCAGCAGGCTGCGGATCCTGCGCTGCATGGGCCGCTCAATCAACAGCAAGGCGATCCCGGCACCGAGAGCCAGCAGGCAGTAGCTGATCCAGGGGTCAAGGCGGCTTAGACCGGTTTTTTCAAGCAGGCCGGAGCTGTGGATCAGCGTCCAGAGATTGAAGTGGAGGATGTAGAGGCAGTAGCTGGCCTGGCCGAGCGCGACAAAGGGCGCAAAGCCGAAGAAGCTCGCCAGCGGATTGCTGCCGGCGAGCCCAAGGATCGCGCACCCGAAGAGCGGCATCAGCAGGCCGTCATGCATCAGGACATACGGGATATGCGCGCCGAAGCAGAGCAGCAGGTAGACGCCACCGACCCCGAGCAGACCAAGCGCAAGCCGAAGACGGCCTGCCCGCGCGATGCGGCCGTCGAGGTCCGCAAGCACCATCCCAAACAGAAAAGAAGGCAGATGCGGCGGCGGGCTGAACTTGAGGGCGCGGATCCAGAAGCCCTCTGTGTAGCGGCCGGGGTGCATATCGCCGTCGGGGTGGAAGTGCATATAGAGCAGAGGGAGACTCATGCCGCAGCACCAGAGCACGCCGAGGAGCAGGAGGGTGCCCGTGTTGGTCTGTGGGCGCCGCCAGCGCACGGCAAAGGGGAAGACCAGATAGAAGAATGCCTCGGTCGACATGGTCCAGGCTGGGGTGTTCCAGAAGGTGGAAAGAGAAGGGCTCCATCCCTGCAAGAGGAGAGGCGTGAGCACCAACCCTTCGATGAACTCGCGATGCGGCCTGGCGGCCCACTCGTCGTGGAGCATGCCGAGTGAAAGAAGCAGAGCGAACGCGTAGATGGGATAGAGGCGCGAGAGCCGCGCTACCCAGAAACGCCAGTGCACGAGCTCGCCCCGCTGGGCAAGCGCGCTGTAGTTGTAGGAGAGGATGAAACCGGAGAGCAGGAGAAAGAAGGAGACCGCGGTATAGCCATTGTCCACGATGGGTGCGAAGGGCCCGAACCACTGCGGGTTGGAGAAGTGGAAGAAGACGATGTTGCAGGCCGCAAAGGCACGCAGGCCGGTGAGCGCGGGCAGGCGGTTCTGGCTGGACTTGCGGGGCTGCCCGGCCTCATCAGTCGCCGGACTTTCAGGGGAGTCGTCTCCCGAGGACAGCAAAGAAGGCTTTGCGGGGGGAGCTGCCTTCAGGCCGTCACCAGTGAGCCGATCTTCTCCCCCTGGATCACGCGGCGGATGTTGCCCGTCTCGTTCATGTTGAAGATGATCATCGGCATGTTGTTGTCTTTGCAAAGGCTCACCGCCGTCATGTCCATCACCTTCAACCCGAGCCGCATGATTTCCATGTAGGTAATCTCGTCAAACTTGGTGGCTGTGGGATCGAGCACTGGGTCAGCCGTGTAGATGCCGGAGACCTTGGTTGCTTTGAGCAGGACATCGGCCCGGATCTCCATGGCACGCAGGGAGGCTGCTGTGTCCGTCGAGAAGTAGGGATTGCCGGTGCCGGCGGCGAAGACGACGACCCTTCCCTTCTCCAGATGCCGCACAGCGCGGCGGCGTATGTACGGCTCACACACCTGGTGCATTTGGATCGCTGACATGACGCGACAATGCATGCCGGTTTTTTCCACTGCATCCTGGAGGGCGAGGGAGTTGATGACCGTCGCAAGCATGCCCATGTTGTCAGCAGAGACGCGATCCATATCTTTTGCCTGCTCGGCCACACCGCGGAAGAAGTTGCCGCCGCCCACGACGATCGCGACCTCGCAACCCTCCGCGCAGACCTCGGCGACCTCGCGTGCAACCTCATGCACACGGGTCACATCGACACCGAAACCACGGCCCGCGGCCAGCGCTTCTCCTGATAGCTTGAGCACTACACGCTTGTACATTGTTCCGAGTATCGCATGGCTCCGGGCGTCGCCCAGCCTCCGCATGAAGGGAAAACAGGCAGGGAGTAACCCTTGAGTTTCGAGAGAAAGCCGCAGGCGGAACTGCTGGATGAGGACAGCGGAAGCCCACGCGAGATCGCGAGCGCACTGCGCTCCATAGAGTTTGTGAACCGCTGGTTTGGCGGCAACCGGGTACATCGCCTGCTGTTGGCAGAGGCAGCAGGAACGCGGAGGGAGCTGGTTGTGCTGGAGGTGGCAGCGGGCCGGGCGACAGCACTGGCGGCGGCAGCACTCGCACTGAGCCGGGGACCGAAGGACCCCGTCCAGCTCCACGTCACCCTGCTGGACCGGCAGGCGAGCCACCTTCCCCTCGACTGGCCTGCCTGCTTCCCAAAGCCACACTGTATAGAGGGGGATGCGCGGGCGATACCGCTGCCTGACAAGTCTGTGGATGTGGTGAGCTGCTGCTTGTTTCTGCACCACCTCGATCCGCCGGGGGCTGCACAGTTTCTCCGCGAGGCGGTTCGTGTTGCGCGAGTAGCGGTGGTTATCAACGATCTGGAGCGGACCCGGGTGCACTCCTGCCTGGCAAGGCTTTTCGCCCTGGTGGATCCGAGCAGGATCTCGCGGCACGACGGACCGGCCTCTGTACGGCAGAGCTACTCCGCCCCTGAGCTGCAAGCCATGCTGGATGCCACGGGTCTTCGAGGGCTAGTCCGGCGCCGCTTTCTTTATCGAATGGCCGCAGTGCTGTGGATGGAGTAATTGCTAGAGCCGGGACGGTCGCTTGCGAGTCAGATAGGTGCGCTGTACCGTGGAAAGGCAAGTACTGTTTCCAGGAGCTTCTTTGAGTCGGATAGCCGCTGTGTCTTCTGCCCTGCCGCCCAGGTACTACACGCAAGGGGAGATCTTCGACGAGTTGGTAAAGCATTGGGGCGATGAACTCGAGAACCCTGCGCTGCTACAGCGTTTTCACCAGCGCGTGGGGGTCGATGGGCGCTACTTCGCGCTGCCGCTGGAAGAGTATGCCCAGATGGAACGCTGGGGGCAGGCCAACGCGGCCTGGCTGCGTGTGGCTGTCGAGCTTGGCGAAGAGGCCATCTGCCGTGCTCTGGAGCAGGCGGGCCTGGGCAAGGAGCAGATTGGCGCGCTCCTGACCGTCACCGTGACTGGCGTCGTGAGCCCTTCGCTCGATGCACACCTGTGCAACCGCATGGGGCTGCCCGCGGATGTGCGTCGAACGCCAATCTTCGGACTCGGCTGCGTGGCCGGCGCCTCCGGGATCGCCCAGGCGACGGACTATGTGCGTGCGTACCCTGACAAGATCGCTGTGCTGCTCTCTGTCGAGCTGTGCTCGCTCACCTGGCAGAGGGGAGATCTTTCGGTAGCGAACTTTATCGCGACGGGGCTCTTCGGCGATGGGGCAGCGGCTGTGATCATCGCGGGCGACCAGGTCAAGCTCCCCAAGGAGCCGGCCGGGCCGCGTGTGCTTGCGACAGCCTCCTCGTTCTATCCCAACACAGAAGACGCAATGGGATGGGACATCGGCGAGAAGGGCTTTACGCTTGTGCTTTCGCCGGATGTTCCGGCCATCATCCGGAAGAACCTGCCGGTGGACCTCGGACGCTTTCTGGCTACCAACGGACTCCATCGCGAGCAGATTACATCCTGGGTGCTGCATACGGGCGGCCCGAAGGTGCTGGAGGCGATGGCTGACGCGGCTGGGGTCACGCAGGAGGAGTGTGCACTCTCCTGGCAGTCGTTGCGTAAGGTCGGCAATCTTTCCTCGGCTTCTGTGCTGTTTGTGCTGGAAGACACGATCAAGGAGCGGAAGCCTGCGCCGGGCAGCTACGGCATCCTGGCTGCGATGGGCCCAGGCTTCTGCTCGCAGCTGGTTCTGTTGCAGTGGTAGGCGCGGAGCTCAGCGGCTTTGCAATGGTTTAGACACCGACTCCAGGAACTGCCCGGCGGCTTCGACGCCGATAACGAGCTCGCATACGGCACCGGCCAGCATGAGCGTCGCACCCAGGGCGTAGCCCCAGGCTACGTGGACCCGGGAGCCGGACGCGATCAGCTCCCCGAAGAAGACGGGGGCAGCCACGCCGCCGGCCAGCGTACCCATCACATAGAAGATTGCGATGGCAAACGCCCGGATTTCAAGCGGAAAGATCTCACTGACGGTGAGATAGGCGGCGCTGGCTGCGGAAGATGCGACAAAGAAGATGACGCTGAAGCAGGTATCGAGCCCCCGCGCAGACAGCAGCCCGTGAACGAATGGGTATATTGTGGCGACGAGCAGCAGACCTGAGATGCCATAGGTTGCGGCAATCATCGGCTTGCGGCCCCAGCGGTCAAAGAGCGGCCCGAGCAGCATGGGCCCGAAGAAGCTGCCGATGGCAAATGGGAGAAGGTGCAGAGGCATGCGTGCATCTGTCACGCCGAAGAAACGTTTCACAATGAGGCCGTAGGTAAAGAAGACGGAGTTGAAAAAGAAGGCCTGGCCGACCATGAGCACCAGGGCCAGAACCGACCGCATGCGGTTCTCGCCCAGCATACTGCCGAAGACATCGCCCCAGGGAGTATGGTCACGGACGGCGAGCCTCATAGGCTTGCCCTCCAGCTTAGGCAGAGCTTTGCCGCTGGAGCGCGTGACCTGTGCCTCGATGTCGGTGACGATCCGTTCGGCTTCTTCCTTGTGCCCGCGCAGCATAAGCCAGCGTGGACTCTCCGGCACAGCCAGCCGCAGGAAAAGAACGCCGAAACCCAGAATAGCCGCGGTCGAAAAAGCGACGCGCCAGCCTATGTTGACCGGCAGGGCATGCCCGTTGAGAAGCAGAAAAGAGACGAGGGAGCCGAAGATGGCGCCTAGCCAGAAGGTCGCGTTGACGATCAGGTCGACGGTGCCGCGCACCTTGCCGGGAATGAGCTCATCGACGGCGGAGTTGATGGCCGCATATTCGCCGCCGATGCCGAAGCCGGTGATTGCGCGAAAGAGGGAGAAGCTCCAGAAGTTCCAGGAGAGCGCAGTGGCCAGGGTCGCGAGCGAGTAGGTGGCGAGGGTGACCAGGAAGAGCTTGCGACGCCCAAGCCGATCGGTGAGGTAGCCGAAGAAGAGCGCCCCCAGGACGGCACCGGCCAGGTAGGACGTGGCACCGGCTGTGACCTCGGGGGCGGTCAGTGCCAGGCCTTCGCGATCTTCAAGGATGCCGGCCAGTGAACCGGCCAGGGTGACCTGCAGACCATCCAGCAGCCAGGAGGTGCCGAGGGCAGTCACAATGCGAACATGCCAGCGGCTGAAGGGGAGGCGGTCCAGGCGCGCCGGCACCTCGGTTTCGATCACCTGTTCCGGGCTGCTCTCTATCGGTGGCGTCATCGTCCGCTGTTTTGCCCGGCCGGTTCCGGCTCTTTCTCCTGCTCCAGCTTCGGCGCTTTGTCCTGAGACTGGTCTGTATCTTGCATATCGTCTGTTTTGCCTTGGTCCGACCTGGCGATGATGCTGATGGTCCCGACACGCTCCAGAATGGCGTACTTGATTCCATCGAGTGTGCGTAGGCCTTTGCTTCGTGCCACAGCCATGACGTCTTCGTGGTCAAGGCGCATGCCGCGCATCACCTCTACCTGCCACTGACCACCCTTGAGAAGGACAAGCGGAACGCCATCGATGGCGGGGCCTAAACGCGTTGCTTTGGCGCGGAGACGCGCCGTGATTCGATGCATCAGGCCGATGGTGATGATGGCTCCGATGCAGTTCGTGACAGAGCGGTCATCCCCGACCGTGGCCGCGATAATGATCCCACCAATAAGGAAGACGATGACAAATTCAAAAGGCGTAAGCTGCCCGCCGGGCCGCCGGGAAAGAGCGCGCACCACGAAGAGCAGGAAGAAGTAGCCGACAATGGCATGGACAATGGTGTACACGGGACCTTAGGGCATCACGAAAATGCCTGCTGTCAGCGAATCCATGGGTTGCTGGATGTCCCCGTCGGGGATCAGACGCACGGTGAAGTGGGTAAGTCCCGGGTCAGCGGGCTGCAGCGCAAACTCAACCGAGTTGGGATGCGTACCGGAGTTGAAAGCGTATGCGATGCCACCATCCGTCGTGGCAGAGGTGACCGGCTCCGGGATGATGCGCTGGTTGCCAAGTGCCTTTACGACGGAGTCGCTGACCCAGAGCTTGATTTGGCCATCGCGCACGGCGTTGGGCGCAAAATGCAGAGTCAAGATGGAAGGGGTGCTGAACCGCTCCACCCGCTCGTACTTCATGCTGAGGGCGCCGTCTGCTGTTTGCTTGTGTGCATTGGCCAGAGGACCGCGGCCGAAAGCGCCTGAGAGGTCGAGTACCACAATCGTGGCGAAAACAATCCAGATCAGGCGCTCGAACTTCCACCAGCGCCTCTGGAACTCGAGATCTTCCCCGACGGCCACCTCATTGCCTACTTTGGCAACAGAGTCTTCAACAGGCGCTGTGGGCGTTTCCATAAATCCCTTTCCCCCTTACTTTTCCCTTTATTCTTCGATGGCCAGAATGGTGATTTCGCCATTGCGCTCCAGCACGGCGTAGGCAATCTGCTCTAGAGAGGAGATGCCTTTCTCACGGGCCGCGCTCATGACGTCGTCTGCGCCGATGAGCATATTGCGCATGGTTTCTTCGCGCCATCTGCCGCTTTCCAGCAGAACCAGCGGTGTTCCGTCCAGAAAACGAGCGACCCAGTTGGACCGCTGCCGGATCAATACCAGAAAGAGATGGGAAAGAGCGATGGTGATGATCTGCGTGAATGCGTTTGAAATGGAGCGATCGTCGGCAACGATGAAAGTGAGTGCCAGCCCGCCGATAAAGAAGATCAGTACGAACTCAAACGGGTTCATCTGCTTGCCGGGTCGACGGCCCACGACGCGGACCATGAAGACCAGGAAGAAGTAGCCGAATGCGGCACGGATTACGGCGGCCATGAGAAGTGTGATGCGGAAAGGGAGCTACCCCATCGTCGAACCCGAGGCAAGGGGTAAAGGGTTTGCCTTGGCTTAGACGCAGAAAAGCCCGGCTGATTCTTGCCGGGCTTTTCTGCGTTTCTCTGCTTCAGGAAGCTATTCGCTGGCGCTAGGCATGTCTTCCGCCTTGACCTGAGCGACAGTCCAGACGGGGTCGCCGACCTTGAAGCGGGCGAAGCGGCGGACGGTGATGTTTTCACCGAGCTTGCCGACCTTCTGGGCGATCATTTCCTTGATGGAGAGGGACTGCTCCTTGATGAACGGCTGATCGAGCAGGCAGACCTCCTCAAAGAACTTGCTCATTTTGCCTTCGACGATCTTCTCGATGACTGGCGCGGGTTTGCCGGTTTCGGCTGCCTGGGCGCGGTAGATGTCCTTCTCGCGGGCCAGGTCCGACTCGGTGACATCTTCACGGCGTACATAGCGTGGGTCCGTCGCCGCGATGTGCATGGCGATGTCCTTGAGCAGGTCCTGGAAGTCCTCAGTGCGGGCGACGAAATCGCTCTCGCAGTTCACTTCCACAAGAACGCCGATCTTGCCGCCGGCATGGATGTAGGTGCCGACGGCTCCTTCATTCGTGCCGCGAGAGGCCTTCTTTGCGGCAGAAGCCATGCCGCGCTTGCGCAGCACGACAAAGGCTTCTTCCATGTTGCCCTTGGCTTCCTGCAGGGCTTTGAGACAGTCGCCCATGGGGGCGCCGGACTTCTCGCGGAGCTCCTTGACCAGCTTTGCATCAATCTTTTCACTCACTGCTGCCACCTTGATTCCCTCTTCTGCGCACCAGACGGGCGCTGCCTGTTCGGTTATAGCCTGCTTCGATCCTTACGCAACGATGGCGTGGCGCCGGTGCCCCGGACCACGCCACGATGGCGGTGTACTGCTTTGAGGCTGCGCCTAGACGGTTCCTTCGGCAACTTCGGGCTCCGTGATGGCGCCGACACCGGCCGGCGCTTTGCGAATACCGCCGCCGAGTGCCGACTCGAGATCCAGTTCTTCTGCTTCGGGCGCTGCCGCTGCTGCTTCCGGTGCGGCATCGGCCCCGGCTTCCAGGCTGCCATCCTCAAAGGTTGCGGCGGTGAACTGGGCTTCCGGAGCAACGCCGGCGACGTCCATGAACTGCTTATCGGTCGCCATCTGCACGCCTTCAATCACTGAGTCAGAGATCTTCGAGGTGAAGAGGCGAATCGCGCGCAGTGCGTCATCGTTGCCGGGGATCACGTAGTCGACCACTGTGGGATCGCAGTTTGTGTCGACGACCGCAACCACGGGGATACCCAGCTTGCGGGCTTCCTTTACGGCGATGGCCTCGGCGTTCGAGTCGACGATGAACAGAGCGTCCGGCAGACGCTTCATGTTCTTGATACCGGCCAGGTTGGCCTGCAGGTGCTTGCGCTCCCGCTCCAGCTTGATGACTTCTTTTTTGGTCAGCAGGTCGTAGCGGCCGTCGGTCGCCATCTCATCCAGTTCCTGCAGGCGCTTCACCGACTTCTGCACCGTGACCCAGTTCGTGAGCAGGCCACCCAGCCAGCGCTGGTTGATGTAGAACATCCCGCAGCGGTTTGCCTCTTCTGCGATGGCATCCTGCGCCTGGCGCTTGGTGCCGACAAAGAGGATGACGCGGCCTGAGGATGTTAGATCGGTGACGTACTTGGACGCCTCCTTGAACATCTTCAGGGTTTTTTGCAGGTCGATGATATAGATCCCATTGCGCTCGCCGAAGATGTACTCCTTCATGCGCGGGTCCCAACGCTTGGTCTGGTGTCCAAAGTGGACGCCCGCCTCAAGCAGCTCCTTCATGGTGATGGTCGCCAAACAGCCTCCTTTGTGAGTTGCATCCCGGCACAAAGGCCGGGATTGATCCCTGTCTACGGGAGAATCACTTCCGAGATGCTGCTCCTGGACCAGAGCCCGGGAGCAGGTCGTGCCTACTGCTCTGCTTCTGCCTTATCGGCTTCGAGGGCAGCCATTTCGCTGCCGCCCGGCTCGATGAAGTGGAACCGTCGCCCCCCAGGGAAGCTAAACGGTTCCTGTGTGATCTGGCCGCCCGCTGCTTGCACAGCTTCGAGGCTGGCGGCTAGATTCTCTACCTGGATGACGACCAGAGGCGCTTTTGTCGCCTCGTTTGCATCCGCCTGCAGCCCTAGGTCGACATCACCTGTCAGCGTGCAACTATATGTGGGGCCGAAGGTTGATAGCTCCCAGCCGAAAGCCTGAGCAAAGAAGCGCTGAGAAGGCTCAAGCTGAGCGACTGGCAGCTCGACAAAGCAGATCCGTGCCATGGGACTAGCGCTTGGAGAACTGGAACCGTGCGCGAGCGCCCTTCTGCCCGTACTTCTTGCGCTCCTTGATGCGCGCATCGCGGGTCAGCAGGCCGTCTGCCTTGAGGGTCTTCCGCAGTTCTACGTTGAACTCAAGCAGTGCGCGGGCGATGCCCATCTTCACTGCATCGGCCTGGGCGCTGACGCCGCCGCCGCGCACGGTGGTCAGCACGTCGAAGCTGCCGGTCAGCTCAGTCAGCGCGAGCGAGCGCTTGGCGGAGATCCGCTGCTGCTCGGTCACAAAGTAGACGTCGTGCGCCTTGCCATTGACGGTAAAGCCGCCATTGCCGGGCCTGAGAAACACACGTGCGATTGCCGACTTGCGGCGGCCCGTTCCGTAGTACTGCACCAGATCTGCCATCTACCTGTCCCTATGCCTTCCGCTTGCCAAGCTGTGTATCAATCTCGAGAACCGCAGGCTGTTGTGCCTGGTGGGGATGCTTGTCATCCCGGTAGACCTGGAGTTTGGTCGCCATCTGGCGGCCCATCTTGGTCTTAGGGAGCATGCCCTGCACGGCTTCTTCCACGATCTTTTCCGGACGCCTCTTCAAGAGGCGCAGGAAGGACTCTTCACGCAGGCCGCCCGGAAAGCCGGTGTAGCGGCGGTACACCTTCTTTTCAGACTTGAGCCCGGTGAGGCGAACCTTCTCGGCATTGATCACGATGACGTGATCGCCCACATCGATATAGGGGGTGTACATGGGGCTACGTTTGCCCGCAAGGATGCTGGCCACCTCAGTCGCCAGGCGCCCCAGCGTCTTGCCGGTGGCATCGGTCACAAACCATTTTCGCTCGATCTTGAGCGCGCTCGGAATAAACGTCGACATCTCGTACTTCTCCTCTGTTGCTCCTGCAAACGATGCACACTATGCCCAGATCAGCACGATCAGCGGAGCTGCATACTCTGTCGCTGGAGAATGCTTTCTGCCGGAGGGCGGGCACCTGGCCGTCGTTCCCGGGCTGAAAAGAGCCCTGCACCCAACGGGAGGCGCGGAATTGCGCAAGATCTTTAGGGTAAGGGCTAAAGCGGAGCGGCGTCAATGGCGGAATGCGCTGATCAGAACCTGACCAGCCTGTAGGTGCGGTGACTGCGGCAGGAGGTACGCCAGGCAGACCGGCTGTGGGGGCGCCGATATGCCGGGCGCTTGGCTCGACTACTTACGCAGCGTACAGCGTCCTGCTTAGCCGACTGGGCTCAGGAGTGGTTCAATCGGCTCCTGCGGCTTCAAGGCGGGCATGGTCACGTCGAGAGCGCGGCCTGCTGCCAGCTCAGAGAACACGTGGTTGGCTGTGTCTTCCGTGCGCGTAGAAACGATGTGCAGCTTGCGGACGGCAAGCATCGTTACGGTGGAAAGAAGGTACCGGTTCCGCATTTTGATGCCTGCGGCATAAACCAACTCTGAGCGCATGATCCTCTTTTCCAAGTGATGAGTCGCAGCAGGTTGGCATCCCTACCGAAGCCTGATCCCTGAGGGCATCCTACGCTGTTGATAGGAGTTGTGTTCGTTACCCCGGTTTCAAAGGAGCTTTCGCGGGAGAGATCTCCCGCCTCAGGACGGCTGGCTACGGGCCCTCTATGAAATACTTTCGGTATGGAAGAGCGGGACTTTTTCGATGAGAAACCTGAGCAGCGAACCCACCTGCTGACCTGCCCGCACTGCGGCCAAGCAGGTGAGTACCAGCTGGGATGGCTGGTCCGCCGGAAAAAGGCGCAGCTGGGGCGCGGCGCCGATGAACGGGACAGAGCGCGGTTCGCCAAGGCGCAGTCCTATATGGTTCGGCGGGATGACCTGGCTGCCTGCAAGAACATCCGCTGCCGGAAGCGCTTCGACGTGGCAGGTGTGCAGTCAGTGGCGTTTCTGTAGGTTCCTGCGCAGGCTCCTCAGCCAGCCTCTTTGGCCGGCTGCAGCATCCTTGTAAAACGAAGAGCCCCTGGAAGAGAATCAGCACTGGCCAGTTCATGCCAAATGCCGCGCGTTCTCTGCCGCGCGTTTGGTGCTGGGTTCTCTGAAGCTGACCTGGATTCTTGCTCTGCCTTTTGCAGCCAGGCGGCTGTGCTTCGATGATCCGCCCGCAACTTCTTTGCAGCTTCGCGAAAGCCCGGGCATCCAAATGACGATTGCTAACATACCGTGGTATCAGGGTATGTCGCAGCGATCCTGGGTGATAGCCAGACCCTGGATCTGAGGCCCCGTCCCGTGATGAACGTTCTGCGCTCTGCGCTTCCCATTACTTTTGCCACACTCCTTACAGGGTCGCTGCTTGCGTGCAAATCTCATGCGCCGGCAGCTGCCGCCTTCGCGCTGCCTCCCGGAGGGCTGCCGGTCCAGACGCAGACCGTTGCAGACTCCTCCGTGCCCCAGAATGACACGTATGTATCGACCATCAAGTCCCGCCGCTCCGCCACGATGAACCCGCAGGTAGACGGCAATCTGACCTCGATCAACGTGGTCTCGGGTCAGCATGTCACCAAAGGCCAGTTGTTGATGGTCATCGACCCGATGAAGCAGCAGGCAACGGTACAGTCCTCGGCGGCGACCGAGGCGCAGAAGCTTGCGGTCTACCAGTACAACCAGTCCGAAGTGGAGCGCCAGCGCAAGCTGTTTGAAGCCGGAATTACCAGCCGCGACGCCTACGACCAAGCCCAGCAAAGCTTCCAGAACTCCAAGGCCGATTACGATTCTTCCGTAGCGACCACGGCAACGCAGCGCCGCGAGCTGGCTTACTACCAGATTCGGGCGCCGTTTGATGGGGTGGTCGGCGATATCCCGGTGCACATCGGCGATTACGTCTCGGCAACGACCTTGTTGACGACAGTGGACGCCAACACGGACCTGGAAGCCTATATCTACGTCCCGACGGAGCGCGCCGGCGAGCTTCACCTTGGCTTGCCGGTGAGCATCCTGGCGTCGGACGGCTCGGTTTTGGAAAAAACGAAGGTGGACTTCCTCTCGCCGCAGGTCGACAACGGGCTGCAAGGCATTCTGCTGAAGGCCCCCGTGCAGTCGACGACCCTGGACCGGCTACGGACGGCGCAGCTTGTCAAGGCGCAGGTGACCTGGTCAAACAAGCCAATGGCCACGGTGCCAGTGCTGGCAGTGACGCGGCTGGGCGGCCAGAGCTTTGTGTATGTCGCGCAGGCCGCGGGGGGAGGCAAGTACATCGCGCATGAGAAGCCGGTGCAGTTGGGCGATACGGTCGGCAATACGTACGCGGTCGAGAGCGGGCTGGCTCCCGGAGAAAAAGTGATCCTCTCCGGGCTGCAGATCCTCCAGGAGGGCTTCCCGGTGCACCCGCTCGGTTCCTGAAACAGCTTGGAGGGGGATGGAGCTCTCGGGCCTTGGGTCTCCTGCTGTGCTGCATGGCCGGCCGGGCGCAGCTTAGCGAGAGGTTGTGAAGGCAGCAGTGACGACCGGCCGTCTTGAAGGTTCGTCCATTTCAGAAGCTTGTGAGAAGAAGCAGGACTCGGCGATTGCCCGGGCTCCGGTTTCGCAGTAGAGGGGATTCAGCGTGGTCGATTTTTTCATCCGGCGTCCGGTTTTCGCTTCAGTCTGCGCGCTGCTGATCATTCTTGCCGGCGCAGTGTGTATTCCCACGCTGCCGATCGCGCAGTACCCGCAGCTTGCTCCGCCGCAGGTCACGGTGACGAGCAACTATGTCGGCGCGAACTCGCAGGTCGTGGAGTCGGCGGTCACGACCCCGCTTGAGGAAGCGATCAATGGTGTGCAGGGTGGGCGCTATATCTCCTCCACCAGCGCGAGCGACGGCACCAGCTCGATCACAACGACCTTCGATACCGGCTACAACCTAGATATAGCCGCGGTGGATGTGCAGAACCGGATCTCGTCAGCGACAGGGCAGCTGCCGGCCGAAGTCAACCAGACCGGCATCACGGTCACTAAGGCGAACTCGAACTTTGTCTTTGCGGCCGGCTTTTATGCCGAGAACAATCGCTATAGCAGTCTCTTTATCTCGAACTACGTGGATGTCTACGTCAAGGATGCGCTGAAACGGATCAAGGGCGTCGGCGATGTGCAGGTGTTTGGAGCGCGCAAGTATGCCATGCGGCTCTGGGTGGACCCGGTGCGGCTGGCAGCACGGCAGCTGACGGCCGCCGATGTGGTTGCAGCCATCCAGGAGCAGAACGTCGAGGTACCGGCAGGCCAGCTCGGGCAGCCGCCAAACAAGTCGACACAGGACTTCCAGATCACCGTGAACGCGATCGGCCGGCTCTCCACGCCGGCTCAGTTCAACGACATCATCATCAAGTACACGGCAAACGGGATTGTGCGCTTCAGCGATATTGGCCACGCGGAACTAGGGGCAGAGGACTACAGCTCTGACCTGAAGTTCTCCGGGGTGCCTGCGATCGGCATCGGCGTGCAGCAGCTCTCCAATGCAAACGCGCTCGAGGTGGATAAAGAAGGCAAGGCTGTCCTCGCAGAGCTCTCGAAGACCTTTCCGCCCGGGCTGAAGTATGTCGTCGCATTTGACACGACCACGGTGGTAGCCGAGGGCATCCGCGACGTGGTGATCACGCTGGTGGAAGCGATCGGCATTGTCATTCTGGTGATTTACTTCTTCCTGCAGGACTGGCGCGCGGTCATCATCCCGGCCATTACGATCCCCGTTTCGCTGATTGGAACCTTTGCGTTTCTGAAGATCTTTGGCTTCTCCATCAACACGCTGACCTTGTTCGGCATCACGCTGGCCACGGGGCTGGTTGTGGACGATGCGATTGTTGTCATCGAGAACGTGCAGCGTCACATCTCGGAAGGCATCGCGGACCCGCATGAGGCGACCTCGATTGCGATGAGCGAGGTAACAAGCGCAGTCGTTGCTACGTCGCTGGTGCTGATCTCGGTTTTCATCCCAGTGTCGTTCTTCCCCGGCACGACTGGCCTGCTCTATAAGCAGTTCGCGCTTACCATTGCTTTCTCGATCGCGATCTCCGCTTTCAATGCGCTGACCCTGTCACCGGCGCTTGCAGCGCTGCTGCTGCGCAAGGAAGAGCATAAGATCGGCATCCTGCGGGCGATCGACACGGGCATCCGCAAGGTAAGCAGCGGGTATGCGCGCGTGATCCATGTGGTGCTGCAGCTGCGTTACCTGATGCTGCTGCTCTTTTTCGGCGGCCTGGCAGCGACGGTGTACATGTACAAAACTGTGCCGACCGCTTTTGTACCGCAGGAGGATCAGGGATACCTGATCGTGCTGGTGCAAGCGCCGCAGGGTGCTTCGCTTGCCTACACTGAGTCGATCCAAGACCGGCTTGCGGCGCAGATGGCGCACGAGCATGACATTTTCGGCAGCTTCTCGGTATCCGGCTTTTCCTTTACCGGCAACGCGCCCAATTACGGCCTGACCTTTCTGCCGCTGATCTCCATCGATCAGCGGCTCGGCAAAGGCCACTCCGCTGCCGAGATCATCGCGCGCATCCGCCCTCAGTGCCTCATGATCCCGGGTGGACTTGTTGTTCCGTTTGAGCCGCCGGCCATCTCGGGCCTGGGCAATTTCGGCGGCTTTGCCTTTGAGCTGCAGGACCTGGGCCGCAATACGCTGCAGGACCTGGACCGCGTCGCTCACACGATTTCAGCAAAGGGCAATGCCAGCGGCAAACTGGTTGGGCTGTTTACCTCCTACACCTCGAACAATCCACAGGTGCTGGTGAACATCGACCGCGAGAAGGCCAAGTCGCTCGGGGTGCCGTTCTCGCAGGTGAGCACGGCGCTGAGTGTGTACATGGGGTCGGAGTACATCAACAACTTCGACTTCAACAATCGCTCGTACCGGGTTTACGCGCAAGCGGACCAGCAGTTCCGGCGCACCGCAGCGGATATTCGGCAGTTCTATGTGCGTTCCGACTCGGGCCAGATGATCTCGCTCGACAACTTTGTGACGCTTGAGCAGACGTCCGCGCCGGCGGTCATCTCGCACTACAACCTGTTTCGCTCAGCGGAGATTGACGGCTCGGCCGCATCGGGCCTGAGCTCGAGCGAGGGGTTGGACGCGATGGTCGCAACCGCGAAGGCGAACATGATGCAGGGGATGAGCTATAGCTGGACGGGGCTGGCGCTTGAAGAAGTGGAGTCGTCGGGCAAGACGGTCATCATCTTCGCGCTTGGCATCGTGGTTGTGTACCTGACGCTCTCGGCGCAGTATGAGAGCTTCGCTCTGCCCTTCATCATCCTTCTTTCCGTGCCGATGGCTGTGCTTGGCGCGCTGCTCGCGCAAAGCCTGCGCGGGCTGCCGGACGATGTGTACTGCCAGATCGGACTGGTGCTGCTGATTGGGCTCTCCGCGAAGAACGCGATTCTAATTGTGGAGTTTGCCGAGCAGCTGCGGCGGCAGGGCCGCTCGGTCATGGAGGCAGCCATTGAGGCGGCTGAGCTGCGGCTCCGGCCGATCCTCATGACCTCGTTCGCGTTCATCCTGGGCGTGATGCCGCTCGTTGTCGCGCGTGGAGCCGGTGAGAACAGCCGGCATTCGGTGGGTACCAGCATCGTGGGCGGCATGCTTCTGTCGACGGTCCTGAACCTTTTCTTCATTCCAGTGCTGTACGTCATCCTGCAAACCTTGCTGGGTGCCGGAGGCAGGGGCACGGCACCCCACGTGCAGGCGACTTCTGTTCATACGCCCGCAGCTACGGTGGGTGCAGGCGCAGGGGATTAACGCATCGCAGCATCCCACTTGCCATGCCCCATGCTGTGCGAGTGAGCGACAAGTGTGCATTGGTCCTTGGCGGCGGTGGGCCGCTGGGGATTGCGTGGGAGGCAGCCATGCTGGACGGCTGGGCGGAGGGCTGGGCAGGCTACAGCACAAACGCACCGGCACTCGCGCCTTTTCTGGATGGGCGCATGATTGGGACTTCGGCGGGAGCGATCGTCAGCGCTCACCTGGCGGTACATGGATCGGTCACCGCGTTGGTGGCAGAACAGTCCCGCAACGAGAAGGTTGAAGCGCTCAAGAAGAGTCAGCTGCTGCGCTTTATGGCGGCTTTTCTCCGGGCGAAGCTGCTGACGCGGGGCACCCCCGCGCTGCGGCAATCCCTGGGCAGGAGCGCCCGCCGCGCAGCGCTGCCCGGCGAGGCTGAGTGGGTCCAGGCGATCGCCCGCTCCTATGCCCCACAAGGGCCGTGGCCGCAGGAGCGCGACTTACTACTGACAGTGGTCGATGCAGAGACCGGAGAGTTCCATGTGTGGGATCACACGACGGGTGTGCCGCTGGCCACGGCTGTCGCAGCCAGCTGTTCTGTTCCCTGTGCCTTTCCGCTGGTCCACGTAAATGGGCGCGCCTATATGGATGGGGGCATCGGGTCCTCCACCAACGCCCTGCTGGCCCGTGGATGCGCGCGCGCGGTCATCCTTGACCCGTTGGGACGCATGATGGGCGACGCAGCTCCGCGGGAGGCCGAACGGCGGGAACTGGAAGCAGCGGGCACGCACACACTGGCCTTTCTGCCCGACGAGGCCGTAGGCCGTGCGATTGGCAGAAATGTGTTGGATATGTCGCGCCGGAGCGAGGTCAGCGCACTGGGACGGCTGCAGGGCCTAGCGACTGCCAGCGGTGTGTGGAACTTCGTGACCAGCCCCCATCCCGAGCCCGCAGGAGCGAGGTAGCTTCCCGGTCAGAACGAGCCTGGGTGCGGGCTGTTGGTGGTATGCGATACTGTGAATCGCTTAGCACTTATTTGCGGCTACGCAGCCGAGACTCGGCAAGCCGGGATGGCGGAACTGGCAGACGCAGCGGACTCAAAATCCGCCGAGGGCAACCTCGTGGGGGTTCGACCCCCCCTCCCGGCACCAATCAAATCCTTCTTTGAGAAACCAGGCGCTCGCCCTCCCTTACGGGTAGAGGCGTGTGCGCTGCCATGCGCCCCCGTCGCCCAGGGTAAAGAGGAAGCGGTCGTGCAGGCGATGAGGGCCGTCGAGCCAGAACTCCATGCGCGCTGCTTGCAGGCGGTAGCCGCGCCATTGCCGCGGCCGCGGCACCTCACCCGGGTGCGCTTCCTCAAACTCCTTGAGCTGCTCTTCCAGGACAGCGCGGCTCTCGAGAGGCCGGCTTTGTTGGGAAACAGCGGAGCCTACCTGGCTGCGGCGCGAGCGGCTATGGAAGTAGGTGTCTACCTCTTCATCCGGCATGGGCACGATCGCGCCTTCCGTCCTTACCTGGCGCCGCAGCGACTTCCAGTGGAAGCAGAGCGCGGCATGTGGATTCGCGTGCAGCTGCGCTCCCTTCTGGCTTCCGTCGTTGGTAAAGAAGCCGAAAGCCGGGTCCTCTACGCGCTTGACCAGCACCATGCGTACACTGGGCCGGCCATCGCTCGTCGCGGTTGCAAGCGCCGCGGCGTTGGGATCATTCGGTTCGCTCGCTTCTGCGAGTTTCATCCAATGGGAGAAAAGCTGCCATGGATCGCCGGCTGTTTCCAACTCCTCAAGAGCACGCCCCTGCAGATCACTCATGTTCCTGATGCTAGAGCATTTCTCTCTTAGGGGTGATTCGCGAGGGTTGTGGCATGCGGCCTTTCTACAGCGGGGGGAAATGCTCGAGCCTTGCGTCTCCGGCCGACGCCATGCGTGGGCGAAGGAACGCTTGCTTCCGACGCGCGATCAGTCGGGTATGCCCATCGCAAGCACCTCAGCAATGTGCATGGCGCGATGCCCGGTGCCCTGCCATATCTGCTCACGGCAGGAGAAGCCGCCGCTCACCACAAGGGTTCCAGGCTGCGCGGCACGAACGGCAGGCAGCAGAACGCGCTCGCCCAACGCTTGTGAAACAGCATACTTTTCTTTTTCGAAGCCAAAGGGCCCGGCCATGCCGCAGCAGCCGGTGTCTGGCGTGGCAACGCTGCCGCAGCTCTGCTGCAGGTAGTCTTGCTCGGCCTGCAGTTTGCCAAGCGCCTTATGGTGGCAGTGGCCATGCAGCAGCGCGGGTTGATCGCTCACGCGGGCCGGGCGGTAGGCCGGCGCATACTCCTGCAGGGCATCGGCAAAGAGGCGCGTTTGACTGCCCAGCCGCCGGGCTCGCTCATCATGCGGAAAGAGGTTGCGGAGCTCATCGGTAAAGACGCTTGCACAGCTCGGCTCGAGAAAGACGAACGGCAGGCCTGCGTCGATCTGCGGGGCAAAGCGAGTAAGGATCGTCTCGAGATAGGCGCGTGCCTCGCGCAGCATGCCGAAGTCGTAGAGCGGCCGGCCGCAGCATATATGCTTGCGCGGCGTCCACGGCGCGAGGCCGGCATGGCGCAGGACTTTCGCAGCCGCCCCGAGGGCCTGCGGCTGGAAGTAGTTGTTCCAGGTATCGGGCCAGAGCACCATATGCTGGGCGGCACCGCGCTGGCCGGCAACGCGTTGGGCGGCGCCAGTTTGCGGTGTGCTGCGCGGCAGGGTGCGGGTGTACGCCCGCGCTGCCAGCGGCGGCAGTTCCCGCTCAGGCGCAAGCTGCAGAAGCTTGTTTGCCGCGAAGCGCGCGCCCGGGATGCGGAGCATGGCGTTCGCCAGCCGCGGCGTGGCACCGGGGAGGACGGCGGCAAGGCGCGCCCACTGGTCCATGCGGCCGAAGACGTGGTCGCGCAACGGGTGAGAACGCTCGTCGTAATAATGCGATAGAAACTCAGCCTTGTACGTAGCTACGTCGACATTGACTGGGCACTCTGTCTTACAGGCTTTGCAGCTGAGGCATAGATCCAGCGCTTCTTTGACCTGCTCATTTGCCCATCCTTCGCCCAGCACGTCACCCTGCATGAGCTCCCACAGCAGGTGGGCGCGGCCTCGGGTCGAGTGCCGCTCTTCCCTGGTCGCCATAAAACTTGGGCACATGGTGCCCGCGTGCTCTTTGCGGCAGGCACCCACGCCCACGCAGCGGAGCACTGCCTCGCCAAAGGAGCCTCCATCGTCGGGGAACTGGAAAGTGGTCTCCGGCGTGGCGGATTTGTAACCGTCGCCGGTACGGATGTTTTCAGTCGGCTGGTTGACGACGCCGGGGCTCACGAGCTTGCCCGGATTCATGCGGTTATCAGGGTCCCACAGCGCCTTGAATGCGCGGAAGGCCTCCATGAGGCGTGGGCCGAACATTTTGGGCAGCAAGGCAGCGCGCGACTGCCCATCGCCATGCTCACCGGAGAGCGAGCCGCCCAGCGCCAGCACGATATCGGCTGCCTCTTCAATGAAAGCCCGATAGCGTGCGATCCCTTCTGCGCTCCCGAGGTCGAAGTTGATGCGCATATGGACGCAGCCCTGTCCGAAGTGGCCGTAGATGGGGCTGCGATAGCCGTAGCGGCGCATGAGCGCAGAGAGCTGGCGGAGGTATGTGCCGAGCGCTGCAGGAGGCACGGCTGCGTCTTCCCAGCCTTCCCAGCTATGCGGCTCGCCGGGGACAAAGGCGGACGCGCCGAGCGCCTGCTCGCGCACGCGCCAGACCCTCCCAGCTTCCTGCCCATCGAAGCGACGCGCACTCAAGACCGCAGGGAGCTGCTGCGCTTCCCGCACAAAAGCTTCGGCTTTCCCCAGTGCTTCTTGCGCCGTCCAGCCGCCGAACTCGACAAGCAGAAAGCCACGGCCTGCGGGCAGCAGGCGAATGTCCTCCAGCGCGAGCTGCTTGCGCTGCATCATGTCGACCAGCAGACCGTCGAAGCCTTCAAGCCCGATGGGGCCAGCCTCAAGAACTGCCGGCACGGCATCCGCTGCTTCGAAAGCGTCCTGAAATCCGAGCACGACGAGCTGCCGATGCTGGGGGCTCGGCACCAGCTTGAGCGTGGCACCGAGGATTGTCACGCAGGTGCCCTCACTGCCAACCAGGGCACGCGCAACGTGGAAGCCATTCTCCGGGAGAAGCTCATCCAGGTTGTAGCCGGAGACGCGCCGCGGGATACGCGGAAAGCGCGCGTGGATTTCCGCGTTGTACTCGTCCCGCAGCCGGCGAAGACCCGCATAGATGGCGCCGCGGCGGCCGCCCTCGCGAACGGCCGCGGCAAGCTGCTGCTCGCTGGTGGCACCCACCGTCATGCGTGTGCCGTCGTAGAGCAGCACATCAAGGGACTCGATGTTGTCGACTGTTTTGCCGCCCATCAAGGCATGAACGCCACAGCTGTTGTTACCGATCATGCCGCCGAGGGTACAGCGCGAGTGCGTCGCCGGGTCGGGAGCAAAGGTCAGGTCGTACACCTCGGCTGCTTCGCGCACACGGTCCAGCACGATGCCCGGCTCCACATGGACGGTGCCGAGTACGGGATCGACAGGGCGGATGCGCCGCATGTATTTGGAGTAGTCAAAAACAACGGCGGTGTTGCAGGTTTGCCCGGCGAGGCTGGTGCCGCCGCCGCGCGCCAGCACTGGCGCTTCGTGCTTGCGGCACACGGCCATGGCTGCGACCACATCCTCCGGACCGCGCGGAACGACTAATCCGATGGGCACCTGGCGGTAGTTGGAGGCGTCGGTCGCATACAGAGCGCGTGAGCCCGCATCGAAACGAACCTCCCCCTGCACGACGCGCCGCAGGGAGGCAGCCAGCGCTTCGCGTGCTTCAAGCAGCCCGCGCTCTGCGCCCGGTTGCAGGATCGGAAATGGGGGAGACGTCACGCGGTCATCCTAGCAGTGCATACATGCAGCAGGCGCTCTGGAAGGCGGCTTAGCGCGGCCCGTAGGGCCACTCATCCACGACGACATCCAGATCATTGAGCATGGCCATGACGGCTTCTACGTTGCGGCGCATCTGAGGCCGCTCTTTTCTCGCTGTTGCCGGGTCTTCCTCCACTGCAACCACACGGCCGTACTGCCAGCTCGAGGCGGGCAGCGCGGCCAGCGTTTCGGGGAGATCAATGATCCGCACCGTCAGCTCGCGGCGGTCGCCGCTCACAACGCGCATATTCTGGGCGAGCTTGCTGTCAGTCAGCGCACTGGCGTCGCCCGCAACCAGCCGCAGGGTGATCATCTTTCTCCCGACCACGACGAAGGGGTTGTTCCACGCGTCTACCGAGCGCACCTGCAGATAACGGCCCTTCGCCGGCGGCGGCAGTTCGGCCAGCTTCGCCTCAGCCGCGCGGATGCCCTTGCGCGCAGCGGCTGCTTCGTCCGCCTGCTGCTGCCTCTCGGCGGCTGCCTGCGCCGCAGCTGCTTTATCCGCCTCGGTTGCGTGCTCTGTGCAGCCCCCAAGCACCAGCACCGCGCCGAGCAGCATGCTTGCCCCCACTGCGCCCCAATGGATGCTCAATCTCGCTGCGCCCAAGGGACGCCTCACTGTCGCTGCGCCCAAGGGATGCCTCACTGTCGCTGCGCTCCGGCCGTGCATGCTCTTCACACGCGCCGCCTGTCCGCGGGCTCCCAGCTCTCGCGCTTTGCGCGGGCTACTGCATCGAGGACTCCGTTGAGAAAGTTGATGGACTCCGGCCCGGAGTATCGGCGCGCGATCTCCAGTGCTTCATTGATGACGATGGGTGCCGGCGTGCCTTTGAAGCCAAGCATCTCGGCGATCGCCATGCGCAGGACGCTGCGATCTACCGCAGGCATACGCTCGATCCGCCAGTTCTGCGCGTGCGCTGTGATCAGCTCCCCAATCTCTTCTTCCTTCACATCGGCGACGCGGTAGAGATCTTCGGCAAAGCCGCGTACATCGGGCTCGACCTCGTCGCGCGCTTCCCAGAAGCTCTTGCGGACCTGCTCCGCAGTCTGCTTGCCGACATCCCCCTGGAACAGCATTTGCATGGCCAGTTCGCGGCTCTTGCGCCGCTTGCCCGTGGGCGCGCTCAACGGGCCGCACCGTTGCTCGCGAGTGGAGCCCGGGCATCGATCTTGCGATGCAATGACACCATCTCGATGGCCGCCGAAGCTGCCTCGAAACCCTTGTTGCCTGCCTTGAGCCCTGCGCGGTCGAGTGCCTGCTCCAGCGTATCGCAGGTGAGTACCCCAAACGCGTGGGGGATGCCGGTCTCCCCCTGCGACTGCCCGATGCCGCGCGACACCTCGTTGTAGATGGCCTCGTAGTGCGCTGTTTCGCCGCGCAGCAGTACTCCGAGCGTCACCACAGCATCGATGCCCCCCCTGTTTGCCAGCGCCCGGGCGGCGTCCGGGATCTCCCACGCGCCCGGCACCCGCACAATCTCGATGTCCTTGCGCTGTGCGCCCGAGCGCAGCAGTGCATCCAGCGCGCCCTGTAGCAGCCGGTCGGTAATGACTGCATTCCAGCGGGCTACCACGATGGCAAAGCGCATCCCTGTAGCCAGGAGGTCGCCTTCCATCGCGGCCGGTTTGCCCTTGGACGGCTCAGCCCATTCCCAAAAGGCGAGGCGGGTCCCAGGCGCGGGCTCCACGGTAAAAAGCTCTGTCTTCCAGTCTGTCGGAGAGACCTCACTGAGCAGGCCTGCGATCTGTGACTCCTCCGTTCCCTCCTTGCGCAGCCATGCCGCGGCGGCATCGCGCACGGCGGCGAGCGAGGTCACTTCAATCAGGAGATCGGCCGGCACTCCGTGATTCCCGTCCACCCACTCGACCCACTCGATCGTACCGAGGGGGGCGCGAAAGCTGCTGCCGCGCCCGGTGTCGTTCCCCCAGCTGGGACCCGGCTCAAAACCGATGGCCGCGAAGAAGCTTTGCAGACGGTTGAATGCTGCGGGCGTGCTCGCCGAGCGCAGGAGAGTGAGCCCTTTGATCATGGTTCCAAGATAACAGGCAGGGCCGCGGCAAACGCGGCCGCGGCAAGCGCTCGTTCACCAGCCCAGAGTGCCGGGCGGACCTTTGAACGGTCCTTTGACACGCGAGGTGATCCAGCCGCCGTAGAAGTCTCCAGACTGCGCAACGACTCGCTCTCCATCGACCGTGCACTCCTCGACACGGCCCGCGAAAAAGGCCAGATGGTCGCGCAGCTCCGCATAGTTGGGGGAGGGCTCGCGGTAGCTCCAAGCGGCATCGGGCGAAAAGGAAGCGCGGTCGCAGGTGTCGTACTCTGCCGGCAGGTCGACCGTCCAGTAGCTGGCGACGCCTTTGAACTCGCAGAAGCTGTTGCGCCGCCGGGAGGGCTTGAGGTACTGCATACGCAAATCGGACGGAGGGATGTAATAGACCGGAGGATGGCTCGTTTCGAGAACACGCAGCGCCCGCCGGGTGTCTGCCAGCACCACGCCGCAGTGCACCACCCGTATATGGCTGGGGGACCGCTCCAGCCTGGGCGGCCGGGGATAGTCCCACACCGACTCTATGGAATCGTCGTTCCGCATGGCGTCCCTGTTGGTGTCCCTGTCTGCTTTCATCGCCTGCCGCGCCCTCTTTACGCGTGTGCCTTATGCCTACACCCGTCACTGCAGAGTGCACAAGATACCTCAAGACGGTCTTTGTTCCGTTGGTGGCTTGAGCCGCGGAAAGCCGGTTCTGGAGCCGGTTGGGACCTTGTCCCTGCCTTCCCGGCTGGTCTTGAGCGGGCGTGGAATCAGGCCTGGAATGTATCCGGGGTCGCAGGCTGCGCCCGTTTCACGGTAAGCTCTACCCATATGCTCGGGGAGCTTCTCCAGGACTTCCGGCGCGCTCTCTGGAAAGCCTTCGGCCACAATACCTTTTCCATTGCCAAGGCTGCCGCCTACTCTGAGCTGCTGAGCCTCTTCCCCGCTCTGCTGGTGGCGGCCGCCCTGCTGGCGGCCGCGCCCACGAGCGACGCGGTACGGCGGGATGTACGCACGGTGCTGAGCGATCTGCTTCCACCCGATACCATGACGCTGGCCGAGAGCTACTTCACACCCAGCTCCCCGCGCTCCCATCGGGTCGTTATTTCTGCCGGCGTTGTGGCTGTGGCTGCAGCGATGGGCGTCATGCTGTCGCTGATGGAAGGCTTTCGCCGCGCGTACCGCCTGCCGCGCGGGCAGTTCGGCTTTTGGCAGGAGCGGCTGGTCGCTCTTCTGCTCATCCCCTCGACGCTCCTGCCTATGCTCTGTGCCACGACTTTCGTCGTCTTCGGGCATCAGATTGAGCTTTGGATGGTGAGCAATGCGGATCATGAGCTCCGCGGCTATGTGCTGCTGGCCTGGCGCATCGTGCGTTGGCTTATCGCCTTAGCCACCAGTGTTGCGGTACTACAGGTGATCTTCCACTTTGGCACGGCGACTCGCCCACCCTGGCTCCGCACCATCCCGGGAGCGCTGCTTGCCACCAGTAGCTGGTTCGGCTCTACGATGGCCTACGGGTGGTATGTGACGCGCTTTGCGGATTACTCGCGGGTGTATGGTTCGCTCGGTGCTGGGATTGCGACCATGGTCTGGCTGTATTTTGTCTCTGTAGCCACGCTGGTCGGGGCGGAGTTCAACGCGCAGGTGTGCCCCTTATGGGCGGAGCAGCAAAACACAAGCCTCGCGGAAGATGACGCCCTGGAGTACCCGGACTGCAGCACCGGACTGCCCTCCCGGAGCGATACACGCGCAGGCTGGGCTGGGCAGTAGAATGGCCGCTTGGGAGAGTGGGATGGACGCAGCAGACATTAACCAGAGCAAACCGAACGAGAGCAGATCAGCATTTGGGGTGGGAAACGATCCTTTCAACGGGGCGGGTGTTCTGCGCCGCGCGAAGATCGTCGCTACCCTGGGCCCCGCCTCCGGCAACGAGGCGACCTTTCGCGCCCTGGTCCGCGCAGGCCTGGATGTCGCCCGGCTCAACTTCTCGCATGGCGACCACGCCAACAAGCTCGCGCTGATTGAGATGATCCGCAAGGTCTCTGACGAAGAGGGGAAACCCATCTGCATCCTGGCCGATCTGCAGGGTCCGAAGATCCGCACCGGCAAGCTTGAAAACCGGACGCCGGTGCTGCTGGAGTCTGGGCAGCTGCTGACCATCACGCCGCAGGATGTGCTGGGCAACAAGGACCGGATTGCCACGACCTTTGTGACGCTGGCTGAGAACCTGGAGCCGGGCGCACGCATTCTGCTCTCTGACGGGCTCATTGAGCTTCACGTGCTCCGGGTCGTCGGCGACGAGATTGAGTGTACGGTCATCAACGGCGGCCTGCTCGGCGAGAACAAAGGCATCAACCTCCCGGGCATCGCGGCGAAAGTCCCATCGCTTACAGAGAAAGACGCGATTGATCTTGATTTTGTGATGGGCGTCGGCGTGGACGCGATTGCGCTCTCGTTTGTGCGCAATGCCGAGGATGTGCGGCTGGTGAAGGACCGCATTGAGGCGGCGGGGGCGGACCTATGGATCATCGCCAAGCTTGAAAAACCGCAGGCCGTTGAGAACCTGGACGAGATCCTGGAGATCGCGGACGGCGTGATGGTCGCGCGCGGCGACCTGGGCGTCGAGGTGCCGCCAGAGAAGGTACCCGCGATGCAGAAGCTGATCATCCGCCGGGCTGCCGAGTACCGCAAACCGGTCATCACGGCCACGCAGATGCTCGAGTCGATGATTGAGAATCCGCGGCCTACGCGCGCGGAAGCGTCCGACGTGGCGAATGCCGTGTACGACGGCACAGACGCGGTCATGCTTTCAGCAGAAAGCGCAGCCGGCAAGTACCCGGTCGAAGCAGTCAAGATGATGAGCAAGATCGTGCTTGAGACCGAGGAGCAGATGCGGGATATGCCGCAACACTTCCCGGCGCGTGTACGCGGCCACGCAATGACGGTGACCGAGAGTATCTGCGAGTCGATGGCGCACGCCTGCAATGATCTGGATATCCGGGCCATCGCTGTGTTTACAGAGACCGGCGCAACGGCCCGGCTGCTGTCGAAGCGCATGCCGCGTCCGCCGGTCTGCGCGCTCAGCTCGTCGCCCGTAGTGCTGCGCCGGATGAGCCTGCTGCGCGGCGTTTTCCCCCTCGCCTGCGGCAAGGCGGCCACCACCGAGCGCATGATCGAGACCGTGGAAGATGCTTTGGAGAAGAGCCGCTTCGCACGACGCGGAGACATCGTGGGCATCGTCGCGGGCACACGCACCAACTCCGGTTCAACCAACTTTATGCGTATGCATGTGCTGGGCGACCTTGTGGACGAGGGCTCTCGCGCGAAGAAGGAAGCCGCCCACGCTTGAGCGTGGCGTATTGGTAAGCTGCCGAGCCGGCAAGCTTCGGGCGCTCGAATCCTAACTTTCAGTGGGTGTGTCTGCGTGGGGCTTGGCGTGTTCCCGTAGAAACATCCATAGCGGCAGCGCAGCAGAGACGCCGACAAGCAGCGTGACTATGCTTGGCAGCCACCAGAAGCGCCGGCTCGCGCGTTCTGTACGGAACAGCACCAGGGCACTGATGGCGCTCAGCAGCAGGTCGAGAGCAAAGAAGCTGCTGACGCGGTTGGCAAACAGCTCCCTCCCGAACAAAGGGAGGTTGAGTCCGTGCTGCAGCATCCAGGGCACGAACGCCGCCATGGGAACGACGGCCCCCAGACAGGCTAGAAAGAGATAGATCCACGTACGCACGTTTGCGGTCGACATACGACAAAGCTGCACCGCCTGGTCAGGAGTAGCAAGGGAAAGGCACACGCCTCAGCGATCGTCAAGCTCGGCCTCACGCATCCTGCCGCGAGCCTTCCGCATGGAAGCGGCGGACCAAGGGGAAGCTCTGGCCGAAGAGCGGGCATGGACTTTTTGCTAGAAGACATTATTCTGTCCATCTATGTTGCAAAGATTGCTACTCATTTGTCTTCTTGCGGCTCCATCTCTGCTTGCCCAATCCGGCAAGTACGAGGATGCCCGCTTTCTCAGCTTTCAACCGGTGACCAATGGAACTGTCTACAATCCCCTCGTGGGGAGCGGCGATCGACACGTGACTGGATACCTGGTGGATGTTGCCGGCACGCGCTACACGGTAGCAAAACCATCGGACGCGGAGGCGCCCGTAGTCATGCCCTCTCCATTTTTCGGTCACAGAGAAGTCGACGTCCTTGCTTTGACACGTCCCGGTACCCAGATTTCGATCCGCATCACCGACCGAAAGCTCTTTGTGCTGGACACGGCCAAAGGCAAAGAGCGGCCCTACTGGATTCTGGCGGCCGGGCCTTCGCCGAAGTAAGCCTTTCCTTTGTCCCCTCAGCCGAGGCGGCTCAGGAGACGGCAAGGGGGGGGCGGCGCAGAGTCGCAGGATAGGACAGGTGGCATAGCCCCCCGGGCGGGTAAACTCGGCCTATGGGCCGTATCCGCATTCTGTCTGACCAGGTCGCCAACCAGATCGCTGCCGGCGAGGTGGTCGACATCATTACCGCTACCCGCACCACTCCGGTCAGAAACAAATGCTTAAGCGTGTGCTTAGGACCTTGTCGGGGAGCCAGCGAAGGCCACGCTGCAAGAGGCGCATGTCTGAGGGTGTTGAGACCTGAACTTTATGATGAGTGGGGCACGATGTTGCCTTAAGGTACGGAAGACTTCTGTGCCTGGCCGGCTTGTAGCATCTCCTCGAAAATGGCTAGAAGATAACGGAGTGACTTCCTCACGATTTCTCCGTCTGCGTAGGCTCCCTTGCCACGATGAGCCAAGTTGCTGCGGACCTGGTAAAAAGCCATGGCTGCTTTCTCAGGCCGATTAGGATCAAGGGTTTCCTCAGTTCTGGGATTCCTACTGTCTGCTACTCGCAAAAGCTCAGCAAGATGCTTTGCCACACCATCCTTAAAACGCTGATCGCTGCCGAGGGCCTTTATTCGCGCCGTAGGGCCGAGTGCAGGCCCATATGCATAAGTGCAAAAGCGTTCGATAGCTGACCAGAGGAGCAGGTAGGCCATTTGCAGTCGAAAGAAACGTGGCCATTCGAAGTACTCAGGAGGCGCGCTCTTGAAAGGTTCGTCTGCTAACTCTCGTACAAAGCGCTCAACTTCCCTAAGCCCATAATCAAAGACAGGGTCTAAACGGAACGACCACTCGCTCGCTTCCAGTGGAACCGCCCGTCCCCGCCCAAGCGTCTTACCTTGCAGGATGTTCGCGCGACCTGTTGGAAGCGTAATTACAAGCCAACCGTATATCTGCTTCGGCTCAAATGCGCAAACCTTGTCATACGCCTCCTTGCGGACTTCAAGATGGAAGTGAAGTACATAGCCCTTAACCCGTCCAGGCCCTTGAGGATCGTAGAGTGGCAGGCCGTCTCGAAGTCTTAGCGCCCCATCTGCATACGCAGAGACGGGTTCGCCGACAATGAGGTCTTTCAACTGCGTGTATGCCAATTCTCCTGGCTTGAAAGCACCGTAGACAAAGATCGGAAGATCCAAATCAACTGGGTTTTCAAGATGAGGAATTGCAGGGCTTGTCATCTCGATTCCTTGTAGTCGTAGTCATCCGACAGCAGATTGATGGACGCTCCTCAAAGCTTGCGTAAAACGAAGGTCTACTCGCAAGCCATTCAAGGTCGTTCCAATGCTGAAGGTAATGACTCGACCTGACTCGCCTCCAGTAGACTCCTCACATGGGCCGTATCCGCATCCTGTCTGACCAGGTCGCCAACCAGATCGCTGCCGGCGAGGTGGTGGACCGGCCGGCCTCCGTGGTCAAGGAGCTGCTGGAGAATGCTCTTGATGCCCAGGCCACGCGCATCCGCATAGAGATTGAGGGTGGCGGACGCAAGCTTATCCGGATGACAGACAATGGGCACGGCATGGGCCGCGATGATGCCCTGCTTGCGTTTGAGCGGCATGCCACCTCCAAGATCCGCTCGAGCGATGACCTGCTGCAGATCAGCACACTCGGCTTCCGCGGCGAGGCCCTGCCCTCTATTGCTTCGATTGCGCGGCTTGAGCTCGCGACCCGCTCCGAGGAGGAGCCGGGCGGAACACGGATTGAGATCCATGGCGGCAAGCTCGCGCGGGTGGAAGACGCCGGGGGGCCGATCGGCACGACCTTTACCATCCAGGACCTGTTCTTCAATACGCCGGCGCGTCGCAAGTTCCTCAAGTCCGAGCAGACCGAGACAGCGCACGTGACGGCGCTTGTGACGCATTACGCACTGGCTCACCCGGCCAAGCACTTTGAGCTGGTCTCAAGCACGCACACCCTGCTCAACGCGCCGCCGGTCGAGCGCACCGAGGAGCGGATTTACCAGGTTTTTGGGCGGGATACGCTCGATCAGCTGATCCCTGTAGCCGCAGAGCGGCCTTTTGAACACGGAGGACTGCCGGAGCCGCCGCCCTGGAAACGCGCCGGGGATTACGAAGCGCCGGCACCGGGGCATCTGCGGCTCTCCGGTTTCCTGTCAAAGCCGGAGCTGCAGAAGCTCAACCGCAACTCCATCTACATCTTCGTGAACCAGCGGCTGATCCGGGACCGTTTGATCCTCCATGCCATTGCGGAAGCCTACCGCAATGTGTTGCCGCCTACATCCTACCCGGTGATGCTGCTGTTTCTGGACATGCCGCCAGCCGAGGTGGATGTGAATGTGCACCCCTCGAAGACGGAGGTGCGCTTTCGCCAGCCGACACCCGTGCACGACTTTGTTCGCGACTCTCTCCGCTTCGCTCTGATGAAGGCGCGGCCTGCCGCTTCGTTTCTGGATGCCCTGGCGCAGACGCCCAATGCGCGTCAGGCGCTGGCAGCGGGTGCGAGCGAGCACCTGGCCGAAGGGGCGCCGGGGCTTAGTCCGCCGGTCGAGTTCCTGGATTCCGTGCCGCCGGATGGTCTGCCAGAAGGTCTGTCTGAGGGTTTGTCAGGGGGCGCGCAGGCTGAGCCTTTTCACCTCCAGCCACTGGAGCCGGCAGCCGCGCCGGGGAACCTGCCCTTTGCCGCTCCCTTTGCCGCTCCCTTTGCAGCCGGGGCGCTGGTCGCGCTCGCGGAAGCAGCGCTGGGCCAGCCTGTGCTGCCTCATGCCGCGCAGCGCGGCACCTCCGCCGCCAGAGAGGAAGCAGAGCCCGCGCCCAGCCTCAATGCCCTGGCTTCGCTCAAGCCGCTGGGACAGCTGCGCGAGTCTTTCATCCTGGCCACCAATGATGATGGGCTTTGGATTGTGGACCAGCATGTGGCCCATGAGCGGGTGCTGTTTGAGAAGATCCTACGCGAGCGCGCCGTTGAGAAGGTCCAGCGCCAGCGCCTGCTGATGCCTCTGCTTGTGGACCTGCAGCCACACCAGATGGTGCTGTTTGCAACGATCGCGCGGGAGCTGGAGCGGAATGGCTTTGAGGCTGAGCCGTTTGGCCCGCGCACCATCGCCGTCAAGGCTGCACCGGTTGGCCTGGAAGGCCGCGAGCTGGAGCGCATGCTCACGGAGGTGCTGGAGCAGGCCGAGCATGAGCAGACAGAGAACCTCCAGGCGGCGCGGACGCGCATCGCGGCCTCCATCGCGTGCCATGCCGCCATCAAGGTCAATATGCCGCTGGATCCGGAACGGATGCACTGGCTGCTGGCAGAGCTGGGTAAGACGGAGCACCCTACCAGCTGCCCGCATGGCCGCCCCATCGCTTTGCGTTATTCTTGGAAGGATATTCAGCGGGCGTTTCACAGGATTTAACCTCGTTTCCCCCTCGACATAAGCTGCCCAGGCAGACACAAGAAGATGCTCCCAGCAGCGCTGGAGCAAGGATTTCCGTTGACAGCAGAACAGCTCCAAAACGCACGCCTCTCCGCCTGGCGGCAAGCCGGCAATGCCCTTCTCACCGCAGAGGACGCAGCTGCCTGGCTTCGCGAAGCCGGGTTGACCCTTTTTCTCCCGCGCAGCCAGCAGATTGCGGCGCCGGCCGGCTCTTTTGTGGAGGCGACCCTGGGAGCGGCCAACAGCACGCCGCGGCCGGACGCGATCGAGAACGCGAGCGGGCTGCTGCGACGGCTCCTCGCCAGCGGCGATGTGCTGGCCCTGAATCTGCTCGGCATTCCGGGAGACCAGCCGGATTTTCTGGCGTCGGAAGACACGCTTCCCTTTCTGTATGCTCTGCGCGGTGACCGCGAGTGGAAGCGCGGACCACGCGGCAAGAGCTCGCCCCTGGTGCTGGAGGTTTGGAAGCTGCTGGACCGCGAGGGTGCGCTCTCGGCCGAAGAGATCAAAGACCAGCTGGGCCGGCACCTGACCGAGGCTGCGGCACTGCGGGCCTTGACCGAGCTGTGGAGCACGCTGCGGATTGAACCGGTGTACGCGGAGGCGGAAGGCACGCGCTGGCAGCTGCTCGAGGCGAATCACGAAAAGGCGATGACTGCCGGCAGCGCCATGGCGCAGGGCATGGCCTTGTCTGCGCTGGTATCGCTCTACCTGCAGTCGGCTGTGGCCGCCACGGGGGACGAGATCGAGGCGTTTCTTTCGCCGGTGGCTTCGCGCTCGCGGATCCGCGAGGCGGTGCGCGGCCTGACGGCGACCCGACAGCTCTCGATCAGGCACCTGGGCGCGCATGAGCACTTTTATGTGGAAGGCAGCCTGCCTGCCCTGACCGATCCGCAGCCGGAGCCGCGCAGCGAATCCAGGCCACGCAGTGAGACAGTCCGCGCGATCCCTGATCTTTTGCCGGAGGTTGCTGCTCCGGCGGACCTGGTGGTGGGGGCGTTCCGGATCGAGGCACTCTCCGAAGCAGAAACAGAGCAGGAACGCACGGTGGGCGATGGCCGGAAGCGCTTTGTCGCCCGGCGCACGAGCGAAGGGAGTGACCGCAAGGGCTTCGGCCCCCGCACCGGTGCAGCGAGCGGGCCCCGCTCTGGCACGGGTATGGGGCCCAGACCGGGGCCTAGACCCGGTTCCAGACCGGGAAAGAGCTTTGGCGAACGCAAGAGCTTTGGCAGCAAGCCGCCTCGTCCCGAGGGGGGCAGTGAGGGGGCGAAGCCTTTCTTTGCCCGTGAGCCCTGGAAGGAAGATCGCCGACCTTTGGCCGTTGATGGGTCGGGCGCGACGGGGGCGACGGGGGCATTCGAGAGAGAGCCTGGCGCAAGGGAGGCGGGCGATGGAAGCCGTTCTGACCGTCGCCCGTTCCGCCCGGCAGCAGGAGGCGGCAAGCCAAAGCCGTTCGGCGCAGGCCGCCCGCCACGCCGCGATGGGGAACGCACGGGCGCATCAGCCCGGCCGGCAAACACCGCCAATGGTGCCGCACGCGGAGGCTTTGTGCCGCGTGAGGGCTCAGACCGGAAGCCTTTTGCCGCAAAGCCTTTCGCCGCAAAGCCTTTTCGCGAAGGTGGCGAAAAGCGGCCCTTCGCTCCGCGCGGCGACCGGCCCGGTTCCGCTGCTGGCGAGCGCAAGCCATTTACCCCGCGGCCATCCGGCGATGCGCCTGCCGGAGAGGGCCGCCGCAAGACCTTTGGCCCGCGCGCAGGCGGGGACCGGAAGGCCTTTACTCCGCGAGGGGAAGGAACAGAGCGCCCCGCATCGCGACCCTATACAGCCGGCTCCCCTGCGCGCGAGGGCGGCACGCGCCCGTTCTCTCCACGCGGCGATGCGCCTGCGCGTCCTTACCCGTCGCGCCCTTTCAAGGAGCGCTCCGATCGACCAGACGCGGGCGGCCCCGGTACTCCGGACGGTGAAGCACGGCGGCCTTTCAAGCCTCGCAGAGCGGGCGGCGATGCGCGTCCGTTTTCCCCTCGACCGTTTTCACCTCGGCCGGGCGGCAGGCCTGCTTCGGGCGAGGCTGGCCGGGGCTTTGGTCGCAGCCGGGACGAAGGGGGCAGCGCGCCACCGCGCAGAACCGGCGCGGCCGGCGCGGCACCCAAGCGCTTTGCCTCGGACGGCGACCGACCTGCGCGGCCAGGGGCATCTGCCGGAGCAGGTAGCCCAATCAGGCCAAGCGGCAAAAAGCCGCGCACAACCCCGTTTACCTCTTCCGGCAAGCCCCGGGCCGGTGTAGCCGCGACCGGGCGGCCGGGACCCAAGGCAGCGCGGCCGGGAGCACGGCCGGGCAAGCCGGCAAGCGGACGCAAACCCGGCGCCCCTCCCCGCGGGCCGGGCGGCGGCCCTCGCAAGCCTGGCGGCAAAGGGCCGAGGCGTAGTGGATGAGCGACGGATCACCAGCAAGGGGGCAGAGAGATCTGATGGCGGCTCCCCTCCGTGTGCTCGCGATCGATGGACCGGCCGGCGCGGGCAAAAGCACGCTGGCCGCGCGCATGGCCGCGCGTTTCGGTCTTCTGAACATCGAGACGGGGGCCATGTATCGGGCGTTCGGACTCAAGGCTGAGCAGACGGGTACCTGCCTGGAGGATGCCGAAGCCCTGACTCGGCTGAGTCAGGAAACCCGGATCGTGCTGGAACCGGGAGCCGATGGGAACAAAGTCCTGCTCGACGGGGTGGATGTGTCGGGGCAGCTCCGTACGCCTGAAACAACACAGGCCGCGTCCCGCGTGAGTGTGCATGGCCCGGTTCGCGCCTGGATGGTCCAGCTCCAGCAGGAGCTTGGGCTTCGCGCGCCGGGGGGCGTGGTGATGGAAGGCAGGGATATCGGGACGGTGGTGTTCCCGCAGGCCAGCATCAAGATCTTTCTTTCTGCTTCCGCCGAGGCCCGCACAGACCGTCGGCTGCTGCAGGACCGCGATAAGGAGCAGGACCGGTCGGAACCCATTGCGGACCCGCACGCGGTACTGGCCGCGATCCGCGAGCGGGACGAGCGCGACCAGACCCGGGCGGAAAGCCCGCTTCGTGCAGCGAGCGATGCGGTCGTGATTGACTCGACTGCTCTGTCGCTCGACCAGGTGGCGGAGCAGGTCGCCCAGCTTGTTGCGGAGCGCTGGAAGCTCTCCCTAGACGCCGCCAGAAGTGAGCGCGCTGGTGGGCTACTGGAATGATTGAACTACAGGACTACTTGGACTATTGGCTTACGGGTGCAGGCGGCTCGCCGGTACTTTGCAGGTGCCGGACAGGCTTTGTGCTATGCCCATGTTCGGGCGGCTCCGGGGCTTCGGCGCGTTCTGTCTCGCCGCTGCCCCGGTGAAGGTTCAGGTCCCCATGCATCACGGTGACCTCGATGTGCGGGCCGCCCTGCCCTACCTGCCCACTGATGGTCTTGAGTCCGTCGGCGTCGGTGCTCGCCAGGGCGAAGGCCGAGTCTACGTCATCGTCGGCGTTGGTCACCCCATGGAAGCTGAAGCTGGTTCCCGGCGCGAGCGAGAGGGTCACGTCGCCTGTGTCGTCCGTAAGGTGAAGGGCTCCGATAGATTTTGCTCCGCTGACGGAGATGTCTCCATTGCTGTCGTCGAGTTCAGCATCGCCGCTGAGGTTCGTCAGCTTCACATCCTTGGACCGGGTGTGCAGCTTCAGGCCGCCGCTGACCCCGGCTAGACGGAGATCGCCGGAGTCAAGGGAGAGCTGCCCGGCGAGGTGCTCCGCCACCAGCTGGGTACGGTTGGAGCTGAACTCCACCGGCCCGCCTGCTCCGTCGATCTCTGTGTCGCCAAGAAAGTCGCCGCGCAACGTGGTGCGTCCATGGACGGCCGCAGCTGTGACGTCATCCGCACGGCCCTCTATCTGCAGGTCTGAGGCCAGGGCACGTGCCCGTACATCGCCATGGTCCATGACCAGGTGCACTGGGCCGCCCAGGCTGTCGAGCGCTACATCGCCGTGGTCCTGCCGGATTTCGAGCGTTTTCGCGAGTCCTGTAATCGCGATATCTCCATGATGATTGGAGACTGTGCAGAGTACGCCGGCCGGCACGCCCAGAACCAGGTCGACCTGCCCGCCGGAGGTTTCCGGCACCGTCACCATGCCGCTGCTGCCATGCACACTTACCACCGGCTGGGTCTCGCGAAAGACCCGCTCTTTGTCGCTGTCAGAAACGTGTGCCTGCTGGTGAGCAGTGACGTGCAGCATTCCATCGGTGGAGGGTGCAATCTCGAGGTCGCCATGCGCGTTGCTGATCGCAAGCGTTGCGTCGGCACCGATCGGCTGCGAAACGTGGAAGTCCTTCTCGTGCGTTTCCCCGCCGAAGTTCCAATCTGGGGTCCAGTCTGAGGTCCAATCCGGGCTCCAGTGGCCGAAGCGGTGGCTGCCGAACGCATTACCCATCGTGCCCACGCGGCTCACGACCCCCAGGAGGACCAGCAGCACGACCAGGCTGACCAGGCCACCGCCCCGCCTCCGTCTGCTCCCGTAAGCTACCGTCCCCGGGCGCTGGCTGTACCCGCGGTCAAACAGCCGCTCCAGCAGGAGCAGGATGCCGACGAGCACCAGGATCAGCGGCCACCAGCCGGAGTACAGGTGGAAAAACGTGCCGGAAGAAATCGCGCCGGTGGTGAGCAGCAGCGCAACGACGCCGACAGTCAGCAGGACGAGGGCGCCCGTGAGCGAGGGGCGCGACCGGAAGGGCTGCATCCAGCCTTGCCCAGGCCCCTGCCCAGGTATCGCGCCTGCCCCGAAGGGTAGGGCAAACTCGAGCAGCCGCAGCAGGCCGGCGGTCAGAAGGTAGAGCGGCCAGCTGCGGGCAAAGGAGAGGATGTCCCACTGCGCCAGGATGGCTGTTAGTGCGAAGCAGAGCAGAAAGACCGGACCACGTATGCGCCGCAGCAAAAAGGGGTTCATCGGCTTCCTTCCTCTGGATCCTGCGTTTGGGTGACGGGCGGAACCGGCTCAGGCGGTGGATTGCCGGGCAAGGGGCCGAAGGGCGCGCTACCTGGAGAGAAGCCGGGCTGCGGCGGTACTGGCGGCGGTGTACGAAGCCGCCGGACAAGCAGCCAGACGCCAAGGAGCAGCAGCAGAACCGGCCACCTACGGAGAAGGAAATCGGTATTGAGATAGCCGAGGGTGCTGAGCAGAAGCAAGGCGCCCACCACAATCAGGACGATGGCGCCAATGGGTTCTGTGCGCGTTGCTGGAACGACAACAGGCGGCGGCTGCGGAATCGCCGTGTAGGGCTGCGCGGCCCAGGCGCTCTCACCCACGGCTGACGTGCCTGGGCCTTCGCCAGGGTGGTAGACGGGGGCTGACACCGGGATCGGGCCCGCTCCATAGCTCACAGACTGCGGCGCTGTGTACGCACCGGCCATTGTCTCGCCGGTTGAAGAAGCGGAAGCCGATGCTGCCGGAGCTACAGGAGGCCAGGGCGCGGCGTAGGGGCCGACAGGCGGCTGATACGGCGTGCCTTGCGCGCTGAGCCGCTGACTCATGTCCAGGATGCCAAACGGGTCAGGCAACGGGCGTCCATCACGCCGTGCTCCGGCGGTTTGTGCCGCGTCAAAGACCTGGTAAAAGATCCACGCCGGGATCAGCAGTCCAAGCAGATCAAAGTGCTCCGTGAGCCCGATGAGCAGGATAAAGACGACTACATGCAGCAATGCTTTGATGAATTGACCGTTGTACATGGCTCCCACGCCGGGGATGAATCCGAGCAGACCGGCGATGACCGGGCTTGCGTGGGCGCCGGGCCCTTGCGGCGGACCGGCGGGCATGGTGCCGGGTATTGGCCGGTAGCCGCTCACGGGGGTGTAGCCGCCCGCGGGGACTGACGAAGTGCCAGCCCCTGCTCCTGTCGCATAGCCGGAGGCCGCGCTTGAGGCCGCACTTGACGCGTAGCCTGGGGCCGAGCCTGGGGCCGTAGAAGAGGCGCCCGCGCCAGCAGCCGGCTGCCGGGCCAGCAGGCAAGGCTCGCAAAGGATCAGCCCTTCGCTGGTCCGGACACACGCGGGACAGAGGGGTTTGCCGCAGTTCTGGCAGAAGGCAGTCGCGACCAGCTCAGGGTGGTTGGCGCAGTTCATAGGATTGCCTCTTTCTCGCTGCGTGCCATGCCTGTCCCCTCACGCCTCGCCAGCAGAGAGCTTCCACTCTCGCTCAGCGGCGGCAGCGGGCGACGGTGGGCGCTGGGCTCCACATGGCGCTTACCGTCGGCACCTTTGCTTTGTGTGCCGCGAGCATTGCGGAGATCTTCCACCGTCGACTCGACCTCATGGACCAGGCGGAGATTGTCATAGAAGCTCACGACCTGCTTCTTTGTGTCATAGAACTGGCGCGATGCAGTCATCTCGAGGGTGAGGGGCGCACGCAGCGCATCGTGGAGATGGTCCACCTTGACGCCGGACACAGAGAGCGTCAGCGCGAGTGAAAAGAAGGCCATGGCTCCGGTCATGAGGAGGCGGGTCTGCCGCTGTCCGCGCAGGCTCCAGCTGACTGCCGGCAGCAGGGCATCGCCGCCCGCCAGCAGGGGGGCACTCCCTTCCCGCCCGAACTCCACGCCGGCCGGCAGGCGAGCGCCGGCGGTACTAGCCAGGATGCGCCCGAGCAGGGCTTCCGGTACAGCTGGCGGTGCAGCGTGGAGCAGGCGTGCCCAGTCGCGGCCCGTGCCGGACTCCCGGAGCAGAGTTTCACAGGCCTCGCAGCTGCGGGCATGCTCATGGAAGGCTGCTACTTCCTCTACGGGCAGCGAGCCATCGAGCAGGTCGACCAGAGCTGCTTCCCAGCGGGCGCATTGTTCCCCATCTTCGGGCAGGCTGCCGGGTTTGCGCGGGTCCTCCTTGCGAGGCTCGGGGCTCATCAGCTCACCTGCTTTCTGCCGTGGGCCAGCAGGCGAGCCAGTTCGGCGCGTCCACGGCTGATGCGGGACTTCACAGTGCCCTCGGGAATGCGCAACACGGCCGCGATCTCCTTATAGTCCATGTCTTGAAGGTCGCGCAGGATCACAGCTTCGCGCAACTCTGGTGAGACGGATGCAAGAGCTGCCTGGACCTCGCGCTCCAGCTCCTTTTGCATTGCCTGGGCATGCGGCCCGGGCCGGTGGTCCTGCAGGCGGCTCCCGGCGAAGTCCGCTCCTGCCTCTTCCCAGCCGGCGTCGAGCGAGTCGGACGCGCGCTGGAGCCGTGAGCGGCGGTAATGATCCACCAGGTGATTGCGGGTCAGCGTCGTGACCCAGACCGCGAGGGAGCCGCGACCCGCGTCAAACGACTGCAGATTGCCGTAGAGCTTCAGAAAAATGTCCTGTGTCAGGTCTTCCGCATCATGCGTGGAGTTGGTGAATCGGTAGCAAAGGCCATAAACCCGGCCATGATGCGCACGCACCAGTTCTGTCCATGCTGTTGCGTCACCCCGGAGACACCTGCGAACTACTGCCGCCCACTCCGCATCCACCTGTTCCCTCGTCGCCGCGATCGCCGGGGTAGCAAGCGGCGCAGTCTTTGACTCCAAGCGGTGCCGGGCGACCGGCCTCCCCGGCGCATTGCGCCGGAGCTCAGAGAAACTGATTGCAGAGAGTGTAATGGCTGCCGCGCTCATACAGAGCACTACGCACGGTCTTGCCGCCCGGTTCCACGCGAGCCGTGACTAGTTCCCGGTAGGCATGGGACGAGGACCGTCCGGCTCAGCCATGGCCGGTCCAAAGGTATTCGGCTCAGCCATGCTCGCCTGGCACTCCACGCAGATGCCTAGAACATCCACGGCCAGCCGCTCCACGCGGAAACCGCCTGGAAGTTCGCGTGGGGTATCGACAAGGCCAAGCAAGGCCGGATCGACGTCATGGATCGTTTTGCAACGGGTACACAGCAGGTGGTGGTGCGCAGAGTGGTTGGTCTCCATACGCATCGAGCCATGATGAAAAGAGACCTGCGCAAAGATACCGCTATCGATAAACAGGTGCAGATTCTTGTAGACGGTAGCCAGCGAGATGGAGGAGATACGCTGCTTGACCCGGTCGTACACCTCTTCGGGGCTGGGGTGCCCGTCAATCGAGCAAAGAACGTCGTAGATGACCTGACGCTGATGTGTGACGGCAAGACCGGCTTGCTCACAGAGGCTTCTGAAGTGGAGTGTTTCGCCCGCTGCCATAACTTTTTAGTATAAGAGCTTAGATGTCATCGTCAAGCAGAAATGGGTCGTTCAGCGAGGTGGATGCGAGCACCCGGTACCGGATCTGGGCGGGACACGGATGCAGGACATCGATTTACTATCGATTTACTATCGATGAGCCCATGAGCGCGGTCCAGGAAGAGCATGTGCGCAGCTGCCATGGGAGTAAGCCGTTTGAGGTCGCCGGGAGTATTTGTTCCGGGCGAGGCGCAGTGGTGGACAACGCTGCTGTGCGGCAGCTTGAGCAGCGGGTTTCACACCGTGCCTTTGAGCGGCATGCCTGGTGTTCCGGGGAGAGCCTCCTTTGTGTGAGTTGTTCACGGAAGCTACAGGAATAGTGCTTGCAAGTTTTGGCAATGTTGTATTACCTACATAGCTATTCCCCCGAGTGTGATATACGAACCCCAATTCGGACAGATCCAGCAGCCGCCCTCTTTCAGGCAAAGGGCCTGCCACACGGGAGAGGCTTCCACCTCCGGGAAAGCCCCGGTCGAGGGTACGCATGTCTGTTCTCCGGAGGTCCCGCTCGACCTCGCTCCCCCGCGGTCTCCTGCATGGGAGGATAAAGTTCTCGAAGACAGGGCTCCGAAGTCAGAGGCATCAAGCGCACGCAATGCCTTCTCAAAGGGCTTGAATGAAAAGCAGAACTCGGGCTATGGAGACATTGCAGAGCTGGCTTCTGCCATCTGCTGGACGCCCATAAGCATGCTTTCCATGCTGGAGGATGAGTGGCTTTACAGCCGAGGGATGCGGAGCCTTCATCGGGCGGCGGCACCGCATCCTGGAAGCTTTTCCTCGTATACCGTGCAGCGGCATCAACCTTTTATTGTGACGGATGCTGCGGCGGATGCGCGCTTCAACAAGGACCCTTCTGTGACCGGGGGGCCCGGCATACGCTTCTACGCAGGCCTGCCGGTCTGCTACCCCTGCGGGCGCAAGATCGGGGAGCTCTGCGTCCTTGATACCATCCAGCGCGACCTGAAGGATTGGCAGCTCCGGTCGCTCGCGCTGCTGGCTGAGCAGGTCAATACGCGGCTCGCCTTGCAGCTCAAGAGGTTTTAGCGCCAGGCAGAGAAGTGGCCAGGTAGGAGGCCAGGAGCAGCGTTGCAGGCGGCCCATTGCAAGGAGTTCCAAGCCCCGCACTCCTTTGTGCAGGGCCTGGAATGTTGCCGATGTGTCTCAGGCTTTCACTTCCAGCATGCGATCGAGCGCGATGCCGGCCCAGTGCTTCACATCCTCGCGTACAGAGATCTGGTTGACGACGCGCCCTTCCACCAGGTTCTCAAGGACCCAGCAAAGGTGCTGCGGGCTGATCCGGAACATCGTGGTGCAGAGGCAGCCTGTGTCGTCGAGTGTGATGATCGTCTTTCCTTCGGGCGCGAAGCGGCGGGCCAGGCGGTTCACGAGATGGATCTCGGTCCCGATCGCAAAGGTGGAGCCGGCGGGTGCCTGCTCCACCAGCTGGATGATGCGCTCGGTTGATCCGAGAGCGTCCGCTTTCTGGCACACTTCCCAGCGACACTCCGGGTGCACGACGACCTGGACACCTGGGTACTTGGCCCGCACTTTATCGACATGGTCCGGCAGGAAGCGCTGGTGGACAGAGCAGTGTCCCTTCCACAGGATGACTTTGGCCGCCTTGAGCCGCGCCGGCGTCAAGCCGCCATTGATCTGGTAGGGATCGTAGACGACCATATCGGTGAGCGGAATGCCCATCGCGTGAGCCGTATTGCGGCCCAGGTGCTGGTCCGGCAGAAACAGGATCTTCTCGGCCCGGGCAAACGCCCACTCGAAAGCCTTGTGGGCGTTGGAAGAGGTACAAACCAAGCCGCCGCGCTCGCCGCAGAAAGCCTTGATGGCGGCGGTCGAGTTCATGTAGGTGAGCGGCAGGATATCGTCGGGCGTCAGCCCGGACGCCATCAAGGCATCCCAGCAATCTTCCACCTGGCCGATCTCCGCCATATCCGCCATGGAGCAGCCGGCGTTAAGGTCCGGCAGGATCACTTGCTGGTCAGGGCGCCCCAGCACATCGGCGCTCTCTGCCATGAAGTGGACGCCGCAGAAGATAAGGTAGCGCGCGTCGGTCTCGGCAGCGATCCTGGACAGTTTGTAGCTGTCGCCGGTGTAATCGGCGAAGCGGATCACCTCATCGCGCTGGTAGTGGTGGCCAAGCAGAATGGCTGTGCTGCCCAGTTTGGCGCGCGCCCGGGCGATGCGCTCGTCCATGGTGTGGTCAGGCAAGACGAGATAGTTATCAAGCGAGCATGCTTCTGCTGCGCTCTCAGAGGCAGGGGCGAGGTCCTCCGCTACATCTTCGGTCAGTACACTCACAATATGGCCGCCTTCAGTCCGCCACAGAGGGCAGACGGGGATGTTGAAAGCATGGTGTTGCACGGTTGCAGCGGCTTCGCGAAGACCCAAGCCGCGGGGATGTTGCAACCTCACTTGAACAGATGCAGAAGGGGCCGGAACGATGCTGCGGCGGCGCAACCCTCGTCACTTCCTGTTCATTACGGGAAGTTTAATACAAGGCAGGCGCAGTTGTGACAGGGAAGCAGGCGGCGGGTATCATCAAGGGGCGATGCACCTAGGCGACGGGATTTTTATCTTCATACTTGCGCTGGTGCTGCTCGGTCCCAAGAAGACCTCAGAGCTTGCGAACCAGCTGGGCAAGCTGATGGGCGAGTTCCGCAAGGCCTCGAACGACTTCAAATATCAGTTCAATGAAGAAATGCGTACGGCAGAACAGCAGGAACAGCAGCGTAAGCAGGCGGCAGAGCGCGCCGGGCTTACAGCCCAGCCGGAGCAGTCCGGAACGGAGAATAAGATTTTGCCGCCGCCCTCCGCTGAGCCGACCGGTGCGGAGTCACTTGGGGCAGCGCTGGTCGGGGCTGAAGCAGCCGGCGCGGAAGCTGTGCCTTATGCGGTCTCAGCCATCTCAGCGACCACCGGCGAGGAGCATGCTGTAGATGACCATCCCTTGCTGCGCGTCGATGTGATCCCGCCCATGGACGGCAGCCCTGCCGACCAGACCTCGTCGAGCATGGTCACGCCTGTTGAGCTAGAGGCAGAGCGGCAGGCAGAAGCTGCGGACGAGAAGCAGGCGATGCAGCATGGCTAATGCCATCGACGCACTGGATCGCGCACGCTCCGCCGTCGCTGACCGGGCTGAGCTGCCGGGCATGAGCCTGCTGGAGCACCTGGAAGAGCTGCGCAAGCGCTTTATCCACGTGATTGTGGCGCTGGTTCTGGGCTTCTTTACGGCATATGGCTTCCACGAGCGCATTTTCGTCTTCATGCAGCAGCCGATCACGCTTGCGCTCAAGAAGCACAATCTGCCGGCGCAGCTGGTCTATCACAACCCCATTGATGGCTTTAACCTCTACGTCAAGCTGAGCTTCATGGTCGGGGCGCTGGTGGCTGCGCCCTATGTGCTCTACCAGCTCTGGCTGTTTATTTCGCCGGGGCTCTACAAGCATGAGAAGCGCTATGTGTGGCCTTTTATGCTGGCGACAGTCTCGCTCTTCTTCGGCGGGGCGTTCTTCGGCTATCGTTTCGTTTTTCCCGGCTCACTCGACTTTCTGCTCTCCTACAGTGACAAGTTCCGTCCGCTGATCGAGATCAATGAGTACACGGGACTTTTCCTGACCGTCATCCTGGGGCTTGGCATCACTTTTGAGCTGCCGATTCTGGTCATGTTTTTGTCGTTGTTCGGTGTCGTCAGCCCAAAATTCCTCTGGAAGAATATCCGCTACGCCATCCTGATCATCTTTGTGATTGCCGCGATTATCTGCCCCACTCCGGACATCCTGATGATGTGCATCTTTGCCTCGCCGATGCTGGTGCTCTACCTCATTAGCATTGGCGTGTCCTATATGGTGCATCCGGCGCGCCGCAAGCGGAAGGCGCTGGAGGCCTCCGGCCAGTGAGCACTCTTTTTTCCGCTCGGTGCCTCCGGCTCTGCCTCTGGACTCTGCTTCTTGCCTTCGGCCCGTTGATGAACGGGCCGATCTATGCCGCGAAGGCGGCTACCGCGGGAACAACCGCAAGGGGCAGCTTTGATGGAGCCCGGGCCCTCGCATACACCCGCCAGTTTGTGGACGGGACGGGGCCACGCTTCAATGGCAGCCCGGGGCTGGGCAAAGCGCAGGCGATGCTCAAGAACTTCTTCGCCAAGGACCAGCTGCAGGACGACACCTTTGTCTCCAGCACCCCGGCCGGGCCGCAGCTGATGCATAACTTCATTGTTCGCTTCCCTGGTAAGCGAGATGGCGTGATTGTGCTGGCTACGCACTATGAGACCAACTACTGGCTGCGGAACATCGCTTTCGTCGGCGCCAACGATGGCGGAGCGACGACTGGGCTGCTGATGCAGATTGCGAACGATCTGCGCGCGCACCCGCCGCAGGGGATGAGCGTATGGCTAGTGTTTTTCGATGGGGAAGAATCCGTCGGTCCACAGTGGACCGACTCCGACTCGCTCTACGGCTCGCGCCACCTCGCTGCCAAGTGGCAGGCTGATGGAACTCTTACGAAGATCAAGGCTTTCCTGCTGACGGATATGATTGGCGACCGCGACCTGGATGTGCAACGTGACACAAACTCCACTCCCTGGCTGGAGGATTTGCTGAAGCGAGCCGCCGATGCGCAGGGCGATGGCGGGTACTTCTTTAAGCAGACAACAACGGTCAGCGATGACCACCTACCCTTTGCCCAGCGCGGCGTTCCCTGCGCCGACATTATCGACATCGACTATGGCCCGAATGACAGCTACCACCACACAGCACAGGACACTCTGGACAAGCTGAGCGCCCACAGCCTGACGGTAGCGGGGTCTGTGATCGAGGGATTGATCCGGATGCTGGATGCGGAAGGCTCGGGGGCTGCACCCGCCGGGAAGGCTCCGACCCGGAGCATGCCTGATCTCAGCAGGTGACATCGCTGCACGCGCTTCGCTCGCTTCATTTCGCCGGTGCTTCCCTTTCGTTCTGGCTTCTCTTCCATGGCATCGTGGCAGGCCTGCTTCTCGTCGACTTGCTGCTGTTCCGCAAGAGCACTGTCCGCACCGCATGGGCCTGGACGGCTGTTCTTGCCGCAGCGGCCTTCTGCTTTGCCCTTTTTGTATCGAAGGAGCAAGGCCATTCCCACGCCGTCGAGTTTATCTCCGGCTACCTGGTCGAGGGCTCGCTCTCAGTCGACAACTTGTTTGTCTTTCTGCTGCTGTTTCGCTCCCTGGGCCTCAGCATAGAAGGGCAGCGGCGTGTGCTGCTCTGGGGTGTGCTTGGGGCCATTATTCTTCGCGGAGTGTGCATCTTTGCCGGCGTCTCGCTGCTGGAGCGCTTCAGCGCGATCCAGTATCTCTTCGGGGCGGTGCTGCTGATGGCCGGGCTGCGCCTGCTGCGAGGCGGCGAGGCAGGCAAAAAGGGCAAGCCGCAGCCCGGACCCATTCGCTGGCTGCGACGCAAGCTCGATACCGGCGTGACCAGCGGGGAGCTGAGTGGGACTGCCCTGCTGCTGGTGATTGCCTCGGTCGAGGTGACAGACCTGCTCTTTGCGCTCGACTCGATCCCGGCCGTGCTCGCGATCACGCGCGACCCGTTTATCGTCTACACGTCGAACATCTTCGCGATTCTAGGCCTGCGATCCTTGTACTTCGGCCTAGCCGGGGTGCTTGAGAAGCTGCGGCTGCTTCATTACGGGCTGGCCGTGATCCTCATTTTTGTCGCGGCCAAGATGCTGCTGAGCCGATGGTTTGAGGTCTCAGCCGGTGTCTCGCTTGCTGTGATCCTTGTGATTCTGGGCGGCTTTGCCGCGGCCAGCCGATGGCTGCCCGCGCCGCCTGCCCATGGGGCAGCGCGACCCTAAAGCAGTTCTCATAGAACGCTTAAAGCTCAGCGCCAGGCCTTGCTTGCCTGCACGATGTTCTTGGCTTCGACCAGGCCAAGGCCGGTCGAGTTGGAAAGCACACGCATGGAGTCGAGCTTGCCCAGGCCGCCGGCGCGCAGAAACGTGAGCACACTCTCGAAGTCAGCGCCGCTGTGCAGCATCTCTTCGGCTCGTGCGGCAAGCATCATCTGCTCCGGCAGGTGAAAGCCGGGCTTGATGACCCGCGACTCATCCATAGCTACAAGCCCCTTTGCGCGAAGTGAACCGGCTCGTCTCCAAGCACCAGGGAGTGACGGGCGTAGTGGGCATCCTCTCGTTGGGGAAAGTCGATCCGGAAGTGAGCACCGCGGCTTTCTTCGCGTGCCAGAGCGGAGCGAACAATCAGGCTGCCGACATCGAGAAGATTGCGCAGCTCTGTAGCAGCGCGCGTATGGGCGGCGGCTTCGAGAGGCTTTGCCGTATACGCTGCGCGCTCCCCTAAGGCGTGGAGGCAGTGTTGTGCCCGCAGGAGCCCGGCCCGGTCTCGCAGCAGGCCGGCATCCCGCCACATCTCGGCCTGGAGGGTCCGCCGGATTGAGGTAGCCGAGGCCTCGCTGATTGCCCCACCGGAGGGCTGCCCTTGAGCAAGGGGTGGAGGTGCAAGGGGCGATGAGGTAGAGGGTAGCTCGCCCAGCATTGCTTCCGCTGCTCGGGCCCCGAAGACCAGCCCTTCCAGCAGCGAGTTGGAGGCAAGCCGGTTGGCACCGTGGACCCCCGTGCATGCGACCTCGCCTGCGGCGTAGAGGCCGGAGAGAGAGGTTTGCCCGTGCACATCTGTTTCGACGCCGCCCATCAGGTAGTGTGCGGCAGGGCGGACGGGGATTCGATCATCCCGCAGGGTGAGCCCGTGCTTGGCAAGGAAAGCCGAGATCCCGGGAAAGCGTGCTGCGAGATCGAGCTCCGGGTGGTCTGTGCGCAGGTGGCGCATGTCGAGGTACACCGTGCGCGCCCCGGTACCACCCTCTGCCGGCATGCCCTCGCGGGTGATGGCGCGTGCGACGACATCGCGTGGAGCTAGCTCCAGCAGCGGGTGGTAGCGCTCCATAAAGCGCTCATCGCGGTCATTGCGCAGGTAAGCACCCTCGCCACGCAGCGCTTCAGAGAGCAAAAAGCGAGGCACGCCCGGGAGTGAAAGCGCCGTCGGGTGGAACTGGTAGAACTCCATGTCAGCGATCGCAGCACCGGCACGGAAAGCTGCTGCAATACCGTCGCCTGTGGCTACGGAGGGGTTGGTTGTGTCGCTGTAGGTTTCACCGGCGCCCCCGCTTGCCAGCAGCACGGCGTGGGCATGGATGCTCTGCTCAGAGCCATCACGGCCCAGCAGCAGAGCGCCCGTGACCCGGCCCGCCTCATCGCGGAGCAGATCTGTGCAGGTGGTCCACTCCAGCAGTTCAATGGCCGGATGCCTGCGGGCATGCGCGAGCAGAGCGCGGCCGATCTCGGCACCTGTGGCATCGCCATTGGCATGCAGGATTCGGCTGCGGCTGTGAGCGCCCTCCCGCGTCAGGAGCAGGATGCCGGTCGAGGGGTGCTTGTCAAAGCCGGTGCCCCAGCGAAGCAGCTCCTCCACCCGGGCCGGGCCTTCTGCGACAAGAATGCGTGCAGCGGCGCGGTCCACCAGGCCGTCGCCGGCGGCGAGAGTATCAGCCCAGTGCTCATCTACATCGTCAGATCCGCTGAGCGCCACGGCGATCCCACCCTGCGCGTAGCTCGTGTTCGATTCACTGAGCTGCTCCTTGGTGATCGCGAGCACGCGCCCATGCGCGGCCAGTGTGATGGCTGCCCGCAGCCCGGCGATGCCGGCACCAAGAACCAGAAAGTCCACGTCTCTGACCGCATGTTGCCCAAGCGAACTCATACCAGGTTAGACACTCGAAAGCATACTGGAGGTGCAGGTACGATGAGGATAACGTGCATACGATCCCTGTCCAGAGCGCCGGAGCGCAATACCACGTGCAGGTCGGTGAGGGTGTGCTTGCCGGGCTTGCCTCGTCCATCGCGCTGCTAGGAAACAGGCGGCTCTTTGTGCTTACCTCTCCGCCGATCTGGGCGCTATGGGGCCAGTATCTGCTTCGCTCCCTGCCAGCGGGCGGCGAACCGCACATTCTCTTTCTGCCTCCGGGTGAGCAGCACAAGCGGCTGGTCGAGGTAGAGCGCCTGCTGGAAGAGCTGGCGATTGCCGGGGCAGACCGCAGCTCGGTTTTGCTCGCCTTTGGTGGAGGCATCGTCGGTGACGTGGGAGGGTTCCTGGCGGCGATCTATATGCGAGGCATTGCCTACATCCAGGTGCCGACCACTTTGTTGGCGCAGGTCGATTCCTCCGTTGGCGGCAAAACAGGGGCAAACTTGGCGGCGGGCAAGAACCTTGCGGGTGCCTTCTACCCTCCTGCTGCTGTGTTTGCGGACATAGCCGTGCTCAGGACTCTGCCGGCGCGTGAGTTGCGGGCGGGACTGATGGAAAGCGTGAAAGCAGGCATCATCCGCGATGCGAACTTCTTCAGCTTGCTGGAAGAGCGAGGGAGCGAGCTGCTGCGGCCCGAAGCAGACCCTGCCCTGTTGGCCGAGGTGGTGGCGCGTTCGGTCGCAATCAAGGCGGGGGTCGTCAGTGCTGATGAGCGCGAAGGCGGCTTGCGGATGATTCTTAACCTGGGCCATACCGTAGGCCATGCGATCGAAGCGGCCACACACTACAGTGTGCTTCTGCATGGCGAAGCCGTGGGCTGGGGCATGCTGGTGGCGCTCCATGTGGCAGCGGAACGCGGCCTGGTGAGCAGCGAGCAAGGCGCACGTATGTCCACGGTCATTCGAAGCCTGGGGGCGCTACCCTCTTTCGCTGCTCCCCCGGACGCGCTGCTCCAGGCATCAGGGCGCGACAAGAAAAACCAAGGCGGCCGCCGGCGTTTTGTGTTGCCGCGCGGCATCGGTGACGCGATGGTTGTGGAGGACGTGTCCGATGCAGAGCTGCTCGCCGGGATCGAGCCGATGGTGAATGAGGCTGCCTATGCCTGAGCGCACAGCTCCCCATCCAGGCCCTAATTCAGGCTCAAATCCGGATTCGAATTTAGGTGCAAGGCCAGAGGGCGCCGGGAGCGAAGCTGAAGCCGCAGTGGCGGTACGCTCCATGTTCGACGCGATCGCCCCACGGTACGACCTGCTGAATCATGTCCTCTCCATGAATATCGACCGCCTATGGTGGTGGCGGGCCGCACGCAGGTTTCGCGCTGTGCTGACACAGGCGGACGCACGGGTGCTGGATCTGTGTTGCGGGACCGGCGACATGACGCTCGCGTTAATGCGCCGTCGCCCCGCCGGGGCAACGCCGGTGCTGGCTGCTGACTTCTCGCATGGCATGCTGGTCCGCGGAGCTGCCAAGTTTGGCGCTCGTGGAGCGATTGCGATCGAGGCCGATGCGATGGAGCTCCCACTTGCCGATGGTGTCCTCGACCTGGTAACTACAGCATTCGGATTTCGCAACTTGCGTAACTATCGCGAGGCTCTGCAGGAGTTCTTTCGTGTACTTGCGCCAGGTGGCCAATTGGGGATTCTGGATTTTGCCGAGCCTCCGGGTATGCTGGGCAGGCTCTACTCTTTTTACTTTCGGCATGTGCTGCCAAAGATCGGTGCACGCCTTTCCGGCGCATCTGCGGCATACAGCTACCTGCCTGCATCTGTCGGTGCTTTTCCAGCGCCTGCTGCACTGATGGAGACGATGCGCTCGCTGGGTTACGTCGATGTTTCATGGACGGCTTACAGCTTCGGGATCGCCGGCCTGTACGTCGCGCGACGCCCTTGAATCGCTGACTGGGGCATTGCCTATGTAAGAAAACGGACTGAGAAGTTGTGGTAGGCTGGCGCAACTCTTTGCGCAGCTGTGACGTTTTAGAAGCAACACGTTCCAGAGCCAAGGTTACAAAGGGCTTTCTCTTCCCCGGTGACACTTACGCGCGCGACCAAGTTTAGATAAGCAGAGGGCCAAGACTGCCATGCCGCCGAATCTGCGACCCCTTCTTCTTGTCGGTGTCCTGGCGTGGGCAGGTCTCGCTCACACGCAGACGGCTGCTCCTCCCAGCATTCCTACGCGCTCGCTCCTGCCGGAGATGGACCGCGCAGCCGAGGGCACGCATGCCTTTATCCATACGGACTTCGGTACCGGGTCGGGCTTTCTGCTACACGCTGAACAGGAAGTGCTGGTGGCCCGCCATACCGTGCTGACGCCTGAAGGCGAGATTGCAAACACGATTGGGGTTGGCATCCTGCAGCCGCCTTTGAACAACGTTATGGAATTCCACTCCATGGCGATCGCGCAGGATCCTGTGCACGACCTTGTTCTTCTGCGCATTGATGACGCAGCCTGGAAGAACGCAGCGCTGCCTGCCGGTACGCCTCCGGCAAAGGCGAGTGACCCGGGGGAGCAAGCAGTGGATGCAGGCTCCCACGGCAAGCACGAAGTGCGCCGGGAGACAGTTGCAGGCGAAAGGAAAAGGCGTGCGGCCCGGCGCGGAGACGGCGCCCGCCCACACCGGCGCAGCCGCGAAAAGAAGAAGCTCTCTCCTGGGGCAAAACCTGTGCCCGTGCATGTGGTGGTAGACGGACCCTAAACTGCGCTGGATGGTCTCGCACGCCCGTCCGGCGCTGCAAAGAACGCGGCATCACGGTATACCCTAGTGGGCATGGGCAAGCAGGCTGCGGCACAGAGCCGGGGGGAGCAAAAGGCAGCGGTTGCCATGTCGTCTGCCCTGGCGGCCCTGGGCATGACGTTGCTGAAGCTGGCGGCGGGGGTTGCCAGCGGATCGCTCGGCATCCTTTCAGACGCAGCACACTCTGGGCTGGATCTTGCCGGCGCCGGGCTCACTTACCTTTCCGTGCGCGTGGCTGACAAACCGGCGGACGAAGACCACCCCTACGGGCACGCCAAGGTCGAGAATATTTCTGCTTTTGTGGAAGTGTTCCTTATGCTCGTCTCCTCTCTCTGGATCGGCTTTGAAGCGGTCGAGCGTGTGGCGCGGCGTGAGATAGGTATCCACTATTCCGCTTGGCTGCTGCTTGTGCTTGCGCTCTCCATGAGTGTGGACATCTGGCGCTCACGCAGACTGCGCGTTGTGGCTGCGGAGACAAGGAGCGCAGCGCTGGAGGCAGATGCTGCTCACTTCTCCTCGGATATCTGGGCGACAGCGGCTGTCTTTACCGGGCTGCTTCTGTCCTGGACCGGTGTGCACTTTCATATCAGCAGGCTGCGCTACGCGGACTCGATTGCCGCCATGCTTGTTGCGCTCATGATCATCCTCTTTGCCTGGCGTATCGGTCTGCGTACGGTGAGCGCACTGGTGGATGCGACACCCAAGGAGACGCGGGGGCGCGTGCTGAGTGAGGTGCGCCATGTAGATGGGGTGCTCGCCGTCGACCAGGCACGGATGCGCAGCGCCGGCGGCGCGCACTTTGCCGACCTGACGCTTTCCATGTCGCGCCAGCTTACGTTTCAACGCACAGAGCAGCTGGTACAGGAAGCGACGGAGGCGGTGCGCCGCGTGCTGCCAGAGGCTGACGTTGTGATCCGCACGGTGGCGAGGGAGTCAGCGACCGAGAGCATCTTTGACCGGGTGCGAGCGGTTGCGCTGCGAAACAATGTGGTGCTCCACGATGTGTCCGTCCAGACCTATGGCAAGGGCTTGCGCATTGAGCAGCACATTGAAGTGAACGAGCAGCTGCCGCTGCTGAAGGCACACAGCTTTGTGCGCAGAATCGAAGATGAGATCCGCATCGAGCTGCCGCAGATTGAAAGCGTGCTGACACATATCGAGAGCGAGCCCGCCACCATTGAGAAGCCGCAGCTGCAGGCGCGGGACCGCACCATGGAGCAGCAGCTGCGGTCAGCGGCAGCGCAGATGCCGGAGATTCTGGATGTGCATGAGGTGGTGGTGAGCCGCACCGGCGACCGCTTCCATCTCTCGTGCCACTGCACCATGCCGGATGACCTGGAGATGCAGCGTGTACATCAGGTCATCACCCACCTGGAAGACCGGTTCAAGAGTGACTGCCCGGAGGTGGATCGTGTGCTGATCCATCCGGAGCCTGTCACAGACAATCACCATCATTAAGGGGCAGGCAATGATCGCGAGCGCGGAGTGGAAGGGCAACACGCAGTTTGAAGGCCGCGGCCAGAGCGGGCACAGCATCCTGTTTGATACAGACGCGGCCCATACAGCAGGCCCCTCACCCATGGAAGCCGTGCTGGCAGCGCTTTGCGCATGCACGTCTGTGGATGTGGTGAGCATCCTTGCCAAGAAGCGGCAAGTGCTGCGCTCACTTGTCGTGAGCGCCGAGGCTGAGCAGGCACCGGAAGCGCCGCGCGTGTTTACCCGGATCCACGTGCGCTACACCGTCTCGGGCGATGCGCTGGACCCCAAAGCGGTTGAGAGCGCGGTCGCGCTGTCTGAGGAAAAATACTGCTCCGTGTCCATCATGCTGGGCAAGGCGGCTGCGATTACGACTTCGATCGAGTACGCGCAGGCAGATGCGCCGGAAGCTCTTTCCACGCGGTGATTGCGTTCTTCCGACTCGCGCTGATCGCCATGCTGCTGGCAGGCATTGCGGGTTTATCAGCGATCCTCACGATGCAGTTTGCGGTGCACCGGACTGAGGTGCTGGTGCCGGAGCTGCAGGGGTTGCCCGTGAGCGTGGCCACGGCACATGCAGCGGCGCTCGGGCTTGATCTATCTGTGACGGAACGCTTTTACTCAGCCGCCCTGCCTGCGGGTCGCGTCCTGCTGCAGACCCCGGCCGCGGGCGTGAGCGTACGCCGCGGCTGGGACCTGGCCGTGGCAGAGAGCCTGGGACCGCGGCAGATCGCGATCCCGGATGTGACGGGCCGGAGTGAGCGGGATGCGCTGCTGCTGCTGCGCAGCAAAGGGCTGGCGCTGGGGGCGATTGCACGCCTGCCCGATGCACGCGTGGTTGCCGGCACAGTGCTGGCGCAGGACCCTGATGCCCGAGCGAAGGGCGCGGCGCAGCCTCGCGTGAGTCTGCTGATCGCGGACGCGGCTCCGGCGGAAACAGTGCAGTTTGCGATGCCGGACGAAACTGGCAAGCTCTATGCGCAGGCGGCTGCGGAGCTGTCACGGGCAGGGCTGCATGTGCAAAGCAGCCTTGGTGCGCCCGCAGGGGCGCAGGTGCTGCTGGCGCCCGGTACGCCACCCGGTACAGTGGTGGCGCAAAACCCGGCTGCAGGCGCAAAGGTAGATAGTGCAGCAGCAGTTCTGCTGTTTGTCGCGGGGCAGGGTGCTGCGCCCGCTGGGCCGGCCGCGCCGGGCTCGTCTGGCTCTGGCACGTCTGGCTCCGGCACGCCGGGTGATCCACACCCAATCGTGGTGAACGCGAACTAGCCTCTGCTTCACTACTTGATTGTGAGCAGCGCAGCGAAAAAGCCATCGCAGGGGTGGACGCCCGGCACTGTCCGCAGGTAAGGCCCGGCAAGAGCCGTTTCAAGCAGCCGCGCATGGCCCGGCTCGGTCAGAATGCCGGTAGCCAGCAGCGCATCAAGGGCGGGCGCAATTGGCTCGAGAGTAGCTGAGGGATATGCGGCCAAAACAGCTTCGACGACCTGCTCGTTTTCTTCCGCTTCCAGCGAACAGGTGGAGTACACGAGCCGCCCGCCGGGGCGCAGCGCGCGTAAGGCAGAAGCGAGGATAGCGCGCTGACGCTCTGCCTGGCGTCTGAGCGAGGCTTCGTCGAGCCTGCTCCGGATTTCCGGGTTGCGCGCCAGTGTGCCGGTGCCGCTGCACGGTACATCACACAGGATCGTGTCCCAGGTCGCGCCCGGCGCGAGCGTCGTGGCATCGGCAGAGACAAAGCGGATGTTGGCCGACCAGGGAAGCCGCCGCTGCATGATCCGCAGCCGTGCGGCGCTGACGTCCATCGCGGTCAGCACACTCTCCGGGTTACGCTCGGCGAGGATCGCGGTCTTGCCGCCCGGAGCGGCACAGCAGTCGAGAATCATGGGCCCAGCGTGCAGCGCGGCGAGCTCGGCAACCAGCTGCGAGGCTTCGTCCTGCATGCGAAAAAGATTGACAGTGCCGCGCGATGGCTCGGGGCCGGGCACGCCCTTGCGGAGGCGGCGTGCGCTGGTCAGGAAAGCACCCGGCTCCATGGTCTGGTCGATGGGCTGGTCGATGGGCTGATCTGTAGTTTGCTCCAGGGTCGGCTCGAGGGCTTCTGTCTTTGCTCCCTGCGAAACCCTGAACGTAGCCGGAGGCGGCTCCTGCCCGAACGCGCAGATCTGCTTCGCTGCCGCCTCGCCGAAACGTGTACGCCAGCGCTGCACAAGCCAGCGCGGGTACGCGGCAGCTGCATCGCTGCGAACCCCTTGCAGGGTCGCTCGCTCCCGCATGATGCGCCGCAAGACAGCATTGGTGAGCCCGGCCATCTGCACGCCGTCGGCTTGTTTCGCCAGCTCAACGCTGTCGTTTACAGCAGCATGCGCAGGGATGCGGTCTAGAAAGAGCAGCTGGTACGCGCCCAGCCGGAGCGCGATGATGACGCCAAAATGCATGTCAGACTCGGGATAGCGCAGACGTGCGGCGATCTCGCGGTCCAGCACCGGCTGCCAACGGAGCGAGCCGAGAACGAGCTCCGTGGTCAGGTCACGGTCCTGCCGCGAAAGTGCTTCCACCCGGGGCGAGCGCAACTGATCATCGGCGTGGGCGGTGCCTCGCTCAACGGCCAGCAGCACATGCGCCGCAGCAACACGCGCGGGGGCGATGCGCGGCGGGGTCGCTGTAGCGGGTGCGTGTTGGGGAGCATCAACCAAGGCGTGTGCCTGTGAGATGCGCGTGTCCGCGGAGAAAATCAGCCGTCGCAACGCTGCGCTTGCCTTCCAGCTGTACATCCAGCAGCTCAATCGCTGTGCCCTGACCGCAGGCGGCAAATAACCGGCCGTCGGAGACCAGCAAGGTGCCGGGTGGGTCGGATGCCGGAGCAGAGGCGAGTCCCATGCGCGTGATCGTCAGCTTTTTGCCGTCGAGCCTGGTCCAGGCGCCGGGCCAGGGCTGGAAGCCACGCCATCGGTCATACACCTGCTGCGCGGCCCGCGTGAAGCCGATCAAGCCATCTTCGCGAGTCAGGATGGGTGCATGCGTTGCCTGCTCATGCGCCTGGGGGATGGGTTTGAGCGTTCCAGCAGCGAGGCCGGCCAGTGTGGAGACGACCAGTGGCGCGCCGAGCGAAGCAAGCTGCGGGAAGAGCTCCGCTGCAGTCACATCCGGGCCGATGGGCGTCTCAGCCCGTTCAAGCACGGGTCCGGTGTCGAGGCCTTCTTCCAGCCGCATGGTTGTGACGCCGGTGACGCGCTCTCCTCGTGCGACCGCCCACTGGATAGGCGCTGCGCCGCGATACTTCGGCAGCAGCGAGCCATGCAGATTGATGTTGCCCAGCGGCGGCAGCGCAAGCATCCACGGTGGGATGATGCGGCCGTAGGCTACGACGACGATCGCGTCGGGCGCTATCTGTTCAAGCTTTCGACGCAGTGCCTCGTCCGTGCGGATTTTTTCGGGCTGCTCGACCGCAAACCCGTGTGCCAGGGCCCACTGCTTGACCGGCGGAGCAGCCAGCTGCATGCGACGTCCGCTGGGGCGATCAGGTTGTGTGAGAACGAGAGCAACCGCATGCCCGGCCGCCCGGACTGCTTGGAGCGTGGGCACGGCAAAGTCAGGCGTGCCACAGAAGACGAGGCGCAGGGCTTGCTGAGAAGCGTTGAACTCTACCAATCGCCGGCTTTCTGCAGCTTGCGGATGCGCCGTAACAGCAGGTCACGTTTGAGCGCGGACACACGCGAGAAAAAGAGGATGCCCAGGAGGTGGTCGATCTCGTGCTGAAAGGCACGCGCGAGCAGTTCCTCACCTTCAAACTCCTGCCAATCGCCTTTGACATTCTGTGCACGGACCTTGACCCGCGCCGAGCGTGAGACTTTCTCGCGAATGTCCGGCAAGGATAGGCAGCCTTCTTCCTCGTATTGCCGGCCCTCGCGGAAGATGATTTCCGGGTTGATCAGCACCAGCTTGTCTTCCGGCGTTTTGCCGAAGCTCAAGTCGATGGTCGTCAACTGCCTGGACACGCCGATCTGCGGCGCGGCGAGGCCGATCCCTTTGGCCGCGTACATGGACTCAAACATGTCGTCGACCAGGCTCTGCAGGTCTTGGTCAAACTGGGTCACCGGCTCTGCTTTCTGCTGCAGAACCGGGTCAGGGTACTTCACGATTTCTCGGATCATTCTGTTCTCAGATCATTGTTTGAAGCGGGGGAGGAGATTTCAGTAGCTGCGGATCTGTTCCAGGTATCCATCGTAGTTGCGCTTGAGCTCCCGCAACGAGTCGCCACCGAACTTCTCAAGCAGCAGGCGAGCGAAGGCAAGCGCGACCATAGCCTCTGCCGCAACGCCGGCAGCCGGCACCACGCATACATCGGAGCGCTCATAGGCGGCCTTGGTCTCTTCGCGGCCGGCATAGGTAACCGAGGCGAGCGGGCGGCGCAGCGTGGAGATGGGCTTAAGGTAGCCGCGTACCACGAGGTCTTCCCCATTGGAGATGCCGCCTTCGATGCCGCCTGCGTTGTTCCGCTCGCGCGTGAAGCGGGTGTGCCGGCCATTGGTCGCAGCGTCGGGATCCACTGGATTGCCGTCGAGCCCGGCATAGCTGATCGCGTCATGCACCTCGGAGCCCAAAGACTCGGCAGCGGTGACGCCTCGGCCCAGCTCCACGGCCTTGACCGCCTGCAGGCTCATGACTGCCTGCGCAAGGATGCCATCGAGACGCTCATCCCAGTTGGCGTATGTACCGATGCCGGCGGGTGCGCCGTGCACAACGACCTCAAAGACGCCGCCGATGGAGTCGCCGGTGCGGAGGGCGAGATCGACTTCAGCCTTCATGCGCGCTTCCGAAGCTTGATCGACGCAGCCGAGTGAGACCTCCTCCTGCTCAGCCAGTGCGGCGATCTCGTGCCACTGCGCATCGCGATCGAGCTCGGCCCGGCCGACGCGCACGACGTGGGAAAGTACAGCGATGCCAAGCTCAGCGAGCAGAGTCTTTGCAATCGCACCGGCAGCCACGCGGGCCGTGGACTCACGGGCAGAGGCACGCTCGAGTACATAGCGAGCATCAGCAAAGTCGTATTTGAGGGAGCCGGCCAGGTCCGCATGGCCGGGGCGCGGGGAGGCGACGGCCTTGTGCTTAGCCGGGTCGCCTGCTTCCACCGGCAGGATCTCGCGCCAGTTTTCCCAGTCCCGGTTGGCGATGAGCATGGAGATGGGCGCGCCAATGGTTGCGCCATGCCGTACGCCGGAGAGGATGTGCGCGGTGTCCTGCTCGATGCGCATACGCCCGCCGCGGCCATAGCCCTGCTGCCGCCGCCAGAGCTGCCGGTTGATGAATGCTGCGTCCATTGGAACACCCGCGGGCATTCCTGAAACAAGCGCTACCAGGCTTTCGCCGTGCGACTCTCCTGCTGTGGCAAACCGTAACATGTCAGCTCTGATTGTACCGGGGTGCAGAAGCGTGCTGGCGCAGCCCCTTGCATTGATAAAAGGGTCCCGGGCATACTGGCCGCCATGGCCGTAGGACTGGACGTGGAAGAGGTTCGAGCTTTTCTGCTCAGGCTCCCGCATAGCGTGGAAACCATGCAGTGGGGCGACAACCTTGTGTACTGGGTCGGAGACAAGGCCATCGGCGGCAGGATGTTCGCCCTGGTGAGCCTTCATGAAGAGCTCCAGGCGGCGAAGCCACGGCCTGTGCTCTCGTTCCTTGCCGGAGCCGAGCGCTTCACCGAGCTGCTGGAGTGGGAGGGCTTTGTACCTGCGCCCTACTTTGCCCGGATCTTCTGGGTGGCGATGACAGACTGGGCAGCGTTGAGCCAGGCTCGCTTGGAGCCGCTGCTTGCCGAAGCTAGCCGGCAGACTCTGCTGAAGCTGCCTGCGCGCACCAGGGAGACGCTGCAGCTACCGAAGGCCGCACAGAAGAAGCGGATCGCGGAACAGCGCGCCCCCCTGGCAGAACGTGCGATCGAGTCGGCAGCTGCAAAGAAGAAGGCAGGGCGGAAGAAGAAAGGGCTTCGGACCAAGTAGAGCCGAGTGGTAGAGGTGCGTGACCTTAGGCACGCCGTCGAGGTCTTAGAGAGCGCTGCCCGGCGCTACGTGGAAGGGGCGTCTTCCGTCTCTGCCAAGTAGGCCCGGGTATCAAGCAGTGGGCGCTCCAGGGCACGGATCCACTCCGTAGGCTCACCGGAAGCTCCTCCACCTGCGCGTGCCTTGACTGTTTCACTCCGTATGATCTGCATCTTGGCTTCCAGATCATCGAGGTAGTGCAGCAGCATGGCTTCGGCTGTCATGGGCAGCTTGGGTGAACCAAACTCCAGGCGCCCATGGTGCGAAAGGATCATATGGAGCAGCAAGGTGCGCAGGCGCGGCGGGAACCCGGGCAGCTGCGCGATCTTCTCCTCGACCATGCCCGCGCCGATTGAGATGTGCCCGAGTAGCTGGCCTTCCGTGGTGTAGCCGAAGCTGGTGCCCCAGCGAAGTTCATCCAGCTTGCCGATGTCATGGAGCATGGCCCCGGCGATGAGGAGATCGCGGTGCACCTCAGGGTAGTGGATGGCCGTGATCGAGCACAGATCCATCAGGAGTACAGTGTGCTCAAGCAGGCCTCCAACCCAGGCGTGGTGCATGCTCTTGGCAGCCGGCGCTTCGCGCAAGCGCCCGGCCACTGCCTCATCCTCAAGGAAGAGCCGCAGCAGAGAGCGCAGATGTGCATCCTGGAGATTGTCAACGTACGCCGTCAAGCGGCTCCACAGATCGTCAATGTCGAACGTTGTTTTCGGGACGAAGTCGGCCAGGTCGAAGTCGGAACTTTCGGCCCGACGAACGCGATCGACCTTGATCTGCAGGCGGTCCTGGTAGCGGCACACCTGGCCGCGCAGTTTGATGACGTCGCCGGACTGAAACTCACCGGCTCCTTCCATCTCCCACATGCGCGCTTCCAGCTGCCCGGTGCGGTCGCAGAGCGTCATGGAGAGATAGGTGGAGCCGTCTGCCTTGGTGCGCACCTGTCGGTTGGTCGCGACGAAAAATGCAGTCACCGTCTGGTTTTCAAAGCGAGCGAGGTCGCCGGCGAAGATCTCCTTCATCGCTACCGCTGCGGAGCCTGCGGTTGCGTCGTCTCAGGCGCGTTTCCGGGCGTCGGCTGTCCGAGCGGATCACCGGTTCCGGTCGGGGTCGTTTGGGTGTTGACCGGCGGATCCGTTCCCGGGCTCCTCTGCGGCGAAGGTTCCTGGTAGGGCTGCGTCTGCACGGTCGGCTGCTGTGTCGAGCCGTTCCCGTTGTCTGCTCCGGGATTCCCGGGACTGCTCAGCGAATTTTTCTTGCCGGCTTCATCGGAGTAGCGCGTCTTGCCCGTCGGCTTGGGCTTCGGTGGCGCTTTCGAAGTGTCGCCCTGGAGGCCAAGCGGCTGATCCTGCACCTTTTTGTCCGCGATCTCTTGGGAATCCGGAGGAGCGGTTGGGTACGGGTCGATCTTGGCAAGGCGCTTCTTCTCAGCCTTTTGCGCCCGTGTCTCTCCTCGTTGCGAGAACCGCGTCTTCGTCTTCTTGGCTGCGTCCTGCTGCTCTGTCGCGCTTTCCCCGGTCTCGTAGTGCGCGCCCGTGGGCAGGTTTGCCTGGCTACTCCCGTTCTGCGTGTCCGCAAGCGAAGCAGTCTCAGTGTTGGAGGTGTTTCCGTTCGCCGTGCTGGCACCCGCATCTGTCTCGCGGGTCGTGGATGCGGGCAGAGTTTCGCGCGGGGCCTGGCCGAAGCGAACCTTCTCCCGCTTGCCCGGCTTCTCCGTCTTGGTATTGGCGCTGGCTGTCTGCGTTGGCTTTGCAGCTGCCGGGCTTGTGGGCGGCGGGATCACGGCTGCTGTGGCAGGAGCTGCTCCCCCACCTGCGGCGTTGGCCGATGCCGGGCTGCCTGCTGCCGTACCACCCGGCACATCGGCAAGCGACGGTACATTCGCAGGAAGAGCAGGAGTGGCAGGGGAAGGAGCAGCGGACTTGTTTCTGGCTGCCAGCACCGCGTTGCGTGTGCGGCCGCCGCCGCTGGCAAAGCGGGTGCGGACTTCCTTCTTTTTCTTCTTAGGCTGTGGCGGCTGATAGGCGCTGAAGATCGGCCGCGTCTCATCGCGGCTCGCGCCCGCGTCCACATAGCCGGGCTTCACGTCGATAAAGGCTTCTTCGCGCAGGCGCGTCAGGTACTGCCGCAATGCCGGCTGCATCCGCTGCATACCCACGGCCTCCTCGACCTGGGGCTGCACAGCGGCAAAGGCCTGCTGACCGCCTGCCTGATGGTCGTCGACCTTCAGGATCACGAAGCCCTGCTTGGTACGGATGGGCGCGCTGTACTGGCCAGGCTGCAGGGTGAAGGTTGCATCTTCAAGCACCTTGGCCAGCTGCCCGCGTTTGAAGTCACCCAGTGCACCGCCCTGTGCCGCGGTGGAACCACCGGAGCTGCTCTTCGCCTCATCCTCGAACGACTTACCACCCTTGAGTGCTGCCTCGACGGCATCCGCCTTGGTCTGCGCTTCCGCGACTTGCGCGGCATTGTCAGGATCCGCAGTTGGGAGAAGGATCTCCGACAGCTTGACGGCTTCCGGCGTCTGGAATTGGTCCTTATGCTCGTCGTAGTATCGCTGTTCGTCGCCCTGGGTGATATTGATCCGGCTCCCTACCTCCTGGCGGATCACCTGCGAGGTGATGACGCGGTTCTGGATGCTGGCTCGAAAATCGGCGAAATTAACGCCCTGCTGCTCAGCCGCCTTCTCAAGCGCGTCCATGGAGTCCAGGTTGTTCTGCTTGCGCAGCTCGTCGAGCTGCCGCACGGTGTCGGCTTCCCCCGTGATGCCCAGCTGTTTGCCTTTGGAAAGCAGCAGCTGGTTGTCGATCAGGTCCCGCAGGAGCTGCTTCCGCTGCTCATCGATGTCAGCAGACGAAATGTTTCGCTGGCGGCCCTGCGTTTCCAGATCCTGCGCGGCATGATCGTAGTCCGAGGTGCTGATGACCTGGCCATTGACGCGCGCGACGATATCTTCGACCACCTGCCCGTGATACGGGCTGTCAGGTGCAGCGGCGGCTGCGTTTCGGCTGGTCTGGGCAGCGGCGGACGAGGTGGCGAGGGCCAGGCCGGCAACGAGGAGAAGGCCTGCCTGCAAGGTTCCCTGCGCGGCAGTGCGCAGCGCGGCGCGGCGGGAAGCTGGGGAAAACGGAAGCGGAAGAACAGTCATCAATAAGGTCTCGGAGGGCTCTGAGGCAGCTTATGCCGGCTGGGTCGTTGTGGCACGGTGGTGGTACAGCGCCCGACAGGGCAACACCGCGATTGTACGCGTGGCCCGGCGGTCCTTGCCAACCGCGCTACGCCCTTGGATGGAGTCGGAAGGGCGAAATTGTCTCGCCTTCCGACCCTAGACTCGACCCTAGACCGACCTTGGCCAACCCTGGATGCCGCGCTGATGCTTGCGCCTCGACCGGCAGAGCTCCTCTCTGTGCTTGCTATACTCTGAAGGCACGCCGAGGTCCAGCCGACGCCCCTATGTCCACTCGCAGCCGCCGTACCGCCTTCTCCCTTGTCGCCTTTTTTACGCTCTGCGGGTTGGCCGGCGTGGTTGCCAGCCAGAAGGTGGGTGCCCAGGCCGCCGACAGTGACGCGGAGTTCCGCAACTCCCTGAAGCAATTTGCCTCGGTCTATACCACTATTTCCGAGAACTACGCAGAGCCGTTTACCGGTGAAAAGCCGAATGACACGATCTACGACGGCGCGATCCCGGCGATGCTGCGCACGCTCGACCCGCACTCCAACTTTTTCGACCCGAAGAGCTACGGCAAGCTGCTGGAAGAGCAGCATGGCCGATATTACGGCGTCGGCATGCTGATCCAGCCGCAGACGATCGGCGACAAGCAGCGCACCGTGGTCTTGAAGCCGTTTGTCGGCACCCCGTCTTACAAGGCCGGCATCCATCCCGGCGACATCATCGTCGCGGTAGACGGCAAGTCCACTGACGGGCTGAACTCTGATGATGTGGTGGCACTGCTCAAGGGCGACAAGGGCACGCACGTAAAGGTCAGCGTTGCCCGCGCCGGGACCGAGGCAGGCAGTGCGCAGACGCTGAGCTTTGATCTAGTCCGTGCAGAGATTCCGAACAACTCGGTCGACCTGGCATACACGATCCAGCCCGGGATCCATTACATCCATATCAAGGCGGTGCAGGAGACGACGGGCAAGGAAGTGTCCGACGCTCTGAACAGCTTCGGCGAGATCAAGGGTCTGGTTCTTGATCTGCGTGACAATCCAGGCGGGCTGCTCAACCAGGCCGTCGCTGTATGTGATCAGTTCCTACGGCGTGGACAGGTAATCGTTTCGCAGCGTGGCCGCGCTTACCCGGAGCAGGTATACCGCGCCACCCATGGCAACGACGGCAAGAACTACCCGATCGTCATCCTGACAAACCGCGGGACCGCCTCAGCCGCCGAGATCATCTCCGGCGCACTGCAGGACCACGACCGGGCGATCATCCTTGGACAGACGACTTTTGGCAAAGGGCTGGTCCAGACGGTATATCCGCTGAGTGATAACACCGGGCTCACCCTGACGACTTACCACTACTACACGCCCAGCGGACGCCTGATCCAGCGGAACTACGAAGGCGTGTCGCTCTACGATTACTACTCGAACCATGAGAAGCCGCAGGATGAGAAGGACCGCGAGGTCAAGCTGACCGATTCTGGCCGGACCGAGTACGGCGGCGACGGGATTACGCCGGATGTTCCGTTTGAAGAGCCCAAGCCTGTCCACATTCAGCGGGTGCTGGTTGCACACTATGCCTTCTTCGACTTCGCTCAGCAGTACCTGAGCAAGCACCAGGTCGCCAGGGATGCGCAGGTCACGCCGGAGATGCTGGATGAGTTCCGCCAGTTCCTGCATGCAAAGAACATCAGCTACGACGAAGCGGATCTGACGCCCGTTCTGCCGTGGGTCAAGGCCAATATCCTGGCAGAGCTGCTCAGCTCCACCTATGACGAGCAGGATGGCTCGCGGGCACGCGCCGAATGGGATCCAGAGATCAAGAAGGCAGTCTCTGTGATGGCGCAGGCAGCCGCACTGGAGGAAAGCGCGGAACGCGCAGAGGCAGCACGGCAGGCCGCGCACAGCAACAATCCTTCAACCATGTAGACAGCAGGAGAGCAGGCAGAAGGCCGGGCCGTCAGGTCCGGCCTTCCCTTTGCCGGGAGCACTGAGAAGATGGCGGCAGAATTGCGTTTTGCAATAGAGGCGGACACGCCGGCGATTGTCTCGCTGGTGAATCAAGCCTTCCAGGTAGAAAAGTTCTTCAAAATCGGCGAGCGGACCGAAGAGCAGGAGATACAGGCTCATCTTCGGACAGGACATTTCCTTCTGCTGGAGGAAGAGAGCAGCCTGGCCGGTTGTGTCTACGTGGAGGTACAGGGAGAGCGCGGCTACTTCGGGATGCTTTCTGTCTCGCCTGATCGGCAGCGTCAGGGCGTAGGGACCAGGCTTATGGCGGCCGCCGAAGAGTTTTGCCGGGAACGGGGCTGCCGCTTCATGGACATTACCGTTGTGGATCTACGGACCGAACTACCGCCGCTGTACGAACGCTTCGGGTACGAGGTCACCGGCACAGCGCCCTTCCCTGCGGAGGCCATGCCGGTGAAGCTGCCATGCTCGTTCATCACGATGACCAAGGTCCTGACCCAGAGCGCTTAGCGCGGAGGCGCTACCCGCCCCGGGTTAAGCATCTCTCGGGGCGGCAGAACCAGGCATATTCTAGCGTTTGGTGGCGTTCTTCATCGTTTGTGCCGCGCCGCTCTGTTTGCTGGTGGATGCATTGGCAAGGCTGATAACGCCGCAGGCCTCGCGCGCACCGGAATTTCCGGAGGGGTCCGTCTTCATATCGTCAGGCCCGGCATGCACCAGGAGGGCTGTGCCCCCGTTCGCGAAAACAGAGTTCGGTTTGCTTGGGTCCAGGGTCAAATCCTTGCTGAAGAAAGTCGCCCGCGCATCGCCGTCATCGCCAGCTGTGATGTTGCCGGCCAGGTCGCCTGCGTGATGGCCCTGTGGATTATCCAACCCATGCTGTTTACCGGTGGGATTGAAGTGGCCGCCTGCGGTCTTGAAGTCGGGGATGTCGCACTTGGGGTACTGGTGGATGTGGATCCCGTGTGTACCCGGGCTCAGATTTTTGAACTCGATCTGGATTTTGACTCCATTTTTCTCGCTGGTCAGTAGAGCCTTGCCGCCATCCTGCGCAGCTGTCGTTTCCATCTGCACGGTGACGCTTTTGGGGAGCTTCTGGGTTGCGTCATCGGCGGCGAACATGGTGACGCCGGTCCCCAGAAGGACTACTGCAAACGTATACAAAGCTTTCTTGCTCATCGGTTTTGCTCCATTCGCGACCACGGGCATGGTGACTTGCATTTGGATGCTGCCGGTGCGAGTCATCCTGGTCTCGCCAGGATGATACGCGCGTCTTACCTGCGGCATCGATCAAAGATGCGTCCAGCAGGCGCTGTATTTGCGCCATGCCGACATGGGGGCCTAAACAGAGGGCGCGGTGGGATGTTCGCGGGCGACCTCGAGCAGCTCGATCAAGGTCTCTACATCTTGATCAGACATATGTGCCAGCTGCTCATCACTGATGCCGTATGAGGGAACATCCAGCTGCTCGAGCAAATGCAGCCCCGCGGGCGTGATACAGGCAGTGACCAGGCGCCGGTCCGTGATGTTGCGAGTCCGGGTGACGAGGCCCGCGCGCATCATGCGATCGAGCAGGCGCGACACGTCGGGCACCTGCGTGACCAGGCGGCTTGCGACCTCGTGCCGGCAGAGGCCGGGGCTGCCCGCGCCGCGAAGGATGCGCAGGACATTGTATTGAGTGAGCGTGACGCCATGGCGGCGCAGAGACTGCTCCCAGGCGTGCGTCAGCACAGCCGTGGTGCGAGCCATCTGCAGAAAAGCCTCCTGGCGGAGGCTGCGGAAAGGAGTCGCTTGCTTGAGTTCGCTCTGCAGGCGTCTTTGCACGGGAATTGAGTGCCTTCAGGAAGGATTGGTGGAGCTAAGCGGGATCGAACCGCTGACCTCCTCGTTGCGAACGAGGCGCTCTCCCAGCTGAGCTATAGCCCCTTGAAGCACCGTAGGGACGGGCTTGCCGTCGACAAAGCCAATCTTAGCAGGCAAGGCATCTGCGAGCAAAGCTGTTGGAAGTAGCGGGCGTGAACGCAACGCAGGATGGCGATGCGGACCGTGGGAGCCTCTGCTTTTCCGTAGAGCGTCGCCCCCTATCTATGAAAAAAGGTGTTGACCTCTCGCTTTGCTGGCGATATCTTAGCGTTGCGGTTCCGAGTCATGGCGAATGGCTACATGCCAAAACAGCCGGATGGCGAACCTGCTCACGAGACATGCAGACTTGGAAAGTGCCGACTTGAGGCTACTTGAAGGGAATGCCGGGAGTAACCGTCCTACGCAAACTCATGACGCATCCTATGGCTCTATTGGACGTCCAAAGAGAGGCGGACTTTACATTCCGTCTAACGTTTACAAAGAAGGGTGCAGCTGAGCTGTAGCCTTCCATCGATCCAAGTCAGATGGCAGAACTGGCCACCATTTTGCTCAAGGAGTTTTCCGCGCATGCGCTCTGACCTTATCTTTGGGGCATTGGCCCACCTTGAAAACCGCTATCAGCTGTGTCAGCTCGCCTCCAAGGCGACACGCAAGCTGCATAAGCCCAACACGCGGCTCCAGGACACGACCAACGAAGTCTTGGTGCGGTTCCACGATAACAATCCCGCTTCTGAGAGGCTGATTTCGTCCCACCAAGCAGCTGAAGAGCAGCGCCGCGCGGCTTAACGCCCGCGGCCTGTAGTTTTCTACCCTTCACCCCGTTTCATCCTGCACTGCCCCCCCTTCCTGCGACAGCCTGTGTTTCTCCCCGGCAGCCCTCCCACGTCCTTCCCTTCCCACGTATCCGTAGGTGACAATGACCATCCTGGAATTGAAAGAAAAGAACATCACTGAGCTGAGCCGCATTGCGCGCTCGCTCGACATACCCGGCGCCAGCGGGCTCCGCAAGCAGGACCTCATCTTCAAGATCCTGCAAGCGCAAAGCGAAAAAGAAGGGCATATCTTTGCCGAGGGCGTCCTTGAGATCCTGCCTGACGGCTACGGCTTTCTTCGCTCCCCTGATTACAACTACCTGCCCGGACCGGATGACATCTATGTGTCACCGTCACAGATACGGAAGTTCGATCTTAAGACCGGCGATACCATCTCCGGCAATGTGAGACCGCCTCACGAGGGCGAGAAGTACTTCGCGCTGGTCAAGATAGAGGCTATCAACTTCGAGTCGCCGGAGGAGACGCGCAACAAGATTCTGTTCGACAATCTAACGCCCTTGTATCCGGAGGAACGGATCAAGATGGAGACAGTACGGGAGAGCATCTCCGGCCGCGTGATGGACATGCTGACGCCCATCGGCAAGGGCCAGCGCGGGCTGATTGTTGCGCCGCCGCGCACCGGCAAAACCATGCTGCTGCAGGCGATTGCGAACTCTGTGACCTCGAACCATCCGGAAGTGGCACTGATTGTGTTGCTGATTGATGAGCGCCCGGAAGAAGTCACGGATATGCAACGCTCTGTCAAGGGCGAGGTGATCTCCTCGACTTTTGACGAGCCCGCGGCACGGCATGTGCAGGTTGCCGAAATGGTGATTGAGAAAGCAAAGCGGCTGGTGGAACATAAGCGCGATGTGGTTATCCTGCTCGACTCGATCACGCGCCTGGCACGCGCTTACAACACCATTGTGCCGCCCAGCGGCAAGGTGCTTTCAGGCGGCGTGGACTCGAATGCGCTGCAGCGCCCGAAGCGCTTTTTCGGCGCAGCGCGGAACATCGAGGAGGGCGGTTCGCTGACGATCATCGCAACGGCGCTGGTAGATACGGGCTCGCGCATGGACGAGGTGATCTTCGAAGAGTTCAAGGGCACAGGCAATATGGAGGTGATCCTCGATCGCAAGCTGATCGACAAGCGGGTGTTCCCGGCGATTGACATCCAGCGCTCGGGTACGCGGAAGGAAGAGCTGCTGATTGGCAAAGAAGATCTAAGCCGTGTGTGGGTTTTGCGCAAGGTTTTGAACCCACTATCGCCGACCGAGGCGATGGAGTTGTTGGTGGATAAGCTCGGTAAAACGCGCAATAACGCGGAATTTCTGCACAATATGAGCTCGCTTTAAAACGCAAGAGCGTGCCAAGTAGGCGCATTTTGCGCCACTTTGGCGACGCTTGCGGAAAGCCCCTTCATCGTTCATTCACCAAAGCGTGTAGAACTTACCTTCTTGCAGGGAAAATCTATTTTGATGCCATCAAGCGCGGGGAGCACTGCAGGCAGAAGACGGACTGTGACTCGCCGGGCCAGAACTGCCGGGTCAGCCTCCGCGAGAGCGAGGGCTGCTTCCGGGCTGGCGGCTTCGAGGATCGAGAAGCCGACGATTTCACCGCCGCCGGTGACTGGCCCGGCGACCTTATACCGGTGCCACTCGATCTGTTCGCGAAGATAGGCCAGCTGGGCGCCCATGAGGGAGTCTGCGCCTTCGGGGTCGTCCCAGCGCTCCCCCTTGATAAGAAAGCAGAGGTAGTAGGGCTTGAGGTTGCGGGGGATGTCGGCGGGTCTGCGCGGATCGGGATGGGTGGGAAGCTCTTCAGGCACTGGGAGTCCTTTCCCGCCGAGGATACCGCAGTCATCTTTTCCGCAAAGGCAGGTGCGTGCCGGCGGCCGCGCTCAGTAGACTATCGGGAGTATGGCTGGCACGGAACGACTTTACCTCCAGGATTCCAAGCTGCTGCAGTTCCGCGCGACTGTGACGGACATCCGCGAGTATGCGCGGAAGGATGGGGTCCAGGTCTGGCAGATTGCGCTGGACCGCACGGCGTTTTACCCGACGGGCGGAGGCCAGCCTCACGACCTGGGTGTGCTGCGGGCGACGGCGCGCTCGGGCGCGGAGCTGGCGGTAGCGGTCGAGGATGTGACAGAAGGCGACTCTGGCGAGATCTGGCATAGCACGACCAAGCCGCTGCTGACCGGAACAGAGGTCGAGGGCGCGGTGAACGCGGGGCGCAGGCTGGACCACGTGCAGCAGCATAGCGGGCAACATCTGCTTTCAGCCGTGCTGGCCGATGATCTTGGCTTGCCTACTGTCAGCTTCCACATAGGGAGCGAGGACTCGACGATCGATCTCCCTCTAGACGACAAGGCAGCCTCCGCACTGCTGCTGGAACAGCTGCCGGAGATAGAGCAGCGTGTGAATCGGCATATCGCGAGCAACCTGCGAGTGACGCAGCGGAGCGTGACAAATGAAGAAGCGCAGAGGCTGCTGAGCGAGGGCGCGCTGCGGAAGCTGCCCGCACGTGAGGGCGCGATCCGGCTGGTGGAGATGCCGGGGCTGGACCTGAATGCCTGCGGGGGCACCCATGTGGAGGCGCTGGGCGAGATTGGCGCGGTGATGCTACGCGGGACTGAGCGGGTCAAGAAGGCTTTGCGGCTGCACTTTGTATGCGGGGTGCGCGCGGTGAGGGCGGCGCGCGCGGACTGGACGGAGCTGGGGGCGACTGCTTCCCTGCTTTCCGTCGCGAGCAGCGAGGTGAGCAGTGCGGTGCACCGGCTGCAGGCCGAGGCGCGTGCGCTGGCGAAAGAGCGGCTGCGGCTCCGCGAGGAGATCGCGGCCAGCCATGCGGTGCAGCTGGCGGTGGAGGAGCGGATCCGGGATGGCCTGCGGCTGGTGTGCCGGACCTTTGCGACGCGCGATACGGAGTACATCCAGCTGCTAGCCGACAAGCTGCTGGAGGCGGTGCCGCATACCGCGGCGGTGCTGGTGTCCACGGCAGCCGAGCCGGCTACGCTGGTGGTTGCTTCGAACATGGACCACACAGAGGGCTGCGACACGGTGCTGCGCGAGGTGCTGGCACAGTGGCAGCTGCGCGGAGGCGGGACGAGCTCTCTGGCGCGGGCGCAGGTGCCGGCGGAGGTGCTCGTGCCTGTGACGGAAGCGCTGATGGCGCGGTTGAAGGAGCGCCGGGCGACTTAGCGGTGACGGGTGATCTTGCGGAGCGTTGCTTGCCAAGCCTCAGGAGCGATACCTGGAGCCCGGTTCCCTGCCGTTTACTTTGATTGCTGATTTTTACTGAATGAGTCGCAATAGTCTACGTAATGAATATGAGACGGCTTCGGCGTATATCCCTGGATGTTGAACGGCATAGTATTGGCTCTCGACATCCATCCCTGGTCGATTGGCGTCATGATCCACACAGCTCCAGGACTTCTCGTCGCTATGTAGTTCAGAGCGGTCTCGACACTTACATCCTGTAGCCGGATTTGATCGATGGTTGGTTCTTCGACGCTGCCCAATATTTCATAAGATGATCCTTGGCCTGGGACTAATTGTGCCTTTACATAACTGTGGAGCGTAGCACCTGCACTTTTGTGGGTCTCGTGCGTCGCCGTAACATACTGCGGCAATTTCAATGACAGGAGTTGTTCCGTAGGCCCCGGCGGCGTTCGAGGATTTAGTCTTAGCACGCCCTGGTTGATAGCTGCTTCGTACCCAGGCACATCTCTTGAAACAATCTCAGCTAATCGTTCGAGACTAACGCTCCCTTTTAGATCGTCAAGCCGCTCTTTACAAAGCTCCGGGTTCAGCACGATACCGAGAGGAACCCGATTTGCCGTCATAATCTCGATGAGCCGTTTCGCCGCTACTTCCTGCGTGCTGTAGCCAGTGGTGACAATGCTATGTGGTTCGGCTTTCGTCTCTCCCGAAACGTGTGGCCTGCCAGAAGGAGCACTCTGCCCCGCTACGTTTGCGGCGAGAAGCATGCATACGAATAACTTCATGAAATCACCTACCCCGCCTAAGCTATGTCTCATCAACGGTCGTGTTCGTACACCCATATGCCGTAGACGCACTTCTCAATGTGTCCTCACATGTTTTCCGAGCTCGGTTTGGGCTGTTCTGTATGCGATGCCGCGGGCAATCCTTTGTTCAAGTTTACAAGCGAGACCTGAGACGGCCGCTGCAGCTATTACACTCACTGCACCACTCACGGCAAAGCGGTGACGCTACCAGACGTGACAGGCGGTGGTGGGCATCATGGGCTGGCCGGGATGGCAGTCGAAGGCTTGTCCGAAAGGCTCGAGGTTTTGCACAGAGCCGTTGACGCGGAACTCTCCGGGCGGGTGGGGATCGGTTTCTCCGCGCACACGCTGGTAGGCGTCGGTACGCAGCTCACACCAGTTTTGCGCGAAGGAAAGGAAGAAGCGCTGGTCCGGCGTGAGGCCGTCGATCTTGCGGCTCCTGTCACTTGGCGCCTGGTGAGCCAGTACAGACTGAAGCGCATCGTAGGCGATGCGCAGGCCTCCATTGTCGGCTGTGTCTTCGCCTAGGCTTAGTTTGCCGTCGAGTTTGAGTCCGGGTGCTGCTTCGAAGTGGTTGTACTCAGACACCTCACAGGAGGTCATTCGGTTGAAGCTGGCCTGATCTGCCGCACTGAACCAACTATGGAGATTGCCACGCTCGTCGTAGCGGGAGCCGACATCGTCGAAGCCGTGTGTGATCTCATGGCCGACGAAGGTTCCGATACCACCGTAGTTGACGGCAGGGTCCCCCGATGGAGAGTACTTGGGCGGCTGCAGAACTCCCGCGGGGAACTCGATATCGTTGAAGTGCTCGTTGTAGTTGCCGTCAGCCTCAGGAGCGGTCCAGTAGAAGCGCGACTCATCGACAGGCTGGCCGATGTGGCTTTGCTCCTCCTCATCGTTGAAGAGCTCTGCATTATGAAGATCACTGACAAAGTCGTTTCTTGTGATCTGCAGGTGAGAGTAGCTACGCCAGTGGGCGGGGTAGCCGATCTTCTCGCGCATGGTGAGGAGCTTACGGTCTGCTTCCTGCTTGGCTTCTGGCGACATCCAGGAAAGGTGATCGATCTCTGTGCGGAAAGCATCGCGGACATTTGCGATGATCTCTTCGACAGCGGCCTTGCTTTGCGGGGAGAAGTTCTGCCGCACCCATGCCTGCCCGACAGCGTCGGGCAGCAGCTTATTCGTCAACACCGTGCAACGCTTCCAGCGCGCCTGCTCCACGGCCTGCCCGCGAAGAGTTTGATTGAAGAAGAGAAAAGAGGCTTGCTCAAAGCGGGTGGAGAGATAAGGCGCGACGGGAGTGACTGCGTGGATGCGCAGATAGCTCTTCAGAGCGGGCAGCGGCTCGGCGGCGATCACCTGCGACATCGTTCGTAGATAGTCCGGCTGCCGTACGTTGATGGTGGTGAAGGGCGGCGCCTGCAAGGAGGCGAAATACGTCGGCCAGCGAAAGCCCGGCGCGAGCTCACCGAGCTGCGCGAGAGACGTAGGGTGGTAGGTCTTATCAGGGTCGCGCATGTCAGCGCGGGACATGGATCCGCGAGCCAAGGCCGTTTCTATGGTGAGTACGTTGCCGGCCTCTGCGGATGCCTCAGCTGGGCGGTCGCCCAGCAGCTGGAAGATGGTCTCGAGATAAATACGGTATTGCGTGCGGATCTTGTCTTGCGGAGCGCCGGCTTGCAGATAGTCGCCCGGGCCAGGAAGCGTGAGCCCTCCTTGCTGCAAGGTGGGGATCTGCTGCTGTGCATCTTTGTCATCCTGTTCCACGGTGAAGGTGAAAAAAACTTCTCCGAGATAGCGTTTGTCGCTGAGGAAGGCGGCAAGCTGCGCTTTGTCTGTCAGTGCATCGATGGCTTGAAGTGTAGGCTGCAGTGGTTTGCTGCCAAGCGCATTGGCCTGATCGGCGTCCATGCAGGCGGCGAAGAAGGCGCCGTACTGGCGCTCCAAAGGTGTGCTTGGGGACACGGCCGCTTGATGGAGTTGTTTGTAGAGAAGGTAGAAATTGCGGTCGTTCATCTGACCGAAGACCATGATGCGTTCCTGGTCAGCGGGAAGAGGGTTGGCTTTGAGCCAATTGCCGCAGGCGAAGCGGTAGAAGTCCGTGCAGGGGTCAACGGCTTTATCGATCCAAGCGGTGTTGAAGGCTTGCAGCATAGGTGGCACGGCGGCGGGAGCTGATTCTGTTGCTGTGAGGTTGGCCGTTTGTGCCGTGAGCTGCAGGGCGATGCCAAAGAAGAGTGCCAGCGCGAGAGCTAGGAGCCATCGAGTGTGTGCGCGTTTGTTCATGACCATTCTGGTGTTGAGAAAGCTGCCGCCTTTGGAGAAATGTATCGCTGAAATGGATGCGCGAAGGGAGATACGAAGAAAACCAGATCTTTGTGCCCGCGGATGAACTTTTTGGCTCTTCAGCCCGAAGATCAGAGTGGAGGCCTAAGTGACGAGTGAGCTGAAGCCGGACTGGGCGCGGGATGCGGAGGCCTTCGATAGGGTCTACCGCGAGAACGCGCCGAGGCTGCGGGCTTTTCTGCGACAGATTGTTGGGTCGTTCCAGACGGCTGAGGACTTGACACAGGAGATCTTTACGCAGCTTTGGAGCCGCCCGGGTGGGTTTGACCCTTCGCGCGGGAGCGTGCGGGCTTACCTGTTCGGCATAGGGAGGCACCGGGCCGCGGAGTGGTGGAGGGGCCGGCGATCGGAGACGCCGCTGGAGGACGACCGGTGCACGACCTGCGACCTGGAGCGCGGATCCGCGATGGCGGATGCCCTGGAACACCTGCCTGCAGAGCAGCGGATGCTGCTGTGGCTTCGCGAGGTGGAGGGGCAATCGTATGCGGAGCTGGCGGTGATCCTCGACGTCCCGATAGGCACGGTGCGCTCGCGCTTGTTTGCCGCGCGGCAGGCGCTGCGCGAGATTTGGCTCGGCGCAGAGAAAGGAGATTTGCATGAGGTGCGATGAAGCTGAGGAGTTTGTATCGGCCGTGTATGACGGCGAGACAGTGCCGCCGCGAGCGGCGGAACATATGGCCCACTGTGCTGCTTGCCAGGAGTTGTTGAAAGGTTATGCCGAGATGGGGGCTTCGCTGCGCAGTTACGGCAGCCTCCTGCTGGCGGAGCCGGTCCCGGAGCGCACATGGCTCACAGTCAAGCGAAACACAACTGCCGAGACTACCAGGACTAAGTGGTGGGAGAAAGGTTTGGGAATGATGCGTATACCGAGGATTGCTTTTGCTTCGCTTGTGTTGTTGCTGATGGCGGTGGGCTCACGGCTGGCGCTGGTGGAGGTTCGTGCGCATGATGATGGTTCGGTGTTGAGCTTGCAGTTGACGACGGCGCAGGGTGAGAAGACCCAGTGCTTTGTGCCGACAGTGAACCCGGACAGCTACCATTGCGGCGCGCTTTGGCAGGTGGATAAGCACAACCTGTATTTCGGGATCAAAGCAATCAAGAAAGATGGCGGGCGTGTGCTGCTGTCCATTCGGTCGAAGGTGACCCCATTAGAACCGGGCGGCTATGGCCCTGATACAGAGAGCACTTTGCCGGAGACGCAATCCTGGTTTACTCCGGGAGAGGCTCTTACTCTGCCGGGCACAGGAGATTTGAAGCTCGCGCTTACGGGAGAGTGGACAGACCACAGTCCGGTGGGCGGCTCTCTGTCGCTGGATCCGGGACCGAATGACATCAGGCTTGTGAATCCTTTGCTCCTCAAGAACGATGCGGCTGTCGGAGACATAGGTGACGCAAACGTAACTGCTGACAGGCCCGGCGAGGGTGCGTACCTCTATATACCCGGAGAGGGACGCTTTCTTCTTTCATCATCACCGATAGCCGGCGCGGTCCCTGCGACTGTGCACTTCAGCCGAGTGTCGTTTGAGAGCGATGGTCACAAGTATGTCCTTGTGAGTGGCATGCCGGTAAGTCGGGCAGAGAAGCTATGGGTGCTTCATGATGCCGCGTACAAACCTGCAACCAATGCAGATCAAGGCTGGAGTGTTGGTGCTGGACCTGTGAGCAAGCTACAGTAGCTTTCGAGAAAGAGGCGCCGCAGAGACATGCGGCGCCTTTGCCTAAATATCTCTGCGATCGCGACTAAGTCGCGGTTTCTTCAGCACTCGATGATGTTGAGGGCAAGGCCGGCGAGGGAGGTTTCCTTGTAGCGCGACTGCATATCGAGGCCGGTGAGATACATGGTGCGGATGACCTGGTCGAGCGAGACTTTGTGCTCATCGGGCTCGTGCATGGCAATGCGGCAGGCTTGCACGGCTTTGACGGCGCCCATGGCATTGCGCTCAATGCAGGGGATCTGGACGAGGCCGCCGATGGGGTCGCAGGTCATGCCGAGGTTATGTTCCATGCCGATTTCAGCGGCGTGCTCGACCTGGTTGTTGCTGCCGCCGAGGGCGGCGGCGAGGCCGCCGGCGGCCATGGAGCAGGCGACGCCGACCTCGCCCTGGCAGCCGACCTCTGCGCCGCTGATGGAAGCGTTCTCTTTGTAGAGCACGCCGATGGCGGCGGCAGTGAGGAAGTAGCGAAGGAGGCCTTCGTCATCGGCACCGGCGATGAAGTCGAGATAGTAGCGGGCAACGGCGGGGACGACGCCGGCTGCGCCGTTGGTGGGGGCGGTGACGACGCGGCCGCCTGCAGCGTTCTCTTCATTGACGGCCATGGCGTAGACGGTGACCCAGTCGAGTGGAGCGAGCGGATCGGCGAGGCTGCCGTCGGTGGTGCGTGCGTGGAGACGCTCGGTGAGGCGCGCGGCGCGGCGACGGACATTGAGGCCGCCGGGCAGGATGCCTGGCGTGTGCATGCCGTGCTCCATGCAGGCGCGCATGGTGGCCCAGGTAGCAAAGACGCCGGCGCGGACTTGCTCGGGGGAGCGCAGGGAGCACTCATTACGAAACATGAGCTCGGCGATGGTGATGTGTTCCCGCTCGGCCATGCGGAGCAGCTCGGCCGCGCTGGCGAAGGGGTAAGGGAGTGGTGCGGTGGACATCATGGGAAGGTCGCTGACGCGGTCCCCATCCTGCACGATGAAGCCGCCGCCGACGGAGAACCAGATCTGTGTGAGCAATGGATCGCCCTTGGCGTCGCAGGCGAGAAAACGCATGCCATTGGGGTGATTGGTTTGTGCGCCGGGCGGCAGCATGGTGTCGCGGTGGAAGCAGAGGTCATGCTCGATGCGGAAGGGGACGGGGTGCGTGCCCATGAGAGCGAGCTCGCCGCAGTTGGCGATGTGGGCGAGCTTGGCTTCGACATCGTCAGGGTCGGTGGTGGCGGGTTCTTCGCCGAGGAGGCCGAGGAGGACGGCGCGGTCCGTACCGTGGCCTTTGCCGGTGAGAGCGAGTGAGCCGTAGAGCTCGGCGGTGACGCGGGTGGTTTGTGAGAGCAGTTGCTTGGAAGCAAGCTCGGCGGCAAAGGCGCGTGCGGCGCGCATGGGACCCATGGTGTGCGAGCTTGATGGTCCGATGCCGGGCTTGAACAGATCGAAGAAGCTGGTCTTCACGCTTTTGATTCTAGCTGTGCATTCCATCGCGCAGATGCGAGGGGTGCCGAAGGTCACGTGAGCCGTCGTTTCCACGCGGAGAGAACGATGGCTGCGCTGCTAGACTCAGGCTCGCAAACCCCTGTGACCTTATGCTTGCCAAAGCGCTGAGCGCTGCCGTGTACGGCATTGATGCGAACTTGATTGACGTGGAGGTGGACTTTTCCGGCATCAAGCTGGCGGAGGATCGCTTTTACATGGTGGGGCTGCCGGACTCGGCGGTGCGGGAGAGCCGCGAGCGGGTGCGGGCGGCGATCAAGAACTCGGGTTTTCAGATCCCGCCGACGAGCATCACGATCAATCTTGCGCCTGCGGACTTGAAGAAGGAAGGTTCAGGGTTCGACCTAGCGATTGCGATCGGGATCTTGCATGCGTCGGGCGCGATGCAGATCAAGAATCTACAGGAGGTTCTGCTAATCGGCGAGCTGGGGCTCGATGGCATGCTGCGGTCAGTGCCGGGCATGCTGCCGATTGCGATCCTGGCGAAGGAGCGCGGGATCCGCACACTGATTGTGCCGAAGGGCAATGCGCGCGAGGCGGCAGTGGTAGAAGGCGTGTGCGTGTACCCGGCGGAGACGCTGAACTGTGTGCGTCGGCTTCTGAATGAATATGCGGCGGGCGGGATCCAGAGTGAACCATACCGTGTGGAAGCGCGGGCGCTGCTCTCAGAGGAGCAGCGGTTCCATGTGGACTTTGCAGATGTGCGGGGGCAGGGCGGATCGAAGCGTGCGCTGGAGGTGGCAGCGGCAGGCGGGCACAACATCCTGATGATTGGGCCGCCGGGCTCAGGCAAGACGATGCTGGCGAAGAGGCTGCCGACTATCCTTGCGCCGCTGACGCTGGATGAGGCGCTTGAGACGACGAAGATTCACTCGGTGGCGAGCGTGCTGGAAGAGGGTGCGGGGCTGGTGACGGAGCGGCCGTTCCGCTCGCCGCACCACACGATCTCTGACGCGGGGCTGATTGGCGGCGGCGCGGTACCGCGGCCGGGCGAGGTGTCGCTCTCGCACAATGGTGTGTTGTTTTTGGATGAGCTGCCGGAGTTTCCGCGCAATGTGCTGGAGGTGATGCGGCAGCCGCTGGAGGACGGCAGCGTAGTGATTGCGCGGGCGGCGATGAGCCTGACGTTTCCGGCGCGTTTTATGCTGGCAGCGGCGATGAATCCTTGCCCGTGCGGGTATTTCAATGACAAGTCACGCGAGTGCCACTGTACGCCGCCGCTGATTCAGCGGTATGTGGCAAAGGTGTCAGGGCCGCTGCTGGACCGGATTGACATACACATTGAGGTGCCGGCCGTGCAGTACCGTGAGCTGCGCTCGGGTGCGTCAGCGGAAAGCTCGGCGAGTATCCGAGGGCGGGTGCTTGCGGCGAGAGAGCGGCAGAAGCTGCGCTTCGAGGGGGCGGGCAAAAAGATCTATAACAATGCGCAGATGGGGACGCGTGAGATCCGAAGCTTTTGCGAGCTGCAGCCGGACTCCGAGCGCTTGCTGGAGCGCGCGATGCAGCAGCAGGGACTCACCGCGCGGGCGCATGATCGCATCCTGAAAGTGGCGCGCACGATTGCGGATCTCGAAGGTGCGGAGAGTGTGGCACTACCGCATATCGCAGAGGCGATCCAGTACCGCACGCTCGATCGCAGCTACTGGAGTTGAGACTCGCCTAACGCTTCGTGTGCAGTTTGCGTGCACAGATGTGTACCGTTTTTCCGCAGGCGTGAAGAGATCAGGTTCCGGTTCTGTTTTTTTGCTTGACAGTGTTTTTTGCTCTCTCTATATCTTGCGGTAACTGCAGCAGCGATGTTGCGGGAAGAGGGAGAATAGCAACCATGGCAACCACGTCAAAGAAGGCAGCAGCAGCAAAGCCCGCGACGAAAAAAGCCGCGAGCAAGAAGACGGCCACCAAAAAGAAGTAGAGGCAAAGCAACAGGCAACGCAAGAGGGGGAGGCTCGGTTGAGCTCTCCCCTTTTTCGTGTCTGGAGGTAGCCTGCGCGGAACGCGTTTGCGCATTTGCGAGAATGAGCGCATGACACAGCGGCGATGGATAGCGGATGAGTGGGGAGACGGGACAGCGGCACTGGTAGGTGCGCAGGCTGTGCACCTGGCAAAGGTGCTGCGCGCTGAGCCGGGCATGCGCTATGACGTGGTCGCCGGTGAGCGTGTGTGGGCGGCACGGATCGAGCGAGTGGCAGCGGAGCGCGTGGAGTTTGCCCTGGAAGAAGAGCTGCCGGCTGCAGAGGCTTTGCCCCTGCACCTTTTGCTCGCTGTGTTCAAGTTCGATCGGCTGGAGTGGGCGATTGAGAAGGCAACAGAGCTGGGAGTGCAGCGCGTGATGCCGGTGATTGCGCGGCGCACGGAGAAGCACCTGGCGCAGGCTGCGGTAGCGCGTGCCGAGCGGTGGCGCAGGATTGCGGGGGAGGCGGCGAAGCAGTCGCGCCGCGCGGATGTGCCGGTGATTGAGGATCCGTGCACGTTGCGCGAGGCGCTCAAGCGAGAGACGGCAGCTGTACGGCTGCTGCTGAGTGAGAGTGAGCGCGTGGTGATGCTGCGCGAGGCGCTTACGGGTCCGACGGAAGAGCGGGTGATGCTGGGCGTGGGGCCGGAGGGTGGCTGGACTGCGGAGGAAGAGGGGGAGTTCAAGGCTGCAGGGTGGCAAGCGGTGAGTTTGGGGCCGAGGATTTTGCGCGCGGAGACGGCGGTGATTGCGGGGGTAGCTGTGGCGGCTTCGGCGTTGCTGGGGTGAGGTGTCTCAGTTTGGGACTACGGACCGTTGCGTGATGGAGGATGATTCTTCGTGGCAGATGTTGCTTTGTTCAGCTTTTCGGAGCGAGCCCCCCGCGCTATGGTCATGAGTCGCGGTTGGTAGGGCACAGCATATCCTTCGGCTCCGCAATGCTTCACTCGGGAGGAACTCGGCAGCTATGCGAGACGCCCGCATGCGGCGTTCCTAAGTCTCATGCTGCTTGAAGGTGCTCTCAAACCTCCTTATAGTCACGGGGTGAGCGTATCCACGGAGCATGCATTCTCTTCCACAGCGGCCCTCTATGATTTCAACCGCTTTCGACTCATTCCGGGCTTTGAGGGTCTTTACCGCTGGGCCGTAGATTTGGTGCCGAAGGATGCAACTCGGATCCTTGATCTGGGCGCGGGAACCGGGCTCCTTTCAAGTTTGATTCGGGCGCGCTTCCCGGACGCCCATCTCCACTTGATTGACCTTTCAGCAGCCATGCTCAGCAAAGCCAGGGAACGGTTCTCAGGAGATAGCCGAGTCACCTACGAAGTTGCCGACTACTCCGTTGTCACTCTTCAAGGTACGTATCAAGCGGTGGTCTCCGCGCTTTCTATTTATCATCTGGAAGATAGAGCGAAGCGCAGTCTCTTTGGAACGATCATGAAAACTCTTGAACCCGGAGGAGTTTTTGTCAATGCTGAACAGGTTCTTGGCCCAACTCCAGCCTTAGAAGATCGCTACAAGAAAGAGTGGCTGCATCAAGTAAGGGCGCTTGGGGCTACAGAGCAGGAGATCAGCGACTCGCTTTTTCGGCAGCAGGAGGATCGCTGCGCATCTGTTGAGGATCAGATGAGCTGGATGCGTGTAGCAGGTTTTCGCGATGTGGATTGCTGGTTCAAAGACGGTCGATTTGCAACGTTTGCCGGTACCAAGCCTTGTTAGAGGCAGATGAGCCGGATGAGAAGTCGCATACCTCGAACGAAGCCTAAATCGGTCAGCTCTGAACATCCCTTCCATGCCGCATGATTTGCGATGTTGGGGCAGTGGTGAACCTCGGATCTCAGGAGAATCTCCCGCACCCTAAGTTGTGGGGTTGCACCTAGAGAGGCACAGCAGATCTCTTGGCGCGAAGCGCTACCGACTTCGCTGCACTCAGGATGACTCTTGTTGTGAGTAGAGAGGATCTTCACTCTAGTTGGGCGGAACGATGGGTTCGGCGGAGTGTTGCTTTGCCCAGGGCTCTGAGGCGAGCCCTGGGGCACCCGCAGTTGCACCGGGTGAGCGCCTACGTTCACCCGGGCAACGCACTGCGGATCTAGGTGAGCATCTCCTTGAGTTTGGAGAAGAGGGAGCGCGAGGTAGGGGCGTTTTCGACGGTGACGCTTTCGCCGAGCTGGCGCAACAACTCTTTCTGCTCGCGGTTGAGTTTCTTGGGGGTTTGCACGGCGACTTCGACGATGAGGTCGCCACGGCCGTGCTCGTTGAGGTAGGGCACCCCCTTGGCGCGGAGACGAAACTCTTTGCCGCTTTGGGTGCCTTCCGGGATCTTGAGGCGTGACTCGCCTTCAAGCGTTTGCACGGTGATCTCGTCGCCGAGGGCTGCCTGCGTGAAGGAGACGGGGATCACACAGTGCAGGTCGTTGCCGTCCCGCTCAAAGAAGGGGTGCGGCTTGACGGTGAGCACGATGTAGAGGTCGCCCGCGGGGCCGCCGAAGCGACCGGCATCGCCGCCGCCTGCATAGCGGATGCGTGTGCCTTCTTCCACGCCGGCGGGGATGGAGACGCGCACGGTGTGCGTGTTTTCTGCACGGCCGTCGCCGTGGCATTTGCTGCATGGGTCGACGATGACCTGACCGGTACCGCCGCAGGCGGAGCAGGTGCGTGCCACCGAGAAGAAGCCCTGCTGGAAGCGGACCTGGCCGCGGCCGCCGCACTGGCGGCATATGGCGGGGCCTTTGTTGGAGCGGGTGCCGGTGCCTTCGCAGGTTCCGCAGGGCTCCATGCGCTTAACGGAGACCTCGACCTCCTTGCCGAAGACGGCTTCGGAGAAGTCGATGACCTGGTCATAGCGGAGATCGCGGCCGCGCTGCGCGCGAGAGCCCCCGCGACCGCTCCGCTGGCCGTTGCCGCCGAACATTTCGCCAAAGATGTCGCCAAAGATATCGCCAAGATCCTGAGCGTTGCCAAAGGGGTTGCCGGCAGCCCCAGCGCTGGCTGCACCAACGCCGGCGTGGCCGTAGCGGTCGTAAGCAGCGCGCTTGTCAGGGTCGCTGAGGACCTGGTAGGCCTCCGAGCACTCCTTGAACTTTTCCTCGGCTGCGGGATTGCCCTGGTTGCGATCCGGGTGGTACTGCATGGCCAGTTTGCGGTAGGCGGTCTTGAGCTCGCCATCCGAGGCAGTACGGGAGACGCTGAGAACTTCGTAGTAGTCGAGTTTGGTCACGGCAGGAATGGATCAGGCCCCTTTCTGCTGCGGGTTAGAGACGATGCGGACCAGGGCAGGCCGCAGAAGCCGCTCCCGGATGCGGTAGCCGCGCCGGATTTCATCGTGCACGTGGCCGTCAGGCAGCTCCCCTGACTCGACGCTGCCGAGTGCTTCGTGAAAGCGCGGATCAAAGGCAACGCCTGCGGTCTCGACGGGAACGACGTTGAGCGAGCGCAGGGCTTCTTCCATCTGCTTGGCGATGAGCTCAACGCCCGTACGGAGCTGCTCGGCGGTGCCGTTGCTTTTGAGTGCGAGCTGGAAGTTGTCGAGCGCGGGGAGAAACTGCTCGACGGCTGCGCCGGTGGCGTACTCGCGGAACTCGCTCTTTTCGCGCTCGGCGCGGCGGCGGGCGTTTTCAAACTCGGCCTGCAAGCGTGCGAGGCGGTCGATGAGCGCGTCGCGCTCGGTGCGGAGCTGTTCGATCTCGGCGTCGGCGGCTTCCGCGGGCGAGATGGCACCGGCGGTTCGTCCGGGGCCTTCGACGCCGGTGGTGAGGTCGTCGGCGGGATCGCTGACAGGGTCAGTGTTCTGGATGGTTTCGAGCAGTTCTTCTGATGTTTCGGGTCGTGTCTGGCTCATGGATTCCTCGGGTTCCCCTGCGCCCGCAGTGCCGCGCAGACGGTCGATCTGTTCGCGGATTCGGTCCTGGAAGGTAGGGCGCATGCTCTATTTTCCCACGCCACCTGCGGCGGGGCCAGCGCAGCGCTTTCGCGCCGGGGTAGGTGGCGTGCGGGGGTGGGGTGGCCCTCCCGTTGGTCGGGATGGGGGTTTGGGATTGAAGCAAAGGCAGATCCTTTGCTCGCTCAGGATGAACTCTTCCAGGGGTGCGTGGACTGGGGTGGTGTTTCGGAGGCTGCTCCCGGGGGCTAGGAGGCGAGCCCTGGGGCACCCGACTTTGCTCTGGTCGCTTACCTGCCCTGGGGCTCCTTGTTTGCTCAGGGTTGGGGAAGCTGGAGGATGCGGTCGGAGAGCTGGGCGATGAAGGCGACGGCGTCGATGGTGCGGCCGTACTCGACGCGGGTGGGAGCGATGACGGCGAGGGTGCCGGAGTGGTCCTGGCCGAGGCGTGTGGGGGCGCCGATAAGGACGAAGTTGCTCATTTCGGGGAGGTCGGGGAGGTCGGCTTCAAGGCCGACGACGACGCGCACGGTCTGCTGGCGGGCATCGACGTAGGCGCGCAGGAGGGTGACGAGGCGCTGCCGTTCTTCCAGAGCGGCAAGCATTTGGCGGAGCATGGAGCGATCCATTTCGCTAGCCAGCAGGTTGCCGACGCCGCCGATGAAGACAGTATTTTCATCGCCGGAGTGCTCGAGGGCGCCGCCGTGGCAGAGCTCTTCGACGGAGCGCAGGAGGCGATCGCAGGCGCTCTGCTCCTCAGCCATGCGGGCATCAAGCTCGGTGCGGATGCGCTCGACAGACCAGCCGCGGAAGTTGTCGTTGAGATAGCGGGCACTGCCGTCGAGCTCGGCGGGCTGCATTTCGCGCCCGAGTTGGAGAACCCGGTCGAGCACGACGCCGGCGGTGGTGACGAGCACGGCAAGGACACGGCCGGCGCCGAGGCGAGAAAAGTGGATGTGCTCCAGCGCGTGAGCGTCATGCGCGGCGAAGATGGCGATGCCGAGACCGCTGGAAACGGAGGCGAGCACCTGAGAGGTGCGCTCGAGGAACTGCTGTGCGGAGGAGACGCCGGTGAAGCTTTCTTCAATCTCGGCGCGGCGCTCCGAGGACAGCGGATTGGGGTGAGTGGCGGAGAGCGAGCGGTTGCCGAGCTGCTCAACGTAGAAGCGGAAGGCGAGAGGGGTGGGGATGCGGCCGGCGGAGCTATGGGCCTGGTCGAGCAGGCCGCTTTCGCCGAGCGAGGCCATGACGTTGCGGATGGTGGCTGCGCTCATACCGTCCTTGTGCGCCCAGAGACGGGCAAGGGTCTGCGAGGCAACCGGTTCGCCGGTCGCAATATAAGCCTCGATGATGGCGAGCAGCACCAGGCGCTCACGCGGGCTGATGCGCAGCGAAGAAAGCATAGGGAACCGCTCCGCGCACCCTACAAACAGGGTGCATTTGGAGCATGATTGTCTACCCAAGGGGGTGCGGGGTCAAGGCTGAAGGTGACTTCTGCGAGGGGTGTTGGGGGGCGGCGCGTTGGTGTGATGAAGGTGGCGGGCTGCGAGAGGTGCCTGCTAGGGGAGGATCACAGTCACCTGCACGGAGTGTGTCAGGGAGGGCTGTGCGGTGCTGGTGAGGGTGAGCTGGGCTGTGTAGGTGCCGGAGCCCATAGAAACGGGAGCTGAGGGTGGGGTGATGGAGACGGAGGGCGTAGACGTGTTGCTACCGCAGCCCAGGGTTGCAGCCAGCGTTGCGCCGAGCAGCAGGAGCGGGAGCATACAAAGCCCGGAGCGCCGGCTGCGCCGGGGAGCGATGAGGAGGCCGACGAGCGGCAGGGGGAAGATGCCGCAGACCACTCCGCAAACCATGCCGCCGAGAAGGAGCGGTGCTGAGACGGCGCGTCGAGGTGCAGAGAGCTGCGAAGTCCCCGAGGCTGCGCGTTGCAGCACGACAGAAGCAGTGACAGGGCCCTGCGTGAGGGTGAGCGGGGTGGATGCGAGCGAGCAGGTGACGGAGGCAGGCAGACCCGAGCATGCGAGAGTCAGGCTGCCGCCCAGATTGCCGGAAGGGGTGATGGTAAGCGGAACGGAAGCGGAGGTACCGGGCTGGAGCGTGGCGCTGGAGGTGCCGGCCTGCAGGGTGAAGTCCGGTGGGGCAATGACCGTGATGCTGGACGTTGCAGAGGTGGAGGATAGAAAATTGCTGTCTCCGGCGTAGCTGGCGGTGAGTGTTTGTGCGCCGCTGGGGAGGGTGGCATTGCTGAGTGTGGCCTGCCCATTGCTGAGAGCGGCCGACCCCAAGGGCTGACCATCCGCGAGGAAAGTGACCTGGCCGGAGGGAACGCCTGCGATCTGCGGAAGGACGGAGGCAGAGAGCGACAGCGTGGTGCCGCTGGTGAGGGGTGGGCCGAAGCTAACGGTAGTCGCGGCTTTCGCAACAGAAACAGGAAAGCTTTGCGTCACGGGGCTGTAGTTAAGGGTGTCCTGCGGGGTGAAAGTAACGGCGACGGCGGGCGTGCCGGCAGGAAGCAGAGCTGTGTCTGTGACGGAGTAGCTGTAGGTGCCGGGGATAGCAGCGGCGTTGGCGAGGAAGTAGGTGGCGGGACGCCTACCCGGTGTAACGGACTGGATGAAGGAGGCGATGCGGGAAGCTAGGAAGTCATGGCCGGCCGGGGTAGGGTGAGCCAGGGATCCAGCCGGCTCCGAGACGCCGGTGTAGTCCCAGTTATTACCGGTGGATGGGTCGTAGGTGCTGCCGTAGAAGTAGTTGTCGGCCTCCATATCTTCGTAGAAGACGATGCCGGGGAACATGGCAGCTGCATCGTGGATGGCGCGAGCTGTATCAGGCAGCGAATTTTGCGGGCCGATGGCGTAGATGGGGCCCTGCGGTACGCAGGAGGCGGTCAGCTCTGTGAAGAGCTGGATGGCCCCGGCATACGTGTCGGAGTAATCATCCCCGTCATTGACGCCGCCCACGAAGACGAAGCCTGTTGGAGTTCGGGCGCAGGCATTTTCGATTTCCAGGCGGGCGGCAAAGTCAGAGTGCGTTGTGCCGCCATTGTGGTAGCCCTCGCCGCCGTCGGGGCTTTGCTCGTAGTCCCAGTTGAAGTACTCGCCGAGCCACTGGGGATAGCCGCTACCATTGAGCCCGGCCTGCACAGGCGGGAAGTAGTTTTGGGAGATGGAAGGGCCGGTCCAGGAGTCACCCACGATGATAAAGCGATCGCTGAGAGGAACCTCCGGTGCAGTGATGCTCTGCCCTGCCGGCAGCACAAAGCCGAAAAAGGGCGGGTCGCCGTTGAGCAGCAGCTTGATCTGGCGTGGGCGGCGGTCCGGGAAGTGGACGTGGTAGAAGAACGGCGTCGGGTACTGGTTTGCCTGCTGGATCCGGTCACTGGTCCAGTCGCCATCGACCCAAAGACGATAGGCACTTTGCCGAGACTGCACCTTGAACTCGAATTGATCGCAGTCGCAGGTGAAAGCGACGCGAAAGTCAAAGCCGGCATCCGGACTGCCGCTGGTGGCGATGTAGCCGCCGGAATCATTCGGCTCCGTGCTGCGGGCCATGTCTGCGCCCTCATAGCGAAGCATGGGAGAGTCGGGTGGAACGACGATACCGCCGCTGATGCCGGAAGTTGTTGTCGGCGAGTCGATCACGGTCACGTCGGCAGAGAGGCTCCACACCGGGCGCGCCGAGGCAGAGGCGGTGCGAAAGGTGTCAGCGAGAGGATTGCCGTAGGTGAGTGCGGGAGGAGTCCAGCTCAGCGAAGGAGTGGCAGAGGCGACCTGGAAGCTCTGCTCGGCGTCGGCGGCGCTGTAGACGGAATTGCCGGCTTGATGCACATGCACAGTCACGGTGCCCGGGCCGGTGATCTTGAGCAGGCGCTGCCGCAACACGGCGGGTCCGCTAACAACGGTGTAATCGAGAGGAAGATTGGAACTTGTAACAGCGAGGAGCTGGAAAGGTGCGACGCCGATGACCTGGTTGGAGACTGTTTGAAACTGAATGGTCTGAGGCACCAGGGACTGTGCTTCAACAGTGCCGAGATCCAAGAGGAGAAAGGCCCAGAGGGCGAGTAAGCAGGCGCTGAAACGCACGACGGACCTCATGGGAGAACCCACACGCAGAGAGATGGGCCTTACCGCTTCGAAGTAAGTCAGAGCATAACATTGCGCGCCAAAGATATCGTTAAAGTTATTGCGAGCTTATGACGGTAGTTATTGCAAGCTCATGACGCTGGTGAGCCGGAACGAGACACGGACCGTGAGGGCAGCCCCCAGCCGGCGATGAGGAGAAGCAGGATGTAGGCCGCCTGCATGGCGGTGCGGGTAGGCACTGCGGGCATGCGGAGGCCGCCGATGGTGTGCCCGGCAACGTGGACGTTAGCGGGGAAGATCACGACCATATAGACGGCGAGGGCGAGAGCGGCGGAGCGGCGGGTGCGGGGAAGGAGGAGGCCGGCGGCTCCGAGGAGTTCCGGGAGGCCGGTGACGACGATGAACCAGCTTGCCTGGGGCAGCGGCGGCGGCAGGAGAGGGATAAAAACAGCAGGGCGCGCGAGATGGACGATGCCGGAGACGACGAGCGGCAGGGCGGCAACGGTGCAGAGCACGCGCGTGATGCGCAGGGAGAGGCTGCGGCGGCGAGGGAGGAAGAAGAGGCCGGTGAGTGCCGAAAGAGCGAGGAGGGGAACGGCATAGCGCAGCTGCAGGTGCATGCGAGCTCCTTGCGGTGGAGGGTAGGACAGGACGCGGGGCGGACGCTTAGGGGTGGCGGGGAAGGTTGGCGGGAGGCTGTGCGGCGGCTTGCGAGGGGGCGCCGGAGCTGCCGAGATCGTAGAGCTCGATGGCGCCGGCACGCAGGATGGCGAGACGGGTGCCATCAGGCGAGAGGGCGTAATTGTCGCCCGCGGTAAGGATAGGGTTGGCATCGAGCACAGTGTCGAGTCGGCCGGTGTGGACGTTGAAGACGCCGACGGGCTGGCCGAGGATGTCGGTTTCGCTGATGGGGTCGAGGGCGGCGATGCTATGGCCTACCTCGATGGAGCCGAAGGCAAAGCGATCACCGGAGAGGCTGTAGGCGGGGACGCCCCAGACAAAGCGGGACTGCCAGGTCTGCTCCCAGAGCTTGTGGCCGGCGACGTCAAAGGCATCGACAAGCTGGTCAGAGGAGAAAGGCAGGCAGCTTTCGGCCAAGAAGACGGTCTGGCTGATGGGCAGAACACTGGGCTGGCAGGTGCTGGGGACGGAGGCGACGGTGCGGCTTTCGCCATTGAAGTCATCGATTGTGACATCCCACAGCTTGCCTTTGCCGGCATGCACGCCGACATAGCCGCCCTCAATGAGCGGGAGGATGACGGCATGTGAGAGACGGCCGACGCGGTTGGCGGTGCGTTTATGGGTGTCAATGAGCAGGATGGTGTACTGCTTGGGGTGCTCGGGGAGGCGCGGGGCATCATCGCCGAGGGTGGGCGCGGCGTCGGCTGTGTTGTTGGAGTCGGCGCTCTCCTCTGTCTCTTTGGCCGGTTTGCTGAACTGGGCGACGATGGTGCCGGCGTCCGGGGAGAGCTGAACGGTAGCCAGGGTGCCCTCGGGGTGGAGGTAATCCTTCAAGGAAAGGGTTTTGTCGCCGATATAGAGGGTATTGCGCTGGCGCATGAGGAAGTGGCCATCGTCGAGTACCCAAAGGTAGCGGCCTCGGTCATGGAGGCGCCAGGTACCGGTTGAAGACACCTTGCCAGAGGGCAGGTTGATGACGAGGGCGCGGATGCTTTGGTCCTGATCGTCCTTGGGGTCGTCGGCGTCGCGGTGCATGAGGTTAGCGACGTGGAAGGTGAATAGAAGGTGTTCGGCGTCGAGGAAGTCGAGGGTGACCGAGGGGATGCGGTAGGGCATGAAGAAGTGGCCGGGCGCGACAAAGCCGAGGGGCTCGACGGGGATGCGGAGTACGGGTACGGGATCGACTGGACGGGGAGCACGAGGCGCAGGGGCTGCAAGCAGGGACCGCCCGAGCAAGAGGCCGCTGAGAGAGAGCAACGCGAGGAGGGTGCACGCGGGGGGACACGCCCCGTGCCGGTGCCAGCGCCGTTGCAGCCGAGCTTTCCCCATGCCTGCTATTGTGCAACAGGGCATGGATGCGTGCGTATGCATGCAAGCGCTCCCGTTCCACGGCATGGAGAAGTGCTGAGCAGCGGGGCTGACCCTTATCTCAAAGAGCGCGGGACGATCCCAAGAAGCGCAGGATGCGAGCTCCGATGAAGCTTTCAATGTTTTGTGCTGCGTTTTGTGCTGCCCGATGGCGGAACGGGCTGTGGCTTGCGGCGGTGATGATTGCTGCGGTGGCGTCTGCGGGTGTGCGGGGCTACGCGCAGGGGACCGGGAGCAAGGCGGGGCAGGCGGCCGTGCCGCCGGCTCAATCCGCAACCATGGCAGCGCCCAACGCCATATCGCCAACCACTGTGTCGCCAACCACTGTATCGCCAACCACTAGGGCGCTGCATGCGCTGGATCCGGTGCTGCGCGATACCGCTGCAGACCCGTGCAACGACTTTTACCAGTACAGCTGTGGAGGCTGGCTCAAGGCGCACCCGATTCCGGAAGACCGCTCAGCCTATGGGCGGGACACGGAAGTGGATGATGCGAATGAGCTGGTGCTAAGGCAGATCCTCGAAAAGGCGGCGGCGGGTGGGGCCGGACGCTCGGCCAATGAGCAGAAGATCGGCGATGCGTATGCAGCCTGCATGGATACGGATGCAATCAATGCTGCAGGGTTGCGGCCGCTGGAGCCGGAGCTCGCGGCCATCGACCGGATGAAGACCAAGGCCGAGCTGCCGGGGCTACTGGCAGAGATGGACGCGCGCGGGATGCCGGGGCTGTTTGTGTTTGGCGCGCAGCAGGATGCGCGCGATGCGACGCAACAGATTGCGGTAGTAAGGCAGGCGCAGCTGGGATTGCCGGAGAAGGGCTACTACGAACGGCTGGACGGCAAGAGCGCCGAGCTGCGTACCGAGTACACGCAGCATGCCGTACGCAGCTTCGCCTTACTAGGTGAGCCGGCGGCCGATGCGGCGCGCGATGCGGATACGGTGGTGAGGGTGGAGACAGCGCTGGCCAAGGCTTCGCTGAGCCGGCTCGAGATGCGCGACCCGACGAAGCTCTACCACCGGACGCCGTTGATACAGTTTGAGGCGAACTCACCGGAGCTGCTCTTCCCTGCCTTTATGAAGCGGACGGGCGCGCCGGCTGTCTCGTCGCTGAATGTGGAGGAGCCGGAGTATTTTCTGGAGCTGCACGAGCTGCTGGAGACAACGCCGCTGGCGGATGTAAAAACGCTGCTGCGCTGGAATGTGCTGCGTTCGGCACAGCCGACGGCGGTGGAACAGCCGCTGGATGATGAGGATTTTGCGTTCTACGGTAAGGTGCTGAACGGGACACCGCAGCAGAAACCGCGCTGGAAGCGTTGCGCTGAGACTGTGGATGAGGAGCTGGGCGAGGCGCTGGGTGAGGTGTACGTGGAGCAGCGCTTTCCGCTGGCGGACAAACAGCGGGTGCTGCAGCTGACCGTGGCCGTGGAGGCAGCGGCGGACCGGGACATTGATGCCCTGAACTGGATGAGCGCGCCGACGAAGGCGGAGGCCAAGCATAAGCTGCACCTGGTCGCGAACAAGGTGGGCTACCCGGACCGGTGGCGCGACTACTCTTCGCTGACGATTGCGCGTGAGGATGCGTTTGGGAATGCGGAGCGGGCCAGCGCGTTTGAAGTGCTGAGAGATCTGCACAAGATTGGGCAGCCGGTGGACCGGGGCGAGTGGGAGATGACGCCGCCGACGGTGAATGCCTATTACGACCCGCAGATGAATAGTGTGAACTTTCCGGCCGGGATCCTGCAGCCGCCGGAGTTCGACCCGACGCAGGATGATGCGGTGAACTATGGATCGGTAGGGGCGACGATCGGGCACGAGCTGACGCACGGCTTTGATGATGAAGGGCGGCAGTTTGACGGGCAGGGCAATCTGCGTGACTGGTGGCGCAAGGACGATGCCAAGCACTTTAGCGAGCGGGCGGACTGTGTAGCGAGCGAGTACAGCGGCTTTACCCAGGTAGACGAGCTGCATGTGAATGGCAAGCTGACGCTGGGCGAGAACCTGGCCGATCTGGCTGGACTGCGGCTGGCTTTTTTGGCGTACCTGGACCGCGCCAAGGCGACGGGCGTGGATACGGCGAAGCCGGGAGATGCGGCATATGGCGGGCTGACGCCGGCGCAGCAGTTTTTTGTGGCCTTCGGGCAAAGCTGGTGCGAGAGCAATCGCCCGGCTCTGCTGCGGGAGCGGGTGGAGGTGGACCCGCATGCGCCGGAGAAGTACCGGGTGAACGGGGTGGTGGAGAACATGCCGGCGTTTGCGGAGGCATTTGGGTGTAAGAGCGGCGCGGCGATGGTGGCGGCAAAGCGGTGCACGATCTGGTGAGTGGGTTGCCGGGCAAGCATCGCAGATCTTTTCGCGCGAAGCGCCGGCGGCTGCGCTTGGGATGACTTTCTTGTGGAGGTGATGTGGGCTGAGGTGGGTTTTCGGGATGTTGCTTTGACCGAGATCTCAGAAGCGAGATCTGGGGGCACAGATAGGCACGCTCGTGGCACGAAGAAGCGGGCGTGAGGCTAGTAGCGGCGGTAGGGCAGGAACTTGCCGGAGAGGGTGAGCTTGACGCGGTCGCCTTTGGGGTCAGGCTCGCGCTCAATCTGCATGTTGAAGTCGATGGCGCTCATGATGCCGTCGCCGAAGTCTTCTTCGATGAGCGCCTTCCAGGTGGTGCCATAGACCTGCAGTAGTTCGTAGAAGCGGTAGAGGAGCGGGTCCGAGGGCGGCAGGCTGGGCAGTGAGCCGCGGAAGGGCGGCTCGGTAAGCAGCGTTGCTTCCTCCGGCGTGAGACCGAAGAGCACGGCGGCTTTCGCGGCTTCTTCCGGGGTAAGGGTCATCTGGCCAAGCAGGGCCGCCACGACGAAAACCGGAGAGCCGGCGCTGATCTGTGCCGCGGCTGCTTTCCAGGTAAGAGCTTTTGCCTTTCGGGCTGCCTGCACTTTCTCGAGAACGGACTCCCTGGTAAGCATGCTCTTCTCCGATTGTTGATGCGGGATGGGTGGTGCCGAGGGTTAACGTAGCACGGGCTGCGAGGCACGGGCGCGGCCGTGCGAGAGTGGAAAGCGATGGGAACAACGCAAGCGATGCGCGGAGTGCAGCCAAGGAGCCGAGCCGCGGCGCTGGGGTATGGCGCGTGTGCGCTGGCCGGCTGCTTCTGGAGCATGGGCTTCCTGTTCGGCAAGATTGCGCTGCGCTCGATGAACTCGGACCACATGGTGCTGTACCGCTTCCTGTTTGCGTGTGCGGCGCTGCTGCCGGTGCTGCGGGTGCCGCGCTTTACAGGGCATGAGTGGGGGCAGCTGCTGCTGGCCTCGCTGCTAGGTGTGCCCGTGCAGTTTTTAACGCAGTTCTACGGGCTTTCATTGACGACGGTCTCGCATGCGGCGCTGATGGTGGGGACGATGCCGGGCGTTCTGGCGCTGGGCGCGACAGTGTTTGCGGGGGAGCGGCTGCCGCGCGTGGGCTGGCTGGCGCTCGGGGGCTCGAGTGCCGGGGTGGCGCTGATTGTGGGCAGCGGGCATGGTGCGGGGAGCGCGAGCCTGGAAGGAGACCTGCTGGTTTTGCTTTCGCTGGTGATCTCGCTGGCATGGCTGCTGCTGAACCAGCGGCTGGTTCGCCGGCACTCCGCGCTGCAGGTGACGGCATGGGGCATGCTGGCGGGCACGGCGATGCTGGTGATTTGGGTGCTGGGGCGAGACGGAATGCCGCCGGTGCGCGGGGTGCCGGCGGAGTGTTGGTGGGCGCTCCTCGCCAGCGGTGTGCTGTGCACGGCGGCCACAAGCCTGCTGTGGAACTGGGGGATGCGGCATGTGCCGGCCTCACGTGCGGGGGTGTTCCTGAATATCGAGCCGGCGCTGGGTTCAGCACTGGGAGTGTGGCTGCTGGGGGATCGGCTAGGGCCCGGTGCTTGGGTTGGGGGTGGGCTGATTCTGGTGGCGGCGGTGGTGTTGACGACGAGCGCGCATGAGGTGGAGCGGGTGGCGCTGGAGTAAAGATATACATCTTGTCGGACGTATATTTTCTGAGTTTCATCTTGATACCAGAGGTGCCATTATGCAAGTTTCGCGTTGGGCAACAGCCTGGCGGTGCGTTTGCCCGCCGCCGTCGTAGAGGAGTTTGCAGTTTAAAGAGGGCAACCAGATCGAGATTGACGTGATGGGCGAGCGGCAGTTCGGGGTGAAGCGGGTGATGATGCGCGAGGAAGCGGTTGCGGAGATGAGAAGCTGCGGCGGAGTCTACCAGTGGTGGAAGGGTTCCGCTTCAACCGGGAGGAGCTGTAGGAGCGGCCTGACAGATTCGCCCGTTAGAGTAACAAGGATTGAGTCTGACGGGAGCCGATCGAAGTTACTTCCTGGCGGCGCTGGGGCGGGATGCGAGACGCTGTACTCAGAGAAGCTGCAGAATGGACAGCGCTTTCGGGGCGCTGGTGATCCGCAATCCGTTCAGCGAAGGGACTGCGTAGTAGCTGCTGCGCTGGGCAGGGGTTTGGCGAGCTCGAGGACGAGTCGCTCGAGGACGAACCTTTTGTCGACGGGGCTGGAGCGGACCTCGGCGTCAGCGCGAGCGACGGACTGGATGGCCTGCATAAGCTCATTGCGGGAGCGATAGCGGCGGGCCTGGCGGATGACGTCATCGGCAGCGAAGGGCGGCAGGCGGAAGCCGGGCCAGAGGACGCCCCAGAGCGCGCGGCTGTCGCGCACGTTCTTTTCGAGGATGACGAGCATCTGCCGGAAGGTACGGGCGAGCATGTACAGGTGGCCGATGGCTGCGTCTTCGCCGCCATCGGTGGCGTTGAGCAGGCCGTCGAGAAGGGTGAGGGCGTGAACGCGGTCGCGGCGGGAGATGGCGTCGGTGAGCTCATAGAGGGAGCGCTGCCGGGCGCCGAGGACCACAGCTTCGACGTCGGCCAGAGTGACCTCAGCGGGGATGCGGCCGGTCGTGTACAGCAGGAGCTTTTCCCACTCGCTTGAGATGAGCAGCATGTCGGCGGCGAGGCTGTCGGCGAGGGCACGAGCGGCATCGGGTGCGAGGGTACGGCCTGTGCGGTGGGCCTCGGCATTGAGCCAGCGGACGGCGTCTTCCTCATCGGCGCGGGCGAGCTCGACAGTGCCGCACCAGTCGCCGAGGGTTTCGCGGATGCGCTCGACGCGGGTCTTGTCTTCCATGTCCATCCGGCGTACATCCGCAGGGATGCGAATGTGGTCAGCGACAAAGAGGAGCACGGCTTGCGGGTTAGGCGAGCGGAAATAGCTGTCGATGGCGGCGAACTCTTCCTTCTTGGCGCCGCGGCCATAGAGGTTTTTGAGGCCGCGGATGAAGAAGAGCTGGAAGGGTGCGAGCAGCGAGGGTGTTTGCGCGAGGTCGAGGATGTCAAAGATCGAGGTATCGGCGAGGTCGAGATCGTGGAGGCAGAAGTCGCGGAGGCCTTCGGGGACATAGCGGGCAAGCACCGCGCGGCGGCAGCGCGCGTAGTGGAAGGCTTCGTCGCCGAGCAGGAGGTAGGCAGGGCGTAGCTGCCCGGTGGCGACCTCGGTGAGGAAGCGATCGGTCGAGGCGAAGCCTGCGCTCATAATCTAAAGGCCTTCGGCATCAACTAGAAGCTTTCCGTGACGTCAGCAACGAGGTTCTTCGCAAAGTCGCGGGACAAGCGCTGGACGGCGGCAGAGTCTTCCTGGATGAAGGAGACGAGGTCCTGGGTGGACTCGTACTGCTGGCGGAAGACGTAGTTGTTGTTGCTGTAGAGCACGCGGCCGGAGCGGTCGGTGAGGCGTACCCGCGCGACGACGGTGACCTCATAGGAGGAGCTCTCGTTGGTGGTGAGGTCGTAGGTCAAGGCATAGACGGTGAAGCCGGTGATGTCGCCGTGGAGCACGGCGTCGGCGTCGCCGGGGTCGTCAGTGGCTACGGTTTTGAAGGCGGTGCGGCTTTGGAACTCACGGAGCACGGCCTCGGTCATGGTGAGCTCGACATGGTAGGCCTGGGTGTGGTTCTTGAAGGTGGGTATGTCGAGGATGCGGGTATTGGCGGGGAGGTGGGTGGGCGCGCCGGCGGTGTGGTAGCCGCAGCCTGCGAGGGGAAGCAAAAACAGGAGAGCGAGGCAGCGGAGCGCGGGAGGCATGCAGGGCTATTGTCGCAGAGTGTAGGGCTTCAGTTCCCTGCCGACACGGGACGGCTCATTTGCCCCGAAGCCAGCATGGAACGAAACACACCGGGTGACATGAGCCTCAATGAACGTGTCCGGAAGCGACCATCCGCAGGGCAGCAGGTTGGTCAGGGCGCATGCCGATTCAACCATTCTGTTTGACTAAGCCGATAGAGAACATGCCAGCGAAGTGGGTGCTGCTCCGGCAAGCGAGGGTGGGCAAAGTCGTCTGCTGCGGAAGATGCCATGCCGAGCCGCTGCGCGACTTTCTGCGAGCGAAGATTGACAGCAGCCGTGAAGGAAACGAGCTCTGCCAGCTGAAGCGTTTGGAAGGCATACCGTGTTACGGCTTGTGCTGCTTCCGTCGCGTAGCCTCGGCCCCAATGGGTGGAGGCGAGCCGCCAACCTATTTCTACGCAAGGCGTGAAGTGTTCGGTAAACACAGGCACAGACAAGCCGACGTAGCCGATGAAAGGAGTTTCCTCGCGTACCTCAACAGCCCAAAGACCAAAAGCATGCCGGTCCAGCTGTTCGCGAATGCGCAAGGCGGAAGCATCGCTTTCTGCTCGGTCGAGTGGCTTTGGATAAAACTCCATCACACGCGCGTCAGCATTCATCGCGGCGAAGGATTCAAGGTCTCGGTCACACCAGCCGCGGAGGGAAAGCCGCTGCGTGACAAGGCTGGGTGCCATACAGCCCTTTCTTTCGTAAAGGTACGTATGCAGCTACTGCACGGATGGCAGGATGTAGTCGGTCAGCAGCTTCTCGGTCTGCTCGTGCATGCCGTGGGTATTGTAGTCCGTGCTGGTGATGACGACTGACAGGTGCAGAGATGGCACAACTACTACCTTGTTGCCGCCATTGCCGCTCATGTACCAGGCGGGGAAGGCACGGCCTTGACTGCCAAAGGTTTTGAGCCACCAGAAGTAGCCGTACTCTGTCGGCTCGGGTGCGGGCGTGTCACCCTGATCGGGGACCACGGCATGCGGGGTGGTGGAGATGCGGACCCAGTCTGCACTGACGATGCGCTTGCCCTGCACCTCTCCGCCGAGGCGGGAGAGTTCGGCGAGTTTGAGCAGGTCGCGGCTGGTAAGGCGCAGGCCGCCACCGGTTTGGGGTGCTCCTAGTGGGGAGTAGACCACCGCGCGTCGTGGATGTCGAGGGGATCGAAGAGCACCTTCTGGGCGTAGACGTCGGCGGGTTCGCCGACTGCCTTTTGCAGCACCTGGCCTATGAGGAACGCGCCGGCTGTGCAGTAGCTGAAGCGGCGGCCGTACTTTGGCGGTGCTTCATCGGGCAGGCGCGCGTAGCCGCGGATGGGAAGGTTGAGGGCAAACTGCGTCCAGTCCTCAACGATGTACATACGCTCTTCGTTGCCACGCGAGAAGTCGTTCCAGTCGTCGCACTCGAGAAGCGAGCTCATGGTGAGCAGGTCCTCCAGGGTGATCTTCGCTTTGCGGGGATCGGGATTTTCCAGATTGCGCCCGGGAAAGAAGCTCAGCAGGGGCGTTGAGACGCTTGCGATCTTGTGGGAGTCGATGGCGATGCCCAGCAGGAGAGAGGTAATGCTCTTGGTGGCTGAGCGTGTGTCGCGGAGGGTTTGCGCGTCATCCGCGAAGTAGTGCTCGTAGACGACGTGCCCGTTTTGCTCGACCAGGACGCTGCCTATCTTTTGGAACTGCCCGGAGTTAACGGCATGTTCCATCTTTTGCATGGCTGGCTTTTGCGCCGCCGCGCAGGTTGGCAGGAGGCCAAGCAGAAGGAAGGCCACGGGCAGAGCGCGCATGATGTCGGCTACGCTGCTGCATTGAGAAAAGTTCCTACTTCGGTAGAAAAGCAGAGCCGTCCGTGTAGCGCCCTTAAGCATGTGGAGGAACACGGAGTGTCTGGCGTCTCCTGCGGCCGCTGGTAGACTCAGTGCATTATGACTGCCTTCCCTGTCGAGCTCGTCCCCTCGATCCTTTCCGCTGACTTTGCGCGGCTGGCCGATGAGGTCGCGGCGGCAGAGCGGGGCGGCGGTACGGCGATCCATGTAGACGTAATGGATGGGCACTTTGTGCCGAATATCACGCTAGGGCCGCCGGTGGTGCAGTCGCTACGCAAGCACACAAAGCTGCCGCTGGACTGCCACCTGATGATTGAGAATCCGGATGACTTTATCCCGGCGTTTGCCGAGGCAGGGGCGAACTGGGTGGGCGTGCACTATGAAGCCTGCCGGCACTTGCACCGGACGATCGAGCTGATCCGCGCGCACGGCATGGAGCCGGGTGTGGTGCTGAACCCGGCAACGCCGGTGGAGCTTCTGGTGCCGGTGCTGCCGATGCTGCACCATGTACTGGTGATGAGCGTGAACCCGGGCTTTGGCGGGCAGAAGTTTATTCCTTACTCCCTACATAAAATTCGGGCGCTGCGGCAAATGCGCGAGGAGCTGGGGCTCGGGTTCCGGATTGAGGTGGACGGCGGCGTAGGGCACGACACAGTGGCCGAGGTGGTGGAGGCGGGGGCGGAGCTGCTGGTGGCGGGCTCGGCTGTGTTTGGCGGAGGGCATGCCGAGCACAACGGGCGCGGACTTTTGGAGGCGGCACAAGCAGCTGAGCAGAGGGCGCGCGGGCTGTTTGCCTGAGGTGGATTCCGAGATCGACAGTTCTGAGACCATCACCCCTAAGACTGCAAAGGCAAGAGCAGACGACGGCGGCCACTCATGTGTCGCAGGCCGAGACCGCGCAGGACTTTCCGCTTTGCTGGCGAAGGTCAAGGGCGGGGACGAGGTCTTCCTTGAGGAGAATGCGATGCCGATAGCGGTGCTGCATACGCCGGCTCCGATAGGCAGACCACTTGCCGAGTGCATCGCTATGCTGCCCAAACGCTCAGGCATAGTCATCGATGAGGATTTCGCCAGTGATCCAGCAGAGGTGATCGAGCTGCATCGTGAATCGCTCGATCGCCAGCCTGGGACGGAGCGCATTGTGCATCTGCGGCATTTCCCGATGATTCCGGGACTTAGGTTCTTCTGCTTTCCTGAGCCTCGGCTTCCCAGCCCCGTCCCGCCGAAGTTGCTCTCCCCCAAAGGCGACAGAAGGCGGGCGGGCGCAGTAGCATAGGGCTGTCGCCCGTTTCTAAAGACGGCGACTGGACCGGGTTCGCTGCCGCGCCAGCTTTGCGGCGGCCTCCGCTCCTCCCGAGGGTTTTTGATGGCATTCTTTCAGCGCAGCGCTCCTCTTTTGGCTCTTGCACTCTGCTTTGTCCTTGTGCCGGCGAGCCACGGAGCCGAGAAGACGAAAAAGAAGAAAAACACCGACCTGAGCGCGAATCCGCTGGGGGACGTGAGCTCAAAGCAGCCGGATAAAGAGCTTTACGATAAGGCGATGTTGGCCATGAAGAAGGGCAAGTATGACATTGCCCGGCTGGACCTGCAGACGTTGATGAATACGTACCTGGAGTCGGAGTACCAGATGCGTGCGAAGCTCGCGGTGGGCGACACCTGGTACAAGGAGGGCGGCACGGCGGCGATGGCGCAGGCCGAGCAGGAGTACAAGGACTTCATCACCTTCTTCCCGAATACGCCGGAAGCGGCGGAAGCGCAGATGAAGGTGGGGGACATTTACTACTCCGAGATGGACAAGCCGGACCGCGACCCGCAGAATGCGAATCATGCTGAGGACGAGTACCGGAAGATGATGCAGCAGTTTCCGGATTCGCCACTGGTGCCCCGCGCCAAGCAGCGGCTGCGCGAGGTGCAGGAGGTACTGGCGCAACGGCAGTTTGAGATTGGCGAGTTCTACGCGTCGCATGAGAACTGGGCTGCCTCCATTGCGCGGCTGCAGACGGTGACCGACAACTACCCGCTGTTTTCTGCCTCTGACCAGGCGCTGATCACCATTGGTGACGCGTTTGCACAGCAGGCGGCGCTGGTAGGGCAGCTAAGGATCGCGCCCAAGGCGAAAGCAGAGCTGCAGAAGGCTTACAACGACCGAGCGGCGCAGGCCTGGGAGCGCGTGGTGACGCGCTACCCCATGGCGCCCCACGTGGAAGATGCCAAGGATCGGCTGATTGCCGCCGGGCGCCCGGTGCCGGAGCCTTCCGCAGCGATGATGGCCGAGAGTGAAGCCGAGGAAGGCAGCCGCGCACCGGTGAAGCTGAAGGACAGAGCACTGCTGCTGATCAATCATGGACCTTCAACCATTGCTAGTGTGCGTGTGGGCGAGCCGAGCATGACCGATGCGCCGGCAACGCTGGCACCGGCGGTGGCGCAGCAGACGATGGACAACTTCAACCTAGCAATGAAGGGCGCGCCGATCCCGCCGCCGGCACCGCTGGGCGCTCCACGGACAGAGGTGGCGGCGAGCGATGCAGGCGGAGCGGCAGCCAGCTCGACAGGGACGGTGGGCGAAGTGGCACCGGTTTCGATCTCGAATGTGCCGGATAACTCGGGCGGCAACACAGTGGGGGCTGAGGTCGTATCGGCGCCGAACAGTGCGCCGGCGCCGGGGCCGAGTGATGCAGCGCCTTCGAGCACGGATCAGCCGCCTTCGGGTGCACCAAATGCCGCACCGGCAGCAAGCGGTACGCCGGAGAGCAACAGCACCCTGGTACCGACGCCGCCGAGCGGCACGGCAACAGGAGCCGCCCCGCTGACCGGCGCTGCAGCTGCGGTGCCGTCAACGAGTAACCCGGACCGCGTGTACGGGCTGGCACAGCCGGTGGGGCCGAACACGCCGACTGCGCTGCCGCCGGTGGACAAGCCGGCAGCCGCTCCGGATCAGATCAATGATGTGAAGCCGACAGGCCAAGCGCAGGTGACAACCGGTACGACGACGGGCAAGGTCGGCAAGAAGAACCCGAAGCCTGCTTACAACGGCAGTGAGGAATCTTCAAGCAAGCATAAGAAAAAGAAGGGCGTGGATAAGCTGAACCCGTTCTAGAGGAGTGGGAATGCTGCGGGAACAGCCGTGCCTCAAGAGAGGCACGGCTGTTGCTGTTTACGGGGGAGCAGGGTTGCAAGGCGAGGGTTGACCGCCGATCCTTGAGCGCGGAGTGCCGCCTCCGCTGCACTCAGGATGATAGCGAACGCTTCCGCGTCTGAGCACACGAAGCTCCCAGACAGAAGAGGGTGGAGCAGCATGAGCGAGATCTCTCTCGATCGGGCGCGGCAGATGGCGGCCGAGATACCAGGATGCATTCTGCTGGAGACGAGCCGTGTGGAGCGCCCAGCGAGCCATTCGGAAACAGGGCGCACTCTGCTTTTTGCCGAGCCGGTGGAGTGGATCGAAGCTCTGTGGCTCCCGGAGCTGCCCGCGCTTTTTGCGCGGCTGGAGCAGGCGCGGGGCGAGGGGCTGTGGGCGGCTGGGTACGTGAGCTATGAGTGCGGGTACCACTGGGAGCCGACGGCTGCTGCTGCCAACGGCTTTGCGCAGGGCTGGGCGCAGGATTGGGCGCAGGGTAGGGAGGGGCTGCCGCTGGCGGCGTTTGGGCTGTATCGTGCACCGCTTAGCGTGGCGCGCGGAGGCGGCGGCGGAGACCGGCGCGGAGTGGATGGGTTTGCAATGAGTGCTTCGCCGGGGCGGTTTGCAGGGAAGGTGGAGCAAATCCGGCGCTGGATCGAGGCAGGCGATACCTACCAGGCCAACCTGACGGACCGGGTGGCGGCGGAGCTGCCGGGGAAGGCAGCCGCATTGTTTGCGCACATGATGGTGGCACAGCCGGTGGAGTTTGGGGCGCTGCTGCGGGTGGGGAAGAGGGTGATTCTATCGGCCTCGCCAGAGCTGTTTTTCCATTGCCAAGGCAGACGGATCACCGTACGTCCGATGAAGGGGACCGCACGCCGGGGTGCGGATGCGGCAGAGGATGACGAGCGCGCAAGGGAACTGGCTGCGGACGCGAAGAATCGCGCGGAAAACCTGATGATTGTGGACCTGCTGCGCAGCGACCTGGGACGGGTGGCTGAGATGGGATCGGTGCGGGTAGAACGGCTGTTTGCAGTGGAGCGCTTCCCTACCCTGCTGCAGATGGTGTCAGAGATCGAGGCGACGCTGCGCGAGGATGTGGACCTATACGGAATCTTCGCGGCGCTGTTTCCTTCAGGCTCGATTGTGGGCGCGCCCAAGGTGCGCACGATGCAGATTCTGCGTGAGCTGGAGGGGCGGGAGCGTGGGGTGTATACGGGCGCGATCGGGTTTGTGGCACCGGATGGCGAGGCGGTATTCAGCGTGGCGATCCGGACGGCGGTGCTTGCGGGCAAACAGCTGACGATGGGTGTGGGCGCGGGTATCACGTATGACTCGGCGGCCGAGGATGAATATGCGGAGTGCCTGCTGAAAGCAGAGTTTCTGCGCGACCGGAAGGCACCGACAGGGCTGATTGAAACGATGCGGTGGGAGGGCAGCGGGTGCGCGCTGCTCGAGGGGCACATGGAGCGGCTCGGGAGGTCAGCGCAGGCGCTTGGCTTTGTGTGCAGCGAGGCACGGGTGCGTGCGGCGATCGCGGCTGAGGCGGGGCGCTTGCCGGGCAAGGGTGCGTGGCGCATGCGGATGGTGATGGATCGTGCAGGGGCGGTGGTGTTTTCTCCTCCGGAACAGATTGAAAAAGATACGGGGGAGCTGCGGGCGATGCTGTGGCGGGAGCCGGTGCGTTCAGGCGACCTGTTGCTGCGGCATAAGACGACGAAGCGTGCCGTATACGATACGGCGCTGGCGGAAGCACGTACGCAGGGCTATGTGGATGCGTTGTTTGTGAATGAGCAAGGGATGGTGACGGAAGGGGCGATCCACTCACTGCTGGTGCGGCATGGGGAGCGCTGGCGGACGCCGCCGCTGCTTGCCGGGGTGCTGCCGGGCGTCTACCGGGCCAGGCTGCTGGGGGAGCGGCCGGAGCTGCGGGAAGAGGATGTGCCGTGCGAGGAGTTGTGGACTGCGGATGAGATCAGGCTGTGCAATGCGGTGCGCGGGGAGCGTGTGCTCAGCGGGCTGGAAGATGGAACGCGCAGGTGGGTGCTTCAGCATGATAAGGAGCGCGCCGGGAGCCGCGGAAGCGCGTGCTAGTGTAAGTAGTTAGGCGCCGGGCACTGGGCTCTGGACTTTGACTCGGGGCCCCCATCTGCTATGCCTCACGACCTCCCAAAGACGTACGATCCCCTCCTGATTGAAGAAAAGTGGGCTGAGCGCTGGGCCGCCTCGGACCTGTGGCGCGCCTCTGCGGACGGCGCAAACGGCTCTGCCTTCACCATCCTGCTGCCGCCGCCGAATGTGACGGGCCGCCTGCACATGGGGCACATGCTGAACCAGACGGAGATGGACATCCTGGTGCGGTGGCACCGGATGCGCGGCGAGACGGCGCTGTGGGTCCCGGGCACAGACCATGCGGGCATTGCGACGCAGATGATGGTGGAGCGGCAGCTTGCGGCGGAGGGCTCATCGCGGCAGCAACTGGGGCGCGAGCCGTTTGTGGAGCGGGTGTGGGCGTGGCGCGCGGAGTACGGCGGCGCGATCCTGGACCAGATGAAGCGGCTGGGCGCGAGCGTGGACTGGAACCGCGAGTACTTCACGATGGATGAGGGGCTTTCGCGTGCAGTGCGCGAAGCGTTTGTGCGCCTGCATGAGCAGGGACTTATCTACCGCGGCAAGTACATCGTGAACTGGGACCCGGTGCAGGGCACCGCGGTGAGCGACCTGGAGGTGACGCACGAGGAGCGGCTGGGCAAGCTGTACCACGTGCGCTATATGCTGGCCGATGGAAGGGGCTCGATTGTGATTGCGACCACGCGGCCGGAGACGATGCTAGGCGATGCGGCGGTCGCGGTAAACCCAGAGGACGCGCGCTACACGGAGCTGGTGGGCAGGCAGCTGCGGCTGCCGCTGAGCGGCATGGATGGCGGGCCGGAGCGGGAGATCCCTGTCATCGCAGACGCGTGGGCGAACCCGGAGTTTGGCACAGGTGCTGTGAAGGTGACGCCGGCGCATGATCCGAATGACTTTGCCATCGGCGAGCGGCATGGGCTGCCGCAGCTGACGGTGATGGATGCGGAAGCCCGGATCGAGCTGCCGGGCTCGCCGTACCACGGGTTGGATCGGTACGCGGCGCGGGAGCGGATTGTGGAGGATCTGCGTGCCGCAGGGCTGCTGGTCGATGTAAAGGATCACGCGATGTCGATTGGGCTCTCGCAGCGCACAGGCGCGGTGATTGAGCCGCGGCTTTCGACGCAGTGGTTCCTCAAGATTGAGCCGCTGGCGGAAAAGGCTATTGCTGCAGTGGAGCAGGGACACATCCGGTTTACGCCAGACCAGTACCGAAAGACGTACATGGAGTGGATGCGCAACATCCATGACTGGTGCATCTCGCGGCAGCTATGGTGGGGCCACCGCATCCCGGCATGGCACTGCATAGCATGCCGGCATGTGACAGTGGCGCGTGAGACACCGGCGCAGTGCGAGCAGTGCGGGCGGGCGGAGCTGGAACAGGAGACGGACGTGCTCGACACGTGGTTTTCGTCAGGCCTGCTGCCGTTTACGGTGTTCGGCTGGCCGGAGCGTACGCCCGACCTGGATGCGTTTTACCCGACGCAGCTGCTGGTGACCGGCTTTGACATTCTATTTTTCTGGGTCGCACGCATGGTGATGTTCGGCTGCTGGTTTATGGGGCAGGAGCCCATGCCGGATGGGTCACCGCGCTTGTTACAAAACGCGCTGCCGTTCCGTGAGGTGTACATCCATGCGCTGGTGCGGGACGCCGACCGGCAGAAGATGTCGAAGACCAAAGGCAATGTGATCGACCCGATCGAGATTGTGAAACAGTACGGGACGGATGCGGTGCGCTTTACGCTGGCATCGATGGCGTCGCCGGGGACGGATATCGCGTTCAGCGAGGCGCGGACGGAAGGCTACCGGGCGTTTGCGAACAAGATCTGGAATGCGGCGCGGTTCATCTTCATGAACGTCGACCGTGCGGCGGAAGCAGGCTTTGCCGTGGATATGGGCACGCTTCACGCAGGGGAGGATTCGCAGGATTTGGAGGCGCGCTGGATTCGAGCGCGGCTCGATGCAGCGGCGCTCGAGGTGAACCAGGCACTCGGGCAGTTTCGCTTCGACGATGCGGCCCACGGGATCTATCAGTTCTTCTGGGGCGATTTCTGCGACTGGTATCTGGAGATTGCCAAGCTGCGGCTGCACTTTGGGGAAGAGGCAAACCTGGCAGGCGCGAGGGCTGCGCTCGGGACGCTGCTGCGTACGTTTGAGAGCTCACTGCGGCTGCTCTCACCGTTTATGCCGTTTTTAACCGAGGAGCTATGGCATGCGGTCTACGATGGAGCTCCGCCGGCAGCGTCGGTTGCGCTCACGCGTTACCCCGCGGGCGCTTTGGCAGATGAGGCGGCATGTGCGCAGATGGCCGCGGTGCAGGAACTGATTACGGCAGTGCGCGCGGTGCGCAAGGAGCTGGGCGTAGAGGAGCGCGCGTCTGTGCCGATCCGGGTGCGGGTAAGTGACGCGGCGGAGGCGGGTCTGCGCGAAGCGAGCGCGACCATTGAACGGCTGGCGCGTGTTTCTGAAATCAGCTATGGGCGCGAGCCGCTGCAAGGCGCGGGTGTGCGCTCTGCGCTGAGCTTTGATGTGCAGGTGGTGTTTGAGCGGCAGGTGGATGTGGTCGCGGAGCGGGCCCGGCTGGAGAAGGAGCTGCAGCGCCTGGAAAAAGAGCAGGCGGGCGCCGTGGCGAAGCTAGGGAATGAGAGCTTTCTGGCGAAGGCGCCGGTTCCGGTGATCGAAGGCATTCGGCGGCGCAGCACGGAGCTCGAGGAGCTGATCGGCAAGGCACGCGCAGGGCTGGACGGACTCAACGGGATCGCATCCTAAACTCGTATGCGGGCTCATAGGCGAGCTGGGCAAGAGGGCGTATGGACTGGAAAAGCAGACGCATCGAGGCAATTGTCGAGCAGGCGCTCCAGGAGGACAAGGCGACCGATGATGCGACGACGCTGATCACGATTGATCCGGCGCTGCGCGGCATGGGCACGGTGATGGCGAAGCAGGATTGCGTCATTGCGGGACTGGGTGTGATCCCACGGGTGCTGGGGATGTTTGCGCGGCTGGAGGGGCGCAGCGAGCGCAGCTTCGAGGTGGTGAGCCACCCGGAGATCTTTGACGGGGTAAGGGTGCGTAAGGGGCAATCGCTGGCGGTGATCCGCACCAGTGCGCGGACGCTGCTCTCGACCGAGCGTGTGATCTTAAATCTGCTACAGCGAATGAGCGGTATTGCAACGCTGACGCGCAGGTATGCCGATGCGGTGCAGGGCACGGGGACCACGGTGATCGACACGCGCAAGACGGTGCCCGGGCTGCGTGTGCTGGATAAATATGCGGTAACCTGCGGCGGCGGAGAAAATCATCGGCTTGATCTTTCAGACGGGATCCTGATCAAGAACAACCATATTGCGCTGGGCGGCGGGGTGGCGGCTGTGTTGCGCAACGCGCATGAGCGCCGCAAGCCTGGACAGGTGATTGACATTGAGGTGCGATCGTTTGCGGAGCTCGATGAGGCGCTTGCCAACGGAGCGGAGTCGCTGCTGCTGGATAACATGACACCAGACGAGGTACGGCGTGCGATCGCGGTGGTGCGGGAACGTGGCTTGCAGATCCCGATTGAAGCTTCGGGCGGGATGGAGCTCACAACCATACGCGAGTATGCGCTGGCTGGGCCGGACTATATCTCTGTGGGCGCATTGACGCACTCGGCTGTGGCGGTGGACTTGAACATGCGCATTGCAGCGGAGCGGAGTTGAGCGAGATGGCGGAAAGCACGGTGGATGCGCTTGATCTCACTGCGCTTGATGCTGCGCTGACGGGTACGCCCTTTGCGGGCCGTGTGCAGCACTTCGCGGAGATCGGCTCGACGAACACCTACGCGATGCAGGAGGGTGCACAAGGTGCCGCACACGGCAGCGTGTATGTGGCGGACGCGCAGACCGGCGGACGCGGGCGCGGGGCGCACACGTGGAGCTCGCCTGCAGGCACGGGGCTGTATGTGAGTGTGTTGCTGCGTCCGGAGATGACGCCGGGCGATGCGCTGTTTCTTTCGCTGGCTGCGGGGCTTGCCGGCCGGGCGGCGGTGCAGAGTGTGGCCGGCTTTGCGCCGGAGCTGCGCTGGCCGAACGACCTGCTATGCGGACGGCGCAAGCTGGGCGGTGTACTGGTGGAGATGCAGGCAGAGGCGACGCGGGTCCGCTTTGTGGTGATCGGCATCGGCATGAACGTGCACCAGCGGGCATTTGGCGGAGAGCTGGCGGAGCGTGCAACGTCGCTTGCAATAGAAAAGCAGGCTACGCAGAAGGCACTGGGAGCAGAGCTGACACGAGGGAGCCTGCTCGTTGCACTGCTGCGCGCGCTGCACAGAGAAACAGAAGCGCTGAGCGGAGCGGGGGCGAGCGTGGGTCAACGGCGATTGCTGGAGCGTATGGAGCGGGAGTCAAGCTGGGTGCGCGGCAAACGCGTGGCGGTCGGTGAAGAACAAGCTTTCCACGGCGTGACGGAGGGCTTGGACTCACAAGGTTTTCTGCTGGTGCGGACCGATGCCGGTGAGCTGCGGACGGTGCTTTCGGGCGGCGTGCGCGAGGCAGACTAGCCTATGCTGCTGTGCCTGGATGTGGGCAACACCAACACGGTGCTGGGCGTGTTTGAAGGCGAGGCGCTGCGCGCGCACTGGCGGGTGACCACGCACAAGACGCAGACCGTGGATGAATATGGGGTGCTCTTTCTGAACCTGTTTGCGATGCGCGGGCTGGCGGCCGGAAGCGTGCAAAGCATTGTGATTTCGTCAGTGGTGCCGCCGATGAACACGACTCTGCACAGCGTGGCGGAAGAATACTTCGGCTGTACGCCGCTGATGATAGAGCCGGGGGTGCACATAGGGCTGCCGCTGCTGGTCGACAACCCGGCAGAGGTGGGCGCCGACCGCGTGGTGAACTGTATCGCGGCGTTTGCGCGCTTCCGCGGCGCGTGCATTGTGGTGGACTTCGGCACGGCGACAACCTTTGATGTGGTCACGCATCGTGGGGAGTTTGTGGGCGGAGCGATTGCGCCGGGCCTGGGGATCAGCGCGGATGCCTTGTTTGCCCGAGCGGCGCGGCTGGGGCGCGTGGACCTGCGCAAGCCGGCGAAAGCAATTGGCACCAACACGGTGACAAACTTGCAGAGCGGGATGTTCTTCGGCTACCTGGGGCTGGTGGACGGGATCCTGGAGCGCATGCTTCAAGAATTATGCAGGCCGGAGCTGGCCGGGACGAGCCAGGCGCCGACGGTAGTGGCGACAGGCGGGCTGGCGCAGCTGATCGCTCCGGAGTCGCGCTTTATCACCGAGGTAGACGAGATGCTGACGCTGAAAGGACTGCGGCTGGTGTGGGAGCGCAACGCGCGCGGTGCTCACATGGACGAGGGGAGCTGACGGCGCGTTGCAGAACTACTTCAACTACTTCACAGAAGTGGAGGAGCGCTTCCAGCAGCGCAGGGGCTCGCTGCTGCTGCTTTCCACCCTGGACTGGGCCTTGATTGAGACGTGGCGCGACGCAGGTGTGCCGCTTGGGGCGGTACTGCGCGGCATAGATGAGGCGTTTGACAAGTATGAAGCGCGAAAGACAAAGGGGCGCGCGCGACGGGTGAATGGCCTGGCATGGTGTGCGCAGGCAGTGATGGAGGCGACCGAGCAGATGCGCGAAGCCGCGACAGGCGTGGAAGGTCAAGAGTCTGCGGCGGAAGGGCAAACGGACGGGGCGACGCTTGAGCGGGACCGGGTGACCCGGCATCTGGAGCGCTGCTGTGAGCAGCTGCTTCGCGCCGACTCGCTGCCGGCTGCGGCCCAGGTGCTGGCGGAGGCGACAGCAGGGCGGCTAAGGGAGCTTGTAGCCGCGTCTTCCAATCCAGCTGCAGAAGCAAGGGGCCCAGAGGCGTTGGAGGGCTTACTGCGTGCGCTCGAGCAGAAGCTGGTCGCGATGCTGCTGGCGACCTTGCCGGATGAGGAGCTACAAGCCTTGCGGGCGCAGGCGGATCGCGAGATCGCGCCGTACCGGAGCCGGATGCAGGCGCTACAAATTCGGCAGATCGGAGAGCAATTTCTGGAGAAACGGCTGCTGGAAAAGTATGCGCTGCCTCGCTTGAGCCTGTTCTACATGCAGGCTGAGGATTGATCCTCAGCGCGGGGAGCTGGGCTTGAGGCTGCGGATCGAAAAAGCGGTTTATGGGGGCGCAGGGCTGGCGCGCAGCGACGGCAAGGCCGTATTTGTACCGATGGCGCTGCCCGGCGAAGAGGTAGAGGCGGCGCTGCGCCGGGACAAGGGCAGCTTCGCCGAGGCGGAGTTGCTGGAGATACTCCAGCCCTCGCCGGACCGTGTGGTGCCGCCCTGCCCTTACTACGGCGCGTGTGGGGGCTGCCAGTACCAGCATGCGAGCTACCCCGCGCAGCTTGCGATGAAGCGCGCGATCCTCGGGGAGACGCTGGGGCGTGCCGGGCTGCGGGAGCTGCCTGCGGTAGAGACGCACAGCGCGGAGCCGTGGGCATATCGCAACCGGATCCGGCTGCATGTGGATCCCGAGACCCACGCGCTCGGGTATTGGCGCCGCGGCTCGCATGCGCTGCTGCCCGTGGAGGCCTGCCCCATCGCCGTGCCGGTGCTTGCGGAGTCCTTGCCTGGGGTGCAGCGGGTGTTTGCGGGTCTTAAGTCGGGAGTGTGGTGTGCGGAAGCGGAGTTGTTTGCGGCCGGCGAAGGAGGGGAGATTGCGCTGAGCCTGCGGCAGCGTGCCGGGGCGCGGCTGCCCGCTGGTGCGCTGGAGCGGCTATGTGAGGCGCTGATGAGAGAGCTTCCGCGGTTGGCTGGGGCGGCGGTGTTCGCGGCTGCGCCGGTGCAAAATGTGCCAACGGGTGGACGGGGCGCGAGACGGGGTGGGGTGCAAAAGGGAGGCGTAGCGCGGCCTGGCGGCTTGCTTGTGGATGCGGCAGATGGCGAAACAGCGATGGGCGTGGCGCTGCAGCGCTGGGGCAAAGCGGCACTGGTGTATGGGGTAGGAGGCATCGAATACCGGACAAGTCTTGGCACGTTTTTCCAGAGCAACATTCGGCTGGTAGAGCGGCTTCGGGCACTTGCAACAGATGGCAGGCGAGGAACGCTGGCATGGGACCTCTTTGCCGGCGTGGGGCTGTTTGCGCGGGCGCTGCTGCCGGGCTTTGCGCAGGTGGCAGCGGTGGAAGGTTCGCCGATCTCGTGCGCGGACCTCCGCGAGAACCTCCTCGGCTTGGGGCGCCGGGACCGGGTGGTGGAGAGCAGCACACTTGCTTTTCTCCAGAGAGAGGCGCAGGGGCTAGCGGGCGCTGGCGGGGCCAGGACCCGGGCAAAAGAACACGCGGAGAAGCAGGCGGCTTCTCGAGGCGGACCAGCGAGGCCGGACCTGGTGGTGCTGGACCCTCCGCGAGCGGGGCTAGGGGTGGAGGCGAGCGGATTGCTGGCCCGTTTTGGGGCGCGGGAGATTACCTACGTATCCTGCGACCCGGCGACGCTGGCACGTGATTTAAAGGTGATGGTGGATGCTGGTTACACCATCTCTCAGCTGCATCTCCTCGATATGTTTCCGCAGACGTTCCATATGGAAACGGTGGCGGTACTGCACCTCGACTGAGATGGCTGGGCGAGGCCGAGGCCTATGGCTGCTGCCGCTACGCTCGCGCGACCCACTATCCAAGCTGCCGCCCCGGCGGCTCACCTGGAGTTGCGTGCCGGGGCGGCGGGCAAAAGATGGCGGTTCCATCAAGCACCTGCCTTGGTGCCAGCTTGCTTTTTCGCGCTGGGGATCGCTGCGGTGCAGGGTCGCTGGTGGTGGGCACCGGCTTCCCTTCTGCTGGGATCGCTGGGGCTAGCGGCGGTGTCGGCCGTCGCGGCATGGCGCGCGCCGAGGCTAGGAATGCCGGTGCTGGGGGCTTTGTTTCTGCTGCTGGGGATGCTGGCGAGCGAGCTGCAGCCGCCGGTCGATCCGCAGAAAACGCTTGCAGCCCTGGCGAGCGAGGGCCAGCCGCGTACGCTACGCGGGGAGGTGGTCCGGTTGGAGGTGCCCCATGCCGCCACGTACACGGCCTTTTTCGGGCACAAGGAGCGCCGGGAGCAGCAGCAGAGGGTGGACCTGCGGCTTTTGGCACTTGAAGGGGCGGACGGGCGGGAGCTACCGCTCAGGGGCGGGCTGCGCCTGAGTGTTTACACGGAAGCGGCCGAGGCGCTGCCGGCGCTCGGGTGTGGGACGCGGGTGGAAGTAACGCTTGCGCCCAGGGCAGAGAGCCACTATGGCGACCCGGGCGTCTGGGATGCCGGGGAGTACTTCCATGAACAAGGGATCGGCGCGCTCGGCTCGACCGGCACCGCCCATGTAAGGATACTGGGGCAGACGCGGCCGAGCCTCGCGTGCCGGCTCCATGCCGCGCAGAGCCTGGCCAGCGAACGGGTCATGGCCTTGCCGCAGCTGCCGGCAGCTGCGCGACTACCCGCGGCCTTCCGCCTGACGACGGAAGACGCAAGCATGCTGACGGCGATGCTGACCGGCGACCGCACATATCTACAGCGGAGTACGCGAACCGGGTTTGAGCGGACGGGGTCGTTCCACCTGCTGGTGGTGTCCGGGATGCACCTGGCGATCTTCTCCTCGGTGGTACTGCTGCTGGCGCGGTGGCTGCGTGTGGGGCGGGTGGCAGGGACGGGGCTGACGATTGCGCTGTCGCTTGCGTATGCAGTGTTTACCGGATGGGGCGAGCCGGTGCAGCGCTCGCTTGCCATGGTGACGCTGTTTTTGCTGGGGCGACTGCTCTTTCGTGAGCGCTTTGCCATGCAGGCGCTGGGCATGGCGGCGCTTCTCTTGATGGCAGCCGACCCGCGGGCGCTTGGCGGGTCGAGCCTGCAGATGACCCTGCTGACGGTGGTGGCGATCGGCGGGATTGCGGCCCCGCTGGCGGAAAGGACATTTGGGCCATATCTGCATGGGGTGCACAGGCTGTGGCTGGTGCCGCTGGATGCGTCGCTGCCCCCCAAGGTGGCGCAGCTGCGGGTCAGCCTGCGGATGCTGGCTGAACATCTGGAACCGGTGGTGGGGCGCCGGTCGGCGCGGCAGTGGATGCCGGCGGGGGTGCGCCTTGGGCTGCAGGCGATGGAGCTTCTGCTCGTTTCCCTTGTGGTGGAGATGGTCATGATTCTGCCTATGGCCATGTACTTCCACCGCATCACCGTGCTGGGACTGCCGGTGAACTTCCTGATTGTGCCCCTGCTTGGCTTTTTGCTGCCGGCAGCGATGGTCTGCTTTGCGGCTGCGCTGCTTGCGCCATCGCTGGCCATTGTTCCGGGGATGGTGACGGCTTCCCTGCTGCATGCGGTTTCGGGCATTGTGAATGGATTTGCCCGACTGCCGCTGGGAGACTTTCGGCTGCCTGCACCGCCGTCGCTGCGCATCCTGCTGTGGATGCTGGCGGTGGCTGCAGCGGTATGGCTCCTGCGCTGCGGGACGCGGTGGGCGCTGCCGGGAGCGGTATTGCTAGTGGCGGCGGCTATGGCGTGTGTGGTCGCGCCGCAGCCTCTGCAGCACCCTGGGGGTGCGCTCGAGATATCGGTGCTCGATGTCGGCCAGGGGGATGCGATCCTGGTGACCACTCCGGATGGGCGGACCATGCTTGTGGACGCTGGCGGGCTGGTGGGGCAGTCGCCAGACAGCCACTTTGACATCGGAGAGGAAGTGGTCTCCCCGACGCTTTGGGCGCGCGGGATCCGGCGGCTGGATGCGGTAGCAATCACGCATGCGCACCAGGATCATATCGGCGGCATGGCGGCTGTGCTCCAGAACTTCCGGCCTCGCGTGCTGCTGGTTGGAAACAACCCGATCTCGCCGGCGTATGCGCAGGTGTTGGCAGAGGCCGGGGCTCTAGGCATCCCGGTCGTCTCACACCGGCAAGGCGACCGGTGGAAGCTAGGCGCTGAGACTGAGGTGCAGGCTTTGTGGCCCTCCCGCAGCTATCAGCCGAAAGCGGAGCCGGGGAACAACGATTCGCTAGTGCTTCGGCTGCAATACGGGGAGAGTTCTGCGCTGCTGGAGGGGGACGCGCAGGCGCTTGCCGAGCAGGGGATGCTGGCCGCGGGTGTGCCGCATACGGACTTGCTGAAGGTGGGGCATCATGGCAGCCTGTCCTCGACGATCCCGCCCTTTCTGGCTGCGCTTTCACCGCGGTACGGAGCGATCTCCTGCGGGCGGCGCAACTTCTACGGCCATCCGAAGGCGGCGACGATCGAGAAGCTCCAGGCGGCGCGGGTCGAAACGTTCCGGACGGATCTGCTGGGGGAATCCGACTTCGCGCTGAATGGGCACGGGGTGGCTGCGAGGACCTGGGCAGAAGAGGTGGCGGAGAAGGCGGCTGGTCCTCTTACGGGAGCTTCCCCCTGAGCGGGGCAGCTGCGGGGTTGTGGATGGCGAGAACTTTCGACCGGGCCACAAGCCTGGAAGATGGACTATTTCAGCCGGTGCACTCTGGGCATCCAGACGGGACTGGGCGTAGCATGGGCGCATCGCGAGCCAGCCCGAAGGAGCACAGGCATGGATGCAGGGAACAATGCGGAGAACAGTGAGGCGAGATCTGGGAGCCTTGCCGAAACAAGGCAGGAGCAGAAGCAGGAAGAGAGCCGAAGAGACGTACAAGGGGACCGGCAGGAGCAGCGGGATTTACAGCGACTGCAGGTCATGATGCAGCTGCTGCTGGCGAGCATCGCACAGGATGCCTCGCTGACCGTGGATGAGGCGGCGCAGATGGTGGCCAACACCCGCAAGGCAGCGTTGCGGATGTTTCCAGACCGGGAGGGTGCGTACAACCTGCTATGCCGACCCAGGATCCAGCGCGCGATGCGCGAACGGTTTCACATCCAGTAGGCCGCTGGGCAAGGTGAGTGCAGACGAGTGCAGACAAGCCAGATTGCGCTTCTCCCTTCACGGAGGAGATCGCGTCGGGGCGCTATCCGGTCTTTAACGGCCGGCGACCTTGTAGTGACTGAGGAGAACGCCGGAAGGAAAGGCCTGCGTGCTCAGGAGCTTGAAGGAGCATGGCGGCGTGCCTTCCGCAAAGAGTCGTTTGCCTGCCCCGAGCAGGATCGGATAGACGATCAGCAGGACTTCCTCCGCAAGCCCTTGTTCGAGCAGCGTCGATGTGAGTGTGGAGCTGCCGGAGAGGATGAGGTCCGGGCCGGGCTGCGACTTGATGCGGCGCACGTCCTCGATAAAGTCCGATCCGAGGCCCTCAACCGGCCCCCAGGTCAGACTCTCCGGACGGTGGGTCGCGACGTATTTGGTTGCTGCGTTGAGGCGGTCCGCCATGGGACTGCCGGACACCTTCGGCCAGAAACCTGACCAGATGTCGTAGGTGCGACGGCCAAGCAGCAGATCGAGGCTCTCACCGTAAGCGGCAAGGACCGCATCCCGGCCCGCAAGGGTCCGATAGGGCGCGCTCCAGTCACTATAGGGAAAGCCGTCATCGTCGGAGGAGTGCCGGATCACGCCGTCGAGCGAGATGTGTTCCGTGATCTTGAGCTTTCTCATGGGAGGCTCCATAGGCCTCCGAGGCTATAGGTCCATGCGCTTCTTCGTCTGCGCAAAGTGCGCCGCAGGATGACTCGCTCGGTGATCGGCTCCAGTGCGCGGCGCGCCCCTTACTGGTTCTGGACCGCTGTCAGCCGAAAGGTGAGGGTGCCCCAGAACAGGCGGGCGCGCATCTGGACGGGCAGGTGCCGGGCGTCGTCGGAGTACCAGATCCAGAGCTTGCCGCGGTTGCGGGCCGGGCCGGAGTCAGCGGTGGACTGCACGCGAATAGCGCGGTAGCTTGCGCCGGGAGCCCGGATAACCTCGCGCGCTTCCGTGTGGAGCGTCACGCCGGTAACGTGGTTGCCGCTGACCACGGGCAGATGAAAGGTGCTGTTCGGGTCCAGAGACTGGGAGCCCGCATAGAAAAGGCCGGAGAGCATATCGGTTACGCAGGGCGGGGTCGGGACAGGCTGCACCACGTGAACGCGGGAGATGAGGTTGCGCTCGTCGTATGAGGATTCTGTGTGCGCGGCATTGCTGCGCTGGTCGGAGTTAACCTGCCGCCGGCCTTCGATCATCTGCCGGCTGAATGTTTCTGAGCAGCCGGTGGTGCGGTTGGCCGTGGCCTGGAATCGATCGCTGACATGGAAGAGAAGATTGATGGCCCCCTGCGAGTCGCCGACGACGGTGATGTGCTCGAGGTTGCCGTCACTTTCCAGGTGAACGGTGGCGGTACCTGCGGGAAAGACGCGCCACTCGACTGCGTAGGTGAGGGTTTGGTGCTGAGGGAAGCTCCAGCCCGGGGAGGGCGGTGGAAAGGGAGCGAGGTCAGCGGCTGCGCGAGCGGGCGGGTTGCGGGTTTGCGGGTTGGCCTGCCCGAGCGAGGAGGCGATGGGGCGAGCAAGAAGCGCGGCCAGAGGGAGAAGAAAACAGGCGGGGCGAAGGAGGCGCGGCAGTCGGCGTGGGGCGCCGCGGCGCCTAGGCGATTCGAACATCCTGTGTGCTGTGTCTCCCTGAGGAACTAGCGGCTGTGCACAAAGGCAAGGCGCAGGAGCAGCGCGAGATAGAGCAGCGCGGCACCCATGCTGGCATTGTACTCGCGGTGTTTGCGGTAGAGCGCGGGGGCAAAGGCACCGCGGAAGGAGGTCGTTGTAGATTCGCCGCGCCAGGGCGTGAGTCGGGGCAGGAGCCGTGGAACGCAGCGGCTGTATTCAGCGAAGGCGGAAAAATGCGCGCGGAGAAAGTCCTCTTCCCCGCGAATGACCGGGATGTAGATGATCGCGAAGAGCAAGACGAGCAGAAGAGCGAGTACGAGTGAACGGGCACCGGCGGCGAAGCCAAAGGCGACGAGCATAGAGCCGAGATAGAGGGGATTGCGGGTCCAGGCGTATGGGCCAGTGACGGTGAGCTCGGCGTTCTTTTTGACGTAGCCGGAGGCGTAGCCGCGGAGCAGGAGGCCGGGCAGCACCAGCCCGAGGCTCGCCAGCAGAGACAGAGCAGACGGCCGGGCCAGCAGGAGAAACACGGCGGCAAAGCAAAAGCCCAGGGGCACACGGATGCGCCGGGCGACGCGCCGCCAGCGATCGCTGCGGCTTTGCCGGCTCTCGGTGATAGAGGGCGTCACTGCGGGTCCCTTTCCTGCGGAGTGGAGCCCTTTGCCGCAGCGAGCAGCGAGAGGGTGGCTTCGGCGACAGACTCGGGGCTGATACGGAGCAGCCCGGCTTCCGGATCGCTGTGGCGAGCGTGGTTGCGGCGGCTGCTCTCGTCCCGCAGCGTGCGGAAGTCACCGTGAAAAGGACCGTTGCGCAAGGGGTCGGTTGGGCCAAAGATGCCGATGGTGGGCTTGCCCAAGGCGGCAGCGAGGTGCAGAGGGCCGGTGTCGCCGCCGATGGCCAGGGTGGCGCGGCGGGTGAGCTCAATGAGCTGCCCGACCGTGGGCGAAAGCAGCAGGGGATCGACGCGAAGCGCGCGGAGTTGGGAGGCAAGCGCGGCGCCGAGCTCGACTTCGCTAGGTGCGGCATGGATGAGGATGCGGTGGCCGGTCTCGCGGCTCAGTATCGCGCCGAGCTGGGCATAGCGCTCGATAGGCCAGCGCTTGGCGCCCCAACCTGCGCCGGGGTGTAGGAGAATGGCGGGCCCGAGATTGGGATGTGCGCCGGCTTCTGAGCACCACTGGGCGGCGAGGGTGTCATAGGGCAGCTCGGGCAGAGTGAGTGGAAGGGGATCGCCGGCGAGGGCGCGCACCACATCGGCGGCCTGCTCGATGACGTGTGGAGCGGTGCTCCCGATGCGTTCCGTGAAAAGGAAGCGGGCAAAGGGCTCGCGCGGTTGGGCCTCGCCGAGGAGACGGACCGGATGGGCCCAGGAGGCGATCACCGCGGAACGGACTGCGCCCTGGAGATCGAGCGCTACGCCGTAGCGGGCCCTGCGCAGAGCGGCGCGGCAGCCCAGCATAGAGCGTACGGTGGCGGGACTCAAAGGATGCCGCGCCCACTGCTTGGCCGGCACGAGATGGATGTGGTCTACCAGAGGTTGTGCCGCGGATCGGGAGCCCTCGGATGAGGAGGAGGACGCGGCAAGGAGCGAGCGCCATTGTGGTTCGACAGCCCAGTCGATCGTCCAGTCAGGATGCGCGGCGCGAAGAGCGGAGACGGCTGGAAGTGCGTGAAGGATATCGCCCATGGCCCCGAGACGCACGACCAGGATGCGGTGATGTTGTAGATCTGACAATCCGCCTATTTTCGCATAGGGGTAAAGGCGAGGCGGGCTGCCAGCAGCTGCGCGAGATCGGCCCGGCACTGGGTTGGGTTCCCCAGCTCTGCCCGGAGCGGGACAGGGTGAAACGGACGGTGGGCGGCGAGCTCGGCGCGCTGCTGTGGGGTGAGCCGGACCCAGTCTTTCTCCGTCGTGAGAAGGGTTTGCGCGCCGGCGGATTGCGCCCGGATCCGCGCGAGGTCGGCGAGTCGGAAGGGGTGATGGTCCCGGAAGGCCAAGGTGCCGGCAAGCGTAACACCCGCGGCCCGGAGCGCCTGGAAGAACTCTGCCGGGTGGGCGATGCCGGAGAACGCGAAAGAGGGGCCCGCGAGAGCGGGAACGGCGAGGGTGCGGCGCACGCGCCAGACCTTCGCGGTGAATCCGAGCTGCCCGAGGCGCGGCAGAGTGGCGGTGTCGTCGTCGCGCAGAACGACGATGTGGGCGCGGCGGAGCGCAGAGAGCGGCTCGCGCAGGCGGCCGGCCGGGAGCAGGCGCTCGGTGATGTCAGCCGGGTGGATGACCACGATATCTACAGTGCGGGCGAGCTGCCGATGCTGAAAGCCGTCATCGAGGAGGTGGAGGTGGTGGATGCCGGCCATGCTTCCGCTTGCCTGTTCGGCTTGCCGTTCCGCAAGGAGGCCGGCCTGGTAGCGGGATGCCCCGACGTAGACGGGCAAGCCGGTGAGACGGGCCAGCAGAAGGGGTTCATCACCGTACTGCGCGGCGGAGCCGTGGGTATCCACGCGCCGGGTAGAGCGGAGATGGCGGCGGCCATAGCCGCGGGAGAGGATGCTGAGCGGCCGGCGGCCGGCGGACACGGTTCCGGCATCCGGAGCAGGCAGGTCGTGTGCGGCGAGGAGTTCGGCGAGGGCGAGAACCACGGGCGTTTTGCCGGCACCGCCGACCGAGAGATTGCCGATGCTGACCACCGGCCAGCGGAGTGTGTGCCGACGGAGCCAGCCGCGCGTATAGGCCAGGTTTTTCGCGGAGAGGCCGGCGGCGTAGAGCAGGCTGAGCGGGGCGAGGGAGCGCTGAAGCTTCATGGGTGGACCGGCTTCGCGGAGAGCGGCGTTTGATTCGACTCGGCCAGGTGTGGCGGGCGGACTGGATCAAGTGGGGCGAGCAGGGCGAGGATTGCTTCGGCGGCGCGAGTGGTGGCGCCTCGCTGGGCGGCGCAGACCTCCTGCGCGCGGTTGCCCATGCGCTGTGCTGCGGAGGGGTCGGCAAGCAGCTCGGCGATGGTGTTCTTAAGCTCCTGTGGAGTGCTGATGCGCAGGGCATCGGCACTCTGAAGATCGTGCACGATGTCCTGGAAATCAACGAAATGGGGACCGATGATAACCGGCTTGCCGAGGGCGGCGGGCTCGATAGGGTTGTGGCCGCGAGGGTGGAGAAAGCCGCCGCCGACAAGACTGAGGGTCGCCAGGGCGTAAAGCGTTGCGAGCTCGCCCACGGAGTCAAGCAGCAGCAGGGTGCTGGGCAGGATCGGCTCGGGGCACATGCGCCAGGCGGAGAGCCGGTGGAAGGGTCGCGCGCCCGCCGCGAGGAGCGCCGCAACCTCCGCAAAACGCTCAGGCTGGCGCGGTGCGACCAGGAGGACGGCGTCGGCCGGGAGTGCATCGAGAAGAAGAGCCTCCTCCCCGGGGAGCGTGGAACCGGCGACGAGGATGGGCACTTGCGCCGGCAAAGTGGCGCGTAGGGCGTGCAGCAACGGCGAAGGCGGCGGGGTGGGCAGGTCGTACTTGAGGTTGCCGCCGATCGAAACGCTGCGTACTCCCAGTGCGCGAAGACGCTCGGCATCGAGCGCGGACTGGGCCTGGGCGAAGGCAAGGGTCCTGAGCAGGGGGCGCCAGAGAAGGCGCAGGCGCCGGTAGCGCGGCCAGGAGCGCGCAGAGATCCGGGCGTTGACCACAGCGACGGGTACCCGGGCGCGCGCTGCTTCCCAAAGGAAACGGGGCCAGAACTCGCTTTCGACCAGAACGATGGCGGAGGGCTGGAGCAAGCGCAGCCAGGGGCGGACGGCAAAGGCGAAATCGGCCGGGTAGAAGAAGACGGAGCGCGCGCCGAAGCGGCTGCGTGCCAGGGCCTGCCCGGTGCGGGTGGTGGTGGAGACGACGATGCGGCCTGCGGGGAGCGACTGCTGGAGTGCGGAGACCAGGGGCGCTGCGGCGAGAACTTCGCCGACGGAGACGGCGTGGATCCAGATGGTGGGGAGTGAGGGAGGGGCGGGATCCGGGGCGGGTGGCTCCTGCTCGAGAAAGCGGGCGCGGGGGAGGATGCCGAGGCGCTCGCGGAGACCTTCGCGGTACTTGCCGTCTCGGCGCAGCTCGCGCAGCCACCAGGGCGCGCTGAGCATGAGCGCACACAGGAGAGCGCCGCTGTAAAGCGCGAGCAGAGGGGTGACGTTGGGTGGTAGCGGAGGGCTTTGGTAAGGATCGGCAGCTGGGCTCGGGTCGGGGCTGAATGGCGCGCTCGGGTCGGGGTTCGAGGTTGGGCTCGAGCCGGGGCCGGAGTTCAGACCGGCGGAGGCACTCTTCGTAAGCGGTCGCTTTTCCGGCTCAAGCACAAGGGGTTCCGACCCGATGATAATGGGCAAGCGGCCTTTGCGGCTGCCGTAAGGACTTCTAACCTATGCTTCGCCTGCGAACGATGCTTCGTCTGCTGACCCTTGTGACTTTTGCTGCCCTGCTGTGTTTGCCTGCCCTCCTCCTTGCAGAGAAGAAGATGGAGCCTGCGCAGGAAGCCGACAAGTACCCCGCGCATGTGACAGAGGCCGGGATCACGATTGCGGCCGACCCGTATGACCGCCTGCCCAAGGAAGATGTGTTCCGCGTGGACTACCTGAAGTACAACTTCATCCCGATCCGCATCGTGGTGACAAACAACACGGCGCAGCCGATCTCACTCAACGATGTGCGCATCCTGCTGATGCCGGCCGAGGGTGGCAAGGTAAACGCGGGGGAGCCGGGGGATGTGGAACGGCGGGTGTACGCGCGCGAGCGGATGGGTACGACAATCCCAATCGGGCCGCTGAAAATCCACAAGCAGGGAAAGGCGGCGGACAGCAAGGTGGAGGCCGACTTTAGCGAGCATGAGTACTCAGCGCTGGCGGTAGAGCCGCATACGACGCGTGCAGGTTTTTTGTTTTATGACGTGGATGGGCTGGGGCAGCATCCGCTGGCCGGGGCAAAACTGGTGTTTCGGCAGGTAAAGGATAGTGAGGGCAAAGAGCTGTTTGCGTTTGAGCTGCCGATGGATGCCTATCTGGCAAAGGCTTCGAAGTGAATGCTTAAGAGCAAGACCGCCTGCGCGGCTTTCCTTCTCCTGACATAGTGCCGAGAGGGGCCGATCGCCAGTATGCTCTTTCCGTGAAGAAAGGGCACGGACAATGATGTTGCGCGCTCAGTACATCGGGAGAAAGGAACTGGCGGCCACTCGTGGCATGTTTTCCTCCCGTCCACGTCAAGACGGAGCGCTAGACACCCTTCTTTTGCGGCTCCCAGATGTACTTGTGGATCTGCAGACTGAGCCGGCCGGGCACGGCGTCTTCGAGCATCCAGTCGACGACGAGGCGCGGATCGAGGGCGCAGTTAGCGGTGGAGCGCTCGAGGCTGGGTGCTTTTTTGAAAGCGGGCGAGAACAGGATGTGCCCGGCGCGCTGCTCAAGCGTGTGCTCGCGTACGAAGTCGCGGGCGTACTCGTAATCTGTGCGATCGGTGAGCACGAATTTAACCTCGTCGCGCACGGTGAGGGCGTCTAGGTTCTCGAGCCGGAAGCGTCCACTCTCGCCGGAGCCGGGGCACTTGACGTCGACAATCTTGTGCACGGCAGCGGGCACGCCGGCAAGAGGGCGCTCGCCGCTGGTCTCGATCATGAGCGTGTAATTTGATGTGAGGAGCCGCTCCATGACAGGGATGAGCTCACGGGCCTGCAGAAGGGGCTCGCCGCCGGTGAACTCAACCAGGCGCACGGGCGCGAGAGCTTCGACGGCTGCGATGACTTCATCAGCCGACTGTTTGTAGCCGCCGGTGAAGGTGTACTCCGAGTCGCACCAGGCGCAGCGCAGGTTACAGCCGGCGAGCCGCACGAAGATACAGGGAACACCGGCGAAGCTCGACTCCCCCTGGACGGATTTGTAGGTTTCGATCAGGAACAAGAATGGCTCGCAGGCTGCTCGGGAGCTACTCGTAGTAGGTCGCGGCGGAGGTGTCGGTCTCGAAGATAGTGCAGTCCTTGACCTGGACGCGGCCGCCGGTCAGGCCGTTGATGTGCTTGTTGGTCTCGTCGTAGAAGTACTTGGCGAGGTTCTCGGCCGAGGGATTGACGGTGGTAAACGGCTCGAGCTCGTTGATCATTTTGTGGTCGAGATATTCGACGACCGGGCGCAGAACATTCTTGAGCTCTTTGAAGTCGAGCAGAAGGCCGGAGTGGTCAAGCGCTTTGCCGTGCAGGGTCACGCGCACCTTGTAGTTGTGGCCATGCGGATTCTCGCACTTGCCCCGATAGTTGCGCAGGTAATGCCCGGAGGAGAAGCCTGCGTCGACGGTTACTTCAAACATTGTCTTCCCTTGCCCTCTTACGATCTTGATTACCGCGCTTACTGGCGGCGAGCTTCCGAGGCTGCGACCCGCTCGCTTACGGCCGCGATGGCCTTGGTGGTGAACAACTCTGCGTTACCCAGATTGTAGATGAAACCTTCGGAGGATCAGACCGGCCTGGGTGCGAAGAAGCTTTCGACCTCGGCCAGGTCGCGGGTGATGCGGTAGGCGGGCAGGCTCTCAAGAAACGCGGTGCCGTACGCCTTGCGCTGGATGCGCGGGTCCAGCAGAACGAGCACGCCGCGGTCGTCGAGCGAGCGGATAAGCCGGCCAAAGCCCTGCTTTAGGGTGATGACGGCCGAGGGGACCTGATAGTCGAAGAAGGGCTTGCCGCCGGCGGCCTCGATGGCACGGGTGCGCGCCTGCACGACCGGGTCGCTGGGTACGGCGAAGGGCAGGCGGTCAATGATGACGCAGCTGAGTGCTTCGCCTTGCACGTCAATGCCCTGCCAGAAGCTGGAGGTGCCGAAGAGGACGGCGTGGGGCGTCTGCCGGAACTCCTCAATGAGGGCCTTGCGGGGCGCGGTGCCCTGCAGCAGCAGCGGCCAGCCAACCTCGGGGAGCAGGCGCTCGTAGCAGTCGCGCATCTGGGCGTAGCTGGTGAAGAGGCAGAAGGCGCGGCCCTGCGTGGCCTCCAGAACCTGCTGGATGGTCTGGGCCGCCGCTATGCTGAAGCCCGCATCGCGCGGGTCAGGCATGTGGGGCGGCAGGTAAAGCAAAGCCTGCTCGCCATAGCGAAAGTGCGAGGGCACCACGAGCTCTTTGGCATGCTCGAGGCCAAGGCGCTTGCGAAGGTGGTCAAAGCTGCCCTGCACGGTGAGCGTGGCCGAGGTGAGGATGACTGAAGGAAAGGCCTCAAAGAGGACGCTGCCGAGCAGACCCGAGACGTCGATGGGTGTTGCCTGGAGGAAGGTGTTGTAGCTGGCTTCCCTCCCTCGGCCGCCGCCGCGCCGCTCAAGCCAGAAGACGGTGTTCCGGTCTTCAGCCTCCATGAGGAACTTGAGGCGGTCGTGCAGCTCGTTGGTGCGGCGCTTGAGGCCAGGAGCTTCTTCCACGTTGCGCATGCGCTCGAGCTCGCTCTCGAGCAGGTGCAGGGCATTGAGAACGCCGAGGTAAAGCTCGCCATGCTCCTCGAGGAACTCCTCACGATGGGTGAACTGCGCGCGGCCTTCGGTGCCGAGAGGGAGGGCGGCAAAGAACATGCGGGAGCGCTCACGCAGCACCTCCGCGGCAACCTTGGGACCGTGGCTGATGGCGTGCTTCGCGCGCAGGAGCAGGTCGAGATCGCGTGCGAGTTCCTCAAATCGGATGTTTGAGAGCTGCAGCCCGAAATAGGCGGAGGCTACATCTTCGAGCTCGTGTGCTTCGTCGAAGATGACGACGTCAGCCTCGGGCAGGATGCCCGCGTCGGGCGCATTGGCGAGCTGCTGCTTGATGGCGAGGTCGGCGAAAAAGAGATGGTGGTTGACGATGATGAGGTCGCTCTCGGCGGCCTTTCGGCGCATCTCCGTGATGAAGCAGCGCTCGAAGTCAGGGCAGGTCTGGCCGAGGCAGGTTTCGCTGCGCGCATCGAGTTTGGTCCAGAGAGGGCTCCGCTCAGGAAGTGCATCGATCTCAGCACGATCGCCGGTTCCGGTAGTCTTTTCCCACTGCACAATCGCCTGGAACTGCTGGATTTCTTCAAGACCGCTGAGGATGGGCTCATGCTGGAGCGCATAAAGTTTGCGGCGGCACAGGTAGTTCGCGCGACCCTTCATGTAGCAAGCGCTCAGGGGGCCATAGCGCTCCTTGAGGATGGACTCGAGAAACGGAATGTCCTTGAAGAAGAGCTGCTCCTGCAGGTTCTTGGTGCCGGTGGAGACGATGACGCGCTTGCCGGAGCGCAGGGCAGGTAGCAGATAGGCGAGCGTTTTGCCGGTACCGGTGCCGGCCTCGGCGATAAGATTGCGGCGGGTTTTGATCGCTTCTTCGACGGCCTGTGCAAGCTCCAGCTGGCCGCGGCGGAACTCATAGGGGAGCGACGACTGGGCTAGCAGGCCGCCGGGGGCAAAGAAGCTTTGAAGCGACGGCAGGGATGGGCGCGAGGTTTCCGGCACAGGGCAGGTTGTCGGGGGCAGACATCTTCTATCATAGGGGTTTGCCCGCTGTTCGCCTCCCGAGTATCCAGAAGCGTCTAGGGGCCGGAGGCACGATCGTCATGAGCCCGAAAAAGCAGCCCCGCCGTCCCAATCCCCTGCCCCATACCGAAGATGCAGAGGGCACACCGCTGATTGTGATCTGCGGGCGGCCGAACGTGGGCAAGTCGACGCTATTTAACCGGATGACAGGCACGCGGCGCTCGATTGTGGGGGATGAGCCGGGGATTACGCGCGACCGCATCTACGGCGAGGTGCACTGGAATGGGCGCGTCGCGCGGCTGGTGGACACGGGCGGCATTGTGCCGGACGACGATGCGCTGATCCCGAGCGAGATCTTTAACCAGGCGCGCACGGCGTTTGAGGAAGCCTCGGCGATTGTGCTGGTGGTGGATGGGCGCACCGAGCTGGCCTCGCCGGATATGGACCTGGCACAGCTGCTGCGACGGCTGAACAAGCCGTTGTTCCTAGCGGTGAACAAGATCGACACCATGCAGCAGGATGCGGCGGCTGAGAATATGCGGCGGCTGGGGATTGGGAATCTGACGGCCATCTCTGCGGAGCATGGGCACCAGATCGGTGACCTGCTGGATGAGGTCTTCAAGGTGCTGCCGTTTGCGCCGCTGGAAGCAGAGCCCGCGACGTATGTAGAGCCGGAGCCGATAAGCGAGGACGAGGGACCGGCACCGCACCGCACCCACGGCGAGTATGAGCAGCGAGAGACGCGGGTAGCGATTATCGGCCGGCCGAATGTGGGCAAGAGCACACTGCTGAATGCGCTGACCGGCACGACGCGCGCGATTGTGTCGCCCATTGCCGGGACGACGCGGGATGCGGTGGATGAGGTGCTCGAGTACAACGGGCGGCAGCTGCGCATCATTGACACGGCGGGCATCCGGCGCAAGGGCAAGACGAACCTGCTGGCCGAGAAGCTGTCAGTGATCATGGCACGGCGCCACCTGGAGGCGGCCGATGTGTCGCTGCTGGTCATTGATGCGGCCGAGGGCGTGACAGCGGCGGACGCGACGATCGGCGGGTACGCGCATGAGAGCGGGCGCTCGGTCGTGGTCGTGATCAACAAGTGGGATCTTGTCACAACGGCGCGCACAGATGGCAAGCCGCATGCGGACCGCACCGTGTATGAAGAGCAGGTGCGGGACTCGCTCAAGTACCTGGATTACGCGCCGATGATCTTTATCTCGGCCGCTGAGGGCAAGGGTATCCACCGGCTGCTGGAAGCGGTGGAGCGCGTCTCGGCGGAGCGGCGCAAGCGCATCACCACCGGGCAGATGAACCGCTTTCTGGAGAAGGTGGACTTTGAGCGCGCGACTGTGCCGATGAACAAGCGCATCCGGATCTTCTACATGACGCAGGCAGCGGTGGCGCCGCCGACGTTCATCCTCTTCACAAATCGCGACGTCGAGCTGCACTTCTCGTACCAGCGATTCTTGACCAACCAGATTCGCGCGGCGTTCGGGTTTGAAGGCTCGCCGATCTGGTTTAAGGTGCGCGCGCGCAATGCCGAAGCGAAGGATGCCGGATGAGCAAGGTTGAGGCGGACTCGCAGGCAGCACGCGCACTGACGGAAAAAGAGATGCAGACGATTGCGCGAGCGCTGGCCGACCCGCGGCGATACGCGATTCTGAAGCAGCTGGCAGCGCAGTCACGTCCTGTGACGGCGTGTGCCGAGGTACGAGAGTGTGTGGAGATCAGCCCGGCGACGTTGTCGCACCATATGCGCGAGCTCCGGCTGGCGGGGCTGGTGAGCGAGGTACGCGAAGGCCGCCAGGTAAGTTATGAACTGTGCCGCGGCATGGTGGAGGCTTTTGCACAACGCCTGCGCTGCGAACTGTTATGAGCAAGGCCGACCGTTCCTTCGCCGTGCGGAAAGCGTAATCCACAGAGACCGCCTGAATCCTTTTCTCTCGCCTCGCTATCTATTCGATAGTTGTCGAAGCATGGAAGAAAGAGCAGCGGAAGGGGCTAGCTATGGTTTGTAACGGGACAATGGCGAATCTTGCGCCGTGGGTGCTCGCGTTTGTGGCGCTCGCGGTGCTGGGGATCTAAACACGCCGACACGGGTTGATGCGGGCGTAACTGCTTGCCCGCCGGGTGACATGCAACGGATGTAGGACAGTTCGAGACCAGGAGGAAAAGGCGAATGGCAAAGTTGACGGGGAAAGTCGCAGTGGTAACGGGTGCGTCGAAGGGTATTGGCGCGGGTATTGCAAAGTCCTTGGGCGCTGAGGGCGCTTCAGTGGTCGTGAACTACGCGTCGGACAAGGCGGGCGCGGAGAAGACGGTGCAGGCGATCACCGCGGCGGGCGGCAAGGCTGTGGCGGTGCAGGCCAGCGTCGACAAGCAGGCGGATGTGGAGCGCCTCTTCAAGGAGACGGAGAAGGCATTCGGCGTGACCGACGTGCTCATCAATAACGCCGGGGTCTATGACTTTGCCCCGCTGGAAAGCATCACGGAGGAGCAGTTCCATCGCATATTCAACATCAATGTGCTGGGCGTGTTGCTTGCTTCTCAGGCGGCAGCCCGCCACTTTGGCGAGCGCGGCGGCAGCATTATCAATATCGGGTCCATCGTTTCCGACGGCAACAACCCGCAGATGACCGTATACGCAGCGACAAAGGGCGCGCTGGATACCATCACCAGCGTACTAGCGAAAGAGTTAGGGCCGAAAAAGATCCGAGTCAACAGTGTGAATCCAGGCCTCACCGCCACTGAGGGCACTGCTTCCATGCTCGGGGGCCAGATGGAGGAAGCTACCGTCCAGCAAACGCCGCTTGGGCGGCTTGGCGAACCGGATGACATCGCCGATGCAGTCTCGTTTTTTGCCTCGGATGAGGCGCGCTGGATCACGGGTGAGCACATTCGTGTGGCGGGCGGGCTGCGCGGCTAACGCCGTCTTTATACTGGGAGGGTGCCCACCCTCCCAGCCATGTCGTATGAGGTCCGTTTTGCTGCCGAAGCGGATGTATCCGCGATCCACGGACTCATCGTAGAGCTGGCTGTCTATGAGCGCGAGCCGGATGCGGTCTCCATCACGCAGGCGGATCTGCTGCGGGATGGTTGGGGCTCGCAGCCTCGGTTCACTTGCCTCGTCGCGGAGGCTGACGGAGCGATCTGCGGGTTTGCCCTGTACCACCCGATCTACAGCACCTGGCAGGGTCACTCTCTTTACCTGGAAGACTTATATGTACAGCCCGCTTACCGTGGACGCGGGATCGGCACGGCCCTGCTGCAACGGGTCGCTTCAGTCGCTGCCTCGCAGGGCTGTACGCGGCTGGACTGGAGCGTGTTGACCTGGAATGAGCCGGCGATCCGGGTGTATGAGCGGATTGGCGCGCTGCGGCTGGCAGAGTGGGCCAAGATGCGGCTGACCGGCGAGCCGCTGCGTGCGCTTGCAGAGGCAGACCAGATAACAGCGCAGGGACAAGAGGTAAGCTCGTGAGCGCGTCGCGCATTCGTGTGATTGGCGGCGGGCTGGCCGGGCCAGAGGCCGCGCTGACGGCGGCCCGCATCGGCGTGGCGGTGGAGCTATACGAGATGCGTCCGGAGCGGACGACGCCTGCGCACCAGACGGAAGAGTTTGGCGAGCTGGTGTGCTCAAACTCGCTCAAGAGTGAGAGTGAGGGCACGGCGCCCTGGCTGTTGAAGGGGGAGATGCGCCGGGCCGGGTCGCCCTTGCTCGAGTGCGCGGATGCCACGGCAGTGCCGGCCGGGCATGCCCTGGCGGTGGACCGGGTGGAGTTTTCACGGCACATTGCGGAGGCGATCGCGCGCGAGCCGCTGATTACGGTTTGCCGCCGGGAGGTAACGCACGTCGATGCCGAGGACGGGATCACGGTGATTGCGAGCGGGCCGCTGACCTCGTCGGCATTGTCAGACGAAGTGGCGCGATTGACCGGGCGGGAACACCTGGCGTTTTATGATTCGATCTCACCGATCGTGGACGCGGAGACGATTGACCGGGAGCGGGTCTACCTCGCGGCGCGCTGGGACAAGGGCACGCCCGATTACATCAACTGCCCATTTACGCGGGAAGAGTACGAGCGCTTTCTTGACGCGCTGCTGGCGGCTGAGCCGGCGGAGACGAAAGAGTGGGAGAAGCTGCCGTACTTTGAAAGCTGCCTACCCATTGAAGAGCTGGCCCGGCGCGGGCGCGATACCCTGCGCTTTGGGCCGATGAAGCCCGTGGGGCTGCGGGACCCCCGGACAGGCAAGACGCCCTGGGCGGTGGTGCAGCTGCGCTCAGAGAATCTGCGGGCTGACTCCTACAACCTGGTGGGCTTCCAGAACCACTTGAAATACAGCGAGCAGGCGAAGGTGATGCGGCTGATCCCCGGCCTCGAGCAGGCGAAGTTTTTGCGTTGGGGACAGATCCACCGGAATACCTATATCCACTCGCCCAGCGTGTTGAGCGAGGAGCTGCGCTTGCGAGAGCATGCCGGCGTCTTCTTTGCCGGGCAGATCTCAGGCGTGGAAGGCTACACGGAGTCGATTGCGAGCGGGCTGCTGGCCGGGCGCTATGCGGCGCAGGCTGCGCTGGGCCAGCCCATTGTGACGGTGCCGCGGGGCACGGCACTGGGCTCTCTGGTGCACTACATCACGCATGCCGACTCCAAGACCTTTCAACCGGCTAACATCACCTTTGACCTGCTGCTGCCGCTCCCGGAAGAGACGCGCAAGCGGGTGCGGGATAAGAAAGAGCGGCACCGGATGGTGTGCGAGCGGGCGCTGGCGGAGTTTGACGGCTGGTGGGCAGGCCAAAGCGGCGTTCCGGCGCGCGTGCCAGATACGCAGGAGCTGGCCAGGGTATGACGTTTTTCGAGGAGGCTGACGCAGATGCCGGCCCGAAGGCTACTCCGGGGCCGGCACGCAAGCGAGCCATTATTTCGCTCTCCGGCGGCATGGATTCTTGCGTATGTGCGGCGCTGGCAGCACGCGATTATGAGGCCTGCGCGCTGCACTTCTCGTATGGGCAGCGCACCGAGGCACGGGAGCTTCTGAGTGCGCGGGCAGTCGCAGAAGCGCTAGGGATCACACGCTTCCTGCACCTGCGCATCGATCTGTTTCGGATGATCGGGGGCTCCGCACTGACGGACTTGTCGATTGCAGTTCCGGATGCGCCGGAGGCAATTGCCGCCACGGCGCAGGGCAGCGAGATTCCGGTCACCTATGTCCCTTTCCGCAATGCACACTTCCTGAGTGCGGCGGTGAGCTGGGCGGAGACCATCGACGCAGAGGTGGTGTATATCGGGGCGGTGGAGCAGGACAGCTCCGGATACCCGGACTGCCGGCCGGCCTACTATGAGGCCTTCCAGGAGTTGATCCGCCGGGGGACGCGCGACGGAAACATCCGCGTAGCCACGCCGCTCATTCAGCTCAGGAAGCAAGAGATCGTGCGTCTGGGTGTTGAACTGGGCGCACCGCTGCATGTAACGTGGTCGTGCTACCAGGGAGAGGCTCTGGCCTGCGGCGTGTGTGATAGCTGTGTGCTGCGTCTGCGTGCTTTTGCCGAGGCGGGGACCAGGGATCCGATCCTCTACGCGACCTCGAGGCGCGCAGAGGGGTAGTTTCCGAGTCCTCAGGAGAACGCGCCGGAAGAAGCGAACGGAAAAGCGATACAGGGCAGAGGCAAAACCCCCGCCGCTGTTGAGAAAGAGGAGAGATCACCATGCGTTCCAGACTGCAAACCACTCTGCTGCTAGCTGCGGCAGCTGCGCTACCTTTCAGCACGCACATGAGCTTTGGCCAGGCGGCTACCGGCTCCATTCACGGACACATTCAGGATCCTGTCGGCGCGCCGATCGGCGGAGCCCAGGTGCTGGTCACCACCGACGGCAAAACGGCGAAGTACACCTTTACCGCGGATGCGAATGGCGACTACAAGGGCGACGGCATCGCGCCCGGCACCTATGTACTGAATATGGTGCAAGGCCCCAAGAACCTCGACCAGATGCTGGATGTGAAGATCGTCGCCGCACAGGACCAGGTGGAGAACTTTGACCTGAGCCGGCCCGACTATATCGCCAAGCTGACGCCGGAACAGCGGAAGCAGCTGGAAGACGTGAAGAAGCAGAACACGGAGGCCCTGAAAAATAACTCAGTGATCAAGGGGCTCAATGCCGACCTCCAGAAAGCGCGCGACGACAACAAGAACAAGAACTATGCAGAAGCGGATGAGATCATGACGCGGGACTCCCAGGCAAAGCCGGATGCCCCCGTGCTGTGGCTGGAGCTGGGTATTGCGCAGACGGGCGAAAAGAAGTACCCGGACGCGACCACTTCGCTGCAGAAGACGATCTCTCTCGAGACAGCGAGCCCGAAACCAAGCCCGGAGATCCTGGGCAGCGCCAACAATGCCCTGGGTGAGGCGCTTGCTGCACAGAGCAAGCTCCCCGATGCAACGGCCGCCTACGATGCAGCGGGCAAGGCAAACCCCACGCAGGCCGGAGTGTACTACTCCAATGAGGCAATCGTTCTGGCGCGTACAGGGCAGAACGGCGATGCGGTCTCAGCAGCGGCCGACAAGGCGATTGCTGCCGACCCGACGAAACCGATCCCCTACTACCTGAAGGGGCAGGCGTTGATTGCAAAGGCAACGGTGGACCCCAAGACCCAGAAGATCGTAGCCCCCCCGGGGTGCGCCGATGCCTACCAGAAGTACCTGGAGCTGGCACCGGATGGGCAGTTCGCAGGGGATGCCAAGGCTATCCTGGCGAGCATGGGTGAGACCGTCAAGACGACCTACCGCGCCGGCAAGAAGTAGTTTTCCGCGGCAGCAGAAAGGCGCTCCTACGTAGGAGCGCCTTTTTTGTTGCCGAGATGTACACCTGTCGCCGGCAGGCGGATGAGCGCCGGGCGCTACGATTGCTCTGTGAGCACCCCTTCCCTGCCGATCCCGTTCCACGAAGCATTTGCCCTTGTGCGGGCGGCGGCAGACTGTGCTGCAGGCGCTGCGCGGGAGAGCGAGGCTGTTGCTCTGCTCGACTCACGGGGGCGGGTGCTCGCTCTTCCTTTGCTTGCGGACCGCAACCAGCCGCCGTTTCCACGGGCCACGCGCGACGGCTTTGCTGCCCGCGCGGCAGACTGGGCTCTTGGCAGCCTCGCAGTCACTGGACTGCTCCGCGCCGGGGAGGCATGGACCGGGGGCGCCATTTCCCAAGCCACCTGCATTGAGATTATGACCGGGGCTCCGGTGCCGGAAGGCGCGGACTCTGTGGTGATGGTGGAGCACGCGGAGCGGGGAGGAGCGAGTGTGACGCTCCAGCTCGGGCGGACGATCAGCAACGGCGAAAATGTGGTGCCTGCGGGAGCGGAAGCCCGAGAGGGCACGGTGCTGGTGCCGGCGGGTACCCGCATGACAGCCCATGGCATCGCCGTGGCAGCCTCCTGCGGGCATGACCGGGTGGCTGTGGTGCGGAGGCCGCGGGTCGCCATCCTGGCAACGGGCGATGAGCTGGTAGAGGTGGACCAGGTGCCGCTGCCGCATCAGATCCGCAACTCCAACTCTGTGACGCTGGCCGCGCTGGTCCGGGGGATGGGAGGCGAGCCGGTGTTGTCGCCGCCGGTCGCGGATGCCGAGGCCGCACTTGAAAGCGCGATCGGTGAAGCTGCGGAGCAATGCGACCTGCTGCTGCTCTCGGGCGGCGTATCGATGGGCCGCTATGACCTGGTGGAGCCGGTGCTTGCCGGGCTGGGCGGTACCTTTCACTTCACAGGCGCGCTGATCCAGCCGGGCAAGCCGGTTGTTTTTGGCAGCCTCGGGGGCAGCTTGGGCAAGGGCAGCTTGGGCGTGGGCGGGCTGCCGTTTTTCGGGCTGCCCGGCAATCCCGTGTCGACGATTGTGTGTTTTGCGCTCTTTGTTGCGCCGCTGCTGGCAGCGCTTGGAGGTGAGCCGGCTTACACCCCTCCCTTTGCGATGGCGCGCTTAGCGGAAGGGGTACGGACCAAGCCGGGGCTGACCCGTTTTCTACCGGCCAGGCTCAGCTATGCGCTGGAAGGAGCAACCGTAGAGCCAATCCCCTGGCAAGGCTCGGGCGACCTCGCGAGCACGGCGCAGGCCAACTGCTTCCTGGTGGTGCCGCCTGACGCCCCGGAGCTGAGGGCGGGCGATGTGGTTTCGGTCCTGCTTGCCTGAGAGCCGCCAAAGGCCGGCTCGCCTGCGATAGGCTGGGAAGATGAGCCAAGAGCCTCCTGGGCTGTCCCACTACCGTGCTGACGGCACGGCACGCATGGTAGATGTGAGCGGCAAAACACTAACCGTGCGCCGGGCCGAGGCGGAGGCCTTTGTGGTGCTTTCCGCGGAGGTGCTGGCAGCCTTGCCGCACAACCCGAAGGGAAATCCTCTGGAGGTGGCGCGCTTCGCGGGGATCCAGGCAGGCAAGCGAACCAGTGAGCTGATCCCAATGTGCCATCCGCTGCCGCTTTCGTTTCTGGATGTTTCGGCCGAGATCACTCCAGAGGGCGTGCTCATTCGCGCAAGCGCGGCGACCACAGCAAACACAGGGGTGGAGATGGAAGCCATGACAGCCGCTAGCGTGGCGGCGCTCACCGTGTATGACATGTGCAAGGCGCTCGACAAGGGGATCACGATCCGGCACGTGCAGCTCGTCAGCAAGCAGGGCGGCAAGAGCGGCGACTACCGGCGCGTGACGCAGCAAGCAACAAGCGAGAAAGAGGACTGATGCTACCGGCGACCAGAGCAACTGTTGCAGCGAAACCGGCTGCCCCACCATCCTCTGTCTTCGACCCGCAGCACGTACACGCCATCGTCGCCGGCACCATCCTGATGTGTCTTGCGGTGACGCTCGGCTTCACGGTGCATGCCATCGTGTTTCGCTTGCTGGCGCGGCTGCGGCACAAGGATGTGCAGGCTTCGCCGCTCATTCTCGCGATCTCGCGGCGAGTCCGGCGGCCGGCTTTGTTTATCGTGCTGCTCGCTGTTGTCAATATCGCGATTCCCTTTCTCTCGATCGACCAACCGCTGCTGGGCTTGATCCAGAAGGGCTTTCTGGTCGCGCTCTTTCTCGCGATTGGCTGGCTGCTGGTGTCAAGCGTGTACCTGTTTGAAGATGTCGTGCTGCTGCGCTACGACATGAAATCTTCTGACAACCTCAAGGCGCGGCGCATCCGGACGCAGACACAGCTGCTGCGGCGGCTGGCAATCATCCTGCTGCTGGTAGTGGATGCCGGGCTGATCCTGTCTCTGTTCCAAGACTCGGCCATTTGGCACTACGGTGCGGGCTTGCTGGCCTCCGCGGGCCTGGCCAGCCTGGTGCTCGCGACCGCGGCCAAGTCGACGGCCTCGAACCTGCTCGCGGGCATGCAGATTGCGTTGACGGAGCCGATCCGCCTGGATGATGTAGTGATCGTGGAAGGTGAGTGGGGACGGATCGAGGAGATTACGACGACCTACGTGGTGGTCGCGATCTGGGACTATCGCCGGCTGGTGGTGCCGCTCACATACTTCATTGAGAACCCCTTCCAGAACTGGACGCGGGAGCACGCGGACCTGATGGGGACCTCGTTCCTGTACGTGGACTACTCGATCCCGGTGCCGGCACTGCGTGAGGAGTTCTTCCGGCTGCTGGAGAGCTCGCCCCTGTGGGACGGCAAGATCAAGGCCCTGCAGGTAACCAATCTTTCCGAGCACACAATGGAGATCCGCTGCCTGCTGAGCGCGCGTAACTCGGGGGACCAGTTTGACCTGCGCTGCATCATTCGCGAGGGCATGATCGAGTTTATTCAGAAGAACTACCCGGATGCTTTCCCGCGGACGCGCTTCAGCGCGGTGAGCGGCGCGGAGCCGAAGTCGCTCTTGGCGCAGCCTTCGCGCTAATAGCCCGCTAGCGGGCTGCGGCCAGGTACACCCCGAACCAGCCCAGCTCATCCTTCCACTCCACGGGAGCGGCGAAGCCCGCGTCACCGAGCATGCGCCGCACCTGCTCGTCGGTGAACTTGTAGCTGTTCTCTGTGTGGATGGTTTCGCCGGCCTCAAACGCAACGGTCAGATCGAGAGCAGCCAATGTGACGCGCTGCTGCACGGTGCTACGCAGATGCATCTCGATGCGGGACTCACGGCTATTCCAACGCGCTTCATGGGCAAAGGCGGGGAGGTAGAAGTCAGCATCCAGCTCCGCATTGATGCGGTGCAGCACGTTGAGGTTGAAGGCGGCGGTGACGCCTTCCGCGTCGTCATAGGCGGCGAGCAGGATCTCTACCGGCTTCACCTGGTCGGCGCCAAGCAGCAGTTGGTCGCCGGGCTGGAGCTCGGCACGCACCGCAGCCAGCAGCTCGGTCGCGTCCCCGGGATCGAAGTTGCCGATGCTGGAGCCAATGAAGAGGACGAGTTTGCGGCGCGCTTCCGCTTCGATGAGGCCGAGGCCTTCGGTGTAGTCGGCAACGCGCGGATGCACACGGACACCGGGGATCTCGCGTTCCAGGTGATCCCTGGCTTCGTCGAGGGCAGTCTCGGACACATCAATGGCGTAGTAGTCGATACTCCCCTGCTGGGCGACGGCAGCCTGGAGCAGCAAGCCGGTCTTGGAGGCGGTGCCTGCCCCGAGCTCGACTATGGCGAGAGGTTGACCCTCTGAGGCTTTGCGAACGATGCTGCCGGCATGCGCGGCGAGGATCGCGCGCTCAGTCCGAGTGACGTAGTACTCCGGCAAAGCCGTGATCTGCTCGAAGAGTGCGGAGCCGGCGGCGTCGTAGAAGAGCCAGGGGCTCAGGGTCTTGGGCGTCCGCCTGAGTCCCTGCAGGACCTCCGCGCCGAACGGGGTGTCGCGAGCGGAAAGGGTGGAGTCTGGTGCGGTCTGCTGGAGGGAGGCCATTGTCTCGATCTAGTATGAGCGGCGTGCCAGCCGAACGCCGGAAAACTGCCAGCGGGTGTGCGGGCCGAAGAAGTTCCGGTAGCTGCCGCGGATATGCGAGAAAGGTGTGGCGACCGAGCCTCCCCGCAGAACCATCTGGTTGCTCATGAACTTGCCGTTGTACTCGCCCAGCGCGCCGGGCGCGGCGCTGTAGCCCGGGTAGCCGAGGTATGCGCTGCCGGTCCACTCCCAGACGCCGCCAAACATCTCGCGCAACCCGTCAGAGGGCGTGGTCGCCAGGGGGTGCAGGGTGTCGCCTTCCAGCAGGTTGCTGATCTTCGGAGTGCTCCCGGCGGCTGCCACCTCCCACTCGCCTTCGGTAGGGAGCTGCATGCCGGCCCAGCGGGCAAAGGCCTCCGCCTCGTAGTAGGAGATGTGGCAGACAGGCGCGGGAAGAAGGTTGCGTAGAGGCTGATCACCGCGGAGCGTAAAGATCGTCCACTCTCCCTCTTCAGTCTCGCGGTGCCAGTAGAGCGGCGACTGCCAGCCTTCGCGCTGCACGGCTTCCCAGCCGTCTGAAAGCCAGAGCTCCGGACGGCGGTAGCCGCCGTCCTGCATGAACTGGAGATACTCCGCGCAGGAAACCGGGCGCTGGGCAAGCTCGAAGCTATCGAGCCAGATGCGATGCCGAGGCTCCTCATTGTCAAAGCAGAAGCTCTCAAAGCTGCTCCAGCCGCCGGGGTGTCCGATCTCCTGCAGACCCTCCGGGAAGCGAACAGAGCCCTGCGGACTGAGCCGGCGGCCGGAGGCGTCTGCCGTGCCGGGCAGGCCCCCTTCGCGGTAGGCGGGGCGCAGCGGATTGCTCCAGAAGGCGTGTTTGATGTCATACAGCAGGAGCTCGCCATGCTGCTGCTCATGGTGGAGGCCGAGGATGAGGCGGCGCTCCGCTTCTTCGGGAGCAGAGATTTCAAAGAGCTGGTTCAGCGCTGCATCCACGTGGGAGCGGTAAGCAAGAATGCTTTCGAGCGAGGGCCGCGAAAAGGAAGCCCGCAGCTTCTTCTGGGGCTGGCTGGAGACGGCGTTGTAGTAGCTGTTGAACAGCCAGATAAAATCAGGGTGGAAAGGCTTGTAGCCGGGCAGGAACTCTCGCAGCACAAACGTTTCAAAAAACCAGCTGGTATGGGCCAGGTGCCACTTGGCTGGGCTTGCTTCCGGGCAGCTTTGCACCATCATGTCTTCCGGCGTGAGCGGCTCGCAAAGCGCAAGGCTTTGCTGCCGCACGCTACACAAGTGAGCTCGCAGAGCGCCAGGCATGCGAGAAGCCGTATCTGAAAGGGTCGCGGTCACCATGGCAGTTCCATCTCCTTTGCCGCGCCCTAACCTTAACAGCAGGCTGGGCACTTTGTGTGCCTGCCAGCCGGCGTTCCTTACGTGGAACCGGGATTGTGCCGGGCCGACCCGAGAGCCGGCTGCTCCCTTATCGTAGGTACAGGCAGCCAGATCTCCAAAGCGCGCTGCGGGATAGATGCTGCGAGGCGCAGCAGGGGAGCGCGTCTTTTACCCCGCCGCTGCGTCTCACTCTCGAGGATGGATGAAGAAGCTTTACAAAGCTGTAAAGACGAAGAGGACGGCCTCACAACGTACATGGGCGTGGTTGGTGCTTGGGGCCAGCGGTCTGCTTCTCAGTCTGCCTTTGCAGGCCCAGGAAGATTCAAACTTCGACATCGCGGGGATGCAGGCGATCCGGGGTGTGGTGGCAAAGCTGAGCGGCTCGTCTGTGTTTCTCAAGACAACAAGCGGGATGGTGTACCAGGTGGAAACCGGCGCCAATACGCACTTTGTGAAAGGTGGCGAGGCCACGGCAGGCAATGCAACACGCGTCGGCGATACGGTGCTGGCCGGCGGCGAACTGGACGCGAAGAAGCACACGCTGGGAGCCATCTTTGTCGCGGTCGTGGATGCGCAGGAGCTCGCGGAGCTGGACCAGCGGCGCAACCAATGGGGCAAAACCTGGCTGGCCGGTACAGTGACGGCAAAGAATGGGACATCGCTGGTGATCAAGCGGCCGGATGGGGTGGTGAACACCGTGACGGTGGATGAAGATACCTCGTTCCGCAAGCGGCACCAGAGTATTACGCTGCCGGATGTGCAGGTGGGCGACGGCATGACGGCGACGGGGACGCAGGGCAAGAATGCGTTTACAGCCAAGGTGCTGACCGTGGTAGATGCAGCGGAGATCCGTGAGTGGTCGAGACTGAAGGATAACTAGACATGCCGGACGCGAGGAGCATGGCAAAAGGGCGAAAGCGAAAAGCCGCGCGCAGCCGAGGCTTACGCAGCCGGGGAACGCTGCTGGTGCTTTCGGCAGCGGCAGCCTGCGGCGCAGCACGCGGGCAGGCGCTTCCGTCCGTGCCGGGGAACACTCCGCCGGGGCAGGCAGCGTCCGCGCCCGTTCCCGCGCAGGCACCAACGCCTGGAGAGGCAAGCGGGCAGTCTGCTGCACCCGCTTCTCAAGCTAGTCAAGTTGCCCCAAGCCCCGGGGCGCAGGCTACGGGCGGCACAGTGCATGGCACGGTGACCTCAGGCAGTACGCCGCTTCCGGGTGTCTCCGTGACCGCCACGAATACGCTGACCGGGACCAAGTACACGACGGCTACGGGGACCGATGGCAGCTATACCCTGCGCATCCCGGACGATGGGCGCTATGTGCTGCGCACCGACTTTGCCGCCTTTGCCGAGAGCACGCGTGAGCTACGCTTTGGCGGCGCGACGCCCGGGCCCCGGGATGTAACGGACAGCCTGCAGCTCCTGCTGCTCTCGCGGGTGCCGGCGCAGGCCGAGGACCGGGGCGCGCTGGGCTCATCTGGCGGGGCAGCTGGAGGTGCCGGGCGCCGGGCCGGCAGCCAGTATGGCAGTGGCGCAGGGGGTGGACGTGGCGGCTCGCAGCTGCTGGGGCTGCTGGGCGCGGCAACTGCGGGCTCGCTGGATGCAGGAGGCACAACGGGCGGCTCGGCCCTGCCCTCGCTCGCGGGCAATAGTGATTTTTCAAGCGAGTCCGTTGCGGTGCAGGGCCAAAACAACGGCGGCAACAGCTTTGCCGGCATTGACCTGGACGCCCTGCGGGAGCGGGCAGAGAACGACCCTTCGCTGACAAGTGCGTTTGGAGCGAACTTCGGCGGGCCCGGTGGCGGCAGTGGCCGGGGCGGTGGCGGGGGAGGCTTTGGCGGTGGTGGTGGACGGGGCGGCGGCGGAGGGTTTGGCGGTTCCTTTCGGCACTTTAACCCCAACCAGCCGCATGGAGCCTTCTTCTGGGCAGGCTCCAACTCGGCACTGAATGCGCGGGACTACGCGCTGCGAGGCCAGGCGATCGTGCAGCCTTCATACGCGACCAATCGCTTTGGCTTGACCTACGCGGGTACGCCGAACATTCCGCACCTGATGGAGGGAGACAAGAAAGACTTCCTGTTCTTTACGCTGAGCGGCTCGCGCTCGTCGCAGCCGTTTGACCAATACGGCACAGTTCCGACCGCTGCGGAGCGAGGCGGTGACTTCAGCCAGCTGCTCGCTGTGAATGGCGCGCAGGTCCCCATTTATGACCCGACCACTGGGCAGCCGTTTACCAACAATATCGTGCCGGCGACTCGGATCCAGCCGCAGGCCTCGGCGCTGCTGGGCTACCTGCCGCTGCCGAACCTGCCGGGTACCTCCCGGAACTACCAGCGGCTGACCAGCGAAGGCGTCAACAACACCCTGATTGGACTGCGCTACATCCACACCATCGGCGGAGGCAGCTCCGGCTCACCGCTTGCCGGCCTGGTGCGGCAGTACATGGGCACTTCGACAGGGTTGCAGCAGAACTTCCACGTCAACTTCAACTACTCGCACAGCGCGTCCGACACGCTCAACCTCTTTCCGGAGCTGGGCGGACGAACGCTGACCAACGCACGCTCAGTGGAGGTCGGATACACGCTGAGCCGCGGACGGTTGACGAACAACCTGAACCTGGATTGGAACCGCTCCGCCGGCAGCGTGACGAATTACTTCACGAACGTCGATGACGTGGCCGGTGCGGCCGGGATCAATCTGTTTGCCGGGGAAGCGGTAAACCCGCTGAGCTACGGGCTTCCGAACGTGACTTTGAATCAGTTTACGGGCTTGGGCGAGGACCAGCCCGGCTTTACCCTGAACCAGACCCTTGCGCTGGGCGAGGCAAGCTCCTGGACGCACAAGAAACACAACCTGCGCTGGGGGGCCGACGTAAAGCGTGTGCACCTGGACCTGCTGGGCAGCACCAGCGTGATCTCAACGGGCAGCTTTATCTTTTCCGGCGTGTTTACTGAGCAGCCGAATACGAGTGCGACCAGCGGCGTCGGCAACACGGGGCAGACAGGGGTTCCGCAGAGCGGTTCCTCCCTGGCCGACTTGCTGCTGGGCCTGCCGCAGCAAACGCAGCTGCAGGCGCCGTACGGGAAGAGCTACCTGCGTGAGAATGTGTATGACGGCTACTTCCAGGATGACTGGCGGGTGCTGCCTTCCGTTACGCTGCAGCTAGGGCTGCGCTATGAGTACTTCTCGCCCTACGCGGAGAAGAACGACCGGCTGGCCACGCTGGATCCCGGCAACGACTTTGCATCTGTCGCAACGGTGACACCAAATACCACTGGCCCGTACACGGGCGCCTACCCCCGCACGCTGATCAACCCGGAGAAGAACGACTTCTCGCCGCGGTTCGGCGTGGCCTGGCGGCCCTTGAAGGACACGGTGGTGCGCGGCGGTTACGGCATCAATTTCGCCAACGGGCAATACAGCAAGTTTGTACAGCAGTTTGCCTTTCAACCGCCGTTTGCCGATGTGCAGGAGAATGAAGCGACAGCCCTTGGCCAGCTGACGCTGGCAAACGGCTTCCCTGCTCCGCAGACGGAGGGCAACTACTCTGTCGATAAGAACTACCGGCTGCCCTACATCCAGCTATGGAATCTGAATGTACAGCGCACGCTGCCGCAGGGCATCGTGCTCAACATAGGCTATAGCGGGTCCAAGGGCACACGGCTCGACATCGTGGATGCGCCGGGCCGTACGGCAACCGCTTCACTGAGCGGTGTGCTGTATGACTACGAGCAGGCCACAGCTTTCTCAAACTTTGAGTCCCTGGTGGTGAGCGCGCGCAAGCGGCTGCAGAAGGGTCTGAGCCTGCAGGCGACCTACACCTATGCGCACTCGATTGATGATGCGACCTCAGTAGGCGGCGTGGGCAATGCCGTTGCACAAAACTGGCAGGACCTGTTAGCGGAAGAGTCAAACTCAAGCTTTGATATTCGCCACAAAGTCAGTGGCAGTTTCTTATATGAGCTTCCCTTTGGCGCCGACAAGACCTATTTCACGACGGGGCGCACGGCTCACGCGCTGGAAGGGCTCTCCGTGTCAGGCACGTATTCGATTGCGACCGGCGAGCCGCTGACGCCAAGCTATGAGGCGTCGGTGAGCGACATTGCCCGCGGCAGCACGGGGTCTGAGCGGCCTGACCGTGTTCCCGGTGTGTCGCTTTCGACCGGTGCTCGCAATGTCAACAGCTGGTTCAATCCGGGGGCCTTTACGCAACCTACCGGTGTGTATGGCACAGCCAGCCGCTACTCCATCGCGGGGCCGGGAACCATCACCGTGGATGGATCGCTGGCAAAAACGATTTCGTTTGGAGAGACACGATCTTTCGAAGTACGAGCTACAGCCAACAACGTCTTCAACACTGTGCAGTACTCGTCCGTGGACACGCAGCTTGGCTCGGGCTCGTACGGGCAGGTGACGGGGACAGCCGCCCAGCGTCAATTCAGTTTTATCGCGAGGTTCCGGTACTAGCATGAGGAAATATTTCAGCATGACCGGGTGGCGCGCGGCGCTTACACTTACGCTGCTGCTTGCCTGCGGTCATGTGCAGGCACAGACAGACACCCCGCCTCCGTCGGCCCCTGCACCTGCACAACCGGGCGGCTTCACGCTGAAGGTACAAAGCGACCTGGTGCTGACCGATGTAGTGGTACGCGATCGCAAGGGCAATCCTGTACGCGGTTTGAAGCGGGAAGACTTCTCTGTCTTTGAGAATGGAAAGCCGCAGCAAGTGGTGAGCTTCGACGCACAGGATGTGGACCAGGCTCTTCGCTTGCCCGGTACAGAAGTAGTTACGGGCCGCACCGGATCCGCCGCGACAGCACTGGGAGCCAGTGCCGCCCAGCAGTCTGCGGCACTCCGCGATCATCGCTTGATCGTGTTGTTCTTTGACACGACCTCTCTACAGCCGGACGATCTGGATCGCGTGCAGGATGCGGCGCGCGACTACATCAATGGCAAGATGCAGAATGCGGACCTGGTGTCTGTGGTTTCGCTGGGCAATACGCTGAAGCTTGACCAGGACTTTACTGGCAACAAACAACTGCTGCTGCACGCGGTCAACAGCTACTCAGGCGGGGGCAATCAAGGCTACTCGGGAGCGACGACGAGCACGACCAATCAAGTCGAAGACACGACCGCCTACACCGCTGATGACACCGAGTACAACGACATCAATACAGACCGCGAGTTGTTTGCCATCGCCGCGATTGCACGCGCACTCGGGCCGATCAACCAGAAGAAGTCGCTGCTCTACTTCTCCGGCGGTATCCAGCGTGACGGCATCGAGAACCAAGCCTCACTCCGCTCGACGATCAACGCGGCCGTGCGAAATAACCTATCGATCTACAGCGTGGATGCGCGCGGGCTGCAAGCGATCTCGCCGCTTGGCGATGCCACCACGGGCTCGCTGCGCGGGAATGCTGCTTACACGGGTGGAGCGCTGCAGAACAATCTCGACTCCAACTTCAACTCGCAGGAGGTCCTCGCGACGCTTTCAAGCGACACGGGAGGCAAGGCCTTCTTTGACAACAATGATTTTGCGCCAGCCTTCCAGCAGGTACAAAACGACACGGCAAACTACTATGTGCTGGGCTTCCGCTCGGCGGACATAGCGCGCGACGGCCGCTACCGCAAGCTGGAGATTCGAGTCAACCGACCCGACATGAAGTTGAGTTACAGGCCCGGTTACTACGCGCCGGCCGACTTCAAGCACTCGAATGGTGAACAGCGCGAGCGCGACCTGGAAGCAGCGCTGAATACCGATCTACCTGCGTCAGATATGTCGGTATATCTCCAGCCTTTTTTCTTCCGTGACACGACGGGGCGATACAACATGCCTGTGGCCCTGCTGGTGCCGGGCTCGCAAATCCCATTTGCCCGGGGCGGGGATCGCGACAAGGCGACGCTGGATGTCATCGGTAACATCAAGGACTCGAAGGGCCACGTACTGCAGGAGGTACGCGACACCGTTAAGCTCGCGCTGGATCAATCACAGCAGGTGACGCGCAAGAACATCCAGTACTCCACCGGCTTTACACTGCCCGCCGGTACCTACCACCTGAAGTTTGTGGTGCGGGAGAACGAGACCGGGAAGCTCGGTTCCTTTGAGACGGATGTGCGCGTGCCGGACCTGGCCAAAGCGCCGCTCAAGATGAGTTCACTGGTGCTTGCCTCGCAGCTGATTGCGCCCTCGGGCAGCGGGCGCCGCGTGGACAATCCGCTGGTGTATGAGGGCCAGCAGTATGTGCCGAACCTTCCACATGTGTTTGATCGCGGCCAGCCGCTCTACTTTTTCTACGAGGTATACGATCCGGCAAAGTATGCGAAAGCAGCTGCCGGCGATACAAGCGAAGCAGCCAAGCAGGCGGGCTCGCTTCATATCATGACCAGCATCGAGCTGCTGCGGGGCAACGTGAAGGTGTTTGAGTCGCCGCTGGTGAATGCGCGCGCGCTCAACCAGGCAGGGCGCAATGCGATCGCCTTTGCATTTACTGTGCCGCTCACGTCGCTGGAAGACGGGCTCTACACATGCCAGGTGAATGTGATCGATGATGCAGGCGGCACGTTTGCGTTTCCGCGGACGGCTGTGCTGGTGCGCGGCGGAGCATTGACAACGCCGGGCGCACCGCCGGCAACGAAAGCTCCTACAGCAGCCCCATCGCCGAGCGGTAATTAAGCTGCGGGCACAGGGGCATTGCCATACGGGCAATGTCGGCAGCGGGAAGCGCAGCAGTAGCCGCGCTTTAAGTGGTACGCCGCAGTAAAGACCAGATAGGGACCATCCATGTAGTAGTCAAGGCCCTCCTGCAGTTCTTCCTCACCGGACTCTACGTGTTCACGGTCTAATTCATCTAGCTCGTTCAGATCTTTGCTCATGGCTGATGACTCTCTTCCCCCAAGCTTGCTGCAAGAGGCTGCGCAAACATCGGCGCCTGCACGGATGCGTGTGAGATGTTTGCGGCCGAAGTGAGCGAGCGAACGGCACTGCTGCTGAGGAGCGCCTGCGACCAGACCAGCACCTTGCCCGCCACGGCTGCGACACGCTCGCCGGGCACCACGATGCCGACAAGGTTGAGCGGGTCCCCTGCCGCGACAGGGACCTCCCAGTCCGCGGGCATGCAGCTTTGCTCAGTATTGCGCTTCGCTTCGCGCAGGCTTTCGACTGCGTGCGGCAGTGCAAACTGCTCACCGGCAAAGCCGGACACGAAGCGGCCGCCGCGCACCTCACCGCGTGCCTCCATGCGTCGCAAGGTGGGCAGTAGCTCGCGCCAGCGTGGCATGGTAGTTTCGCGTTCGAGGAGGTCGCGGAAGAACACGCCGTAGCGGCGGAGCAGCACGGCGCAGGCGGACGCGAGCTGTGCCTCGCTACGCTCTGCTTCCGCACCGGCTGCGCGCGCTGCATTCTCTTGCTTGCTGTCTTCCTTGCTTAGGCTCCATCCGTTTACTGATGCTTCAGGTGCTTCTGTCAGCAGAGACCAGCGGCCAGCGGCGTGTCGCGGCGCGCGCTTTGCTCCAGGCGGCTGCGCGTAGGCCTGACGCCGACGCGGATCAATCAGCAGACGGAGGCTATCAAACCCATCAGCGGTGACCAGCCCCGCAGCCACAAGCTCCCACAAGGCGCGGTCAAGGTCCGCGGGCGGCACAGCAAGTGAACGCAGCAGGTCTGCCGCAAAGGCAGCGCCTCGCTGCACGAGACGTGCGCGTACAGCGAGTGCAAGCTCGCTAAGGCAACAGGGCAGGTTGCCTTCCGGCACGCGCTCGCAACGGTCAAGCCATAACGCTTCTTCGCGCAGGAAGAAAGTGATGGGTGCCATGCTGGTCGGGATCACGCGGCGCGGGCCGCCGCTGTCTGCAGCAAAGAAGGCCGGATGCGGAGAGACGCGCCCCCAGCCCACAGCGCCCGACATACACAGCGCATCAAGCCAGCGCGGATCGTACCCGGAAACGCGGGAGGGCAGCAGTGTGCGCTCCCACTCAACGGCCGGCGCCTCAAAGCCTTCAAGGCCGCGCAGCGCTTCCTGGAGGCCGGCCTCGCCAGTCAACTGTGTTTGCGGCGCAACATGCTGCCAGCCCAGCAGCCACTGCATATAGACAGCAGTGCTTACCGGCTCGATGCCCTTGCGCAGGGCACCCAGCGTCCGCTTGTGGATGCGCTGCAGCAGTCGCCGGTCGCACCACTCGACCGCGTGGTCCGCGCTTGTTGTTGCCGGTAGCAGCGGCTTCTCAAAGACGCCGCGCATCAAGGTGCCCGCCACTTCAAGACGCAGCACCTGCTTCCACACCTCGGAAGCAGGCACATGCAGCAGCTGCGCAAGCGAGGCAGAGGTAGCAGGCCCCAGAAGGCACATCCAGCCCTGCACGGTGCGCCGCAGCACTTCCTCCGCAGTTTCCTCGGTGACGGCGACCGGCGGCAGCGCCTGCTCCGGCATAAGCGTGGGCACCAGGCTGCGCGCCCACGCAAAGCGCTCTGCCGTGACCCAGTAGCGCACGTTATCTGCCACCGCCGCAGTGGCACGTCGCGTAGCCACCAGCTTGGCGAAGAAGAGAGGCCAGCTCGCAGCAGCAGCAGGCGCATACTCGGCGGCAAGCTCCAGCAGAGCTTCTTCGGGAACAAGCGTCAGCGCCTGCAGCTGGTCATGCAGTTCGTCCTCGTCGCGCACATCAGGCCATTGCTGCGCGCGTACCTCGGCGATCGCTTCCGGGGAGAGCCGGCCGGCTTCGCCTAGAACGCTGTCCGGCACGGTGCGCCGCAGGGAGACAGCCCGTGTACGCCGCTCTTCCAGATCGGCATCGTCCAGGAACGCGTACGGGTTTGCATTGATAAGCTCGTGCGAAAACTGCGACGGCGTGGCTGTATCCACAGCCAGGCAGCGCACAGCGCCGGTGCGGATCGCGCCCAGCAGCCGCGTCAAACCCTGGAGGTCCATCGCCTCCTGCAGCGTGTCTTTCATGACCTCGCGAACGAGTGGATGATCCGGCACTTCAATGTCGCCTTCAATATTTTCCTGGCAGGCCGCTACCTGCGGAAAAACATTGGCCAGCAGATCGTCAGAGCGCGAGCGCAGCACTTGCGGAGGCACCTTTTTACCGCTGCGGAAGCGCAGCAGCTGCAGGGAGCGGCAAGCATCCCAGCGCCACCTCGCCTTAAAGATCGGCGAGGTAAGCGAGGCCTGCTGCAGCAGCTCATGCACGGTCTGCTCGGTGAGGAACTGAAACACATCACTCAGCGGAAAAGAGTGCTGCTCAGCGAGCGAGATGTTAAGGCCGTTGTCGGTCGCTGCGGCCTGCAGCTCAAAGTTAAAGCCGCGGCAAAAGCGTTTGCGCAGAGCCAGGCCCCAGGCCTTGTTGATGCGGCCGCCAAAGGGCGCATGCAGAATAAGCTGCATACCGCCGCCTTCATCAAAAAAGCGCTCCGCAATGATGGTCGTGAGCGTAGGCACAGCACCCAGCACCGCGCGCCCGGCCACGATGTAGGCGATGAGCTGCTCTGCCGCAGCGGCTGGGATACAGCATTGCTCGCACAGCCACGCGACGGTTTCGGCGACCTCCGGATCCGCCTGCGAAAGGTAGCCGGGTAGCACACCCGGCGTACGCCCACTGATCGCCTCCCTCAGATCCGACACAAACGTCGAGAGCTCGAGTGTGCGCTGCGGTGCTTCACCGGTCCAGAACGGCACGTTCGGTGGCTGCCCATGCGCATCCTCGACCAGGACGCGGCCTGCGCTCTCAACCTGCGTGATGCGCCAGCTCTGGTTGCCGAGAAGGATGACATCACCCGGCGATGAGTCGATGGCATAGTGCTCATCGAGCGTTGCGATAGGTATGCCTTCTGGCTGCACGATGACCTGAAAGATAGCGGTGTCCGGTATGGTTCCGCCATTCGACAGTGCGGTCAGGCGTGCGCCGCGCCGCGCCTGCAGCACGCCATGGACGCGGTCACGCAGCAGGTACGCGCCCCAGGTACCGCGACTGCTGGCAATGCCCTCGCACAGCAGGCAAAGCAGCTCTTCAAACGTCTGTCGCGGCAAGGTGCGGTACGGGTAAGCGCGCCGCACCATCGCGAACAGCGCATCTTCTTCCCACGGGTCGTCCGCAGGCTGGGCGGCGCACGCAGCCACGATCTGCTGCATCAGCACATCGAGCGGCTCCAGCGGGAGCTCCAGGCGATCGAGAACACCCGCGCGCATGGCCTGCACCAGCGCGGAGGTCTCTAGCAGGTCGTCGCGCGTGGTGACAAAGAAGCGGCCTTTGGGCGTAGCGCCGCGCCAGTGGCCTGCGCGCCCCACGCGCTGCATGGCCGGGGCAATGGCGCGCGGCGAGTTGATCTGGCAGACAAGGTCGATGGCGCCAATGTCGATGCCAAGTTCCAGCGAGGCTGTCGCGACAAGAAGCCGGATCTCTCCGGCCTTGAGCTTGCGCTCAGCCTCAAGCCGCAGCGTGCGGGAGAGTGAGCCGTGGTGGGCTGCGACGTTCTCAGGCCCAAGTCGTTCTCCCAGCTGGAAGGCGAGACGCTCCACCATGGCACGCGTGTTGACGAAAACGAGCGTTGACCGATGCTCCCCGGCAAGCACAGCAAGGCGTTTGTAAATCGATTCCCAGATACCGCGCGTGGCGACCGAGCTCAGCTCCTCGTCAGGGATCTCGACAGCCAGGTCGAGCGTACGCCGCTGCCCTATGCTGACCACGTGCACCTCCTCGCCTTTGCCTGCGCCGGCAAGGAACTCCGCAACAAGAGAGATGGGGTTCTGCGTCGCAGACAAACCGATACGCTGCGGCGGTGCACTTCGGCCGCACACCAGCGCGCCGGGCAATAGGCGGGTGCGCCCGCACACCAGTGTGTCGAGGCGCTCCAGGGTAAGCACGAGATGCGCGCCGCGTTTGTCGTCGGCGATCGCGTGGATCTCGTCAACGATGACGGTGCGTACCGAACGGAGATGGTTGCGGCTCTTCTCTGCCGTCAGCAGGATGTAGAGCGACTCCGGCGTGGTGACGAGGATGTGCGGAGGACGCCGCAGCATCGCTTGCCGCTCGCGCGGAAGCGTGTCGCCGGTGCGCACAGCCGTGCGGATCTCCGGGCAAAGATAGCCGCGCTCGAGCGCCAGGGCCTGGATCTCCCGCAGGGGGCCGTCGAGGTTCTTCTGTATGTCGTTCGAGAGGGCCTTGAGCGGAGAAATATACAGGATCTCCGTGCACTCGCCGAGTTGGCCGGAGATAGCTTTGCGCAGCAGCTGGTCGATGGCGACCAGGAAAGCCGCAAGCGTTTTGCCGGAGCCGGTGGGAGCAGAGATCAGCGTGGTGCGTCCGGCCACAATCGGAGGCCAGCCTTCGGTCTGCGGCTCTGTCGGCGAGCCGAAGCGCGCCAAAAACCACTCCGCAACGACCGGGTGTGCCCAGCGCAAAGCCTCGGCTGCTTGCGGCAGCAACACAGAGGCGGCAGGCTGAGCAAAAAGCGGTTGCATGCTCAAGATTCTAACCGCTGTTTCCCCGCCTATTCGCCTCGGGAGAGACGCGGCGCCTGTGCGTGAAAGCTTGCAATCTGTATGCTCCAGGGCTTAGCAGGGCTTAACGCTTGGGGCAAAGCCGGAGCGGTGCCAGTCTTTCCGGCAGTGGATCGGCTATTTGACGAAGCGCGGACGCAAGGGCAGAATAGGAAGAGTCCTTCCCGGGAATGTGGGCCTGTGGCGCAGCTGGGAGCGCGCTTCCATGGCATGGAAGAGGTCATCGGTTCGATCCCGATCAGGTCCACCAAACATTTCAAGCACTTAGCTCACTCCTTCCAAGTCGCTTGCCCGCCAACAGCAAAAACTTGCAGCACGGCGGTTTCCCTAAGCTCGCAATCTCGCCTTCCGGAGCCCTCATCGGCTCCCCTCGTCGTTGGTCTGTTAACGCTGGAGGAGGCAGTTTCCGCCTCCCTTTTCGGGCCTGCGGCAATACTGACGCCTGCTTCGGAGTCGATCCTTCGGAGTCGATCCTTCGGTGCCGGTTCCTATCAGCTCGTTCTGGATTGCGTTGAGCGCCTTCCCCACCTCGGGCTTGAGCGACTACATGGAATGCTCCTTCGCTCGTGCCGGCGACCGCTCGGCGCTTGGTGCCATTCAGCCGTCGATGTCGAGCAGAACATCGCAACCGGAACTCGCTACATGATCACCCGATGCGGGAGTTCCACTGGGACCTGCAGCTTGTTGCCGTGGCCTATGAAGCGGGCGGCCGCTTGTTGGCTAGCGGCTCTTGGTCGACCGCAACCTGCAGATCGTCGCCTGAGTCGAGCTTATTCGACGCCGATACTTGCTGCACAAACATCCGGCCAGGAAGCTGACAAGAAGATAACCTATGAGGCTGCGCTGGCTAATCCCATTCCGGTCAGCCAGTCGAGGCCCTTCACCGAGCCAGATCTCCAGACGGCTCGTGAAGAAGAAAAAGATGTGCCGGCGAAGAAGCGGGCTTAAAGAGCCACCCGGTGACTAACCTCTTGGCTAGGCGAGAGCGAGAACAATAGCCCCGGCGGCGATGAGCGCGCCGCCTACGATTTTCCTTGTGGTAAGTGCTTCCCCTAGAATGGGCGCAGCAAGCGCGATGACGAAGATGACGCTGAGCTTGTCGATGGGAGCAACCTTGGAAGCTTCACCAAGCGATAGGGCCCTGAAGTAGCACAGCCAGGAGAGTCCGGTCGCGAGGCCGGATGCAATCAGAAACGTCCAACTGCGACGTTCAATATGGACAAGTCCGCCATGGGTCCCCACGGAGAGAGCGATCACCCAGGCGAAGACCACAACAACTGTAGTGCGCACGGCCGTTGCGAGATTGGGATCGACATTCGCAACACCAAGCTTCGCCAGCAGCGCTGTAGCAGCGGCAAACACAGCTGAAAGCAAAGACCATACGAGCCAAGTCATGTCCAATACGCTCCAAGCGCGCTTCGATTTCGCTCCTCAAGCTCACTTCACAGGTTTGAGGTGATGGCGCTATGAGGGTATTAGTAGTTGAGGATGAACCGCGACTCGCGGAGAACATTGCAGGCGGGCTTCGCCAGGGTCCGGGGTATGCCGTCGATATCGCCCATGATGGCGAAGACGCCATCCATCTTTGCTGGACCGCTAATTACGACTTGATTGTACTCGACCTGATGATTCCTCGACTAAGTGGCGAGGAGGTTGTCAAGAAGCTCCGTGCCGCACGCAATGCTACGCCTGTGCTGATCCTAACCGCCGTAAGTCAGACGGGGAAAACCATCCACCTGCTCGATGCTGGAGCGGATGACTACATGACCAAACCATTCGATTTGGGGGAACTGATCGCGCGGGCTCGCGCACTGATCCGTCGAGGCAAAGGTGTAGGCGAGCCGTTGCTGCAGTTTGGAAGCCTGATCGTTCACACCGGGGAACAGAGCGTTTCACATGGAACCGTGAAGGTAGATCTCTCACCCACGGAATATAGAGTTCTGGAGTACCTCATGTTTCGACCACGTGTGGTTGTGTCGAAACGTGAGCTCTTGGAGCATCTGTACGATTTCACCTGGGAGCATCACTCAAACGTCATTGAAGCCCATATCTCCAATCTGCGCAAGAAATTGCGCGGGGTCACTGACTCCGAAGTGCTGGAAACACTGCGTGGCCGTGGCTACAGGCTCGCAAGCGCCTGATGAAGAAGAGCAGCCGTTCCCTCGTGCATGAAACGATAGGCATCGTAGTCGTGGCCCAATTGCTCTGCGCGGTTCTACTTTGCGGTACGGCGCTGCTCCATGAGCGCAACGTTCGGCTGCGCGCACTCGACGTGAGCCTCCAGGGCAGGTCCGATTCGTTGCTTGGAGCCATTCAGGACGCCGAAGATCCGGAAGATAACGTCATGGTCGATCCCGCGGAGCTCAAGCTCCCCGCCGATGACGTGTACGCGGTCTACAACCAGGGCGGTCGGCTGTTGGGCAGCTCCGGCATAGCACCGGTTGTGCTCATCACCAGACAAGCAGACGGTTTGCGCAATGCGCGTGTCGGTCGAGCCGAGTACCGCATCCTTCAGCGGGAAGCGATGCGGGTGATTGATCGAGCTGAGAACGCGGGAGTCGGGCTCAGGCGGCCCGTGACGATCGTGTATGCATCATCAGAAGGCAACCTCTGGCATGAAGTTTTGGAAGCGGTCCGGTTCTATCTCATGGCGATCCTATTTGCAACTGCGTTGACTGTGACCTTCGTCGCGCTGCTGCTCAAGAAAGCTCTCCACCCCCTTACTGAGCTCGGTGTGGCCGCTGGGCAACTTTCACCGCCGGCATTGGCCTTTACTGCTCCAGCGTCTGTTATGCGGGTACGCGAGCTGCGTCCCCTCGCGGCAGTCCTGAACGATACAGTCGGCCGGCTTCGCGCAGCTTTTGCAAAGGAACAGCGCTTCGTCGGCGACGCGGCACATGAACTCAAGACAGCGATCGCGGTCGTCCGATCTTCGATACAGCTCCTCATGTTGAGGCAGCGCACCGTGGACGAGTACGCCGCAGGCCTGGAGCGGGTTCTTGATGACAACCGCCGAGTCGAAGCCTTGGTGGCGCAGATGCTGCAACTCGCCGGCATGGAAGACACTTCGGCCGACGACCCTTCTGTGCTCGATTTAAGTGAGTTGACGGCGACCGCTCTTGAGCAGCTGCGGCCCATCGCTGAGGCTCGTGGCGTGCGTCTGCATTTCGTTCGTCCCCCAACGAGTTATGTAAAACTCCTGCCTGAACGGGGATTCACACTGCTGTCCAACCTGATCCTGAATGCAGTCCAGCACAGCTCCCCAGGCCTGACGGTTACCGTCTGCCTGACGAGGCAGCCACAGGGGTCGGTGATGCTTGATGTTGAGGATGCCGGCACCGGCATCTCCCCGGAAGCGCTGCCGCATATCTTCGAGCGCTTTTACCGGGAAGACCGTTCCCGGTCGCGTGACACGGGCGGAACCGGTCTGGGATTGTCCATCTGCAAGTCCATCGTGGACGCGGCGGGAGGATCGATCAGCGTGGAGAGCGAACCGGGCCAAGGCACCCGAGTGACCGTGGCCTTCATCTCGGCTTAAGCCGGATTGTCGAAAATGCAGGTGTGCTCCCAGGAGTACGAGGAGGTCTCGATGCAATTGGCAGTTCTTCGTTCCCTTGCGGCGCTTGCCGTGTGCACGCTTGCAAGCGGTGCATTGGCTCAGCAGCCTTATCAGGTGGTCGGTCACTGGCAGATCGGCGGTACGGGCGGGTGGGATTACCTGCTTGCCGACCCGGGCGCGCATCGCCTGTATGTCACGCATGGACCGCGTGTCGAGGTGCTGGACACCGACACCGGTAAGGCAGTGGGAGCGATCACGGGCCTGAACAGTACGCACGGCGTGGCGCTTGATGAGGAGGGCAAGTTCGGCTACATCAGCGATGGCGGCGCAAACGCGGTCGTTGTCTTCGATCGCACCACGCTGGCGACCGTGGCCTCGATCCCCGCCGGCACCAACCCTGACGGCATCGCCTATGAGCCCATGACCAGAACGGTGTGGGCCTTCAACGGACGCAGCAAAAACGTGACCGTGATCGACACGGCGAGCCGTTCCGTCGTGGCGACCATTGCCCTTCCAGGTAAACCCGAGTTCCCTCAGGCAGACGGCAAAGGTCACGTCTTCGACAACATCGAGGACAAGAACAGCATCGTGCGGCTGGACGCATCCAGCAAGACCCTGACCGATACGTGGACGCTGCCCGGCTGCGACTCGCCTTCGGGCATGGCTATCGACCGTGAACACAGCCGGCTCTTTTCGGTATGTGACGGCAAGAAGATGGCTGTGGTGGACGCGGGCACAGGCAAGGTGATCTCACTGCCTGAGATCGGCGACGGACCGGACGCGGCCGGATATGACGACAAACGGCAGCTCGCCTTCAGCTCGAACGGCGAAGGTACGTTGACAGTCGTGGATGCGAAGGGAGGCTACAAGGAAGTGCAGCAGCTTCCCACAATGAAGGGTGCCCGCACGATGGCGTACGACTCCGGCAAGGATCGGGTGTATATGGTCACCGCGGAGCAGGGTGCCCGTCCCGAGCCTACGCCGGCCAACCCGCGTCCGCGTCCGGCGATCGTACCGGACACCTTCCAGGTCTTGGTCATCGGACGCAAGTAAATCTCTTCGACAAAGGACCGATGGCCTGCCTTGGAGCAGACCATCCGTCCCTTACGCAGCTTCAGGGGCGTGATTGCGGGTGAGCAGGTAATAGATTACCGGCGTCACGACCAGGCTCAGCAGCAGCGAGATCACGAGACCGCCGATGACCGCGATCGCCAGCGGCTGCAGCATCTGCGAGCCCGCGCCCAGCGCGAACGCGAGTGGCAGCATGCCGGAAACTGCCGCCATGGCTGTCATGAGAATCGGCCTGAGCCGGCGCTGCGCCGCCATCACCATGGCCTCGCGGGCGTTTGAGCCTCCGGCACGAAAGCGCTCGTCCGCATCGAGCAGCAGAATCCCATTCTTGGCCACGATACCGATGACCATGATGAGCCCCATAAAAGACGCCACGTTGAAGGTCATGCCGGTGACGAACAGTCCTGCGACGACGCCTCCAATCGAGAGCACCGACGAGGTCAGGATCGCGAGCGGCGCGGCGAAGTTGCGGAACTCTGCCAGCAGCACGCCGAAAACCAGCACCAGCGCCAGCAGCAGCACACGAAGCAGCTCCGCGAAGGACTTCTGCTGCTCCTGATACGTGCCTCCGTATTCCACGCGCACGCTGGCCGGCAGCCGCATCGCCCGCACATGAGCCTGCACCTGATTCACCGCGGTACCCAGGTCTGTTCTGTCGAGCCGCGCGGTGACCACGACCAGACGCTGCAGGTTCTCCCGGCGAATCTCGTTCTGCGGGGGCAGCTGCGTGATCTCCGTCATGGAGCCGAGCGAGGCCGTGTGGCCAGAGGAGGAGTTGAACACCGTGTTGCGAATGGTATCCAGGTCCTGCCGCGTCTCTTGCCCAAGCCGCACACGGATCGTGTAGGGGCGGCCGTAGGCCACCAGCGGATCATGGACGGTAACGCCATCGAAGATAGAGGTCGCGTCCTCGGCAACCTCGGTGGGCGTAAAGCCGAGCCGCGCAGCAAGCTGCGGGTTCACCTGGAAAGTGGTCGCAGGTCCGCTGATCGTGTTGTCGACGCCGTTCTCCACGTCCACCACACCCTTCACCTTCTTGATCTCAGTGGCAACGCGAGGACCGAGATGGCTCAGCAGCGTCGCGTCTTCGGCAAAGAGCTTGATCTGAATGGGTTCGGGAGCATTGGAAAGGTCGCCGATGTTGTCCTGCAGAGCCTGTGTGAACTCGACATCCACCTGCGGCTCGCTTTGCTGAATCTGCTTGCGGACGCCGGCGATGATCTCCTCAATCCCTCGATCTCGCTTGTTCTTCAGCTTCACAGTGATGTCGCCGTAATTGACCTCTGTGACGGCAGCGAATCCCATCTGCAAACCAGTGCGGCGGCTCGTCACCTCGACCTCCGGCGTATGGACCAAAATATGGTGAAAGTGATCAAGCACCCGGTTGGTTGAGGCAAGAGAGGAGCCGGCCGGCATCACGTAATCCAGAATGAAAGTGCCCTCGTCCATCTCCGGCAGCAGGTCTGAGCCAAGCGACCTGTAGCCAAGATATGTACCCGCCACCAGCAGCACGCAGAAAGCGCTCAGCCAGACAGGCCTTGTCAGCGACCAGTCGAGCGCATGCTTGTGCCAATCCGTAACCCGCCCCAGCACCCCGCCGTGGTGCGCCGCTTCCTCACCTGTCGCTTCTCCCTTCCGCTTCCCTAACAGCAGCAGGGCAAGACTCGGCGTGAAGCTTACCGCGAGCACCAGCGACGTAAGCAGCGCAACGGCCATGGTGATGGCAAGCGCGCGAAAAAAGCTGCCGGTCACCCCGGTCACGGCGATCAAAGGCAGAAAGACCACAACCGGCGTAATGGTCGAACCAATCAGCGGGCGGGCGATCTCATGCAGCGCTTTGCGCACTGCCTCCTCGCACGGCTCCCCGGCATCGCGGTGCGAAACGATGTTCTCCACCACAACGATCGCATCGTCGATGACGAGCCCGATGGCCGCGGCCAGGCCGCCCAGCGTCATCAGATTGAAGCTCTCTCCCATCACCCAGAGAGCAAGCACCATGACCGCGACCGTGACCGGAATGACGAGCCCTGCGATGAGCGAAGAACGCCAGTCACGCAGAAAGAGAAACAGGATAAAACACGCCAGCACCAGGCCGATCAGAATCGCGTCCCGCACGCTTCCAATGCTCTCGCGAACAATCTGCGATTGATCGTAGAACGGTTCTATCTTCACCCCAACCGGCAGCTTGGTACGCAGCTGAGCCACCTCCGCAGCCACGCCGTCCGCTACGGAGACCGTGTTGCTACTGGGCTGCCGCGCTATGTTCAAGAGCACAGCCGGCTGGTTGTTCGCGCGAACCGCCGTATAGACCGGCAGCGTGCCCGATTCAACCGCGGCCACATCGCCCACGCGCACAGGCGCACCTCCCGCAGTCGTCTTCACCGCGAGCTGTTGCAGGCTGTCGGCATCGTGGGCCTGCGCCCCGACCAGGGCGAGTACAAGCTGATGATCCTGCTCGTACAATCCCGGTGAATCGACAATATTGCTGGACTGGATGGCGTTGGTCAGGTCCAGGACAGTGACTCCGGCAGCCTGCATCCGGGCCAGATTCGGCACCACGTGATACTCGGGAACAGCGCCGCCCTGGATCGTCACCGTGCTGACGCCGAGCACACGATTCAGCGGCGGCTTCAACGTGTAGGTGGCAAGCTCCCAAAGCTGGCTCTGCGAGAGCGTGTTTGAAGTGACGCTGTAGCCGAGGATCGGAAACGTCGCAAATGTGAGGCGATTGGTCGTGATCTTGGCGGTGGAAGGCAAAATTTGCTGCGCCTGGCTAAGCGCGGCGTCGACCAGCTGCAGCGTGCGGAACATGTCCACGGACCAGTCGAAAAAGAGGCTCACGTCGGCCGACCCGCGGCTAGTCGTCGAGCGAATGGTGAGCAGGCCGGGAACGCTGTTGACCGCGTCTTCAATCGGCTTGGTGATAGTTACCTGCATCTGTTCCACCGGCATCACGCCGTTGTCGACTCCGATGACAATGCGCGGAAAGTTTGTCTCCGGAAAGACCGCAAGGGGCGTCCGAAAGAAGGCGTAGATACCCGCCGCCGTGAGCGCGACAGCCAGGAACAGAATCGTGCGAACGGAGCGGGCAAGCCAGTACGGGGCCGTCCTCTGGGATGTGGAGGCGGCAGCCATCAATCCCTGTCCCCTTCCGTTGCGCCAGGCCTGCCCAAGGCCACTTTCGTACCGTTATCCAGCCCATAGCCGCCCTCGATGACCACGTTGGCTTCCGCTGACAGGCCGGAGACGATCTGCACAGCATCCGCTGTGCGGAGTCCAACCTTCACCGCTTGCTTCTTCGTCGTGCCGTCCGGCTGCACCACGACCACATCGGTGCCGCCATCATCAGCAGGCACGATCGCCCCAACCGGAACCTGCATAGCGTTTGAAACCGTCGTGCCCTGCATCCTTGCATGCACCGGGGTGCCCACCTTGAACCGGCCATCGCTGTTCGGCAGCTTCAGCCAAACCTCCACCGTGGTCGATCCTGGATCGAGCGCGGGACTGATAAATGCAACCATCGCGTCTACCGGACCCTCCACGCCCGGCACCGTCACCTTGGCGAGATAGCCGAGCTTGAGCTTCTGCGCGGAGACCTGCGCCAGATGCAATTTGGCCAGCAGCGAAGAGGTATCCATGACCGTGATAATGGGAGTGCCGGCGGCCGCGGTCTCGCCGGGGAACAACGGACGATCTGTCACCACGCCGTCAACCGGGCTTCGCAGATGGGCGAAGCTTACCTGGGCTTGAGCGCTTTCCAGTTTGCCCTGAGCGGAGGTGAGCTGGCCTTGCGCGGATTGCTGGTCCGTGACACGCGTCGTCTGCTGCAGCAACGCCGCGTGCTGGCGAGCCGCGTCGTATGCCGCTTGCGCCTGCACCTCTGCCGCGTAGGCCGCATCCGCCTCACGACCGGAGAGCGCACCCTGTTTGTAAAGGGCCTGCCGCTCCCGCGCCGTGCGCGACGCGACATCGAACGCGGCCTTCAGCTGCGTCGTTTCGAGCTCCGCCTTCTTCACCTCTTCCGGGATCATGGTCTGGGTGGTAGCCGTGTAGTTGGCCTGCGCACTTGCCACCGCTCCGGTGCTGTCGAGCGCGCTACCCTTGAGGTCGCGATCGTCAAGCGCAATCAGCAACTGCCCGCGCCGTACGTGGGCACCACGCTCCACATACTCAGCCCTGATCGGCGCACTGATACGAGGCGAGAGAGCCGCCACCGCAATCGGCGCGAGGATTGCGTCTGCCGCAATCTCCTCCGAGATCGGTCCCCGCGTGGGATGGGCAGCCTGTACCGTCACGGAGATCTCCGGAGCCTGCTCGACCTTTTTCTTGCAGCCATCGGCAACCGGGAGAGCAAGGCTCAGCAGAAGTAGGAGCCAACGGGATTGCGAGGCTTTGCGAGTGGAAGACATGTCAGAGTTTTCCTGTCAGAGCCTGCAGGTTCGCCAGCGCCAGTGCGTAGCGGGTGCGCCCATCGATCTCGGCGTTCTCAGCAGAGATCAGCGCGCCTTCCGCATCGACGACCTCGAGCGCACTGCTTTCGCCGTCGACATAGCGAAGGTTGATGAGGTGCAGACTCTCGCGTGCTGTGGTCACGCTCACGCTGAAGGATGTGAGCTGCTGGCTTGCGGCGCTCGCCTCCGCATAGGACTCGCTAAGGTTGGCCAGGAGCCGACGCTGCGCCGACGCCAACGCCACCTTGGCCGCGCCCTCGCGTATGGTTGCCTGCTTTACTTTGCGCTCGGTGGCCAGCCAGTCCCACACAGGGATGTCCAGCTGCGCGCTCATGGAGTAGCCCAGATTGTGAATGCCGCTTGGTCCATTGACGCCGAAGTTGGTGGCATCGATGCCATAGGTGAACTGAAGCGCAAGCTCCGGTAGCAGCGCGGTGCGGGCCGTATAGGTGTCGGCTTGGCTGATCTCAACAGAAAAAAGCGCGCTGCGCAGCTCGGGATTGTTCTGCCCCGCCAGGCTTTGGATGGAAGTGCGATCGCCTAGCTCCGGGGGAGCCTCCTGCGGCGCCAGATTGAACGCAGTCGATGGGTCGGGATAAAGCAGAACAGCCAGCTCGATGCGTGCCCTGTCCGCCGTCACTTGGGCGTCCAGAAGCTCACGCCCCCGTTGCTGTTGTGCCAGTTGCGCCTTCAACACATCCGCGTGCGCCGCCTCCCGCGCGGCTTCACGCTTGCCGGTGGTCTCAACAAAGTGGTTTGCCTCGTCGAGCGCCTCCCGGGCAATCCGCACCTTCCCCTCGCCTGTGCCAGCTTCATAAAAGAGCGACATGACGGTGCTCACCAGCCCGCGCCGCGCAACCTCAAGCTCCGCCTGGGCACGCGCCGCGTTCGCATCCGCCAGCCGGACGGCGCCAACCTGCCTCAGGCCCAGAGTCTCATTGAACACCCCTTGGCTGGCGTACTCGCGTACCGCGTTGTTCGCGATGAAGATTGGTGCCGGTGCGTTTGTCGTCTGACCGATGCGGCTTGCCGGCACGCCATTCGGCTCCGTGTAGATAGCCTGGTTGTGGTACGTGGCCGTTGGCAGCAGTGCGGTACGGGCGATCTTGCGATCGAGCGCCGCCGCCTTTTGATCTGCCGCCGCTGCTGCAAACGTAGGCTCATTTGCAGCAGCCAGCGCGATGGCCTGCTCCAGCGTCAGCGTGTCCCGCATAGCTGCTTGCGGGGCCGGCACCACTTGCGCCTCGCTTGGCTGACCCGCTGTCGCCAGAACTGTAAACATGGCCACGCCGGCGCAGGCCGCACACCGAGAAAACGTCATTGGAACAAAATATCGCGCAAGCCTTAAAAGAACCTGAAGCCTAAGGGCGCAAAATCAGACAGAACCAATGACCTGCACTGCTACACCGCAAAAGCAGAACTCCCACCTTGCCCTTGCCGACACGCCGCGCGCCTCCTCACAGTCCATGACTTGCCGTTTCATAGAAACCCGCCCTGTCTCGAGCAACGCCACAGGGACAGAAACCGCGAGCTGGCCCTGAAGCACGACAGGAAAGTCCGAGCGGAGTCAGCGCATCACAACTACACAAATGATCGAAGCTGGGGAAGTGAGGACAGAACGAACTCCAGATCACCCGGTGCGAGATCACGCAGGGGTCTGGGCTTGTCCTGCGGTCGCAGGCCCTTTTGGTTGATGCGGTTCATCAAGCTCCAGTTCTTAACGGGATGGGCCGGCGTGGGATCTACCGGCTCCTGCGCCGGCAAGTCGTAGCGTGTCAGATCGATGACCTGCCTTGCACTTTCCATCTGCCAGTCGCGAAGCAGCGCAAGCCGAAAGCTGCGGTTCATAAACCACTCGATCTCGAGATTGTTGTACGAGTCCCCCAGGCCAGAGCCGCGCTCAAGAAAGCTGCAGCTCCAATCCCTGTTGTCCGGGTAGGCTTCACGCCACAAAGTACCGAATTCTCCAAAGGTGACAAAGCGAACGTCAGGCCAGCGCTTTTTTGTGTCAGTGACCCACATGCGCATAGCAGCACACACCAAGTCGTGCCCAAACTCGCCGGCAAGCTGTGCCTCCCAGATGTTCGTCACCCAGCCAAAGCCATTGCGTGAGAAACCCTCGTCAAAGTGGATGCCCTGCGTATGCATCACCTCCCTATGGCCTAAGTCGAGACCCCACCCCAGATACGTCTCGATAGGCCCTACGCCGCGGCGGCTGTTGTACCCGGTAAGTTTGTGATCGAGCGCTCCGCTCTTCCGTGCGCAGATAAAATCCATGGTCCAGCCATCCAGGTTGACGCAATCGATAAAGTCGCGGGTACCCTGAGCCGGTTTGCAGAAGTGTTCCGTTGACGGATAGAAAGGGTAGGAGGGAGAGCCATCCGCTCCGCCGCCGTCAACGGCATACTGGCTCCAGATCACCGCATGCGCAACGTGGATATCTTCCTTTTGCGCCAGGTATTGGAGGTTGTTTGCTGATAGGAAGCCGCCCATGATGGCGCCCGGGCGATAACCCCCACCGACGAAAGCCGTAATGATCTCGATCGCCTCTGACATCTCGCGATTGATCCGTTCGCGGGGCAGATACATGGCGGGAAAGTATCCAGGAAAATAGGAGATCTCATCACCATGGCGCTCGTGGCACTCTACCGCGTACGCGCGAATCTGCTCGTAGTTCCCACGCTTATCTTCGAGAGCATTGAGTGTGAACCCCCAGGTAAGTCTTCCTTCGGGGCTGGCAGTGGCAAAGGCTTCTCGAAGAGCCCGCACCCCTTCCAGGGTGTGCCACGCGGACTCGTCACGGTCCAGCAGCTTTACGTCGCGCGACACCTCCCACGGCGTAGTGCGAATCATGAGGCAGAGCGTCACAAAACGCTGACCGCGAACTTTGTTGACGCGGCTAGCGCCAAGCTGCGGCAGACCGGCGAGCTGCCCGCGCGTCGTGATCGCTGCCGCTCCTAAAAGCGAGCCTTTCACCATCTCTCTTCTATTCACGCCTGCTCCCTTGCCAACCTATCCTGGTGCTACAAAGAGAAATGACTTACTAGATACTGCCCCGGCTGAGGTCTCCATGGCAGCATCGAAAAGCGCAAGCGCAGCCGCCTGTGCCGCTGCTCCATAGCGCGGCGTCGAACCATCCCAGTGGGCATCCATGCGTTCGGTCGCTTTCTCGCGGTGCAGCCAAAGCTCATGTGCGTTTTGCGCGAGAAAGCTGCTCACAACTTGCCGAAGTTGCGCGTCCGACGACACCTGCCACAGCCTCGCCAGATGAAAGACAAAGACCCCCTTGAAACTTTGGCCATCCTCATTCAACGCAGGCACGGCCTCAGTAAGAACGCCATTCTTCGAAAGCCGCGAGATAGCGGCTCGTGCTACGCTCGCGGCCGCCTGGAGGTGGCTTTGATCATGATCAATCCGGTACAGGCCCGAAAGCCCCCCGAGGATCACGCCCTGGTTGTAGGTATATGTGGGCTGACGGTTATTCCTGCACTGCGCATCGAGCCCGTCGTTGACTAAGTGATCCGCATTGATCAACCCGGAATCTCGGAACCACGCCCACGCTTTCTGCGCCCAGCCGGCATACGCTGCGTCCCCCGTAGCGGCGTAAAGTTCGGTCGCAGCGTACAGCAGCAATTCATTCGTGATTGCGTTCTTGTAAGTGCGCGCGTGATCCCACCACAGTCCGCCGCCACAGGTCCCATCCCAGTATTGGGTCGTCAGCTCGTTGAACTTATCGCGGCTGAAGCGCAGAAGCTCGGGCGCTTGGCTCAGGCGATACACACGCAACGAAGCGAGAACGGCCCAGAGATCGTCATCATTCCCGTCCAGCCCGGCGCGGTTCATAACTGCTTCCTCAACCTGAGGCAGATAAGTGCGATCGCCCGAGACGCGCGTGTAGTCGGCAAGGGTGTCGATGATCACGAACCGCTGCCAAGCATGGACGCCGTGCCAAATTTGGCCCGTGCTAGATCGAATCAACCACCGTTCCTGTAAAGACCGAGCTACGGCACGGGCCTGGGAGCGAAAGACCTGCGAGCGAAAGGCCTGCGCAGCCACGGCCAACAAAGGTGCGCGCGTAGGCTCAGGCGCGGCCTGTTGCCCGTTCAGCAACAGCAGCAGCAAAGCAATCATCGCGCGGGCCAAGCAGCGCTGCCGGCCGGCGTTGCTATGCAAGCCCTCCCCTGGGAGTCTCATTCTAAGCAGCGTCATGCGCCCCTCCATGCCGAGACTACACGGAGGGTTGGCCCAGAAAAGCTGGTCTAAGATGAGCTTCAAGAGGCATGGCAGAAGAGCCTCGAGCTGATCAGCTCTAAGCCGAGCAGCTCCGGGCCCGTGACGACTCTATGGAGACAGCCGAGAAAGACCGCTCGCATGCGATCCAGGAGCAGCGTTTGCTGCTGCTCCAGCAGGTGCTTGCCTCGCGCACCTTCGCCAAGGCGACCCGGCTCTCGCAGTTTCTCCAATTCATCGGCACCAAGGCTCTTGAAGGGCGCACGGATGAGATCAACGAGCAGCAGATCGGGATCCATGTCTTCGGCCGTACGCCAACCTACTCGCCGTCCGATGACAGCGTGGTTCGAACACAAGCGCGCCTGCTGCGGCAAAGGATCGAGGAGTACTTCGAGCATGAGTGCCCCACCTCGGAGTGGATCCTCTCGATCCCCAAAGGCGGCTACGTCCCGGTCTTTTCGCCCCGGCACGCTGCCCTAGCTCCCGCAGTGGCCGCAAGCAGCACCGTCGTGGAAGCCGCTCCAAGGGAGGCCTCGCCTGCAGGCGAGGATCGTGAAGACACAAAAGACGTTGTTGCGCAGCCGCCCGCTCTCGGCCCCCGTCCGGCGCTGCCTCGTCCGGCAATGTTGTGGGCTGCAGCATCCGCGCTGACGATCGTGCTCGTCGTCGCTGGCCTGTTTGTCTCGCACGTCACGCCCTGGCCCTTCACGCCTCGGGTCCCGGAAGCCGACCTCTTCTGGAAGATGGTGTTTCACGCAGGCCGTCCTGTCGTCCTCGTTCCCTCTGACGATGGCTTAATCCTGTCGCAGGAGTTTCGGAAAGCACCGGTTGACCTCGAACAATACCTTAAGGGCAGCTACCTGCAGCAGGCGGCAGCCCCTCAGGAAGACAAGGGAATGCATCCTCCGCTTACAGCGCAGTGGCTGGCTGCCCATCAGTACACCAGCACCGCCGACTTAAGTCTGGCCATCCGGATCAGCCGGCTGCCCGAAGCAGCGGGCGTCGATGTGGAAAGCCGGTATGCCCGGGTCCTGCAGCTGGATGACATGAAGCACGCCAACGTGATCTTGATTGGAGGCGTGGCAGCCAATCCCTGGGTATCCCTCTTCTCAGGCAAGCTGGACTTTGACGTAAACTACGATTGGCAAAACGCCAGAGGCTACGTGATCGATCGCCATCCCTCAGCTGGCAAACCGGAACAGTATGTTGAGGCTTCTGAGAATGGTGCGGAGACCAGCTATGGAGTGCTGGCCCTTCTTCCCGGTCTTACCGGGGAGGGCTGCGCACTCTTGTTTGAGGGCTCAGGCATGGCCGGTACGGAGGCAGCTGCGGACTTCCCCTTCTCCGGGAAACAGTTCTCGCGATTCCTCGGGCAGCTGGGCCGCAATGCAGATGGAACCATCCCCTACTTTGAAGTGCTCCTGAAGACGCGCAGCCTGCAGGGCAACGCTCCCGAAGAGCGCGTGCTCGACTGGCGAGTGCTGCAAAGCGACCGCTAGCATTGGAAAGCCAATTCCGCTGTGCGTTTCACTGTGAAATCTTAGCAAATACCGTGAAACTGCTTGGCCGCAGTGCGCTTACCCCCGATACTCCGGCCAAATGAAGCAACCGTCAGACCATCGGCAGCCGTGGACCCGGAGGCAGTTCCTGGAAGCAGCAGCCTGCGCCGGCGCGACACTCCTGCCGCCTTCCCTGCCATCCTGGAGCAGAGCTTCTGCCGAGGTCCAGGCGGGTACGGCGCATCCGCATCCTGATTCCGGCACCCCTCTTGAAGCAGCGGCTGCAGTGCTTCGGCGGCAGCTTGGGGTAAGCGTCGCGGCAAACTTTATGCTTCAGCTTCTGCCTCCCGCCCTTGACGGCAAGCCGGCCTACCGTGTGGAAGCCTCTGGCGGGCAGGTGCGCATCGCCGCCACCAGCGGGGTAGCCCTATGCCGCGCGGCCTACAGCTACCTGCGCGAGCAATGCGGCGCGATGATCACGTGGAGCGGCAGCCATCTCGATCTGCCCCAGCCGCTGCCCGATCTCGCACCGGTCCAGGTCCAGTGCCCCTACCGGCATGTGCAGTACCTCAACCCCTGCACCTATGGCTACACCATGGCCTTCTGGGACTGGGCCCGCTGGGAGCGTGAGCTGGACTGGATGGCACTGCATGGCATCACCATGCCGCTGGCTATGGAAGGCCAGGAGTGGATCTGGCAAAAGGTCTGGCAGAGCTTCGGCCTCTCCCAGGCGGAGATCGACGAATGGAGCACCGGGCCGGCATTCCTGCCGTGGCACCGCATGGGCAACATCAATAACTTCGCCGGGCCCCTGTCGCAGCACTGGATGCAGGAGCGCCGCACCTTGCAGCGCCAAATCCTGGACCGCATGCGCGCCCTCGGGATGACGCCCGTCGCCCCGGCGTTCGCCGGCTTTGTGCCTCAAGGTTTCTTCCGCGTACAGCCCGATGCAGAGAGCTTTACCCTGCTTTGGCTGCCGAGTGAATTTAAAACGATCCCTCGCAGCACGCGCACCTTCCTGCTGCATCCCCGGCAGGAGAAGCTCTATCGGGAGATAGGCCGGCGCTTTATTGAAGCCTACAAAGCCGAGTACGGAGAGGTGAGCTACTACCTCGCCGACACCTTTAACGAGCTTGAAGTGCCCGTCCGCGAACAACATCGCTACGAAGACCTTGAGCAGTTTAGCCGCACCGTCTATGCCGGCATCCAGGCAGGCGACCCGCAGGGCACGTGGGTGATGCAGGGCTGGCTGTTTGTCTACGGCGCGGCAGGCTTTTGGGATGACGCATCAGTCGCAGCGCTGCTCCGCGGCGTGCCGAACGACCGCATGCTCATCCTCGACTACTCCAACGATCTGCTGCCGAGCCTGCGCGCCGGCTACACGCCGGGCCCCTGGAAGCGGACGCACGCCTTCGACGGCAAGCCGTGGATCAACGGGATGGCGCATACCTTCGGCGGCAACAACAACGTCAAGGGCAATCTCCCGCTAATGGCCGCAGAACCCGCAGCGGTGCTGGCCGATGCCGCGCGCGGCAACCTGGTCGGCTGGGGCATCTGCCCAGAGGGTATTGAGTCGAACGAAGTTGTCTACGAGCTGATGACGGATGCGGGTTGGTCGCAAGCGCCCATCGACCTCGCGCAATGGATCCCCCGCTACTGCCGCGCGCGCTACGGCGGCTGCCCGCCATCCATGCAGCAGGCCTGGAAACTGCTGCTGGCAAGCGCCTACGGCGCACACGTCTGGATGACGAAACAAGCTTGGCAGATGGAGCCGACGCTAACGCCCGCGGCGGTTTCCGTCGACGCGGGACCGGTCTTCGCTGAGGCAGCGCAGCTGTTCCTAAGCTGCTACGGCGAGCTCGGACACGCGGCTCTCTATCGCAACGACCTGATCGAACTTGTCGCACAGGCCGCCGGCGGCTGGGTTGACGGCGAGCTCGCCCTGGCCGGACAATCCATCCGCAGTGGAGAGCAGACGATGGCTCGGGGGCATGCCCGAGCAGCGCTCGACATGCTGGGCCACATCGACGCCATCCTGAACCTGCGGCCGGATCGCCGCCTGGAAACCTGGGTCTCCGAGGCGCGGGCCTGCGCCGCCACGCCTGAGGAAGCCGATCTCTACGACGCGAATGCGCGGCAGCTTGTCACGGCCTGGGGATGGCCCGAGCTGTCTGACTACGCAGCACGCGTGTGGTCGGGGCTCACACGCGATTACTACGCCGCGCGCTGGAGCGCCTGGTTTGAGCACCAGTGGAGCGATACGCCGTTCTCGCTCGACCTGTGGCAGCAGACCTGGCTCTCCCGCGCGTACCGGCCCAGCCCGCCGCAGCCGGTGGCCGACCTCTTTGCCGCTTCACACGGCATGCTTGCCCTCTGCAGGTGCGGCGCCGCGATTCCGTCTGCGACGGAGGCCGCCGTATGACAGAACAAAGGGTCGGGCAAATGACCAAGCCGCGCCGCCTGCTCTCCATCGACATCCTGCGCGGACTCACCATCGGCTTCATGATCCTGGTCAACAACAACGGCAACAACGACCTGGCCTATCGCGCCATGAACCATTCTCCGTGGAATGGCTTTACGCCCACAGACCTGGTCTTCCCTACCTTCCTCCTCATCATGGGCATCTCGGTGGTGCTCTCTGACCATACTCGGCGCGCACGTAACGGGTCGGCCCGCACTCAAGTCGGGCATATTGTCCGTCGCACGGCGCTGCTCTTCTTTCTCGGTCTCGTCGTCAACGGGTTCCCCTACTTTCACCTTGGGACGCTCCGCATCTACGGCGTCTTGCAGCGCATTGCGGTCTGCTACCTGGCCGCAAGCCTTCTGCTGCTCCTTACGCGACGCGCCGCGGTTTGGATCACGCTCAGCGCTGCGCTCTTAATCGGCTACTGGTGGCTGCTGCGGTACTGCCCAGTGCCGGGCCACGGCCTGCCGGGCCGGGACTTCCCACTACTCGACCGAGATCTAAACATCGTCGCCTGGGTGGATCGGCATATCTTTCCGCACCGCCTCTTCGAGGGCACCCGCGACCCGGAAGGTCTGCTCAGCGACCTGCCTGCAATCGTCTCGGGCTTCCTTGGCGTCCTCGCCGGCCAGTGGATCACCGGCCCTCAGGGCGACCGGCGCAAGGTCGGCGGCTTACTACTTGGCGGTATCGTGCTGCTCCTTTTGGGCGCCTGGTGGGGCACGTCCTTTCCCATCAACAAGAAGCTCTGGACCAGCTCCTACGTGCTCTTCGCCGCCGGCTGGGGCCTGCTCGCGACAGCGGCCGTGTACTTCCTGGTAGAGGTCCGTGGGTGGCGCGGACACGGCTGGCAGCCCTTCCTGGTACTGGGCACCAACGCCATTACCGCCTATGTGCTTTCTGAGCTGCTCTCCTCGGCCGTTGCAGACTTTCCTGCTCATGCTCAGCTGTCCTTTCAGCAGTGGGTGTACGGCCGCATCTTTCAACCCATCCTCAATCCAGCCTTCGGCTCCCTTATGTACTCAGCGGTCTTCCTGGCTGTGTGCTGGGTCCCTGTATGGATCCTGTATCGCAACAGGATCTTTCTCAAGCTTTAGCTCGTAAGCCTTGGCTATTGAGAGCCAGATATTTCGTTCTACCTGTTCGGACCTTGCTGTTGTTCGGGTAAGTGCGCCTACTACAAATCGCTACACCGGGGGAGAAGCCCATGGACCGCATGCGTTACCTAACAAAGTTGTCGCTTCCAGTCGCGCTGTCGCTCACCTCCACTGCCCTCGCGCAGGTCACCAGCGCCCGGTTGAACGGCAGGGTCACAGACCCGAGCGGTGCAGGGATCGCGCATGCTCTTGTCACTGCAAGCAGCACAGCGACAAACTTCACGCAAAAGGCCGAGACCAATGATCAGGGTGAGTATCAGATCCCCGCACTGCCTGCGAACACCTACACCGTCACCGTCTCGGCTCCAGGCTTTGCGCAGGTGGTGCAAGGGGGCGTAACCCTCAGCGTCGGGCAAAGCGCCACGCTGCCGATCGAACTGCATGTCGGCTCTGAAGCGCAGACGGTAAACGTCAACGCCAATGCTGAAGTGATCAACTCAACCACGGCTGAGATCAGCCAGGTCATCGACGAAGCCTCCGTCAAGGAGCTTCCGCTAAACGGCCGTGATCCATCAAGCCTCGTCAATCTCAGTGCAGGTGTCACAAACGAGCTTCAATCGCAGGCATCGACGCTATCCACCACCAACTCCTTCCCCACCGAGAGCGGCGCTTCCGCCGGCGGCGGGCGCCAGGGCAGCACCTGGTATCTACTCGACGGTGTATCGAACATGGATACGTTTGCACTGCTCGCCGCGCCCTTTCCGAATGCGGACGCCACGCGGGAGTTTCGCGTCATCTCGAATAACTTCGACGCGCGCTACGGATTTGCTCCCGGAGCCGTCGTCAATATTCAAACCAAGTCCGGCACCAACCAGTTTCACGGGGGCGCGTTTGAGTTCCTCCGCAACAGCGCGCTCAATGCAGGCAACTACTTCACCCACGCCGTCGACCCACTGCGCCGCAACCAGTTCGGCGGTTACGTCGGCGGCCCTATTCTGCGCAACCGCCTTTTCTTCTTCGCCAACTACCAGGGCACGCGTGCTTCGCTCACCAGTTCATCCAATCCCACCTACACGCCAACCGCCGCCATGCTGCAAGGCGACTTCAGCGCGGTCCCGGTGGCACTCGGCGGCCCATTTCAGACCGTCAATGGAAAGTCGAATCAGGTAAACCCGAGCCTCTTCAGTCCAGGCTCGCTGGCCATCGCGGCATCGCTGCCGCTCGGCCAGGATCCTGCCACGGGGCTTACCAACGTTGTAAGTCCGGCCCAGCAATACAATTACGACGAAGGCACGGCACGCATCGATTTCACCATCAATGACAAGCAGCAGATCTTTCTGCGCAACTTCACCTACAACTACGTACAGCCCGGCACCAGCATCCCCGGCAACATTCTGGCCGGCGTACAAGGCCAGCAGGGTATCTACCTCAACGAGACAATCGGCCACACCTGGACCATCTCCCCGACCCTGCTCAATAGCGTGACCCTGTCCTATGGATCGATTGACTACCGCACGGGAACAGTCACACGCGACCTTGCCGGCAATCCTGTCTGCCTGTCCCGCTACATCGCGGTAAATGACCCGGCAGGTTCCTGTTACATCAGCGGGCTCTCTGCCTTTGATGGCAACACACTCTATGGCGGCGGCCAGGGCTTCGCTGCCTTCTCCGGCAATCCAAATGACACACGCCGCCGCGACTGGTGGTTTACAGAAACGCTCACCAAGGTGCTGGGGCATCACACACTCGTTGCCGGCACCGACATCCTGCACCGCTATGAGTACGAACTGAACGGCGGCAGCCAGAATCCAAACGCCAGCTTCAACGGGCAGTACACGAAGTTCGAGCTTTCCGACTTCCTGCTCGGGGATTTGCAAAGCTTGACGCAAGGTGCCGGCGAGGCAGGCAGCACGCATGGCTGGATGCCCGGGCTCTATGTGCAGGACCAGTGGCAGCTCTCGCCTCAACTCACCCTGAACGCAGGCCTACGCTGGGATCCAAACTTCCCGGAGACCGTCGTGAACGGGCGCGGCGCCTCATGGCGGCCGGGCCAGCAAAGCACGCGCTATCCCGGCGCACCGCTCGGGCTCGTCTTCGCGGGGGATGCCGGCGTCAGCGATGGTCTCATGCCGACCACCTATGGCTACTTCGAGCCCCGCCTCGGCGCAGCCTGGCATCCCCTTCCCAACACTGCCTTCCGTGCCGGCTTCGGCCTGTTCACCACGCCTCTTGAGGACGCCTTCTACGATCACGCGTGGGACGTAGCGCCCTTTGCGCCGACCTTTGGATTGAACGGTACCTTGGCTACGCCGCTCGCCTTTGACACTCCCTGGAGCACGCTTGCAAGCACCGGCGGCAAGAGCCCCTTTCCACCCTTCTCTTCCCCCAGCTTTGTGCCGCCAAGCAGCACAGCCTTCATCACGCCCGTATCCGTTCCGGCTGTGTTCGCGCCTAACTTCAAGCTGGGCATTACTCAGAGCTGGAACCTCTCTCTGGAACAGCAATTCACCCCGACTCTTGCTATCCATATCGCCTATGTCGGCAGCGAAAGCTACCACCAGGCGACAACAGTCGAGCAGAACCCGGGTATCTACGCGGCTGGCAATGCACGAACCACCTATCCCAACTTCAACTCCATCATTCAGGTCGGCGATCAGGCTACAAGCAAATACAACGCGCTGCAGGCAGGGGTCGAGAAGAAGTTCTCCCGCGGGCTGCAGTTCCAGTCCAACTTCACCTGGTCGCGCACCTTTGACGTGGGCGGCTCCGGCGATCCGCAGTTCGAGTCCAGCGTCAGCGACCCCTACGATGTCCATCACGACTATGGGCCGTCCAGTCTGAACTATCCCGTCGTCTCCGTATCGAACTTCCTCTATCAGGTGCCTGAGTTCGAGCATCATGGCATCCTGCTGCGCAACACGGTAGGCGGCTGGCAGGTCTCAGGCATCGTGACGGCACAATCCGGGCCGCCGTTCACCATCAATGGAGGCAATGGCAATAACAATTCGGGCTTCGACATCAACCAGGATCGTGCCGACCTGACCGGGCAGCCCTTCGGTGTGCGGCGCGGCAATAAGGCACAGTGGGTGCAGCAATACTTCAACCCCGGCGCCTTCACCACCAATGCTGTTGACACGCCCGGCGACTCCCCAAAGTTCCTCCTCCAGGAAGCGCCGATCGTCAGCGCCGATCTCGGCGTTGCCAAGCGCTGGGAGTACCGGGAGCGCTACGCCTTGCAGTTCCGCTGGGAGGCCTTCAACGCGCTCAACCACACCAGCTTTGGTCAGCCGGACTCCAATCCGAGCGACTCGAACTTCGGTCAGATCACCGGCATCGGCGCGATCCCTCCACGCGTGATGCAGGGAGCACTCAAACTTACTTTCTAAGCAATCTCACGGTTGCTCTGTGCCGCTCACTGGTCTGAACAAACCCGGTGCTTCGCGTGGTCTTTTATGCATGCACTTTTCAGAAGGTTCGCTGTCTCAAATCGAAGCCAGTTGAACGGAGTTTCAGCACATCTTCGATCAGATCCGCAGCACAGCCTGGCCCGTCCAACTGCTGCATAGCCCTCTGCAACACCTGAGCCGCATCCCGGTACCGGGCATCCTGCAGCACAACAGTGACTGCTTTGCGCAGCCGTGCAGCACTGAGTGTGTGACGAGAAAGCACAACGCATGCCCCCCGTGCCTTGAGCCTCGCCGCCACGCCCGGTTGATCGTTGCCGAGAGGCACGGCGACCATCGGTACCCCTTCAGAAAGCGATTCCAGCACCGTATTCAGGCCGGCATGCGTGATGACCAACGCAGCCCGTTTCAAGATCTCGAGTTGGGGAGCGTAGCGCACCAATACCGGATCGCCGGCCAACGTTCTCAGTCGTGCCGGATCAAGCCCGCCACCTAGCGAAATGACTAACTGTGCATCGAGCCCGGCACAAGCATCTGCGATCGCCCTGAAAATGGCTTCCGAACCATTCTGGAGAGTGCCCAGCGTTGCGTAAATCAATGGGCGTCCGTCGAGCCTGTCCCAAGGGAAGTCGACGGGAAGTCGCCCTCCCGCACGCAGGAAGGGCCCGGTGTAGTGAAGCCCTGCCGGCTTTTCGCCTCGGATGGCAAACTCCAATGCTTCCGGCAGCTGCGTAATCTGCGCCAAAGATGAGAGGCCGTCCTCAGGATGCCGTAAAGGCTTCAGTCCCCACGCACGGCGCTTCCGGTTCACATCTCTAAAAATAGGAGCCGCGACTTGGAGGAGCAGGCGAATGGCAACGCGATTTCGCAACCGGCTGAGCCGATCCTGTCCCGCCGCCCAGCCGAGCCAGAAGGGCGGAAACCGGTCATCAGGAAGCAGAGGAGGAATCAGGGCGAGCGAGATCCAGGGCAGGCCTAAGTACTCGGCCACGTTACCGGCAAACTCTGCCTCATCCACCAGCAGCGCATCGACACCGGCTGTCCGCACCGCGTCCGGTCCGTCGCGCAACACCATCCGCGTCGAGCTCCTGATCCGCTCGAGTGTGAACCGAAACGCCGCAACTCCCCTCAAATGCGCTAACTGTTCGTCCAGTCTCTTCAGGGTGCCGGGCGGATGGTCTTCGGCACCGATCCCGCAAAACTCAATACCCGCCGCACGCACATGCGCCTCGGTGTCCGCCATCCCGAAGATCACAAACTCGTGGCCTCGCCGTTGCAGGCAGTGCGCCAGAGCAGTCATCGGATTCAGATGTCCCGCGCCCGGAAAACAGAATGCTCCAAACCTTGCCATCGCCCTCCTCAACACTCTTCACTTGCTTTGCCGCTCGGGGACTTCTCCACAGAATCTTCAGTCCCGGCTGCGCAGCTCCGGCTACAGCAGCATTCGTCCGCCTGAAGAACTATGCAGGATAGCCCTACAGAAAAGCATCCCGCCGTATCTGAGTTCTCGGTCACACCACTTGCATCCAGCCCCATGAAGAAATTCCCCGGCAGGGTGGAGGAAGCGATTTCCGCTGAGCAGACCGACTAATCATGCCTCAGCGCATTCACAGGTGAGAGCTGGCCGGCGCGCCACGCGGGGAGCGCTCCGGCAATCAGCCCCGCGGCTATCGCAATACCCACCGCCTCGGCAGGAAGCTGCCAATGGAGTGAGGCCGAAATAAGACTCGCCGTCCGCGGCAAAGCTGCCAACACCTTCAGAGCAATCCACCCGAGAGCGATTCCGAGCAATCCCCCGCTCAGGCCGAGAATGACGGCTTCCATCTCGATGTGAGCCAGCACCTGCCATCGGTTCCAGCCCAGAGCGCGCAGGATGCCGATCTCCCGCGTGCGCTCAAAGACCGACATCGCCATCGTGTTGGCAATCCCCAGTACGCCGATGAGCAGCGCAAGCGCAGAGGTTCCCCAGGCTGAGGCATGGGCCAGCTTCACAAACTGATTGTCGCTGGCGCGCTCGGCCGCGGGCACAGCACGCATCCCCGGGAGAGCTGCTTCGATCTCTGCCTGTGCCTGCTTCTCATACTGTTGCGAGGTCTCCCCGCGAGGCGCGGGGCGCAGCCGGACATCCACGGTCGAAACTTTGCCTTGCAAACTGCTGAGCTGCTGCAACTGGTCCAGCGGCATCACCACCGCGGCTGCTTCAAGGGTCGAGGCTCCGTGATAGATAGCCGTAATCAGGAAAGTCGTGCCCTGAATGTCGAGAGTCTCGCCGGGAGACTTCTTCAAAGTCTGCGCAAGTAGGTCGCCGAGCATGACCTCGGCATGGCCGTCGCGAAAGCGCCGGCCTGTAAGAATCTGCATAGAAGCAAACTGAAACGCATCGCCCTTCCAGCCGTAGACCAGCGCATTCACGTCCGGTGTCAGGTCCATCAGGTTAAAAATAGTAGGCGAGGCCTGCGCAACATCGGGCAGCTTCGCAAGCTTTGCCGTCGTCGACTCATCCATGGTCGTATTCAAAAACGTGCCCTGAATCACGGCAATGTCCGTGCCGCTGCTCGAGTAGATACGCGCCCATTGCTGTTCGAATGCGCTTGAAAAGCCCACCAGGCCCACAAACGCGCCTACGGCTGTTCCAATGCCGGCCAGCGTGAGCAGAGTCCTCATGCGCCGGCGCAGCAGGTTCTTGAAAACAAACCCCGTGAACGACAATGATTTAGCCATGAGAAGAGGACCCACCCTTTATCGTTCGTGTGGAAGTGCGAACTGTTTGTAGTCTAGCTGTCATCCGTCCTTGCCCACGGTCGTCTCGGCACTTTGCGTGACATATCACCGTCTCTTCAGGAGAGATAAGCTCGACGGCGCGGAGACTATACTGGGCCGGAGCGCAAGCCTTCACTCAGCTGCGCGCACCAAGGATGGTTTCAACTGAACAACGGAGAACTCATTCTCGTAACCGGCGCCACCGGCTTTCTTGGTGTGCAGCTGGTGCGTGAACTCTTGGAGCGGCAGCCCAACGCCCGTCTGGCCTTGCTTGTTCGCGACAGAACCGGGCAATCGGCTCAGCGGCGCGTTGAGTCCTTTCTCCCTGCCGCGGAGCGTTCCCGGGTCGAGGTCTTTTCGGGCGACGTCAGCCAGCCTCACTGCGGGTTGGATCCCGCTGCGTACGGGCGCCTTTCCGCGGAAACAACCCGGGTCATCCACTCCGCTGCCACGGTGCGCTTTGATCATTCGCTCGACGAGGCACGCCGCATCAACGTCGAGGGCACGCGCCGCATTCTCGATTTCGCAAGCGGAGCACACGCGCTGCAAAGCTTCGCCTACGTGGGCACAGCCTACGTGGCCGGCGAGCGCGCAGGCCTGGTGCGCGAAGACGAACTGGCTGTGGGCCAAAGATATCGCAACACCTACGAGCAAACAAAAGCCGAGGCGGAGGCCCTGGTCCAAGCGCGTCTCGCTTCGCTTCCCGGCATGATCCTGCGTCCCAGCATCATCGTCGGCGACTCCAAGACCGGCGTCACCTCCAGCTTCAAAATGATGTACTGGCCGCTCAAAATCTACGCGCGGGGCCTCTGGCGTACTGTCCCCGGCTACCCTGATGCGGTCCTCGATATTGTGCCCGTCGACTTCGTCGCCGCTTCCGTCGTGCGGCTACTCTTTGACGAAGCCGCCCTGGGCTGCACAGTGCACCTCTGTGCCGGGCCGCGCGCCAGCGCGACCATCGAGCAGGTGGCCCGGCGCGCCATGGAATACTTCCGCGGGCCGGAGCCGCGCTTCGTCGATCCAAGGTTCTTCTACGCCGTGGTACGGCCGCTTCTGTTTCTGTCTCTATGGGGACGCAAACGTCGTGTGCTGCGCGATGGAGGCGCCTATCGGGATTACTTCACCATGCGCATGCAATTCGACACCGGCAATGCCGAACGTCTGCTACAGCCTGCCGGCATCACGCCGCCGCCGGTACTCGACTATCTCGACCGCCTCTTCCACTACTGTGTGGCCAGCGAATGGGGCCGCAAGCCAATCTCAGCATCATGAGTTTTATCGAGCGGTATCGACTCGCGCGCGACCGCGAGGTCACGGTCGCCAATCTTGTAGATGAGCTGCTCCGCCGCAAAGGCGACTGCGAGGTCGCCGTATACGAAAGCGGCATCTTTTCTCTCTCCGATCTGCACCGCGAAGTTTGCTCCATCGACGCCTTTCTACGAGAGGCGGTCGCCCTTCGTTCAGGCCAGCCCGTCGCCATCTACCGCAGCAACAATCGCGAATGCTTTCACTGGTTTCTCGCGATCATCCGCGCCGGCGGCATAGCGGTTCCTCTCAATCCCCAGCTTTCGCTCACTGAAGTGCGCCGGATCCTCGCCGACAGCGGCACTGACATCCTCGTTACCGACAAAAGCGTATTTGAACAAAAGATTGGGGATCGCGCGGCCTTGGACGTGCGCACCTGGATCCAGGCAGACGAGGAAACCGAGACGCTGGACGGCTTCCTGCGCGTCTCGGGGCCTAGGACGGCGGCACCTCCAGTCCCCGTCGATCCGGCTGCAACCGTTGCCATCTTCCATACCTCCGGGACCAGCGGCTTTCCCAAGGGCGCAGCTCTGTCCAGCAATGCCCTGCTTGGGGCACGGGCCTCCACGGTGATCACCGCGATCTTTTTGGGTCCGCGAGACCTTGCGCTCATAGCCTTGCCCTGGTCACACATCATGGCCGTAAGCATTGCCTTGTATGGCCTCATGGCAGGCATTCGGGGATGCTTTCTCGACCGCTTCGATGTCGAGGCAGCCCTCGATCTTGTGGAGCGTTTTCGCGTCACTGCTTTCGTCGGTGTGCCCACCATGTTTGCTCGCCTGGTCAACAGCAATCCCGCACCTGCACGCCTGGCGAGTGTCCGCATCTGGCTTTCCGCCAGCGACCATCTTCCCTCCGAGGTACGGCTACGCCTGCGCCGGTTCGGTGCCCTCTTCCGTCCATTCGGCAGGCGGCGTGTTCCTCCCATTCTGCTCAATGGCTACGGCATGGTGGAGCTGGGCGGCCTCGTCATGCTAGGCCTTGAGCTGCCATGGCTGCGCGGGAGCGGCGACCTTTGTTTCCCCGTGCCGCCGTTTCGCATCCGCCTCGTCGATGAGAAAAACCGGACTGTGCGGGCCGGTGTAGCAGGCGAATGTCAGGTTCGTCGACGCGGTCTCGCTCCGCACTACTGGAAGGACGAAGGCGACGCGCAGAGCCTGGTAACCGATGATGGCTGGTTACGGACCGGGGATCTGGCCACGCGCAATCGCCTTGGCCTTATCCGGCTTGTCGGCCGCACAAAGGAAGTAATCAAATCAGGTGGTTACTCCGTCTACGTGCGCGAGCTCGAAGAAGCGCTGCTCGCTCATCCTGCTGTAGCCCGCGTCGTGGCCTTCGGGCTGCCCCATCGAGAAAAGGGCGAGGTTCCCGTAGCCGCGGTGGAGTTACAGCTTGGTTCCTCTTCCGACGAAAGTGACCTGCTGCATTGGTGCCGCAGTCGGCTCGCGGCTTACAAAGCACCGCGCCGCATCTGGATTCTCGCCCCCGGCGGCTTACCGCAAAATCACACTGGTAAGTTTCTTCGGCGGGTGCTGCAGGAGCGATACTCCCTGGCCGAACTGAAGTAGCCATTGCCGCGATCCGTCAACCTGCGAATGCCGATGCACCCCTGCGGAAAGAGGAGCGGAACGCCGGGGGACACAACAGGCCAGAAGTAAGCCGGTTTAAGGGTGATCCTCAAACCGGCTGATCTGCTCGGGGCTAAAATCCTTGAGCGTGAGGTTTGCTTTTGCACTTCCGCGTTCAATGATCAGGAGGGTCGATCCAGGGCGCCCGTGGACTTTCACTTCCACCTGTTTGGCTGCCCAAACATTGCCTGATTTCGTCAGACCGAGTGATGTGAACTCCTTCACAGGTCCCCCACCTTCGGGCGTCTTTTCCACGTAGATCGGATAGCCGATGGTCTGATCCATCCACGTCTGTACCTCGGCATAGTGTGAATGATCCGACGATCCCGGCGTACTCTTCAGCACGTCGCAATCGTGGGCGCCAAGCCTTGCAGTCCGAAGAATCGTCTGCCCTTGCCAGTAGTACTCCGGCTCAAGAAAATCTTCATAGTTGAAGTCGCTGCCGAGTACACCCTCACTCCAGCTGCGAAACGGCAACGAGGTCGGCGCAGGCTCGTGTGGATGGAAGATGCGGATCGTGCTCTGCCCCTTCGGCCGCATTTCAAGCAGAATACTGACGCGTCCATCCTGCGCCGCATTGCCCGCCGGCATCCCGGATGGAGCAAACTCAACCAGCGCGCGGAGAACGCCTGGGAACCACCGCGCCTTGATGCTGAAGGCATGGCTGACTCTGTTCCCGCTCGCATCTACCTGGACCAGGCGCCCGGTGGCGCGCGAGTCCGTCGTCTCGATGCGCTGGCGCGCGGCGGCAACTACTGCTCCTGCGTCCGCCGCGTACGCAGGGGTAAAGGTCGTCGTAGTAAACAGCATGGCCGCGGCAACAAGGGAAAGGAGTCTCATGGCACCATCCTTCCATCCTGGATGCGAATATGACGCGGCGCGGAGTTGGCAATCTCCTCCTCATGCGTAATCACAATCAGTGTCATACCGCGTGTCTTCTGGATGCCGGTGAGGATCTCCATCACCCGCGCAGAGTTTGTGCTGTCAAGATTTCCGGTGGGCTCATCTGCTAAAAGGATCGATGGGCTATTCGCAAGCGCCCGGGCAATCGCTACCCGCTGTCGCTCTCCCCCTGAAAGTTTATTCGGGTGCTGGCGCATGCGAGCCTCCAGCCCGACCTCACGTAGCAGTACCTCGGCACGCTCTTTACGGTTGCCGCTGCCGCTCCCTGTAGCCAGCATCGGAGCCTGCACGTTTTCAACCGCAGACAATGTGGGCAGCAGGTAGAAAGACTGGAAGATGAATCCCACATGATGGCAGCGATACGCATCGAGGCTCACGGAAGAGCCCAGAGCCTCCCCGCGGTAAAGGACCTCGCCGCTGCTGGGTGTATCAAGCCCGCCAAGCAGCTGCAGCAGGGTGGACTTGCCACTCCCGCTGCTTCCACTGATGGTTACGAATTCACCAGCTTCAATGGAAAGATCCACACCTCGGAGAGCCTGGATCTGTCCTTCATCGTAATCTTTGCGCAGGTTACGTACTTCGAGAAGGGGATGAGCCATGATGGAGCACCTAGACCAAAAAGAACTCTGCTGCACGTAGTTGGAAAAGCTTCTGCGATTGTTCGCCGGCACATCGATGCTCGGCACTTCGTTTTTGAACAACAAAGCAGAGCAAGTACCCGGTGCATCGCTCGCTTGGATGCGTCGTGGATGGAACGAGTGTTAACGAAGCAGCTACAAACCACTCTATCCAAGTCTTGGGAGGCAACAAGGAGAGGCGTACTTCCTAAATGCGCCCTGTCGCGTCGAAGGAGTACACGCCGACGCTGCCAACGTCCTTGTGCCTCTTGAAAAACCCGAATGCAAGATCACGACACCGAACTGAGCAATATCGCTCGGAACAAAAGTTAATACAACCCGGTCCATTCTGGACCAAGTACAATCAAGGTGGTCTTCGCTTGTCTTAAATAGGCATTCCTGCATCGGCATCGTTAACGCTTTCTTCTCTTGTTCTTCTTCGCGATCGCCGGTCTCTACCTGCTCCTTCAAGCGAACGCTGCAAGCCTCCCGAGGCTTGCCCTTACGAGCCTGCAAGGATGAAGGAGTAAAGTACTCCTCGTCCGCGGCTTTGCTCACAAAGCGTGCACGGATAAAAGTGATGTATCAGCTCCATCTTCAAGGAGAGCAGTGCATGGTGCACTTGTGGTGGCTTTTGCTCTTGGGTCCCGCTATCCCGATCTTTGGATTGCTGTACCAGTGGGTTGGGTCGCGATACGACCGCCGGCGTTTTCTTCGACTGGGCCGGCTCGTGGACATCGGCGAACGCCGGCGGCTCTTTATGACGGAGAGGGGCGACGCCCTTGGGCCTTCGGTGATCTTCGAGTCGGGCATCGGAGCGACAAGCCAGAACTGGGCAACAGTGCAGGAGTCGGTAAGCGAGTTCGCGCACACTGTTTCCTACGATCGGTTGGGCCTCGGCTGGAGCACTCCGGCCGTGTCAAAACGCATTCCCTCGAAGGTGGTGGAGGAGCTACGAGCCATGTTGCGGGCCGCCGGCATCGCGCCGCCTTACCTGCTGGTCGGTCATTCCTTCGGTGGCCTGGTGGTGCGATATTTTGCGGGCAAATATCCCGAGGAAGTCGTAGGCGCGGTTCTGGTCGATGCCATGCGCACTGACGAGTGGCCCCCAGTCGACAAGTCCCAGCAGAAGCTACTGGATCGTGGCGTGCAACTCTTGCAGTGGGGCGTGCCGATCGCCTACTCCGGTTTGGCACGGCTCACAACGATGTCATTCTTCTGCCGCTCAGGCAGGTTTACAAACCTCTTCACACGAGCGACCGGCGGCCACAGTGTGCTGGATCGCTTAACAAGCGAGTTAAACAAAATCCCGCCGGCAGTCTGGCCCATCGTCGCGGCGCACTGGTCCAATCCCGCTTTCTTTCGCGGAATGACGGCGCATGTGCAGGGAGTGCCTGGAACAGTGGTCGAGATGCTTCAAGCCACGCCGATCGTAGGCAGGCCAGTCGTGCTGCTGACGCCAGGGCACCCAAAAGCGATCTCGGACGAGGATCTACGTAAAATCGGACCGGATGCCAAGCAGTTCATTGCGGAGAAGAGCGGCCACTGGCTGCACCTGGACGAGCCGGAGATCGTAGTCGAGCACATCCGCGAGATGCTGACGGCTGCACGGGCCGGCCTCTCGTATGAAGCAATGATGCGGGACAGCGTCTCGGCCGATTGATGGCCTTGGGCGACACCCTCTCACACCTTCATAGTCGGTCCATCAGCTCTCCTTAGGTACTCCCTACCGCGTCAACTGCATGGCAGAATCCTGCGCACGCTGCCAGTAGCGAGAGAACCGTTTCAGATCGAAGCGACGCGTCTCCTCAACAAACGCCGGCGGATCGTACCAGACCACCGGCACGTGCGGCTGCACACAAAGCGCCGCGGCCTGTAGACGAGGGTCCGGCGTCCGCTGCGCCAGGATGTAGTCTGCGCCGCTCTCCTTCGCCGCAGCGAGCAGTTTCGTTGCCGGGTCGCCCGCGCGTAGTTCGATCCGGTTCGGCATCTCCCCGAGGCACTCAGCCAGAAACACCAGGCGCTTCAGCGCGATCCTGCTCTCTCTAATCCACTCCGTGTCCCACAGAAAGACCGCTGGGCTCTCCGGATGCTTCGTCAGCATCGGCGAGTCCGGATTCAAACTGTCCGTGTGGATCCACAGCAGGGGTGTGCCGGCTACCTCCGGTGTCCGCTCACGATTGATCGCCTGCGTAAACGGCCGCGGCGGCACCGGCATCGCGGCTTCATCCACGGGGGAGTGCAGGCGTGGAAACAGCGTCTGTTCGAGCGCCTCATAATCATGTTCGAACGGACACGTATGCGCCTCCGCATGCGGACAATCGCGGCAGTAAGCACCCGCCGTATAGCGCTCCAGGTTCTCCCGGTTGAAGATGTAAGGTTTGCTGGCAAAGGTTGAGGCGACCCACTGCCAGGAAAGGTTATTGCTGGCCGGGTCGCCATCCACAAGGTGCTCCAGAAACCAGCGCGCTCCCGCCTGCCAGCGCACCCTGCGCCAATGCACCACATAGGCTGCAACCCACATGCGTGCATGGTTGTGCAGGTAGCCCGTCTCTTTCAGCTGCTGCGCAAAGCCGTCGATGCAGCGCAGCGTCGTCTCGCCATCCGGGATCTCGGCCGGCAGCTCCGCGCCGTAGTCTGTAGCGCGGTAGCCAGTCTTGTACGGCTCGCGATCTTCCCAGATCCCTTCACCCATCTGCATGTAGAGCCGCTGCCAGTAATCGCGCCAGGCAAGCTCATTCACGAGCTTGCTGGCGTGCTCAGGCTTCGTTACCTGCTCCAGAATGCTGTCGCGCACCTCTGCCAGCGTCAGTACGCCGTGCCGCAAATAAGGAGAGAGCCGCGTCACCTCGCCATCGAGATAGTTGCGCGAGCGTGCGTAGCTCTCAGGCTGCACCCGCGCAAGAGCAGCCTTGGCCGCTGCACGCCCGCCCCGCATGGGGCTCAGCGTAACGTCCGTAGGCGCCAGGTGCGGAAAAACACCTCGCAGAGTGGAGGCCAGTTCCTCCCGGGTCGGAAGGCCGCGCAGATCTTCGTTCGTCATCCTTCCAGACTAGCGACTTTCCACCCGGAGAAGCAGCGGCTCGCTGCGGGAAGCCTGCATCCACATGTATCCGCTACCTACGGCCCCGTGAGGTCGAGCGCGTAAAGGTTTCCTGTGCCGATGCGAGGTTGAACCAGGGGTTCTCCTCGAGGCGTCACTCCTCCAAAGAAGTAGTTGGCCGCTTCTCCATCATGGAAGTTCCCCAGGTCGGCTACATTCTTGCTCGCTCCACTCGGTACTTCAATCCGCAAAATCGGCTCCCGGTTCGCCAGGAAAGCATGCACATAAATGGCTTTGCTGTCCCCACTCCAAACCGGGTCAGCAGCACTGGTGGAGGCCAGACCCCGCCATTGCCGGCGTGCGACGTCATAAAGCATCACGGTCTTTTGATCGAGGGTCAGCGCCATGATCCAGCGGCCGTCGGGGGACCAGCGCGGGCTAAACATATCCCTGGAGTCCGGGATCTCTTCCACTCGGTGCGTGGAAAGATGGATGATCTGCAGGGTACGGGAGCCGCTCTCTTTGCCCATCAAGTCCGGCTCTCGGCCAAACACAAGGCTGTCCCCATCCGGGGACCATCCCGGGTCCGCAGCATTGCGCGCCTCGTCAAGCAGAGCTTCCGTTTTGCCCCCGCTTGCGTCCACAAGGTAGATCTGCCAAACACTTCCCGGCTTCTTCGCCATCACCGCCAGGCGCTTTCCGTCAGGCGACCAGTGCGCGAGAAAAACCTCCAAAGCATCCGAGGTGAGCCGTACCTTGTCAGAACCGTCCGTGCGCGCGCGCCACAGCTTCTCGTGGATGTCGGTCCATGCGACCCATTTACCATCCTGGGAAAAGTCAACGCGGTTGGCGTCCGCCAGAAACGCCGGTGCCGAGCGAAACTCCTTCCGCTCGAGGTCAAACTGCTGCAAACCGGAGGGAGCTTCCAGGCCAACGAAGTAAACGCGGCTGCCGTTTGGAGCAGCCACAGGAGACAGAGAGCGAAGCGGTCCGTTTGTCAGCTGGGTCAGTCTCGCGCGGCGCCCGAAACCTTTCAGCTCCCACAAGTCGCGGCTACCCTGGAAGATGTACGACTGTCCATCGGGCAGCCACACGCCACAGCATGCCGAAAACTGTGGAACGCCCGGGAACCGTAGCGGTCTTGGTGTCCGGCTCCCGCTTTCCAGCTCCCAAAGAGCCGCCGCATGCGTGACCGGATCAAACAGGGTAAATCGCAACAGCTTGCCGTCGGGCGACCAGCGGAGCCAGAAAGCGCGGCCGGGCAGCTTCGCATAAGGCGTAGATACATCCTCGTTCAGGCCCACCTCGGCCAGATCGTTGCCGGCCGCGTAAAGAATGCTGACGCCGTCCGGCATCCAGGCTGCATCATGAGCCAGCACACCCGGGATGCGCCGCCCGCTTCCTCCCGCCGAAGGAACCACCCACAGCGGCTGCTCAGACTCCGTCGACTGCTGGCTCCGCAGCAGCAGTCTGGAGCCATCCTTCGAAACATCCGTCAGTGAATTGGAGGAGATCTCCTCGGGCAGTCCGATCCCCTGCACCTCCCCGGTATCTACATCTATAGCGGAAAGGCGGGGACGGCCATTCACCATGACCGACGTCAACACGCGGTTGCCATCCATGGCCATCGTTAGGAAGCTCTCAGGATTGGGCGGCCCCACGGAGATCGGGACGTAGTGCGTCACCTGGTCGACTTGAAAAGGAGCGGTCTTCGAGGCTGCCGGCACGATCAAGATGCCAATCAGGACGCCTGCCGCCAGTACGACAGCGGCAAGGATCAGGTTCGGGAGCGAAGCTCGAGCCCGCCGGGCAGGCTCTCGTTCCAGAGCCGGCCTGGCGGCTCCTCCCCCCAAGCTCCCGCTATGGTCCTCGAGGTCCCGGACGGGATGTGAGGCTTGTATGTCCCCCCCATGCGGAACTGCTGAGATTTCCAGCTCCGTGGATGGCGAAGCTGGCGTGACTTTGTGTTCCGGTCCGGCTGCAACTTGCAAAACGGTGCTGGTGGGGCTGGCTTCGAGAGCGAGGGGGCGCACCGGCTCCGCGGACAGCAGCTCCTGGGACGGGGGAGGAACGGAGTCAGCCACCAAATGCGTGACGGGGGCGATAAAGCGATAGCCGCGCTTGGTGAGCGTCTGGACGAAGCGTGGGTTTTCTGCCGAATCCCCCAACGCTTCACGGATCTTATTGATCGCTGCCGCAATCGCCTGGTCGAAGTCGACGTTTGTGTTTACACCCCAAATCTCGAGCTGAAGGTCTTCCCGCGTCACAATCTCGCCCGGCCGCGCCAGCAGGGCAGCCAGCACGCGGAACGGCTGCCTGGGAAGCTTGATCCTGTGCCCGGCCTTCCAGAGCTCGCCGGTATGTAGATCTGCCTCGAAAAGACCGAACAGCAAACGGTCGACTGTTTCTCGCGTCGGCAAGCGCATCTCCTTCTTGCACTCAGTCCATCATAGATTGCAGCCGGTCGATAGCAAATAGAGGCGCGTAAGCGCCACATACGGTTACGTTTAGTCGTGAATGCCAAAGCTATGAAAAGAGAATGGCGTAGCTATTGCATGAAGCATGGAAACGAGAGGAGGGTCAGCATCGTGCCGCCAGTACCTGCTCAAGCGCCTGTGAGCGTAAGCAGCGGCGGCAGAGAAGACTTGGAGAAGAGCCAATGACCAGAAAGCATTCATACTTTGCCAACAGGAGCCACAGAGCCGCAAGTCTCGTTCTGGCCCTGGGCACCCTTCTGATTCCAGCAGCACCGCATGCCCTAGGGCAATCTGATTCGGGAAGGGTAGTCGGGACTGTAACAGACCCAAGCGGCGCCGCCATCCCGAAAGCCAGCATCACCCTGGTAAACACAACCACCGGATTGAAGTTGATTGGCAGCTCGAGCGCAAGCGGTGAACTGAATGTTTCGGCGGTGCCGGCTGGTGACTACACCGCAACCGTGACTGCGACCGGCTTTCAAACACAGACGCAGGCGATCACTGTCGTTGTCACGACGAGCTTGACGCTGAACTTTGCTCTCCAGCCAGGCTCAGAAACGACAAATGTCGAAGTCACAGGTGCCGCATCCCTGGTCAACACCTCTGATCCGACCTTGGGCGAGACAATCGAAAGCAAGCAGATTACTGAGTTGCCGCTCAATGGACGCAACACCTTAAACCTGGCTCTTCTGACGCCTGGCGTTACGCAGGGGACCTACTCAGAGAATGGCCAGGACACGGCAGGTCGTTTCGGTGATACTGGCGGAGGCGTCCTGGCCGTCAATGGGACTCGCCCTCAGGCCAACAACTTCATCCTCGACGGCGTGGACAACAATGATGGGCTGAACAATGTCATCATCTTCTTCCCGCCCGTCGATGCCACCCAGGAGTTCAAGGTAGATACCAGTGTGGCTCCGGCGCAGTATGGTCGCGCCGGTGGAGCCCTGGTAGTCAGCTCCCTTCGGTCGGGTACCAACCAGCTTCACGGATCGGCTTTCGAGTTCTATCGCAGCGGCAAGTGGGCGGCGAACCCGAACTACCAGTTCAATGGACAGCCCGCAACTCCCAATCCCGCCTACAACCGCAGCCAGTTTGGCGGATCACTCGGAGCACCGCTTGTCAAGAACAAGTTGTTCATCTTCGGCGATTATCAGGGGACCCGCGTAAAGCAGCCATCGTCCACCGGCTACGTCACGGTTCCGACGGCCTTGATGCGCCAGGGTGATTTCTCGGAACTACTCAATCCAAGCTTTGCGAGTGCCAGCGTATCAACGACACCGGTCTTTACCACGGCTTTCCCACGCTGTGTTCCCAACTATGCCACTTTGGATGCAAACCTTGGTATGTATAGTAAGGGTCAAGTCTATGATCCCCTGACATGCACCCCCTTTCCTAACAACGTCATTCCGACAGGCCGCCTCAATACCGCAGCGGTGAACTATCTGAATGCCTTCCCTCTACCTTCACGGACGGACCGCGCTCTCAATAATTACTTAACGGACCAGAGCCAGATTCAGAAGTACAACACCTTTGATACCCGCATTGACTGGAATGCTTCTCTCAACAACCTTTTCTTCTTCCGCTACTCTTATGACAACTCCACAAACGATCTAAACTCTCAGCTCGCCCAAAACGGCAGCAATCCCCCGCTCAATGCCAATGGTGCAAACGACTATCTGCATGCTCGCGGATACGACCTGGGCTATACCCATACCTTCTCACCGCGTGCGGTGAATGAGGCGCGTATCGCCTATAACCGCGACAACTTTGGGTTTACGCCGCCAAACTATGGTATTTCGGTCGGATCAGAGCTCGGCATTAACGACTCCGCTTTAGGTGTGGCGGCGGGCACAGGCGGGCCGCTGATCGGCGGTACCGGCACTGAGATGATGTACACAGGCGACTTCGGCCCTTTTGAGGTGCCGCAGAACACCTATGAGGTCACTGACACGGTCAGTCTTACTGCTCACAGTCACCAATTGAACTTCGGCGGAACGTTCCTTCGCCGCGTTGTCAATTACTACCGGCCTATCGAGGGCAAAGGTGGCTTCTTCACAAACGGAGACGAAGACTTCACCGGATACGACGAGAGCGAATTTCTGGTCGGAGGCGTAGATAACTACCAGATCGGTTCGCAAATAGGTTTCTTCTCCAACATCAACCAGGAAGATGCGCTTTTCCTCCAGGATGACTGGCGCGTGAACCATCACCTCACTCTCAACCTGGGCATCCGCTACGACCTAATCACCTGGCCATACGAAGCCCACAACCAGCAGAGCTCATTTGATCTCGCCAATAATCAGGTGTTAGAAGCGGGGGTCAATGGGGTGTCTAAGACAATCGTTAACCAGGACTTTCTGAACTTCGCGCCTCGCGTCGGATTCGCCTACGATCTCAGCGGCAATGGGAAATCGGCCCTTCACGGCGGCTACGGAATCTTCTACTTCCCAGACTACGGCGGCATCTATAACCAGCTCGGACAAAATGGCCCCTTCAGCGGTAACAACTTCTTCACCGCAGAGGACGGATATTGCATCACTTTGAGCGGTCAGACCGTCACCAAACCGGGATCCTATTCGTGCGCCGGCTACACAGGTCCTGCGGCTGTGACGACGCAGCTGCCGCTCCCGCCTTCGGTCGCCACTTTCAATCCTATGAACCCACCGCAAGGCCTCGGCGGTACCGTCGTCAACCCGAACAATAAACACAGTCGCATTCAGGAGTACAACCTTCAGCTACAGCAACAATTCACATCGAAGGATGTGCTTAGCTTCGGCTATGTAGGCACTTATGCCGACCGGCTCTCTACCTTCTACAGTAATCTGACCAACTACCACATCGGTGCGACGACGCGGCCGATCCCGGGCCAGGACGGCGGGCTTACATACGATGACTACAATGGTAGTTCTAATTACAACGGGTTGCAGGTGCACTTTGAGCATCGCGCCACAAGCTTCCTGGCAACAGCTTCCTATGCTTGGTCCCATGCCCTTGACAACACTGACAGCCCCTACAGTGGAACTCCGGTAGCAGTCCTGCTCGATTACGATCAGGCAGCGAACTACGGCAACTCCAGCCAGGACGAGCGACAGATTGCCAGCGGATCGTTCGTGTACAACCTTCCGTTTGGACACGGCGAGAGGTTCGGCGCCAGTGCTCCCCGGCTGCTGGATCTAGCGATCGGAGGGTGGCAGATCAACGATATCGTTCTTCTCTCGACAGGCCAGCCCGTGGATTTGCAGGCGGGCAGCGGGTCCGCGCCAGGTAACCGGCCGGACCTCATCGCCCCCATCACTTACCCAAAAAGCATAAGTGGGACGTGGTTTAACACCACCTCGTTCTCTAACGCAATCCCCTTTGTCAATGCAACAGACGGCACCACAAATACCATCTACACGCGGCTCGGTACTCTAGGCCGGAACCAGGTCTATGGACCCGGAAGCCGGACTATGAATGTCGGCGCTCAGAAGAACCTCCATATCTCTGAAGGAAAACAAATTGAGCTGCATGGAGACGCGTTCAACGTCACCAACACACCTAACTTTGCCCAGCCGGGAAACTTCAACGGTCCATCCTCCAACTTCGGTAAGATCACCGGCCTTCATGGAGCGCCCCGCCAGATCCAGGTAGCCGCTCGCCTGGTCTTCTAACCCGCTCCGGGACCGCGCCCGCCCTCCCGGCGTGCGCGGTCCCGGAAGCGCCTTGCTCTCTTGATCTTCATGCACTTCCTCTTGCTTAGGAGCCTTTCGTGCTGTCGGCCCTCTCTCTCCTATCTACCCGCCTCACCTGGGCTCCGCTGCTGGCTCTGCTCCTCTCCCTTCCTGCGTCCCCGGCCATAGCTTCCGGCGGAGCCAACGACCCCGCTCCAGCCGTCGCACAAAACGTGCCATCCTGGATGGAGCAAGCTGTTTTCTACGAGATCTTTCCGCGTGCCTTCTCCTCGGCCGGCACCTTGAACGGTGTCACCGCCAGCCTTGACAGCCTGCAGCAGCTGGGCGTCAATGTTCTTTGGCTGATGCCGATCCACCCCATCGGCAAAACGCATCGGCTCGGCACCTACGGCAGCGTGTACGCCGTCAGCGACTATTTCGCCGTCAACCCGGATCTTGGCACCAAAGCAGACCTTCTGCACCTGGTGCAGGCTGCGCACCAACGCCATATGCGCGTCATCCTTGATGAGGTGGCAGACCACACAGCATGGGACAGCGTTATGATGGCGCACCCCACGTATTACAAGCAGGATGCTTCCGGCAAAGTTCTTTACCCCCATAGCTGGACCGACGTTGCAGCACTGAACTATGACAATCCCGCCTTGCGCAAGTACATGGTCGGTATGTTCGCTTACTGGTTAAAGACCTTTGACCTCGATGGCTTCCGCTGCGATGACGCGGGCGATGTGCCCGTAACCTTCTGGGACGAAGCAAGTGCGGCCCTTCGGGCCATCCGTCCGGATGTGCTGCTGCTCGCCGAGGCCTCCCAACCCGATCTGCTGCATCAGGACTTCAACATCGACTACGCCTGGCCCCTCCTCGAGACGATGAACCAGGTCATCATGCGCGGCAAACCGGCGTCATCCATCCGGGAGGAGATCCGCATGCAGGAGGCACGCTTCCCTTCCGGCAGCCGTCACATGCTGGTCAGCGATGACCACGACACGCGCCGGGCCATCAATCGCTATGGCGCGCAGGGTGCGCTCGCAGCGTCCGCTCTTGTCTTCACCCTTCCCGGCAGCCCCATGCTCTACAACGGTATGGAGGTCGGCGATGCCGCTCCTTCTGCCGGCCCGGCGCTCTTTGAGAAAGTACCTATCTTCTGGCCATCCGGCCAGGTAGAACACGCCTTCGGGGAGTTCTACAAAGCGATGATTCCCCTGCGGGTAGCCTCCCCTGCGTTGCGCCATGGCGAGCTCGTCTGGGTGCATAACTCCGATGAAGCTCACGTCGTAACCTATCTGCGGCGCTCTCCGGAACAAACGATTCTTGTCACCGTCAATCTTTCCAGCGCACCTTTCGCCGGCACGGTAGAAGCCGCTGCAAGCCCCTGGAAAGAAGTCGTCCTAAATACTCCCTCCCACTCCGGAGAAGCAGGGATGCCCACCGCGGAGGCTCCTATCCCGCCGCCCGCTGTAGCCCTGCCGGCTCTCTCTCTACCTCCTTTTGGAGTACGCATCTTCGTCGACTCTCCAAGCCCAAGCGCGCCCTAGGAAAAACCATCGTGAGCCACCATCCGCAAGAAGACGTCCTCTCTCCACTCCCACTCGCGCTTGCATGCCTGTTGCGGAAAAATCCCGTGCCCCCAGGTAGATCACAGCGCATGCGGACCGCCGCCAGTCTCTGCTTTGCTTTCGGGTCTGTCACCATGCAGGTGGCAGCCCAAAGCACTCCCGTGCAAGCACTGCCTAACGGCATTCGTGTTCAAAACGCGGCACAGGTCCTCGAGGTGACGGCCCTGCGCGACGACGTGGTCCGTGTGCGTGTCTGGCCCACCGGGCAGGAGCCCGAGAACGCATCCTGGGCTGTTCTGCCGGCTGCCTTGCACAGCACAGCCAAGGTCACGGCGGAGGCGCATGGCTTTTCCACCGGCAAGCTGCATGTGGCCGTCGGTCCTGACCTCGCGCTCACCGTATCGGATCGAAGCGGTCATGTCCTACAGGAGGACGCCGAGCCCATCGCGCGCCGCGGGCGAGACTTCCGCGTGTACAAGCGATCCACGGACGACGATCATTTCTTCGGCCTGGGCGACAAGCCGGGCCCACTCGATCGCGTCGGTGAAGCCTTCACCATGTGGAACACCGACCGCTTCGGCTGGCAGGAGTCCTCTGATCCGATCTACAAAAGCATCCCTTTCTTTCTGCAAATGCGCGAGGGGAGAACGCTGGGTGTTTTCTTCAACAACACCTTCCGCAGCTTCTTTGACTTCGGGCGCGAGCAGCCCGGAGAGTACAGCTTCGGCGCAACCGACGGCCCACTCGATTACTTCCTCCTGTACGGGCCGGAGCCGAAACAGGTGCTCTCAACCTATGCCTGGCTTACCGGGCCTACACCCTTGCCGCCGCTCTGGTCTTTAGGCTTCCAGCAGTCGCGCTACACATACTCGCCGGAGTCGCAGCTCCTCGATGTCGAGCATCGCCTGCGCTCCGATCACATCCCGTCCGATGTGCTCTGGCTTGACATTGACTTCCAGAAAAACAACATGCCGTTCACGGTCGATCCCGAGCGGTTCCCTGACTTTCCTCAACTGGTTAAGAACCTTTCTGCTGACCAGTTCCGGCTTGTGGTCATCACGGATCTTCATATCGCGGACCAGCCCGGCATCGGCTACGCTCCCTATGATTCAGGCGTGCAAGGCGACCACTTTGTGAAGCTGCCGGATGGTTCTCGCTACGTGGGCACAGTGTGGCCGGGTCCCGCCATGTTCCCGGACTTTACGCAGGCGCAGACACGCGAGTGGTGGGGATCGCTGTTCAAAGACTTCGTCGCCGATGGTGTCGCGGGCTTCTGGAATGACATGAACGAACCGGCCGTCTTCAACGTGCCGACTAAGACCATGCCGGACAATGTGCAGCACCGTATCGATGAACCCGGCTTTACCAAACGCACCGCAACCCACCTTGAGATCCACAACGTCTACGGCATGCTCAACTCAGAGGCCACCACGGATGGGCTGCTGAAGTTACGGCCAAACGAGAGGCCGTTTGTCATGACGCGAGCGAGCTTTGCTGGAGGGCAGCGCTACGCCGTCACTTGGACCGGCGATAACAGCGCCACCTGGAACCACCTGCGTCAGACCATGCCGCAGCTCATGAACCTTGGGCTCAGCGGCTTTTCCATGGCTGGTGCCGATGTCGGCGGTTTTGCCGGTTCCCCCTCGCCTGAGCTGCTCACGAAGTGGCTCGAGGTTGCAGCCTTTCAACCCATTGACCGCGACCACTCTGCCAAGGGAACGCGTCCGCATGAAGTCTGGGTGGATGGCCCGGCGCAGGAGGACATTCGCCGTCGCTTCATCGAGGAGCGCTATCGGCTGCTGCCCTACCTGTACACCACGGCAGAAGATAGCTCCCATACGGGCTTGCCGTTGATGCGCCCTCTGTTTGTCGAGTTCCCCCATGCAACTGCCGACGAACATCCGATGGACCTGGATGACAGCGGAAGTGAGTTCATGGTCGGCAGCAATCTCCTCGTTGCGCCCAATCCATCGCCCGAAGAGGTTGCGTCATATGAGGTGCACCTACCGTCGGGCACCTGGTACGACTACTGGACGGGTGAAGCGTTTCAGCGAAGCAAGAAAGCGCAAGCGAGCGATCTGGAACAGCGGGACAAACTGAACCAGGACAAACCGCTCATGATTCAACCGAGCCTGGCCGCGCTTCCTGTCTATGTACGAGGCGGCAGCATCCTGCCCCTGCAGCCGCTCACGCAGAGCACGGCAGAAAAGCCCGCGGGACCACTCACACTGCGCGTCTACCCTGCCGCCGATCCAAACACGCCCTGCACCGGCGAAGTCTACACAGACGACGGTCACAGCTTTGACTATCGCAACGGCAACTACGCACGCGTGCGGTTCTCCTGCTCGCTGGCGCAGGATGGCTCCCTGGCCGTGCAGGTAGCGCCGCAGGAGGGCAGCTTCGCCGCATGGTGGACTCTGTACCGGCTTGAAATCTATGGTTGGACCCCTCAGTCGAAGACAGCTGCTCTCGGCAAGGCGAGTCTTGCCCTGCAACACAATGCTACGAACTGGAGCGTAACCATCCCAGCCAACGTCCGCGGTGAGACGGTTCAACTGCGCTAGGAGTTCGCTTCCACGCAACATAGCTTCGCTGTACACAACGTTCTTCCCTCGCAGGAGAAAAGCTCCATGGTTATCCACCACAAAGTATTCCGCACCGGGTTCCGTATCGTCTCCCTCTTCTTGCTTCTCGCAGGCCTCGTGACTGCAGCGTCCGCCATTGCGCAGACAGATCCGCCAATCCCCGGCGGAGACATACGCGTCCACTACTTCCGTCCCGACGGTAAGTACACAGGTTGGACAATCTACGCCTTCTTTGACACCACAGAGCCGAATAACTTCGCGGGCGGGCCAGTTCCTGTCACAGGTACGGACGGCTTTGGAGCGTACTTCGATGTCGGAGTCACAGCCGGCGCTACGGACGTTGGACTTATCCTGCACAACGGCAACACCAAGGATCCTGGACCGAACCAGTCTGTCGATCCGGCGACGCAAGGAAACGAGTTCTGGGAGATCTCCGGCAATGACAACCTGCTGACCTACCAGCCGGTTCTCGGCACCGGCGGGCAGGATCCTCCCATCCCGCCCAATCACGCGCGCATCCACTATTACCGCCCTGACGGCGTCTACGATAACTGGCTACTCTATGTGTACGGAGCCACCACCGACCCGACAGGCAACTTCTGCGTCACCAATGACTCCTATACCGGCTACGACAGCTACGGCCCCTACTTCGATGTAGGTGTCACACCCGGCAGCCTCGGCTTCATCATCCATAACTGCATTACCGGCGCCAAAGATCCAGGGCCGGACCAGGCCTTGCAAATTCCGGCACAGACCGAAGGCTGGGTTGTCTCCGGCACCGCGACTGTCTTCCTACAGCCGCCAACGGCCGCCCAACTCCTGCAGGGCCCCTTTGGTCAGCTGCAGGCCTACTGGATCGACGCCACCACAATCGCGATTCAGCCCGGATACTTCGAGTCAACCAATACCTACACACTCTATGCCAGCCCCACGGCCGGTCTGCAGATCACAGCCACCGGTCTCACCGGCGGCACCGCCTTCCCGCTCACTCCGTACTCCGGCACTCTGACGGCGGATGAGCTGACACGCTTTCCCCAGCTGGCAGGTTATGCGCTCTTCAAGCTTCCTGAGAATATGAAGCCGGCTGTTGTGGCAGGGGCGCTCAAAAGCCAGCTACAAGTAGCATCTACAGCCTCCAATGGCACGCTGAAGTACACCACGGGCGTACAGACTTTCGGCGCTCTGGATGCGTTATTCGCGTACACCGGCAAGCTGGGCGTTGTCTTCCACCATGAGGACGATCGCTCCTGGTCTGACTGGGAAGACGATGAAAGCTACCCGGTAAAGATCAAGGTATGGGCACCCACAGCGCAGAGTCTTTCTCTGCTGTTATTCAACAACGCCACAGATGCCGCCCCTGAAAAAACAGTCGCCATGCACGAGCATCGCGGCGTGTGGGTTGCTGACGGAGACTACGACTGGAAAGGTAAGTACTATCAGCTGCGGGCCAACGTCTATGTCTCCGCCGACCAGGCGATTGATACCAATACAACGACCGACCCTTACTCCATCGACCTCTCGCTGAACGGAGTCATGAGCCGGATCACCGATCTCCGCACGGATGAAACAAAACCGCCAGCCTGGGATTTTGTCCCCTCTCCAAAGATCGCGAGCCTTGCCGACACCAGTGTCTACGAGCTTCATATACGCGACTTCAGCGTCGGCGACCCCTCCGTACCGGCGGCTATCCAGGGAACTTATGAAGCCTTTGCCGACCCGGAGACAAACGGCATGCGGCACCTTCGTACGCTGGCCCAGTCCGGCTTGAAAGCCGTCCATTTGCTGCCCAGCTTTCACTTCGGCAGTGTCAATGAGGATAAGTCGACCTGGCAGTCGCCCGGCGCTCTCTCGCCCAACCCACCCGATGGCGAGCAACAGCAGCAAGCAATCGAGAACGTGCAGGCCACGGATGCTTACAACTGGGGCTACGACCCGGTGCACTACATGGCCCCGGCCGGCCAGTACGCCATCAACCCCACAGACCGTGTGCGCGAGTACCGCACCATGGTCGAGGGTCTGCATGCGGCGGGTCTGCGCGTGATCCAGGATGTCGTGTTCAATCACACCTACACCAGCGGCGAAACACCCAGCGCCAACTTCGACGAGCTGGTACCAAACTACTATCACCGTCTCGATGCCAATGGCGTGCTGGAGACCGGCTCCTGCTGCGCCGACACAGCCAGCGAACACAAGATGATGGAAAAGCTGATGATCGACACCGTCGTCTTGAACGCGAAGGAGTACAAGATCGACGGCTTCCGCTTCGACGCCATGGGTTTGCATTTCGTCTATAACATGGTCGATATCCGCAATGCCCTGAACGCACTTACCCCGACCAAGGATGGTGTAGACGGAAGGAAGATCTATATCTACGGCGAAGGCTTTCAGATCGCGGAGGCGGCAAACAATGCTATCGGTCCAAATGCCAGCCAGAGCAACCTATACGGCACAGGGATCGGCAGCTTCAACGACAGGATGCGCGACTCCGTGCGCGGAGGCAACGCATTCGGCACCGACTACCAGGACCAGGGTTTTGCCACCGGCCTGTTCACCGATCCAAGCGCGTATACAAGCCAGTCCACAGCGAAGTCTGACCAGCTGGCAACCCTGCTCAGCCAGGCCGATCTCATTCGGCTAAGCCTTGCCGGCGCATTGAAGAACTACAGCTTCGTCGATGCCCAGGGGCAGTCCGTCACCGGCGCACAGTTAAGCTACAGCGGACAGCCGGCGGGCTACGCGGCCTCGCCGCTGGAAGATGTCAACTATTGCTCCGTGCATGACGACCAATCGCTCTTCGATGCCATCCAGATCAAGGCATCGGCCGCCGATACCATCGCCATGCGCGCACGCCGCCAGGTCGTTGCCATGAGCCTGATCACGCTGGCACAGGGCATTCCCTTCTTCTACGCCGCAGACGATCTGCTGCGCTCCAAGGACATGGACGACGGCAGCTATAACTCCGGCGACTGGTTCAACAAGATCGACTGGAGCGGGGAGGGAGATAACTGGGGCATCGGGCTTCCGCTCGCAAACGTCAACCAGGCGGCGTGGCCTATTTACCAGCCGCTGCTCGCCAACTCTGCGCTCAAACCCACGCCGCAAAATATCGAGGCAACAACGCAAGCCTTCCAGGAGCTCTTGCAGATCCGCTACAGCTCAGGCCTCTTCCACATGTCTTCCGCTGCGGAAGTCCAAAACAATCTCCACTTCCTCAACACCGGACCAGACCAGATCCCCGGCTTGATCGTCATGCAGCTGGATGATCATGGCCGCAACTATGGCGGAGCTCATCACATCGTTGTCTTCTTCAACGCGAGCAATGCACCCGTAACATTCACAAACGCCACCCTCGCAGGGATGTCGCTGCATCTGCACCCGGCGCAGCAGCAATCCTCAGACGCGGTCTTAAAGTCGGCCGCCTTTGCAGCCAAGGTAGGAGCAGCGACCATCCCCGCTCTCACAACCGCTGTCTTTGTAAGTGATGTGCAGTAGAAGACAATCGGCAGCCGGCGCAGTTCTCTTGCATCGGCTGCCCTGGCGTTCTCTCCCCATCCGAGGAGTCGATCCGAGGAGTCGATAAACAGTCTTGATACAGTACGCTTCATGCGAGCAGTCGCTGGCCCCAGGGATGTGCAGCGAAGAATCGATGCAGCCGCGCGCCGCAAGGATCGGTCCCGCGCGTCGGCCTTTCGACGGGTGATCCAGTCCATTCCCAAAGGCAAAGTCTCCACATACGGGAAGGTCGCCGCGGCGGCGGGCTACCCGCTCTATCACCGCGCCGTCGCAAGGCTGCTTCAGCAGGAAGGGCTTCACGGCCTGCCATGGCAGCGTGTTGTCGGCGCAGGCGGCGTACTTCGCTTGCGCGGCGATGCAGCGCTTGAGCAGCGCCTCCGGCTCACGGTGGAAGGCGTGCGCTTCCGCGGAAAGCATGTCGACATGCAAGTGCACGAGCACAGCTTCGAAACCTGGGAGCTTGCCGATATGGCTCTGCCCTCCCCGGAGTGACATCTGCGCCCTGGCTGCCACGGCCAGATCCCTTTCGCTCACAGATCCAAAAAGATCATGGCGGCTACAAAAGAAACTGCTTACGCCTGCTTGCCTTGCATCCTAAGAAGCAACATCATCACTCTTTCGGGACACAGACAATGAATGTAGAAACATGGCTTTGGGTCGGTACGATCGGCATGCTTTTCGGCATGGCGGCCCTGTTCTTTCCCCTGTTCCGCAATAAGGATGTAAGTGACCAGGGCGACCTCATTGCTCACTTCTATGTGCCGATGATTGCCTTCACCCTCTATCTGCTTATGGCCCTTGGCGCAGGCGCCATGACCACGAGCACCGGACGCGTCTTCTACTTCGGCCGCTACGTGGATTGGACCTTTACCACTCCCCTGCTGCTTTACAGTCTGGTTTCATCCGGGCTGAAAGACACGGACATCAAGCGCCCCGCTCTGCTGATGGGCCTGCTTGGCGCCGACATATACATGATCTTCACCGGCTTTGTGGCCGGGGTCACTGACAACATGACAGTCAAGTGGTCGTTCTATATCTCCAGCTGCATCTCCTTCATCGCCATCTACGGCCTGCTCTTCGGACCCTTCCGTAGGCTCACCGCCACCGGCCCCAACGGCAAAGACTTCGTCAAGAAGGCAAGCGTTCTTTCCCTTCTCTGGCTGGCCTACCCAATCGTCTTCATCATGGGGCAGGAAGGTGTACGCATCTGGAGCGCCAACACCGACGCTGCGCTTTATACCATCCTTGATCTGGTAGCCAAGGTGGCCTACGGCCTCTGGGCTGTCAGCCTCGCAGGCAAGGTGCAATCGGCAACCGCGGGCTTCAGTACGCCCGTGCGTGCCACGGCACGCTAGGCAACGCCTCTTCTTCGAAAGCCAAGGCGCAACGAAGAAAGCCAAGACGCAGCCAAGAAAGCCAAGGCGCAGCGAAGAAAGGTTTAAAGGCGGGACGGTTCCTTCGTCCCGCCTTTCTTGCGTCACCCGCGTCCCGCGCGCAGCAAGCGAGCTTTGAGAGCTGGCTCATCTCTCCCCCGCTTCGCTATGCTGGTTGCGCACTCCAGGCGGCTCCTGCGCCTGAATCTTCTCCCCAGGGGCTCACCCTCCGTGCCGATCCTCCAGCAAACCTTGCGGCTCTTGCGCTGCAGCCTGCTTCCCCTGCTCCCTTTCTCTCCCTGCCTGCACGCGCAAACGGCCCCATCCCCTGCCTCGGCCCCCATCACGCTCACCATCCATGCAGGCTTCCCCAAGGCACAGAGCAGCCCTATGCTGTACGGGCTCATGACGGAGGAGATCAACGACTCCTATGACGGAGGGCTCTACGCGGAGTTGGTACACAACCGCGTGGTGCGCCCTGGCTGGGCAGGTGCTGAGCACTGGAACCTCCTGCAGCGCGGCACGGCGCAAGCCACGGTGACGATCGACACCACAACCGGGCCCAGCGCCGCCATCCCGGCAAGCCTCGAGCTCAAAGCCACTTCCGTGCCGGCCGGCGCCAGTGCCGGCGTCGAGAATGACGGTTACTGGGGCATTCCCCTGCGGCCCCAGACGGACTACGCGGCTTCGTTCTATGCCAAAGCGGCGAGTGACACAAGTCTGACGGTGGAGCTTATCGACGATGCGTCTGGAAAGCCGGTCGTAGCGCAGGCTGTCCCGCATATCGGCAGCACGTGGCAGCTCTACCACGCATCGCTTCACACGCCGGCCATCACGCCTTCCTCGCGCTACCATATCGCTCTTTCCGTCCATGCGCCGGCCACGGTGTGGCTCAATCTTGTCTCCCTGTTCCCGCCGACATACAAGGCGCGTGCCAATGGCAATCGGGCTGACCTCATGGAAAAGCTGGCCGCCATGCACCCGGCCTTTCTGCGCTTCCCCGGAGGGAACTATCTGGAAGGCGATCACATCGCGGATCGCTACCAGTGGAAGCAGACCATCGGCCCTCTCGTCGGCCGGCCCACCCACCCCAGCCCCTGGCAATACCGCAGCTCCGACGGCCTCGGGCTGCTCGAGTTCCTCGAGTGGTGCGAGGACCTGCACATGCAGCCGCTCCTGGCCGTGTACGCCGGCTATTCGCTGCAAGGTGAGCATGTCGACGCCGGTCCAGCGCTTGCTCCTTATGTCCAGGATGCCCTGGACGAGATCGAGTACGTCACCGGCAGCCCAACAAGCCGCTGGGGCGCAGAACGCGCCAAAGACGGCCACCCGGCTCCTTTCCCGCTCGGCTATGTAGAGATCGGCAACGAGGATGAGTTCGATAAGTCCGGCAGCTACAACGGCCGGTACGCGCAGTTCTACAACGCCATCAAGCGCCAATATCCTCAGCTGCAGCTCATTGCCACGACGCCTGTGCAAGGCTCTACGCCCGACATGATCGATGACCATTTCTACCGCTCCGCGCAGGAGTTTTATGAGGATGTGCACCACTACGACGCGACCCCGCGGACGGGACCGAAAATCTTCGTGGGCGAGTGGGCGACCCGCGAGGGCGCGCCTACCCCAAACTTTGGCGCAGCACTCGGGGATGCCGCGTGGATGACCGGGCTCGAACGCAACAGCGACGTGGTCCTCATGGCGAGCTACGCACCCTTGCTCACCAACGTGAACCCCGGCGGCCTGCAGTGGAACACAGACCTCATCGGCTACGACGCGATGGAGAGCTACGGCTCACCTAGCTACTACGCGCAGGTGCTCTTCAGCGGGCATCGCGGCGATCAGATTCTTGGGAGCGAGTTCACCGGCGACCCGGTGCGCCTCTTCGCTTCGGTCACGCGCGACCGTGCCAGCGGCACTCTCTTTCTTAAGCTGGTCAACGCGACGACAGAAGCCCGGCAGCTCCGGGTCGATGTGCAAGGTGCTCGCGTAGGCGCGGGACGTCAATTCGTGCTCTCTGCCCCGTCGACCGAGGCGACCAACTCCATCACAGACCCAACCCGGATCGTCCCGGTGGAACACAGCGTCTCCGCGCCGGTAGGCGGCACGCTCTCCCTGGACCTCCAACCGCTCTCCATCAACGTCTTTGAGCTGCCTGAGCAGCACTAGACTACTTTGGACAAATGGTGAAGCAGTCTCTATACCCTGAGACAAGCCATAACGATGAAAGCCATAAGCATGAAAGCCATGACCTTCCGCTTCTCCTACGCCCTGATCGTGCTGCCCACCCTGCTCCTGCCGGTCACGGCAGCCGCCGCCCAGGCAGCTACCCCAGCCTCCGCCACCGCCTCGAGCTTCGTCTCACCCTCGCTGGATCAGCTAAGGCAGGCACTGAGCAGCGTACGCCTCGACAAATGGAAGGCCCCCGGACCGGTCCGGCAAGAAGCCAGCAGCAACATGGGTTCCATCACGCGCGACCTGGACGGAACCCTGCCCGGTCTGCTGGCCACCGCCGACGCAGCACCAGGTGTGATCTCAAAGAACCTGCCGGTCTTCCGCAACCTCGACGCGCTCTACGACGTGCTGCTGCGCGTCGTCGAGACGGCAGACCTGTCTGCGCCGGAGAACGACACACAGACGCTCAGCAGTGCCCTCCTTTCGCTGGAAAACAGCCGCCGCGCCCTGGGCGACGCCATGGAAGAGGCTGCCGTAACGCAGGAAGCGCAGCTCGCAGCCAGGGAGGCGCATGCGCAGGCCAGCGCTCCGGCGGCGCCGGCTACCTCCACGGTGGTGGATGATGGAGCCAAGGCCGGCGCCGCAACCCGCAAGCGCAAGCCCGCGGTAAAGAAGCCGCAAGCAACCACGCCCGCCAGCTCTAATCCGGCACCGCAGCAATAAAGACCACGTCGGGAACCGGCACACCGCAGCCGGTGTCTACCTTGGGGTAGCGCTGGTCCCAGCCCGCACTTCTCTGCAGGATCATTCGGGGACAAGCTTCTGCGCAGCCTGTTACTGTGAGGAGGGTCTGGAGATGCAGTCGGGGCTCGCGATCAACAGTATGGGCAACGTAGCCAGTGCGATCGGAGGACTCAGGCCGGAAGAGGCCACGATCCTCCTTGAGCTCAAGGCCGGCTCCGAAGCAGCATTCGCTTCCCTCATCGCGCAGTACCACCAGCCCATCTACAGCCTCGTGGCTCGTACCGTGCGCAACCCCTCCGATGCGCCAGACCTCACGCAGGAAGTCTTCATCAAGGTCTTTCGCGGCATCCGCAGCTTCAAGGGCGAGTCCAGCCTGCGCACCTGGATCTATCGTATCGCCATCCATGAAGCCTCCAATCAGCGCCGCTGGTGGCGACGCCACTGCGAGCGCGAGGTGACTTTGGAAAGCGAAGCCAATCCGGGGGATGAGGATGGGCTCTCATTGCTCGAAACCCTGGCCGAGCAGGGCGCCTCTCCCTTTGAGGCAGCCGCCCAGGCCGAGCTGCGCGAGAGCGTCGAGGCGGCTCTGCGCGAGGTACCGGAACCCTTTCGCACCACCGTGGTTCTTCGCGACATCGAGGGCTTTGCCTATGAAGAGATCGCCGAAATCCTGAATGTGCATCTGGGCACAGTCAAGTCGCGCCTCATGCGGGGCCGTGCTCATCTCAAGAAACACCTGGCTCACCTTGCCGCGCCCTGTGGGCCCGGCCGGGCGCGCAGCGGAGGTGCTCTGTGAGCCTTTTGCTCTGTACAGAAGTCGAAGCGCAGTTCTCCGCCTACCTGGACGGCACACTATCCGGCGTCGCCATGGCGGAGCTCGGGGAGCATATGCGGCACTGCCGCGGCTGCACCCGCAGCTTTGCCGAGTGGCGCGGTACGCTCGTAGCCCTTGCCCAGCTCCGTCCCGCAAGGGTGCCCTCGTCGCTCGCCCTGCAGCTGCGGGTTGCCATCTCCCAGGAAGAGTCGCGAACCTTCCGCGCCGTGCTGGACCGGTGCGCGGTGCAGTGGCGAAACACGATTGCACCTCTGGCCATGCGGGCCTCGACCGGTTTTGCCGGCACGGTTCTGCTGCTCGGCACCATGCTGCTGCTCTTTGGCACCTTCGCAACCCCCGAGCAAGCCGCGGCTCGCGACCAGCCGATCGGCATGGCCACGCCGCCGCGCCTCCTTTACAGCTCCCTGCCGGATGGCTCCGACCCCATGGGCGCCCTGAATGGCTCCGTGGTGGTGCGCGCTTTCATCGACGCCACCGGCCGCGTGTATGACTACCACGTGCTTTCCGGCGTGAGCGATGACCGGAGCCGCGCCGCCGTGGCCAACGAGATGATGTGGAGCGTCTTCGAGCCCGCGCACGTCTTTGGCGATCCCGTGCGCGGCTCGGTCGTACTCTCGCTGGTCGGCGTCTCCGTCCCCGGCTAGGTTTCAGCCCCGGCTAGGTTTCCGTCCCCGGCTAGATCCTCGCTCTCCGCTTGGACCTACCGCTGTGGAGCACTGCTGCCCGGTGCAGATGGCGGTGCCGGCGGGTTCGGCGGCGTAGCCGGCTGCGCAGGCAAAGGCGCGGTGCTGGGATCGTTCGGGGAAGCAGCCACCAGCTCGATATCGAAGATCAGGTCGCTTTGCGGTGGAATCACCGGAGGCCGCCCATTGTCTCCATAAGCAAGCTGGTAGGGGATAAACAGGCGCCGCTTCCCGCCCACATGCATGTTCCCAAAGCCGCCGTCCCAGCCCGGAATCACCCGGTGCACACCCTGCTGAAACGTGATGGGTTCGCCCCGATCCACCGACGAATCAAACTTGGTGCCGTCGGAGGCAAGCCACCCTGTGTAGTGCACCGTCAGGAACTCACCCGGCGTAGGCACCTCACCTGTTCCGATAACGGTATCGATATACCGCAGCGCAAAGGCGGACTGGACCTTCCCGGCCGCAGCCGGCACACCCGCAGGCACCACCGGGTCAGGAGCCGCCGCAGGGCAACTTGCCGCTGTTGCAGAGTGGCTGACCGCGCGGGCCTTGGTATGCATGGTGGACTGCATGGAGGCTGTGCTCTGCGCACAGGCGGGAACAACCATCCCGAGCAGCAGAGCGAACGGCGTGTAGAGTGCTGGTTTCCGGAGCAAAAGCGGCAAGGTAGGCAAAGTCAGAGCATCTCCTGCCGTCCATCTTACCCAGAGGCTTCCACCCGCGTGGCCTCCTTGCCCGCCCGCTCGTACGCCCCTCGAGACAGAAGCGGCCGCGCCGCCTACCCGTGCGTACCCGGGCTCGGTGCGCGCCCGGTGCGCTGTGGATTAAACTCGGGTTGGCAGTTATCCAAAGCCCACTATGCTGAAGCGCTTCTTCCCACTGCTCTCTTCCCTTATGCTTCTCGGGCCGATCTGCGCGCCGATCGCCAGCCTCGCGCAAGCCCCAGCCGGTACCCTGGCCACCGGCAATCCCCAGGCCAAACCGCACCTGCCCAAGCCGCCTGCGCTTATGGACACAGCCGGTCCCGCCATCTCGCTCGAATCGAGCGAAGCCCTGTTTGACGTAGCAGTAGCGCTCAACAGCTGCGGCTACAACGCCGGCCTCCAGCAGTCTGACCCGGTACGCACAGCAGTCCGCGATGCGGTCAATCAAGCGGCCCAAAGCTCAGCAGAGGCCCGGGAAGCCCGGGATGAGATGTGCAGCTTCATCGCCGGACACCGGCTCTTCGAGGGCTCGCGCGATCTGGCGCAGTATGTTTCCATGGCGCTCTATCTCACCCCGCCGCCGGAGCTCGCGCCTTCCGTCGATGAGGGGGATATGCCGCCCGATGCGACGCAGGTCACCGGCCTGCTGCCCAGCCTTCGCAAATTTGCCGAAGGCACCCAGCTCCACCTGCTCTGGGTCCGCTTCCATCCAGAGTACGAGACAGAGATCGCGCATCTGCATGACACGCTGACGCGCATGATCCTCGAAACAAACGTCTACCTCAAGCTGCCCGCCAGCACCTACACAGGTTCCCGCTTCCTGGTCGTGCTCGAACCAATGCTTGATCCCTCGCAGACCAACGCGCGTGTATACGGCACGGACTACGTCGTAGTCGCCTCGCCCGTGGGGGGCGAGATCAACCTCCACGATGTACGGCACAGCTACCTCCACTATGAGATTGAGCCCCTGCTCTATGCCCGCGCCAACTCGCTCGACCGCCTCCTGCCCGTGCTCAAGACCGTGCGCGATGCGCCGCTCGATTACCAGTACCGCGCCGACATCGTATCGCTGACCATCGAGTGCATGATCCGGGCCGTGGAAGCGCAAACCATGGACACCAAGGTTGCCATCTTTGCCATCCCTGCCAACAGTGCCCGCGCTGACCTGCCCCGTCTCCAGAAGCAGCACGATGCCACAGTGCAGGGGGCTGAAGCAGTACGCCAGGCCTCTGTCGACACAGCCATGCGCGAGGGCTTTGTCCTGACGCGCTACTTCTACAACCAGCTCGGCTCGTTTGAGCGCAATCCGGAAAGCCTCAAGGAAGCGATCGGGCCCATGGTCTACGGCATGGAGGTCGACTCCGAGGTGCACCGGGCCAAGCAAATCACCTTTGTGGAGCAGGCGCCGCAGGACGTAGTCCACAACCCGGCCAGCGGGCGGGGGCTTGACCGGGCAGAAGGCATGATCCGCGCCGGCGACGCGGACGGTGCGAGCCGGCTGGCCATGCAGGCCATCAAGGATCACACGGCCGACCCGGCACGCGCCGACTATCTGCTCGGGCTCACCTGGCTGATGAAAGGCGACATGGAGTCAGCAGCCAACGACTTTCGCGAAGCCTTGCGGCTTACAGGGGATCCACGCCTGCTCGCGTGGTCGCATATCTACCTCGGCCGCATTGCCGATGTGCAGGAGCAGCGGCCCGAAGCCGTGGCCGAATACCAAAGCGCGATGACCGCCCGGGATGGGCAGCCTGACACGCTCGAAGCCGCACAAAAAGGACTCACGGCCCCCTACGCTCCCCAGCACGCGCCGGCTGCCGAACCTGCCAAGCCGTAACTTGCCGGGTTAGGGGGGCAGCATCAACAGTCGCGCGTCCACCGGCCATGTGTATCTCGTATCAGCCAGCGAACGGCACACAATCTGCATCCCGCCTCACCCGGAGGCAGGGATTCCTCGGGAATCGACATCCATACCATGGTGGACGCAGAAACCAACAAGCGGCAGGCGCCGCTCAGCGAGCTGGAAAAGAGCCTTGGTTACTGCTTCGCGAAGCCGTCGCTGCTGGAGCAGGCACTGACCCACAGCTCCCTGCGGCATGAGCAGCAGGGCAACGGCGCAGGCTTTGCAACCGAGCCCCGGGACAACGAGCGGCTCGAGTTCCTGGGCGATGCCATCGTGGGGCTGCTGGTGGCCGAGTCGCTCTTCCGCCGCTACCCCGATCTTCGCGAAGGCTCGCTGACCCGCTTGCGGGCGGCGCTTGTCAGCCGCAAGCACCTGGGCGAGGTAGGTGAGGTGCTGCAGCTGGGCCGCTGGCTGCGCATGGGCCGCAGCGAAGAACGCAACGGCGGCCGCACCAAGTCCGTGCTACTGGCCAACTGTGTCGAAGCCGTCACAGCAGCCCTGTATCTGGACAGTGGGAACATAACCATCGCGGCCGAGTTCGTGGAGCGGACCATCGTTGCCCCGCAGGCAGACTTGCTGCATGACGCCCTGCTTGCCAAGCACGCCATCGGCGATTACAAGTCAGCCTTGCAGGAGCTGTTGCAGGCACGCGGCTGTGCGCAGCCGGAGTATTTCGTGGAAGCGGAAACAGGGCCGGACCACCGCAAGCGTTTCCTGATCGAGGTCCGCACAGCCGCGACTGACCCAACCGGCGTAGTGGCCCTGGCACGCGGCAGCGGCAGCACCAAAAAGAAAGCTGAGCAGGAAGCAGCGCGGCGCGCCTTCGCAAAGCTTGAAAGCAAGGCAGCCGGGAGCGAAGAAGCGCACCCGCTCGCCGGGCTCCTATGAACAGGCTCGCCCGCATGGTAGTGGGACCAGCCGCCAGACCGGCGACCGGACCAACAGCCGGACGAGTAGAAGGACCCGCCAGCCAGCTTCCGCTCGGGAGCGAGACGCCGGCGGAACGCCCCTTCGCCGGATCCTCACCCTACTCCCTGCTCCCCACCGCGGCCGAGACCCTGCGCTCCCTGCTTTCCATGATCGTGATCGCGTTGTTCGTGCTCACCTTTATCGTCCAGCCCTTCCGCATCCCGTCAGAATCCATGGAGCGGACGCTGCTCGTCGGCGACTTCCTGCTGGTCAACAAGGGGATCTATGCCACACCCGGCATCTTCCGCAAGTGGCTGCCCTACACCGAGCCGAAGGGTGGCGATGTCGTGGTCTTCCGCTTCCCGCTCGACCCCACGGACTACGTCGTCAAACGCGTCATCGGCGTGCCGGGTGATCGCATCCATCTCGTTCATGGTGTGCTCTTCCGCAATGGTGTAGCCCTGCGGGAGCGCTATGCGGTCTACGAGCCGGCCTACCGCGACGACTACCGCGACAACTTTCCCGCCGGCACCTACACAGACCCTGCCGTCGACACCCGCTGGTGGAACAGCATGCATGCCGACATTGAGGGCGCGGACGTCGTGGTGCCGCCCAATGACTTCTTTGTCATGGGCGATAACCGGAACCACAGCCGCGACAGCCGGTACTGGGGCTTTGTGCCGCGCTCTGCCATCCTGGGCCGGCCTTTCGTGATCTATTTCTCCCTCCGCGAGCCGTCCGCGACCGATATGCCCTCGTTGCCGGATGATAAACTCGGACACGAAAACGACCCCGTCAACGGCGTCGTCGACTTTGCTCGCTGGGATCGCATGTTCCGCATCGTGCGCTAGATCGTGCACCAGACCACAGCCTTGGGCAAGCAAGCAATGGAAGCAAAGGATAAGCACCCCTGCCTATGGCCACCTCGGTCGACGAACCACAACAGCTTCCCCAAAGCGCGCAGTCCGTGGAAGAGACACCCCTTGAGTTCGTCGCCTCCATCTGTGGCGTGCTGGTCTTCGGCCTCTTTGTCCTGACCTTTGTCTTTCAGAACTTCGTCATTCCCTCCGGCTCCATGCTCAATGCCCTCCTGGTCGGCGACCACGTGCTGGTGGATCGGATCACGCTTGCGCCCCGTACCGCCTGGGCGCCTTTCGTGCACTACCGCGACGTGCATCGCGGCGACATCGTGGTCTTCTATAAGCCGGAAGAGCCGGATCTGTTCCTGGTCAAACGCGTGGTCGGGATCCCGGGCGACCACATCCACCTGCGCAACGGGATTGTCTTCTTAAATGGCAAGGCGCAGAACGAGCCGTATGCGATGAAGACCAGCGACGCGATCTACAACCCTTACCGGGATGACTTCCCAGCGGTGCCCCCGAGCGAGGGTTACAGCGTCACGGCGACCTGGTCGGCCGAGCTGCCGACGCATGTGCAGGGCGAGGATCTTGTAGTGCCCGCAGGCGACTACTTCTGCATGGGCGACAACCGGCCCTACTCGCTGGACAGCCGCTACTGGGGTTTCGTCCCGAAGGCAAACATCCTAGGGCGCCCGCTCTTTGTTTACTGGTCATTTGTCACCAGCGAAGATCAGCAATACAAGACCAGCGGCCGCGACCAAGGCGCCTGGCTCGTCCACATCGCTCTTCATTTCTTCGATCAGACGCGCTGGAGCCGTACCTTCCACCGGATCCGCTAGAGGTGAGTAGAGAGCAGCAGACAACCCCGGGAGCAGCAGCTGGAAGCGGCACAAAGTCCCGCCTCCGGCAAGCTCTTCTCCGCAGAGAAACCCTACCGCTGCTCGGTTGCTTCGCTCTGCTTCTGCTCGCCGCGGTCCCACCCCTTATCAATCTCGGCCGCTTCGGGCATCGCATCGCCGGGGCCATCAGCCGCTCCATCGGCCGGCCCGTCAGCATGGACAGCATCCACCTGCGCCTGCTGCCCTGGCCGGCTTTCGCCATCAGCAATCTGTCTGTGGGGGAGGCGCCTGGCTTCGGAGCGGAGCCGGCTCTTCGTGCGCCCGATGTCGTGGTAGAGCCGCGGCTTTCGTCCCTATGGCGCGGCCGCTTTGAGCTCAGCCGGGTCGAGCTGACCGATGCCAGCGTCAACCTGGTCCGCAATGGAGAGGGCCGCTGGAACGTCTCCTCCGTTCTGCTCCAGGCCTCGCAGATTCCCAACGCTCCCACAGCGCAGGCCCATCCGGGCCCGGCTCCGCGCTTCCCTTACATTGAGGCAACCAACACCCGCGTCAACATCAAGCGGGGTAACGAGAAGCTCCCTTACTCGCTGCTGAATGCGGAGTTCTCCATGTTCCTGGTGCGGCCGGAGGTCTGGCAGCTCAGCCTTGAAGGCCAGCCCGTACGCACCGACCTTGAGCTCTCGCTCGGCGACACCGGCCTGCTCCGCATCCATGGTGAGCTGCACCGGGCTTCTGCCTTCGGCACCATGCCGCTAGCTATGGACGCCGAGTGGAGCCATGCACCGCTGGGGCAGCTGAGCCGCCTGCTGCTGGGGCGTGACACGGGATGGCGAGGGGACATCGATGCAAGCGCGAGCCTTCGCGGCGAGATCGATGACCTTGCCTTCGAGACGCATACGCTGATTACGGACCTCCATCGGCAGGAGTTTTCTCCGCAGCAGCCCTTCACCGTGGACGCAAGCTGCTCGGGCCACTCCGCCCGTGCTCATCCTGAAGGCGACAGCTTCGGGTGCCGTTGGCCCGTCGGTACGGGTGCACTGCTGCTGACGCATACGCAGGCGGTGGAGGGCGGCAGCCGCTATGTGCTAACGGCAAACAGCTTGCCTCCCTCCACTCTGCTGGCGGGCCTTGGGCTCATGCTGCCTGGCCTGACCGACAATCAGGATGCCGGCCAGAGTGCCAATCAGGATTCCGACCAAAACGCCGCGCAGGGTGCCGGAGCTGGTGTCGGAGCCAGTGTTGACGGCAGCATCAGCGGCAGCCTTGCCTATGCCCCGTCTTCCCACACGCTCTCCGGTGCGCTCAGCCTGCCTCTCCTACAGCTCGGGGGAGCAGGCGCCTCCGGCGAGCCTCTCTTGCTCAGGAACCTGCTCCTACGCCCCGCAGCCGGGGGGATGGAAGGCCCGCCTACTCTCCTGCTGACCGCCGATCCCATCGATCTCGGCTCACCCGGTACCCGCCGGCTCGCTCTATCGGCTCAGCTGACGGAGGCAGGCTACGCCGTGCATGCTGCGGGCAGCATGTCGCTCGCTGCGCTGCAGCAGCTTTCCTTCCACGGCAAGCTGCCCTTCCTTGCTCATCTGGCACCGGCCACTTCCCTGCCTCAGGCTGCTTCCACTGCGGAGCTCGCCCTCACAGGCAGCGCCGCATGGCTGGACAGGGCGCTCGGCAGCAGCGCGCAAATCACCGGGCATCTGCACATGGAAAACGCCCGCTGGAGCCCGTCCTGGCTGCCCGTGCCCGTCGACCTTCGCCAGGTCGATGCCGTGTTTACGCCCGGTTCCATAGCCTGGACCGTCCCGGACGCCGTCGCCGCGCATCCCGAAGCTCCTTCCACGGAAGGAAGTGGAGCGGCCGCAGTTTCTCGTGATCCTGGCTCTAGGGCAGACTCCCCTCCCATCCACATGAGCGGTGAAGCGGAGATGACGGTCGGCTGCACGCTCGATGGTGGGTGCCCCGTGCACTTCAGCCTCCAGGCAGGGGCTTTGAGCGCCGTCGCGCTTCAGACGCTCCTGACCCGGCAGCCGCAGGCCGGCCTCGCCTACCTGCTGGGCCGCTCGCAGCCGGCTTCTGCGTCTCTGCCTGCTCTCGAAGGCACCGTCCACGCGGACCTGCTTCTTCTGGGCCGTCTGCCCATCCACGACGCCACGCTGGCTCTTGCAACCGGTGGGGAGGGCAAGACGATGCAGGTGCAGGCTCTCGACGGGCGAACCCTGGGGGGCAACCTCCATCTGCACGGCGACGTCCGCTTTACAGATGCGAAACCTGTCTACACCCTTCTGGCCAGCGTAACCGGTGCCAGCGTCGCACAAACCGCCGCCCTCTGGCATGAGAGCTGGGGGGATGGCGCAGGCATGTGGAACGGCGAAGCGCAGCTGCAGCTCCGGGGCACATCCACGGCGGAGCTTCTCGACTCCGCACTCGGCAGCTTCCACCTGGTCTGGCTGCATGGCAGCCTCGGTGAGGCGCTTCCTCACTTCGCCAGCTGGGACGCATCCGGCCAGCTCCAAAGCAGCGGGCTGCTCATCACCAAGGGAGTGGTCTCCGGCCCGCCGGCGACCTTGGGGGGCACAGCCGGCTGGGACCGCCGCCTGCACCTGGCGCTTACCCCCGGGTTCAAGCTGCCACCCGGCGCTGCCCCCGCGCCGGCGCCGGTGCAGATCACCGGCACCCTCGCCGCGCCGGAGCTCCCGCCCGCCACCACCACAGAAACAACTCCAGGCTCCAACTAGCCGAAGCTCAGCAACGCATGGTCAGGCCACCTCCTGCGCTTACTGCAGAAGTCTCCGATGCACACTAGCCTGCACTTCCGGCACGCTGCCATCATTCACATCCACCTCGGTCGGCTCACCCGCGATCAGGATGCGTCGCGAGAGGCTTCCGCGTGCCGGCACCCGGACCTGCTCCGTCACCGTCGCCGACCCAGACCGCACCGTCACCGGTACCTGCGCCTCGGCATAGCCTGCGTTGCTGATATCGACGGCACACAGCCACTGGTCCCCGCCCCCGCTTCGACTCGGGAAAACATTGCGGATTAGGAGATCCGGCAAGCCGGGGTCGTCATAAACCCAGGCCCGGAAGAACCAGTCGAGGCTCCGGTCTGCCGAGTCGCTCGGGGCATCTGCCTGCGCTGCCGGGGACTTGCCCGTCCCGTCGCCCGATGCCACCCTCTGCGGGTGCGCGGCCATGCTCGTCTCCAGCAGCTTTTGAAAGTATGTGTCGGTCGTATCCTCCCCGGGGTGGTAGGCGCGCAGCGCCGCGGCCAACGCCTCGTCCCCCGCGAGCGAGCGCAGCATGTAAAGCACACTCGTCGCCTTGGTGCGGAAGTACACCGCGTCCGTCGCATGAAGCAAAGGCTCCCCAGCCTCCCGCGCCGGGCTTTCTCCCGGTTGGCCTGTCTCTGTTTGTCCCGGGCTGGCCGGCTCAACAATGGCCAGGCTCCCCCGGTCTGCGCCAAGCTCTTCCAGTGCTTTGGCGTGGCCCTCCGTGCGCTCGATCCACAGCAGCCGGAACAAGCCCGCTACCCCCTCCTGCAGCCACGCCCGCGGCGAATGAAAGTAGGCATAGCTGAGAGGCCCGCTCAGCGCGTCAGCCAGCGAAGCAGACGAGCCGGGAAGGAGGCTGAGCAGGAGCGCCCCGCCATCCTGCGCGGGCGCGGCCCCGGCAAGCGGCAGCCCCAGCAGCAAAAGCGGCCGCGCAGGCGCCTGCTGGAACCAGTCCTGGTAAAGCGGCTCAAGGAGCCTCGCGGCAGCAGCCTCATCCTCGGCCGCAGGCTCCTGCCCGGGCAAAGCCGCTACAGTCACCAGTGCGCCCGCCGCAGCCGAACTGCGGGCAGCCAGCACCAGCGAGGGCGTCGCAAAGCCCAGCACCGTTGGCGGCAGCGGCAGGTGGAGTACACCCGGAAAGCTCTCTGTCGGCAGCGAGGCCGGCTCTCCCGGAGCGATCGCAATCCCATCCAGCACGGCGATCGTCGGCGCGTCCGCCCCGGATTGCCCCCCGAACTCTAACGTCAGGTCCATACTCACCGTCGCCCCGGCATTGCGCTCCTTCTGGCGGCCGATCTCGCGAAAGAGCTTGTTCCCATCCCCGAGCGCCGAGGGGACGGAGGCCACCGGATACCACACAACATTGCCGAACCCGCGCAGCCCGGTAAAGCTCTCGCTGATCCGGTCCCAGTCGGTCTGCGCCGCGGTCGCCGCCGGAGCGCCAAGCCGGTCCAGCCGAGCGCTCGAAGGCGGGATCGCCCCCGCATACTCGATGGTGAAGCTCTGCTTGGCACCGGGCGGGAGAGCCACAGGCAGCTGGATCGCTGCTTCTTCCAGGGCCCCGGTATGGTCCGCGTCGCTCGGGACCACATGCACAGCAAAGCGAAGAGGCTTGCCCTCGGTACGCACATGCTCAAAATGCAGCGTGGAGCTCAGCTGAAGAGGCAGCACCGACAAAAAGGCCGGGCCATTATTCCTCACCACCATCTGCAGCTGCACTTCCATCGCAGCCGATGCCGGCTGGAGATGGATCGTAAAGTCATAGCGCTCGGTGGAAAGCTGGAGCCGCATGGCATCCGTCACGGAAGCCGCAAGCGAGGCGGGCGCGCGCTCGTCAGCACCACGTTCATTCCCCACATGCTCCGGCCCGGATGCCGAGCCCGCAGACCGGGAAAAGATGACGGTTCCCTGCCGAGACTGCCCCGCGCTGTCCTGCGCGGCAGTTCCAGGTGCATTCTGCTGCTCAGCGCTCTGGCCCTGAGCAGCCCGGCCAGCGCGGCACATGGAAGGCGCCGTGCACAGCAAACCCACAACCATGCTGATCCGCCCAATGCGTAAAGCACCAGCCCCGGTCGCAACCTTGCAAAAATAAGAAAGTACTCTCAGCCTCAGAAAGAACCCATCCCCTTCTGCTTCTTCGGCGGAACACCCGGCGCAGGCGGCACGTGTTCACCAAGCCGTGCCGCGGCGCGTCTCTGCCGCGCCGCCTCAAACAAAACCACAGCCCCAGCGACCGAAACATTCAAGGAAGCAATCGCTCCCGCCATCGGAATGCGCAGCAGGTGATCGCAGGTACGGCGCACCAGTTCATGCAGCCCGGCTCCCTCGCGGCCCAGCACCAGCGCACAGGGAACCGTGTAGTCAAAGGAGTCGTAATCCGCCGTGCCCCGCTCATCCAGGCCCAGCACCCAGACGCCGGCGGCCTTGATCTCCTCCAGCGCGCGCGTCATATTCACCACCCGGGCCATCGGCACGTGCTCCACTGCCCCGGCCGAGGCCTTGGCTGCCACAGCGCTCAGGGGCGCGGCCCGCCGCTCTGTCGCGACCACCCCGTGTACCCCGGCCCCATTGGCTGTGCGCAGCAGCGCGCCTAGATTTTGCGGGTCTTCCACTCCGTCCAGCGCCAGCAGCAGTGCGCCCGCACCCGTCCGCGGCTGAAGAAAATCCTGGAGATCGGCCATCTTCTTGGCGCGCACAATGGCAACCACCCCCTGGTGCGCAGCCGTTTTCGCAAGCTCCGTCAGGTGATCGCGCGGCTCCATCCTGAGCCGGATCCCCTGCTCACGGCACAGCGCAGCTAAGCGGTCCAGCTTGTTGTCCGCTCGATCCCGAGCCAGGCACACGTGGTCAAAGGTGCGGGAGCCGGCACGCACCGCCTCCTCGACCGGATGAAGGCCGTACAGGATATCCATCCATCCAGTGTATCGGCCCAGCTCTCCCCGGCGGGCTTGCCTGCCTGCTCCCCGGCGCTCGCTCAGGCAAGCCGTGCCGCGCGCAAAGACGGTGATCGTTTTCCTTCCTTTTCACCCGCGCAGGCGCGTCCTTTCCCCTCCCTGCGGCGTCTGATCTTTGGAAGATGCCTAGCCACACGTCCACCCTCCAGGCCGGTGATGCCTTTGCCCGCACAGCAAGCGCGGAGATCGCCGAGCGCCTCAAGCAGCAGGATCCGCTGCTGCTCGATCAGCTCATCGTCGAGTACCAGCACCGGCTGCTGCGCTACCTCCTGTACCTCACCGGTAACCGTGAGCTCGCGGAGGATCTCTTCCAGGAGACCTGGATGCGCGTGCTGCTGCGCGGCTCCCAGTTCAACGGCAACTCCCGCTTCGATACCTGGCTCTTCACCATCGCGCGCAACCTGGTCATTGACTTCCGCCGGCGGCGCACCATGGCCAGCCTGGAAGAAATGTCAGAGAACACCGAGAATGAGCGGCCCTTTGAAGTCGCCAGCAATGACCCCACTCCCTTTGACCGCTATCTCTCGCGCCAGAACAGCGCGCTGGTCGCAGGCGCTCTCTTGACCCTCGATCCCCTGCATCGCGAGGTCCTGGTGCTTCGCTTCCATGAGGAGCTCGCGCTCGACCAGATCGCCGCCGTCACCAATGCACCCCTGTCTACCGTCAAGTCCCGCCTGTATCGCGGCCTCGCCGCTCTGCGGCCTTACGTGGAACAGGCCACCATGCGCACCACCGGGGAGGAGCGCTGATGCCCGCCCCCCGCGAGCACGCCGCGGCGCACAAAGCCCCGCAAACCCGTCAGCACGCTTCCAATCACAGCCCCGATCCGGACGTCGTGGCCGCTCTGAGCGGCGGCTCCGCCACAGCCGACCGGGCTCTTTCTCTCCGGACCCGCCGAGCGATCTACAGCGCCACCATGGCCCAGCGCTCCGCCCGGCATAGTGACCGCCGCAACCTGTCCATTGCCTTCCTCGTCACCGGCGCCCTCACTCTTGCCCTGGCACCCGCCCTGTGGGCCGGCATGGACGATCTGCTGGGCGGTGAGACATTGCTCGATCTACCCGGTATGCTGGTAGCGCTCTGCGTCATGATGTTTGCTGCCGTCGCTGCGGTACTCTCCCTCCTCGGCAGGGACCGGGATCTGGACGCATCGCACTTTCGCAAGTAAGCGCTCCGCGCGCCATTCACCTTCTCGCAGATTTCCTCGCAGGCTTATATGACGGACCCATTCGAAGGCCGGGGCGCCAACAACGAGCAAAAGGCCCCCACGCTGAGCTCTGAACTGCAGCTCATCCCACGCTGGTCCGTCGCCGCCGCTACCTTCGCCTTTGTCGGCATGCTGTACATCTTCTGGGTCGTGGTCCCGGCACACCGGCATCACCAGCTGCCGTTCGGGCTTCGCCTGTACTTCGCGCTTTCATGGAGTGCGCTCTCCGCGCTCTATATGCTCATGGTCGGTTACATCTACCGCGACACAGCCCGCCGCGGCATGCGGGCTCGCATGTGGATTCTGATCTGCCTGGTCTTGCCGGGTGGCATCGGATCGGTTCTCTATTTCCTGCTGCGGCAGCCTCTCATCACCCTTTGCCCAGCCTGCGGAGCACGCGTCCAAACCGGCTTCCACTTCTGCCCGCAGTGCGCCTACGAGCTCGGAAGCAGCTGCCGCCGGTGCTTCAACAGCATGGGCTTGGTGGACCGCTTCTGCGTACGCTGCGGCTATGACCGCTCACAGGAAGAAGTGCCCCAGCGCCTCTACGCCTTCCGGGACGACGCCTGAGCCTTGCTCGCTGTCCGGCTTAGACCCTGCGCACGGCCTCTTCCGCTACTTGACGGCCATCAGCACCGGCCAGCCATCCTTCCAGCCCACGCGCTCGACCCATAGGTCCAGTGCGCCATTCTCCCGCCTGTGCAGCGCATGGAAGGTCATCAAGGTGTTTGCCCCATCCGCACTCGTCCACAGGCTGCCCCCACCGGGTCCAATCCAGTGCTCGTCGCCGGTCAGCAGGACCGAGCCTCCGCCCTTCAGCAGCGGTGTCCCATCCTCCGCCACAAACGGCCCGTGCAGGCTCTTCGCGCGTCCAACGATCTCCTGGTAGGTATCGCGTTCAATCGGGATCTCACAGCACAGCCCCACTGAGGCAAACAGGTAATACCAGTCCCCGTGCCGGACCATCGCTGCGCCCTCGAGCGCACCCGTCCGGTTGCTGGGCTGCTCAGCCAGGTGGTAGCGCCTGCCGCCGGGCAGCAGCTTCCCGGTCTGCGGGTCAAGCTCCTGTTGAAAAATCCCTCCCCAGAACGAGCCATAGTTCAGCCAGACCCGCCCTTCCCTCGTCTTTGCCGAGCCTTGCTGGCCTTCAGAGCCCGGCGCTTCCACAAACACATCCGCATCAATCGCATTGAAGTCCGCGCCCTTGGCTGAGCGCAGCACCTCACCCTGATCCGTCCAGCCATAGCGCGGGTCGCGCGGGTCCAGAGACGGCGTCGTGGCCAGCCCGATCGCCGAATGCTGCGAGCCCAGCGTTGAAACGGCGTAGTAGAGATGGTGGAGCCCGTGGAAGTACGAGATATCGGGTGCCCACAAACCGCTTACTTCCGGGAAGCTTGCCCGCACCCAGGGCGGCAGGTCGTTGAAAACATAGCCGCAGCCATGCCACAGCAGAAGGTCCTGACTGCAGCGCTGCTCCAGGAAGTGCTCGCTCTGTAGAAACGGCACATCCGTGTCAAACACCATCCAGGTACCGTCTTCACGGCGCGTGATGCTTGGGTCATGCACAGGCACCATATTGCCGCGCAGCGGATCCTCCGCTGGCAATGCCCGGTAACTGTGCAAAGGCCGCATGGGCGGCGCTGTACGGAGATGGCTGGAGCAGCCGATCACAACCGCGAGGGCACACGGCAAGGCAAGCAGCCACCCTGGTCGACGGAGAAGCGGCCATAGTTGAGAAGGCTCTGCCTGCAAGGGTTCTATCGTCACTCCTATGTTGTCGAGCCATTATCCCAGCGCCTGCCATGCTCGCCAAATACGGACCGGGAAGACGCGTCACACAGCCGGATCGCTCATCGCGCAGCGGCTTGCCGCAGCCCAAAGCGCGCAGGGCGTCGGCGTACACTAACGTAGCTCATGACATTGACCGCACTCATCATTGACGACGAGCAGCTCGCGCGCGAAGAGCTCGAGTTCCTCCTTGAGGATGGGGAGGACGTTGAGGTAGTGGCTCAAGGCAGCAACGGCATTGAGGCGGTGGAGCTGATCCGGGCGCATCGGCCCGATGTCGTCTTTCTGGATGTCCAGATGCCGGGCCTCGATGGTTTTGCTGTGCTACGCAAGCTGCTGGAGGGAGGCTCTGGCGAGGCCCTGCCGCAGATCATCTTTGCCACCGCTTTTGACCAGTACGCCGTCCGCGCGTTTGACGTCAATGCGATTGACTATCTCCTCAAGCCCTTTGACCGCTCACGCGTCATGCAGGCGCTCCATCGTGCCCGGCTCCGTGTGCAGGAGCATAGCGCCGCCGCTCCAGCCAAGATCCTGCAGTCCGGCGCGGAACAGAGATCAGAACAAAGATCGGAAGACAGCCCTGCTCCCGCCGCTCCCGGCACAGAAGCGCAGCTCTCCGCGCTGCTTCGCCTCATCGAGCAGAACAGCGCCAACAAACCAGTAGCCAGCAAGATCGTGCTACAGGCCGGCTCGCGGCTGCTCCTGGTCGATCAGAAAGACATCTGCTTCGCCTCGGTCGGCGACGGAACCATCACAGTAGCCACGTCCACGCTCGAAGGCCAGTCCAAGTGCCGCACGCTGGAGGAGCTTCTGGAGCTGCTCGACCCGCAGCTCTTCTGGAGAGCGCACCGCTCCTACGTCGTCAATCTGAACCACATCCGCGAAGTCGTGCCCTGGTTCAAAAGCAGCTACCAGCTGCGCATGGACGACAAACGAAACTCCGAGGTCCCGGTGAGCCGCACCCAGACGCGCCGCCTGCGGGAACTCTTCAAACTCTGATCGATGGATCGATGAATCGATGAATAAATGGTCCGATGAATAAATGGATCGATGAATAAATGGTCCGATGAATAAATGGTCCGATGAATGAATGGGTCCGATGAATGAATGGACCCGGCCGTCGCGTCCCCCGCACCGTCTCGACGGCCCCATCTCTTGCCCCATCCCTGGTTACGTCGTGCTCACGGCCTGCACCGTCGACCGGCTCCGCCGCCGACCCATCGCAGCCCAGCCTGCGGAGAGCAGCGCAATCAGGGTGATAATCCCCTGCGAGCCGACGCAGTACAAGCACCAGACCCCCAGCACCCGCCGCTCAATGTTTGTGAGATACACCGCATAGCAGAAACCCACCGCCGCGCTCAGGAGCAGCAGCTTGCGCAGTCCAAACACAGCAAACAGCAGCAGGGAGGTATAGCCCGCGATGCCGACAGCCGCAACGGGAACCCCAAGCACCATGGCAAAGCGGCTATGATTCACGATGCCGCAATCCCATACCGCATTGATGTCACATGGCTGAACGTCGGTCGAGTAGTGGACCCGCAGAGCGAGCGACGATACGATAATACCGAGAGCGGCAAGCAGGGAAAGCAGTACGCGCATAAAGTAGAAGTGCTCCTGAGCGGCCCGGCATCGGCCGCCGTACTGAACCGCCAGGCTCCCGTTTCTCATCCGACCGGTCGTGCGTGGCTGGTTAAGACTGGCTGGTAAGAGTGGCCGGTTCACGCTCAGTTTACAACCCGCGGCCCCCAGCAGGCAGCGGGCAGGAGGGCTCCTTTTATGTCATTGCCGACCCGGCTTTTCATCCCGATGCTGAAGCGCAGTATCCTGAAGCGCAATAGAACGGCCCGCTCAGTGCAACTCGCCACCCTTGCCGTGCTGCTGTGCGCCGCTTCCTCGCTCCCCTGCCAGGCCCAGTTTTCGCAGGCGCCGCAGGTGCCGGAGTCCATGCTGGACGCAGCCGCGCTCAAGCCCCCTGCCGGCGCAAACGTGGCGATCGTCGAGTTTGCTGACCTCGAGTGCCCCGCCTGTGCAGCCGAAAACCCAACGCTGGTCTCAGCCGCCAATAAGTACAAGGTTCCCTGGATGCGCCACGACTTCCCCCTGCAGATGCACATCTGGAGCTTCGACGCCGCCGTAAACGCGCGCTGGTTCGACGAAAAAGGCAAGGGGCTCGGCGACGAGTACCGCAACACCATCTTCGCAGCCCAGCAATCCATCAGCACCAAGGACGACCTGAACCAGGCCACGCAGAAGTTCGCGCAGTCGCACAACGTCCAGCTCCCCTTTGTGATCGACCCGCAGGGCAGGCTCGCGAACCTGGTGCGTGCCGACCGCGACCTGGGCCGTCAGCTCGGAGTCAACCGCACGCCGACCGTCTGGATCGTCACCGCGCACAGCCACGACCCCGGCCACCCATTTGTGCAGGTGACGGACCCACAGATGCTCTTTGCCTATCTGGACCAGGCTGTTTCCGCCACGGCGACGCCCGCCTCTGCCGCGCATCGGACGCACAGCACGCGCTAGCCTCTCCCTCCGGCCCTGCGCCCTGCCCTGCCAGTTTCCATCCTGGCCAGCGGCCGTGCCTTGCTCCTCACAGCTTCAGGCTGGGCACGGCAGGGCTCGAACTCGTACACTACTCCGCAGGACCAAGCCGCGCGCCGGGCTTCGCTGCCCAACTTCTGCCGCCGCGAGGGGGAGCTTCCATCCATGGCCACCAAGACAGCTGTTCCTGCCCAGGCAGAGTTCCAAAGCGAAATAGCCGAATGGCTTGAAGCCTTTGACGAGATCATCGTCGCCGAGGGCGCGGAGCAGGGCGCGACCCTGATGGAAGCTCTGCGCAAGCGGGCCGGCGAAGCCGGCATCCAGGCTCCCGGCGAAGTCGTGACGGAGTACCGCAACACCATCCCTCGCCATGAAGAAGTGGAATACCCAGGCGACCGCGACCTCGAGCGCCGCGTCGAAAGCCTCATCCGCTGGAACGCCATGGCCATGGTCCACGGCCAGAACAAAAAAGACGCCGGCATCGGCGGCCACATCGCCACCTACTCGTCGCTCGCGACCCTGCTCGAAGTCGGCTTCAACCACTTCTTCCACGCCAAATACGCGCAGCAGCCCGGCGACTTCATCTACTTCCAGGGCCATGCCTCGCCCGGCGTCTACGCCCGCGCGTTTCTTGAAGGCCGCTTCGATGAAGAGCGTCTACTTCACTTCCGGCATGAGCTGCGCGGCAAGCCCGGCCTCTCCAGCTACCCTCATCCCTGGCTCATGCCCGACTTCTGGCGCTTCCCCACCGTGTCCATGGGCATCGGACCCCTGAACGCGATCTACCAGGCGCGCTTCATGCGCTACCTTGAAAACCGTTCCCTGATTGAGAAGACGCCGCGTAAGGTCTGGGCCTTTGTAGGGGACGGTGAAACCGACGAGGTCGACACCCTGGGCGCGATCACCATGGCCTCGCGTGAAAAGCTCGACAACCTCATCTTCGTGGTCAATTGCAATCTCCAGCGTCTCGACGGACCGGTGCGCGGCAACATGCGCGTCATCGACGAGCTGGAAGGAGTCTTCCGCGGAGCCAGCTGGAACGTCATCAAGGTGGTCTGGGGTTCTGACTGGGACAAGCTCTTTGAACGCGACCACACCGGCCTGCTGCTGCAGCGTATGGAAGAGTGCGTGGATGGCGACTTCCAGGCCTTCAAAGCGAAGGGTGGGGCGTACCTGCGCAAGGAGTTCTTCGGCAAATATCCCGAGCTGCTGGAGCTCGTCTCCGACTACACCGACGAACAGCTGGGAGCCCTGCACCGCGGCGGCCATGACCCCGCCAAAATCTACAACGCCTACAAGCGCGCGACCGAGCACACCGGCGGTCCCACCGTCATCCTCGCAAAGACAGTGAAGGGTTACGGCTTTGCCAACACGCAGGCCCGCAATGCCTCGCACCAGGAAAAAAAGCTCACCGATGATGCGCTCAGCGCGTTCGTAAAGCAATTTGACCTGCCGCTCTCCGACGAGCAGGCCAAGGATGCAAAACCCTACAAGCCCGCTGCCGATGCGCCCGAGCTCCGTTACATGCACGAGCGCCGCAGCGCGCTGGGCGGCTTCCTACCCGCGCGCACTGTGCCCACTCCAAGCCTCCAGGCCCCGCCCCTCGAGTTCTTCACCGAGTGGACCGCCGGCTCCAAGGGCCGCGAAGTCTCAACCACAATGGGCTTTGTCTCTATCCTCCGCTCCCTGATGAAGGACCCCAAAATCGGCAAGCTCATCGTGCCGATCGTCCCGGATGAAGGCCGCACCTTTGGCCTCGAGTCGGCTGTGCGCCAGGTAGGCATCTACGCGAGCGAAGGGCAAAAGTACAAGCCGCATGACTCCGACGTGATGCTTTACTACCGCGAAGAGCAGGACGGCCAGATCCTCGAGGAAGGCATCACGGAGGCCGGCTCCATGGCCTCCTTTACCGCGGCAGGCACGGCATACTCCAACTACAACCTGCCGATGATCCCCTTCTACATGTACTACTCCATGTTCGGCTTTCAGCGGGTAGGCGACATGATCTGGGCCTTTGCCGACTCGCGAGGCAAAGGCTTCCTGATGGGCGGCACCGCCGGCCGCACCACCATGCTGGGCGAAGGCTTGCAGCACCAGGACGGCCACTCACACCTGCTGGCTTCCACTGTGCCCACCTGCCTCAGCTATGACCCGGCCTACGTGTATGAGCTGGCTGTGATCCTGCAGGACGGCGTTCGCCGCATGTATGCCGAGGGCGAAGACTGCTTCTACTACATCACCATGTACAACGAGGATTACGCGATGCCGGCCATGCCCGAGGGCTGTCGCGAAGGCATCGTACGCGGCCTGTACAAGCTGCGGCCGGCACCGGCCGCCGATAAGACCGCGCCCAGAAAAGCAAAGCCGGTCGTCGCGCAGCTGCTTGCCTCCGGCCCGATCCTGAACGAAGCCCTGCGCGCGCAAAGCATCCTGGGGGAGCGCTACGGCGTTTCAGCAGACGTCTGGAGCGTCACCAGCTGGAATGAGCTGCGGCGCGATGCGCTTGAAGCCGAGCGCTGGAACCGCCTGCACCCTGCTGAAGCAGAGCGCACCCCTTACCTCCTCACAGCGCTCGGCGAGAGCAAAGGCCCCATCGTCGCAGCCAGCGACTACATGAAGACGCTGCCCGATCAGCTCGCTCCCTGGCTCGGCTCCCGTCTCGTCACCCTCGGCACCGACGGCTTCGGCCGCAGTGACAACCGCGAGCACCTGCGTCGGCACTTCGAGGTCAACGCTGAGTCCATTGCAGCCGCCACCCTCTCCAAACTCGCCCGCGAAGGCTCCTTTGACAAGGCAAAGGCGCAGGCAGCATTTGCTGAGCTCGCTGTGGAGACAGAAGGCACAAACCCGGCGCGTCTGTAGGCTGACGTTCCCTGCCCGCAGAAGCGCATACTAGGACTATGCAGCGCCTCCTCCAGTCCGCTCTGCTGCTCGTCTGCCTGCTCGCGGCGCAGTGCTTCACCACGGCATGCCTGGCCTGCTGTAGCGTAAGAAGCGCTGGAGCGCCGACCTGCATGCACACGCCATCAAGCGCGATGCAGGCAAGCATGGCGGCCCAGACACACTGCGCCGGCTGCACCCACAGCATGGGATCGTCCATGCAGGCCTCCGCACATGGCTCCCTTGCCGTTTGCGCGCACGACGCGCAAACGGCCCCAGCCCTCAGCGATGTACGGCACAGCATCGTTACAAGGGATGCCGCTTCCGCAAGTGAACTGATGGGATCGCCGGATCTCTCCCTATGCGTTTTCCTCTGGGAGGCACCGCACTCACGGCACAGAGGCCAGGCGCAAGGCCTCCTCTCGCAACATCTCAGCCCTCAGGCTCGATCTCCCCTCCCGCTCCGCGTCTAGCACTCGCTCGCCCAAGCCGAACTCTGCGTGCGCCACCGCATCGCCACGTTTTCAGCTATCCACGAGCAAGCCTTCTCGACGGAGCCCCAATGAGCAATCGACGTTCTTTCCTGCAGCATGCACTCGGCCTGAGTGCAGCGCTCTTCACAACCTCGCGTCTTCAGGCTGAGGCGCTACCAGCTCCTCCCGCCAAGCAGGCCCGGAAACAAACAGACTCATCCACACCGTCGGGCGTGCCCGCCGTCACAACCGACGTCGGCGACCTCCCTTACACCATGGACGGCGATGTCAAAGTCTTCCGGCTCACCGCGCAGGTGCTGAAGCGCGAGATCGCCCCCGGCGAAACCATCGACGTCTGGGGCTACAACGGCTCTGCCCCGGGCCCCACCATCCAGGTCAACCAGGGCGATCGTGTCCGCGTCATCTTCCGCAATGAGCTGCCGGAGCCCAGCTCCATGCACTGGCACGGCTTTGAAGATGCCATCGCCTATGACGGCATGCCCGTCATCAGCCAGCCTCCGGTGCTGCCCGGCGGTGAGTTCGTCTACGAGTTCAACATCCACCAGCAAGGCACCTACTTCTACCACTCGCACCTCGCCATGCAGGAGATGGCCGGCATGCTCGGCGCATTCGTCATGCATCCGCGCGAGCCGGAGGAGCCGCACTGCGACAAAGACTTTGTACTGCTCTTCCAGGAGTACGCCGTGATGGCAAACAGCAGCATCCCCAACACCATGGAGATGGAGTTCAACTGGCTCGTCATCAACGGCAAGTCGGGCCCTGCCGCAACGCCGCTGGTGGTGCGCCAGGGCGACCGCGTGCGCCTGCGCATGATCAATCTCGGCATGGACCACCACCCCATCCACCTGCACGGCCATACCTTCCACATCACCGGGACCGAGGGCGGCCGCATCCAGCCCTCCGCCTGGTGGCCGGGCAACACAGTGCTGGTAGGCGTCGCGCAGGCGCGCGATGTAGAGTTTGTCGCCAACAACCCGGGCGACTGGATGCTGCACTGCCACATGCCGCACCACATGATGAACGGTATGGCGCCGCAAGCCGGACCCATGACAAGAACGATTGCTGGGACGAAGCAGGACCCGATGCCCGGCAGCGCCATGGCTCCAGGCAGCGCCATGGCTCCCGGCAGCGCCATGGCTCCAGGTCAGAGAACAGATAAGGGAGCAGCCGACGACCCCCTCGCAGATGCGGACCTCGACGCAGGCCTGGGCAGCATGTCCACTGGCACCGGCGGCACCCACGGCATCCACAGCATGCCAGGCAACATGGACATGGGTGAAAGCTCCAGCACAAACATGAACATGAGTCCCGGCATGAGCATGAGCATGGGCGACCACTCCGGCATGAACATGGGCTCGGAGGCTGCCGGCAAGCAGCAGCAGCGTGTCGCTGCCGACGCAAACAGCGTACCCAATTACCCGCAGGATGCCTTTATGGAAGGGCCCATGATGCAGATGGACAAAGCCGTGCACAAGCCTGAAAACGCCGGGCTGCGCACCGGCTGGAGCCAGTACATGCAGGGCATGATGACGTTTGTGCGCGTGCTCCCTCCGGCACAGTATGAGCAGGTGGTGCAAGGCATGCGGCAAGCTGCCCGAGCCGGTGATCCGTACACCTCGCTCTATACAGAGGCACAGGGCGGCCATACCAAGGGCAACAAGGTGCGCTCATGATCCGCAGACTCATCTTCTGCGCTTCCCTCCTGCCCCTGTGCGCTCCCCTATGCATCTCCCTGCCCGCTTCCGCGCAGCAATCTTCTCCGGCTATGCCGCCTGCGCCAGGCATGAACAAGATGGATGGCATGGACAATATGGAGATGGGCCAGCACACCCCATCCACGCAGCCGCCTGCCAAAACGACTCCCGATCAGCAAAGCACTGTTAGCAGCACGGCGCCTTCCCTGCTGCTGGCCGTGCAGGGCCGGCCGCCGCTCACGCTGGACGCCTTTCTGTCGATCGCGCAGCGCAGCAATCCCACCCTGGGGGAAAGCGAAGCGCAGGTACGCGCCGCGCGCGCCGAAGCACAGCAGGCGGGGCTCTACCCAAATCCCACCATCGGCTACAGTGGCGATCACATACGCGGCGGCTCCTACGGCGGCGGCGAACAAGGCGGCTACCTCCAGCAGGAGATTGTGCTGGGAGGCAAGCTGGGCTTGCAGCGCAACGTCTACACACAGGAAGCAAACGCATTGCAGCTCGGAGCCGATGCCCAGGCCACGCGCGTACGGAGCGGCGTACAAGGTGCTTTCTACGCTGCACTGGCAGCGCAAGAGCTGGTAACCCTGCGCGGGCGGCTGTTGCGCGTAGCCACGGACGCCGCTGAAACAGAGCGCCAGCTCGCCAACATCGGGCAGGCAGACGAGCCTGCGGTGCTGCAGGCTGAAGTGGACAAGGAGCGTGCGCAGATCGACTACCTCGACGCTCAGCGCATGTATCTCAACGCCTTCAACACGCTGGCTACCACGGCCGGCCAGGCGGCACTTCCGCCTTCGCCGCTTACAGGGGATCTGCAACACCCGCCGCAGCTCGATCCCCAGCAAGAAGTGGATACTTTCATCACGCATAGCCCTCTCTTTCAGCGGGCCGAGCAGGAGGTGTCTATGGCAGAAGCCTCCCTGGCTGCAACCAAGCGTGCCTCGGTCCCGGACCTCACCGTCCGCGCCGGCGAGTGGGGAAGCGGCGAGCAGCTCAACGACTCACATAAAGGAGCCGGCCCGGAGAGCTTTGCGGAGGTAAGCCTGCCCCTGCCCTTGTGGAACCGCAACCAGGGCGCTGTGCAGGCGGCGGCAGCAAAGCTGGAGCGAGCCCGCGACGATGTCAAGCGCACACGTTTGCTGCTCCAGGCGGGGAGCGCACCACTCGCCCAGCAATACCTCTCGGAACGCTTCCGGGCAGACCGCCTGCGCGCCGAAATCCTGCCGCGCGCGCGCCGCTCGTATGAGCTCTCCTTGAGCAAGTACCGGCAGATGGTCTCACCCTATCCGCAGGTGCTTGCTGCGCAACGCATGCTCTTTGAGCTACAGATGGAGTATGTGCAGGCTCTGGGAGGGGAATGGTCCAGCGCCTTGCTTCTCAGCAACAGCGGGCTTACCCAGCCTCTGCAAATGACAGACGAGCGTTAAGACGTTCTCGTACACACGTCGAGCGACCGGCGATGCAGGATGTCGCTTTCCATCTCGGAGGATGAAAGCCAAAGTCTCCCTCTCCGCTCACCCGAGAACCGTTACAGAGCGCCGGCTGTCAACCCCCTGCACACCGGCGCCTTCCCCGTGCCATCCTCCCTGTGACCGATGGCACCCCTTTTTTCCCAAAATGGGCCGCGCGCTCCGCGAACAGCCCCCGCCTGTCAACCCCCGCCACAAAACGCCAGATGGTGTGCACGCGGTACCGAAGTACCGTAGAAAGCGCATAACTATGCATCACCCTGCATACTTATGCATTCTGACCGAAAAACCCTGCTCTGAACGGGCACAAAATGGCACGCAAAGTGGAGGCAAACAGGCGTCCCCGGGCCGCCTCTGAGCCTTGGTTTCACAGCGAGTGACCTATACAGATTTCCTCGTTTGTGTGCGATGAAGCAGCGTCGCTTTCCCCAGAGAGAGTCACCCAGGCGCTGCATCCTATGGGGAGTAAATGCCACCCAGACTGTTAAGTCAGTTGCAACCAGGAACGAAGTACAACCGAAGCACAAGTATGGAGTAGCTCACTATGGCGACCACACGTTTCGCAACAACCGTCAATGCTTTGAAGCCGGGACCGGAAAAGCTTGACGCGAAGACCGCAACCTCTAACATCGAAGGCTGGGAAGAGTATCTTGCCAAGCATGAGCAGGAAGGTGTAAAGGGCGTTGTAGCTGACTTGGGCAAGCTCAAGAAGCTGCTGGCGCACGGCGAGCCTGACAGCGCGGCAATCGGCAAGCTGCTTGAGAAATTGAGCAAGGACACGATCAAGGTAGCCGAGGCTGATAAGTCCAGCACTTCCGCGCACATCAAAGAGATCGGCGAAGCACTCGCCAAGTAGCCCATAGCTCGGCATGACTCGAACCATGGCATGAAAAGAGCGGCAGCGCAGGCCACAACCTATGTGACCTGCGCCGCCGCTCTTTTCATACAGCTGTTACTTGTTAGAAGGTGAGCCGCAGCGACATCTGAATGTTGCGCGGCCCGGCCGAAGGGCCATAACTCGTGTTGGCATCCTGCACGTTAGCAATCGTGCCGAACGTTGACGGGCTGCTGATGTTCGTGGCTGGAGCAGCTAAATTGACGTGATTGAACAGGTTCGCAAACTGTGCTTCATAGCGCAGGTTAAAGCGTTCTGTAATCGCGAAGTTTTTGCCGGCAGTTCCCGCAAATGTCACTGTACCAGGCCCTACCAGGTTGCCTACCCCGCAATTGCCGAAGCGCCCAATGTTGTTAGCTGGCGTCGCAAATGCATTGACGTTAAACCAGCTATTCAGGCCCTGATTCGCTGCATTCGGACTCACGCCTGCCACGCAGTCAGGCCGCTGTGCGGGTTGTACGCCGCGCACCAGCACACCGGTCCCCGAGGGATCGGTGCCTGAAAAGCTGGGTGTTAGGAAAGGCCCAGACTGCCATAACTGGATGCCAGCAATCGACCAACCACCCACTGCCAGGTTCGTCAGGTGTCCCACATTCCCTGCAAAGTGCTGGCCACGTCCAAAAGGCAGATCGTATTCAAACGTACCGACAAAGCGGTTGCGGCGAACATAGCTGACATTGCCGTAATCTGCGTTGATGTCGAATCTGTTAAGTATCGTGGCTCCGTTCTCGGCTGTCAGCGTCGTCGGTACAGCGCCGAGTGCATTGGACGTATCCTTGGCCCAGGTATAGTTCCCGTCTAAGGTCAGGCCTTTCACGTAGCGGCGCTCTGCTTCCACGGTCAATGCATTGTACTTAGCGCTCGGCCCATTGGAACGGGTCAGCACCGCGTTGAAGTTCGGGTAAGGCAGGCCGAACTGCGTGACATAGTTTGTGTAGCCGAGCGTATTGGCAGGCACCTGGTTCAGATCGGGGCTCTGGATAAGTTGCGTCGAGTGCGAACCGGTATATCCAATGCGAAGCACGGTGTTGAAGCCAATGCTTTGCTCCAGCTGTGCATTCCACTGCACCTGCCGCGGATCTTTCAGGTCGATCTGGTTAGCTCGGCGAAAGTCGGGCTTGGAACCTGTGCCACCGCCTGCTCCGCTGGGGAAGACATTCGGGAGCTGCAGCGAGAGAGTCGGGGTCTGCGGGAAGATCAGGTAATTGCTCGTCGCTACCCCGGCCAGCGAGTAGAGCACGGACCCCAGCACAGGCACCGTGTAGGATCCAACCCCGGCATGAAGGACCGTACTGCTTCCCTGATTTGGATAAGGCTGCCAGGTAAAGCCAAGCCGCGGACCTATATCCCCGTAGTAGGTGTCGCGCAGTGTAGAGGGAAGATTTGCCACTTGGTTCGTGACGATCGGTGTAGAACCAATCGAGCTTGCAAAGACCGGCAGCACCTGTGCAAGCCCTTGCGCACCCTGGACCACCACACGCCCACCAGGGATATTGGGTTGGAAGTTCGCAAGCTGCTTAGTCGAGTCGTCAAATGGCGAGTGAATCTCGTAGCGAATGCCGTAATCCACCGTCAAGTTCGGCAGGATCTTAAAACTGTCTTGCGCGTAGAAAGCCCACTGGTGAGCAAAGGGCTGGACATTTGGACCATCAATCGAGTAATCCGTCTCGGACGGCAGCCCGACAAGAAAGTCCGCAAAGGAAGCAGCGGTGGGTGAAGGGTTGGCAGCGGTCATGGGTGCCTCTGTGTACGCGCCGCTAAACGTGTAATCGCCGTACTGGTCACCGTTGGTAAAGGCAAGATAATCCTGGAAGTGGTAGTGAAGGTAATCCACTCCAAACTTGACCGCATGTTTGCCGAAAGCCCAGACGACCTGATCATTGATGTCATAGGTCAGGTTCTTTGTCACATGCGGGCGGCCATCGCTGTTGTTGGTTACAATGCTGCCATCTGTGAAGTTCAGCGCAGGGACTCCACCGGTTGCAGGTGCAGGCGGTAGACCCGCAATGCCCGCTGCTTGCAGAATCGCGGTACCCTGCCCAGCCAAGGGGTAGCCCAGGTAAGTGTTGGCGAGCGAGTAACCGCCGCGCACCTCGTTCACAATGGAAGGAGTGATCGTGTAGCTGTACGAAGCAACGACGTTACGCAGCTTGTTCTTGTTGGAGTAGGTGCCATTTGCCGGATCATAGGTGGTGGATCCATCGGTACCGGTCAGGGCAACATTCTTGCCGCCAAACCGAGCCCACACCTTGTGCTTGTCCGTAATGTTCTCATCGACGCGCACATCAATGTTGTTGAGCGTGTAGTCGCCAGGGAAATTCGCAGCATAGTTGTTGCCATTTCCCGCCAGGTTTGCGTGTGGGTACACCGCGTTGAGCAGCGCCGTGGATGAAGCATTGACCGGAACCTGATTGTTGACATATGGCTGCTTGGTGAACGGATTATAAAGCTGCCCCTGGCCATTAGGACCCAGCAAGCTCGACAGATCACCATTGCGGAACGCATCTGATGGCACAGGGATGTTGATAGAACCCGCTTCCGGTCGGCGTGTTCCCTCGTAGTCGGCGAAGAAGAAGGTCTTGCCCTTGGTATTGCTCATATGCGGCACAGAGAGCGGACCGCCTAGGTAGCCGCCAAAGTCGTTTGCCGTGAGCTTGGGCTTGAGGTGCGTGACCGGGTTATAAGCGTTCAGCGCACTATTCTGCAGAAACTCATACACGCCGCCATGGAACTCGTTGGTCCCCGCCTTGGTCGTGACTGTAATGTCACTAGGCTGGCCGAACTCTGCACTGTTATTAGCAGAGTTCACCTTGAACTCACTGAGCGCCTCCACCGAGGGAAACAGGTTTACATTGGGCCCGTTGCTGCGAGCATTAACCGTGCTTATGCCATCGATCGAGTAAGAAGTGGTGTAGGAGAAACCGCCCGCGACCGAGATGTTCCCGCTTGGATCCGTCTGGACACCCGGCGTTAATGTCGCGACATAGATCGGCGAGGTATTGTCCGTCGCGCGAAAATTGAGGGCCAGCGTATCAATATCCGCACTCGACAGCGAGTGCGACACAGTCGCCACATCGCTGGTGAGGGCATTGCCGCCGTTCACCTGCACCTCGGTAGCCACCGTGCCGGCCTGCAGATGTGCATCAAGGCTTAGCACCTGGCGTGCCAGGATCACCTGATGCGTTAGTTGCTGATTGCCAAACCCCGGGCTGCTGAAGACGATCGTATAAGTCCCGGCATTCAGGTCGAAGACGCGGTACTCGCCATTCGATCCGGTCTGACTTGTCTCTTTGTTGCCGGTACCTTCATCGGTGATGGTCACTGCCGCATCAGGGATCACGGCTCCAGAAGCATCGAGCACCGTTCCCTGAATGGTGGCAAACGTTGACTGGGCCTCTAGGCGCGAGCACACAGCGGTGGCAAGCAGGCAGCTAACAGCGAGGGGAAGACGCGCGGTGCGAAGCACCCCGTTACGGGCAAGCTTGTTTGTCATTGGAAGCGACGGTAAGCAGCAAGGGTGAATGCCCGGTAAATCCCGTATGAAGATTCAGCACATACTGCCAGGCGCACTTGCGTCGCGTTACAAACGCGCCATATGCTGCTTCAGCATTTCCTCAAGTCCGGTGCATGTTCTTCTCGCGCCAATCCGTATCCACACGCGGGTCGTAGTCGGGCAGCAATCCATGGGTGGCCCGGGCCAGCGCTTCCAGCGGCGCCTTCGGCGTGCGGTCGGCATACAGCAGCCCATTTACCTCCTGGTAGGTATCTGTCAGCTGCGTATAGCAGAAGCCTGCCAGCGCAGGTAGATGCGTAACGCACCCCAGCAAGGCACTGTAGCGCTCCAGCAACTGGGCTGAAGTGGCAGAGCGCGAGTAGCCCCAGCTCTCCTGCTCGCCCCCGCCCAGCGCAATGCCGCCAAACTCGGTCAGCATAATGGGTTGATTGCACGCGACGCGCTCTCCATCTAACGTCAGGATGCGCCCACCCGGGCGTTCGCGCTTCAGCAGCTTTGCTTCCACATCGCCCATGCCGTAGCGCTTTCCAATGCGCTCGGGCTTGTCGTCGTAGTCGTGGATGCCGATGATATCCGTCGCCACACTTTCCCAGCCGTCATTGCCGATCACAGGCCGGCTTGGATCGATCGCCTTCGTCATATGGAAGAGCGACTGCACATAGTGCCGCTGAGCCGGGCTGTCCGGCAGGTCAGGCACGCCCCAGCTCTCATTGAAAGGAACCCAGGCCACAATGCAGGGGTGGCTCCGGTCACGGTCCAGAACCTCCAGCCACTCGCGCGTCAGCCTCTGGATGGACTTGGTCGTATAGCGGTAAGCACTCGGCATTTCTTCCCACACAAGCAGTCCCATACGGTCGGCCCAGTACAGGAAGCGGGCCCCTTCAATCTTCTGGTGCTTACGCACACCATTGAAGCCGAGCTGTTTCACCAGGGTGATGTCCTTACGCAGCGCTGCATCATCCGGCGCGGTAAGCCCGGAGCCGACCCAGTAACCCTGGTCCAGCACAAGGCGCAGTGTCAGCGGTCTCCCGTTCAGGATGAAGCGATCGCCCTGGGTGGCTACGGAGCGCAGGGCTGTATAGCTGTGCACTCTGTCCAACAGCTGCCCTTTGGCGTCAAACAGCTCCACCGTAGCCTGGATCAGCGTGGGCGAAGAAGGAGACCACAGAAGCGTGTTGCGGAAGTCATCAATGCCGGGGTCGGAGAGTGCAATCCTGCGGTGGACCTCGCCGGCAACGACGGCATAGGTGTCGTGCGCGATGAGCTGTTCCCCTGCCTCAAGCCGCACAGAAAGCTGCAAACCCCGCTCGGCCACGGGTGAGACTCCATCCTGCAGCACGGCCTCTCCATCCAGGATCATGGCCTCGAGGCCAACCTCCCAGCGGTCCAGGCTGCTGGACCACTGCAGGCTCGAGATGCGCGCACTTCCCACAACCTCTAGCCACACCGGCTGCCAGATGCCGGTGGTCCTTGGGTACCAGATAGAGTGCGGCTCCAGCTTCCAGTCCTGTTTGCCGCGAGGTTTTGCCAGGTCAGCAGGGTCATCCTCAGCGCACACCACCACCGCCTGTTCGGGTCCGGCGATCAGGGTCTCTGTAATGTCGGCAGAAAAAGGCGTGTAACCGCCTTCATGCGTCATGACCTTATGACCGTTGACCCAGACCGTGGCACGCCAGTCCACTGCTTCAAAGCGAAGCAGCAGCCGTTGCCCGGCTGCCAGCGGTGTCTGCTGCCAGGTGCGCCGGTACCATACGGCTGCGTAGAAGCCGGTGTCCCCAATGCCGCTGGCCTCCGTCTCCGGGCTGAACGGCACCTCAATGCGGCTGTCCCAGCGCACCTCCTGAGGCGAGGTCCATGCTTCCCCCCGCCCATGCGCAAAGCTCCACGGCCCATTCAGAGACTGCCAGCTCTCCCGCCGCACCTGCGGACGAGGATGCGGATCAAAAGCATCGTCCCATAGTTCCAGCTCCACCTCACGCGTCTCTGCCACAGAACCTCCCTTGCCCACTGCTGCTGAGAGCAAGCTCCTTCCACCGTATCGCCTTTTCTAGGATACGTAAGGTGCTTTCTGCCCCTCAGTGCGGATGTGCGGCACACGCTTGTCGGCCACAAAACGCGCCCCGCAGTTTCCGACGAGGAGCTCGCGTCGCGGCTTCCATCCTCGTTGGCAGCGAAGTCTACGCAGATCTCGCTGGCGGGGAGTTATGGCTGATCCGACCTGGAACAGCTATTGAACAAGTACTCTGCCGACTCCAGGCGGCGCCTATGCAGAATCGTACAAATGGATGTATCCAGTTCCAATTTCTCGTAAACGTGGCGATAAAACTGCACTTTACGGCTTGTTCTTTCACGCTAGGGCTCGCAACCGCGTTTGGTGATCAACGTGCACCCGTATCGGCAACTACCTGTTCGGGGGATCTATGCAAGAGTTTGTACGACCGTTTGACATGAAGCGGCGCGGCTTGAAGTTTCGCACCTCCGCAGGGAAGGGGACCCTGGCGCTGGCTCTACTCGGTGGGGCTCTCAGCAACGCGCCTGGCCTCCATGCGCAGGCTATCTCCGTAAACGGCGGATCCATCCAGGGCACCATCACAGACGCCTCCGGCGCGGCGGTTCCCAATGCTCATATCCTGCTTACCGGTCTTGATAACGGCTACAGCAAGCAGATCACTACGGATGCTGCCGGCTTCTACAGCGTCGGGCCGCTGAACCCCGGCGGCTACAAACTAGCCGTGTCCGCCGAGGGTTTTGAAGGCCTCAACGTACAAACTGTGGTCCGAATCGGAACTGCGACTCCCGGAACGTACAAGCTTTCTGTCGGCAGCGCTTCGGAGAAGGTCGAGGTTAATGCGGGTGCGGTGCAGGTCAATACCGAGCAGCCCGGCGTTTCCGGCGTGATCACTCAGCAGCAGATCGACTCGCTGCCGATCAATGGGCGCTCGTTCCTGGATCTTGCGCAGCTGGAACCGGGCGTGCAGCTGCAAAATGGCAACAGCTTTGATCCGACCAAGGCGGGCTACTCTGCCCTCGCAGTGAATGGTGTTTCCGGTCGCACCACACGCATTCTGCTGGATGGTCAAGACATCACCGACGAGAACGTCGGCACCACGATCTTCGACGTCGCGGAAGGCTCCATCGGCGAGTTCCAGATCAATCACTCGACGCAGGATGTATCCGGAGATCTGACCTCCACCGGGCAGGTGCTAGTCTCCACCCGAACGGGCACAAACGCCATTCATGGCAACCTCTTCTATAACTTTCAGGACAACAATGCCGGTTTCGCTACCTTCAACGATGTCAACCCACCGTTCCAACGCAACCAGTTTGGCGGCGGCGTAGGCGGCCCGATCCTGAAGGACAAGCTCTTCTTCTTCGCTGACTCAGAGCGCATCAAGCAGGACCAGTCGACCACTGCGGCGTTGGGCTCGCTGCTTGCGCCGATCCAGGCGCTCTATCCAACGATTGGTGAGCCTTACCGTGAGACGTATTCGGCTGGACGCCTTGACTGGAATGGTCCGCTCGGAGTCCATTACTTCGCCCGCATTAATTACGACGTGAACTCCGATCCTTCCGGAAGCAGTTACTCCCTTTATGCGAATCGCGACAATACGTGGGGCATAGCTGGTGGAGCAGACTTTGCGACTGGAGCTTTCACTCATTCGTTCCGCGGCTCATATGAGAAGTTTCATAACTTCATCGCTGACTTCACGGACGGGAACACTAGCCTTTACAACCCCTATCCCCTTTTGGGTGTCAATGCCGTAAACATCGAGTTCGGAGCACAGAGCTTGTACACAGGGGCTAACGCCAACGCGCCACAGGAGACCTACCAGTCTGACAAGCAAATACGGTACGACGGCTCCTGGACGCACGGCAGGCACAATATTCGCTATGGCGGCGAGTACAACCGACTGCTCGGCGGCGGACTGGCTTCCTTCTTCGGCCTTGCTCCGCGTGCCTACCTGTACGAAAACACGCTCGTAGCCGGCGGCAATGCCAGCGACCCTACCAACTATGCGTTCCGCTATCTCGAGGTCGGCAATGGCCAGGGCTTCTTTTCAGAAAAGCCGGGCTTTGGCTACCCGGCAGGCGGGCAGGAGGACAGTCGCATCGCCTTCTATCTCACCGACGCCTGGAAAATTCGCCCCGATCTCACCTTAACCGCAGGGATCCGCTACAACCGCGACACGGATCGAGCGAATCAGGATCTTGGTGTCATACCATGCTCGAGTGTTGACACGACTCTTCTTGGCTATACCCCATGCACTGGTTCCACACCTCTGCTGGATCAGTTTGGGCCAGGTCTGGGAGATCGGGTCAATCAGCCCAACTTAAACTTCGGGCCACAGATAGGTTTTGCTTATAACGTCGGAGGCAATGCCAAAACCGTGCTCCGCGGCGGTTTCGGTGTTTACTACGATTCGAACATCTGGAATAACATCCTGTTCGACCGCGAAAATAGGCTACAAACAGGTCTTTTCAACCAGTATCAGGAGGTTAACTGCCCTTCAAAAAATCCGCACGTCAACTTTCCCGGAGGCAAGGTCGTCAACTCGGTCGATGGAGTGTCTCTGCTCCAGCTATGCACGGAGCCTCTCTCGCAGTCCCACCAGCAGATCACTGATCTGCAGAATCAGCTGCAAAGCGCTGTTGCTGCAGCCGGACCAAGCCTGAATCCGAACTACGTTGGCGAAACACTCTCAATCGGCAGCGCGTTCTACGCTCCCAACTATGTCTCGCCCTACTCGCTTCAGGCGAATTTCGGCGTCCAGGAGCAGATTGCGCGAGGGATGGTGCTTTCGATCGACTACGTTCACTCCATCACCTTGAAAATCCAGCAAACCATTGACGAGAACCACGTTGGCGCGGCGCGATACTTGGAGACAAACGCTGCAAAGAATGCGATTGCGGGGACCCTTGGCGCGGGTGGTTACGCGACGATCGACGCAGCCATTGCAGCCGGAGCAACGATCGAAGATTTTCAATCAAATGGACTCGACTCTGGCAATGATCTTTACGGTGGAGCTTCTCCTTGGTACGAGGGCGTCACTCCAGACACCGGGGCTGCGTTTGCAGGTGCCAACCCGAATCTAGGCACTGGGCTCTTCCAGACCCCTTCCGGGCGCTCCGGCTATGACGGTCTTCAAGTAAACCTGCGCCAACAGCAGCAGCACCCCTTCAAAGGCGTAGAAAGCTCAAACTTCGAGCTCTCCTACTCACTCTCACGATCAGTTACGAGCTCCCGCGGTGGGTCAAACGAGTTTTTCACGGCAGGTGCGTGGAACTACGACAATCCCACGCAGTTCATCGGCCGGTCCGATCTGGATCAGACGCATCAGATCTCCTTCGGTGGTTCAGCAACAGTCACGCACGGGCCGACCATCGGCCTCATCGGCCACTTCCGCTCACCGCAGGCAGCAAACCTGACGCTCGATAACACGGCGGAGACTAACATCTTCCAGACCGACGTGGATGGCGATGGCCAGACCGGCGATCTGTTGCAAGGGACTAATCCGGGGGACTTCATGCACGCGATCAAGGGTGGAAACCTGAAGCAGAAGATCGCTGCCTACAACAGCCAATACGCCGGGCAGCTGACTCCCGCTGGGCAGGCGCTGGTAACTGCCGGCCTGTTCACGACGACACAGCTTCAGCAACTCAACGCGGTACAGCAGCCCATTTACAGTCCAGCCGGCAGCGTCTTCGAGAATCCCTGGTTCCGTACCGTGGATGCCAGTGTTTCCTATCCCATCCGTCTCCGGAAGATCTCGGAATCGATGGCGATCACGCCGGGTGTGGCCATGTACAACGTCGGCAATCTCTCCAATTGGTCTGGTGCCGCCACCAATTCGAGCACGCTCCTCAATCAGGCAAACGCCGGGGCAGGTGGTGTCAACTCGTACACATACGTCAACGGTGAAAATCCCTATCTGGAGCTGAAGAACCAGAACCGGACGCAGAGACAGTCGGGGACCTTCGACCAGGGCGATCTTCGCTCGACCGAATTTCAGCTGCACCTTGTTTTCTGATCGGCTGTAAAGTCATGCAAGGAGGCGAAGAGCATGCCAGCTCTTCGCCTTTTCTTTTGCGAGTTAGCTCTGGATACTTGCTTCCCATCCTCTCCAGAACTCGATTGTGAAGAGCAAGTCAATTCTCCGCTTCTCTCTGCAACAACACCCAGACCTGTCATACGCTCAAGCCACCATGAAGCGTTCTCTCTCCCACAGCCGCTGGCATCGCGTTCTTCTACTTTTGTTGCTCTTGCAGTGCATCAGCATTGCTCTACCTGTAGCTGATGCACAGCGCGCTCCGCGCAGGCAGTCGCCGGGAGCTGCGCAGAATGTCGTGCTTGTCATGACAGATGGCTTCCGCTGGCAGGAGATGTTTCGCGGCGCGGATGCTTCGTTGCTGATCCCGGCCAACTACTACAACGATCGCAGTGTGGATGATTTGAAGGCTCGGTTTCTAGCTCCCACGCCGGAGGAACGGCGCAAACTCCTGATGCCCTTCATCTGGAGCACGCTTGTTCCGCAGGGGCAGATCTTCGGCGATCGAGATCAGGGCTCGGATGCGTCCGTGACCAACGGCTTCAACTTCTCCTATCCCGGCTACTCAGAAACACTGACCGGCCACCCGGATCCGCGCATCGACTCAAACGACAACAAGCCGAACCCGAATGTGACGGTCCTCGAGTGGCTCAATAAGCAGCCCGGGCTTGAGGGCAGCGTCGCCGGCTTCGGCGCGTGGGAGGCCTTCAACGGCATCCTGAACAAGGAGCGCTGCGGCTTTCCGGTGAACGCAGGCTATGACGCTTTCTTGCTGACGCCGATGACTCCCACGCTCGCGCTCCTGAATGAATCGAAGCAGGACGCACCGCGCATCTGGCCGGACGAGCCCTTTGACGCTCCCGAGTTCGATACTGCGCTCGAGTACATCCGGAGCAAGCATCCGCATGTTCTCTTTCTATCTCTGGGCGAGACAGATGACTGGGCGCATATGGGCAATTATGGCGAGTATCTGCTGGCTGCGCATCGGGCTGACGCTTACCTGCAGCGGCTCTGGACGACCCTGCAGACGATGCCGCAGTACCGCGGCAACACGACGCTTCTTTTTACCACCGACCACGGCCGCGGACCGGATGAGGACAGCGGCTGGAGGTCGCACGGGCAGAAGTGGCCTGACTCCAAGTACATATTCGTTGGCCTGCTGGGCGCAGGCATCCCGCAGGCAGGGCTCCGGGCGCAGGCAGCTCCGGTGACGCAGAGCCAGATCGCAGCGACCCTTGCCAAGCTGCTTGGTAAGGACTGGAACGCGGCAGAACCACAGGCAGCCGCGCCGCTGCCGATTGCACTGCCTTGAAGCTGCATTTGGTGCTGCCATTCACATTGCAGCAGCAAGCCTTATGCACAATCTGGAGATATGTTCGCGTTACGTCTTCCCTTCCTTTCTGCTGTTCCCGTGCTTGCCTTTGCTTCAGCTATCGCGCAAAGCACACAAATGCCGGTCATCCTTATCTCGGTCGACGGTATGAAGCCCGAATACGTGACCCAAGCCACGCAGCATGGCTTGAAGGTGCCGGTTCTCCGCACCTTTTTAAGGGAGGGCAGCTATGCCGAGGGCGTGGTCGGCGTAGTGCCCACTGTGACCTACCCCAGCCACACAACGATGGTGACCGGCGTATGGCCGGCACAGCACGGCGTAATCGATAACACGCTGTTTAATCCCCTCCGGGAGCACCCGAACACCTGGTACTGGGACTTCTCTGACATCAAGGTACCGACGCTTTACACCGCGGCCGATGCTGCCGGCATCAAGACGGCAAATGTCGGCTGGCCGGTGACGATCAATGCGCCGATCGACTACAACATCGCCGAGGGAACACAGTCAGAGCACACGGACAAGCCGGGGAGCTCGCCCTATCACCCGGCCGACATTCTCGAACAGCTTGGCATCCACCCTGCTGCCGGAGCCGACCAGGACGCGACCAAGACAGCAGAAGCTGTCGCAATCCTGCAGAAGTTCCATCCTGGTCTGCTGCTGGTGCACCTTACCAATCTGGACCACGAGGAGCACGAACATAGCCCATTCAGCACGGAAGCCAATGCTTCCATGGAGACCATCGACGGACAGATCGGCCAGATCAAGCAGGCGGCGCTGGCTGCCAATCCGCAGTCCCGGATCGTCATCGTCTCAGACCACGGTTTTTTGAGAGTGGATCACCGGACCAACCTGAACGTGCTGCTTGCGCAGGCCGGGCTCATCCAGCTTGGGCCTCCCAAAGAAGGCCGGCCCGGTCCGTCCGTCGTGAGCTGGCAGGCGGAGGCCTGGGCAGCCGGCGGATCCAACGCGATCATCCTGCAGAATCCTGAGGACGCAGCAACTGTCGCGAAAGTAGCGGCCGTGCTTGCGCAGGCCAAAGCCGATCCGAAGAACGGCATTGCGACCATCCTGACGCATGAAGAGGTCGTTGCACGCGGCGGCTTTCCGAACGCGGGCTTTCTGGTGGACTATGTCGATGACTACGATCCGGGCGGTGCCTTTGCCGGGCCCGTCGTGCAGGATGCCCCCTCGACAGGCATGCATGGCTACCTGCCGTCGCGTCCGGCGATGCGCTCTGCCTTCATGCTTGAAGGACCGGGCATAGCGCAGGGACGCGATCTTGGCGTGATCGACATGCGCCAGATTGCTCCCACCCTGGCCGGGCTAATGGGTGTATATCTATCAGACGCAAAGCAGCCGCCGGTGAACGTCCGCTGACCTTGCCTGCTCCTTCAGCAGGATCGGCTGCGAGAGCATTCGCTTACTCCCAGGTCTTGTACTTTGTGGCCCACTCACTCTGCGGGTATTGGAGCTGGACGATGGTAAAGAGCTGATGGTTGAGCTCTGAGGTGGCAGCGGTGTGGCAGCCGCTACGCACCACCCGCTCTGCAAAGCCCAGAATGTCAGGCGTTCGCGGGTCAGCGGCATGCGCCTTCTGCCAGCTCAGCGCGGCTTGCGCAAAATAATCAGAGGCGCAAGGGATCTGACGGAGGCTCTTGACCTCCTGCGCGGCCGTGGCTTTGTCTTCAGCACTCAGAAACGTAGGATCCGGAAGCTCTTCCTCGCCTGCCGGCATGGTGCCAAAGAAGTTTCCGCGGTTCGTACCATCGATCCCGCGCTCCAGGCTTGGCTGCCACCAGTTGTCCCGGTACTCGCTGTAGGTGGCAAAGCCTCCTGGACGCTGTTCGCCGTCGCGCACAATCGGCTCTGTGGAAGCAAAGCGCATCAGCGCAAGCAAACCATTCGCCTCCCCATCCTGCGCGCTCGAGGCGTGGTCGTACCGGTCCAACCATGGCTGCCACGCCGGATAGCAGCCAGACAAAACAGACGATAATCTGCGCGCCACATCAGGGCGGTTGAGCAGCACTGCGCGCGTCCATGCGGACTGTGCAATCCCGAAGCGGAGGTTGGCCGCGAGCTTGCCTTGCGTTGCAGCCTGCGCAAGCAACGAGAGAGGCAGCCGCGTGTTCAGGATCGTCGCCACATCGTGATCAAAAAGCGGGGTCTCTGCCGGGGAGGTTGTCACATGGCAGAGCCCATCGGCTTTGGCGTCATGGGAGAGTGGCTGCACATTGTCCTCGTCGTCGCCATCGTCCGTCTCGGCCGTGGGCAGGGTTCCTGCATGCGCGAGGAAGTCTGCGAGGTCTGGCGAAGCACGCTGCAGAAGCATGGCAAAGAGGTTGATCGTAGACCGCGTTTGCGAGTGCTCGAGCGAGGGCATCAGCGCAAGAACCTTTGCGCGCGTTTGAGGGGTTGGACCAGCGGCACGCAGGCTGTAGTACTTCGCCGGGAGCACAGCGGGCGAGCCGCTGGGCAGTACCTCAGCAGCCGAGAGCAGAGAGGCAAGGGACGGGCTCCCGGGCTGCGCGAGGGCAAGCGCAGCGACCAGCCAGGCCGGGGAATGTGCTTGCTGCCAGCGCGCTAGAGCCTGCGCATAACCTGCCGCAAGAGCAGCTTGAGCGGGCGTGCCGGAGGACTCACCGAGGCTGAAGAGGCCCATCCACACCGATAGGTCATCGGAGGAAGGACCGGGCTCCGGGTGGTCGGCAGAGGCATTCCGTGGTGTTCTCTGAGAGATCACGCGTAGATCGACCAGCGCTTGCGCAAAACGGCCCGGCGTCTGCGCCCGGTCTGGCGCGGTGAGGCGTGCTGTCAGTGTTTTGGCCTGCGCCGCAGGATCGAGCGAAAGCATGACCAAGTCCAGCAAACGGGCTGCTGACTGGTGGTAGCTTGCCATCGATGGATCAGCCAGAATTCCCCTAAGTATCTGACGTGCCTCCGAGAGACGGGCCGGCGCCTGCTGCGCCTGCGCTTTCTGGTACGCCCGTACCTGCTCATACGATGGTTGCTGCGCCAGCGCCGGGCGGCCGCTTGTAGCAGCGAGTGCAGGGGGCAAGTCGCGGTCCTCACCGACTGTGGCGTGGCGGATCATGGCACGCGCCATCACCAGACGGGCGGTCTGGTGCCAGGGGGAAGCACCGTCCGCAGCAATGGCGCGAAGTTGCTGGAAGGCCTGATCGTAGTCCGTCCGGTAAAAAGCGGCTGCGGCCTGCTGGTAAGCGCGATCCTTCCGCAGCCAGAGTGGAGCGTCGGCCGGAGCCTGCGCGGGCTCCTTGCCATCTTCGGGGCAGTTGCTGAAGACATCCTCCTGCCCCCGCAACCAGTCTGCCAGCGCAGCTTCGTCGCCGGAGTGGGCAGCCTTTCGGTCCTGATATGTCGCAGCCGCAGTTTCAAACGCATCGTCCAGGCAGTTTGCAAAGCTTTGATAGGAGACACCGGGGACAGAGCGATCGACCACGTATCCTTCAGCGCCAGCAATCGGCGAGGATGAGCCGCTGCCAGTGACAGCATTGGTTGTCGCACTGGTCACACCGGAGCCCTCGCGCACTGTAACCCAGTTCGACAGGCCGGGCGGACTGGTCGCATCTCCCGCTGATGCGTCGGGCGGCTCCAGCGCGTTATCAAGAGCAACGGCTTGCTGCTGCTCACTCGCGCTCAGGGGTGTGCCGTTCAGCCAGTCATAGGCGACAACCAGGTGACGCAGCCGGTACGAAGGCCCGGGCACACCCAGCTTTCCCTTGACGTAGTCCGCGTACGGGCCGTCCGGATGCAGGCTCTCGACAAAGACAGCTTCAGAGAGAAAAGGCCCGCAGGCACGGCTGCTTACGACGCACCCCAGAAAGAAGAGAGGTGCCATGACTCGACGAAGAGACCTGCATCCGATCACCGGGAAAGCTCCTGTGGGAGTGACAGTAAGGGAGAATGCTCCACCGCCGCAAGCTGGTCCGTCCGCCAAGGCGCGGGCGCAAAGAAGTAGATACGAGTGGAAGCATCAAGGTGCGCGACATTTGCCGGCCAGGGCTCATCAATGGAAAGCCCGATACTCGTGCGGCAGAGCGGCTCTGCAAGCGGATAGCTCGGCAAGCCGCTGTTGCCGCGCACAAGAGCAAGCGGGCCGCCCATGCGGAAGAACATGGGCACGGCTTCATCCACCGGAAGGCCGTGCAGCCACGAGCCCGGCCCGCACCAGCTCACCAGCGCGGTGATGGAGAGCGGCAGACCCGCAGGAAGTTGGCGCCGAAGCTGCTGCAGAACAGCCGCGTAGAAGGTCCGCTGCGACACAGCCGCGTCGAAGTCAACCTGAACCGCAGCGATCTCACCATGCCGCGCAACAGCAGCGATCTCGTTGGCAATCGTGAGCTCGAGGCCGGGTGCAGCGTGGAAACGCTTCCCCGCCTCAAGGCGCACCACAGCCATGCGCGAGGATCGGTCCCCTAACACCAATGGCTGCCGGCGACGCAGCACCGCGATTGGCTGCTCCACCTCATTGCCCTGCCCGAGCAGAAGGGTTTCCGCCAGGAATGCGACGCCCGTCCGGTCTGAGAGCTCGTGGAGATCTTCGGGTTCCTCCCATGCCCAGAGAACCCGTGCAGGCATCCTGGAAGCGAAGGCACGCGGCAGGGACGGCAGTGCCGCCGAGGGCGCAAACCTGTGCCGCACACGAAGTGAGAGCAAGGGGAGGAGAAGCAAGATGAGCAGTGCGGCAGTAACGAGGAAGCGCTGCCGGAGGGAGATGGAGATGGTCAAAGCGGGAGCCTCGCCACGAGCTTCATGTCCTCATTTCCCGGGCACGCACGCTTCCTTGGGAACCGCCTAAGAGGACAAGAACCCAGCCGCGAGATCAGCGATGCAAGCGTCTAAAGCTAGACGCATGGAAGAAGCCATACTGATCGGGCGAAGGACTCTAAACCTCTGCCCCTTGCTCCCAAACTAGACACTCATAGCTAGATCAGCAAGTGAAGGAGCATGCTTGCTCCCTGGAGCACGTAGAGGAACGATCGTCGTCGAGACCACGGCGCGGCTGATGATCTGCCGAAACGCCGGCTCGCGTTCAGCAGGACTCTTCTTCCGACAGGTAGCGGTCGGGTGGGAGACTGCCCGAGAGCGTTCTTCAGGTTCTAAACCCGGCTGATGTAGTACACACCGGGCCGGCCGGCTTCTCGCGGAACACGCGCTTGCCTCGCGCGGTCGCCAGCACGAGGCTGTGCCTCTTTAGAAGGAACGCGCGGAAAGCATTGTGTCTGGCCGTTCGGTGCTCTTCTAGCGTGCTGATCGCTCTTCTAAGGAGATTTCTACCGGTCGCCCTGTTTATGTTGAGCAGTTTCCACATACGTATCCCAGAAGCTCTCGACCAGCTGCGAGTCGTTAGCAGTCATCGGCCACCTGATCAAAACAGCACAGTTTTGACGTGGGTGCACGCGCTAACCTACGTCGCAACGCAGCGGAGCCTCTAAGCTCCTAGCGATGTACCACCTGTCTGCTCTGGTGGCCCATTTTGCCCAGACGGAGAAGCGGTATACAACCACAGCGAGAGTGCTCTTGGCACGAAGCTGAAGGGATGCGGCATGAACATACAGAAAGACTTTGCGCGAGTGCTCCTGGGTACTATGCTCGTGGGATCTGCGGGAAACGTCTGCAGGATAAACATCGCTCAGGCGCAGTTTGGTGAATTAACAAAGCGCCTCGGCTCGGCGGCTCCGTCTTCTTTGCCGGATTCGAAGATCAGCGCAGGGCTAAAAGATGCTTTGCAGGTAGGAACCGGCAAAACGGTAGATCTGACCGGGCGACCGGGCGGCTACCTTGACAATCCAGCGATAAAGATCGGGCTGCCGGGAAATGTAAAAGCACTCGATATGGGGATACGGGCTGCCGGAGAAGGGCCAAAGCTGGATGCGTTTGAGGACAGCATGAACCATGCGGCGGAGAGTGCAGCTCCAGCAGCAAGACAGATCTTCATAAATGCAATCACAACAATGAGCTTTGAGGATGCGCGGAAGCTCCTAAACGGAGGAGACACGTCTATCACGGACTATTTCAAAGCCAAGACGACAGGCGACCTGAAGATAGCATTTCGCCCGGCTGTGGAGCGGGCCATGGCTAGTAATGGTGTCACGACCCAGTACGATGCACTCACAGCCAAAACGTCGTCAGTGCCCTTCCTCAAGAGCCAGAGCCTGAACATCGATGACTACGTCATCTCGAAAGCTCTTGACGGGCTTTTCTACATTCTCGCGCAGCAAGAGAAAGAGATTCGCACCAACCCTGCGGCCCGCACTACATCGCTTCTGAAAGAAGTCTTCGATAAGAAATCCTGAGCCGAGCCTCCACAATCAAGTGCAAAGATGTCATTGCAGAAGGCTCTGAAATCATGTTTTGTGTATACACCAGCGAGAAAAGAAGGCCAGTGCAAGCAACACTATAAAACGTCCTTCAAAGCCTTCTGAAATACCGGTCATCACTGGTCGGGGCGGAGGGATTCGAACCCCCGACCCTCTGCTCCCAAAGCAGATGCGCTACCAGGCTGCGCTACGCCCCGACTGCCCTGATTGTAACTGAGAGGTTTCTTTGCCAAGCGCTCTTGAGAGGGACGGGGCGCACGTCGGATGGGCTTAGAGAAAGCGCTACGGCCTGTGCCGGAACAGAGCCAGCAGATAGCCCAGCACGATGAGCGGCAGCGCAAAGATGGCGAGCAGCACAGCGGCTAAGAGCAGAAGAAACGCCCAGTCGCGCCAGCGATGCCGGCCCGGCTCCCGGTTGTGGCGCAACAGCAGCGCGTAGTTGCGGCGGTTCGCCTTCCAGGCGATATCGAAGGCGTCTCCCAGGAGCGGGATGGTGCCGACGATGACGTCGAGTGCCAGATTGACCAGCATGCGGGCCAGCAGCACGGGTGGCGCTCCGCGGAACCAGGCAGCGATTACGATGAGCGAGGAAAGCAGCCCAGCGAGTAAGTCTCCGGCAAAGGGTACAAGGCCGATCAAGCCATCCAAGCCGAAGCGGATCTGCGTGCCGGGCAGCACGAAGCAGTCGTCGAGCAAGTGCGAGAGCTGCTCCAGATTGCGATCGGAGAAAAGCCCGTCGTTGAGCCTTGCGCGGAGCCCGGATTGCCCTGGCGGCAGAACCTGCCCATGGGGTGCGGGTACCTGCTTGAGGGCCCGGCCGGAATCTTCGCGGCCCGTACTGGTGTTCAATGCGCGCTCCTTGCCGGGCTTGCTTCTGCGCGCAGGCGACGCGTCCGCGGCAGTGAGGCGGCGTGCTTCCAATGCTACAATCAGCGCTGGGATGGCGGCTATAGTTCAGTGGCAGAACGCCGGTCTGTGGATCCGGATGTCGTGGGTTCAATCCCCACTAGCCGCCCCAAGCGACGCTCCGTTTGACGCTCCCCATGTCCGGTAAAGTAAGGCTCGGCTGCTCGGGCTGGGCTTACAGCAGCTGGCGGCCCGGCTTTTACCCTGCAAAAGCACCCCTCAAGAAGCTGCTAGAAGCATACGCCGTCCGCCTCAACACGGTGGAGGTGAACTACACGTTCCGTTCGCTGCCCACCCCTGCCATCTGCGCCAATTGGCTTGGGCAAACGCCGGACCACTTCCGCTTTGCTTTCAAGGCTCCGCAGCGCATCACGCATCAGCGTAAGCTACGTGGCGCGTCGGAGGCGCTGACGGCCTTTGCAAGCGCGCTCGACCCCATGCTTGCAGCCGGGCGTCTGGGCCCTGTTCTGTTCCAGCTGCCGCCCACCTTCGCCGCCGATGGCGCGCTGCTTGCCGACTTCCTTGCCGAAGCAGCGCCGCTGCAGCTCCAAATCGCCTGGGAGTTTCGGCATCCCTCCTGGTTCCACGATGGGATCTACGCAGTGCTTGCCAGTCACGGGTCCGTTCTGTGCGCTGCAGAAAGCGACACGCTGCGCTCGCCGGATCTGGAGCTGGTTGCCGCCCTGCGGGTGTTTCGGCTCCGGCGCTCGAGCTACAGCTCGGCGCAGCTCTCAGAGCTTGCCGCTCACTTTGCAGAGCTGGCCCAAGGAGGCGCCGATGTATACGCCTTCTTTATGCATGAGGAAGCGCCTGATGGGCCTTTGCGGGCTGCCGAGGTAATGCGGCAGATTCCGGATGAGCAACGCGGGTGAGCGCAGCCTCCACGCAGCCCCACGAAGCAATGAAGCAGATGGATCAGGGCGCTTTGTCCTCCTCCTGGTTGCGGCTTTTCCGGCCTCGCTGGGGCATGCGCAATGCGCATGTACAAACCATCTTCGGCAACTACCTGAGGCGTCCGCAAACTGTGCCGGTTCCTGTGCCCGAGCCTCTGATTGTCCCCGTAGAGGAAGCACATACCTTTCAGCAGCGTGACGGCAGCACCGTACCGGTCCCTGCTTCGTCGGTGCTGTGCCTCTGCCATTGGCAGCCCGCGGCTGTGCGCCAGCAGCGGCTCACGGTTGTGCTGGTGCACGGGCTGGAGGGCTCAGCAAGCTCCGGGTACGTGCTAGGCAACACTGCGCGCCTGTGGGCAGCCGGCTGCAACATCGTCCGCATGAACATGCGCTCTTGTGGCGGCTCTGACGCTCTTGCGCCGACGATCTACCACTCCGGGCGATCTGAGGATGTGGCTACCGTCGTCACAGCGCTCGTTCAGCGTTTCGCGCTGGAGCGTATTGCACTAATCGGCTACTCCATGGGCGGCAACCTCGTTCTTCGCTACGCGGGGGAAGCAGGAGCGTCGGTACCGCAGCTGTGTGCAGTTGTTGGCGTGTCTCCACTCATGGATCTTGCGCCGTCCTCTGCCGCACTACACCAGTGGAGCAACCGGCTGTATGAGCAACGATTTCTGCGCGCGATGAAGCGTCGCCTGCGGCTCAAGGCTGCGCTGTTCCCTGCACTCTATGCTTCGCTTGCGCCCCAAGGCGTGTACGAGCGTATCCGGACGATGCGTGATTTCGACGGTGAAATCGTCGCCCGCTTTGGAAGCTTTGCGGATGCCGATGACTACTACGAGCGGGTGCGCTGCTCGCGCTACGCGGATCGCTTCCAGATCCCAACCTTGATTCTCCACGCTGACGATGACCCGTTTATCCGGCTGCTGCCGGCGACACGCCAGGCCCTCCGGAGCAATCCTGCTGTCGACTATGTTGAAACAGCGCATGGAGGGCACTGCGCTTTTCTTGCGCAGCCGGATGAAGCAGGGCAGGATCGCTGGGCAGAGGAGACGCTCGCTCGCTGGCTCGCTTTTCGCGCCGGGCCGCAGGAATTCAATGCTGAGAGTTCGGCGTGATTGCGGACTGGAGCGTGGATGTGGGTGCGCTCCGCCCTTCTATCGATGTGCCCTGGGAAGGCTGGGTGGATCTGTCCGACTTGTCTACTCAGGATCTGCTGCTGGAGCGCCTGCCGGAGGTTCAGCAATTCCCTGAGCTGCGCGCCCTGCTGCGCAAGGCCAATGGCAGCAAACAATTTCTGACCTCAAAGGTCGATGTCTTCCCCGTCACCCTCGACGATGCCGATCCGGAGATTGCCGAGGCCGGGGAGGCGCAAACCCGCTTCGGGCTAGGCAGCTACCTCGACCTGCTGACGCCGCGCATCGATCTCGTTGCGGACTTTGCCGCCTTTGAGGCGATGGCGCGACGCGCGGTGATGGGGCTCAAGCCCTTGGGCACGGCCACCATGAGCGCGGAGATTGTGGTCCGCGCTGCCAGCGTGGCGGGCCGGTCTACCTTCGGCTGGACGGCCTACGCCCTGGGCTTCGGAGCAAGCGAGTCCGCGGCGCGAAAGTGCTGGGAAGAAGCCGCTATGATAGTGCTGGACAGCATGGTGCAGAGCCTCTCTGATTGACTGGAGAGTGCCTGCATGGACGCTTGCGAGCGCGGGGCAGCAGCCGGCTCACTATGCGGTCATCCCGGAACGGGCGAGTAGCTCAATCGGATAGAGCACCGGCCTTCTAAGCCGGGGGTTGCAGGTTCGATCCCTGCCTCGCCTACCAAAGCACAATGCGACCACATCAGAGCTGATCCAGGGAGCCACGCAGGCTGCGGGGCTGAAGCTTAGCGATTTGGCTGCCGGCTCCATAGCCAGGCTACCTCGCATCCTAAGCTCAGCTATGCAAACGACCGGCACCATTCCCCTGAAACGCTTCGGCAAGACAGATGTTCAGCTTTCCGCGCTGGGACTCGGCGGCCATCATCTGGGAGCAGCGGACGATGAGAAGACCGCGGTAGAGATCATGCACCGTGCCATGGACGGCGGGATCACCTTCTTCGACAACTGCTGGGAGTACAACCGCGGCAAGTCGGAGAACTGGATGGGCAAGGGTCTGAAGGGCCGCCGAGACAAGGCCTTTGTCATGACGAAGGTATGCACCCATGGCCGGGATGCGGCGTTGGCGATGCAGATGCTGGAGCAAAGTCTGCGCCGGCTGCAGACCGACCACCTGGATTTGTGGCAGATCCATGCCAATACTTACTTCAACGATCCTGACCTCTTCATCCGGCCCAATGGGGCTGCGGAAGCCTTGGTGAAAGCGAAGAAGCAGGGGAAGGTGCGCTTCGTCGGCTTTACTGGACACAAGGACCCGGAGTTCCACCTGAAGATGATCGAGACGGGCTTCCCGTTTGACGCGGTGCAGATGCCGATCAACCCATTCGACGCAAATTTTCGCAGCTTTGAGAAGGAAGTACTGCCTGTCCTCCTTGAGAAGGGGATGGCCTGCATGGCGATGAAGCCCTCGGGCGGCCACGGCGAGCCGGTGCAGAAGGGCATCTTTACCATTGCCGAGCTGCTGCGCTACTCGATGTCAGTGCCCGGTGTGACGACGACGATCTCAGGCATGGAGAAGATGCAATACCTGGAAGAAAACCTGAAAGTTGCACAGAGCTTTACGCCCATGAGCGCGGCAGAGATGCAGGCGCTTCGGGAGCGCGCCAAGCCGTATGCCGAGGACGGGCAGTTCGAGCTGTACAAGACGTCCATTAAATATGACAACCCGGAAACACGCTACGCACATGATTTTCCGCAGGATCTGCAGTCGGTCGAGCTGCGGCAGATTGCGAAAGATGCGGACAACACGGGCAAGCCTTTTCCCGAGGTGAAGGACCCGGCAAAGTCACCCTGGCCACAGACCATGAACTTCTAGCAGCCGCGACGCCAAGACCGGCGCGAGGTGCGAGTGTAACAGCCGTGGTGCCGTATTGTTTTGCAGCCGCAGAGGAGAAAAGATGTTAGAAGAGTGGAAAGAGGAGACAGCGTCCGAGCTGTCGCGACGCCGCTTTTTGCAGGGGGCCGCGCTGACGGGAGCTGCCACTGTTCTGCCCGGTGCGACCTCTGTAGCAGAAGCCCAGACCGCAGCCCAGAAAGCCGGCTTGTTTGATCCACATGGCGATGCAGCGAGCGATACATTGCTGGGTCCAAACCCCTTGTTGCAAAACTATCCTGGCGCATACGGCGGTTCCGTGCCGAGCTTCCAATGCCCGAAGCGCCCGATGGGCAGCACAGGGCTGCAGGTCTCGATCCTTGGCATGGGAGGCTTTCACCTGGGAACGGCGGAGACGCAGGAAGAGGTGAACAACATGGTTGCGAAGGCAATGGACCATGGCATCAACTTCTTCGACAACGCGTGGGAATATCACAAGGGCTTGAGCGAGGAGCGTGTGGGCAATGCGCTTAAAGGCAAGCGTGAAAATGCGATTGTGATGAGCAAGGTCTGTACGCACGGCCGCAAGAAAGATGTGGCTATGAAGATGCTTGAAAACTCATTGACGCGCCTGCAAACGGACCACCTGGATGTATGGCAGGTCCACGAGGTGATCTACTACAACGACCCTGAAAAGGCATATGAGGTGGATGGTGTGCTGGAAGCGCTGACGATGGCCAAGCAGCAGGGCAAGGTGCGCTTCGTCGGGTTTACAGGCCACAAAGATCCCGCCATCCACCTGGACATGTTGAACCGGGGATTCCAGTTCGACACAGTGCAGATGCCCATCAATGTGTTCGATCCCGGATGGCGCTCCTTCGAACAGAACGTGCTGCCTGTAGCCAAGGCTAAGGGCATGGCTGTGCTTGGGATGAAGAGCATGGGCGGCTCAGGCGAGCCGATCACACATGGGGCTCTGACGCCGACCGAAGCGCTGAGTTATGCAATGAGTGTTCCCGGTGTTTCCACCACGATCGCGGGCATGGAATCGATGGGCGTGCTGGAGCAAAACCTTGCCATCCTGAGCCAGTTTCAGCCGTTGAACGAACAGCAGATGAACGCGCTTCGCGAGCATGGGCGGAAGTTCAACGATGGCCGGTATGAGCTGTTCAAGAGTACGGTGAAGTACGACGCGGCAGTTGGACGCGACCAGCACAACTATCCCACGGCTGAAGAGTTGCCGGCCTGAGTTCGTTGCCGTGTGGGCTTTGCGCACGCGGCCCGGTGATCGCAAGCTATGCCGGATCAGACCGCGAAGTGAGACGCGTGACCACGATTATGTGCACCGGCTGTGGGCGTTCTGTGACGGCCTACACGAGAGAAAGAGCTCTGCAAGCCTGGGATGTGATGGCGCCTGGCGGAGCCCTGATCTAAGCCGGGCGGCGGGGTGGAAGCCGGGTCTTCGGGAGAGACTTTCCTCATCTGGTTTGCCCCCTTTTCGCGTGCCATTTTGTGCGTGTTGAGAGCGGGCTTTTGCGCGCGAAATGTATATGTATGCAGGGTGATGCATAGTTATGCGCTTGCTACAGTACTTGAGTACCGTGTGCACAGAGTTTGGCGTTTTATGGCGGGGGTTGACAGCGAGGGTCAGTTCGCGGGACGCTCAGCCCATTCTGGGACAAAAGGGGTGCCATCGGTCACCTGAAGAGTGGCACAGGAAAGGTGCGGGTGTGCAGGGGGTTGACAGCCGGAGCTCTTCTCGCTGTAAGGAGGGAGAAGTTGCCGGCCGATGCCGAGCGTCGTGGGAAGGATGAGGAAGCTAAACGACTTGCAGCAGACTTGCCGTACCCGCGGGCAGTCCCAGCTGCTTGCGCCGGGCCGCACCCGGGCTCTCGCTGCCGTTCACGACTTCCATGCCGATCACGGCCAGGGTTTTGCGCAGCTGGGCGCGGGCATGTTTTGCCCAGGGCCCGCTGCTGTCGAGACGCAGGTAGATCGTCCAGTGCGCGAGCGCGCTGCGGCGCTGCCCATTTCGCTCGAGCGCCAGTGCCAGGTTGTAGTGCGCATCGGCGTAGCTTGGCTGCAGAGCGACAGCCTGCCGATAGGCCTCGATGGCTTCAGGCAGCTGCTTCAACTCATCGAGCACGTTGCCGAGATCAAAGAAGCCCAGGGCGTAGGAGGTGTCGCTCTCTGTCGCCATGCGGTAGAACTGCTCAGCCCGCATATAGTCCCGGCGGTTGTAGAAGATGGTTCCAAGATTGATAGCGGAGGCCGCATGGCGAGGCAGAAGCGCAAAGACGCTTTCATACTTCTCGATGGCTTCGTCCAGGCGTCCGGCTTCCTCGGCACGCACTGCTTCTGTAAACAGCTGCCAGGCACCCTGCTCGCGGTCCCGGGGAGAGAGGCAGGGATACACCAGGACGGCCACGACCTGCTTGCCGCTGCCACTGAAGTCGAACAGGAACTGGCCGCCGATCGGCTCCACGACATTGCCGCTATGCCGGAAGGCGACGCGCCTGGCTGGGCTGCGTGAGACGTGGAGACCTGCTTCGAGGAGAGGATCCGGCAGGCCGGACGCCGAACGCATCGCCAGCACAGCATCCCGGATGCTGCCTGCGGAGATACGCTCCTCGCCTAGTTCGCGGAGTTTGCGCACCTGCCCAAGATCCTGGAAGGAGTAGCGGTCTGAGCAAGCGATCAGACCATTCCGCTCCCAGATACGAAGCTGCTGGTCACGGAGGCGAAAGATACGAAGCACATCGGTCCGGCAGTATTCATTCACGTGTGGGCTCCTCCATACGAGCGAGTCCTGATTCAGGGCGATTATGGCACGGCGCCGCGGTCACGCAGGTACCTACAAAGCCGTTTTCGCTGAAAAGACGTGGATAACGGGGGTGGAAACTGGGCGCGAGCCGACGATGCTCTGTGGAGGAGCATAGTGCTTTTTCAAGGATGGAGGGGAGAGGGAGAGAAGCAGGAGTGGAGGATTTGGAAGGTTTCACTGGAGCCGACGACCGGACTTGAACCGGTGACCTGCTGATTACGAATCAGCTGCTCTACCAACTGAGCTACGTCGGCCAGGGAGGATCGCGCTGGAGGTGAGACGAGCAGCGCGAGCAGGTTTGATTCTAATAGCAGCCGAAGAAGGGGTAAAGCGGGAGCGTCGAGGGCAGCTTACAAGGAAGATGGGAAAGGCTGCCCGGCAACGGAACAGCCTTTCCCCAGGGAGAATAGTTCCAGATGGAGGCAAAGCCACCAGAACTTTCTGGCAGCAGAATATGGGGCAGGCAGGAGGGTGTCAAGGCAAATCAGACTTTGATGCAACTTACTGCATTGATTGAGCTTAGGCAAAGAAAGCAGGCGGCGAGCCGCCTCAGGAAAGAGGCCACATGCAGGCTCCCATGATGCGCAACCCGCCTCCTTTGTTCTGCTTGGAAAGAGCGCTGCACCAGAAATGGAGCACTGTGCCGCGGCTTTGAGAAAAGCGAGAAAGGTGCCTCCCGGCCCGGAAAAGAGGAGCGCTGCGCCCTAAAGCTTGAGGCTGATGAAATCGTCGTCGTTCATGGAGGAATCCGGTTTGCCTTGCAGACGGCGCATCAGCAAACGGCCTCCCCCCAGGAAGATAGCGATGACGACAGCGGCGATCAGCAGAAGCGCTGTGAGGTAGGCGATACCCAGCAGAAGCTTGGCTGCCTTGGCCACCTCGCTGGTATAGCCCTGGGGCTGGTCGATGGTGACGTCCGCGACGTAGTGAATTTCGCCGAGCAGCGCCTGCGCGTCCCTCAGCGATACGCCTGCCCCACTGACGACCCCTACCAGCGGACCGGAACGCCGGGTTGCGAGGCGCAGCGATGGATTGGGCAGCGCTTCGGCGGCACGGAGCTCTGTTCCGGCGATCTGGGGGGTGGGCAGCATCAGCAAGGTGAGCACGGCGGTGGAGCCCCCATGCAAGTGGTAGACGGCTGTGGCGGCCTCGGCATCGCGGCTGAAGTCAACGATATTGGCCGGCAGCGGACCATGGTAGGCGGCGGGACCGATGGCATAGTGCACGGTGCGCCGGTCCAGTCCATCCTCCGGCAGGAGGCCGGGTAGCGTCGGAGGGACGGCTTCCGGACCCTGGATCATAGGCAGCGTCTCCACCAGCGCCTGGACGGAAGCATTGAGACCTGCCTGCGCCTCGGCTACGCCGGAGGAAAGCGGCGCGTCCAGCCGCCGGACCCTCACCAGACTGGCTGCTTTCTGCACCAGGAAGACGTCAGGGCCTTCGGCAGAGTTCTCACCGATCGGTTTGCCGGCAAGGCTTTGCGGCTGCATGGATGGATCGCGGTAAAAGGTGAAGGCGCTGAAGGCTCCGGTGGCATCGCCAAAGCGGAGGACCTCGACCGTCCAGCTTGCGGCGCCTGTGCCTGCATAGCGGGCTGTGTCGGCTTCGGTGAATCCGGCTTCGGTGAGGACGGCCGTGTGCGAGGGATCGACAGCAGCAGGGGAGGGCTGGATGACGATGTTGCCCTCGCGCGGTGACCCGGCAAAGGAAGCAGGCAGCAAAGGCTGCGCGAGCACTGGGCGGATGGTGGGCTGAGGAGCACCAGACTTGCCGCTGCCTTTGCCTGCCGGAGTCGCGGCATGGAAGCCCTTCTGAGAGATCTGGGCGTTGGCAGTCGCTCCGCAGACGGGCAGCAAGGCCAGAAGCAGGAGGCCTATTGGGAGCGAGACGATGCGGAGGGGAAAGTAACTCACCGTAGGGTCAGATTACACCTCCGCAGGCAGGGTCTTCCGAGGGCTGCCTGGGCGTTTAGCGGGTGCCTGCACTGGGCTGCTCGGCGCTGCCGCTGAGGCTTCGGACGTAGCGAGCTACGCCTTTGTAGAGGCTTTCTGCGATGCGCTGACGGTAGTCGCTGTCGCGCAGCTCGGAGGCGTCTGCGGGGTTGGTGAGGAAGGAGATCTCGGCGAGGATGGAGGGCATGTTGGCCCCGATGAGCACGACAAAAGGCGCTTTCTTAACGCCGCGATCTTTGAGCCCATCGTTGCCTGCGCTGAGGCCCTGATAGAGGCTGCCTTCGACGTCGGTGGCGAACTCGCGCGACTCCGCGATTTTGTCCTGCAGGGTGATCTTTTTAACCAGATCCGAGAGCTGATGGATGGACTCGCTGGAGACGGCGTTCTCGCGCGCGGCGACTTCGAGCGCGTCGGCAGAGGTGGTGAAGTTGAGGTAGTAGGTTTCCACGCCGCGGGCGCTGGCATCAGGGCTTGAGTTGGCGTGGACGGAGATAAAGAGGTCAGCCTGCGCCTTGTTGGCGATGGCCGTGCGGGTCTCGAGCGGGATGAAGGTGTCGTCGTCGCGGGTGTAGATGACGTCTGCGCCGAGGCGCTGCTTGAGCAGTTTGCCCAGGCGGAGGGCTACGTCGAGCACGACATCCTTTTCCTCAATGCCGCCGGGGCCGAGGGTGCCGGAGTCGTGGCCGCCATGGCCGGCATCGACGACGATGCGGTTGATTTTGAGGCCGAGGGCGCGGACCATGGAGCGGCCGCCCATGCTGTCGGGTTCGGCGGCGCGGGCTTCTTCGCCGGGGATTGCGGGCGGGGCGGTTGCGGGCGGGACGGTGTCTGGGGTTGCCGTGCGGCGGCTTTTATGCCGGGGCGGCAGTGTGCTTGCTGTGGTTGTGGGCGGGGGCGTTGCGGCCGGGGGAGCAGGCTGCGGTGTTGCGGCCGGGGGAGAGGCCTGCGCCTGGATGGGTGGGGTTGGGGTTCGCGGGGCTGCAGGGGCGCTGACGACGGCAACCGGGGCGGTGGTGGGTGCGCGTGTGGCGCGGACGCGCGAGGGCTGTTGGCTGAGGGCAGCGATGGCGGCGACCGACTCCCCCGCGTGGGGGGTGGCTGTGCTGCCGGGATCTGGGCCGGCGCCGGGGCTGAAGCCGGGGCCGGGGGATGCAGGCTGGGACTCTGCGGGGGAGACGGTCTGGGAGACAAAGGTGCCGGGGGCGGCGGCGCGTGCCTGCCTCGGCGTAGGATTGCCGGCCGCGGCTGCTCGCGCGGAAGGAGTTTGGCGAGCTGCTGCTTCTTCGGCTGGGCGGGGTGGTGAGGCAGGGGCGCTGCTGCTCTGCGCGAGCGTTGTGCCGCCGGGCTGGCCTGGCACCAGGGCGATGGAGGGTGCAGCCGGTGAGGTTCTGGGGCGGCCATGGATGTCAATGATGAGCCGCGAGGGGTTGGGCAGCCAGAACGCGGAGTAGTCGCTGACATCGCTGACGTCGAGAACGACCCGGACGACATCGCCCGAGAACTGGGCGGCGCGGATGCGCTCGAGAAAGCCGCCGTCGGTGACGGTGACGGCTTTGCCGGCGAGCTCGGGCGCGAGGCGTGCGTTATGGAGGTCAAAGAAGATGCGGTCCGGGTTGGAGACGCGGGAGGCCTCAAAGGGAACCTCGTCGCCAAGGTCGACAGCGACCCGGGTGTAGTTGGCGGTGGACCAGTGGCGGACGCCGGTGACGCGGGCGAGGTGATCCGCTGCCGCGTTGGGCGGATGGGTGTTGGCGGGCCGGTAGATCGGGACGCCACCTACGATGCTTGTGGCTGAGCGGGTCGGGAGACTGGGCGGCGGGAGCGTCTGGGCGGGAGCCGGAGTGGGAGCTTGTGCGGGATTGCTGGGCTCCCGAGTCGAGATGGGGGGCGGAGTGGCTGGGGGGATGTCCTGCTCTGTGAGGGCTCCCTGTCGCGCGGCGGAGGTCGGAGCCGTGGGACGAGGCGGTGCGGGACGGGATGCGGCGGGGCGCGGCGCGGCTGGGGGCGCGGAGATGATGCCGAAATCAGCCTCAGGAGGCGTACCGGCTTTCCGTGTGTCCGCAAGGGTGGGCTGCTGGACTGCCCCGGACGCAGGAGTGCTGCCGCCGAGGCGGCGCAGCTCTGCCCGGGCTTGCGGCGCGAGCGGACTGCGAGGGTAGCCGGCCAGGAACTGGGAGAAGCGTGTGCGTGCGGCGTCGGTTTCGTGGAGGTCACGGGCTTCGATCTCGCCCTGGGTGAGGAGAGCGGGCACGCTGTAGGGGCTGGCCGCGAAGTCGCGGCGGAGAAAGTCCAGCTGCTCGACAGCGGAGCGGAGCAGAGTGGGATCGTGGAAGAGCCGGCCTTCTTCGGCCAGCAGCTCGGCAACTGCTTCGACGCTGCTATCAGCGTTGGGGGCAGTGCGGTCAGAATGGTAGACGGCGCGGTAGGCGTCAATGACACGTTGATACGCCTGGGGGGAACGGCGCGGGGGGGGCGTGAGGTCGAGGGAGGAGCGCAGACGCTGGGCCTCGGCGTAGCTGCCTGAGGCCGCGCGGGCCGGCTGCGGCTGCTCAGCTGTTAAAGATAGCAGAGTGGCGGACAGCAGAGTGGCGGACAGCAGAGTGGCGGCGGCGAGCAGCAGCGCGGCTGGGCGTTTGCGAGCGGGCATAAGCGTCTAAAGCATTTCTCCCTCAGCTATTGTCGAAGCCACTTCATTTCGCGCGGCTTTTCCGTCGAGAAAAGCCGCAAGCCGCAGAACTCGTGGAACACACTCAAGGGAGAAATGCGCTCGACACGGCGGCGCGGGCAAAGAGGCGGAGCGATCGCTTGCCGCGCGGACACCGTGTTTCTCCCAGCAAACCACCGGAGCGCGGGCCATGGGGCAGCCGCGTCCGGATTGGGCGTTATCTCCGGAGGTTCCCGCAAGCGCTTAGGCCAGCAGTTCCGCGACGAGACGGGGCGCGGCGGCGAGGGCGGCGGGCAGCGCGGCGGCATCTTTGCCACCTGCTTCAGCGAGGTCAGGCCGGCCGCCGCCGGAGCCGCCGACCAGCTTGGCGACTGCGCCGACCAGCTTGCCGGCAGGGACGCGGGCCGAGACGTCCTTGGTGGCGCCGACGACGAGCGCGACCTTGCCTTCGCTGTCAGCGGAGCCGAGCACGACGACCCCGGAACCGAGCTTGCTGCGCAGCTGGTCGACCAGTGTGCGCATCTGTCCGCGATCGAGCCCGTCGACGCGCTGGGCCAGGACCTTGATCCCGTTTACTTCGACGGCTGCGGATGCGGCATCGGCCACTGCACCGGTTGCAGATTTCATGCGGGCCTGGTCGAGCTCGCGGCGGAGGCGTTTGAGCTCTTCCTCCTGCGCGTGGAAGCGCGAGCGCAGGGCGGTGGCGGGGTCGGCCTCAGCGTTGCCGCCGAGCTGGGTTGCGAGCTGGGCTGCGCTGTAGCCGCGGCGAAACTCCTGCAGCGCGCCGGTGCCGGAGACGGCTTCGATGCGGCGTACGCCGGAGCTGACGCTGGACTCACCGAGCAGCTTGAGCAGGCCGATCTCGCCGGTGGCTGCGGTGTGGGTGCCGCCGCAGAGCTCGGTAGAGAAGTCGCCGATGCGGACGACGCGGACCTTGTCACCGTATTTCTCGCCGAAGAGCGCCATGGCCTTGTACTGGTTGACGGCGACGTCGATGGGCACATCGACGAAGGTTTCGACGGGGAGGTTGGCGAGGGTTTCGCGGTTGACGAGCGACTCGATGTCGGCAAGCTCTTCATCGGCGATGGGGGCGAAGTGGGAGAAGTCGAATCGTAACCGCGACGGTTCCACTAGCGAGCCGGCCTGCTTGACGTGGGGCCCGAGCACCTCGCGCAGCGCGGCGTGGAGGAGGTGGGTGCCGGTGTGGTTGCGGCGTGTTGCGTTGCGGCGGGTGGCGTCGACGACGGTGTCGACATGGTCGCCGACGGCGAGCGGAAGGCGCAGCGTGGCGCGATGGGCGCGTATGCCCGCGACGGGCTGCACGCAGCCATGCACCTCGGCGACGACGGCGTTGCCGTCGTCGGAGAGCAGGACGCCGTGGTCGCCTCCCTGGCCGCCGGAGTCGGCGTAGAAGCTGGTGTGGTCGAGGACGATCTCAACCTCGTCGCCTGGGCTTGCGGCGGGGACGCCGGCACCGGCTTTGATGAGTGCCAGCACTTCACAGTTGGTGGAGGTGAGCTGTGTGTAGCCCTCGAAGATGGTTTTCGAGAGGTCGCGGTAGAGGGGGGAGGCGGATTGTTTCGCGCCGCCTTTCCAGGAGGCGCGGGCGCGGGACTGTTCTTCGGCGCGGGCTTGTTCGAAGCCGGTGAGGTCGAAGCCGATGCCGGCGTCGTGCGCGGCGTCCATCATGAAGTCGAGAGGGAGGCCGTAGGTTTCGTAGAGGTGGAACGCGGTACTGCCAGCAAGGAACGCGTTGTCCCCCATCCTGATTAATTCATCGCTCTTTTTCTTGGCTGATTCATCGCGGGCACTCCTAAGCTGCTCCTCAAACCCTGCGGAACCTAGGGGTTCTGGAGATTCGAAAACCTGATGCCAACCGTCGATGTAGCCAAGTCCTTTGCCGCATGCCTGATTGATCTCAAAAACCAGCTTCGCCGAGCCGACTTCTAATACCCGTGCGAACTGCCGCTCTTCTGCCTCCACCACCTTGGCGATGCGCTCGGCGCTGTCTTGAAGCTCGGGGTAGGCACTGGCCATCTCGGCGCGTACGGCGAAGACCATCTGTGACATAAACGGTTGCGTTTGGCCGAGTAGGCGGCCGTGGCGGATGCCGCGACGCAGGATTTTGCGCAGCACGTAGCCGCGGCCTTCGTTGGATGGGTTGACGCCATCGGCGATAAGGAAAGTGGCGGCGCGGGCGTGATCTGCGATGATGCGCAGAGAGGCGTCGCTTGATGCGGAGCCGTCTCCGTATTCGACGCCGGTGAGCGCAGCTGCTTTCTGTATCAGCGGCACGAACAGATCTGTCTCGTAGTTGGAGAGCTTGCCTTGGAGAACGGCAGCGAGGCGCTCGAGGCCTGCGCCGGTATCGATGGAGGGCTTGGGGAGCAGTGCGAGTGCTGCTTCGCCACTTGCACTCAGTGAACGGTCAAACTGCATGAAGACGAGGTTCCAGATCTCGACGTAGCGCTGGTCGTCTTGCGGGAACGGCTTGTCCACACCCGGCTCTTCGGCGGCTTCGATGCCGAGGTCGTAGAAGATTTCGGAGCAAGGGCCGCAGGGGCCGGTCTCGCCCATCTGCCAGAAGTTGTCTTTCGCGGGCATGGCGAAGATGCGCTCAGCGGGCACGCCTTGTGCGAGCCAGAGGTCGTAGGCTTCGGTGTCGCGCGGGACGGACAAGCCGGAGCTGTTTTCGCCGGCAAAGATGGTGACGTAGAGGCGGTCTTTGGGCAGGCCGAACCAGGCGGGCGAGGTGACGAGCTCCCACGCGTAGGCGATGGCATCGGCCTTGAAGTAGTCGCCGAAGGAGAAGTTGCCGAGCATCTCGAAAAAGGTGTGGTGGCGGCGGGTGAAGCCGACGTTTTCGAGGTCGTTGTGCTTGCCGCCGGCGCGCACGCACTTTTGCGAGGTGGTGGCGCGGGTGTAGGCGCGCTGGTCCACGCCGAGGAACACATCCTTGAACTGGTTCATGCCGGCGTTGGTGAAGAGAAGGGTCGGATCGTTGTGCGGGACGAGCGAGGAAGAGTGCACGCGACGGTGCCCTTTCTCTTCAAAAAACCTGAGGAACAGCTCACGTATTTCAGCGCCGGATCGTTGTTGCATACGGGCTTTAGTGTACCGGGTGGCTGCCCGGACGCCAGATGGCGCCTTCGAGCTGTGTCTGCTCATCGGCTGCTTGCCGGAGCAAGGCGAAGTCGGCGGCGTGCTCGCGCATGCGGAGCGCGGAGACGAGTGCGTCGAAGCTGTCCTCGGTTGTAGCTGCCTCGATACGTAGGCTCTCGCTTAGAGGAGCGAAGCGGGCTTGGGCGAGATACGTGCCCCGGGCTGATGCGCTGCTCTTGACCACAGGGCCGGTGAGCAGGCGCGGGTAGATCTCGACGAGCAGGGGGAGGCGCGGCGGGTCAAAGGGCCACACGCTCCAGCCTGCGGCGCGCAGGCGCGCGAGCATCGGCATGCCGCGGAGTGTGCCGGTGCCGACAGCGCCTGCGCCGCCGATCTGAAAGGACGAGAGCGGCAGACGCGTGCCTTGCGCGGCTGCGCGCTCGCACCCGCGATAGCCAAGCCAGCCCGGCGCGAGGCGGTGCCCTGCGGGCTGGCCCGAGCCGCGGCGACGGCCCCAGAAGTGAGGGTGCGGCGCGCGGAGCCACTGCTCGCCATGCGCGGCGACGTGCGCCCAGAGGGCGGGTGCGTCCCCGCAGCCGAGCTCGCGTAGAAACCATGCCGGGTAGGAGAAAGAGAAGTCGAGGCCGGCGACGACGGGCGCCTGGGCGTCCGCGAGTTGGAGCAGCCAGGCTTCCGCCTGGGAGCGGAGCATGCCGGGGTGCAGGGCTGGGTCTGACAAGTTGGCATGACACACGGCTGCGCGGATGCCGCGGCGCTGGGCTGCAGGGGATGCGGCGCCCGACCAGTCGATCGCGATGAGTTGTTGCGGGGGCTGCACCTATTCGCGGGGAAGGCGGTTGGGGTGCTCGCTCGGATCTTTAAAAGGATCGGGCGCGTCTTCGCTATCAAGCACGCCTTCGCTATCAAGGACGCCTTCGCTATCGATTACATCTCCCGGGGTATCGAGCAGACTGCCCGAGCCGTCGACCTCTGCCGACTCGAGGGCGGCCAGCGTGTCCTCGCTGACCTCCCAGCGCTTGAGCACCTTGTACACCGTGCCGATGGAGAAGCCCGCGGCGACCAGACGCCGCATGACCCGGGCCGACTCTTTCTCGTTTGCCGGCTTGCGCATGCGTTTGCGCTCGAGGAATTGACGGGCCAGGTCTTCTTCATTGACGTGCTCGTAGGCTGTATCGAGCGTGGATGCGACGAGCTCGCTCTCGACGCCTTTGCGCTGGAGGTCCCCCTGGACGCGGCGGCGGCCGAACTTGGCACCCTCCTGCCGTAGGCGGGTGTAGTCGGCGGCAAAGGCGCTGTCGTCGAGGTAGCGCTGGGCGAGCAGGCGCGCGAGCACGGCCTCGATTTTGGCCGCGCCGGTTTCGCCCTTTTCCACGCGTGGGACCATGAGCCGGCGCAGCTCAGAAACGGTGCGCATGCGGCGGCCCAGGGCGCCCACGGCGTACTCGTACAAAGCCGGCTCTTCGAGCGGCTCCCGAACTTTGGGCGCCTTCCATGCCATCGTCTGCTGCCTCCCCTTGTCTGTTCCATGCTAGGGCAAGGGCTTGCGAGCTGGATCGGGAGGAAGAGCATTTCGTCTGTGGGTCTTTCCCGAGGCAAAGGCGTTTAATGGGTATGGGAGTTTCTGCCGTGATCTTTCGCTTGTTGATGCGCACCATGTCGCGCCCTGTTTTTGCCGCTGCTCTGCTGCTGCCTGCGGCGGCGCTTGCTCAGGTTTCTTATACGCCGATGCCGCTGGACTCGGGCTTTGGGAAGCTGGACCTGACGGCCCCGCCGATCCCGGCGCAGCAGATCATCGACAAGTTTACGGAAAAGGAGTCGGCGTTTCGCGCGGCGATGGCGAACTATACCTTTGAGCGCAGCGTGCGCGTGGATACGGTGGACGATGATACGAACAAGGTGGACGGTGAGTACTACGAGGTCACGGACATCAGCGCGGACCCGGATGGAAAGCTGTACGAGCATGTGGTGGAAGCCCCGCAAAGCTCGCTGGAGCGGGTAATGATGTCACCGGCGGACTTCGATGACATAGAGCATCGTCTGCCGTTTGTGTTGACCAAGGAGGGTATAGGCCAATACAACGTCGCCTATGTCGGCAAACAGGCGGTCGATGAGGTGCCCACCTATGTTTTTGATGTGACTCCGAAGGTGATCGAGAAGAACCAGCGCTACTTCCAGGGGCGTATCTGGGTGGACCAGCAGGACTTCCAGATTGTGGTGACCAACGGGAAGAACGTGCCGGACGATCTACGCAAAAACCATGAGGATCTGTCGCCGCCGTTTATTACGTATCGGCAGCAGGTGGATGGCAAGTACTGGTTCCCGGTCTACACCAAGGGCGACGGGATCCTGCACTTTAGCGGCGGGCATGGCTACATGAGCCAGGACACGCACCTGCGCGAGACGGTGAAGTACTCGAAGTACAAGCAGTTTGGTTCGTCGGTGAAGATCACCTTCGACGGGCAGGATGTGGGGAAAGACACGCCGGCAACACCGAATAGCTCAGGCGGCGCGACGCCGAAGAAGCCGCAGTAAAGCGGCTTAGTAGTAGAGGTACTTGCGCCATTTCTGGTCGCTGTTGCCGATCATGCGCATGATGTGGCGGGAGGTGTGGAGCGAGAAGGGGCGCGGCTCGCGCAGGAGCTTCATGCTTTCAAGCTCATGGAGCAGGTGGTTGCCCTTGCGGCGGTTGCAGCTGTGGCAGCAGGCGACGAGATTCTCCCAGGTGCTTTGGCCGCCGCGTGAGCGAGGCAAGACGTGGTCCAGAGTGAGCTCTGCCGCGGTGAGGACGACGGCGCAGTACTGGCAGGTGTTGCGGTCGCGCAGAAGGATGTTTTTGCGGGAGAGCGCCCGAGTTTGGTGCGGAATGCGGCGGTACTCGAGCAGACGGATGACGGAGGGCAGCGGCATGCGCACACGTGCGGCATGGAGTGTGGCGCCCTGCTCTTCTTCTGTTTTGGCTACGCCTTTGAGCACAAGCACCAGGGCGCGCCGTGCGCCGCAGATGTTGATCGGCTCATAGGAGGCGTTGAGGACGAGCACGGGCGTCTGCATGGGCTGGAGAAAAGGCAGGGTCCGGTCGTCCGTGCCCACGGCCGGGCTTTGGGCGAGTGAGTGGTTGGAGCCTGCGTGGGTCTTGCTGAGCAGCTTGCCTTTCCGCGTGTGAGCTGAGGTCTTTCCGAGCGACATGCCATCTCCTGTTCTCTACCAACCCGCCTGCTTACTTGGTCGTGCTTGCCTGGACGATCTGCGTTGACTTGGTTTGGTGCAGATGTATTAACCCCAGAAAGCCACATCCTCTTCCATGGCTGTTTCCACCGCGTGAAGGGGCGCGGCGAACTCCGGCTTTTGCGCCCGCGCGAGGGTGCTGACCCAGACTTCGGCGGCCCCGGCGCGGCGCAGAGCGCCCCCTGCCGCCCGTGCGGTCGCGCCTGTTGTGTAGATATCGTCGACCAGGAGGATGGCGCGCCCGGCGAGCGGCTTGTTCCCCTGCTCTGCCCCGGGGACAGCGAAGGCCGCCTGGAGGTTGCGGCGGCGGCCTGCGGGGGAAAGCCCGGCCTGCGACTCCGTGGACCGGCGGCGCTCCAGCAGCCTGCCGTCAACGTGGAGAGTGAGGCCATGCCGGCGTCCGGCGGTTGCCAGGGACCGGGCCAGCAGCTCTGCCTGATTGAAGCCGCGCTGCCGCTGCTTGGCGGCAAACAGGGGTACGGGCACAACCGTCATTTTCGTCGGGATCGCGGGCTGCGCAGCGACCTGGGCAGCCATGAGTGCCCCCAAGGGACGTGCTATTGGCGTGAGGCCGTCGTACTTGAGGGCATGGATGATGGAGCGCAGGGTACCGTGATAGAGCCCGTGGGCAATGGCGCGGTCAAAGGGAGGGGGGACGAGCCGGCAGGGGCGGCAGAGCCAGTCGCCGGGCGCTCGCTCGTCGGAGGCGAAAGGGTGGGCGCCGAGGGCTTCTCCGCAGAGGAGGCAGAGGATGCCGGATTGCGGCGGCAGACTAGCCCAGCAGGCTCCGCAGACAGGAGCACGCCCCAGGGTGGCGAGCGGGGTCTCACAGATGGTGCAGCCGGCCGGGAAGATGGCGGCTGCCAGGCTGTCGATGGGACTTCGAAGAACACGAACGATGGCGCGCCAGCGAGAAGCCTCAGTCATAGACTGGGCGATGAAGCGAGTGACGGAAGTCTTGAGCAGGGATCCGTAGCTCGTGAAGACACACCTCGCGCCAGGCCGGCAATGGTCCCTATCTTTCGAACCGCCGTTGCCGCCTCGATTGCCCCTGAGTATACGGGCGAGCATCCCATTGCGCCAGAGGGCCGGCGCTTCCAGGCCTTCCCGGATGGTCCTTTGGTTCCATCGGGCAAACAGCCGGGCGGATGACGATGGGGAGCAGCGTGTCCCAGAGTTATTCTGGCAGTTGTTCCAAGAGAAGGTCAGCGGTTCGGGACCTCGAGAGATTGCATGGAAATTGGCAGTAGACGACTGGGCAGCGACGCACGGGCGTCTGCCTCGACTTCTTTTGGGTCGGAGCTGAGGCTGACCACGCGCCTGGGCGCGCCACTGGCGCTGGGCGAGCTGGGCTGGATGTCGACCTACATCGTGGACGCGATCATGGTCGGGCGGATGCCGCACTCGGCTTTGAGCATCTCTGCCTCGTCGCTGGGCAATAGCCTTTTCTACGCCATCGTGTTCTGCGGCATCGGGTTGCTGTACGGCCTGGATGCCCTTGTTTCACAGGCCTACGGGCGCGGAGACAGCGAGGACGGGCTGTTCTCGCTGGTGCAGTCGCTGTTTTTTGTCGCGCTGGCGACCCCGGTGGTGATGCTGCTGGCGTCGCTGGCACCGCACGGCCTGCGGCTGATCCATGTGAATGAAGAGATTGTGAGCCAGACCATCCTGTACATGCGTGCGCTGCGCTGGTCAGCGGGTCCCCTGCTGCTGTACATGGCGGTGCGGCACTACCTGCAGGCGATCGACCGGACCTTCTGGGTGATGGTGTCGCTGCTGACGGCGAACCTGGTGAACTGGCTGTTTGATTGGCTGCTGATTTTCGGCCATGGGGGCTTTCGAGCGTACGGGCTCGCCGGCTCCGGGTTGGCGACCTGCGTGGTGCGCCTGTACATGCTGGTGCTGCTGGCGGGCGCGCTGCTGTTCTCATTGCGCAAGGCGCCGGTGCGGTTGCGAAAGGGCGCGTGGCGCCCGGATTGGTCACGTCTACGCAGTTTGTATCAGCTGGGGTGGCCTGTGGGTCTGCAGTGGCTGGGAGATCTTTCGATCGCGAGCTTCGCAACCGTGCTGACCAGCACGCTGGGCGTGACGCTGCTGGCCGCGCACCAGGTGGTGCTGGATCTGAATGCGTTTTGCGCCATGATTCCGGAGGGGGTGAATGCAGCGGCGGCGGTGCGGACCGGGCAGGGGGCGGGGCGGGGCGACAGCACGCAGGTTCGACGGGCGGGGCTGGCGAGCGTTGCGGTCACGACGGCCTGCATGGCGGCGGCTTCCATTTCCTTTATCGCGGCGCCGCAGTTCTGGGCGCACGTCTACACGCGGGATCCCGCGGTGATCGCGGCGACCCTGCCGATCTTTCTGATCTGCGCGGCCATTCGGTTGTTTGACGGGGCGCAAAGGGTGCTGCAGGGTGCACTGCGCGGCATGGGCGAGACGAGGATCCCGTTTGCCGCTTCGTTTGGCTGCACGTGGCTGCTGGGCGTGCCGATCAGTGCGGCGCTGGTCTTCCACTGGCACATGCAGCTGGTGGGCGTATGGCTGGGCATCCTGCTGGGTACGATTCCGCTGTTTGTCATCATGGCGGCGACCTGGATCCGGAGGGTGCAGCAGTTCCGGCGGGGCGACCCGACCGTGGAGGTTGCGCGCAGCCAGGCGGAAGCCTTGCGCTCGCGGGCTGTGCCTTCGGCGGGGTAGCTGCCGAGGCTGATTCTTTTTGAAGGTATGGACTGGGTGATTTTGCGGGATCTTGTTTGCTCCCAGGTCTCAGAAGCGAGACCTGGGGCACCCGGTGCCCGGCACCCGACCAAGAGTGCTTAAGGGTACTGCGGAGCCCTCTCCGTCCGGCAGGCATGGTGTATACAGGAAAAATGCGCAGAACCGCCCCCGCTCCTGCCCCGGCCTTGCAGCTGCATGGCTACGTCCCAGGGCTGGATATTTTGCGCGGCCTGGCGGTCGGCGCGGTGGTGCTTTTCCATGCCTTCTTCAACGCGAATTATCACGGAAGAAGAGGCTCGCCGGGGGAGTTGTTCGTCGAGCTGACCAACCTGGGCAAGCTGGGTGTTTACCTCTTCTTTGTGTTGTCGGGTTTTTTGATCACGAGCATCCTGCTGAAGCAGCGGGAGCGGCCGCGCTTCTACCGGAACTTCTATGTGCGGCGGGCGCTGCGCATCCTGCCGGCGTACCTGTTGCTGCTCTTTGTGCTGAAGGTTTCCGGGCTGATCTCCTGGCCGTTTGTGCTGGCCTGCCTGCTGTTTGTCGCCAATGTGGCGAGGCTGGTCCATGCGCATACCTATGAATACGGAGCCTTGTGGACGCTGGCCGTGGAGGAGCAGTTCTACCTGCTGTGGCCGACGTTTGTGCACCGGCTTCGGCGCCCTCGGGCTCTGCTGCCTGTGCTGCTCGCCGGCTGCGTGCTGGCACCGCTGCTCCGGGCGGTGTTCTCGTACATGGGGGTGAGCACCTACACGTGGCTGCCGACCAACATGGACGCGCTGCTCTATGGCGCCCTGTGTGCCGTGCTGATTCATGAGGGGGCCATCCACGGCGGCAATATCGCGCGGATCCGGCGTGTGCTGCTGGTGACAGGTCTGGTGTTTCTGCTGCCTTACGTGTACGAGAGCTGCTACGGGCCGTGGTTCAGCCGAGGGGGAGCGGCTGTTTGGGAGGCTTTCAGCCTCTTTGATCCGTTCTGCTTCTTTGTCGCGGGTGTGTTGCTGTCCGTAGAGAGGGCGCAGGCTTCGCAAAGCAGGCGGCCCGGTGCGTTTGGGGCTTCGCTTGCGTTCCTGGGGTACATCAGCTATGGCCTGTACCTGGTGCACCCACTGATTTTCTCGATCTACGACAAGCTGGTAGCGGGGCGCCTCCTGGGTGGGTACCCGCATGAGTTTTCGCTGCTGGTGCTGCGGGGCGCGGTGGTGGCGGGGTGCTCGGTCGGGATAGCCACGGTGTCTCGCCGGTACTTTGAGCAGCTGTTTCTCCGGCGTAAGAAGGAGATGGCGCCCTATGTGGGAGCAACGGCGCAGACGGAGAGTTTGCCCTGAGAGCGAATTTAGACTGCTCACGGCGCGTGGGCGTTGCTATGAGGAGCCCTCATGCAGCAGACTTCCTCATGCGATCCTCTGTAGATAAATTAGCGAGCAAGATGGCGGGTAAGGTAGCCCAGCGCCCATGAGTGCCACGCGGCCGGTTCCGTCTCGGGAGTTCCAACCGTTTCTTTCCGCGGAGCAGGACAGGCCGGAGCTGACGGCGCGGGCGCTGCTGCTCGGCAGCTTCTTTGGGCTGCTGTTTGGGGCGGTGACTGTGTATGTGGGCCTGCGTGCCGGGCTGACGGTGGGTGCTTCCATCCCGATCTCGGTGCTGTCGATCTCGGTGCTGCGGGCGCTGGGCCGGGCTTCGATCCTTGAGAACAATATTGTCCAGACGACGGGCAATGCGGGGCAATCGATTGCGGCAGGGGTGATCTTTACGCTGCCGGCGTTGATCTTTCTGGGCTTTGACCTCGAGTATGCACGGATCTTTATCCTGGCGTTGCTGGGCGGCTGGCTGGGGCTGCTGTTTATGATTCCGCTCCGGCGGCAGTTGATTGTCGAAGAGCATGGCACGCTGACCTACCCGGAGGGCGCGGCCTGCGCGGATGTGCTGATCGCGGGCGAGCGAGGCGGGTCCTTTGCCGGGCGTGTGTTTCTGGGGCTCGGCCTGGGTGCGGTGTATACGCTTTTCCAGAATGAGAACCTGCTGGGCCTGTGGCCGAGTACGCCGGACTACGAGCCGGACCTCGGCGCGCAGCATGTGTTGAAGGGTGCGGCGATCCGCTGCGATGCGACGCCTGAGTATCTGGGCGTGGGCTACATCATTGGGCCGCGTGTAGCGGGGACGATCTTTGCCGGCGGTGTTTTTTCGTGGCTGGTGCTGATGCCGGCGATCTACTTCTTTGGCTCGCACCTGCCGACAGCGTTGTACCCGGGCACCAAACCGATCAGTGCGATGAGCCCTTCAGAGTTGTGGTCGACCTATGTGCGGCCGATGGGTGCGGGCGCTGTGGCGGCTGCGGGGCTGCTGACGCTGTTGCGAACCGTGCCTGCGATTGCGGGGGCGCTCCGTGCCGGACTGAGCTCCGGCCTGGGCGCACTGCGCCGGCGCGGGGCCGCTGCACCGGTGCGTGTGAGCGGGCGGACGAACCGCGACCTGCCCTCCTGGTTTGTGGCCGGAGGCTCGGCGGTGCTGGCGGTGTGCCTGTTCCTATTTCTGACTCTGAAGCCGGTACCGGGAGCGCAGACCAGCGCGCTTGCCAACCTCCTTGCTTCCCTGCTGATCGTTGTTTTCGGCTTCCTTTTTGTGACGGTGTCTTCCCGGATTGTGGGGTTGATCGGCTCCTCGGCCAATCCGCTCTCCGGCATGACGATCGCGACGCTGATGGCGACGTCCGCGATCTTTCTGGTGAAGGGGTGGACTGCGCCAGCTTTTGCAGCGCTGGCGCTGACGATCGGGGCTGTGGTGTGTATTGCGGCGGCGAATGCGGGGGATACCTCACAGGATTTGAAGACGGGCTTTTTGATCGGGGCGACGCCCTGGAAACAGCAGCTGGCCTTGATGGTGGGGGTGTGTGTGTCGACCTTCGCGATTGGTGGGACGCTGAACGCGATGAACCGTGGGCTGGAGGAGTTCCACGCAAGCAGCAAGAGCTGGAACCTGGCGGTGCCGCACCAGGGCGTGCAGGACCAGGGGCGTTTTACCCGGGCGCGCATCCGCGTCCTGCAGGGTGGGGGCGCGGGGCAGAGCGTGGAGGAAGACGGCACCCGCTACGAGCTGCTGAATGCGCTGGGGTCGCATGAGCTGGCCGATGGCAAGTACCTGTACAACGCGGCGACGGGGACGATTGAGGTGCAGTGGATCCAGGGGATCGGTAGCGAAAAGGCCGCTGCGCCGCAGGCACGGCTGATGGCGACGGTAATTAACGGGATCCTGACGCGCCAGCTCCCCTGGCAGCTGGTGCTGCTGGGGGTGGCGCTGGTGATCGCGGTGGAGCTGCTGGGGATCCGCTCGCTCTCCTTTGCTGTGGGGACATACCTGTCCATTGCGACGACGCTTGCCATTTTTACGGGCGGGGTGGTGCGATGGATGACCGATCGCGCGGCGGCGCAGCGGGCAGAGCAGGAGGATGCGCTGGGCAGGGAGATCAGCCCGGGCTCGCTGTATGCGAGCGGGCTGATTGCTGCCGGGGGGATCATCGGGCTGCTGGGCGTGGTGCTGAAATTGTTTGAAGCAGCGACCGGCCGGGCGCCCCTGCCGGCTGTGCCACATACGCTTCTGTACCACGATGGCGTGGCGGTGCTGATGTTTGCCCTGCTGGCGTTCTCCCTTTGGTACTTTGCACGCAAGCCGCTGAAGGGTGAGAAGGGCAGGTAAGGGCAGTTGAAGGCAGGCATGCAGGTGTCCACGGCAGAATCTGCTCACGTAGAAGGTCTCTCGCCGGGAGAGCGCCGGATGTACGACTGGCTTTTCTGGGGGTTGCTTACTCTGTTTGAGCTGCTGGTGTTGACGCTTCCGCTTTTCCCGAGCGGGGACGGGCCTTTGCACGTGTATTTTTCTTCAATCTTCGGCGACCTGGCCACGCACAGCTCTCCTTTTTACGAGCACTTCTACTTCATCCGGCACCTCGTTCAGCCGTACTCCTTCCACTACTACTTTCTGCTCGCGCTGGAGCACGGCATGACGGCGGATTGGGCTGAGAAGCTGTTTGTGATGCTGATCTGCGCGACGCTGGCGACCGGCTTTCGGGCGCTGGCGCGCAGCCTGGGTGCAGGCTCCCCGGCAGTGAGCCTTTGGGTCTTTCCGCTGCTGCTCTCCTGGCCGCTGTGCGGCGGCTTTTTCAACTACACGTTTGCGGTGGGTCTGCTGCTGTGGGCGCTGGCGTACTACTACCGGCTGTTTACTGAAGCGAAGACCGGTTCTTCCTTGGCAGTGTTGTTTGGGCTGCTGGTTTTGCTGGTGCTCGCGCACCCGATCCCGATTATGATCCTGATCGCGATGATGGGGTTGGATCTGCTGCTGAGCCTGCTCAACGGCTGGCGGAGGGAGCGCAGGATGGAGGTCTCTGCCCGGGGTGTGGCTGCCCTGGGCCTGGCATGCGTTGCGTTCCTGTTCCCGATCATGATTGCTGATAAGGCGCAGGTGGCGAGTTCGATCCGGAGCGATCTGCGCTTTCATTCTTACTACGTGCACTATCTGCTTTCAGGCCGGCATGTCACGTTTTTCGACGCGAACACGGTGGCGGGATGGGTGCTGCAGATCGGGGTGATCGGAGCCTTGCCGGTGCTTTGGTATTTGTTTGTGAGGGGAGGCCTGCCGGGGCGTTTGCGGAGCGGGAGCCTGGCCCCGGCAGACCGCCTGCTGCTGGCAGCCGCTGTGTACCTTGGGCTGACGCTTTGGTTTCCGGAGAGTATGAACGGCTCCGCGCTGTTTGCAGAGCGTATGTGGTTTGCGATATGGCTGCTGCTGCTGGCGTGCGCGGCGGGGCTGGGAACGGGGCTGGGAACGAGGCAGGCGCTGAGCCGGGCCATTGCGGGCTCGGCCACCGCCCTGGCTGCTCTTTCGCTGGTGTTCGGACTGCTGTATCTGCGTCCGGATGCGCTGCGGCAGGAGGCAATCGAGCATGCACCGCTGCCAGACCACGCGCGTGGGATTTTTGTACAGCCGAACAATGGCGACAGTCCGCCGGAGAGCCACACGTCGTACCCCATCTTCTTCTGGGAAGGGGGCCGTGCGTTTGCGCTGCACCAGGATGTGCTTTTGAACAGCCCGTGGATGCAGTTGACGATTGTGCCGGTGGGCGAGAATGGGAAAGCCGGGCTGATGCGGGACTTTTCTCCGGGCTCGGCGTCGGAGAACCCGAACTGGCTTCCGCGGTATTTTGCGGCGCACCCGGAGCAGCAGCAGCAGGCGCTCCAGGCTGCGGATTTTCTGCTGGCGGCGGACCCGAACAGCACCGTGCCGGATCCCCTGCGGCTTGCAGGCGATGTACTGGGCAAGGAGGCTTCCCGGTGGTCCTGTACCCAGCAGGGTTTCTATGCTGTATGCACGAAGCGTTTTTAAGTAGGTAGGAAGGAAAGCGCCAGATGCTCAGCGTCATCGTGCCCTGCTACAACGAGGAAGAGGGCGTCTTTGAATGCCACCGACAGCTTTCTGCCGTGCTGGCGCGGATGGGTGTCGAGTACGAGATTGTATATGTGAATGACGGATCTCGGGATGGGACCTTTGCTGTGCTGGCGAACCTGCATGCGAGTGACCCGCATGCCGTGGTGGTACAGCTGTCGCGCAATTTCGGGCACCAGATGGCGGTGTCGGCCGGCCTCGATGTGGCGCGGGGCAAGGCTGTGGTCATTATCGACGCGGACCTGCAAGACCCGCCGGAGGTGATCCCCAGGATGTATGCGCTGTGGCTCGAGGGCATCCATGTGGTGTACGGGGTACGGGCCGAGCGGGAGGGGGAAAGCGGCTTCAAGCTGTACACGGCAGCAGCTTTTTACCGGATCATCAACAAGCTTTCAGATATCGAGATACCGCTCGATACCGGAGACTTTCGGCTGCTGGACCGCCGGGTGGTGGATTTGCTGCTGCAGATGCCGGAACGCCACCGACTGCTGCGCGCGATGTGCTCGTGGGTGGGCTTTCGGCAAGTAGGGCTGCCGTATGAGCGCGCAGCCCGCTTTGCCGGAACGACGAAATATCCGCTGGGCAAGATGATTAATCTGGCTCTGGACGGCATCTTTTCGTTCTCAACAGTGCCGCTCCGCATGCTGACCTATATCGGCTTTGGAGCGGCTGCCCTGTCGTTTGTCGGGATTGTGTATGCGCTGGCCGTACGCATTTTGACGCGACACTGGGTGGCTGGGTGGGCGACCCTGTTTGTGGTGGTGCTGCTGCTGAGCGGGCTGCAGATGATCTCGCTCGGGGTGCTGGGTGAGTACCTGGGGCGGGTGTATACCGAGGTGAAGCAGCGGCCGCTGTTTATCGTTGCGCAGGTGTTGCGCGCCGGGGAGCCGTCGCCTGTGCCGGAACACTTCTCGCCGGGTGTACGCAGCGGGGAAGAACAAAAGGCAAGTATGGCGGCGCCCCAGCCTCAGGCGAAGGGGTAGACCCGTTCCTTCCAGGTGATGCGGCCTTTGAGCAGTTTGCGGCCGAGCGACCACCACTGCAGCAGGAGCAGAACGGCGACGCCGGCCGGGTGCAGGGCTGCGCCGAAGGCGCTTTGCCGGAAGCGCAGCAGGCAGAAGAGCCGGGGCAGATAGCCCGCGGCAACAGCCACCAGCGGCCAGAACAAAGGCCCATGCTCCAGCGCTGCTACGGCGAGCCAGAGAACGGGCAGGACCTGACCGAAGAACAGCATGACGGTGAAGGGCACAATGCGCGCGGGCGCGGCCATGCCTTCCGTCGCGTTTTTGCCGAGGCCCGACCATACCTCGGCGGCATTGCGGTACATGCGGCAGCGGGCGAAGCGCGTGAGGTCAAAGAGGTCGGTGGCATAGCCGTGGGCGCGCAGAAGGCGCGGCAGAAGGATGCCGTCGTGCATGGTCTCGCGGATGGCGGCGTGACCCCCGCTCCGCATGTAGGCCTCGCGCTGCACCAGCATGAGCTGGCCGCAGCCAGCGGCGAGCGAAGGCACGCGAGGCAGAAGGCGCAGGCCCGGCATGGGCAGGTAGCAGAGCAGGACGAAATGGATGAGCGGGATCAGGAGCTTCTCAAGCCAGGTACCTGTTTCTTCGTAGGGGAAGCCGCTGATGAGGGCTGAGGGTCCGGCGTGCATTTCCGCCAGCAGTGTGGACAGGGCATCGGGCGCGAGGCGGACATCGGCGTCCAGGAAGCATAAGACCTCTTGCCGGGCGAGTTGTGCCAGCTCAGAACAGGCGTGCTGCTTGCCGTTCCAGCCGCTCGGAAGCGGACCGCCGGGGAGCAGGCGCACACGACCGTCGACTGCGGCCAGCTGTTCCACGATTTCGGCAGTTTTGTCCGCGGAGCCGTCATCGAGGACCAGAACTTCGAGGTCCACTCCGGCCGAAGCGAGAACGCTGCGCACGGCTGCGCCGATGCTCCCTTCCTCATTGCGGGCGGGGATCAGAACAGAGACGCAGCTGGGCGCGGCGCCGGGCAGAGGCGTCCTTTGCCGGGGCTGGCGATAAAACAGGACGTTGACGGTACTGGTCAGGACCGAGCCCAGCGAGCAGGCCAGGGCGAGCAGGAACCAGGGCGAGTTGGGAAGGGTGCTCAAGCAGCGCCTCTGCAAGCGATCTGTCGGGAGAGGCTGGGGATCTCAGGCATCGCCGCTGCCTGGGTGCGGGTGGAGACTGCCGTGTTCGGGGTCAAAGCGGCCGCCGGTGAGCCGCGCCCGCAGCCGCTGCCAGGTCCCGTAGATGCCGCCGATCCCGGAGGAGCCGGCGAGTACGGGCTGGAACAGATTTGGATCGCGCAGGGCGGAGCGTGCGGCGAGGGCATCCTGCGCGGAGGCGAGTGCGTGCGCGACGGCGGCACCGGCACGGCCTCTCTCGTAAGAGTTGTGGCCGGCAAGCTCCCCAGATGAAAAACGAAGGGGAGGGCCGAGCAGGGCCAGGGCTTCGGGCAGGCGCTCGTCCCAGAAGGTGTACTCGAGGGCTAAGGGCAGCACGGTCACGGACTCGGTGCGACGGAGCAGGGCATCGAGGCCGGGCCGGAAGGCGAGAGGGCGGGTGCGCCCGTCGGTGAACTCTCCCTGCGGGGTGAGCCAGAGCACGGCCCGCTGATCGGCAAGGATCTGCCGGGAGGCGCGGAGGAACTGCGCTGCGCCTCGGGCGGTGCCGTGGGCGGTGCTTTGGGCGGTGCTTTGGGTATCTCCCTGAGCCTTACCCTGGTCGTTACCCTGTTCAACCGGGAACAAGCCGACCTTGCGGAGGATGCCGTAGCGACGGAAGGCGAGCGCATCCATGGGCGCGTAGTGATCGGCATCGCGCTCCAGATAACGGCTCAGAAGGATGGCCGTGAGAGGGTCCCACCAGGAGGGGTGATTGAGGCAGACAACCCGAGGCGTACCCGCGGAAAGCCCCCAGTGCTCAGCCCCGGCGATACGGAGAGCGTGGAAGTGGCGGCTAAAGAAATGTGCGAAGTAGATGTCAAAGAAGCGTAGAAGGGCGCGCGAGGGACGGACAAGACCCGCTGATGGGCGGCTGCGCGCAGACACGGCAGCAGAGGAGGGCTGCCCCCCACTACTGCTGCCGGTGCCTTGCGCGGGTTTGTTCATCGTGACGCCATCATAAGTTCATCGTGATTGGGCCAGCAGTGCTTCCGCCTCAGTGCGCGAGGCCAGGGCTGACTCTTTGCCGCGGAAACGCTGATCTACGGCATCGCCGGCGATCCAGCCGGACATCATCACCATGGGCATGCCGGGGCCTGGATGGGCAGCGCCGCCGGCAAGGAAGAGGCCATCGATCTCGCTGCTGGTGTTCGACGGCTTGAAGGCGCCGTTGAAGCGCCCGTGACTGGACAGCCCGTAGATGGCGCCGTTGAGCACTTTGTAGCGGTTGTGGATGTCGACCGGGGTGAGGGAGCGCTCAAAGACGATGCGGTCTTCGATATCGGTGAGGCCCGCGGTGCGCTTGAGCTTGTCCAGGATGACCTGCCGGTAGCGGGGGAACATCCTGGACCAGTCATGGTTGGGGCGCAGGAATGGGGTGTGCACGAGGACGTAGAAGGCATCGCCGCCCGGGGGTGCGGTGGCGGGCTCCGTGGCGCTGGTGGAGGCGATATAGCAGGTGGGGTCGGGCGCGGGCTCGCCGAGATCGTAGATGTGGTGGAACTCCTCGTGTGGATCGCGCGAGAAGACGAAGTCGTGGTGCGCCATGTGATCGTAGCGCTTATTGAGGCCAAGGTAGAGGACCACTCCGGAACAGGCGGGCTCGTACTTGCGCTCGCGCTCGAACTTATCGGCCGGTGCACCGCCCACCAGCTCGCGGTAGGTGCGGACGGCGTCCTCATTGGAGACGACGGCGTCGAAGTGGAAACGCTCGCCGGAGGTGGTGGTAAGGCCGGTGACTTTCTCGCGCTTGCCGTCGGGGACGGTGAGGAGGCGTTCGATTTCAGTGGAGGTGTGGTATTCGACGCCGAGCTCGCGGCCCAGCTTGACGAGGGCCTCCGGCACGGCGCGAGTGCCGCCCATGGGGTACCAGATCCCCTCCTCGGCCTGCATGTTGCCGATGGAGCACAGGATGGCAGGGGACGCATCGGGCGAGGAGCCGACGTACTGCACGTAGTGGTCGAGCATCTGCGCGACGTCAGGATCCTCAATGTACTTGCGGATGGTGCCGCCGACGGTGGTGCCGATGCGCATCTGCATGAGGTCGCGAAGGACGCGCTTGTCAAAGGCACCGTTCATGTCGAAGGTGTCCTTGATGGAGCCGACGGACTTCCAGAAGAAGAAGCGGTCTGAGATCTCATGGAGGTTGCGCGAGTACTGCATGAACTGCACGTACTTGTCGCCCATGCCGGGATGGCGCGTGTTCAGATCGGTCGCCATCTCGCTGATGTCGTGCTTGAGATCGAGCACGGAGCCATTGTCAAAGAAGCAGCGCCACTGCGGGTCAAGCCGTACCATCTGGACATAGTCATCAAGATTGCGGCCTGCCTCACAGAAGACGCGGCGCAGCACAGAGGGCTGAATCAGGATGGTGGGTCCCATATCAAAACGGAAGCCTTGCTCCTGAAGCACAGCAGCCTTGCCTCCGAGCCAAGGATTCTTCTCAAAGACCGAAACCTGGTAGCCGCGCGCGGCCAGCGTACACGCTGCGGAAAGACCGCCCAGTCCGGAACCGATTACTGCGATACGCATCTGCTCTCTCCTAGTTTCCCTTGCAAAGCTCTGTGCGAGGCTTCCGGCACGGTCCGGATGCGGCCCGCACGTGTGTTTACTTTCCCTGTTTTTGCGGGGCACGGATGCGAGGAGCCCTGCTCGAACCGGAGGGCTTCCCCGCAGACGCTTTTTGCGCTGCGGGCCTGAGCGCGGGCAGGGCTTTGCCCATGGCGCGGAGGCCGGCGAGCCGCGTGCGCCAGTTTTGCGCGTGCACCGCCTGGAGGTAGCCGGCAAACAAAGCTCCGTGCGCGGCGCCGGTGGGTTGATATGGAACACGGCTGCGGCTGCGCTGCCGCACGACCGCGCGCGGCGCCGTCATGGCGAGCAGGCCTTCCCTGCCCCGCGTGGCCCCGAAGCCCGAGCGGCGGCGGCCGCTGAAGGGCACCCTTGGATCAGCGGTGGAGACGATGAGGTCATTGAGGACGACGGTGCCCGCCGTGATGGTGCGCTGCAGCGCAGCAGCCTGTTTGACGGGACCGAAGATGGCTGCGGTCAGGGCGTAGGGGCATTGCTCATGCATCGCGGCTGCCTGCTCCAGCGTTTGGTAGGGCAGGATGGAAAGCACAGGCGCGAAGATGTCAGACTGGGCGATGCTCATCGACGGCTTGGCACCGAGCACGAGGGTGGCGCACACGCTGTCGTATTCGGTTGAGGAGTCCACGCCGTGAAGCACGACCTCCGCGCCGCCGCGCACAGCTTCTGAAAGCATGGACCGGAGGCGCTCCGCGGTCTGCCTCGGCACGGGCACGGGTGGGAGCTTTTCGAGCGAGTCGGCAAGCATGTTGCAGAGCGGGTCTGCCAGGGTCTGGGCGACGAAGATTCTGCGCGGCGCCATGCATGTCGCCGAGGCGTTGAAGCGCAGGCCGAAGGTGAGTGCATCGACGACGCGAGGGAGATCGGCACCAGGCAGCACGAAGACGGCATCGCAACCCGAGAGCTCCATCACGGAGGGCGTGGCGGTAGCGGCCAGCGCGTGGAGCACCGACTCACCGGCAGCTGCCGAGCCGGTCAGGAAGACCTTGTCGACGCCCGTCTCGATCGCAGATGTGGCTGCGACGACGGAAGAGTCAAGCACGACCATAAGATCCGGCGGCATGCCGCTGGCGATGAGCATGACACGTACGGCATGTGCGCAGGCGATGCCGGTGGGCGCGGGCTTCCAGAGAACGGCGTTGCCGGCGGCGAGGGCCTGCAAAGCCTGGGCACCGGCGAGGAAGAGCGGGTAGTTGGAGGGCGCGATCAGCAGGACGACGCCGAGCGCTACACGCTCCACCTCGACATCGACGCTCCGCAGCCAGAAGGGCCGGGAGCGGGAGGACTCCCGTTGGGTCCTGAGGGTGAAGGCTGCTTCGCGCTCCAGAAAGCGGCATGCCTCAGCGAGCGGAAGAACCTCGGCCACCAGAGTGTCTGCTTCCCCCCGGCGCAGGCTGCCGGGGGCTTCGGCCGCGATCGTGGCGGCGAGCTCACGCGCACCGGTGGCCAGCTCATCGCGGAAGCAGCGCAGCATGCGTAGCCGCGTGCGCATAGGCTCTGCTGCCCAGAGGCGCTGTGCTGAACGCGTACGGACAATGAGCGCATGCCCGTCCGAGGCTGCTTCGTGCGAAGCCTGAGCAACGTGCGGCAGCGTAGCCATGGCTGTCAGCTTACCGTCTCGTAGACCGAGTCACGTGGCGGCGTACCCGGGGTGATCGGATCGGTGTTCCACTGCGGCTCGAGGTGGAGATCTTCGAGCAGCAATTTGGAGGTGATGCGGGCCGACTCAAAGATGACGGGCAGGCCGCTGCCGGGGTGGGTTCCTCCGCCAACCAGGTAGACGCTGTCGAGATCTTCAAAGCGATTGTGCGGACGCATGTGCAGCATCTGCCGCAGGGAGTGGGCCATGGCGAAGGTGGCGCCGCGATAGAGGCCGTACTCCTCATTCCAGCTTTGCGGCGTAAGAATCTTCTCTGTGCGGATGCGGCGCTCCACGTCTGTGATGCCGATCTTCTCAAGCTGCTCGAGGGCGAGAGCGCGGAAGCGAGTCTGTTCCTTGGCCCAATCTACGGAACCGGTGTCATGCGTGACCGGCAGAAGCAGGTAGAGGGTGCTCATACCGGGAGGGGCGAGGGTTGGGTCAGTGACGCAGGCATTTTGCACGTAGAAGGATGGGTCCTCGGAAAGGCGATGATTCTCCTCGATGTCGCGCAGGTTCTGGCGATAGTCCTTGGCGAGATAGATGGTGTGGTGCGAGACATCGTCGTACAGGCCTTCAATGCCCATGTACATCATGAAGGTGGAGCAGGAGAAGTTCTTCTTCTGGATCTTTTTATCTGTCCACTTGCGACGGAGTTTGTCAGGAACCATGCGCCGCATGGCATCGGCGAAGTCAGCGTTGACGACGACGGAGTCCGCGGCGAGCCGGCGGTTTGCAGTACGCACGCCGACTGCCTTGCGACCTTCAAAGAGGAGCTCTTCGACCGGCTCATCGAGCAGGATGCGGACGCCAAGCGAGCGAGCGACACGTGCCATCGCCTCGGTTACACTTCCGCAGCCGCCGATGGGGTGGAAGACGCCATGCTCATACTCGAGGAACGACAGGATGGAGAAGAGTGAAGGGCAGGAGAAAGGACTCATGCCGAGGTACTTGGACTGGAAGGAGAAAGAGAGGCGGATGCGTTCGTCGTCAAAGTAGGAGCGCAGATCCGTATCCAGGGAGCGCCATGGCCGCAGCAGCGGGAGCAGCCGGAGCATGTCGGGATGCATAAGGTCACGCCAGGACTCGAAGGGCGTCTCGAGGAAGGGGACGAATTTTTCGAGCTTCTCGCGATTTTCCGCCATGAAGCGGTGGAAGCCTTCAGCATCGTGGGGGCACAGCTTTGCGATCTCCCGGGTCATCTTTTCGACGTTGGGAGTGGCTAGCAATTCTCCACCGGAGCCGTACACAAGGCGATATTGCGGGTCCAGGCGCTCCATCGGGATCTCGGCTTCAAGGTCAAAGCCGGCAGCCAGAAAGATCTCCCGCAGGACGCGGGGGTAGAGGAAAAAGGTGGGACCGGTGTCGAACTTAAAGCCATCACGCTCAATGGTGGAGGTGCGTCCGCCTACGTGCGAACGTTTTTCAATCACCGTAACCTCAACACCAGAACGCGCCAGCAGAATAGCTGCCGCCAGGCCGCCAGGCCCGGCACCCACAATTGCTACCTTCCTCATTCGACCATCCTTAGAAATGTGTACCCTTCCGGCACCTGTTTATCTAAACAGATAGAGGGCGGCTTTGGTAGAAGAGCCGCCTGCTCCCCGGCTATGTACTTTGGCGACGTGGCAAAGCGCGGAAGGCCGGTGATTGCCACAGCACAGGCCGATAGAATGGCGTACACTTCACCGCTCGACGGAGCGTGCCGGTTTGCCTGCGCGCAGATGCTGCCAGGAGGAACCTTTGCCCAGAAGCTTGCAGGCCGCCTGCCGGCCGTGATGCACAAGCGCGGGCAGCCCGACCCCGTTGTAGGCATTGCCTGTGAGCCCCAGAGTGGGCAGGCTCTCCAGGTGCTTCGCCAAGGCTCGCATGCGGGCCGGGTGGCCGACCTTGTACTGCGGCAGCGAGCGCGGCCAGCGGCGGACCACTTGATGCTGCGGCACAGGGAGCGGACCCAGGAGTTTGCTGAACTGCGCGCGAGCGGCTTCGGCGATGCGGTCGTCGCTCCAGTCCATCATGTGCGGGGCGGCGTGGCCGCCAAAGAAGCCACGGAGAAAGACAGCGCCTTCCGGGGCACGGTCGTGGAACTTCTGGTGCATGAAGGTACCGGCGAGCAGCTCCGGCTCCTCGCTGAGAGCGCGGCGCGGCGGCACCAGGAAGCCGAAGCCACGCGGGATCCGCAGGCGCTGCGCTGCCGCCGGGGAGAAGCAGAGGGCTACGACGATGGCGGAGGTGGCTTCCATCGCAAGCAGGGAGGCGGCTTCAGGGTGCACGGGGGTGAGCAGAGTCTGCGTGATGTGGGCCGGCGTAGCGAGGATGACGGCGTCAAAGTGCTCGAGCTGGTGCTCGGGCTGATGCCCGGGATGCTGTTTTGCGATGCTCAACGTCCAGCCCGCGCCGTGGCGGGCGATGGAAGAGACGGGCGAGTTCCTGCTGATGCTATGCGCGGGGAGAGCCTGCGCGGTGCAGTCGATGAGAGTGGAAAGACCGCTGCGGAGCGTGGTGAAGACGGGCTCCGGTTGCTTGCCCTCGCGGCGGTCCTTCTCCACGCGCTCCATGGTGGGGGCGAGGAGGCTGCCGTGTTCGCGCTCCAGGCGAACGAAGGGGGCCAGCACGGCTCCGGCGCTGAGCTCGTCAATGTCGCCGCCGAAGACGCCGGCAAGCAGCGGGCCGGCGATGGTATCGGTCGCTTCCTCGCCGAAATGGCGGGTGACAAAGGAGCGGACGGACTCATCCTCATCGTCGCCCTCGTTCGTAACGCGTGCGGCGGCGGCGGCTTTGAGCTCGGCAGCCCGCTTGGGCTCGCGGAGGTAGGCGAGGCGTGCCTGCCAGCTGAAGAGTGGGGACTCCAGGATAGGCAGCCACCGCGTAGGGACCATCATGCGCATGCCATCGGGCATGGGGGTGAGCGTGCGGCCCCGCACCAGGTAGTTGCGGCGGATGGCATCGTTGGACTGGATGATTTCGTCGCCGAGGCCGAGTTCCTCGGCGAGGTCGCGGGCCGCGCTTTTGTCGGAGACCCAGGAATCGGGGCCGGTCTCGATGGTGAAGCCTGCTTCGTGGACGGTTTCGACAGTGCCGCCTAGCCGATCGCTCGCTTCGAAGAGGGTCAGATGGTGTTCGGGATGCTTGGAAAGCTCGTAGGCGGCGGCCAGGCCGGCGATGCCTGCGCCGACGACGGCGATGCGTTTGCCTGGGCTGTTCTCCTGATCCACGTTTGCGCCCATCCTTAGCTGGCGGCTAGCTGGGCTTCGATGCCGGGAGTGGAGACGGCTGCGTCCAGGCGGGTGAAGCTGCGCTGCGCGAGGTCGACGAGCGCCTCGGTCAGCAGGGGGGAATCGTTGAGGGAGGCAGGCCTTTCCAGGCGCAGGCCGAGCCCAGCGGCAAACTCCTTGAAGGCGATGTCGATGTCGTAGAGGATTTCGACGTGGTCGCAGAGGAAGCCGATGGTCTGGAGGACCACGGCGCGGACACCGGCTTGATGCAGGGCTGTGAGTGTGTCCTCGACGGTGGGGCCGATCCATGGGCCGCCGGCCATGCCCTGGCTTTGAAAGGCGAAGCACCAGCGATCGGCAGAGAGGCCCGGTGTGCGCTCGACGATGAGGGCGGCTGTGCGCTTGGCCTCGACGGGGTAGGGGTCGGGCATGGGGATGGGCCGGCCGGAACCCTGTTCCAGCTCGGCGGAGGAGCGGACCCACTCCGAAGGAGCATGCGCGGGTGTGGCGGGCTGTGTGGCCTGGGCACTGCCGAGCACGGGTGAGGTGCTCTCGCCGGGGGTGGTGAGCGCGGCAGACGGTGCGCTTGCTGTAGCGGGCGGCTGCCCGGCGCCCGAAGCCGGGGTACCTGCGAGGGCTACGGGGCGGCCGCTGCCCGCGTTGGCGGCGGGCGTCTGGATGGTGCGGCATGGGACGGAGTGCGCGGTGAACAGGACAGTCGCCGGGGCGCAGGTTTCTTCGCTGACGCGCGCGAGTACAGGGGCCAGGCGCTCAGCGAAGGCGTCGGCGAGGCGCGGGTGCTCCGCCCAGCCCTCGGTGAAGTCAATGCGCATGGCATTGCCTGCCTCCGCAAAAACAGCGCGGCGATAGAGCCCGACGCTGGTGCGTGAGTTTTGCGGCGCAAGGCAGATCGCGGCCACTTCCCTGATGCCGTCGGACTTCATCTGCCGGACGACATCGGCGATGTAAGGCTTCCAGTTCCGCATGCCTACGTAGACGGGCAGGCCGAACGCCTCGCCGAGCAGGCGACCCTGCGACAGGGTGAGCGCGGTGAGCGGGCTTTTGCCGATCAAGCCATAGCGATGCGTGATCTCCTCGATCACTTCCTGCGGCATGGGCCGGCCGCTCACGACATTGCTCAGATACTTGGGGATGTCGCCGAGCTCATCCGGCGTTCCGTGCGCCAGGAGCAGGACCGCGCGCTTTGTGTTTGTCACCGGGCTCCCTCGTTTCGCTGCGACAGTCTGCGGACTACTTTGACGACGTGTTGAACGTGTTCTACAGGGGTACCGGGTACGATGCCGTGGCCCAGATTGAAGATGTGGCCGGGGCGGTGTTCGGCTTCATCGAGCACAGCCGCCACGCGACGCTCGAGCAGAGGAAGGTCCGCGAACAGTGTGATGGGATCAAGGTTGCCCTGCACGGCGCAGCGGTAATCAAGCTCACGCCAGGCACGGCCCAGGGGTGTTCGCCAGTCGAGGCCCAGAACGTCGGCCCCAGTCTCGCGCATCGCAGGCAGCAGGGTGGCGGTATCGACGCCGAAGTAGATGACGGGTACGCCCATGGCTTGCACGGCGTGCACCAGCTCGCGCGTGACGGGCAGCACGAAGTCGCGATAGTCAGCGGGGGCGAGCGCCCCGGCCCAGCTGTCAAAGATCTGGATCACATCGGCGCCGGCATCGACCTGCTGCTGAGCGTAGGCGCGCAAAACCGTGCTGAGCTTCTCGAGCAGAAGCTGCCAGGCGGAGGGGTCGCGGTACATCATGGTTTTGGTGTGGATGTACTGCCGCGAGCCATGCCCCTCGATCATGTAACTGGCGAGGGTAAAGGGTGCGCCGCAGAAGCCGATGATGCCCAAGGCGTCATCGGTGTCGTCGTGGCTGCGCCCGTTGAAGTGTGCAGCGACCTGGCGGATGGCTTCCCCTACGTAGCCGAGCTCGTCGGCGCGGTCGGTACGCAGGGCTTCGACGGCTTCGCGGCTGCGCACCGGCGCATGCACCACCGGGCCTTCGCCGGCGAGGAACTCAAAGGGGAGCCCCATGCACTCGAAGGGCAGCAGGAGGTCGGCAAAGATGATGGCTGCGTCGACGCCGAGCTTTTCTGCCGCGGTGACCGTGACCTCGGCGGCAAGCGCGGGCTGCTTGCAAATCTCGAGCAGCGAGTGGTGTTTGCGGACGGCTTGATACTCCGCCATGTAGCGGCCGGCCTGGCGCAGAAACCAGACGGGGGTGCGATCCACGGGCTGGCGGAGGCAGGCGCGGATGAAACGCGAAGTGCGGCGCGAAGCATGCTCCGGGGTGGGTGCGCCACCGCTCTCGCCGAAGCCGGAGCGCGCCTGGAGGTCCGGGCTGATCGAGCTCGCATTGGGAAAAGATTTTGCCGGGGCTTGGGTCATGAGGCAGTCAGGTTTGAGGGTAGCACCGGGCTGTCTTGCTGCTGTTGATGGGGCGCGCGGCTGATGCCGTCCAGTCTGCCTGTCCTTTGGCGCTCTACACTGGAGCGCTAGGGAGAAGCGCTTGCCTCCACAAAGAAGAATCGCGTCCCCGTTGCGGGATCGCCAAGCACTTTTGTCGGCCTTGCTCGGGGCTGCGAAGGCGGAGCTGCCGCTGCTTTTAGAGCAGCTGGAAACGCTGGTGCGGATCGAATCGCCTTTAAGCAACAAGGAGGCGTGCGACCGCGCGTTGGCTGTGGCGGCGGAGTGGGCTGCGGGGTTGGGTGCGCGGGTTCGGTTCCATCGCAGCCGGACCCATGCGGATTCACTTGAAGCACGGTTCCCTGCCGCGCGGGCACGAGAGCGCGGGGCGGCTGCCGGCAAGCCGCTGCTGCTGCTTGGGCACGTGGATACGGTGTGGCCAGAGGGTACGCTGGCGCGGATGCCGTTCCGGCTGACGCGGGACCGAGTCAGCGGACCGGGCGTGCTGGATATGAAGGCCGGTGTGGCGATGGCGTTTGCCGCCTTGCGCACGCTGCGCGCTGCCGGGGCGCCTGCGCGTGCAGTCACGCTGCTGCTGCATGGCGATGAGGAGGTTGGGAGCCCGGCGTCACGCGCTGTGACGGAGCGCGTGGCACGCGCCTGCGCAGCGGTGTACGTGCCCGAGCCGGCACAGGGAGGGGCGGGCGCGTACAAGACGGCGCGCAAGGGCGTGGGGCAGTATCGGCTGGATGTACGCGGCGTTGCTGCCCACAGCGGAGTGGACTTTGCTGCCGGGCATAGTGCGGTGCTGGAGCTGGCTGCGCAGCTGCCGAGGCTTGCCGCACTGACTGGCTCTGCCCCAGGGCTGACGGTGAACCCGGGGGTGATTGGCGGTGGAACACTTTCGAATGTGGTGGCGGGGGAAGCCTGGGCAGAGATCGATGTGCGGGTCGCACGGGCTGCGGATGCGCCGCGTTTCGAGCGCAGGCTGCGGGCGTTAAAGGCGGTGGATCGGCAGTGCACACTTGCTGTTTCAGGAGGGATGAACCGGCCGCCGATGGAACGGACGCGGGAGACTGGGGCGCTGTTTGAGCAGGCCCGGGAGGCTGCCGCGGTGCTTGGTTTTGCGCTGGAAGAAGCAGCGACGGGCGGAGGGTCCGACGGGAACTTTACGGCGGCGCTTGGCATACCGACGCTGGACGGGATGGGGGCGGTGGGAGCAGGTGCCCATGCTTCGCATGAACACCTGGTTCGCTCCCATTTGGCGCCGCGTGTGGCGCTGCTTGCGGCGATGTGCATGGCTTAGTTGCCGGATCAGTTTTTGGGTGTTTTGTCCTGGTCGCGAGCTGGTGAGGTGGTGTTGACCATCTCTGGAGAGCTTTGTGCGCGCAGCTCCTGCACCTGGTCGGGCGAGATGCGGCGGGTGATCTGGACACGCTCGACCTTTTCCCATTGCTTGCTCTCGAGGCTGCGATGGATAGCCTCGATGACGCGAACGTCGGCGAGACCTTCCAGGCCATCGGGCTCCGGGTCTTTGTTGTTGAGGATGCAGTCAGAGAAGTACTTCATCTGTCCGCCAAAGTGGTCTGTGTTCTTGAAGCTTTCGTGATCCTGCTTTTGCCCGATGACGGTGAAGTGCTCCAGCGGTTTGCCGTACATGTAGCCGGGGTTGAGCTCAAGCGAACCCTGTGTACCGGCGACCAGGTAGGTATCGAGCTTGTTGCCGAAGTACGAGATGGTGAACTGGGCAAGCCGCCCCTGCGGGAAGCGCAGGGTGACGCTGACTGTGTCATCGAAGTCGCCGAAGCCTGCTTCGGGGTGGCGCATGCCGGTAGCGAAGGCTTCGAGCGGCTCGTCCTCGAAGAGGTTGCGGACGGCATTGATAGGGTAGGGACCCATGTCAAGCACGGGGCCGGCGAGCAGCCCGGTTTGCCCGCGATGGTTCTCCGGATCGAGCATTTGCGAGAAGGTCGAGCTGAAGACGTGGACCTGGCCGAGATCGCCGGAGCGGACCTTCTCAATAGCAGCGACGGTGGCCGGCTCGAAATGGAGGCGGTAGGCGACCATGAGCTTTGCCGAGGAGTTTTGCTGGGCGTCGATCATCTTCTGGCAGTTCTCTGAGGAGATCTCCATGGGCTTCTCGACGAGCACGTGGATACCGGCCCTGAGAGCCGGGACGGCGAACTCGGCATGGCGCCAGTTGGGCGTGGCCAGGTAGATGGCATCGACCTCGCCGGAGCGGAGCATCTCGTCAAACTGCTCAAAGCTGTAGGTGTGCTCGACCTTGTACATGTCGGCGAGCTCGCGTGCTTTGGTGGCGTCGCTTGTAACCAGGGCGGTGATGGCCGAGTTGCCGGTGTGCGCCACGCCGGGCATCATGGCTTCCTGCGAGATGGAGCCCAGGGCGACGATTGCATAGCGAACTTTGCGGTCTTCGCCGAACCCAAGTATTTCTTTCAAACTCATTGGCTACTTCCTTTGCAGCGGAGCGGAGTGGCCCCGCGCTGTTGTTGTGCGTTTGTTCTTGATGGGATGTGCCGCTTCAGCGTAGAGCCGCATCACTGGCCAACGTGGCCGATGGGAATCCGGCAGGGCGAAAACGTCATCCAAGCACCCAAGGAAGGAAACACACTCATGTTTGCTGTCACCGGAAGCACAGGGCAGGTGGGCGGAGCCGTGGTCCGCACTCTGCTTGCACAAGGAAAGCAGGTACGTGCCTTGCTGCGCGATGAAGCGAAGGCCGGGCCGCTGCGGGAGCTGGGCGCCGAAATCTTTTTGGCGTCAATAGAAGACGCGAGCCGGCTGGAGATAGCGTTCGAGGGTGTGGAAGGCGTGTTTGCGATGACCCCGCCTTTTTACAAGGCACCCGACCCTCGCACAGAGAATGCGATGGCGCTGGCAGCGATCAAGCATGCCTTGCAGGCTTCGCATGTGCCGCGCGTTGTGTTTCTGTCATCGATCGGTGCGCAGCATGAGGAAGAGACAGGCGCGATCCTGAAGTTGCATGACATGGAAAAGGAGTTGTTTGAGGTCCCGATTGCCGCAGCCTCGATCCGCGCGGCTTACTTTATGGAGAACCTGCGGCCGCTTGCCGGGATCGCGAAGGAAAGCGGGCAGCTGCCATCGACAGCAGAGCCGGTGGATCACCCGTTTGCAATGATTGCGACCAAGGATATCGGTGAGCTGGCCGCGGAGCTGCTTCTGGGCTCCTGGGAAGGGCAGCGCATTGTGGAGCTTAGCGGTCCGCGTGAGTACTCGATGCAGGATGCTGCCGGCGTGCTGAGCAAGATGCTGGGCCGGCCGGTGGAGGCTGTGGTGGTGCCGCGAGACGAGCGCCAGGCAATGTATGAGAAGTTTGGGTTTACGGCAGGCTCGGCGAAGGAGATGGTGGAGATGGCGGACGGCTTTAACAGCGGCCTGATCCAGTTTGAAGGCGGAGCCGGCGTGGAAGCGATGCAGGGTAAGACGAGACTGGAAGAGCTGTTTCTTTCTTTGTAAAAAGCAGCCGGTACCGAGCAGCTGCAATGTGTGCGAGCGGTTGAGCCTGTTCGCTTTTCACGTCAGGAGATGGATTGAAGACGAAGCACAAGCATGAGGGCGCAGCAGAGACGAAGCCCGGCACTGTACCGACCGTGTTTGTTTGCGTTCGTGACCGGCATGGCAAGGGTGAGAGCTGCGCGGGGAGCGGGGCGCGCGCGCTGCTGTCTGGCATGCAGGCGATGCTGAAGGCCGAAGGGATCGGGAAAGACGAGCTGGCTCTGCGGCCTTGCGGGTGCCTGGGGCTTTGCGAGCAGGGGCCGGTGCTTGTGGCGGCTACGGGGAAGGCGGCCCAGGGAAAGAAACCGCCGAAGGTGAAGAAGCTGAAGGGTGATCACGCGCTCCATCGTCGCGTGTCAGCGAAGGAGACGCGCGGGATTCTGCGTGAGGCGTTGCGGCCGGCGATGCCTGTGCGGAAGGTGGAGTAGAGCGGCGCTCCCTCGCAGCGGGGGAGGCTGGTGCCAGTGCGCCGCAGCCTCTCTCCCGGAGTTTAGCTGCGCTTCTTTGCAGGGCTTTTTGCTGTGGATGTCTTGCGTGGAGTCTTCTTTGAAGCGGGCGTTTTCTTTGAGGCTTTCTTGGCTGCAGGCGCTTTCTTGGCTGGGCTTGCCTTGCTTGTCGTTTTTTTAGCCGCCGAAGTTTTGTTTGTCCCTTGTGCCGCCGCTTTCTTTGCCGCCGACTTCTTGCCGGGTGCGGTGGTGGCTTGCTTTTTGGCTGTGGGCTTCTTTTTTGGCGCGGGCTTTTCTGCTTTGGCCGAAGAACTTGCGGCTCCGGTACCTGAGGCTTTCTTCCGTGCAGAGGAGGCGGCTTTGGTGTTGCTCACGAACTGTTTGCCGGCGCGGGAGCCCCGCTGCTTTTTCTTGTCGGTGGCTTTGCGCTCCTCCTCGCTCAGCTCGTTCCAGGCTTTGTCGGGCAGGTAGCGAGCGGTGCCGCCTTCGCGCTCGGCTTTCTCCCCGTCCTCGGTTCTCCACTTCTCGTCGCCCCACTGTTTCAGGCTTTTCTGCTGCTCGCCCTGCTCTTTCTTGTAGCCGCCGCCGGCTGCTTCGTACTCGTGTGTGACCAGCTGCGCTTTGCGCGCGCTCCACTGGCCGGGCTTGCCGCCTTTATCGCCGGCGGTGACTTCGCTCTTGATTTTGTCCCGAAGCTCCGGCTCCGTGTAGCGATCCGGATCGGAATGGCTCATCTGTTTGACCATGGCTGGCCTCCGCTCGCGATTGAGATGCACAGCGCGCCTAGAATACTGGCATGCCTACGCATACGCGACGTGCTGTCTGCTCACTCGACTGCCCAGACTCGTGCGGAGTGCTGGTCACCATTGACTCGGACTCCGGCCGGGCGGTGCAGCTTGCGGGGGACCCGAACCATCCGGTGACGCGCGGCTTTCTGTGCGGCAAGGTGGCCAAGTACCTCGACCACGTGTACGCTCCCGGTCGCGTGCTGTACCCGATGCGGCGCAGAGCCGGTGTGCCGAAGGGACCGCTTGCGCCGGGAGCCGAGGCCCAAGCGTTTGAGCGCGTGCGATGGGAGGAAGCGCTCGATGCGATTGCGGCACGGCTCGGCGATATTGCGAAGGAGCATGGCCCGGAGTCGGTGCTGCCTTACTCGTATGCGGGCACGATCGGGCAGCTGGGATATGGCTCGATGGACCGGCGCTTTTTCCATCGGCTGGGCGCCTCGCAGCTGGACCGCACTATCTGCGCGTCGGCCGGCGGTGAGGCGTTGCTTTCTGTGTATGGGCGCAAGCTCGGTACGGATACCGAGCATTTTCATCATGCGCGCCTGATTATCGCCTGGGGCGCCAACGTGCATAGCAACAACATTCACTTATGGCCGCAGATCGAGCAGGCGCGACGCAACGGGGCGCGGCTGGTGGTGATTGACCCGTACCAGACCCGCACAGCGCAGCTGGCGGACCTGCACGTTGCGCCGCACCCGGGCACGGACACAGCCCTGGCGCTGGGGCTGATGCATGTGATCCTGCGGGATGGGCTGGAAGACCGGGAGTGGACGGCCGAGAACACGCACGGCCTGCCGGCGTTGCGTGAGCATGTGGCGGCGTACACCCCGGCGCGGGTGGCAGCCTGGACGGGTGTGGAGGCAGGGGCCGTGGAGGAACTTGCGCGCAGCTATGCCACGACGCAGCCGGCGGTAATCCGGATGAACTATGGCGTGCAGCGGTCAGAAAACGGCGGCGCAGCGGCGCGCGCGATCAGCATGCTGCCCGCGCTGACCGGTGCATGGCAGCACCTGGGCGGAGGGCTGCAGCTCTCGACCAGCGGTGCCTTCAGCTTCGACAAGCAGACGCTGGAGCGGCCCGACCTGATGCGCGCGAGCGCCCTGGGCCGCCCCGCGCGCGTGGTGAACATGACGGAGCTTGGCCAGGCGCTGTGCACGCTGCGGGAGCCTGCGGTATACGCGCTGTTTGTGTACAACTCAAACCCGGCGGTGATTGCACCGGACCAGAGCAGCGTGCTGAAGGGGCTGAGCCGCACAGACCTGTTTACCGTGGTGCACGAGCAAAGCTTTACGGACACCTGCGACTACGCGGACTTTGTTTTGCCGGCTACCACGTTTCTGGAGCACACCGATGTGCAGGGGGCGTATGGGCACCACTATGTGCAGCTCTCTGAGCAGAGCATTGCCGCGGTGGGGGAAGCGCGCACGAATGTGGAGCTGTTCAGCGCGCTAGCCCGGAGGATGGGCTTTGCCGAAGCATGCTTTGAGGACGATGCGGAGACGCTGATGGCCCAGGCGCTGGGTGAGGGCGAGCCGGAGCGGCAGGGACCCTGGATGCGCGGCATAACTCGCGCGTCGCTGCGTGCCCACGGCGGCAGCGAGCGGCTGCACTTCCCTTCCGAGGCGGAGGGTGTGCCGTTCCATCCGTTTGGGGACGGCGTGTTCCCGACTGCTTCGGGCAAGGTGGAGTTTTATTCCGACAGAATGAAGGCGCGCGGCATGGATGCGATGCCGACCTTCCATCCGCCGCGTGAGTCGCGCTTCCACGTGAAGCTGCCGAAACCGGAAGATCGTCCGGGCCTGCTTGAGTTTCTGCCTCGCAAGGCGGGGCACTTTATGAACTCAACGCTGGCCAACCACCCGACGCACCGGCGGATGCAGCGAGAAACGCTGGACCGTCTCGAGATGCATCCTGACGACGCGGAGCTGCGCGGCATCGGCGACGGCGACCGGGTGCTGCTGGCGAATGACCGCGGGGCGCTCCACCTAACGGCGCTGCTGACCAAACGCGTGCAGCCGGGCGTGGTCGCTGCCTCCATGAGCTGGCACAAGCTTGCGCAGGATACGCGCGGAGGGGTGAACCAGCTGACCTCGCAGAGGCTTACGGACCTGGGCGGCGGGCCTACGTTTTACTCGACCTTGGTCACAGTGGAGCGGGTCACAGTGGAGCGGGTGACGGTGGGGCGGGAAGAGGATGGAGATAGCGCCGGGAGCCCAAGCTGCGTGGCAGACGAGGCAAGAACGGATGGCGGGGAAGAGCGATGAGCACCTGAAGAAGGATTGCTTGGGAACGCGGGAGTGAGCGAAGGGACGTGCCGGGGGAGGTTACACAGGAAGGTACTCTGCCGAGGTACAAAGATTTGCGGAGGCAACCTACGAAGGTATCCATAGAAGGCGCGACGGTACGTGGTTTGACGCTCGGCAGCGGGGAGCCATAGAATCCTCGGAGTACCCTTGTGAACGTCCCGGGTACGTCTCTTCTCCGCCGGGCTTACTCCCGAGCGCAGCACCTGAAGAGGGATCGCCTGCCGGTTCGGCGCAGTCCACCTCATCAAAACTCGAAGGAGTTCCACCCTTTCATGAAGCTCTCGCTGTCGCTCGCATGCCTGCTCTCTACCGGGCTCCTCTCCTCTGCCGCCATGGCGCAGAGCACCGCTTCCTCGGCCGCGGCCCCTACCAGCTCCCCTGCTTCCTCTGCTTCCATGGGGGCAGCCGCTTCCCCCAGTCCGGCCAAGGTCGGCGTCATCATGTTTCAGGCAGCCGTTGCGCAAACGAACGAAGGCAAGCGCAACTTTGAAGAGATCGAGAAGAAGTACCAGCCGAAGCAGACGCAGCTGAAGCAGCAGAGCGACGAGATTGACACGCTCAAGAAGCAGCTGCAGACGCAGAGCGCGACGCTGAGCGACACCGAGCGGGCGCAGCGGCTGAAGTCGATTGACGACAAGGAAAAGTCTCTGCAGCGCCAAGGCGAGGATGCGCAGAACGACTTCCAGCAGGACATTCAGCAGACCTATGCGCAGTTGGCGCAGAAGGTGGATGCCACGCTGCAGGCTTACGCGCAGCAGAATGGCTATACGCTGATCCTGGATGGGACGCAGCAGCAGCAACAGATGAACCCGATCCTGTATGCGACGCAGAACACGGATGTGACGGAAGCTGTGATTGCGGCCTACAACCAGAAGTCGGGCATCGCCGCTCCGCCGCCTTCAGCGCCGACGCCCTCGAGCACACCGCGAAGCAGCGGGACGACAGGTGCAGGGGGCACAAGCGGTGCAGCGACACGCCGCTCGACGACGACCGCCCCAGCCGCCCACTAAAGCCACATAACAGGACGTTTGTCGAGATAGGCCCTTGCTGCAAGGGCCTGTTTTGCTGCCCGGGCTCTAAACAGGTTACCTAGCCTGTGGAAGAAATTGTGGGAAACCCTTGTATGAACGCTGCATGAACGAGGCAATGTTGCAATGGGAGCGGTGCAGACGGGCCTTTGGGCCGCGCTAAGTTCAATCTTGACAACGACGACTGCGTCCGATCTGAGACATCTCGGCTTCTGTCCGCTCCCCTGCACACAGAAAGCAGAGAGTTGACTTTCCCACAGATACGGATACCTCAAGGTAACCGGTCTGGCGATCCATGAGGGGTGTGTTCGCTGCTTCGCGGGCTTTCTGGTATCCGGAGCGAGGAGTGACCGGCTAGCGGGAGCTATCTTCACCTATCTTGAGCACGGCGAGGAACGCTTCCTGCGGGATGTCGACTTTGCCGATCCGCTTCATGCGCTTTTTGCCCTCTTTCTGCTTATCGAGCAGCTTGCGCTTTCGGGAGATGTCGCCGCCGTAGCACTTGGCGATGACGTTTTTCTTGATGGCGGAGACGGTTTCGCGGGCCACGATCTTGGCTCCGATCGCAGCCTGGATTGCGACTTCAAACATCTGCCGGGGGATCAGCTCGCGCATTTTGGAGACCAGAACGCGGCCACGTTCATAGGCGAAGTCGCGGTGCACGATGATGGAGAGCGCATCGACGGCTTCGCCTGAGACCAGGATGTCGAGCTTGGACATCGGCGAGACCCAGGTGCCGGCCAAGGTGTAGTCGAGCGAAGCATAGCCGCGGGAGACAGACTTCAGGCGGTCATAGAAGTCGAGCACGATCTCATTCAGCGGAAGCTCATAGGTGAGCTTGACGCGCGTCGAGGATACATACTCGAAGTTCTGCTGGCGGCCGCGCTTTTCTTCGACGAGCTTGAGGATGCCGCCGACGTATTCCTCGTTGGTCAGGATCGTGGCGATGATGACGGGCTCTTCAATCTTCTGGATCTCGCTGGGGTCGGGCCAGCGCGAGGGATTGTCGACCTCAATGACCTTGCCATCGGTGAGGGTGATGATGTAGCGCACGCTGGGCGCGGTCGTGATCAGGTCGAGGTCGAACTCGCGCTCCAGCCGCTCCTGAATGATCTCCATATGCAGCAGCCCGAGGAAGCCACAGCGGAAGCCGAAGCCCAGGGCGGCGGAGCTTTCCGGATCGATCGAGAAGGAAGAGTCATTGAGGCGCAGCTTTTCCAGAGCGTCGCGCAGCAGGGTGTGCTCATGCGAGTCCACGGTATAGATGCCTGCGAAGACCATCGACTTGATGTCTTCAAAGCCGGGTAGTGCAGAAGGGGCAGGACGCGCGTCTTCTGTGATCGTGTCACCGATTTTGGTATCGGCGACGTTCTTGATGGTGGCGACGAAAAAGCCGACTTCGCCCGCGGAAAGCTCCAGGATCTCAACGGGCTTGGGCGTGAGGACGCCGAGCGATTCCACGTCAAAGACCTTGCCATTGGACATGAGACGGATGCGCATGTTCTTGCGCAAACGGCCATGGATGATGCGGGCAAGCACGATGACTCCGCGATACGAATCGAACCAGGAGTCGAAGATGAGCGCCTGCAGAGGAGCCTCCGGGTCGCCCAGTGGCGGAGGCAGCCGCTTGACGACGGCTTCAAGAATGTCAGGGACGCCCTGCCCGGTTTTTGCGCTGACAGGGATGGCATCGGTTGCGTCAAGCCCTACGCTCTTCTCGATCATCTCCTGCGTGCGAACGATGTCGGCAGAAGGCAGGTCGATCTTGTTGATGACGGGGATGATCTCAAGCCCGTTGGAGATGGCGAGGTAGGCGTTGGCCAGGGTCTGCGCTTCGACACCCTGCGAGGCGTCGACGACCAGCAGTGCGCCTTCACAGGAGGCGAGCGAACGAGAGACCTCATACGAGAAGTCGACGTGGCCGGGTGTGTCGATGAGGTTGAGCTGGTAGGTTTGGCCATCCTGCGCGGGGTACATCATGCGGACCGAGTGCGCCTTGATGGTGATGCCGCGCTCACGCTCGAGGTCCATTGCATCAAGGACCTGGGCCTGCATTTCACGGGCGGTGAGCGAACCGGTGAGCTCCAGGAGGCGGTCAGAGAGCGTGCTCTTGCCATGGTCGATATGCGCGATAATCGCGAAGTTTCGAATCAGTGAGTTGTCCATGTATGGGCAGGCGCGCAGACGAACGGTTACGCAACTTGAGTCTACCATCCGGCCCCGAAGCTGCCGCCCTGCCGCAAACCTTCTACAATAATGGAACGGCCCTTTCTGACTTGAGCATGAGAGTTTTACAAACGCCTATCACCCTGTTGCTTGTTGCGGCACTCTGTGCGCCCAGCTTTGTCGCTGCGCAGACCGCGGCGGCACCTGTGCCGCAGGCAGCCAACGCCCGCGACGCCTTGCTGATCACCTCGGTGGAGCAGGCGTATGCCGCGGGGTTGGCCGCTTACCAGGCCGGCCAGGCAGAGGAAGCGCGCAAGGACTTTGACCGATCGGTCGACCTGCTGCTGCAGAGCGGCATTGACATCAAGAACACGCCGGCACTCTCAGCGGAGCTGGACCGCGTTGTCGACTCGATCAACACACTGCAGCTGGACGCGCTCCGGCAAGGCGCATCTGCTGAACCACACGAGGACACACCGGTGGACGTCGCGAACGACGTGACCTTCCCGGTGGACCCGAAGGTAAAAGCCCAGGCCATCAACGAGCTGAAGACAACACAGTCGGACCTTCCGCTTGTGATCAATGACTACGTCGCCAGCTACATCAACTTCTTCTCGACGAACGGCCGTGGGCGCGGCACCATCGTCGCCTCGCTGCAGCGTGCGGGCAAGTACAAGACGATGATCCAGAAGGTGCTGCAGGAGGAAGGTGTTCCGCAGGACCTGCTGTACCAGGCCGTGGCGGAATCCGGCTTTCGCACGCAGGCTGTGAACCCGAAATCAGGAGCTGGCGGCATGTGGCAGTTTATGCCGTACGGCACCTATGGTCTGGAAAAGACGGGATGGTACGACGAGCGCTTCGACCCGGAGAAGGCGACACGTGCGTACGCCCGCGACATAAAGAAAACCTACCAGCAGTTAGGCGACTGGTACCTGGCGATGGCCGCGTACGACTGGGGAACCGGCAATATCCAGCGAGCGGTGCAGCGTACCGGGTATGTGGACTTTTGGGAGTTGTACCGGCGCAACAACCTGCCGCAGGAGACCAAGAATTACGTACCGATCATCCTGGCCGTTGCCATTATGGCGAAGAACCCCAAGCAGTATGGGCTGGACCAGATTGTGCCGGAAGCGGCTGTGCTGCCCGACACGGTGACGACAGACTACTCCGTGGCTTTGCCGCTGGTGGCGGACATGACGGGAGCTTCGCTGAGCACGCTCGAAGACCTGAACCCGAGCCTACTGCGGGGGCGTACGCCGCCGGACGAGCCGTATGAATTGCATGTGCCTAACGGGACCGCGGCGCTGTTCAATGAGCGCATCGCAGAGGTGCCGGAGGACAAGCGCAGCAGCTGGCGCTTTCATGTACTGAGTTCCGGTGAAACGTTGGAGGATGTGGCGAGAGAGTTCCACACCACCGCGTCAGAGATTGCATTTACCAACCAGCTGGATGCAAATGCGAGCCTCGACAGTGTGAAGACGCTGGTGATCCCTGCTGTGCAGATTTCCCCTGCGACACCCGCCGTAGGCGCGCGGGTGCGGAGCGCGGTGTACAAGGTGCGGCGCGGCGACACGCTGGTGAATATCGCAGACCAGTTCGATGTTTCTGTCGACGCCCTGGAGCGCTGGAACCAGCTGCGCAGCCGCAGCGTGAATGCGGGCCGGACCCTTTACGTGTCAGAGCCGGCGCGCATCTCGCGCAGTGAACGGGCGGCGCGGGGGACGGGGCGAGGCACAAAACAAAGCGCGATACGAAAGACGAGCGGCGCGAGAACTTCGCGCGTTTCGGCCGGGGCTGCTCACGCTTCCGCGCGGCAGGCTGCAGCCCCGCGATCTGCCCGTGCAAGCCTCCCAGCGATACAGCGCCCCGCTCGACGACGCTAGGGGCTGTGCGCTCCGCGACACTTTCGTACACCATCCTTATTTCGCTGCTTGCCTTCGCTGGCGGCACGATGCATGCTGTTGCTAGAATTGCGCCGCAGCGTAGATCGCGTGGTTTGTCGACGCGTGATCAAAGAGTGCACACAAGCGGGACGGACGAAGGAGCCAAGGCATGCAGGACGAGTTGAGATTGTACGCACGCGCTTCCAACGAGGACGAGCCGGAAGAGCGCAACGACGACGAAGAGCAGGAAGACGCTTTTGACGAGGATGAAGAAGAGGAGGAAGAAACAAAGGTCTCCACTTCCTCAGACGATGACGTGCATGGCGGGCAAGAGGAAGATGAGGACGACGACCTCGACGAAGACGATGAGGATGAAGACGAGGTAGACGGAGACGATGAAGATGTCACCCTCGACGATGACGATGAGGATGAGGTGGAGCTGACGCCGGGGAGCGAAGAGCTCGACGATGAGGGGGAGCCGAAGGCCGCGGGCAAGTCATCGAAGGCCGTCCCGCCCGCTGCCTCGCGGGGAAATGCAAAGAAATCTGCTGCCTCGGCAAAGAGCGCGCCATCCGCCGCTCAGAAGGTACCAGCCAAGGCAGCCACAAAGAAAACCGCCGCGACCAAAAGCGCCCGTGGCGGCGGAAGGGCCAAAGCACCTGCGAAGGCCGCAAAGAAGGGCGCGACAACGACCCGTTCCACCCAATCCACACAGCGAGGTAAGCCCTTGGCAGTGAAAAAGGCAACAACAAAGGCAGCAGCAAAGAAGACGGCAACGAAGGCAACCGCCAAGAAAGCAACAGGAACAAAGGCCGCTGCAAAGAAGACAAGCGCGAAGACTGCGGTGAAGAAGACAGCAGCCAAGAAAACAACGGCCGCCAAGAAGACGGCGACCAAAGCGCCGGCAAAAAAGACGGCTACCAAAACCAGCGCAGCGAAGAAAACACCAGCGAAAAAGACGGCGACCAAAAAGACAGCAACCAAGAAGTCAGCCAAGTAAGAGAGCGACATACCCAGGCCTTCCCTACCTGGAGCATAGGCAAGCAAAAGAGCCCGGCACATGCCGGGCTTTTTTGCGTCTGCAGAGCCTTCGTAGGACGCGAGCGGCTAGCCTTTGCCCTGGTCTGTCTCCAGCTCCGCAAGCACCTCTGTGCTGTGGTGCGAAGGGTCGACGCCGGTCCAGACTTTGACGATTTTGCCTTGGGGATTGATGAGGAAGGTGTTGCGCTTGGCAATCTTGAAGAGACCGTAGTTGCCGAGGGAGCCGTACTCGGCGACGACCTTCTTGTCCGCATCGCTGAGCAGGTGGAAGTTCAAACCTTCCTTTGCGCAGAAAGCTTTGTGGCTGTCGACAGAATCGACGCTGACACCGACGATGACCGCGTGGAGTTTGTCATACTTCTCGGCATCCTGCTGGAAGTTATGCGCTTCGAGCGTGCAGCCGCTGGTGCCGTCCTTGGGGTAGAAGTAGAGCACAACCCACTTGCCATGAAAGCTGGCGAGGCTGGTCGGCGTGCCCGTTTGCGAAGGCAGTGTAAAGGTAGGCGCGGGCTGGCCGGCCGCAGGCACCTGATCGGTATCGGCAGCAGCAGCTGCCGGGCGTGCGGCCACAGCGCGGCTCCCGGCCCATCCGGCAGCCAGCAGCACAGCAAGGGAGACAACAGCAAGAGAGAGCTTCGGCATGATCAGTACATCCTCCAAACGCAGGTTCCGAAGCTCTGCCCATTACTGGGAGAGGAGCTTCCCCGCGATTATGGGCGTTCGACGCCTACAATCGCAATGTTTTCAGCATCGGCGCGCGCGACCAGTGCGTCACGGTCAAACAGCAGGGTGCGCCCCGCTTCCACGGCAAGGCAGCGAGCGCCCGCGGCCACCATGGCCTCGATGGTAGGGAGGCCGATCACGGGCACATCGAAACGCATGTCCTGCTTCGGCTTCGCAACCTTGATCACAGTGAGTGTTCGCTCCAGTGTGGAGGCCTCGCCTTCGAGGCTCGCCATCAGTGAGCCTGCGCGCGCCATCGTCGCATCGGTGCCCTCCATCGCTTCCAGGGCGACACAGGCACCGGCTGCTATGACGACTGTCTGGCCGATGTCATAGCCGGCGAGGGCCTCGGCCACGCCGCGCCCGTAGGCGATGTCGGCTTGCTCCTGGGTAGAAGGAGTGCGCGCGGTGAGCACGCCGGAGGGGGCCAGCAGGGGCTCAAGAAAGGCGGTGGACGCGATCAGCTCGATGCCTTCATCGCCCAGGACCTTGGCCACCGCGCCCAGCAACATGTCTGTGCTTCGGGTGCGGAGCGAGAGCAGCAGCTTGGCCAAGCGCCAGTCCGGACGGATGCTTGAAAAGATCTGCTTGTGCCGCACCTGGCCTGCCATGACGGCCTGCCGGACACCTGCCTGCTGAAAGGTTGTGATCAAGCGGGACAGCTCCCCGAGAGAAAGCCAGTGCACGATGACGGCTGGGTCCGCAGCTGCACGCGCATCCATTTCGGGATCGGTCTCTTCGCGGATGGCAGCGACGACCACCTGCATACCGTGAGCGCGGGCGGCCTCCAGCAGCAGAAAAGGAAAGCGGCCATTGCCTGCGATGAGCCCGAGCTTTGCGCCGTGCTGCAGAGCTGCCATGGCGCTACTTCAGGATGCCGCGTTCAGAACTCTGAATGAACGCGAGCAGGTAGGCGACTTCTTCGCCGGGCACTTCTTCGGCACGCAGGCGCTCGACGGCCTGCGTTGTGTTCATCCTGGCAGCGAGCAGCAAGCGGAAGGCGCGCTGGAGGGCGCGGAGGCTTTCCGGCGTGAAGCCGCGCCGCGCGAGGCCGACTTTGTTGACGCTGTAGGCGTGGGTCTCCCGGCGGGCGGAGGTGAGCGAGAAGGGCAGCACATCCTGCGTGATGGTGGTGCCGCCGCCGATGTAGCTGTGGCGGCCGATGCGGCAAAACTGATGCACGGGGCAGAGCGCGCCCACGGAGGCGAAATCTTCGACGGTGACGTGGCCTGCAAGCGTGGCTGCATTGGCCAGCATGCAGCTGTCGCCGATGACGGAGTCGTGCCCGATATGGACGTACGCCATGATGAGGCAGTTGGAGCCGACACGGGTGGTGCCGCCGCCGTGCGCGGTGCCTCGTGAGATGGTGACGTACTCGCGGATGTCGTTATCGTCGCCCAGGGTGAGGCCGGTGGGCTCGCCTTTGTACTTGAGATCCTGCGGGGGTACGCCCAGCGCGGCAAAGGAGGCAAAGCGATTGCGGTCGCCCGCGTGCAGGTGCCCATCGAGCACGACGTGCGATACCAGAACACACTCTTCGCCCAGCACGACGTCAGGGCCGATGATGCAGAAGGGGCCGACGGTGCAGGATGCGGGCACGTGCGCGCCCTCAGCAACGACCGCGGTGGTGTGGATGCTCACTCGATCGTCACCGCTTGGGAGTCGGCGGGGATGGATGCATCCGGCGAGGAGGGTGAAGCGGTTCCCTGAGGTGAAGGGGCTTTGGGCGAAAGCGTTGGCAGTCCGCCGCCTTCGCGCTTAACCAGCCGGCAGGTGATAGTCGCCTCGCAGACCAGCTGACCCTCTACGCGGATCATGCCTTCGAGGCGTACCGCGCTTGATCGCAGATTGAGAATGTTGGCCTCGATCTCGAGGACGTCGCCGGGCACTACGGGGCGACGGAAGCGTGCGCGCTCTACGCCGGTGAAGAGCATCAGTGTGTCGTCAGGCCGCTCAAAGTTGAGCAGGACGAGCAGGCCGCCTGCCTGGGCGATGGCCTCGATCTGCAGAACACCGGGCATGATGGGGTAGCCGGGGAAATGGCCCTGGAAAAATCCCTCGTTAATCGTCACGCATTTGCGCGCCAGGATGCGCTGCTTAGGCTGCACCTCGAGCACGCGGTCGATGAGCAGAAAGGGATAGCGATGCGGCAGCAGCGCAAGGATGGCTGCAATGTCATGCACTTGCTGTGTGACAGGGCTGCTTGGTGGGGTGCCGGCTGGGATGTCGTTCTCACTCATAAGGATTCCGCCCGATTATAAAGTGCTCATCTCGGAGCGCTACTTGGGGGCGCTACTTCGAGCTGAGGGAGACGGCCGCTGCGACGCGGTCTGCCGTAGGGGGATGGGTGTAGGTCCACCAGACGAGAAAGCCGTTGGGCGCAGGATCTTCAAGCCAGGCGGTGCCGAGGCGAATGAAGTCGCGCACCTCTACGTCCGCTGTGTTCGGCAGGACGCGCGTGAGCAGCTGCTGCCCGTAGAGGTCAGCCTCGCTTTCTTCCATGCGGCTGAAGGCGTTGGCAGCCGGCGCAGCGAGAAAATTGAGCGCGACGGCGAGCAGCAACAGCCACGGCAGCGCAGCCCAGTCGCTTTCGTCGCCGATGTGCCAGCGGTTGCCGAAGCGGCGGATGGCAAGGCGATGAAACTGCCCGGCCGCAGCGAGCAGCAGCAGGGTGAGCGCGGCAGAGAAGGCGATGCCCTCCGGGATATGGTGCAGCACGTAATGCCCTTGCTCATGTGCGTAGATGGCGAGGATCTCATCCTGCGGCACCTTGTGCAGGGTGGTGTCCCACACGACGATCCGCTTGGAGCCGCCGATGCCCGTGACATAGGCGTTCATGCCGGTGGCGCGACGGCTTGCGTCCTCGACAAACATGCGCTCCGGCGGGATGGATAAGCCGCCCAGGCGCACAAGCTGCTCCAGCCGCACGACTAGGGCTGGATCAGCCTGCTGCAGGGGCGTGAAGCGGTTGAAGATTGGATCAAGCACCGTGGGCGCCAGGTATACACCGAGAACAATGAAAGGCTGAGCCAGCAGCCAGAGCCAGGCCCACCAGAAGCGAGGGCTGCGGCGAAGGAGCAGAAAGACGCCGGACAGAATGAGCGTGCCGAAGAGCAGCTGAAGGAGCTCGCCCTTGAGCCAGTCTCCCCACCAGGCGGGCCAGCGCTCGACAGAGAGGCCAAAGTGGAGTGCAGCCCTATGGCCGAGGAGCTCACCCGGCAGAGCGATGAGCGCAAGCAAGAGCAGCCAGGCGGGGGCGACCAGGAGGCCTTCGAGAAAAGGTCTGGGTGCCCCTCTACCGGCAACGACGCGATGTGCCCAGCCGGCGATCACCTCGCCTGTGCGCCCGCGCAGCAGCAGGCCGAGCAACAGCAAGGCCCAGGCGGTCCCGCCGAAGTACAACGCAGCATCGAGGTGCGAAAGAAAACGCGCCCTGGCGAGCAGGTCGGGCGGCAGCGTGTAGGTGGGCAACGCAGCAGCAAGCATTGCGGGCAAGGGCATAACTTGAAGCATAAGCGGCGCGCACGAGCGGCGCGCATAAGCAGCCCGGTCTGCCTCAGTCGAGGCGGGTCAGGTACGCGGCGCCCTGCTCGGGCTGCAGGGAGGCCTGGATCTCCAGGGCGCGTGCCTTGTCATCGCCGGCGGGGCGGATCCGCACCCAGTGCCCGGTAGGCCCGGTGAACTCAATGACATTGGCGGTGCTGTAGCGGTGCTGGAGGGTTCGCTGGAGCGAGAGGGCTTTGCCCTCGTCCTTGAATGCGCCGATCTGCACGCACCAGCGGCCCCCTTGCTCGATGGGTTTGGGGGCAGCAAAGACCTCGATCTGCACGGTCGCTGTGCCCGGAGCCCAGACGCCGATGGCCTTGGCGGAGGCGACCGAAAGATCGAGCACGCGACCCGGCACAAAGGGTCCCCGATCGGTGACGCGCATGACGGAGCTTTGCCCGGAGCGCAGGTTGGTGACGCGCAGCAGCGAGCCCATGGGCAGCTCCCGGTGCGCGGCGGAAAGCATGTTCTGGTCGAAGACCTGGCCATTGGCGCCAAGGTGCCGGTCATACGGTGGGCCGTACCAGCTGGCTACGCCGGTCTGCGTCCAGATGGGCGCATGGGTGGTGACGTAGCGCTCGTCGTCGGGGCTATCAGCAGCGACGTCGCGACCGGCTGTGACTCCAGGTCCCGCGGGGCCTGGAAGAGGCGATGGGCTCGCGCCGGAGGGTGGAAACGTTTTGTACGGCGGAGCGGCTGCGGTGGCGGCCGGGGCGGGCGGCGGGGGCACGTAGGCAGACTGCTGACGGTGACCGCAGCCTGCTGTCAGCAGCAGAAGGCTGATCGCTGCAAGGAGCGCGCCTCGCTGTAGGGCGCGAGGGCAGGTCGCAGATGGTGCCTGTGGTGCCGGCCGCATTCCTTGGGGCTGTACAGCGCTGCGCATCATGCCGGTACCATGCCTCTCGTGCCGCCCTTATCAGATCCATCCGTGTGGCATCCATCCGTGCGGCAAACCATGCGGTGGAAGGGAGAGCGGCCACTGCTCTGCGCCATCGAAAGGGCGCTCCTTCAGCTTACGAGCCGCCCGCCCGGTGTGCTGACAGCAAGCGCGCGGCATGGGCGTATGTGCCTCCGCGGTTACTGCAACTGCGGATACGCCTCCGAGGCGGGGAGCTCGGCTCCGTTGCCGCCCTCTTCCTCAGCCTGTAAAAGTAGGGAGAGGGTATTTCTCTTGAGAGCCATAACCGGCGGCAAGACTGCGCTTCTTTTGTTTGTTTCGATTGCGGCATTGGCAACTGCGACTCAGGCACAGAATCTTCCGGATGCTCCGCCTCCGCCGCCTCCTGCGCCTGCACCGCCCACACCACCAGACCATGTGCCGGTGCCGGCGACGCGGCCCGCCGACGTTGAGTCATTGAACCAACGCCAATGGTCAGGAGTTGTCGAGCCGGGTGAAAAGATTCCGCCCCTGACTGTGGATCAGAAGCTCCTCTTCCCGGCTCATGAGGAGCTTCGCTGGACGACGGTGGTGCCCATTCTCTACTCGGGCGGTTACGGGATCCTGCGCAACTCCCATCCCAAGTACGGGACGAACAGCGAAGCTTTTGGGGAGCGGGTAGGGATTGGAGCCCTGCGGCAGGGTATTTCGCGCGAGCTCTCCGATAGTTTTCTGCCGATCCTGCTGCATGAAGACCCGCGCTATTACCGCCAGGCATACGGCACCTACGAGTCCCGGACGGAGCACGCCATCCGGCGCGTCTTTATCTCGCAACGCGACTCTGGAGCCCAGACCTTTAATTACGCTGACGTCCTGGGCCGCGGGATGGCCGCAGCTCTGACCCAGACCTACTATCCGTCCGCCAGTATTCGTCCCTCGGTGGTCTTCAATACGTGGGGCATCTCACTGGCAGCTCTTGGCGGCGGTAATCTCTTTGAGGAGTTCTGGCCAGACGTGAAACGCAAATTGCTTCACAAGCCCTTTTAGAAGCAGGCCTGCGGCTCGCTGAGGCCAGTTTGGACGCTCCGCTCACTGCGCTCCAGGAACCGTTCGGCTTGGCTCCGGCACCATTCGACAATCTCCTACGCCTGATACTTCGCGGGGTAGGTATGCTGTGGTGCAGGACGCGATTGCCTTTCAATAAAGGGCACAGCCCCGGAGTGCAGCCTGCTCCCAGTGCTTAGCGCCCGCCGCTGCACCTGCTGCGCGATCTTTTGACCTCAAGCTGTACTCAGGAGCGTTTCCATCTATGCCGAAAGCCTTGAAATATGCCGAGCGCACGTTGACCCTTGCTGCCCAGGGTGCGTGGACTGTTTTTGAAAAGCTGAACAGCATCAAGCCGAATGCCTCGTTCACCCCGAAGTGGTCGGACAAGCCGCTGCTGAAGAGCTATCAGAAAGAGAAGCCCCCTCTCGGCTGGCCGCGCACAACGGACTCGCTCTGCCCCAAGTGCGTACCTGAGATCCGCCAGCAGATCATCGACGGCAAGCTGCCGCACGAGATCCTGCTGAACGAGAAGGTCGGCGAGATCAAGGCGCAGATCATCGAGCGCGACGGCAAGATCCTGATGGTGAAGGATTGCCCGAAGCACGGCCATTTTGAAGACGTGATGGCGATGGATACCGAGTTCTTCCGTCACCTGGAAGAAGTATTCCCGGGCCGCGACATCCGCGCCCACAATGACGAAGGCCTGCATAACCACGGCACTTCAACGGTGACGCATGGACGCGGATCGGTGCTCACCATCGATCTGACGAACCGCTGCAACATGATGTGCGATCCGTGCTTTATGGATGCGAACCAGGTCGGCTTTGTGCACGAGCTGACGTGGGACGAGATCAAGACCATGCTGGACAACGCGATTACCATCAAGCCGCGCCGGCAGATGTCCGTGCAGTTTTCAGGTGGGGAGCCGACGCTGTCGCCTTACTTCCTGGATGCTGTGGCCTATGCCCGGAAGGTGGGCTACACGTCAGTCCAAGCGGCCACCAATGGCATTGAGTTCGCGAAGTCGAAGGAGCTGTGCCGCGCTGCGGGCGAAGCCGGCTTGCGCTACGCCTACCTGCAGTTTGACGGGATTGGCAATGCTGCCAACTCACACCGCAAGGTCGGCAACCTGTTTGATGTGAAGCTCCAGGCTATCCACAACCTGCATGAAGCCGGCGTGGATATCGTCCCGGTGACGACGATCATCAACGGCATCAACAATGAGCAGGTTGGGCGCATCATCCAGTTCGCGCTGGATAACCCGAAGCGCATCAACTTTATTTCCTTCCAGCCGGTCAGCTTTACGGGCCGCGATGAAGCTATCTCCGACGAGCGCCGTGAGGCGCAGCGCTACACGCTGAGCCATATGGCGCATGACGTGAAGAACCAGACTGGACTTGGCGAGCCGACGCGCGACTGGTTCCCGATCTCCTTTATGTCGACGTTCTCAGATTGGGCGGACCTGGTGCACGGGCCGGATCGGGACTGGGGCCAGCTCTCCTGCGGGTGCCACCCGAACTGCGGCATCGGCATGGCGCTGATGATCGACAAGGAAACCAAGGAAGCAGTACCGGTCACGGCCTTTCTGAATGCCGACCGTCTAGCCAAGGACGTGGCCAAGATCAATGACGCGGCCCGCGGCAAGTGGCTCTCGATCCTTGGGGTAAGCCTTGCGCTGCTGCGCAACTACGATCCGACCAAGTCACCGACACACTTCAAGATCGTTGACTTGCTGGCGAAGTTCGATAAGTGCTTCGGCGCGACCGGCCGCAACTACGGCAAGGTCACCGCGGACCGCACGATGGAAGACATTGAGAAGCGCCGCAACGATCGCTGGAACTTCCTGTTCATCGCAGGGATGTGGTTTCAGGACCTGTTCAACTATGACTTCCGCCGGACGGAGCAATGCATTATCCCGTATGCGACGCAGGAAGGCGAGATCTCCTTCTGCGCGTACAACACGGGTGTGGGCTGGCGCAATATCATCGAGAAGATGCACATGACTTCCACGCTTACCAAGTGGTACGAAGAGCATGGGCGTCACGAGATCTTTGCCGGCGGCAAGAAGGTCGGCATGGGGGATGCGCAGCATACATTGGCGCTGAACCAGGAGCATGTGGACTCGGCTGCCAACGATACGTTTGAGAAGTCCGGCATCGCGAAGAACTCGCGGGAAGAGAAGATTCGTGCGCGGGATGCCAAGCTCAAGCAGGATGCGGAGAATGCCCGCATGGCCAAGCTCTACCGCGAGAACATTCTGGGCGAGAAGCCAGCGGAACCAGGGTTGATCTCGATCGGCGCCATTGCGCCGGCACCCAAGCCGGTTGTGGCTCCCGCTCAGACGCAGAACACTGAAGAGACGGTGATGGGCGACTAAGACTCGCGCGGTCAGCGGTACGCTTCATAGCAATGACAAGGCCACCCGTGAGGGTGGCCTTTGTTGTTGCGGACTTATCTGCCTACCCAGGAACTTCGGCGCGAAGTCATTCCTGGAATAGGCCTTCAACGCGCGCCAGGACCTCTGTAAGAATCTCTGCGGGTGCGTACTCCAGGAGTCTGGCACCTCGAGCCACAAGATCAACAGTGCGCACCTGGTCGCAGCGAATGACGCCCATGGTCTTCAAGCCAGCTCCCGTAAGCGGCACCGCATAGCCATACTTACGTGCGAAAGCGCCGCCAGTGGTGATTGGCACGATTACCTGCGTGTTTGTAGTTCTGTTGAAGATGTCGGGAGAAAGCACGAGCACGGGGCGAGTTCCCTGCTGCGCATGGCCGGCGGTCGGATCGAGGGAAACCAGGTAGATTTCACCCCGCTTCAAATCAACTCTCTCCCGACAGGAGGAGAGTCGAGCCACTCTTGATCTTCATCGGTCCGGTGCACCTTGGGGTCATAGCCTTCAAGCAACTCCTCTACTGTGTACCTTGGTCGAGACGACTGCACAATCAACCGGCCATCCTGTACATCAAGGCTGACTGTGACTCCGGCAGATAGATGAAGCTCCTCCAGCAGCGCTGGGGGGACGGTCATCATGACGGAGCCGCCGACTTTTCTCAAGGTTGTCGTTTGCATGTACGCCCTCCCTATCCTCAGCGTAGCACAAGTTTTATTTTTGTATAACTGGAGCTGAGAGCTCGATCGGCGAGCATGCTTTAGGGGCAAGGCGCTAAGGAATCAACCTGGCGATTTCTTCCACAGAGAAGGCGATGCCGCGGTCTGAACCAGGGCTCGTGCTTCTGCGTATCCTGCGCGATCTTCGGGAAGTTGCGAGTGTCCATGAAAGTTCTGTTTCCAAGAACAAGCGCGGCTGTCATCTTCTCCCTGGCACTCAGTGGCTGCGGCCCATCGATCAGCAGTCTTAACTCTTTGGCAAAGTCCGGCAACATCGACGCCAGTGCTCCGGTCACAGCGCATGTGCAGATCGATATCGCAGCTCCGCCGCCAAGGGTTTGGGCTCTCCTTGTGGATGCGCCCAGATGGCCGGAATGGGAGAAGACGATCTCCCACGTCTCAACGGTGGGACCACTTTCGCCCGGGCAGCGTTTTACGTGGGGAGAGGGAGCGCAAACAGTTCACTCACAGGTGCAACTCTTCCAACCAGAGCAGCGCCTCGGCTGGACCGGTACTGCCTATACCGCAAAGGCAGTTCACCTGTGGACCTTGACGCCAGAAGCAGATGGCCACACCCTCGTCACTGTCAACGAGTCAATGGACGGCTTTCTCATGGCTCGATTCTTCTCTTCGGAAGAGCTGGCGCATGCCGCATCGGAATGGCTTTCCAGGCTGAAGATTGCTGCGGAAAACGAGCGTCCATCGCCATCACGCCTGTAGGTCTGCTCCTTACAATAGGAACGTGAATGCTGCCCAACCTATGAGCCGCGCGCTCCTTGCGTGGTTTGACCAGCACCGGCGCGATCTGCCCTGGCGGCGCACGCGCGATCCTTACGCCATCTGGGTGTCAGAAATCATGCTGCAGCAGACGCGGGTGGCGGCCGTGCTCGAGCATTACGCACGTTGGATGGAGCAGTTTCCGACCGTCGACGCGCTAGCCCGGGCCGAGGAGGCTGAGGTGCTCGCGGTGTGGAGCGGCCTGGGCTACTATCGGCGAGCCCGCATGCTGCATCGTGCGGCGCAGGCTGTGGTGGCTGAGCATGGCGGTGTGCTTCCGCACACGGCGGAAGCTTTGCGCACATTGCCGGGTATCGGGGAGTACACTTCCGCGGCTGTGGCAAGCATCGCGTTTGGCGAACAGGTGGCCGTGGTGGATGGCAATGTCGAGCGCGTGGTGATGCGGCTCGAGGGCTTTGCGGAAGCCGGCGCGGGGGCAAGGCAAGAATTGCCTGCTGATTTCATAACAGAGCGCACTCAGGCAAAAGGCGTAGCGACAGAAGGCGGAGCGATAGAAGGCGTAGCAAGAGAAGGCGTAGCAACTGCTGCTTCCCTCGCCCGCGCGATCCGTGCGGGAGCGACAGACCTGTTAGTGAGCGGCCGTGCCGGGGACAGCAATCAGGCGATGATGGAGCTGGGCGCGACCGTGTGCCTGCCTCGTGCGCCGCTGTGCCTGAGCTGCCCGCTGCAGACGTGGTGCCAGACGCGCGGGGAGCATGCTACCGCCAAGCGCAAGCCTCAACTCTCGAAGGCGATTGCGTATGGCCTCGCGGAGAGCTTGGGCGGCAGCACCGTGCTGCTCTCGCGCAGGTCAGCAACAGTATCTCTGATGGCCGGCATGTGGGAGTTGCCGGAGCTTGCGCAGAGCGTGCCCGACCGCGCGCCTGTGCTTCAGCTGCAGCACGGGATCACGGTGACGAATTATGCGGTGAGCATACTGCGGCTGGACACGGAAGAAGCAGCGCGTGTGCACGGCGACCTGCGCTGGACGCCGCTGGCGGAGCTGCCGCAGCTGCCGTTGACGGGGCTTGCGCGCAAGGTGCTGCGGAGGTTGGGCCTGTGGCCGGGGAGCCTGGACGGAGCGGCGCTTTCAAAATCCATGGCGCATTAGCGCGGCTATGCAAGTGTCGTACTTTGGAGTGCCGGCCCCTTCTTAACGCCCGTCCGGATTCGCGCGCTTCCCAGGGTTCGCAGGTTCCGGAGGTTTCGCACGGATACTCCGGAGCAGCTTGCGTACAGCGGCAGAAGGCAGGCATGCGATGACGAGGCCGGCCACAAAAATCAATGTCGCAAGTGCGCTGAGGATCGCTCCCGCGGTGGCCATGCTGGTATCGTCTCACGCGGAGCGCAGCGGTGACGGTATGCGCTTCTGCCAGGCGCAAGGCCGACCGGGCGCATCGTTTGCCAGCGTAGGGCGGGCAGCGTAGATTACGCTTGTTCGCGCGAGGTTTCCTTGTGACGCAGATCTCCTTGAATCGACGAGCCTTTCTGCGCACTGCCGGCCAGGCAGGCATGCTGGCAGCGCTGCCGGAGGCCGGCGTTGCCCTCGGCCAGGCAGGCATCACGCATGAGACAGCAGCGCCAGCTCAGGCTGCATCGCAGGCCTCGCCTCAGACCATCCGCTTTGCCGTGTGCGGCATGAGCCACGACCACATCTACGGCATGGTGAGCGCTCTCCAGCGTGGCGGCGGTGTTCTCGCGTCAGCCTATGGAGCCGAGCCGGACAAGGTGGCAGCCTTCACCAAGCGCTTCCCGGAAGCGCGCCTGGTGAGCTCCGAAGCAGCGATTCTCGATGATCCGTCGATCCAGCTTGTTCTCAGTTCCGCCATCGCGAGCGAGCGAGCGCCGCTGGGCGTGCGGGTGATGCATCGCGGCAAAGACTTCCTCAGCGACAAGCCCGGCGCCACCACGCTGGAGCAGCTTGCGGAGGTGCGCAAGGCGGTCGCCGAGACCCATCGCATTTATGGCATCATGTACAGCGAGCTTCTGGAGGTGCCGGCCGCGGTGAAGGCCGGCGAGCTGGTCCAGGCCGGCGCGATCGGCGAAATCATCCAGACGATCAACATCGCGCCGCACCAGGTACATCAGGGAGCGGGCGATGCCGGCGGCGGAGCCGGTCGCCCGGACTGGTTTTGGAACCCGGAGCAGGCGGGCGGGATTCTTTGCGATATCGGGTCGCACCAGGTCGATCAGTTTTTGTTCTACACCGGCTCCACGCAGGCAGAGGTGGTGGAGTCTCAGGTTGCGAATGTGCGTCACCCGGACCACCCGCACTTTCAGGATTTTGGAGACATGGTGCTGCGCGGCAACCGCGGCCTTGGCTATGTACGGCTGGACTGGTTTACGCCGGATGGCCTGGGTACCTGGGGCGATGGACGGCTCTTCATCCTGGGGACGGCAGGCTACATTGAGGTGCGCAAGTACACCGATGTCGCAGTCAAGAAGCAGGGCAACAACCTCTTTATCGTCGACAACAAGCAGGCGCGCTACATCGATTGCAGCCAGGTGCCGCTGCCTTTCGGCAGGCAGTTTGTTACTGATGTGGTGGAGCGGACGCACACGGCGCAAGACCAGGTGCAGTGCCTGCTTGCGGCAGAGCTGGTGCTGAAGGCACAGGAGCGCGCAAAGGTCGTCACGCTGCAGGCTTAGGGAGCGGCCGAGGTTGGCCGGTGTGAATCCAGGCGCAAGTCCCTGCGTAAATCTTGGTAACCTTCTTGCAATCCCCTGATTGCTCGAAGAGGAGCCTCCATGCCACGCAGGACCCTGTTCTCGCTCGCTCTATCCCTCGCTCCGCTAGCCTCCTTCGCTTTTGCAGCGCTTGCGCAGCAGCCGGCGCCCGGCATGCCGCCCGTGCCGCAGGTGGCGGGCGTACCGGCAGCGGCGCAGCAGGCAGCCTCTGCCATCAACCCGGAGAATATGCGCGCGCACGTGAAGTTTCTTTCGAGCGATCTGCTGGAAGGCCGCGGGCCCGGCAAGCGCGGCGCAGAGCTGGCAGCGGATTACATTGCCACAGAGTTCGCGCTGAATGGTGTGCAGCCGGCGGGCGACAGCGGCAGCTTCTTCCAGAAGGTGGACCTATATGCCGTGCATACCGATGAGGCAGCGACGAAGTTCACGCTCGTCCCGAAGAGTGGAGCCCCTATGCCGCTTGCCTACAACACTGACTTTGTGACCAAGGATGAGAATGGCGAAGCAAGCGCCGACATCGATGCACCGATCGTCTTTGTCGGATACGGGATTGACGCGCCTGAGTATGGCTGGAACGACTACAAGGGTGTGGATGTAAAGGGCAAGGTGCTGCTCGTGATCGTGAATGAGCCGGCCTCTGACGATGAGAAGTTCTTCAAGGGTAAGGCGCTGACCTACTACGGGCGCTGGACCTACAAGTATGAGCAGGCAGCGCGGCTGGGCGCGGTGGGCGTGCTGATCATCCATCGGACGGACCTCGCGAGCTACCCGTGGGCGGTGGTGCAGAACTCGCAGGCCGTGGAGAAGAGCTACCTGAAGGGCGACCCCAACGCGACGCTCAAGGCCGCGAGCTGGATCCAGCTTGAGACGGCGCGCAAGCTGATGAGCGCCGCCGGGCTTGACCTTGATAAACAGATCGAGGCAGCGGGCAAGCGCGGCTTCACCGCGCAGGAGCTGCCCATCCGTTTGCAGGCACATGTCGCGAGCGTGGTTCGCCCGTATACCTCGACCAACGTTGTGGGCAAAGTGGTGGGAGCAGACCCTGCGGAGAAAGATGCGGTGCTCTACACCGCGCACTATGACCACCTCGGCATCGATCCGAATGCCAAAGGCGACGGTATTTACAACGGCGCTGCCGACAACGCGACCGGCTGCGGCATCGTCATTGAGATGGCCCGCGCGGTTGCGCAATCGAAGACGCCGCCCCCGCACACCATGTACTTTTCTTCTGTCACAGCAGAGGAACAGGGCCTGCTGGGCTCTGCCTACCTGGGCATGCACACACCTGTGCCGGCGCAGGATGTTGCGCTGGACCTGAACTATGACGAGCTGCTGCCTGTGGGCATACCGACGAGCACAGAGGTGAGCGGGGCGGAGCGGACGCAGTTCTATCCGACCGTCGAAAAGACGGCGCAGGCGTTCGGCCTGACCATCCAGCCGGACCAGTTCCCGATGGCGGGCAGCTACTACCGCTCTGACCATTTCTCGCTGGCGCGCGTCGGCATCCCTGCTTTCTCCATCGGCCAAGGCACGCTATATGCAGGCCATGACGCGCAGTGGGGCACAGACCAGATGAAGCAATACACCGCGAACCACTACCACCAGCCCAGCGATGAGTACCACGCGGACATGGACTTCCGCGGGAATGCACGCATGGCGCAGTTTGGGTTGATGCTCGGCTGGCAGGCAAGCGCCGGCGCACCGACGGGCTGGAAGCCGGGCGACGAGTTTGAAGCAGCGCGCAAGCGGAGCATGGGGCAGTAGCATGCGAATGTCGTCTGGACCGCGCGGTGCGCGAAGAGCAGTCGCGCTCTTTGCTTTCGTCACGGCATCAGCCGCTTTCGGCGGCCTGGTGGCTCATGCGCAGGACACCCCAGAGCTCCATACGCGGCCTGCGCATGCGGCAGGCCATGGCGGAGATCAAGACGCGGATCAGGATGGAAAGCAGGGCACGCCGCCACCTGCTGTTGTAGCTACAGGCCACAGCGATCTGCCGCCGCAGGCAGAGGGCGAGTACCCCTGGGACAAGCATGGCGGGCTGATTGAGATCTACTTTGAACAGGGTCAATTACACGGCTATATGACGCAGCATCTGGACCCGGACCAGCGGACCGCGCCGGTCACCTTTAACTTTGCGACGACGCATGTGGACGGGCACGCGGTCGAGTGGACGACGCGGCAGGTGCATAACACCTCGTACAGCTTCCAGGGCCATCTGGAGCGTGGGGTGGTTACCAGCCCTGCTGCGGCAGGCTACTACCTGCTGACCGGGACGCTTACGCAGCATGGCGGGGATGCGGACGGGCTCGCGCAGGTGGTGCGTTACAAGCGCATGCCGGCGGCCCCATAAGAGACCTTGGGACTTGCTTGGGTCCTACTTGCCGGCCGCGTGCTCGACCACATACTTCCGAAGATTGGTGCTGATGTCTGTCGCCTGTTTGACTCCGGTTTCCATCATCGTCAGCCACTGCATGGATGTTTCATCGGGCTTGCCCATCTTGAGCAGGTAGTTGGTTTGTACAATGATTTCAAGCGCATTGCTCAGGTCATGGATCAAGCGCCTGATCTCGGCTGCATGGCCGCCGGGTATGGTCCCGGTCTCCGGTTCTGTCATTGCTTCTCCGTTCTAGAAGAAAGTCTTGCCAGGCTGCATTGCTGCTGATTTTTCAGATGCGCGGAGTCTCTGCGCTGCTTCCCTGATTTGACAGACACAGTTCCCTTTGGGAGACTTGGAGGTGCTGCAGGGGCCCTGTGCGCAACGGGCGAACAGAGCAGAAGTGCCGAAGTGGCGGAATTGGCAGACGCGCATGGTTCAGGTCCATGTACTCGCAAGGGTGTGGAGGTTCGAGTCCTCTCTTCGGCACCAGTAAATAGCTCCGCACCACAGCAGCCCCTCGGGCTGCTTTTTTGTGTCAGCAATCGCTAGTGCAGGATTTGCTCATAGCTCCGGTACACCCCCGCGAAGACTGCATCCCAGCTTGCTGTTTCCGCATAGGCGCGTGCCTGCCGACCCATGGCTGCCAGCCCGTCGGGCGACCGCACCAGCGCCGCAACTGTTTCGGCAAAGTCCTCGTCCCTGGCGACACAGCCGCCGCCGGAAGAGCTGCGCACAATGTAGGCAGGGCCGCCGCTCGGCGTTACCACGGCGGCCACGCCTGAGGCCATCGCCTCCAGCACGACATTGCCGAAGGTGTCTGTGTGCGAGGGGAAGAGAAACAGGTCCATATCGCTATAACTTTCCGCAAGCGTCTCGCCCTGGAGCACGCCCGTAAAGATGGCCGAGGGCAGGGCCGCTCGCAGCGCTGCATCCTCCTTGCCGTGGCCCACGATGACAAATCGGCAGCCGTCCATGCCCATCGCTGTAAGCTCATCCGCAACCACCGGCAAGAGAAAGACGTTCTTCTCGACCGAGAGCCGGCCCACGTACCCGAGTCTCCACTCCCCTGCGCTCTGCGGCGCGGGGCGTGTCCGGTGCCGGGGTGAAAACAGCCCGGCGTCGATACCGCGGGTCATCAGGAGGCAGGGCCGCCCTGTGCGCTGTGCCAGCAGGGAGCACAGCTCCGGGTTGGGCGCGAAGAGGAGCCGGGCGCTCTTGTAGAAGAGGGCAGCGCCGCTGAGTGAAATCTCCTGGATGAAATGGGCGACCCGGGGGCGGGCCCATGCAGGCAGCAGGCGGAGGAGGCGGTGGGCGCGCCGTGCGGCGTACTCGTGCACATTGGTATGCCACGAGGCCGCCAGAGGGATCCCGAGCCGGTGCGCAAAGAAGGCGCCCAGCATGCCCAGCTCACTGGGCCCGGTGATGTGCACGACATCCGGACGGAAGCGCCGGAGTGCGCTCAGAATGGCCGGTCCGTGCCGTGCAAAGAGGGGGTCGTAGCGCAGGTCTTTTTCGATGGGAAAGGAAGCGAAGCCGCGCGGCAGCTCCAGGACTTCTACAGAGCCGCGCTGCAGGCTCTGAGTCTTACGCCCGCCTGCGCGGACGCAGAGCATCGGTTTGCCTGTTCGCGCGGCCCATGCTTCAAACTGCCGCGACGTATGCGCGACCCCGTTGACCTCGTGGAACGAGTCGGGGAAGAAGGCTACGCGGGGGTCGCGCGACGCTGACATAGCTCCCAAGTGTAAGCGGCGCGCGCACGTTGAATGCGCTGAGTCCGCATTGCCCTAGTCGCCCAGGGCCAGCCGCAGCTCTCCCTGCTCTGACCAGGCACGCCGGAGCCCGCGGGAGACTGGCCGCGATCCAAGCAGACGCACACCCTGCAAGGCGGTGCGGATCCAGGCAGGCGCTTCCCCGCCAGGCCAGAGTTCTGCCACGGGTTGCGCTACGCCATCGCGGCCGGGATGGTACACGCGCTCGTCCCACCGGCGCGAGCCCTGCGGGAACTCCGGGTAGTCGCGGATGACGTCGAGGGTCGAGCGCAGCACCCGATGCTTAAAAGGCTCGGCATACTGCGGCATGAAGAGAACGTGGCTGCGCTCCTCGTAGCGAATCTCGTGCACAAACTCTGTGAAGCTCTGGGCGTTGGTCAGGTTGATGTTGGCGTTGGGTTCCATCCCGTGCCGGTCTCCGCCCGAGATCAGCAGCTTGCCGTATTGCGCCGCCATCTCGCGTGCCGCGCGGTTCTCTTTCCAGGTGCGCAAGCCGTTGAGCTCGAGTGCGTGGAGGTAGGTGCCGTTCTCGTGCATAAAGCGCTTGAGCAGCTCCGCGTGCCGGGCAGCGCCGACCAGGTACAGGTCCCACATGGGGTGGTTGAAGACGATGAGCACATTCGGCAGCGCGTGGAGCGCCGCCAGGATCTCCGTCAATCGCGCATCGGAGACAGGCGCCTCTGTGAACTCGGCGAAGATGCGCATCCAGCTTTGCCCCGCGTCGCTGGGCAGATTGTGGATGCCGAGGTGGAAGCTTTGGTCGCCGCCGTAGGGCACACTCCACTCGACGGAAACGGGGATGTGGCGCGTGGGTGTCAGCGTCCGTAGCAGCATGGGTGCGTTGATGTTGTCGTGATCTGACAGAGAGACAAGGGAACGAAGTCCGAGTCGCTCGATCTGCCCGGCTTCCAGGTCAAAGGCAAGTTTTGGTGTGAGTGGCGGCGTCCAATAGCTAGCTGCGTAGTCAACGGAAACACTGTGGTTTCTGCTGGCGCGACTCTCCACCTTCTTCATCAAGAGTTCCAGGGAGCGAATGCGCCTCCCAAGTGCTGCAAGGAAGTCGAGAGTCTCGCGAGACTGGTTGGTGTGGCTGTGGAGCGAAACGCCTGTGATGTAGCTTTCTGCCGCTTCTTCGTCCTTCCACAGGTACGAGATCTGCCGAAGCTTGTCCATGGCTGCCCTCTACCAGCCATGTTCGGGATGCACTGTGAATGGGGCATGACGGGCAAGCGAAGAGCTGGGGAAATTGTGTATTTGGAGTACTTTTGTGACTCGCGCGCTGCCCATGAGGCTTAGCGGCGGGTATGGGCGATTTCGGGTGTGACGTTGCCCTGCTCCTCCTCTGCGCCTGGCTGTAGATGATGCATGCGCAGCTGCGCTTGGAGCGTAGCAAAGGCCTCTTGCGGCGTCTCAGCAAAGCGGAACAGCTCCAGGTCCTTGGTGCCGATCGCGCCGGCCTCTGCCAGGGCATCGAAGCGCAGCACCCCTTCCCAATATTTGCGGCAGTACAGGATGACAGGGATGTTGTTGGCGAGCTTGCCGGTTTGTGCGAGGGTCAGGATTTCAAAGAGCTCATCGAGGGTGCCGAAGCCGCCAGGAAAGACGACCAGCGCCTTGGCCAGGTAGGCAAACCAGTACTTACGCATGAAGAAGTAGTGGAAGTCGAGAGAGAGCTCCGGCGTGATGTACCGGTTGGGTTCCTGCTCAGACGGGAGCCGGATGTTGAGGCCGATGCTCTTGCAGCCTGCCTCATAGGCGCCGCGATTGACGGCTTCCATAATGCCGGGGCCGCCGCCGGAGCACACCACGAAGCGGTGGTAGCTGCCGGGGGCATCGCCGGAAAGCGTCTGCGCCCACTGCGCGTGCAGAAACGCCAGCTGACGGGCGTCCTCGTAAAACTGCGCCCTGGACTGGGCTGCGTTTCGGGCCGCTTCGTCCGGAGCATCACCCTGCGCGGCACGGAAGCGGGCAGAGCCGAAGAAGACCACCGTGTCCCGGATGCGCTCTCGCCGGAAGCGGGCCAACGGCTCAGAGTACTCGGAGAGGATGCGGATGATGCGCCCATCCGCGCTGTTGAGGAACTCAGGATTCTCATAAGCCAGGACGGAGCGGGGCAGTGCCTCAGGGTCGCGCATGCGTGCACAGCATCGCCGGAGTGTGGACGGCGCGTCAAGCAAGGTCGCGTTCAGGGCTGCGATCGAGCCTTGCCTGCAGAGGCGCTTGCAGGGCTCTTACACAGCGCTTAGACGGCTCCTGCGGGCGCGATCGTGCTCACCAGTGTGCGGACACGCGCCTCCCAAGTACCAGCGCGGCTGGCTTCCCAACGCTGAGTTTCGTAGCCATCGTGAAATTGCTTCTCTGCCAGCGAGTCCAGCGCTTGTCGCATGGCGGCAGCCGTGTCGGCCAGCAGGAGCAGAGGCGGCTTCTCCAGCAGTTCGGCAAAACCTTCCGTCGCGACCATGGGGCGGCAGGCTGCCAAGTGTTCGTAGAAGCGGGTAGAGCTGCCGGAGTAGGTCGGTTCCTTTTTGCGGTAGGGCAGCACCGCGACATCGAAGCAGCGGGCGTAGGCCTGGAGCTCCCCATAGGGCTTGCCGCCGGTAAAGAAGGTCCGCGGCATCGTCATCACGGCGGCGCGGGCTTCTGCCTGTTCCCTTTCAGCTATTGCCATAGTGGTGGGGCCCACGAAAACCCATTGCAGGTGCGGCGTCTCGGCGACGACTGCGTGGAGCAGCACCCAGTCCATGTTGGCGGAGAGGTTGCCGATCACGCCTGCGATCGGGCGTGGGAGATGCGCAATGTCCGCAGGCAGGGGGCCTGGGGTCAGCAGTGGCTCCGGGCTTACATTGCTTTCGCGTGTGGCGTTGGGCACCACGGTGATCTTGGCCGGCTCGCAACCGGCCTGTTCCGCGAGATAGGTGGCGATCCGTCGCGAGTTGGGGCAGACCGCGGCTGCGGCCGCACACATCCGGCGATCGAGCGCCACCACCTGCTTCTCGTCAAGGCCGGCGTAGCGCGCGGTCAGGTCTGTGCTGTAGTAAACGACTGGCCCAGGCCAGTGCTCAGCCACCGGCGCGTAGAAGGGCGTGGAGCAGATGAGCGGTGAGTGCGCAGGGGCTGGGCAGTGCGCCCGCAGGCGCCTCAGCACCGCGCGCTCAAACGGCACCAGGGTACGCAGAGGGGCGCGGGCATAGCCCCTCTGCAAGGGGTAGCGCAGGATCCGCAGCGGCGGCTCCGGGAGAGACACGCTCTCTGCAGGCCCGCCCAGCATGCCGCGCAGGCTCATCACCGGCTCCCACGCGACAACCGGCATCGCGGCCTGCATGGCCGAAGCAAACTCCTTCATCCAGATGCTGCCTACGTCGAGGATCTGCCAGACTGCTTCGCTCATCCGTTTCGCCTTGGTGTCTTCCCTGTTGTACTGCTTTGCTGCGGTGCGGCCTCTGCTGCCTACGGATGAGCTTACGGCGGAGGGGCCTTTGGTAACTGAAACAGCACGCGCATGCAGGTCTCTCGGGTATGATCATGCCGTTTGCAGCCTGTTGACGGCGCTTTCAGCGGCCGGCAACGCGCTCCAGGAGCCTCGCTATGCGTCGCAGCTCAATCCCTGTTCTCGTCGCCCTTCCAGTGATCGGCGTGCTCATTCTCAGCACACGCACCTGCGCACAGTCTGCCCTCGATGTGCGTTACGGCGACCAGGGGATCGAGCAGCTCAGCTATGGCGGCGTCGTGCTGGAAGACCTGACGCAGAACAGCTCCGATGCTTTCCATATCTGGCACATGAAGGCGACCGACCTCCAGGGCAATGTACTGACGCAGGGTGAGTACGGCTGGGGCGAAAACAACAATGGCAAGTCCTGGGACCCCACGAGCCGTACCTGGACGTACAAGTTCACCTGGGGAACGATCGCGGTCAGCTTCGCCCAGAACGGCAACACTCTGAACATCACCGTCAAGACGACGAACCTCGCAAACTCCGGCATCACTTTTGACGGCGCAACGGTCTACCCTTTTGCGCTGCACTTCCCTCAACTGCCCAATGGCTTTGGCGCTCAGTCCACACCGCAGCTTGCCTTCAACACGACAGCGCCCAGCGTCACTGTCGCGGACTACGGCAAGGGGCTGGTCGCGGCGGTTGTTCCCCAGGCGACCAAGCCCCTGTACAGCGGCTTTGAGCCGACGGGCGCAGCCAACGGCTACACACCGCTCATCAGCGGGACAACGCCGGACGGCCTCGCGACCTTTCAGCCGCACAACGACCGGCCTATCCAGCCCGGGCAGACAGACACCGAGGTGGTCTCGCTCCGATTTGCGCCCTCGGGCACTTCGACTGCGACGATTGCTTCTGACGTGTACCGCGACTGGGTCAAGGCCTTGCCTCCCACTCTGAACTGGACCGACCGGCGCATTCTTGGCACCGTGTACCTTGCCAGCTCCCCGCAGGGCAGCCCGACGCAGCCGGGCGGCTACCCGAACAATCCTCGCCGCTACTTCAATGACAGCAACGCAGCAGACTTCGACGTGACCACGCCGACAGGTCTTGCCGCGTTTCAGGCCCGTGTGCTGCAGCAGGCGGCCAACAACGTCCAGAACCTGCAGCGGCTCAATGCGCAGGGCGCCATCACCTGGGACATCGAAGGCGAGCAGTACCCGCAGCCGACGAGCTATGCCTGCTCCCCCGACCAGGTTGCGGCGCTCGCCCCGGAGATGGAGAGCGTTGTCAACGGACAGGCATCCGCCTATAACGGCATGAAGCTGGATGATGCTTACTTCCGCACCATGCATGATGCGGGCTTCCGCATAGGCGTTTGTGTGCGGCCGCAGCACTTTACCCTGAACAGCGATGGCACTGCCAGCCAGGTGTACCTGCCCAGCAACGAGGTGTATGCGGAGCTGCTGCGCAAGATGAAATACGCGCATGATCGCTGGGGTGTGACGCTGTTCTATGTCGACTCCAGTGTGGACGCAAACGGAGCGGCGCTTGACCCTTCGATCTTCAAGGAGCTGGCTGCCCAGCTTCCTGATTCGCTGATTTCGCCGGAAGAGTCGAGCCCCAAGGACTACGCCTACGCCGCGCCCTTTCAAAGCTTTCTGTTCCACACAGACCTGGGCACCGACCCTTCTGTTTATAACTACTACCCCAAGGCTTTCAGCCTCAACCTGGTCAATGATGTGGACCCGAACAAGCTGGCCCAGTACATGTCACAGCTCACGGAGAGTGTGCAGCGCGGCGACATCCTGATGGTCCATGCCGACTACTGGCAGGCGAACAATCCGACGGTGATGCAGATCTACCAGAATGCCGCCGCCGGCAAGTAAGAGGGGTTTACTGCAGCATCGGTTCGTGGTCCGGCTCGTGATCCGGTTCTGGAACGCGCTCGATCTGTTTGGTCGCGAACTGTTCCTGCAGGGTGTGGAGCGCCAGCAGCATCAACGCCGGCGAGCCGCTCCCGGCCACCCGGGTCAGGTTGAGCGTGCCATGGCGGCCCAGGCGCAGGGTCATCTGCCAGGAGGGAGGCTCCTCGGTCGCGGCCAGCACGTCCGCGAAGGACTTGCCTTCGAACTCCATCTGCACGGAGGCAAAGTTCAGATCGGTACAGGTGTTGTAGATCACGCGCCAGCAGGCATCGGGCGTGGTCGCCTCCTCGATGGAGCGATTCAATGCGTCCAGGTATATGCGCTCCTGTAGAAAGCGCAGGATGGTGCGACGCGACAGCAGCTCTCGCAGGACGCTGAACTCCGCATACTTGAGCCGGTTGACGCCCACCACAGCCAGCGCGCAGAACAGGATGATGGTGAGGCCCTGGAAGCGGTCGCCGACCATGCTGTGCAGCAGCGAGAAGCAGGCTGCGATGCCACATACCGCGTAGAGAATGAGCGCCACATCGCGCGGCTTAAAGCCAAGCGCCAGCAGGCGATGGTGGATGTGTCCGCGGTCGGCCTGGAAGATGGGGCGGCTGCTTAGATAGCGACGGCCAATGGCGAGGCCCACGTCCAGCAGCGGCAGGGCGAGCACCATCATGGGTGCGGCCATACCTAGAAAGGTTGCGGACTTCTGGCTCCAGATGAGGCCGAAACAGCCCAGCAGGAAGCCGATGGTGAGGCTGCCGCAGTCGCCGAGGAAGACCGAAGCTGGATTGAAGTTGTAGCGCAAAAAAGCCAACAGGCAGCTGGCCAGCGGGATCGTCGCCATGGCGAGCCCGGTATTGCCCTGCAGCACCGCAGCCAGCAGCGTCGTGAGCGTTGCACACAGCGCTACCCCGGTGGCCAAGCCGTCGAGTCCATCGATCAGGTTGAGTGCATTGCTGCAGGCCACCAGCCAGAGGATGCTGAGTGGGATCGAGATCCAGGCCGCGACGGGATGGTGATTGACCAGCATGATGCGCGCGCCCAGAGCGACTGCCAGCGTTGAGGCTGCGAGCAGACCGGCCAGCTTGGTCCGCGGCTTCAGGCCTACAAGGTCATCGACCAGCCCTGTGGCGAAGACCAGGCTGGCCGGAACGAGCAGCGACAGAAGCAGCACTTTGTGGCGAATGAAGATGCGCGCCCCATGGGGAGCAAACAGGAGCAGCAATCCGAGCGCGAGCGCGTAGGAGAGCGCGATGGCCACTCCGCCGACGCGGGGGATAGGGCTGTTGTGAAACTTGCGAACCTCATCCGGCCGGTCCACAACGCCCCACTTGCGAAATAGATCGCGGCAGAGTGGCGTAGTGATCAGGCAAAGAACAAACGCGGTGAAGCCCAGTGCAATTGCGGCATGCATACGTCACCTTTGGCAGCGCGCCCCGTAGAACGCGCCTTGTGTGCTACCCGCCGGCTTTGGCCAGCACACGATCTGCTGGAGCCGACAAGGCTTCTTCGTCCTGTGTATGGGGAACAGCAAGCAACTGACAGATGTGGCGAACGCCCAGCGGGCGGTCGTAGTGCGCTAACAAGGCTTCACGGGCGCGCAGCCCGGCGGCCTCCACCAGCTCGCGGTGTGCGTCGAGGTGAAACAGCAGCGCGGTGAGCCCTTCGTGATCTCCGCAGGCGATGTGCCAGCCGCAACCGAACTCGCGCACAATGCGCGCCGGCGTGCTTTGGGCTGGGCCAATAAAAAGCACCGGCCGCCCGGCGGCCAGCAGTCCATAGACCTTGCTCGGCACCACGGCGCCGCAGCAGCTGTTTTGCTGCGTGACCACACCGATGTCCCCCATGCCGAGGCTTTCCCCTAGAGCGGCCCGCTGCGCGTAGGGCCGGAACTCAACCGCACGCAGACCCTCCTGCTCGCATAACTGCTCGAGCGGCTTGCGGCGCGGGCCGCCGCCGGTGAACACAAAGCGGAAGCCGGGATGATCGCGCAGCGCGAGCATCGCGCCGGCGAGCGTGTCCACGTCATGCGCCAGGCCCAGATTGCCGGAGTACAACAGCACCAGCTCCGGATGAGTGCCCACGGTGCGCGCGCTCGGGATGATGGCCGAACCGTCAGCCCAGTTTTCCGCGATAAAAATCCGCTCGGCAGACACGCCGCGCCGCACCAGCAGAGTCTTCATGCACTCGCCCAGGGCGAGGATGCCGTCTGCGCGACGGCGTGAGAAGTCAGCCAGGATGCCGGTGAGTCGATCGAGCAGACCACCTGCTTGGAAGTAGCCCAGCGCGACGGCGACATCCGGGTACACATCCATCTCCCAGATGAAGTGGCGTGTGCCGCGCAGCATCTTGAGCAGCGTGCCTAGCAGCGACAGGAGAGGCGGGGTGGTCAGGGTGAGAACCAGCTCCGGACGGGGCAGCGCCAGCGCTAGCCGCGCCGCGCCCAGGTAAAAGCTGAGGTAAGCCAGCATGCGCCCCAGCACCCCGCGCCGGTAGCGGGTCGAGGGGACACGGTGGATGTGGACGGCGGGAGCCTTGTCGCTGGAGGCGACGGCATAGCCGCCGTCCGCACAGATGACGTGGACCTCGTGGCCGCTCGCAGCCATCTCCTCGGCCAGGTCGGTCAGCAACTGGCTGGTCGCCGCGGAGTCCGGCCAGAAGAACTGGTTCATCAGCAGGATCCTCATCGGGCTGCCTCCTGCATGGCTCGGGCTTCATCGGTAGGCTGTAGCGCGGCTTCTTCTGACTCGGCCGAGGGTGGGTTTGCGGACGGCTCGCGCAGTACGCGGCGCTTGCTGAACTGCGCCGGGTTGCCGGTATGGATCTCCCACGGAGCGATGCTTTGCGCGACCACACTGCCTGCGCCGGCGACGGCGCCCGCGCCCAGAACAACGCCGGGTAGCAGCATTGCTTTGGCACCGACCCATGCGCCATCTTCCAGAGCGATGCCTTGCACCCGCAGGCCGAATGCGGGGTCCGTCCAGTCATGGTTGCCCGTGCACAGGTAGCAGCCCTGCGACAGGCACACATGGCTGCCCAGCCGCACGGTCGTCAGGTTGTCGATCCAGCAGTCCTCGCCCAGCCAGCAGTAGTCGCCAACGACCAGGTGCCAGGGGTACTTGATACGAACGCCGGGCTTGATGACGACGCCCTCGCCGATCGTCGCGCCAAAGAGCTGCAGCAGCTTGACGCGCAGACCGGAGGACGGCAGCAGCCCGGAGCGCAGCACCGGCAGCCCGAGGAAGAACCAGAGCGCCTGCCAGGCGCGGCTGCGCCCGGGCCGGTACCAGCTGTTGTTGTAGCGGCGCAGATCGACGGCGCTCACCGGCGTCCCTCCGGCATGAGGAGGGGGAAGCTCTGGGGCAGCGCGGTTCTTTGCGCGCCTTTGCCTTGCGCCTCTTTGCCCGGGGCCCCTTTTCCTTGCGTTGCGTCCTGTTCGACCCAGCGGTACAGCTCAGCCATCTGCGCTGCGACCACCGCCCAGTTGTACTGCCGCTCGACCAGCTCGGCCCCCTTGCGGCCCATGGCTTTGTTGGCTTCCGGCGTGTTCCGGAGACTCGCCTGCAGCGCAGCGCGCAGGGCTCCCACCGTGAGCGGGATCTCCCAGCCGGCTCCGTGCTCGCTAGCTTCCGGCAGGTTGCACTCCCGGGTCACGATCACCGGCAGGCCCGCGCCCATCGCCTCCAGCGTTGCGACGCTCAGGCCCTCCGAGTGCGAGGGCAAGGCAAAGACCTCGGCCGCCGCCAAGGCGCTCCACTTCATCGTCGGCTGCAGCATGCCGGTGCATAGCGTCTGCCCGGCTATCCCGAGGCTTTCAGCCAGCTGTGGCAAGCCTGCGCCGGTCGCATCCTCGGGCGGCCCTGCCAGCACCAGGCAGGCATTCGGAAACTCCCGGGCGAGCGGCGCCCAGGCACGGAGCAGCAGATCCACACCCTTTTTGGCATGCAGGCGACCCAGAAAGAGTACGAGCCGCTTGCCGCGTGTGGGCGGAAAGTGCGCAAAGAAGGGCTCGGGATCGAGCGAGCGAGGCACGTCTACCCCGTTGGGAATGATCGCGATCGGACCCTTGGCACCAAACCCGCGATAGTTGCGCGCCTCCGCTGCCGTGAGCGCATGGAGGCAGCTGGCGGCCTGGAGGTTGGGGCGCTCAAAAAGAGCGGCATACACCTTTTTCTTGGCCCGGCTCCGCTCAAGTGCCCATGGCTCCAGCATGCCGTGGGCTGAGAGGATGTATGGCTTACGCAGCCGCTGCGCGGTGCGCGTAGCCTCGAGAGTGCTCTGCTCCCAGAGCCCGTGGATGTGCACGGCAGCCGCCTCCGCCACCCGCGCGCGAAATTGTTGCGGCAGGGTGCGCTCCAGCAGCCAGCGCCGCCGGCTCATGGGCCAATAATGGATGGGCAGGTCGCCCGCGCTTGCGGGGCGGTGCTCCTCGCCGGGCAGGCAGAAGGCTTCGATCTGCACATCAAAGCTGCTATGTGAGGCCATGCCCGCGCTTGGCCCCGCAGCCAATCGCGAGGCAAGCTGCGGCACCACTGTGCTCACGCCCCCGTACTTCGGGTCCAGGTGCGAGACGACACTCAGCCAACGGCTGCGCGGTGCTGCCTCGGGTGCCATGCGCTGCCTCTGTTCGGGTTCCACCACAGCCATCTCCGCCTCCCCTCTCATGCGCTCACAATGCGGGCGATCTGCTCGCCGAAGTGGTCGGGCGAGTAGTTCGCGATGCGCTGCAGCGAGTGCGCCGCCATCCCCAGCCATTGCTCACGGCTTAGTTCATCCATGGCACGGAGCGCATCGACGAGGCGCTCTGGCTCCTTTGGAGAAAAAACAAAGCCGTTCTCGCCTCCCGTCACCAGGTCCTGCGCGCAGCCGCAGCGGTCTGACACGATCACCGGCAGCCCGCAGGCCATGGCCTCGTTCACCACCAATCCCCACGGCTCGCGTGTACTGGGCAGCACAAAGCAGTGCGCAAAGGCGTAGTAGAGCGGCAGTTCGGCCGAGCCTTTGTGCCCGACGAAGTGAACAGCGTCGGTGAGCTTGCACCGCTCTACATGCGCTTCGAGCTCACGGCGCTCCGGCCCGTCGCCCACCAGCAGCAGAGGGCGGCTGCCACCCTCCAAGCGGTAGCTTGCGAATGCGTCCAGAAGCCCGGCGATGTTCTTCTCAGGCGCGAGCCGGCCCACGTAGAGGAAGTAGGGCTCCGGCAGCGCGAAGCTTGCGCGCCCCCCGCGCTGCAGCTCGCGCGAGCGTGTGTACAGGCCTTCGTTATCGACCACGTCATAGAAGCGCGCGATGCGCTCGCGAGGGAAACGGAGAACACGCAGGTAGTCGATGTGCCGCTCGCCCCCGGCGACAGCCCAGCCAAACAGCGCGCGCAGCAGCAGGCTCTTGGCAGCTTCCTTCCAGCCGGAGCGCTGGTGATCCCCCTCGGTGCTTTCCGTCATCAGCACACTTTTGCGCCCGTGGACACGCGCCCAGCAGGCCGCAGCCAAGGCCGGCAGCGTGTAATAGCCGGGCACCAGCACCACTTCGGGGTCGAGCTCGGTGAGGCGATGCCAGAGCCGGCGCGCCACCCGCACCTGCCCAACGCCGTGCCAGTTCTCGCCGGGAAACAGCGTCTCGATTGGAAGCCCTGCCGGGCGCTCCTCGCGGAAGCGAAGGCCGGCGTGGACCCCTACGCCGCCCACCAGCTCCAGCCCCACCACCTGGCCCGCAAGGTCGGGCTGCCGGCTCAGGCCCAGAAAGCGCGCCACATGGTAGGCATACCAGTCGATCCAGATGACCGCGACCTTGCAGCCGCGCGCATGCACCGGCTCTTTGGCCTGCCACTGCGCCGGTTGCAGATGTGTCTTTGTCTCAACTCCTGCGCCAAGCTTTGTATCAGGCACGCTGCACGCTCCCCAGAGAGGTCGTTTCCGCGCGCGCCGGCTGCCGCAAACGGGGCGCGCGCAGGGCCCAGCGCCACGTCAGCCAGCAAGGGATGGAGAGAAGCAGTGTGCGAAAGATCACCGCCTCCATCGTCTGCATCACGAGGTAAATGGAGAGCGCCGCCAGGATGGAGTACTGTGCCGTCCATGCGCCGCCCTGTGTCACCGACTTTTTCCAGGTGTAGCCGTAAAGCCAGCCCAGCCCGGCCATCGCCGGCACCGCGAGCCACCACAGCTCCAGCCACAGGTCCGCGATGATCCCGGGCGCTGAGCCGTCTGCGCCTTCCCAGCCCATGGCGTCGCCGAAGCCCTCGCCCGTGCCTGCGTTTTTGAGCAGCTCCGGCACGCCGAAGTCTTCGTACTTGGTCGGCCAGATGGCACGCGGAATGGGCCGCACCATGATCTGGGCCAGGTAGCGCCGCATCCAGAAGTAGTGGTTCGCACGCTCCGCGCTCAGGATCGCGCCGCCGCCATAGATGTACTCATTGCCGGTGTCGGGCGTGTCCACGATGCTGCCTACATCCGTGCTTACGTTGTTGAAGTCCGAGCCGAGATAGATGGAGCCGCGGTTGGTCACCAGAAACAACACGAGCCAGCCCATGAGGAAGCCGAGCGCTGCCATCGCAACGAGCGGCGGCCGTTGCCGTCGCGTCATGTACCAGGCCAGCAGCGTGATCATGACCACGGCAAAGGTCGGGCCGCGGCGCGCCATCAGCACGGATTGCGCAAGCCATGGCAGCCCGAAGACGCCGGCCTGCACCAGGCTGCGCACGCGCGGCGCTCCGCTGGCCAGCGCTGAGACTGAGAGCAACACGCCCACCAGCAGCAGCAGGCTGCCGTCGCGCACATACCCGCTGTCATCCCAGCCGCCCTTGTAGGAGCCGCTGAAGGCAGCCACAAAGCCGCCCACGTTGTGGATCGTGATCATCCAGCAAAGCAGCCCGAGCGAGCCCGCGATCGCCCCGCCCACCAGGAGGCGGCGCAGCATCTCGGCGCTCAGCTTGGCCGGCACCGCCGCAGCCGCCTTGCGTACCCGCAGCCCCACACTTAGGCAGGCCAACACGAAGGCGAGAATGCCGCACAGGTAGAAGGTTTGAATAAAGAGCAGCTGCGAGCTGTCGAAGTAGCGGCTGAGGCCGTCGACCGCGTGGAGCCGGAGCGGGATCCACGCATATAGAAACGCAAACATGGGCGCAATAAACACGAGGGGATGGAAGACATCGCGGCTGCCATCGAGCGCCACCAGCGCGCTCACGATCGACAGCCCGGCGGCCATCCAGAGCAGCGCTTCAAACATGGAGCACCCGATCTTTCCCTGCGCGATGGCCTGCCTCGACGCCGGGCTCGTTCTCGATCTCGCCAACGATTTCTATGACAGGACCGCTCAGCATCGGAGCCGGCCTGCCCGGCTGCCAGGCCTGCTGGCCCAGCTGCTCCAGTCCGCCGTTCGCGCTCCGCGAGCGCTCTTCCACGCCCTGCTCCAGCACAAAGGCTTCAAAGGCTCGGGTTACGCCCTGGCGGAAGCGATGCCAGGTGAAATGCTCAGCGGCCGCCCGGGCCGCCGCACGCATGCTCGCCAGCTCCGCCGGATGAGCGAGCGCCCAGCTGATGCGTTCGGCCAGCTGGTCAGCGCGGCGCGGCTCCACCACAAAGCCCTGTATGCCGTTCTCGATCAGATCAGGCGCCGCGGTGTGCGTGGTGCTCAACACCGGCAGCCCGCAAGCCAGCGCCTCCAGCAGCACCTGCCCAAAACCTTCTGCCACTGAAGGAAGCACAAATAAGTCAGCGCTGCGATAAGCCGAGAGGAGGTCTTCGTGAGACACAGAAGGGCGAACCGTCACCTGCCCGGCGAAGGGCGCAAACAGCGTAAGGTCGTCCACCACGCGCCCGCACACCGTCAGGTGGACTGCCGGATCATTGACGAGGCGCAGCGCTTCGAGCAGGTACTGGATGCCTTTGCGCTGGTTGATGCGGCCGACAAAGAGCAGGTTCAGGCCTGCGTGCTGCTTTCGCTCCAGAAGACCAGGCGAAAAACGCCGGCAGTCCACGCCGTAGGGCACGACCGTAATGGACCGCTCCGGGGTGCCCTGCTCCACGAGCGTGTGCCGGGTAAAGGACGAGGCCACCAGGATGTGCGAGGCAAGCCGCGGCTCCTCGACCAGGCGCGCGAAGTCCTCCTCCGGCAGGGCCAGCTCCCACTCTTTGTTGAGCGAGGCCGCACACTCCGGGTAGGCGGCAAGCTCCTCGCGGAGGATGCGCCGCACACTCGCGGGATGCGGATGCAGCTGGAACAGCATGCCCGGCGCACGGCTCTCCGAAAAGGCATGGAAGGCATAGTAGCTGTAGGCCAGCAGCGTGGCTCCGGTCTTGTCTGCGCGCCGTCCAGCCACCCTGCCCAGCTCAGCATCGGTGCTGCGCATCAGCTCCCGCTTCCAATGGAAGGGCGCCGCCCGCCACTTATCGAGCAGCAGCGTCAGCAGGCCGCGCCAGAAGAGTGTGCGCGTGCGCGAGGAAGGCAGGTGCGGCTCCGCGCGCTGCAGCAGCTGCGCACGCAAGGACGACGGCAGCAGTCGTGAGAACCATGCGACCAGGGGTCGGTCTCCCGGCCAGTACAGGTCCGTCACCAGGCAGCTGAGGCGGCCGGCCTGGTACAGCGCACGCGCCACCTGGTAGGCATCGCGCGCGCCACTGTGCACCACAATCGCTCGTGCTCGCCCGCGGCCGCGCGGCACTGGCCGCAGCGTGCTTGCCTGTCGCAATCCCTGCTCGTAGAGCATCCCTCTCCTCATACGCCGCTGCTCCATCCCCTTCTGCTTACCGCCGCACTCATACCAATGACCGGAATATACGGACCATCTCGTCGGCAGAGCGCTCCCACGTAAACTGCCGGGCGCGCGCCCGGCCCTTTTCCGCCAAGCCCGCTGCTGCCCGCTCGTCCCCGAGCAGCGACAGGATTGCTTCGGCATGCGCCTTTGCGTCGCCTGGGGCGCGCAACAGTGCTGCGTCGCCGGCAATCTCAGGCAGTGAGGAAGCATCGCTGGCGACCACCGGCGCGCCGCAAGCCATGGCCTCAATCACCGGGAGGCCGAAGCCCTCGTAGCGCGAAGGGAACCAGACCACTGCCGCGGCTCCGTAGAGCGCGCGCAAAGCTTCCTCCGGCACAAAGCCCAGCATCCGAAGGCCCGAGCCGAGCGCCTCGGCGCGCGCGGCATATGTGCTGTCAGAGTGGTTCACAACCGCAACCAGCAAGCCCGGATGCTCGCGGAGCAGGGCAGGGACGGCTTCAAGAATCAGCTCGGCATTCTTGCGGTAGTGGAGGCCGCCGGGCACCAGCACAAACGGCCGCTCCGCGAGGCCGTGCTCATGAAGGAATGCCGTCCCTCCCGGCTGCACGGGCGCGAAGAAGTGCGGCGACACGGCATTGTGCACCACGCGCAGCCGCGAGCGGATGGCCGGAAAGAAGTGCCCCAGCCGCTCGGCTGAGAACTGCGAGACCGTATGAAAGAGGTCGACCTTGCGGCCCAGCCGGCGGTACAGCAGCTGCCACTTGAGCCGCTGCTTCCAGTACGCGGCTCCCCGCCGGTGCGCCCCGTGCTCGCCTTGCTCAAAGTAGGCGGCATCATGCAGCGTGACCACACTGGGTGCGTGGCGGGTTGGAACATAGGACTCGGCGGTGCAGAAGACCAGCTGCGCCTCCGGCCAGAAGCGCTCAGCCCGGGGTGAGCCCAGCGTGAGCCAACGCGCCTGCTGCCAGGATGTGTCTGCCGGAAAGGTGGAGTACTGATAGCTGCTCCACGGCTCTCCAACCAGAGGCAGCACGCGTGCGCGGTCCGCTTCGTCGGCCAGGATGCGCAGCTGTATGTCGCCGCGCAGGGCCAGGTGCTCGCATAGCTGGCGCGCGACGCGGCCGGCGCCTGTGGAGCGATGGATATTGCGCAGATGGACGTAGGCAAGCACCCGGATCGGATGGAGCAGGAGCGCCGTCCCGGGGTTTCGATCAGGATCAAGCGCAGGCTTGAGACCCGGCAGAAGCTGCGACTGTAGTCCGGTTCCAACCGCCTCGGCAATGCTCATAGAGCACCCCCTGCCGGCCGCAAGCGGGCCATGCCACGCTGCCACAGCTGCCGCAGAACCGCGGTGCCCGGGAGCCAGCGGTAGCGGCGGCCCATCCGCAAGAGCACCGCGATCACCGCCGCGCTCAGCCCCAGCATCAGGGTGCTGAGCACAGGGGTATGCTGCGGCGCCCATGCCCGCGCACACGCGAGCACAGCAAGCACCACCACGCTGCCCGTGCCGAGCCCAAAGACCCGCAGCATGCCAGCCGGCACATGGCCCCCGCGATGCAAGAGCCCCAGCACCAGCGCTGCTGAAAACAGATGCCCACCCAGGTACACGGCCATGGCCTCCCAGGCACGGCCGCCGTGCAGCAGCAGCAGCGTCCCCGCCGCGGCTACTACCAAGGCCCACAGTGTGTTGATCACGCCGGTTGCGCGGATGGAGAGGATGGAAAGCCGCGCCGCGGCAGGCGCATTGCCCATGTGGACCACAGCAATGGCAAAGCCTAGCGCAGTCGTCATCGCGGCGGCCCGGTAGCCGGAGCCATACAACAACAGCAGCAGCCAGGGAACCACGAGGATGCCGACGGAGGAGATGAGCAACGACGAGGCAGTAGACAAATACGTGCACAGCGCCATCACGCCGTCCGGTGTTTGCGCGCGCTGCTTCTCTTCGCTTGCGCTGTCTTCCGCGGCCATCAGCGCGTAGCCGCTTTCGGTCAGCAGGCTCGGCCCCAGCCCGGCCATGTTGCGCATCTGGTTGGCGATGGCAAAGAAGCTCATCTGCACCAGCGTTGTGTCAGCCCGCGCTACCAGAGTGGTAAGCCACCAGCCGGCCAGGTTCATACCGACGAGCCCGGCCAGCTGCACCATGCCGAATGACCAGACCTCACGCAGCACCGGCAGGACACCCTGCTCGGCGCTTGCCTCAGCAGGCAGGCCTGCTCCCGCGTTCGCTGCAGGGCTGCGCAGACCTAGGGGCCGCGCCAGCAGGAGGCACAGCAATACGGGCGCGGCGGTGATGGCACCCTGCGCCATGATCATGCGTGCGGGATTGTGGTGCGTGGCCGCAAGCGGCACCAGCGTGACCATCCCGATGCCCACCAGAAGCGACAGCAGCAGCAGAGCGCCAAGCCGGCGCTGCCCGGTAAAGAAGCCCCGTGCGCACTCGAGCACGATCATGCCTGCGGCGGAAAGCGCCGCCCAGCGCAGAAGATGCGCGAGCGCCGCCTTGTGCAGCAGCAGTGCAAGCGGGCCCGCTCCCAGCCACAGCCCGCCCGCTGCTACCGCGGCCGAGACGAGCGAGACCACGGCCAGCGCCCGGGCCAGTGTGCCGTAGCCCGCGCTGCCGTATGGATACTTGCCGGAGAATCGTGCCGCTGTGGCCCCTATGCCGCCCGCGGCATAGGTGGAAATATTGCCGGCCGTGCTGACCGCGAGCGCATATGCGCCAAAGGTGGGCGCACCGCCCAGCCGTGCCGCGAGGATGTTGGCGAGAAAGCCGAGGCCCCGTTCAATCATGACGGCCGCGCCCAGCGCGGAGGTGCCGGTGAGCAGATGCCGGGCCACATGGCGCGGAACCTGATGCTCAGGGTGCCCAGGCTCCGCGCCAGTGAGCCGATGCGTCTCGATCGGCGTCTCGAGCGGCACCTTGGCGGGCGTCTCAGCTGTCGCCAGGCACTCTGCGCTGCCCGTTCCGCTCATGCGCCGGCTCGGCTCTCTTCCAGGTCTTCGGACGCGTCCTGGTAGCGGTAGTACGAGTCGTAGTAGCTGCCCTTGCCCTCGCTCGATGGGCTGAACCCGTTGAGGATGGTGCCGAGCACCCGCACACGGTCATGCAGGAAGAGGTCGCGCGCACTCACGGCCTGCTCCACATTGGTAGAGCCGGCGCGGATGACCAGGATCACGCCATCGGCGTGGTCGGCAAAGATGCGGGCGTCCGCCATGTGCAGCATGGGCGGCGTATCAATCAGCACCAGGTCAAACTCGTCAGAAAGGCGGGTCAGCAGCTGCGCCGCACGCGGTGAGTGCAGCAGCTCGGTCGCTTCCTCGTTCCCGGTGCCAGAAGTCACGACCGACAGATTCGGGATGCCGCTCGCCTGGCAGAATGCATCGAGCGGCGACACCGCGATGTCGACCTCGCCGCGCAGCACATTGCGCAGCCCCATGGTGTTGGGCAGCCCAAGGGACTTGTGCAGCCCAGGCTTGCGCAGGTCGCCGTCCACGATCACAACACGGCGCTGCGACTGGCTGAGCGCCACGCCCAGGTTCGACACCACGGTTGTTTTGCCCTCGCCTGCGTTGGGGCTGGAGATGACATACTTGCGCGCCTTGCCGGCGCTGCGGCTGGCCAGCAGGATGGAGAAAGTCGCGCTGCGGTACGCCTCCGCCACGATGGACGGCTGGTTGTTCCAGATGTTGACCGCGGTCGGCGCAGGCGGCACGGCGGGCTCACCCTCGCCCGTTATGCTGAGGCCCGTGCCGGTGCCGAGCTTGCGCCGGCGGTCCCGCGCGTAGCGCGCCAGCCGCCCACGCCGCTCCCGCATGTTCGGGATCACGCCCAGCTCCTGTAGCTGCAGGGTGCGCGTGGTTTCACCGGGGAAGTAGATCACGCCGGAGGTGCGCTCTTTGTAGAACGCGAGTCCGATACCGCAGAGCCCACCCAGCAGGAAGCCTACACCGGTGGCGCTGCTGCGACGCGGCGAGATCGGAATCTTTGGCGCTGTGGCGGCGTCGACGATGCGGATTGTTGAGACCTGCATGGCCGAGGCAAAGCCGGCCTCCTTGGCATGCTGTAACAGGGATTGATACAAATTCTGCCCGGACTCTACCTCTCGCCGCAGCAGGTTAACCTTGTTGGTCTCGTGCAGCTCATTCGAGGTATTGCCCTCCTGCACCTGGTAAGTCACGTTTAGCAGGTCTTCCCGGTGCTTGGCGGAGTCATACTCATCGCGCAGCCGGCTCACAATGGCGCCACGTGCCTCTTCCAGCTGCGCCTGCGCCTCTGCAATCTGCGAGCGCAGGTGCAGCACCTTCGGGTTTTCCTCGGTCAGCGGCGGCACCAACTCGGCTACCTTGCCGCGCAAGTCCGCGAGTCTCTGCTGGTCCTGCCGGTAGTTGGGGCTGTCAATTACGCTCGGCAAGGAGTCCGCTGACGCGGTCTGGCTCACCTCAAATTGCGCCTGCTTCTCCATGCGGTCGGCTTCAGCCCGCACCAGCTCCTGCTGTACCTGGCGCAGACGGTCCTCGGAAACAGTGGTGTTCTGCTGGCTCAGCACCAGCCCATTGCCGCCGGTTGCGTCTTCCAGCTTCTTCTCTGACTCTTCGACCTGCAGCCGTACATCGGCCACCTGGCGCGTCAGCCACTCACTGGTTTTGGCTGCTTCGGCCCCTCGGGTCGCGTAATCCTCTTCGCGAAAGCGGGTGGTCAGCGTATTGCAGAGCTTTGCCGAGAAGTCTGCATTCCAGGAGTCACACGTGACCTCCACCAGCCGTGTCAGCCCCAGCGGCTTGACCTTGATCCGGTTAGCTGCGTCATGCAGCACCATGCTGTAGCTTAGGGGGCTGTTGCCGCCCAAGTGCAGCGCGCGCTTCCAGCGCGAGAGCATGTCATCGCGTTCCACCGTCTGCGCATGCGGCTGCTGCTCCATGGTGTGCACGGTATCGGCCAGCAGGGTATCGCTCTGCAGCATCTTGATCTGTGTCTGCACGTACGACTCGGTCGAGGCGTTGGCGCTGTCCCCCGTCGGGGCGACATCGCGCATGTTCATAAAGTCGCCATTCAGGCTTTGGATGTCGAGCGAGGTGCGCGCCTCATACGTAGGCAGCACGCTGAGATTCATCAGAAATCCCAGCAGCGCCCCGGCACACGCCAGCAGCACGATGCTGACGCGTTTGCGCATCAGGATCCGCAAGTACTCCACCAGCAGGTTCCCCTGCCGATGCGTCTCTCCAGGGCCGTCGTAGCTCTGCACCGCAACCGGTTCCAGCAGGGTTCCGGTGGGGGAGGGCTCCAGTCGATAATTCATGCTGCGATTCTCCATAAGTAGCTCCGTCCGTCAGTGACTCTCCATTCGCACCGGTACGCGACTGACTGGGAGAGGTCAGACGTTTGTTGCCGCAGCGCTCAACGACCGTAGATGGCGATGCCTGATGCGGTCTGCAGGATCACTTCCGCTGCGCGCCGGGCTGAGGACTTGGCCAGACTGTTCGGAACAAACAGCACATCATTCGGACGTAGCGATACATCGGGCGCCTTCCCCGCAAAAATCTTCTGGAGGTCTACCGGGATCTCCTGCATCGCGCTCGCGCTTGTATCGGTAGGCCGCATGATGCGTGCGCTCTTCGGGGAGGCGGAAGGACCCAGTCCTTCCGAGAGCGAGATCGCCTGCAGCACCGACATGCTGCTGTGCGAAGAAAGCTGGAAGCCCCCAGCCTTCTTCACATCCCCGACCACGTACACCAGGTCCGCCTTCGGAATGGAGATCACATCATGCGGCTGTACCAGGATGTTCTCCGCAGGCCTGGTGGCAGAAAGCAGATCATCGAGCGAAATGCTGGCTGTGCTGAAGCCCTCCGCCGTGTCCGTCTTGGCATTGGGCAGCGGCAGTGCTCCCCAGCTTGTTTGCCGTGTGAGGATGACTCGCGAACCGGCATCCTGCCGCAGTCCCCCGGCGAGCGAGATGACCTCGATCAGCCGCTTGGGGCCCTGCAGTTGATGCACGCCGGGCGAGTTGACCGCGCCGATGATGGACACCGGGCGGCTCTGATCATCCACGAGGTTGATGGTGATGCGCGGGTCAGTGATGTAGCGCGACAGCTTCGCTGCGAGCGCCGCCTTGAACTCTTCCAGCGTTTTGCCGCTGGCCTCCATGCGCCCGGCGAGCGGGAGATCGACAAAGCCGCTGGGATCGACCAGGATGGGCTTGTCCGGGATCTCATCCATGTCAACCACATGCAGCTGCATCTGGTCCCCGGGGCCCAGTACATAATCCTGTGACTGGCCCTGCACCGATGTCTGTGCTGGACTCTGTACCGGCACGTTGGTCAGCTTTGCCGCAGGAGGACCTTGCGCGCAGGCCGCATTGTGCCCGTGCCCTGTCCAAAAAGTGGAAACAGCGAGCACAAGCACTGGCAAAAAGGTACGCACTATGTTTCGTTCCATCATGGTTGCGGCTCTGCGACCTTTCACACGCACCCCGAATGTTCCCCATCTGCTGCTCTTTGAAAACGAGCGAGGCAGATGATGCGAACCCGGCTGGGGAGCACTTGGTACATACGAGCGATTGCAAGGGCCGGCTGCCAAATCTGCGCACGCGCACCTTGCTAACTTCTCCCGCTAAAGATAGTGAAGCGACTATAACTCGGAACACCGCTGACGCAACGAAAGAACTATGTAAATTTGGTGACCTATTGAAGGTAATCATTACTTGGTCGATAGGTGACCTTTCGTTACCTGTGGCGCTTACAACAACGGCGCGAGAGATCTTTCTCTATGTTCGGAATTGAACGTTATCCGCGTCGATGGGCAGATGACAAGGAGAGGCTTATGCGAATGGAAAAGCTGGAACTTACTGATTCCACGCAAAGACGCCGTCGCTGGGACAGCTTTCCTGCTTTGGACCAGGCGGCCGAAAGGATGCTGCGCGGGGCGCTGTCACTCTGAAGCAGCCGCAGGAAAGTCATAGTTCCAAAGGCCGGAGGCGAAGAGTGGAACGTCCGCACTAGCCTGGTGGATTCATAGGGAGGGTCCGAGGGGCTCACTCGACGGATGTGAGACGCATGATCGGCGAGCATCTGCTGCTCAAGGGCATCTGCTGCCGCGCGTGAGACTTTCTGCCTTGCCCTCAGCTCTGTGTGGGCACGGGTGGGCGCAGCATCGACTCTACCTCACGGTAGGTGCGGCCGATCCCGTCCTCAAGCGTCGTACGCGCTCGCCATCCCAACGTGGCCAGCCTTGACACATCGAGCAGTTTGCGCGGCGTCCCGTCCGGCTTGGTGTGGTCGTACTGGATCGCCCCGCGGTACCCCACAATGGTGCGCACCATCTCGGCCAGCTCCCGGATTGTGATGTCCTCACCGGTCCCGATGTTGATCAGCGGCGGCTCTGTGTCGGAAAGCAGTGCACCAAAAGCTTCCTCATCCATCCCCAGCAGAAAGAGGCAAGCCTCCGCCATGTCCTCGGAGTACAGCAGCTCGCGCCGGGGTGTACCCGTTCCCCAAACCGTGACTTCTGCCTGGCCCGTCTCCCGCGCTTCTACAAACTTACGCAGCAGCGCCGGCAGCACGTGCGAGTTATGGAGGTCGAAGTTATCGTTCGGCCCGTATAAGTTGGTCGGCATCGCAGCTAGAAAGCGCGTACCGTACTGCCGGTTATAGGACCAGCACATTTCGATGCCGGCTATCTTGGCCAGTGCATAGGGTCGGTTGGTCGGCTCGAGGGGGCCGGTCAGCAGGTACTCCTCGCGGATGGGCTGCGGGCACATGCGCGGGTAGATACAGCTGGAGCCGAGAAAAAGCAGCCGCTGGACCCCGGCCCTGTAGCTTGCGTCGATGACGTTGTTCTGGATTTCGAGGTTGTCCCGGATAAAGTCGGCAGGGTATGTGTTGTTCGCCAGGATCCCACCTACTTTGGCTGCCGCCAGCACCACATACTCGGGCTGCTCCTCGGCAAAGAAGCGATCCACCGCGGTGCGGTTACGCAGGTCAAGCTCTGCATGGGTGCGCTGAAGCACCTGCGTGTATCCACGCCGCGCAAGCTGCCGGCAGATCGCGGAACCCACCAGGCCGCGATGGCCTGCGACATAGATACGGCTTCCCTGCTGCATGCCTCTCTCCCCGCACTTAACTCTCATGCACGGTATAAGTTTCGTAACCGTGCTCGCGCACCAGCGATTCTCTTTGTGCGGCTTTGTAATCTGCTTCGATCATCTCGCGCACCATCTCGCGGAAGGTTGTGCGCGGCTCCCAGCCCAGCTCGCGCTTGGCCTTGCTCGGGTCGCCCAGCAGCGTCTCCACCTCCGTCGGGCGAAAGTAAGCCTTGTCGATCGCAACGATTGTTCTGCCGTCTCCATCGAGCGCAACTTCATCCACGCCCACTCCGCGCCAGCGCAGATCTATCCCCAGCATCTCCGCAGAAAGATTGATAAAGTCCCGCACGGAGTGCTGCTCGCCTGTTGCAATCACATAGTCCTGCGCCTGCTCCTGCTGCAGCATCAGCCACTGCATCTCGATGTAATCGCGCGCATGGCCCCAATCGCGTTGAGCGTCCAGATTGCCCATATAGAGCGTGTCCTGCAGCCCCGCCTTGATGCGTGCCAGGCCGCGCGTGACCTTGCGCGTCACAAAGGTCTCGCCGCGCGTCGGCGACTCATGGTTGAACAGGATCCCATTGCAGGCATACATGCCGTACGCTTCGCGATAGTTCACCACGATCCAGTAGCCGTACAGCTTGGCCACGGCATAGGGCGAGCGAGGGTAAAAGGGCGTCGTCTCGGACTGCGGGATCTGCTGCACCAGGCCGTACAGCTCTGAGGTAGAAGCCTGGTAGAAACGCGTCTTCTTCTCGAGACCAAGAATCCGGATAGCTTCCAGCAGCCGCAGCACCCCGAGCGCGTCAGAGTTCGCCGTATACTCCGGCTCTTCAAACGAGACCTTGACGTGGCTTTGTGCCGCCAGGTTATAGATCTCGTCCGGCTGCACCTTCTGCACCACGTGGACTAGGCTCGAGGAGTCCGTCATGTCGCCATAGTGAAGAAAGAAGCGCCGCCCCTCGCTCTGGGGGTCCTGGTAGAGGTGGTCAATCCGGCCTGTGTTGAACAAGGACGTACGGCGCTTGATGCCGTGGACCTCATAACCCTTCTCCAGGAGAAACTGCGCTAGGTACGCACCATCCTGTCCGGTGACGCCGCTGATCAATGCCTTCTTCATGCGTTTTCTCCACGCTGGGCCAGGAAAAATGCGGGGCTCAGCCCTCTGCTGCCGTAGCGAGACAGGCTCATTATGGAGGATGTTGCTCCCGGAGAGAACCACCCACACGTCACCTAGCGCTGGTTACCTACTGCCCTTGCGGTCGCAACGGCTTCGCCTGCGAAAATGAAGGCATGGCAAACCGCTCTGCCGGGAACACACCGACCGATCACCAACGAGGGAGTGAAGCCCATGAAGTCCGCATCGACAAGTGGCTTTGGGCGGCCCGCTTCTTCAAAACCCGTGCCCTTGCCTCCCACGCCTGTGAGCTGGGCCGCATCGAGAGCAGCGGCACCAAAGCCAAGGCCTCGCGCGATGTGCGTCTCGGCGACCTGCTCACGATCCAGACCGAGGCCGCCACTTTCACGGTCGAGGTCCTACAGCTGAGCGATGTACGCGGGCCCGCTGCGGCCGCGCAGGCGCTTTACCGCGAAACAGCAGCCAGCCAGGCCGCGCGTGCCAAGGCAGCGGAGGAACGGAAAGAGATGCTGGACTTCGGCGCCGTGGGCCAGGGCAGACCCTCCAAACGCGACCGCCATGACCTGCAGCGCATGCGGGGCCGGGGCTAGCGCCTTAGCGAAGCTCCGGCGCGGCCTTTGCTTCCATCAGGGCAAGGATCACGTTGAGCAAACCCAGGCCGGAAAAGACGCCGCGCACAAAGCCGTTTGTGGCCAGCGCATACAACACGGGGCTGTAGGTAAACAGGTTGTTCTGTGTCCAGAAGGCAAGCCACGGCAGGGCAAACACAAGCAAGCCCAGGTACAAGCGCACAACAATGCGGACCACCGTCTCCAGCCGTGCCATCCAGTGGAAGGACCGTGCCGGACCGTGCCCAGCCTCACTGCCGTCTTGTCCCGGCTTCGGACTGCGTTCCGGGTTCTGCGGGAACAGTGGATGCTGATGCGCCATGCTTCCTGGTATCGCGGTGCGGCAGCATGCAGCTGCCGCACTCTTCTTGCAGTGAGCGGACTTCTAGGCTGAAGGACTCGCATTGCGCCGCGGGCGACGATTCGCCTGAAGCACTTTTTTCCGCAGCCGCAGCGACTTCGGCGTGACCTCGACCAGCTCATCCTCAGCGATGAACTCGATTGCCTGCTCAAGGTTCATCGCACGGTGCGGCACCAGGCGGAGCGCATCATCGGCAGAGGAAGCACGCATGTTGGTCAGCTTCTTCTCGCGGACCACATTCACATCCAGGTCGTTGTCGCGCGAGTGCTCGCCGACAATCATGCCCTCGTACACTTCCACGCCGGAGGGCACAAAGAGCACACCGCGGTCCTGCAATCCATTGAGCGCATAGGTCGTCGTCGGGCCTGAGCGGTCCGAGATCAACGCGCCGGAAGGCCTCTGCGGGATGTCGCCCTGGTAGGGCATATAGCCCTCAAAGATCGAGTTCATGATGATGGTGCCGCGGGTCTCGGTCAGCAGCTCGGAGCGCAGCCCGATCAGCCCGCGCGACGGCACCTTGAATTCCATGCGCGTACGCCCGTAGCCATGGCTGTGCATCTTGACCATCTCGCCCTTGCGCGGCCCCAGCCGCTCAATCACCGTGCCGACAAAGTTGTCCGGGATGTCAATCGTCAGGTGCTCGACCGGCTCCATCAGCTTGCCGTCCACGCGCTTGGTTACGATCTCCGGCCGGCCCACCATCACCTCAAAGCCTTCGCGGCGCATCATCTCGATCAAGATGGAGAGCTGCAGCTCACCGCGGCCCAGCACCTTGAAGCTTTCGGCCGAGCCGGTATCCTCTACACGGATCGAGACATTGGTCAGCAGCTCCTTGTCCAGCCGGTCGCGGATATTGCGTGAAGTGACATACTGCCCTTCCCGGCCCGCCATCGGCGAGTTGTTGACCGACATCTGCATGGCAATCGTCGGCTCGTCGATGACGATCAGCGGCAGCGGATCGGGGTTGTCAATGCTCGTCAGTGATTCGCCAATGGTGATGCCCGGGATGCCGGCGATCGCGATAATATCGCCAACCTCGGTCCTCTCTGTATCGACACGCTTCAGCCCGCTGTAGGTGAAGAGCTTGGTAATGCGAACCTTCTCAATCGCACTGTCGCGCTTGGAAACTGCAACCTCATCGCCCACCTTGAGGGTGCCGTTGAAGACGCGCGCAATGGCAAGGCGGCCCAGATAGTCGGAGTAGTCCAGGTTTGTGACCAGGATCTGCAGATTGCCGTCTGCACTTCCCGGTGCCGGCGGTGCGGTGGTGAGGATCGTCTCAAACAGCAGCTGCAGATTCTCACCCAGCTTCGTCGCTGAGTCTGAAGCCAGCCCCAGCTTGCCATTGGTGTAGAGCACGGGAAAGTTGAGCTGGTCCTCACCCGCATCCAGGTCGATGAACAGGTCATAGACCTCGTTGAGCACCTCCTGCGGACGCGCATCCGGGCGGTCAATTTTATTGATGACCAGGATCGGCGGCAGTTTCGCTTCGAGCGCCTTTGAGAGCACATAGCGGGTCTGCGGCAGCGGCCCTTCCGACGCGTCCACCAGCAGGATCACTGCGTCGACCATCTTGAGCGCGCGCTCGACCTCGCCGCCAAAGTCGGCGTGGCCCGGGGTGTCCACGATGTTGATCTTCGAGTCTTTGTAGAAAATCGCCGTCGACTTCGCGAGGATGGTGATGCCGCGCTCGCGCTCCAGATCGTTCGAGTCCATGACGCGGTCGGTCAGTGCTTCATTCTCACGAAAGGTTCCGGACTGGCGCAGCATGGCATCGACCAGCGTGGTCTTGCCATGGTCAACGTGAGCGATGATGGCGACATTACGAATATCAGAGTGGGGCACGCGAAAACTTCCTGTTCTGTCTTGCTGACGATAAAAGCTGGATAAACAGAGGCGCTTAGGCCAGCGGCAACGCCCAGGCTCAGCGTTGACTGGTGTAAGAGCACAATCTTGTCCAGTCTAGCAGGCAGCTACTCGTACTTGAGCGACTCGACGGGATCGAGCTGTGCCGCACGGTTCGCCGGCAGCGTGCCAAACATTACCCCCACCGCACATGAAGTCAGGAGCGCGACCACCACAGACCAGGGGGAGATGGGGATCGCATACGAGGTAAACAGCCTCAGGGAGAGCGGCAGCGCGAGGCCCAGCACTGTACCGATGAGGCCGCCCGACAGCGAGATGAACAGCGCCTCGATCAGGAACTGCAGCTTGATTTCGCGGGCTGTCGCGCCCAGCGCCTTGCGGATGCCGATCTCCCGGATCCGCGAGCGGACCGTGGCCAGCATAATGTTCATGATGCCGACGCCGCCCACTGCCAGCGTCACTGCCGAGATCAGCAGCAGCACCACAGTCAAAGCATTCGTAATCAAGGCCGCGGTCGTCAGCAGCTCCGTCAGCGTACTGGCGCGGTATACCGAATTCGGCTGGTGCCGGCTGTGGACCACGTCCACAATCTGGCGCGACGCCTCCTCCACATCCCCGCGGTCGCGGATCGTGAAAAAGATCTGCTTTACATTGTTCGTCCCTGTAAAGTAGCGGCCTACCGAGTACGGGATCAGGATTGTCTGGTCCGCAATCTCTGACTGCCCAAACGTATCCACACTCTCCTTGAAGACCCCGATGATCGTGAACGGGATGCCGGAGAGCGAAAAGGTCTGATTGATCGCCGCGCTCTCACTCCCAAACAGCTGCTCCGCAAAGATCTCCGTCACCACCGCGGCATGGGTGTGCGAAGCCTCATCCTCATCGTCGAAGAAGCGCCCGTCCAGCACCTTCAGGTTGCGCACCAGCTTGTACTCCGGGCTTACCCCCAGCACCAGCAGCTGCTTCTCCTGCCCGCTGATCGAGATGCGGTCATGCATCTCCAGCATCGGCGAGGAGTACTGCACGGCAGAGACCTGCTCCTGCACCGCGCGCTCGTCATCCCGTGTCAGGTAGTCGCTTTGGAAGTTGTTGACCCCACCTGTCGAGCCGCCCGAGTACTCGACGTACACCATGTTGGTGCCGATACTTTCGAGCAGCCCCAGGATGTACTGCTTGCCCGTCAGCCCGATTGTGTACACAAAGATGAGCGAGGCTGCGCCGATGACCATGCCCAGCGCCGTGAGCGCAAAACGCAGCTTGCTCGCGCGGAAGCTGTCGATCGCCAGCCGCACAATCTCTGACAGCACCATCGTCCGCTTGGCGCTGGCCAGCGTTGCATCAAAGGAGGCCCGGGAGGCAGATCGCAGCGAAGGCATCGGTCTCCCTCCATGGTACGCGAGCGCCCTCGACCCGTTGTAGACTACGGGTGCGCACACACTCGCGGAGGGATGTGTGAGTGGTTGAAACAGGCGGTCTTGAAAACCGCTTTACCTGAAAAGGTAACGGGGGTTCGAATCCCTCTCCCTCCGCCAAAGAGCCTTCACCTGGGGCTGCGGCGATCAAGGGGTCATTACCTGCGGGTCCATCCCTTCATCACCGCCTTTGCGGCAGCGATGAGGCGAGCCGGTATCCTGAACTCACCCCGAAAGCCGAGGTGTTTTCCGCTCCCGATGTTTGAACAGACCTTCAAGAGAATCGACGACATCCTGCGCAAGGATGCCGGGGTGTCCACCGAGCTCGACTACATCGAGCAGACCTCCTGGCTGCTCTTCCTCAAGTACCTCGACGCCCTGGAGCAGGACCGGGCTGCGAGAGCCGAGCTCGACGGCACCCCGCACAGCTTCCTGCTCGACGAGCCCTACCGCTGGCACAGCTGGGCCGCGCCCATGACCGCCGACGGCGTGCTCACCCGTCTTGACCATGACCGCGCGCTGGTGGGTGACGACCTGCGCGAGTTTATCGATGCCAAGCTCTTCCCCTACCTCAAAGGTTTCAAGCAGCGGGCTAGCCGTCCGGACACGATCGAATACAAGATTGGCGAGATCTTTGGGGAGCTCCGCAACAAGTTCCAGTCCGGCTACAACCTGCGAGAGGTGATCGGCCAGGTCGAGACGCTGCGCTTCAACTCGCAGTCTGAGAAGCACGAGCTGTCCGAGCTGTACGAGGCCAAGATCCGCAACATGGGCAATGCGGGGCGCAATGGAGGTGAGTACTTTACCCCGCGCCCGCTGATCCGCGCCATGCTCGCGGTCGTCGAGCCGCGCGTAGGAGAGACGGTCTACGACGGCGCGCTCGGCTCGGCGGGTTTCCTTTGCGAGGCCTATGCGCGGATGCTGCCTTCTGCGGCCACGATTGCGACCCGCGCCAGGCTGCAAAGCGGGACTTTTTACGGGCAGGAGAAGAAGCCGCTTCCCTATGTCATTGGGTTGATGAACATGATCCTGCACGGGATTGAAGCGCCAAACATCGTGCACACCAACACGCTCGAGCTCAACAACAACGACATTGAAGAGCGCGACCGGCATGACATCATCCTGGCGAACCCGCCCTTTGGCGGGCGCGAGCGAGCAGAGGTGCAGCAGAACTTTCCTATCAAGACTTCGGAGACAGCGTTTCTGTTTCTCCAGCATTTCCTGCGCAAGCTGCGCGCCGGCGGCCGTGCGGCCATTGTCATCAAGAACACCTTTCTGTCGAACACCGATAACGCGAGCGTCGCGCTGCGCAAGCTGCTGCTTGAGGATGCCGAGCTGCACACGATCCTCGACTGCCCGGGCGGTACGTTTCAGGGTGCGGGCGTTAAGACGGTGGTGCTGTTCTTCACCAAAGGCGCGGCGACGAAGAAAACCTGGTACTACCGGCTGGACCCGGGGCGGAACCTGGGCAAGACCAATCCGTTGAACGATGCGGATCTGGCGGACTTCGTCGAGAAGCAGAAGACCTTTGCGGATTCGGCGCAGTCATGGACGGTATCGGCGAGCGACCTCGACCGCAAGAGCTGGGACTTGTCTGTCAAAAACCCAAACGGGGGCGAGGCAGCGGCGCATCGGACGCCGGAGGAGATCCTGGATGAGATCGAGGCGCTGGACCGGGAGAGTGCTGAGATTCTGGCGGGGATTCGGGGGTTGTTGTGAAGTTTACGAGCATGAGTACAGATATCGCGAACATCGAACAAGGCTGGTCGCTTGTTCCCCTGAAAACGATATGCGACATCAAGAATGGCAAATCTGACACCAAAAACGCGACTAGCGATGGGCTCTTTGCTTTTTTCGATCGCTCAAAATCAATCAAGAGAAGTAGCCGTTACCTTTTTGATTGCGAAGCACTAATTATTCCCGGTGAAGGCACGGAGTTTCTACCGAGGCACTTTATTGGTAAGTTCGACCTTCATCAACGTGCCTATGCTCTGCACAACTTCTCTTCATCTCTTAACCCCCGATTCTTGTTCTATTTTCTCCTGTACAAGAAGGACTACTTTCCCCGTGTGTCGGTCGGTGCCACTGTGAAGTCCCTGAGAATGAGGCATTTTGAGGAACTGCCAGTGACAATGACGGGCAGAAGAGAGCAGGAGCGCATCGTTGCCATCCTCGATCAAGTCTTCGCAGGTATCGCCGCCGCTCGGGCGAATGCGGAAAAGAATCAGCAACTGTCTTTAGCTGTCATTAGCTTGTGCATCACTGGCAGATTTCAGCGAATCCGCGAGTTTGCTCCTCTGATACCTCTTAGACAAATTACGGATTTTCTTGGCGGCTCACAGCCACCAAAGTCTCAGTTCCGAGCGGAAGTGGCTGATGGTTACGTTCGCTTTCTTCAAATTAGGGACTTCAAATCCGATAGGCACATCACCTTTATCCCCGATTCGAAGAAGAATCGGGAATGCATAGAAAGCGATGTGATGCTAGCTCGTTACGGCGCATCTGTCGGCCAGATATTAACCGGGAAGGCAGGAGCGTATAACGTCGCCCTGATGAAAACAGTTCCAAAAACAGCCTTAGTCAATCCGGAATACCTAAAGGCCTATCTTGAATCCGATCTGTTTCAGAATCGTCTGAGGGCGGTTGCTGCTCGATCAGCGCAAGCTGGATTTTCAAAGGACGATATAGCTGACTTTCCTGTTCCGCTTCCAAGCCTTTCTGAGCAATCTCAAACAATTAATACGTTGACTTCGATTTCAGAGGAGACGAAACGACTTTACGATATCCACCAGCAGAAACTAGCGTCACTCGAAGCCCTCAAACAATCGCTCCTCCACCAAGCCTTCTCGGGTAATCTCTAGCCACCATGCGGAACGAGGCGGAAACTCGCGCCGAGCTCATTGACCCTGCCCTGCGTGCAGCAGGCTGGGGTGTCGTGCCGGGTTCGCGCGTACTGCGCGAGTTCCACATCACCAAAGGCCGCCTGCTTGGCGCGGGTCGCCGTGCGAATGCTGAGATCGCCGACTACGTCCTTGTCCACAACAACCAGAAGCTCGCCATCATCGAAGCCAAGCGCGAAGAGGTTTCCGAAGCTGAGGGCGTTGGACAAGGCAAGGCGTACGCCGCGAAGATGGCCGTCCCCTTCGCCTACGCGACCAACGGCCATGGTCTTTACCGCGTCACGATGACGACCGGCGAGGAGGGTCCGGCAGACGGCTATCCATCGCCGGACGAGCTCTGGGCCCTTGCCTTCCCTGCCCCGAACGCCTGGCGGGACCGCTTTGCAGAGGTGTCCTACGAAGACCGCTCCGGCACCTGGAACGTGTACTACTACCAGGCGACTGCCATCGAGCGCGTCCTCCGCGCGATAGCGGACGGCCGCACCCGCATCCTGCTGACCCTTGCGACCGGTACAGGCAAAACTTCGATCGCCTTCCAGATCGCTTGGAAGCTCTTCCACGCCAAGTGGAACCTGACGGGCGAGCCCACGCGCCGTCCGCGCGTCCTGTTCCTTGCCGACCGCAATTTGCTCGCCAATCAGGCTTACAGTGCCTTTTCTTCCTTTGCGGATGACGCCCGCGTTCGTATCGCTCCCGGCTCCATCCGCAAGGCCGGCCAGGTGCCCACGAACGCCAGCGTCTTCTTCACGATCTTTCAGACCTTCATGTCAGGCCGTGACGCGACGGGCGAGCCCGCGCCCTACTTCGGCCAGTACCCGCCCCACTTCTTCGACTTCATCATTGTGGACGAGTGCCACCGTGGCGGCGCGAATGACGAGTCGAGCTGGCGCGGCATTCTTGAGTACTTTGCCCCAGCCGTGCAGCTGGGCCTGACGGCCACGCCGAAACGCCGCGACAACGCGGACACCTACGCGTACTTTGGTGAGCCCGTGTACACCTATTCGCTCCGCGAGGGTATCAACGACGGTTTCCTGACCCCGTTCAAGGTAGTCCAGATCTCGACCACACTGGACGAGTACGTGTACACGCCTGACGACACCGTCATCGAAGGCGAGATTGAAGAGGGCCACCGCTACACCGAGCGGGAGTTCAACCGCTTGATTGAGATTCGCGAGCGAGAACAGTACCGGGTCGAGCAGCTGATGAACCGGCTCGACCCGCGCGAGAAGACGCTGATCTTTTGCGCGTCGCAGGACCACGCAGCAGCCGTTCGCGACATGGTGAACCAGCGCAAGGTCAACCCGGACCCGCTCTACTGCTGCCGCGTGACGGCGAATGACGGTGCGCTCGGCGAGCAGTACCTACGCGACTTCCAGAATAACGAGAAGTCGATCCCGACGATCCTGACCACCTCGCAGAAGCTCTCGACCGGCGTGGACGCGAGAAACGTACGCAACATTGCCCTGCTGCGCACGGTAGGGAACATGATCGAGTTCAAGCAGATCATCGGGCGCGGCACGCGGCTGTTCGACGGCAAGGAGTTCTTCACCGTATACGACTTTGTCGGCGCGCACCGGCACTTCAGCGATCCCGAGTGGGACGGCGAGCCGCTGGAACCGGAATCCGCCCCGGAACCCGCCCCGGAACCCGCGGACGAAGCGAGCCCCGCGACTGAGCCGCGGGAGCGCTCGGAGGAGAATGGGGATCGATTCGAGAGCAATCGGAAGGAGCGCGTAGTCATCCGCCTGGCGGATGGAAAAGCGCGCGAACTGCAGCACATGAGCGCGACCAGCTTCTGGAGCCCGGACGGGCGGCTGCTCTCCGCTGCTCAGTTCCTCGAAGCGCTGTATGGCGCGCTGCCAGACTTCTTCAAGGATGAGGACGAGCTGCGCACCATTTGGCAAGCGCCGGAGACCAGGCGGACGCTGCTCAAGAATCTTGAAAGCCGCAGCTTCGACCGCAGCAAGCTTGCTGAGCTGCAGCGCGCGCTCGCCGCTGAAAACTCCGACCTCTACGACGTGCTCGCCTACATTGCTTTTGCTCTGCCGCGGCTCACGCGTACGGAGCGGGTCGAGAAAGCCCGCCCCGTGCTCGCCGCAACATTCCCCGAGAAGCAGCGAGCATTCCTCGAGTTCGTCTTGGCGCACTATGTGCAGGAAGGATTCGAGACGCTGGACAGCAGCGAGCTCTCAAAGCTGCTCAGCTTGCGCTACGGCGCCGTCCAGGATGCCCTGCGCGAGCTTGGGCCTGCGCCCGCGCTGAGCAGAGTCTTCTCTGAGTTCCAGCGGTACCTGTACTGACTTCGCACGAGAACTGCGGACAGCAACAATCCCCCCCCCCTTTCGTACCCTCCCCAGCTCTCCCAACGGGTCTCTGGAAAAGCGCCTCCAGCCGTGGTAAGTTGGCCGCGTCTGCTTCCGCACTTCCGGAGAAAACCCCTTTGATCGCTCATCGCTTACGACTGCTCACTGTTCTCCTCGCACTTGCTGCCCTGCCATACGGCTCCTTGGCGCAGGCGCTGGCTGGGGCTCCGTCGGATCTTCGCGCACAGAAGGCTCTTGCGGAGGCGACGGACCTTAAGGCGAAGCGGCAGTATGTCTTCGCGCTCGACAGCTACCGAAAGGCAGACAAGCTGGATGGGAACCGCTGCTCTGCCTGTGCTCGCGAGATCCTGAACCTGGGGCAGGCTCTGGGTGACTTCAAGGCAGCCGATAGCGCTTCGCAGGAGCTCATCACCCTAGCGGCCACTCCGCAGGAGCAGGCTGCCGCCCACGTGGAACGGGCAGAACTGCTGCTGGCCATGGGCAAAGCCAAACACAAGCCGGAGTGCTTCGCCGAAGGGCAGAAAGAAACCGAGAGCGCACTCGCTGTGAAGCCGGATGACGGACCCGCTCTCTATGTCAAAGGCAGATGCCTTGCCAGCGAAGAGCAAGACGATGCCGCCCGGCAGGTGTTTGCCAGCCTGCTTCCCCGGCTCAAGCCGGGCTCAACGGATGCTGAGCGCGTCGCCCGCTTCCGCGATCGGCCGGAGCTGGTGCGTGCCCGCATGGCACCCGCCTTTTCCGTCACCACCATCGACGGCAAACACGTTTCCCTCGATGAGCTGCAGGGCAAAGTCGTGCTCATTGATTTCTGGGCCACCTGGTGCGGCCCCTGCCGGGAAGCATTGCCGCATGTGCAACGCATCGCCAAGGAGTTTGCCGGGCAGCCGCTTGTGGTTCTCAGTATCAGCCTTGACTCCGACGAAGCGAAATGGAAAGACTTCGTCGCAAAAAACAACATGAGCTGGCTGCAGTACCGCGATGGCGGCTTCACCGGCACGCTGGCTCGCACCTATGGCGTCGAGGCCATTCCCCACACCTTCACCATTGACAGCGATGGCGTCCTGCAGGATGAGCATGTCGGCGACGCCGGCATCGACGGCAAGCTTCGCAAACTGATCGAGGCGGCCGCGCAGCGTGAAAAGCTGACCGGCTCGCAGCAGGTCGCGGCCGGATCAAACTAAACATCCGCAGAACAGCAGCAATGCAAGCCCACCGGCTCCATGCCAGGCATAGGCACTCGTATGCAGGCGCCCGTATCCTCTTGCCTGCGCAGAAAGGTCGCCGCTTGCCTCGGGAGCCTTCCGGCCTGTCATCTTCTAGGAGCGCCCCCTCGCATGCTCACCGTCCGACTGTCTTCATCCGCCCTGTGCGCATTTACTCTTGCTGCTGCATGGCTCGTCTCCATCGCCCGCGCTGAGGTCACGCTCCCGCACCTGCTCAGCGACCATGCCGTGCTGCAGCGTGGCATGCCTGTCCACATCTGGGGCCACGCCGATCCGGACGAAAAGATCTCCGTCACCTTCCATGGGCAGCAAGGGCAGACAAAAGCCGACAAGCTCGGCCGCTGGAGCCTCTTCCTCCAGCCCGAGCACGCCGGCGGACCTTACACACTGACCGTCGCGGGCACCAACACCATCACTCTGCATGACGTCCTGGTCGGCGATGTCTGGTTCGCCTCCGGCCAGTCCAATATGCAGCTGCCCCTCAAAGGCTTCGGGCCCGATACCCCGCTCAAGAACAGCGCGGGGGAGATCGCCGCCGCCAACCATCCCATGATCCACCTGCTCCACGTAAAAAACGTCGCCTCGGACTATGAGCAGCGCGACCAGGACGCGATCTGGACCGTGTGCTCGCCTGACACGGTGCCTGACTTTTCCGCCGTAGCCTACTTCTTCGGCCGCGAAACGCAGGAGAAGCAGCACACTCCGGTCGGCCTCATCGAGGCCACCTGGGGCGGCACCCCCATTGCTCCCTGGATCAGCCTCGACTGGCTTGCGGACGACGCCTCGCTCATGCCGGAGTTCGCAGCCCGCGTCCCCATGGTCGAGGACGAGGCCGATCTCCCCGCGCGCGGCGCCGAAGAGCAGCGCGAAGATGCAGCAGCGAAGGCCGCCGGCCAGCCGCTGCCCAAGCACCCCTGGCACCCGCAGCCAGACTCCTACGCGCCCGCCGGCATCTTCAATGGCATGGTCGCTCCCCTGACCGACTACACCATCAAGGGTGTCCTCTGGTACCAAGGTGAAACCGACAGCTCCGCCGAGCGCGGGCCGCTCTACGAACGCGCCTTCCCCGCTCTGATCACGGACTGGCGCGCCCGCTGGCACGAGGGCGACTTTCCCTTTCTTTTCGTCCAGATCTCCAGCTTTACCTCGGTCCCCGCAGAAACCTGGGGCGTGGTGCGCGAAGCCCAGCGCCGCACCCTCAAGCTGCGTGATACCGCCATGGTCGTCTCACTCGACGTAGGGCAGGCTGATAACGTGCACCCGGCGGACAAGCAGACGGTCGGCCACCGCCTCGCGCTCGCCGCGCAGGCCATCGCTTACGGCGAGCGCATTGAGTACAGCGGCCCACTCTTTCGCGAAGCCGTGCCGGAAGGGACGAGCATGCGCGTGTACTTTACCCATGCTGAGGGCGGCCTCCATGTGAGGAAGAGCGGCCAGACCAGCGCGCAGCCTGGCGAGCTCCATGGCTTTGAGGTTGCGGGCGAGGATGGCCGCTTCCACGCCGCCACCGCACACATTGCAGGCGACGCCGTCATCGTCCAAGGCACGGACGGCACTACGCCGAAATACGTCCGCTACGCCTGGACTAACTCCGCGCTCAGCGCGAACCTCTATAACAACGCAGACCTGCCCGCCTCCACCTTTACCTCACAGGACCACATCCCTGCACCCTGCCGCGCCGGCTGTGACGAGTAGCTTCTGGCCTTCTCTATATGTCGGAGAACGTACCTGAGGGTGAGCGGGAGACTTACCATCTCCCACTCACCCTCGGCGCAGCGCTGCAAGCTACCGCGGCGAGCCCAACGCCGTGAGCATCTTCTCGTAGTTGCCGTTCTTCTCGGCCCAACGTAAAGGCTTCACGCGCTCCACAAGAACTTCGCCCTTGGGCGTCTCGCCGGACTCGAGAAGCTGGATCACCTCTGCCGTGAACTCCTCAAGCGGCATGGCCCGCGGATCCGTCGCCTGGTGCGAGCCGCTCAGATCTGTCTGTACATACGGCGGTGTCAGTTCCAACACCTCGACGTTTGTTTCGCGAAGTTGAAAGCGAACAGCATCCAGCCACGAGTGCAGAAATGCCTTTGTCCCACAATACGTCGGGAAGGCAGCCATGGGCACATGCGCCAGGCCGGAGGTTGTGGCCATCAGCGTCGCATGCGGCTGCGCCTTGAGCGTCGGCAGCAAAGCCGCGGTCAGCTGCACAACGCTGCTGATATTGGTGCTCAGCGTTGCTTCTGCGGTAGAGACATCAATCTTTTCTGCGGTGTAATCCTCGGGCCGCATAATGCCGGCATTGTTGATTAGCACGTTCAGCTCAGGGAACTGCTGCCGCACCTGCGCAGCAAACTGCGCGATGGAGTCTTTGTCATCGACATCGAGCTGCAAACCGATCATGCCCGGGTTCGCTGCCGTGATCTCATCCAGCAACGTCTTACGACGGCCCGCAATAATGACCTTGTTTTTGCGCGCGTGCAGCGCTTCCGCGAGTGCCTTCCCTATACCGCTGGTACCACCTGTGATCAGAATTGTGTTGCCTGTGATGTTCATATATACCCCTTGCCAAGAGACTAGACGGCCCACTCTCCCCTGGGAAGTAGGCACTTTTCAGCTCTATACTTACCTTATGGAAACCGTGCAAAGGACTCCTGCCAAGAAGCTCCAAACACAGCGACACTCTCAGTACCCGGAGACTACGCCGGAGGTAGACCGGATCGTGCGCGAGATCATCGGCCGCCTCGCTGATAAGTGGACCATGCTCGTACTCGAAACATTGGAGGAGTATGGCCGCGCCCGCTTCACAGTGCTCCGCGAGCGCGTTGGCGATATAAGTCAGAAGATGCTGACTAAGACATTGCGCCAGATGGAAAGTAACGGGCTTGTTCGAAGAACAGTCTTTCCCGTCATTCCACCGCGGGTCGAATACGAGTTGACCGACCTCGGCCAAAGCTTGACGGCCGCCTTTTGTGGCGTCTGGACCTGGGCTGAGACGAACCACGAAAAGATTGAGGCCGCACGAGCTGCGTTCCAGAAAGTGGGGAAGGTCACTTCGTCTGGCGACCCAGCTGTCCTTGCTGCAGGATGAAGCGGCTCCCTGACCTTTGCAGCAGAAAGAGCAGCCAAGCGGCTGCCCTTTCTGCTGCCTTACTCTTGCTTAGAACGAGAACCGCGCCTGTAACTCGATCGTCCGAGACCCCAGCGCGCTCTGTGCTTGCCCGAAGCTAGGGTTGGACGTCACCCCGTCCGAGCTGATCGCATTATTGATGCTCGTGCCGTTTAGGTTTAGGCGGTTGTAGATGTTGTAAGCATCCGCCCGCACCTCCACGCCGCCATCTTCGCCGAGAAGCCGGTTTTTGGGGATGCCGAAGGATTTCGTCAGCGTCATGTCCGCATCGATATAGTTCGGCCCGTTCAGGAAGTTTCTCGCTACGCCCGGCCCCTGCGGCAAGCCAGCGAAGCTGGGGAACTGTGTACCTTGCGTAAACTGCGGGACGGTAAAGTAGGCTAGCGCTCCCTCCCTGTAGTTATTGTTAAAGCCGCCTGATTTTGGATCGCTCGGCCCTGACACAAAGGCCTTGTTACTCGTATCCTGCCCCGCACCGCCGAGGTACGCCGCAGGCCGTAAAAATCCATAGCCGCCGCCCTGGTAGTACAGGTTGTTGCCCGTGTTTGTGTACTCAGGCGTCCACGGGAAGCCCGAATGCAGATTCAAGATGCCGCTGATCGACCAGCCTCCCACCGTCTTCTCGAGCAGGCTGTCTTTGCCGCCGTGGAAGAACACCGGCTGCCACAGTCCGAAGAACTTGAACACGTTCTGCACGTTGAAGTCTGACCTGCCCCAGGCCAGCTTTGGGTTATATGGGTACGGGTCTTCATAGTAAGGTTCTGAGCCGTCATCCATGCTCTTGGTCCAGCTGTACTGCGCCTGCGCCTGCACACCATGGGCAAAATCATGCCGCAGCGTGGTGAGCAGTGCGTTGTAATTGGAGTTGTTGTCATTGCCGTAGAAGTTCACCTGCTGCAGGCTCGGGTTCACCGGCAAACCCTGTGCCAGCGCCACCACATTCTCGTTGTAAAGGTGGATCAGGTGGTGCGATGTACTGCCCTGGTAGCCGATCGTGGCAATCCAGCTTTGTGCTATCTCATACTGCGTATCCAGCGAGTAATGGTAGGAGTAGTTTGTCGGTAGCCGCCCCGGGTAAGCCGCCACCGTCACGGCGCTTCCGTTCGTAGGCAGGTTCGCACTGCTGAACTGCTGCACCGTCGCCGGGTTGTTCGGGAACCCGTAGAAGGCGGTCGGGCTGCTGGATGTCGCATATAGAATGCCCTGCTTCAGCGCCGCGGCCGTACTGCAGCAGAAGGTTGCGTTGGTAATCAGCGGCGGATTGTTGGTGCCGTTGGTGGAGATGGCCAGCTCTTCCTGGTTGTAATTCAGCCCTATGCCTCCGCGGAACACGAGCCGGCTCCCTTGCGCCTCCGGGCTCCACGCAAAGCCAAGCTGCGGGCCAAAGTTCAAGGTCTGCGGGTCGTACAGGTTGCCGCCCACGCGCACCGAGGCACCGCTCAGCACTGCTGCTCCCGTGCCCTCTCGAAAGACCGCCAGGTTGTTCTCCTTCGACGAGATAGGCCCGAAGTAGCTCCAGCGCAGGCCCAGGTTCAACGTCAGGTTAGGCTTCACCTTCCAGTCGTCCTGGGCAAACAGCGAGTAGATGTCAGAGCGAATATCCTGTCGGTTCGCCGTCACCGCCCCGGTGATCGGGCTGAAACTGCCCGTCTCCTGGTAGGGCGCATCGTTCAGAAAGTCCCACGGATTGCGGAAGTTGAACTGCGGCCGCGCTACATAGGTTGGATTGTTCAGGTAGTAGAGCCGCGTCGCTTCCCCACCGATCTTGATCTGGTGGCGCGACAGCACCTTGGTCAGCGTGTCCTGGTAGCTGTAGGTCCACTGGTTGAAGTTAGACGGTCCCGGCGCGCCGAAATAGTCGCTTGTGATGGCAGACACGCCTGTTCCGCCGGTGGAACTCCCCGCTACCCCCGCTCCGGCTGACTCGTTCCCTAGATCATCAATCTCAGCAATCGGCAGTCCAAACGGCTCCTGCGAATTTGTCACAATCTCGTTCCATCGCCATCCTGCCGCATTCGCGCGCGCCTCATTCAGCAGCGTGGCTGAAAAGGTGTGATCCCAAATGCCCGTAAACGCGTCATTGATCGCCTGGTGGTGCCATAGGTTGGCCGAGCGCACCGGCCCCTGATAATCAGTCGTCGTCTGCGGTACCCAGTAAATCGTAAAGGTCACCAAATCCTTGCTCGACGCATTGACATCCAGCCGCCCGTTGTACTGGTCCTCCACAATCGCGTTCGGGTTGGTCGTGTTGTAGAAGGAAATGGTCGGCGTGTTCGGGTCCAGGCCGCCGCCGATCCCCGGGTTCCCGCTGCCTACCCATGTCGGGTCCAGCGTGCCCACCGCCGTACCCCGGCGCGGCGAACCAAGGTTCACACCCGTGTTCCCCACCGTGTCGCAATTCACGCCCTCGGTGAGCCCGATGCTTGCGCATGTACGCGGGATGATCGACGAGGAGCTCGGTCCCTCGCCCGGGTACCCCAGCAGCTGTGCCGCAATCGTCCCCGCGGGCGCCAGCGCTGCAAAGCCCGGTGACTCATACCAGCCCTGCCCTGTGGTTACCGTGGTATTGCGCAAACCCTCATACGCAAAGAAGGCGAACACCTTGTTCTTCCAGAAGGGGCCGCCAAGGGTTCCACCAAATTGGTTAAAGCGTGAGTTATCCCGGTTCACCCCACGCTCAGCAGCACTGCCCGCCGCGAAGGAGCCCGGCCCGTTATAACGCTGGTACGCATTCAATCCAGGCCGGTCACCCTTGATAAATGCACTGCCATGCACCTGGTTTGTTCCATTCTTGGTAATCACCTGTACCTGCGAGCTGGAGAAGCGCCCGCTCGAAGCGTCATACCCGTTGGAGACGATGTGCACATCCTTGACCGAGTCTTCACTCGGTGTAATAACCGAAGCGCCGCCCCATACGGCGCTTACTGTGCTGATCCCGTCCACACTGATGCCGTTGGTCTCATTCTGTCCACCATTGCCGCTGATCTGCGGCGCATTCTCTGTTTTGAAAATGCCGTCGCTTGCGCCTGAGCCACCTATATTCGAGCCCGGCAAGCTTGACGTGCCGCCGGCCGAGGCCTGTGCTCCATCGCCGAAGGTTCCCGGTGCCAGCTGCGCCAGCTGAAATACGTCGCGGCCAAATGAGGGCAGATGCTGTATCTGGTTGGAGGTAATGGTTCCGCTGATAGTCGCTGTTTCTGTATCAAGCGCGGTGGCTTCATTCCCGGAGACCGTCACAGTCTGGGTCTCTGCGCCGACAGCCAGCTGCACATTGACGGCATTGGCCTGCTCCGGTGTCACCTGGAGCGCATCCAGCTCCTTGCGTGTGAATCCTTTGGCTGTCACCACCAGCGTATACATGCTTGGCGGTAACTGATTAAAAGTGAACACCCCTGTGCCGGAGGTTGTGTGTTGAAGCGCCTGATTTGTTTCCGTATTGGTCAGTACTACCGTTGCACCCGGAACAATCGCCCCCTGGGCATCGGTCACCGTGCCCTGGATGGAAGCGTTGTATTGCGCGCTCGCCGCAGGCGTCAGCAACGCCGCGGCCGCTACTGCGCCCAGCCATCCCGCATGGCGCCTCTTCTGCTCCATCTCGCATTTCCTCTTCGTGCTTCCCATGCCTAACTCCCTCACCAGCCAGAACGTCCCGACGCCCGCTGTTTCAGTCGCTTTCAGCCCGCCTGTATACCCTTCGTCCTGTATGTCCGCAGATACTAATCCCACGCTTGCTCGCTTGTACAAGTGGACACACAGGTTCCTCCGTCGCAGCATCCCTCCTGGAAAGCTTTCTGCCGCGCCTGCAGACAGAGGCCGGTGTATGCCGGGAATCAAATACGAGCCACTTACAGCCCGCTCAACAACATTGAGCCGGCCTATGTCTCTATGCATTGCAGAAAATCCGTCATTGATTGATTCTTTTACAGCGCCGCATACCCGAGCTATGAGTTACTCTAGGGAGCATGGCGAATAAAGATGTGTTGGCAGCAATCGACAAGGAAATAGCACGCCTTCAACAGGCAAGGGATATCCTCGCCGGCGAAGAAGCTCCCGTTCGTGGTCGCGGGCGCCCTCGCTTAGATAAGGTCGCGGTCAAGAAACAGCGCGTCCCACGTGTTCTCGGCACCAAGCGCGTCCTGAGCGCGGAAGCGCGGAAGCGTATCGCCGATGCACAGAAAAAGCGCTGGGCTGCGCAGAAGGCCGGCAAGTAAGGCGAAGCATCTGTCATTTCGCCATGCCGCTGCCGTCCTTCCCGGCATGCATGCTCTTCCGGTACACAGCCTGTCTCGGCGCTGCATGGCAAGAGTGAGCGTCCGAGCAGGCTGCTTACCCGCTATGCATAGTGTTGGGATAGATCCTCTGCAGCTTAACCTTTGCATCCTGCTTGCTGCCTACTCAATCACAGCCCATGCCTGATCCTGAGTCTGCCCGGCCTTTGCGAGTCAGTCTGCCGCGCCGGGCAGCAGACTTACTCGCCGTAGGTCTTAAAGATCAGCGAAGCATTGGTGCCGCCAAAGCCAAACGAGTTGGTCATCGCGTACTCCATGCGAACCGGCTTTCCTTTGTCGCGTACCAGGCGGAAGCAGCATTCCGGTTCCACCTCACCTACATTCGTGATGGGCGGCGCAATCTGGTCGCGTAGCGCCAACACCGTGATCCCTGCTTCCAGGCTGCCCGCGCCGCCCAGCAGGTGGCCGGTCATGGACTTCGTCGAGCTCACCAGCAACTCCGGAGCCGCGTCGCCAAAGACCCGGCAGATCGCACGTGCCTCCGCCTTGTCTCCGAGCGGCGTAGAAGTTGCATGCGCATTCAGGTACTGCACCTCAGCCGGCGCGATCCCCGCGTCTCGCAAAGCCAGCGTCATCACCTTGCCTACGCCGCGCCCGTCCTCCGGCGGCGCATTCGGGTGGAAGGCATCCGAGTTCGCTGCGTAACCCACCAGCTCCGCCAGGATTGTTGCGCCGCGACGCTCAGCATGTGCGAGCTCCTCAAGCACCAGCACTCCTGCGCCTTCTCCCACCACAAAACCGTCTCGCTCAAGATCCCACGGCCGCGAAGCAGTGGCCGGTTCGCCGACACGCGTAGACAAAGCCCGCATCGCTGCAAACCCTGCGATCGAAAGCGGAGTGACCGCCGCCTCCGCACCGCCGCAGATCATCACATCGGCATCCCCACGCTGCAGGATGCGGAAGCTTTCTCCTATGCCATGGGCACCGCTTGTACACGCCGTTGCCACTGTAAGGTTCGGCCCCGCCGCACCATAGCGTATGGAGATTTGCCCGGCTGCAAGGTTCGCAATGCTGGCCGTAATAAAGAAGGGCGAAACCCGATCCGGTCCGCCTTTCTCCAGCTTTGAGTGCTCGCGCTCAATGACTTCAAAGCCGCCGATACCGCTGCCCACATATACGCCCACACGGTCTCGATCTTCCCTATCCATCTGTAGCCCGCTTTGCTGCATGGCTCCTTCTGCCGCAGCTATTGCAAACTGGATAAAGCGACCCATCTTTTTGATATCTTTGCGATCGATAAACTGCTGCGGGTCAAAGTCCTTGACTTCGCCCGCAAAGTTACATGCGAACCCCGTCGCATCAAAAAGCGTGATCGGCGCAATCCCCGGTTCACCGGCCAGCAGCCCCTGCCAGGTCTTCTCCGTACCGGTACCCAGCGGACTTACCAGCCCTACACCCGTCACCACCACGCGACGCTCCTGGCCGCTCATACACACTCTCCTTGTTGCTCCGTCCCGCTGCCGCTCTGCATCACCCTGCCCTCAAGCCCCGCTTAAAGAGGCGCGGCCCTGCTGTAAGAATAGCCGTTCATGTGACTCCGGCAGAGCACTCGCACGTCCCCATGTTGTCGTCTACGCAACAAAGGGCCCCGAGAAGGTCGGAGCCCTTTACGCTGCGGCTTGTCTTCCGCGTCTCGCTAGGTCAAATCTGCTGTACACGCCCTCGGGTAATCAGCCGAAGCAGGAAAGTAAGAATCACAGCGCCAATCACAGCCACGATGACGCTGTAAATCAGTCCGCCTGAAGCTGCTGCCCCAAACAGGTGCGACATAACGAAGCCGCCAATCAAAGCCCCTACGATGCCGACGATGATATCCATGATCGCCCCGTAGCCGCCGCCGCTCATCAGCTTGCCTGTCAGCCAGCCTGCAATCAGGCCAACAATCACCCACCAGATAATTCCGTGTCCCATACCGATCCTCTTTCTCAATCACCGAGTGACGCGCTAGTGGGAACCGCCACGTCGATGAAGCGTTGCCTGCCCGAAGATGTTTCAGGTAACTACAACCTCGGTGACCAGCCTCTCGTCCTTGGGAGAAGGCTCCTATACCAAGCTGCCGCGAGGCGTCTCTCCGCTACGCCTATCCCCTGAGTCGCTCGTGCAAAACAGGATGCTAGACTCGCGCCATGCTACGCCGCATCCTCCTCTTGGCAGCCCTCCCTTACCTGCCGTTCCCTCTTCTGGCGCAAGCTCCTTCCCCTCACCCCTTTACCCTGGAGGACGCAGCGAAACTGCAGGTGCCGGGCCGCCCGGTGCTCTCGCCCGACGGGCAGTGGATCGCCTACACCCTTCGCTCGACCGACACCGCCGCCGACAAGTTCGTGACGCATCTCTGGATGGTCAGTTGGGATGGTCAGCAGACCATCCAGCTTACCTATGACACGGAAGGCGCGGCCTCTCCCCAGTGGAGCCCCGACGGTCGCTATCTTGCCTTCACCTCTGCCCGCCCCGGCAAAGCCAAGGGCACACAGGTCTGGCTGCTCGATCGCCGCGGCGGCGAAGCCCGCCAGCTCACAAACGTCAAGCAGGAGCTCAACGACTATCGCTGGTCGCCCGATGCCAAACAGCTCCTGCTAACGCTTACGCCCAAAGACGAGCCCGACGAGCCCAAGGACGGCAAACCCGCGCCGCCTAAACCTATCGTCATCACCGGCTACCACTTCAAGCAGGACGTCGAGGGCTACCTCACCGACAAACATCCCCACCTCTTCCTCTTTGACATCGCCACCGCAAAACTCACGCGCCTGCTCCCTAACGAAGAAGACCGCTTCGAAGAGCACGACGCGGAGTGGTCCCCGGACGGCAAGCTCATCGCTTTTACCAGCCGCCGCGAGCTGCCCGATCCCTTCCGCACCGCCAACTCTGACGTCTATGTCGTGGGCAGCACGCCCGGCGGTACGCCCCAGCAGCTCACCACCTTCAAGGGTCCGGATGAAGCTCCGCTCGCCTGGAGCCCTGATAGCCGGCTGATCGCCTTTCGCGAGGCTATCGTCCCCGGCTACTCCATCTACAACCAGGAGCGCATCGCCGTCGTACCCGCAGCCGCCGGCGCGGTCCGTGTACTCACCGCCAAGCTAGACCGCCCCACCACCGCGCCCCTCTGGTCTCCCGATGGCAGGAGCCTGCTCACCACCGTCACCGATGACCGCAACAGCTACGTCGCTGAAGTCCCGCTTGAGGTGCCGCTCGAAGTGCCGAGCGAGGTGCCACTTCAAGGCGAGCCACGCCGCCTGACGCAGGGCGACGGCGATGCCGCAGCACTCGCGAGCCGAGGCGGCCACTCTGCGCTGCTCTGGTCGACAGACAACCGCCTCTCTGAGATCTACGCACTCGAGCCCGGCGGCACTCTGCGGCAGCTCACGCACAGCAATGACGCACTGCTTGCATCCCTGAGCCTTGCCCCTACGGCCAACCTTGAAACCCATGCAAAGGATGGCAACGAGGTGCACAGCCTGTTTACCCTGCCGGTCGGCTACAAGCCCGGCGACCACGCGCCGCTGCTGCTCTTTATCCACGGCGGCCCCACGGCCGAAGACCTGCACACCTTTGACATATCGCGCCAGCTCTTTGCCGCGCACGGCTACGCCGTTCTCAACGTCAACTATCGCGGCTCCAGCGGGCGCGGCTTCGCGTACTCGCACAGCATCAATGCCGACTGGGGCAACCACGAAGTCGCCGATCTTCTCGCCTCGGTCGACGCCGCCATCGCCACCGGCAAAGTCGACCCGCAAAAGCTCGCCATCGGCGGCTGGAGCTATGGCGGCATCCTCACGGACTACACCATTGCCACCACCACACGCTTCCGCGCTGCCTCCAGCGGCGCCGGCATGGGCAACCTGCTCGGCCTCTATGGGGTCGATCAGTACATCCTCCAGTACGACAACGAGCTCGGCGCGCCTTGGCGGAATTCCGATCTCTACATCAAGCTCTCCTACCCCTTCTTCCACGCCGACCGCATCAAGACCCCCACACTCTTTATGGGCGGCGACCGCGACTTCAACGTCCCCGCCGAAGGAGGCGAGCAGATGTACCAGGCCTTGCGCAGCAACGGCACCGAGGCCGAGCTCATCCTCTATCCCGGCCAGTTCCACGGCTTTACCCGTCCCTCGTTTATCCGCGATCGCTACGAGCAATGGTTCCGCTGGTACGACGGGCACCTCGGCCTCACCCCGCCGAAAGCGGCCACATCGCCGGCTTCAGCGCCAACGACACCGCCTGCAAAGCCCTAGAAACTCTGTTCCTGCACCATTCACCGGAGCTCCCACGTGACCAGGCCACTCCTCTTCGCCATCGCTCTCCTCTCCTGTCTGCCATCGCTGCACGCACAAACGCCGGCTCCCATCCCGGCGGCCACCCTCACCCAGTACGCCCGCGACCCACACCAGCCCGTCGACGAGCCCTACACAGCAGCCATCGCGAAGGACACGACCGAGCCGTACTTCAACTCGCCGCTCACCAGCTACCTGCCTGCCTCGAAGACAGTCCCCACCCCTGCCGTTGTGCTCGGGGACATCGCCGGCGCCCCCGGCAAGCTGCCCTACGCAGAAGATGTTGCCAAATACTTTCGCCTGCTTGAATCAAAGAGCCCGCGTGTCAAAGTTTTCTCCATAGGCAAAAGCGAAGAAGGCCGCGAGATGATCGCCGCTGCCATCGGCGATGCCGCGCTGCTCAAAAATCTGGACGCGAATGGCGCACGCCTCGCGCAGCTCGCTGACCCGCGAGCGCATGACGGCCAGCCCGCACTTACTGATGCCGCGGCCGCAACGCTCGCGCAGCAAAGCTTTCCTGTCTACTACATCATCGGCACCATCCACTCCACGGAGACTGGCGCGCCCACAGCGCTTATGGAGCTCGCGTACCGGCTCGCCGTCGATGACTCTCCCTACATCCAGTACATTCGCCAGCACATGGTCGTGCTCATCACACCGGTGGTCGAGGTCGACGGCCGCGATCGCATGGTCGACCTCTACAACTGGCACCTCGCGCACCCCGGCGAAACCTACCCCAACCTCATCTACTGGGGCCACTACGTCGCGCATGACAACAACCGCGACGCCATGGCCATGACGCTCCAGCTCACGCAGCATGTGCTCGATACCTTCCTGCACTTCCACGCGCTCGTGCTCCATGATCTCCACGAGTCGGTTCCCTTTCTCTACGACAACACCGTCGGCGATGGCCCTTACAACTCCTGGATCGATCCCATGCTCACCGACGAGTGGTCCGCGCTCGGCTGGAACAACGTCGGCAGCATGCGATCGCTCGGCATGCCCGGCGTGTTTACCCACGGCGAGTTCGATACCTGGAGCCCCGGCTACCTCATGTTCCTTGCCGGCATGCACAACGGCATCAGCCGCCTCTACGAGACCTTCGGCAATGGCGGTGCCGACACCGAGCGCCGCATCCTTGAGCCTGATGAGTACAGCCGCACCTGGTTCCGCCCCAACCCACCCTCTGCCAACGTCCTGTGGTCGCAGCGCGACAATAACAACTACGAGCAGTCTGCCCTGCTCACTACCCTCTCCTACTTCGCGCAGAACCGCGACCGCTTCCTCAACGACTTCTGGATCAAAGCAAAGCGCTCCGTCGCAAAGCCCACCAGCACCGGCCCCGCAGCCTACGTGCTCACTGCTGACCCGGCCTATACCAGCCGCCAGCTCGCACTCATTCGCACACTTGAGAAGCAGCACGTGGAGATCCAGCAGCTCACCGTATCTGCCACCGCCACGGTGACAGGAAGCGACGACGCGGCTTCCCGCAACGCGAATATGGTGCCCGCTCCGCATAGTGACAGCAGCAACGCACCCGCCGCGGCCGCAACACTCACCCGGACCTTTCCTGCAGGCTCCTGGGTCATCCGCATGGACCAGCCCTTCTCCCGCGTCGCCGACGCCCTGCTGGACCGCCAGTTCTGGGCGCCCGACGACCCGCAAAAGCACCCCTACGACGACACGGCCTGGAGCTTCAGCCTGCTATTCAACGCCGGCGTCACCCGCGTTACTGATCCATCTATCTTGCAAGCCAAAATGGAGCTCATCCACCTGAACAACAGCGCCGGGAACCGCCTCAGCACTCCCGGTGCCATTTGGATCTTTAACAACACAGCCCAGACCAGCCTGCTTGCCCTCGCCTACGCCTTGCCAAAAGCAACCGTCACGGTGCTCGATGAGCCTGCGCCGATCAACGGCCAGACCTTTGCCCCCGGCTCACTCGTTTTCAGCAACGTCCAGGATGACGGTGCCTTTGAAGCCGCGCTCGCCCGTCTTGACCTGGCGGAGCACACCTTCTCTATCAAGACAATTCCCAACGTCCGCCGTCACACCTTCGACCACCTGCCCCGCATCGCCCTGATGCATACCTGGCTCTCCACACAAACCGAGGGCTGGTGGCGCGAAGCCCTCGACTCGCTCGGTATCCCTTACACCTACATCAGCACGCAGACCGCGCGCTCTGAGCCTGACCTTCACTCCAAATACGACGTCATCCTCTTCGCTCCCGTCACCGGCCGCACCAGCTCCGCGCAGATCCGCGACGGCCTGCCCATGTACGGCAACCCGCTCCCTTGGCAAACCACCCCGCTCACACCCAACCTCGGTCGCATCGACTCCACCGCAGACATGCGCCCTGGCCTCGGCGCAGCCGGCACCGACCACCTCCGCAACTTTGTCGAAGCAGGCGGCCTGCTCATCACCAGCGAAGACTCGGCGCAGTGGGCTATCGACTCCGGCCTTGCCCCCGGCGTCAGCGTCGCCCCCACCGCAGGCATCAAGCTCGTCGGCAGTGTCCTTGGCTCCGTCGCTGTCGAGAAGAGCTCACCGGTGCTCGCCGGCTACTCCGGGACGCTGCCCGTTTACAGTGAGAGCGGCCTGGCCTTTAACCTAAGCAACACCACCGGTCGCGCCCCCAGCTATCCCACGCAGAAGACCACCCACCGCGTCACTGGCCGCGGCGGTCCCGACGACATCGACCAACCCGAAGACCGCTCCCCGGAAGCCGTCCCTGCGCTGCCCAACCCCGAGCCCTGGCAGCCCACGCCGCTCAATGAAGAGCAAGCCCGCAACAACCCCTACGTCATCCCGACCGCTCTGCGCCCCACGGTGCTGCTTCGCTTCAACGCCGCGCCGCAGCTGCTGCTCTCCGGCCTGCTTGACAACCCCGCTCCGCTCGCCGAGCACGCCGCCGTCGTCGAGGCGCACCTTGGCTCCGGCCACGTTCTGCTCTTCGCCATCAACCCCATCTACCGCGGTGAAACTATCGGCTCCTACGCCTTGGTCTTCAATGCCATCCTCAACCACGACCACCTGACCCCCGCAGCACCTGAACCTGCGACTCACTAGACGCAGCATCACTCAAGCCCGAATCAAGCCGAAGCAGGTCCAAGCCCGCGTGCAAGGCGGGTGAGCCAGGTCTCGCCTCCGGAACCTGGGCTCACGCACGCCCATTACGCTACCCTTGCCTCACCATGCATGAGCTCCTCGTCCTAGGCAGCCTCAACCTCGATCTCCAGCTCCATATCGCCACACTCCCCCGCCCCGGCGCAACGCAAAGCTCCACAGCTTTCACCCGAGCCCCCGGCGGCAAAGGTGCCAACCAGTCCGCGGCCGCAGCCCAGCTCGGCAGCCGCACCCGCATGCTCGGCTGCCTCGGCCGCGACGAAGCCGCCGATCTGCTCCGCAAAGCCCTCACCGGCGCAAGCGTCGACACAACTCTCCTCATCGAAACCGACGAGCCCACGGGCACAGCCGTCATCCTGCTCACGCCCGGCGGCAACAACAGCATCGTCATCGCACCCGGCGCCAACGCAGCGCTCACGGCCGCACACATCCGGCAGCAACGGGCCGTGCTCTCACATGCAGCCATGATCCTCACCCAGCTCGAAACACCGATCGCCGCCCTGGCCGAAACACTCGCGATAGCAGGGGAAGCAGGCGTCCCCGTCATGCTCGACCCCGCACCTGCTGCCCCGCTCTCACCCGAGCTCCTGCGCCAGCTCACCTGGTTCACGCCCAATGAATCCGAAGCCGCCTTCTACGCGAACGAAAACGCAGGCAAGCACAGCAGCGCCAAACCATCTGCCACCATGACGGTAGCCGACGCACAAGACCTCTGCCGCCTGTTTCAATCCATGGGCCCTAAAAACATCCTGCTCAAACTCGGCAGCGCAGGCGCGCACGCGCTCACTGAGCAGGGCGACTTCCTCTCCGCTCCCGCTCCCAGGGTCGAAGTGAAAGACACAACCGGCGCCGGTGACACCCTCAACGCCGCTTTCGCCTCTGCCCTGCTCCGGGGCGAGCCCGTCGAAGCCGCACTCCGCTTCGCAGTCGCTGCAGCCTCGCTCAGCTGCACCCGTTCCGGCGGCCTGGGCAGCGCTCCCACGCAGGATGAGGTGGCGCATCTGCTCGCCCGCTAGCTCATCCGCAGCAGCACCGCGCTCCCAGCCCGCACGACAGGCGCCGCGCTCGCCTTTGCATCCGGCTGCAGCTGCCACACGCGTCCGGGCTCGCGGCTCCCCTGCCCAAACGCGACGCCCGTCGTGCTGTCCAGCGCCGGGCCATGCAGCACCGACATCCCTCCGCCATGCATCGGCGCTGCCGCCAGCGTCACGTCGCCCTGGCCCTTGTTAAACACAGCCAGCAGCGTCGCCTTGCCCTTCTTCGCGGCGTACGCCGTCACGTTGGCCTGCTCCAGGCTCATGCCGCCGGCAAGCGCAAGCTCCACGCGCACCATCTCGCTCCCGGCAAACTGCGCCGCCAGCCACATCCCGTAGAAATCCGGACGCGCGCTCGCCACTCCATCCTGCCCCGCGGCGATCGGCGTGTAAACCCCATTGCCGCCGCCATGCAGGTACACGCCCTGCGCTCCACGCGCCGCCAGGTCCAGCAGAAAGTCTCCCGCCCACAGCGCTGAGGCGAATGTATCGCTCACCCCCGGCTTGCCGCCGTTGTAGCAAGAGTTCCCCTCGCTCATCCGGTACGGCAGCCCCGCTGCCTTCGCCGCATCCATCGCGGCGTATAGCTCCTGTTGCAGCCGCTCGCCCGGGTGCAGTAGGTAGTCAATCGTCATCTTTGGGTCCGTCGGCGGACCCTCCGCATAGTAGTGCGTTGTAATCGCTTGGAACTCGCCCTTCGCGTCACTCGCAAACTTCGCGCCGTAGTCCGCTTTGAACGCGCTGTCCGGCCCAAAGATCGCCGCCTGCGGCACGCGTGCATGCACCGCCGCATACATCGCCTTCCACTTCTGCAAAAACTCCGGGTACGTCCAGAAGCTGCCCTTACCGTCGCCCCCGCCATCGTCATGGCGAAACAAATCCGGCTCATTGCCAAGTTGCAGCGCCACCAGCCGCGGCCCACACACCCGGGCAACATACCCTGCTTCCTCCGCGGCTGCGTCCGGCGTTCCGTTGCGCAGGTTCAGCCCGTAGATCAGCCCCCACCCGGTCGCATCGAGAAACGTCCGCAGCTGTTCGATCGCTCGCGGCGTCATCGCGTACATTCCAGACACCTGCTTCGAAGCCCCTACGCCGCGGTCCGGCCCATACCCCGCCGCATCCATGCTCCCCGTGCTGCTCCCGCCATGTCCGCCTGTTCCGCTCGCGTCCCACCGCGTAAACGCGCTGGTGTTCCCGCCGATCCGCAGCACGCCATGCGTGCTCAGCGTTTGCACCAGGGCCACCAGCCGCGTGTTCGTGCCGGAGAAAAAGTCCGGATGCGTCAGCTGCGCGGCCTCGTAACTTAGCCCGAGGAAATCAGCAGGTACCCGCGCCAGCACCTCGTCCCCATGCACCGTCACCCGCAGCACAGGCGCCGTCTCTTGCGCTCTCAGCAGCCGCCTGCTGCCGGTCAGTAACAAAGCAGCCGCACCGCCCAGTCCGCGTAAAATCGAGCGGCGCGTGACCCCATCCTGCCCTTGCAGCTCATCCTTCATCGCGCTTCCCTGCCTCCGCAACAAACAGCGAGAAGTGTACTCGCGCATCCGCCGCGAAAGCGACCGTATCCGAGCGAGCACACTTCCCCATGCGCACAAGCGGCAACTGCCAGCGCTGTCTAGTGCGCGTACCCCACCTTCACCGCCAGGATCTCGTACGGGTGCACCGGCACCATTGCCGCGCCATCTGCGATGCGCAGCTCCGCTCCGTCCTCCTTCTCCATCAGGTTTGTCAGCCGCGCCTGTGTCGCTCCCGGCGGCAGTGTCACCTTTACCTCGCCAGTCTGCCCGCCATACTCATACAAGTGCAGAATCAACGCGTCGGAGTCCTCAGCCTTCTTAACCGCTGTCAAAATGACATTCGGCTGCGACACCTGCACAAAGCTGTGCGTCGCCGGCAGTGAGCCCGCATGTGGAGCCACCTGCTCGGCCAGCATCGGATAGTTAAACTCATACCCATGCTCCACCGTGCCGGCCTGCTTCCAATCGCCGCTATGTGGATACAGCCCATAGGTAAAGTGTTGCGCCCCTTGGTCCGCTTCCGGATCAGGCGAGGTAGGCGACCGCAGCAGTGTCAACCGCAACAGGTTTCCCACACCGTCGTAGCCGTACTTGTCGTTATTCAACAGGCTAAAGCCGTGCTGCCCGTCCCCTTCATCCGCCCAGCGCAGTGCCGGCACCTCAAAGCGCGCCTTCTCAAAGCTGTTATCCCGCGTGGTCGGCCGTTCAATCGAGCCGTACGGTATCTCATATGTCGCTGACTTACTCGTTGCTGCCAGCGGAAATGCTGCCTTGAGCAGAACATGCCGCTCGCGCCAGTCCACATCTGTCGTCACGTCCGCATGGTCCGCGCCGGCACTCAGGGAGATCTCCTGCGTAAACGTCGAGCTCTGCCACTTGCGATGGATCCGGATCGTCGCCCGCATCGGTGTGTGCTCGGTCAGCTCCACCGCGTCCGCCGTGTCTATCTTGGTCGGTGCCACATCATAGGTACCCGGGTCGATGTTCCAGGCATCATAGTCCTTCGGCTTATCGGTAAATGCCTGCAGCTCATTGCCGCAGCCGCCGCTCGCGATTGTTTCGAAGTTGGCGCGTTTGTCATACAGGCTTGTAATGCAGCCTGTCTGCTTATCGACCTGGACGCGCAGTGCCGCGTTCTCAATCGTGAGCCCCTCCGCCTTTAAGTCGCTTGCGAAGCTTTTCTTGCCGGGCACCACATGCACCACCTCATAGCCCATGGAAGGCACATGCTCGGCACGCACCAGCAGCGTAAAGCTGTTCGTCTTCGCATCATGCGCCAGCACCTGCGACGCGAGCGTATGCCCACCCGCATCCAGGACCGACACATCTTCCGCCGGTTCCGGCAGCTGCACATCCACCGTCACCGCCCCGGAGCGCTCCCATGCCAGCGAGTTCCACAGCAGCACCGGCACACCCTGTTTTCCGGTCGTATCGATCCGCGCGGCCACAGTCTTGAGCGACGCGTCTGAGATCTCCGCGGTCTCGCGCCGCACCGTGTCAAACTCCTGCTGCGCTTCCCGGTAGATCACGCCGATCCCGGAGCCCGCAGCCAGATCATGGAAGCCATTGAAGGCAATGTACTGCCATGCGTTTGTAAAGGTGTCCGTCGGATAAGTGCTGCCGTCCAGCCACGCCAGCGATGCGTACTTCTCCGCATCGAGCGTTTCCACCTCGCTCCGGCGCATGTTCCGCTTATGTCCAGCCTGCGTCGTATACACGCCGCGGTGGTATTCGAGATAGAGCTCATCCTTCCAGGTCGGTATATTGATCTGTCCTTCGGCAGGCGCGGGCGGGTAGGTGTAGCCGGCAGCAATTGACTTGTAATCCCATACCTTTGAGTCAGCACTTACCTTCGCGCGCATCTGCTCGAAGTAAGGCGCGGCCGTGCCAAACTCCATCTTCGGCGTCACCTTGTCCGGCTGCGCCCAGTGCATCCCTTGGTCCAGCATCGCGCGCGTCGGTCCGCCGCCGTGGTCACCCACGCCATACAGGTCCAGCATGGAAGGCAGCCCCGGCGCCTGCTTGCGCGCCGTTGCCATATCTGTCGCCAGGCGCACCGGCTCCAGCGTCTGATTGCCATAGCCATGCGGAAAGTAAGTCAACACCTTACTGCCATCCGGCGACTGCCACCAGAACAGCTTGAACGGCAGCTGATTCGTGTCGTTCCACTCCATCTTCTGTGTCACAAACACATCAATGCCGCTTTTCTTGTAGATCTGCGGCAGCTGCCAGTTATAGCCAAACGAGTCCGGGTTCCATCCAATATGTACGTCCACGCCGTAGGCCTTCTGGAACCAGCGCTTGCCGATCAGGATCGAGCGCGCAAGCGATTCGCCATCGGGCAGGTTCAGGTCCGGCTCCACCCACATGCCGCCCACTACCTCCCAGCGTCCGGCCTGGATCTCCTGCTTGATCTCGTCGTTCAGCTCCGGATATTTATTCGCCATCCAGTCGTTGTACTGCGCGGCGCTTTGCGTGTAGGTGTATTTTGGGTACTCGTTCAGCAGCTGCGCCGCCGTGCTAAAAGTCCGGTGCACCACGTCCACCGTCTCCGTGGAAGGCCACAGCCACGCCGCATCGATATGCGAGTTGCCTGTCAGGTGGAACGTCGCCTGCGCAAGCGTCGGCTTCAGTGCGGCCATGTCGCTTTCCGCCGCGCGCAGCGAAGCATCAAAACGCTGCTGCCCGGCAGCGCCAGGGGTATCGAGCGCCTTGAAGTCCACCGCCGCCAGCGCTCGATCAATCACCTTCTGGTCGCTCGGCATATCCTTTGACAGCGTCGGAATCAACGCCTCGGCTGCCAATGCTTCGGCACGCAGATCGCTAGGGCTCGGCCTGTTTTCTGCAAACTCCACCCGCAGCCGTGCGCCGCGAAACTCTTTCTCGCTGCTCGACTGGAGCAGCTTGACCGCAATCACGATCTTCTCGCCCGGCTTCGCACTCTCCGTCAAGAAGATCGGCTCCAGCCCCACGCCCAGAGCCACCCGGCTCCCATTCAGATACACAATCTCCGGCACATCAGCATCGGCTGACACAAGGAAGCGGAACGAGATCCGTGAGCCTGTCGCGTCGTACCCTGCAAAGGTCTTCGGTATCTCGATCGTCCGCCGATACCACACCGCACCCTTGGGCGCGGTGCTGCCCGCTTCCACCACCTGCCACTGGGAGTCGTCAAACGTTGCCGCTTCCCCGTGCGGCACATCGCCGGCATGGTAGCGCCATTGCTTCGCCTCCAGCACATTCAACTGGCTCAGGTGGTCAATCACTGCGCGGTTCGCCGGCGAAAGCGAGGCCATCAGCTCTTCTTCCGCATCGTGGTGCTCCTGCGCACCCGCAACTGCGGCAAGCGCCATCCCTGCTGCTGCAAGCATTGCTGCTCGCCGAAAGTCAAAACCTGCATGGTGCCGTGCCGTCTTCAATGGAGGAGTCCTTCGCTGTGTCTTTTCTGGTCTATTCGCGCTCCGTTCCACTCTAAAGCCTGATCCACGCAGGTACAGCACAAACCTGCTCCAGAAAGGACGCTTTCCACCTGCAGCACTCTCATCCGTAAGGCCGCATCCTCGTGGAACAAACGCTCATGGGGGAGGCAACAAGCTTGGGTGCCTGAAAACAGCGCGAACCAGCTCAGCGGCATCCCCTACCATCCGGCGGTCATGCCGGAGAGGTGAACGCTCTGCTGCGAGCTCTGCATGGGGAGAAGGTCACCCGGCTACATCGACAATGCCTGCGCACGCCCTGCTCGCGATGCCCACCCACAGGGACGAGCAGCCAAGCCTTCGGGGGAAGCTCGCTCAAGAGTGTGGAGGCGCGGGCCGGGATCGAACCGGCGCATAAAGGTTTTGCAGACCTCTCCCTTACCACTTGGGTACCGCGCCGCTTGTGGAAGCCTGGGCTCATCGCCCGTACCGGAAAGGCGCTTCTGGCGAAGCGTCTGGAGCGGGAGACGGGACTTGAACCCGCGACCCTCGCCTTGGCAAGGCGATGCTCTACCACTGAGCTACTCCCGCTCGGGTACAAGTCAAAGTCTATGCGGAGCGGCAACACCCGGTCAACCAGGCCCGGCAAAGTGGCCCAGGGAGGCTCTACCAGCCTCCCCGGACTGCGGTTCGGGCTCACCAGAGGTCCGGATGGCTCAGAGTCCATCTGCTGGAGCACCCATTTGCACTTTGCTTCGCAAAGCGATAGTCTCTCTTTGCATCACAAAGTAGGTTCCACGCATGAGAGAACTCAACCAGGCGCTCGTCGAGATACGCGATATCCGCCGCCAGGTGGCGCAGGCCACGCAGTTCCGCGGCTATGGGCCGCTCACGCTTTCCGCCACCTCTGTCCTCGCTCTGCTCGCCGGCGCCGCACAATCGCACTGGCTTCCCGAGCCGGCTGCCCACGCTGCGCAGTACGTGGCGCTCTGGCTCGCCACCGGCGTGCTCTCTGCCGCACTCATCGTTAGCCAGATGCTGTGGCGCGCCGGCCGCCTCCACTCCGGCATGGCCGATGAAATGGTGCGCATGGCCATTGCCCAGTTCCTTCCTGCGGGCATCGCCGGTGTCCTGCTCCCCTTTGTTCTCTTGCACGTCACCGCGGATGTCTTCTGGATGCTTCCCGGTCTGTGGCAGCTCATCTTCAGCCTCGGCGTCTTCGCCTCCTGCCGCTGCTTGCCTCGTTCCATGGTCCTGGTCGGCGTGTGGTTTCTTCTCTCGGGCCTCGCTTGCATCAGCCTCGGCGATGCTCGCGCGCTCGCTCCAGCCACTATGTCCGCCGTGTACGCCGTCGGCATGGCGCTCGTGGCAGCCATCCACTTCTTCTCCGCCAAGGGAGCCGTGCTCGATGAAGACGAAGAGCTCTAAACCGGCCGCTCCTTTCGCCTATGAGGGCCTCCATCGCGTCATTCACGAGCGTGCGCGCCTCAGCATCCTTACCTCTCTTGTCACTCATCCCAGGGGTCTCCCCTTTGTAGAGCTCAAGCAACTCTGTGCTCTGACTGACGGCAATCTGGCCCGCCACCTGCAGATCCTTGAGGAGGAACGTATCGTCCGCATCACCAAGGATGACGGCGGGGGACGGCCGCAGACCATCGCGCGCATCACAGCCTCCGGCCGCAAACGCTACCTTGAGTACCTATCCATCCTGGAGCAGGTCGTCCGTGATGCCGGCTCCGCTCAGACCGGGGACGAAGAAGAGCCCCTTTCCCGCAGCCTCTCACCGATCAAAGCTTAAGGCTCCGCTCTTCCCGGCCTGCCAGCGTTGCGCCCTCTTACTTTGCATTACAAAGTTAACCCGAAGGAGACACACCCATGAATACCTCTGTAAGCAATTCCGCCACCGCCGTCCATCCCACCTTCCTAAGCCTTCGCTCCCGCTCGCTCGGCAACAAGTTCTTTGTCATCGTTCTGCTGGCCCTGGTGATGAGTCTTGCCGGATTCTTTGTCGAAGGCCTCACCACAGAGCGAGCGGACCTGCACGGGGTTCTCGCCGCCTCCTCCGAGGGAGCGTCTGCGCAGCAAAAAACCCTCCTCGGCATCCGCTTCGCCGACTCCTACCGCTCCATGCGCCGCGCCCTGCACTACATCACCTTGTTCCTGGGGCTCGTCTTTCTCACGTACTTCCTTTTCGAGGTCCTCACCGGCAAAAGCGTCCATCCCGCTCAGTACGCCCTGGTCGGCATCGCTCAGGTCATCTTCTACCTGCTCCTGCTTTCGCTCGCTGAGACGCTTGGCTTCGATCTCAGCTTCCTCATCGCCGGCACCTGCACCGTCGCACTCTTTTCCGTGAATACGGAATGGCTTTTTCGCAGCCGCACCCTGGCTCTCCGGGCACTCGCCATCTTCACTCTGCTCTATGCGTTCATCTATGTGCTCCTGCGTGTCGAGCGTTATGCCCTCCTCGTCGGCGCCGTAACAAGCTTCGCCGCAGTGGCTGCCGCCATGTACATCACCCGCAACGTCGACTGGTACGGCCAAGGCAAGCCCGAGCCCGCGCCTGCCGCCGGCCTTGCCGCGGCCACCGTAAATGTTCGTGACTCATGGCTCGACTAACGCCCCTGCCTGGGGAATGAAGCGGGCAAGCCCCTGCGGCCGCAACATGCCGAACCGGCAAGGCTCCCCACCCCACTCTGCTACCCTCACCGCCATGCCCCCGCAAGCCCTCTTCATCGATGCCGATGACACCCTCTGGGAGAACAACCTCTACTTCGAGCAGGCCATCGCCGACTTCCTCAGCCTGCTCGATCACGCGCCGCATCCGCCCCACGTCGTCCGCGAGCGCCTCACCGCCATCGAGGTCGAGTCCATCCGCGAGCACGGCTACGGCACCCGTTCCTTCGCGCACTCGCTCCTGCGCTGCTACGCTGAGCTCAGCACCCGCCCGCTCACCGACGGGGACCGCGGCCGCATCGCACAGTTCGCCACCGCCGTCGCCAGTGCGGAGATCGAGCTGCTCCCCGGCGTCGCCGAAACCCTGCCCCTGCTCGCCGCGCGCTGCCCCTTGTTTCTTGTCACCAAGGGCGACCCCGGCGAGCAGTCCGACAAGCTCGCACGCTCCGGCCTCCGCCACCACTTCGCCGCCGTGGAGATCCTGCCCGAGAAACACGCCGCCGCCTACGCGGCGCTGCTCACCCGCCACGCGCTCGTACCCTCCGCTACCTGGATGATCGGCAACAGCCCCCGCTCTGACATCAACCCGGCCCTTGCCGCCGGCCTCCACGCCGTCTACGTCCGCTATCACCTCACCTGGGCGCTCGACGAAGAGCCCCTGCGCGAGCCCGCCCCCGGTCAGCAGCTCCTCGTCTGCGATAGCTTTGCTGAGCTTCCTGCAAAACTCCTCCTCTAGCCTCGTCTTCCAGCCTCGTCTTCCAGCCCCGCCCTCTAGCCCCGCCCGCTCCCGGCCGCTATCCGGTCGCAAGACCATGTTTTACGATAGGAACAGGCCCTTTCACTCCCAACGTAGCCACCATCCCCCCACCAGCGAGGACCCTCCCGCCCGTGAACAGCGCCTCCCCCGCCGCATGACCGGTCCTCACATCCCCCTCCCTGTAAAAACCCCGGCCCTCCCCGCGGAAACCGACGTCCTGCTCATCGGCGCGGGCATCATGTCCGCGACCCTCGGCACCCTGCTCGGGCTCCTCGCCCCCTCGCTGCGCATCACCGTCGTCGACGCCCTCGCCGAAGCCTCCAGCGAAAGCTCTGACGCCTGGAACAACGCCGGTACCGGCCACGCCGCTCTCTGCGAGCTCAACTACACACCCGAGCAGCCCGACGGTTCCATCCCCATCCATCGCGCCATCGAGATCAACGAGCAGTTCGCCCAGTCACGCCAGTTCTGGGCCACCCTCGTCGAGCGCGGCCTCCTGGCCGAGCCCTCGCAGTTCATCACCGCCATCCCCCACCTCAGCTTCGTCTCCGGCGAGTCCGCTGTCCGCTTTCTCCGCCGCCGCCACGCCGCCCTCACCGCCAGCCCGCTCTTCCGCAGCCTCGAGTTCACTGACGATCCCGAGGAGCTCCGCAGCTGGATCCCCCTCATGATGGAGGGCCGCGACCCCTCCATCCCCGCCGCCGCCACCCGCTCCCACGACGGCACAGACATTGACTTTGGCGCGCTCACCCGCCTGCTCATCCATGGCTCGGAGCGTCGCGGCACCGGGGTTTATTTCCGCCACAAGGTCGTCGGCCTCCGGCAGCTTCCCGCCGGCGCACCCATGCGCTGGCAGGTGGAGGTCCAGTCGCTCGACACCGGCACACGCAGCACCGTGCGCACTCGCTTCATCTTTCTTGGCGCAGGCGGCGGCGCGCTCTTGCTCCTGCAAAAATCCGGCATCCCTGAGGGCCGCGGCTATGGCGGCTTCCCCGTCTCCGGCCAGTGGCTTCGCTGCACCAGCCGTTCGGTTATTCAGCAGCATGCCGCCAAGGTCTACGGCCGTCCCGCCCTCGGCGCACCACCCATGTCCGTGCCTCACCTCGATGCCCGGGTCATTGCCGGTCAGCGCGAGCTGCTCTTCGGCCCCTTCGCCGGCTTCTCCACCAAGTTCCTCAAGAGCGGCTCGTATACGGACCTCGTCCGCTCCGTCGGTGCCGGCAACCTCCTCGCCATGCTCGGCGCCGGCATCGGCAACGTCGACCTCACGCGCTACCTTGTCGGCCAGGTCCTGCAGTCGCAGGGAGACCGCATCCATGCCCTGCGCGACTTCGTCCCCTCCGCCCACCCTGACGACTGGAAACTTGAAGTCGCCGGCCAGCGCGTCCAGATCATCAAGCCTCACGCCCGCAAAGGTGGCGTCCTCGAGTTCGGGACCGAGGTCATCCGCTCCGCCGACGGCTCCCTCGCCGCCCTGCTCGGCGCATCTCCCGGCGCATCCACCGCCGTCAGCATCATGCTCCAGCTCGTCGCAAGCGGCCTGCCTGTTCTCGAGCAAGCCGTCAGCCAGTCCGGCCCCCTGCGGGTGTCTTCCGCCGCCGGCTCATCCGCTCCCATAGAGCAGCAGCTCCAGCAGCTGGTCCCCAGCTACAACCGCCCCCTGCACTCGGACCCCGCTTTGCTCGCTGAAGTCACCACCCGCACCCGCACTCTCCTCGACCTCCGCGCCATCCCCTGAAACACAAAGCAGCCCCAACCGTCCGCCGCAGCAGCCCGCCTTACGATTCAGCCTCGGTCGCGATTGCTTCAGCTCCGATAGCCGGGCTTCACTCTCATCCTGCCGCTGAAGCGGTACGAGAAAGTACTCAATAGGACCTTCCATCGCCGGCATCCAGGCTGCACGGCTCGAAGCATCCTCGTTACCTGTCGCAGTCGTTCACGAGCAATGTCCACATGGTTCTGGAAGCGAATGCCGCATGCTTTGCAATTGTGTCTGAACTCACGCTCGACAGGCCGTGCAAGGCTTCCTCAAAGACACTGGCGCGAAGCAGTCCCTCATAGGTAGCGGCATCCTGGACCGCATCTCGCTTGGTCCAGTCTCTTTCTCGGAAGATGCTTCTCAAATAGGCGATCAGAATGCTTGTCCTGCCCCGCGCGATGGTCTGCTGGTACTGCCGTCCGAGCTCTGGAAAGCGGGCGGCGTCGCGTGTGACCGCACGATAAAGCGCTAACTCATCCTCTGCAAGTAAATGCCGGAGATACTCCTTACCCGCTTCGAAGAGTCCCTGCTGTGTGGCTTTCGAGAACCATCCGAACCGCTGCCGAAGGCCATCCTCCGACGGGAGATCACCTGCGAAAAGATTGTCGGTACAGGCTCCAACCATGACCTTGCTGAAAAGTTCATCCTTGTTCGAAAAATGTCCGTAGATCGTCTTCACGGAGACGCCGGCGGATTTTGCGATGGCATCCATGGATGCGCCGGCAAAACCGTCGCGCAGAAAGTTTTCGCGCGCCGCAAGAACGATGGCGCGGTCCTTCTCAGCGATCAGCTCTGCCTTGGCCGTGCGTAAAGGGCCGGGTTTCGTGAAGTTTTTCGCCACCCCTCAAGACTAGACAGTTCTTCCTGAATCGACAACGAACGTTTTACCATCTACCGTTGGAGTTGAGATAACGATCGTTGTACCAAATACCGTTTCGGCGCGATCCCTGATGGCTCGAGGAGACGAGATGAAGATCGGAATGGTAGGAGCAGGCAATATCGGGTCAGTTCTGGCGCGGCACTTCCGGCAGCTAGGCCATACGGTGTTGATCGCGAACTCGCGTGGACCTGAGACACTCTCCCAAATCGCTCGTGAGACAGGTGCTGAGCCCGTTCCTGCCTCGGAAGCAGCAAAGGGCGTCGATTTGCTTGTGCTCACCATACCCCTGAAAGGCGTGCCATCGTTGCCCAACGGTTTGCTCACCCATCTGCCGGCGACCGCGCCGATCATCGACACGGGAAACTACTATCCGCCGCGAGACGGCCGAATCCGTGAGATCGACGAAGGTCTAGTGGAGTCCGAGTGGACCTCCCGCAACCTGGGACACCCAGTAATCAAGACACTCAACAACATCACTGCGGATAGCCTGCGGCGCAAAGGTCTTCCCAAGGGCACGAAGAACCGGATTGCGCTGCCGGTGGCGGGAGATGACGCTCCATCCAAGCAATTGGTCATGAACCTCGTGGAGTCACTCGGTTTCGATGCGTTCGATGCGGGTCTGCTGTCAGAGTCCTGGCGCTACCAACCGGGAACTCCGGCCTACTGCCCCGATCCGACAATCGAGCAGTTGCCGTCGCTTCTGCAACGTGCGGACCGCGAGAAAGCACCGAAGAACCGGGACAGTTCTTCCAAGATGCTGGGCGATGTCGTCCTTGAGTTTCCGCAATCGGAGTTGGTCCGCGTTATCCGGCTTTCTGCAGGCCTGGACACCCTTAGACCGAGAAGTTGGATGGCACTCGTTCGCCTGCTCTTTGCAGTCTTGGGCTCCCGAATCACGGGTAAGTAGTGGGACTTGCAAGAGTGGGAAGTAAGGCGAAGGATCCGAGGGCGCAGTCGGGTTCGAGCAATTCGCATGCCTGACCGAAGGCTGGCATCCCGCACCCAGGAGCAGAGGGTGCGGCACCAGCCGCCAGGACCTACGAGAACCACTTCGCAGAGAAGTGCCTTCGGTCGAGCACCGGGCCGGGTGGGACGCCACGTTCTCAGCTCCTCACTCGGCTTCTCCAGCGGTTCTGGTCGGAGGCGATGAGCGGGTCCACAAGGTGCACCGGGAGAGTGCACTGGGAGAGTGCACCGGGAGAGTGCACCGGGAGAGTGCACCGGGAGAGTGTTCGAGTCGCTCTGGAAGAGCGGGAGCGATACTCGCAGGCGCGGCTCGCAACTCGCAGCAGCTCACTTGCAAAACGTGATCTGGATCAGCAAAGACCCTCAACCTCCGCAACCTCCGCCATCTCCCACCCTCTTTTCCCCGGCAGACAATCGATATCTTTGTGTTACGATTTGCCCAATTCAGACATAGCTTCGCTATCTGCGCTTCTTCTCCCGTCCATCGAGGCGGGTTGAGCCTCTCCCGCCCTCTTTTCGGCGACGGATGTTACCCGAAGTGTCAGCGACTTGCATGTATACGATCGTGTATGCGCGCCTGCCAAGGCTCGCCTCACCGCAGCCCTAGGTTTGCCTACACCACAGACCACTACCACCGCCAGCCAGCGCCTGAGCCCGTTCCCTGGCCCTGTTATGTACTCGTGAGGACGCGTTTATGCCTAGAAACAGAAGTGGTCTGCACGCATGGCCCCTGCTTGTCCCGGCCTTGCTCATCACTGCGCCCTCATTCGCGCAGACCTTCCGCGGCAACATCAACGGCAGCATTACTGACCCTTCCGGCGCAGTCGTGGCTGGGGCCAAGGTCAGTGCTACCGAGGTATCTACCTCTTCCGCGCACGACGCTATCTCCTCCAATGCAGGCGAGTTTGCCTTTGACGACCTTCCTGCCGGGGCCTACACCGTCAAGGTTCAGGCCAGCGGCTTCCAGGCCACACAAGTCACCGGCGTGCAGGTACTCGCCGGCAAGGTCTACACCCTGCCTGTCAAGCTGAACCTTGCGCAACAAGCTGACACCGTTGAAGTCTCTGCCAATGCTCTCTCGCTTGACACCACCACCATCGCGCAGACCACCACCCTCTCCGGCAGCGCCCTGCAAAATACGCCGCTCAATGGGCGCGACTTCACCCAGCTTCTCGGCACCTCGCCCTCCTTTGCCGGCTATAACAACTCCGGCTCGGTCAACGGGCTGCGCTCTGATCAGGTCAACTACACCATCGACGGCACCGACAACAACGATCTCTACCTCCAGATCGACGCTGTCAACCAGGGCGGCATCTCCGGCATCGCCGGCGTCGTCTACCCCATCGACGCCATCGACGAGTACTCTCTCCAAACCACCGGCAACGCCGAGTCCGGCCGCAGCCCCGGCGGCAACCTCAACGTCACCACCAAATCCGGCACCAACCAGATCCACGGCACGGCGTACTACTTCAACCGCAATGAGGCGCTCGCCGTCTCCTCGCCCTTCACCGCTCCCGGCTCCGGCAACACACCCCTGCGCAATGAGAACTTCGGCGGCTCCCTCGGCGGCCCCATCTGGAAGGACCACACCTTCCTCTTCGCCACTTACGAGGAGCAGAAGTTCATCATCGGCGCCGTCAACACCGTCACTGAGCCCTCGCTTGCCTACCAGCAGGAGGCGCTCGCCGTGCTGGCCAACGCCAACCAGAAGTACGGCAACTATGCCCCCGTCGCCGCCAGCCCCGTCTCCCAAAACATCCTCAGCACCCTCTGGCAGCCGGCGATCATCAACAATCTCCCAGGCACCCCGCTCAACTACAACAGCAGCTCCCCAGAGAACGGCTACAGCCACAACCTCGTCGCCAAGCTCGACCACAACTTCAGCGACAAGAGCCACCTCTCCGGCCGCTACTACTTCGGCCAGGGATACGCCGACGCGCCCGGCGGCTCCTTCCTCCCCGAGTACTTCCAGGTCGTCCCCTCCCACATCTCCAACTACGATGTGGTCTGGAACTACAGCCTTCGTCCCAACCTCACCAATCAGGTGGCCGCCGGCGTCAGCACCTTTACTCAGGGTTTCTCTGACGCGAACCACGGCCAGAATCCGCTCACCCTCGCCGGCCTCAACACCGGTGCCTCGCTCTCCGGCGCCCCCACCATCGCCATCAACGGCTTTGACTCCATCGGCCCCACCCCCACCTCGGGCCGCAACGACATCACCGGCCACATCTCCGACACCCTCTCCTGGACCCTCGGCAAGCACGAGCTTCGTCTCGGCCTCGAGTACCGCCGCGCCTACATCGACCTCTACTACAACTTCGGCGGCCGCGGCACCTTCAACTTCGGCAGCGGCGGCATCCTGGGCCCCTGGGCTAACGCGGATGCCGTGAACGGCCCAGTCACCGACTCCAACATCCTGTCTCTCGCCGATTACATGGCCGGCTACGCCTTCCAGTCCTCCATCACTCTCGGCACCCAGGAGCGCTTCATCTACACCCACACCGGCTCCGCCTTCGTCGAAGACGCCTGGCAGGTTAGCCCCAAACTCAACGTCAACCTCGGCCTCCGCTACGACTACCAGCAGCCCTTCTATACCAATCCCGCTAACACCTCTATCTTCGATCCCACCAAGGGCGGCCTCGTCGTTACCGGCACCGGATCCGGCACACCGGATTACGGCTACAACAGCAACAAACTCGACTTCTCCCCGCGCATCGGCTTCTCCTACCGCCTTACTCCGTCCACCGTCGTCCGCGGCAACTACGGGCTCTACTTTGACCAGCCCGCCGGCCAGGCCTTCTTCGGCAACCTCGGCATCCCCAATGACGGCGCCAGCGGCATCAATAACAACCCCGTTGGGTCGGAGCCCAACGAGGCCATTGTTCTCACCTCCTCCGGCACTCCGGCCCCCATCTGGACCCTGAACCAGACCACCCCCATCTTCACCCCTGCCCTGGGTCAGCCCACCGGCTCCAACGTCGTCTCCGCCTACTCCGTCACCCGCAACTTCAAAACTCCCTACGCCCAGATCTTCGGCATCAACCTCGAGCAAAGCATCGGTTCCGCCTGGCTCTTCAGCCTCGGCTACGTCAGCACCGGCAGCCGCCACAACCTCGTCCTGCAGGACATCAACCAGTCCGCCGTCGTCCCGGGAGAACAGCTCGATCAAGTCACAGGGACAGGCGCTTTCTCACCGCAGCAGGTCACCCGCCCCTTCTTCGCGCAGTTCCCCAACTTCGGCGTCATCAACCAGATCAACACCGCCGCCTCCTCCAGCTACAACGCTCTGCAAATCTCTCTGCGTAGCAGCACATGGCACGGCCTCACCAGCCAGTTCTCCTATGCCTGGAGCCACAACCTCGACGACGCCAGCGGCTTCAACACCAACCCTCAAAACTCCTTCAACCTGCACGGCGACTGGGGCAACGCCAACGACGACATCCGCAACCACTTCACCGCCTACCTCGACTACGACATCCCCGGCCTGGCCTTTGGTCCCCGCGCCCTCACCCATGACTGGCAGCTCAGCAGCATCGTCAAGTTCCAGGACGGCGAACCGCTCAACATCCTCTCCGGCACTGACAACAGCGGCACCGGCGAAAACCAGGACCGTGCTCAGATCATCGGCCCTGCCCTCAACGCCAACCGTTCCGTGGTCAACCACTCGCCCGCCCAGTACCTCAACCCGTCCAGCTTTACGCCCCCCACTGCCGGCACCTACGCCAATCTCGGCCGCAACCAGATCACCGGCCCCGGCTTTGGCGACGTCGACCTCTCCCTCATCAAAAACGTCCCTCTCTACAAGGAGCGCGTCCACGCGCAGTTCCGCGTAGAAATGTTCAACATCCTCAACCGCATCAACCTCGCCCAGCCCAATGCCAATCTCGGCTCCGGTGCCTCTTTTGGCACCAGCACCGACACCATCGGCGTCCAGTACGGCGCCCCCGGCATCGGCTCCGGCGAACCCTACAACACCCAGCTCGCCGTCAAAATCATCTTCTAACCCGAGCTGCTTCGTCCGCTCCAGCATCCGGCGATCCCAGGTCTCGCCTCCGAGACCTGGGCAGTGCAAGGAGACGCGGAATCAAATCGCCACAAGCGTCTCTAAGGGGTTACCAGAGAAACCTAGCCCGAACAGATTGTGTCTTAAAGTGTCTTTATGCGAAAGTCCCTCCCCTTTTTCATCGTGCTGTTCGCAGCGTCAGCTATGGCTTCCGAAAAGCCACGCGAGTGGCAGACCGGAAAGCTTATTGATATGTCTCAGGGCAGTACGATTTCGGGGATGACCAATCCGCCGCAAGGTGGAGTCAGCAGAGCAATCCACGATGTGGAAGAGACGTATGTCATCGACGATGGCACTATGACCTATACCGTCAGAGAGCACCTGAAGTGGAGATGGTCTAAAGAAGCAGATCTCGTTGTGAATCGGCCACTCAAGTTTGCAGTGGATGGAAAGAAGCAGCTGATCATCCTTGACGATAATGACAAGGAGCACAAGACCGAAATCCTCAAGCGAGCAGCGAAAGACGAGTGAGGGGTCCGTTAAGCATTCAGGCTCGCGACAGCGAGCCTGAATGCGATGTCCTCGCTCTCAAAGAATGGAGTTTGGGATTGCAGGAACCTTCACGAAGGGATTGGCTTAAGTCGGCCGCCACACCAACCCAGTCCTCCCTCACCCGGCCCGTACCTTCATCCCAACTGCCTCCACCGGCGATGCAGCGCCAACCTCCATTGCACTCCCGACACCCCCTTACAAGAGTCCTCTCTCCCGCGCACCCAGCGCTCCTTTCCACTGGCAATCTCCCCAAGAACGATTTAAACCATCTATGTGCAATTCCTTCGCGCCTTGGGGCGCCTTTCGCTGCCTTTCTGCCTCTTCTCCCTCGCGCTCTCGGCATCGCTCCTGCCGGCCGCCCCCTGCGCCGCGCAATCTCAAACCACCATCGTCAAGTTGCCTCCGCACTCCCTGCCCGTCCCAGCGCCTGTCCCCGCCAAACCCGACTACTCCGGCGAGCCGCTCGTCATCGAGCACGAGCTCACCACCTTCCGCTACAACGCTGACGGCTCCGGCGAACACACCCTGCGCGCCGTGCTTCACCTCCAGTCCGACGCTGCCGTGCGCCAGTACGGCGTCCTCTCTTTCCCCTACTCGGCCGACAATGAGTCCGTCGAGCTCCGCTCCATCCGCGTACGCAAGCCCGACGGCTCGCTCGTCTCTACCGACCTCGACGGCAAGCGCGACCTCACCGCCGACGTCACCCGCGAAGCCCCTCTCTATACCGATCAGCACCAGTTACAGATCCCCGTGCAGTCCCTTGCCGTAGGCGATCGCCTGGAGTACGAAGTCGTCATCCACAAGCTCCGGGCAGAAACTCCGGGCGCTTTCTGGGAAGCTCTTTACTTCGAAAAGAACATCGTCACGCTCGACCAACAGCTTGAGCTGCGCTACCCCACAGCGAGCAGCCTCAACGTCCAAAGCCCTCACCTCAAAGCTGTCATACACACTGACGGCGCTGACACCGTCTACACCTGGCACGCCGAGCAGACCAAACCCTCTGTCCCCGCCCCCGGCACAGAAAAGGACGCCGCAAAGGACACTCCTGCACCAGCCATCATTCCGGACGTTGCCTGGACCACCTTTCACGACTGGGCCGCGGTCGGCGCCTGGTACCGCTCCCTCTCCGCGGATCGCGCCGCCCCTGACGCCGCGATCCGCGCCCGGGCTGCCGCGCTCACCGCCGGTGCCGCCACAGACGACGAACGTATCCACCGCCTTTACAGCTTTGTCGCGACTGAGATTCGCTACGTCGGCATTGACCTCGGCGCCGGCCGCTTCCAGCCTCACCGCGCCGGCGAGGTCCTCAGCAACGGCTATGGCGACTGCAAAGACAAACACACCCTGCTCGCTGCCCTTCTCTCCGCCGCCGGCATACAGGCGGACCCCGTACTCATCGGCGCCGGTATCCACCTTGACCGCGACCTGCCCGCTCCCAACAACTTCAATCACGTCATCACCGCGGTCCGGCGTGCCGACGGCTCTCGCCTCTGGCTCGACAGCACCTCTGAGGTCGCACCCGAAGGCATGCTCCTTGCCGGCCTCCGCGACGTCGATGCCCTGCTCATCCCGCCCGTCGGTCAGGGTGTTCCGACTCTGGTCAAAACACCCGCGACCCTCCCCTTTGCCGCCTCTGACCACTACGAGGCGCGCGGCACGCTTTCAAGCGACGGCAAGCTGACCGGCCACTTCGACGCCACGCTCCATGGAGACCTCGAATTCCTTTGCCGCGTCGCACTGTTCAGCACCACGCGCTCGCAGTGGCCGCAGGTCGGCCAGGGCATCTCCAATGCATTGGGCTTCGGCGGCGAAGTCTCCGCCTTCACGCCCACCGGTGTCGATCAGCCGACGCAGCCTTTGCACCTCGCCTACGACTACAAGCGCGACACCTACGGAGACTGGCCCAACCACCGGATCCTCGCCCTGCTCCCGTACTCCCTCTTCTCAGGCGCCACCTTTGACAAGCAGCCCGAGCAGCCCATTTCATTGGGTGCGCCCCGTACGGAGCTCGCTACCTCGACCATCACGCTGCCCACCGGCTTCACCATTCCCACCCTGCCGCAAAATGTCCATACCGAAAGCTCATTCGCGACCTTCGACCTGAGCTATCGCCTCCAGGGCTCGGATCTCATCACCAGCGCACGCCTGGATGTCCGCAAGCCTTCCCTGCCTGCCGAGCAATGGGCCGAGTACAACAGCTTTCAACACGACATCGACGCCAACAACGGCGTCTTCCTCACCCTCTCCGAGGGCACCACGCCACCCGTCCCCGCAGACAAAGACAAAAGCGCCGTCACAGCGACAGCAGCACAGCCTGTCACCACTAATTCCCCGTCCAGGAACGCGGCAGCCCAGGCACTCCTGAGGGAATCAATGGCGAGTCTGCGCAGCGGCCATCTTGATGAGGCCGCCGCCAAGGTCGACGCCGCGCGTGCCCTCAGCCCCGACGAACCTGGGCTCTGGGGTTTGGCCGGCACGATCGCCGGCCAGCGCCTGCACTACGACGAAGCCATCACGGACTACCACAAGGAGGTCGCCCTCTACCCGGATTCGAACGAGCGTGTGCTCCCGTTCCTGCTCTGGGCCCAGCTCCGCGGCAAACACCGCGACGACGCCATCCTGACTCTGGAAAGCCTGCGCAAGCTGCACCCCGACAACACCGCCTTCACCCGGCAGGAGGGCGCGCTACTCACCGAGGCCGGCCGCCACGAGGATGCCATTGCCCTGCTGGAAGAAGCAGCCCTCGCGAACCCGTCCGACAAGACCATGCTGCTGGCCCTCGGCAACGCCCAATTCGCCGCCGGCCGCAACCGCGAAGGGCAGCGCACCCTTGAAAACGCCCTCCATGGAGCCGAGGACGCCGAACTGCTCAACGACATCTCCTATGAGCTTGCCAATCGCGGCCTCGATCTCGAGCCTTCGCAGCAGGCAAGCGCCGAGTCCCTCCACCTGCTCGAAAGCCGCACCAACAACATCTCGCTCGCCTCCGTCACCGCCAAGGACCTCGCCACGCAAAGGCTCATCACTTCCACCTGGGATACCGTCGGCTGGGTCGCCTACCAGCAGGGCGATACCGCCCGCGCCGAAACCTACCTCTACGCCGCCTGGCGCACCGCGCAAAGCCCCGTCATGGGCTACCACCTCGGCATGCTCTACGAGAAGCAGGGCCGCCTCCGCGAAGCCCTCGACACCTACCTCCTGAGCACCAGCCAGCACGAGGCTGGTCCCGTACCGGAGCCAGACGGCAAAGCCCTTCTTGCCCGCCTCGCCGCCTTGAGCGCCCAAAACGACAAAAATCCGGCGCATGTCTCCGCCAAGCTGTCAGAAGATCCCGCGACCCGCCTCGCCAAGATGCGCTCCCTCCAGCTGCCCCTGCTCTCGAAAACCGCGGCCGAAGCAGACTTCTGGGTGCTGGCCGACACGCCGCCCTCCAAAGCCGCTGCCTCCACTCTGCCGATCGGCCTGCTTCCGTCTCTCCCCATCCAGGTGCACTTCATCGAAGGCGACAAGACCCTCTCCGGACAGGAGCAGGCCATTCGGTCCGCCCTCCTCCACGACCGCTCTATCCTGCCTATCCCCGCCGGCACAGACGCCCATCTGCTCCGCCGCGGCATCCTCTCCTGCTCCCCCAGCATTCACTCTTGCCAGTTCGTGCTCTTCCTACCCGGGGACACAAAACTGCCCGATCCACAAAAAGCCCCCGAGCAGGCCGTCGCCGCCCAGTAGCTCACCCGACATCCCGGCCTCCCCTAAGCACATTTCTTGGCTATGGAGCGCCACCGCCCCAAAGCTGCGCCGCACTATCGGGAGTGGCTAACAGGGTTTGACAGCCCCGTTCTCCTGGCGTTCTCCTGGCCGTTCTCCTGGCCTGGACCGATGCCCAGGGCGGAAAGGTCTTGCGTCGAAAGCAGGGCTCTCCAGAACCCCTTCCCACGCAATCCCCCGCCCGTACCGTTTCACGGTACGGGCGTACGGCTTGACATGCATACTTATGCACCATCGCCGCTTTTTATACATTTGAGGTGCGCGAACTTGGCGCAAAATGGCACGTTTCGGGCACGTTTTTGACACCGAAACGCACCCCAAAAGCCGCCTTTGCGCACCTCAAAACAGCCCCAGATCACCCTCAAAACAGGTCCGGAATGTTGGTAAACGCGATCCGCGTCGCCGCCGAAGACCCGGCCAGCAGCATGCTCGCCGTGGCCAGCGTGTGGGTTCCGTACTTGCCGTTCACCGCGTCCATCGCTTCCGAAAGCCGCGTCCGCTTGGTCTCTAAATCTAATCCTGAGAACAAGCTAAGCGTATGGAGGTGGTTCGGCACCAGCTGCCCCAGCCACACCCCCACGTAAAATGGCGACTGGTGCGCCGCGTCCTGCGGACGCGCCGCCCACAGCTTTCCCAGCGCCTCCACCAGCGTCTGCGTGTCCTGGCACTCCACCACCGCCAGGCCCTGCGACCACGCCGCCTGCGGGATCCCCGAGCTGTGCTGCCGCTGCATCGCGCGCTTCGGCACCGCGTACTTCACTGACAGCGTCAGGTGCGTGGTCCACAGCCCGGCCGCGCGCAAGCGCATCGCCGCCTTGTGCAGCAGCTTGTGCAGCACCGCATACGCGCCCTCCGGGTTGCGCAGCTGCGGCGGCAGCACGTGGCTCTGGCTGATCGACTTCTGATGCTCGAGCTTCGGGTCGTGGAAGTCCTCGCCCTGCAGCCAGAACCACAGCTTGTCCCCACCTGCGCCGCCCCACACCTCGCGCATCCCCTCGCGCCCCAGCCCCAGCAGCTGCGGCATCGTGCGGATGCCCGCCGCCTGCAAACGCCGCTCCATCTGCGCCCCGATCCCCGGCAGGTCGCGCAGCGCCAGCCCAGCGAGCGCCGCCTGCAGAATGTCCGGCGTCAACGCCACCAGCCCATCCGGCTTCTCCATATCGGAGGCGATCTTGGCCAGGTACCGGTTCGGCGCCAGGCCTATGGAGCAGCGCAGCGTCGCCCCCGCATGCGTACGGATCGACTGCTTCACCGTTTGTGCCAGCTCCAGCGCGCGCAGCAGCTCCTGCTCACGCCCCATCAGCGAGCACGCCATCTCGTCGATCGACATCACTGCCGAGACCGGCACACATCGCTCCACCGCCTCGATGATGCGGTGGTGGTACTCCACGTATGCGCGATGCCGAGCCTCCACCAGCACAAGCTCCGGACACATGCGCTTCGCCTCGCCAACCTTTACGCCCGTGCGCACGCCAAAGCTCTTAGCCTCATAGCTGGCTGCGATACAGGTCGCGCTGTCCGCCACCACAGGGACAACAGCAATCGGCCTGCCCCGCAGCTCAGGCCGCATCTCCTGCTCTACAGAAGCAAAGTAGGAGTTCAGGTCAAGAAACAGCCAGCGCACCTCTCCCTCGGTCCTCTGCATCATTTGGTTGCCCTCCGCCCAACCCAGAGCTACTGCTCTTCGCAGCCCCGCCAGCCGTCTCGCCTTCTATCTTCTCCCTTTCTTCGCCTGGAGCCAAGCGATGCTCCTTCTCGAGCGCCTGCCTTGTATCAAGATGGGATTGGACTCCTTCCCTTCTGATTTGGAACTCCCGGTATCACCAATGACCAAAATCCTGCGCAAATTATTTGCAGGGGTATCTAGAATGGTGACAGCATAGAGCGACATCATTTCCTGCGGGCGTGGATCCCGCAGTGAGCCGCGAGGATCCCAACATGTGGTTTCTCCACCTTCACGACCTCATCTGGCATTTCGCTCACCTCAATGCCCACTGGGCTGAGGCGATCATCACGGGCGGTGCCGCCCTTTTGGTTGGTTGCGCGGCCTCCTGCGCCTGCAGTCCCTGCAAGGAAAAGGATGACCTGTTCCACAAGCACGTGAGCTAGCGCCCCTTGCGGCGGCCCAAAGAGAGTGCTCCCGAAGAGCTCCTCAACCAAGCGCTGCAAACGCACAATCCCAGCAATGCTGCGCCAAACTTGCTCACTGCACGTACTCTCCTATTCCCGCGCACTTCCGGTAGCGTGGAAGGCAGAGGTGCTTTGACATGAGTGGTACTGACCCCAAGCAGGCGCGCGTCCAGCTCGCCTCCAGCGAAAACCCCCTACCCGCCGAAGCCTCCGAAACCGGTCCGATCGCTCCCGAACAGATCCTGACGGTCTCCGTCATCACGCGCCGCCGAAAGCCCCTGGACCTCCAGGCTCTCGGTGGCCGGGTCATCTCCCATGAGGAGTTTGACCGGAACTATGCAGCTGACCCTGCAGACTTTGAAGCCCTCCGAACCTTCGCCCACGAGCACGGCTTGTCTGTCGACGAAGCAGCCTCCAGCCAGCCGCGGCGCACCCTGGTCCTGCGCGGGCCGGCAAAGCAGATGGAGAAGGCCTTTGGCGTAGAGCTCCAGACCTTCCAGCACCTGAAGCATGGCAAGCACTTCCACGGCTTCCGAGGCAGCATCACGCTGCCCTCAGAACACGCCCCGCGCATCGAGTCAGTGCTGGGCCTCGACACCCGGCCCATTGCCAAGTCCCAGCTGCGCCGCCTCGAGGATGGAACAGGCGGAGGACGCATCATCCATGCCAAAGCGGATGCGGCCAGCTTTTCGCCTTTGCAGGTAGCCGAGCTCTACGCCTTTCCGTCCAGCCTCAACGGTACCGGCCAGACCATCGGCATTCTTGAGCTCGGCGGCGGCTACGAGACCTCGGACATCACCACGTATTTTCGGGGCCTTGGTCTCACGCCTCCCACGGTGGTCGCCATCTCTGTAGACGGAGCGACTAATGTTCCGGGTGGCGACCCTTCCGGTGCCGACGGCGAGGTGGCCCTCGACATCCAGGTTGCCGGTGCCGTGGCACCCGGCGCAAAGATCGCCGTCTACTTCACGCCCAATACTGACCAGGGCTTTATCGACTGCATCACGACTGCTGTCCACGACACCGCCAACAAGCCGGGCGTTCTTTCCATCTCCTGGGGCGGTCCGGAGTCCAGCTGGTCCGCAGCCTCGCGCACCTCCCTCGACAATGCCTGCCAGTCTGCCGCGGCCCTCGGCGTCACCATCACGGTGGCCTCGGGCGACAATGGCTCTTCCGATGGCGGCTCCGGGAACAACGTCGATTTCCCCGCCTCGAGTCCTCATGTCCTGGCCTGCGGAGGCACCCGGCTCGCCGGTTCCGGTGCCACCATCAGCTCTGAGATTGTCTGGAACGACCAGTCCGCCGGTGGCGGCGCAACCGGCGGCGGCGTCAGTACAGTCTTTGCGCTTCCGTCCTGGCAGGCAAACGCCGGCGTCCCCAAGCCGAGCAGCAGCAGCGGCGGCCGCGGTGTGCCGGATGTCGCAGGCGACGCGTCGCCGGAGTCTGGCTACAGCGTAATGATTGATGGGCAGCAGCAAGTGGTTGGGGGTACCAGCGCCGTGGCCCCGCTCTGGGCAGGTCTCATCACCCTCATCAATCAGAGCCGTGCCGGATCAGGGCAAAGCAACGTCGGCTTCGCCAATCCCCAGCTTTATGCCACACCAGGCTCCCTGCGCGACATCACAAGCGGCTCGAACGGCACCTACAACGCCGCCAAAGGATGGGACCCATGTACTGGTCTCGGCTCACCTAACGGCGCGGCAGTGCTGGCTGCCCTGAGCTCAGCCTCGAGCTCAGGCTCTGGAACAGGCGGGGGTGGCTCGGCACCGGCGCCCACGCCACCTCCGCCGCCCACGCCAGCTCCCACTCCGACCCCGGAACCTGCTCCCGTGCACAAGAAGAAGCACAAGCACCACAGCGACTAGACTTCGGGATGCCGCCGGAGGTCCAGGTTCCCCGCCCGGGTGAGCCTGGACCTCCGCTCTTCACGAGGCTGCTTTCTCCCGGCCTCCCGGCTACAGGGTGCGCCGCAGCCATGCAGCGATCTGCCCCAGCGCCCGGTCACACTGCGGAAAGCGCGCCACCGTCGCCGGGCCGACCGAGAAGTCGTGGTGCATATCCGCAGCATGGATGTGCTCGACGCTTACGCCAACCCGCTCCAGCGCCCGCGCATACGCGATTCCTTCATCCCGCAGCACGTCATACTGGGCAGTAGCCACCAGTGTCGGCGGCAGCTCCGGGAGCAGCGGAGCGCGCAGCGGCGAGATCGTCGAATCATCCGGAGAAACGCCCTTGGCATACAGCTCCCAGTACCAGCGCATCGTGTCTGCTTCCAGGCCGTAGCCGGTGCGGTTTTCAGCATAGGAGCCGTGGTGCGCGCTGGGGTGGTCAGTGACGGGGTACAGCAGCATCAGCCCGCGCAAAGCCGGCGCTCCACGCTCGATCGCAAATCGATTTGCGACCACTGCAGCCAGGTTAGCTCCGGCACTGTCTCCGCCAAGCGCCAGCTTGGCCTGATCGCCGCCCCAGTTGGCTGCGTTGGCCGCTGCCCAGCGCACCGCACGCTCGGCATCCCGGAGAGCCGCCGGGTGCGGGTGCTCGGGGGCAAGCCGGTACTCCACGGAGAGAAGCGAGACGCCGGAGAGCCCCGCAAGCAGCCGGCAGAACGGATCATGCGTCGCGACGGAGCCCGCAGCCCACCCGCCGCCATGGAGGTACACCAGCACCGGCAGGCTGCCCACAGCGGCATGCGAATGGGGCGGCAGGTACACGCGCACAGGGAGCGGCGACGTACCGTCAGAGTCCTCATGCGTCGCCTCGATGACCAAATCCCGGACCTCAACGCCATTGGGCAGCCCCGGGATGGCTCGAGCCTCCAACTGGCGCTGCATACGGTCGCGAGCATCCTGCGCAGACCGGAGCGGACCCGCAGAGGCGCGCGCCTGGTCGTCCAGAAATCGTCGGAGCGCAGCATCGAGCGGCATACGCTCCGCTGGAGTCTCCGTCCTGCCCGCTTCCGACCGGCTTTTGCTGCCCGGCAACCACGCTCGCCATGATCCTGACACGGTGACTAGGATGCCCCGCCAGGCACTGGCAGCGGCAGACTAACCGCCGGTCGTGCCGCCGCTCCGCCCTTTGCCGGCTCCAGATAGGCGCCCGGCACCGCCGCGTCATGCGTAAACAGCACCAGCCAGTCCTCAGCCATGGCGCGAGCATAGAAGCGCTTGCGCTCCTCAATCACCCGCAAAGGATCCAGATCAAAGCTCATCCCCCAGGTGAGCGGCAGGTGAGCCGTCGTCGGCAGGAGGTCTGAGATGTAGCAGGCGCGGCGCCCGTTGACCCCATCGCGGACGTGTACGGCCATCAGCTGGCGCGTGTGGCCCGGGAACAGCTCCACCGCTATGCCGGGTGCTAATTCCCGCTCTTCACCAGCCGGGAGCGTCATCGCCTCCATCTGCCCGGACGCAAGCAGGGGCTCATAGTTCTCCGGCACGTACGACACAGCATCCCGCTCATGCCGCGCGCGGCCGTGGGCGATCTCGCCCGCATGGGCCAGGTAGCGCGCATTGGCGAAGGTCGGGATCACACCCGGTCCATCGTGACTTTCATCCTGCCCGGCAAAGCGCGTGTTCCAGCCGCAGTGGTCCCAGTGCAGGTGCGTGTTGATGACCAGATCCACGGACTCCAGAGCGACGCCCGCCCGCGCAAACGCCGCAGGCAGCCGCGCCTCGGGCGACGGGTCAAGCCCGTACAGGGCCGCCTGCTTGGGGGTAAGCTTCTCGCCGAAGCCGGTTTCGATCACCACGGTCTGCCCCGCCCTGCGCACCACCACCGTATTGAGCCCAAGCGTGACGCGGTTCGCCTCGCCCGGGGTGGCGACGCGGCTCCACAGCGCCTTCGGCACCACGCCGAACATGGCGCCGCCGTCAAACCGGCACAGCCCATCGGAGAGCACAAGCAGTTCCGTCTCTGGGCCAAGCTGATAGCGGGCTAGCATCGTGGCGTCCTCCTGCTGTCTACGGCACCACGGCCGGACAGCGCTCAGGCTACACCAGGCCGGCTTCCTGCCGGATCAGGCAAGAGCAGGTGCGCCGCCGGTAGCAAAATGCGATAGTGGAGCGCATGGACCATATCATTGACGGGGTGCTTCGCTTTCAGCGCGAGGTGCACCCGGGCCGCGAGCAGATGTTTCACAAGCTCGCCGAGGGGCAATCCCCTTCCGCTATGTTTATCGGCTGCGCCGACTCGCGCATCATCCCCGAGATGCTGACGCAGCAAGGTCCCGGCACGCTGTTTGTGGTGCGCAACGCCGGCAACATCGTCCCTCCGCACTCGCCTGTGCCCGGCGGCGTAACCGCCAGCATTGAGTACGCTGTCGCCGTCCTCGGCATCCCTGACATTGTCATCTGCGGGCACTCCGGCTGCGGTGCCATGACCGCCGTCCTTCGCGGCGGCGAAAACCTCGAGCGGCTGCCGGCGGTTGCCCGGTGGCTCCACTTCACCCGTGACGCGCGCGAGTCCGTCCTCGCGGAGCTTGGCGACGCCGGCGAGGAAGCGCAGCTCGACGCACTGGTCCGCGAAAATGTGCTCGCGCAGCTCGACCATATCGTGACTCACCCATCCGTCGCCGAGGCGATCGAGCGCAAGCAGCTCCGCCTCCACGGCTGGGTATATGACATCCGCTCCGGCGATGTCTCCACCTACGATGCCCGCACCCGCCGCTTCGTGGCGCTCGGCGAGGAGCGCGTCAGCGCGACGCCGGTCTCCTGATCGAACAAGCCCGAACTGGCGAGTCGCCACAAGCAAATTGTTGTCACTCTGCCTCTTTACAGCTACACTTGCATAGTTATGCAATCGTCTGTAGGTAGGATCAAGACAGGAGGCGGGAAAGACAATCATGGCAAAACATCCAGATACTGACTGCTCTCCCGGTGATCACCTGCAGGACCATTTGCCTTCAAGACCGGCTGCAAGCCCGGCAGAGGTGGAGAAGGCCTCGCGCATCTTTCGCGCGCTGGGCGAGCCGGCACGTCTGCGGCTAGCTGCCCGGCTCGCAGCCAGACCGGCCTGCGTCTCAGAGCTTGCTTTGGCGGAAGCGGAGTCCATCACCACCATCTCGCAACGCCTTCGCGTGCTCCGTGCCGACAACATCGTGGGCCGCGAGCGCAAGGGCAAGCACATGCTTTATTACCTGGCAGATCAGCACGTGGCGAACCTGGTTCTCGACGGACTTGCGCATGCCTGTGAACACAACAACCCCAGCCCTGCGCCGCGGCGCATAGAAAAGGACACATCGATCATGGCCCTTGACCACGAGATCCACGAGAACCACACCCACGAGCACGGTACCGACTGCGGCCACACTGCCATCCAGCACGACGATCATGTCGACTACCTCCACGACGGCCACCTCCACAGCCCGCATGAAGGCCATGTCGATGAGCACGTGCTCGAGGTAAGCCAGGCAAACCCCGCTGGCTGCACTGAGGGCCACGACTGTAGCGGTCATGACGCTGCCCACACTCATGGCTCCGACTGCGGCCACGAGGCCGTTCCGCACGGCGACCACGTCGACTACCTTGTCGACGGCCATCTGCACTTTCCCGATGGCGACCACTGCGACAACCACGGTGAAGTGACAGTTGTGGCAAAGTAAGCCGCCAAGGAAGTCATGGCTATGCAAAAGAAGGGCAGCCCAAGGCTGCCCTTCTCTGTTTATCAGCGGAGTTTCGCGGCAGCGAAAAACCGAGATCCGCCCTCACAAGGCCTTTCCTCCTGCATGGGTCCTCGCGAATGCAGGTGCGCTCGATGGCCGACATTCTTGGGAATGCCCGGAAAGATGCTGTATTTTGATGGCAGCGTGCGTCGTTTCCTTGCCATCCTGCTGAGCACCCTCTTTCTGCTCCCCCTGCTTCCCCCGCTTCTCGCGCAAGCGAGCGGCAGCGGAGGGGAGCTGCCCGTATGCTGCCGCAGAGAGGGTGCGCACCATTGCGCGATGACGGCCGCGGAACGCTCTGCCCTCCATAGAGCCGAGGAATCGGATCGGGAAGAATCGGATCAGAGCCATCGCCAGCTGCGTGCCCCGGTTTCTGTTTGCCCCTTTCTCCAGCACCTGCCGGCGATCGCCTCCCATGAGCATGCCGCCCCGGGGCGAGCTGCCGTCCTCTCCGCCGGCCTGCTGCACGAACCCTCCCCCGCAGCGCGCGCCGCCTGCCTCCGGCGCATCTCGTTTGACCGCTCCCGCCAGAAGCGTGGGCCGCCTTCCCGTCCTGTTCTGCGCCTCCTCTAAGCGCTCCCCTTAAGAACAGGAACTCGTCACCTCCCAAAGTGACAAGGAAGACCCATGCACCCTCGCAGGTTCTCGTACTTCGCCCTCTTTCTGCTCGTCCTTCTCAGTAGCTTTCCGCTCTTGGCCACCATCTTTGGCCGCGTACGCGGGGTCGTGCATGACCCCGCGCACCGCCCTGTTCCTGGCACACACGTCAGCCTACGCTCGCTTGCTTCCGGTATCTCTCTTGAGACGGAAACCGATGCCGAAGGCGCTTTCGATTTCCCGGCCGTCACGCTCGGCGACTACATGGTGTCTGTCTCGCAACCCGGCTTTGCCTCTGCACAGCAATCCCTTACCCTGGCCTCCGGCACCTCGCCGGAGCTTCACTTCCAGCTGACGCTCGCGACCGTCCACGAGTCTGTGGCGTCTACGGTGGCACTCGCTGCCGCCGACTCCGTCACGCCCACCACCGTGATCAGCCGCGCACAGATCGAGAACACGCCTGGAGGGGACCGCACCAACAGCCTCGCCATGATCACCGACTACGTCCCCGGTGCCTACATCACGCATGACATGCTCCACATGCGCGGCGGCCATCAGCTCAACTGGCAGATTGACGGCGTCGAGATCCCCAACACCAACATCGCCAGCAACCTCGGCGCGCAGATCGACCCGAAAGACATTCAGACCCTTGAGGTCCAGCGTGGCAGCTACGCCGCCGATGTCGGCGACCGCACCTACGGCGTCTTCAACGTGCTGCCCCGGAGCGGCTTTGACAGCGACCGGCAGGGCGAGCTCGTGCTGAGCGCCGGCAACTTCCTCCAGAGCAACGATCAGCTCAGCCTCGGCAGCCACTCGGAGCGCTTTGCCTGGTATACCAGCGTGAACGGCAACCGCAGCGACTACGGTCTTGCTCCCCCCATCGAGCAGACCCTGCATGACGCTGCCAATGGCTATGGCGGCTTCGTCTCCCTGATCAACAACCGCACTCCGCGCGACCAGCTGCGGCTTGTGGGCCAGCTCCGGACGGACTTCTTCCAAATCCCCTATGACCCGGACCCGAACAGCGTGGAAAACCAGCAGTACAACTCCAGCGGCCTGCGCGATGCACAGAGCGAAACAGATGGCCTGGTCGCCTTCACCTGGGCCCATACCGCCGGCAACTCCACACTGCTCCAGCTTTCTCCTTTCTTCCACAGCAATCGGGCCGACTACCAGCCCAATCCTGCTGATCTGCCCGTGGCTACTACCTCCGATCGAACCTCGATCTACGCCGGGCTGCAGGCCTCAGCCACCGGGGAGCTTGCCCGCAACGAGCTGCAGGCTGGTCTGTACAGCTTCGGCCAGCACGATAACGACAAACTCGGCTCTGTCTTCAACGACGGCAGCTACCCCAACTTTCTGCTGACGGAAGCTATTGCCGGCGGCCTGGTGGAAGAGTGGCTCTCCGACAGCTACCAGCCCCTGCCGCAGCTCACCTTGATCGCCGGCCTGCGCGCGTCTCAGTTCAGCGCTTCGTTCAGTGAGCAGGAGGTCGACCCGCGCGTAGGATTCGCCCTCCGCATCCCTCGCCTCAACTGGACCTTCCGCGCCTTTTATGGGCGCTTCTACCAGCCCCCGCCGCTTGATACGGCTACGGGGCCCATCCTTGACTACGCCAACAGCACAAACACAGCCTTTGCTCCCCTCCACGGCGAGCGTGATGAGGAGCACCAGTTCGGAGTGCAGATCCCGTACCGCGGCTGGCTCCTCGACGCGGATACATTCCAGACCCGCGCCAACAACTTCCTTGACCACTCCAACCTGGGCGAGTCAAGCATCTACTACCCCGTCACAGTCGACGGCGCACTGATCCAGGCCTGGGAGCTCACCCTGCGTTCACCGCAGCTTCCCAGCGGAGGCAGGGTCCACCTCGCCTACTCCAACCAGATCGCGCAGCAGCGTGGCGCGATCACCGGCGGGCTAATCTGTGCTCCTGTTGGCTCGCCGGCCTGCGATGCCGGCTTCAGCTACACGCCGCTCGATCATGACCAGCGCAACACCCTCAACGTGGGCTACAGCACGGCTCTGCCCTGGCATACCTATGCCGCAAGCAATGTCTACTATGGATCGGGCTTTTCCAACGGGACACCCGATGCACAGTACCCGGGCAATTATCTACCGCAGCACGCTACCGTCGACCTTTCGCTCGGGCGCTCCATCGGCGAGTCGGCATCGTGCTCCGTGTCTGCCACCAACCTTGCCAACCACCGCGTACTGCTCGACAACAGCCTGACCTTCGGCGGCTTCCACGAGGATGATCCCCGGAGCATCTACGGAGAGCTGCGCTACCGCTTCCACTTCTAACCCTGCCGTGGATGCGAAGGCCTGCCAGGGACGTGATCTACTCCGGCAGGCCTTCCGTCACCTCAGGCGAGCGCGCACTCTCATTACCGCTCGCATCCACCGCACTCACTGAGTACGCATAGCGCACGCCTTTTTTCACGTCTGTGTCGCTCCAGGTCGGGCTGGGAAGAAGCCCGGCCCCGGACTTAAACCCACTCACGCGCTCAGGCGCAGCTGCGCTGCCCGCCATGCGCCGGTACACCACGTATCCAGCAGTATCCGGATCCGCATCCGCGCTCCAGGCCAGGTCGATCGCTCCCTGTGTTCCACCCTCCACGTTGGCGACTGCGGCGAGGCCGGCCGGTACGGCAGGCGGGTACACATCCCGGGCTACCACGATTCCGGTCTGCCCTCCTGCGCCCGCCGCCTCCAGGGTGTGCCCCTGCAGGACGACCTGCTCCACCAGGGTGACACGGTACCGGTAGGAGCGGTTCAGCACTGCCTGCCGATCCACCGTCTCGCTGGGCGTCCAGGCGCTGCGAGAACCCGTGGGCGCGCGTTCGCCCGATTCAAGCGTCTGGGTCAGCGCCTGCGGAACACCTGCCTCGGTCTCGCCCTTGGCCGGTGCCGCGCTCTGGCCCGCCTGCAGCACCCGTTCCCGCTCGAGCCGCACCAGTCGGTGAACACCCGGTGCGTCTCCTAACGACTTTTCCTCGGAAAATGCCGGCCTCGTAGCCTCCCAACGCACGGCAATACCCGCAGCCGACATGGTGGCCGACGCTCGCGCAACAGCAGGCGGCGGCAGCCCTGCCATGGCGAACGCGGAGGCTGCTGCTCCGGCGTCCTGATGCCGGCGATTCTGCAGACGCAATTCATACCGGAGAAGCCGAGGCTCCCCTGAAGTCAACGCAGGCGGCAAAGCATCCTGGAAGCTCGCCGGTTTGCCGGCTTCCACCAGCAGCTCCCCGATCCTTTGGCAGGGCGCACTCTCGGCAGCCCGGCAGATTACTGCGCGCTGATCCCCTTTGAGCAGCAGCCGGTCCGTGCTGCGCCGAGACATGGTCCAGTGCAGCCGGACGGTGTCAGCGACCCGATCCGCACCGAGATCCGCTGCTGGCTCCGGGAGCTTCAGGGACGGCGGCAGGGGTAAGCCCGGATTGCCACAAGCGCAGAGCGGGAGCAGAAGCAGGAAAGGCGCCAGGCGCTCACGGATGGGCATTGCAAGCCCAGCCTAGCAGAGCGGCTGGACTCCCTCCGGCCTCTGAGCGGATCTCGGGGACAGAGCCTCAGCCCTGCCCGGGCGATGCAAGCATCGGCTCCAGCGCCTCGCGGATCGTCGGAGTCTTGAAAGTGAAGTCGCTGGCCTGGAGCTTGGCCGGAATCGCACGGCAGCTTGAGAGCAACGCCTCGTCGGCCATCTCGCCAAAAGCAGCGCGCAGCGCAAACGCCGGTGCCGGCAAAAAGGCAGGCCGTTTCAACGCCGTTCCCAGTGCTTTGGTGAACTCTGTATTGCGCACAGGCTCCGGAGCTACGACGTTTACCGGTCCCTGCAGCTCCTCATGCGCAATCGCGTGCAGCACTGCAGCCAGCAGATCCTGGAGCGTAATCCAGCTGGTCCACTGCCGGCCGCTGCCCAGCTTGCCACCAAGGCCTGCTTTAAAGATCGGCAGCATCTGCTTGAGAGCTCCTGCGTAAGGGCTCAGTACGACTCCAAAACGCAGGTGTACCACCCGCATCCCGGCTGCGAGCGCCGGCGAAGTGGCGCTCTCCCATGCTTTGCACACCTCGCTCAAAAAGCCCGTACCGCCTTCAGCGTCTTCAGTCAGTACCTCGTCACCACGCGATCCATAAAAGCCGGTAGCCGAAGCCGAGAGCAGCACCTTGGGCGGATTACGTAACCGTGCCAGTGCCAGGGCGAGCGCGCCAGTGGTCTGCGTCCTGCTTTGCAGGATCGTTTGTTTGTAAGCTGCGCTCCACCTTTGTGCATTGAGGTTGGCCCCCGCCAGATGCACAACGGCGTCAAAGCCTTCGAGTCGGGAAAGGTCGGCAAATGGATGGGCCGCCCCGGGCTCCCACAGGATTGTGTCAGGCGAGGCAGGCGCCTGCCCCTTGCCGTCGCCATGCAGGGGCCGTTGGATCGGAATTGCTTCTATCCCGCGCGCTACTGCCTCTGCGCGCAGCGCGTGCCCGATCATTCCATTTGCACCGGTAATCAGTAGCCGTTTCAACTCGGACGGAGCGCTGTCGCGGCTCGGGTCCGGCGAGGAGGGCTGTGGCATGAACAGAGTCCTTTGTCAGTCTGGAGTTGTGGAAGTGGATGCGGTACAGACCGGGGAGTCCCACGCTGAGCGTTCGGGTGTTAGCGGTTAGTCAAACGAGCACCCTGGCCCTTGTGCAAAGTGAATGCTGTTTCAGTGATGCGGATTGCGGATGGAAACTTACTGCGGAGGATGGAAGGTGCAAACTCTCGTGGAGAGCAGAGCTCCTATGTCAAACACCACAAAGAAGCTCTTCCACGTCTGAGAATGTTCGATGCAACACAGACAGGAAAAGGCGAAGCGCCTTTTCTAAAACTTACGAAGCCAGTGGAACTTCAATCCACTTCAAGCAAGGCGAATAAAAGGGGAAACAAAGAAATATAATTGATCTGGCTCTTCCCCGTGAGCATCAGAAAGCATACACACATTCATATAGGTCACTGGTCCGGGAGGATCTTCACCATGATTGACAGGAACGGGCAGTCTGAAACAGCCGAGCAGGATCTGACCGCCGCAGCACCCGTAATTGGGATAGAAAAGGATTCCATCGACCAGGCCAGTGCTGAAGCCTTCATCACGGAAAAACGCATCGGCGAGCGGATCAAACGCCTGCGTTTGAAGAAGTCCATGGGCCTGGTGGAATTGGGTCGTCAAACGGGCCTTTCCGCCAGCTTCCTGTCCCAGCTGGAGACGGGCCGGGTTATCCCTACGCTGCGCAATCTTGCACGCATTTCTCTGGTCTTCGGCAAGGATCTGAACTACTTCTTTGAAGCCGAACCGCAACCTATGTTCCGTGTCCACCGTAAAAAGGAGCGTCAACGCCTCCCGCAAAGCGGCGTAGATGACCCAACCTATTACTTCGAGAGCCTGGGTTATATGGTTCCGGATCGGCAGCTTGATCCCTACTTTGCCGAGTTCCTGCCGCAGCGCAAGCCCAGCGAAGTGAAGCCTCACGTTCATGCCGGTTTTGAGTTCCTGTACGTTCTGGATGGGGAGTTGGAGATCCGGCACGCAGACAAGACCTACCAGGTGGAGACCGGAGATGGCGTCTATTTCGACGCAAGCACACCGCACTCCTATCGCTCCAGCGGGAAGACGGCGACGCAGGTCATCATCGTGACCATGCACCAGCAGCAGGCGCAGCATGCCCAGAACACGGTCCGCTCCATGGCTGTCACCAGGGCCGGGTCAGCGGCAGGCGGGGGAGCACTGGGCAGCCGTTCCGCCAGCGCCGGCCAGCCCGTCGTCCAGGCACCGCGTTCCAGTGGCTCCAGCGCATCGCTCTAGCTTCAACGCTCCAGGCTTACGACTTGAACGGCAGGCTTACGCCTGCCGTTTTCTTTTGCCCCGTTCACCTACCCTCTAGGTGCCTAAAGGCCACCCATCCCGCGTTTCATCGACCATTTCCGGGGCTGTTCTTCGACTTTCCCAATCAGCGGCGGCATCGCGCATCCTAGAATAGGAGAGACCGGGGCAGATATCCTGCTCCACAAGTGCTTCTCAGGAGAAACCCGATGGCTCAGACACTGCTCGAACAGCTCCGCAAGATCACAACCGTGGTCGCCGATACAGGCGACATCCAGGCGATCGAGAAGGTCAAGCCGCAGGACGCGACGACCAATCCCTCCCTCATCACGGCAGCCGCAGGCATGCCCGCTTACTCGAGCATCGTGGATGACGTTCTGCTTGAAGCCAAGAAGCGCCTCGGTGACAGTGCTTCCGACAAAGACGTAGCAGGCGAAGCGTTCAAGCACCTGGCTGTCGCTTTCGGCAAGAAGATCCTTGCCATCATTCCTGGGCGCGTCTCGACCGAAGTAGACGCTCGCCTGAGCTTCGATACCGAGAAGACCCTAGAGCAGGCGCACCAGATCATCAAGATGTACGAGGATGCCGGAATCGATCGCAAGCGCATCCTGATCAAGATCGCCTCCACCTGGCCCGGCATCAAGGCAGCGGAAAAGCTGGAGCAGGAAGGGATCCACTGCAATCTCACCCTTCTCTTCGGCCTGCACCAGGCTGTCGCATGCGCTGAGGCGAAGGTAACGCTGATCTCGCCGTTCGTCGGCCGCATCCTGGACTGGTACAAAAAAGACACCGGCAAGGACTACACCGGTGCCGATGATCCAGGCGTGCAGTCAGTCACCACCATCTACAACTACTACAAGAAGTTCGGCTACAAGACGCAGGTGATGGGCGCCAGCTTCCGCAACATCGGTGAGATCCAGGAGCTTGCCGGTTGCGACCTTCTGACCATTGCCCCCAAGCTGCTGCACGAGCTGGATGAAAAGCAGGAAGAGCTGCCGCGCAAACTGGATCCGAAGAATGCAGAAAGCCAGCAGATTGAGAAGCTCACCATCGACGAGAAGACCTTTGAGCAAATGCATGAGAAAGACCGCATGGCTCATGACAAGCTGAAGGAAGGGATTGAGGGCTTTTCGGAAGCGCTTGAAAACCTTGAGCAGCTACTCGCCAAGCGCCTTGCCGAGCTGGGTGCCAACGAAGAAAAGACAGTCGGCGCGCACTAGGGCCTCGCTGTACAGCGGTCGCACGCAAGAAAGGCAGCCATTCCTGGCTGCCTTTCTCTCTGCTTTCTTGCAGAGCGCAGCTTTGCAAGACGGAGGTCCGGGCCGGCGAGGCTGCCGGTTATCCTTGTGCCCGGGGGGCCCCCCGGGTATACTCAAGGCTCGGCGCAGTTCCGCCTCGCCAGAGGTGGCCGCTATCGAGCTCCTCATACTTTGGGGGAGCACCTGAAGATTCCTCGAGAATTAACTCGGGTTGGAGTGAAGAAATATGGCTCAGGTTTGTGCTATCTGCAATAAGGGACCGAAGTTCGGCAACAACATCTCGCACGCGCACAACGTGACGCGTCGTCGCTGGAATGTCAATCTTCGACCGGTCAAGGCCAAGACCGGCCCGTCCAGCGCTCGCAGGATCCGTGTTTGCACGTCGTGCATCAAGAGCGGCAAAGTTATTAAGGCTTAAACCGTTTCCTCTTAAAACCAAAAGCCCCGCGACCAGTCGCGGGGCTTTTGAGTGCGGGAGCCTTACTTCTTCTCGAAAGCTAAAGCTGCCGAGTTGATGCAATAGCGGAGCCCGGTTGGCTTAGGGCCATCCGGAAACACGTGTCCTAGATGAGCGTCGCAGCGTGCACAGGTGCTCTCGACCCGGCGCATGCCGTAGCTCGTATCCTCGTGCGATGCAACAGCGCCCGGGCTCACCGGCGTCCAGAATGAGGGCCATCCGCTGCCTGACTCGAACTTCTCGTCCGAGCGAAACAACGCGGCACCGCAGGCTACACAGTGGTACACGCCGTCCTCATGGTTCCGGTACAAAGAACCGCTGAAGGCCGGCTCGGTCCCTTTCTGCCGCGTCACATAGAACTGCTCGGGAGTCAGCTGCTCGCGCCACTCCTGCTCTGTCTTGCTAATCTTTTCCGGGGTGCCCTGCTGGGGCGTATCGGTCGTCGCCAAGGTCATTCCCTCCTGTCACTTCATTCGATGAGTAAGGAGCCGGGAAGGACGCATCCGGCTGCGCGGCATCCTCAGCTCTCAGCTCCCCGGCGGCGCGCGATCGCTTCCACCTCGATCCGGGCATCGCGTGGGAGGCGCGCTACCTCGACCGTTGAACGGGCGGGCGGAACCGTACCCTCCGGCGCCAGGTGCTGCGCATAAATCTCGTTCACGACTGTGAAATCGTCCATATCCTTCAGGAAAACAGTCGTCTTGATCACATCGGCCAGCTCGCAGCCGGCGGATTGCAGCACAGCCTGCAGGTTCAGGAGCACCTGCTCCGTTTGAGCCGCAATCCCGCCTTCAACCAGCACCCCTGTTTGAGGATCAAACCCAACCTGGCCTGAGGTGTAGACCAGGTCTCCGGAGATGACGGCAGGCGAGTAGGGGCCGATCGGCGCCGGCGCGCCGGCAATCGCGACAGACTGCTTTCTTTGTTCACTCATCCCCTCATTGTGCCAGCTCGCCTTGCTCCGCTTCCCTTTCGCAGTGTGAAACGCTAGCCTCGGGCAAGGGCCCACCACGGTCTACCTGGCGTCTCGAAAGGTTCCTCCCATGATCTTCCCTGCCCTTTTGCTTCTTCTGCCGACGATCCCGTCTTCGCCGCTCACCGGCGACTGGATCACCTCTGACCAGTCCGTGGTCCGCGTTTACACCTGCGAGAACACCCAGCTGTGTGTTCGTGTCGTCACCATTGGCCGCAAGGATGCGCCCCGCCTGGACGTCAACAACCCCGATGGAGGCCGGCGCGCCCGCCCACTCTGCGGCTTGACGATCGGCACAGGCTTCGCTCCGGACGGCACAGACGCAGCAAAAGACGGCAAGATTTACGATCCCCTCTCGGGGAAGACCTACTCCGCCAAGATGGAACGCTCGGGTGACGCCCTCAAGCTGAGGGGCTTCATCGGGATCTCACTCCTTGGGCGCACCGAGGTGTGGCATCGCACAGCCGCCACAGCCGAGGTCTGCCAGTAGACTCAGGCGGCTACAGCTTCGACGAACGCTGCACGTCTCGCACGCCCGGAATCCGCCGCAGGCCCTGCTGGAGCCGTTCCAGATGCCGCAAATCCTGCGCATCCAGCGTCAGGTCGATCCATGCGCTGTCATTCGGCCCGGACCGCGTGTCCATGGAGCGGATGTTGGTGTTCTCCTCGCTCGCCGTCGCCGTGATCTCCTTGAGCATGCCCGGACGATCATCGCAGATCACCGTGAGCTTGACCGGGTAGGTCGCGCGCCGGCCTGCGACCTCGGTGTTTGCCTTGGCTTCCCGCGCCCACTCGACAGAAATGCGCCGGTCTGACTCGTAGAGCAGGTTCTGCACATTCGGGCAGGAGCGCCCATGCACAGCCACGCCCTTGCCCCGGGTCACGTAGCCGATGATCTCCTCACCGCGGATTGGGTTGCAACACCGTGCACGGTAAACCAGTAGCTCATTCGAGCCTTCGACCTCCAGCGTGTCCGAGGCAGCATTGGCGTGCAGCTGCAGCCGCTTCGCATCTTGCTCTCCCGTGGGGAGACTCGGCTCATCCGGCGTCGCCTGCTGGTGCAGGATGCCGGGAGCCAGGCGGTTGAGCACCTGCCGCGCCGAGTACTTGCCGAAGCCGATCGCCGCCATCATGTCGCTCGGCGTGGCCACCGAGTAGTCCGCGGCAAGCCGCGCATAGTCTGACTCTTCAAACTTTGAGAGCGCGACCTTGTACTTTCGCGCTTCCCGCTCCAGCAGCTTGCGCCCTATCTCGATGGCACGCTCACGCTGGTGCTCGTTGATCCAGTGCTTGATCTTGTTACGCGCCCGCGAGCTCTTGACGAACGTGAGCCAGTCGCGGCTCGGCGTGTGGCCGTTCTGCGTCACCACTTCCACAATGTCGCCATTGCGCAGCCGCGCCCGCAGCGGCACAATGCGGCCATTCACCTTGGCTGAAACGCAGGAGTGCCCCACCTCCGTGTGCACGGCATAGGCAAAGTCCAGCGGACTCGCATCCTTGGGCAGCACCACCACCTTGCCCTTGGGCGTAAAGGTGTACACCTCTTCCGGGTATAGATCGATCTTCAGCGTCGAGATGAACTCGTTTGGATCTGTCATCTCGCGCTGCCACTCCACCAGCTGCCGCACCCAGGCCAGCCGCTGCTCGTCTCGGGCAGAAACAGGCGAACCGCCGGCCTTGTACTTCCAGTGCGCCGCGATCCCTTCCTCCGCGATGCGGTGCATCTCCTCCGTGCGGATCTGCACCTCAAACTGGTGTCCGGCCTCGCCCATTACCGTGGTATGCAGGGACTGGTAGAGGTTCGGACGCGGCATCGCGATAAAGTCCTTGATCCGGTTCGGCACCGGCCGATACAGCGAGTGGATCAGCCCCAATACGGCATAGCAGTCACCCACCGAGCTGACAATGACGCGCAATGCCAGCAGATCATGCACCTGGTCCACGCCGGCGCCACTCTCGCGCAGCTTCTGGTGGATCGAGTACAGCCGCTTGATCCGCCACTCCACCCGTGCCTTGATGCTGTTTTCAACCAGCTTTTCGTTCAGCAGCGTTTCCACGCCGGCCAGAAACTGCTCGCCTTCGGTGCGCCGAGCTTCGATCGCCTCATGCAGCTCGTTGAAGGTAGTGCGATCCACATAGCGAAATGCCAGGTCCTCGAGCTCGCCGCGGATCTTGCCCATCCCTAGCCGGTGCGCAAGCGGCGCGTAGATGTCGAGGGTCTCCCGCGCGATAGAGCTCTGCCGCTCCGGCTTCAGGTGCTCCAGCGTCCGCATATTGTGCAGCCGGTCTGCCAGCTTGATCAGCACCACGCGAACATCCGTGACCATCGCAAGCAGCATCTTGCGCACGCTCTCCGCCTGGCGGTCTTCGCGGTTGGCAAACTGGATCTTGTCGAGTTTGGTTACGCCCTCCACAATGTGCGCCACCTGCTCGCCAAAGAGGGCGGTGATCTCTGGCGTGGTCACCGGTGTGTCTTCCACGGCATCATGCAGCAACCCGGCTGCGATCGCGGTCGAGTCCAGCTTCATCTCGGCCAGCACAATCGCCGTCTCGAGCGGATGGAGCACGTACGGCTCTCCAGAGGCGCGCAGCTGCCCGCGGTGCTGCTGCAGGCAGAACTCCCATGCTTTGCGGATGATCTCGGTATCGTCAGTGGGACGGCTGCGGTGGACGGTATCGATCAGCAGCGCGTAGCGGGGTGCGGTCGTTGCTTCAATTTTCGCGTCATACACCTGGAGTGCTTCGGCTGAGCAGCCGCTTGCAGGCGAGCTTTTGAGCCCGGCGGCAAGCCTGCTGGGCATAGCAGGCTTCTCCGCCAGCGGCACACGGCGAGGGCTGTCGGGTTGCGCTGGAAGGGTCTGGCTGGGCGCCATGGCTGATTATAGACGCTGCTTATGCGCCGCATGGAAATGGAGACTTGGACGAAGCGAGGAGTGTGCCCGTGCCTGAATCCATACTTGGTCCCGTGCCTGGATATACATCCGAGCTCGACCGTTTTCTCACTGCGCAGGGAGCCGTCTATCCGCGGGTTCTGCGAGAGCTGCAGGCCGGGGAAAAACGCAGCCACTGGATGTGGTTCATCTTCCCCCAGATCGAAGGGCTTGGCTCCAGCGCGATGTCCAGGCGCTACGCCCTGCGGTCCCGCTCTGAGGCTGCCGCCTACCTGGCGCACCCGGTGCTGGGCCCGCGTCTGCGTGAGTGTACCGGCCTAGTCCTGCTCCAGCCTCCCGGGAGAATCGCGCAAATCTTCCCCTATCCGGACGACCTCAAGTTCCACTCCTCGATGACGCTGTTCGCCGAGGCGTCGCCGGCTGACAGCGTCTTTGCGCAGGCCCTACAGCAATGCTTTGCCGGTCAACCTGACCCGGCAACGCTCGCCCGCCTCCGCTAAGCCCCCGCTAAGAGTGGAATCAACCTACGCTCCCCAAGCAGCGAGAAGAGGTCCGTAAACGACTGCACCGTGGGCTGGTACCCGTGGAAGCCAAGCAGCCGGCTCCGCGTCATATCATTCACACACTCGATCTCGCGGCCAAGATCCCCGTCTGTATGCCAAGCCGAGGCGAGCGCCTCGATGTTTGGCTCCACAAGCCCGTGCTTCGCAGCCAGCTGAGCCCAACGCTCCTTCGCTGCGTCCAGCTTGGGAGTGAGCAGATCGCGACCACCCTCCGGCGGCCCCAGCGGCTCTACGCCGAAGCAAGCAGCCAGCTGCGGCCACAGCCATCGCCAGCGAAACACATCCCCATTTACGATGTTGAACTCGCGACCGGCCGCCTCCGGGCTTGTCGCCGCCCACGCGAGGTGCCGTGCCAGCAGGCGGGCGTCGGTCACGTCGGTCAGCGCATTCCACTGGAAATGCGAGCCCGGGAACACAAACGGTTCTCCGTACTCGCGACAGAGCGACGCATACACTGCAAGCGTCACGCCCATGTTCATCGCGTTACCGTGTGCAAAGCCCACGATCGAGTGCGGCCGATGGACGCTCCAGCCAAAGCCGCCCTGCGCTGCGGACTCCTTCACAATGTCTTCCTGCGTGTAGTAGAAGTTCAGCCCCGGCAAGCGCGGATTGTCCTCGCGAAACGGCGTCTCTGCCGCGGCCTGGCCGTAGCTCTCGAACGGACCGAGATACTGCTTTGTTCCAGTCACCAGTGCCACATGCCGGAGCGGCGCACCCGTCTCCCGCAATGCACGGAACAGCGTCTGGAGCATTCCGCCGTTCACACGCACATTCTCGGCTTCCGTCTCATGGCGGAGCCACGTGCAGTAGAAGACATGCGTCGGGGCGTGCCCGTCGAGCGCTGCCACAACGCTTCGTTCGTCCAGGAGGTCAGCCGCCGCCGGCTCAACACCCTCCGCGCGTCCCGGCCGTCGTGCCATCCCAAGGACGCGCCATCCCTCACCCACAAGGTGCGCGACCAGGTTGCCGCCCGTGATGCCGGTGCTCCCGACCACCAGTGCTGTCTTATCAATCAACTCCCACGCTCCATGCTTCTGTCTATAGCCATTGGATGAGGCGCAGGGAGCAGCGGTGCGAAGCGCCTAAACTAGGTGGACATGCACAAAGGAGCGGTACCCCGACCTTGAGAGAGCTGCATACAGCCCGCCTTAGCCGCAAACAACTGCTCTCCGAGCCGGCGCAGTGCTTTCATCTTGCGTTCCAGACGGACGCCCCGCTTGTTTTCGACCCGGGCCAGTTCCTCTCGCTCGTTGCCGCAGACAAGAGCGGCAAACAGCAGACGCGTGCCTACTCCCTGGCTTCCGCTCCGCGTGAAGGCAGCTTCGATCTTTGCGTCAACCGCGTCGAAGGCGGCTTCTTCTCAAACCTGCTCTGCGACCTCACGGAAGGCGAGACCGTGGATTTCCATGGCCCCCACGGCTATTTCACGCTGCTTACGCCGCTGCCCCACTGCCTGCTTGTCGCTACGGACACAGGTATCGCACCCATGCGCAGCTTTCTTGAGTGGCTTTTCCCAGCCGATCCGCAGGAGTCGACCGATCGCAGCGCAGGCCGGCAGATCACGCTTCTCTACGGCGCCGAGCAGCCATCCGAGCTGTACTACGACGGCTTTTTCGAACAGCTGGAAGAGACTTACACCAACTTTCGCTATCTCCCTGTGCTCGCCGGAGAGGACGAGGCCTGGACCGGGCTCCGGGGCAGCGTACCCGAACACCTGCCCCCGGCCGACCCGCTCCCCCACGCAGGGGAAGCGTCGCAGGCTACCGATACGCAGCTTTTTCAGGCACAGGCCTACATCTGCGGGCTCAATGCCCTGGTCGCTCCTGCACGCGAACGTCTGCGCAGTCTGGGCTGGGCTCGCAAGCAGATCGCCTTCGAGCGCTACGACTGAGAATCCGGCTCGCGCGCTCTCGATGAATCGCTATTACCGGTTGCGCCGAGACCCCGGTCCGGCTGCCCGGGCAAAAAACATCCCCGCGCCGAAAAAGATGACTGCTACCAGCATGGCCCCCAGCGTTCTCCCGGTGGCGTGCATCCGCTCTGCCAGTGCGGCCACCAGCAGCCATACCCCTGCACCGACAAACCAGATCGTGTAGTTCCACGCATGCATACCAAGCACACTTACCGCGACTCACCCACGGCTGGCAAGGGCCACCCGTGCCGCGCCTTGACGGGACGATGAGAGCCCAGGCTTGGCCGTCCGGGCAGGCGCCCATTTCCGAGGAGTGCGCTATACTTCTGCCTAGCGGCAGCCCTGCCGCACCTGCGCAGGCGCGTAGCTCAGTTGGTTAGAGCGCTACCTTGACACGGTAGAGGTCGCTGGTTCGAATCCAGTCGTGCCTACCATTTCCAACCCACACCAGGGTTCCTCCCTATGGCTGTCTTTGGCTGAACCCTTCATGCGTCAGCTTCCTTCCCAGTTCTCGCTCTAAGTGCCTATCAACAGGAGAGGCCATCGCCGGTTCTGTCGGATCGTGCTGCTTCGATCCTTATGCCGTGGAATCCTTGCATCCCAGCGTGTAGGCAAAGGATCGAACGAAGAAATCCGTTTAGCTTCCGGCAAACTCTTCCGCGGCAACGTATCCAGGCATGAACCTCCTCAGCACGTTCTTTCAAACCGCCGGCGCCATCACACTCTTCGGCTTTCGAGCTGTGCGAGATCTCTTCCGCCCGCCCTTTGAACTGGAATACCTGATAAAGCAGCTGCAGGAGATCGGGCTGGACTCTCTTCTGCTGATCCTCTCCTCCGGTCTCGCTCTCGGCGTCGTCATGACCCTGCATACCAGGAGCACCCTTGTGCAGTTCGGCGCAGCCGCCGAGATCCCTACCTTTCAGGCGATGTCGTTTTTTAACGAGCTCGGGCCATTGGTCTCAGGCCTCCTGATTGCCGGCCGCGTCGGCGCGGGCATCGGTGCGCAGCTTGCCAACATGCGGGCAACTGAGCAAATCGATGCTATCGAGACGCTGTCAGTGGACTCCTTCAAACTCCTTGTGGTCACCCGAATCGTGGCCTGCACCCTGGCGCTCCCTCTACTCACACTCTTTATGGACTTTGCAGGCATCGTCGGCGGCTACCTTTCTGAGCACTTCATCTCGCACCTCAGCGTGCGCCTCTACCTGGCGCGCGCCTTTAGTGACGTGGCATTGGCCAACTTCATCCCGCCGACTCTCAAGACCGCGGTCTTCGGCTTCCTGATCGGCACCGTCTCCTGCTTCTTCGGTTACACCACCAACGCCGGCTCTGACGGGGTGCGCCGCGCATCCACCAATAGCGTTGTGGTCTCCTCGCTCCTCATCATCCTGGCCGATGTCGTTCTGGTGAAATGCATCTTCTTCCTGTTCCCTGACCAGGCCATATGAGCGCAGACGAAAGCCGGCAGTCGCCCGGCGGACCGGCCATCGAGTTTGAAGGAGTCTGGAAAGCATTTGACCGGCGATGCATCCTTGAGGATGTGTCCTTCTCTGTCGGCAAGGGCGAGGCTTTGTGCCTCCTCGGGCGAAGCGGCACAGGCAAGAGCGTCACACTCAAGCTCATGATCGGGCTGATCAAGGCCGACAAAGGCAAAGTCCTAGTGCAGGGTGACGACATCACGGCATTCGACGAGAAAGAGCTATCGCGCGTTCGGCGAAAGATGGGTTATATGTTTCAGAACGCTGCCCTGTTTGACTCTTTCACCCTGCATGACAATCTGGCGCTGCCGCTGCGCCGGCTCGACCGCAACCGGTGCGCGGAAGACATTGAGAAAGCCATCAAGGAAGCCCTCGAGCAGGTAGGCCTTGCGAAAGACGGAGGCAAGATGCCGGTGGCTCTCTCCGGCGGTATGCTCAAGCGCGCAGGCCTGGCGCGCGCCTTGGTCCTCGAGCCGGAGATCCTGCTTGTCGACGAGCCCAACAGCGGCCTGGACCGCATTACCTCTTTGGAGATCGATGAGCTGCTGCTCAAGGTCAAGACGGAACGCAAGACCACGATGGTCATCGTCACCCACGACATCGAGGGAGCGCGCAGGATCGGTGACCGGTTTGCGGTGCTGGATCAGGGGAGGCTTGTGGGGCTGGGAACCCCGGATGAGCTCGCTGACAACAAAAACGAAGTGGTGAAGAAGCTCGTGACGGGGTAAGCGCATGAACAAGACAAATCTGCTCGTAGGCCTCTTCACCACAGCCGCACTCCTTCTTTTTGCGACGGGCCTCTTTCTGATCGGCAACCAGCACAAGGCATTTCGTCGTCACCTGGAGTTCTACACCGAGTTTGCAAACGTCGACGGCATCGCCAAAGGCGCCAAGGTGCGCGTCGACGGCCTCGATGCGGGCCAGGTCCAGGATCTTCAGATCCCGGATAAACCCTCCTCGAAGTTTCGGCTCAAGCTCCAGGTCGATGATCGCTTGCGCGGCCTGATCCGCGAAGATTCTGTCGTGACCGTCGAAACAGAAGGCCTCGTCGGTGACAAGTATCTGCTGATCCATGAAGGCACAGACACATCCCCTGCTGCCTCCTCCAAAAGCACCTTGCATAGCCAGGAGCCCTTCGAGATCGCCAAGCTGCTGGAGCAGGCTTCCGGCGTGATGAAAGAAGCAAATAGCACCATCGTCGATGTGCACGGCAGGCTCAACGGTGCGCTGGATGCCGTCACGGCCACGGTCAACAACACCAACGGCGTCGTGTCCGGCATCCGTCAGGGGCGCGGCACCGCCGGGGTGCTGCTCGGGGATCCGGCGACAGCCAACAACGTGAAGCAGGCCATCGCGAACACACAACAGGCCACTGCCAACCTCAACACGGCTTCCGTGCATGTGAACCAGCTCATTACCGATCTCCAGTCGCGCCAGCTGCCGCAGAAAGCACAGCAGACGCTTGACAACGCCAACGGTGCAGCCCAGCATCTGAATCGCGCTTCAGCACAGGTAGACCAGACCGTGACGCAAGCGTTTGCCGAGGACCAGTACGGAGAAACAGCCGGTGCCAATCTGCAGCAGTCGCTTTCCAACGTCAACCAGGCCACCGGCAACCTAGCCGATGACACAGCAGCCCTCAAGGAAGAGTTCTTCTTTAAAGGCTTCTTCAAGAAGCGCGGCTACGAAGACCTCGATCACCTGCCGGTCGATCGGTACCGCGACGGTCAGCTCTTCGGCAAGCTCGACAAGCACCGCGACTGGATCGCTGCTTCCGCTCTCTTCATCCACGACGCGCACGGCACCGAGGTGCTCTCGCCCGAAGGCAGAGAGCAGATCAACCAGGCCGTTGCCCAGCTGCCTGACCTCTACACCCGGCCCATCATCCTTGAGGGCTATGACACAGAGGGAATGCCGGCAGACCAGATCTCCTTGTCCAGATCACGAGCCGTTCTGCTGCGGGCCTACCTGGAGATCCACTTTCACCTGCAGGGCAAAAACCTCGGCGTAATCGCCCTGAGCAGTACTCCGCCGGCGGCTGCAGGCAAAAGCACCTGGGACGGCGTATGCCTCGTTCAACTCGCTCCAATCAAGAAGTAGCCAAAGCCGCGCCGGCAGCCCCTACTCTTCGGTAGAAACTACGGAACGATCCGGCTAGAGCCCGCGTACTCCTCAGGCAGACCCGACCCTCTCTCCGAAGGTACTGCTCATGCAGGATGTGTCACTCGCGTTTCGCCGCTTTGCCAAAGCCCCTGCTTTTGTAGCGACAGTTGTTTTAACCATGGCCCTCGGCATCGGCGCCAATACCGCCATCTTCACGCTGGTCCACGGCATCCTGCTCAGGTCTCTGCCTGTGACTGACCCCAAGACTCTCTGGCGTGTCGGCGACCTCGATGACTGCTGCGTCAACGGCGGCTTCATCAATGAGAATGGCGACTTCGATCTTTACTCTCACATGCTCTACAAGCACCTGCAGGCGACAACGCCTGAGTTTGAAGAGCTCGCGGCTATGCAGTCCGGCAGCAACACCATGAGCATACGCCGGGGTACAGAGCCGGCCCGTTCAGAGCGCGCTGAGTATGTCTCCGGCAACTACTTTCACCTGCTCGGCATAGGTGCCTTTGCTGGGCGCACCCTTGCCGATGCCGATGACACGGCAGGTGCGCCGGCCGTCGCTGTGATGAGTTATGAAGCATGGCAGGCCGACTATGGCGGCGATCCCCGTGTCATCGGCGCACCCTTCTTTTTGCAAAGCCGCCCCGTGACTATCGCCGGCATCGCACCACCCGGCTTCTTTGGAGACAGGGTCCGCAGTGACCCTCCGGCCATCTGGATCCCGCTTGCCGATGAACCCGTGATCGAAGGCGCCAACAGCATACTGTATGTGCCAGAGAGCAACTGGCTCTACGTGCTGGGCCGTGCGCGCCCCGGTGTACCCATCACCGCGCTGCAGGCAAAGATGTCGGCAAGCCTTCGGCAGTGGCTCGCGACGCAGCCTGGCTACACGCGCAATGGAGGCTCCACGCTGATCCCGCGGCAGCATGTCGTGATCGTGCCGGGCGGCAGTGGCATCCAGAACCTCCAGATGCAGACAGCCAAAGGCCTCTATCTGCTCATGACGATCTCGGCGCTCGTTCTGCTGGTCGCGTGCGCCAACGTCGCCAACCTCCTGCTGGCGCGCAGCCTCGCGCGCAAAGCTGAGCTTTCCATCCAGATGGCTTTGGGTGCCGCACGGAGCCGCCTCATCCGCCAAATGCTGACGGAAAGCCTCCTGCTCGGCTGCCTGGGCGGGCTCGCAGGGCTTGCCGTCGCTTTTGCCGGCACACGCGTCGTGCTTACCTCTGCCTTTCCTGACGCGCGGCAGCTGCCCATTCATTCCACGCCTTCGCTGCCTGTGCTCGGCTTTGCTCTGCTTCTTTCACTCGCCACCGGCGTGGTCTTCGGTATCGTGCCGGCCTGGCTTACCTCACAAGCTGACCCTGCTGAAGCCCTCCGTGGCATCAACCGTTCTACGCGCGATCGCGCCTCGCTGCCCCAGCGCTCGCTCATCATCTTCCAGGCGGCACTCTCTCTTATTCTGCTGGTCAGCGCAGGGCTGCTCACCCGCAGCCTCCGCGGGCTGGAGCATCAGGAGTTCGGCATCACCACAGCCAACCGCTACGTCGCGCATCTCGACCCAGCAGGAGCCGGCTACACCGCTGAAAGGCTCAACGCCCTCTACCAACAAATGGAGCAGCAATTCGACTCCCTGCCCGGCGTGCAAAGCGCAGGCATGGCTTTGTATAGCCCGCTCGAGGGCAACAACTGGGGAGAAGAAGTCTTCGTCGATGGTCATCCCGCGCCGGGACCTGGCGCGGACAGCGGCTCCTCCTGGGATCGCATCAGTCCTCATTTCTTCGAAACAGTCGGCCAGCCCGTCATTCGCGGCCGTGGCTTCCGCGAGTCTGACACCGCCACCTCGCAGGCCGTCGCCGTCGTCAACCAGGCATTCATCCGCAAATTCTTCCCCAAGGAAGATCCCATGGGCCGGCACTTCGGCGTCTTCGATCAAAAACTTGCAGGTGCTTTTGAGATCGTGGGCGTTGTTGCCGATGCCAAATACAGCAACCCGCGCGGAGAGATCCGGCCCATGTACTTTCGGCCACTCTCGCAGCAGCTGCCGGGGCTCACTGATCCCAACATGATCGGTGCAGAAAACCGCTCCCTCTTTATCAACTGTGTGATCCTGAACTTCAAACAGACTCCGCCCAACATCGACAGCCTGGTTCGCAGAACCCTCGCGGACATCAATCCGAACCTCACTGTCATCGACCTTCGCCCCATGACAGCGCAGGTGGCGAACAACTTCACGCAGGAGCGTCTCATCGCCCGGCTTACCGCCTTGTTCGGCCTGCTCGCCCTGCTGCTCGCCTCAGTCGGGCTCTATGGCACCACGTCCTACCAGGTCACGCGCAGGACCAGTGAGATCGGGCTGCGTATGGCGCTAGGCGCACAGCGGACCAACGTGATCTGGATGATCGTGCGCGACGCCCTTTCGCAGGCAGGGCTTGGCCTGCTCATCGGCGTCCCCATCGCGATCCTCGGCGCCCACGCCATGACGGACCAGCTCTACGGCGTGCGCTCCTATGATCCAATGAGCTTCGTGCTGGCTGTCTTTGTCCTCTTTGCCTCCGCGGCCGCGGCCGCTTTTATCCCGGCTCAGCGTGCCGCGGCCACTGAGCCGATGCTCGCGCTACGCAGCGAGTAGCCGCTTTAGCTCAGGTAGCAGCAGCTGTTCCGCAGACTTTGTGCCTCTACGGAACAGCTGCTGCTAAATGGATAGGTTCAGAATGCGGTTGAGTCGCTGCACAAACGAGGCAGGGTCCTGCAGCGGCACGCCTTCCATCAGCAACGCCTGGTCCAGCAGCAGCCAGGCCGCATCCTCCATGATGGCATCCTCCGTCCGGCTCAGCAGCTTCTTTACGATCTCGTGATCGGGATTGATCTCGAGAGTCGGCTTCACGGGTGGCATCTCCATCTGCCCCATGGCTCGCATCATGCGCTGCATCTGCAAGGAGGGCTCCTCCTCGTCCGACACAATGCAGGAGGGGCTGTCCGCCAACCGCACCGATGTACGCACATCCTTGACCCGGTCGGCCAGCGTGCTCTTGATCTTCTCAAGTAGCGGCTTCATCGCCTCCCTCTTGTCCGGCTCTTCTTCGCTCCCGAGATCCTCACTGGTGGAGGCCTTATTCACAGCCTTTAAATCCACGTCGGTGTACCGGTTGATCCCCGAGAACACAATCTCATCGATCTCTTCATCCAGCAGCAGGACTTCCAGATCTTTCTTCTTATAGATCTCCAGCAGGGGTGAGGTGCGCAGCAGCGACTCCGCGCCGCCCGTGATGTAGTAGATACTCTTCTGCTCCGGCTGCATCCGCGCCTTCACATCAGCGAGGCTCGTCAGCCCCTCTGCCTTGGTGGACTTAAAGCGAAGCAGCTCCAGCAGCGTTTCCCGGTTGGCGTAATCGTTGTACAACCCTTCCTTCAGCGGCCGGTTGTACTGCTCGATAAACTGCAGATACTTTTCCGGCTCCTTGCCGGCAATTGCCTTCAACTCCGCCAGGATCTTCTTCACGCTCGCTGTCCGGATCGTCGTCAGCACGCGATTCTGCTGTAGGATCTCGCGGCTTACATTCAGCGGCAAATCTTCGCTGTCGATGATCCCGCGCACAAAGCGCAGGTATTGCGGGAGCAGCTCCTTCGCGTCATCCATGATGAAGACGCGCTTGACGTAAAGCTTGACCCCGACCTTGTACTCAGCCTGGTACAAGTCCAGCGGAGCCTTCTCCGGCACATAGAACAGTGTCGTGTACTCGAGGCTGCCTTCCGCCTTTGTGTGGAACCAGAACAGAGGGTCTGCCGAATCGCCCGAGATGGACTTATACAGCTCCTTGTAGTCATCTTCGCTCAGCTCACTCTTGGGCCGGCGCCACAGCGCGCTGGCTGCATTCACCTGTTCCGTCGTGCGGACTTTGTCTGTTTTCTTCTCCTCTGCGTTCCACTCGCTCTTGTCGTAGGTCAAAAAGATCGGGAAGGCAATGTGGTTCGAGTATTTCTTGACGATCTCCTGCAGGCGCCAGCTGCTCGCATACTGCGCACCGTCCTCATTCAGGTGCACCAGCACAGTCGTCCCCGCCTCCGCGCGCTCCGCCGGTTCGAGCTCAAAGCCGGTCTTGCCATCGCTGGTCCAGTGCCACGCCTGCGCTTCGCCGGCCTTGCGCGTGGTGACCTCTACGCGATCGGCCACCATAAATACGCTGTAAAAGCCCACACCGAACTGGCCGATCAGGTTCGAGTCTTTCTTTGCATCGCCGGAAAGCTGCGATAGAAAGTTCTTCGTCCCGGAGCGCGCAATGGTGCCCAGGTTCGACACCAGATCTGCCTCATCCATGCCGATCCCCGTATCGGCGATCGTCAAGGTTTTCTTCTCCTCGTCGAGCTCAAGATCAATGCGCGGCTCAAAGGGCAGCGCCTTCAAAGCTTCGTCCGTCAGCGTCAGGTGCCGCAGCTTATCAAGCGCGTCGGAGGAGTTCGAGATCAGCTCTCGCAGAAAGATCTCAGGGTGCGAGTAAAGCGAGTGAATGATCAGTTGCAGCAGCTGGCTGACTTCGGTCTGGAACTCACGTTTCGACATACTTCCCATTATGAACAAAACCAGCGCCCAGGATGACTTCCAAGATCACCGCAGCGGCGGCGAAGAGGCTGGCCTGCATCCAGCGAAAGCTCCAGCCGCCGTCTGTGCCGCTACGGCTCAGGCTTCAACAGCGCCTCATCCCGTTCGGCCATAGCTACCTTGCTGAAGAACTCCTGATACTCGCCGTAGTCGCGCGCAGGCACCTCGAGCGCGTGGATCACAAGCTCACGCCGATACAGGAGCACGCCCTTCTCCAGGCTCACCGAACTTTGAAAGCTGGCGAAGCTTGACTCAAGCTTCACTGGGTCAGGCAGGTCCTCAGCCGTGTACCCAGCCGGCACCTGAATGGTGTACTCCTCGTGCACATCTTCTTCCCGGCCCAGCGCCACCGGGTACAGGCGCTCCTTGTTGTTGGCCATTGCGGCAGACAGGTATACGCCCGTGACCGCGGGCCTCACCAGCAGCAAACTGCCGGCATGCTTGGCATAGCCGTTCGCCGTCAGGTGGAAGCGCACCACAAGCGGTTCGCTGCGTTCCCGGGCCCCATCCATAGCCAGATCGCTCACTGTAAAGTTTCGCAGCGTTTCACTCAGCTGCCTCTCTGTGCGCTCCTCCAGCTTGTGCATACCGCCTGCAAGGTAAAGGTGTCGCAGTACGTCGGCCGTGTTGCTCTCCCGGGTCTCGCGTAACTCCCCCTGCAGTGAGCCATCCGGGAGCAGCACAAAGTTACCTTTACGCTCCAGAGCATTCACCTGCGGCGAGAGCACAGGCAGCTGAATCAAAGTGCTTGATGAACCGGTGAGCAGGAGGCCATAGGTCCCCTGCAGCTCCGGCTCTAGCGAACCGGCTGCTGACACAGAGTTCGTCGGGTCAAAGATCAGCAGCCGCTTGCCGCCTGCCTCCACCACCGCATGCAGCGAAGCATCCTGCACATCCGGCGGAATCTCAATCGCGGTAATCATGTGGTCCGCATAGTGCGAGGGCACACCCGGATCGATCCGGTGGTCGAAGTCCACCAGGAGCGGGTGTGCCGTCATACCGGCAGCCGCAAGCATTGCCGTCAGCAGAGTCGCTTTGTCCTTACAGTCACCGTACCGGTTACGGAAGACCTCCTGCGCTGCATGCGGCTGCCAGCCACCAATGCCCATCTCGACCGCCACATAGCGGATCTCGTCCTGCATAAAGCCCGTGATGGCTGACAGCTTTGCGCTGAAAGTCGTTTTGCCCGCGATCAGCTCCGCCACCTTGCTCTGCATTTCGGGCGACAGGGCACCGCGGCCTTGCGTCAACCCGGCATACCAGCTGCCTACCGTGCTCCAGCTTCCATCAGAAACAGGAACGGGGCCGCCTGAGTATGCCAGCATCATGCGAGCGCCTACCTCGCCCAGCTCCGGCGCACTTGCTTCCTCGTCCAGGGATTGGCGGGGGCCTGTCTGCCAGCGCCATGTGTTGCTTGCCGGCTGCTCCGGCTTCGCGGCCGCGCAGTGCGCCCAGCCTTCATGGTGCTCAAAGCCGGCCGGGAGCATGAGCGTGACCGACGAACCCGCGCTCGGGATCGGGCCATCCAGCGGGAACTGCCACGCCGAGAGGTAAGGCGCCTCCACATACTCGCTCTCAAACGCAATGACCGCGCCGGGCTCAGCCGCCACAGCCCGCGCCACGCGCACGCGGGAGGAATCAAACACGGCGAAGTCGGGCACAGCCGAGGAGTCAAGAACTTCCTTGTCGTCCAGCTGGTACTCGTGTTCATCCGCGCCAAACGTCCAGCTGTGCACGTAGTGCACCTTGCTCCCCTGCTCATAGAACAGCGGGTAGCTACTGTACGCGCGGCCCGCTGCCGTCAGCAGCTTGATGACCTTGCGCGCATGCACGACGGCCCGACCCTGCGCGTCTACCGTGATGTCCGTCTGGTCTAAGAGCACCGCCGCGGCGTCGTGCGGACGCAAAGCCGGCAAGGGCGCAGACCGCGCCTGCCGTACCCAATCCGGTACATGCTCCGCGGTTCGCCCGGCCTGCGCCGCAGGAGCAAGCAGCAGCACACACCATGCGGCCGGCAGCACGCACCCCAGCTTCGGCAAAGACGCACGTCTACTTGCCCGCCGCATGCTCCGGAGCCTCCGTCGCTGCCGTCGTCGTCCCCTGATTCACTAGCAGCAGCTGGTCTTCGTCAGCTGCCCGGAGACCCCCGAAAAACTCCCGCATCTTCCCGTAATCCGCGGCAGAGATAATCACGCCGGCCATCGACACGGAGCGCACCATCTGCACCTTATTGCCATTCACGCTGGTGTGAAGCGCATACGCCATCAGGCCGAGAGCTTGATTCTTCTTTTCCGGCGGCATCCCTTCGAGCTTGAAGTTGGGCGCAAGCTCCATCTCCACCATGTCAACAGCCGTATAGGGATAGTGGAAGTACACATCGTTCTTCCGCGTCGCGCTGGTAAAGCGCTCTCCCTCATCGCTCCGCAGCAGCGACTGCGTGATCAGAAGCCGGTGGCCATGGCCGGTTCCAATGGGTCCGCGAACGCCAAAGACCACCTCCAGCGGTTTCTCCCCGTCCTCGAGATTCTCGATCGTGATCACGTGCACATGCATGCCGCCCGGCAGCATGGCTTGCGCCTGCTCTTCCAGGCGCTGCTTGGTATCCGCTGCGGCTTCCCCTATCTCCCGCTGGCGGAGCTCCAGCGCCCCTTGCCCGGTCCAGCGCAAGATCAGCGTTCCTCCCGCGATGCCATCCTCTTCCAATCCCAGCTTGGCTACACGCTGCACCACTGAATCCTTATAGCTGAGCGGAGCTGCTTCCGCGATTGCTGAACCGTTCTCCGTCTGCCGTATGCCGCTCGCCCAGCTATGCCGCCACGCCAGCTGGCCATACGGGCAAAACCGTGTCCCGGGATCGAGAAACACATCCTTGCCTGCGATATTCGCGATGACGAGGATGTCGTTCAGCTGCGAGGTATCGATAAAGCTCGGCTGAAATACATTGTGGTCGCGGTTCGTCACCTTCATGCCATAAGCATGGATCCCGCCCGCACGCAGCATCGCCAGGTACGTCAAGGCGATCTCGTCACTCGCACCGCGCTGCCGCTCCCAGATGTCCTCTGCTGTCTTTGCCGTGCGCAGGCCTTCTGCGCTGTCCTCCTGACGAGTGTGCTCACGCGTCAGATCTGTGTTCTCCATCTTCATCGCCGCTGCGTAAAGCTTGCGCGCCTTGCTCTCGTCGCTGTCTGCCAGCAGGAGCAACCCTGCCACATCACTCCGCAGCTTGGGTCCCGCGGTCGCAAAGGCATTCATGTCCTTGCTCAGGAACTTGCCTTCGTTGTTCCAGTAGCTCTTGGTATCTGTTTGCGCGGCGTAGTAGAACAGCACCCGGTACCCGAGTGCGCTCATCGGCGGCAGCGCATCCTCATCCGGCAGGGCGGGCAGGTTGTCCGCTGTCAACTCGTAGAAGTTGTGGCCGGAGCCATTGCTCGGAGTCAGCTTCGCATCATTGGGTAGCATCGTCGTCCAGAACAAGCCGTGGCTAGTCTGGCCATGGTCCAGCAGGACGTAGTGGGAACCGCTCAGGTCCAGGGGATGAAATGTGAAATGCGCATGCATCACAAAAGCATTCTGCTGAATGTACCAGTGCGCCGGAAGCACCAGGTTGTCGTCATAGGCCAGACGGTAGCGGTACTCAAGAATGCTGCCGACCTGCACATCCGGCATGCTGAAAACCGTTGCCTTGTACGTCTCGCCACGATGGCGGATCGTCTTCACGAAGGGCTTGCCTGTAAACGGGATCACGCGCCCGTCACTATGCACTGTTTGGGCCTGCACATCTCCAATCGCAAAGTGGCGTTCTTGCACGCCCACCTGCACATCGGAGTAGCGCTCGACACCAGCCTGCGTTAGAACCTTTAACCGTACGGTGATCGTGTGCACGTTGTACTGGTCACTGTCGTCCTCGTCAAACGACAGGTACACCGCACTCGCGCCCGGGTCCTCCGGCGGAGCAGTCATCGTCAGCTCCTGAGGCGTGGGGAGCGGCCAGGGCAGGGCATGGAGCGCGAGCGGCAAAGCCAAGGCAGGAGCGAGAGCAAGGCACTTCAAAAATGGATGCACGGGGCTTTATCCTTCAGCGCTCTTTGGCGCAGAAATCCTTCTATAGCTAGCAGAAAGGCAGCCGGGGAACAAGACCACTTTCGGCATCGGCTCGCATTACCGGTGGGGCATAGGCTGGCCCTGTTCTCACAGAAACCAAGCCCAGCAATCCTTCTCCCCAGCAGCACACGCCGCCATGCGCCTGTTCCGCAGCCCCCGCCCGCAAGCATGTACCCTGGGTGTCTCGCATGGAGGCTGCCCCTTGGGACCGCAACGCATCGCAAACCAACGCGCACACATGTGGCTGCAAAGGCTGCTCGTCACCGCGCTCCTCTTCGTCTTCGCTCTGCAACTCATCCATGTCGCACGCCTCTACTCCGCCACCTGGGATGAAGCGCACCACCTCTACGACGGCTACCACATCTGGACCCGCGGGGATTACCGGCTCAATGCGGAAGTGCCGCCGCTCGTCAAGCTCACTGCCGCGCTTCCGCTGCTGCCCATGCACCTCACACCGCCGCCCGACAGCGGCCACTCGCAAGCGAAGGAAGCTTTCCTTCAAGGCCGCGCCTTTGTGTTCGGCAATGGCGGCGACCGCGTGCTCTTCCCCGCGCGCATGGCCTGCATGCTCTTTGCTCTGCTGCTAGCCTTTCTCGTCTACGCGGCAGCACGCGCCATGTTCGGCATGCGGGCTGCGCTCATCGCGCTGTTGCTCTTCGTATTCGATCCCAACGTCCTGGCTAACGGCACCCTGGTCACCACAGACATCGGCAGCGCCTGCTGTCTTTTCGGCTCGATCTACGCCTACTACCGCTACACACGGGCCGGTAGCCGGTCTGTAGGCCTACAGTGGCTGCTTGTCACAAGCCTCGCCGCCGGGCTTACGCTAGTGGCTAAGTTCACCGGCATCCTGCTTGCGCCCATGCTTCTGTTGCTCGCGCTTCTGGAGAGCGCAGCCACACGCAGCCTTTCCTTGCTGGGCAAGCGGCTCGTCTCCCTCCTTGGCGTCTTCCTTTGCACCTGGGTGGTTCTCTGGGCCTTCTACGGCTTCCGCTACAAACCGGCTGCGCCCGGGCACGAGCTCTCGCCGGCGCTCACGCCCTACATCGCCTCCATGCCCAACGGCAAGGGTGCTGGGGAGCTCACCCTTGCGGCCCGCTACCATCTGCTGCCGCAGCCCTACATCTGGGGCTTGGCCAATACCCGCAAAACTGAGTGGGAGTACACCAGCTACTTCTTCGGCCGCATCTATCGGCATGGTCCCTGGCAGTACTTTCCCGCTGCTTTTCTCATCAAGTCCACCCTGCCGCTGCTTCTGCTCCTTCTGCTGTTTCCTTTCGTCTGGTTCGCTGCCCGCAAGCCCGGCAAACAGGACTCTCACAGCCGCGAGCTGTTCTTTCTGCTTGTTCCGGTGTGTGTCTACTTCGCCGTCGTCACCACCTCGCACTTCGACATCGGCGCGCGCCACCTCCTGCCCATCTATCCATTTCTCTATGTGCTCGCTGCCGCCGGGGCAGCCCGGCTCAGCCGCTGCGGCCCTGCGGCCATGGCGCTGGTCTCACTTCTCCTGGCAGCGCAGGCGTTTACCTCCCTACGCGTCGCCCCTGCCTACATGGCCTATGGCAACGAGGCTTGGGGAGGCCCGTCCGCTGTGCATCGCTACCTCAGCGACGCCAACGTGGACTGGGGCCAGCAGCTCAAGTCCGTCAAGCTCTACCTCGACCAAAACCACATCACCAACTGCTGGTTCGCCTACTTTCCTGACGGCGCAGTCGACCCCTCGGACTATGGCGTGCACTGCAAACGCCTGCCCACCGCCACCTCCCTGTGGTGGCTCAAGCAGCCCATGAGTGTTCCTCCTGTCATTGACGGCACCGTCCTGATCAGCGACAGCGACCTCGAAGGCGTTGAGTCCGGCGACCAAAGCCTCAACCCCTATGACGCTTTCCGTGCCATGCAGCCTGTCGCCGTAATCCAGCATGGCGTTGATGTCTACCGGGGCCGCTTCGCTGTGCCACTGGCCTCCGCGCTGGTTGCGGTGCGCGCCTCGGGCGAGCGCAAAGCAGCCGGCGAGCCCGACGCTGCCCTCGCAATCGCGTACGGGGCGGTTGCTCTTGCTCCCGGCTCGGCTATCGTGCAGGCCAACCTCGCCGATCTACTCTCCGCGCAGGGCCGCTGGGCCGAAGCACTGGCCCACTACAAAGCCGCGCAGGAGCAGGTGCAATCTGTTCGGCCTGATCTGCAAAGCGAAGAGCTCGCGCCCGGGATCGCAGCCGGCATCGCAAAAGCGCAAAGCCATCTGTGACTTGTACAGTTGCTCATTCTAAGCTTCTAAATGCCGAGGGTGTAAGGCAGAAAAAAGCGGCCGATCTGGATCACCCGCTGGACGCCCGGCGGCCAGATCCGGAAGCTCTCGATCCGTCCCGGCTGGTTCATGGGCCGCGCTACCGATGCTCCTCGCTCCACCCCGCTCGCTGCCTCATACACATGCACCAGCAGCCCCGCATCCGTACGCGACCAACCCACCACATACGCGCCAGGCGGCAGCGCGATGTTCTCCCCGATGGTCATCGGCTGCTGCAGCAGCAGGTAGTGCGAGTACTTGCCATCGGCCGCATAGCCGGCCGTGATCAGCACTACCGAGGCAATCAGCTGTCCGCGGTCATTGATAATGCCGGAGGCCGTGCGCATCTCGGTCTCGATGTGTTCCTTCTCCACCGTCGCCCGCGTCGGCAAAAACGCCTCGAGCTCTGCCGCTGTGGCCGCGCGCCAGCTTTCTTTCATCTGGCTCCACACAGGCAGCGCCTGGAAGAGCAGCAGGCACACCAGCATCACCATGAGCACACGCGGCCATCGGCCTGCTCTGCTCTGCCGCGCCGAAAAGAGCAGGCAAGCACTCATGGCAGGCGGGCAAACCCTCTCTGCAGCGCAATCACCGCCGCCTGCGTGCGATCCTCCACGCTAAGCTTCGCCAGCAGGCTGTTTACGTGCGACTTCACCGTCGCCTCGGAGATGCAAAGGTCCACGCCGATCTCCTTGTTTGAGCGCCCGGCCACGATCCGCTCCAGCACGCTCAGCTCGCGCGCCGTCAGCTGCTGCCCATGCACCCGCCCCGCAAGCTTCTGCGCGATCGCCGTGGGCACCAGCGCCTTGCCGTGATACACAGCGCGGATCGCCGCCATCAGTTCCTCGATGTCCATGCCCTTGAGCAGGTAAGCCTTCGCTCCGGCATGCATTGCACGGTAGATATCTTCATCGCCGTCATAGGTTGTTAGGACGATGAAACGGGCCGCAGGCTCCAACGCCCGAATGCGGGTAATCGCCTCCACACCGCCCAGCTTTGGCATCTGCAGGTCCATCAGGGTCACATCCGGGGCCAGCTCGGCAAACAGCTGCACCGCCTGCAATCCATCCGCCGCCCAGCCTACGACCTCAATCTCCGGCGAAGACCCAAGCAGTGCGATCAAGCCCTGACGCACCACGGCATGGTCCTCTACCAGCATGACGCGGATCCGCTCTTTCACGCGAGCACCTTCCCTGCTCCCAAGGGCACCAGGAGCTTCACGATTGTGCCCTCGCCGGGTGCGCTTTGCAACAGCAGGTCTGCCCCAATGGTTGCGGCCCGCTCCCGCATGCCGCGCAACCCATAATGCCCAGTCCCGCCGGCAAGACTAGTGGCGCTTTCCTCCGGGGAAGCATTCAGAACAAAACCGCGGCCGTCATCGGCAATCTCCAACACCAGCTCATGCTGTCCATACTGCACATCGACCCTCACCGTCGCAGCGCCGGCATGCCGGCTCACATTGCTCAACGCCTCCTGTGCAATGCGCAGCACCTCATCTTCCAGCGCGCCCGGCAGCACCCGGTACGCTCCGCCGATCTTGACCTTCGCCTGTAATCCTTCTGCGCCAAACCGGCGTACCGCCGCCTGCAACCGCACCGGCAGGCTGCTCTGCCCCGCATTCGCGCGCAGGTTCCAGATGCTCTGCCGCGCCTCTTCCAGTCCTGCGCGTACCAGCCCGCGCGTTGCGCGCAACTGCTCCGCCGCCTCCGGAAGGCGCGCTCCTTCCAGCAGCCGCGAAAGCAGGTCCAGCTGCAGGGCCACGCCCACAAAATCCTGCGCCAGCGTGTCGTGGATCTCCCGCGCCATCCGGTTGCGCTCCCCCAACACTTCGTCAAAGCGCCGCTGTAGTCGCCGCAGCCGCCGCCTGTACAGCAGCACGGCCAGCGCTGCAAGCCCAACCAGCAGGAGGGTGGCAAACCACCATTGCCGGTAAAACGGCGGCAGGATGCGGAACGCTACTACCCCATCGTGCTCACTCCACACGCCATCATTGTTCGTAGCTTGAACGCGAAACCGGTACCGCCCCGGCGGCAGGTTGGTATATGACACATTTCTGCGCGGCCCCGGGCTCGTCCAGTCGCGGTCAAACCCTTCCAGCTTGGACCGGTACCGCACCTTGCTTGGCGCAACAAAACTCATCGCCGCATAGGAGAAGGTGTAGCGCGCATGCCCCGGCGAGATTGCTGCTTCCCCGCCATCCAATGGCACCTCCGTCCCATCGGCGAGCACCTGCTCCACTACCACCGGCGGCGGCACCCGGTTCTCCGGCATGGCCGCCGGGTCCGCAAGCGCCAGACCCTTGCGCGTCGCAATCCACACGTCCCCGCCCGCGCTGCTCCACAGGGAAGGCTCCGTACTCGCGACCATCTCCTCACTCGGCAAACCGTCCGCCGTGTCCAGCGTGCGCACAGGAGCCCCGCAGGCGCTTGCCCCGACGCACCGCGCCAGCGCCTCTGCCGGGGCACGCAGCAAGCCTCGCTTAAGCCGGAGCCACAATGCCCCCTCGCGATCCAGTAGAATCCCCTCGAGCTCCCTGGGCAGCACACTGCCTCCGACCGGCGCAAAGCCTTGCCCCTGCTGCACGAACAGTCCCGCATCCCGTGTGCTCACCCACACGCGTCCCGCATGTTCGTGAGCTGAGCTTTCAGCTGAGCCGCCAGTCACATCCTGCGCCAGCCCTGTCATCAGCCGCCCCGCCAGCCCCTGCCCGGCGCCGTAGCTGCGCACCACCCGTCCCTCCACCAGGTGGTCCAGCCCCCCCAGCGTCGCGACCCACACCTCCCGCTCGTTCCGCGCTCGCCCCGGCAGCGCCGACGCATCCCGCGCTGACCCCGGCAGCGCCGGCCCTGTCAACATGGACCCGATCAGGTCGCCGCTCAGCCCGTCCGCGCGCGTCAGCGTGTGCATCGCTCCGCGTGCATCAATCGTGACTAGCCCCCGCCTCGTCCCCGCCCACACCGTTCCATCGCGCCCCACCAGCAGCGAGCGCACCAGCTCATCCGGCAGCCCGTCCGCTGCCGTCAGCCGTTGCACCCTACCCTGGGCATCCACGTGGTTCAGCCCGTCCGGGCCGCCCACCCACACATCGCCATGCAGCCCCGGAGCCATCGCTAGGATCACCGGGCTCGTCAGCGATCGGTTCTCGACCGGCCGCATCCATCCACCCTCCGGCGTGCCCGGAGGGAGGCGCCGCAGCCCATCCTCCCGCGTACCTACCCACATCGCACCATCCGTCGCCTCCACTACCGCGCTGATCTCTTCCTCCGCCAAGCCAGGCACGCTGCTGAAAGTCCGCGGCCGCAGCGCATGCAGCCCCGAGGTTTCCGTCCCGATCCAGAAGTCCCCCTCCGCATCCTCCGTCGTGCACAGAATCGAGTTCGCACCCAACGCCGGAACCGGCGTCACCCGCTCGCCTTCCGCGCGGAGCATCACCAGTCCACGGTTCGTTCCCACCCAAGCGGTCCCCTGCCGGTCCGCAAACAATGACTGCACACGCGAGCCTGGCAGCTCACGCCCCGCCATCCAGCTCCGTGTGCCTGCCGGGCCGCTCGCCTGCACTTTGCGGTCGCCCCAACGCCACACCACTCCGTCGCGGCTCTGTGCAGCCCCGCGTTCCCCCCCAGCCATCACGCTTGCAATGCTCCCTGCCTCGGCCCGCGCGAGCCCACCGCGGTAGCGGAAAACACCCCCGTTCGTCAGCAGCACCACGCTTCCATCTGCCTGCGGCTCCAGCCCGCGCACCTCTGCGGGAGCCCCCGGCACGCGGCTTATCTTCTCTGCTTCAACCCGCACCAACCCGCCCTCAGTCAGCACCAGCACGGAGCGGTCCCTCGCGGCAGCCAACGCCACTACGCCCTGCGTCGGCAACCCACCCTTCTCCCCCAATCGCCGGAACCGCCCGGCTGCATAGCGCAGCAGGCCATCCGCGGTCCCCACCCACAACGCCCCTTCTGCATCCTCTGCCAGCGAGCTCACGTCATCGCTTGCAAACGCAGGCTCCGTACCCTGCGCAAACACCTTAAACTCGACCCCGTCATACCGCACCAGGCCGCCTTCCGTTGCGAGCCAGAGGTACCCATTGCGCGCCTGCAGGATGGCATGCACGCTGCTCTGCGGCAGCCCCTCCTCCGTCGCCCAGCTGGCATGCTGCAGCACAGGCGCAGCCTGCATCGCCCCAGACCAGGCACCCGCCAGCAAAACCATCAGCCAACACGCGCAACGCAACGCGGCTCCGAGCTCACGGTATAAAAGGTTTCTCGTGTGCAACCCTCGCAATCCTTGCTGCCCCGCGCAACGCCCCAAGCCTACACGAGGGGGACACCTTCATCCGCCCGGCTCAGGAGCATCCACCGTGCGCTAAGTGACAGACAACAACCGTGCTGTGAGCTTCCCATACGTAATGAAGAGCGCAAAGGAGGCATCGCCATGGCACCCGCAAAACAGCCGCACCGCATCATCGAGGTTGACCATGTCGAGGATGGAGTCATCGTTACCTTTGCCACCGGTCAGTCCGTGCTCTTCCACGCGAACTTCCTTTACGCTTCGCGGCAGTCGGATGACAATATAGCTCTCACGCAGGGTGATCCCGAAGCACCTACGCCACCCTCCAGGGGAAGCAAGGGATAGGCTTGGCTGGTAATCACAAACCAACCTGAGCTATGCCGGCGGAATGCCGTCTGGTATGACTTTGTCAAGGCACCCCACTCCTCCACACGCCTTCTACCGTCTAAACTGCAAGCGTGCGCTTCTTCTCCAACACGCGCAGCCATGTTCCGGTCTCCGCGCTCCTGCACGGGCTCCTTCTTTTCCTGCTGCTCGGCACCTCGCGCACCTGGCAGTCGGTCCGCACCCGCCCGCCCGGCAGCACTCGCTCCGCGGCCATCGCCCTTACCTATAGCCCGGGCGGCACCGCTGCACCTACCGCCCGCGTCCGCCGTCCGCTGCCGGTCACATCCCATGCGCCTGCGCTCCCAAGCGCTGCCCAGCAACGCGCTCCCCTCCATGCGCCGCCCCGCACAGCCAACAACCCAGGGCTCTCCGGCACGAGCCCGCTCGGGGACGGCGACATCTCCATCGCCCTGCTGCGCAACGACCCCGACCCAGCACCCGACCTTTCCCTTCTTCCGCCCGGCACCGTCGGCGACGTCATCATCGATGTTCTTATCGACGCCGAAGGCCGCATCACGCAGATGTCTCTGGTGCGCGGCGTCGCTCCGAGCGTCGATCGTTCTGTGCTCGCCACCGTGCAGACTTGGACCTACGCCCCGGCCACGCGCGATGGTCAACCTGTGGCGAGCAAACAGACGCTGCTCTTTCACTACGAGCGCGGCTAGGTCTTGCATTCACCGCGGCTACTCCCCGGGCGCAGCCAGCAGTCGCCCCGCCGCCATCCTCTGCGCCGCCAGAAGTGACCCCTCATTCGTAAAGTGGTTGTCATCTACCAGCAGCGGAGTCCTCTGTGCCGCGTCTGCATAGTGTATGCACCCATCACGGTTACAAAACATCTGCCACAGCGACACATACGGCACGTGCCACTGCGTCCGGGCCAGCCGTTGCATCTCTGTATCGAGCGCAGCCGTCCCCGCAATCCGGTGCCGGTCTGCAAGCCCCGCATCGTGTCGCAGCAGCCCCAGTGCCAGCAGACGCGGCAGGGGCGCGTCATAGTCCTGGTCCGTGCCCACCAACGTCACCGGGATGCTGTGCGCCTGCATCCACGCAATCGCGCGCCCGATCGCCGGGATGTCCGCCTCATCCCACCGCGCCATCAGCAGGATGCGGTCCACCCGATGCGTCGGCAGATACTCGGCAAACATCGCGTGCGTCATCTCCCCGCAATCCCCGCTCGTGCGCAGCGGGTCCGGCGCGCATGCCGTACGCGCCATCTGCAAGAAGTGCACCTGGGGGTACACCGCGCGCAACCCCACCCACGCTGTCGCCGCATGGCTGTCGCCAAACAGCAGCCAATTGGGCCGCGTCGGATCCTCGCGCAGGCAAGGGTCCGGCCTAAAGTCACGCGCGCGGATCACCAGGCACGTGCCCATCCGGTTCTCCAGCGGCTCGTCCACATACTCCCCCACCGCCGAGACGCCTTGCGGAAAGCGCCCCGGTAACCCGCGGCTCCCGATCGCAACGAGCCCGCACACCAGCAGCACAGCCGTCGTCGCGCCCGCAAATCCAAACGCCCGGCCTGCCGAGAGCCGTAGCGGCCCATCGCGAAAAGGCCGCTCCACATAGCGCCATGAGAGCGTTGCTATACCAAGGCTGCCTACCACCAGCAACAGCTTCACCACGCGATGCGGCAGGTTCACGCCCCACAGTCCCAGCCCCTCAAACACAATCAGCGGCCAGTGCCATAAGTACAGCGAATACGAGATCAGCCCCGCAAACACCAGCGGCCGCACACTCATCCCGCGCGCCACAACAGTCGGCTCCGGCAGCGGCGCCCCGGCAGGGGAGTGCCGCGGCTGGCCTGACCAGATCAGCAGCGCCGCCCCTCCGCACGGCAGCAGCGCAGCAGCACCTGGGAAAGGCACAGCCCCGTTCAGCACCAGCATCGAGCCCACCACCAGCAGCAGCCCCACGCCCGCCGCCGCATTGCGCACTGCGCGTGAGCTCGTGCGCGGTACCGCCCCCATGGCCAGCAGTGCGCCCACCAGCAGCTCCCACGCCCGACTCCACGGCATGAAAAATGCCAGCGTCGGCTCGAACAGCGCCTGGTACGCACTCACCGCAAAGCTCAGCGCCGCCATCACGGCTGTCGCCGCAAGCAGCCTCCGCGGCACAAAGCGGCGCAGGGCTATCAGCAATAGTGGAAAGCACAGATAGAACTGCTCCTCCACACCGAGCGACCAGGTCTGGAGCGCCGGCCGCGAGAGCGACAGCGGATCGAAGTACGCTGAGTGCAGCCCAAAGTAGATGTTTGACCCTGAAAGGCTCACCGCCAGCAGGCTGCGCGCAAACTCCCGCAGCTCCGCCGGCAGGCAGAAGAAGAGCGCCAGCACGCTCGTCCCTGTCATTGCCACAAACAGCGCAGGTACAATTCGGCGAATCCTCCGCGCATAGAAAGCCCGCAGGCTGAAGCGCCCGGAATCCATCTCGAGCAGCACGATGGATGTGATCAAGAAGCCCGACAAGACAAAAAAAACGTCCACAGCGACAAAACCGCCCATTACGTAGCGGATTTGCAGGTGAAACAGCATCACCCCGATCACCGCTATCGCGCGCAGCCCGTCCAGATCCGCGCGGTACGCAATCCGGCTCGATCGTCGTGCGTGATTTAGTTCGTCCACTTCAAAGAGCTCAGCCATAGGGGAAAGCCACGGGAGCCGACATGAACGCCCGCAGCAGCCCTCTGAGTCTAAAACCTCTCAGCTCTTTCAATGCACAGCCTTAGCCAAAATCCCGCGTGTGCGCCCACATCGCGGGCCACGTCCCCAGCAGCCCTCGGCACACCAGGATCTCCGGATGATCCACCGACTCTTCGTTATGCACTCCACCCGGCATCCACACTCGCGCCGCCACACGGCAGCTTTGGAACGATCGCTGCTCCCGCTCCAGCACGCCCCCAGTCACAATCACCGTCTCCGGCGCAAATGGCCCATAGCCGCGGTCGTGAAAGCTGTTCACCGTGCTGATCGGCGTCGGCAGCCCGTACGCCGGGCCATACAGTGCCAGCGCGCCGGCCTCGCCATAGTTATTTGCAGCCACAGCCACTTGTGTGCGCTCCCCGGCAGGCAGCCCGTCCCGCACCGCAGCCACCTGCGCCACAAACTCCGGCCACCCCATCTCATCTGCCATATCGGAGTTGTTCTTCATCTGCCACACCCACGCAGGCGATCCCGCCCGCCACACCGGCAGATAGCTCCACGCAATAAGTGCGCAGTTGATCAGCACGGCACCCGCCACCAGCCCTCGAGCTGTGACGCGCATCACGCGCGAGCGCACCCGCAGCACCTGCTCGAGCCAAACCGCCCCCGCTGCATACAGCACCGGGTACGCCGGCAGCAGGTAGTACCCGCGGCCCCGCACCAGCGCAAAAAGGGCAAACGGCCCCAGGTAGAAGAAAGCGAGCAGACGAAAGCGCTCACTGCGCAGCAGCGCCACCAGCCCCGCCACCGCGAGCGGCAGCCCCAACATGGTGAAGCGCAGCTGGTCTGTGTAGTACCCATCCGTGCGCCCATTCCTCACATCTCGCGCATGGATGAAACTCTCCATCTGTAGCGTGATGAAACGGTGACGCAGCAGCCACACAAGATTCGGCGACGCCAGCAGCAGCGCGAGCAGCAGCCCCGCCCACAACCACCGGCTGCGCAGGTGGTGCCTCTGCGAGGGCAGCACCACAAGCCCTCCCAGTAGGCCCATCGCAGCGAACGCGATCGAGTACTTCGACAGGACGCCAAGCCCCAGCCCGGCCCCGGCCAGCACCCACCAGTGCGCATCGCCCGTGCGCAGCACCCGCGCCGTCCCCAGCACCAGCACGCTCCATGCCAGCAGGTCAAACGTGTTGTACTGCAGCACCGAGGCAAATGCGAGCGCCAGCGGCAGCCCCAGCAGCAACGCCATGGTCTGAGCCGCGCGGCCTCCGCCCAGCTCCCGCGCCGTCAGCCCCAGCAGCACCAAGGACACCATATTCGCCAGCGCCGCCGGCAGCCGAAACACCTGCGGCGAAGCCCCGAACAGCGCTGTCGCTACCCTGCCGCACGCCGCCGTCATCGGCGGGTACGCCACAAAGCCCCAGTCCAGGTGCCGGCCGTCATCCAGAAACTGCAGCTCGTCGCGATGAAACCCGTATCCGCTTCCGGTCAGGAAGTGCACCAGCAGCACGGGGAGCGTGAGTGCCCCCAGCCACACAAGATCACCTCGCCACCGATACCCTGCCGCGCGCCGCTCCATGCCGCCCAGCATACGGCGCGCGCCCGCTTTCGTCGCCTGCATTTTCTCCATGGCAGGCCCCGAGCGGCAGCCTAGCCGCGCCTGTGTCACAGTGTCAGCACCTTGCAACCCCGCTCGCCGGCGATCCCTTGGCTGACCGCCTCCGGCTCCGGAGCTATGGGCGGGCTCCAGATGATCCCCGGCTCAGCCGCCAGCAGCCTGCTTGCACCGCCCTCCGCCCGGCTCACGGACACAACCGGATACCCTCACCATCGCAACGGTGGCAGCTGAAGCCCTGCTCTCACTCAGCATCTATATGGAGCTTGGCCGCAGGTGCCCCGCCGGGCGCGTCGCTTCGCCGGCTGGTCCGGCTAAGCTGGCTGCTTCTAACTGGTTCTAAGTGCTTTAACTGTCCTTCCGATACAGCAGCTCACGGATCGCCTTCCTTCGCGCCTCGTTCGCCTCCGCCTCGGCCTTTCGCTCATCCGCGTCCAGCGTCCGCTTGGCTTCACCCGCTGGGCCTGCGGCCTCCGGTTCGCTGCACTCCGGGCAGCGGTTCGCAAAGCCGGGCTTACCCGGCTTCAACTCAAACTCTTCTGAGCACACAGCGCACACTTTGATCGGGAACGGCATAAGAGCTCCATCATAACGAGAGTCGCATTCCCGGAACTACGCGTGCCCACCGAGCCCAAACGATGCCAGGGACCCGCTCAGCCCGTAACGACCTAGCCCAAAGATATCTGCTACATTCACGGTGCCATACCTTGGCCATACTTCCACCGCCGCTGCCGCGAGCCAGCAGACTCACCCGCCCTTCAAGGCTGCAGGTAATACCCGTCCCGTGTCCTTACCGTCAGCCCCCCATCCGGTACCTGCACCTGCAGGTGGTGGTACTCGCCCGGGCTGCCCTGGGCCGGCGCAAAACTCAGCGCGTAATAGCTCTCGCCGTCGTTGACACACTTCCTTAGCTCGCCGGCTATGTCGTTGCTAAAGTCCAGCACCAGCCCGCCGCTCTGCACCGCCAGCACCTGCAGGCTCAGGTCCCCAATCGCCGTCTGGCTCGGCTTGCTCACACCCTTCGTAAACTCCTGGTAAAACGTCGTTCGCAAAATGTTCGTTCCCGCCCCCAGCGGGTTCACTGCATACAGCGTCACCCGCGCCTGCCGCAGGGCCGTCGAGAGCCCCATCACATTGTTGAAGATCTGCTCCTGCTGCTTCTTGTCCAGCTCGATCCCCGGACCCGACAGCAGCGCCCACCCAGGCGACACCCACACCACACTCTTGCGCCCCGGCAGCGTCGCCTCTCGTGCTGCAATCTCCTTCAGCGCCGTCAGTGACAGGTCCAGCCGCTCCGTCGCCCCATAAAAACCCGCGTCCCGCCGCAGCGTACGCAGCCCGATCACATAGCTGTTCAGCGCACTATCGAGCGCATTGCCGTCCGTCGTAAAGCCCTGCATCACCTTGGTGCCCGTATCGGTAAAGATCGCCAGCGATGTCGGCTGCGCGAGCTTGCCGCCATCTGCCTTCAAGAACTTTCCAATCTCATCGCGCTCATACGCCACCCGGTCAAAGCCCACATTCACAGCATCGACCACAATCAGCATCTCTTGGCTGCCGTCTCCGATATGGTGCGCCTGGAACGACTCAATCGGCGCCGCCGCATTGTTGTCCCGGATGGTAAAGTCCTTCTCGGCAAAGCTGTTCTCGGTCGCCGGCTTACCATTCTTCGCTGTCACTACCACATCCAGCGCAATCGGCTGGTTTGCATGGGGAAGCAGCGGCGTCTCCGTCGTCTGCGTCTGTCCAAACCCCATCGGCCCTGCCGCCAAAGCGGCCACCAAGAAGGCAACGCACCCCAAGCTCATCTTCCCCAAACCCTGCCCCATACTTCTCCTTCTCGCAGGTAGACACACTGCGCCCGGCATCCCTTTTGATGCAGTGCGACACCGGTCGGCTATGCGACGCGCAGAAGTCTCCCGAGAACAACCCGGCTCCTCCCGCACGATCTCGCCTTCCCCGCGTCTCGCAGGACGCGATCGCTCTTGTCTGATACCCCCCACACGCACTCAGTGCGACGGTCCCAGCCCGCTCCATCCAAAATCGGACACTGCCGTTCGAATCCGGACATTTGCACTAGAACACCTTGCACAAAATTGTGAGCGGCACTGTCTGCACACCGGCTCTTAGAATGGCCCTCTACGTGCCTGTACTTCCACAGAGGCCCGCCCATGTCCAACTTCTTCGCAAACCTGCTCTACTCCGTGCGGCAGCTTCGCAAGACACCGGTCTTCGCCGCCATCGCTATCCTCACGCTTGCGCTCGGCATCGGCGCAAACACGGCTGTCTTCAGCGTGATGGACGCGGTCCTCCTGCGCAGCCTGCCGGTCACGGATCCGCGTGGCCTCTTCTACGTGCACATGGCCAACGGCGAAAACCAACCCGATGGCGCGGGCAACACAGGCGACTCGAACACCTCCTTCTCCATGCCGGTGTTCTCGGCGTTACGAGCCAGGACCGATGTGCTTGCCTCTCTGATCGCCTACGCGCCGCTCGCCTTCAGCAAGACGGCTGTGCAGGTAAATGGTTCACCGCTGCAGGCCGCAGGCGAAGAGGTCAGCGGCAACTTCTTTCAAGGGCTCACGGCGCAGGTGCCGCTCGGTCGCGCGCTTACCCCTGACGACGAACGCAGCCATGCCCCCGTCATGGTGGTCAGCTATGCATTCTGGACACGCGAGTTCGCGCGCCGGTCTTCCATCTTAGGCAGCACCATCTCTGTCAAGGGCCTGCCCTTTACGGTCGTGGGCGTAACAGCTCGTGGATTTTTTGGGGTGGAACCCGGTAGCTCCAGCGACTTCTGGGTTCCGCTGCAGAACCGGCCTGAGCTGAACGCCTGGGCCGTGACTTCAACCGATGAGACTCTCTACGGCACGCCGCGCTGGTGGTGCCTGCGGATGATGGCGCGCCTGCGCCCGGGTGTGACGCCTGCCGCGGCGCAGGCGGCGCTTGCAGGCACCTTCTTCTCCGCGGCACAGTCCGGGGTCGGCACGATACACGGGCAGTGGAAGCCGCTGCTGGCCTTTGATCCTGCGCAGGGAATCCAAGGTTACAGCCAGCAGTATGGCGAGCAGGTAAAGGTCCTGATGGGCTTGGTGCTGCTGGTGCTGCTCATCGCGGTCACGAATGTAGCGCTTATGGTTGCGGCCCGCAACGATGCGCGTGCCCGCGAGTTCGGGGTACGGCTCGCGCTGGGCGCAAGCCGCGTGCAGCTCTTCAGCCAGTTGCTGGCGGAAAGCGCTCTGCTCGTATTCTCCGGTGCGGCGATGGGCTGGTTGTTTGCCGTGGAGGCGACCGGCGTGCTGGCGCGGCTGGCACAGATTGAGACCAGCCTCAGCCCGGACCGCTCTGTTCTCTGGTTTACGCTTGGCATCTCTGCACTCGCAGCCGTTGCCTTTGGACTGGCGCCTCTGCGCCGCGCCGCCAGTGCTCCCGTTGCCGGCATAGCGGGAACAAGCGGCAAACAGAACACGGAAAGCCGCAGCCGCAAGGCCGCCGGCAATGCCGTGATGACGGCGCAAGTGGCCGTATGCCTCTTATTGCTCGTTGCAGGCAGTCTCCTGCTGCGCACACTCAACCAGTACCGCAGGGAGCCGCTCGGTATGCAGGCAGACAAAGTGCTTCTCTTCGGGTTGTCGCCGCATGGTGTGACCGATCCTGCGCAGGTCAACAGCTTTCACCGCGCTCTGATCGCCCGCCTGCGCGCACTACCGGGCGTCAGCAATGCTGCCATCCTGGAGAATCGCCCGGGCAGCGGATGGAGCGACAATAGCGGCTTCGCAATCGACGGCGTGGTCCAGCGCGGCGTTCTCCTGCGATCGAATGCAGTAGGGGCGAGCTACTTTGCGACAGCGGGTACGCCGATCCTCGAAGGGCGCGATATCGGCGAGCAGGATGGGCTCGAAACGATGCCGGTTGCGCTGGTAAACCAAACGCTGGCGCGGCGATACTTCTCACATGGAGGCGCGCTCGGCCATCAGCTGGGCAGCGGGAAGAACCTGCGCACCATTATCGGCGTGGTCGCCGATAGCCGCTACACTTCGGTGGATGAGCCGCTTCAACCGATGGCTTACTATCCCGCCTCGCAGGTTGGGCTCGTAAGTGTGCAGGTAGCGGTGCGCACATCCGGCGATCCCATGGCGTTGCTGCCGAGTGTTCGCGAAGCTGTACACGCGCTCGCACCCGACCTGCCGCTCGAGAACCCAATGACACAGAGCGCGCAGTTCGCGCTGGGCTACGCGCAACCCACCATGTTCGCTACACTTGGCGGCTTCTTCGGCGGCCTGGCGGCTCTGCTCGTCGCTATCGGGCTTTACGGCACGCTCTCCTACCGCGTTGGCCGCAGAGTGGGTGAGATCGGCTTGCGCATGGCACTGGGCGCGCAACGCGGGCAAGTCGTGTGGCTTGTCTTGCAGGAGAGCCTGCTGGTGACGGCTCTCGGCTTGGCGATCGGCATACCGCTTGCGCTTTTCAATACGCGCTTGCTCAGCTCCATGCTCTGGCAGCTGTCGCCGACCGATCCCGCGAGTGTCACGCTTGGGATTGTCGGCGTACTTCTGGTAGTGGCATTCGCGTCGCTCGTGCCCGCGCGCCGCGCTGCCTCCGTTGACCCAGCGGATGCGCTGCGCAGCGAGTAAAAAGGCCACCTAAGCTTCAATCCCGCTGGCCGCTATCGTACGGGCCGCTGCGTCATTCTCCGTTTGCACGAGTCTCACCATGTCGCGTTTCTGGATCGGGGCAGAAGCAGACAGAACCGCCCAAGCGAAGATCGCTCAAAGCAGCACTTTCATCGCACACTCCTGTCCGAGGAAGGAGAGCACGTCGCTCCTTACGTGGCCAAACCGCGAATTCAGAAAGCACAAGCTGTTTCAACTGATTCCATTCTTCCGGGCTTACCCGCATCTTCTCCGTTCACTTAGCCTGGCTTCGTCAGCAGCCCTAACTGCTTGCCAATCACTCGGTCCACCATGCGGTTAGGCAGAAGCATGGGAATCGTCCAGTTCTTCAGCCTTTGCTGAACGATGCTGTAACGCACCTTAGGGTGATCGGTAGTCAACGCCTTGTGCACCGCTTCGCCGATCCTCTCGGGATGCAAACCCTTCCGACCCTCCTCGACAAAGAACTTTTTAAACTTCTCCAGGATCGGGCCGTACTCAGTTTCCCGGTAGAGCGTCGCATCCTCTTCTTCTGCCTTATCCATAATCGGAGTGTTCACATAACCCGGTTCGATCAAAATAACGTCAATCCCGTAGAGCTGCAGCTCGCGCCGAAGTGACTCCGACATTCCTTCCAAGCCGTATTTCGATGCAGCATAGGCACCCAGAAAGGGTCCTCCGAACCGGCCTCCTACTGAGCTCATGTTGATGATCCGGCCCGGCGTCCCTGCCAGGGATCGATCCGCGCCGAGAAGGGGTGCAAACGCCTGGGTTACTCCCGCGGGCGCAATCAGGTTTACCTCCAGCTGCCGTCGCATGTCTGCCAATGGCATAAGGAGCATAGGACCGGAAAGCGCCATGCCCGCGTTGTTGACAAGCCCCGCGAGAGTGCTTCCATGGAGCGATGTACGTACCTGATCCGCGCATTTCGCAACGGCTGCCTGATCGGTCACGTCCATCAGTAGCGGAGTAAATGCTGACCCGAACTCGGACTGCAATCGTTCCGCATCTTTGTGCGTTCGCACCGAACCGAAGACCTGAAACCCTCTGGTTAGCAGCACCTTCGCGATCCACCAGCCAATCCCTGTCGAGGATCCTGTCACTACGATTGATTTGGCAGACATCGTTTCCCTACTTTCCACAAAGATGTACACTACACATCTTCATGATGTACACCGTACATCCCTTCAGAACTTCGCGTCAAGGTGTACAGTGTTCTTCTCATGCCCTACCCATCTAAAACGGATCGCGAGACGATCCTTGCTGCCGCCATGGAGCAGGTCGAGAGTCGCGGAGCTGAGAGCCTCGCCATTCGGGGCGTCGCCTCGAGCCTCGGCCTCGCGCCAAATGCGCTTTACCGGTACTTCGAGAACTTGGCTGCGTTGGAGTTCGCCTTGGCAGAAGAGAGCCGCCGTCGCATGCTCGAGGTACTCCGCAAAGGCACCGGGAGAAAAACCCCAGAGCACGCGGTTCGCGGCCTGGCTGCGGCCTACGTGCGATTTGCGAGAGAACGTCCACAGGTTTTCGCCCTTACGCTCAAGTCCACCGGCAAGGAGGAGGACGACAACTTAATGCATCGGCAGAGCTGGCGCTTTGTCCTGGAACAGGTCGGACGCCTATATGGGGAAAAGCAGGCTCCGGAAGCGGCCGTCGCGCTGTGGGCCTTTCTTCATGGATTCATCATGTTGGAAGCGGCCGGCGTCTTCGGAGAGCAAAAACCCTCCAGCAGCTTTGAGTTTGGCCTGCATATGTGGCTCAATGGCGCGTCCGCCCGGAAGGGGAAAAAGCGCCTATGAAGAGGCATGCTCCACCTCGAAACGGGAGGGGGAAGTACAAACGCTTGACGCTTGGTTCTGTGATAGGAGCTGGAACGATCAGCCGTGAGCCCACCCACGCGTCAAGCGATCAAGAACCCGGCTAAATCCGCGCCGGCTCCACCATAGGCGCATGCACCATCGCGCCATCCCGCATCGGCAGCGTCCGGTCTGCGAACGCGGCAGCCTCCGGATTGTGCGTAATCATCAGCACCGTCTGCCCAAAGGCCTTGTTCGAGTGCCGCAGCATCGCCAGCACGGCATCCGAGTTCTTCGTGTCGAGATTGCCCGTCGGCTCGTCCGCAAGGATGATCGCCGGCTTGGTCACCAGCGCCCGCAGGATCGCAACCCTCTGCTGCTCGCCGCCCGAAAGCTCCGAAGGCCTATGCTCCAGCCGCCCTGCAATCCCCAGCATCTCCGCCAGCTCTCCGAGCCGTTTCCGGTCCAGCGCCTCACCCGGCATCGCGATCTCATGTGCAATCTCGATGTTGCCCTGCGCGGAAAGCGTCGGCAGCAGGTTGAACTTCTGAAACACAAAGCCGATCTTCTGCTTGCGCAGCCGCGTACGCTCCCGGTCCGTCAACGCCGCGAAATCCACCCCATCGACGCGGACATGGCCCGAACTGGCCTGCGTCAGGCCGCCCAGAATGTAGAACAACGTCGACTTGCCGCTGCCCGACGGGCCCACAATCGCTACAAACTCGCCCGCCTCCACCGTAAAAGACACATCGGCCAGCGCCGAAACCATCACCTTGCCGACACGGTAGGTTTTGCCCAGGTGCTCAGCCTCGATCACCGGCCGGGCTGCTGAGAGACGATCCCCTGAGGATCGATTTGCTGCGGAAGTCACCTTAGCAGTGTAGGCCACAACACTGTGCCAATTCTCGGTATGCAGTGCACTGCTCCAAAACCCGCTAAAACCCAATGAAAAACAGTACGTAAGTACCGTAAGAAATGCATAACTATGCACCACCCTGCATAGTTATCCAAAACTGGCTTGCCAAGGTGTCACGAAGCGCGCGCAAAATACACCAGAAATGCGTCCAAAAAGCACCAATTTGCGCTCCCTCTGTGCCCCGAACGGCCCTTCACGCTCCCCCAGAGGTGGGAGACTCCCGGAATCAGCCACAAGACGAATCCCGTTTGAACCGCACCGTGGCACAGTTTTCCTGCTCTTCGTGCCATCTCGTCCGCTAAGCACCCCGGAGAGACCCGCTTCACAGCTACGCTCTGCCTGGCACGACTGCAGCCCCACCTCTATGCAAAGCTCCGATAGGCCGCGCCCGTAGGCAGCCGGACGCCCTCAGGTTCTCTACGCATGGGCATCGCTCAGGGTCGCCGTCATCGCCGGCATCTGTGCGTCCTGGACATGCGCCGCTACCGCCCGCTTCGGCCCGCGCTTGCGCACCATCAGCACCCGCACCCGTTCCACCAGCTCCGTTGGGGTCGCCGCACCTTTCGGCAAGAACACGTCCGCTGCCGCCGCCCGCGCAAACTCCTTCACCGTCGAGCTCAGCAGCATCGCCGGCACCTCCGGCGTCTCGGCCTTCATCCGCCGCACCATCTCGTTGCCGTCCATGCCCGGCAGCAGCAGATCGCTCACAACCAGATCGATGCCGCCGCCCGCAAACCGCTCCAGCGCCTCATGCGCTCCGCATGCTTGCACCACGCGGTAGCCGCGTGTTTCCAGCATGAACTTCCGCACGCTCAAGGCCTGCTCGTTTCCATCTACAAGGAGAATCACTTTTCTGGGACGCATCGTTGGTTCGGCTCTTTCTCTTGAGGCCGCCCGGTGGCTCAGGGCCCGCCCAGCCTTCCGTTTCGGAAGCATGGAGAGGCAGCAGCGCCCGGGAAGGCGTTTCTTTGCCGGCCTGCCGCCGCGGCAGCTCTTTGGGCGCAAGTGGGGGCGCCCGCGCCATGGGCGCATGCAAGTGGAGACAAAACTCCTCTGCACACGCCGCGAGGCACGTAGGTGGCGCCCCCGCCTAGCCATCAGACACTGGACGGCTGCAAACGGGCACGGGGATCAAAGGCCTCTGCCTGTACGCTTTTTCCAGGAGGGACGGCTCTTTGCACGAGGCAAAAGCCGAGGTTCCGGTCCAAGGGCACAACGCGGAGGCTGTTGTTCCGCTTTCAGTTGTCGGTAAAAGGCGAAAGTTGCATTCCCTTGCCGTGTTGCTGGCTCATGAACGCTTGCTCAGACTACGGACGGCCCCGGGGTGGCGCAAGCGCGAACAAACGGCGAAGAGCCACCAAAATAATTCCTGAGAAACAAGGAAATCTAGCCCGAAAGTGGCGATCCCCATTGTTCATGCACCCACAGCCCTGTGGACAGGGTGTGCATCACGAAAGGAAAAACCGTCCTGATGCGACAGGAATGGTGCTGCCACCCACACGAACGTAACTGCCGGCGTTCCATTTTCTTCCCTGGGGGTCACTACCGGTACCACCATCTGTTCGCTCCCATAGCACAGCATTGCCGAAGAGTGTGCTTGCGCGCCCCATCTCCACCCCTTGCCGGATCACGATCTGCGTTCCCGCCGGTGCAAAGCCGTGCCGCACGAGGTATGCGGTAGCGCACCCGGCAGCCGAGCCGGTCGCCGGATCCTCCCGGCCGTAAAACTGCATGCGCGCCCGCCACTGCGTTGGGCCGCCACCGGGCTCAGGTGCCACTACGTAAAAGAACCTTGCGTATGCCGTCTCCAAGTACCGCTCCGCAGCACCCCGTGGCACCTGCAGCCTCTGGAGTGCCTCCAGCGAGCGCAGCGGCACAATCACGAACGGAATCCCCGTGGACACCGTCTGCGCCGGCATGGCAGGGTGCAGGTCCTCGAGCGGCAGCCCCAGCGCCGCAGCCATGGGCTCCGGTTCGTGCCACTCCCCGAAAAGTGGTAGCGGCTGCTCCATCTCAGCCCAAATCGCCTGCCCAAACGGGATCCCGCTCTCACCTGTATCCCGTGAACCCGCGGCCGACACCGCCGCTTTTCTCAGCATGGAGGTCGATCCCTCAAAGCGCACCGGGACATCCCCCGCCCTCAGCCGCAGGACAACGGTATCCGCGTCCCGCAGCTCCGGCACCGCCGAGCGCAGGGCGGCTGCCGTCCCAAGCGTCGGGTGTCCGGCAAATGGCAGCTCCTCTTCCACCGTGAAAATGCGGACCCGGATAGGAGCCGTCCCCCTCTGCACCTGCGCTTTCTTCTCAGCTTCAGGGAAGCAGAAGGTGGTCTCCGACAGGTTTAATTCCCGCGCCAGCGCCTGCATCTCGGCGTCGCTCAAGCCATTCGCATCCAGAAACACAGCGAGCTGGTTGCCTTGCATCGGGACCTCACTAAACACATCCAGCAGCACATATCGATACTCCCTCACGGTCTCTGCCCTTCTCCGTAACCTTCCGCGCGCAAGCGCATCTCTTGAAAGAGATGCCCTCGCCTCTGCTGCAAGCCGCAAGTTCCCGGTTGCATCGGGCTCGCCCCCTCGAAGACAACATCCCGCTGATCTGGAGAAGACATCCATGAGCATTACCGCCGACACTCGCATCCCCCGCATCCTGGAACAGGCACCCGATTTCGAAGCAAAGAGCACCCACGGAATCATCAAGCTCAGCGACTACCTAGCCAAGGGCAAGTACGTCATGCTCTTCTCGCACCCTTCAGACTTCACCCCCGTCTGCACCACAGAATTCATTGAGTTCGCTCGTCGGCAGCCGGACTGGGACCGCCTCAATGTACAGCCGATTGGCGTTTCGATCGATTCGGTCTTCTCGCATATCGCCTGGGTGCGCGACATGGAGCAGATCGGCAACGTCAAGATCGAGTTTCCGCTTATCGCTGACCTGGACTTCAAGGTCTCCATGGCCTACGGACTGGTCCACGAAGCCGTCTCCGACACAGCCGCGGTCCGCGCCGTCTTCGCTATCGATCCCAAGGGTAAAATCCGTGCCATCATCTACTACCCGCCGCAGCTGGGCCGCTCCGTCGACGAGCTCGTTCGCATCTTTGAAGCGATCCAGACCACAGACCGCAACGGCGTCAGCCTCGGTGCCAACTGGCAGCCCGGTGATCCCGTAATCGTGCCCAGCCCGGCAACCGTCGCCGAGGCTGAGAAGCGTACGAATGGCGGTGGCGCCGGCCTGCAGGTGGAAAGCTGGTACCTCTCAAAGAAAACCCTCTAAGCACGGCGCCGGCAAGAGGCTCTGTGCGATGCTTTCTCTAAGAAGGTGCCGCACCTGCCGCAGCGTCCTTATTGCTTGGGAGGGAACTTCTTAAACATCTGCTTGAGCGACGACTTCAGACGCTTCGCGTTCTTTTTGGGTGTGTTCGAGAAGTCATCCTCCTGCACACCCCGAAACAGCAGCTGATGTCCGCCTGTATCAAAGATGTCCAGGACGAGATTGTTCTGCGCCTTGTTCAACGCGTTGAAGGTATCTTCCCCATATAACGGCTTCCAGCTCGGCCCAAGCCCCTGCGGTCCCCAGGGCACAGTCCATCCGCTACCGGTTGCTGCGTAGAACGAGGTAAGCGTTGCCTCCTCCCGCACATCCCCCAGCGCGAACACGGTCGCGCTGCCGCCGGTAGGCACCAGCTGCCAACCCCGCGTTTGTAGGTACTTGTCTGTCAGCGACCGGATCTGCGCTTCATACTCCGGCACCTGCAGCTTCACCGTGCTCCAGGAGTAGGTGCGGTGGCTCAGGGGTGCAGAGTGGTCATACTCCGTGATCACCCGCGGTGTCAGAAAGGGCAGCGCTAGGGCCGGAATACTTGGCGTAAGCATCGCGGCCATGACTAAGCACGCCAGCACCCTCATACGGATCCCTCGGCCAACATGAGCACAACGAAGCACCGGCATAGCCAGGTAGGGGTCTTTACGAGCCGTCACACACAATCCTCCACATCCATGCTAAGCACTTTGCCCGTAAGAGGGTGCAACGCCCGAAAGGGTTAGCCTGCGCTACTGGCTGCTGTCGTCCTGCGGAATAGCGTAATACCCTTTGCGCGCCTGGACCTTCAATCCATCTCCCTTGCACTGGATGTCCACCGCCCGGTACTTGCCATCAAAGTCCGTATTCAAGGGCACATAGCTCGCCACATACTGCGTCCGCAGCTCCGCCTCGATCTGTGCAAACGCGTCCTCCAGCTTCTTCCCATTGTTGCCTACATTGATGACCCGGCCGCCCGTCGCCTCGGTCATCCGGCGCATCTGCTGGTCGCCCGTGTAGCCGCCCAGCATGATTGACCCTCCCGAGTAGAAGCCTCGATCCGCAATCAGGATGACGTACACGATGGCATTCGCTTTCTGCGAGGCCTCGATGGCATCCTGCACCCGGTACTTCGAACCTTCGTCCTCCCCATCAGTCAGCAGGATCATGGCCTTGCGCCCAGTCTCCTGCCGCAGCTTGTCGCCGGACGCAAGATACACCGCGTCATACAGCAGCGTCCCCTTGGGCGCGCCCTGCGTTGGGATGGTGCCTTGCCCAAGCCCCGGCACCCCGGCTGCCCCATTGCCGGCGGCCGTGTTGATCTCGGCCTTGTTCATCGCGCGGCTCAGCTGGCCTGCGTTGTTGGTGTAGTCCTCAATCAGATTTACATCCACATCAAAAGAGATCAGGAACGCTTCATCCTTCTCCCGCAGCACATGGTGCAGAAAGGCAGAGCCGGCTTCCTGCTCCAGCGGCAGCACATTCTGCTGGGAGCCTGAGGTATCGAGCAAAATGCCAAGTGTCAATGGCTGGTTGGCTTCCGCTGTAAAGTTGCGCAGCTTCTGCAGCTTCTTGTCTTCGAACACCTGGCAGTCATCCCGCGTCAGGTTCGGGATCAGTGCGCCATGCTTGTCATGAACCGTGAAGTACAGCGAAACCAGGTTCGAGTTGACCCGCAGCGTCGTCACCGGGGCCCCCTGCTGGGCGTCGTCCTCGGGTGGTGGCGCGGTGCTTACAGGCGGCGCATCCGGCGAGGGTGCTGACTGCGCCAGCAGGGCCGGCGCGAGCAGAAACAGCGGAAGAAGCAGCAAGGCGAAGCGGCGCATGGTGACAGATTAGACGGTCTTCATCCCGGAAAGGCTCCCTCCCTCGCCAGGGCTCGGAAATCACTCCTTTGCAGCATCACATGGCGTTAGCTCTTGAGCGCTCGCAGGTAGTCCGCATCCGCCTTCAGCGCTTCTTTCCACGGCAGATCCGGGTACGCTTCCTGCTCCACAAAGATGTGCTGGAGACTCCCCGGCTTCACAGCGGCAAAGATCGCTTGGTAGTTCGCTGTTCCCCGTCCCAGCTCCGCTGCCGCAGGCGGGTTGTCAATGGAGTTGTGCCCCGCACCGCGAGCGAAATCCTTCACATGGAGCATCTTGATCCGGCTGGCATAGCTTCGCAGGTAGTGCTCCGGCTCCCCGCCTCCGACCGTCACCCAGCCGCAGTCCAGCTCCATGGCCACCAGCTCCGGATCCGTCTCCTTGAGCAGCAGCTCGTATGGGATGACCCCATTCTGCGGCGCGAACTCCATGGTGTGATTGTGGTAGCCGAACTGGAAGCCAGCCGCCTTCACCTTCTTGCCCCACTCATTGAACTGCTGCGCATTGAATTTCCAGTCCTCCAGCGAGAAGGAACGCGCCTGCTTCCCAGGCGGGAGCTTGGCTGCCTCTGTGCCCGGCACAAACCCGGGATACGCGCAGATGATGAACTTTGCCGTCCCCAGCTGCTTATGAAAGTCTAGGATCGCGTCCAGGTTCTTGCTCAGCTGGGAGGAGGGATAGTGGGCTGACACGCAGCGCAGGCCGGCCGTCTGCATCGCAGCCTTGACCTCCGTTGGTGACCGATTGAAAAAGCCGGCCGCCTCCACCTCGCGAAATCCGAGACTATGCAGCTCCCCAAGCGTCCCGGGGTAGTCTGCCTCCAGCTGCTGCCGCACAGAGTAAAGCTGCAGCCCAAGCGGCAGTTGGAACGGAGTCGCCCCGGCGCGGCGGCCAGGCAGCAAAGCAGTGGCTGCAACAGTCACAGCGGCAGTTTGAAGAAATCGACGTCGAAGGATGGTCTGCATGGCTGGTCTCCTGGCTCCGTACAGCGTGTTGGAAGTCCCAGAGACGATGCCATGCCAAGGGCAGGGGTGTCCACGCCCGCTTTGTGCGCGCTCTGGTACTCTAACGGCTGCGCGGAGCGTCCAACGCGAGGCCTGGCAACTCTGCCTCCGCCGGGCAGCCTGAAACGCAAGCAGCCCGCATCTATGTTCATAAAGAGAGCGCTACGGCGCCAGAGCTTTGACCTGCACCACTTGCCGAGGAGAGACAACACCGTGAAGCATGCTGCGATCGTAGGAGTTCTTCTCCTCACCCTGGGAGGTGCCGCCCGCGCGCAGCAAGGGACTGCAATCCCCGATGCTCCTACGCCCCAGGCACCATCCAATAGCCTCGGCGATCTGAAGAACGAAGTAACACCCGGCGCCGGAACTGGCGCACTGCCCCCACCCGATACGCCCCCTGCCCCCGGCACGTCTGGCCGGAGCGCAGCGGCGGGCGGGGCAGCCGGCAGCTCGTCTTCCGGCGGAGCCGCGGGTAACACAACCGGCGAGACCGCAGCTCCCGGCTCCACACCCGACCAGCAGGAATCAATCATCGTCCCACCTGCCGGACAAGGTCCCGCTACTACCCTGATCATCCCCGTCAACGAGGTTGTCGTGCCGGTCACCGTGCGCGACAAGAAGGGCAACCTCGTTCCCGCTATCGACTCGCGCAAGTTCCGAGTCTTTGAGGATGGCGTCCGCCAGCGCATCACCTACTTCACCACCGATCCCTTTCCGCTTTCCGTTGCCTTCGTCGTCGACCAGAGCCTGCCAGCGGATGTTATGAACCGAGTCAATGAGAGCCTCTCAGCAGTGACAGGCGCCTTTGCGCCCTATGACACAGTGGCGGTCTTCGGTTACAACGGCACCCCCCGGATGATTACGGACTTCACCGGCGCCCAGGGAGCCCGGCTGAATGTCGCCCTCTCGGCGGCAAAGGCACCCGGCCGCGACACAGGCGTGGTCGCCCCGGGCGGCCCACTCGATGACGGCCCCTCCATTAACGGCCACGGGATCGGGGACCCCAACGTAGAACCGCACCACGGGCTCGACGTCGGCAACACGATCATCCCCAAGGAATACCACCCGCTCAATGACGCCATCTTGGCTGCCGCGACCGAGCTCGCCAAGCAGCCTAAGGGTCGGCGCCGTGTGCTCTACATCATCTCTGACGGCAAAGAGCAGGGCTCCAAAGCCTCCTACAAAGAGGTGGTCCGCTTTCTACTGACCAACAACATCTCCGTCTCCGGCACGCTTGTAGGCGACTCCGCCATCTGGGGCGTCGGCTACCTGGACAAGTTCCACCTGCCCCTGCTGCCCACCATGCGTGACAACCTACTGCCCAAGTACCAGATCGCGACCGGCGGTCAGCTGGACTCTGAAATTACAGAAAACGGCATGCAGCTCAGCTTCGCCAAGATCACGAACTCGGTCCGTAACCAGTACACGCTGATCTACAACAGCCACGCGACGGCACTCGCCAGCCGCTTCCACACGATTGAAGTACGCGTCGAAGGTATCCCCAACCTCGACATCGTCGCTCCGGACGGCTACTACCCGTCAGCCCATTCCATGCAGCGCTAAGCTGACCCGCCTCATCGGTACCTGGCGGACGGCTGCCGTAGCCTCGTACGCAGACGGCCCTTAGGGCGTGGCTGGTCAGCGCGGCTCCGTCCCGCATCCTCAGGAACAGAAAGGAAGGAGCCCGGCGTGACGCTCGTCTCCCTTCCCGTGCTTCTCGGTCTGCTCGCTGCACTCACCTGGGGTGCAGCCGACTTTGCCGGAGGGCTTGCGACCCGCCGTGAAGCACCGAGTCTGGTCGTTCTGGTCGCGCATGGTCTGAGCCTGTTCTTGCTCCTGGCTCTCTCGCTCACTGCTCCCGCCACGCTGCCCTTCTGGGCTGTTCTTGGCGGTGTTTTTTCTGGAGTGGCCGGTGCCCTGGCGCTTATGCTCTTCTACAAAGCCCTTTCTGCCGGCGCCATGGGTCTCTCCGCGGCGCTGGCCGGGCTGCTCACCGCCATCCTGCCTGTCCTGCTTGCCGTGCGGCTGCAGGGCGCTCCGCCGCCCATGCAACGCGCGGGCTTTGCCGTCGCTGCTCTCGCCATCTTGCTGATCGCCTATGCTCCGCCGGTGGCGCACCAGCACACCAGCCGGCAGTCCCTTGTGCTTGCAACCTTCGCCGGGGTCGGCTTCGGCCTGCAGCTGGTCTGGCTCCATAGCGCAGCAGCCGCCGGCAGCGCCGCGACTCCAGCGATCACCCCATCCGCCGCGCAGCATACCTGGGCGGCGCACCTCCGCACGCTCTCGCCCGTCCTGCGAGCCCTGCTTCTTTCCCGCGCCGGGGGTACAGCCGTCGCGCTCTGCACCGTGGTCCTTACTCGCGCACGGTTAGGACGCGGAGCAGGCTCGCTACCTCCTCCCTCGCTGCCCCATACGGATCCCTCCGGCAACCGGCTTTGTTTCTTCCTGCTCGCCGCATCCGCCGGCCTGCTCGACACAGGCGGCAATGGCCTCTACATGCTGTCCTCGCTCGGTGGCCGGCTGGACATAGCCGCGGTCCTTTCCTCTTTGTATCCGGGCGCTACCATCGCGCTCGCCGCTCTCTTCCTCAAAGAGCGAGCCACGGCACTCCAAGCCCTCGGGATGGGCTGCGCTCTGCTCGCCGTTGGCCTCATCGCCTCTTAACAGCCGGCAGACGCTCCAACGCAAAAAAGCCTGGATCCTTGGTCATCGACCGGAACTCCAGGCTCATGCCTTCGATTGAGTGGCAAAGCGTGCTGCGGCAGATCGGAAAGAGCCTTATGGTTCAGCGTCAGCCTTGCGAAAGCTTTACTTGATTTCTGGGGCGGTCTCGCCCGTCTTCACGGCCTCAGCCTTCACAGTATTGGCTTCAGGGTCGCCCTTGATGCCCTGCTTGAAGCCTCGCAGACCTTCACCAAGTCCCTTGCCCAGCTCGGGCAGCTTGCGAGGACCAAAAACCAGCAGAGCGATAGCAAGAACAAACAGTAGGTGCGTAGGGGTAAACAGGTTATCCAGCATAGGGCGGGTGCCCGCGTGGTCGGTGCGGGTCTTTCCTCCAACAGGCCGATTGTCTCACAAGCGCTCCCCAGTTGTGAGGCGCGTGCCTCGACAGGACCAAACCGAAGTGGCTCCTGATCTTTGGCCGCTTCGTTCCCAGCTAGCCAGGCTTCTCGGAGCTCGGCAGGAGCCGTGCAGCCAGCATCGAGTAAAACGTCGGGATACTCTCGCCCGCCCCCATACTCAGCCGCCGGTGCACCTTCATCATGGGGTAAAGCCGGGAGCCGCGAATCTCCAGCGTCGGCACACTAAACTCTGTGCCCGGATACATTGTCATCTGCCACTCGCCGCCGTGCAGCTGCCGCAGCAGCTCGCCAAAGTAGCTGCCCCACAGCAGAGTGAGCCAGTCTGTATCGCCCGACGGCAGCGGGTCCGGTGCGGGGCAAATGCGGTTCAGCACACGCTCCAGCCGCTCCAACGAAGCCGCCGTCCCGTCCAGCTCCTCATGGAAATCAGCTTTGGCGATCGCAATCGCCTCCGCTGCGTGGCCCTCGATCATCTCCTCTAGAGAGCTCCACTTCCTCTCCGCAAAGCGTTTACGCGCCTGTTTCTCCCGGTCCGTCACCTTCTCAAGGTACAGGATGGCAGCACGGGCCATGGGGAGAGATGTAAAGTGAGAGGTGATATCCGGAGGTCCTGGTCTTTGTCCTGTTTCTCGTTGTTTGCCGGGCTACTGCGCCCCGCCCGTTGCCAGTCCGCGCCCGCGTTCTCCCTGTCTCCGTCGCGTCGATCACTCGCTCTCACTGCTGCGCTGCTCATCACGGCTGCGGGCATGGCGCGAGCTCAGGCGCCGCAGTACCGTCCCCCGGTTGTCGGCGCCAACAGCACGCTTTCCGGCGTTTCCTACAACAACCGTTACGAGATCTATGCCGGCCCCGCGTATACACACTTCGACGCAGGTCCCTCGCTCCTGCAGGGTGCAAACCTCGGCGGCGTCGATGTCCAGGGAGCCCGCTTCTTCAATCATCGCTGGGCGGCTGACGGCAACGTGCGCGCCTACTTCGGAACCAGTGGCGCAACCCCCAACCCCTATGGAATCCGCGGCCCTGCGGTCAGCGAGTACATGATTCTGGTTGGACCGGAGTACCGTGCGCTGTCCAATGCACATGCCTCCCTGACGCTCCACGCCCTGTTCGGCGGCGCCTATGGCGACTTCAGCTCGGCTCTTGGTAACAAGCCTGCCCTGCTTGGCGGCGGCAAGGTCGAGCCCGGCGACGTCGGCTTCTTCAACGACCAGATCGCCTTCGGCAGCGCGATTGGCGGCTCGATCGACCTGAATCGTTCCCCCCGGCTCGCCTTCCGCATCTCTCCCGATGCCACACTGACTGACTTCTCGAGCGCCGGCAAAGGTGACTTCAAGGAGCAGTTCGGCCTTTCCATCGGCCTTGTTTACCGGCTTGGCCGTACCGTCGAGCCCGACCGCCCCGGTGCCCCGGCCCACGCCGCACACTAGAAAACGCCCGCTTTCCGCGGGCGTTTTCATTGGTATTGAATCCGCTATAGCCCGTCGCTCGAGGGCACCGGCGCGGCCACCATCCGGTACAAGATCAGGTCGTCTCGATCCTCGTCATCGAGCGCATGCCAGTGCGCTACCGCCTGCAGCTTGTAGCCCGCCGCATGGATGTCTTCCAGCGTCCCCGGATCCAGCTCGTTCCACTCCGCATACCAGCCCGGCTTGTAGCGTGTGATCCGCGTCTCCAGGTCATCGGTGCCAAAGTCGTCACAGATGGCCGGTAGGTGCGTCATCAGCGTTATCTCGTCGCCGGAAATGGAAAGCAGCACTGGGTTGCCGTCCTGCGGATGCGCCCGGATGTACGCCGTCACGCCTTGCGCCGCAGCCTGGAGCGTGTACTCCGGATGCCGCGCATAGAAGCTGCTGCCCAGCACGTCGCGGCCAAAGATCACTGCAAGCATCGCCACCGCGAACCCCGCCACCATCCGGCTTCGAGCGTCCAGTGCCTGCACCCCAAGCATAGCCACAAACACAACCGGGTAAACCAGCACCATGTAATAGCGAGGCTGCGGGCTGTTATGCCAGCCCGTAAAGAAGATGTAGCCGGCAGCTGCCAGCAGCGACGCATGGACGAGCGAAGCCTGCCGGAATCGACGGGAAAGCGCCGCGCCTAGAGCTAGCAGCACCAGCGTCGTGCATACCAGCCATGGCCCCACCCAGAGCAGCCCGTGGGCGGCCCACCAATACGCCAGCAGATGGTCATGCAAACCCTTGGGCGCGGCCCAGGTATTGGCGACAAAGAAGTAGTGGTAATCCAGCGCGTAGGGTCTAGCTGCGAAAGCGTAATAGCCCAGCCAGGGCACCAGCCCGCCGGCAAGCGCTATTAGACCATCGACTATCACCCGCCGCAGCTTCCAGCCGGCAGCGTCTGCCACAAGCACCGCAAGCGATGGCAGCAGAAAGATAGCTGTGGTCTTTGTCAGCACCGCCAGGCAGCCGAAAAATCCAATCGTCAGCAGCGCCGCCACACGACGCCGCCCCTGCATAGCCGAGAGCCGGAGCGCCAGCAGCCAGCCCAGCAGCGTCCAGAACACCAGCAGCGGCTCTAGGATCGCTAGCCGGCTGAACGCCCAAAGAAACATGCTCCCGGCCAGAAGCAGCACACCGCCCACAGCCAGGAGGCGGCTGGCCCGCGCTGCCCGCAGCACGGCATAGCTCAGCAGGAGGTTCCCGGCAAAAACCAGCAGAGCCAGTCCACGGGCGGCCTCCAGTGTCACTCCAAAGATCCGGAACACCAGCCACTCTAGCGCCGGCCACACCGGAAGCGCCACCGCTGTGTTCAGATCGCCCGGCACATACCACCTGCCGAACAGAACTGCATGGATCGCAGCCTTCCCATACCAGCCTTCATCCGTGTACTTGGAGTAATCCATCCACGGCGAGTTGTTCGGGAAATCCGCGCTGAGATGAACCCAGTGCATCAGCCAGAGTGCGGCGATCGCTACCGGCGCAAGAAGAAGAAAGATTCGTTGGAGCCGGGCGAGAAAGGGTTTCATTCTGCTACTCGTAAGCCAGCGCGTCAATCGGGTCCTTGCTGGCGGCCTTCCAGGCCGGGTACGCCGCGCCGAGCACTGCACCCAGGAAAGCAATCACGAGTGACTGGACCCACCAGTGACCCGGAATGATGAAGGGCAGCGTCGGGTACCGGTAGCTCAGCAGCGCCTTGATCCCAAAGGTCAAGACGACCCCGAGACTGATGCCGCAGACCGTCACCAGCGCCGCCTCCTGAAGCATCGCACGGATGATGTAAGAGCGGGAGGCGCCCAGCGACTTGAGAATCCCGATCTCCCGCGTCCGCTCCACCACCGCGGTATACATCGACTGAAAGATCACCAGGAAGCCCACGACCACCGCGATCCCGATCACCGAGTTCAAGGCCGGAGTAAACGCGGGTAGGTGCTCAGGGGTCATCAGCGACAGCCAGCTTTCGAGCGTCTGCACCTTGTATTGGCCCAGCCCGGGCACGGCAGCGATCTCCGCTTCAATGGCCGGCTGGTTTCGCTGGTCATCACTGCGCAGGTAAAACAGAGAAGCATTGTTTGGGTTCCCGAGCAGCGCTCCCAGGGACATAATCGGTACAAACTTGCGGCCGCCTCTGCCGTGTTCCACAATGCCGCAGATCCGGAAGGGATGACCTAGCACCGGAATGATCTCGCCCACGTGGTGACCATGATCCGCACGCGCAAAGACGTTATCCACGATTACGTCATTTGGACCCTTAAAAGGTGTGCCCTCGACGAACCGGAAAGGCTTTAGGGCGTTATAGCTCGCGTAGTCGATCCCCCAGAAGGTTTCAACGGTTCCGACCGTGCTAAGATCCGTGATCACCGGGGCAGCAACCGCCACGTGCGGCAGCTTGCCGAGTACAGTCGCAATCTTGGCCGGCACCGGCGCTCCACCTATTGCAGAGAGAAAGCTCGAGTTGGGCGGCTGCACGATGAGGTCGGCGCCGATGCCGCTGGTCTGCATCCGGCTGTTCGCTACCTGGCCGATCAGGATCGCCACGATCGACAGAATCATCACCACCTCCACCGCCACGGCAAGCATGGTCACGAGGGTGCGCACGGGGCGGTGCAGTAGATTGCCGAGGACCAGCTTGTTCATGAGAGGGTTAGCCTGACGACTGTAGACGCGCAAAAACACGCCGGCATGACCCCGAGTGTAACAAAGCTGCTCCTCGCCTCCGCGCAAATGGAACCCGGCGATGCGCATTCCTGCTGCGTTATTAAAGTCACTTGTTCTTTGACGTTGAGCGGCGAAGCGCACTAACGTAGGTGCAAGGCACCCACCCCGCCGGGGCATAAGCATGGGACAGTTTGGACAGGAGTTGCGACGCGAGCGGGAAGCTCGCGGCGTTGCGCTCGAAAGCATTACGGGCGTGACCAAGATCAGCGGTCGCCACCTCCTGGCGCTGGAACAGGAGAACTTTTCCGCACTGCCCGGCGGCGTTCTCAACAAGGGCATTGTGCGCGGATACGCGCGCGTCTGCGGTATGGATGAAGATGCCTGGGTTGAACGCTACCTCTCTGCGTACCACCAGAGCGGCCAGATCAAGGATGATGACCAGGCCTGGATCAACTTTGCCGCCAACGTCGGCAAGGCTCGCAAAGGCGAAGAGCCGGAGTCGGATATCCGTCTTCGTTGGGCTGGTGTCGCTGTGCTACTGGTTTTGCTTGCCTTTTTCACCTGGTATGTCGTGCACTTTGTTACGGCCAAAAGCGCAGCGATTGCCGCCCCGTCTCCCTATGCCCATGCAGTGGCACCAAGCGGATGGATGGCACAGCGCTGGCTCTCCTAAGGCCTTGGCCTCAAAGCGCGCTCAGCTCGGCTGCGCTCTCCTGCTTTGTTCCCATTGTTTTGTTTCCAGGCGGCAGCGGCGTTTACCCTGAAGCCCTATGATCGTGAATACCGATCCTCGCCATATCGCACTTCCCGTCGCTTGCTTCATTGGGCTCCTGCTGCTTCTAGCACTTATGCTGCGAGCGCGAACCTCACGCTACCCTGCTCTGCTCTGGACCTGCGCTGCTTACATGGCCTTGCTGCACGCGGTATGGATCTGGGGTTTGCTCACCAGCCGCCTGTTCGAGTCAGGCTTTGCCTCGTTGGAGCTGCTTACCTTCCCCTGGAGCATGGCCGTGATCTTCAATCGGACCATGGCAGGCTTCGGCAGCACGCCGTCGCTTCTGCTGAACTACTTCCGGTTCGTGCTCGGGTTTGGCGGCCTGCAGTGTCTGCTGCTCACTCTTTTCGTCTGGGAGCTCAAGCTCCAGCCCCGCCGCATCCCCGGCTCACGTCCGCGCTCGCGCTCACATGCGGGACAGTAACAGCACTCCGCTCAAGGAGCCCTGTGAGCCGTTCAAGCCGACGTTCTTTCCCTTCATGCTGCCTGCTTTGCTCCCCTGCTTCACGCTCAGGTAGCATAGGGCCCTGGCGGCGCGTTGGGACGGCTTCCTGCACCGATGCCGCCGGCCCGCCGAGCCCTCACCGTGTACCCCAGCTCTTTCTCTCCGGAATCAGCGTGGTCCCGGTTTGGACCGGTCCGTTTGCCATCCGGAGGAAGTAAACCATTGTCAGCACGCGATAAGTTCCTTTTTACCTCGGAGTCGGTCACCGAGGGCCATCCCGACAAGATCGCCGATCAGATCTCGGATGCCATCCTGGATGCCTGCCTGCAGCAGGATCCTTACTCCCGTGTGGCTTGCGAGACGCTTACGGCCACCGGCCTGGTCGTGATCGCAGGTGAAATCACCACCAAAGCCTATGTTGACTTCCAGTCGCTGGTACGCGGCGTGGTCAACGACATCGGCTACAACAATGCGGTCTTCGGCTTCGATTCCAACACCTGCGCCGTGATCTCCTCGATCAACAAGCAATCCGGCGACATCGCTATGGGCGTTGACACCGGGGGCGCCGGCGACCAGGGCATGATGTTCGGCTTCGCAACCAATGAGACCGAAGAGCTCATGCCGACACCTATCTCGCTTGCCCACAAGCTGGCGCGGCGGCTCTCAGAGGTTCGCAAGAGCGGGCAGCTCCCCTATCTGCGGCCTGACGGCAAGAGCCAGGTCACCGTCGAGTACAACGCCGACAACAAGCCCGTCCGGGTGGATGCTGTGGTGATCTCGACGCAGCATGCCGAAGAGGTCTCCACCGAGCAGCTCAGGGCAGAGATCCTAAAAGATGTGATCCAGGTCGTGATCCCGGCTTCTCTGCTCGATGCAGACACCAAGTACCACATCAATCCAACAGGCCGCTTCGTGATCGGAGGTCCTATGGGCGATACCGGTCTGACGGGCCGAAAGATCATTGTGGATACCTACGGCGGCATGGGCCGCCACGGCGGCGGCGCCTTCTCCGGCAAAGATCCAACAAAAGTGGACCGTTCGGCTGCCTACATGGCCCGATACATCGCGAAGAACATCGTCGCGGCCGGCCTGGCAGACCGTTGCGAAGTTCAGCTAGCCTACGCCATCGGCGTTGCTGACCCAGTCTCAGTGCTAGTGGACACATTTGGAACAGGCAAGCTTGATGCCAGCGAGCTGCAGCAGCTGGTCCGGGAACACTTTCAGCTCACGCCAAAGGGCATCATTGATTCACTTGACCTGCGCAGGCCGATCTATCGCAAAACGGCTGCTTATGGCCATTTCGGTCGCAATGACAGTGATTTCGGCTGGGAGCAGACCGACAAAGCGCAGCTGCTGCGTGAAGCTTCCGTCGGCAAGGAAGCAGTGGTAGCGGCCACCAGGTAACACAAAGGGGGTATGGAAACGACTGAGTTCCATACCCCCTTGCTTATTACCATCGTGTGTTCTTTTTGGTTCCATGAGGAGATTTCTGCACTGCAAAAGCAGAAACTAGTAGGGTTTTCTGCGCAATCCGGGTAATAATCGGCTCGTTATCACTGGGCATCTACTCAATCGGTACCCAGTGAGGAGAGCCGATGAGCCTGTCTGTTCCACAAACTTCCCAGTCTGAAGTCTCCGCGCTGGTTGCTGCACTGAACACTACCGGCTATGCTTCCATCGCAAATTACATTGAGCCCGAAGCGCTTGCGCGCATGCAGCAGTTTGTCCGTGCAGCGATCGAGAAGGCCGGCCATGAGTATGTCGGTTTCGGCGGACCAAAAGCCGTCGCTGGGTCGGGTCTTGATGAGCTGTACCATTCGCCGGAGTTCACCAAGCTCGTGAAAGATGTTTACGAGCAGGGGACCGGCAAGACCGCGCCGGAGCAGGAGTTCTACCACGTGCTTCGCTGCCTGGCGGGGGCAACCGGCCAGAAGCATGCCTGGATGTTCCATTACGACTCTTACGTGGTCACCGCGCTCGTACCGATTGTCATTCCGAACGAAGGCAGGTCAGGCGACCTGCTGATGTTCCCGAACACCCGTTCTATCCGGCCGGCTTACCTGCTCAACGCGGCGGACAAGGTCCTGCTTGATAACAAGCTCACGCAAAAACTTCTGCGCCGTACCGTAGAGCGGAACCCGGAGAAACCCACGCGCATCAAGATGCAGCCGGGCAATCTCTATTTCTTCTGGGGGTATCGCTCGATCCATACCAACGAGCCCTGTGATCCGGATAAGGTACGCGCGACAGCATTATTCCACTACATGAACCCGCACAAGAAGGCGAGCTAGAGCAAGAAGTTTGCAAAGATCAAGTTGGACTTGGTTCACGCCCAGCTCGTGCTAGTAAACGTCCAGCTGGTACCGCTTATTCTTCTTCATCTCAGCCACATAGGCCTGTGCCCCGTCCGGCGTCACATTGCGGCCTTTGGCAATCGCGTCCAGCAGCGCCGTGTCCACGTCCTTCGCCATCCTGGACGCATCCCCGCACACATAGAAGTAGGCGCCGCGCTCCAGCCACTGGAACAGCTCCGCGGAGTTCTCCGCCATGCGGTCCTGCACATAGATCTTTTTCGCCTGATCGCGCGAGAACGCAAGGTCGAGCCGGCTCAGAACACCGTCGCTTACCATCCCTTCCAGGTCGTCGCGATACAGGAAGTCCGACTCACGCCGCTGGTCGCCGAAAAACAGCCAGTTTTGCCCTGTATGCCCATGCGCCTTGCGGTGCTGCAGAAAAGCGCGAAAAGGAGCAATACCCGTGCCCGGCCCCACCATGATGACCGGGGCCGCTGTGTCTTCCGGGAGCCGGAAGTTGTTGTTGGCGTGCAGAAAGATCGGCATGGTCGCACCCTCCGGCGCGCGCTCTCCCAGATGTCCGGAGCAGAGCCCCTGCCGGTCGCGGTCATGGCTGTGGTAACGGATCACCCGCACAATGGTATGCACGGCGTTGCTGGCCATAGCCTGCGATGAAGCAATCGAGTACATGCGCGGGGTCAGCCGGGCCAGCACGGTGAACAGCTGTTGCGGATCCGTGATGCCGCCGGGGAACTCCCGAAGCAGGTCGATAAACTCGCGACCCCAAATGTACTCTTCGGCCTTCGGTCGGTTTTCCGGCTGCACCAGCATCTGCAAGTCTGGGTGTTGCACCAGCTTGGCATACTGGTTCACGGAGGAACGGGTCAGCTTGCCCAGCGCCAGCCGGGTCCGCAAGGCTTCTTCCAGCGAGATCTCCTGCTTATAGTGGTCTAGGACTCGCTCGTCGCCGCGCAGGTGAAGCGCCGCGAGCACATCTGCGACCTCCTCTGGGCGATTCTCCGGCACAATGCCGACCGCATCACCGGGCGTGTACTCCATACCCGGCTCAAGCGCCAGCTCAATGTGGCGCGTCTCCTTTTCTGAGAGGAGATCCGTCATGCGGCTGTTGACCAGCATGCGGGACATATAAGGATGGTTGCGTGTGTACTTCTGCTTCTCTGTGCTCATAAGGGTCCACTGCCGCAAGGGCGCGTCTTTTAAGCATGCCATACTGCCCGGCGCGGCACCGACTTCCCCCTGCAAAAACGCGAGCGCTGGAGAGGTCCATGTCATAGGCTGAAAGAGAAAGGACCTCATCGCGAGTATGCCTGTCCAGCCCATTGCCCTGCCTCCCGGAGACTTCCGCGCCTATCTGTTTGATCTGGATGGGACCCTGGCCAACTCCATGCCCCTGCATTTTCGCTCCTGGACGCAGGCCGTCACCGAACAGGGTTGCAGCTTCCCGGAAGACCTCTTCTACGCCTGGGGCGGCATCCCCCTACCGCGCACGGTGGAGATGCTCAATGAGCGCTTCGGCTACACCATGGCACCTGCGGAAGTCGCGGGACGCAAGGAGCAGCTTTATCTCTCAATGCTCGATGAGGTGCAGCCCATTGCCTCGGTGGTTGCACACGTGCATGCACAGCATGGGCGCATTCCGCTCGCCATCGTGTCCGGCTCGCCGCGTGCTTCCATCATCCATACGTTGACCCTGCTCAAGCTGCTCGACTACTTTGCGGTGCTGGTCGGGGCCGAGGACTACAAGCGCGGCAAGCCCGCTCCCGATCCCTTCCTAACGGCGGCGGCCCGCCTGAGCATACCGGCGCAAGACTGCCTCGTCTTTGAAGATGCCGACGCGGGCATCGCCGCGGCACAAGCAGCAGGGATGCAATGGGTGCGCATCCCACACGCGCGGGGCATACTTGCTGCTGCGCATGATTCGGGCGCATGAGCGCTGCACGAATCATGACACGATCCATGGCGCTTGACGTTGGTAAGAAGCGCATCGGCATCGCCCTGAGTGATCCGCTTGCCCTAACGGCGCAGCCTTTACTGACGATCTGGCGTAAGACCCCGGGTGACGACCTGCGCAGCATCCTGCGTTTGGTCCGACGGTACGAGGTCGCGACCGTGATCGTCGGCAATCCTCTGCACATGTCAGGCGATGTGAGCCCGTGGGCTGCCAAGGTGCAGCAGTTTGCTGATGTTCTCCGCCAGCGAGCCGGCGTACCTGTTGAGCTTTGGGACGAGCGCCTCAGCTCGGTCGCTGCGCACGAAATTCTGGATGAGGCCGGGCATGACAGGCGCGACCGAAAGGCGATTATCGATCAGGTGGCAGCAGTGGTGATCCTTCGCGGCTGGATGGAACATAAGCAAGGGAACGAGCAAGGGACAGCCCAGCCTTGAAGGCAGCACCTCTCGAGACCACGTCGTGAGAGAAAGCATAGCTGATCCATCGTGAGCGCCGGCAAACCTGCCACGTCAAAGTGGTTCTGCACGCGCATAGTACTTGGCTCGCACGAAACCTGTGACGTTGTGGACCACACCTGAACTTCCGCCTTGCTTACTCGTGAGGCAATGCTGTCGCCGGACCATTGGCGCGGCAAGCGTCAATCTGCGCAAGGCGCTGCTGTAGGTCGTGCGAGCCGGGACTAAAGCGCAGCGCGGCTTCGAGCGTGATGCGGGCGGCGGTGCCATCGCCCTGCAGGCAGTCAATGGCGGCGAGATTTTCTGCGACCGAAGGCAGATCCTGATTACGGTCAAAAACTGGCTGGAGTAACGCGCGGGCATGCGCGAGGTTGTGGTTGCGCGCTTCGAGCACGGCGAGATTGATAGCAGCTGTACGGTTCTTCGGGTCAAGCGCGAGCACGGAGGCGAACAGATGCCCGGCCTCAAGGCTTTCGCCTTTCATATTGGCGAGCGTGCCGAGCGCGTTCAGCACCTCCACATCGTCACCGGCTTTCTGGTCAGCCTGGGTCAGAAGCGTATAGGCCTCGGCACCGGCCTCAGTGTGGCCATCCATTGCCGCGGAGTAAAAGGCGAGAGCGCGGTCCCGCGAGGTCGCCGTGGGCGAAAAGATGGGAGTGAGCTGGGTGTAATCCGTGGCAGCGCCGGGTGCAGCATCGGGACGGGCAAGGATGCGATGGTCAGTCCAGGCGACGTGTGGGATGTTTTCAGCGGCGTTGCGCGGCATGTGGCAGCTGGTGCAATCGGGGTTCTCCGGGTGGTGGGTGGCGGCAAAGGCAGTGGCCTGCTGCCCAGCGCCGTGGCATGTCAGGCACTTGGCCCGATAGTAGGAGACGCGCTCATCCGGCAGAGGAACAGAGTGCGGGTCATGGCACTTCGTGCAGGACATGCTGTCGCCGCTGGCGCGCTTGCAATGGCTCGCGGCAAACTGCTCCACTTCGGAGACGCCGCGGGCGTTGGCGCCCGCCTGGTTGTAAACAAAGAAGCTCAAGTATCGGGAGATGGAGTCGCCGGGGCGATAGTCAAGCGCGGACCCTGGATGTTTCTCGACAGACTCATCCCCTTCCAGGTGGCAGCTGATGCAAACCGAGTCGCGGCGATCGGGTGTGAGCTTTGCGGGATTGACGACTGGAGACTTGCCGCCGCTGCGGACGTGCGCCCAGGCATCGCCGTGGCAGCTTTCACAGGTGACGCCGCCGTATTGAAAGGGCGCTCCAGTGTAGTGGTTGAGGGTGCCGCGATCGACCTTGGCAACGCTGCTCATGTGGCAGCGCAGGCAGGAGGAGTCGATAGGGATGGCGGGCGCGCCTTCACTGATGTCGGCGAGGCCGGGCTTCATGTCGTAATGCGCGAGGTGCGTGTAGTAAGCGATAGGAGACTCAAAGAGAAAACCGTCCGTTGAAAAAAGGTACGTGACACCGAGATGACCGGAGCCGAGATAGTCCTCGAGAAGGTGCTCACCATGGAACCCGGGCTGGAGCGGGTCGGTATAGCGGAGCCAGGCTGCTCCCTTTTGTTGACCGATGCTGTAAGTCATGCCGCTGGCAGCCTGGGTGAAGGCGCCGGGAATGAGCTTAGTCAGCGCTGGGCCACTGGCCAGCGCGTGCGGCGTCTTGAGATAGCTGCTGGTGATGTCGGCATGGCAGCGGGCGCATGGGGCATCGGACTGCGCAACAGCGATCGGCGACGCTGTACGCACCGGGGCACGCGGCGTCTGCGCATAGGTAGCAGAAAGAATCCCGATGCGTCCGGCGTAGAGGATCGGCAGAAACAGCAGGCAGAGGCCGGTCCGAAAGATAGTCTGCCAACGGAGTTGGGGTCGGCGCATGCTGCGGCTTGTCCCTCGGAGCTACAAATCAGACTGGCCATTATGGGGCCCGGTACTGAGGAAGAGCAATCGCGGATTGGCGACGAGGGTTCTGCCGAGCGACTTGCAATGGTTGGGAAGCGCCAGACGCCTGCGAGCACATGGGCACGGTGCTTCTCCTACGGCGTCAACTATGGTAGCCGCGCTCACTCCACAGAGAAACGTCTTGACAGTAGACCAGGGGCCCCAGATAGTTTGTCCGCATCGCCGAGTAAGCGGTGAAGTGCGGTTCTGGGAACGCCCGGGTACGCAAACGCGTGCCGGAGTCGGACGCTCCTCTTTGGAGAGTTCTTCAGCAAGAGGTTCCGTAGCAGGAGAGAAAACATGCAAACCGTATCTTCCCGGGCGTTGGTGGGCTGGCGTCTACCCGCAAAGATGTTGGCGATGACAGTAGTGCTTTGCCTGGTCATGCTGGGCGGCGTGACGGCACGCGCGCAGTCCAGTGCAGGCCTTACCGGTACTGTGCTCGACGCCTCGGGAGCGGTGATTCCGAATGCTGAGGTCACCATTACCAATGAAGAGACCGGGAGGGTGCAAAAAGCTATCTCCTCAAGCGCGGGCACCTTCTCTGTATCGGGCCTAACGCCTGACAAGTACAAGGTCATGGTGCAGGCGCCGAGCTTCAAGACCGAGGTGCAGAACGACGTCACTATCGACGTGAGTGTGACGGCGGTCTTGACCTTCACGCTCTCGACGGGCGAAGCATCGCAGACAGTAGAGGTGACGGCAAATGCGATTACACTGAACACAACGTCGCCAGAGTTGGGCACCACGCTGGAGCCGGCGGTGGTCGCGGCACTGCCTGTGGAGGTTTCGGGGCGCGGCCGCCAGATCGACTCCCTGCAGTTCACAGCGCCGGGAACCACTGGTTCGACCTTCTCGCACCGCATCTCGGGTGGCGTCGATTTCCAGCAGGAGATTTTATACAACGGCATTCCGGTAGTGCAGCCGGAGACGGAAGGCTACACGACAAACTTCAATCCGCCATTCGAGATGGTGCAGGAGTTCCGCGTGCAGCAGACCACGTTCTCTTCGCAGTTCGGATTGGGCCAAGGCGCGCTGACTTACCAGATGGCAACGGGGACCAACCACTATCACGGCGATCTGTTTGAGATTAATCGCAACAGCTATTTCGATTCGGTGGGCTTCTTCAACGGGCCGAACTTCGCCCCTACAAACACGGCCGACGTACCCCCTACAGACCGCGAAAACAACTATGGCTTTACGATCGGCGGACCGCTCAGCATCCCGCACATATACAACGCGAAAGACAAAACGTTCTTCCACTACAGCCAGGAATGGTTCAAGCAGGTCATAGAAAATACAAGCCCCGGAACGGTGCCGACACTTCAGGAACAAGCGGGCAATTTCAGTGATTTTGTAGATTCCAACGGCAATGTCATTCCGATCTTCGTGCCGCAGGGCGTGAGCTGCGCAGGCTTGACGGCGGGCCAGCAGTTCCCGGGAAATGTCATCCCGACCAGCTGCTTCAGCCCGGACTCAGCGGCGTTGCTCCAGTATCTGCCGGCTCCGAATCTTCCCGGGCACACGAGCAACCGCAGCTTCGCGCCCTATCCAAATGCTGAGATTCAGCACGTGTTCGGCTTCACCATTGATCAGGTTCTGACGCCGACGCAGAGCCTCCACTACAGTGAGTGGCGCAATACATACAACAACGTAGGTTTCGATCAATCTCCCATCGTGGCGCCCCCAAATCCACTGAATAGCTTAAAGCGGTTTCCCTATTCCGGCACGGGCTTCCTGCTCAACTACAGCAATTCGCTGACACCACACCTGGTCGTGACGGCAGGCGCAGACTGGATAGGCGAGCTGAATAACCAATACAACGTGACAACGGGGTATGACTCTCCGGTAATCCAGAACAGCGTGGTCCCGCCCGAGATTGCCTTCTCCGGTACGTATGCGCCGACCCAGTGGGGTACCGATGGCGCTTGGGTACAATCGGTCAACCGCAAACTCGGCCTTGCGGCTGTAAACAACTGGCTGTGGACCAAAGGCCGGCAAACCTTCAACATCGGCGGTGAGGCGAGGCGTGCCTACCAGGACGATAACGAGGACCAGACAGCTGGCGGCGCATTTACATTCAGCGCTCACGAGACCTCAACGGAAGCGAATGGTGGGGCAAACTTCGGCGCCGACGGGAGCCCGTTCGCAAGTTTCTTGTTGGGCATCCCGGATGAGGCGAATCGGAGCAACTCACAGGAGCTGCGACTGCGAAACTTCGACCTCTCGCCCTATATCGAAGACGATATCAAGCTGACGCCGAAGCTGACAGTAAACCTCGGAGTTCGCTGGGACATTATGGTGCCATTTACAGAGAACAACAACCTAGTGGTGTTCTTTAATCCAACCACCGCAAACCCCGGTGCGAATAACTTGTCGGGAGCCGCAACTCAGCTCGGGTCTGGCACGGGAAAGACAGGATACGACCGGGCCAGCACGCACTTCGCCCACTTTGGTCCCCGGTTCGGATTATCGTATGAGCTCAATCCGAAGACCGTGGTGCAGGGCGGATTTTCGCTGGCGTTCCTGGACGGCGGCGCTTATGAATACGGCACGCACAAGGTGGCTGTGAGCTACGGAAACCTGCTTACGGGTTCTTACTCGCGGAATACTACGGGCGGCCTGAACTCGTCCTATGGGGTCTGGGATAATAACCCTATGCCGGATCCCGGGCCGACGCCGTTCAGCCCAGGCCTAGGGGTTGGCACACAGATTTTTGATTTCAACAAGAACGACGGATACGCTCCCTACAGCCAGCAGTGGAACTTGAACGTGCAACGCGAACTGCCGTGGAACACTTTCTTGACGGTGGCTTGGGTGGGCAACCGTGCCATTCACCTAGACGCACAGCTAAACCCGGTCAGTCAGCTGCCGCCGGGAGACCTGGCTTTGGGTGGAGCATTAAGCGACGTATTCGCACCCGGGCAGCAGACGCTGGACGGTGTGGCGGTTCCATACGCAAACTTCGTGAACAACTTCGGCGGCTCGGCGACAGTCAGGCAGGCACTACAGCCCTATCCGCAGTATGGAAACGTATATAACCTGTTCGACCACGGCGGCACAACCTACTACGAAGGTCTGCAGGTGACGGCAGAAAAACGCCTGAGCAACGGGCTATCGTTCCTCGCCGGCTATACGCTCTCGCGCCTGATGGATAACACGAGCAGCGGATTTGCAACCTTTACCGCGACATCAGTGAACAAGTTCAACCAGAAGCCGGAGTATACGATCTCGAGTTCAGATGAGCCGCAAACGCTGAAGGTGAGCGGCACCTATGAGCTGCCGATCGGGCCAGGAAAGAAATACTTCAACAACAGGAAGGTGACCGGGCAGGCACTCGGCGGCTGGCAGGTGAGCTGGATCACGGACTATGAAGCTGGCACAGCATTTGGTGTGTCCGAGGGCAGTTATCTCGGCCTTGGAAACTCGTTTGAGAGCGGCAACAACCGTCCAAATATTGTTGCGGGCCAGCATCTCAACTCGTCCTACAAGGCGCAGTGGAACTATCTGACAGGCAAGAGCGCTGTGCAGCCGGTAACCTTTAACACGGGAGCGTTTTCTGATTCGGGTCAGTACGTCCTTGGCAATTCGCTGAGGAACTACTCCGGGTTAAGGAATCCACCTTTCTATAACGAGAACGCGAATATCCGTAAGCACTTCTTCCTTGGGGAGCACGTATCAGCGGTGCTGCAGTTTGACTACTTCAACCTGTTTAACCGAACCCAGTTGCAAGGCCCGGACACGAACTTCAACGATTCCACCTTCGGTCAAATTACAAATAACTCGGCGCAGACGAATGCGACCTCATACGGCAATCGACAAGGACAAATCCAGGCGCGCATCGAGTTCTAACGGGCGGGCCGCAACCAGGCAAAGGCAAGCCGGACCGCGCAGCATTGCGGTCCGGCTTGCTTTTGGGAGAGAATGCGGCACATGCGGGGAATGACACTGGGCAAGCGATCTGCTGCGCGCGGACAGAGCAGCGATGGAGTGACTCCGCCGTTGCAGCAGTCCTATGCTAAGGTCTCCGGAGATGCGACGGCTGATGCTGGACCTGGCTCCGTCCCACAATTCCGAAGTGCCGAACTTCAACGGGCAAGACTCCCTTCACCCGCTCGGCAGAGCTCGATCAACGCGGCATGAGTATGCGTTTCTGGGCAGCAATGCTCTGTACCCTTCTTCTAGCGCCTACATCGGAGCGCGCACAAAGTCCTGCGCCGGCGACTCCCAGCCGCCCGGGTAGCTTTACTGATACCGCCGTCACGGATGGATTGCGCTTCACCCACGATGCCTCCCATACCGAGACCAAGTATCTGCTTGAGACCATGGGTTCCGGAGTGGCCGTGCTGGATTACGACAATGACGGTCGGCTCGACATCTTCCTTGTGAACGGTGCGCCTTTCTCGGCCCACGCGCCTAAAGGTTTTATGCCGAAGAAGGCTGGTCTGCAGGATTGGAACCGGCTCTATCATCAGAAACCAAATGGCACCTTTGAAGATGTAACCGAGAAGGCTGGCCTGGAGGGCATAGGTTATGGCATGGGCGTTGCGGCTGGGGATTTTGACAACGACGGCTATGAGGACCTCTACGTCACCGCCTATGGTGGAAACCGCCTGTACCACAATAATGGCGATGGCACCTTTAGCGATGTGACCGCAAAGTCCGGGACAGGCGGCGACACCAATCCGGGCAAGAATTGGTACACCTCCGCCGCCTGGGTCGACCTGGATAATGATGGACGGCTCGATCTGGTTGTGCTGCGCTACGTGCAGTGGGACTTCGAGGACGTCTGGTGCGGCGAGCATCGGCCCGGCTATCGATCCTATTGCCACCCGGACATCTTCCCTGCCATCTCTCCCCTCGTTTTCCATAACAACGGCGACGGCACCTTTACGGAGGTCGCAAAGAAGATCGGCATGGACGCGCCTGGAAAGGGCTTGGGCCTGGCGCTGGCCGACTTTGACCGAGACGGCAAAGTGGACATTGCGGTCGCCAACGACTCCATGTTTGAGTTTCTCTACCACAACAAGGGCGGCGGAACCTTTGAGGAAACCGGCTTGAATGCCGAGATCGCCGTTGATGGCGACGGGCACACCTATGCCGGAATGGGAGTCGATTTCCAAGACTACGATAATGACGGTTTTCCGGACCTGGTCATCACCAATCTTGCCAATCAGAAGTACGCGCTCTATCGCAACAACGGCGACGGCTCATTCACCTATGACACGTACCTCGCCGGCCTCGCAGCTATGACCCTTCTGCACTCCGGCTGGGGTATTCACTTTTTTGATTACGATAACGATGGTTTGAAAGACCTGCTGGTGACGCAGGGGCATGACCTAGATACGATCGAACTGAATTTCCCTCAGCTGCGCTATAAAGAGCCCATGCTGCTGGCGCGCAATCTAGGCGGCGGCCGGTTCACCGACGTATCGAAGGGATCGGGTTCGGTATTTTCAGAAGCATGGGTCGGCCGCGGCATGGCCGTCGGTGACCTGGACAATGATGGACGGATGGATGCCGTGGTGACCACGAATGGAGGCGCGGTGCATATCCTGCACAACGAAACGCCGGGCGGCAATCACTGGCTCACCTTGAACCTTGTGGGTCATCGCTCCAACCGAGATGGCATCGGCGCGGAAGTCGAGCTGACAACCAGTCACGGCTCGCAGTTCGTCATGGTCTCTACCGCGGGCAGCTACTTGTCGTCGAACGATAAGCGAGCGCATTTCGGACTGGGTGCCGAAGCTGTCGCACGCGCGGTGACGATTCGCTGGCCCAGCGGCGTCGTCCAGAAACTCGACACAGTCAAAGCGGACCAGATCCTGACCGTCGATGAGCCGGTCAGCGCCGGCAAGTAGAGAGCCACTCAACACGAGCTCTAAACCACTGTTGAAGCCACGCGTGAAGATCCTTCGGAGAGGACCGCTCGAGTAAGTATCAAAGTGAGTCTGGTCCAGCGCGTTTATCTTGGCTCAGGGCTGTGGGATACATCAGCAGCATCCTTGAGAGCTCGATAGATAAAGAGCTCCTTGCTAGTCCGATACGCCTCGCATAACTTGGGAAGGCGGAGATGAGTGATGAGGCGATCGTCCGCCTCGTCGAGCTTGACGACAAAGCCGCTAGCCACATCAACTCGCACCAATCTTTGCTCTACATCGGCGCCCGCTTGGGCTCTTGTCTTTGTGGCGCGATTATACTTTGGCGCGCCTCCGTCCCAGGATCACCGCTCCAACGAAGAGGACGCAGGTGAGAGCCGTGCTCACGGGCAGGCCGAGGTTCAGGCCGTTCTTCAGGCCGGCTTCGTCCCGAAAAGCAAGCCAGTCCCCCGCGGTTGTTCCTGCTGCCCGGACGGCGATGATCGCGAGCCAGTACCCGCCCTTCGTCATCCAGTGAGAACGGCTACCTAGGGCGAGCACCACCATGAAAAGCGCGCCCAGGAGGAGAGTACCGTAGCCGGTGCCGAAGTGAAGCGCTTCGGCAACCCAGTCCCCGACAGCAGTCCCCAATGTTCCTGCGGTCAGCAGGCAAAGCCAATACCAGTCGCTGGTCGACGGCCGGCCGCTCCGGTCGCCAGTGAGCGAGACTATTCTGGCCGGAACAGGCAATGCGATCAGCGCCTGCAATACCACCAGACCGAGAATTACCCGGGGGTACGGCCACTCGAAAGTATGCGTGGCCAGATCAGCCAGGTTGGTTGCGGCGGCCCGCAACACGATGAGCACGGCCCAGTACCATGCTGGACTGACGTAGTTAGAACGCCTTTCTGCAAAGAGCAGAGCTGTGAATATTATGCCAAGCGGAAGCAGGCCGATCCAGTGATTCCAGCCTGCATAGTACGAGATACAGTCACCTGCGTTACAGCCAAGGATGCTGGCGAGCGTAATGGCAATCCAGTACCGTGCGTCGACGGGAGGCACGTTCTTAAAACGCATGGGCCGTATCAATCGAGGCCAGCTCAAGCCTGCTCGTTGCTCCTCGATCACGGTTGCTTGCTGACCCATGTTGTCGCTCTCACTTTTCTGCATGATTTGTCCGCAACTTGCGGACTGAGATGAAGTGAATCTACGTGGGTATGCTGAAGATCTGCTGAAGCGGCGGTCGTAGTCTCGTGCATACGGGCTGTCATAGCACAGCCCGTATGCACGCGAGCTTCCAACCTCTACAGGAAATCTTCAGGCAGCGGCGCTAGCCTACGGATCAAACGTCACCGATCGATTCGGCGGGAGCGCCATTATGATGAGCCTGCACCATCCTCTTGCTGACCACCACGGGCATGCGTATAGCCACACGCCAAGATCCTCCACGAGGCGCCGATTTCTCTTCTCCATGCTGGCAGCTGGCGTTCTCGCTCCTTGGGCGCTCGGCCAGACGCAGGACCGCAGTAGCCTCGCCGAGAAGTTTCGCCGCGAATCCGAGGATGCAGAGCGAGAGGGACTCGCAGAACCGTTCAAGGGCATAACGACCGATGGGATCATCGTGCCCCACCTATTCGAGATCACTCCGAGCGGGACGCCCACAGGCGTCGTTCGCAACGCAGCGGTTCACTTCCTCTCCACATTGAGCGATCAGCAAATGGTTCGCACTCTATTCCCGGTCGATGACCCGCAATGGCGCAAGTGGATGAATCAGGGGTACTACACGCGTCAGGGAGTGAGCTTACGCGACATGACCGCGACGCAGCGGAACGCAGCCCTCGGATTGTTAAGGGCCTCGCTAAGCGCGAGAGGCTTTGAACTGACGCGCAACATCATGCGGCTCAACGAAACACTTGCGGAGATGACAGACAGTCATCTGGTCAGCGGTGAATGGGGCTACTACCTCACCATTATGGGTAGACCGTCCGCACTGGAACCTTGGGGCTGGCAGTTCCAAGGACCGCACGCTATCGTCAACTACTTTGTGCTGGGCGATCAGATTGTTATGACTCCGCTCTTCCTAGGCTCCGAGCCTACGCATGCAAGCTCCGGAAAGTACAAAGGGCTATCCGTCCTACAGCAGGAACAAGACGATGGCCTTGCGATGGTCCGCTCCCTTCCGTCAGCACAGCAGCGGCAGGCCATCCTCAAGTTTTCATAGGGCGGAAACAACAACTTGACTGAGGCCTTCCAAGACAATGTCGTTCTCGACTACGCCGGCCTAAGATTAAAAGACGTGCACGCGGCTTCTCGTCAGAGTCTTCGCGACCTAGTGCGACTCTATCTCTGCAACATGGACGAAGGCCATGCGCGCGTCAAGATGGATGAAGTCGATAAACACTTAGATAACACCTGGTTCGCCTGGATCGGCGGGACGGCACCCGACAGCGTCTACTACTATCGTATTCAGAGTCCCGTCCTCGTCATTGAGTTCGATCATCAGCAGCCGGCTAATCTTGCCAACTTTGCGACCGATCCGGACCAACCAACACGGCAGCACATCCACTGTGTAGTGCGTACGCCGAACGGCAACGACTATGGCAAAGACATCCTTCGGCAGCATTATCTATCTCATCCGCATACAACATAGACAGAGCCTGCGAGTTGCGCGTGTTCGCCTTGCGTCGCTCGCAGTTACTCTTGCATACATACGATAAGTAGAGTCTGGGGAGAGTGTTCGCCGTGCACATTCTGATCGTGGAGGACAGAAGAGGCCTCGCCAAGATGCTGAAGACAAGCCTTGAGGAGAAGGGCCACACAGCGGTCCTCGCCTTCGACGGTCTCGAGGGCCTCGCTCATGCCGAAACTGACTCTTTCGATGTCATAGTGCTTGATATCATGCTGCCCGGCATCGACGGACTGGAAGTCATACGGCGTTTGCGCCAAGGCAAACATCTTGTGCCGGTCTTAGCGCTGACCGCCCGTGATACGGTAGGCGACATCGTGGTCGCGCTTGATCTTGGAGTCGACGACTATCTCACAAAGCCGTTCGCCATGGCCGAGTTTATGGCAAGACTGCGTGCCGTGGCACGCAAAGGACCTTCGGTGCAGGAGGTGAGACTCGAGGTTGCGGACCTCGTGCTCGATGCGATCAGTGGACAGGTCAGCCGGGCGGGAGTGCCATTGTCTCTGACGCGTACACAATTTGCTTTGCTCGAATATTTCATGCGGCGGGCGGGCAGCGTGCTGTCTCGCGAGGCCATCCTTGAACGGGCCTGGAGCGGTAACCCTGACATCGAGGCCAATACACTCGAAGTCTTCATCCGCTCGCTCCGCGCGAAGATCGATGTTGATCGTGAAAGCAGCCTTATCAAGACTGTGCGTGGTGTGGGCTATCGCATGGATGCGCAGGCAAGCTAGTGAGGCCTCCACCGATCCGCGTGCGATTGACAGCCTGGTATCTCGCCGTCATCTTCGCCTCGCTCGCCTTGTATTCCGCCGGCATGTACTTCGGCCTGGAGAAAGCGATCGAAGACACCGTGGATAGCCAGCTCCAGGTCCGCAGCGACAACATCGAACATTTTCTAAAGTCGATCTCAATCCAACCAGCCACCGCTTCACCCCAGCTTCTGCCCAAGTCGAGCGGTGGAGGGCCCGGCGACGATCTATACCAGGTGACAGACCCTTCCGGCGCCATTCTCTATCAGTCACCTGCCATGCACGATCTGGATATCCCGCTGGACACCACACGTCTACGTCACCATTACCGGCACCACCGCGACGAAGGCAACTTTACAACGTACTACCGCCGCCGCGGCGACGTGCGGGTTCTGGTCTCGAAGGTTCAGGTTGGCGGCTGTGCATTAAGCATTCAAGCCGCCACGGTAGTGAGCCCGCTTTACGCTGTCCTCGAAACATTTAGAAGGTGGACTTTGGCGAGCCTACCGATCATCCTCGCTGCCGCGGGGTTTGGAGGGTATTGGCTCAGCGAGCGCGCCATGAAGCCGGTCCACACACTCGTTCTTTCCGCTCGGGAGATCTCGGAACGAAGTCTGTCAAAGCGCATTCCGGTGCCTGCAGCGCAAGATGAATTGCGCGAGCTTTCGGAGACATTAAACGCCATGCTCGCGAGGTTGGAGGCAGCCTTCACTCGTATCACAAGATTCACCTCCGATGCCTCGCATGAACTGCGCACTCCCATCACCGTCATCCGTACCACCTCGGAGGTCATCCTCGAACGAGATCGTTCGACCTCTCAATACAAAGAGATGGTGGAACAAATTTTATGGGAGGCCGAGTCTACCTCAGAGCTCATTGAACAGCTTCTTACGCTTGCGCGGGCAGATGCCGACACCGAGCGGTTAACTCTGGAGACGATAGATCTCCGCTCCTTAGTAGACGAAGTGGAACCGGGTGGCAGAACTCTTGCCGAGAGCCATGGCCTCCAGTGGTCCTCTGAGATCCCAGATGGGCCTATTCTTGTGAACGGCGACCGCCCTCATCTTCGGCGACTCCTGTTGATCCTAATCGACAATGCCTGCCGTTATACGGAAAAGGGCGGATCGGTGCGCCTCAGGCTCACTCTCCCAAAACACAAAGCCATGGTCGAGGTGGTCGACACTGGTATCGGGATACCAGCTGATGAACTGGCTGATATCTTCGACCGCTTCTATCGCGCTTCCAATGCGCGCTTTTTCGATCCGAACGGGACAGGACTCGGACTCGCGATCGCTCGCTGGATCGCAGTGGCTCATGGCGGTACGTTGACCGCAGAGAGCACCGTTGGCTCTGGCACCCGCATGTTGATGCGTCTTCCAGAGAACGCGGCTTACGGCGATTGAAGCTGCTCTCCATCTGCTACGACAAGGACTGCGCCAGCAAGCGACGGCAAGACGTGGTGACGTGAGGAAACGGCGAATGGCAGCCGAAGAGGATGAGATCTGTTGGTTCTCCGAAAGGCTATCTGACTGTAGGCGAGTGAGTGACGCCCGGAGTCAGGCCACCCCCAATCGTTCATGGAAGCGGGTTTTGTCCCATGCATTGCATTGTTGCAAGTGCTGGACACATTGCATGTTATAACATCTCGTTACGGTGGTGCCTCGTGTACGCGGTCGGTGGCAGAAATCCTTCGGAGACGCCATCAGATTCGGGCGCCACCCACCCGATCTCCTCGGCAGGCCTTGAACTTCTGGCGCTCCTTTCTTTCGTAGGTGCCCGATGTGCTGGGTTGCAGGGGTAGTCGGCACCCTTCAGCAAAGAGTTAAGCACTAAAGACCTGCATTTACTTGATTAGGTGCTGTTAGGAGTACGAGCATCCAGCACCGACAAGCAGCATTACTGGAATACTCAAGGAGGAACCATGTCTGAGTATCAAAGTCCGAATGATCTATCGCTTGCCAAAGATCTCGCGAAGCTCGCGCCCCAGGAAGCGCAAGCCTTTCTGGGCCTTAAGAATACGGCAGAACGCAGCGACGGCGTCATTCCAGCCAAGTATCGTGAACTCATTTCAATCGCCGTGGCACTTACCACGCAATGCGCCTATTGCATTGACGCTCACACGAAGAACGCGGCTGAGGCAGGCGCCACTCGGGAGGAAATTGCAGAGGTTGTCTTCATTGCCGCGGCTCTTCGAGCGGGTGCAGCCGTGGGACACGGTCTGCTTACATTGCGTTTGTTTGATCAAGCTACAACTCGGTAGGATAGCTCCTGCCGGCTGGCGAGCATGGCGGAACAGATGAGCGCATGATCTCGTTGGTTTAAGCAGTTCCGGCCTCGTCGATTCAGGTAGGGCGGCTTCTTCACTCCGCAGGCATGAGCGCGCTGGGCTGGTCGGCATGCTCCGTACCGGCGAGAACCAGGTTGCAACGCGAACGAGACGCAAGCTGCTTGTCGGCCTTCCAAGCGGTAACGGCATGGCCGCCCATCATGAGAGCTGTTGGCTCAACACCCTCCTGAGCTGACAGTTCGCCGGATCTTTCGCCGGGGTGCGTTACACCCCAATCGTAGGTAGTGAGACACCGCACTGGCGACACTCGCGCTCCTCGTCGAAGCTCTGACGCAGCAAAGGCGTTCACTGCGCTGCGTTCGAGACTGCTTCCCAGGCTTTCCATGTGGCCAACCGATCAGCGTAGACCGAACGGACTTGAGGAAGCGTAGTGCTACCAAGGATCAATCGTAGTGGAGGTTGCTCCGCGTCTACGACCTCCAGAATTGCGTCTGCCGTCATCTCAGGGTTGCCACGTTCTAGCTTCATCAGACCGGCCATAAACTCTTGCTTGAAGTCGCTATATATCTGCATACCCTCCGCTCGGGTTGCGCTCTTGCCAAAGTCAGTGGCGTAGGCTCCGGGTTCGATCATTGTCACCTTAATGCCGAACTGAGCGACTTCCTTCGCCAAAGTCTCGTGAAGCGCTTCGGCAGCGGCTTTGGTTGCGGAGTAAAAGCCAATCAAGGGCATTGGCGTGAGGGCGAGACTACTTGTCACTCCGAGGATATGCCCGCTTCCCTGCTGCCTGAGCAGCGGCAGAGCTGCTCTCAAAATGCGGACGATCCCAAAATAATTCGCCTCGAAAACATCCTGCATCTGCTCATCGCTAGCTTCTTCGGCCGTCGCGATCAGGCTGTACCCGGCGTTGTTTATAAGTACATCCAGGCGGCCGAAATGTTCGTACGCTTGGTTTACGACCTGTGTCACCCGTTCACGGTCAGTCACATCGAGTTGCAGCGGTAGGACCAAATCTCCGAATCGCTCTTTTAGATCTGCGATGTCTTCCAGCTTGCGAGCGGTCGCAGTTACCTTATCGCCACGCTTCAGCGCTGCCTCAGCCCAAATGCGCCCGAAACCGCGCGATGTTCCTGTAATAAACCACACTTTGCTACTCATGATGTTTCCTCTGCGAAGGCTTTCAACCCTCGGCGCTGATCTGTACACTGTTCATTTATGGGATGTGCTCGTCCTGTAGAAACAATTCACTGAACTACCCAACATTAGCCACACATCTAAACAGTGTCAACAAGAACCGGGAAAATGGCGAAGAAGCGATCAACGTACCATCACGGCGACTTGCGCGAAGCACTCATCAAAGCTGCCGACGAAATCATTGCGCAGGATGGTATCGAGAACTTTTCGCTACGTACGGCTGCAAAGCGGGCTGGGGTCTCTCCAGCCGCTCCGGCACATCATTTCGGCAGCGCAAGGGGTCTTCTCACCGAAGTTGCGATCCTGGCTTATGAAAGAGCTGACCATTACGTAGACCAAGCTGGACACTCGGAGGATGTCGTAGCCGATGTGCGGGCGGTGAGCCTAGCTTTCATCAACTTTGTACTTCATCATCCCGGCCACTTCCGGCTGATGTTTCGGAACGATCTGGTGGATCGCCGTGATCCTCGGCTGGCCGCAGTCAGCAAGGCACCGGGCACGCGCTTAGCCCGAGCCGTCCTTGCGTATCGCGGGAAGCGTGATGTAGACCCCGGGAGTCTTGACGACGCTGCCGACATGCTATGTGGCTTGGCAACCCTTCATGGACTCGCGAATTTGATATTGGAAGAAAAGGCAATGCACTTCTTTCAAGGCGCAAATCCTAAGAACTTTGTGAAGGACTATCTTCCCAAAGTGATCGCACGTTTGTATCCCAAGTTAGCTTAAAGAGCGCCCAAGGAATCATTGCTGGGAGACGTGTCTCTATGAGATCGGCTTGGCGCAAGAGAAAGCTCGTTGAGCGGCTCTTCTTTAGGAGCGAACTATGGGAAGAAGCCTTCTTTCATGGCTTCATAGCTTCGATCCTGGAAGAAGAAATAGCAGGTTTCACTTCGTGGGAAGATGCCACCAGCACGTTTACCAGCGCGCGGCACTCTTCCTTCCCAGTGGCAAGCAGCTCCCGAAAGGAACGGTTGTGGGACATAAACCACAACATGCCTGCCGCAAGCCAAGTTGGAGCGGCGTTCAGCCGCGCCTTGCCAGATGGATAAAGCTCATATCCCAACCGTTGAATCAAGGTGAAGCCTTCCTTCAACCCTCGTGCGATGGTCAGCGCCTCGCTCCAGGAGGCGCCGCCTCCGCGCCGCACTCCTGCGACGGACACACTCTCAAAAGCGATACACATGGGAACATGGCAGCGAAGCCAGAGGAGCATGTTCGATTCAAACATCGCAGGCAAACCGGCATCATTGAAAAGGTTGACCCATCTCTGGTCATTCATCTTGGTTTTCTGCCCAGCAACACCTATTCTTGCATTCAGCTTGCCGCTCGGGTCGATGCTCCCCTGTACAAAGGGCATTCCGAACGAACAACGATCAGCTCCAACAGCATCTCGCAACTCTTCGGGATCGAAGGCGTTGCACAGGAACTGTATCTGTTGGGCCGCGCTACGCTGAAGTGCCGGTAGTACTGCCATAGCCTGGTGAACAGGCAGCGTCACAAGCACAAGATCATATGGGTACTCTTCATCGAGCCTGTCGGCAACACAAAGCTTTGCCTTTTCGTCTGCCGTGTTGACTATGCCGTTATCGCGCTTGAGCTGTTGCAATCGCAACGAGCCAGGGCGAGCGATCACCGTCACATCGTGGTGGCCGGTCCGAGCCAGCTGAAAGGCGAAGGTACTGCCTATTCCGCCAACACCGATCACAGCGATATAAAGACGTTTCCGAGAGGGAGCGGCAGCAGAATCGCTATTCATAGGAGTCTATGAGTCGAACACATGAGCAATATAGCGCCGAAGGAGCGTGTACGTCCTGCTGACCACACTAAGCTCGCCAAGACGGAAGCTTCTCCATGTAAACCCGCGCAGCAAAGTGGTTGCGGCAGCCGTGTTGATCTTGCATGGTAGGGAGATGGCCTTTTATGGTCGAGCGGTCGGTCTGTGTCTGTGCTTTGGAGACTCTTGTGACTCCTATCAAGGGGATGTTTCGGGTGTGGCGCGGCTTGCTGCTTTTGCTGGCCTTTGGATGGCTTGTGCCCTCCCATGGATGGACTGCGGAGGTGCCGGAGGAGTTTACCCGTCAGGTCTGGCGGGTGCAGGACGGGCTCCCTGAAGATACGGCGCAGTCCCTTGCGCAGGATGGGCAGGGTTTCTTGTGGGTCGGGACGACCGGAGGCGTGGCACGTTTTGACGGAAGCAACTTCACTGTATTTGACAGCAGCTCGTCGCCGCGCCTGCCGGTCAACAGCATCTTTTGTCTGCTGGCGGCAAGAGATGGCAGCCTCTGGATGGGCTCAGAAGGCGGTGGACTGCTGCAGCTAAAAGACGGTGCGGTCATGCGCTACAACGCAGCCAGCGGGTTGGGCGATACGTTTGTCCGTGCCTTGATTGAGGATGAATCGGGAAGGGTCTGGGTCGGTACGGACGACGGGCTTTACCGGCTCGCGAGCGACAGTCGGCGACTGGAAAGGATGGACGGGACTCCGACCGTGCCGACAGTCGCGGTGCATGCCTTGGCAGAAGACAGGGCACACCGGATCTGGGTAGGCGGCTCACGGCTGCTGGTGTTTCCGGCCGGAGCTGGCCAGACGAAGCCGGAGGAGTACACACTGCCGGGGAAAGACAGCCAGAATCGGGTCAAGTCTATCCTGCCGGCGGCCGATGGAACGGTGTGGGTGGGTACGGTAGGAGGGCTCGAGCGGCTAAGCGGACACACCTTTGCCAGGGTGCCGGCTGTGGCGGGAACCGTGCGTACGCTGAAGCAGACCTCGGATGGAACAATCTGGATCGGAACGATCGGGCATGGATTATGGAGGGAAGCCGAGGGGCGCCTGCGGCGGGTAGATGCGGCAGCACTGCTGCCGAGCAAGTCGATCCTGAGCGTGCTGGAAGACCAGGCGCACCAGATCTGGATCGGTACGCAGGGCGGCCTGGTGCGCTTGAACGAAACACCGGTACACGTGGTGCGCCTGCCGCAGTCGGCAGACCCTGACTTCGAGACGGTATCGCGCGATCGGGATGGATCGGTCTTCGAGGTCGCCTCACGGGTGTTTCGGATTCAGGGGAAGGAGGGTCTCACGGTCTCACCGGAACAGTTCCCGTCGCTGGGCAGCCCCACGGTGCGGAACTTGTTTCGTGCCAGCGATGGGGCGCTATGGATCGGCACCGATGGGGAAGGCGCGTATAAAGTTTTGGGCCGCAAGGTGGAGCATTTTCGCGCGCCCCGGGACCTGCCGAACAACTTCATCCGCGCGTTCATGGAAGCGCGGCATGGTGACATCTGGATTGCGACCGATGAGGGCCTTGCGCACCTTGTGCAGGGGCGGGTGCAGCAGTATGACATGCGCAATGGGCTTGACTACTTCAGCACGCGCAGCCTGCTTGAAAGCCGGGACGGAGGGGTGTGGATCGGGACGGATCAGGGTTTGAGCCAGTGGCGGGATGGGCACTTCGTCCATGATGCCGCAACGGCTGCACTGCAAGGAGAGAAGGTCTGGTCGCTGGCGCAGGACCATACTGGAACGCTGTGGGTCGGGACGCGGGATCACGGGCTTTTCCGCGTGAAGGGCAGCCGCATTGTGCAGCTGACCCGGGCCCAGGGACTACCGTCGGATGGAATCTACAGCATAACGGAAGCCGCAGGACGGCTTTGGTTCAGCACGCCGAACACGCTCTTTTCAGCCCCTCTCGATGAACTGGACCAAGTCGACGGAAGACCGGACCAAGTGCTGCATGCGCGGGTATATCCGCTCCCCTTCAGCGCGAACGACGCACAGTTCTATGGCGGCCGGCAGCCCTCTGCATGTGTGGACAAGCAAGGGCGGATCTGGTTTCCGAGCAGCCGGGGTGCCATCTCGATTGCGCCGGATGAGCAGGACCCACAGAGCCCCGTGCCGGTACAGGTTCTTATCCGAAATGTGCTGGTGGATGGTGAGAGTCTGAAACCCGGAAAGGAAAGCATTGCCCTTCGGGCCGGAAGCCGGGAAGTGGCCTTTGAGTATGCGCCGCTGCTGCTGAGTTCACAAAGCAATGTGCGCTTCCGGTACAAACTGGATGGCTTGGACACGAGCTGGGTGTATGCCGGGCCGGCACGGACGGCCTCGTATACCAACCTGCCGGCAGGGCATTACCGATTTATGCTCCAGGCTTTAGACGGTGGGCAAGTGACAGCGGAAGCGGATCTCCCGGTGGAAAAGCAACCGTTCCTGTGGCAGACGAAGTGGTTCGCGGCAGTGGTGGTGCTGGTGCTTGGCGGCGCGGCGGCCGGGCTGTATCGGCTGCGTATCCGGCGCATCCAGGACCGCTTTCAGGCGGTGCTGGCCGAGCGCGGAAGGCTGGCGCGGGAGATGCACGATACGGTGATCCAGGGATGCACGAGCATCTCGGCGCTGCTGGAGGCTATCGCGAGCCGGCGCAAGGCTGCCCCCGGCAGGGAGGCTGAGCTGTTGGACCATGCGCGGGTGCAGATGCGGGCCACTATCGAGGAAGCACGGCAGGCAGTGTGGAACCTGAGGCACCGGGATGAGCCGGAGCAGGGCCTGGCTGCCATCCTGGAGTCGCTGGCTGCCAACATACAGCTAGAGTTTGGCATTGCGGTGAACTGCCGCTGGAGAGGCGAGAGCATATCCCTGGCTGCTCCGATCGCGCATGAAGTGCTAATGACCGTGCGGGAGGCACTCTGCAATGCGGCGGTGCACGGACGGCCAACGCATGTGGAGATCGCGACGACCGCGCAGCTGACGCAGGTGCAGGTATGTGTAAGTGACGACGGGGTAGGGTTTGTGCCGCACGAAGATACATTCCACTACGGGGTGACCGGCATGCGCGAGCGTGCAGCAAGGCTGGGAGGCAACCTTGAGGTGCGAAGCACGCCAGGGCGCGGTACGGTAGTAGAGCTGCGTCTCCAGCGCGCGATGCTGTCACAGAAGGTGGAAGGGGAGTAGCAGCGATGGAGTTAGAAGCCGCCCGCGACACAATCCGGATTTTGATTGTCGAGGATCATCCGCTGATGCGGGTGGGCATCTCCGCGATCATCGATGAGCGAGACGATATGAGAGTGGTTGCCCAGGCTGCAAGTGGCGAAGACGCAGTGCGGCTGTGCGCGGAGCACAAGCCGAACCTGGTGCTGATGGACCTGCGGCTGCCGCGGATGAGTGGAGTGGAAGCGATCCGGGCGATCCGGATGGCTTCGCCGACCTTGCAGTTTGTGGTGCTGACGACGTACGAGGGGGACGAGGATATCCATCAAGCGCTGCAAGCCGGAGCGCGGGGGTATTTGATTAAGGGTATGCCGCATGAGACGTTGATCGAGGCGATCCGCAAGGTGCATAACGGCGGCAGGTTCCTGCCATTGCCGGTGACCCGGGCGCTCCAGTCGCGGCAGCCGCAGAGTGAGCTGAGCCCGCGAGAGCGCGAAGTGCTGCAGCTGCTAGCGGAGGGGCGAAGCAACCGGCAAATTGCGGGCACGCTTGGCATCAAGGAGGCGACTGTAAAGTCGCATGTAAGTGTGGTGCTGATGCGGCTGAACGTGACAGATCGGACGCAAGCCGTAGTGGCCGCGCTGCGGCGCGGATTGGTTCACCTGTAGCTGCCGCTTTCCCGGAGCGGGGGTGAGTGAACGTGAGGGAACAGCGGAGGAAAGAAGGTGCTCCGACTTTTGGAGGATGCATGCTGCTGCTGCCATCGCCTAGGGTTCACCCTATGAGAGGAGCGGATGAAATCAGCTTCGCCGTACGCGCCGAAAGCCTGCGAACTGAACGACGCTCAACGCCCAGGTACTGAACGGGATCGGTTAGCGGTCCCCCGCGAGGCAGCATAAATGTATCGGGCAATCCTTGTTCTTCTTTTGCTGCACGTGCTCGGAGGGTCGCCGCCGGTGCAGGCAGCGCCTGCCGCTGCAAACGTGGCCCGGGTGGATGCGTCGAAGCCACTGGAGCCGGCCGGGCCTGCTGCCTACGAGCCGGGTGCCAACCGGGCACCGGATGGAAGAACCATCGGTGTGATGGACCGCTACCTGACCCTGAACAGCAAGCCATGGCTCCCGGTGATGGGGGAGCTGCATTACTCACGCCTGCCGCGCGCGGAGTGGGAAGACGCGATCCTGCAGATGAAGAGCGCCGGGGTGACGATCATCAGCGCGTACGTGATCTGGATCCATCATGAAGAAATACAGGGCACATGGGACTGGGACGGGCAGCGCGACTTGCGGGCATTTGCGCAGCTATGCGCCAAGCACGGGATGCTTTTCTTTCCACGCCTTGGGCCATGGGCGCATGCGGAGGTGCGCAATGGCGGGTTGCCGGACTGGGTAATGGCGGCGGGGCCGATCCGGCAGATGGATCCTGTCTTCATGGCGGAAACAGATGCTTTCTACCGGCAGATAGCCGCGCAGCTCCAGGGGCTGCTATGGAAGGATGGCGGCCCGGTAGTGGGGGTGCAGATTGAAAATGAGTATGCCATGCGCGGCCCGGGCAAGGGGCGGGAGTACATCCTTGCGCTCAAGAAAATGGCTGTAGCGGCCGGCCTCGATGTGCCGCTGTATACGGTGACAGGCTGGGATAACGCGGTGGTGCCGCCCCGCGCGTTTTTGCCCGTGTACGGAGGGTACCCGGATGCGCCCTGGGACGCCTCGCGGACCCAGCTGCCGCCCAGGGAGGTGTATACCTTCCGCTTTGGAAGCCGGGTGACGGGGGACATGGGCATGATGGGCGCGCAACCAGCTGCGGGCTCCACGCCGGCCGAGAATGCTGCAACGCCCTTTCTGACGGCGGAAAGCGGCGGAGGCGTTGAGGACACCTACCATCGACGGCCGGTGATTGCAGCGGATGACGTCACGGCGATGATGCCGGTGATGCTCGGCTCCGGCGTGAACGGGTATGGCTCGTATATGTTTCACGGCGGTGAGAACCCGGATGGGCGGCTGAGCACGCTTCAAGAGTCACAAGCCACACACTACCCCACTGACGTGCCGGTGAAGAGCTATGACTTTCAGGCGCCGTTAAGCAACTTCGGGCTGGAGCGGCTTTCCCTGCGGCGAATCAAGGAGTGGAACTACTTCCTCCAGAACTTTGGGGAGTTGCTGGCGCCGATGCCGGCGTACGCACCGGCTGTGCTGCCCAAAGGACCGACCGACCTGAGCGTACTGCGCTGGAGTGTGCGGACCGACGGCAAGACAGGGTTCTTGTTCGTGAACAACTACGTGCGCGGTGCGGCGATGCCGCCGCGGCCGGCGACCCAGTTTGCTGTGGCGCTACCAGGCGGACGCACGGTCACGGTGCCGGAGCAGCCGGTGGATCTGCCTGCAGGAGCCTACTTCACGTGGCCCTTTGAGCTGGAGCTGGGTGAAGGCGGGAGCGGGTTGCGCCTTCGCTACGCGACAGCGCAGCTGCTGATGCGGCTTACGAATGCGCACGGCTCGACCTATGTGTTTGCGTGCGTAGAAGGTGTGCGATGCGAGCTGGCGTTTGGAGCGGGCACGAAGGTGAGTGGAGCAGCGAAGTTAGTACAGGTGGTTGAGCGCGCGGCAATGACGCTGATCACGAAAGCGGGTAAGGGCGGAGTGAGCACGCCGCAGGTGCTGGACGTGCACAATGCCGTAGGTGCGGCTGTGCGCGTGCTGCTGCTTTCTGCCGATGAGGCATTGGAAGCGTGGAGGGTGCCTTGTGCGGTGGGCGATTGTCTGCTGCATACGAGAGCCGACGTGTTTGCCGGTGAGGAGAGCGTTACCTTGCGGCAGCTCGGGGATCCGGCGTTTCATATGGAGCTGTACCCGGCCCCAGAGGAGACGCCTGCGGCGCGGGTGCCAGTAAGGGTCCTGTCGTCTGGAGTTTTTTCGGCAGAGATAGCCCCTTTTCGAGTGCGTGCAGAGGTGAAGCAGTTGCGGCCCGCAGGCCAGGTGCCGCCGGTGACGTTGGGGCCGCCGATGAGCTGGCGACCGGTAGGCGTGGCGCAAGCGCCCAGTGATGCGATATGGGCCACCGCCGCTGCGCAGTGGTCCATCGCGTTGCAGCCCGCAGTGTTACCGGATGGAGTAAGCAATCTCTTTCTGAGCGTGCGCTATGCCGGGGACCAGGCGCGGCTGCTGGATGGCAAACGGCTGCTGGTAGACGACTTCTTCAATGGCATGCCGTGGGTAGTCGGGCTGAAGAGATACGCGCATGGGGACCGCCTGCCGGCGTTTGAGCTCAGCCTCCTGCCTATCCGGAGTGATGCGCCGGTATACCTGCCGCCGAATGCGCGGAAAGCGATCAGCGCAACAGGGCAGACGGTGTCGATGGAGGGTGTGGAGGTGCTGCCCCAATATCAACTGCAGTTACAAACCTCTGCCAGGGTGGCCTCGGTACATCCATAACGCAGGGCGAATAAGTGCCACTGCCGGGCAGAATCCCAGTAACGAACTTGATGAGCCGGCGACTTCTTTGCTCGTGGATGCGCGCTCTACCGGCACACAGGGCTCATGGTGGCTGCGTATGCTACCTATCGAGTTGTTATGGTGGATCACGAGAAAAACACAGCATAGAGTGCGTTGCTCGATCTGGTGACCACGTTGTCAAGTCGATCCTACGCAGAGCAGCTCTACGTCGGCAGCAACGGAGCGCTCAAGCGTCCAAATCAAAGTGAGCTTGTTGTACGCGGAAAGCAAGATTGCCCTTCCACAGAACTCCGAACGAAGCACGCGGAGCCGATACGTGCGCTCCGCCGCTTGTCTATGTTTTAGGCACTCTCTGGCGGTACGGCGCTGAAGGTGAGTTCGACGGTTTGTGTGCCGAGCCGCAGGTGTTTGGCCGAGAGCCGCACGGTGCCGGCTTGCTCCGTGGCGCGTACCCAAACGGCTCCAGTGCCGCCGACCAGCGCAAAAGGATTATCGCCGATCAGCTCGCCCGGACCTTCAAGGGTGAACACCACCGGGTCGTTGGCCGAGGGGTGGACGTTGTCAAACTCGTCTGTGACGCGCAAAACGATGCGTGTTGCATCGGCCCCGTCGGCCTGTAGCGCGGTGTCATCCGGTAGAAGAACAAAGCGGCTGTCGATCCCCTTGCCCGAAATGGAGCGCGAGATCACCTGTTTGCCGTTGATGTAGCCGTCGATGCGCAGATCGCCCCAGCCAAAGCTCTGCTTCTGGCCGAGGAGCGCACGAACCTGGATTTGAAAGGGCGGGTACTTGAGGTGAGAGAACTCGGTCCGGTCGGGGTCCAGCTCGGCCACCAGCGTCCAGGGGTTTGTTTCGAGGCTGCGGTCGCGGATGAAGAACTTCAGGTGATCGCAGTTGGAGCAGACCACCGCACGCCGAAACCCGATGGCTTCATCGCCCTTCGCCCAGTGAAAGGCAGGCTCAAGCACGACCTCTGTTGCTGGATCGCACTGCGATTTATAAAAGCCTGCGGCTGCTTTGGGCTCGCGAAAGATATCAGTGACGCCGTGGTAGCAGATGCGGTCGCCTGAGCCGAAGTTGGCATGCGTGTTGTAGTCGAAAGCACACCAGCCGATGCCGCCGGCGTACTGCGGGTTGGAGGCGAGCTGATCGTGGATGCGCGCGTGGCGCAGGGTGTGCTCACGCTGGCGCTCGTCGTCGTCTGTGGTCTTCGTAGGGTAGGTGTGGCCGACAAACTCGGTGTTGAGGTAGAGCGGGTGATTGGGTTCGCGGAGAGGAAAGTCGAAGTCGTTGATGGTGAAAACGTCTTCGAGCAGCTCCGACTCCTTATAGTTGCGGATGCCGCCGGTTTGCCGGGTGGGGTCGAGGGCATGCGCGAGAGCGTTGGTGCGGATGTAGAAGCTGTGATCGTCCCGCGACTCGTTGATGCGAACGCCCCAAAGAATGATGGAAGGATGATTCCAGTCACGCCGAATCATGCGGCCGACATTGTCGATCGCGACGAGCTTCCATGGTTCGGGCCCGATATGTTGCCAGCCCGGGATCTCTTCCAGAACGAGCAAGCCGATTTCATCGCAGCAGTCGAGGAAGTGGCGAGACTGCGGATAGTGCGATGTGCGCACGATGTTGCAGTGCAGGTTGTGGCGGAGGATCTTCGCATCCTGGCGCTGGACGCGGGCGGCCATGGCCTGGCCGACGTAAGGAAAGGTCTGGTGACGGTCGAGGCCGCGCAGCTTGACGATTTTGCCATTGAGCGAGAAGCCGCCGGGGGTGAACACGGCTTCGCGAAAGCCGATGCGGCGGGTATCGGCATCGATAGCCACGCCGCTGCTCATGAGTCGTACATGAACGGTGTAGAGCTGGGGCTTATCGAGCTGCCAGAGCTCGATGCCCTTGAGGCCGGCGAGCGAAACGGTGTGCCGCGCGCCGTCTCTTGTCGTCTCGGTGCTGAGATAGGCCGGGGCGTTGGTGGCGGGGTCGAGTGCACTATCAGCGTCGCCTGCAGGTGCGGGCTTGATGTTTTCGACTCCGTGAGCGAGCACGCGGTCTCCGTCGCGCAGTTCGACATCCAGGGAAAGATGCTGCCCTTTTTGCAAGGCTCCGGCGAGGAAGCAATCGACATCCAACGAGGGCGCGGGGCTGAGGACGTCTTTAGGTCGAGCAAAGATATTGTCGAGAAAGATCTCGGGCACGATGCGTAGGGATACTTCGCGGTAGATGCCGCCGAAGGTCATGTAGTCGATCTCGTAGCCGAACGGAGGAATATCGTCGCGCTCAGTGGAGTCCAGCTGCACCACCAAGACGTTCTCTCCACCTTTGCGCAGGTGCGGTGTCAGTTCAAAGGAGAACGGCGTAAAGCCGCCTTTGTATTCGCCGAGCGGATGGCCGTTGATCCAGACGGTGGAGGCCGTCATGGCTCCTTCGAAGTCGACAAAGACCCGTTTGCCCTCCGCGGAAGGGGGAAGTCGAAAGCGCCGGCGGTAGGTGGAGATGAACTCATACTGACGATCGTCGAAGTTGCGCCAGGGCAGGCGCACATTCGTATGCGGGATCACCACAGCCTCAAACGAAGCGTCGTTGAAGTCCGGCTGCTCGGCCCCGCTGACCTTTTCTGCTTTATACCGCCAGCCGCGATTGATGGGCAGCACAAGGCGGCCGCTTGCGTCGGGCGTGGCTCCAAGAGCGCCTGAGTCGGAAAGAGATGCGGCGGCGAGCAGAGCGGCCGTCGTTTTAATAAAGTCGCGCCTACGCATGCAATTGCTTCTCCTGCGGTAATTGTAGGGGTTCACCCCTGAAAGGATGGCAGCGCCTGCTGTCTGCCGGCGCTGCAAGGTGGCAAGGATGCGAAGCAGCTTAGAAGGTGAGCTTGAGGGCTGCCTGCTGCACCCGCGGAGCTATAGGGCCGATCGAGGTAATCTGCCCAAAGCCGCTATTGAGTGGGTTGTTATTAGGATTAGCGAAGCTGGCATGATTGAAGACGTTGAACATCTCCCAGCGGAACTGTAGCGCATAGTGCTCGCGGTAGGTCCAGTTCTTGAAGACACCACCGTCAGCTGTATCAATCCCGGGACCCTGGAAAAGGTTGCGCGGAGTGTTGCCGAAGGTCCCGGGAGCATTGCCGGTACGGCTAAAAGCTGCCGGGTTGAAGTAGCTGTTGAGCCACTGCGCCTTGGAGCCTTTGTGGAGGACGAAGTCGCTTTGCCGGCTCACTCCCGGCGCATAGTCGTCGCGGTCGCCGGACTGGTCGGAACCGGACGCGTTGCCGCCGCCGTAAATGGAGAAGGGCAGACCGGATTGGAGCGTGTAGATTCCACTGACCTCCCAGCCGCCGAGTGTCTGACGCAGAATCTGTGCGTGGCCGGCAAGCTGTGGTGTGCTGTAGACGAAGTTACTGACCGAAATAATAGGAATGTTCAGGTCAGACCGACCCAGGTTGTAACGGATGTTGAACGGATCAGGAAGCGCATTGCCGAAGGAGATGCTGTTGCCCGTGAACGTGTCGTTGGTACGCGCCCAGGTGAAGTTGGACTGGAACTGCAGGTTATGGGAGAGACGCTTCTCAATGCCGGCCTGCAGCGAGTGGTAGTTCGCTGTACCGGCACTTGTGTTCTGTAGGATCTCAGCAAAGTTGGTGTAGGTGGTGCGGTCGCCGGTCTGCGGGATGATGAGTGCCCCGTTGCTGATGTAGGGCTGTGGATTGTAGATACCGGGGTTGAGATCGAGCGGAAAGACCTGGTGGTAGGACTGGCTGCCCACATAGGCGAGATGTAGGGCAAAATCACGACCGAACTGCTGTTCCACCGAAAGATTCCAGCTTTGCGTAGCGCCGAGTTTGAAGTCGCGCGAGAAAACAGAGCTGACCGTAACCGGACCGGTCGGGAAGGCAGCGTTGGCCGGCGGATCCTGGCTGGCAGAGGCAAAGGGCGGAAAAGGATTTGTGCCGTTGGTGCCGGAACCGGCAAAGGAGTAGGGGTTCTGGAACGGGATTGGGGTAGTGCTGGTTCCGTTGAAGGCGAAGGTCGGGCTGAATGGGCTGATGTCGGCGGTGTGGTTGTAGACCGAGTATTCAAGCGGCGAGAAGAAGATACCGAAAGCTCCGCGAATGGCAGTGTTGGGCAGGGATTTCGGCTGAAAGGCGACACCGATACGCGGGCCGAACTGCCGATAGTCGCGGGGCAGTAGTGAGGCGTCTACGCCGGGATCCCCAGGGAAGACCAGGCCGAGCGGCGCACCGGGGTAGCGGGTGCTTTGCTCGCCGGCGATAAAGGCAGCGCCTCGCCCGTTTTGTACAGTGGGCGGCAGGTTGGGCTCCCAGCGAACGCCGGCCGTAAGAGTCAGGTTCGGCTTGATGCGCCATGCGTCCTGCGCGTAGATGCCGAGCACCACGCCGGTCTGATTTTGCGTTTCGCCTGCGCCCTGGGTAAAGCCGCTGGCCTCACCCAGCAGAAAGTCCGCCAGGCCAAAGCCGGTGTACTGTCCATTGAAGGTGACATGGGAGTTCTTCGGATAAGCCGAGACTTCGTTTGCATACTGGTGCAGTGCGTTGCCGCCGAACGTGAGCGTATGTTGACCCAGAATTTTTGAGAAGTCGTCGGTGATGGTCCAGGTGCGGCGATCCTCAAGGTTGGGCGAGGAATACGGCTGGGCGAAGCCGTTCGTGATCTGGATGCCGCCCTCGATGTAGCAAGTGCCGGGCGGATCGGTAACGGAGATGAACTGTGACAGACAAACATCGTTGCCATTGCGATCGGTGACGTGCGCGGCAGAGAAATAGTCGTTTTGCAGCCAGGCACCCGAGAGGATATTGACCGCGGACGGAGAAATAGTCCAGGTGTGGCTAATGAGCTCGTTATAGAGGTGACCGGTCTCCCCGAGGGTGTTGGCCAGGATGTTGCCGTTGATGGTCTGCTCGGGCTGATTGATGAACTCGAGGAAGCTGCGGATGGAAAGGCGCTGACGCGGACTGATGTCGTAGTCAATCCTGCCTGTTGCTTCCTGATAGGTGTATTTGACCGGTGCCCCGGCATAGTTGACCTGTCCAGTTTGCGGGTTCAGCCCGACCGGTACCAGTGCCGAGAGAGCGACGGCGGCAGGACTGAAACTTGCCGGGTTGATCTGGTTCGCTTTGCCGTTGATTGTGGCGAAGGGGGCACCGAGGACGATGGGGGAACTGCCGGTTGCTAGCGCGCTGAAGTCCCCTGCAAGCATGGCCGCTGTGGGATCAAAGGTCGTGTTGGTGCCGCTCAGGGTGCTGGCACGCGTCTGCTGGTAGTTGCCGAAGAAGAACAGCTTGTCCTTCTTGATAGGTCCGCCGACATAGCCGCCGAATTGGTTTCGCTTGAGAGGGTCTACCGCATGCGTAAAGTAGTTTCCGGCGTTGAGCGCATTGTTGCGGAGAAACTCGAAGACTCCTCCATGAAACTGGTTCGAGCCTGACTTTGTCTGGATGGTGACAACGGCTCCGGGAGCGAAGCCGTAGCGCGCATCGAAGTTGTTGGTGATGACGCGAAACTCCTGCGTGGCATCGGCATTGGGGAAAGGCGCCGCAAGCAGCAGATAGGTATCCATATTCTGGACGCCGTCGAGCAGATAGTAGGTGCTGCCCTGCCGTCCCCCATTTGCGGAAGCGGCGGTCTCGTTGGGGAAGGAGTTGGTCGTCTGCAGTACGCCGGGGCCGCCGCTCGCGAGGATGTTGGTGGTGCCGGGAGCAAGCAAGACAAGGCTGGAAGGGTCACGGCCGTTGAGGGGCAGCTCCTTGACAGAGCGCTCATTGACCAGCTCGCTGATCTCGGCAGTGGTCTGGTTGATCACTTCGCCGGCTGCGTTGACCTGCACAGTTTCGCTGGTTGCGCCGATGGTCAGAGTAGCCTTCAGAGTCGCGGCTTGGCTGACGCTCAGCTGCAGGTCGTTTTGGACGCTGGTGGTAAAGCCTTGCCTGGTGATGGTGACCGTGTAGACGCCTGGCGGCAGCGATGTGATGGTGTAGGCCCCGTCGTCGCTTGTCGTGGCGGTAAGCACCTGCGCGGTGTCATTGCTCTTCGCGCTGACCAACGCACCACCAATAGAGGCGCCGCTTGGGTCCGTGACTGTGCCGCTGAGAGATGCATTGGTGGTTTGTGCCCCTGCCGACAGGCTACTCAATGAGAGAACGAGCAATGTGCTGCAGAACCCTAGTCCATACCCTTGTACGTCGGGTACTCGTGTGAAAAACCGCATGGAGCCTCCTGAAAAAGTGCAAGTTGACCGAAGGAGCTGTTGTTTCGCAGGCCCGGACGAAGAGCGATCCTTCCGGTTCTGCTGCCGCCATGGATAGGGGCCGCTGTTGGCTCACGAGCTTCGGTATTTTCCATCGATCCGCGCGGCGGCGGGATGAATGTGGCAGCATACTTCATCCGGCTGACGAGGAACACCTCGCCAGCAGCGTCTACCGTCTTAATTTCGAGATACGGTCCCCGATCCCTGCGCTGCCCCGGCTTGCAGCCTTACCGGTGTCAGACATTAGGCGCTTGCAGCAAGGGTGCGCATCCGCCAAAAGTCGGACTACTTTGCTGAATGGAGTCCTTGGACAATCAGCTGTTGCTACGACTCGCTCGACCGCGATGACTTCCAAAGGTCTATACAGCAGCGTCAAACTGACCGAGCGCGGCTCGGTCTAGCTCTTACCTATTCGTCCTCATCTCCCGTCACACACGGTGGAAGTCGTAGGCTCGAATCCTGCTGTGCTCCACCACCCGGGCAACAACTTAGCAGTAGTCCCAAGAGGCGATTGGTAGCATTGGCAGCCGGTCGAAAGCTACCTGACCAGCGCTTGTTCGAGGCCTTCTGCCAAGAGCGCGAGGGAGAGCTTCTCCTGCAACTCTGGCGGAGTGGCCTGTAAGCCGGGAAGCGCAAGATGAAGGCTCACCATACCGTGCAAGCAGGACCAGATCACATCCGCAATCTCAGCTGGCGTGGCTTTCTGTTCTGGAACACCCTCAAGCGTTTGTGTTACCCCAACAAGACACTGATAGGTACGGTCGGCGATCGTGTCGGATACCATATTCGCGTAAGCCGCTTGCATACAGTTGGGCTCGCCCATGAACATCAAGCGGTAGAGTTCAGGTTGTTCCTTCCCGAAACGCACATAGGCACTTCCTATGGCCTGCAGGGCTTTGCGGCCACTTAGATCTCTGATTGCAGCTTCCATTTTCAACAGAAGCTGCTCGAAGCCAGAATGCGTAATGCCTGCGCAATCTGCTCTCGATTCTCAAAGTAGAGATAAATCGAGGCTGCAGAGTACTCGATCCGTTCTCCCAGTTTCCGCATGGATAGAGCAGCAAAGCCATCTTGCGAGATGATCGCAAGCGCTGCCTCCAGGATCTTCTGCCGTTGCTGGATCCGTTCCCGTGCCATCCTTACCTACATCGAGAGCGGAACACTGCGACCCGAGGTTGGTGAGCTTCTCCCTCTCGACGCTACCACTGCGGCGCGCACAGCGCTTGAGCAAAGACCGGCCGTAGAAAGCGCGTGCTTACAGTGTGACCAGCCGGCAGTGAGGATAACGATCAATCAAAGATTAAGGGCTGAGCGATAAGAACCAATCAACCATCGTGCGGCCGCCCGGTCAACCGAGAAGGAGGACTTGGTTCCTCAAGTAACTCTAAGGGGAAGTGATCTCTTTATAACAGTCAGGAAGAAGCCACTGGCTCGGTGCCTAGTAAGACACTAGAAAATAACAACATGGGCCGGCAGACGCTCACCGGCTCCGTTGGGGATGTGCTACCAAGTTTTCGACCGCATCTCCGAGCTTTTTCTCAGCCGCGCTGTCAGGGGGCAGCGGTGTGGACTGGAAGGCCGGCAGAAGATGATCCCAGATAGCATTGAGTTCCCCCTGCATGTTGCCGGTGTCAGCGGTAATCGCAACCACCACGTCCTGGTCCGGCATAACCACGATAAACTGGCCGCCTGCCCCGTCGGCCCGGTAGGCGTTGTGCCGACATCTCCAGAACTGAAAGCCGTATCCTTCGATCCAGTCTGGGCCGATCTTGGCGTGGTCTTCCGCTTCATTCGCAATCTGCTTGGAGGTAGCTTGCTGGACCCATTTGCGCTTGATCAGTTGCTTGCCGTTCCACTTGCCTTGCTGCAGATAGAGCTGGCCGAGCTTGGCGATGTCTTCGGTCCGAAGATACAGTCCATTGCCGCCTAAAGAGTTGCCTTCAAGGCTCGTGTCCCAGCGAGGGCTGGCAATGCCCAACGGCCCGAAAAGGCGCGGCCTGAGATAGTCGAGCGTTGTCTGTCCGGTTGCCTTCGTCACGATGGATGAAAGAACGTACGTTCCCATGGTGTTGTAGAGAAAGTGAGTGCCGGGCTTATACGGAACGGGCTGAGCTAGAAATTGTTTGACCGAAGGCCCGGCTCCACCTGCTTTGGGCTCGACACCGTGTCCGCCGGACATGGTGAGCAGATCTCGTACTGTCATCGCCTGGAGATTGGCAGAAGGATTTGGCGGGGCGTCATTTGGAAAGAACCGCAACACCCGATCCTTCAGCTTCAGCTTGTGCTCCTGGATGGCAAGCCCCACGGCAGTAGAGGTGAAGCTCTTGCTCACCGAGTTCAAAATATGCGGCTTATCTGCAGCATTGGGTTTCCACCAGCCCTCCGCGATGACGTTGCCGTGCCGGAGAACCATGAAGCTGTCGAAGGTGTTGACGTTTTTGTCCGCGGCCTGGACAAAATCCAGGATGGCTTGCGACGAAATGCCCTGGGCTTCAGGCGTGCTTCTCGGCAGGGGCACGCTGTTTTGAGCGGGCACCTGGGGCCGCGACAACGATGCCGTCAGAGCATCCGAAGCTGAGATGAGTGCGCCTGTGCCGCTGCCCTTCGAAGGTCCTGTTCGCACAACAGAAAAGTGGTTGTCCTCCATCCGTGCACTCTCCCACACGGACTTGGCGTCGCCTTCGATCAGAGTTCGGATCGGCTCCGATGGAAAACTGTTGTAGCGCGCTGTGAGCACTCCTTCCTGCTCCCCTTGCTCCGAGGTGGCTTCCTGCGCGAACATCCTTGCGCTCGAAAGGAACGTGAGGGTGGTACCGACGCAGAGGGCGAAATAGAGCGATTTCTGGAAATGTGGCACACACACATCTTGCACCAGAAATTGGATGACGGCTTTCTTGTTTTTGCGAAGGATCAACTGGCGCATAGGGGAGCGTCCGGTAAGTAGCCCTCGAGTTCAAGTCTCGCTAAGTATGCAGGTCTAGGCGACTCCGCAGGAACCGGATCATAACGGACTGAGTGCCCTTGAAACATAACTCCAATGACGGAAAGTCGCCGATTCTGCGCCGCAGGCGTACAGGGCGGGACGCAGATCAAGAAATCCGCCCAGAGCATTCTGCTGATAGCACGTCACGTCCAGGGTGTCGCGAATGTGAACCCACTTCCCTCCGGCGATGCCGAGGTCCTCAACCCGGTAGTAGAAGTCGACCTCCTGATCGTCATTCACGATGCGTAGGGTTGCTCGCTTTGCGGAGACGACGTTCGTTCTGGAGTGAGCTTTCACATGCGCTGCCGCGTTCACACGCAATCCGCAGCAATGATCATTGTCATAAAAGAGAAGCAATCCAGCCTCGCAGCCGGGAGCGATCTCTACTTCGACCTCAACGGTATACGTCCGATCCGTAGCTGCGCGTGTCACTGGTGACGTCGTGTGGATATCGTCGGCATGAGCAGCAAGGGTAAGCGCACCGTCAGCAATTCGGACGCGGAGAGGATCGTAGCTCTTCCAAAATTGCCATTGCGGGTCAAGTGTCTGCCCGGGAAACCCGGAAGCCGGTTCAGCCGTACGTTGTGGTTCCAGCTGAGCTTTATGAATTGGGTCGCCGCCGGAAACGCCTTCAGGCACCTCGTACCAGCCATCCGTGGTCCAAACCACCGGTAAAAGCAGAATCTGCCTGCCCAACGTTTGCAGCCCATTCTGGTAGGAGTGAAGCGTCATCCACCACGATCCATCGGCTGCATCCACCAGGCGGCCATGGCCCTTGGACCACCACTTCTCCGTCTTGCTAGAGGTATGCACAATCGGATTGTGTGGCGACCACTCCCATGGGCCGTCTATGTTGCGGCTGCGTGCGGAGAGTACCATGTGGCTGGTGGGTGGTCCTGAAGTACCCCCTTCGGCAACATTCAAGTAGTAGTAGCCGTTGCGAAAAGCCAGTTTCGGTGCCTCCAGGCACTCGCACTCTATCTGCCAATCCTCTGGGATGGGCCAGGGCTGAAGCACTCTGCGGGGCTCGGTTCGAATGGAAAGACCGTCGCTGGATAGCTCAGCCATGGCACCACCGGCAAAATAAAGCACGCGACGCCCTTCGGGCGTCGCGCCATGTGTCGGATCGATCCCGCTCAGACCTAGCAAAAGCGGTTTACTCCACGGCCCCAGAGGACTGGGAGCATGAACCACAGAGAGCTGGCCGTTACAGGCGTAATAGATGTAGAACGTTCCCTGGTACTCGCATAGGAATGGCGCCCAAGCTGCGCCGTAGTATGCATCGAGCGCCGCCCCTACCACCGTCCATTGCACGAGGTCGCGCGACTGCCAAATCAGAAGACCGGGCGTGTAATGGTCCGTGGTGTGAGTGAGATAGTAGTCGTTCCCGACACGAATGGCGCCTGAATCCGGATGATCGCCCGGAATGACTGGGTTCATGTAGCTTCCCGCCCTGATGGAGGCTAAGGGCGACGCGAGGGAAGCGGTTGGCCAGGGCGACGCGACGCCCCCAACTGCAGCCGAGCCGGCGAGCTGGACAAATTGCCGTCTTGTCCACAGATCCTTTCTGGTCGCAGCCGAGATAGCTCGCATGAGTTCACCGTCACGCAAATGGGATGAGTCGGCCAGATAAACCGACTCGCCTGCAACGTCATACGAAGACTGCTGCCGAAGTCCTGCGCATTCCCGTACCGCTAGTCGCTTCCGGTCTGGTCCTGCTTCATGGATGCATCGCGTGCGGATCGAAGGGGCGTGATAGAAAGATTGTCGAACTGGTCGAGATCATAACCGGTGAGGCCCAACCCGATCTGACCGGTGTCGTAGGAGTTGTCTTGCACCTTTACGACACTTTGTCCGTTCACGGATGCGGTAATGGTATTTCCATCGAAGGACAACCCGAGCCGGGCCCAATGCCCGATGCCCAGAGGCGCAACCGTACCGGATCCCAACGGAGTTTGCGCCCCGTTCGTGCTGCCCTTGTAAAGGAGCCAGCTCCCGGTATCTGCTAGCTGGAAGTAGTAGCCCTGCTGGTTTGCCTGAGGGCGCTTTTGCACTCCTGCGCGGCCGATCAGAACAACCGCTCCCGGCTTAGCAAATTCCGCGTCCACACTCACCGCGTAGTTCGCCCAGTTGGGGTCGCCGAGCAGCGTAAAAGCGTCGCTGTCGTCTTGCCATTCAATCGGCTTCACAGGTGCCATCTGCTGCAGGCACTTGCCCGGCCGTCCTACGCAGGGCTCAATCTCAAAGGAACCCTGCATATCAGAGGCATAGCGCGCCTCTCCGGCTACCCGGTAGCTGTCAAAATCGTCGCGGTATGGCAGCTCGAGAGGGCGAGGGCGCGGCGAAGCTGCAGTGCCCTTGCCGGCGCTCGCAACCGTGCTGAAGGTGTAGATGTAGCCCGGCATCAGCGTGAAGTGATAACGGCCGGAGGCATCGGGTCGAAGGTCAGCTATGTGCAGGAAATCATCGACTTGCGGCTGATCGGTATCGATATTTGTAGCCCACACGTGTACAGGCTTGTTCTGCAGGCGGCTGCTGGTTACAAAATCGGCCTGGGATGGATGAGCAGCGGTGGTCGTCTCAACAATGGCCGTGGCATCGTCGCCGTTCTCAGAGCGCAGCGAGACATAGCTGCCGTTCGTGCGGTCGCCGCCCAGATAACCTGCGCCATCCTCCAGAAACTGCCAGCCCGGCTGTGTAAACTGCGCAACCTGGGCCATCACCCACAGGCTCTTTCCCACGCTGTACTGCCCCGACCAGGGCTGCGAAGCCGTCATAAGCCCCACCGTAGGATAAGGCAGGTTGGCGGTGATCGCGGCAAGAAGCGGCCAGTTTAAAAGGCCTGTCATCTTAGCGTCGACATAGCCCCGGGTGATGGCGCGGATCAAGGGTCCCGAGCCGCTGTCCTCGTCCTGAGAGCCGCTCTCGCTATCCCACAAGGGCTTGTCCAGCTTGAGGGCGTTTTGTGTGGAGTGGCAGGAGTCCGCACTGCCTCCATCTCCGCCTTTGCACGAGTAATGTACGCCGATGATGTCGATCACCTTTGCAAAATCGGCATCCTCAACCATCGCATCGGCGACCTTCCAGTCGGAGTCGCCACCGACAACCTGGATCGCAGAGTGCCGGGCTACAAGCGCGGTATGTAGGCTTTCATACCACTCCTTGTTAAAGTCCCTCTCGTTCCAGCCGCCGAGATAGTCGATCGTGAGGTTGTGACTCTTCGCGCAATCCAACCAGCTCATCAGATAAGTGACCATGTCCTGCGACCAGAAACGTCCACCGCCGATCCAGCCAGGGGCGGTCCATGCGAGCCCGTATAGCTTGATCTTCGGGTTACGAAGCTTGGCCTGCTCAGCCAGCCAGAACTCATAACCGGCTTCGCAGTCCACAACGCCCCGTGTATGCTCCATGCTTGGCTCGGAGCCATCGGTCGAGTTCGCATCGCCGCCTATCTCAATCTTGAGGACTTGCAGGGCGGCGCCGTATCCTGGCTTGAATAAGTAGTCAAGGATCTGATCGCGCTGAGCAGCCGGGTAGTCGATAAGTAGACGCGAGTTGCCGCCGCCGCCGCTGATTGCGCCGACACCCCCAAAGACGCGGCCTCCGTCGGCTCCGTCCAGGTGAATAGATGTGCGCAAGACTTTGTCCGGGATCGCGGAAGCCGCCGGGGCCTGTGTAGCCTGGAAGGTCGGCGTACCGTTTACAGCGCTTTGCGGCGCAGGCACCTGTGCCGCAGCCAACAATGGCAGCGACAGCGCAATCCAAGTGACCGCGAGCGATCTTTTAAGCTTCATTTCAGGTGGATTCTATGGAAGTGCCTAGGCATCCGCCATAGCGCGAACGGTTAATCCTCAGGTAATCCTTTTGGGCTATAACGTCGAAAGGGCGGGAGGGCGCTTCGGAGAGAAAACCATCCTTGGATGCTAAAGCTCTAGAAACCCGCGGCGGACGGCTATCGCCACAGAGTGAGCTCGATCGCTGGCCCCGAGCTTCTCCATAATGTGTCGTAGGTGTGCCTTGACCGTCTGCTCGCTGATAAACAGGAGCTTGCCGATGTCCTTGTTGCTGTTCCCAGTCGCGACGTGCTTGAGTATCTCACTTTCGCGCATGGTAAGCGGCTGCTCTGAGAGGTAGGTTGCAAGCTGGGACGCCACAAGCGGCGGGATGTATCTGCTACCGGCATGCGCCGCCCGGATCGCGTCGAGCATCTCACTCGGCAGCATGGTCTTGAGCATGTAACCGCGCGCACCTGCGGCAAGGGAGCGCGCAATGCTGGCGTCCCCCTGAGACGTGGAAAGCATAAGCACCCGGGCCGTCGGATGCGCGGCGCGGATCTTGGTAAGAGCCTCGATACCGGAAAGGTCCGGTAGGCGAACATCCATCAGGGTCATGTCGGGAAGGTGGTCGTTGTAGATCTCTATCCCTTGCTGCGCCGTTGTTGCCTGGGCGATCAGGCGCATATCTTCCTGGGTGTTCAGGATCGCGGCGAGACCTTCCTGAAAGGCAGGATGATCGTCAATGCTGAGAAGTCTAATCATGAGTCGAGTACGCTCCTCTTTGAGCCTGCAGCAAAGCCTCCTGCATACACATCAGCGGCGAAGGTGCCGTCGCCAGGTCGAAGAGAAATGAGTTCTTGAGGCTTCCACGTAAGCGACAGGGCCTAGAAGCGCGACCTCAACGATTGTGCCCGATGGAGCATTGGAGAGGATATTCAGTTTGCCTCCGATCGCCTGGGCACGTTCGCGCATGCCGGTGATCCCCCAGTGGCCGTTGCGGCCCCGCAGCTGTGTTTGCCGATCAAAACCTCGCCCGTCATCACTGACGCTCATAAAGAAGTGGCCTGGCTGATACAGGATATCGAGTCGTATGACGCTCGCGCCGGAGTGCTGAACAGCGTTGGCGACTGCCTGCCTAGCGATCTGTTCCACTTCAAGCTGCACCAGCGGGCGCAGAACGATGTGGCTGCCCGCGCTATGGATCTCAGGCTCTACACCGGCCGGCAGCTCCATCTCGCGCAAAGCCAGCGTCAGCCGAGTTTCAAGGGAATCCGGCGGCACTCCAGACGAGCGCAGACCGTCCACCGCACTACGGCCCTGCTCGGCGAGTGTGCGCAGGCGCTGGGAGGCTTGTCTCAGCATGGAGGAGAGAAAGGCGTCGGCACGCACCTCTTGCGAGGCAGCATACATATGCATCGAGACCCCAATAATGCTTTGCAGCAACGTATCGTGCAGTTCCCGCGCGATGCGCGCACGCTCCTGCATCCGCTCCTGCATTCGGGCGTTGATACTCGAGCTGACCTGGCTGAGCCGCAGACGGTGAAGCTGCCAGATACCTGTGAAAACCAGCAATGCCACCAGCACCAGAAACAATCGAGTCTGATAGAAGAACGGTTCCACGCTCACGGACAAGCTGCTTCTGTTTGAAGTCCAATGACCGTACCCGTCCGAGTTCATTACCCGGAAAATGTAATGGCCGGGTGGGATCCCGGTGTAGGTAGCATCGCGCAGCGTGCCTGCTTCAATCCAGCTCTTATCCCACCCTTCGAGGCGGTAGCGGAAGTGGATGCGGCCGGGAATCTGAAACTCCGGCAGCGTGTAAAGAATGCTGATGCGATGACGGCCCGCCGGTACTGTGATCGGAGCGAGAGCAGCTGCTCCAGAGTCGTGGTCGTCGATAGCAACCCGATCAATGACGATAGGGGCAAGCGGCTTGGTCTGTATCTCGCGGGGTTGGATCATTGCCAACTCCTGCCGAGTCACCGACCAGATATCGCCATTGCGGGACCGGAACATAGAGTTGAAACGCACCTGCGCGTTTCGCAAGCCGTCTCCCCTGCCAAATACAACTGAAGTGCTTCGAGCCCGATTTCCAGAGGAAAGCAAGGCGGCCTGATCGACCCGCACAATTCCCTGCTCGGTTCCAAGCCACAGATGGCCCGCATCATCGTCAATCACTCCCTTGATCACATTGGTAGGCAGGTTGTCTGATTGCGTGAAGAGTTGCACTGGTGCCAAGGAGGAGGGAACATAGATCAGCCCGGACTCGGAACTTACCCATAAGCTGCCGTCCGGCAGGGGGTCAATGGAAGTAATACTTGCGCTGGAGAAGATGCGCGTCACGACTCCATCGTGTATGCGATGAAGGCCCGATATCGTGCCGATCCAGAGGTTGCCGCCTGCATCCTCTGCCATAGTAAGCACGTTGTTATCGTCAAGGCCATTCTCTGTCGTGTAGGACCGGATAGATCCAGAGGTTGCGTAAGCGACAACGCCGATCTCAGAACCGCTGATCCAAATGGTGCCGGCGTGATCAATGAGCATGCTGCTGACGGAATCCCACGGTATTTGAGGCAGAGGACGCATGAGGGTGCCGTCGCTGAGCACGCTATGACCGAGGCCATCGGTAAGAGCTAAACCACGGCTGCTGCCGGAGGTACTTCGCATCCAGATCGGGATGGCTCGCCAGCCATGCTGTGATGCTTTCGGCTGGTTCCGCTTCGAAGTTCCTGATCCCAATTTCAGAGGAACCAGCGTCCGGTCGTGAACATGAAAGAGATGGCTGCCGCTGCCAAACCAAAGCTCGTGGTTTGGCCCTTCCGACCTCTGCATACCAAGGGTCGACCTGGCTACGTCGTCGCCGACGCTGTAAGAAGTCACAGAACCGTCGCTCAGTTGGTTCAACCCGTCATTTGCGCCGAGCCATAAGCTGCCATCGCGCGAGCAGTACAAAAGGTACAACTCGTCGCTGGTAAGCCCCTGCGAAGCACGCAGCCGCTGCACGCCTTGGGCGTTTATGCGAAACAAGCCTTGTCCTGTCGCACCGGTCCACACTGTATCGTCATCGTGCGGATCCAGCATAAGCAGGGTCGCGTCAGCCAGGCCAGGTACCGCTATGGGAATGAAGTGGTTTGCTTGATGGCGAGTGAGGCCGCCATCCCCGGCAGTCCAAAGCTGGCCCTTGCGGTCCAGTGCCAGAGCATAGACCCTGTCGCCGGCCAGACCGTTCTCTCGGGAAAAACGCTGGAAGCCTCGCTTGCTATCAAACGAGAACAAGCCGTGGAACGTCGCAATCCAGAGTGTGCCCTGCCCGTCGACGAGCAAAGCATTTGTGTCCTGGACGCGCCCCGCAATGGGGCTCGCGTACCGGTGCACTACTTTGCCGTCGAAGTGGAACAGTTCCCCGCGCCAGGTCATGGCCCAAAGCCCACCAGCCGGGTCAGCTGCGATGCGCCAGATGGAGCTGCCTGGTAATCCGTCGCGGCTGTTGTAAGTATGAAATCGGCCATACTGGTATCGGGTTAGGCCGCCGGCGCTGCTGATCCACAAGCCTCCATCGCGGTCTTCAGCGAGTCCGGTCACCGAATCACTCGGAAGGGAGTTCGGTGTGCCGGCCTTGTACGCCATAAAGCCGGCACCATCAAACCGCGCCAGGCCCCCGCATGTCCCGATCCATAGGAAGCCATCCCGGGTCTGAAGGATAGTGCGGATGGAATCCTGAGGCAGACCCTGTTCCGAGGTCCAGGAGCGCAGTACATACTGGCGAAGCGTTTTCGTCGGATCGAGCGCAAAGCAAGGCAGCGTAACCGCCCAAAAGAGCACGAGGGCAAGAGCTGCTGCGCCGATGTGAGTGTGGCGGCCACATGGCGGCTTCGTTTGCATGATCATCTCTGCCGGCTGCTCCACTCGCAGTCTCGCGACTGCTCGGCGCAATACCGATCGCCCATCTATATAGGGTGCAGGGCCTCCGGCGCAAGCCTCTTCTCTTTACGTTTTTGGGTGTTCCCTGGAGTGCCTTAGATCGGCAATCTCCCTCCATGGTTTTGCTCCCGGCTGTCCGCAATTGGAGTGACCGGCGTTGCATGCTCTTTTCGCTCAGCGGCCGATAGGATCCCAGGTCTATGGCCGTGCCGTAGGCCCCCAAGCTTCCGCGAGGCAGGAGTGGAAGAGAACTCTACTTTTGCTTGACGCTCTGTAGCGGTAAAGTTTTATAGGAGAAGTAGAGGGAACTCGCTCCTCCGCACTCATTTACTAGAAGCATCTGCTACAACACAGACGTGCGTGCGTAATCGATCAAAGAGGCAACAGACCACAGATCTCGAGTCGGCAGATCAGCTGTTTGAAGGCTTTGCAAATACAAGAGTTGAGGTGCATGCGTTGTCCAGCTTTTCGCGTCGTGGTCTTCTGAAGACAGGTTTAGCAGCTTCCGCTGGCTTCCTTGCAAATCGTCGTTCCTCCGCTTCCCTAGAGCCGGAACCGCTTTTTGCGGCAGGTTCTGTGCTCGGGGCACCCGCTATCGCAGGCGCGCCCGCGCCGCGTCAGCGTCTTCTGCTCGACTTCGATTGGCGCTTTCACCTGGGAGATGCTGCCGACCAAACGCGCGACTTCGGCTACGGGGAACCGAGACGGGAGGGGCCGTTTGCGAAAGCCAGTTACGTCGCTCCGGTTGGAAAGCACGACTTCGATGACAGCAAATGGCGCCTGCTGGATCTGCCGCACGACTGGGCTGTCGAACTACCCTTTATCGCAAGCGAAAAGACCTACCAGGAAGGGTCCGAGACCAAGCTGGTCAACTACGGGGAAGGCCGCAAGCCTATAGGGCGAGACTTTCCAGAAACGAGCATCGGGTGGTATCGGAAATCGATCGTGCTGCCTGCCGGTTCGGCGGGAAAACGCATCTTCCTCGAGTTCGACGGGGTGTTCCGCGATGCAGTTGTGCTGTTCAATAATCACTACCTCGGCCGCAACTTCAGCGGCTATGCTCCGTTCGCCTTTGACGTAACAGATTACGTCCTCGAGAACGAGCCAAACCAGCTTGCGGTTCGTGTGGATGCGACCCTTGGTGAAGGATGGTTCTACGAAGGCACCGGCATCTACCGGCATGTTTGGCTAACGATCACCGAGCCGGTGCACGTGCCGCAGTGGGGAACGTTTGTAACGACATCGTCCGATGGCAGCGCGTCTCGCGTCCTCATCAGCACAGAGGTAGCAAACCACTCTGAGGTCCCGCAGACCGTAACCTTTACAAGCACGATCCTGGACGCGACGGGTGCCGCGGTTCTTACCCTGCGTAGCGAGCCGCAGACGATTGCCCCCTGGGAGCAGACGACCCTTCAAAGTCAAGGCCGTCTTCAAGCTCCAGTGATGTGGTCCTGTGAGCAGCCTCATCTGTATCGCGCCATCACGTCCGTACAAACCGCCGCGGCTGAGACCGATCGCGTGGAAACGACATTTGGTGTCCGTACCATCCGCTTTGACGCGGACCAGGGCTTTTTTCTAAACGGCAAGCCAGTGAAGATCAAGGGTACCTGCAACCACCAGGATCACGCAGGAGTCGGCTCTGCGCTGCCGGACCAGCTGCAGGAGGACCGCGTCGCCCTGCTGAAGGCAAGCGGATCCAACGCCTGTCGAACCTCGCATAACCCGCCTACGCCTGAGTTCCTGGACGCCTGTGACCGCGCCGGCATGCTCGTGATGGACGAGACACGCATGATGGCCTCGACGCCAGAGGGATTGAGTCAGCTGGAGCGCATGGTGCGCCGCGATCGCAATCATCCGAGCGTTATTCTCTGGTCGCTCGAGAACGAGGAGCCTGATCAGAGCTCGCAGGTGGGCGCGAGGATTGTCGCTGCGATGAAGCGTGCAACCAAGCGCCTTGATCCGACGAGGCCGGTGACGGCGGCGATGAATGGCGGGTGGGGTCGAGGGGTCTCGGGCGTGGTCGACGTGCAGGGATTCAACTACGCGGGCTCGGGTGGAGCGGGTGGCGCGGACATGGCGAAGCACATAGACGCATTCCATCAGAAGTTTCCTGCGCTGCCGACCATCGGCACGGAGACGGCCAGTGTATGGACCACACGCGGGATCTACATCAAAGACCCGAAGCACGCGCACGCCACAGGCTATGACACGGACTACCCCAGCTACACGCTGAGCGCGGAAGGATGGTGGTCACTCTATGCGGAGCGGAAGTATCTTTCCGGCGGTTTTGCTTGGACGGGCTTCGACTATCGCGGAGAACCGGACCCCTATGACGAGACGGGAATCAGCTCGCCGATGGGCATGCTCGACCTGTGCGGCTTTCCCAAGGACAGCTACTTCTACTATCAATCTTGGTGGAACCCGGAACCGGTACTGCATGTCTTTCCACACTGGAACTGGGCTGGGCGCGAGGGCAAGGAGATCGACGTCTGGTGCTACTCCAACCTGGATGAGGTGGAACTGCTGGTCAATGGAACTTCCGCGGGCAAAAAGACCATGCCCCGGAACGGGCACTTGCAATGGAGCGTTCCGTACCGGCCGGGCAAGATCGAGGCGCTGGGCTATCGACGCGGCAAAATCCTCCTGCGCTCCCTTCGGGAGACAACGGGCGCTCCCGCGACGTTGAAGCTGACGCCAAACCGCAGCACCACGCGTGCAAATCGTGAGGATTATGTGAGTGTGCAGGTGGAGGCTTTGGACACGGATGGCCGACCAGTGCCGATCGCGGACAACCTGGTTCGCTTTCGCCTGGAGGGTGCAGCCCGCTTGGTGGGTGTCGGTAACGGAGACCCGGGCTGCAAAGAGGCGGACAAGCCGGCCACGCCGGGGCAGGCGCAGCGCAGCCTGTTTTCAGGTTTAGCTATGGTGTATCTGCAGGCGCTTGATCAGGCGGGCGAGGTCACTCTGCGCGCCACCGCGGATGGTTTGGCGCCGGCTACAGTGTCCATAAAGTCGCAGCCGGCGGAGCCACGTCCTCGGCTTGCTTGAATTGATGAGCTTAGAGCAGCATGGTCTCTTCAGAGTTCAGCTTATGTAGTCACATAGCGTGCCGCGCAGTACGCATGCTATGTGGCCTCTGCAATCAGAGGCCGCCTCTTGTACTAAAAGTTGTGCCGCCTGAGAATCAGGCGGCACAACTTTCCATTCCCGGCCAGTGCACGAGATATAAACGACTCAGTAGGAGTACTTCAGTGAAAACTGAAAGAAGCGCGAGTTGGGTGTGTTGTTTTGAAAGAAGCGGTAGTTGTTGGGAGGGATAACGGCTCCATCAACTCCATCGTTGCCGCCGGTAAGAACATAAGCCGGCGTATTGAAAACGTTGAAGATATCGGCACGCACCTGTAATTGCGATTCACGATAGACCGGGAACGACTTGAACACGGAAGAGTCGGTGCGGTTGTAGCCCGGCCCAGAAATCTGATTCTCCCGGTCGCCGAGGAATGGTGCGGCTGCCTCGGCAGTGTTAATCACCCCTGTCACGGCAGAGCCCGGCAGGGGATTGCGGAACGCGCAGGGATTGAACCAGTTCGCGAGGGTGCGGACCTTTGTCGGGCAGCTGGGTACAGGCTGACCCGTAGTCGCAGCTGTCTGCTGTAGCTGCGCGAGTACGCCGGGGTCGAACGTGCCGCCGCCTTTAAACGGACTGCCGATCAGGACGGCATTCTGGGTAAGATTATCGGCTCCAGTAAAGCTGCTGGTGCCGACGGTGAACGGCTCCCCGCCCTGGATCTGCTCCGTAAGGGTAACCTGCCAGCCGCCCAGCACCTGGCTGGCGATGCCATTTCCATCCAGAAAGCGCTGGCCTTTCCCGACCGGCAGGACGTAATTGCCGTTGAAGGTGTACCGGTTCCTTACATCTTCGGAACCATTCGCATAGCCTTGGCGCGTACCGAAGAGATAGTAGTTCGCTGTATAGCCGACACCGCCATAATTGTCGTTCTGCGCTATCTCTGATCCCGCATCGGTCATCTGGTGCGACCAGGTGTACGTGGTCAGGAAGCCCAGGTTGCGGCTGAAGCGCTTCTCCAGCTTTGCCTGGAAGGAATGATAGGCGGCAAGACCATCGTTTGCCTGGAGCGTCACATTGACGTTGCTGAATGGGTTCTGCGCATTGCCGGTGCCGCAAGGAGTGTTTGTCGCGGTACCGTTGCATTGCGGCGTAATCACCGGAGAGCTGTTGACATTGGGAAAGTTCGTCGTGTGTTGGCTTTGCGAGCCGACGTAGGAGAGAGTTGCCGTGAAGTCCTGCCCTAGCTCCTGCTGAAAGCTCAAATTGAACTGCTGCGTGTAGGGCGTTCGGAGATTGTTCGCGATGCCGTTGAGATTGGGCGTCCCGCTTGCGTTGGCGAGGCCGCCATTGGCAAGGAAGCTGGTATAGCCGTTAGCCAGGGTGATGCCGTCCGTCGGGCACCCGTTGCTGTAAAGGCAAGCCACGTTGCCGGGGCTGGTGATCGCCGTCGTGTAAGTGAAGGGATAATTCAACCCCAGGTTGGGCGCGAACCCGTTGCTCTCCAGGCCGCCGTAAAAGAGGCCGTAGCCCGCGCGGATGACGCTGTTCTGGTCCAGCTTATAGGACAGCCCAATGCGCGGCCCCCAATCTAGCACCTGGTAATCCAGCAGGTACTGGTTGCTCGAGTAGCTCACCGCGATGTTGTCCTCCGCCAGCTGGCTCGTAAAGGTCGCCGGCAGTGCGGTCCCGCGGTTTTTCTCCGGAAGGACATACACGCCGGCGCTGCTCGATTGCCCCTGCTGGCCCATTGCCGGATTGAAGCTGACGCCCTGCGTCGGATAGAAATTGGCCTGGTTCCCGTGCCGCTCGAAGTAGGGGGTCTGATTTTCTACTCTTAGACCAAGGTTTACCGTCAGCCGCGACGAGAGCTTCCAGTCATCCTGCAAGTACGCGGAACGATCCCAGCGTACGTCGTCGACTACGTTCGTCGAGGTAAGAGCATTGTTGTTCTGGTTGTCAGAAAGGAAATCTGCGACGCTGAAGCCGGTGTTAGGTTGGGTGTAGGCGCTCGAATAGCTGCCGGTGTAGTTGTAGTCGCCGTGTCCTTGGGGTGGCTGCAGCGTGGTGAATCGGATGCGCTGGATACTGACGCCTGTTCGGAGCGAATGGTTTCCGAGCGAAAAGGTGACATTGTCCAGCGCCTGCCAGACGTTCTCATGCTCGTCCGAAGGGTAGTAGTTGGGCGCGCCAAAGCCGCTGATCTGGCCGTTGAAGTACGTATTTGGCAAGCCGCCATTCAGCGTGCTTTCCGGGATGCCGCCAAGACCGAGCGAGGCCGCCAGGCCGAGGTTGGTGGCGTTTGGCTGGGTATCGTAAAAGTGCCCGTAGTTGTAGCCGAAGCGGAACTCGTTCAGGATCTTCGGCGAGAAGATATGGGTTTCGCTGAAAGCGAAGTTCTCGCCGATGGCGACCTCGTTGCCGTCGGTGCCGAAGCCTCCGCCGTCCAGGATGGGCCCAAGCGGCGGCGGGTAAATCTGGTACTCGTGCTGATAGCTGTAGCGCACAAAGGCCTGGTCGGCCGGGCTGAGATTGTAGTCAACGCGCGCATCCCACTGCACCGTGTTGTCGTTATGAACGAGTGGTTCCGTGAAGTTGTTGTTAAGCAGTCCGCCCATGGGATTGATGCGGTTGGGCAGCGGGTATAGGTTCAGCAGCTTCTGCGCGATTGGATTGATGGTCGCTGGGTCCAGTACGTTTACCCTGCCGTTGTACACCTGCTGATAAGGGAGCGCGGTGGCGGCCGTGCTGCCGGGCGCAAAGTTGGTCGCCGTGGCGTTGGGGCCGCCGCCAGAGCGCTGCTGAAAAAGATAGACCGCGGTATTCCCGGTCTGCGTCGGGTCCAGCAGCTCGCTGAAGTCGCCTTGCCGCTCCAGCGCCGTGGGTACAGTCAGGATCTGGTTGGCGCCGCCGCTTACGATGCGGTTGCCCTGCACATCGCCGAAGAAGAAGAGTTTGTCTTTCAGCAGCGGGCCACCCAGGGTGCCGCCGAAGATGTTTTGCCGGTACTCCGCGAGTGGCGTGTTCGGCTGGTCGAAATACTGGTGGGTGTTGAAGGCATCGTTGCGGAGATACTCCCATAACGATCCATGGAAGCCGTTGCTTCCCGACTTGATACTGGCGTTCACAACCGCCCCGGCGGAGTGGCCGAACTCGGCGCTGTAGCTGCTTGTCTGGATCTTGACTTCCGCCATCGCATCGGGCGGCGGCTGCACCGTGTAGGACGCTCCATTGAGAAAGTCCACCACGTTTACGTTGTTGTCGACACCATCCAGAATGAAGTTGTTCTCGTCCGAGCGTGCACCATTCGCGCTGAAGTCGCCCGTGCCCGCCCCGCGTGCGCCGGAGGGTGGCGCCGCTCCCGCGCCCAGCTGCGCGATAAACAGCCAGTTGCGCCCGTTCAGCGGCGTGTCGGTCAGCTGCTGCGCACTAAAGACCTGGCCGACGGAAGCCTCTTCCGTCTGCAGTGCAGGGGTTGCTGTATTGACCGTGATATTTTCCGTTTGGGAGCCGGGCGTCAATGCCAAATCGACGTTCAAGCGCTGCTGAAGATCCACGCGCAGGTTCTGCCGGGTCACCTGCTCAAAACCCTTCGCGTTCACGTTGAGCGCGTAGCTCCCGATCTTGATAGGCGAGAAGACGTACACACCACGGCCGTCCGTGGTGACCTTAAGCACGAGTCCTTGATCGACATTGGTGAGCGTGATCACAGCACCGGGGATCGCGGCACCAGCACTGTCCGTGATGGTGCCTTCCATCGCACCCTGGTCCTGCTGCGCATGGGCGTAAGCGCTTCCTGCGAGGGATGCGGCAAGGAGCGCTGCTGCCATGCAGCTCCGCTTGTGATGGATCGATCTCATGTATGACCAGCCTCTCGAAGGAAGTACATGCGCATCCTGAACTAAATCGCGGGACGCTGCATTGGGTGGTAGCAGAACGTTTTAACAATCTCTTGTTCTGCGTACTATAGGGCTTGGTATTTCCACTTCCTATCACTCCGATGGGTGCTTCTCCGGTACCTCTTTTGCGCTACGGGAAAAGTCCGCTTCCTTGATGTCGAAGGAATGATCTGGCGACCTTGAAAAGCTGCGCGACAAGAGGCCGTGCATGAATGCCCTCACGCCAGCTGCTCACAGGATGCCCAGGATGTCCGCTATACCCTGACGGCTTGGTAGGTGGAGCGCGACTACGGGCGGCCGCATAGCTCGCCTGACTACCGCACACCCAGGCGTCAAGGTCGCCCTCGAAACATCACCCACATACAGGATTGAAGCAGTATCGCTTGAAGCGACGACTCCGCTTGAGGTGGACCGATGCTTCTATGACTGCCGACCGTTCTTGGAAAGCCTCTCAACCACGTAAAAGGAGGCACCGAACGCTTGGTGTCATGACCAACTTTCTGTCACCAGGGGTATCTGCCATCCAGCTAGCGGGGGTCGGCAGGGTCCATGTAAACGCTCTTTACAAATCCGGAAACATTGGTCTCCGGCCAGTCAGGATGCTGCTTCTTCAGTGTGGCGCTGATCTCTCTTCCAGCAGCATCGACTGAGATACCTTGGTGTTTCGATTCGAGGGCTTGCGTCCGAATGGAGCCGATCAGTTCCCGCTCTGCGCCAACGAGAGATCCATCGCCCGGTGCGCTATGATCCGGCAACACGTGTGCAACGTTCAGCGTGGCTACCTTGTCCAGCGTGGCCAGCCATTCCGTAGGCGTACTGTCATTGCCGAAGATGTTCGGTATAGTCTTGTTCTGCACCACATCGCCCGAAATCAGGGTTTGGTCCGGTTCAACGAGGGTGATTTCGTCTCCTCTGGTGTGGGCGCCGCCGAACCAGAGCAGACGAGCTTTCACTCCACCACCGAGGTCAATCGAGACTTCCTTGTCGAAGATCACATCCGGCGACCGCAGTACGACACCTGCAAGCAGTTCCTTGTTCTGCGCCGACATACCGCGAAATAAATCAGTGAGCACCTGTCCGTCTTTGTCTAGTTCCTGCTGCTGCACCGCGTTGCGGATCAGGACGGTGCCGGGAGGAAAGCCGGGTTCGCCGGTGACATGCTCCGTGTGGTAATGCGTCGTCGTCAGGAACAGCCTGGAATTGTTAGGCGCCAGCGTAGCAGCAACACGTGCAACCGTCGCTCCATTCTTTGGACCCATCCCTGTATCGACGACCAGCGTCGCACGGCTGCCGACGACGATAGCAATGTTAGGAAAGCCCGTGATCTCCCACACATGCTCCGACACCTTTGTCGTCGTCTCGCTCAGTATCGGCTGGTTTGAATACGGAACGCGTGGGGCCTGACCTATTGCTGAAAAGGCGAGCAAGGACAAAAGAGGAATAAGCAGTTTCTTGGTCATCTCGTTCTCCCATGTCTCGGCCACGCTACCTATTCCGCCAGCCGGTGCGATCGAAAGGTGTAAGACTCACCTAGTGAGCAATCTGTAAAGAGTAGGCTGTCTTACTAACGTTTGCACTATGCAAGTGTTTAGAAAGGGAGGGACGAGAATGGCTTTGCCGTTATACATACCCGTCCTTTGTAAGATCAGCACCCACGATGCGGAGGACGATCGCCATTCGCACAGCGTGCCGGATACATCTGTGGTATTAGGCTGTACGGAACCATTGATGGCATGCGGAGCGTCGAAGATTCACGCAATTGCTGCTCTTGTTCTTGAAGATAGATATGCCCAGACCGAAGGAAGCGGGCTCTCCAAGGACTGGGCGCGCTTCTTATAGCTCGGACGCACCGATAACTTGACCTCTGTGTATGGTCCCGGCGCTTTTCACAACCCACCCACCACACTGCAAGCTAGGCAACGGTCTCCGTGGTCGCCTGTTCGTCTTGGGCTTTTCTCACCATTTCATCCCTGCAGGTCCGGCTGTCTGTAACGGCGTCTGTTCATGTTGAGCTGAGCAAGGCCTTCGGTCGAGGTTCCACTTCTTGGATCGCTGAGGGCACTAAGCAGAAGTTTGTATCTGCATCCCCTAGACCTGCTGTCTTGTACAGCTACCCCTACTCAGACCTACCCAGATCACTCTCTCGACCATGCCTACTCGCCAGGCCTTGTGTTGAGCGTCGGGCGACGAAAACACAAACTCTGTAGTTGCCGCTGAGTCTTTGAAAAGTGGTGGCCAGAGACGGGATTGAACCGCCGACGCCGGCCTTTTCAGGGCCGCGCTCTACCACTGAGCTATCTGGCCTTGGGATACCCAAGAATCACCAGCATGCCCGGCAGGAGCAGCACATGCAGGTGGCGTCAACAGCGCAGGAGCACCGGACAACTTCCAAAGTATAGCAAAGCTCTTCCACCCGTAGAGCATCCACAACCCGGGTCTGTGCAGAGCTGCATTCACTCCGGCCTCGCAGCTGCGTCAGTTCCGGCTGAGCATGCCATACACTTGTCTGCAATTATGCGTCGTTCCCGTAGGCTGCTCTCTTTTCAAGCCGCGATCCCTCCCCGCCGGCTTTTCCCTTGGAAGGCCGGCCTGCTGCTTCCGGCGCTCGCGGCTACCCTCAGCGGGGCATTTTCCCCGCAGGTCGCAGCGGCTGCGCCCGCCGGTAGCACCGGAGCGGAAGCACGCGCCGCCCAGGCATTTAACCAGGCAGTCGCCGACAGTCCGCTGGCGCTGCATGCCTTTCTGGAAAGCATGCCGAAGGGGGCCGATCTCCACATGCATCTGTCCGGCGCCGTTTATGCAGAAACCTTTCTGGACGAAGCCGCGCAGGACAACGTGTGCGTAGATCCCGCTGCCCTGGCCTTTGACCGCACTGCGCTCCATGGCAGCTGCAAGCCCGGCGAGGTAAGCGGCGCCCCCGCGCTCGAGGCTGACAATCATCTGCGCGACTCGCTGATCGACAGCTTCTCCATGCGCGGCTTTGTGCCCTCAGCCGGCATCACAGCGCATGACCAGTTCTTTGCTACCTTTGGCCGCTTTGGAGGGCTGGGCCGTGAGCATACCGGCGACTGGCTCGATGAAGTGGCAACGCGCGCGGCCCGGCAGAACGAGCAGTACCTGGAAGTCATGGACACGCCCGACCTTAAGCCCGCCGAGGCCTTGGCGGAAAAGCTCGGCTATGACTCGGACTTCGTGAAATACCAGGCCGATCTGCTCAAAGCTGGCCTTGATGCGAGCTTGCAGCCTACGCGCGACGCCATGACGCGCGACGAGAAGGAGCGGCGCACCAAGGAGCACTGCGGACAGAGCGATGCAACACCAGCCTGCACGGTGACGATCCGCTTCCTGTTCCAGGTTCTGCGCGAGCAGCAGCCTGCTGACGTCTTTGCGCAGGTGGTATTTGCTTTCGAGCTGGCACGGGCTGACAAACGCGTCGTCGGCCTCAACTTTGTTCAGCCGGAGGATGGCTACCTCTCCATGCGCGACTATGCGCTGCAGATGAGCATGCTCGATGCCATGCATCGTCTGTACCCTGAGGTTCACATCTCACTCCATGCCGGCGAGCTGGCTGCCGGCCTGGTACCGCCCGTAGGGCTTACCTTTCACATCCGTTCGGCTGTAGAGCAGGGGCACGCCGAACGCATCGGGCACGGGGTCGACATCATGTATGAGCGCAGCCCTGCGTTGCTCCTCAAGGAAATGGCCGACCGGCATGTGCTCGTCGAGATCAACCTCACCAGCAATGACATCATCCTCGGCGTGTCACGCGAGAATCACCCCTTGCCGGAGTACCTGAAAGCCGGTGTCCCCATCGCGCTCTCGACCGATGATGAGGGCGTCTCGCGCATCGACCTGACGCATGAATACGTGCGCGCCGCGGAAACCTACCACCTGGGCTACCTGCAGCTGAAGCGGATGGCCCGCGCCTCGCTCGAACACAGCTTCTTGCCAGGCGCAAGTCTTTGGCAACTTGCCACACCGGAAACACTGCGCATACCCGTAGCCGCCTGCAAAGGGCAGCTGGGTGAACCTTCTGCAGCCGGCGACTGCGCGGCCTTGCTGGAGCGGAGTGAGAAGGCGTCGCAGCAGTGGGAGCTCGAGCATCGCTTTCGCCTCTTCGAGCAGAAGTTCTAGCTCATGCGCTTTGTGTTCGCGACGTATGGAACTTTTGGCGACGTCAACCCCTTGATCGGCCTGGGAGGTGAGCTTCGCAGGCGGGGTCATTCTGTGGTGCTAGCCGCGCCCGAAATGTTCCGTCGGCAGGCTGATGCCGGCAATCTTACCTTTGCTGCCGCGCGCCCTGAGCAGAACCCCACCGACGCGGCGATGATCGCGATGATCTATGACCGCAAACGCGGCACAGAACGGGGCTTGCGCGAGTTCCTCTTCCCGGCACTGCGTGCGAGTTATGAAGACCTGCTTCAGACCGTGCAGGCGGAAGGCGGCGCCGATCTGTTCGTCTCAAGCGAGCTTGCCTATGCAGGCCCGCTGGTCGCCGAGGCCACCGGCGTTGCATGGGCCTCCTATGTGCTGGCGCCCTTTTCCTTCTTCTCCGCCTATGACCCGCCTGTGCTGCCGCCTCATCCTGCTCTCTCCTGGGCTCTTCATAGGGTGCCGGGTGCCGGGCACTTGCTCCGTCCTTTCGGCAGGGCAATGACGCAAAGCTGGTGCAAGCCCGTGTACACGCTGCGGCGCGAGCTGGGCCTCGGGCGCGGCAGCCATCCGCTCTTCGACGCGAAGCATGCGCCGGCCCTGGTCCTGGCGCTGTTCTCTCCCCTGCTGGGCGCGCCGCAGCGGGACTGGCCTGCCAACACACAGCAGCCCGGCTTTGTCTTCTACGACCGCGATGCGGAGCATGCCTCGCTCTCGCCCGAGCTTGAGCGCTTCCTGGCCGAGGGGCCGGCGCCGCTTGTGTTTACCCTCGGCTCAGCCGCCGTGCTTGACCCCGGTGACTTCTGGCAGCAAAGCGCGAAGGCAGCGCGGAGGCTGGGCCAGCGGGCTGTACTGCTCACCGGCAAACATGCCGGCACACAGGCGGAAAGCGATGACCTCGGCCTCTTCTATGCCGGGTACGCGCCCTACTCGCTGCTGTTTCCTCGTGCAGCCGCCGTGGTGCACCAGGGCGGCGTCGGCACCACAGCGCAAGCACTCCGCGCCGGCAAGCCGATGCTGGTGATGCCGTACAGCCACGATCAACCCGACAATGCACGCCGTATCGAAAAGCTGGGTGTTGGGCGCACCCTGCTGCGGGAGCGCTACACAGCGGAGCGAGCCGCTGCTGCCATCGCGCCGTTGCTGCGCGAGCCGCACTTTGCCGAGCGGGCCCGCAAGGCAGGGGCAGCAATGAGCCGGGAGGATGGGCTGCGCGTCGCCTGCAATGCTCTGGAAGCAGCAGCGAGCATAGCAAAGCGCAGCGAGTATCCAAACTGACGCGAGTGGGCCAAGCGAAAAGGACGAGCCGAAGCTCGTCCTTTTCTTTCCGCACACCTCTTCCAGCCCTGCTTACAAAGGCTGAACGTCGGACGCCTGCCAGCCCTTTGGTCCCTTGATCACGTTGAACTGCACCGCTTGCCCTTCCTGCAGGCTCTTGAAGCCGTTCGAGCTGATCGCCGAGTAATGCACAAATACATCTTCCCCGTTCTGGCGGGAGATGAAGCCGAAACCTTTCGCGTCGTTAAACCACTTCACAGTACCTTGTTCCATCGATGCATTGTCCCTGGGTTGGATTGCGCTGGAGTGAACAGGAGCCTCGGCTGGCGGATCACGACAGCAAGCATGAAGCACTGCTTGCCCGGTTCGGTTCTAACGCGGAATCAGTCTAGCAGAGCCGTCAACCCCCAAAGCTCTCCACCCGCCGCCTGGCATCACGCCCTTGAGCCATCATACTTTCCCCTTGCTGCAACACGCTCCTCGTTGCAAGGTAAACGTACATTCTTCTCCCTGCTCCTTAAGAATTTTTGTGTCCACCTGCCGCCCTGGAGATTGCTTCTTGCCGCTTCGCTTCCTGCCTGTTTCCTCCCTGCTCCTGGCCCTCAGCGTGATCGCGTTTCTGCCTTGTGCCGGGGCGCAGGACCCAGCTCCGCACCTCGCTGAGGCAGCCCACGTAATCCCCAGCGCGACCCCCCCGGACAGCACAACAGAAGGCAGCGTCCATGCCGGGGCCGAGCGCCTGCAGTACAAGGCAGTGATCGGCACCCTGCCGGTCGGCGCGACCGATGCCGAGGACAGCATGCTCTCGCCCGAAGGCCAGCCCATGGACGGCAAGCCCCACGCCGACCCGGACAAAGATCCGCCCGTCGCGCACATGAGCTACGTGGCTTACTTTCTGCAGGGCTCACAAACAAACCGGCCCATCACCTTTTTCTACAACGGAGGGCCCGGCTCCTCCACCATGTGGCTGCACATGGGCTCGCTCGGCCCCAAGCACGTGGTAACGGCAGACGACCAGCCGACCGGACCGGCGCCCTATCACCTGGCCGACAACGCCGCGAGCCTGCTTGACGTCAGCGATGTCGTCTTCATTGACATGCCGGGCACAGGCTTCGGCACCCTCCAGGGCAAAGAGCCGGGCAAAGCCTTCTGGGGCCTCGATGAGGACGGCAACGCGTTCGCACGCTTCATCGCTCGTTTCCTCGGCAAATACAACCGCTGGAACTCGCCCAAATACCTGTTCGGCGAGAGCTACGGCACTACCCGCTCGGCCGTTCTCTCGAACATCTTGCTCAACCGCAAAGACATCGGTCTCAATGGCGTCATCCTGCTCTCGCAGATCCTCTTCTTTGACACCGACATTGATACCGTCACGCCCGGCAACGACCTGCCCTTTGAGCTCGCACTGCCTACCTATGCAGCCACCGCTGCCTACCACCACAAGCTGCCGCAGCAGCCCCCTTCGCTTGACCCTTTCCTCAGAGAGGTCGAGGCCTTCGCCACTGGCGACTACGCCCACGCGCTGATGCAGGGCAACGCTCTGCCGGATGGGGAGAAGCGGAGCATCGCCGAGAAGCTCCACGTATATACCGGCCTGCCTGTCGACTACCTGCTGCGCGCTGACCTGCGCGTGCCCGGCGGACAGTTTGAGCATGAGCTGCTCGGGGCAGACGACACAACCACCGGCCGCCTCGACACACGCTTCACCAGCCCGTCGCTTGACCCGCTCAGCAAAAACGCCGAGTACGACCCCGCCAGCTCCGCTGTGTCCTCCGCCTATGTCTCGCTCTTCAACGACTACGTACGCAACACACTGCACTATGGCGACGGGCTAACCTTCCGGCCCTCGGCATACAGCCTGCCTGGCTTCACCTGGGACTGGAGCCGCAATGGCCAGCATGAAAGCCTGCCCACAGCCACCGAGGTCATGGGCGACCTGGCACAAGCCATGAAGCAGAACCCCAGGCTGCACGTAATGCTCAACGGCGGCTATTACGACCTGGCGACGCCCTTCTACGCCGCCGTGTATGAGGAGCACCACCTGCCGATCCCGCCGAAGCTCGCCGGCAACATCGAGTACGACTTCTACGAATCAGGGCACATGGTGTACCTGCATCCTGAGTCGCTGCAACAACTGCATGACCGGGTCGCCGCGTTTATCCGCCGCACAGCCGGCGAGTAGGCAAGTGGGCTATCCTGAAGGGCGATGAGCAGCCTGGCCCACACCACAAACGCAGCACCCCGCAACTGGGGGTGCGTCGTCCTCCAGAACGATCGCCTGCGCGTTGAAGTCCTGCCGGAGCTCGGCGGCAAACTCTCCTCCCTCTCACTTGCCGGCGCCGGTGGTGAGTTTCTGCAGGCACCGCTCAAGCCCTACGCAGAGCGCACCGCCACAGAGCCGTTTGACGGCGCCGACGGCAGCGGCTGGGATGAGTGCCTGCCCTCCATCGGGCCCTGCCGTCTTACCTACAGCCAGGGCCGGCAAGCAGACATCGCCGACCACGGGGATGTATGGCGCCTCGCATGGACCGTGGATGAAGCAACAGACACGGTTCTGCGCATGCACGTCGAGCTTGCGAGCCTGCCGCTCCTGTTCACACGGACGCTGCGCCTTGACGGCCCGGAGCTGCAGCTTGACTATGCCGTGCACAACCACGGCGACGTGCCCGTGCCTTACGGCTGGTCTGTGCATCCGCTCTTTGCCATCGAGCCGTATGACCGCATCCTCCTGCCGCCCTCGGTGCAGCAGGTCACCGCGCAGGCTTCGGCCGATGGACGCCTGGGCGCAGCCGGCAGCACCCATCCCTGGCCTGTGTCTGCCAACGCGCACGATGGGCAGCCGCTCGATCTCTCACTCGCCGGCTCGCAAGATGATGGCGTAGGCGACAAGCTCGTCATCCCTTCTCCATCGGAAGGCTGGTGCGCGATCGAACGCAAAACGCTGCGCACCCGCCTGACATTGCACTATGACCCCCAAGCCATGCCCTACCTGGGCCTGTGGATCTGCTACGGCGGCTGGCCGAGCGACCCCAAAGCAAAGAAGGGCTACACCGTCGCGCTCGAACCGTGCAATCTCCCTGTCGACTCGCTCTCTGACTCGCTGGAACAGGGCGCAGGCGCCCACCTTGCCCCGGGCGAACAAGCACACTGGAGCCTGCGTCTAGCCCTCAGCCCCGCAGAAGAAAGGTAAAACGCACTTGGACACGCAAGGAGAAGCAACAAAACTGGCCGAGACACACCGCCGCATCTTCGGCAATGACCCCATCGGCGTATATGCCGCGCCCGGGCGCGTCAACCTCATCGGCGAGCACACCGACTACGCCGGCGGCTTTGTCATGCCGGCTGCCATTGACTTCGCGACACTTGCCGCCATCTCCCCTCGGGAAGACGACATATGCGCCATCTACTCCGCGAACTTTGATGAGCACATTCAGTACGCGTCCGGCGCCCTTCCTGAGAAGGGCGCACACAAGTGGAGCGACTACCCCTTCGGCGTGCTTTCTATCCTCCGCGGAGAAGGCATCACGCTTGAAGGCTTCTCGCTGTCGCTGTTTGGCGATGTGCCGCTCGGCGCAGGCCTGAGCTCTTCCGCCTCGATTGAAGTCGCGACGATGCTGGCGCTGCTCGCCCTCGCCGGCACCACACTGCCGCGCCCCAGGATGGCGCTTCTGGCCCAACGGGCAGAGAACGAATACGTGGGCGCAAACTGCGGCATCATGGACCAATTCATCGCCTGCTGCGGCGCGCGCGATCACGCGCTGCTGCTGGACTGCCGCTCTCTCGAATCAAAGCTCGCGCCCATTCCACCCAGCATCAAGCTCATCATCTGCAACACCATGGTCAAGCACTCCCACGCGGGCGGTGAGTACAACACGCGCCGCTCTGAGGTAGAGCAGGCGACCGCCACTCTGCGCGCGCACCGGCCAGAGATCGCCTTGCTGCGCGATGCTACCGTCGCTGATCTCGAAACCTGGGGCCATGAGATGCCGCTCAATGTCCTCAAGCGGGCACGCCACATCATCACAGACAGCCTGCGCGCCCAGGCGGCTGCGGCTGCGCTCGAGGCCGGCGATCTCCCAAAGCTCGGCATCCTGATGGCAGAAGCGCATGCCAGTTACCGCGACGACTTTGAGGCTAGCTGCCCGGAAGCCGACTTAATGGTCGAGCTGGCCAACCGGCAGCCCGGCCTGGTCGGCGCTCGCCTTACGGGCGGCGGCTTCGGCGGCTGCACCGTCAACCTGGTGGAGGAGCACCACGCTCAGGCCTTTATCGCAGCGGTCGGCGCAGATTACGAGAAACAGACCGGCATCCATCCGGATATCTTCCTGTGCCGCGCAGCCGATGGAGCCCGGCAGATCATCTAGCTTGCCGAGCATGAAGTCATGACGACTACTGCAGCGCCTGCAGCTCTTTCGTCATCCGTGCAAATCCTTCGTCGCGCGCTTTCTTGTTGTCCGGCGTTGCATCCGGCGCCTCGCCGGCACGCATAAAGCCGTGGCCAGCACCGTCGTACACCACGGGCTCGTAGCGCTTGCCCGCATTCTTCATCGCCGAGGTGGTTGCCGGCACGGTGGATGAAATCCGCGCATCGCTGCCGGCATAAAAGCCGTACACCGGCGCGTGGATCGCGGCAAGTGCCGCGTCCGACGGTGGTGGCCCGTAAAAGACAAACGCTGCGCTCAGGTCAGGCCGCTCTGTGGCGAACTGGAAGCTCTTGCCACCGCCCCAGCAAAAGCCGGCCACCGCCAGCTTCTTGCTTGCAGCAGGCAGCTTCTCTCCGTAATCCGCCACCGCGTTCAGGTCGGCAGACACCTGCGCGGGATCCAGCATGGAAACAGCCTTGACCCGCGCATCCTGGTCCGCAAAGCTGCCACTCCCGCCGCCGCCCGGGCCCATGCCGCTCAAGAGGTCGGGCTCCACCACAATGTAGCCTTTGGCTGCCAGTTCGTCGGCCATCTCCTTGGCCCAGTCCGTAAGCCCGAAGATCTCGTGAATCATGACCACCACCGGAGCCTTGCCTTTTACCTCGGGGTAATCCACAAACACCTGCAAAGTTCGCGAGCCGCTGGTTACCTTCACGTACTCGTGGTGGCGCGGCGAGGCGTCCAGCTTGGCTTTCGCCCAGTCCTGCGCCCCGGCGGGCATGCACGCGCCTACAAATGCAACAGTGGCAGTGAGGAGCAGCGGACACCCTAAAAAAATACGCATGGCGCGTAGTCTACTCCTCCCTGGTAACCCGTTGATAGAACCCGGAGATGCACGCGGTTCAACCCTGTTTGCTCTTCGCGGCCCGTTTCCTTGCTAGACTCAGCCGTATCGCTTGTACAAAACAAACGACAAAGATTATGCAAACAAACAGCAACCATTATGCTCACGCCACCAATGACAGCCGCACACCCGTCGCATACTTCTCTATGGAAATCGCGATTGAGCCGGAGATGAACACCTACTCCGGCGGCCTGGGTGTGCTCGCCGGCGATACCCTCCGTGCCGTCGCAGATCTGGCTGTTCCGCTCGTCGCCGTGACGCTGGCGCACCGCCGCGGATACTTCCGGCAACTGCTCAGCCCTGAAGGCGTGCAGACAGAGATGGAGCAGCCCTGGCCCGTGGACGCCTATACGGAGGCGCAGCCGGCGCGCGTCATCGTTGACCTGGAAGGCAGAGCCGTACACATCCGCGCCCTGCGGCACGACATCCACGGCGTCACCGGCCACATCGTGCCCGTCTACCTGCTCGATACGGATCTCGAAGAGAACGACCCGCGGGACCGCACCCTGACCGATCGGCTCTATGGCGGCGACAATGACTACCGTCTCCGCCAGGAGGTCATCCTCGGCCTGGGCGGCGTGCGCATGCTGCTGGCACTCGGTTACGAGCCCGCGGTCTACCACATGAATGAGGGCCACGCTGCCCTGCTGACCGTCGCTCTCGTCGGCCGCGCACTGGCAGGCCGGGCCCTGGCGCAAGCCGGCGAAGTGGAGTTCGCCCGCGTCCGGGAGCAGTGTGTTTTCACCACACATACCCCTGTCCCTGCCGGGCATGATCGCTTCTCGCTCGATCAAGCCAACCGCATCCTCGGCATGGAGACCACAGGCATGCTGGTCCACGCGGGCGGCTGCCACGATGGCCTGCTCAATATGACCTACGTTGCTCTGCGCTTCTCCCGCTTTGTCAATGGCGTAGCCATGCAGCACGGCATTGTTTCGCGCGAGATGTTTCCTGACTACGCGATTGATGCCATCACCAACGGCGTCCATGCGGGTACCTGGGCCTCACCGCCATTCCTGGATGTCTTTGACCGGCATCTGCCGCGCTGGCGCCGGGACAACGTCACACTTCGCTACGCCATTGACATCCCTGAAAGCGAAATACTCGAAGCGCACCGCGCAGCCAAACGCCTTCTACTCGACGCCGTGCTCGATCGCAGCGGAGAGCAGCTTTCCCCTGACATCTTTACCATCGGCTTTGCGCGCCGCGCTGCCACTTATAAGCGCATGGAACTGCTCTTTACCGATCCGCATCGCCTCGTTGCCATGGCCAAACAGTACGGCGGCCTGCAGATCCTCTTTGCCGGCAAAGCGCACCCTGCTGACCAGCCGGGCAAGAGCAAGATCCAGCGCGTCATCGAGCTCGCGCATGAGCTTTCTGATCAGCAGCTCCGGATCGTCTACCTCGAAAATTATGAGTGGAAGCTGGGCGGTCTGATGACCAGCGGCGTTGACCTCTGGCTCAACACACCCAAGCGGCCTTACGAAGCATCAGGAACCAGTGGCATGAAGGCCGCTCTCAATGGCGTTCCTTCACTCTCGATCCTCGACGGCTGGTGGATCGAAGGCTGGATTGAGGACGTGACCGGATGGGCCATCGCCGACCGCGACGACGAAAGTGAAGAAGCCGAGTCGCTGTACTCGCAGCTGGAAGAAGTGATCCTGCCGCTCTTCCATAACCAGCCGGAACAATGGCATCGCATCATGCGCTCGGCCATCGCGCTCAACGGGTCATTCTTCAACACGCAGCGCATGGTAGAGCAGTACGCGCTCAACGCATACTTTCCAGAGACGGTTGTAATGAGCGCTTGAGGCCGGGGAGGAGCCAAGCATGACCAGGCTCCTCCGGTGCCATTCAGGCAGGCAGCAAGGTGCTCGCTGTTTTGCTGAGAAAGCCTGCAACCGCCGCAGGCTGTGCCAGCGGGACCAGGTGACTCGCGGAGAGCTCCTCGACCTGTGCGTGAATCTTCGTTGCAAGTTCTCTTTGCGTCTCAGGAGCCAGGATGCGGTCCTCTGTTGTCACAAGGTAAGCACATGGCTTGGTTTTCCACGCCGGCTCGCTCAGCGTAGACGCGAACAGGCCTCCATGCGTCGGAGTCTGCGTAGCTACCATCAGGTGGATGACACCCCGATGGAGATCATGGCCCAGAGCCTTGCCGGCAAAAGCCGCATCAAGCCACAGATAGCCTTCCGCATCCGGAGCAATCGTCATCTGTTCCTGACCGGGATGCACACTCAAGACGCCGCCGAATGCTTCTTCGGCATCCGGCGCAAATGCGCACACATAGGCAAGTGCCCCAACCTTGCTGTGGCGCCCAGCCGACGTGATCACAGCGCCTGCATAGGAGTGACCTACCAGAAGAACCGGGCCTTCCACTTGGTCAAGAAGCCTGTGAACGGCCGCTACGTCCCCTGCAAAGGATTGGAGAGGCAGCTGGGCAGCGCGGACCCTATGCCCTTCATGCGCAAGCTGGATTAGCACCTCCTGCCACAGACTCCCTTGGCACCACGCGCCATGTACCAACACAATGGCGCCGTTTTTCTGCTCTGTCATGCGTAGCTCACTCCATCGCTCTTTGTTGAATGACACCCTGCGCTGGGGCGTTTGCCGCCACGCCCCGCGCTAAGGGAAAGAGAGGTGAGGCTATTTGAAAGAAAGGCCGGCGACCTTCTTATCTCGACTCAAGATCACCAGTACGATGACGAGCGCGACGGTGCTGAACGTAATCAGAGCAGCGAGCGGAACACCCGCTTCCTTGGGAATCCCTAGAGCTGGATCGTTCTCGTAGATATCTGCTTTCATGCTGCCTCCACTGGCGTTAATAGGTTTCTGAGATGCGGAAAGCAGGTCTGCGTCAGAGATTTGGCGCATTTGTAACAACGATCCCATCCACCTCATTAAAGCCATCTAAGCCTCGCGAAGCAGAGGCTCTTGCGCCCTTTACCTACCGGCCAGCAGGCCCTCTGCCGGTACGGTCTCCAAACGAACGCTCTTTTCCTGCTCCTCTGTGCCCAGCCCAAATACCTCGGCCAGCAGCGTATAGGAGCGCAGCCGCGCTGCATGGCTGTGCGTGATCGTGTTTACCACCACCTCCTCCAGCGCGAGGGAGGCGGCCATCGCGCTGAGCTCCCGGTGCACTGTTGCCGGGCTGCCCACGATGTACCGCCGGAACTCGCCGTCTTCTCCCTCGCCCGTCATTATCCCGAGCGCTCCGGAGGAAAGACGCAGCTCTTTAATCGCCTGCTCCGGTGCCTCCACAGGTCTGCGGTCGCCTTGCGGAATCCTCCGCTGCAGCAGCCGGACACTGCTATGCAGGTACTGCGCTTCTTCATCCGAGTCGGCGACAATCACGCCCACAGCAACAGTCGCCTGCGGCGTCTTGAGTTGCGCAGAGCCCTGAAAGGCGCGGCGGTAGCTTTCGAGCGCATCGCGCGTCACCACCGGACTGAAGAAATGCGCAAACGCATACGGCAGCCCCCACTGCGCCGCCGCCGCCGCACCCCACATGCTGGAGCTCAGCAGCCACACAACTGGGCTGCCCGGCGCTGCAGGGGAGATCGTGATCCGTGAGAACGGGTGCCCCGCCGGGAACGCGCCACCCTGTCCAAGCCAGATCAGCAGCTCCGCCATCTGCTCCGGAAAATCATCGGGCATGCGCGCCGTGCGGTCGCGGCGCAGCGCCTGCGACTCCACCGGTCCACCGCCCGGCGCGCGCCCTACTCCAAGATCGATCCGCCCCGGATACATGGCATGCAGCGTCTGGAACACCTCGGCTACTTTGAAAGGGGAATAGTGCGGCAGCATGATGCCGGCTGAGCCCAGCCGTATGCTCTTCGTCACCGCGCCGATGCGTGAAAGCACAATCTCAGGAGCGGAGCACGCGAGCGTCGCCATCGCGTGGTGCTCCGACATCCAGAAACGATCGTAGCCGAGCGCCTCCACGTGACGCGCCAGCTCAACCGAGTGCTCAAGCGCCTCGCCCGCAGTGGAACCCTGCGCAACTGGAGACTGGTCTAGAACGGAAAGTCGAAGCTGCGCCATATTTCCTCCGGCAGGCTTGTAAGCAGTCTCTATCCGATGTCGCAGGCTGCCTGGAAGAAGCAGGTCTCTGAGGGCACGCCGGCGCACAGGTGAGCACTCATCCCCGGTGCTATACTGCCTCTGCTCATGAGCGACAGCACAAGCTTTGCAGGCGCGGCATCGCTCCACGACCCCCCACGCGGAGCTACGGCGGCAGGCAGCCGTGCTCTCTGCGTCGACCTCGACGGCACGCTGGTCAAAAGCGACACCCTGGTCGACGCTTTGCTTCTGATGGTGCGTACACATCCCAGCGAGCTCTGGCGCCTGCCGGGCTGGGCGCTGGCCGGCAAAGCCATCTTCAAGCAGGAAGTCACCAGCCGCGTCCAGCTGGATGTAGCCCATCTACCCTATAACCACGCGCTGCTCACATTCCTTGAGAAAGAGCGGGGAGAAGGGCGGCGGATTTTTCTGGCTACCGGGGCCGATCGCGCCCTGGCTGACCGCATCTCCGCGCACCTGGGCATCTTTGACGGCGTGCTCGCCAGCGATGGACACACCAACCTGACCGGCCACAACAAACTGGCTGCTTTTGAGCAAAGCTTCGGCGCAGCCGGCTTTGACTACATCGGCAATGCCGAGGTCGATCTGCCGCTTCTCCTGGCATCGGGTTCGCCCATGGTCGCAAATCCCGACGGCGCTCTCCGGCGCGCCATCCGGGCCGGGCGGTTCACACCGCAGACCCAGTTCGTGGAGCAGGGCAATCCTGTCCGCACTCTGCGCCGCGCAGTCCGCGCTCACCAATGGTTCAAAAACGTCCTGATCTTCGTGCCGCTCCTTCTGGCACATCGGCTCCAGCTGGACACGTTTTTCTTCGCTTTCCTTGCTTTCGTATCCTTCTCGCTCTGCGCCTCCGCCACCTACATCGTCAACGACCTGCTTGATATCGATGCAGACCGGCGCCATCCCCGCAAACGCTACCGTCCTTTCGCTGCCGCTGAACTCCAGGGCAAGACCGGCGTTCTGCTCTCTGCTGCTCTGCTTCTAGCCTCGTTCGGGCTCGCATTTGCCTTGCCCCCCGGCTTCCGGCTCTTTCTGCTCTTGTACTTCGTCGTGACCCTCAGCTACTCCCTCTACTTCAAGCGCATTGTCCTGGTCGATGTAGTGATCCTGTCCGGCCTCTACACACTGCGCCTGCTAGCTGGCGCTTCTGCCTCTGCTATTGAGATTTCCCCCTGGCTCGCTGCTTTCTCCATCTTTCTGTTCCTCTCGCTCGCGATCGCAAAGCGCTTTGCAGAGCTCCAGAACCTGCGCGCTGCCGGCCATACACCCACCAACGGCCGCGGCTATCTGCTCTCTGATTTCGAACAGATGCGCGCCTTCGGCACGGCCAGCGCCTACGCCTCAGTGGTTGTCTTCTCGCTCTACATCAGTGAGCGCGATGTGACCTACCTCTACGCGCACCCGCAGCGTATGTGGCTCATCACGCCCTTGATGATCCTATGGATCAGCCGCGTCTGGCTGCTGGCTAGCCGCGGCGAGCTTGATGAAGATCCCGTCATCTTCGCCCTTTCCGACCGCATGAGTCTGCTGCTTGGCTTCTTCACCATCTGTGTCGTGCTGCTGGCCACGGTCTAGCGCTGCACTTAGGACTTGGCACCGTTCGCGCATGCCGAGGCTGATCCCGACCAGGCCTAAACCATGACAAACGTCCATAATCAAGATCAGACCTAAGAACAGGTACGATAGGGAGCGACGCCATGGCCGAACTTCTGCCTCTCACAAACAACACGCCGGCCCCCCAGCCCTCTGCTCGCAAGGCTGCCTTTGAGTCCTGGGGCCGCTACCCCAAACTGCAGGCTGAACTCCGTCCGCTCTCCTGGATGACCGACTTCCCTCTCCGCGAGCCCGCTGCCGGCCCCATGCTGCCTGTGGGCGCAGGCCGCTCCTACGGCGATGTCTGCCTGCTGGAAGATGGCACCCTGCTGAACGCTCGCGGCATGGACCGCCTGCTGCACTTTGACCCGGCCACCGGCATCCTGCGCTGCGAGGCCGGCGCCACCCTGGCTGAAATCCTCGACTTTGCCGTGCCCCTCGGCTTCTTTCTGCCCGTCACCCCGGGCACCAAGTACGTCACCGTCGGTGGCGCCATCGCGAATGACATCCACGGCAAGAACCACCACCTCGCCGGCACCTTCGGCAACCATGTTCTGCGTTTTGAGCTCGTTCGCTCGGACGGCTCCCGCATCCTCTGCTCGAACCGCGAAAATCGCGACTGGTTCGCCATGACGATCGGCGGTCTCGGCCTCACCGGCCTCATTACCTGGGCGGAGATCCGCCTTCGTCCCATCCGATCCCGCGGCATGCACTACCGGGGCGACAAGTTCGTCGGCTTCGGCGAGTTCCTTGAACTCACCCGCAGTGCAGCCGAGGTCGAGTACACCGTGGCCTGGCTTGACTGCGTCTCCACCGGCAAAAACTTTGCGCGCGGCATCTTTATGCAGGGCACCCACGCCGAGGAGCCGGCTCCCTCCGGCAAGTTCTCGCTCCATCGCAGCCGCGAGTCCCGGCTCAGCCTGCCTGTCGACCTGCCGGAGTTTGCGCTCAATCGCTACTCTGTCTCCCTCTTCAACATGGCCTATTACAACAAGCAGCGCAGCAAGACCGTCACCTCCACGGTCGACTACGAGCCCTTCTTCTACCCGCTCGATGCGGTACTCCACTGGAACCGCGTCTACGGTAAGCGCGGCCTGCTGCAATTTCAGTGTGTGCTGCCCTGGGACGCAGACCAGCACGGCATGACCCAGATCATGAAAGCAATCACGGCCTCCGGCCTCGCTTCGTTCCTTGCTGTGCTCAAGGTCTTTGGCGACGTCCCATCCCCCGGCGTCCTGTCCTTTCCCAAACCGGGCCTGACCCTGGCGCTCGACTTCCCCATCCGGCAGGAGGTCTCCTTTGACCTGTTCGACCGGCTGGCCGCCATCACCCTCGACCATGGCGGACGCCTCTACCCGGCCAAAGATGCGCGTATGACCGGGGCGCAGTACCAGGCCTTCTATCCAGAGTGGGAACAGTTTGCAGCCTATGTCGATCCGGCCTTCGACTCGGCGTTCTGGCGGCGAGTGACTGGTCGTGGCTAGGGCGGCTTCGCGTACCCTGCCCCGCAACATCCTGCCTCGCAACATTCTGGTGCTCGGCGCCACCTCAGCCATCGCGCAGGGAACCGCCCGCCTGCTGGCCGATCAGACTCCCAAAACTCTCCCCGAAGGTGCAGCCCCCGGGCAAAAGCCCGGTGCCAACTTCTACCTGGTAGCGCGCGACCCTTACAAGCTTGATGCCGTAGCCAGCGATCTCCGCACCCGCGGCGCAGCCTCCGTCAGTGCTCTGGTGCTTGACCTCGACAACCTGGAAGCACACCGCGAGCTCATGCGAGGCGCTCTCGCAGCCCTGGGAACCATCGATCTCGCCCTGCTCGCTCATGGGGTGCTCGGAGACCAGGGCGCCGGCGAGTCTGATCCGCGCGTCGCGGAAGCCGTCTACCGCACCAACTTTCTCTCCCCTGCCTCGCTCATCACGCTGCTGGCCAACTACTTTGAGGACCGCGGCAGCGGCTGCCTGGCCGTCATCTCCTCGGTGGCCGGCGACCGCGGGCGCAAGAGCAACTACATCTATGGCGCATCCAAGGCCGCCTTGACGGCTCTGCTGGAGGGCGTCCGCAACCGCGTCGATCGTTCCGGCGTACATGTACTCACGATCAAACCGGGCTTCGTCGCTACACCGATGACTGCCCATCTCCCGCGCGGGCCGCTGGTTGCCGAGCCTCGCGTCATCGGCCGCGGAATCCTCCGGGCCATCAGCACACGGCAGGATGTCGTATACCTTCCCGGTTTCTGGCGCCTCATCATGTTTGCCGTGCGCAGCATCCCCTCCCGGCTGTTCAAAAATATGAACATGTAACAGCCTCGCCCTCAGCAGGCTGTACATAGCCCTGAGCAAGCGCATAAAGGCTCTTACACAGGCCCCGCGTCCTTCCCTTGCCCCTATCCGTCTATGGGATGAACCGTTCTGTGCCGCTCTGCGGCGGGGAGCGCACGGTGTTCCCTCCGCGGGGCCGCAGGAGCGGCCGAGCCTCCATGCTCTACTAGAGCAGGATGCATCTGTGTACGAGGCTGTTCCACCCTCGGCCTCCCCCGCCGCTTTTCGCGGCAGTAATGCCCTGAGGATTCAAACGAGCTATGTGGATTGTCCGCCTCGCCTTGCGACGGCCCTATACCTTTGCCGTGCTGGCATTGATGCTGCTGATCATCGGCCCTATCGCGATCATCGCAACGCCAACTGACATCTTTCCGAACATCAACATACCGGTCGTCGCCATGATCTGGCAATACACCGGGCTCTCGCCAGAGCAGATGGCCACCCGCATCGTGCTGCTTTCTGAGCGCACGCTCACGACGACAGTCAACAACATTGAGCACGTTGAGTCACAATCGCTCAACGGCATCGGCATCATCAAGATCTATTTTCAGCCAAACGTCAACATCGCCGATGCAAACGCGCAGGTGACGGCGATCGCGCAGACGCAGCTCCGGCAGCTGCCCTCGGGCACGACGCCGCCGCTGATCCTGCAGTACTCCGCTTCAAGCGTGCCCATTATCCAGCTGGGGCTCTCCGGGCAAGGGCTCAGTGAGCAGCAGCTCAACGATTATGGTCTCAACTTCATCCGTACGCAGCTGGTTACGGTGCCGGGTGCCGGCATTCCTTACCCCTACGGCGGCAAGCAGCGTCAGGTGCAGGTTGACCTCAACCTTCAGGCACTGCAAGCGAAGGGCCTTGCGCCGGCCGATGTCGTGTCGACGATCGCCACAGAAAATCTCATCCTGCCCTCCGGGACCATGAAGGTCTCCAACTTCGAATATCAGATCGAGACCAACTCCGCCCCGTCGACGATCCAGGGCATCAACGATCTCCCCATCAAGTCAGTCAACGGCAGCATGGTCTATATCCATGACGTGGCGCATGTCCGGGACGGCTTCCCGCCGCAGACCAATATCGTCCGTGTAGATGGGCAGCGCGCTTCGCTGCTGTCGGTCATCAAGACTGGTAACGCTTCTACGCTCGATATCGTCGCCGGGATCCGCAAGCAGCTGCCTGCTCTCATGACCCAGCTCCCGCCGGAACTGCGTATTACGCCGCTCGGCGACCAGTCCATCTTCGTGCGCGGCTCCATCAATGGCGTCGTTCGCGAGGCACTCATCGCAGCCTGCCTCACAGCGATCATGATCCTGCTCTTTCTGGGCTCGATCCGCTCGACACTGATCATCGCGGTGTCCATCCCGCTGTCGATCATCACCTCGCTGCTGGTGCTCTCCGCGCTTGGCGAGACCATCAACATCATGACGCTCGGCGGTCTCGCGCTCGCGGTCGGCATCCTGGTCGATGACGCCACGGTCGAGATCGAGAACATCAACCGCAACCTGGAGGAAGGCAAGCCGATCGAGCAAGGCATTCTCGACGCTGCGGCGCAGATCGCGGTACCCGCCCTGGTGGCGACGCTCTCCATCTGCATCGTCTTCCTGCCGATGTTCTTCCTGTCAGGGGTAGCCAAATACCTCTTCGTTCCCCTCGGCGAGGCAGTTGTCTTTGCCATGTTGGCTTCCTACTTCTTCTCGCGAACAATCGTGCCGCCCATGGCCATGTACCTGCTCAAGGAGCACAACGAGAAGGATGCCGAGGCCAAGAGGCGGAGCCGCAATCCTTTCATCCGCTTCCAGCTCGGCTTCGAACGCGGCTTTGAGCGCTTCCGGCTCGGCTACCAGTCAGTGCTGGAGCTATGCCTCGTACGGCCGGTCGCTTTCATGCTTCTGTTTTTCGGTTTCACCATTGCTTCGGCGGTGCTGCTGTTTCCATTTCTCGGGCAAGACTTCTTTCCTTCCACCGACGCAGGCCGCTTTACGCTGCACATTCGTGCGCGCACCGGCACCCGGATTGAGGAAACGGCTCGGCTGTGCGATCAAGTGGACCACACCATCCGCGAAGTCGTCCCCGCCAAAGAGCTCACCAATATCATCGACAACATCGGGCTGCCATACTCCGGCATCAATCTCACTTATTCAAACTCGGCGCCAATCGGACCCGCCGACGCGGATATACAGGTCTCTCTCAACGAGAACCACCATCCAAGTGAGCTGTATGTCGAACGCCTGCGGACGATCCTGGCCCAGCGCTTCCCCGGCACCATCTTTTACGAGCTGCCTTCGGACATGATCACGCAGATCCTCAACTTCGGCCTGCCGGCGCCGCTCGATGTGCAGATCACTGGTCAGAACCTGACAGGCAATCGTGAGTTCGCCACCAAGGTGCTGAACCAGATGCGCTACGTTGCCGGAGCGGCGGACCTCCGCATCCAGCAGCCCTTCAACAACCCGCGGCTCTTCGTGGATATTGACCGCTCAAAGAGCACGCAGCTTGGCATCAACCAGAACCAGGTAGCGCAAAGCCTGCTTCAAGCGACCAGCGGCTCCTTCCAGACCTCGCCGACCTTCTTCCTGGACCCCAAGAACAATGTGTCCTACAACATCGCAGTGCAGTCGCCGCAGTACAACCTTGATACGTTGAACGATCTCGCCAACATCCCCATTACTGGCACAGCCACTTCGACTGCGGGCAATGGCGGCTCCTCCACAACAAGCCTGAGCGCCAACCCCGGGGTAAACGCCGCGGCACCCTCTTCACTAGCCGCCATTATGCCGCAGAGCTCGATTACAGGCGCAGCGCCTCCGCAGATTCTAGGAAACCTGGCATCGTTTACCCAGGGTGAGGAGATGGGTACGGTGTCGCACTACAACATTGCGCCCACCATCGATATCTACGGCAATGTTGTCGGCAGCGACCTGTCGAGCGTGGACACGAAATTGGAAAAAATCTTGGCCAGCATGAAGAACCAGCTGCCGCGTGGCTCGCATGTCACAGTGCGCGGCCAGGTGCAGACTATGCATTCCTCCTTTCAGGGCCTGTATGGAGGTCTGGCCTTCTCCATCGTGCTGGTGTACCTGCTGATCGTGGTTAACTTCCAAAGCTGGATCGATCCATTCATCATCATCTCGGGTCTGCCGGCAGCGCTGTGCGGCATCGTGTGGTTCCTATTCTTGACCGGAACGCATATCAGCGTGCCCGCCCTCACGGGCGCCATCATGTGCATGGGGGTCGCCACCTCGAACTCGATCCTCGTGGTTTCTTTCGCGCGGGAGCACCTGGAGCAGCACCCTGGTGAAGCGACTGGGTCGGCCGTTGCCGCCGGTTTTACCCGCTTCCGCCCGGTCATCATGACGGCGCTTGCCATGATCATCGGCATGGTGCCAATGGCGCTGGGCCTCGGCGACGGCGGTGAGGAGAATGCCCCCCTGGGACGCGCGGTCATCGGTGGCCTGCTCTTTGCTACCACCTCCACTCTGTTCTTTATCCCCACCTTCTTCTCCGTCATCCACTCCCGGCTGGAGCGCAAACGCATGGCGCGGGAGCAAAAGCAAAGCCGGTCCGAAAGCATGGAGGGCCAGATCGCATGAGCAGCCACAACGCACGATCCCAAGAGGAGAAAAATCGGCAAGCCCCGGCCGGTCCCAGTGAAGGGGAGGTGCAGCGCATGAAGCCGCTCTCCTCCGGCAAAGCGGTCACCTTTATCCTTGCCGGCTTGGTATTGGCCGTGGTGCTTGGCGTGCTCGGCATTGTGCCACGGCTGCGTGCACAAAAGCACCTGCAGCAGCAGACCACGGCAGACGCCGCGCCCGATGTGCTGGTTGACAAACCTACGGTCGGCAAGCCAGAGGACACGCTCGTCCTGCCCGGCGCCCTGCAGGCCTACATAGATTCCCCCATCTACTCTCGGTCTGCGGGCTATATCACCCACTGGTACGCCGATATCGGCGCTCACGTAAAAACCGGCCAGCTGCTCGCCGTAGTCGCGAGCCCGGAAGTGGACCAGCAGCTTGCACAGGCACAGGCCGCGCTCGCCACCGCGCAGGCAAACCAGAACAACGCGGCTATCCAGGCCAAGCGTTATCAGGACCTGTTGAAGCAGGATGCTGTCACACAGCAGGACACGGACAACTACACGACCGGGCTTGTCACCGCCAACACACAGGTCCAGAACGCGCTCCATTCTGTGGAACAGTACCAACAGTTGGTCGGGTTTGAGCACATCTATGCGCCCTTTGACGGCGTGATTACAGCACGGGACATCGACGTCGGCGAGCTTGTCAACACCGGCGCGGGCAGCAGCAACCAGATGCTTTTTGAGGAAGCGCAGACCAGAACCCTGCGCGTCTACGTGTCCGTTCCCCAGGTGGACTCACTCGGCGCCAAGCGCGGTACGCCGGCTCAGATCATGCTGGCCGAGTATCCGGGAAAGACCTTCAGCGGCCGCATCGTGCGCACCGCGCAATCGATCGACCCCAACACCCGCACACTGCTCGTAGAGGTCGATGTTGACAATCGCAATGGCCAGTTGATGCCGGGCGCCTATGGCGAAGTGAAGCTGAGCCTCAACACCGGGGTGAGCAGCCTCATCGTGCCGGTGCCGGCCATGATCTTTCGCGCCCAGGGGCTGCAGGTGGCCGTCGTGCAGAATGGCAAGGCGAAGCTGGTGCCGATCACCATCGGGCAGGATGACGGGCGCGTCATCCAGGTCGTTTCCGGCCTCACACCGGACGCAGAGGTTATCCAGAACCCGCCGGATTCCATCCTTGATGGGGAAGCAGTACGCATCGTAAAGCCGAGCGGCCAGGGTGGGACTGGCTCCCAGGGCGGCAGCAGTGGACCGACGAGCAGTGCCGAGGGTGCGCAGCAGCAAACCGGCTCGCAGCAGTCCGGCTCACAAGCCAACGACGCCAACGCCAGCAAGAGCGGCGGCGGAGGCAAACACTGATGGTGCAAAGACTCGCCGCTCTGCAGTCACGCCAAAATCTCAAGGCGGCTCTGGCGCTGGCCCTTGCTGCCCTTACGGTAACGGGCTGCACCGTGGGCCCCAACTACCAGCGCCCGCCTGTCACTCCGCCGCCGCTTACTTACATGGAGCTGCCGCCGCCGCCCGGTACTTGGAAGCCCGCTGTACCCGCCGATGCACTCGCCCGCGGCGAGTGGTGGCGCCTCTTCGGAGACCCGGAGCTCGACGATCTGGAGGCTCGCCTGACCGGAGCGAACCTGCAGGTGCAGCAGGCCCTGCAAAACTATCTCGTTGCCTCTGCCGAAGTGCGGCAAGCCCGGGCTGACTACTACCCGGTCATCGGTATCGGTCCGGAAATTACACGCACTCACAACTCACATAACGAGCCAAAACCCACCGGTACACAGCCCGGGCAGTACAACGACTTCGAGCTGACCGGCCAGGCAAACTGGCAGCCGGACTTCTGGGGCCGCGTTCGTCGCGAGGTCGAGGGTGCCCGCGCCAACGCGCAGGCTCTTGCCGCAGACCAGGCGAACACAGAACTATCCGTGCGCACCAATCTCGCACTCGACTACTACGAGCTGCGCGGCCTCGACGCCCAGCAGCAGCTGCTTGACATCACCCTTTCTTCTTTCCAGGATGCGCTCAACCTTACCGAGCGCCGTTTCCGCGGCGGTGTCGCGACGCAGGCGGATGTCGCCCTGGCGCAGACAGAGCTCGCTACCACGCAGACCTCCAGCATCGACATCGGCGTCGCTCGTGCCCAGTACATGCATGCGATTGCGACGCTGCTTGGCATCAGTGCTTCCTCCTTCCAGCTGCCGGCCACGCCGCAGAACCGCAATATCCCCGACATCCCCACCGGCGTACCCTCCGAACTGCTGGAGCGCCGTCCGGACATCGCCGCAGCCGAGCGCAGCGCTGACTACGCAAACGCGCAGATCGGCGTCGCCATCGCCGCCTACTACCCCAACATCTCCCTTTCAAGCCTTGGCGGCTTTGAGAGCGCAGAGCCCGGCACCTGGATCCAGGGCCCGTCCTCGCTCTGGTCGGTTGGCGCTTCGGCCGCTGAGACCATCTTCGACGCAGGCCGCCGGCGCGCCGTCACCGACGAGGCCAGAGCAAGCTACGCCTCCAATGTCGCCAACTATCGCCAGGTCGTACTCAACGGCTTCCAGGAGGTAGAAGACAATCTCGCCGCGCTGCGCATCCTGGCCACGGAGCAAACCTCCTCGACAAGCGCCGTTGCGGCTGCTGTCCGCTCCACCAATATCAGCACCGCTCAGTACAAAGGCGGCGTCACCACCTATCTGACTGTGCTTACCTCGCAGCAAGCGCAGCTCGCCGACCAGCGCACCGATGAGGACATCGTGACACGCCGATTTGTAGCGGCCGTCCAGCTCATCTCAGCCCTCGGCGGCGGCTGGAACACGAGCAAGCTCCCGGCGCATCCATAACAAAAGCAACCCGCCTGGTTACAGATACCAGGGGATATTCACCACCAGAATCCTCTGATTGCCGCGCACCAGCAGCAGTAGCTTCAGCAGGTTGCCGCGCTGGTTGTGCAGCAGATTCTCATACCAGTGCTGCACCACCAGCTCCGGTACAAGCACCGCGATGTGCCGATCGCTGTACAGCTTCTCCTGCTCCAGCACATACTTCACCATCGGCAGCAGCACAAAACGGTACGGCGACTTGAGCATCACCAGCTCCGGCACTGTCTTCTTGGCGTCGCGCAGAGGGGCAGCCACCATCTTCTCCCACTCATCGCAGATGGTGATCGGCGAACCCTCTTCCTCAGCCATCACGTGGACGGCCTGTACCTCGGTTGACATCACCATCGCAAAGCGCAGAGCCTTCTCGGAAATGCGGCTCCATCGGTCCAGCGGCACAATCACCCGGGGAGCCTGCAGCCCTTCCAGGTTCATCGGCGTGTCGCTCGCAATCTCTCGGCGCACGCGCTCATAGTGCCTATGCACCATCAACATAATGCCGATCAACACAGGGATAAGCAGCGCCGTAATCCAGGCGCCCTGCGTAAACTTTGTCACCAGCACCACAACAGTCGTGATCCCTGTGGCAACAGCACCCACGCCGTTCACCAGCATCTTGAGCTTGGAACCCTTGCTGGGCTGCCTGCGCCAGTGCATCACCATCCCGGCCTGCGAAAGAGTAAACGCCAGAAACGCACCGATCGCATACAGCGGGATCAGGCGATCAGTCACGCCGCGAAAGATAAGCAGCAGCGCGCCGGTGAGCCCCACAAGCAGGTACACGCCCCAGGAGTAAAGCAGGCGTCGCCCCCGCAGCGTAAACAGGCGCGGCAGGTAGCTGTTCATCGCGATCACGCGCAGCACCCGAGGGAAGCCGGCAAATGCCGTGTTGGCAGAGAGCGCAAGCACCAGCAGGATCGATGCCATGCTGACGTAATAGAAAACACCCCGGCCCGCGACCGCGCCCAGCAGCTGCGAAAGCACACTCTGGTACTGGGGTGAGTTGGGGTCCGTCGCACCGACACCGTACGCGCGGCACAACCAGGCAATGCCGGCGAGCAGCACCACCAGCGTGACGATAATGATGGTCAGGGTCTTCTTTGCAATCGGCGCACGCGGCTCACGAAATGCAGTTGCGCCATTGCTCACTGCTTCCACACCAGTCATCGCCGTGCATCCGCTCGAGAACACGCGCAGCAGCAGCCAGAAGGAGAGCGCAGCCGTGGTCCCCGGCAGCTTCGCCGGAGCCACCACCGCATGCGGATGGCCGCCGCTTGCAATTGTATGGAACACTCCCAGGCCGATCATCAGGAGCAGGCTTCCGATAAACAGGTACGTCGGCAGCAGAATCACCAGCCCGGTATCCCTTACCCCGCGCAGATTCACCAGTGTCAACACCGCCAGGATCCCCAGGCATAGGCTCAGGACGTGCGGCTGCATCCCGGGTACCGCGGAAATCAGCGCACCCACCCCGGCCGAAATACCCACGGCCGCGGTCAGGACGTAATCGATCATCAGGGCCGCAGCCGCCAGCAGGCCCGGACCCACTCCCAGATTCTCGGACGCAACCGTGTACGAGCCCCCGCCATTCGGATACGCATCGATGGTCTGCCGGTAGGAAACAAACACAATCAGCAGCAGAAGAATGATGGCTGTTGTGATCGGGACAATGTGAGCGACGCCGGCAAACCCAAGCGGCAGCAGCAGCGTCAGCGCAGCTTCCGGTCCATACGCCGCCGACGAAAGCCCATCCAGTCCAAAGATCGCGACCCCGGACGAAGGGCCGATCTGTTCCGTGTGCTCGTCGCTTGTGGCCAGGGGCTTGCCTAGAAGGAAATCAACGAGAGCCATGGGGTGTGTACGTCTCCTCGCGTGCAGGTGCAACTCTGGGAGTCTGCTGAGATGCAGGAAGCGAGACATCGGCTGAGCGAGCGCTAGTCGGCTCAAGCACCGTATCGCAGAGCAGTTCGGCATAGGTCGCGCGCATCCAGCTGTGCCCGCAGAACACGTGCGTACGCCGGTAGCCATTGCGTTCAAAAAAGTCGACCACGTGGAAGTTGTCATTCAGCAGAACTCCCGGGATCGGCGTCGACACCGGCTGCCAGTCTCCGGTGACCTCCGCATCCGGGCCATACTCGTAGCCGCCGACTACCACGAAGCGCGGGCGGCTTGCCAGCACCTGCTCGGCGCTGGACATCGTGCGCATCGCCGTACTCCACCACCAGTACCGGTGCGGCGGCTGGTTCTCGTACAGGTTCCTGCGGAAGTACAGCAAAGGGTCAATGCTGAAGTAGTAGTAACCCGCCATGGCAGGCAGGCCGCCGCCGCCCTCCGGTACCCCCTGCGACCGCAGGTAGCTCGCCGTCATGCGCCCCGGCGCATAGGGCAGCCTGCGTTCTGCAGCCAGGGCATGCAGCGTCCATCCCACTTGCAGGAGGCACACCAGCGCAAACAGCGCCGTCGTTGCCCGCGTCCACACACGCGGCCATCCCTCCTGCGGCGTGCTGCGCGGCCATACCAGCCACGCAGACACAATAAAGCCCGTCAGCACTGTCCCCGCGTGTCGCGGCGCAAGGTACAGCCCTGTAAACACCGCGACCATCAGCCCATAGGGCGCGAGCCCTGCCCAGCCCAAAGCGCCGCCTGCTTCCCTGCCTTCATCTTCTCTGTGCTCCGGGTCCAGCCGAGCCAGCCCCCCCACCCCCAGCACCAGGAACAAGGCCAAGGCCCGCCACTGCGACAAAGGATAGGTCAGCACAGCCAGCGTGTGCGCCAGCTTGCCTAGTCGCTGCAACCCGCGCCCTTTGCTGCGTGGGACCACCGGCGCAGGCTGCAGCCCCGCCATCGGCAGCGTTCGTATCACAGGTGGTGGAGGCGCAGCGATGCCAAGCCGGTTCTCAAACTTGGCAAATGAGCGGCGTAGGTTGTTCCCCGGCTCATAGTCAATGTGGAACGCCGGCGCCATGGTGACCGCAGCCGCCGTCCACAGCAGCAGCAACACTGCCAGAGCTGCAAGCCCCCGGCCTGCTCTTTCCCGTCCTGCCCCTTGCCGGCGCGACACCGAGAACGCTGCTACCGCAAGCCCGCCCGAGAGCACCATCCCGTGCACGGAAAGATTGGCCAGCAGCCCGGCCAGCACAGCCATAACCATGAGCTTCGGGCGCCGGCCGCGAAGCATCGCTGCCGCCGGAAACGCAAGGATGGCAAACAGGCAATAAGACCGCGCAATCACGCCGTCCTGGTACAGCAGGAAAAACGTAAATGGCAGCACGAGCCGCACCACTCTCGGAAACGGAGCATACCGCAGAAGCACTGCCATGGCCGCGCCCTGTATCCCGGCAACGATCCACCGCATCGCGGTAAACGGCACGCCTGCAGCCTGCAGCACCTTCAAAAAGGCATGCCACAAGCCTCCCGAGCCTTCATAGTGGAGGCTTACTACAAACAGCTGCCGCCATCCCTCACCGCCCGCCAGCAGCCAGGCCTGCTCCTCATCGGCCCACGGCACATGCTGCGCCACCGCAAAGCCGGCCACTCCGCACCACAGCAGCAGTACCACCATCTCCGGCAGGCCCCAGCGTTTTGCCTCCGGTGCCGGGTCCAGAAGCTCCAGCCAACCGCGCCTTGGCAAGCCGCTTCGCAACCAGTCCGCCCATCCAGTCGGGCGGCCTGTCGATCCGTCTCCGCTCAACCTGCGCCCTCGTGCCACGCCTGCATCAGTGGCTCCCCAGCGCCATCAACAGCAAACGTCCATCACTCTGGAAGCTGCCTCCGGTCGCCGTACTCGCAGCGCGTATCGGGTTGGCAGGCGTGGCATAGGCCGCTGCGTCCAGCGCCCCCGCTGCGGCAAAGCTCTGCTCGATAAAGTCCCGCTCCACATCAATCTGCGGGTCAATATGGTGGGTCACTCCATTGTTGCGTTCGTCCCGCTCCAGGCCGTTGTCATGCGTGGCAGAGCCTACCCACAAGGGCCTCCCTGCCACCGTCTGCCCGCTCTGCCACACCCGCAGGTGGTGCCGCTCCACCGCAACCATCAGCGGGTCAGCCCGCGCGTAGCTCAGGTCCTGCGGCCGCCCGTACAGGTAAAGCGTACTCATCGGCATCTCCAGGTACGCCTGCTTTGACAGCGTGGAGATGAGCCCATGCAGCACCGCCTGGTTATTGGTCTTGTCCACCTGCACCCACCCGGCCGCTGCAAATGCCTTCTTCACCTGGTCCTCTGTCCCCAGAATGCTGAAGTTCACCACATCCCCTGCATCGCCCTGCGCATCCGCCACACGCCTCGGGATCGAAGCCAGCAGAGCCGGCGTAATCGCCTGCGCCAGATCCACCGACGCAGCTGCCGTCGTCACCACCGTCGCCTTCGTCAGCTTGATCACCGCGGTAAAGGAGCCGGTCCCGGCCAGCTGCTGCCCCGCATTCACCGCCAGGTACAGCTCGCCGGTTGCAGGCGCATCCTTGCTCACGCTCGCCCCCAGCGCAAACGGCACCGCTGCCTCCGTATCGCCAATCCGGGCTACCAGCGCGCCTGTGTTCGCACCCTCCGCCGGAAAGCCGCGCAGCAGATCCTTCCAGCCATGCGCCACTCCCACCGGACCCGTGCTGCGGCTATCCGCAAGCACCACGGTCCCGGTCGCGCTCACGTCCATATGGTCCGCAGGCGTTACGGCAAAGCCCGCATCCACCCACGCACCGGTCCCAGGGACGGTGACCGTATACATCGCCTTACGGGCAAGGAGCGCGCTTGCCGTCGGCTTCATCAGGGCAATCGGCTGCACCGCCGTCGAGTAACCAGCCACTCCGACGCTGGTCCCCGTCGCCACGCTGCCCTGCGCCGGCAGCCCCCGCGGCGCAAGCGCCAGAAGCACGGCAAACGCCACGCGCGCCAAACTCTTCATGGGCACCGTACCCCTACGCCGAGAGCAGCACAGCCCCACAATCTGAATGGACGACTCCATCCTCCGATAGATGCCTCTAGCCGGCTCAGCTGCCCATCGACTCTATGGCTTTCTCCCATCTTGCAGCGGAACCTTCATGCTCCCTTACCTGTCCATCGCAGCAGCCCTGCTATATTTGCACGCCATGAGCCTTTTTCGGCTGCTTTCGACGCTCGCCCTTGTGTCCGGCTTCTGCGCGATGCTCACAGGCTGCGGTGCTCACCTCAATCCGACAGAGACTGCAGCTGCGCCGGTAAGTCTGGCCGGCAACTGGCTCTTGTCTGGTCAGCTCAGCCCGTTCCCAGGCCCAACCCCAGGATTGTCTCTCTCGGCTGCCGTCTTTGTGTCAGGGCAACAGGTCAGCGCTCAGGGCTATCTTCAGGACCAGTGTTCTGCGACCGCCGGCATCGGCGGGACGTTCTTCGTATCAGGCCAGATGGCCGACGACGGCACCTTTACTCTGACAACTCCTTCTCTGCCCCTCGGTAGCAACAGCGTACAAATCTCCATTGCGGGCCAGGCGCCGGACGCAAGATCCCCGTCCGGTTGGGCTGGCCAGTACACCATCACATACCCGTCGGGCAGCCCACCGCTCGGTCTTCCATGCGCCGCGGCACAAAACGTCGCTTTCACGGCAAGCCCGCTCCCGCCGCTATCCGCCACATACATAAGTGGCGAGAACCAAGCCTTCCCTACCTCCCCCAGCCTCGGACCCAACGTCTCGCTCTCCCTGTCCATCGAGCAGGGTGCGCCCATCCTTAATGCACTCACCATTCCTGGAGAGAACCCGCTCGCCGCGGACAGCTCCCTTGGAAAGATTCCACTCACCGGCACTGTTTCTGTCAGCGGTTCCCCATGCTTCACGTCAGGAACGGCCGCCGGACCACCGGCTCTCGGCAGCGTATTCGGAGCCTTTTACTCCCTCCATTTCACAATGAACGACGGCTCACAACTCCTCGTCTACGGAACAATGATCGATAATGACGTGTCTAGCCTGCATGCCATCTACGCCGTGATCGGCGGCAGCTGTGACCAAGACAGCGGTGAATTAATCCTGAATCGCTCATAACCCTACCCCAAAGCAAAAGGCCCGGCGCAAGCCGGGCCTCCTACCCTAAGAGAAACCACTCCTAAGTCCCCTCGGACCACCCCGCCAGATATGCTTCCTGGTCCGGCGTCAGCACATCGATGTCCACCTTCATCGCCGCCAGCTTCAGCTTGGCCACGCGCTTGTCCAGATCCTCCGGCACCGCAAACACATCCTTGGGGAGGTTCTTGTACTCCTTCATCAGATACTCCGCAGCCAGCGCCTGGTTGGCAAAGCTCATATCCATCACGCTGGCCGGGTGCCCTTCAGCAGCTGTCAGGTTAATCAGCCGACCCTCGCCCAGCAGCATCACCGTGCGGCCATCCTGCAGCGTAAACTCCTCCACAAACTGCCGCGGTGTGCGGTGCCCCGTCGAAAGGCTTTCCAGCGCGGGAATATCGATCTCCACATTGAAGTGACCGGAGTTCGCCACCAGCGCCCCGTGCTTCATCACCTCGAAGTGCTCCTTGCGGATCACGCCCTTGTTGCCGGTCAGCGTCACAAAGATGTCGCCCACCTTCGCTGCTTCTTCCATCGGCATCACGCGGTACCCGTCCATCACGGCTTCCAGCGCCTTGGTCGGATCGATCTCCGTCACGATCACCTCTGCGCCCATGCCGCGCGCACGCATCGCCAGGCCGCGCCCGCACCAGCCGTAGCCGGCCACCACAAAACGCGCGCCGGCAATCAGCGCATTGGTGCAGCGGATAATGCCGTCCATCGTCGACTGGCCCGTGCCATACCGGTTGTCGAACATGTGCTTGGTCAGCGCGTCATTCACCGCAACCACCGGGTAGCGCAGCACGCCTTCCTTGGCCATCGCACGCAGGCGGATCACACCCGTCGTCGTTTCCTCTGTACCCGCAATCACGTCGCCCAGCGCATCCTGGCGCTTGGTGTGCAGCAGCGTCACCAGGTCGCAGCCGTCATCCATGGTGAAGTGCGGCTTGTGGTCGATCGCTGCCTGCAGGTGCCGGTAGTAGCCGGCATTGTCCACACCATTGATCGCAAAGGTCGAAATGCCGTACTCCGCGACCAGCGCGGCCGCAGTCTCGTCCTGCGTGGAAAGCGGGTTTGACGCGCACAGCGCAATCTCCGCGCCGCCATCCTTCAGCGCAAGCATCAGGTTCGCAGTCTCCGTCGTCACATGAAGGCACGCCGCTACACGCACGCCCTTCAGCGGCTGCGTCTGCTTGAACTCTTCGCGAATCTGCGCCAGCACGGGCATCGACGCCCCTGCCCACTCAATGCGCTTTCTGCCTTCCGCTGCCAGCGAAAGATCTTTCACGTCGTGCTTGATCTGAATCTCTGTCGGGGCTGGTGCCGTAATCGTAGCCATAGATGTGTGGGGGCGAGGCAGGCGAGCGAACGGGCGCGCCCAGGCTCAGCCGGTTGTCTCCTCTATCTGCAGAATAGCATCGGCCCTCCACCGCCCAGCATCCCGTCGGGCGTTCGCCGCCGCTCTGCTCTTTGTAAGTTTCGCGCTGTCAATCTCTGACTTCTGGTCTCTATCCATGGCAAGGCCCCTCGAAGACCAGCAGCAGCAAAGATGCATCCACGTTTCTATGGCTTCTTCCCCTGAACCGGTCTATGAAGCCCTGCCGGCCGCTGCCGGCCGCCCGAAGCGGCAACATACCGTCCTACGCTCGCTGGGCCTGGGCCTCATCACCGGCGCAGCCGATGACGACTGTTCCGCCATCGGCACCTACGCGCAGGCCGGCGCGCAGCTCGGCTACAAAGCCCTGTGGACAGCACCCGTCACCCTGCCCATGATGGTCGCCGTCGTCTATCTCTCGGGCAAACTCGGCCAGGTCACCGGCCAGGGCCTCTTCGCCGTACTGCGCACGCACGTCCCCCGCTGGCTGCTCTATGTAGTGCTGGCCGGTGTCGTCTTCGGCAACATCATCGAGGCCGGCGCTGACATCGGCGGCATGGCTGCCTCCATCGGCATCCTCGTCCACGTCCCCCAGTGGAGCATCCTCGTCGCGGTCACCCTGGCCGCCTTGGTCTTTCAGGTCTGGGGCTCCTACACGGTCATCCGCAATGTCTTCCGCGTGCTCGCCCTGTCTCTGCTCGCCTATGTCGTTTCTGCGTTTCTTGCCCACCCCAAACTAGCCGAGGTCGCCCGCGGCACCCTCGTGCCCAGCCTCCACTTCAATCACGACACCCTCTCCATACTCGTCGCCATCATCGGCACCTCTCTCTCCGCCTACCTCTATACCTGGCAGTCCAATGAGGAGGTCGAAGAGAAGATCGCCGCCGGTAAGCACACCCTCCGCGAGCGTCGCGGGACCACCGATGCCGCTCTCCGCACCAGCTTCTGGGACGTCACCTTCGGCATGCTCTTCTCCAATGTGGTGATGTACTTCATCATCCTGTCTACGGCCGCCACACTCTTCGTCGCCGGCCGTCACACCATCAACTCCGCGACAGAGGCAGCCGAGTCCCTGCGCCCTCTCGCCGGCCGCGCCGCCGGCCTGCTCTTTACCCTCGGCATCATCGGCGTCGGCTTCCTGGCCATCCCCGTCATGACCACCGGTGCCGCCTACGACGTCTGCCAGAGCACTGACTGCCCCAGCGGCCTTTCTCTGCGGCCGCGCGAGGCAAAGCGCTTCTACGGCGCCATCACCCTCTTCACTCTCGCCGCCATGGCGCTCAACTTCACCGGCATCAATCCCATCCGGGCGCTGGTGATCGCGGGCATCGTCCAGGGCTTCTCCACGCCGCCTCTCATGCTGCTCATCATGGTGCTCACCAATAAACGCTCCGTCATGGGCGATAAGGTCAACGGGCCCGTTATCAACATCCTCGGCTGGATCACCACAGCCGTTATCTTTTCCGCCTCCATCGCGCTGCTGCTCAGCTACCTGCACCCTTAAGCCGCGCATGCTTAGAGCGGCGCCCGCTCCCGACGCAGCAGCAAGGTCTTTCGCTCAAGCCCCGGCGGTACCCGGTCAGCCTACCGTCACCGCCCACCACTCATGGCACGGCACCAGCAACGCTGCCTGCTCCCTGCTCCCTGCCCTAGAACAGCCCCGGCTGCCCCTTGCGCGGCTGCATCAGCCCAAAATGCTCATACGCCAGCCGCGTCGCCACCCGCCCCCGCGGCGTCCTGTCCAAGAAACCGATCTGGATCAGAAACGGCTCATACACCTCTTCAAGCGCATCCTGCTCCTCGCTCAGCGTCGCCGCCAGTGTATTCAGCCCCACCGGCCCGCCGTCATACTTCTCGATAATGCACAGCAGCAGCCGCCGGTCCAGCTCATCGAACCCATGCGCATCCACCTGCAGCAGCTCCAGCGCCTGCATCGCCGTCGCCCGGTCAATCGTGCCCGTACCCCGCACCTGCGCGTAATCCCGCACCCTGCGCAGCAGCCGGTTCGCAATGCGCGGCGTCCCGCGTGAGCGCATCGCAATCTCCGCCGCGCCGTCCTCGTCAATCGGCACGCCCAGCACAACAGCCGAGCGCTCCACCACAAAGCGCAGCTCATCGTCGGTGTAGTACTCCAGCCGCAGCAGGATGCCGAAGCGTGAGCGCAGCGGCGAGCTCAGCAGTCCCGGCCGCGTCGTCGCCGCCACAAACGTGAATGGCTTGATCTCCATCACATGCGTGCGCGCACCTGGCCCCTGCCCGATGATGATGTCCAGCTTGTAGTCCTCAAGCGCCGTGTACAGCTTCTCTTCGAGCACCGCCTGCAGCCGGTGAATCTCATCCAGAAACAGCACCTGGCGCTCCCGCACATTCGTCAGGATCGCCGTCAGGTCACCCTGGATCTGCAGCGCCGGCCCCGAGGTCTGTTGAAAGCCCACATCCAGCTCATTCGCCAGGATCGACGCCAGCGTCGTCTTGCCCAGCCCCGGCGGCCCAAATAGCAGCACATGGTCCAGCGCCTCACCCCGCGCCCGCGCCGCTTCCAGCGCAATCTGCAGCTGCGCTTTCGCCTTACTCTGCCCAATAAACTCCCGCAGAAACCGCGGCCGCAGCTTCAGCTCAAACGAACTCTCCTCATCCGCACGCGCAGCCGACACCAGCCGCTCCGGATTATCCCCGTACACCACCATGGCCCCAAGTCTACCCGGATGCCGCAACCATACTCGCTACATACGACCCTCACCCATCTCCATCTCGTGGCCCTCCTCCATCCCGTCCATCGCGCCCATGCTGTCACTGTTCATCATGTGCAGCATCCCCGGCCCGCCCGTGCGTACAAAGCGCACCATCAGCACCGCCGCCAAAGCGAGAAAAACAATGTTCAGCCACGTCGTGTAGTTCCAGTGCAGCCCCGGCTGCATGCCCATCCCGACGCCTCCCTGCACTCGCGCAGGTACCAGGTGCAGCAGCTGGAATAGCGCCTCCACCGCAAACCCCGCACCCGCCATCGCCGCATAGAACGTCCCGAGCAGAAACACGCTCATCCGCACTCCGTAATACTTCCTGTAAATATTCAGGATCGGCAGGATGATCAGGTCCGCAAACAGGAAGGACACCAGTCCGCCGAACGAAATCCCGCCATGCCACAGCACCACCGCCAACGGTACGTTCCCGACCGAACACACAAACGAAACCACTGCGACCAGCGGCCCGATCAACGGCCCTACCAAGAACGCCGCCGGATGCCCCGCCAGGAACAACCAGCTCCACACCATGCCCGGCACCCAAACGGCGAGCGCCCCCGACACCAGCAGCCCGGCACCGATGTCGAGCCACAACGAAGCCCAATCCATCACAAAAAAATGGCTGATCGCCGTCCATCCCTTGGCGGAGAACATCCTCTGCCACAGCGTGCCGCCATGCACGCTCATATCCATCGCGGCATGGCCCTCCATGCGCCCCTGCACCCCACGCTCTGCCTGCTCCTTGGCCACGCGCACCAGTGCAGGCCGCAGCAGCAGCCGGAACAGGATCGCAAGCAGAAGAATCATCAGCGGGCCGCCAACAAACTCCGCCAGCGTAAACTGCCAGCCCAGCAGCACCCACAGCAGGATCCCCAGCTCCAGCACCAGATTGGTCGACGCGAACTGGAAGACCATGCTAGCCGTAAAGTTCGCATCCTTGGTAAACATCGAGCGTGCCAGCGCCACCGCTGCATACGAGCACGAAGAACTCGCTGCTCCCAGCCCGCATGCCTTGACCAGCGTGCCGGCCCGGGCATCCGGCAGCAGCCGGCTCATCTGCTCCTTGGGCACCACAGCCTGCACCACGCCAGACAGAAAAAACCCCAGGATCAGCGCCCAAAGCATATCCCAGCCCATCGTCCCGGCCATGGCCAAGGCTCGTCCCAGCTCGTGTACCCATCCATAGCTCATGCAGCCGCTCCTGCAGCTAGGATGAGGCCGCGCCTCTGTCTTCGCGGTTCTTTAGGAGCGCCGCAGCCGCAGGCTGTTCAGCACCACACTCAGTGAGCTCATCGCCATCGCCGCGCTTGCCGCGATCGGGCTCAGCAGGGCATGGAAGTGCGGATAAAACACCCCTGCCGCCAGCGGCACCGCCAGCAGGTTATAGCCCAGCGCCCAGGCCAGGTTTTGCCGCATCACCCTGCCTGTCCGGCGCGCCAGCCGCACCGCATCCACGGCTGCGCTCAGGTCCGGCCGCAGCAGCGTCACATCGCTCGCATGCACCGCGATCTCCGTGCCGCCGCCCATCGCCATGCCTACATCCGCCGCGGCCAGCGCCGGTGCATCATTGATGCCGTCGCCCACCATCAGCACGCGCCGCCCCTTCGCCTGGAGTTCCCGAACCACCGCAAGCTTGTCCGCCGGCAAGACCCCTGCAATCACATCCGCAGCCGCAATCCCCACCAGCCCTGCCACATCCCGGGCCGCTGCGACGACATCGCCGGTCAACAACAGCACGCGCAAACCGCGGTTCTGCAGTGCAGCAACAGCATCCCGGCTACCCGCACGCGGAGGGTCCGTTGCACCCAGCAGCCCGGCCGCCCGCCCACCGAGCGCAACCCACAGCGGCGTCGCCCCGGTCCCCGCAAGCCGCGCCGCTTCAGTCAGCAGCTCAGGGGGTGTCGCAATCCCCTCCCGCTCCAGCAGCGCGAGGCTGCCGGCCACCACGCGCTCCCCCGTCACCCACGCCTCCGCACCAAACCCGGCATAGGCGCGGTAACCCGTTGCTCCGCGCGCATCGTCTGCCAGCCCATGCTCCCCCGCAAAACGCAGCACCGCTCCCGCAAGCGGATGCTCACTCTGCTTTTCGAGCGCCAGGAGCGCACCGAGCACCGCATCCTCCGCAAATCCTTCCGCCACCACACAGGAGGTGATCGCCGGCTTGCCTTCGGTCACCGTTCCCGTTTTATCCAGCACCACCGTATCCACCGTGCGGAGCGCTTCTAATGCCTCCCCGGAGCGGAACAGCAGCCCCATCTGCGCACCCCGTCCTGTCGCCACCATCAACGCCGCCGGTACCGCTAGGCCCATCGCGCAAGGGCAGGCAATCACCAGCACCGCTACCGCAGCAGCAAAGGCATGCGGCAGCGCCGCGTGGCCGCCCAGCAGCAGCCACGCCGCAAACGTCAGAGCAGAAAGCGCCACTATGACCGGTACAAATACACCGCTCACCCGGTCCGCCAGCCGCTGCATCGGCGCACGGCCCCCCTGCGCTTCCCGCAGCAGCTTCGCAATCTCCGCCAACGCTCCCTCACCGGCGCGCCGCAGTACGCGCACATGCAGGGTCCCGGTTGTGTTCACAGTCCCGCCGGTCACATGCGAGCCCGGTACTTTCTCCACCGGCATCGGCTCGCCAGTCAGCATCGACTCATCCACCGCCGAGCTGCCCTCGCGCACCAGCCCATCCAGCGGCACGCGCGCCCCGGGCCGCACAAACACCGTGTCCCCCGGCAGCACCGCAGCAAGCGCCACAGGTTCCAGCGCTCCACCCGCACCCACCCGCTCCGCAGTCGCCGGTGCCAGCGCCAGCAATCCGCGCAAGGCAGACACCGTCTGCCGCTTGGCCCGCGCATCGAGCGTGTTGCCCAGCAGCACAAAGCCTAGGATCAGCAGCGCCGCGTCATAGTACACATCGAGCGGCACACCCTCACGCAGAAAAAACCCCGGCAGCACCGTCACTGCCGCCGAGTAGAGAAAAGCCACGCCCATGCCCAGCGCGACCAGCGTGCTCATGTCCGCATGCCGGTTCCGCAGCGCGGCCCAGCTCTTCACAAAAAACCGCCGCCCCGCGGTCAGGAGCAGCGTTCCTGTCAAGGGAAGCAGCCCCACGCGCAGCCACTCCGGATCTAGCGCATACAGCCATGGAAGGGCCGAGCGCACACTGCTCATCATGGCTTGCGACACACCCTGCGCCGAGGCGGGGGACGATGCAGCCATAAGAGGCCCGTTCATCAGAGGCAGCGAGACAAGCATCGCCACGGCACCGCTCACCAGGGCTGCCGCCGCCTGGCGCCGCAGGGTACGGTACTCCGCTTCCCCCGCGAGGTCCTTCTCCTGCTCGGCTGTATCAGGCCCCGCTCCGGCCTGCTCCGGTGCAGGCGCCTCTGCCTGGTAGCCGCTCTTCCTTACCGTCTCCAGCATCTGCTCAAGCGATACCTCGGCCGGATTGTACGCAACCGTGGCCTCGCCCAGCAGCAGGTTCACCACTGCTTCGCGGACACCCTCCCGCTCGTTCAGCTTGCGCGCCACAAAGCTCTGGCAGGCTGCGCAGCTCATCCCCTGCACCATAAAGCGAACCGTCGCCTCGTCTGCCGGCTGAGTCGCAACCCCAGTCTCAGCATCAGTGCTCGACATGCACCCGCGTCACCTCGTACCCCGCTTCCTTCACTGCGTCCCGCAGCTGCTGCTCGCAATTGGGCTCCGCCAGCACCCTGGCTTCCCCCTCGGTCACGTTGTGCACACGGGCACCCCGGACAGCACCGAGCGCGTGCGTTACCCGGCTCACACAGGCATCGCAGTGCATGCCCTCAATCACCAGCACCTGTGTCTTGAAATCCGCCATGGCCAATTCCTCCAGTCCGCTATCCTACGCCGCATCTCGATACGGCTTCCGTGCCGACTTGCTCACTTCCGCATCGCGGTGAGTACGGTCGTTTGCACCGCAAGACACAAAACTGCCAGCCCAGTCCACAACCGGCGATACCGCGTTTCCAGCCCGTCCGCAAACACACCTGCCACAAACAACAGGAGCAAGGGCATACAGATGTAGACGGCTTGGCTCGGCTCTCCGGTAGCGACGCCGGCTAGCCCCAGCAGCAGCGCCCCCAGCAGGGGAGCAGAATTGCCGAAGTAGCGGGAACGCCGCGCCAGAGCCCACAGAACAAGCGCCGCAAGGAGCGCCAGAAGGCAGCCCGCCCCAACTCCAGCCCCGAACACAGACGCAGCTTGAGGTCCCAGCGCCTGTCCATGCACGTGCGCCGGCACACTCGGGAAGCCGATCAAGACGCTGCTCTGCGGAAGCACCTTGCGGATCGCAGCACCCACCCCCGCAGCCAAACCCCAGCCCAGCAGCAGCAAGGGAATGAGCCTTCGCCGCTCCTCTGCCAAATACAGCATCGCAACCGTTGCCAAACCCAACGCTGCGGCGCAGGCGTGCCACTGCACCGCTGCCGTAAAGCAGCACAGGCTGCTCATCAGCAAGATGCGCGGCAGCCACTTGCGTCGCGGCCCTTGCAGCGCATGCGCCACCCCCACCCCGGTGTACAGGACCGCAAACACGCCCAACGCCGCGGCCGGTGCAAACGGGCTTACCGGCAGCGCGTTTGGCGACAACACCAGCAGCCCCAACGCCAGGCTCGCTCCCTCAGAGCCTGCCTGCCTGTGTGCCACCCACCATAAGCAGGCACCCAGCAGCACCGTCATAAAGGCTGCCCAAACGTCTATCCAGCGGGCCCGGCCCGAGTTCTCCGCGAAAAGCCGCAGCACGCACCGCAAGGCAGGGACCAGCAGCAGCGCGCCGGCAACCACGCGCGGCGGCAGCCATGGCTTCGACCGCCGGCACAGGCCTGATTCCGGCCACGCCTCCGGTCCCCATGCCTCAAGTCCTGCCTTCCGCGGCGCCTCAGGCGTCCCACGTATCTCCGGCATCAGCCGCGGAGCCGGCCGCCCAGTCCCTCCACCGCTGTCTGTATCCCCTGCGCCCACTCCTGCAGCTCCCCATCCTGCAGCGTACGCTCCCGTGCCTGGAAAACCGTTCGCAGCAGCAGGCTGTATTCACCCGCCGGTACGCGCGCACCCGTCGCGTCCCGCAGCACCTCCGCCGGTTCCACCCGCTGCAGCTCCGCGATACCCAGCTCCGCAATCGCCTCGGCCACCGCCCCATACGGCACCTCGTCACGAAGCAGAAACGAAAAGTCGCGCCGCACCGGCTGGAACCGCGACAGCTCCTGCGGCACCGGATGCCGCAGCCCCAGCGGGAGCAGGCGATCCACCCGCAGTTCGCTCACGATCACCGCCGCACGCACCTTCCGGCGCGCCGCCTGCTCCGGGTGCAGCTCCCCAAAGAACCCAATCGTCGACCCATCCATCACCAGCCGCGCCGAGCGCCCCGGGTGCAGCCACGCAGGCATCAGCCCCAGCTCCGTCGGGAAACGATCCCAATACAGCAGGCGCGAGGTAAACAGTGCCGCGACTGCCTCCGCCACGCCCTTGGCCGCAAAAAAGTCCACCGCCTTGCCATGGAGTCGCCCCACCGCGCCAAAGCACAGCGAGATCCGCTCGTCTACCCGGTCGATCGAAGCCCGCTCGCTCGTGGCCCGGTCCGTGGGCGTGGCCGCCCCGCTGCCCGTAAACACATGCCCAAGCTCAAACAACGCCGCCTGCTCCACTCCCCGGTGCAGGTTCTGCCCCAGCATCGTCAGCATGCCCGGCAGGAGCGCCGGCCGCAGCATGCCTGCTTCCTCGCTCAAGGGATTGCCCATCGGCACTGCCGTCCCAGGCTGCGCGGCAAACAGCTGGGCATCGGCTGCGGACACAAACGTACTCGACACCGCCTCTGAGAAACCGCTCGCGAGCAGCACTCTCCGGATCGCCCGCAGCGGCGCGGCCGTCGGCAGCTCCCGCACAGAGCCCGTAAACACCGGCAAGGTGTTGCGGAAGCGGTTGTACCCATACACCCGCGCAATCTCCTCCAGCAGGTCAACCTCTCCCGCCAGGTCCAGCCGCCAAGAAGGCAGCGTCACCTGGAAGGACTGCTCGCTATCGCTTACGCCCGCGGGAGCCGGAGCCTGCTGCGCCTGGGAATGAGCACGCGCCGGATCAGGCAAAGCCGCCTCTTGCCCCAAAGCAGCCTCTTGGCTATCGATCGGCAAGTCCGGACGCTCCAGATCTTGTTTTAGATCTCCCTTCAGGTCTCGACTTGGCGACCCAGGTAAACCAACTCCCTGCCCGGGATTTTGCCCCTCCGGCGTCTCAGGAGTGTGCAGCGGCTCCACCGACACCTCCTGCGTTACCGGGGGCAGGTGCGGAGCAGCCGGGGCAATCTGCAGAGCCGTCCCATGCTGCAGATCGTGCGTGGTAAAAGCGCCGTGCAGCGCATGCTCCGGCCCCGGCTCACCTGCATCGCCCGCCGCGATCGCACATCCCAGCCCCAGCAAGATCGTCGTCGCCTCACTCGCTGAAATGCCCTTCGGCTCCTCCGTTGGCCCCAGAATGCGGTGCACCTCCCGCATCCGCAGCCGCACCGGCGAGCGCCCCACCGTGCGCGCCATCGCCGCAGGCTGCCGGATGTCCACAAACGGCCCGCTAATAAACCCGCCCGCCTCCAGCAGAATCCGGCTCACCAGCGCCGAAGCTGCAGGCGCTGCTTCAAAGTCCGCGCCGCGCTCAAACCGGTGTGACGCGTCCGTGTGCAGCCCGTGCCGCTTCGCCGAGCGCCGTATCGACATCGGATCAAACCACGCCGCCTCCACCAGCACGTTCTTCGTCTCCGCCGTAATCATCGAGTCGGCGCCGCCCATCACCCCGGCCAGGCTCAGCGCCTTCCGCTCATCCGCAATCACCAGATCGTCCGGATGCAGCGTGCGCTCCACGCCATCGAGCATCCGCAGCCGCTCGCCCGCACGCGCCTTCCGCACCACGATCCCGCCCTCGATCCGGTCCAGATCAAACGCATGCGTCGGCTGTCCAATCGCCTGCGTCACATAGTTCGTCGCGTCCACCGCGTTTGAAATCTGCTTCTGCTCTAACAGCCTGAACCTCTCCGCCACCACACCCCGCGACGGCGCAATCCGCACATCGCGCAGCACCCGCGCCGTGAACCGCCCGCACAGCGCCTCCGCATCCGGCTCCACGCGCACCGGGAACGCCGCACCCGGCTCCTCCGCCGGCAGCTCCGGCGCGATGGGATCCAGCTGCAGCCCATAGATCACCGCTACCTCTCGCGCAATGCCGTAATGGTTCATCGCATCGACCCGGTTGGTCGTAATATCCATCTCAAACAACGACCCTGCGCCTTCGCCATGCTGCGACGTGAGGTCAAACACCCCTTCGGCCGCAATCCCGCGCAGCGTCAGCGCCTCAGCAAGTTGCGCGTCTGTAGCAGAAAGCCCAGGAAGGTACGAGCGGAGCCAGCTTGTAAGCACTTTCATCGGAAGGTGGCCTCGACCTTAGCCTACTTGGATCGAAGCCTACGGACAAAGCCGCGCCCCGAGGAAAGGCCCTTTGCTAGACTCATAATGTTCCAGCGGAGAGCCCCGATGATGTTCCACGTCACACTCGAGCCGACCGACGATGGATGGTTTGTCGTCGAGTGCCCTGCACTGCCAGGCTGTGTATCCCAGGGTGCGACAGAAGAAGATGCAATCAAGAACATCCGCGAAGCCATCACTGCCTGGATGTGGGCTGAGGATCAAAAAGCGACCAAGTCCATCTCTCCGGCATTGGCACAAATCGTCATCGCTGTTTAGAAGATCATGGGCCGCTTCGGTAATATCTCCGGGAAACAAGCGGTCAAGGCGTTCCAAAGGGCTGGTTGGGATTTCTCCAGCCAGGTTGGAAGCCACGTCGTGCTGACGAAAATAGGCGAGCGCGTCAACCTAACTGTGCCTCAGCATCGAGAACTCAAAGAAGGAACCCTGCGCTCTCTGATCCGTCTGTCAAGGCTCAGCGTTGACGATTTCCTCGCACTTCTATAGCTCACCTCTGAGCTGCTCTAGCTGTTACCGAGAAGCCCTAAGGCGACCACCGCAACTCCACTTGCAAATCTGCCTTTGTCGTTTCGTTGAAGCTTTGGTAAGTGGCATCACGACTCCTGCTCTCGCTGCTTCCACTCTCTCCAGAATTGTTCCGAGCTCGACGTGCTAGCGCTTCTTCGTTCTGCCCGATAGCAGCAGAATGAGGGCTGAGAACATCGCGATATCGAGAAGGCCGGCAAGCGCCATATAAGTCAAAGCCCAGTCGGAGTGAATACCCTGGCGAAACACGAGTGCTGCACCGAAAGCGCCGGGCAACAATAGAAAAGCAAAGAGTTCAAGCCGTGGAATGCAGGCTAAACCGACAAGAGAAATTGTCAGGAGAGTACCAATAAGAAAGGAGATGACAAGCTTTCGGAATGTCCCGTTCTGCGGCAGTAATCCTCTCAAGCTATTCAGCATCCATCCCTCTACCCAAACTGCTCCAAAAACCTCACATCCCCGCCATACAACGACCCAATATCACTGATCCCGTACTTCATCATCGCGATCCGGTCCACGCCCATCCCAAACGCAAATCCGGAGATCTTGCCCGGGTCATACCCCGGCTGCTTTCCTTGCACCGCGCGAAACACCTCCGGGTGCACCATCCCGCAGCCCAGCAGCTCTATCCACCCCGAATGCTTACACTTCCGGCACCCCTTGCCCGCGCAAAACGGGCACGAAATCTGCACATCCGCGCTCGGCTCCGTAAACGGGAAGAACGAAGGAAAAAACCGCGTCCGCACACTCGGCCCAAAAAACTCCCGCATCGCATGGTCCAGCGTGCCCTTCAGGTCCGCAAACGTGATGTTCTCATCCACGCACAGCCCCTCAATCTGGTGGAACACCGGCGAGTGCGTCGCATCCGACTCATCGTTCCTGTGCACCTTGCCCGGGATCACGATCCGCACCGGCGGCGCCTGCCCTTCCATCGTTCGGATCTGCACCGGCGAAGTATGCGTCCGCATCAGCAGCCGCTCCCGCGCCGGCCGCCGCTCCTGGTTCGCAATCACCAGCGTGTCCTGCGTGTCGCGCGCCGGGTGCCCAGGCGGAAAGTTCAATGCCTCAAAGTTGTAAAAGTCCGTCTCCACCTCGGGCCCCACGCCTACCGAGTAGCCCATCCGCTCAAACACCGCAACCATCTCGTGCATCGTGCGGATCAGCGGGTGCTCCGCCCCCATCGCCGGCCGCGTCCCAGGCAGCGTGATGTCCACCGCCTCTGCCATCAGGCTCGACCCATCGCCGCCCTCCGTCGCCGCCGCCAGCCGCTGCTCAATGGCCGCCTTCAGCTGGTTAAAGCGCTGCCCAATCTCCCGCTTCGCTTCTTTGGGCGCTGCCTTCAGCCACGCCTCTGACAACAGCTTCAGCCGCCCCTGCTTGCGCCCCAGCCAGTACAGCCGGTACCCCTCTGCCGCCTCGCGCGTGCGTAGCTCCGTCGCCGCCTCCCGGGCCAGCTCCGCAAACGCACGCTCCAACACCTCTTCCCCATAGCCGTCAAGCGGCGGGATCTCCTCATCAGGCAGCGAACTGGGCAACATAGACCCTAAGACTAAATCACCCCGTCGTCGTCCCAGCCACCCGGCATGCCTCGCAAGCTTTACTCTCCCACCGCGCCTGCCATGCGCTAAACTAGAGACACCCGTCTAGGGAAGATTTGAGGTGTATTCAATTGGCAGAGGTTCGCGTCCAGGAAGGCGAGCCGCTTGAAAATGCACTCCGGCGCTTTAAGCGCAAAGTGCAAACCGAGGACATCATCAAGGAAGTCAAGCGTCACAGCTTCTACCTGAAGCCCGGTGAAAAGCGCCGCGTCAAAGAAGCCCTCGCACGCAAGCGGAATCGCAAAAAAGCAAGAAAAGAACAGGACTAGTTTTCTCGATCCACGAAGAAAGAGCCCGGCATTTATCGGGCTCTTTCTTTTGCGCAAACTCGCCGCTATCTAAAAGTAAATCCGCCCTACCAGCTGAACCGCCCTTCCACCCTGCGGGTCTGCGTTTGGATCGCGATCCGTTGGCTTGACTGACGTGATTGTCCCAAAACCTGGGTCTCCGAAGTTGGAGTCCGGCTGGTCGAAGTTCGCATGATTAAAGACGTTTGAAGCATCCATGCGGACCTGTAGAGAACGCGTCCCATCGCCGCTCAGCGGGAAGTTTTTCGCAACCGAGAAGTTGCTGTAGTTGAAGCCCGGACCATGGAGCAGACCGCGTCCTACGTTGCCAAACGCACCTACTGCTTCAGAGGAAAAGAGGCCGCCATTGAACCACCCTCCAGTGGCCCGTACATGCTGAGTAGGCACCTTGAACGTCGATACGTTAGGCGTGTCAGGGCAGGAGTAGTAGCTGTCAGCATCGCACCATTTCGAAAGGTAAACCCCTTCCTCTGTAAAGTTAATCGGGAAGCCGGTCTGGATTGCCGACACATCTGAGACCTGCCAACCACTCAGTGCCTCGCGTAGCAAAGCATGATCCGTGTGGAAGAGCGGCACGGCATACACAAATGACCCGACAAGCCGGTGACGTGCGTCATAGTCTGACGGACCATAGTTCAGAGCCGCGCCTCCTGGATATTGGTTATAGCCTCGACCGTTAAACCCCGAACTTTCCAAGCCCGACCCATCATCCAGAGCTTTTGAATACGTATACGCAGCGGTAAACTCCAACCCGTGCGTCGTCTGCTTGGTGAGTGAAACCTGCGCAGAGTTGTAATTCGACGACCCAATCGTGCCTTGGGTACCGACGCTCTCGAAATAGGGGACTCCCGTCGTCGGGTTTACTGCCGGCTGGGAAGCATACTGCGGATAATCAAGATGCGTGAAGATGTCCGTGGCACAGCCCGTTGTATCAGCAACGCACGCAGCATGGCCCGCGGGCGTAATCGGATCTCCTTCGTACGCTACGACTAAGTGCCGTCCAAGCGAACCAACATAGCCCAGCTGAAGCACCATATTGCCCGGCAACTCTCTCTGTACATTCAGATTGAAGTTATAGACGTAGGGAACGCCGTAGTTGCTCGCGATTGCATTGATATCAAGGCCTGGATAATTATCCCAATTCACTGACGCGCCTGAGCCGGGAGCTGTAAAAGGGAACGGGTTCCTGACCGTCGTGCTTCCGGTCACATCTTGGAAAGGGTTGGCAAACCCTGCCACGCCGCCCTGCACATCAGCTGCACCATGCGAGGTGAGGCTAAACGGAGGCGTCCCCACATTCTGTAGCTGACCCTCTTCCTGGTCACGATTGTAGTAAATACCGAAGCCGCCACGAAGGGAGAACTGATGCAGTCCCTGGCCCCCTAGCAGCATGCTGGGGCCAGAAGAAGGCGACCATGCGAAGCCCACACGAGGAGCCACGTGGTCGTACCGCACCGTGGTGCCTCCGTAGGAATTGCACCCCGGATCACCGGGAAACAGCAGGCCCGGAGGAGCGTCTATGCTTTGGAAAACGCCGGTCGTGGCATTACTGATCGAGAAACAGGCAACACCCAAGCCATCGAACTGGCGCGTCTTGTTTGGAGTCTCGATGTCATAGGCCGCGCCATAGTTCAGCGTGAAGTCTTTTGTGGCTTTCCAGCTGTCCTGCGCAAAGAAGTAATTCTCATAAGCCAGAGCATCAATAAAGCCCCCGGAAGCCTGCGAGTAGCTATCAGGAATGCCGAGGAGAAAGTCCGCCAAGGCGTTACCGGAGCTGTAAGTGCCGCCGCCGTCATAGCTGTAGCTTCCGTTGTTCGGCCCAAAGAAGGGATTGCTGACCCGGAACTGCTCGACAGAAGCGCCAAACTTCAAGGTATGTGCTCCCCGTACAAAAGTGACAGTATCGGCGATGCGCAGGTTGGCATCGGTGCGAGGCTGCGGGCCATAAGGACTAAATCCGAGGTTGAAGTATCCTTGAAGATCAATAAGAGGAAGACTCACTGAGGAAGACTGGGGCGTAATGTTGAAGCCAAAGGTCCCGGGCTGCACGTTCTGCTGTGGTTCTACCGCCGCATAATTATTGCGGTAATAGTTCAAGGAAAGCTCGTTGAGCAGGCTGGCTGAGAAGGTCCGCGTGTAATCGGCTGAGAAGAGCTTGTAGTGATCCGCATCGACCTCGCCGAAGCCCGGCAGGGTCGAGCCATCAAACGGCAGGGTCGAGGTGTCCGGTGAGGATTGGAACACTGAGGACGCCCAGACAAGATCCTTAGGAGAAATGTTGTAGTCCAGCCGCACAACGCCCTGGTCTAGCGCTCCGGTATTTGCGGTGCTGAAGCTGTAATAAGGTTGTCCGCCGATCGTCGTGTTCGAGGCCGGCACATACTTATTCAGCAGGTTCGCTGCAATCGGGTTGAAGGCTGTCGTCGGGATAGCTTGCCCGGCGCCGAAGCAGGTTGACCACAAACTACCCGCAGGGCAGTTTCCGATTGTGAAAGGTGTTGTAGCCGTCGTACTGGAACCGGTCAAACTACCAAGGTTGCCACTGCGCTGTGCCGAGGTTGGCACCAACGTGTCCTGGGTGGAGCCCGTCTTGTTCCGTAACCCCTCGTAAGCAACAAAGAAGAACAGATGATCCTTGAGGATCGGACCGCCAACAGTCCCACCATACCGGTTCTGGTGGAACGGCGGCCGCTGTCCAGGCAGCGAAAAGTAGTCGCCATTGTTCAGGAACGTGTCGCGAAAGAACTCAAAGCCATCGCCGTGGAACTGGTTCGTACCGTTTTTGATGACCTGGTTAATGACAGCGCCGCTATTCCGCGAGAACTCTGGGTTCAGCGTGCTAGTAACAATCGCCTCCTGGCCAAGAGCATCTTCATTGACGGTGAGGCCCTCTTGCTGCAGCGGCCCGTCATTTATATCGATCCCGTCCAGAATGAAAGAGTTCGAAGAGCTCTGGCTGCCGTTCGCCGCATAGGTGCCAAAGCGATCCGACGACTCCACGCTGCCCGCCTGCAGCTTCTGCAGTCCGGAAGCATCGCCGCTCAACAACGGCAGCTGCTCGATCTCGCGAGCGTCAATCGTTGTTTTCAGCTGAGTATCCGACGTCTCGACCTGCCCATTGTTCGCCGTCACAGTCAATGACTCTGAGGTAGCACCCACCGTCAGCTTTGCATCCACTGCACGGTTGTCATTCAGGTTCAGCATCAGGCCAGTGGACTGGAACCCCTTGAAACCTGGCGCATCAATCGTGACGGTGTAGGGACCGCCGATCTGCAATTGCGGAAAATTGTAGAAGCCACGTGAGTTTGTCTTTGCTGTGGCAGACACACCTGTGCTGGTGTTCAGGATCGTGACCACGGCGTTTGTGACGGCAGCGCCACCCTCGTCGGTCACAGTGCCCTGCACTGTGGCAAAACTGATCTGCGCATGCACCGATGGCGTCGCGAGTGCAACTGTTAGAAGGCTGAGGCTTCCATGTTTCAACAGATTTCGCATCGGCACTCCAAGGAGAGAACGAACGTTTCTCCGTTGATGGATCGCAAGATCCATCCTTCGGATTGACCACACCCTTGCAATCTAGAGGCCAAACGCGAAAGAAGGCATGCAAGCGAAGCCGCAGCAGGAGGATCTAGGAGCTGACGGACCCTGCCGAGCTCTCATCCTTCGGAGGAGCAGAAGGCATTCTACAGAAAGTAATATCCCTTACCAGATCTAGGATTCTTGCTGGCTGAGTAGCCTCACAAAGATGGAGCGATGAAGCAGCAGAGCCTTGCGGGTGCAGTCAGTAAGAGCGCCCACTCCAATCCCTACACCGCAGACGCCTTCCGCTCCGCCCCATCCACCCGTTGCCCCACGCTCCGCTTGCCCTCCCGCGCCTCATGGCTCGCCAGCAGAGCCTCCAGCTGCGTCAACAAATCGTGCGTGTTCATCGGCTTCACCAGCATCTTGTCCGCGCCCTCGTCTTCCCACTCCGAGCCGGGCAGCGGAAACGCCGTCAGCATCGCGACAGCCGGCTTGTACGGCGCCTTTTTGGCCGCCTGCACAACTTCCAGGCCGGAGCTTTCGCTCTCCATCCGCATATCCGTAATCACCATGTCGTACTCATGGGTCTTGATCCGGGATCGACCCTCCCGAGCCGATGCTGCCGTCTCCACCTCGTAGCCGCTGATCTCAAGAACAGCCTTCAGGGTCAAAAGGATTGTGAGTTCGTCGTCCACAAGCAGAATCCGGCGCTTCCCTGGCATCGTTTTTCCCTTCGAGCCGCTATGGCGGAAAGCCGATTCTAGCAGGCACATACAACCCATCGCTGTCTGCTCCAAGTCGTTTTTGACACCAACGTACACTGAGAGTTGTGTCCGGCTATCACCTCCATAGCTTCGGCTGCCGTGCCAGCTCTGCTGACGGTGATGCCATCGCCGCCGCCCTCGAGCGCGAGGGCAGCTTTCCCTCTGCCTCCGAGCAGGAAGCCTCTGTCGTTGTCATCAACACCTGCTCCGTCACCGCGCAGGCCGAGCGCAGCGCCCGCGCCATGATCCGGCGCATCCGGCGGCAGAACCCCGCTGCCCGCATCCTCATTACCGGCTGCTATGCCCAGCGCGCCCCGCAGGAGCTCGCCGCCTTGCCGGGCGTCACCGCCGTGCTCGGCAACAGCCATAAAAGCGGGGTCGCTCCGGTCGCTTTGGCCGCCCTGCACCACGCCGCGGGTCTCACCGCACCCACAGCCTTCGTCCCCGTGCAGCAGCTCCTCGCCTCCTCAGCGCCCACCTTTCACAGCCCGTTCCCCGGCTTTGCCGCCGAGCACCAGCTCCCTTCCAACCCAGCAGGAACCACCCTCCCGCTCCCAGACCTCGGCAGTCAGCTTCTCAGCCCCGCCTCCGGCGCCCGCACCCGCCCCATCCTTAAGGTGCAGGACGGCTGCGGCAATCGCTGCTCCTTCTGCGTCATCCCGGAGACCCGCGGCCCCAGCCACTCTGTCCCGCTCGCCGATGCCCTCGCCGCTGCCCGCCTCTTCGCCGAGCAGGGCGGGCAAGAGCTTGTTCTCTCCGGCATCAATCTCGGCCGCTGGGGCCGCGAGCTCCGCCCCGCCTACACCCTTCCCGATCTGGTCCGTGCCCTGCTCGAGGAAACTTCCCTACCCCGCCTGCGCCTTTCCTCCATTGAACCCATGGACTGGACACCCGCGCTCTTCACCCTGCTCGCCCGCTACGGACAAGCCGGGGGAGTGGACGAGCATCCACGCCTCGCCCCCCACGTCCACCTGCCCCTCCAGTCCGGGGCCGACGCCGTCCTGCGCCGCATGCATCGCCGCTACCGGCCCTGGCACTATGCCCAGAAGGTCCAGGCCCTGCGCGCCCTCCTCCCGCATGCGGCCATCGGTGCTGACGTCATGGTCGGCTTCCCCGGCGAGACCGACGAGCTCTTCGAGGAAAGCTTCCGCTTCATCGAGGCGCAGCCCTTCACCTATCTCCACCTCTTTCCGTTCTCCCCGCGCCCGCGCACACCCGCTGAGCGCTTCCACCAGGCCACTCCCGTGCACGGCCGCCTCGTGCAGCAGCGCATGCTCCGCCTCCAGGGGCTCATCGGCGCCCGTCAGCAACTCTTTAACCGCAGCTTCCTTGGTCACACCCTTTCAGCTGTCACTCTGCGCAATGGCACAGCGCTTTCTTCCAACTTTCTTCCCATCGCTGTTCCGGATTCTCTCGCGCCCAATCGCCTCCTTTCCCTCCAGATCGCATCTATAAGCAGGGAGGGCATACTCCAGGGAGTGCCGTAAGTACCGCTCAGCCGCCCCCTCGCGTGACTGACGGCTTGCACCCAAGTGGTATGCTCAGGTGCGGAGCCTTCACTCCGTATCCATGCGGAGGCAATCATCGATAAACGTTCGGCCAAGCAATTCATCCGTATCAACGACAAGATTCGCGCGCGCGAAGTGCGCGTGATCGACGAAAATGGCGAGCAATTCGGCATCATGGTGCCCTTTGAAGCCCTGAAGATCGCTCGCGAACGCGGGCTCGATCTCGTCGAGGTCTCCCCCAACGCCGTCCCCCCTGTGTGTCGCATCCAGGACTACGGCAAGTTTCTCTACGAGAAAGACAAAAGCGACCGCGCGGCCCGTAAGAAGCAAAAGATCATTGTCATAAAGGAAGTCAAGTTCTCGGTCACCGTCGACGAGCATGACTACCAGACCAAGAAGAATCAGGCCGTGCGCTTCCTCGGCGAGGGCGACAAGGTCAAGGCCAGCCTGCGTTTTCGCGGCCGCCAGATGGCTCACCGCGATCTCGGCTACAACATCATCAATCGCCTCATCCAGGACATTGGGGACACCGGCACCGTTGAGTTCATGCCGCGCATGGAAGGCACCACGCTCCACGCCATCCTTGCCCCAGGCAAAAAGGTCCTGGCCGAGAAGGAAGCCGCCGCTAAGAAGCTGGCCGGCTCCGCTCCCCCTCCCAAGCCTGCCACGCCCGTCATCGAGGGCACAGCCACCGTCCAGTAGCCCTCGGCTCCTGCACCCCTCGCCAGAAGGTGCCAGAAGGTGTTCCGTCCGGGCACCTTCCACGCCTTCCGCTCCCCCTTGCCTTCCTGCTCCCCTTGCTCTTCCTGCTTCCTGGCTTCTATCTTTCCCGCCCCCCGCATGTATACTGGGCGATGTTCCACCCAGCACCCATCCAAGCAGGGAACCCATGCCGAAACTCAAGACACACAAAGGCGCTGCCAAGCGCTTCAAGAAAACGGGCACCGGCAAGATCAAGCGCGGCCAGTCCAAAATGCGCCACATCTTGACCTCCAAGGAAACCAAGACCAAGCGCAAGCTCGCTCACGGGGCGCTGGTTTCCGATGCTGACTACCACAAGGTAGCCCGCATGATTCCCTACGCCTGAGCACCTTCCGTCTCGGTCCGGTGAGCCCGCAAGGCAATCCGTGGTAGGCGCATGTATCCGCGCCCGCCCCGCTCTCTGCACGAGGAGAGCGAGTGCACCTGAGACAAGCAGCGTGTGAAGAGGCACCTCTGCCTCCAGCCGCGAACATCCGGATACATCGAGCGACACCCAAAGGAGACTCACCATGCCCCGCGTCAAACGTGGAACCAAACGCAACGCCCGCCGCAAAAAGATCCTTAAGCGCGCCAGCGGCTATTTCCTCACAAAATCCAAGCTCTACCAGGCAGCGCAGGAAGCCGTCGAGCGTGGCCTCAAGTTCGCCTACAGCGGGCGCAAGCAGAAGAAGCGCCAGTACCGCTCGCTTTGGATCGTCCGCATCAACGCTGCGGCCCGCATCAACAACATCTCCTACTCGCTGCTCATCAACGGACTCAAAAAAGCCGGCATCGAGCTCGACCGCAAGATCCTTGCCGACCTTGCCGTCAACGATCCACAAGGCTTTGCCGCGCTTGTCGCCCAGGCCCGTTCTGCCCTCGGCACCACCACGCAAGCCGCCGCCTGACACCTCACCTGCAACCTGCACAGCCGCACCCAGAAGGCCGCCCACAAGGGCGGCTTTTCCACGCCATCCGCACACAAGCGCTTTCATAAAAGCACGCAACGCATCCGCCGCGCCCCGGCATCCCTACGGAACAGGGGGAATTCATGGCAAACGACGACACAGTAATTAAGACCCTGATCGCAGTCCTTCGCGACGGCGAAAAAGGTTTTGTAGATATTGGTGAGCATCTCCAGCATCCGACCCACCGCGGCTTCTTTATGGAAGAGTCCCGCGTGCGCGGCGGCTATGCCACGGAGCTCGAGCGTGCTATCAACCGCGTCACCGATGCCGATGTGCACGAGACCGGCACAGCTGCAGGCGCGCTTCATCGCACCTGGGGCGACATCAAGGCCAAGCTGGGCGGCGGCGACCATGCCCTGCTTGATACCGCCGAACTCGGCGAGGACGCAGCCGTTAAGGCCTACCAGAAGGCTCTCGACGACACCTCCGTTTCCGACACCATCCGCGCCATTATTGCGCAGCAGTTTGAGCACATTCGGCAGTCGCACGATACTGTCCGTGGCTTCGTCCAGTCCAGCGCCAAATAAATCTTCATCATCCGTGTCAGAGAAGGCGCACCCTCACCGGCGCGCCTTCTTCTTGCCTCCAGCGTTCCCGGCAGATAATGAACGCATGATCCGCACCTGGAACGGCCATACGCCCACCATCCCGCCTACCTGCTACGTCGACCCCTCCGCTCAGGTCATCGGAGACGTGGTTCTCGTCGAGGGAAGCAGCATCTGGATGAACGCCGTCGTCCGCGGCGACGTCCACTCCATCCGCATCGGTGCCCGCTCCAACGTGCAGGACTGCGCTGTCCTCCACGGTATGCGCCATCTCTACCCCGTCCACGTCGGCGAGGGCGTCTCCATCGGCCATAACGCAACTGTCCACGGCTGCGTGGTTGAAGACAACTGCCTTATCGGCATCGGCGCCCGCGTCCTCAACAACGCCCGCATCGGCGAGGGCTCCATCGTCGCCGCCGGCACCATCATCCCTGAAGGTCTCGTCGTCCCGCCGCGTTCCCTCGTCATTGGCATACCCGGCCGCATCCGCCGCTCGGTCACGAGCGAGGACTACGCCATGATCCAGATGTACGCCAACAACTACCTTGACTACACCGCGCAGTACCTGCGGGAAAGCAGCCGCGAAGCAAGCCGGTCGATAAATGTCTAGCTGTTCGCGCTGTGCGCCGCCCACACACCCCAGATCACTGAGATCGGGTGCAGCACAGCTATGCCAATGCCCGCCGTCGGGATCCCGATCGCCACATACAAGATCGCCATGACGATTGCACCCACGATCGTGCTGTACAGCATACCGATCGGTCCTAGAAAGATCGTAAGCACCAGCGCCAGAATTGTACTTTTCCGTTGCGCCATACCGTCTACCCCTCCTATCGGGTTCCTGTGCAGATGGCCCGCAACAGCCCCGGGTTGCCGTCCCGCTGCCAGACCCACTGGTAAAGCCGTTCCCGAAGACAGGGAGCGGGATCAGCGATGCAGGACATGGCTTTCCGTCGGGAAAAGCCATGCTTCAGCCGAACTCACCGTCTGCACCTATACGAGAACGGCTATAAACTGGGGCCTTACCTCATGAGCAATCCCCAAGCAGCCCTCAAGGCGGCCCGCGGCACCCGCGATCTGCTCCCGCCTGACACCGAGCTCTGGAACCACGTTGAGTCCACCGCCCGCCGCCTCTTCGCGCGCTATAACTTCGGCGAGATCCGCACCCCCATCTTTGAGGACACCCAGCTCTTCGCCCGCGGCGTCGGCGAAGAAACCGATATCGTCTCCAAAGAGATGTACACCTGGGAGGATCGCGCCCGCGCCGCCAGCGAGAAAGCCCAATCCCTCACCCTTCGTCCGGAGAACACCGCCGGCGTCGTCCGCGCCTACATTGAGCACAAGCTCGGCGAAACCGGCCTGCTCCAGAAGCTCTTCTACATCGGCCCGCAATTCCGCCGCGAGCGTCCCCAGCGCGGCCGCTACCGCCAGTTCTCGCAGATCGGTGCCGAGGTCATCGGGCCGCCCTCCGCCGGCTCGGAAAGCCCCCTGCGCGACGCCGAGGTCATCGAAATGCTCGCCAGCCTGCTCGGCGAGCTCGGCATCGCCGGCTGGCAGCTCTCCATCAACTCCGTCGGCTCCATGCAGGACCGCCCCCGCTACATCTCTGCCCTGCGCGAGGCCCTCGCATCCATTGCGCCAACGCTCTGTACCGACTGCCAGCAACGCGCTCACTCCAACCCCCTGCGCGTCCTCGACTGCAAGGTCCCTGAAGACCAGCCGACCATTGACGCCCTGCCCAAAATCGCCGACTTTCTCGACGAAGCCTCCACGGCCCACTTCGCCGCCGTTCGCTCTGCGCTCGACGCGTGCGGCGTCCCGTATTCCGTCACCCCGCGCCTGGTTCGCGGTATCGACTACTACACCCGCACTACCTTTGAGTTCACCCACGACGCCGGCCTCGGCACCCAGAACGCCCTGCTCGGCGGCGGTCGCTATGACGGCCTCTCGGAGATGCTCGGCGGCCCGCGTGCCCCCGGCATCGGCTTCGCCATCGGCGCAGACCGGCTCGTTCTCACTCTGCAATCGCAAGTCGGTGTGCAGGTGGCCGCAAAAGCCGATGCCTACATCGCGCCGGTCGGCGAAGCCATGAACGCCCCCGCCCTCCAGCTCGCCCGCGAGCTCCGCCTCTCTGGCCTCCGCATCGAGCTCGGCGACGGCACCTTCCGCCTCAAAAAGTCCTTTGAAGCCGCCGATAAAATCGCCCGCCACATCATCATCCTCGGCGAAGACGAGCTGCAGTCCGGCCTGCTCACCATCAAAAACTTCCGCAGCGGCGAGCAGTCAAAGCTGGACCGCGGTGCCCTCGCCAGCCGGCTTGGCGCCTCTCCCATCAAGCCCGCGGACAACGAAGCTACAATGGAAGCGTGAGCTTCCCTCGGGACGAAGCGAAGCGTGAATAGAACCTCACTAAGCATGGTTTTGACTTCCGAGATGCCAGGCTCGTGTACGAAGCGCCTCAAAGCTGACCACTGCTGTCCTGCGCCATGGTGAATCAAGGATGGTGACACAGCCCTGGTTGCACTGTTGAGTTCGGTTCTGCTGATTGGCATCGCCCCATTGCAGGCCTGGTGGCTTGAGTGCCGTGACCCTCGCCAGAGCGCTCTTCCTGATCTTTCCTCGCTGCTTCATCATTACTTCGGTGCTCCGAAATGGCTCTCTTTGCTTCATGCCGAAGTTGCATAGATCATGGTGCAAAAGTAGAGCAAAAGAGCGTTGAATCGAGTCCAAAAACAGCCCAAAACACCTCTTAACGGGCACAGAATGGTACAAGGATTCGCCCCAAAAAAATGACCGGGTGGTAAGCACTGCGGCCAGAGATTCCAGGCGCAAAGCTGATCCTTGCCTCCCTCAGCGCGCGCATCCCGACTCGTATTTCACCCGACCAAGTACACTACCGGCAGATCACAACTCCACCGGATCCACCACACCAGGCGGCCTCGCCCACAGGGAAACCATTTGCTCGACCATCTTGGAACACTTCAGCGCACCGTGACTTGCGGAGCCCTGCGCGCCCCTGACAACGGCAAGGAAGTTACGCTGCTCGGCTGGGTCAATCGCCGGCGCGACCACGGCAATCTCATCTTCCTTGATCTGCGCGATCGCTACGGCATCACCCAGGTCGTGCTCGACCGCGACCTCACGCCCGAGGGCCACAGCAAGGGTGAGCATGTGCGTCCCGAGTACGTCATTGCCGCGCTCGGCACCGTGCGCCTGCGCGGCGCAGGCGCTACGAACCCCAACATGCCCACCGGCGAAATCGAGGTCGTTGCCCGCGAGCTCCGCGTCCTCAACGACGCTCGCCTCGCTCCCTTTTCCCCGGCAGAAGACGCAATCGCGAACGAAGAAGTGCGGCTCAAATATCGCTACATCGACCTGCGCCGCCCCGAGATGCAGCGCAACTTTATCCTTCGCCACAAGGTCGCGCTTGCCGTGCGCGCGTACCTCTCCGGCGAGGGTTTTCTCGAAGTGGAAACCCCCTTCATGACGCGCTCGACACCGGAAGGCGCACGCGACTACCTGGTACCCAGCCGCGTCCACGCAGGCGAGTTCTACGCGCTGCCACAGTCGCCCCAGCTCTTCAAACAGATCCTCATGCTTTCCGGCTTCGACCGCTATTTCCAGATCGCCCGCTGCTTCCGCGACGAGGATCTTCGCGCCGATCGCCAGCCCGAGTTCACCCAAATTGATCTCGAGATGACCTTTCCCCAGCAGGACACCATCTTCGCTGTGGTTGAGGGCTTCCTCTCGGCCGCCTTTCTCGCCGCCGGCATCACGCTGCACACGCCCTTCCCGCGCATCACCTGGGACGAAAGCATGCGCCGCTTCGGCATCGACAAGCCTGACCTGCGACTACCCGGCCTCGCCGATGTGCGCGACTGCTTCGCCGCAGACGACCTCGTGACCCTCGGCATCGACCCTGCCCTGCCCGTCGTTGCCGTGCGCATCCCCAAGGTGGGTGAGCTCTCCCGCAAGGAGCGCGACGAGAACCGCCCGCTCTTCGATGGCCGCAAAGGCGCCAAGCTCATCGACGATCTCCGCCGCCTCGAGAAGAGCTTCCCCGAGGCCGTCGCCTCTATGCGTACACGCGCCGAGGCTGCGTCTGACGATTTGCTCGTGCTGGTCGCGGGCGACAGCGCCGCACAGGTCAAGCTCTCAGAGACCAAGTCCGCAAGCCGCCTATCCGAGCGTGAGATCGGCGTACTCGCCTCCGCGGGCGCACTCCGCGTGGAGCTCGCGCGCAAGTACGAATCCCGCCATGGCGCCTTCACAGCGACCGACACAATCGTCCGTCAAGCTGCTGCCGCCACGACGCCGATCGATGCAGCAGGCGCCTTCCTGCCCATCTGGGTCACCGACTTCCCCATGTTTGAGCAGGACGCGGAAACAGGACGGTGGGTGCCCTCGCACCACCCCTTCACCTCACCGCATGAGTCGGATATGGACCTGCTCGTCAGCGATCCCGCTGCCGTGCGTGCGCGCTACTACGACCTCGCGATGAATGGGCTGGAGCTCGGCTCCGGCTCCATCCGTATCCATCGTAAGGACGTACAGGCCCGCATCTTTGAGGCGCTCGGCATGGATGAAGCGGAAGCCAAGGCACGCTTCGGTTTCTTTCTCGATGCGCTCGAGTACGGCACGCCTCCACACGGCGGCATCGCCCTCGGCCTGGACCGCATTGTCATGATCCTGGCCGGAGCGGGCAGCCTGCGCGAGGTCATCGCCTTCCCCAAGACGGCCAAGGCGATCGACCTGATGGTCGATGCGCCCACACCCGTCAGCGACCAGCAATTGCGCGAGTTGCACATCCGCACAGCACTGAAGAGCTAGGCCGTTCTTGCTCGATTCAATGCGACTAAGAGCGGCGGCTTGCGCCATCGTTCGGTCGAGAGGAAATGCGAGCAGCATCCAGATGGACTGCTCGCCGCCCTTACTTGCGCCGCCCGACCTTGTACACGATTCCTACCGCTCCGAAAAACTCGTTTTGCCCGATGCCCGAGTAGCGGGTCGGCTGATAGTCCCCTGTAAAGCGCACCGCGAAGCGCGGGGTCACCTTGTAATCTCCCCAGCCGCCGATCGCGTACGCTGACGCCAGCTGATTGTTGTACACGCCCACTTGGTTCGGCTGGATCCCCGAGCCGTGGAACTCCTGGTCAAAGCTGCCGTAGGTGCCGCCGATCAGCACGTGTGCGCCGGCCGTGTACTTCTCGGAATCGTAAAGACGGAACGAAGGGCCAAACAGAAACAGGTGCTCTGACATGGGCGAGGTCGTCGCGGTGATGCCGTAGTCTTCCACGGCAACAGGCAGGTCATAGGTACCGTACACTCCGCGCGCTGTGGCTTCGAGGCCAAAGCGGTTGCCAAACCAGCCGGTGACCGAACCTTGCCAGCCCAGCAGGTTCAACGCACGGACCTGGTGCGCATAGCCCGGGTTGAAGTGCGAATAGGCAGCGCCTCCCAGGATGTCAAAGCGCTCCGCCCCTGCCACAGCACCGGTTGCGGCCGGGGCTGTGGCCGTGACCTGGGCAAAGGTAGGAAGAGCAGAGAGGAAAAGGGCGCAGGCAAACAGAGCAGCACGGCGCAGCAAAGCGGTGGGAAACGTCAACGAGTGATCTCCTGGGAAAGGCGCCCGCTCAAGCCGGACGCCGCTGCCGACCAGAGGGGCAGCGCCGCAACCAGAATAACGCGCATGGCGGTTTACGCGGGCGTCGAGTGCCCAGGCTTCGATTCTGAGACGGGGCCTTCACGTCCAGAGACCGAACTAGTTCATCCAGCGGCGATCATTCGGATCCCGTGGGGAGTCAGCCGAGGGGCGGCCTGTATCGGGGTCGACGTAGCGGCCCTCATTGTCAAAATGCACATCGCGGTTCTGCTTGCGCATATACACCTCGAACTTTTTGGCAGCATTGCGGCGGCGCCAGCGATAGTAGTCGTTCCGCATGGTGAAGTAGCGCTGCCCTGTAGCTGCGGTGAAGCCCTGCCGCGGTGAAAACTTGATATACAGGAAGCCCACAAGCGCGCCGCCCAGCTGCGCCAGTGCATACACCCGGTTCTGCCCGAACAGCTGAGCCAAGGCTAGAAGCATGTAGATGGCTACCAGGTACTTGGCCTTGATGCCGATTGGCAGAGGAAAGAGGGTGAACTGAAGCTCCCCGTAGAGCACGGCAAAGGCGATCAGCAGACCGAAGATGCCGCCGAAGCTGCCAGCCAGGCCGCCAATCGCGAGCCCACCTGATGAAGCGGTCGCTAATGCGAGCGCAACCGCGGTAAGCGCCGCACCAATCACAGAAACAAAGTACAGCTCGGCCAGCCAGCGGCTCCCATGCCGCGCTTCCAGAAACGACCCCAGGAACCAAAGCGACAGTAGCTCCAGCGCCGTGCCCAGCAGCCCAATGTGCAGGAAGCAGTAGCTGAGCAGCTGCCAGACATAGCCATGCAGCACCAGCGCCGGTGTTAACGAGAAAATGAACTGCAGCTGTGCCTCAACACCCGGCACCGCCAGATGCAACACCAACATCGCAAAATATATGCCAACATTCCACAAGATGAGTGTGCGCGTGAAACCGCGAAAGTCGGAGAACGCGAGCATTCCACTAGTGCGGGACGGCGGCATATATCGGTATTGTCGCAGGTCTGTGCCCACGATGGTACGGGTGGGTTCGCTGCCGGGTTTTCGCGCGCCTCCATCCGGCGGCAATGGGTTCGTTCAGGGTGAAAGCTACCTGGTGCACCGCTCCTGCCGTGGCGTGTACGGGTACGTAGAAAGCAGCAACGCTGTGCTGCTTTCTACTTGCCTGCTGCCAGCATCGGGTAAGGCACAACCGCGTAGCTGGCATGCCCAGCGGCATCCATGGCGCGGATGCCGAATACAACGTTATCTTTCGAGACGGGCAGCATAGCTGAGTTGTCCTGGCCGAAGCTGGAAGCATCGGCGAAGCGGGTCCAGTCCGGGGCGTCCATGGGTCGCCAGAGAATTTGGTAGCTCGTACCGACAGGCGTACCCGCTCCGGACTTCCAATGCAGGGTGGAGTTGTTGTCGAGATTGCCGGCCTCGATCTTGACCTCAACAGGTGGCGGCGGCGCGGCAGCAAGGCTGGCAAGGGCAGCGGCATTGAGGCGGGCCACCTGGACGACATAATTCATGTCCACGAACTGGATGAGGTCGCCAAATTGCACGCCGTTCTCCACCCGCACCTCCTGGTGCTGGTGATTGAAGTCTTCGCGCCACTCGGTAAAGCGGACTGCGGCAAACCCTTCGGCATTGAAGGAGGTGTGATCGCCGCCACGCCCGAAACGATCTCGGCGAAGCTCAAGAACCGGGTGAAAGCTCTGGGCCTGCTCCCTGGTGCCTCCTGACACGAAGTAAGTTGCGTCCACCGCTGCGATGGCGCGGGCCAGCTCTCGGGAAGGCGAGTCACTTTCATAGCCGAGGCCAAGCATGCTCTTCATCTGCTCGGGCGTCGCTGTTGCCGGTACACCTTCTGAGAACAGCCGCACTGCGCTCTTGTCCTGGAGACGGTCCCCGGGCGTCGTGTTCCCGCCGACTATGTCATTGTTCAGCACAGCTTCCACCTCGACGCCGTTACTTTTCAGGACGTGTGCAAGATGGCGGCTCCCATTTAGGCCCTGCTCTTCTCCGTCGACTGCGGCAAAAATGATGGTTCCCGGGAAGCGCAGCTTGGAGAGCGCCCGGGCCGACTCTAGCGACACAGCCACACCCGACGCATCATCGTTCGCGCCGGGCGCGTCATGAGTTGTATTCTCCACGTCATTGACCCGGGAGTCATAGTGGCCGGTGACAAGCACGGTCCGGTTGCTCTGCGCGGGGTCCGTTCCTTTGAGCACGGCATACACATTGGTGATGGTGGTGGGCACAGGGATCCGGCTCATCGGCTGCTCCGTGTAGGTGTCTCGCTTGACTTCAAGGCAGCCGCCGCAGCTCTCGCTAATCGCCGTGTATTGCGCGAAGATCCAGTCTGCCGCCGCGGCGGCACCTGTGTGCGGGGGTAGACCAGGCGTCATCGTCGAGAGGGTGGATCGGTTCTTGAAGGCGACCAGGGCTGAGATGTCGTTGCGGATCGCGTCTGCATGGATGGACTGAATGGTCTGCGCAATCTTCGGGTCGGCCGGGAGTGGAGAGATGCGCGCGCCACTGGCATCCAGATCGCGGGTTCCGTCGTCAGACAGGGCATGCACGGAGTGGACGTGCGCAATGGCCGCCGTAGAAAGAAGTACACCTGCAATCACGCGCATGGCACTGCCGAAACTCTGCATCGTATAGCTTCTCCTGGAATTGATCGGATCGCGCATGGAAGCGCATTGCGCATCTTCAGCCTGAGGAGGGACCTGCTCGGGAAAGGCGGGCCGGGAAGACTCATCGGTTCACAGCAGCAAGGGTGCAAGCCGCTGTTGCTCACAACTTTACAACACCCCAAACTTAGTTCGGAGGAACTCCATGCTTTGCCCTGAATGTGACAGCGCCCTCGACATCGACACGGATGACGTAGAAGAAGGTGATTCGGTAACGTGTGATGAGTGCGGCACGGAGTTCGAGATCGTCGCGACAGACCCACTGGAGTTGGCGCGCACGGACGAAGAAATCGATGAAGACGAGCCTGTAACCGGCGAGGATGAGGAGGAGTAATGGACGCAGTGGCGCGTGACCGGCGAAGCGGTATGTCTTTGCAGAAGCGGAAAGGGATCGGTTTTGCTGCCCTGTCCTCTTTGCTCTTCAGCCTGGCAGCGACCGCGACAGTATCCCTTGTCGCTGCATCCTCGGCGTACTCGCAAACAGCGGCAAAGACGATTGAAGGCAAGGCGTTCGATGGCGGCACAACACCCCTGCCGGGAGCCATTATCTACCTGCAAGACCAGAAGACGAACGTGGTCAAGACCTTCATCGCGACCGCGGACGGCAGCTACCGGTTCGGGCAGCTACCGGCCGATACTGACTACAAGATCTGGGCCCGCTTCAAGGATGCAAAGAGCAAGGACCGGCTGATCAGCTCTTTTGACCCCAAGCTGAACCTGACTATCGACTTCCACGTCGGCAGCAAATAGAACAGGCACAGCAAAAAGCGCCACCCAAGGGTGGCGCTTTTGCTTGCCCGCTGTTCCTGCTTACTGCCGCTTCCAGTTCATCAGGTCGCCCAGAGTGGTGGTGGAGCTGGAGACGGGAGGCTTGTAGGCTTCCACGTCGGCACGGCTGCCCTCTTCGCCAACAGCGCGAAGGCTCAACCCTACCTTTTTCTCTTCCGGGTTCATCTTGATGATCTTGAACTCGTGCTCCTGCCCTGCTTCCAGGTTGACGGGGCTGCCCTGCGCGTCTGTTGCTTCTGACACGTGACACAGACCCTCCACGCCCTCAGCGATCTCCACGAAGGCTCCGAACTGTGCCGTGCGCAAAACCTTGCCATGCACGACGTCGCCAGCGCGATGCTGCGCGAAGAAGGTCTCCCACACGTCCGGCTCCAGCTGCTTGATCCCGAGGGACAGGCGGCGGTTCTCCGGCTCAACCCCCAGCACAACAGCACGAAGCTTCTCACCTTTCTTGAGCACTTCAGACGGATGCTTGACCCGCTTTGTCCAGCTCAGATTCGAGACATGAACCAGTCCGTCGATGCCGTCCTCAATCTCGATGAAGGCGCCGAAATCCGTGAGGTTACGCACACGGCCTTCCACCACAGCACCGGTCGGGTAGCGATCGGAAAGGTTTTCCCACGGGTTCTCGAGAAGCTGCTTCATGCCGAGAGAGATACGGCGGTCGTTCGGGTTCACGCTCAGGACGATGGTCTCAGCTTCGTCGCCTGGCTTGAGCATCTTGGAGGGATGCTTCATGCGCTTGGACCAGGTCATCTCGGACACATGAACCAGGCCTTCGATGCCCTGTTCCAGCTCTACAAAAGCACCGTAGTCGGTGACCGAGAGAACGCGCCCGCGAACACGCGCGCCGACCGGATAACGCTCCACGGCGTCAAGCCACGGATCAGGGGTGAGCTGTTTGAAGCCCAGCGACACACGCTGCTTATCCTTGTCGAACTTAAGAACCTTGACCTGGATCTCGTCGGCGACATTTACCAGATCGCGCGGGTGGGTCAAGCGCCCCCAGCTCATGTCGGTGATATGCAGCAGGCCATCAATCCCGCCCATGTCAACGAACGCACCGTAGTCGGTGAGATTTTTGACCACACCGGTCAGGATGGAGCCCTCTTCCAGGTGCTCCAGCGTCTCTGAGCGCTTGGAGGTCTGCTCTTCTTCCAGCAACTCCTTGCGGGAGACAACCACATTGCCGCGCTTCTTGTTCAGCTTGATGATGCGGACCTGGATCTGCGTGCCGATGTAGGCATCGAGATTGCGGACAGGACGGATCTCCAGCTGGGACCCAGGCAGGAATGCTTTAATCCCCACGTCCACCGTCACGCCACCCTTGACGCGTCCCAGAACAGTACCTGTGACCGGTGTCTTATCGTTGGCTGCCTTCTCGATCACGTCCCACACGCGATGGCGCAGGGCCTTCTCGTAGCTCAGGACATAGCCGCCCTCGGCTTCTTCCCGCTCAATAACGACTTCCACGCTGTCGCCCGGGTTGAGCTTGGACACGCCATTTGCATCGGTGACCTGCTCAAGTGGGATACGGCCTTCACTCTTGAGGCCGACATCGACAACCACGTCTTTATCGGTGAGCTTGACCACAACACCGGTGACAATATTGTCGTCAAACTGCTGGGAGGCAGCTTCGGCAGCCTGCTCACGATCAAAGCTCTCAAGCGCTGCGGCAAAGTCGCTGAAGTCATCGCCTTCCGCAAAGGTTTCCGTAGCCGGGGAAGAGGTTCCGTCCGAAGCTACTGAGCTGGCCGAAGCTTCCGGCGCGGCAACTGCTTCAGGGGTTGAGGTGGTTTCAATCGACTGAGCTTCGGGCTCGGTCGCGGCGGTTTCAAGAGTAGGGGTTTCGAGTTCGGTGTTCAGCGGAGTGCTCTCGGAGAAAATGGGATTTAGGGCGTCGGCCATGACAATCAGTTCCGGGGGTGGTGCAAAGAATGGCTGCAACGCGTTTTCGCATTGCGCGCACATTCAGCTTTATCTGACGGAGATTTCCTCTTTAGATACAGCTCAGTCGCAGACGGATGCTGAGATTACAGCCTGTGCCTCGTAACGCCGGCGAAGGAGAGATGGGATCGCAGAGCGATTCCAGGCTCGGGGTCGTACCGGAAGATGACAAGGAGGTGAGCATTCACAACGGCCCGTGATGCTGGGCATGCCGGTTTTCACCGCAGACCCAATACTCTAGATGATAGGACCCGTCCCCAGGGGTGTCAACGCGACAGCAGCCGTTGTTCGCAATCTCAACGTCTCGTTCATATTGGCGGGGGCCTGCACTCTGCCCCTGACTAGCTCTTATTTTTGCTATCGGTAGTCTCTGCGCGTGTCTTGAAACCCGCTGCGCTCCTAACGCAAGCCCGCGCACACCTGGAGTATCCCGGCACCGAACTTCGCCACCTTCGCGGGGCCCAGTCCGGCCACGGCCAATAGATCTTCCTCGGAGCGCGGCTGCTCTTCGGCAAGCGCTCGGAGCGTTCGGTCCGGAAAGATGCAGTAAGCCGGTTGACCCAGTCTCTGCGATTCTGCCTTGCGCCAACTGCGGAGCCGTTCTTCGAGCGCCGCGGCGGCATCGCTCAGCGGCGGGCTTTCCTCGCTGTCACGCACTGCCCGAGAGGCTTTGCGGCTCCCCTTGGCAGCCGGAGAGGCGGAGGCGGCTCCGGAGGCGATCTCGCGGACCATCACGGTATCCGCATCACGATCCGTGAAAGTTCTTCCTTCGTGTGTCAGGCTCGCCTTGCGGTACGGGATCGCTCGCCCATCTTTCTCGAAGCTAGCCTCGTCGAGCCGTACAAAGCCGGCCGAGGCCATTGCCCCGAGCAGATTTTCAAAGGCATCGCGAGTCACGCCGTTCCTGGCGCAAAGCTCCCCATGAAGCTTACCCGTGGACTTGGACCCGCTGCCGAGTACACCGACGATGCCGTGAGCGAGCCTCCGCTCCTGATCGCTAAGTGGGCGTGCCGTCTGCGTCCGCGAGGCATCGGGCGCACATACGTCACAGAGTCCGCATTCCGCACGATCATCTTCTGTATCGCCGAAGTGGCGCACCAGCTGTGCCATGCGGCACTCGCCCGACTCAGCGAAACGGATCACCCGCTCCAGCTGCCCACCTCGGTGGGTGCTCTGGGCCAGGTAGGGTTTACGCCAGGCGTCTCCTCCTCGGGTGACAAAGCCCTCATAGTTAAGACTTGCGCCGCCGTGAATCAGCAGCTTTTCCAGCGCCTTCTCGAGCTCCTCTGGTTCCAGCCGCATGCGCTGCTTGAGAAGGAGGTCGGGCAGCTCTTCCCGGTGGACCGGCTCCTGTCCCAACACGCGGTGGATCGCGTCGAGCCGCTCGACCGGCGGGTAATCCCGCTCGAAGAAGAAGTCGTGCTGCTTGCGGTCCGCAAAGGAATGCATCAGGATGGTGCGCGCAGGGGCGCCATCGCGGCCGGCGCGACCGATCTCCTGGTAGTAGCCTTCAAGCGTCGCCGGCATGGCGGTGTGGATCACCGTACGCACATCGGCCTTGTCGATCCCCATGCCAAAGGCCACTGTCGCAACGACGATCTCGATCTCCCCACGGAGAAAAGCTCGCTGCACCCGGTCGCGGTGCTCGGGGTCAAGCCCGGCATGGTAGGGGGCAGCACGGAAGGCCCGGCCCAGTTCCCCGGCCAGCATTTCTGCTTCCTTGCGGGTGGGCGCATACACAATCGCAGGCCTGGCGCCTGGGTCCGCAAGCAGCTCTGCGGCAAAGGCAGAGCGCTTGGGCTTTGCGACCTCCACGACCTCGATGGCTAGGTTCTCTCGCCGAAAGCCATGAATGAACACAGCGGGCGGCCGACCCGCTTGCCCCAGACCCAACTGCGCGACGATGTCGTCCTGCACCTGCGTGGTCGCTGTGGCCGTGAGCGCGATGACGGGCGTAGGCCGCAGGCTGCGCAGGTGCTGGCCGAGCGCACGGTAGTCGGGCCTGAAATCGTGACCCCACTGCGAGATGCAGTGTGCCTCATCAATCGCGATTAGCCCGGGCTTGCGCCGGGCCAGCATCTCAGGAAAGCCCGGCACCCGGAGCCGCTCAGGCGCAATGAAGAGAAAGTCGAGCGTCCCATCGAGGTAGCCTCGGCAGGCTTCGCGCGCAGCCTCCCGCGGCAGGCCGGAGTGAATACGGGCTACGCGCAGGCCCAGCGTGTCGAGCTTGGCGGCCTGGTCATCCATAAGCGCGATCAGCGGCGAGATCACGAGCGCGGTGCCACCGCGTGCCAGTGCCGGCAGCTGATAGCAGAGGCTCTTGCCGGCTCCGGTCGGCATCACCAGCAGCACGTCCTCACCCTCTACGGCGGCGCGGCACACCTGCTCCTGGTTGGCGCGGAATGTGCGAAACCCGAACCGCTGCTCCAGCAGGGATCGCAGGGGCTGAGGAGGCATGATCTGAGCGGCGGACATGGCTCAAGTATAGGGCGCGTGAACCTCTATACTCGGCGGATGGAACACCTCTGGACACCCTGGCGGTACGGCTACATCACCGGCGAAAAGTCGTCGGGCGAAGACCCCGATCCCCGCAAGGGTGTGCCCCCGGAGCTCCGTGCCTGGCCGGAGGATCGGGACTGTGTTTTCTGCAATCTCCTGCTCGCCACGGACCACGCCATCGCGCATGGCATGGCTGCCGATGAGGCGGAAAGGGCATCGCTGCTGGTCTGCCGCGGCAGGGAGGTCTTTGTGTGCCTCAACCGCTTCCCCTACAATTCCGGCCACGTTATGGTGGTTCCGTACCGGCACGGGCCTTCGCTCGCCGAGCTGCCGACCGGGGCGGCCGACGAGCTGATGGTGTGGGCACAAAGGGCGGAGCGTGCTCTGGGTTCTACCTACGCGCCGGATGGCTACAACATCGGGATGAACCTGGGTGCGGCAGCTGGAGCAGGGGTTGCGGGGCACCTGCATCTTCATGCCGTTCCTCGCTGGGTCGGCGACACCAGCTTCCTCTCCACCCTGGGAGAAACGCGCACCCTGCCAGAAGCCTTGACCGTGACATGGGAACGATTACGACAGGCCTTCGGGTCGGTCGCGCATCCAACAGCCTGACCCGCCAAGGAGCTGACATGAGTGAAATCCATCCCCACAGCAGCAGCGAGCACTCGCTCGACAAGAGCCCGGAGCATGAGAACCATACAGCCAGCGCTCAGGCTTCGCCCACGAGCGTTGAGCCAGTCGCGCCACAGAACACACAGGCCGCCGGAGCCTCTACCGGTGAGCAGCATGCGCTGCTGCACACCAATGTGAGCGGCTCTGAGCAGAAGGGCAATGCGGAAAAGGCAAAAGACCTGCAGGAAGAGATGCCGGGGGGCACAGCCGGTTACCACTCAACTGGCAGCTTTACCGAGTCGTCGGGTGGGCAGAAGAAGGGCTAATAGTCCCTGCGGGGAGTGCCGTGGTGTCATCGCGGATGATCTTCCAGGCTGACGAGGTTGCGCCCGGGCTTCCGACCTCTGTCTGCTCCACCACCAGCAGGAAGTAGCCGTCGGTATTACCTCCACCCGCGGCCGTCCGTTCCAGATGAAAGCGGCCGGTCACCGTCGCGAAGCTTTCATCTAGAGGCTGCACCTCCAGATTGGTGAAGTGCAGCTGACCCATCTTTTCCCGTGTGCCATACTTCTGCCGGTAATTGGCCAGCATCTCGGCATAGCCCCGGTGAATCACTCGGCCGATGAAGAGAATGTCTGGTGCATGCTTGTAACCGGAGGCAAAGGCCTCGAGGTCGCCGCGGTTCCAGTCTGCCTCCTGCCGGGCGAGAACGGCGCGAATCGCGGGTTCGTCCGTCGTTGTTTGCCCAAAAGCCACAGACCCTGCAACGTCGGGAAGGACCAGCAAGGCTAACGCTCCAAGAGCCACGATTGCCCGACGCATGCCTATCCTTCTTTCTGCATTCTTCTGCATTGGCTCCCCGGTGCCTGAAAGCTGCCAGCTACTGAAACAGCGTACCTTCTGAAGCCGCTGGAAGCTGATCTGGAAGTTGGTCTGGAGGCTGATTTGGGATCTGATCTGGGCCCATCGCGCTGCCCTGCTCGCCGGCACTTTCCTGGGCAGCATCCAGCATGTCTTTCGGGATCTGCTTGCTTGCTTTTGCGCCCAGGGTGCGCAGCATCTCGACCTGGCGGATGGCATTACCTTTGCCGCGAGCCAGCTTACTGTAGGCGCCGTCATAGGCCTTCTGCGCGTCGCCGAGCTTGGCCCCCACTTCTGCCAAATCCTTGGCGAAGGCAGCGAATTTGTCATAGAGCTCTCCACCACGGTCCACAATCTCCTGCACGTTGCTGCGCTGGCGCTCCTGCCGCCACAGATGCGCCACTGTTCTGACGACGAAAAGCAAAGTGCTGGGGCTTACCAGCAGAACATTCTTGTCCCAGCCCTCCTGCCAGAGCGAGCCATCGCGCGCAATTGCCAGCAGAAAAGCCGGCTCGATCGGCACAAACATCACCACGAAGTCCATGCTTTCCAGCTGGTAAATGCCTTGATAGTTCCGTGCAGAGAGCTCCTTGATGTGATTTCGGACCGAGCTCACATGCTGGGCCAACGAGGCTGTCCGAGATACCTCCTCCTCGCAGTCGCAGTAGGCGCTGTAATTCACCAGCGAGACCTTGGCATCGATGACCAGGTGCCGCCCTCCGGGCAGGTTCAGGATGACGTCGGGGCGCGCCCGCGTTCCTTCCGCACCGGTGAAGCTGGTTTGCACGCGATATTCATGGTCGCGGCGCAGCCCGGCTTTCTCCAGCATCTGCTCGAGCACGAACTCGCCCCAGTCTCCCTGCGCCTTGGAAGAGCCCTTGAGAGCCCGCACCAGGTTGCCGGCCTCGGACGAGAGCTGCTGGTTCAAGTCTTTCAAGTCGCCGATCTGCTGCTTGAGCTCTTCGCGGCCGCGGATACCGTCATCGCGCAGCGCTTCCACACGCAGCTGGAAGTCGCCCAGACGCTCCTTGAGCGGATTGAGCAGGCCGCCGAGACTGGCCTCACTCTCCTCGCGAAAGCGGGCGGATTTTTCGCGAAAGATCTCCGCAGCTAGCACCTTGAATTGATTGCCAAGCTTCTCCTCGGCGTCTGCCAGGAGTTTGAGCTTTTTCTCCTGCTCCCCACCTTCCACTTCAATCTGCTTACGGGCTGCCTCTAGGTGGGCACCGGTCAAGCGCAGCTCCGTCTGCAGCGCTGCGGACACTTCTTCTGCGATAGCGAGCCGATCCATGATCTCGTGCAAGTGGTCGGCGCGGGCGCGCCCTTCTGCCTCAGCGGCAGCGAGTGAGGACTGAGCGGCAGACGCCGCGGACTGCGAGAGAGCAAGCTCACGCTGCAAGCCAAGGCGCTCGGCTGCAAGACTCTGCAGCTCGCGCTCTTGCGCTTTGCGTCTCTCTTCCGCGAGCGCGGCTGCCTGGCGCTGCTCCGCTAACCGCTGCTCCGCCTCGAAACGTTGTTCAGAGCGTGCAGCCTCACCCGCACGGACGGCTGCACCACGGCCCGCAAAGAAGCCTAGTAGTCCACCTACGGCAAGGGCGACGGCGACAAACAGGCCCAGAGTCATATTGCCAGTGTGCCACTGGAGGCGAAGAAAAGGCGAGTACCGGGAGTACCCGCTGCGGCAGCGAAACTCTGGAAAACGCGGCAGCGGCCTCCCCCAGCCTGCGTGCAAGCGCGTCCTTCGATGCTTTACACCACCGAACGCCCCCACGTAGACTTGGCTTTTCGGAGTGATGGCAGGCGTGTGTCTTCTGGCACCCTGCCGAGCATCGAACCAAACGAGGAGACAGGCATGGCGGCGGTCGAAGAGAAGGTCAAGCAGATCATTGTTGAGCAGCTGCAGGTAGATGAGGCGGAAGTGACGCCCAGCGCATCGTTCCAGGAGGACTTGGGCGCTGATTCGCTCGACGTGGTTGAGCTCGTCATGCAGTTTGAGGAGGCATTTGATCTGGAGATCCCGGATGAGGATGCCGAGAAGATCAAGACGGTGAAGGATGCGACCGAATACATCGAGTCGCATGCGAAAGGTGGCAAGTAGTTTTGCCAAGGCAGCTGCGAAGAGTTGTCGTCACCGGTATTGGCCTGATTTGCGGGCAAGGCAACAAAACTCCCGAGGTATGGCAGGGCCTACTGGAAGGTCTCAGCGGTGTTGGCCCGATCACGGCGTTTGATACAACCGGCTTTTCGGTTCGTTTCGCGGCGGAAGTCAAGGGCTTCGATCCTTTGCACTTCATCGATAAGAAGGAAGCGCGCAAGATGTCGCGCTTCATCCACCTTGCCGTCGCTGCGGCAGCAGAGGCAGTTGAGAGTTCAGGCCTCGAAATTACCGAGAGCCTTGCGGATCGCGTAGGCGTGCATGTCGGCTCGGGCATCGGCGGCTTCGACATCATTGAGCGCGAGCATTCGGCCTTTCTGCAGGGAGGGCAGCGAAAGATCTCACCCTTTTTTATCCCGGCCACCATCGCCAACCTGGCGGCAGGTCACATTTCCATCCGTCATAAGGCGCGTGGTCCGAATCAAGCAGCATCGACTGCCTGCACCTCAGGCGCGCACTCCATCGGTGACTCGTTCCGGATCATCGAGCGTGACGATGCAGATGTGATGATCGCCGGCGGCTCGGAGGCAGCGATCACGCCCATGACAGTCGGCGGCTTTGCTGCTATGCGCGCACTCTCTACGCGCAACGACGACCCTGCCCACGCGTGCCGCCCATGGGATAAAGACCGGGACGGTTTCGTTGTCGGCGAAGGCGCTGGCATTTTGGTGCTGGAAGAGATGGAGTTTGCCAAAGCGCGCGGTGCCAACATCCTGGCAGAGGTGGTGGGCTATGGGATGAGCGGAGATGCTTTCCACATCACCGGTATGGCGCCGGAAGGCGATGGCTGCCTGCGGGCGATGCGGGCCTCTTTGCGGAGTGCAGAGCTGGCGCCGGAGCAGATCGGGTACCTGAATGCGCATGCGACCGGTACCCCTTTGGGCGACGTAAGTGAAAGCACAGCCATCGGTCACCTCTTTGGCGAGCATGCGACAGGTCACACGCTGCGCGTCAGCTCCACGAAGTCGATGACAGGCCATCTGCTCGGTGGAGCCGGCGGTCTGGAAGCAGGCATCACTGTGCTTGCCTTGCGAGACCAGATTGCACCACCGACGATCAATCTGCAGACGCCCGGCGAAGGCTGCGTGCTCAATTATGTTTGCGGCCGCGCTGAGAAGATGCCCATGGAGTATGCGCTTTCTAACTCCTTCGGCTTCGGCGGCACGAATGCATCCTTGATCTTCAAACGTTGGGCCGCCTAGGTCGAAACGTCCCGGTTTAGGTCAGCGCCGCGGCGGCGACGCTTACCAGCATCACAATCGCAGTCCAGCCAAATACAACGCCGGCGGACCTGCTGAGTGAGACTTTGGCCACCACCTCACAGCCGATCGCCAAGACTACGAGCTGCCAGACTGTGAACACATCCAGCCAGCTGAGAGCAGCCAGAAGCGGGTGCGGCAGAGCACTGCCCTGTAGGTAGAAGGCAGGATTACTGCCCAGCGGATTGTTGATCTGGAAGCTCTCTACGCCCACGCCGCTCAGTAGTAACGACGTTTCCAGCACTGCCTTGAGAGCAGGAATAAGCGCCGAAAACATATAGACGGCAAAGAGGGAGCCAAAACTGACAGGCGCCCCCATACCGAAGCGAAAGGTCGCGAGCAACACGGCTGCTACAACAGCACCGGCAAGCAAGGGGCTGACCACAGGCGCGGCGAAGGCGATGGTACGCGTGAGCCGGGCAATAATGGTGATTTGTTGCTCCTGCTGGACGGGCGAAGCCTGGTCAAAGCGCGCCTGCTGTTTGGGCGAGCTCGCCAAATTATTGCGGGAGACCGCTTCCCATCCCACCCGGCTGCCGATGGACCCCACATAGCCTAGGCCTACAAGCAAAATCAGGAGGTAAGGAAGCCACCAGCTGCCCCCGGAGCGAAGGCCGGTAAAGGCTCGACGGGGAGCAGAAAATGTCAGGAGCACACGCCCCATGGCTCCGGGGCTTGTCGGTTCTCCCAGGGGAAAGGCGGTAGTTGCGTCGGTAGGATTCATGGCAGCTCCTTTGGGCGGGGGAGGCAGCAGCATGCTGGGTTATGCCCAGGAGTGTAGTACGGGCTCCTTCCTCTGGCGAGGAAAATGCATGGCGGAGGCGATGCTCTGTGCGCTGGCTGCTATCGCTCGCGGAGCCTTTTGTGAGCGGCAGCAAGAAGGGACTCCGACAGGAGTCCCTTCTTGCAACTCACTGCCGCGCTATTTTTCTGCCGGTTCCATCATGCCCTTGTGCATGGCCGCCTGCACGCCCTCGGGAACTACGCCCATCATTGCGCCTTCGAGCTTGGTCTTAAGCGATGCCCCGTAGACATGTTCTTCTCCGGCAAATAAGGCTTTGAGACCTGCGCGCGCCACACTGTCCGGCTGGTTCTCGTTCTTGCCTTCCGTGCCAACCTTTGTATCGCTGGCTCCTGCGCGGTTGAAGAAGTCTGTAGCGACGGGCCCAGGCTGGAGCGCCGTGACTGTAACGTTTGTGTCCTTCAGCTCGTAGCGAAGATTCTTTGCCAGCATCAGGACAAAGGCCTTAGACGCGCCATAGACTGACTCGCCCGGAGCAAGCATTTCGCTCACGATGGACGCTGTAAACAGGATGCGGCCGCTGTTGCGGCTGACCATATGCTGGACGACGTGCTTGGCCATATGCACGGTAGCTCCGCAGTTGACCGCAACTACTTCAAGTTCCTGCTCAAGAGATGTCTTTGTGAAATCGCCAGCCACGCCTAACCCGGCGTTGATGCACGCTACATCGAGCGGCAGGCTGGTCGCTTCCACCTGATGCCACAGATCCATATTCGCCTGGAACTGGCTCAGGTCGCCCACGTGGGCGGTTACGTTGACACCGAGTGCTTTGAAGTCCGCGGCTGCTTGGGCCGTTAGGTCCTGCTCCTTGCCGGAGATCACCAGATCGTATCCATCCTGAGCGAGCTGCAGCGCCAGCTGATAACCGATGCCGTTCGATGCGCCAGTGACCAGCGCGAGTCCTTTGGAAGCCATGCTCTCTCCTCTGAGTGGTCCTATCCACTCTTCTTACGCAGTTGGATGCGGACAAATGCGGCCTCATGGATGGCTGCTGTGCAGCAGAAAGGGCGCAGAGAATCTGCGCCCTTTCTTTGTTCACCATCAGACGGTGTTGGAAGCTCTTACTGCAGCAAGGGCGGCAGATCGTCCTTCAGCTCCTCGGGAGGAATGACGACCGCAGCCGCGACCTTGTCATCTTCTTCCAGGTTCAACAGCTTGACGCCCTGAGTCGACCGGCCGGCTGCGCGTACCGTTTTTGTGTCGATGCGGATGATCTTTCCGTACTGCGAGATGACCATGAGCTCCGAGGTCTCATCCACAAGCTGGATGGCGTTGACGGTGCCATTCTTCTTGCTCGTCTTCAGGTTGATAACACCCTTGCCGCCACGGGTCTGCAGACGATATTCGTCAACATCGGTGCGTTTGCCATAGCCGTTCGAGGTGACCGTCAGGATAAGAGACGGCGTCTGCCCGCCGCTCTCACTGATCGTCCGCTCTGCATGCGTGACAGCAAGTCCGACCACGTAGTCGTTCTTCTGCAGGTCAATGCCGCGCACCCCATAGGCCGGCCGCCCCATGGAGCGCACATCATTCTCCCCAAAGCGGATAGCGAGCCCCTCATGCGTGGCAAGGAAGATAAGCTGCTTGCCATCTGTGATGTGCACACCGATCAGCTCGTCATCGTCATCGATGCCGATCGCGATAATGCCCCGGGCCATGACGTTGCAGAAGTCTTTTAGCGGCGTCTTCTTGACAGTACCTTTCCGCGTCGCGAAGAAGATGAACTTGCCTTCTTCTTCCAGATTGCGGACAGCGAGGATGTTGCGCACCTGCTCGCCGGGTTGCAGGTTCAGCAGGCTGGCCATGGACTTGCCGCGACCGGCAGCGCCTACATCCGGGATCTCGTACACCTTGAGCCAGTAGACGCGCCCCGTGTTAGTGAAGCAGAGCAGGTAAGCATGCGTGGAATTGACGATGAGTTGCTGCACGAAATCTTCTTCGCGTGTCTTCATCCCGATCCGGCCTACTCCGCCACGCCGCTGCTGCCGGTAGATGGAGATCGGCGTGCGCTTGAGATACGAAGAATGCGAGACGGTAACGGCGACCTGCTCATCAGCAATCAGGTCTTCCAGCTGCAGTTCGGCTGTTTCATCCAGGATCTGGGTGCGGCGCGCATCGCCATACTGGTCCCGAATAGCTTCAAGCTCTTTGACGATTACCCCGCGCAGCTTTGATTCGCTGGCCAGGATGGACTCAAACTCCGCGATGTTGGCGCGGACTTCGCCAAGCTCGCGCAGCAGCTCGTCGATCGAGATCTGCGTCAGGCGATACAGCTGCAGTTCAAGGATCGCATCGATCTGCCGGTAGCTCAGTACCAGGGTCGCCGGCAGGATCGTGACACCGTCGCTCAGGTACTTCGCCGGATCAAGCGTCACGCCTTCAATCGCATTGCCGCGGACGGTAATGGTGCGCCCGGAAAAGAACTGGAATAGGTTATCGCGTGCATCTGCGCGGGAGCTGGAACCGCGGATTGTGCGAATGACATTATCCAGGTGATCGAGCGCGATCTGGTAGCCGAGCAGGATGTGCTCGCGGTCACGCGCCTTGCGCAGCTGGAAAGCGGTACGGCGCCGCACCACGTCGACGCGATGGTCGATGAAGTGGTGGATTGCCTCGTGCAGCGGGAGCTCGCGCGGCTGGTTGTTGACCACCGCGAGGAAGATCATGGAGAAGCTTTCCTGCATCTGCGTGTGCTTATAAAGCTGGTTCAGCACAATCTGCGACTCGGCGCCGCGCTTGAGCTCGATGACGATCCGCATGCCGTCGCGGTCACTCTCGTCGCGTACGTCACTGATGTCGTCAACGACCTTTTCATGCACAAGTTCGGCGACTCGTTCAATAAGCTTTGACTTATTGACCTGATATGGAATCTCCGTGACGATGATCGCCTGGCGGCCGCCGGTGATATTCTCCATCCCGATTTTGGCACGCATCAGGAAGCGCCCGCGACCGGTGCGATACGCGTTCGCGATGCCGTTTTTGCCATAGATGAAGCCGCCTGTTGGGAAGTCAGGCCCTTGCACATGCCCCAGCACTTCGGCGAGGCCGCCGAGTGGGTTGTTCACGAGCTCGATCGTCGCGTTGACCACCTCGGTGAGGTTGTGTGGAGGGATATTGGTGGCCATGCCGACGGCGATACCATTAGACCCATTGATGATGAGGTTCGGGATACGTGCAGGCAGCACCGTCGGCTCAAGCGTCGACTCGTCATAGTTCGGCGTAAAGTCAACCGTCTCCATATCGATGTCGGCCAGCATTTCGCCGGCGATGCGCATCATGCGTGCTTCGGTGTACCGCATAGCGGCTGGTGGATCGCCATCGACCGACCCGAAATTGCCTTGCCCATCCACTAGCGGGTAGCGCAGAGAAAAAGGCTGCGCCAGGCGCACCAGCGTGTCGTAGATCGCCGAGTCGCCATGCGGGTGGTACTGGCCCATCGCCTGGCCAACGACCTTGGCACACTTTGTGTACTTCTTGTTGTACTGCAGGCCCATCTCGTGGAGTGTGTACAGGATGCGCCGGTGCACGGGCTTGAGTCCGTCGCGCACCTCAGGCAGGGCGCGGCCGATGATCACGGACATCGAGTAGTCGAGATACGACCGGCGCATCTCATCTTCGATATTGATGGAGATCAGGGACGCGGCACCGGGTGCGCCAGGTGCGTTGATGCCGCGGGGAGACTCGCCGCCATCACCGTTCGCGTCGTCTAAAGGGAGCTCTGGGTTTTCGTCGTCTGCCATAATTTAAGAGGGTTCCCTCCTCACGTAAGCCCCTCAAAACGAGGGACTTCATGCTTCGGAGGGACACCTTTCTATTCTAACTTGCCACGACCTATTACGCGGGCTAGCAGCATGCAATCGGCAGTGTTAGGCGCCCGGAGCGGGGCGCACATATACATCGCAGCCCAGCCCCCAGTTCCGGCTCATCAAGCGGTGGCCAAACAGGCTCACAACAGCCGGGCCGCCGGCAGGCGAGAGCAGCTTCCATGAACCGGGAAGGTGCGGCGGCAGCGGATTCTTCGTGAAATCGCGACTGCCATTTCTACACTCCAGGAAGCCGCCGATCGCGGCTGTTCCTTCCACGTGTGCGTAGTAGTTGGGGTTGTAGACGTTGGTGTGGAAGGGTTTGTAAACCGTATAGTCGCTGGGCGGCACCAGTAAAACAGAGCCGGCAAACCCATGCCGGTCCAGGTAGCTTCCGGTTTCGCGGGCTTGCTGCACAGCGAGCAGGAAGCTGACACGCGTATCAATACGGCTAATCGTATGCAGGGCGGTAGGCGGCAGCACCAGGGCAAACTGGAGAGTCATCAAGCCCCAGAGCAGGCGCTGCCCGGGAGTCTTCATAGCAAGGCCTGCCCAGCCGAGGGCCAGAGCACTGGGCACCAGGCCTGCCACCAGCACCCGGTAGTTCGGCTGCAAAGGGAAGGCAAGCAGTGGCAGCAAAATCGTCAGCAGAAGAACAGCCAACGCTACGAAGCTTCCTCGACCCTCGGTGCTGCGGAAGGCAAGCAGGAGCCCGCCGCCGCAGAGCACGAGGTAGCTCATCAGGTGTAGAGCCGCATCCAGCGACTGTCCGTCACTACCCAGACCGGCCTTCAGCTTGGTGGTAAAGGAGTCGTGCGCCGGCTTTGCGCCTGCGGCATCCGAGTCAGCACTCATGCTGTAGTGCACAGGCCGCTGCGTCCCTGCGAACTTGGCCTGAGCCTGGAAGCGTGCAAGCGCCGTAGGATCAGAGTGCTCAAACGCACCCACTGTCGCGGCGATCGGCAGCGCAAAGCAGACGCCGCTGACAAGCCCCTGCAGCAGGAAGCGGCGTAGAGACAGTGCGAACGGGAAACGCTGCCGCTCGCCGGCAGGTAAGGCTAACGTCCGGGCCAACGCGGACCCGGTGATTAGCAACACCCCCAGCACACCGGCAAACGGTTCACTCAGGAAGCAGCAGCCGGCTACAAGACCCTGCAGCACAAAGCTTGCGACCCCCTGCCGCGTGCGGCTGAGCAGGAAGAGCAAAGCGAGCAGCAGAAGAAACGAGGTCGCTTCTGCGCGATCGACCTCCGCCGCAATGAAGCCGGCAGGCAGCCCTACCCCGGCAAGACCAACCAGAAGCCAGCGCTGCATAGCCCCGCGCGCAAGAGGAAGAGCGATCCGGAGCACCAGGGCTGTGGCCGAGGCGCCGAGAAGAAATGTTTCGAGCGAACCCGAGCGCCAGCCTGTCCCGAGCAACGCAAGAAACGGGATCAGCAACCACTGGGCCAGGGGTGTGTAGCTCGAGTACAGTACCGGCGCAAAGGAGGTGGACTTCTCATACGAAGCCGTAGCAAAGCCGTGGCCCTGGACCCAGCTCATGGCCGCATCCCGGAAGAGGTACACGTCTACAGAGCTTGCCTGCGGCACCAGCAGGACGAAGGCTCCCCAAAGGACAAGGCAGATCAGCAGAAATGCAAGCTCACCGGGCGAAACACTTCTCGTGTGGGAGCTCTGCAAAGCAGCCGTCCTCGGGATCTGGAGTGGTGGGGCAGAGCTCAGGTGGTCTTCGGGAAGAGATGAGCCAGCCAGGGAAGGCTCACAAACGAAAACACGATCAAGACCGCAACGCACAGGGCGAGAGCCACCATCAAGGCAGGCTCGCGATACAGCTTCTCAGGGTTTTGCGCGGCACTCTCATGTTTGAACGAGAGCGCGAAGTAGAGCGCCATGAGAAGTGCGACCAATGGATAGCTGAGGATCAACTCGATACGGTACCGCATGATGAACGAACCGAAGAAAAGCATGGACGACGCCGCGTAGAAGATGACAGAGTTGAGCAGTGACTGTTCCGTGTAGAAGCGGAACGACTTGCGATAGCTCCCTGCAACTTCCGCGCTCGCAATCTGCCTGTACTCGCTGAAGCGCTTAAGCGCCATGAAATAAGCCCCCAGCAGCCAATAGGCGATGAGCAGCGAGATGGGCGGCACCACTGTTGCCGTGACGGCGTACCAGCCCAGCAGAAAACGAAGCGGATTGTTGATGGACTCGCTTAACACATCCAGGTACGGCACGTCCTTGCTGCGCACCGGGGGGATGTTATAGATGCAGCCCATCACCCAGAGCATCAATGCGCTGAGCATGAAGCCTTTGCAGATCACGTGCCCAATTGCAAGACCAACAACCATCAGAAGGAGCCACTGGATGTAGCCGGCTCCGAAGTGAACGAGGCCGCGCGCAGCAGGCCGCTCCTTCTTGGTAGGATGCAGCCGGTCAAAGGGCGCATCGAGCATCTCGTTGAGTGTGTAGTTGCTGCTTGCGATCAGTGTTGTCGCGATAAAACCGAGCACGATATTCAGGATCACGCGCCCGGAAAGACCCACGTGCGCGAGCGTCAAAGCCGCGACAAAGCCAGGCAGCACAAAGATCTGCTTGACGCAGTGGTCGAGCCGCATAATCGCAACATGGGCCCGGATCCGATCGGATGGCGCGACGCGTGTTTCAGCTACAGGCAAATCGTTCATCTGTACTTCCAGGTCATCCATTCGCGGTGCGCCGAGGCTCACGGCGGACGAAGCGCCGCCTACGTTGCTGAGGCTCTTGTATCAGGTCAGCCATGGCGTTGCAACCTGAGACGCCGCCCAAAGGCATCCAGGCGTTCGCTTCTTCCGACTCGAGAAACGCTTTCTGATGCGCCAGCGATATAACGACTAGGCCCGCGAAACAGCATCGTCGCCTTCCACCCTGAAGCGCTACACGAAACCTCAAAAGAGGAGCGGTATACTGCTCATTGGAGATTGCTTATGTCCACAGCGTCGCAATTCCCTGTAAGCGACCACGAAGTGGCGGATGACTTCGCCGCCCTTGAATTGCGTGTCATGCGCATGGTGGAGCTGCTCCGCTCAGAACGCAGGGAACGCCAGAAGGCAGAAGAAACAGCGGCGACCCTGCAGGTCCTCCTTGACGAGCAGGGAGTGCAATTACAGCGTGCCGAAGAAGAAGCCAGTGTGCTTGTGCGTGAGCGCGATCAGATTCGGGGACGCGTAGAACGCTTGCTCCACCAGCTGGACGAGCTTGGCTCCTAGCAGGGCGACCGATCCGGAAAGTCGACGAGACGAGCGATGCGCGGGCAAAACACAAGCGGTGATTTTGTCACCGTCTCCATCTACGACCAGACCTACCATCTGCGCGGCGAAGATTCTGCATACATTGAGCAGCTTGCGTCTCTCGTTGATACCAAGATGCGTACGGTCGCGGCTCATGGCGCGACCGTCGACTCGCTGCGTGTCGCCGTGCTTGCAGCGCTGAATATTGCTGATGAGCTGCTCTCGGCCGAGCAGCGCCTGCAGGCGGCCAGCGGGGCTGAACAGAGTCAGCGCAGCCGTGCTCACTCGCTCTCCGGGCTTCTGGATGAGGTCCTGGAAGACCGCCGACGCATCGGCTGAGTGCCTGCATCTTCGCAGCGATCCACAGCGTCTTATGAATAGCAACTTACGTCGGTGCGCGTTTGCCCGCTTGCAAACCAGGCGGGCTGGCACTAGCATCCGAAGAAGCATGACTGGCCTGCAAAGCAGGTATGTTCGGTCAAGCCGGTTGAACCTATAATTCATCGAACAGGGAGCTCGACTCGACAATCGGTTCGGTGCGCAGTGTCCGCCAGTCCGGAATGCCTAAAGAACCGCGGAGAGTTCCCACCGTCTTAGGACGGGTTCACCGGCAAGCCTGCATACGGCCCCGTGGGTCAGTTTTGCCCTTTCTCCGTCCTTGACCGATGCGGTCGATGAGGGCGTCCCTCTTGGTCTCTCCTCCTCAGTTTCTCAGGCACTGGTCACTCTTCAGCCAAAGTCTTCTTCCTGCGCTGGGAGTGCTCGCCGCACTCGCTGCCGCGGAGAGGCTCGCCTCGAGGCTACGCCTGCAGTCTGACCGGATCTGGACTGCGGCCGTGCTAGGCGGCATCTGCGTCTTCGCCGGCGAGAGACTTCTACTCATCTTTGGAAACTGGCGCGCTTACCTGGCTCATCCGTTCTGGATGTTAGGGCTGCGCAGCGTGCGGGATGAGCGGCTCTTCTACGCAGGGATCCTTTTCGCCAGCCTGGTCTGCGTACTCTATCTTTTGAGCCGCCGCATTCCCCTGCTCCGTGCAGCTGAAGCGCTTCTGCCTGCCGGGAGCCTGCTGCTTGCCTTTGTGCACGCGGGCTACCTCCTTGCGGGCGCGGAACCCGGTAAGACCATAACTGCGCACTGGGCTGCACGGTGGAGCATTACGTATGGGGACCGCACAGCGCACGCGCTGTATGGCACGCCTCTTCACGTGCCGCTTAACGCTGTGGCTGCCTATGCCGCGGTGGGGTATGCGCTGCTTGCGCTTGCCGGAGCAGCGCTTGCAGCACGAGGCCGCTCTTCTGCAGGGCTCACTTTGCTCGGGGACGGGCTGCTTGCCGTCCTGCTGGGTCAACTGCAACTACGGCTGCCCGGCGCACCAATGATCCTGAACACATACAGCTGGGCGCAGGCCGCCGGGGTGCTGAGTGCGTTGGGGGGCGCTGGCTTGCTGCTGCGTGCGTAAGCTCAACCGCTGCTTGCGAAGATTACACCGACCGCATTACCTGCTCGGCGAACCGTTCCATCTCCTCCAGCTGCGGTGAGCTTTGCAGCAGCAGCAGATCCACGCCTACCTCCTCAAACGCAGCGACCTGGGTCTGCACCTGATCCGGCGTGCCAACAAGCCCGGAGCGCAGCCCGCGGTTCGAAACCGAGTAGTCTTCGAGTGAGACTTTTTGCTCGAGCTTTGAGCCGGTGATCCACTGCTGGTAGTTCTGATAGCCCTGAGCCGACTGCTGCACGTCGGTGATGCGAATCACTTCCCGCTGCGCCGCTTCGGCTGTGTCGCGCACGATCGCGTAGCCGGCGACTCCGAAGACCATGGTCTTCGAGTCAAGGCCTGTGCGCTCGCGCCGCTCGCGCATGTCGGCGATCTTCTCGCCTACGCGCGCCGGCGAATCACCATGCATGAGGTAGGCATCGCACTTGGTCGCAATCAGCGTTTTGGCTGTTTCGGATTCGCCGCCCGCGTAGAGAGTCGGTCGCGGCTTGCGCACCGGCTTCGGTGAGAGCACATTGTCCTGCACGCGGTAGTACTTGCCCTCATACGAGAAGCCCTGCTCACGCCAGCAGCCATTCAGGACATCCAGCCACTCGTTGGTCCGCGCATAGCGATCGTCGTGCTGGTCAAAGTGGAGGCCGTACTTGGTCGCTTCATCAGCCCACCAGCTAGAGACCACATTCAGGGTCAGGCGGCCATTCGAAATATGATCGATGCTGGCAGCCTGCTTAGCCAGCAGCGCGGGATTGTGAAAGGTGGGACGCACAGCCACCATGAGCTCAAGCTTCTCGGTGACAGCGGCCAGCGCAGCGGCTGTCGACCATGCATCGAGCGATGGTGCCTCCACACCCTTGATGTCATTCAGGTTCAGCTCTGCGATCAATGAGAGATCGTAGCCGAGCTGCTCCGCACGTTGGGCGAGCCGACGCGTGTAAGCCCAGCTTGCTTCCATTCCTTCATCGTCCACATTGCGAAGCCAGCCGCCAAACACAGGCATCCAGAAGCCGTAACGCACTAGCGCACACTCGCCGCATGGCCGATGCCAAGCTCTGCATCATTCTGAGCGTGCCATTGCTGCGCATCGGCCTTGGCTGCTTCGACGCTGAGCCAGTCCACCAGCCGCACAAAAGGATTGAATCCTACTACCTGCTCACCATCCGCGACAAAGTTTGAGAGCGCGTTGATGTCGTAGTAGAGCGGAACAGCTTTGTCGCCGTCCCGGTCGTCCAGCATATATTCGACGCCGCCCAGCTCCACACCGGCTGCTGCCATGATGCGCTCGACCTCAGCGATGACAGAGGCCGGCGGCTCATAGCCTTCGACCCGGATCCCGGACTTCGGCGCATCGAGGGCGCAGGCGGCGCGGTCCAGGTCGACACCGGCTGTAGTACGGCAGATATCCGCCGGGCACAGGTCAAAGGTCTCGCCGGTGGTATGCACCTTGATGGCGTAGAGAAACTTACCATCCAGCACCTCGCAGCGCACGATGAAGCCGCCACGTGCGGGGATGAACTCCTGCACCAGCGCGGTCGAGTCGAGCCCGAACATGAGCTCACCGGTCTCCGCTGCGTGGACGAGCTGCTCCTGCGAGTCAAAGCGCTTGACCCCCGCGCCGGAGCCGCCGATGTTCGGCTTGACCACGACTGGAAAGCGCAGGCCCTGGGTGGCTGCGGCCGCCTGCGACGGCCGATGAATGACACGGGCCTTAGGGTAGGCGACTCCGAGATCGTCGAGCAGCGACAATTGCGACGCTTTGGAAAGCTCAGAACGAAATGCCTGCGAGCCGTTGATCACCCGCACACCACGCGACTCGAGGTGGTCCAGATAGCCGAGCGTATAGAAGATCGTGTCGCCATGCTCGCGGTTCCAGGCTGAAGGGCTCATGCGATTGACGACGAGCGCATACTCATGGTCGGGCCGGTCTTCGATACGGTAGCTGTGCTCCGTCGCGTCGAGCTTCACAAAAGGAACACCGCGACGCTCCAGCTCAGCAAAGAGCGGCTTGAACCAGTTGGGCTGCTCGTAATAGATGGCGATGGGTTTGGGCATGGGGCAGCGCTCCTCACTGCTTCATCGGATGGCGGATCAGATAGCGGTTGGATTCATTTGTGCCGGAAAAAGGAACAGAGTGCCGTCTGAGTAGCACGGCACTCTGATTGCGGGCAGTGCAAGTGAGCACTTGGCGAGCTCTATGCAGCCGGTGCGTCACCCTTGATCGTGACCTTGACATGCGCGCTGACTTCACGATGGAGCTTGACCGGCACCAGGAACTCACCCAGCTGCTTGAGCGGCTCGGCGAGGGTGATCTTGCGGCGATCCGTGACCAGGCCCTTGCTCTCAAGCTCCTGCGCGATATCGGACGAGGTCACGGAGCCGAACAGCTGCTCATTCTCACCGACCTTACGTGTGAACTCGAGCTCCAGCGCGTCGTAGCGAGCCACCATCTGCTCAGCCTCCGCCTTTTCCTTGGCGGAGCGGCGCACAGCCGACTGCTTCATCTGCTCGATCACAGCCTTGTTGGCCGCTGTCGCCTGCATGGCGAGCTTACGCGGCAGCAGATAGTTCCGGCCAAAGCCGTCGGCCACCTTAACAACGTCGCCGCGCTGTCCAAGATGATCTACATCTTCCTTCAGAATGACTTCCATGGTGTGCTTCGTCTCCAGTAATGAGCGTTTCTAGTAGCGGGCGGCAAAGGGCAGCAGCGCAATGTTGCGCGCCTGCTTGATAGCCCGGGTAAGCCGGCGCTGATGTGTTGTGCATACACCTGTCAGGCGGCGTGGCGTAATCTTGCCGCGCTCAGCGACAAACTGCTGGAGCAGGCGCACATCGCGGTAGGGGATCGCCTCGATCTTTTCCACGCAAAACTTGCACACCTTTTTGCGGCGGAAGAACTTACGGCCGCCGCCGCCCGCAGGGCGCGGTGGACGCGGACCAGAGCCTGGGCCGCCGCCGGGACCACCGGAAGACTGGCCGCCAGAGTAGGGCGCAGAGGCTGGCGCCTCGGCGCGGGGAGTTGCTGGTGCTTGTTCGTCTGCCATCGTGTGTCTCCATTCCTTCTTGCCGGCCACCTGGCCGGCGGGTATCGCATTTGCCTCGTTTGTCTATGCCAGCGCAGGCGTTTCTGTGCCCACCGGTGCGGCTGATGCGGCAGGCGACACGGCCGGCTGGGCTGCGGGTGCGTCGGTGACCGACGTGGCGTTCGCACTGGGCTGTGCGCTGCGCTTGGTCTTGCTTGCACGCAGGGCACGGACTTTGTCGAGCCGCTTCTCTTCCTCGTCCATGCGCACGGTCAAGTACTTGATCACGGGCTCCGTAACGCGAAGACGACGCTCCAGCTCGGCCACCAGCTTGCCATCCGCATCAATAGTCAGCAGCACGTAGTTGCCATCGTTGAACTTGCGCACGGTATAGGCCAGCTTGCGGCGACCCATCTTTTCAATGGAGCGGATGCTGCCCCCGCCGGTTGTGATCGTGTTCTCGAAGTTCGAGACCAGCTTGTCCACATCCTCTTCCGCCACATCGGGACGGATAATAAACATCACTTCGTAAAAACGCCCTGCTGCTTCTGCCATACCCATCCTCGTTGGGCGTCCGCTATGCTGCCGGCCCGCCTGTTTGCTTCTCACTTGCCGCAGCGGCGTTGCCGGCGCTGCGGCATAGATTGAATCGGTTCATCGCAGCCTCAACGCCATCGCTCGCGATCACTGCTACTGCTGCCCCTGCACGCTCCAGAGCCTCATCCAGCACCTCAAGTTCCACGCGGCGCAAGGGCTGCAGTAGGTAGTCTGCGCCCTTTCGCCCTTTGCCGATCTCCCCGTCCGGCCCTACCCCGATGCGAACCCTCGTCCACTGTTCCGAGCCGAGATGCGCGTTGATGCTCTTCGCGCCATTGTGCCCGTTCGCCGAACCACCCGGCCGGATCCGTACCGAGCCGAGCGGCAGTGCCAGTTCGTCGTACAGAACCACCAATTCCCTGGACGGGTCAAGCCCCAGCTCCCGCACCAGTACGGCCACTGACTCGCCGCTCCGGTTCATCCAGGTTTCCGGCTTGGCCAGCACGACCTCCCGGCCGGCCAACATGACCTTCGCCGTCAGCGCCTTACCCCTGCGATTGGCGAAGGGCATACCGGCTGCTTCCGCTATCCGGTCCACCGCCAGAAAACCCGCATTGTGGGGGGTGGCCCGATACTCCAGTCCCGGATTCCCTAAGCCAACCACCAGCAACACGCAACACTCCCTTACTTCTTGGCCGGCTCAGCTGCCGGAGCAGGGGCGTCGCCCTTGCCCTTCTTTGCCACTTCCGGCTCTGTTGTTGTGGCCGCCGCAATGGCATCGACAGTGGCCGTGTCTTCCTTGACCAGGGCCAGATGCGCCACAGTCGCGTCCTCTTCGGTGATGAAGCGAAACTTGCCGCCGCCATGCGGCAGGTCTGCCACGCGGATGACGTCGCCCACCTTCATCTCGGAAACATCCACCTCGATCGAGGTCGGGATGTCCGAAGGCAGGCACTCAATCTCAACCTCGCGCAGCACCTGGTCGAGCAAGCCACCTTCGTTCTTCACTCCGAAGGCTACGCCGGTCAGCACGATCGGAACCTCGGCGCGCATCGCCACATCGAGCGCAATCCGCTTCAGATCAACGTGGATCAGACGATCCTTGATCGGTTCAAACTGCCAGTCCACGATCATGGCCTTGGCCTTGGCGCCCGCTACATCAAGGTCGAAGATGGTGTTGTGACCTGTGTCCGAGTGCAGGATGCGCAGCATCTGCTTCGGGTCAAGCTCCACCGGCACTGCTGCCTCTTTGGCGCCGTACACCACACCTGGGAGCTTGCCGGCGACACGCACGCGCCGTGCTGCATTCTTAGTAAATCTGCCTTCGCGAATCGCTGCTGTGACGACTTCATTCGCTGCCACTTGGGTTCTATCCTTTCGGGCACAGGGCACAAGAGCCCTGCTCCCTTTCCTGCTGTTCGGCGTCGTCGCCCGGGCTTAGCCGAAGAGCGTACTGACGCTGGTTTCCATATGGATGCTCTCGATCGCCGCGCCCAGAAGCCCAGAGATCGAGCGCACCCGAACCTTGGGCTCCGCCAGTGCTGCCGCCGAGAGCGGAATCGAGTCGCTAACCACCAGCTCCCGCAACCGGGAATCGTGAATGCGCTCGACCGCCGGCCCGGAAAGTACCGCATGCGAAGCACAGGCATACACTGAGGCCGCACCCTGCGCCATTAGCGCATCAACCGTCTTCACCAGCGTGCCGGCTGTATCTACAATGTCGTCGATGATCAGGCAGGTTTGCCCACGCACATCGCCGATCACGTGCATCACTTCCGTTACGTTGATGTCGGTGCGCCGCTTGTCCACAATGGCCAGCGGCGCACCCATCTTGGTAGCAAAGAATCTTGCCCGTTCCACGCCGCCTGCGTCCGGCGAAATCACTGTCAGGTTCGGCAGTGCCAGCTCCCGGAAGTAGCTCACCATGACCGGGCTCGCAAACAGGTGATCCACCGGTATCGAGAAGAATCCCTGGATCTGCGCTGCATGCAGGTCCATGAACAACCCTCGATTGGCTCCGGCCGTCGTCAGCAGGTCAGCGACCAGCTTGGACGAGATGGCGACGCGCGGACGGTCTTTTCTGTCCTGCCGCGCATAGCCGTAGTACGGCACAACCACGGTGATGCGCCCGGCTGAGGCGCGCTTCAACGCATCAATCATGATCAGCAGCTCGACCAGGTGGCGATCCACCGGGTTCGAGGTCGGTTGCACAACGAAAACGTCTGCACCCCGAACATTCTCGAGAAGCTGGAAGTGCATTTCGCCATCGGCAAAACGCTGGATCCGGGTCTCGCCGAGTGACACTCCGATATGCTGGCAGATCGCGGCCGCTAGTTCGGGGTTAGCACTGCCGGAGAAGATTCGGAATCGCTTGTCTTCGCGGAGACGGGAGCCTTTTTTCCGCTCGGCCGCCTTGAGTCCGCCTTGACCATCGCGCCCGGTGGTTGCCGTCGCGTGCGTTCCATTTTCCGTCCTCACAAGCTCTTCGGTACCCTGCTTCACGCTTCCCCTTTCGCAGAGCGGGTTGGCTCTGCTTTCCGGATTGCCGCGGGTCGGGGATGGTTGATCCCGGCCCTTGCTTCTGTACCTTGCTCCTGCCAACTGGCTGGGCGACTAGGATTCGAACCTAGACAAAGTGCGTCAAAGGCACTTGACCTACCATTAGTCGATCGCCCAACATCTCCGCGGCCTCTCCCCGAGCCGGCCGTTGCTGCCTTAAGCCACCATGCCGGCCCAGTAAGCTTTACGCCCAAGGGTGCGGGTGCGCAGGCTTCTAACGCCCAGCCTGCTGAGTCGCTCCTCCCCCGCATCGGCGGCTCCAGGCGAGCCGTACAGCCCGAAAACAGCAGAACCGGAACCCGACAGTGCTGCGTAGCGCGCAGACTCGGCCGGAGAACACCCTGCGAGGACACGCTTGATCTGTTCAAGAAAGGGATGCTGCCGGAAGACGACTTGTTCAAAGTCGTTTAGGAGTATCCCGGTCTGGACAAGCGTGGGAAGCAGGGTTCCCGCTTGGTCCTGTCCACCCTCTGGAACCTGGGGGAGCAGAACACCGGCTGCGTGCTCCTCGCACCATGCGGCGGCGAGAGCTCGACTCAACTGTCTAAGCCTACCAGCTCTTTCCTCCGGCGTCAATCCATTTTCGGTCTGCGCGTCATCCCAGGCGCGGAAAGCAGCCGGCGTGGAAACACCTTCGTCCGGCAGCGCGATCACGACAGGCCAGCCTGCACTCTCAGCATCGGCTCCCTGATCGGGCAAGTCCGGCAAGGGCACCACTTCTTCCCCGCGACCCAGCCCGAGCACGGCGCCTCCCAGCAGAAACAGCGGCACGTCCGAGCCGACCTCCGCCGCCAGACGGAGCTGCAGCTCCCCGGCAAGCGGGGGGGCAAGTTGTTGTGCGCGAACCTCGCGCTCCAGCGCCAGCAGTGCCGCGGCTGCATTGGCGGAACCGCCCCCCAGTCCTCCTTGTACAGGCAGCCGCTTCTCAATGTGAACCGCGACCCGGAGCGCTGCTCTGCCCGGCGCTTGCAGGGCCAGCCCCAGCATCCTGGCTACCGTGTTGCGCCCATCCAGCGGCACCCGGGGATCACTGCAGGTCACCATGATCCTGTCTGCCGGTTCGCAATCCTGCGTGGATCCCGCTGCTACAGATAGAGTCACGAGGTCGTGCGCTTCGATGGTCTGGTACACAGTGGCCAAAGCGTGAAAGCCGTCGGGCCGGGGCGGGCCGATCGCCAAACCCAGATTGATTTTGGAGAAGGAGCGAAGGGTTACCGGCATGGATCCAGTGTAAAAGCGGCACGCAAAACCGTGTCGACTTGGCAGACGAATAACCCGTTGGTACCTAGCTATCCCACGTTTCTCAGGTGAAGTGAACGTCCAAGCACTATTCTGCTATCAGCAACTGTCATCCCGATCCGGAACTCCTTGCAGCAGATGGCTTTGTGACCACAAAGAGCTCAGACAGCGCGATAACATCACTTCATTACTCTGAGCTGGACTCGCTACGTGGGATCGCCGCTGCCACGGTTGTGCTCTGGCATTTCAGCATCGCGTTTCCTCACCGGACGGTGAGCAGGCTGGTCGTGACTTTTCCCACACGGCTGCTGTTCGCCGGCCCTCAGGCTGTCATTCTGTTTTTTGTGCTGAGCGGCTTTGTTCTCACCTTGCCGATCCTGCGCGGCAGGCAGCCGTCCTATCCCAACTTTCTGCAGAAGCGCTTGCTGCGCATCTACGTGCCCTATTTTGGAGCCCTGCTACTTGCTTTGGCGGGCGATCTGCTGTTCCATGGTCCGACCCGCACGGGACCGAGTTGGCCAGCCATTTGGGCGGGACAAACCTGGACCGAGCCGGTCAGTGGGTCGCTCCTGCTCAATCACGTCGTCCTCCTCGGCAACTACAATTGGTCGCAAATCAACACCGCGTTCTGGTCGCTGATCGTTGAATTGCGGATATCACTGATCTTCCCGCTGCTGGCCACGGCAATAGTCAGGCTGCCTGCCCGCTGGTCGATGCTGCTCGTTGCTGTGGTCAGTGCGGCGGGGCACCCGCTCGCCGTGCTCTGTGCCGGCTGGCTGGTGCTCAGCCCGAAAGAGCCTATCGAATCACAGACCTTTATAACGCTCCACTACCTGATGATGTTTCTGCTGGGTTCGCTCCTCGCCGCGAGGTTACCGAGGGTCATGGGATGGTACCGCCGGCTGCCGCGCTTCAGCTTTGTCGGGCTACTCCCGGCGACGCTGCTTCTCTATGACGCTACCGTCCCGGAACGCCTGGTTAAGGCGCATGCACCACACCGGCTCCTGAGCGCGCTCTTCCAGGAGCAGCCGCGCGATTGGTTCATCACTGCCGGCGCATTGCTCCTAATCGTCCTCGCGCTTGAGTTCAAGCCGATGCAGTCGCTTCTGAACTACCGCCCCATCCACCGCCTGGGGCAGATCTCCTACAGCCTCTACCTGGTGCACGGCACGGTTCTCTTTACGCTCATGCACCTGCTGCCGCTTGAGACTAGGGCGTCGTATGTGCTCGCTCTTTATTTGCCGCTGACCCTGCTGTTGGCGGAGGGCTTCTTTCGTGTTGTGGAGCGGCCAGCAATGCACGCAGGCAAGCAGATCGGTGCGCGCGCGGGTCTTCACAGGGCGCAGCAGTCGACCCGAGGTCAGATGCCGGGCCTTGCTGAAGTGGATGGAGGCTGTAAAACGTCGATCACGCCTCCGGCCCCGGCTCTCAGCTTCAGCGCAAGGCCGACTCCGGACCACTCCGAACAACCGCGGAAATGCTCTTTGAGGCGAATCAACCTTCGATCCAGAAGTGATAGGACGCGGACGCAAGAGCAATCGTGATGAGCAGAGAAACGACATCTTGGACGACCAAAGAATGGAAGGGTCTTTGTGTGGCCGGAACCCGCTCATAAAGATAAGGCTTGTCACGGCGGCATGGTAGACATAAAGGCCAAGTGAGATCTTGCCCAGGTAGATAAGGCCTGTGGGCAGACTTCGGCGCACATCAAGAACGCAATGAAACAGAGTAACAAGCGACAAGCACAAGCGCGTAAGCCAGGCACAAGCGTGAGCTGTTTAACAGCTCAGCACCCTGCGCGTGGAGGTGCTGCTCGACAAAATACAGGATCAGCGCACCCGCAAGCAGGAGCGCTACCCGCAGCAATTCGCGAGTTTAAGACGCGGCCGTGCAGCAGAAGTGCCAGCAAGCTGCCGGCAGCGAAGAAGTGGAACTGCACGAAGCTGTCGACCCAGACGGCGTGCCGTGGGTCCGCATGCTGATGACCCAGAAAAGCGAGCGCTCCGTACGCGAGTGGAAGCACAAAACAGCCATAACCGTGAGAGCCCGTCGTCCCACCTAGCTTCATCACGTCGGGATAATCAGATAGAACTGCTCCTCAGTAGAAAGAGGCCAGAGCACATATGCTGTCCCAAGGAGTACCCAGCCGTGCCTGGCCACATATATGTTGCTGACGATCAGCAGAATGGAAGCGAGGGCTCCTGCGCTGACAGGCCCAGCAGGTAACAGCGCCCCGTAAAGCAAGGCTATGCCAATGCCGACGAAGCCGAGCGATCATATACGCAGAACTCTGCGGAGGAAGAAGTCCCGAGCAGAAAATGTTCCGGTCCGGCTCTGCCCCTAATCAGGAGTTCAGTGATCAGGTAGGCGCTCAGCATGAAAAAGAGGCTTACTCCGTAAGCCCGCCACGCTAGGCAGGCCCTGCTAGGCCCAATCTCACGGGCGCTGGCGTGTGGTGAAGGAAGACCATCAGGAAGGCAAGGAAGCGGAGCGCATCCAGCTCAGGCTTGTAGAAACGCGAAACCTTCGGGGCCGTCAACACAGGGTTGGCGCTTTGTGTCTGCAGGCGGTCCTGAGTGAGCAAAGCGTGACCTCTTGGCGACAGGCATATAGATAGAGCCGGCTTTCGACATCACTCAGCAGTTTCTATCGCGGAAGATTGAGGCGATACTTCGCCGGGACACAAGAGGGGTAGTTTTCTCCTGATGCAGCTGCGGCCTCCGGCTCGGCGCTCGAGCTTAGAACGGGGTGAGAAGATAGGGGCTGCACCCATCATGCGCAAAGTCATCTCTACCCACGTTTTTCTCCGCTCGCGACTTCACCCGGGGCTTCTTGACGTACTGGCCGGCACCGGCGCGGAAGGCATCGAGCTGTTTGCTGCCCGCCAGCATTTTGACTACACTGATCGATCCTCCATACGGGAGATCGGCGACTGGTTCCGCAGCCACCCGGTTCCCTTGTTCTCAATGCACGCCCCGTTGTACAGCGACCGCGACTCAGGCCGAGGCGGCGAGCCCTCCGTCAACGTTGTCCATGCCGACAAGTCGCGGCGCATCGACGGCATGGACGAGATCAAGCGCGCGCTGGAGACTGCGGAGCAGATTCCCTTTGCCCACCTGGTGCTTCACCTTGGCGACCGTGGCGACGCTTGGAATGCCCGAACGCTCGAGAATGCGTTGACTGCGCTCGAACACCTGCAGACCTACGCACGTCCGCTTGGGGTCAAGCTGCTGGTGGAAAACATTCCTAATGAGGTGACCGCCCCCGCGCACCTGCTTGAGATTCTCAACGTCGGCCACCTGGATGACATCGGCGTCTGCCTGGACGTCGGGCATGCCCACATGGGTGATGGAGTCGAAAGCACTATCGATGCCTTACAGGGTCGGATCCGCTCCTCGCACCTCCACGACAATGATGGGCAGCGTGATGCCCATCTATGGCCCGGGGAAGGGACGATCGACTTCAGCAAGGCCCTGGATGCTCTCCGGGCAGCGCCGCAGCAGCCAGCGGGCGTGCTGGAGATCCACTACTCCTATGGAGCCGACACGGCGCAGGTCGTGGAAAGAGCACGCACGGCTTTCGAGGCTTTCGCGCCGGCAGCTCAGTAGCAAACCTGGAGCAGATCGGGAAAAGACAGGACTCATGGCAGACGAGAACGAGCAAACCACCCACACCGAGACATTCGAGCAAGCAGCTTCGCCGCCCCTTGCCACGATCGCCGCGATCGGGCTGCATGAGGGGCAGACGATCCAGCTGCGGGGCTGGCTTTACAACCTGCGGGAAAGCGGCAAGCTCCTGTTTCCCATCTTCCGGGACGGAACCGGCACAATTCAGGGCATTGTGCCCAAAGCCGCGGTGCGGCCTGAGGTGTTTGAGCGGATCAAGAGCCTGACGCAGGAGAGCAGCATTGTGGTCCGTGGACGGGTCCGCGCCGACAAACGTGCGCCGGGCGGTTACGAGTTGGATGTGGAAGACCTGGCCGTAGGCCAGCGTGTGCCGGAGGAAGCGCCGTTCCCCATCTCGCTCAAAGAACATGGGGTGGACTTCCTGATGGAAAACCGCCATCTCTGGATCCGTACCCCACGCCAGTCAGCCATCCTGCGCATCCGCGCGGAGATCATCAAGGCAGCGCGCGATTTTCTCGATGAGCAGGGCTTTACGCTGACCGATCCGCCGATCCTGACTCCGGCAGCCTGCGAGGGCACCAGCACCTTATTTCCAGTGGAGTACTTCGGCGAAGAGGCTTTCCTCACGCAGAGCGGACAGCTGTATATCGAGAGCACAGCGCTTGCCCTGGGCAAGGTGTACTCGTTTGGGCCGACGTTTCGGGCTGAGAAGTCCAAAACACGCCGCCATCTGACGGAGTTCTGGATGGTGGAGCCCGAGATGACCTATGCCGGGCTCGATGAATTGATGGAGCTGGCGGAGAACTTCATCAGTTTCATCGTGAATCGCGTTCTGACCAGGCGTGGGCAGGATCTGCTGCTCACCGGCCGCGATGTGTCTCGGCTCGAGACAATCCAGGCGCCTTTTCCGCGGCTGCGCTATGACGAAGCTGTCCGCATGCTCAATGAGGCGCATACGCGCGGAGAACTTCCCGATTCTTTTGAGTACGGCAATGATTTCGGTTCTCCAGATGAGACCTACCTATCATTGCAATTCGACCGGCCCGTGATGGTGCATCGTTACCCGGCTGCTGTGAAGGCGTTCTATATGCAGCCTGATCCCGAGGACCCGCAGTACGCCCTGTGCGTGGATGTGCTGGCGCCGGAAGGCTATGGAGAGATCATCGGCGGCTCAGAGCGCATTGCGGATTACGACCTGCTCAAGCAGCGGATTGAGGAGCACAATCTGCCTCTGGATGCTTTCCAGTGGTACCTGGACCTGCGCCGGTATGGCTCGGTGCAGCATGCTGGCTTCGGCATGGGGATTGAGCGTGCCGTGGCATGGATCTGCGGGCTGGATCATGTCCGTGAGACCATCCCTTTCGCACGAACGCTAAACCGCATGTATCCCTGAGTGCGCGTACGCGCATGAGAGAGGTGCCGAGCGCATCTGGCGGTCAGCCCTCTCTTGCTGTGACGCTCGCCGGTATCCTGGCGCCGTTCTCATATGGACGGCGAGGAAGAGTTTGGGTGAAGTGTGGCTTTTCTCGAGGAAAAGCCACACTTCGATGTCGTAGGATCCCCGACGTGTACACAAGAACGGCTCGAGCGCGGCTTACTGTGCGGGAGCACCTCCTTCGCTTTGCTGCGGCTCCACCAGCAGGTTGGTTGTGGTTGTGTGTTTGACCCCTGCGCTCTCCATGGTCACAGTCAGCGTGTAGCTCGTTGGCGCCTGTGCCTGAAAGCTGCCGGGAGAGAAGCCGCAGCCCATCAAAGAGGTGCCGGCGAGCAGACTGCCGAGGATCAGCAGCAGACTCAGTCCAAAACCGCGCCCCGCCCTACGGAGCCGCCGAGCCCCGGCAAGAGGCAACAACATGAGGGCCAGGCTTGCACGCTCGAGTGCTGAGAGTAGGTGTCCTCGGCTGCTCGCTTGCTGAGTCGCTGCAGGAGCGGCTGCCGCCGATAGCTGCACCCTCATCAAGATAGACTGCACGGTGCTGTTTGCTGCAAGCGTAGCTGGCGAGAAGGTTGCGCTCGCACCAGTCGGCAGCCCTGCTACAGAGAATGTGACCTGCCCTGGATACACACCTCCGGTACCTGGGCCCACCTGAAGAGGGAAGTTGGCCGTGCCGCCGGCCTTGACGGAAACTGCCGCCATACTGCTCATCGGGGAGACCCAGAAGCCCATGGACGGCACCTGGAAGCTAAGCGCATCCGACAAGCTTGTAAGAAAGTTGGTGTCACCCTGGTAGACGGCCGACACCGCAGCCGAGGTACCCGGAGTGAGCTGTGTGGTGGAGAGGTTTGCAATGCCGGCTTGCAACTGCGACTCCCCAAGCAGCACTTTGCCTGCGAAGAACTGTACGATGCCTCCCGGCGTTCCGCTCGTACTGGCAGCTACCTGCGCCTGCAACAGGGTCGCGCCCGCAGACCCTGTTTGCTGCGTGAGTGTTGTGGTAGATGCGGCTTTCTGGATCGTCAGCATGCTGTTGCTCGCGGTCAGCGTATAGTTGGCAAGCCCTGAGCCGGTCACGGTAGGGATGATGGGGTACTGGCCCGGTGCATCGCCAACGCCTGCTGCTGTTGCGTACGTCGCTGTTAGTATGTCGCCGTTTGCTACACCACTGATCGTCCCTATGAGGACAGGGTTCGGCGCCCCGTAGAACCTGGTGGCAGGTGCAGCCGTAACGGCCAGCGCTGCCGGCGTGACGGTCAGCCGCCCGGTCTGCACAGATGGTGTGTAATTGGCAGCGGTGGGTCCGGCAGCCGCCGGGGTGATCGGGTAAACGCCTACCGGGGATTGCGCCGTTGCGGAGGTGGTGAATGTTTCTGTGAAGGCCTCACCCGGCACGGCACCGGAGACAATACCCGCAAACTGCGGGTTCGGGCTGCCGTAGGGTCGTACCGCATCCTGAGCAGAAACGGTCAGCGGTGCAGCGGTGATGGTCAGGACGCCTTTGGCCATAGACGGGGTGTAATTGCTCAGGGCTGCACCAGTCACCGCGGGAGTGATGCTATAGGCACCCGGTGCCGAGGCCTGTGTGGCGTCGGTGCTGAAGCTCTCCTGCAGCGTATCTCCTTCCAAAATGCCCGTGACACTACCTGTAAACTCCGGGTCTGGCATACCGTATCCTCGGCTCACACTGTTTGCAGAGACGTTTAGCGGCGCCCCTATGATCGTGAGCGTTCCACTCGTCGCTGCCTGCGAGTAGTTCGAGAGGTTGGCGCCTGACACACTGGGCACGATCGGGTAGCTTGCCACCGGGGAAGTCTGCGTCGCCGATGTGCTGAAGGCCTCGGTGAATTGGTCGCCGTTGACCGCGCCTGTAACCGTTCCGCTGAACGTCGGGTTGGCCGCACCGTACCTGCGGGTTTGATCGTTGGCTGCGAGCGCAAGGTTTGCCTTCGTGATCGTCAGCACACCGAGCTTGATCGCCGGCTTGTAGTTCGCAGCGACCGCGCCGCTCACCGCTGGGGTGATCGGGTATGCGGCCGCCGGCGAAGCTGTGGTGGCGTCGGTGGTAAAGGTTTCAGTCAGTTGGTCTCCAATCATCGCGCCGGTCATGGTGCCGGTCAGCGTCGGATTGGCTGCGCCATATACGCGCGTCAGGTTGTCGGCAGACAAGGACAGGCTGGCCTGCGTGATGGTGAGTGAGCCTGGCTTGATCGTCGGATGATAGTTTGCCGCGGCTGCGCCGCTGACGGCCGGGGTGATCGGATAGCTGGCTACGGACGAGTTGCTGCTAGCTGTGGTGCTGAACGTCTCGGTCAATTGATCTCCATTGACCGCTCCACTTATGGTGCCGGTAAAAGTCGGATTGGCAGCGCCATACTGCCGTGTGGTGTCATCTGCAGCGACCGAGAGGTTAGCTTGCGTGATGGTGAGTGAACCTGGCTTGATTATCGGGTTGTAGTTGATTGTTGCTGCGCCGCTGATCGCAGGGGTGATTGCGTAGCTGGCAACCGGCGAGTTGGCCGTGGCTGTTGTAGTGAAGGTTTCGGCAAGCTGGTCTCCGTTCACCGCGCCGTTCAGTGTGCCAGTGAAGGTGGGGTTGGCTGCGCCGTAAGTTCGCGTTGCGTCGTTTGCAGCAATCAACAGGCCGGCTTGGGTGATCGTCAAAGACCCAGCTTTGATCGTCGGGTTGTAGTTGCCGGCCGCTGCCCCGCTTACGGCGGGGGTGATTGGGTAGCTGGCAACCGATGACTTGCTAGTCGCTGTCGTGCTGAAGGTCTCAGTCAGCTGGTCATTGTTGACTGCACCGCTTACAGTGCCGGTGAAAGCCGGGTTCGCCGCGCCATACGCCCGTGTCGCATCGTCGGCTGACAGAGTAAGGCTCGCCGAAGAGATCTGCAAGGTCCCGTTCTGTACCTTCTGCAAGTAACTCGCCAGGTTAGCTCCCGAAGCGGAAGGAACGATGTTGTAGCTTCCGACCGGCGATGCGGCGCCGGCAGACGTCTGGAAAGCTTCCTCAAATGAATCGTTGTTGACGGCACCGGTAATAGCGCCTGTGAACTGGGGGTTGCTGCCGCCATAGGTCTTACTTGCGTTGGTTGCGGACACAAGCAAGGGGGCAGCTGTGATTTGCACCGTCGTCTGAGCGGAAGCATTGCTCATGCTGTTATTCGGTGAAGTGAAGTTCGCATTTAATATAAAGGTGCCAGCAGCCGGCGCGAGCCAAGAGGCCTGAGCCGTTCCGTTTTTTACAGCTTGGGAACCGAAGCTGCCGTTTGCATCCGCAAAGGCGATGGTGCCGCCTGTGACGGGGCTCTGGGTGGCAGAGTCTGTCATGGAGGCGGTGACCTGGATCGGGTTGCCGTACGTAGCGACTGAGGGAACAGACAACTGCAGGTTGGCTGAAGCATTTACTCCATGACCAGACAAAGTGAGCGATTGCAGGGAGCCTGCGTTGTTGAGGCTTGTGTCACTCACGACCAGATTGCCTTGCACTGCTCCGGCGGTGGTGGGCGCAAAGCCGAGAGCCAACGAGCAGCTCGCGCCGGGAAGAAGATTTGCACTAGCGGCCTCGCTTGCTGTGATTTGCGGGCATGCATTGGGGACGTCGCTGTCCAGAGTGAAATTGGGGGAGACGGCCGGGTTGCTGCCGCTCGACTGCACTGGAAACGAGAGCGGCATGTTGCCGATGTTGCTGAGCGTCGCCGTCTTTCCGCTGCTGGTAGCTCCTACCGGGGTGTCCGGGAAGCTCAGGCTTGGCGCGTCAGCGAAGTCCAGCTTTATGATGCGGCCATCTCCCGTATCCGCGACGTAGACGTTGCCGTGCGCGTCGACCGAAATGCTATCGACTTCCGCGAGGCCGGTGCCGAGAGTGTTTTCCACGTAATTGCCCCCGGAAAATGTTTCCTTGAGTACCCGATTGTTGTTCGTATCCGCGATGTAGATGCTTCCGCTCGCGTCTACGGCCACATCCTTGGGGTTGCTTAGCGCACTGCTGGTCTGCACCGTGGTTTGCGTGAACGTACCGCCGGAGAGTGTTTCTTTGACAATGCGGTTGTTGCCCGCATCAGCGACGTAAACGTCGCCGCTTCCATCCACAGCAAGTCCCTGGACGTTGCTGAATCCTTGGAAGGGCAGCTGCTGAGCTACATATCCGCTAGAAGTCGGAACTTCTTTCAAGATTTGGCTGTTCCCAGCATTGGCCACGTAGAGGTTGCCGGACCAATCGACGGCCAGCCCAAACGCGTAATCCAGTCCGCTCGAAACAGCTGTGCTCTCCGTGTAGGTACCGCCCTGCAGTGTCTCCTTGAGGATGCGTGAGTGGAAGGTATCGCTGATGTAGAGGTTTCCCGCGCCATCGACTGCTACGGCGCACGGCCACTGCAGGCTGCTCTGGTTAAGCTGGGACGGCGCACCTCCAGAAACAGCCTCCTTGAGGACGAGCTGGTGGTCGGTGTCGGCGATGTAGACGTTTCCGGCTGCATCCACGGTAACCGCGCGAGGATTGAGCAAACCATCCGCCACGATGCTCTGCACGCCCGGACTGAAGCTGACCTGCGGACCAGCGCCGGAACCGGCCAGGTAACCGGTAGCAAGCACATTGCCGGAGCTGTCGAGCAGCGCCCCCGCCCCATATCTAAACCCGGCAAGCAAGGGGTGGAAGGTTACATTCACAAAGCAGACAGCGCCTGCAGCATAAGAGGCCCCCTGCGCACAGCTGCTGCTTCCAGCCGCGGCATAATCAAGGCCGGCAGCACCCTGTGTGGAGACGAGCGGCGCCCCGAGAATGCCTCCCTTGTCGAACGTAAACAGAAGCGAGGCGGTACTGCCGACACTGCCGGTTGCGCTGCTTCCAAACTGCGCCCCGGACATGCTATGCAAAAGCACGCGGCTGTCTGAGCTGTCTGCGATGTATACGTTCCCATCTGCGTCGAGAGCCACACCGACAGGGTTGTTCAGGGGCAGCGTGGCCATTACGCTCGGAGAATACGTCCCGGCCGAGAAGGACTCTTTCACAATCTGGTTGGAGCCGTTGTCTGCAATGTAGAGATCGCCTGCCGCATCGAGAGCAAAGCGCACCGGCTGAGACAGCCCGGTCGAAAGGACAGCGGTCTGCTTGTAGCCGCTTGGTGAAGCTGCCTCCTCGAGAACGCGATTGTTATAAGTGTCGGCGATGAAGACGTTCCCACTCGCATCCACCTGGATGCCGACTGGCCAGCTCAGGCCCGAGGAAACGATCGCGCTCTCGCTATACCCGGAGCCTGTAAAGGTCTCCTTCAAGACGCGTCCATTGCCCGAGTCGGCGATGTATAAGTTGCTGCTCGCATCGACGGCGATCCCGCTTGGATTCTGCAGCGTGCCGGTAGGAAGGACGCTTAGGGTATACGCTCCGCCTGAAGGTACAGCCTTTTCAACGCGGTTCCATCCGTAATCTGCGAAGTAGAGATTGCCTGCCGCATCCACGGCAATGTCGTCGACCCGCCCCACGGCTGGGGATGCAGTCACCACGCTCTGCACGTAGCCGTTTGCGGTAAGCGTCTCCTTGAGGACGCGTTCATTGCCACTATCCGCGATGTAGATATTGCCCAGCGCATCGGTACAGATGCCGTTCGGTGCTTTTATTCCGCTGCCGAGGGTCATCTCCGCACCGCTGAAATGAGCTGCCTGTGCATGCGCGTCCGCAGACACGGCTCCGAGCGCCGCAAAAGCAGCCAGGATGCGGAGAGCTCGCTCCGGCGAGAAGGCGCATCCGATGCGGCGCCGATAGAGGAAGCGCATCCGTGCGAAATAAAAGGCCGCCAGGAGCTTGCGCCTCCCTGCGGAGAAAGCGCATGCGCAATCAAGAACAGAAAGAACCAGATAGAGAGAAGCCATGTTGGGAAATCCCCGTGTGCCCGATGTCTGGAGCGAATACCTTGTCTCTCTCCAGTCGCCATAGCTTGGTTGAGCGCGACACCGCAGAAAGATCCTTCGCAGTATCGGCACCGTGGTGGCGGTGCGATCACTCCAAGCGAGAAAAAGCTCTGCGTCCAGAGGCCTCTGTGTCCCTAAACAGCACAGATTCCGAAGTGGGAATCACGCTTGCACATGCTTTCTCGGTGGAAGGCGGCGGACTTCCTCCATGCACGCGGCTACTATCGAGAGGCATGAAGAAACTGAAGGTTGCTGTTCTGTTCGGCGGCCGTAGCGGTGAACACGAGGTATCGCTCTTATCCGCTGCTTCCGTTCTCGCTGCAATCAATCGCAACAGGTATGAGGTGATCCCGGTCGGCATCACCAAGACGGGCCGCTGGCTCCTGGCCGATGAGTCGGAGGCCATGCTCCTCGGCAGCCCAGCCGACGGGAGCGCCGAGAAAAGCCAATCCTCGGACTTAGACCGGCAGGATCATGCAGGTGAAACAGATGAGGCGGCTGCCGGCGCCATGGCTCGCAAGCAAGTGGGAACAGCTCTTCCGGCCTTTAGCGCTGCCATGGGCGGGGTGGAGCAGTGGCTTTCCTTTGATGTGGTCCTACCCGTGCTGCACGGGACCTTTGGCGAAGATGGCACGATCCAGGGGCTGCTTGAGCTTGCCGGGATCCCCTATGCAGGTTCGGGTGTGCTTGGTTCTGCCGCCGGCATGGACAAGGACGTCATGAAGCGGCTCTTCGCTGCGGCCGGGCTGCCCATCCCAAAACACGTAAGCCTTCTGCGCAGCTCGTGGCAACAGGACCCGAAAGGAGCGCGCAAGAAGATCGAAGCTGCTCTCCAGTACCCTGTCTTCGTGAAGCCGGCAAATGGAGGGTCTTCGGTCGGCATCAGCAAGGCGCATGACCGGGGGGAGTTGGCTGTTTCATTGGACCTGGCTGCGCGCTATGACCGCAAGCTGGTGGTAGAGCAGGCGATTGGAAGTGGTCGCAAGGGCACCGGCAAAGCACGGGAGCTCGAGGTCGCGATCCTCGGCAATGACGCACCGGAGGCGTCGGTTGTTGGGGAAATCGTGCCTGCCAAGGAGTTTTACGACTACGAGGCAAAGTACCTCAGCCAGGGTTCGGAGCTGGTCCTGCCCGCTAAGCTGACCAAAAAGCAAGCCAAGGTAATCCGAGAGATGGCCATCCTGGCTTTTCAGGCCTGCGACTGTGCCGGGCTGGCGCGCGTTGACTTCCTGATGGAGGCCGGAACCGATGGCGGAATCTACCTCAACGAGATCAACACGCTCCCAGGCTTTACTGCCATCAGCATGTACCCCAAGCTCTGGGAGGCCAGCGGTGTTCCCTACCCGGAGTTGATCGACCGCCTCATCACTCTGGCTCTCGAGCGAGCGAAGGACCGTTCTGCGACAAGCTTTGATTTCGTGGCTGCGAGCGAAGGAGCGGTTCCGTCTGCGGGAACCAGCGCAAGAAGCAAGGTGTCTAAACAGAAAAGTAGGACGGGAGACAAAGCGCAGCTATGACTTTGCTGGACGCACCTCGCTATGACGCACGCCGCGCACTCATCATCCGCAACAGTGTCCTGATTACGCTGGGCGTCGCTGTGATCGGGGCTGTGCTCACGTTCTTTCTGTGGGACTGGCCGGAACAGCATCGCATCAACCACTTCTTCGCTCTTGTGGAGAAACAGGACCTGCCGGATGCCTACGGCTACTGGAACAATGATCCGGATTGGAAGAACCACGGTGAGCGTTACACCGGCTACACCTTTGCAGAGTTCGAGAAAGACTGGGGGCCTTCAGGCGACTACGGCGCCATCCACTCCCATAAGATCGGCCTGACAGCGACCAAGGGCAATGGCGTCATCATGGGCGTCACCATCAATGACGGTAAGACGCCTTTGTTTCTGCGCGTTGACCACAAGACAAAGGAGATCGGCTTCTCCCCGGTCGAGCTCTATGTGGGTCCGGATTAGCGCCGTTCTCGTGCACAGGTAATGGGACCAGCGATAAAGGACATGGCTTTCCGTCTGGCAAAGCGACACTTCACCCAAACTTTCCATCTTCACCCGTACGAGAACGGCGTGAGCGCATCCGGCGCGGTTCTTGCGCGGGCAGGGAGGTTGGAAGCTCTTCCCTACCCCACAAAAAGACCTAGACCTTGACCGCAGCGCCGACAGCTGCTTTACGGGCGCTGTGCGCTGCGGCCACCATGTTCCGCAATGCGGCGCGCACCTCCGGCCAGTCACGGGTTTTGAGGCCGCAATCCGGGTTAACCCAGAGCTGCTCCGTGGCCAGCACAGCCGATGCACCCTGCAGCAGGTCTTCCATCTCAGCCAGCGGTGGGATGCGGGGCGAGTGGATGTCCCACACCCCAGGACCAATGCCGTTTGGATACCCGGCCTGGCTGAAGGCGTGGAAGAGCTCACCACGCGACCGCGCCGATTCCATAGAGATTACGTCGGCATCGAGCGCAGCGATCGACGGCAGGATCGCCTCGAACTCGCAGTAACACATGTGCGTATGGATTTGCGTGCTGTCACGCACACTCGATGTAGCCAACCGGAACGCATCGACAGCCCAATCCAGGTAACCCTGCCACTCACTGCGGCGCAGGGGCAGCCCTTCGCGCAGTGCCGGTTCATCTAGCTGGATGGCGCGGATGCCTGCTGCTTCCAGATCGCGCACCTCATCACGCAGCCCAAGCGCGATCTGCTGGGCCACCTCGCTACGAGGCACGTCATCGCGCACAAACGACCACTGGAGGATGGTGACAGGGCCAGTCAGCATGCCCTTGACGGGCCGGGCTGTTTGCGATTGGGCAAAGGTGCTCCAGCGCACGGTCATCGGCGCTGGCCGGTATACATCGCCGTAGATCATGGGCGGCTTGACGCAACGGGAGCCGTAGCTCTGCACCCAGCCATTTTGCGTAAAGGCAAAGCCCTCGAGCTGCTCGCCGAAGTACTCCACCATGTCGTTGCGCTCAAACTCACCATGAACCAGAAGATCAAGGCCGGCTTCTTCCTGCTCGCGCAGGCAGCTGACTGTCTCCTGTTCCAGGAACTGCTCGTACTCGGCCTGCGGAAGTTTGCCGGCCCGCCAGGCAGCACGTGCTTTGCGGATGGCTGGCGTCTGCGGGAAGGATCCGATGGTGGTGGTGGGCATCGGCGGCAGACCAAGCGACCCTGCCTGCGCCTGCGATCTCTGCTTGTAAGGCGTTGCTCGCTGGCGCTCTTCAGGACGCAAGTTCTGCAGGGTGGTACGTACCCGCAGATTGCGGCTTGACTCAGCAGCTGCACGCGAGGCAAGCGCCGCTTTGTTCGTCGCATGCTCGGCAAAGGCCTGGTCTTCGCCACGAGCCAGCGCATGCAGTTCATGCAGTTTTTGCACCGCAAAGGACAGCCAGGAATGCACAACCGGATTTAGTTTGGTTTCAGTTGCGGCATCCACAGGCACGTGCAGCAGAGAGCAGGAGGGTGCCAGCACAACGCGCTCCGGACCGAGCGCAGCCATAGACTGGTCGATGAGAGTGCGGCTCCGGTCAAAGTCATTGACCCATATGTTGCGGCCATCCACGAGACCAAGCGAGAGGCTCTGCTGCGGCCCCACAAGGCGAAGCGCCTCTGTCAACTGCCCCGGCGCACGCACCAGATCCAGGTGCACGCTTGCAACCGGCAAAGAGAAGGCAAGTGGGAGGTTATCTTCCAGCCCAGCGAAGTAGGTGGCAAGGTGCAGCGGCAGCCCGGCTTTCGCAAGCTCGGCATACGCGGTGCGGTAGTGCAGGTTGACACCGGCGGGCAGGTCTGTCGCTAGGCAGGGCTCGTCGATCTGCACGCTCTCTACACCAGCTTTCTTGAGCGCACGCAGAAGCGCGCCATACGCCTCAAGCAAGCGCGGAAGCAGCGACCAGCGGTCCAGGCCTCCAGATGGTTTACCCAGCAGCAGCAGGGTGCACGGGCCGATCAGTACGGGCCGGGTCAGGATGCCGAGCGCCTTCGCCTCGCTGAAGTGCTGCACGGGCTTTGAGGGATCGGCCTGGAAGGAAAACCCGGCTGACCACTCCGGTACAAGGTAGTGGTAGTTGGTATCAAACCACTTCGTCATCTCCATCGCGGTCTGCTCATGGCTGTTGCGGGCCATGGCGAAGTAGCGCTCAAGGGTGACCGGGCCTGTGCCGAAGCGTTCGGGCGTTGCGCCGAGGGCGACAAGCATGTCGAGCACCTGGTCATACAGGCAAAAGTCATTCGAGGGGATGTGCGTGATGGAGGCGGTGCTCTGCAGCTGCCAGTGGCGCGCACGTAGATCCCGGGCGGTGGCTTCCAGCTCAGCCTGGGATTGCTTCCCGGCCCAGAAGGCTTCCAGGGCAAACTTCAACTCGCGGCCCGCACCCATACGTGGAAAGCCCAGCGAGGCTGTTTGTAGTTGTGGCAGTGGCATATCGGTTCCTTGTCCTTGTCCTAGCTTTCAAAAGGAACCACCCGTGCGCAGGCCGCCACCTTCCGGCGCTCTCGAGTGTGCGCAGGCGGGGAACAGCATGGAACCGCACGCCCAGTCCACGAGGCGTGTTGCTCACCTATGCGCACACCCGCAGCATCTGCGTTGGCGGCGGCAGGCCGGTCTTCGGACTTTGGGCTGCCTACGGCGGACCGCTTCCCACCTCTTGCGAGGCAGTGCCGCGGGCCTAAGGGCCCGCTGCCGCTTTCGTTCCCATCACCGCTGCGGGACAGTGCCGGATGTTCGCCGGCTTCCCGTTTAACAGCACCCATGGGTGCTGCACCTGCACAGCTTTGAGTGTAGCGCAGCGGGCGAAAGCAACACCCGGCTTAGCCGTGCAGCAGCCAGTCATACTGCTCGTCGCTCAGCGGGACTACCGAAAGCCGGAACTGCCGGAACAGCAGCGAGTCGTGGAAAACGGGAGACTCCCGCATCTCCGACAGCGGCTTGGCACGCTTCAGCCGCTTGCCGGGCTTGATTCGCACGACAGGGTTCTTCCCATCCGCTGGATCGACCGAGACCACAGAGGCTGTTCCCACGACTTCCTTACCGGTATTGGAGTGATAGATCACCAGCTTCTCTCCCTTCTTCATGTTGGCGAGAAACTTCAACGCCTGGGCATTCTTGATGCCATCCCAGACTGTTTCCCCCTCATGGAGAAGATCGTCGAAGGAGTACTTCTCGGGTTCACTCTTCAGGAGGTACGGCATGGTTGCTCCTTATTACGGAATAGCGGACATTGCACCTCGCACCACTCCTGCGCTGCGCCAGGCGACTGAAAAAGTGTCGGTTAGTCTAAAGAGCAGGTGGAGCCACGCGATGCAAATCTCAGTTGCAATGTGTACCTACAATGGCAGCCGCTATCTCGAACAACAGTTGTACTCCATCGAGCAGCAAACCCTGGCGCCCTATGAGCTCGTCATCTGCGATGACGGCTCCAGTGACGACACGGAGGACATCGTCGAGCGTTTTCGCAGCTCCGCCCCATTTCGCGTCCTCTTCCATCGTAACGTCCATAATCTCGGCTCCACCCGGAACTTTGAGCAGGCAATCCGCCTTTGCCGTGGTGATGGCATCGCTCTCTGCGATCAGGATGATCTTTGGTGCACGGCAAAACTTGCCGTGATGGGGGCTGTGCTTGATGAGAATGCAGCGCTCGCAGGCGTATTTTCTAATGCGCGGCTTATGGATGACTCTGGCGCTTTGCAGCCTGGAACTCTATGGCAGCGCTTCGGCTTTACAGCCCCTCGTCAGCGCAGTTTCAACCGCCAAACCGCGCCCGAGCAGCTCATTCAGCGGGATACAGTGACGGGCGCTACACTCTTGTTTCGGGCCAGCTTTATCCCGTTGCTCGTTCCCTTCCCTGTCGAATGGGTTCATGATGGCTGGATCGCACTGCTGCTCGCCTGCGTTGCAGAGATCAAGCCGCTTGCGACGTTGCCGATGACCTATCGCCTGCATGCGCAGCAGCAGGTCGGCGCGAAGGAAACGCCGTTGAGCTCTCATCTCTTTACGGCAAAAGAATCCGCATCGGCATTCCACAGGAGCCAGGCTCGTCGCTTTCGCCTTCTCCTGGAACGGCTTGAGCAGATCGCTTCCATGAGGGAGGAGCGCTTCATGGTAGAGCCTGCCTTGCTTGACAAAGTGAAGCGCAAAATCAGGTTCTTTGAGGCAAGGATTTCCATCCTGGATCGCTCGCCATTTCAACGCTTTGCCGCGGCTGCACGTCTGCTTCCCGAGTATCAACTTTATGAGAAGGGAGCGCTCAGCTTCTTTCGGGATCTGCTGCATTGACCGCCCGCATGGCATTTTCTTGTTAGCGCTCCAGCCGTTTTTCTGGTTCCCCTTCGTTCCTTGCTGCGAAACGCCGGCACTACTAGTGATAGTGGTAGAGCCGGCCCAATTGGAAAGTTCCATACATAAGCAGCAGGAGCCCTACGCCGATTGCGACGGTACGCTTTCCCGCACCGGCATTGCGCTTGACGCGTTCAATCTCTTCCGGCGCTACATCGGACTCGTTCACCAGCGTTCGGCCGGTGTACCCCATGGCCATCAGGTACACGCCGGCGATCACGTACACGATGTTCGACATCCAAACCTCCGAAAAACGATCTGCCGGCTAGCGCAGGCCGATGATGTCGCCTGCGGCATCCACGTCAATGCCGCTGGCTCGAGAACTTTTCGGCAGCCCCGGCATCAGCATCATGTTGCCCGCGATCAGCACAACGAATCCTGCTCCCGCTGACAGTACAGCGTTATGGATGCGCAATCGCCATCCTCGCGGCGCCCCGGCGAGTTTCGGATCATCAGAAAGCGAGTACTGGGTCTTGGCAATGCAGACAGGGACAGCCCCGAAACCCCACTTCTCAAAACGTTCCAGCGCATGGAGCGCCGCGTCTGAAAAGTCCACGCCTTCCGCGCCATAAACCTCCGTAGCCACGGCTTCGACCTTCTCCCGCAAAGTGGTGTCGAGCGCGTATGTCGGTGTAAGCGTCGGCGCCGGGCCATCGGTTACGGCGAGCACGGCGCGCGCCAGCTCGGCTGCGCCTTCAGCCCCGCGCGTAAAGGCTTCGGTCAAGGCATGGGGTAGGCCACGCGCAGCACACCAACCCTGGAGCCGGGCGAGCTCTTCGTCCGTGTCCTGGGGAAAATGATTGATCGCAACCACAACGGGCAGCCCAAACCCTTGCAGGATGGCCACATGTTTGGCCAGATTGCTAAAGCCGCGCTCCAACGCATTCGGCCCTTCGCTCTCCGGCATCGCCTGGCCCTGGTTCTTCAGGCTCTGTGCGGTCGTGACAAGAACGGCCGCCGCCGGTTCTATCCCAGACACACGCAGCACGATGTCCATGTACTTCTCGAGGCCGAGGTCTGAGGCAAAGCCGCACTCGTTCACGGCATAGTCGGCCAGCCGTAGCCCAATCTCCTGCGACACAATGCTGGATGTGCCATGCGCGATGTTGGCAAATGGCCCGGCGTGGACAAAAGCGGGTGTGCCTTCGGTGGTCTGCACCAGGTTCGGCTCGATCGCTTCCGCGAGCAACGCCATCATGGGGCCTACTGCTTCCAGCTGGCGTGCGCGCACCGGCTCTCCGCTCTTTGTCTCCGCCACAATGATCGCGCCCAGACGCTCACGCAGATCCTCGCGGTCGCGCGCGAGTGCAAGGATCGCCATCACCTCAGAGGCCGCGGTAATGACAAAGCCTGTGCTCTGATTGGACCCCTCGCGCGGGGCGCTGCCGTCTTTCTTGGGTCCGGCAACATTCGTGACGATACGCCGCAGGCCCCGGTCATTCATATCGAGCGCGCGGGGCCAGGTGACGGTCGCGGGATCAATCTGCAGATCGTTGCCGTGGAAGATGTGTGCGTCCAGCAGAGCGGCAAGCAGATTGTGTGCTGAGGTGATGGCGTGGAAATCGCCATGGAAGTGCAGGTTGATCTTCTCGCTCGGCTCGACCTGTGAGCGCCCGCCACCCGCAGCTCCGCCCTTCATGCCGAAAACCGGCCCTAGTGAGGGCTCGCGCGAGGTGAGCACCACCCGCTTGCCCGTGCCGCGCAGCACGTACTCAAGCCCCTGCGTCAGCCCGATGGAGGTCACAGTCTTGCCTTCACCGGAGACGGTAGGCGTGGTCGCCGTCACGAGGATCAGTTTGCCTTTGCGGGGAAAGGCAGGATCGGCCAGCAGCTCGAGCTTGACCTTGCCGCCGAAACGGCCGACCTGCTCGAAATATTGATCGGGGATGCCGAGCTTTGCGGCCACAGCAGCGATAGGAAGCAAAGGGGAGTGCATGGGTGGTGTGGCTCTCTTTCTTATGTGCGCAGTTACTGTGCGGCTGAGGCGGGGGACAGCGAAGCGATCGTCCGTTCCACGCTCTCAGCATCCTCTGCGTTGAGCACACTTTGTGTGCGATCGATCTGCCGCAGCAGACCGCTGAGCACCTTGCCGGGCCCGACCTCGATCCAGTGCAGGGGCTTATACGCGTCACGCAGCGCCTCTATGGACTCCACCCAGCGGACGGCGCCGGTGACCTGCTCGACCAGTGCCTGACGCAGAGCGTCGCCTGCGCTTTCCTCCCGCGCCAGCACATTGGGTACAACGGGCACACGTGCGTCTCGAAACACAAGCGAAGCGAGCAGGGGAGCAAGCCGGTCCTGTGCGGGCTGCATCAACGCACAGTGAAAGGGTGCGCTCACGGGCAAAGGGACGATGCGCTTTGCGCCGGCTGCCTTGGCTAAAACACCCGCTCGTTCTACAGCATTGGCTGAGCCTGAAATCACAACTTGGGTCGGTGCGTTCCGGTTGGCGGCTGACACAATCTCGCCGGTCTCTGCAGCTGCGTTGCGGCAACACTGCACGACCTCCTCTGCACCCAGCCCCAGGACCGCAGACATTGCACCTTCACCAGCCGGAACGGCCTCCTGCATCAAGGTGCCGCGCACGTACACCGCGCGGATTGCGTCGGCGAAAGTGAGCACTTCAGCGGAAACAAGTGCCGCGTACTCGCCCAGTGAGTGCCCGGCCACCACGGCCGGTACCACACCCTGCTCACGCAAAACGCGTTCTGCCGCGACGGAGACGGCCATGATCGCCGGCTGCGTTATCGCGGTCCGCCGCAGCTCTTCTTCAGGACCGTGGAAGCATAGCTCGCTCAAGGCAAAGCCAAGTGCCTCGTCTGCTTCCTCAAAAACCGCGCGGGCTGTGTTGTAGTTCCCGAAGAGATCGCGGCCCATGCCGATAGACTGAGAGCCCTGCCCGGGGAAAAGAAATGCGAGTGCGTGCGTACTCATGCCCTTCTATCTGAACCGATCCCACAGCGCTGCGCAAGCGCACCCGCTACGGGCAGCCCCTTGCATGCCACAAAGCTCCTTCGAGCGGGTCCACGGGCTCAGGCGGCAAGGTGATATCCGGGTAACGCCTGCGGAGCCCGTCATGCATGGCCTGGCGTACCTCCGGCAGGTGGCTGAGAATGCCTCCTACGAACGCGACCTCTGGCGGCGTGAACTGTCCTGATACGGCTTCTTCCAGCGCTTCAACCTTCCGGATCACCGCGCTAACGAGCCCGGCCAAGTCTTGCCCGGCACGTTCCAGCACTTCGGCCGCCAAAGGATCACCATCGCGAGCCACCTCAGCTATGACCGGAACCAGGGCAGCGGAGCGGAAGCCCGGTGCATTGGCGGCGCCGATCAGGTCGCCCAGGGTCTCCAGGCCAAGCGATCCCATCATTCGGCGGAGCAGGAGCGGCAGGTGCGCCGGATCGATGAGGTGACGATGCCCGTCGCCGTAGACCGCATCCGCGGTTGAGGGCTCGGCTGCGTCGATGGCACGGAAGCAGCTCCGCAATGCCTCTGTACCAATCCAGTGGCCGGAGCCTTCGTCGGCCAGCGCCGGGCCCCAGCCGCCGGTGTGCACCATCTGCCCGGAGCGTGCCCGGCCCACTATATTAGAGCCCGTACCGGCGATCACCAGCGCACCCCGCCCGCCGCGAAATGCAGCGTCCAGGGCGATCACCTCATCGCCTAGAAGAAGGACCGTGCCGCCTACCGCGTCCAGCAGAGCCGCTTCCATCCAGCCGCGAACCCCCGGCGCCGCAGCCCCGGATGTGCCGATGCAGGTGCGGGTGATCGCTCCCGGCAAGTGCAGGCCTGTTTGCGATTGAAGGCGGTTCAGAACGTTGCGAAGATTGGCCGCTGCTTCTTCCGGCGCAAGGCGAAGCGTCTTGATACTGCCCGATGAAGCCTGCGCCAGCACACGCTCTTCATCAGCGAGCGCAGCTGCTGTTTTGGTGCCGCCCACGTCCAGTGCCAGGTACAAGGCCATGGTTCCAGTATGCCCGGTGCCGCATCCAAATCAGCAGTGGCAAGGCCTGCTTGGCTATGCCCAAGGAGATTTCAGAATGAGAACACTACCGGCACTGATGCTTTCCGTTGCCCTTGCTGCGACGCCCGCCTTGCTGGCCCAGCAGGCAGGCCAAGGCGCGAATGCCCCTGCGCAGAACACCACCCAGCTGCAGAGCGAAGCAGACCAGAACAACTCACAGGCGCAGAGCGCCAAGGCGGCTGAAAAGCGCAGCAAGAAGGCTGCTAAGGCCGACAAGAATGCCGCCCACAAGGAGAAGAAGGCTGCGAAGGACCAGCAAAAGGCAGCCGACGCCAATGCTTCGGCGCAAACAACACCCCAGCAGTAGCTCCTCAACAGCTTCCGGTAACAAAGAAAAGGGCCGCAGATGCGGCCCTTTGCGCTGCGCAAGAGCTGCCTTAGTGCGCCAGCTCTGCCTGGATCAGCCCGTTGACACCGGTTTGTGCAAATTCGGCGGCCACACGGATTCCGTTGCGAATAGCGCGATCGTTTGATGAGCCATGCCCAACGATGCACACACCGCGCACGCCCAGCAGTGGTGCTCCGCCGTACTCCGACGGATCGGTCTTGCGTTTGAAGGTAGAGAAGGCTTTTCGGGAAAGCAGCGCGCCGACTTGGGCGGTGACTGTGCGGCGCAGAGAATCCTTGAGCATATCGCGTACCAGCCGGGTCAGGCCTTCACTGGTCTTCAGCGCCACATTGCCCACAAAGCCATCGCAGACGATGACGTCGGCATGACCGTTGTAGAGGTCGCGCCCTTCCACGTTGCCAATGAAGTCAAGCGGCAGAGCCTTGAGCAGCGGAAACGTTTCGCCCGTGAGCTCGTTGCCCTTGCCTTCTTCTTCGCCGATGGAGAGCAAGCCCACGCGGGGCTTCGCTATCTTGAGAACGGAACGAGCATACAGCTCGCCCATGATGGCGAACTGCACCAGGTTGCGCGAGCTGCAATCCACATTGGCGCCGACATCGAGCAGCACACAGGGTGTACCCGCGGTCGTCGGCAGCACCATCGCCAGGGCCGGGCGGTCTACGCCGGGCAGTGCACCGAGCACCATCTTGGCAGTTGCCATGGCAGCGCCGGTATTACCGGCCGTCAAAAAGCCGGCGGCCTTGCCCTCGCGGACCAGCTTAAGGCCCACGCGCATGGAGCTGTCTTTCTTGTTGCGGACAGCCTGCGCAGCCTTTTCGTCCATGGCAATATGCTCGCTGGCATGGACCACTTCAATAGGCAGCTTCTCTCCGTGCAGAGCTTCCTTGAGGAGAGGCAGAAGGCGCTCTTGGGGGCCAACCAGATGAACGCGCACCGAGAGCTCACGCGCGGCCTGGATGGCACCGCAGATTTCCGGGTCCGGCGCCTTGTCGGCACCCATGGCATCGACAGCGATGTCGGTCAGCATTTTGGTTGGAGGCTAGCTGGCTTCCTTAGTTTCTAGTACGGCGCGTCCTTTGTAAGTGCCGCACTTGCCGCAGGCGCGATGGGGAAGCTTGCGCTCATGACAATTTGGGCACTCGGACACACCAACGGCGGTCAAGAAGTCATGGGCGCGGCGCTTGGAGGAGCGGGCCTTGGAGTGGCGTCGTTTCGGATTAGGCACGTCAGATTCCTTTCAACAGCCGGCGGGCGCGTTCCCCGTGCCGCACCGTGCAAACCGGCGGGCACTTGCTGCCATGGCTGGAACATCTATGAGATTTTGATCCGGCTGCGGAGATCGCCAAGCGCGGACCACCGCGGATCGGCCGGTACATCCTCGCAGGAACAGGGGTCGTTGTTCCCGTTGGCACCACAGCGCGGGCAGATGCCTTTGCAGTCTTCCCGGCAAAGCGTCCGAGCAGGCAGAGACAAGAGAACCTGCTCTCGCAGAACATCTTCCAGCAAAAGACTGCCGTCTTGATAATAGCCGATTTCTGTCTCGGATGCCCCGATGGAGTGCTCGCGCACGTCCGAGTCCACGCCGAGAGGCCGGTACAGAACGTCATACTCCCCGGCAAGGTTGTGCTCCACTGCGTCAAGGCAGCGGGCGCAAGGCACCTCGAAAAGGCCCTCATAGGTTCCACGGAGCCTCATATCCTGCACGATGTCCTTGGGCCCGCGGTGCTCTTCGAGCAGCTCGACCAGTCCCGCAGCTTTCACGGGACCCTTCTGTTCGATTTCTCCGCCGAAATCAATGCCGGCGGGCGGAAAGGATGTGTCATAGCGGACAGGCTCTCGCTCAAGGTCAAGGAGGGTAATCAGCATGGGGAGCGCCTCTGCGGCCCGCGAAACATCCGGGGCACACTTACTTAGGGTAGGGCTCTGCCGGGCTGCGGGTCAAACAGGCAGGCGCAGGCAACGGGAAGCGGACCTGGCCCCGGAAGGCCCACCGCAACATCGCTCTTCAGATCGCGGCTCGCCTGCGATACCCTTCGGCGCATGCTTCCTTTTCGCCTCAGCCCCCGCTGCCACGCAGCCGTGCTTATCCTCCCTCTGCTGCTCAGCCTGCTTGCCGCCCGGTCTTCTTCTGCGCAGGCGCACACGGACGCCCCACCAGCCAAGCCATCTGACACCGTAGCCTCGCCGGACACGAAGGACGCTCTGCCTCCGCTGCCGTCCGACGCATCGGTGGAACAAACCGTGACCGTCAACGGCAAGACCCTGCACTACACGGCGACCGTCGGCGTGATTCCGGTCTACAACCGCACTGACCCGGCTAAGCCTGAGACCAGAACAGGCGAGGTCGTGGTGACCTCCTACACGCTGGATGGCCTGGGCGACAAGGCCGACCGGCCTGTCACCTTCGCCATGAACGGCGGCCCGGGGGCCTCGTCGGTGTACCTTAACCTGGGCGCGATCGGACCGAAGCACATCCAGTTCGCCGTCCAGGGCGATAGTCCGTCAGACCCGCCGCGGCTTGTTGACAACCCCGGAACATGGCTTCCCTTCTCTGACCTGGTCTTCCTCGACCCCATCGGCACGGGCTTTTCCCGCTCGCTTGTCTCCATGGCCGATACCAAGAAGTTCTTCTACGCGCCGACCCCGGACATCCAGTATCTGTCGCGCGTGATCTATGACTGGCTGGTGAAAAACAGCCGCCTTCAGTCCAGGAAGTACCTCATTGGCGAAAGCTACGGAGGGTACCGCGGACCGCGAGTCACCCACTACCTGCAGTCACAGCTGGGCGTTGCGATGAATGGTGTCGTGCTGGTTTCGCCCTACCTCAACCCGTGGATCGATGACAACGGCGATATTTCACCCCTGCCTTGGATGATGAGCCTACCCTCCATCACCGCGGCGCACCTGGAGCGCGAGCACCAACTGACGCCTGAGGCCATGGCCGGCGTGATTGCGTATACCCGCGGCGAATACGTGACCGACCTGCTCGCTGGGCGGTCCAACCCGGATGCGACGCCGCGGCTGGTCAAGAAGGTGACGGAGATGACCGGGCTCGATCCGGCGTTTGTCAAACACTCCGGCGGCCGTATCGAGATCGGCGCCTACCTGCGCGAGGTGCACCGAGAGCAGGGCGAGATCGGCTCTGTGTACGACTCCAACGTGACCGCACCTGACCCTTACCCATTCTCGCCGGACCAGAAGTCGAATGATCCGCTGCTTGAGTCGATCATCGCGCCCACGACCTCCGCCATGGTTGATTGGGTGACCCGCGTGGTGGGCTGGAAAACAACGGCCCGCTACAACGCTTTGTCCTACGAGGTGGGAGAGAATTGGGAGCGCAACAGCAGCGACCTCCGCGAAGGCTCTACCGGCGACCTGCGCGAAGCAGTCGCGGCTGACCCGAAGCTGCGGGTACTCATCGCGCATGGCTGGGACGATCTAAGCTGCCCATTCATGGGCTCAGTCCTCACGGTGGACGAGATGCCCAACCTGTCTGGACCGGGAAGTGCGCCCGGCAGCGACCCGACCCGCGTGGCCGTGCACGAGTACCCTGGCGGCCACATGTTCTACACCCGACCGGCGAGCCAGGCCGCGTTTGTCAAGGATGTGGAGGCGATGGTAGCGGCGCACTAAAGCCGTTCTCGTACACGCTACGGGAGCGAGCGATGCGGGACGTGGCTTTTCCACCGAAAGAGCGACACTTCACCCCAGCGATTCGGCTCCACCTATACGGGAATGGCGTTAGAGATGCCGCCATGCTTCCCCGGCAAACAGCCGGATCCCAGATACTCCGCAGGCGCCTGCTGCTATACAGGTGCCTGCGTTCTCGAGCGTCACCCCTCCCAAGGCAAACACGGGCATGGGCTGCGCCGCGGCGCATGCCTCTCGAAGGGCTGGCAGCCCGGACCCTGTCTTGATCTGCTGATTCCCAACGCGCTTCTCGAACACCGGTGCCCACAGCGCCGCCGCTGCGCCCCCGGCACGCGCTGCCTGCACCTCAGGCAGGGTGTGGCAGCTTACCGACACAAGCCCTGCCGCGAGGACCGCTGCCTGTACCTGTGTCTGTAGCTGTTCGGCGCTCGCTCCGCCGGGCAGGTGGACGCCGTCAGCACCACGCGCATAAGCAAGCGCAGCGGGCAGGCCGTTCACAAGCAGCTTCGTCCTAGGTTTAGCGTCAGCTCGCCTGGGTGGGAGTAGGGCTGTCAATGTACTGACCAGCTCAAGCAACGCCTCTTGCGACAGGTCTTTCTCGCGGACCTGCACCCACTCCACCCCGCCGGCCACCCAGCCAGCAAATTGCTTGGTAAGAACCTCTGCCGACGCGAACGAGGTGCGGTTCGTGATCGCGTACCTTTGCATATCCTGACCTTGATAAGGAGCGAGAGGCTCCGCGGCTGCGGAGCCTCTCGCGTGAACTCAACTCGAGTCTAGCGGTACGAGCGCTGATAGGTCCGGGTCATGCGGTCGTGCCAGCCCAGCTTCTGCTCATCGAGCAGCGCCCAAAAAAGTCCCAGGCCTAAAGGCAGCAGCGCAAGCGCAGTTGCCGGAATGCGGTTCTGCAGGTCCTTGCGGGTTGGGTTCTCATCCCGAAAGGTACAAAGCGCAATGCGGGCATAGCGCATACCCGGGGTGCTGCCGCCGCCGTAGCTCATAAAGAGCCACCCGTAAAAAGCACCAAGCACGCCCAGCAGGACAAGACTGCCAGCCAGTGCCGCCTTGCCGGCGGGGGGATGCAGGCTGCAGGAGGCAAACACCAGGACGGAAAGCAGAAAACATGCAAACACAATGCCGCCGTCCACAAGCGCACCCATCAATCGATGGCTGACCGGTGCCAGGTCCTGAAATGTCGGCGCACTTTCTGCGCGGTAGCCATGTTCCCGACGGCGCGCCTGCGGCTGCTCGGACTCTGCTGTCTCGGGCTCATGCGGATGCTCACCTAAACGAATGCTGCTCCAGCCGCTTGGTACCGGGCCCGGCTCGTTCTCTGCCAGGTGAAAGCTGCCGCGACGACGCGGCTCATCCTCGCCCTCGCCTTCGTCGCGCTTTGCCATCGTTCCGTAGCCGCCTGAACTGCCGTACGTGCCTTGCGCTGACCACGCGGCGGACAGAGGAAGAATGCCGTCTGCTTCTGCCGGCGCGGAGGCGCTCACCTCAAAGATGCGTAAAGCGCTGCCTGGAGCCGCCTCCTCCAACAAGGGCCCTTCTGCCAGGCGGGGACGCTGCTTGCGAGGGGCGATCAGCTCCCGCGGAAACTCAATCAGCTTGGCCGGCAGCGCTTGGGCGGCTGGCACCAGGGCTTCAGCAAAAGCATCAACAAGATCGGTCAGGGCCCGGGCACGCCGACCTGCGGGCGAGCGTGCCGGCAGCATAAGGCGCGCCGGCAGCGGAGCGTGGTGCTCGATCGACGCGGGCTGAGACGCAAAGGCGGCGCACTGAGCGGAGGATCCATCGAACATCTCCTCCTCGGAGGGAGACGACTCCAATCCATGACCTGCCTGCTCCCGAGTGAAGAACGGATCATCGAAAACGCTGGCTTCCCTCGCGAAGGCTGCCTCCCGAACATGGCTCTGCATGGCAGGCATCGCATCGGCCTCGCGCTCCCATCCTTCCAAAAGAGCTTCCGCGGCAGCATGGGCCTCCTGCGCGGCTTCGGCTGCTGACTCAGCAGAGCGGCGGGCAGACTCCGCTGCAAGCGCACTGGCCTTCAGGAGCTCCTGGTAGGAGGGGGCCTGCCGGTAGCGCTCAGCCACGCGGGCAGCCACGGTGTTTGCCGGAAGGTTGTCGGCGATGGGCCGCCTATAACCCTGCAGTTCCGCGTCGGCCGTGACGTTTGCGCTCCCGCCGCGGCGCTGCCGGTGTTCGTGGAGGCGCGCGTTCAGCTCAAGTCTCCAAGAACGATTCAGGGCAGCGTTTGGGGAGGCATTCGTAGCAGCATCAAGCGCTAGGGGAGGCAGTCCGCGGCCGGGCGTGGCGGAGGAGTCGAGCAGGGAGGCAGGGAGGCTCACAATTCCTTCTTTCCTTCGCGTCCCTTGTAGGAGCGCGAGTGGCAGTGCTCGCGAGTAGCAGCGGCTTCGGTGTGAAGAGAGAGAAGAGTGCGGAAGGAATGGACCCAGGACACATGGAAAGGCACGCCCGTACAGCGCACCGCGCCAAGGCGGCCGGGAGCAGTCGAGATGTCCTAGAACCAGAGCGGTGCGGCCTGGCACTGCGTCGGCCCGTCCTTAGCCTTTGCTATGCTGAGGATGCCTGCCGCAATGAGAACCCGCACAATCTGGTGTACCACGCTGTTTTTGCTCTGTCACCATGCCCTCGGGGCCTCGGGGGTGTCAAAGCAGCTACCCCAGAATGCATCCGCCGCGTCGGATTCTCAGTCGCCCGCCACTGCCTTCGGCACTCCTCAGAAAAGCGGCAATCCTTCGAAGCCTGTATCGCCGTCCGCACCTTCCCCCACTCCCCCTGATGATCCGGACCCTGTAGGGAACACACCTCTCACCCCTGCGAGCGACCCCGCCTTTGCGCCCCCACCGGCCTCGGCACCGGCTTTGCCGGCGGCGGGAATAACGAATCCTACCGCAGCAGACAGCTCGGACGGCGGAGCGGAAGAGCAGCCGGCACCGCCTGCTCCCGTGATGGTCAGCAACATCGTGGATACAGGCATAGCCGTCCCGATTGACGCGCCACCGGTCGGCACCCCGGTCCACGTTGAGGCAGTCCAGCAAGGAAAAGCCGGCGATGTGTACACCCTCGATGGCGACACCCTGATCCTGTACAAGAACTACCGCATCCGTGCGGACCATGCGGTGTACGACATAGCTACCTCGGTGGTTGATGCACGAGGCCACCTCACGGTAGACGGCGGCCCCTCGGACGAGCACATGGTCGCCGACCACGGCACCATGAACCTTGACCTGCATACCGCACACTATTACCAGGCCGCCGGGACCCTGGGGGTGCGCTCGGTCACACATGACCGCTTCGTCTTTACCGCCCCCAACCCCTTCGCGCTCACCGGCGATGAGATCTTCCAGCTGGGCCCCGGGCGCTACCAGGTCCTACGAGGAACGCTTACCAGCTGCCGGCTGCCGAACCCCGACTGGCGCCTGCTGGCCAAGAGCATCCTGATTGATAACAACGTAGCGCATGCCCGGAACAGCACCTTCACCTTGTTCCATGCGCCGCTGTTGTTTTTGCCCTATGTCTCCCACCCTGTGGAGCAGGACCACCGGGAGACCGGCATCCTGCTGCCGATCTTCGGCAGCGACACGCAGAAGGGATTGATCATCGGCGACTCCGCCTATGTGGTTCTCGGCCGGAGTGCGGATGCCACGATCGGCTCTGAGTACTTTTCTAAGCGCGGCTTCTCCCCTTTCGCGCAGATTCGATACCGCGACTTCGGGGAGAACTTTGCCGCAGGCCACTTTCGCGCGCTGCTGGACCGGGAGCCGGAGAACCCGGCTCCCGGCGGCACCCCGAACCAGGGGGGCGTCGACATCTTTGCTGATGGCCGCCGCGTCCTCGATGCACACACACGCGCCGTCACAGACATCGAGTACCTGTCCTCCTATGTCTATCGGCAGGTTTTTGAAGAAAACTACTCCGCTGCTATTAACTCTGAGGTCCGCTCGAACGCCTATGTGACCCGGGAGGAGAACGGGCTCGCAGCCATGGGCCGCTTTGAGCGCTACCAAAACTATCGAAGCGACGCATCCGGCGACGAGATCCGGGTGCTCCATGTCCCCGAGCTCCACCTGGACGCACTCGATCAGCCCTTGGGTAAGTCACCGGTGCTTTGGGGTGGAGAAGCTACGGCCAGTGCGCTTTCCCGCTCGGAGCCGGGCTTCCAGACCAGCCGCCTGCTGCCGCGCCTGGACCTGTACCCCCACCTGGCGCTGCCGCTGAGCGGCGGCGCCTGGACGGTCCGCGGCGAAGCCGGCTTCCGCGATACTTTTTACGGCAAGAGCCAGCAGCCCGGGATCCCCGGCAGTGTGCCAGCTGCCGAGCTGGGTGCCAGCCTCAACCGCCTTGCGTTTCTGGGAGACGTGACGCTGCACCCTCCCACTCTGGAGCGCGACTTCACCTTCGGGCTGGCTCGCAAGCTCTTTGGCAGCGCTGAGCTGCGACACACGATCGAGCCCGAGCTCTCGTACCACTACGTGACGGGGGTGAACCACTTTGCAAACACGCTGCGCTTTGACCAGACCGACATCCTGACCGACACCAACGAGGTGGAGTATGGCCTGACCCAGCGGCTCTACCTGCGGCACCTGCACCCACGGCCCTGCAAGGGCGACGAAGCCCTGGGGCCATCCGACACTTGCGGCGGCGGCACGGCGGAGTGGCTCAGCTGGACCGTGGCGCAGAGGCACTACTACAATCCAAGCTTTGGCGGAGCACTCGTCAACGGGCAACGCAATGTCTTTGCGTCCACGCTGGATCTGACCGGCGTCGCTTTTCTTTCCAGCGCGCGCAACAGCTCTCCTGTGATCTCGCGACTGCGCCTGCGCACCACGAGTGCCACCGATCTGGAATGGGACCTGGATTACGACACGCAGAGCGGGCGCGTGCAGGCGAGCAATCTCTTTGCCTCTTACCGTCTCCGGAGCTACTTCTTCTCCGTCGGCGACTCGCGCCTGGTCAATGTCATTCCGGAGGTCACTTCGCTGCCGAACGCTCCCAACCCGAACTCCACCAGCGCGGAGAGCAGCTTTAACCAGATGCACCTGGCTGCGGTCTATGGCTCACCGACAAAGCACGGCTTTTCCGCAGGCGTGAATCTGGGCTATGACTTCACGGAGGCGCAGACCCAGTATCTGGGTGCGCAAACCGGCTACAACCGCGATTGCTGCGGCCTCGCGTTTGAGATGCGTCGCTACTCCCTGGGCGCGGTCCGCGATGACACCCAATACCTGTTCTCCTTCACGCTGGCGGGCGTCGGCTCAGCTGGCTCGCTCAGCCCGGCCTACCGTGTCTTCTAAGCAGCTTTTCTCATCCAAGATCTAGGAGACTCGCAGATGGAGAAACGTGCACTGGGCCAGTCGGGCCTTGCAGTGACGCCGCTGATGCTGGGCGGCAACGTGTTTGGATGGACGGCAGACGAACAGACCTCATTCCGCATCCTTGATCGCTTTGTGGATGCCGGCGGCAACTTCGTCGACACGGCAGATGTGTACTCACGGTGGGCTGAGGGCCACTCGGGTGGCGAGTCCGAGCAGATCCTGGGCAAGTGGTTCGCCCGCAGCGGCAAGCGGGATCAGGTGGTGCTGGCTACCAAGCTCGGCATGGACATGGGAGACGGCAAGCAGGGGCTGCGCCCGGAGTACGTACGCAAGGCGGTAGACGCTTCATTGCAGCGCCTCGGGACGGACCGCATCGACCTTTACCAGGCGCACAAGGATGACGGGAATACGCCGCTTGCAGACACGCTGGGAGCCTTTGCGGAACTGATCGCGGCCGGCAAGGTCCGAGCGATTGGCGCCTCCAACTACAAAGCGGACCGGCTGCGCGCAGCACTCGAGCTTGCCAGCACCGAGGGGCTGCCCCGTTACGAGTGCCTGCAGCCGCATTACAACCTGCTGGAGCGTGGCGACTACGAGAACACTCTGGAGCCTGTTGTGCAGGAGTTCGGCATCGGCGTAGTGCCCTACTTTTCGCTCGCAGCGGGCTTCCTGACGGGCAAGTACCGCACCCCTGCCGACGCGGAGGGCAAGGCTCGCGGCAAAAACGTAGCCAAGTACATCAATGAGCATGGCTTCGCCGTCATCGCGGCGATGGAAGAGATCGCTGGGGAGACGGGCGGCAACGCAACGCAGGTGGCGCTGGCCTGGCTGATGGCGCAGCCCAGCATTACCGCTCCGATTGCCAGCGCGACAAGCCTGGAGCAGCTCGAAGACCTCATCCGCTCGACCGAGCTGAAGCTGCCTACTTCGGCTATCGAGAGACTCAGTACATTGAGTCAGCCGGCGCTCGCTGCCTAGGGGTAGAGAGAGCCATTGCGTCGGCGGCCTCGGCAAGGGCGGCCGACGCATTCCCGTCGTACGCGGTGCGATAATAAGGAATCAGGAAAGGTCTTTCTCACCGTCTTGTTCAGCTCCTGTTTTGCCCGCGCTTCTCTGTGGCTCATCTGCTTCGCGCTCCTGCCGGTTGCCGGCTGCCACGCGCAGGCAGGAGCCTCTTCGGCGTTAACAGCTCAGCAACAGCGGCGAGTCGAGCTCCTGGTGCGTGCGCAGCTCAGTGTGCCGCCGGACTGGGAAGTGATGCCGGGGATGCGCACTCCCAGCGACGTTCCCGGCTTCGATACCCTGCGCATCGACTTTTTTCCAACTGCTGCGCCGAGCCACAAGGAGCCGGTCGAGTTTCTCATCTCAAAAGATGGACAAACCCTAGCGCGCCTTGCCAAGTACAACCTTTCCTCGCTGCCGGAGACGGAGATCGGAGTTGCTTCGCGTCCGGTCCGCGGCAACAAAGAAGCATCGGTCCAGATCGTGAACTATGACGACCTGGAATGCCCCTTCTGCGCCAAGATGCATGCTGAGCTGTTCCCGGAGACGCTGGACCACTACAAGGGTTTGGTCAAGATCGTCTACAAGGACGATCCGCTGGTACAGATTCATCCCTGGGCCCTGCACGCTGCCGTCGACGCGAACTGCCTGGCTGCGCAGAATGGTACCTCCTACTGGAACTACGTGGATTACCTGCACACGCATGGCGACGATGTCACGGGTCCCGATCGGGACCCTGCCAAATCCAACGCGATGCTCGACAAATTCGCCAGGGAAGAGGGTTCGCGCGGTGCGCTCGACAAGCCACGGCTCGATAGCTGCCTCGCGCGTCAGGATGATTCCACCATTCGCATGTCAATGAAGGAAGCAGAATCGCTCAAGATCGATGGCACACCTACCGTGTTCGTCGATGGGGAGCGACTCTCAGGTGCGCAGCCTCTACCGTATCTCTGGGCTGCGATCGACCGTGCACTCCGCGCCCGCGGCATCACCCCGCCGCCGGAGCCCGCTCCCGTCCCATCTGCAGCGCCTGCTCCTTCGGCAGGAGGCGCACATTAGCTCGGCGATCACATTCCCGAGTCGCAAAGGGGTTCGCATCCTTGCTTTGCTGGGGTGCGGCCTGCTCCTTGCCGGCTGCAACCACACGCACAATGCGGATGTGCTAGCCAAGGTGAATGGCAAGACCATCAGCGCCAAGGATGTGGATGAGCTGTACCAGAACTCCTTGGAAAACAACCAACAGAAGCCTTCGCATGAGCAGGAAGATATTGTTCGGCTCAATATTGTGCGTCAGCTTGTGGATGAGGAGATCCTCGCGCAGCGTGCAGCGACCCTGAACCTGACGGCCACCGACGAAGAGGTGGACAGCCAGGTAAACGAGATGAAAGCCCCCTTTACGCAAGAGGGCTTCAACAAGCAGTTGGCTGACAAGCACCTGAGCTACGACGATCTACGCCGAGAGATCCGGAAGGCGAAGACGACGGAGAAGCTCTTCAACAAAGAAATCAACTCCAAGATCAACATCACCGACAGCGACATCTCGGCTTACTACAATGCGCACAAGGGGGAGTACGACCTGGTGGAGCCGGCGTACCACCTCGCGCAGATCGTCGTGACCTCGTTCCCGGCGCCGGGGGGCCAGACTGGCGGAGTCGGCAACCTGCAGAACAGCAAAGCCACCAACGACCCTGAGGCTCGCAAAAAGATCGAGATGTTGCACAACCGCCTTGAAAGCGGCGAGGATTTTGGAACCCTTGCCGCGAACTTTTCGGAGCGGCCTGATAACTCCTCCAGCGGCGGCGACATGGGCTTCTTCCAGGAGTCTCAGCTCAAGAGCGATATGACGGTCTATGACGCTGTCTCCAAGCTCAACCCCGGGCAGATCACAGATGTGCTACCGCTACTCGACCCCAGTACTCACAAGGCAGTGGGCTACCAAGTTTTTCGCCTGCTTGACCGTGAAGCCGCAGGTCAGCGCGATCTGGCGGACCCACGGGTGCAGCAGTCCATTCGGCAGCAGCTGCGGGAGACCCGTGCCCAGCTGCTGAAAAACGCCTACCTGGAAGTGCTCCGGGATCGCGCACGCGTCGAGAACTACTTCGCGGAAGACATCTTCAAGAACGGCGTTCGCTGATATTCGCTGCTAGATGGTTGGAGGTAGGGCATGCGCTTTGGGATCCTGGGCTTCGGCCATCATGCAGCAAAGCGGCTGATGCCGGCATTTCGCGGAGCGAAGGTAGCAAAACTAGGCGGGCTGTGGCGACGCGATGCCGGCAAAGCCGCGAGCGACGCGGAGCGTTTCGGCATCCCTGCGGTGTTCCCTTCGGCAGAGGCGCTTTGCACGTCAGCAGACATCGACGCCATCTTTGTCGTCTCGCCGGATGCTCTCCACCATGAACATGTGCTGCTTGCTTTGGAGCACGGCAAGCCGGTTCTTTGCGAGAAGCCTTTGGCTATGAATACGGGCCAAGTCGAGGACATGCTCCGCGCTGCCCGGAAAGCCGGCGTTCTCTTCGGCGTGGCCCAGAACATGCGCTACAACTTGGGCATAGACCTGATGCGGCGCTGGATTGCCGAAGGACGGATCGGCCGTCCACAGCTGGCGCATGCACAGTTTTGCTACGAGGCCGCAAGGAGCCCGAGGACCTGGATCAATGATCCCACCCTTGCGGTGGGCGGGCCCATCGGCGACGTCGGAATCCACTGCATCGACGCGCTTTGCTATGTGCTGGGCGAGCCAGTCATTACGGTCAACACGCTGGCTCATCGCGATGAGGTCTCTGGCGAGGTCGAGTCGCACGCGATTGTGAATCTGCAATTTGCCTCTGGCGCACTGGCGACTGTGACGACCACGACACGTGCCGCCTACCGCAGCTACCTGGAGATCGTGGGCGAGAAAGGGTCGCTGGTCTGCGAAGATGCCATGACCATCGATCATCCGGTGTCGCTTGTGCAGCGAGTGGGAGGTCAAGTCGTTGTGGAGCAGCCGGTCTCCAATGCGGACGCGTTCTCGCGCATGCTGGACGGCTTCGCCGAGGCCGCACAGAGCGCTTCTGTGCCCTTTCGGGCTCCGGCCGAAGAGGGGCTAGTGAACCAGAGGGTTCTGGATGCCGCCTATCTTTCCTGGCGGACTGGGCAGCTTCAGCTCTTGGCAGAGAAGCGCTAAAGCCTTTCTCCCTGAGGTAGGGTTCACAAGGTTTGCGACGCGGCTACATGGAGGGGAGATATGCTTATCCTGACTATGCCAAGCTATTTGCAGGAGACATAGAAAAGCCCCGGATTCCCGGGGCTTTTTCGTGTAGGGGGCCTAAGCTTACTTTGTGTCGTCCATCACAATACCGCCGGAACTCGACTTTTCTTTGTCAATCTCATTCTGCTTCCGGGCACCCATGGCCTTGTCACGCCACTGGTCAGCCTGCGCGATATCCGCATTCACCGCGGAGGCATTGCCGCAATCGAGATCCGCTTTGCGCCGGTACATCAAGTTGAGATACGACATGGCATCGTCATAGGAGGGCCGGAGCTGCACAGACTTCTCTAGATACTGCAGGCCATCATCAACGTACATGCCATTGTCTTTCTTGATGGCAGCGCATGTCCCCTTTGACATTTTGACGTTGCCCTTGCCATCGTCCTGCAAGCCGCCCGCGGCCAGATCCTTCACGGCGTTCTTGTAAGCAGCCTTCCAGTCAATGACGCCGATTGTGTAGGGCGCTTCCGGATCCTTTGGGTCGGCCTGCATCACCTTCTGCTGCCACTGCTTGGCAAGATCCGGCTTGTCGGTGCTGAAGTAAAGCCCGGCAATGCCCTTGAGGCTGGTGACATCGCCCGGGTGCTCATCCAGTACCTTCTTATAGCTGTCCACCGCGAGGTCTGCTTTGTGGAGGTTATCCGGCGTGGTCAGGTCCGGTACGACCTGCTGGGCATAGGCTGTTGCCAGAAATATCCGTGTCATCGGGTAAGTAGGATCGAGGTTCACCGCCGTCTGGAAATGATTGATGGCCTCTTCATACTTTGCCGCCTTATAGGCCTCAACACCCTTGTTCAACTGGTCCCGGGCCTTGAGGCGGTTGCACCCGGCCGTAAAGACCAACAGCGACAGCGTAGCTGCGGCCAGCACCGGAACACGTGCGATTCGATTCATTCTGTCTCTCATCTCCTTCGATCGGCAGGGCGGCCCTGACTTGGGTGCAGCGCAAGAGCAGCATAGGTCTGCGGAGTGATTGTAATCGGTTTGGACCTTTGTGCAACGTCTGGGATGTTGCACACTGCATCGTTCTGCCCCGGCACTAGCCGAGGCAGAGGAGAGTTCTTACTGACCCGCTTCAATCTTGGGTGTGATCAGTCCGATGTGGTCGACTCCCACAGCCTTCCCAATGTCCACAACCTGCGCGACACTCTGGAAGTTCAGGTTGCCGTCGCCCTTGATAAACATGATCTTCTGCGCGCGAACCGCATAGATCGCATTGAGACGGTTCTGGAGATCCTGGAAGGCCACTACATCTTCGTTGATTTTGTAGCTTGGCATGCCCGCCCCGGTGCCCAGCACCTGAACGACGATGGTCTGATCGTTCGGCTGCTGCTGCTTGTCTTTCGGAGGCTGGGGCACCATGGCATCCAGACCATGTGGTGTAACCGGCACAATGACCATGAAGATGATCAGCAGTACCAGAAGTACGTCAATCAGCGGCGTTACATTGATATCGGCGCTGAGCCCGCCCGGGCCGCTGCTTCCCATTGCCATCGTTACACCCCCAATGTTCTTTCATGTAGCTGTGAGTCGAGCTTTCCGTGTAGAGCTTGCTTACATACCTGCAGTACCCGGCGCGCCATGCTGGTCGGTAAGCAAACCAACCTCCTCTACGCCGGCGGTGCGGACCGAGTCGATCGCATCCTCGACCGAGCCGTAGTGCGAGCGCTGGTCAGCGCGGAAGTAGACAATCTTGTTCGGCTTATCCTGAAGACGGTCCTGTACAGCCTGGCCCAGTTGGTCGAGTGCGATCTGGTTCTGTCCGAGGTAGACCTTGCCGTCGCGCGTGACCGCGATGACGACTGCATCTTCCTTGCTGGCATCGTCCATGGTGATCGCGTTCTTTGAGTTGACCAGGGTGACATCCACCTTGTTCGTGAGCATGGGTGTAATGACCATGAAGATGATCAGTAGCACCAGCATCACGTCCACCATCGGTGTCACATTGATGTTTGAGTTGACTTTCTTTCCTTCGTCCCGATGTACGAGTGACATATGCTCCGTTCCTTCTGGTGCCCTCTTGCCGTGAGCGACGGGAGCAGGCATGAAGCCTGCTCCCATAATCTCTGCCCGTCTGGAGCGATCCCTTAGCGACGGTTCTGCTTGAGGAAGTAGTCCACCAGCTCGCTCGAGGAGTTATCCATCTCGACGTCAAACGCCTCCACCTTGTTGGTGAAGTAGTTAAAGGTCATGACGGCGGGGATGGCGACCAGCAGACCAAAGGCCGTGGTGACCAGGGCTTCCGAGATACCGCTGGCGACGGCACCGATACCCGGCGTCTTCTGGACCGCAATCTCCTGGAAGGCCTTAAGAATACCGGCGACTGTTCCGAATAGGCCGACGAATGGGGCCGTGGAACCGATGGTGGCAAGGCCGCCGAGGCCGCGCTTCAGCTTGGCATGCACAATGGCTTCTGACCGCTCGAGGGCGCGCTTCGACGCTTCGACCTGCTCGACCGTCACCTGCCCGCCGCCATAGTTCCGGAACTCTTGCAGACCGGCTGTGACCACCTCAGCCAGGTGCGACTTCTTGTTGCGATCCGCTACCTTGATGGCTTCATCCAGCTTGTTCTCACGCAGCGCACCGGCTACGCGGGGCGCAAAGTCCCGCGACTGCTTCTTGGCAGCCGAAAAATACAGCGCGCGATCGATCATGACGGCCAGCGACCAGATCGACATGATGAAGAGAACGCCGACGACCGCGAGCGCAACAGGGCCCATGTTATGAGCAAGCTCAATAGGCGAAAAGCCCACAGACGGGGCAGGCTGATCCTGAAACCAGAAACCAAGGGCTGCCGGGTTTGACGCGAACTGAGAAAGGTGAGCGAGGATCACTGAATTCATCCCTCCGGGGATTGTGCGGCTAGGTTGCTGCTTCTAGATCGAAGTTATACAGGAATCCGGTACGGCTGGCTTCTCTGCCTGAGGACGGTTGGGAGGCTGCCGTTTGAGGACAGCCTCTCCTTACCTGGACTGGGCCTGGGAGCGCTCTGCTTAGCCGCCCAGCGTGAAGGTGACATTGACCTGCGTCTGCACCTCCACCGGATCACCATTCAGGAGGTAGGGCTTGTAACGCCACTGCCGCACAGCATCTTCAGCAGCGGGGGCGAGCATCTGCGGACCGCTGACCAGCGTCAGGTGCTCGATGGTCCCGGTCTTCGAGATGGTTGCCGAAAGCACAACCGTTCCCTGGATGCGGGCAGCCTTCGCGATGGCCGGATAGGTTGGCTCGGGCTTGGAGAGGATGTTGCCCGCCATCACACCGGACGAGACAGCCACCTTCTTGGGCGCTGCAGGCTTGGCAGCAACGACGGTGGGGCCACTACCGGAGCTCCCAAACAAGCCGCCGACCGCGCCGCCTGGATCACCACCGGCCACACCCATGTTCACGGGGCCTGTCGGCGGCGGCTCCGGCTGCGGAGCGACCTTGATCACTTTCGGGATCTTGGGCGGTGCGGCCATCGGATCCATCTGCGGCACCACTTTGATCTTGACCTGCGGCGGCGGTGGCGGTGGTGGCGGTGGCGGTGGCGGCGGCGGAGCCACCAGCAGAGTGGTCATCATGGACTTAGGCAGCGCCTCGGGATTGAGCAGGGGGATCAGGATCAGAGCCGCAAGCACGCCGCTCCAGAACACGATGCCGGCCAATGTGTAGTACCTGCTCTTGGTCTTGAGCTTGCCGCCTGACTCCATCAACGAATCTTCAAACATGAGCGAACCTCGGGAAGGGGCGAAACTTGGTTGAGAGGGTAGACACCACAGCATGGTACTTTTGTTCCCGATTTTGTCAGGGCAGTGGCCGAGGGTAGGCTGCTTTGCGGTAAAGACACTTCGACGTGCACTGCTTTGTACCACGCGGTGAGGACGAATGGGAACTGTGCCGGGTCTTGTCCGCGCCTGCACCGGTCTTGGGAGCGGTCCGACGAGCCGCCTCAAGGCTGAGTGGCGGACGCCAACAGGGTCAGAGAGCGACGCCGGAAACGCGCAGCCGGGGTGATTTCGAGACGCATTTTCGTGTCATTTCGTGCCACTTAAGAAACGCGCAAATGTATAAAAACCGGCGATGGTGCATAAGTATGCAGTCAAACGGTAACTTCCGTACCGTTTTTCGACATGCGGAGGGGCTACCGCAAGAATGGTTCTGTCAAGCCCCTTTTGGGTGAGGCAGCATACGGGGATGAGTCGGGCGCGACGGGAGTCACTCCTCGGTGCACACTGCCCGAGCCGAAGCTGGGGCCTTTTATGTTAGGAAGCTATCCTAAGTCGACTAGCAGGACTTATGCTCACGCGGAAGACCGATACGAATCGTCGAATCGGGTCGCCGACATCTCACGAGCCGATGCGTCGACCCGGCCGGGCGCCGGTCGAGGATGGCGAGCGAGGCTAGGCCTTGACGCGACGCGAGGCGGGCAGAGCAGCCTTTTGAGCAGAGCCGGCGCGGCGCTCTTGCCACGCGACGAGCATGGGAGCGGCCACGGCGATCGACGAGTAGGTGCCGATCAGGATGCCGACCACGAGCGCGAACGCAAACGCATGCAGCACCTCACCGCCGAAGAAAAAGATGGAGAGTACCGCAAGGAAGGTCAGGCCGGAGGTGAGCACCGTTCGGCTCAGCGTCTGGTTGATGGAGCGGTTCACCACGTCGGCGAGCGGCTCACGGCGTGCTTCGCGCAGGTTTTCGCGTACGCGATCAAAGACCACGATCGTGTCGTTCATGGAGTAGCCGATCAGAGTGAGGATCGCCGCGATCACGGTCAGAGAAACTTCATAGTTCATCAACGAGAAGGCGCCAATGGTGATGAGCGTGTCATGGAAGACGGCGACGACGGCTGCGACGCCGTAGATGAGTTCAAAGCGGAACCATAGATAGACGAGCATGCCGATGAGCGAGTAGAGGGTAGCGAGCAGCGCCTGCTTCTTGAGCTGTGCACCGACCTGGGGGCCGACGATCTCGGTATTGCGAACGTTGAAGCCGGAGAGGAACGCGCCCCCTTGCAGAGCGTTGACCACAGGGGCGTCAGCCACACCGCTGAGGCTTCCGAGTGAGGGCAGCAAACCGCCATGCAGCTGGTCACGGAAGCTCAGGATCGCCTCTGCCTGCTGCAAGTACTTGGTGGCAGCGTCTTCGGCCTGCAGATGCTCCGGGTTGCGCTGCGACAGGAAGGCCGCGAGGGTACCGCGTCCGGCTGTGTCCAGGTCGAGCTTGCCGGCTACGGCGTCGGCGCGGGTGGGGGCATAGTGCTGCTCAAGGGCGGCAACGATGGTTGCGCGCCCCTGGTCAAGCGCGGCTTCGCTGGTATCTTTTTCCGCCAGCGTAATCAGGACTTCATTGTTGGAGGCAGGCCCGAATTGTTTGGTATGGGCTTCCCCCAGCCCGGCGAGCCGGGTGGCGGTGCGCAGCCGCTCAAGGTCAGGCGCCTGGGCGAAACGGATGCGGACCACGGTGCCGCCGCGGAAATCTACGTCCAGCGGCAGATGATGCCAGAAGAGCAGGGACAATACGCCCGCGACGCTGAAGACGAGGGAGAAGCTGAGGAAGTACCATTTCTTCCCCAGCCAGTCGATCTTTGGGTTTTGGAACAGTTCCACGAAATGCCCTGCTTTGAAAGGAGTTTAGCTGCGGCGGCAGCTTAGCTACGGCCTTGGGCGGTTTTGATGATGAACTGCTCCACCACGAAGGAGGCTGCGGAAAGTGCCATACCCGCGGCGAAGACCAGAACACCACGGCCGATGACCGGGTGCATGCCAAGCACTTTATCGTTGCTCGCGTCGGTGCTCATGTCGGTGCTCATGTCGGTGCTCATATTGAGATTGCCTCTCCCCGCGCGCGGCGGTTTACGTTGGCGTCAAAGATCGTCCGCGAGACAAAAACCGCGGTAAAGATGTTTGCAAAGAGGCCAAAGGTCAGTGTGATGGCGAAGCCCTTCACAGGGCCAGAGCCGAAGATGAACAGAATGGCCGCGGACACAATCGTCGTAACGTGTGTATCGACAATTGTGGTCCAGGCATGAGCAAAACCTTGATCAACGGAGGCCGCAGCGCTTTTGCCTGCGCGCATCTCCTCGCGGATGCGCTCGAAGATGAGCACGTTGGAGTCCACACCCATACCGATGGTCAGGATGACGCCGGCGATTCCAGGCAGGGTAAGAACCGCATGCGTATAGCCCATAAAGCCAAGCAGGATGATGAGGTTGAGCAGCAGGGCAAGATCGGCATTGATGCCCGCGCCCCGGTAGTAGACCAGCATGAAGACCATGACGGCGAGCATGCCGACGGTGGAGGCGAGCACGCCCTGGCGGATCGAGTCGGCGCCAAGCGAGGGCCCGACGGAGCTCTCCTGGAGGTAGTGGATGGAGGCAGGCAGGGCGCCGGTGCGCAGCAGCATGGACAGGTCTTTCGCAGCCTGGTCGGTCATCGAACCGCCGGAGATGGTTCCGGTATCGCGAATCTGGTCGCGGATGTTGGCGACCTCCTTGATCCGGTTGTCGAGCACCACAGCCAAGCCCTTGCCCTTGTTCTCCTGGGTGAATTCGGCAAAGTGGTTGCCGGCCTGCGTGGTGAGGTAGAAGGTCACCTCAGCCTCGTTGGTGTTCCCGTTGGTGCCGGACTGTGCGTCGCGTATATCCGTACCGGCGACCTCGGCAGTGCGCTTGAGAAGGTAGACCTCATCGCCCGAGCTGGCGCTGGAGGCGCCTGGGGAGCTGTGCACGATGATCTGGTCGAAGGGCAGATTGCCGCCGAGCGAGTCGCGCGCGGCTGCTTCGGTCGGGAACGGGCCGCTATCGACCAGGTGGATCTCCAAGCGGGCAGTGGACTGGATAACGTCCTTGACGCGGGACGGGTCATCGATGCCGGGTAGCTCGACCAGGATCTGGTTGGAGCCAACGTTGTAAGGCTGGACGATAGGCTCGCTGACACCCAGCTGGTTGACGCGCGTGTTGATGACGTCAATGGCCTGCTGGAGGGTGTTGCTCTTGAGCTCGGCGACGGCGCTCTGCTTGAGTGAGGCGTGGAGGATGCCGCCATTGTCACTGAACTCATACTGCGCGCCGTACTTATTGCCGAGCAGGGTGCGGGCGTCGCTCATTTTGTCAGGGGCGATGCCGGCGAGCTGCATGGCTGCGGGCTGCGTGGTGTCAGGCTTGGAGCCCGTCGCGGTGATGCCGGCGGAGCCGAGGTCTGCCTGCATGCGGACCAGGTCAGCATCGGTGGTGGCACCGATTGCCTCGTCCACCATGACCTGCAGGATGAGATGAGTACCGCCGCGGAGGTCAAGGCCGAGGCTGATGCGGCGACCCAGCGCGGCCTTGAGCGCGGTGGGCGTAAGGCCATGCGGCAGGCCAAAGATGCCGAAGATGAAAACCAGCAGGGTGGCCAGGATAAGAAGGAGACGCGTGCGTGGTCTGTTCCGCATATGGCTGGGTGGGCTGAGCGGCCGCGGGAGCGGCTACTTCTTCTCCTCTTCCGTGGTGACGGAGGCGATGGCGGTGCGTACCACTTCGAGCTTGATATTGTCCGGCGCGACCCGAATATGGAGCGCGTCATCGCGCAGCGCCATGACGGTGCCGCGGATCCCCCCGGTGGTGGTCACGCGGTCACCCGGCTTGAGGGAGCTGAGCATCTCCTGCCACTGCTGCTGCTTTTTCTGGTTGGGGCGCATAAGCAGGAAATAAAAAACAACGGGGATCAGCACCAGCGGAAGAATGGAGCTCACGCCCGGGGGCAGAGCAAGCGCAAGCGCGACGGGAAACGGGATCAAGAGACGTCCTTCCAGAATGGCTCCGAGCAGGAAGCGCTCTGGAGCAGAAACGCGGGCCAGGCGGGACGGCTCACCCGCAGGGGGCGTCGCAGGCCCAAGATTTAAGCATCGCGCAGCGGCGGGGTGGTGTCAAGGCAGGGGGCGTGGGCTGAAGTGATCCGGGAGGCCGTGAGAGCTGCGGAATGGGGCTTGCTCTCCGATGGCGGAGAACAGCAGATGCTCTCACGCGGAGCACAACCAACGCGCTTTGCTCCATGAGGATGATTCTTCAGGTGGTGCCTGCGTGAACGCTTGCTTTTCTTCAGAGATTCTTAGTCCCTTTGCCGATCTGTTCATGGAGGGCTGATAGCGTGCTCCTGCCGCTCACTCTGAAAGGAACGCCGATGCCTCTTTTTCACTCGTCCGCCAAGACCTTTGCTGCCATCCTAGCCCTGGCTTTACCGGCGCTCGCCCATGCCCAGAACCAGACTGTGCCTGGACCGGGAAATGCCCGGGCTGCCGTGATCGCGCAGCACTCACCCCTCGTGCAGAGCGCGTTTGCGTTTCTGCTGGCGCAGGCTGCGCTGCTCGAGGACAGCAACCTGCGTACACAAACGCTGGACGGGATCGGCAATCCGCAGACCTGTATCCATCATCGAGCCAACCTGAAGCCCGCGGACAAGCAGGCGATTGTGACAAAGCTGCTAGCGGCGGGGCTGCTGAACCCGGCGGACGAGGCGACCTTCCCTGGAGGGCTGATGACGGGGGTGTTTCCTCCGGTGCTGAATGACGGGACAGCCTGCCCGCAGCTGCCGCAGCCGTTCTATGCCTCGCCGGGCAGCGTCTTCGGCAGCCACCACTCCTACCCCGGAGGCCTCGCAGTGCACGAGAGCAACAACGAAACAGCCGACCTGAACCTGGCGAGCGAGTACAAGAACGTGTACGGGCAGACGAACCAGCTGGGCACGGCTTACGTGAATGTACTTGGCATTGCGCAGCCGAACCCGGAAAGCCGCGCGGAGACGCAGTTTCTGGACCAGGACATTATTGTGGGCGCGCCGCTGTGGCATGACTGGGCCAAGCCGATCGTCTTCCAGTGGAACGCGGATGGCTCGGAGTTCCAGGAGCTGAGCATCGGGGGCAATGGGGCGCTGCTGGACAACTATGGGCTGGCTGGCGATGCGCGTACGGGCGGCCACCACATCCTGTCGATTGCCGAAAGCATGAAGCGCGGCTTTTCGCCGGCCTTTGTGATTGCGCAGGCGAGCGCGCACTCGGCACCGACCAGCGGCAATGAGTTCAAGGTAGTGAACTGGATCAGGGCTGCGGCGTTTGTGGCGCAGATCGATCCGATCGCGACCGGGTACCTGATCCTGGACAGCAAGGGCAACTACCGGCTGCCGGCGCTGCGAGAGTCCGGGCAGGTGAGCCTTCTGGCGGCGGGTCAGACGAACATCCTGGCCGAAGACGAGCTGCACAACCTGTCGGATGCGGACTTTACGTTCTCCGGCCCGGCAGTGGCAGCGGTGCAGCTGGTGCTGGCGCAGCTGGCCCCGAGCTTCGGCTACAGTGCGGCGGACACCGCGAACTACAACAACAAATTCCGGAATGTGGTGCTGAGCGCGTACTCGGCAGAGCGACTGTACATCGTGTACAGCACGCTCGGGGTGAGCGGGGTGCAGCAGCAGGTGCAGAACCTGCGTGCGAAAGGGGTGTTGTAGGACTCTTATGCCGGAGAGTGCCCGGGCGGCGCGATGGCTGCCTGGGCGAGCTCGAGGCGGACTTCGCGCATGGTCTGGAGGTAGTAAGCGAGGTTGTGGATGGAGTTGAGGGTGGCGCCGAGCGGCTCGCCGCTGGAGAACAGGTGGCGCAGGTAGGCGCGAGTGTAGCGGGTGCAGACGGGGCAGCGACAGAGGGGGTCGGCGGGGCCTTGGTCTTCGGCAAAGCGGCGGTTCTTGATGTTGAGCCGGCCCTCGGAGGTAAAGAGCAGGCCATGGCGCCCGGCGCGGGTGGGCAGTACGCAGTCCATCATGTCGACGCCCATGCGGGCGTAGGCGCGGATCTCTTCCGGGTAGCCGACGCCCATGACGTAGCGGGGCTTGTCAGCGGGTAGATAGGGCAGGGTGGCGGCGATGATCTCGAGGGTCTGCTCGCGGGGCTCGCCGACGGCCAGGCCGCCGATGGCGTAGCCGGGAAAGTCCATGGCGACCATGCGCTCTGCAGCTTCTCGGCGCATGGCGGGGAACATGCCGCCCTGGACGATGCCGAAGAGGCTGGGGCGGGCGGCGGGGGGGATGGGGGGCGCGGGCCAGCGTTGCATGTTCGGCGTTTGATCATCAGGCCACCAGGGAACCTCGTGTTTGTGCTCGTTCCAGAAGGCGAGGGAGCGGGCGGCCCAGCGCATGGTGAGCTCGAGGGAGACGCGGGTGCGGCTTTCATCGGCCGGATACTCGAGGCACTCGTCGAAAGCCATGGCAATGTCCGAGCCGAGCGCGAGCTGGACAGCCATGGAATGCTCCGGGGTGAACAGGTGGCGGGAGCCGTCGAGGTGCGAGGCGAAGCGCACGCCTTCTTCTGTAATAGTGCGCAGGGCAGCAAGCGAGAAAACCTGGTAGCCGCCGGAGTCGGTGAGCAGCGGGCGGCTCCAGCTCATGAAGCGATGCAGGCCGCCGAGGCGGCGGATGTTCTCGTGACCGGGGCGCAGGTAGAGGTGGTAGGTGTTGCCGAGGAGAATGCCGGCGCCGGGCTGCTCGGGCGCGAGTTTGGCTATGGCTTCGGCCTCTGCTCCGATGTCAGGGGCGCCGAGGGTTTCGAGCACGTCCTGGGGAACGGTTTTGACGGTGGCGGCGGTGCCGACGGGCATGAAGGCGGGAGTTTCAACGAGGCCGTGCGGGAGGTGCATGCGGCCGCGACGGCCGCCGGTGGCGGCGGTCGCGTCTCTCTGGAAGTGCAAGGCCATGGGGATAGTTTAGCGGGGAGGCGTCCCCGGCGAGGACTCTCACTGAGGCGCGCGGGTCCTTTCAGCACCCTCGCCAAAAGGTCACTACCGCCAAGCCCAGCCGCGCGGGAACTTCATCAGGGCGTCTCTGAGTGATTCGCTTGGCAAACCTTCCCTAGAGAAATGGATAAAGCATCGGCTTTGTTGCAGGACGCTTGCGAGTTCCGGGTATGAGCGTCTACCCTCGGACTCGTCGTCGATTCAGGGCGCTTCTGCCCTGGTCCGGCATAGAGGATAAAACAAGAAATGGCACACGCACGCAGGATCGCAATATTTTCAGAGGCACTTGATCGGCGAGTTCGTTTTGCAGCAGTGGCAGTTCTTATGTCAGGGTGCATGCTGCTTCTGGCAGCACCGTATGCAGGCGCGCAGGCTACGACTGGCGATATCACAGGAACAGTGACCGACAACACGGGTGCCACGGTTTCGAACGCCACCGTCACCCTGGTAAACACCGGGACCAATGAGAAGCACACTGCACAGACGGGAGCTTCCGGCGACTACACGTTCTCGCAGCTCGGACCGGGCACCTATTCCATCCAGGTGTCGGAGACCGGCTTTGAGACTTTTGTCATTCCTTCGGTCAACCTGTCGGTCGGCGACCGCGCGCGGGAGGATGCGAAGCTGACTGTGGGATCGCAGGCGACCACGGTGCAAGTGACCGGGCAAACACCGGCATTGCAGACTGATAACTCCGTCTTGAGCACGTTGGTGACTCAGCAGCAAGTACAGGATCTTCCGCTCGACGGCCGGAACTACATCAACCTGGCGCAGATCGTGCCTGGCGCCAACCAGGGCCCGAACGATGGTCTGACTTCCGGCTCGCGCCCGGATGATCGCCGGCAGACCTCGTCCGTCTCGGCAAATGGCCAGTCGGAGATCCTGAACGATGAACTGGTTGACGGTTTGGACAACAACGACCGCATCATCGGCACCATCGGCATTCGGCCCTCAATCGAGTCGATCCGCGAGATCAACATCGAGACCAACACTTACACTGCGGAAGCCGGACGCACGGCGGGCGCGGTGATCAACGTCATTACGAAATCGGGCTCAAACGCGCTGCATGGCTCAGCGTATGAATTTTTCCGCAACGATGTGCTGGATGCATCGCCTTTCGAGTTCGGCGCGAGTATCCGGAAGCCAGAACTGCGCCAGAACCAGTTTGGCGGCTCGATCGGCGGCCCCATCATCAAGGATAAGGTCTTCTTCTTTGGTGACTATGAAGGCCTTCGCATGATCCAGGGCGGCAACCCGAACGTGTCCCAGGTTCCGACAGCGGCCGAGTATCAGACGCTGCACAGCGGCAATGCAGCCGGGATCCTCGCGCTGGCCGACGGTGGCGACAAGACGGGGCCCAACGCCGGGAAGAACGGCGGCATCGATCCGGTCGGCCTTGACTATGCGTTGCTCTATCCGCAAGGAAACTCGCCGTCGCAGGGTGTGGTGGGCGCAAATGGCGCGAATGTTTCTGATGGATTTGTTTCCTCGACAGCCAGCTCGCTTACTTCAGACACAGCAGACGGACGCGTTGATTGGCAGATCGATCAGAAAGATCTGATCTTTGGCCGCTATACCTATAACCGCGTACCAACTACCAATCCCGGCTTTCTGCCGACGCAGAACGTTGCCGGCGTGAACGTGCAGCCTGGCGGTGCGATCTTCAACTTCTTCGGAACGGCGAAGGATGATGCGCAGAATGCACAAATAAACTTCGTCCGCACCATTAACGCCACTACGCTGCTGCAGCTCGGCTTCGGCTATACGCGCATTAACAATCAGTCGCTGCCGCTGAATTACGGCACCAATGTGAACACAGCATTTGGTCAGCCGAATATCAACCTGAGCCAGGGGACCTCGGGCCTTTCACCAACCAGTGTTGGCGGCCTTGCCGACCTTGGCGATGGTGCGTTCATTCCGATCGTCGATATCAACAATACCTTCCAGGAAAATGGTTCGGTCACTATCAACAAGGGGGCTCACAGCTTCAAGTTCGGCGCAAACCTGATTCGCCGCCAGGCTACGAACGCGCAGAACAACTACGGCAACTCCAACTACGGCTTTAATGCAATTAACGGGGATGCCACGGCGCTTGCCGCGCTGCTACAAGGCGTCTTTAACAACGTGCAGCAGTCGATCGACACGGTACCGCCGCACTGGCGCACATGGGAGCCCGGCGGTTTTGTCCAGGATGACTGGCATGCGACGAAGAACCTGACATTGAACATCGGCGTTCGTTACGACGTGTACACGCCATTTACCGAGGTTCACAATGCGCTGGCAAACTTCGATCCGAGCACGGGCAAGCTGATCCAGGCCAATGTGAATGGGGTCAACAAGTATGCCGGCCTCAACCCGACCTGGACCAACGTTGCCCCACGCCTCGGCTTTGCGGTAACGCCGATGCCGAACCTTGTGATTCGCGGCGGGTACGGCATGTCGTACTTCCCGGAAAACTACACCTCCAACTCGTCCTTGAAGGCGCAGCCCTTCGTCACCGACTACAACTGCAACAACGGCGCGTGCCTGCCCGATCCGACGACAGGCATCGCACCGACCCGCTTCTCGCAAGGCCTGCCGCTGCCGGTAGCCTCCAATGCGGCCAGCCCGAGCGGCAGCATCAACGATGTAGTGGATCCTGCTTTCCGCACCTCCTACGCGGAGCAGTTCAACCTCAACGTGGAAAGGTCTTTTGGGGCGAATGTGTTGCAGGTCGGCTATGTCGGCGTGTTAGGGCGTCACTTGGCGCAGATCTCAAACGATCGCAATGCGCCTGCCCTGGTGTCGAACAGCACGCTCCAAATTGAGGCGCTTGCTACTGGACAGACTCCAAGTGCGGTTTTCAACTCCCTTCGTCCTTTCCATGCCACGCTGCCGAACGTTACCAGCATCGGCCAATATGAGAGTGGCGGTTCGTCCAGCTACAACGCCGTACAGGTGCAGCTCACTCGCCGCACCACGGCCGGGCTCACCATCGGTGCCAACTACACCTATGCGCACGCACTCGACAACGTCCTCGGTTTCAGCAATGAGGTCAACGACGGTTACGGTTCGGTTCCGTCGCAGCTTAGCTCCATCGAGTACGGCAATGGGGATCTTGATATCCGGCAGCGCGGCGTGGTGACCGGCGACTATGTTCTTCCTTTCGGCAAGAACCTGAACGGGATTGCGGGGGCACTCGGCAAGGGCTGGCAGGCAAACACGCTGCTGGTCTGGCAGACGGGTCAGCCGTTTACCGTGACCGAGTCAAATGGCGTGACGAGTACGACTAACGCCGCGACAGCGACGACCAGGCCGAATCAGCTGGCGAATGCCAAGCTCAGCAACCCTAACATCCACGAGTTCTTCAACGTTGCCGACTTCGCTCCGCAGCTCTCAGGCACGCTCGGCAATGAGGAGCGCAATACGCTGCACGGGCCGGACTTCCGGCACGTCGATTTTTCTGTCTTCAAGACTTTCCCTGTTTACCGTGAGACAACTCTGGAGTTCCGTGCAGAGTGCTTCAACATCACCAACACCACCAACTTCAACACGCCGAATGCTACGTTCACGGCGACACCGACAACTGCGAACGTCATCTATCCCGTCAACGGGGTATCGACGCAGCAAACTTTCCTGAGCGACACCTACACCGTGAGCCCCAGCAATTTTGGCAGCATCACCTCCACCGTTTTCAACCCGCGTGAATTCCAATTTGCGCTTAAGTACCAGTTCTAAGCCTGTGGTTCCTCTCACATGGCTGGACCGCAAAGCAGCACGTGCGCAGCTTGACGCGCATGTGCTGCTTTGGCATTGCACACTTACTCTGCGTGCAAGCAGCAGCTCCTTTGTATGAAGGAGCACAAACAACTCCAGTAGAGATGCTGAGCTGAAGATGCCCGGTCACGGCAGACTGGGAGAGGAATTTGCAGCTCTCTCGCTCCGCTATATACGTTTCGGGCTACGCTTTCGGCTGCTGGTTCGACGTGAAACTCACTGCCGTAGGATGAAGGGGCTTGCGCCTCTTCCACGCCATCACGTCTCGTGTCGCTCCGCCTGGGGCGCTGCCCTTGCATCTTGTGCAGGGGGTGATGGCTGCTGCCCTGCTTGGCACCGTGCTGCGCTATTTGCAGTTGTCGTGGCGGTGGCCGCTGGTGGGGGATGCAACGCTGTTTCATTACTGCATCTTGTTGCTGCAACGGGGCTTCGCGCCTTACCGGCAGATCGTCGACATCAACCTGCCGGGGACTTACTTTGCGGAATGGATGGTGATCCGGCTGTTCGGGTACGGAGCGCTGCCATGGCGGATATTTGATCTGCTCTTGCTGCTAGTGATTGCCGGAGCGACGCTCGCCATTCTGCCTCGCACGCAGGGCCGGAGGGAGTGGTTCGGGGCGCTGTGGGTGGGGGCGATCTTTGCGCTGCTGCATGGGCGCGACGGAATCACGCAGATGGGGCAGAGGGATCTGCTGCTTACGGCGCTCCTGGGCGGGGCGTATGCACTGCTGTTCCGTGCATTTCGCTCCGGCGAGCGGAGTCGCGCAGGTGCAGCGGCGGCGATGGGCGGCGCGGGGCTGCTGCTGGGGGCGGCGGCTACGGTGAAGCCGCTGGCTCTCCTCTTTGTGCCGGCGCTGCTGCTGTTGCTTTGGAGGGCACAGGGCGCGGGCAAGGTTGGGAATAAAAGAGGGGCCCAAGTGGGGATCCGGAGAGAACGTACGGTTCTCGCGAGCGGGATGCTCCTGGGTGCAGCGCTGCCCGGGCTCATCGCGCTGCTGTTTCTTGTTCACTACAAGGCTGTGGGTGCGTTCGTCACGATCAGCCGGTCGCTGGTGCCACTGCACGCCAGCCTTTTCCGATGGCCCTTGCCGCACTTGCTTGGGGAGAGTGTGTCCTCTGTGATGCTGCCGCTTTTTCTGCTGGGGCTGCCGGCGGTGTGGGTAAGCAAGCCGTGGAAGGAGTGGGAAGGTCAGGCGCTTCTGCTTGGCTTTGGGCTGGGCGTCGTGTCGTTTTGTGTGCAGGGGAGGGGCTACCCCTATCACCGGTATCCGTCGGAGTTCTTTCTGCTGCTGCTGTGGGCGCGGGTGCTGCCGCTGCTGCGCAGGCCCGCGGCACCGGCCTGGCTACGCGGTGCGGCGCTGGCTCCCCTGCTGTTTGGCGCGCTGGTAACGGCTCCACGATCGCTCCATGCGATTGCGCAGTTTACGCCGGAGCGCGATCCGCTGGACGCGGCACTGACGCGCTCGCTGCTGCGAGAGGGCGGGCGCACGCCTCATGAGCTGGATGGAAAGGTGCAGTGCCTCGATATGGCCGGAGGGTGCGTCACCACGCTGCTACACCGGCAGCTCGCGCAGAGCACGGGCTACCTGTATGACTGCTACGCGTTTGTGCCGGTGGCACCGGCGTTTCGGGCGGCGCAAAAGAGCTATCGCGCTGAATGGATGCGGGCGCTGGAGGGGAACCCTCCGACGCTGTTCATTGTGACCAGCGATGAGTGCGGGCCGCGTGACGACCGGTACGCGAAGCTAGGGCAGTGGCCGGAGCTTGCGCAGCTGCTGCAGCAACAATATGTGCTGGTTGAGCAGTGGCAGCCCGCAGCCGCGCGGGGCGAAACGCAGCGCTGGGGCAGCTGGCCGGATTTGCCGTACGGCTTTCGCCTGTACCGGCGGGTGGGCGCCGACAAATACGTTAGCGCCGGCGCTCCCAGCGCTCCTCGTGGCGGTCATCGCGAGAGAGGACATCTCGCACCAGCCCGGTGGCCGGTTCGTGCTCAAAGATGAGCCGGGTGGTGCTGCCGCTGGGAAAGAAGAAGGTGCTGGTGCTCTCCGGCAGGAGCTCTGTGACTTCGCCGATGCGGTTGCGCTGGAAGAGCTGGTCGCCCTCGCGGTAGACCGTGATCTGCAGGACGCCGTTGTCCTCGTATTCGCCTGCATAGGCGTCGTACACCGCCGGGTTTAGCTTGGCAGGAACGGGGTGCACGGGCACGAGGATTCTTTCAGCGTCCGCCGGCAAGCGGCTGTCAGACGAGAGCGAGTGGGAGAGTAGCCAGTGCGGCAGCTCGGCATTGCTGTAGGCCTTTTCCCACACGTTGTGCTTGACGCCGGCGTACTCCCACAGGCGGACGTTGCCGCCGGCGGCCTTGAGCGCGTCGAACATGAGCGCACTTTGGCGGGGGCTCACGACGGGATCGTCGGCGCCGTGGAACATCCAGACCGGCTCATGGCGGAGCACGCGGGCATACTCTCCCGGCAGGGTGGTTTGCTCATTCCAGCGACCGGGCTCATAGGACCAGAAGATGCCGCCGCAAACAGGGGCCACAGCGGCAAAGAGGCGCGGGTTGTCGCGGGCGATCTCCCACACACCGTAGCCGCCGAGCGAGAGACCGGTGAGATAGATGCGGTCCGGGTCGCCGTTGAACTCGTGCTGCTCAGCGCCGAGGGCGGCGAGCGCGGTCTGCATCATGTCCGGGTCGGTCCAGTGATGGTGGTTGAACGGGACCTGCGGCATCACGACGACGAAAGGCCAGCGCTCGGGGTGGACACGGATGGCGGCTGGGAGGCCGATCTGTGTTTCGTCCAGGCCCTCGCTGCCCCGCTCGCCGGAGCCATGGAGGAAAAGGATGACGGGCCACTTCTGCGCCTTGTCCCAGTTCTCCGGCAGGTACACCACATAGCGCCGGGGCACGCCGTTGACGGTGATGATGCGGTTGAGAAAGCCGGTGTCCTGCGGGTGTTTGGCGGCATGCGCCGGACAGGCTCCGGTGAACAGGGGGAGCAGCGCGAGGAAGAGGCGCGCCAAGCGTGCCGAACAAGCCATGCAGCGAGGATAGCAAGAGGCTGCGAGGGTTTAGGGCAGGCGCAAGGGAAGCGCTCTTACAAGGGGCGCCGAACCAGCGTGGCAGGCCACGTTTTGACCGCGCGATGCGGGTGTGGCTTGGTCTTGCCCTATGGCTTGGTCCTATGGCCAGGCGCAAAAGGTGCTGCTCGGATCCTTGCGGGGAAAAGTCTTGTGCGATGCGAAACTTTTTCTGCCGGTGACTCTTCCTACGCCTATGACTTTCCTGTCATGGTTCTCGCGCGTCTTGCTGTTGTGCCTGCTTGCCTGGCTGTGCAGCTGCTCCGGCACGACGCATTCCACCGCAACAGCTCCAGTATCGGCAACTGCCACGCTGCCCTCCCAGTGGGTCGTTGCATGGGGAGCTTCCTCGCAGAATGCCCAAGCCTCCAGCAGCAATCCCGGAGGATCTGAGCAAAGCTTTCGCTTCCTTGTGCTGCCTAGCCTTGGAGCGACCGAGGAGCGTGTGCACTTTTCCAACCAGTTTGGAACAACGCCGATCACCATTGGCGCGGCACGCCTGGCTGTCGCGCTTTCCGGCAGCGGCGCGGCTGTGGATCCGACGCGTGACGCCGGGCTTACTTTTGGGGGAAGCAGCACGGTGACGCTTGCTGCCGGGCAGGAAGTTGACTCCGACCCGGTGGAGATCACCTACACGTTTGGCCAGTGGCTCGCCGTGTCGATGTATGTGCAGGGCAGCTTTCCGCCGCTTACGGAACATACCTCGCAGATTTCAAACAACTATGCTTCCGCCGCGGGTGCCGGGAACACGACCGCGGATGCGACCGGCGCCTCCTTCAGCCAGACCAACCAGGAGTGGTACCTGCTGAGCGCGGTCGAGGCTTATGGTCCGTACGCAGGGACCGTGGCTTTCTTCGGGAGCTCCACCGTGGACGGTCACAACGCGAACTTCGGCAATAGCAATGCCTACCCGGTCGCAAATGTGGCAGACCCGAGCCTCATCAACGATCGCCCCACTGATTGGTTAGCTCGCTCGCTTCAAGCGGCAAATATCCAGCTGGGCGTACTGAATGCCGGGCTTCTTGGCGATCCGGCTGCAGAAGATGCTATGACGGCCTCCGGGTCAGCCCTTGCCGGCGTGGACCGCTTTCGACACGATGTGCTGCAACAACCGGGCATCAAGGCTGTCGTGATCTATATCGGCGGGATTGATCTGCGCACGGATTGTGTCGAGGCCTCAGCTGTGGAAGCTTCGCTGATAAACCTTGTCGCGCAGGCGTACGCCGCTGGAGTGCGCGTGGTGCTGGGCACGATTCCGCCGTCTGAGTACTGCCAAAGCTCCGGCCCGCAGCCCACGGGTGCTGCTCCCTACAATGGGGACCTTTACCCTGGGCCCGAGAACAACGGCTCGACGGAGCGACGCGCTGTGAATGCCTGGGTGCGCACGACCGGGGCGCAGCTGCCTGGGGTTGCCGCGATCGCCGACTTCGACCAGGCCTTGGCTTATCCAGAGCATCCTGACTTCTTGCTGCCGCAGCTGTACTCCAATGACAACTTTCACCCGAATGCGATTGGCTACGGGGTGCAGAACAGCGCCATTCCGTTCTCACAGCTGCTTGGGCCTTAAGGGTGAGGCGGCCGGCAGGGAGAGCCTGCTCCGGCGCGGGTTGCTGTAGTCATAGGATTTGGAGGGTGAGCGGCTGCGTGTGCGTCAGGCTTGGAGTGCCCTGCGCAGCGAGCGTGACCTCCACGGTGTAGGTGGTGGGTGAAGCCGGAGCTGGAACTGGCGTTGACTGCTGCGTGGCAGCTGCGGGCGCGCTGTTCACGTGGACGGCGCACCCGATGAGAACCAGGCTGGCAAGGGCCGCTGCACATAGGCGCTTGGTGACATGGAGACACTGGAGCCAAAGCCTTGGCTTGCGCAGCAGCGCTACCATAGCAGCCGCCAGGACGACATTGCCGTCGCCGTGCTGAGGCCAGGAGTGGGACGGACGCTTTTGCGCAGCAGAGCTCGCAGCCGATGGGGTTGTTGGAACCGTCGCGATCTGGAGGCTGAGGGAGGTCGGCTGCGTGCCTCCGGCGATCTGCACAGGGGAGCCGGCGAGGGTGCAGGAAGCGCCCGCGGGCAGGCCCGAGCAGAAGGCGGTGAGGGTTCCGGTGAAAGTGTTGATCGAGGTCAGCAGAAGCGGAACAGTGGCGGTGCTTCCCGGGGCGATGGGGGCAGCAGGCGGCGTGAGCGTGAAGGAGAAGTCCGGCTGAGCGGCCAGAAAAGAAGCGAAGGCCGAGGCGGAGGAGCCGAGGAAGTTTGCGTCGCCTGCGTAGCTTTCTGTGAGAACGAGAAGAACACCTGATGGCACAGCAGAGACCGGGAGCCTGAGCGAGGCTGTACCGCCTGTCAGCGGAGCAGAGCCAACCGCGTTGCCGTTGAGGCTGAACTGCAAAGTCCCGGAGGGAACGCCGGCGATCTGTGGATCGACTACCCCGGTGAGGACCACTTGCCCGTCCCTTTGCGCGAAGGTGAGGGTAATGGAGGTGGAGGCCTGTGTGACGACGAGAGGCACGTTCGCGTTCGCGGCTAAGTAGTTGCCCGCATCGGCCGGTGTAAAGGCCACTGAAAGGGTGTGGCTGCCTGCCGGCAGTAGCGCTCCAGGCTGCACGGAGTAGATGTATGTACCCGGCAATGCTGCCGGCTGAAACAAGGGATAAGGAGCAGGCAGGAGCGCAGGGTTGGTCGTAACCATGTCTTTCACCAGGGCTTCGGCGTAGAAGTCATGACCAAGCGGCGTGGGATGGATATTCAAGTAGAGGTACGCGTTGCCGGTGCTGCTGTCCGTGCTGCTGCCGTAGAACAAGTTCTGCTGTGCGGTGTCGCGGTACGTGAGGTTAGCCGGGTAGGCGGCGCTGGCCGCAGTCTCCGCCGCCTCGTCCGACGGGTTTGGCAACTGTGCGCCGAAGAAGAAGATGGGCTTGCCGGGCAAACATGCCTCGAGCTCCCCAAGGCTTGTATCGGCAGCTTGCTTAATGGCGGCTTCGCTCGAAGGATCATCGTTGACGCTGCCAAGGATAAGAAGCTGGTCGAGCAGGCCGTTATTTGCGCAGACGTCCATAGAGAAGCGCTGGACCCAGGTGCGGTTCAGAATATCGCTGCCGACTTGGGTGAAGCCTGAACCGCCGATTCCGTCCGTCCAGTAGTTCCAGTTGAAGTACTCGCCTAACGCCTCAGGGTAGCCGCCGCCGGTAAGTCCCGGCTGCGCTGGGCCGATGGCGGGTGTATTGATCGTCGGTCCGGTCCAAGAGTCGCCGAAGATCATGACTGTGGGCCCGAGGGGCACCTGCGGCGCGGACAACGTTTCACCTGGCGGCGTACTGACCCCGAAGAAGGGCGCGTTGGCGGCGATGGAGAACTTGATCTGGCGTGGGCGCCGGTCAGGGAATTGAACCACCACAAAGCTGTGCCCGGGATAGCCGACGGCATCCTGCGTAGCGTCGGGCGAGGTCCAGGCACCGTCGACCCAGAGTCGGTAGTACGCCTGCCGGGTCTGGAAGGAGATCTCGAATCGTTGGCAGTCGCAGGTGAAGGCAACACGATAGGTGAGGCCGTACGGAAGCGGAAGATTGCTCGTGACCCAGCCGCTGTTGTCGCTGGGAAATGACGAAGCGGACAGCGTCGCGCCCTCATAGCGAAAGACCGGAGAACCGGGCCCGTAGGCCGGCGTGGGGTCGTTGAGCGCGGAGCTGCCGGAGCGCGCCATAGTGGCGGTGTCTGCTGAAGGGTCGGCCATGGGGGAAGCCATGGCCACGGCCTGCAGCATGGATGCGCTAACCGGCGTGCCGTAAACGAGAGGTGAGCTCCGCGAGAGGATGAGCTGCGGCGTGACGGGCTGCGACGCGAAGCTGAAACTCGCGGATGTGGGCGCGTACGCGGTGTTACCGGCCTGCGAAGCTGTCACCGTAACGGTGCCCGGTCCGTTGAGCGTAAGGAGCCGGCCGTTGATGGCAGCAGGGCCGGCGACGGAAAGCGTGACCGGCAGGTAGGAGGACGCGAGGACGACGACCGGAAAGGGTGCGCTGTTGACCGGCCGGTCGCTGATGGGCAGGAAGGAAATGCTTTGTTGCTCTGCGCCCTGCGCCCAAACGGCGAAAGGCAGGAAAAGGCACACCAAGAGCCAGGATAGGCGCAAGGAAACTCCAAAAAGAGGCCGGGTGAAATGCACTCACCGAAAGATTAATGGGTGCTGTGCAGCGGCCAGGCTGGGTTTCCAAATATGAGGGCTTCTTTGGTAACTACTTGTTAAGGACTTACTCGTAGGTGGATTTCATGCGCTGCTGCCGGTCGATGGCGCAGCGGACTCATTCGACTACGCTGCGGATGACCTCGGGTAGTGGCCCTTGGTGCACGAGCTTTGCGGAACCACATCTCCGAATGAGGCCTTGGCACCGGGTCTCTGCTGATAGCCTTTGCTCGCGGTCAGGTCTGGAGATCTTCCTGGATGGTGGTCAGCATGCGGCTGAGGTCTTTGTCGGCGCGGCGCTGGTCTTCGATTTTGCCGATGGAGTGCATGACCGTGGTGTGGTGTTTGTTGCCAAACTGGCGGCCAATCTCGGGGAGGCTGGCTTCGGTCATCTGCTTGGCCAAGTACATGGCGATCTGGCGCGGCACCACCACGGAGCGAGAGTTATTCTTCTGCTTGAGGTCGGCGATGCGCATGCCGAACTGTTCGGCGACTGCGCGCTGGATGGCCTCGATGGTGATCTTACGCACCTGCGTATCGATGAACTGCTTGAGGCAGAGCTGCGCGACGGAGACAGACATCTCCATGCCGTGGAGCTTGCACCAGGCAAAGAGACGCGTCAGTGCGCCCTCGAGCTCGCGGACGTTGGTGCGGATGTTGGAGGCAACAAACAGAGCGACGTCCGTTGGCAGGACCTGGTCTTCTGTCTCCGCTTTCTTCTGCAGGATTGCGACCTTGGTTTCGAGATCAGGCGGCTGAATGTCGGCGATCAAGCCCCACTCAAAGCGGGAGCGCAGGCGGTCCTCAATCTCGGGCAGTTCCTTGGGCGGCCGGTCGCTCGCGATGACGATCTGCTTGAGGCTCTCATGCAGCGCGTTGAAAGTATGAAAGAACTCTTCCTGTGTCCGCTCCTTCTGCGCGAGGAACTGGATGTCGTCGATGAGCAGCAGATCGACCGAGCGGTACTTGTCGCGAAAGCTGGTCATCTTGTCGTAGCGCAGCGAATTAATCATCTCGTTGGTGAACTTTTCGCTCGACACATAGCAGATGGCCGCGGTGGGCTGGCGGCGCTTCATCTCATGGCCGATGGCTTGCATGAGGTGCGTTTTGCCCATGCCGACGCCGCCATAAAGGAAGAGCGGGTTGTAGGCCTTGGCGGGCGACTCAGCGACGGCAGCGGCAGCGGCGCGTGCGAACTGGTTGCCGGTGCCGGCGACGAAGGCGTCAAAGGTGTAGCGCGGGTTAAGCTGCGCGGCGGAGTTCCAGTCAAAGCGGCCCTGCTGCGGAGCAGGCTGGCCATTCTGTCCATGTTGGCTATGCTGGCCGGCAGGGGCGTGACCGCCGGGGACGTGACTGTCGGGAACTTGGGCTCCCAGGTTGGGCCGGCGCGGAGCGTTTGCGCTGTCCGACTCGCCCGGAGCGGGTAAGGCACCCGAGGCATGCAGGCGTACGGTGCCGCGCGTGCCTCCGGCAGAGCTGGGTGGAAAGCGCGCATCTTCCGCAGGGGGCCCGGTGCGGGGAGGCTCTTCCGGCACAACAAAGTCGACGCGCTCGTAGGGCAGGCGCAGCGTGTCGAGGGCTTCGCCGATGAGGTCAGCATAGCGATCGCCGATGTTCTGAAAGCGCGCAGCGGGTACGCGCACGATTAGCACGTTGCCGTCAGTGTGGCTGAAAAGTGTGGGTTTGAACCAGGTCTCGTAGGCCTGCCGGTTGATCTTCTTCTGAAGCGCGCCGAGGATGCGAACCCAGGGGTTCAGGGGTGCGGCGGGAGTCGATGGATAGAAGCTCATTGCAGGAAATCCTTACGGGAACGCGACCTGTAAACCGAAGCGAGAGCAACGGAGGGATCTCTCCAGGGCCGCGAAGATTCCGCTGCCGCATCACCTGAAGAAAAGCAAGTGACAACAGCAACAGCTTCAATACGCGGAACCGGACGGAGCTCCTTTGCGGCGTGTCGGGTTATGGAACGAAGCGGAATGATGCTTGTGGCAGCGCCTCAAGAGTAGGCTTGCGGCGTCCACGGATCGTCCAAATCGAGGCTCAGACTAGCACATCGCCCAGAGGGTTTGGACCTTGTTTTCCTAGCGCTTCTGTGCTGCCCCGAGGATCGCGCAGAGATTGCACAGAGGATGGTGAAAGCCTGCACATGTGTGTGATCGCACCTATCTGTTTGCGCATGCTTGCGCATCTGTCTGACGGTTCTCTTGGATGGCCTGCTTGTTCTGGAGCCTCTTGAAAACCGCTTGCAGAAGCAAGCGCGCGGGGCGACTTGGGCAAGAGTTCACTTTTGCGCAAGGTTCATTCTTATAGAGGCTGTTGCCTCTCGCTCCCGGGTTCCAGTGGAGATCGACGATTGCGGCGTCCGTGGGTTGTGCCTGATGCGAGATTCGCCTGGTGCGCGAGTCGCCTGGAAGGGTCGACACGTCCGGACCTATGCAGATGCAAGGGGCCTGGCAGGGCCGGTTGTGTTTGGTTGCCGCCTCTTCCTGCGATATACTCAGAATTCGTCCCCGGGCCTTGGTTCTGACCCTCCCAGTGCGGACAGCAGACCGAGTCGAAGGAGTTCCAGATGCCCAAACGTACCTTTCAGCCCAACCGTCGCCACCGTTCCAAGACCCACGGATTTCGTACGCGGATGAAGACCAAGAGCGGCGCTGCTGTGCTGTCGCGCCGGCGGGCCAAGGGCCGGCACAAGATTGCCGTGTCTGCGGGCTTCCGCAACTAATGTCTGCGACTAGCTGAGACGAGAGTTGGATCTGGGTAGCCCAGACTGATTAAGCTCTTTGGATAAGAAGGCTCCCTCCACAATGCTGCCTGCGCCCATTACGGTGCGACTCCGCAAGCACGCGGATTATGGACTTGTGTACAGTGCTAGCCGCAAGCACCATAGCGCTTCCATGAGCTACTTTTATCGTGCACAGGCTGAACGCGCTCAAAGCACTGAGGCGGCATCGCCCGCTTCGCGCTTCGGCATCACCGTGCCCCGCGTGCTGGGCGATGCGGTCCTGCGCAACCGTATAAAGCGCCGGCTGCGTGTTGTTGCCCGTACCGCCATCCACCTGATGCCTACCGGGGTCGACGTTGTGCTACACCCGAGGCCGCTGGTGGCGACGATGCCCTTCCCGGCGCTGGAACAGGAAATCGAGCAGGTCTTTCGCAATGTTGCGGCGCGTGTGGAAGCAGGAGCTGTCAATACGCCGCTACCCCGGCGCCCCGGGAAGGCAAAGAGCAAGGCACCTATGCAGCAAAAGGCCGCAGTGCAGGCTGCGCCGAGCAGCCTGCAGCCATGAAGACGCCTGCCGATGCGCCTTCTCAGGCAGCTTTCGGCAGCCGGGAGCGCTTCATCCAGATCTTATTTCGGCTGTACAAAGGGCTGTTCTCCCCAGTGCTGCATGCGTTTTCGCCGGCCGGGAAAGCGGGCGGCGGCTGCCGCTACCAGCCAACCTGCTCAGAATATGCCGCGCTGGCCTGCGCCCAGCATGGCTGGGTGCGCGGAGGTTCCCTGGCAGCCTGGCGGGTGCTCCGCTGCAACCCTCTGTCGCGGGGTGGGTGGGATCCGGTGCCGAGCAGAAGCCAGGAGAAGCCGTCAGCCCTCTCCCTTTGAAGTGATGGCTGAAGTGAGACTTGAAGTGAAGCCGGGCGCGGGCAGGTACGATAGAACTGCGTGGCGCGTGCGCCTGTTACCCGAACCCTTTCTCAGAGACTAGGACGACCCACCGTGGCAGAGTTCAAGAATCCTAACCAGCAGAGCACCGGCGGACCAGGGTCCGGCGGCAGCTCGCTTCTTTTATACTTCTCGTTGTTCCTTCTGGTTTTCCTTGGCATGCAGTACTTCCGCCAGCGGAACGCGCCGCCGCCGGAGATTGCGCAGCATAGCAGAGCCATAGCTGGTCAGTCAGCGCTGCCCCCGGCAGGCGCGCCAAGTACACCTGCCATGCCGAATGCACCGAATAGATCAGGAGCCCCGGTGGTCGCTGCTTCGGCGGAGACTCCGCTCATTGTCGAGAACTCGCTGTATCGCATCACTTTCTCAAATCGCGGCGGCGAGGCGACGTCCTGGGTGCTGAAGAACTACAAAGATGAGCCGGGCAAGGCAGGCAAGCCGCTGGACCTGGTAAACCAGCCGGCAGCGGCAAAGTTCGGCTATCCGCTTTCGCTCTACACGTATGACCAAGGGCTGACCGATCAGCTGGCCTCTGCGCTGTATGTGTCGTCAGTGACCGGAACGACAGGCACAACGCTTCAAGCGCCAGGGAGCCTCACGTACACGTATGCGGCGAACGGGCTCGAGGTGAAGAAGACCTTTACGTTCGACAATACCTACGTGGTGCGTGCCCAGGTGAGCGTGACGCACAATGGCGCGCCAGTGTCTGCGGCTCTTGCGTGGCCTTCCGGCTTTGGCGACCAGACCACGCTGCCGCAGTATGCGGGTGCGAGTTTCGACTCAAGCTTGAACGGGAAGACAGAAGAGACCGAAATCAAGAAGGTTTCCGGCGGCAACACACTGCGGGGCCGCTATGACTGGGGTGGGATCTCCGACCTATACTTTGCCGCGATCTTTCTGCCGGACCAGCCGGACAACACAAGCCTCATCACATTGCACAAGTCGATCGACATCGCGCGCAACCCCAAGAAGCCGAGCGATCGTGAAACAAGCCCGGCGCCGGTGCTGGGTGCTGCCATTGCGGACACCAGCGGCGTGCTGAATACCCGGCTCTTTGTGGGACCCAAGCGCCTGGAGGCACTCTCCGGCGTGCATGGTGTCGATGGCGGCCCGTCGCTGGACAAGATTGTGAGCTTTGGCTTTGCAACGGTGATCGCGAAGCCGATGTTTCTGCTGATGCGCTGGCTACATAACCATGTGGTGGGTAACTGGGGCTGGTCCATCCTGATCTTGACGGTACTGCTGAGCCTGCTGACACTGCCGACCCGCATCGCCATGATGCGGTCGTCGATGAAGATGCAGCGCATCCAGCCGCAAATGGAGGCGATCAAGCAGCGCTATGCCAAGTACAAGGCGACAGACCCGAAGCGGCAGGAGATGAACCAGGAGATCTTCAAGCTGCAGAAGGATAACGGCGTCAATATGTTTGGCTCCTGCCTGCCGATGCTGATCCAGTGGCCGCTACTGTTTGCGTTTTACCGCATGCTCTCGAATGTGATCGAGCTGCGCCACGCGCACTGGCTCTGGGTGCCTGACCTGAGCTCGCCTGATCCGTTTCATATTCTGCCGATCTTTTTTGTCGGCTCCATGTTTCTCGTGCAGTGGCTCACGCCTTCCCCGGGCGTAGATCCGCAGCAGCAGCGCATGATGGCCATCACTATGCCGGCAGTTTTCGGCTTTATGACATGGTCGATCGGCGCAGGGCTCGCCTTGTACTGGGCGGCCAGCAACCTGCTGGGTATTGTGATCCAGATGGTGATGAACAAAACTGCGATGGGCCGCGAGATGCGGGAGATCGCACTGCGGCGGGTAGCGAAGAAAAACGGGAAGACCATTAACGCGAAGATCGTGAACGCTCGGCGTTAGAGAGCGGCACCGTTGCAGGGCGCTTTGAGCGGAAGTATTCGCCTTGCGTACACTGGAACGGTGCCAATCCTTGACTACCAGGCTGCCGCCCACTCGATTGCTGAGTTCCTGAAGCTGCTGACCACCGCGGGCCGGCTGCGCTTGCGCTATCGCCTTGTGGCCGGCGAAGGCGCGGCGGACCCGGACGGTATGGAAGCACGCGAAATCTACGTGGAGCTGTCGGGCCCGGACACGCCGATGCTACTGGAGCGCAATGGCGAGCTGCTGCGGGCGATCGAGCACATCGCTGCAAAGCTGATCGGGCTCGAAAGCGATGAGCACGACAAAGTTTCGTTCGACGCGGACAATTACAAGGCGCTGCGGGCGCGCGAGCTGAAACTGCGAGCAGCGATTGCGGCCGAACAGGTAGTGCGTTCGGGGCAGCCGTTCGCGTTTCCGCCGGCGAACTCTCGCGAGCGCCGGCTTTTGCACCTGGCGTTTCGGGCATTCCCTGCGGTCGAAACGGCTTCTGTGGGCGAGGGCGCGGGACGCATACTGGTTGCTTTTCCGCAGGGGTATGCGCGGGAAGGTTATGTACCGCCGCCTGTGGCGCCTGCTCCACATAGCTCGACAGGCGGGCGCGAGCGGCGCGACAGCCGCGGCCGTGCCGGGCAGGACAGCCGGCGGAGGTAACGCCAGCTCTGCCGGAAGCCGGCTGCGCTGAATACAAGCTCTCACGAGAGCTCCCGGAACATCGCGTGGAACATTCTTTGCAACAGGCGGACACCATCGTTGCGATCGCCACGCCGCCGGGTCGCGGCGGGATCGGGATTGTGCGGCTGAGCGGGCCGCATGCAATGGCGCTGGCACAGCCTCTGCTCGCGCGCCTGCAAGGGGCGCTTGAGCCGGGCAGGGCACGCTTCTGCGAGCTGGCGGAGCCGGCGACGGGTACGCGGCTGGACGAAGCCGTGGTGACGTTCTTCCAGGGGCCGCGCTCGTACACGGGCGAGGATGTGGTGGAGCTCGCGGCGCATGGCTCGCCTGTTTTGTTGGAGCACCTGCTACGCCTGCTGCTGGCGGCGGGTGCGCGACTGGCTGCACCGGGCGAGTTTACGGAGCGGGCCTTTCTTGCAGGGCGGCTTGATCTGACGCAGGCCGAAGCCGTGCGCGACCTGATTGATGCGCAGACACTGCTGCAGGCGCAGGTAGCGGCGCAGCAACTGGGTGGAGCACTCTCGCGCCGTGTAGCTCCGGTGAAGGGGGAGCTGGTACGTTTGATCGCGCTGCTGGAAGCCGGCATCGATTTTGCCGAAGACGATACGCCGGTGCTGGGCGAAGCGACGCTTCGTGGTCACCTCCAAACGATGCTGGATGCTGTGGGGCCGCTGCGACGCTCGTTTGAGCAAGGCCGGCTGGTGAGTGCGGGCGCAACGCTGGCGATTGTGGGCCGCCCGAACGCCGGCAAGAGTTCACTGTTCAATGCGCTGCTGGGGAGTGAACGCGCGATTGTGACGGCGGAGGCCGGCACCACACGCGACCCAGTACACGAGCAGATCTCGCTTGGCGGCATCCCGCTGCGTCTGGTGGACACAGCCGGCTTGCGCGAGGGCACCGGCGAGGCGGAGCGGCTTGGCATTGCACGCTCGCGGGAGGCGCTGGCGGATGCCGACCTCCTGCTGCTGGTGCTGGACAGCACAGCCGAAGTGAACGCAGAGGAGGCACAGGTGCTTGCTGAGGCAGCCGGCCGCAAGCTGCTGGTGGCATGCAACAAGTGGGATCTGCTGCCGGAAGGGAGCGCCTTGCCCGCGGGGCTGCTTACGGCGTTGGCGCAACCGGTGGTCTTGAAGGTTCCAGAGGTACGGTGCTCAGCTAAAACCGGTGAGGGCATCCCGCAGCTGCGTGCAGCGCTGCTGCGGCTGCTTGGAGGCTCGGCCGGGGTGATGCCGGAAACACCCATGCTGACAAACCTACGCCAGCACGAAGCTGTGCTCGGCATGGAAGAAGCGCTGGGAACAGCAGCCGCAGCGCTGGAGGCCGGAATGCCGCACGAGGTGGTGCTGCTCGATCTATACGGAGCGTTGCGCGCGGCGGACGAACTGACGGGGAGCACCACAGCGGAGAATGTCCTGCAGCTGATTTTTTCTACCTTCTGCATCGGCAAGTAGCGCTTGCCGACGAGAAGGCTGGGAAAGAACAAGCCAAGTACGACTTGCTGCCGTTCTTTCCCTGCCTCTTTCAGTGTTTGAAGATAGCAAATGCGATCGCGACAAGAACAAGGCCGCAGACTCCATAGGACACAAGTTGCTGCGGGGCGAGGCCAAGCGGGCGACCTGTTTCGGAACTGAACTCAGGATCGGTCCAATCCGTTCCTGGGAAGGCAGGCGCAAGAGCCATGGTAGCGAAGTAATTTGCCGCGGCAGCGGTAGCGGTCAAAAACAAGGGGAGTGTAAGCAAGCGCGAGCCAAACAAGATGGCCAGCGCTAACGAGCCGCTGAAGATTCCCATGAGCATCGTCTGCGCGTTGTGAAACTTGGCGTGGGGAGGCCAGCGAGGATTCCACAGGTGCTGCCTGGCCGTTGCGGGCACGAGTGCATCTGCCACGAGGCCGCCGAAGTTGAACATGGCGACAAAAACAATGATCCATTTTGCGATTTGCATAGACGCTCCTCTCCCTGATGGGGAAAGGACGTACAGGTTGCTCCGCGTCTTCAGGAGACGGGTAAGCTGCACGAACGCAAAACGTCGCCCGGACTACCGACCGGGCTGTGACTTTCGCACGTCCAGATGCATCCTCGTTAAAAGAGGCAATCGTTGTCAACGGACGACCCTGCATTCGCCCTATCCACGCGGCTGAAGCCAATTGACGAGCGAGGGCGCCCCTGCAACACTCCGGCTATGCGATACAGCGGCAGGGTGGAGTATGCGGAGGCGCGCAAGATACGCGAGCGCAATACGCGCGTGTACAGGCTGGCGCACTGGCCGATTTGGATCTCTGTGTTCTTTCTTGCGCCGGGACCACTCACCTTTCGGCTCTTTGCCAAGGGATTCGGAGGGGGGAACCTCCTTTGGTTGGTAGTGGTCCTCCTGGGCACAGGCGTGGCAGCGGTGCGCGGCAGGCTGCCGGGCTGCGAATCGCGGCCTTACATCCTGCGCTTTGATGAGGACAAGCCCAACCCTTTGTACCGGCGGGTCTGCTACAGCTTTGCCTGGAATGCCGTGCTGAGCTTTGCGCTCCTGAACCTGAGCGGGCTAGTGGTTGCGACCGTCACGGGCGTTTGGTACCTGCAGCAAATTTACCGCTATGGCTACGTGCCTTTGTGCGCAGCGGTGCTGCTGCTGGGAGCCGCAGGGCTCCTGCCACGGGTCGGCACCTCGACCAGAGCGGAAGGAACAGAGCGCCGGTACTTCTACGGCGCAGTATTTGCCGTGGTGGTGGGGCAGACTATCCTGCTGATGCTGTGGAAGACGCTGCCGAACACCCCTCGGACAAGCGCGGCCAAGCTAGCTGCGTATGCTCTGGCTCTTCTGGCCATGGGTATCGCGGCGTATCGCGGAGCATTGCCGCGCACGCGGCCCATCGTGGCGGGTGAATGGGTGGTGGCCGATTGAGAGTCTGGAAGCGCGCGTGAAAGCAGCAGCTGTCAGAGTCCGCGGGGTGAGCTTCCTGCAAGCGGCTAGTAGAGGCTGCTCAAAAGCCTTTTCGTGACCGGGTAGCAGTCGCAGGCAGCATGCTCAAGATCTGCGCGCGAGATGATCGTGATGCGGCCGCGGGTGTTTTCAATCAGGCCGGCACGATGCAAAGTGCCCATCACGATGGAGACGGTAGGTCGGTGCGTGCCCAACATCTCTGCGAGGAACTCCTGGGTCAGTGAGAAGGTGTCGTTCTGGAGCCTGTCCTGCACCATGAGCAGCCAGCGAGCGATCCTGGGCTCGGCCTCATGAAGCTTGTTGCACGCAGCAATCTGGCTCATGGTCATAGTCTGCTGCTGCACAAACTTCAAAATCTGCGTACGGACTTCCTCCGAGGAGAGAAAGAGCGCCCTAAGCTCAGCGAGAGCTACTTTATATCCGGAGCCTGCGACCTGCATGAAGCACTTGGCAGGAGCAGAAGAGGTGCCTAGGAGTGCAAGACTGCCGGCAAGCCCTTCGCGCCCTATCAGAGCGACCTCAGCTGTACCCCCTTCCTGCAGGATAACGACAACACTTGCGATGCCAGAGGTCATAAAGTATGCGTGTCGTGCGATGCTGTCCTGTTCCTCAAGGACGGTGCCAACCGGGAGCTGCACCTCGCGAACCATGCCAAGCAGTTGTGCACGTACGGGGGGAGAAAGCGAGTCGATAAGGCGATTGGAAAGCTGTGCAGGCACGAATTCCTTTGCATTGAATGGCAAAGGAGCAGTAACCACTGACTGGCTCTGAGAAGCGTTTCCTCGCAACCCACACGCTACAGGCTTTAGGGCTCAGGCTATGTTCAGTTTCGAACAGACCTTATGCAGCAACGAGGCATGGGCACTGCTTTGCAAGCGCGAAGAAAGAGTCTGCCTCTTGATTGCGTCAAGCCAAAGTAAAGCTATTCTCCTTGTCTGTTCGCTATCGGACTATATTCGCGAATGAACCAGTCATCTTCCTCTTTTTTCGTGGAGGAGGCCGCGAAACACCATTCAACCGAGGACGTAAAGTGAGCAAGCTATTAACAACTTCAAAGACAAACCGTCTCCTTGCTCTGCTTCGTGATGGTGAAAAGGGCTTCCGGGAGCTTTCCAAGCTGGTCTCCAGCCCAGAATGCCGTGACTTTCTTCTGCAGGAATGCCATTTACGAGGCTCGTTTGCCGACCAGCTGGAGCGCTCCACCGCGCAGCCTGGCGAGAGCGAAGAGCAAGCCGGTACGAGTCTTGGCACACTGCATCGCCGGTGGACTGCCATGAAGGCGAGCCTGGGAGCGGGAGATTACGCGCTGCTCGAGACCACGGAGATCTGCGAGTGGTTTGCCGTGAAAGCCTATGACGATGTGCTGCGCGACGAGTCTCTGGATCCTGCCATACGGGGGCTTGTTGCCGACCAGGCCAAAAGCGTGCATCAATCCCGTGAGCTGGTGCAGGAGTTCCGAAGGGTCACACGCAAATAGGAGCAATGCGGCTCCGCGGAGACACTTTCGCGAGCCTGGGCTCTTGTTACTCCGGCTTCCCTGCCGCTGTGGCTGCCTGCACCTCAAGAAGCCTGCCACTTCTTAGCGGCATACAGATAGCTGTACGTCGGACTGGAAGTGGAAGTGAGCGAATGGGTGCGGAGCCGCATGAATGTTCGTTCCCGAGCGCTGCCTGCTGTGCTGAGCTGGAGGCCGAATGTCCTGCCACTCGGCTAGGGTGCGGTGCTGGGCTGGGCTGTCCCGGATAGAAGCACCGTGCGTCCGGTTTGGGCGGAGCGGCGTGCCGCGTCCAGGATGCGCATGACTGTGATGTTGGTATCGAGCGAGTTCAGGTCTCCCTGCGGCTGCACCTGCCCGCGCAGTACGGCGGCCAGGTAGTGCAGAGGGGTGTCTTCCGGCGCAACCAGTGCTGGGGCTGTTTCAGTATGCTCGGTGCTTTCGTGTTCAAGGCGTATGCGCAATCCGTTCTCTGCCACGGTGTCAATGTAACCTGTGGCCCCGTAGACCTCCATGTCCTTACGCGAGAAAGGCCAGTTCCAGGAGCCCTGGATGATGGCTTGTGCGTGCGGGTACTTGAGGAGGATGGTGGAGTCGTCATCGACCTTGGGGTAGACACCGGGTTTGATCTGCAGCGTGATGGCGGTGACGCTCAGGGGTGCTTCTCCATGCATCAGCCACGTGGCAAGGTCGACACCATAACAGCCGAAGTCAAACAAGGCGCCTGCACCATTGCCGACGGGATCGGTCAGCCAGCCGAGGAACTCTGGGCCGACGCCGATCTCTTTCGGGCCCTGGTGGCCATCGTGAACCACGAGCTTCCGCAGGTCACCAATCTTGCCGCTCCACAGCATCTTGGCGGCTGCGGTATTGGAGGCATACCAGGTGGTTTCGTAGTTGACAAGCACCGGCACGTGGTACTGCTCGGAGGCTTTCTGGATTGCGAGTGCATCGTCCAGAGTGGTGCTCAGGGGCTTCTCAACCATAGCGGCGATGCCGAGGCGCGCGGCCTGCTCAATTGCTGCGCGATGGCCGGCGATGGAGGTGTACACCAGCACCGCCTGCGGATGTGTGTGCGCAAGCATGGCTTCTTCAGACGGGAACAGGATGGAAGGCGGGAGATGGTAGTGCTCGGCATAGCGGGCACGGAGAGCCGGATCGGGCTCGGCGACGCCGACCAGCTGGACCTCAGGATGCGCAGCCAGCCCCTGAAACCAACCCTGCACATGCCCGTGGGTGAGGCCGACGATGGCGACAGAGAGTTGGGGAGCCTGCGCGCGCAAGGCTGGACAGAAGACTAGAGCCAGCGCGCCTAAAAAGAGAAGACGATGCAAACTGCGGGGAAGCATGCGGCCATACTAGCCTGTGTAGACGTGGCTGTGCAGGCGCTTTTCTGCAGGGGAGGGACGTGCTTCCCCTGAGCAGCGCCCGTATGCCTGCCGGCAGGGCTTCCGCTGAGCAAGGCTTAGTCGTGCAGCAGGACGTTCAAGAGAGATTTGTGGACGAAGATTCTGCCTTTGTACTGGACAAAGCCGAGCCTGCGAAACCTGTTCATGAAAAAGCTCACGCGTGAGCGCGTGGTGCCAACCATCTCTGCCAGCGCCTCCTGCGAAATCCTGGGGATCTGGATCTCCGGCTCGTCTGACTGGTCAAACTCTGCCATGAGCAGCAGGAGGCGGGCCAGGCGTTTTTCGCTGTTGTTGAAGAGATGGTCTACCAGGTCAGCCTGCATGCGCATGCTGCGGCCCAGGAGGAAGGCCAGAAACAAGTCAGACAACGCCTGCTCTTCGTGGATGACACGCATCATCGTTTCGCGGGCGATGCGGGTGACGGTGCAGGTGGTGAGCGCTGTTGCCGTTGCCCGGTGCTGCCCGGACGCAGCAGCCAATGCCTCTTCGCCCAGAAAGGAACCGGCGCCGAATAAAGTGATGGTGGCTTCCTTGCCGCTGGAAGAGAGAACAGTAAGCTTTGCGCGGCCTGACTGCAGGTAAAAGATGAAGTCAGCCGGACGGCCTTGTGTGAAGAAGGCCTGCTTGCTCCGGAGCCGCACTACTTTTTTGCCATCCCCGGCAGTGGTAAGAAAGGAGGCTGGATCGAAGCGAAAAGTTTCTGTGCTGGCCTGCATCATCCCTCGCCCGTGCTGCGCCTCGTTCACTGGGCGCGCTCCGCTGCCGGCGTAAACGCCGGCGGTGACAGGGGGGAGACTGATCGAACTATATACCGTGCGCTCGTGGGTTCTGTCATGCCCTGCTGCCCGGGCCAGGCCGCTCGCATTGCGTAGACTCTCGCGCACCTTTTGCGATCGCCTGCTGCCAAGGCGCGCACGCAGTGCGGCTGAGCCTTAACGGAGCACCAGCAGAAAGATGGCCATGCCTAGACCGATCGCTGCCAGGAGCAGCGCAAGGCTGACAGCAGGGAGAGAGATGCCGGGGACCCAGGTGCCCGTGCGGAGCCCGCGCACGGTTTGCACGTGATAGACGACCGCACCGACGTTCACCAGGACGCCGAGGCTCACCAGCGCGACACCTGAATAGACAGACAGGCCCGTTGGGTGCGGCACCGCGCTTTGCTCTGTCTGCATCTGCCGCAGGAATAAACCGAAGCGTGACACAGCAAAGCCGATGCCCATGAGACCCAGCCCTGTACGAAGCCAGGCAAGAAAGGTACGCTCGGCAGCGAAGTAAATCCGGGGATCCTCGTGGGCGTCAGGCATGCTCACCATGGTAGGTGCAAACAGGCGAGTGAGAGCGAATCCGCCGCGGAAAGAAGCTGCGCAGGGGGCCGAGAGGATCGGACGCCCTGCGCACAGATGAATCACCAAACATAAGAACCTGCTACTTGACCGGCTTGAAGATGGTGCAGACTGGGAAGGAGTACAGGCTGCTTGCATAGTAGGGGTAACCGTTGTAGGTGCCTACCGGCGAGCTTGTGAAGAACTGCTGATACGCAGGGGTGAACTGGCTTACAGAGTAGTTTGCACCCGGCAGCTGCACAGCAAAAACCTGCGACGGCGGCACGGTGCCCGTGCGCGTGGACTCGTTGTAGATCGGGATCTCGTTCCAGACCCAGAGGTACACCGAACCATCGGAACCGGTCAGAGCCAACTGATGCGCTGTGCTGGGCAGGCCGACTACGTACATCTCGACCTTCTTCTGCGCCGATGCAGCATCCAGGGGGATCATGGAGGCTAAGTTGTGAAAGGCTTGCGCAACGAACTTCGGCGAACCGTCATTAAAGTTGAAGAACCCCCAGCTCTGACCCTGGTAGGCATCCAGCAATTCGTAGACGTAGCTGCGTTGATAGCCCAGCATCGCTCCGTCAAAAACGCTGTTCATGAGCAGCTCAGCCTGCGAGGTTTCATCCACGCCATCCTGGCCATCCTGGATGGTGTAGTAACCGGTCTCGGTGATGTACTTGGGAAACGTGGCGGAATCCTGGAAGTATGTCGACTGGTTGTACTGCATCGTGCTCAGAGGCTGAACGCCGCCCTTTGCGTAGGGGTGGATGTTGGTGGCGTCCGCGTAGCCATGGCTGCTCTTGTTGAGAGCCTCTACATCTTCACTCGTGTCGCCGGTGAAGTAGAGCACGGGCGTCTTCAGGGAGCCTTTGTTCAGCAGCGTGTCGTCGTGGACTGCGGTGTACAACGACTGCTGAAACGACATCGCGGTCGCTTTGGGAAGGCCTGAGTTATTGATCTCATTCGGGCCCTCGATCGAGTCGATCAAACCGGGGTACTCTTTGGCAAACACGTTCCACTGCGCCACGTCGGTCGAGACGCTCTGCACCCCGTCGGCCATAAAGTTGAAGTGGATGCCGGCCGCGAAGAACTTGGGCAGAACACCGGCGTAGTAGCCGAGTGGGTAGTAGTTCGTCGGGTTGGGTACGCTATCGCGCACATGGTTGATGCCGATGTACTTCAAGTCAGCGAGTACGGTGTCGGAATTAGCATAGCCGCCGTCGGTGTACTCGAGGTGGATGTTGACGCCGAGGCTGTCCTGAAACTGACGGAGCGGCATGGACTGCACAGTTTGCAATACGATGTCGTATTGGGCAAGGGCGGAGGTCGCACAGCAAAGCAGAGCGGCCAGACTCATCTTCAAAGTGAAGCGCAGCATGAAAGTCCTTTCTTATCCAAAGAAGTAAAAGTCGATCAGGGAATGATCAGCAGGCTTGCCGGGCGAGTGCATCGCCCGCAAACACAGCAATTCAGCACACATGCATTCCGTTTTTCCGACTCTCTGCTTCACCCTCCGGGTAAAACACAGCTGCATCCGGCGCAGCAAGGTCGCTCTCTGCGGTTATCTTGTCTGTTCACTCCTACAGGCGAGCGAGTCGGATGGATCCCCGCGGCACTGAGGTAATCGCTGTTTATGCGCAAACGCTGCTGCCGAGGAGTTAGTGGGACTTAGCTGAAGCTACTAACCTGGGAGAAGAGGAGCTGCGGCTGCGTGCGTGGGACTTTGCGCTGCCCGCACCGGGTGAAGCCTGGAATGTTTCCAACGTATTCATTCTTATGCGCTTAGGGGACTTGTCTACGCTCTGCAGCGGTTCTAGCCTCCTCAGTGCCCTTTCGTCGCAAAAGATAGCTGTATCTGTACCCGCTGTGGTTGCTGAAGCAGACACCGGCATGCGGAGGCTTGCCACTTTCGCGTGAGATTGTCACGTCGCGTGCTGGGCACGCTGGAGCATACTCGAGCTCTTGAGCAGCGAGCATGCGGCAGAGTTTGAATTGTCTGTTCTTCTCGATCAGCCCGAAATCGGCAGGAAGTCTTGAACAGGACGGATGATGCCGCGCGCCAGGACGCTCAGGGCGGTCCTCTGTTACCAGGCAGGGAGGCTGTTCCGGAGCCTACGTCTTTTGGGGTGAAGCATAGGACCGTACCGCTCATCAGTCTGCGGGGAGGCAGGAGGCTCGTGGAAGATGAACATCTGGTAAACAGCGAACGTCCTTTGCCTTCGACAAAGCCGCACTAAGGCTCATTGTTTGAACAAGTTGGCATGGAACACTCGAGAGATGCTCCAGAACGGGGGATCTCGCGTTTGCGCGAAGACCCCTGTACAAACAAAACTGCCAGCCGTGCTACGAAACAGCATGCTGATGGGAGCCTTCGGAAGTGTTCATGTCACATCGTTGCTCGTTTTTCGCGTCCACCCCTTTCCGCCCGCTCGCTCTTTCAGCCGTTCTGCTCGCCGGCGCGGTAAGCCCCGCGCTCGCTCAGTTTGAAACGGCCTCGGTGCTGGGATATGTGCGTGACAGCTCCGGCGCGCCGCTGCCGCATAGCAGCGTGACCCTGGTGAACACAGCCACCAACCAGCGCATTACCGTGCAGAGTGACGGGCAGGGCGAGTACAACTTCCCCGATGTGCACGTGGGCGAGTACCAGATCGATGCGACAGCGGCAGGCTTCAACGAGACTATGACCGATCCCTTCCAGGTCGCTGTGAATGCGCGTCAACGTGTCGACGTCAGCCTGAAGGTCGGCAGTCAGCAGGAGAGCGTGACGGTAAGCGGAGCGGCGAGCCTGCTTGAGTCCGAGACCAGCAACAGCGGCGTGGTGATCCAGCCTACAGAGGTGCAGAACCTGCCGCTGAACGGCCGCGCGTATGCGGACCTGGCGACGCTGGCGCCGGGGGTACGCCGCAACAACCTTGAGAACTCGTCGGTGACCAGCCGGGATGCGTCATTCAATGTGAACGGACAGCGCTCGGAGTTCAACGACTTTCTGCTCGACGGACTGGACAACAATGCGTACGGCACCTCGAACCAGGGCTTTTCGAACCAATCTATCCCGCCCTCGCCGGATGCGATTGATGAGTTTCGTGTAGAGACGAACAACTACGAAGCAGAGTATGGGCGCGCTTCGGGTGCAGTGATCAACGTGTCGATCAACAGCGGCACCAACCAGTTCCACGGCAAGGTGTGGGAGTACAACCGCAACACGGACTTCAACGCGGTGGGCCCGTTTCCGCCAAGCCTGAATGCGCTGACCGGCCAACGGGAGCAGCCGATCTTGATTCGTAACCAGTTTGGTGGCGATATTGGCGGACCCGTGTGGAAGAACAAGATCTTCTTTTTTGCGGACTACGAGGGCAACCGGCAGGTGCAAGGGCAGTACGCGGCGGCGACGATCCCGAACGCGAATCAGCAGCAGGGCATCTTTACGACGACGACCGGCGTTGCGGTGCCGCTGCGCAACCCGATCACCGGGACCATCTACCAGAATGGCGTGGTGCCCATGAGCGACTGGACGCCGCTGGCGAAGCTGGTCTTCCAGAACCTGCCTGCGCCCAGCCTCGGGAACAGCTTCGCTAACAACCTCGTGTCATTTCCGAAGTCAAGCCTGGTGGATGACAAGGGTGATGGACGCGTCGACCTGGTACTGGGGCCGAAGACGACTGCTTTCGGCCGGTACAGCGACCATGAAGGCAACATCGTGGACATTACGACGATCCCGGGCCCGGATGGCGGCAGTGCCGGCAATGGCACCCTGCACGCGTACAACCGGCAGATTGTTGGGGGTGTGACGCGCACGGTAAGCCCGAACTCCGTGCTCGATGCGCGGGTCGGCTTTACCTGGACCGAAGGCGGCAAAACGCCCTATGAAGCAGGCGTAGCGAGTCTGAATACGCAGGCTGGCATTCCAGGCCTGCCGACCGACTCGACCGTGATCCGCGCACTGAGCTCAGAGAATGTGACAGGTTTTACCGCATGGGGCGCGCAGAGCTCGAACCCGCAGTTCCAGAACCCGTTTGTGATCAACCCCAAGGTCAACTACTCGATCCAGCAGGGGCGCAACAGCATTAAGGTCGGCTGGGAGTTCCTGGCGATCAATACGGAGATTTACGACTTCAACCCGGTGTACGGGGCAGAAGCTTTTGCGGGCGCCTTTAGCCAGTGCGTGGCAACGACCGCGGGCGTGACGACGAACCAGTGCAATGGGACGGCGACCACGGTGAACGCGACCGACGCAGGTGCAACGCAGGCGTCCAACCTGGCAGACTTTCTGGTGGGTGCGCGCTCCGGCTACCAGCTCAACAACTTTGTAGTCGTGAACTACCACCAGTACATGAACTTCTTCTATGGGCAGGATGACTTCAAGCTGCTGCCCAACCTGACCATCAATGCCGGCCTGCGTTACGAGCTGGTGACGCCGCAGTTTGTGACCGGTGAGCACCTAGCCAATTTCAACCCGGCGACCGACCAACTGGTGCAGGCCACCGGCGGCTCGACCTACAACCGAGCCCTGGTGCACACGCCGAAGCTCGACTTTGCACCGCGCTTCGGCGTCGCTTACCAGGCTGACCCGAAGACGGTGGTGCGGGCGGCGTACGGCATCAGCTTTGATCAGTTCAACCGCGAAGGCGGCGAAAACCTGCTGGCCTACAACGGGCCATACATCGTCAACTCAGCCATCAACCAGTACGCGCCCTTCTCGCTGCAGTCCACAAAACAGCAGCCGTGCTCTACCGGCACCTCCTCTGTCGCGGCGCTGCTCAATTGCTTCAGCCCCGTCGCGCAGGGCTACCCTACGGGCTTTGTTTCCTCGGCAAACTTCAGCACAAAGCTTGCCCAGACGCGCTACATCCCGGCCTACATCCCGACCGGCTATGTGCAGAGCTGGCACCTGGACTACCAGCGGGAGGTGGCCCGCGACACGGTGTTCACCGTCTCCTACGTGGGTGAGCACGCCGTGCACATCTGGGTGCTGGCTGACCTGAACCAGGCTGCGCCCTGCCCGGCAACCGGAGCGTGCGCGTCGCTGCTGGCGCGCCGTCCCATCCAGGGCTTTACCGGGATTGAGGAGTCCATCCCGTCCGGCTTCCTGAGCTACAACGGGCTGCAAGCGAAACTTGAACACCACTTTGCAAGCGGCTTCTATGCATTGAACTCCTTCACCTACTCCCGTGCGATCGACAATGCTTCCGGGCATCTGGACACGCCGAACAATGACAACTCGCGGATCAATCTGGCGAACCCGCTGGGTGAGCGCGGCGAGTCAGCCTACGACCAGCCTTTGAACGACACGCTCTCGGTCGTGTGGGATCTGCCCTACGGCCATGGCCGACACTTTGGCACCAGTGCGCCACGGGCGCTCGACACGCTGCTGGGCGACTGGCAGTTTACGGCAATCAATACGGCAACCAGCGGCCAGCCGGTGAACCTGATCTACAGCATCAGCTCGACGGCTACGGTGAGCAGCCTGTTGAACTACCGGCCGAATGTGTCAGGGAACCCGGTTACGCCGTCCGGCTCACGCATCAAGACCGCGACGTCCGTGCAGAACTTTCTCAGCAGCACGGCGGTGACCTTTCCCGGTATCTCCACCCCGTACGGCAATGCCGGCCGCAACTCGCTGCGCGACTACCCCTTCTATCAGCTGGATATCGGCCTGCATAAGGGCTTTCGGCTATGGAGCGAGTCATCGCTGTTTGACCTTCGTGGAGAAGCCTTCAACGCTCTGAATCAGGTGAATTATATGGCTCCTGACTCGAACAAGAGTGACTCCAGCTTCGGCACCATCACCTCGGCCTTCCCGGCGCGGCAGCTGCAGGTGGCCGCTAAGATCATCTTCTAGACAGGGTTTACAAGGCGGGGAATATACCCTCCCTTTGACGCGCAAGGAGCATTGCATTGAGACAGGTCCTTTCGCTGGCGGCTGCCACACTGCTGCTCCCTGGGATACCGGCCATGGCGCAGCAGGCTGGGGACGCGGCAGTCAAGCTGAACCAGATCCAGGTGGTCGGCACGCACAACAGCTACCACGCAGGGCTGCCGCCGAGCGCGGGCAAGGTGCTGCAGCAGCGGAGTCCCAAGACTTTTGCAGCGCTCGATTACCGTCACCCTTCGCTGACAGCGCAGCTGGATGAGGGGGTGCGCCAGCTGGAGATTGATGTCTTTGCCGATGCCAAAGGCGGGCTGTACGCGCACCCGTACATCGAGAAGATGGTGGCTGCCGCGGGGCTGCCTGCGGACCCTCCATACAACGCGGATGGCGTGATGAACAAGCCCGGCTTCAAGGTGATGCATGTGCAGGACATTGACCAGCGCAGTGTGTGCGAGCCGTTTACAGGCTGCCTCCTTGAGGTGCAGGCATGGTCAAAAGCACACCCTGGCCATCTGCCGATCTTCCTGCTGATCGAGACCAAGCAGGAGGCGCTCAAAGTTCAGTTCCCGTCTGTGCAGCCGGAGCCGTTTACGCCCGCTGTGTTTGACGCACTGGACCGCGAGATTCGCAGTGTCTTTCCGCCGACGGCACTGATCACTCCGGATGACGTACGCGGCAGCTACGCGACGCTGAACGCTGCGGTGCGCGCAGGCCACTGGCCTGCACTGAGCGAAGCCCGCGGCAAGGTCGTCTTCCTGATGGATCAGCGGCCGATGGGGCCGGTGTATACCGAGGGGCACCCGAACCTGGAGGGACGTGTGCTGTTTACGAATGCGACGCCGGGCGCGCCGGATGCGGCCTTTACGGAAGAGAATGACGGCTCGCCCGCACAGATGGACGAGCTTGCGCGAGCGGGCTACCTGATCCGCACGCGCACCGACGCCGACACAGTGCAGGCACGCACCAATGACACGGCGCGGCGTGAGGCTGTGCTCCCGAGCGGCGCACAGATTCTCTCCACCGACTACCCGCGCGGTGAAGCGGCCCCAAGCGGCTTTGTGGTGAACATACCGGGCGCAGGTAAGGCGCTGGCACGCTGCAATCCGGTGCTGGCTGCGCCAGGCTGTACCGATGCGGGGCTTGAACCGGCTCCCTAGTGCAAGCCCGGTGACGATGAGTGCTTGTCGGCAGCCGTCGTCATTTCGCTTTGCCTGGAACCTGTTTCTGCCCAGAGAAAGCTCATCTCGTCGGTTTCATCGGCGATCTCCTGCGTGAGTGAAACGCCGGAGCTGTGGCCTCCGCTGAGGCTGTAGTGCAGCAGGACCGGCCGGTCGCTGCCATCGGCAGCCTGCACGCGGGCGGTCATCTTGCGTGCATGCAGCGGTGCCACGCGGGTGTCGCTGTCGCCGGTAAAGAACATGATGGCGGGATAGCGGGTGCCGGGCTTTACGGCCTGGTAGGGCGAGTAGCGGCGTAGGTAGTCATAGTCGGCCGGGTTGTCGGCATCGCCGTACTCAGTGGTCCACAGCGGTCCGAACTCGAAGTGCTGGTAGCGCAGCATATCGAGCAGAGGGTAGCCGCACCAGATGGCACCCCAGAGCTCAGGCCGCTGCGTGAGCGATGCGCCCATGAGCAGGCCGCCATTGGAGCGTCCGCGAATGGCGAAGTGCGCAGGCGATGTGTAATGGTTGCTGATCAGATACTCGGCGGCGGCGAACCAATCATCAAAGATGTTTTGTTTCTTTTCAAACATGGCCGCCTTGTGCCAGGGCTCGCCATACTCACTGCCGCCTCGCAGATTGGGCAGAGCAAACCAGCCACCCTGCTCCAACCACCACGCGTACTCAGGGTTCCACATCGGCTGCTCCGCAAGGTCGAAGCCGCCGTAGCCGGTCATCAGCAGGCGCTCTGTGCCGTCACGCTTGAGGCCCTTTTTGCCGACGATGAACATGGGGATGCGAGTTCCATCTTTGGACGCGTAGAAGACCTGGTGCACGTCATAGTCGGCAGGGCTGAACGGTACCGCGGGACGGAAGAAGACCTCGGAGTGCCCTGTGCGCACGTCGTAGCGATAGATGGTCGGCGGCAGGTTGAAGGACTGGAAGCTGTAGAAGGCCTCCGGCTGGTTGGGGCGGCCCATCACCGGCGAGCCGGTGCCGATGCCCGGGTAAGGCAGTGTGCCGGTTTGTTTGCCGTCAAGGGTGTAGATGGTGATTTGCGTCTTCACATCCTGGAGCCGCTCGACGAAGAGACGGCCGCCCACGATCGAAAAGCCTTGGAGAACATCTTTGCTTTCAGGCACCACGATCTTCCAGGCAGAGGGTGCGTCACCCGGGGTGAGCGTCACGATGCGTCCGTTGGGCGCACCAAGATCTGTGCGTAGGAAGAACTGATCGTTGGCTTCGGTCGCGGCCATGTGCGCTTCCACTCCATAGACAAGCGGGACGAACTGGCTGTCGGGCCGGCGCAGGTCCTTGATGAGGATGTCCTGCCGGGTGGCCGGGACGCCGCGCGCGATGGAGAGCATCAGCCAGTGGTTGTCGTCGGAGAGGCGAGCTCCGATGAGAGCCATCTCGCCCAGAGCTTCGCCGCGGTACTGCTTGCCGAAGAGTATCGTGTCCTGCTCAGGGGGTGTGCCGAAGGCGTGGTACTGGACGGTGGTGCCCTGGTGCGAAAAGCGGGCATAGTAAAGGCCCTGGGAGTCGGGCGCGAGAGCTACGCCGGAGTAGCGCGCGTTCGGCAGAACATCGACGAACTCGTCGCCCTGGTCCACGCGCAGAACGTGGTAGCTGCCTTCATCGGCGCCGCCATGGCGGACTTCGTAGACCAGCAGCTGCCCGTCGTCGGAGATGTCGCCGATAGAGACGGATGTGTTGGCGTCGCCTAGATTCGTGGGGTCTACCAGCTTCTGCTCGGTGGCGTGGAGGGCGTCTCGCACATAGATGGAGGCCTGGTTTTCGCTGCTCAACCGCTTCTCGTAGAAGTAGCGGCCACCCCGGACCTCAGGGCTGGTTTCTTCATCGATCCGTTCGAGCCGGCCCAGGGCTGCGCTGATGTTGCCCCGGTCTTTGATCTGCGCGAGGTAGCGCTGGGTATAAGAGTTCTGCGCCGTGATCCAGGCGCGGGTTTCCGGGCTTTGCTGGTCTTCGAGCCACTGGTAGGGGTCATCGACGGCGTGGCCGCTGATCTGCTCGACAGAGGGATGTGTAGCCGTGGATGGAGGAGCGGGGAGCGTGATGCCGCTGCCGCCGTGGACCGGCCCGGATTGCGCGTGCAGGAGCGTTGATGCCAGTGCCGCGATCCACAGCGCCATCATCCACAGCGCCACAGGGGCGCTCCTCTTGAGTCCGTTCCGTGCTTGCAATCGTGCTGCTCCCTTGCTGCCTGTCTCGTGCCTGCCTGTTGCGGAGAAGTCCATCCTAGCCGTTCCGGTGCATGATCCAAAACTCGCGTCCCGCGGCCTCACTTCCGTAATGCCCGGTGGCATACAGGAGAGGGACTTTGTGCTCGAGCGAGGGTAGGGTGGACGCATGTTTCCTCGCAACCTATGCCTTGCCGCCGTGTGGCTGCTGCTCGCGTCTGTTTCAGCGCTTGCATCAGCCGACAAGGATGCTGACCCGAAGAAGCCGAAGCCGGCGAAGCCTCCGCGAGTGCACTCGGTGGTGCTGGGCGGAGCGAAGAAGGTGCCGTACTCCAAGGCAGGAGACCCTGCGGGTGCGCTGCCGAGTGAGACGGAGCTTAAGGTGCGTCCGCTGGTAGTGGATGGGCGCGTGAAGGAGTGGACCACAGGCGAACCGCACGATGTGACGGACCGCTCCTTTGCAGTGCGGCGGGCGTTGCGCATCAACGATGCGCTGCCCACGGACAAGGCGGAGCACTGGGTGTGGCAGCGCGGGCCCTGGCTGCTGATCGACCGCACGGCAGGGCATATGGTGCCGCTGAAGCTGCCGGACTATGATCCGGCTGTTTCGGACGTGAGCTGGTTCCGGGACTATGCCGCGTACTGCGGGCTGACCTCAAGCGGCAAGCAGCTGTATGCCGTGGTAGCGCAGGTAGCCCAGCGCAAGCCGCTGCTAGTGAAGAAGCTGGGTGCCTGGGACCCTGAGGCACCCCGCACGGTCGCGGCTTGTTCACCGGCTGCGTGGCAGCGTGAGCCGCTTCGCATCACCTTTCAGCCGGCCGGGGCGCAGGCTGCTTCGTTTGACTTGGTGGGGTCGTCGGCAGTGCTGGTGGAGGAGGGGGACGGCGATGACGCGCCGGCCGGCGGAGGGGACAAGTCACCTTGATTGTCGAGGGAAGAGCTTGCGCGCCATGCGCTTCCCTGCCGCTGCTGCTCTCGTAAGCGGACTACCATCAGGGTATGGAAGCAATGGAAGAGCTGCTGCTGGACGCGGAGCGGGCGCACGGGCACCTATGCGCCGGGCAGATCCTGGGTGTGCGCATGGCGATGCTGGGCTGCGCGCGGCTGGGGATTGAGGAGCCGCGCGGCAGGGACCGCAAGCGCCTGGTCACGTTTGTGGAGATCGACCGCTGTGCAACAGACGCGATCAGCGTGGTGACGGGCTGCCGACTGGGCAAGCGCGCGCTCAAGTTCCGCGATTGGGGCAAGATGGCTGCGACCTTCATCGACCTGCAGGATGGGCGTGCGATCCGGATCGCGGCGACAGAGAGCTCGAAGGGGCGGGCGCGTGAGCTGTACCCGGAGATTGAGAACAAGAACCAGCAGCAGATGCGGGCGTATCGCGAGCTGAGCGATGGGGAGCTGTTTACAGAGCAGTGGGTCGCGGTGCCGCTGGCGGCGCGGGAGTTCCCGGGCTACAAAGGCGAGCGTGTGAGCTGCGCGCGGTGCGGGGAAGGCGTGGCATATGACCGCTTTGTGGAGCGCGGGAGCGAACGGCTTTGCCGGGGCTGCGCGGAGCCGGAGCAGCGCTACTATCAGCCCATACTTCAGCCGCTGAGCGAGGCTACTTCGGCGCCGCAGGGCGACGCCGGCGAGGGTGAAGCTGCCCTGATGGGAGGGGCAATTTCGCGCTGCGATTGCCTGTAAGAGGGCGCTGAAAAGGTGCCATTTGGTGCTGTTTTTACGTCATTTTTCGTGCATTTTGGACGTGTTTTCGTGCCGTTTGAAACAGGGCAAATGTATAGATATGCGGGATGGTGCATAGATATGCAAGATTCACGGTACTTCCGTACCGAAAAGTTGCACCATTTTGCCCTTGGACTGCATGGCGCTGTATAGAGCGCCATGTGGCAAGATGGCGGCTGCAGCCCGGCCGAGCTAGAGCTCTTCTGCCCGGGCATGCTCACTGCTGAAGTCAGTCAGGCCGACGACGATGGTCTCGACGATCGAGTTGATCTGAAAGACGCGCGCCTCGGGCGTGCCATGGAAACCCGCGAGCCGGGGCACGGCCCAGGAGGCGGAGGCAAAGCCGGTATCCATCTGACCGTGGACGGCAAAGGGGATGACGTGCTTGGCGCCAAGTGCGTAGTCGGTGAGCAGGGACTGCACCAAAACGAAGCTGCCGGTGCAGGCGGCGGCGACGGCGGCGCGCGGGTTGCGCTTGCGAGCGAACAGCGCGAGGCCGAAGAAGAAGGCGGCATGGGAGTAGTCGATGAAGCCGTGGGCTTTGGGGCTGATCACCTTGGGCAAGCGCTTCTGCAGATGGGGGACAACAGACTCAACGATGGACACAGAATCACCTCAGGCCTGGGGATGGTCTCCCTCGGTAAGAGGCAGGTTCAGGGGTCATCGGCTGTATGGGCTGTGCGCTGCGGGGATGCAGCACACTTCAACGTAGGTCAGGGGCGGCTGAGCAAGGCGCGATCTTCTGCGTCGGGGCGCATGCGGGCGGCGAGCGCGGGCAGTCCCCAGACCAGGCCAGTGACGAGCGAGGTCGAGAGAAGATCGTTGCGGTAGAAGGGCAGCGCTGCCAGGTAGCAGGTCTCGAGGCCGGCAAAGGTGTGCGGGTACCAGGATGTGGGCATGGCCCAGACGGTGTAGTTGCTAACCAGGAAGAAGGACGTGGGCGCGAGGAGCGTCGCGGTGCCGACGCGCAGGAAGCCAGGGGAGCCGCGGAGCAGCAGGAAGCCGAGCACAACGACGAGCGCGTACCAGCTCCAGGTGAGCAGATAGCTGTCGAGGTGAAAGGGATAGCCGTAGACGAAGCGCGTGAGGTACCAGTCACCGGCAGCGAGCAGCGCTACGGGGATCACGGCGGAGGCGAGAGGGCGGCGCGCGCCCCAGAACAAAAGGCTTCCGCAGACGGCGGTGAAGTTCCACCAGGGATGAGGGAGAACGTGGCTCGCGAGTGCGGCAAGAAGCAGCAGGATGGGCAGCATGGGTGCTCCTTGTGCCGCAGTGGCGGGCTTGTGGCTATTGTACGCAGGGTGGTTCGACCCAGGCTCAGAAATCGAGACCTGGGGCATCCTGAGCCGACTTTCCGCAGCCAGGCGGTGCCTGTACTTCGCGGGTGCTTTGGGTGGAGCACTCCTGGCCAGGAAGGCAGCGAGCGATCTGACTTTCTCGCCCAGAGTCAGCGCTGCTTCCACCGCTTGTTTCGTCGTGCCGGCAACGGGATTTAAGTAGCCGGCCGGCTCTCGTAACGAAACTGTGACAGTAGCAGAAGATGACAGAGTCAAGGTGAAGAACAGGAAGCAAGCACCTCCACTGACAAGTGAGATCTCTCTCTCCAGCTCGGGAGCATGCTCAAAACATTGTTGAAACGTCGCGGGTAGAGCCTGCGCGCGGCCTCAGCCGTTAGCGGAGAACGCCCGCCTCAGTGGTTCGAGGAGTGGCCTGCGGGGCTGGTGGCGGGAGGACCGAGCTTTGCCCGGGTGAGGTGGTGAGGGCAGCTTGCGGGTTGCCGCTGCGGACGCGACGGGCGAAGATGCGGATGGTCGCGACGACGGGTACGGAGATGAGGGCGCCGACGACGCCGGCGATTTCACCGCCGGAGAGGACGGCGAAGATCTGTAGCAACGGGTTGATCTCGAGGGTTTTGCCCATGATGCGCGGGGCGCTCACGTAATCCTGCGTGAGGCGCCAGAGGCCCAGGAAGAGTACGAGCCAGAGGGCGTGCGGGTAGCCGGAGAGGATCGAGATGACGAGGATGGAGACAGCGGCGAGTGCAGGGCCTACAACCGGAATGAACTCAAGGAAGCCGGCGATGGGCGAAAGGATGATGGCGTAGGGCACACGCAGAATGCTGAGAACAACGGAGTAGGCGATGAGCGTGAGGCCGGCCAGGAGGATCTGCGAGCGGACGTAGCTGCCGAGCATGACGTTGACGTCTTCAAGCAGGCCGCGGATGATGCTGCGCTCGGTGCCGGAGCGGCCGAGGTCTTCGGCGTCGGTGGCGATCTCCTCACCCTGGCGCAGGAAGAAGAGGCTCAGGATGGGGATGAGAATGAGCCACCAGATATGCTGCACCGGCTCGGCGAGCTTGGAGCCGAGGATGCGTCCGTACTCAAGGAAGTTGGTGCGGTGGCTGACCAGGAAGCCCTGGATCTGAGAGGTGACAGCGGGGCGCAGGTGGTGCTGCTGGCCAAACTCCTGCACCAGCTGGCCGGAGCCGATGCGGTCGAGCAAGGATGGGAGGCTGATGGCGAGCTCTTTGCCCTCATCGGCGACGGCAGGGCCGGCCACAAAGCCTACCGCGACAAGGATGCCGATGAGCACGGCATAGACGACGAGGATGGCCTTGCCGCGCCCGCGGAGGGGTTTTTGCAGGCGGCCGACGAGCGGAGCGAGGAAGTAGGCGAAGAGGATTGCGAAGAGGAACAGGGTGAGGGTTTCATGCGCGGCGCGCAGAAAGGCGAGCACCACAGCGAAGGCAAGAATGGTGGTGAGAACACGGGCGGTGCGAGCGTCCCACAGCTGATCAAGAAAGGTAGTGGATGCCTGAGGCTTGCGCGCGGCTGTGGGATCGGGCAGAGGCATAGGCGGCTCGTGTCGAGTGGGAATGGGAGAGGCGGAGATTGGTCGCAGTCGGGGCCGAGAGGCCGGCCCGGATCGCGGATCGGAAGCGGCCCAACTTGCGGCCAGGATCGTAGAGTGGGTTAGAACTCCGAGTTAGGTCTGGAAATGGCCAGCCGTCGCGGGTTGAGGTTAGCGATTGAGGTCAGAAACGGCATCGCTGACACCCTGCGCTGCTTTGCCGGCTGCATCCTTGACGTTCCCAACCGCTTCGTCGACGTAGCCTTCGGACTCTGTCTGCTCGTCGCCGGTGAGCTTGCCGAAGCCCTGCTTGAGCTTGCCGCCGAGCGCGCCGCCGGTGCCCGTGATGCGGTTGCGGGTGCCCCAGCCGCCGGCGCGTGCGCCGAACTCATCGAGGCCGTCTGCTGTTTGTGCGCTGCCATCGTCTGTCAGCAGGAGGTAGGCGGCCACGCCGAGGGCGGTGGCACCAATGATCCAGAGGAACTTGTTCATAAAAGAGACTCCGTGGCGGTAGAGATGCGGGGTAAGAGCGGGGAGATGGCCTCAGGAGTGGATTGAGAGGTGCCGCTCTCATTAGGTGAGCTGGTAGGTAGAGCTGGAGAGTCTGAGTGGCGTGTGGCTTTTCTCCTCTTCTCTTTTTCTCTTTGGAAAAGCCACCTCCGGCATCCCCGGTCCCTTTGCGTGTGTACGAGGACGGCTTTGGTGGAGTCAGTGCTGCTGACGGCCGTTCATCCATTGGGAGAGGAGCTCGTTGTCGGGGCCGATGACGGCGTAGGCGCCAAGCGGGGGGTTGTCACTGTCGTTACCGGACTGCGAGGGGAACTGGGAGACGAAGCGAAGGTCGCGAAAGCGCACGGTATGCGCGCCAGGTGGGAGAGGTACGGGATCGCCGGGCGGGGCGATCTCGCCGAGATCCTCGGTGACGGGCCAGGAGGACCAGTTGCCGTAGACGCGGCCCAGGTAGCTCGCTTTGGCGACGCGCACGGCCGCGGTGACTGGGGGCTTGGAAACGACGGGGCCAGGGGTGAGAAGGTCGTCGGTGGTGTGGACGGTGGAGAGCTGGTAGCTGGTTGCCGTCTCCGAGAGGGTGTGCCAAGTAAAGGGATCGGCCATGGAGGGCATGGCAGCGACGCGGAGCAGGGGCTCGGGCGCGGGGCTGCCGCTTTGGCCGGTCTGCCCGGTTTGCCCGGCTGATGCGACAAGGTGGAGGGCGTGGAGCTGCTCTGCACTGCGCAGGGCGTAGAGCAGGCAGATGCCGAGCAGGGCTGCGGCGGCGGGTGTGCGGGCGGGCAGGGCGATGCTTGCTCCTCTGGCCGCGCGACCGCGCATTTCGCCCTCAATGAGACGCGACAGGGCAGGCAGGGCGAGACCGAGGACGAGCATGGCAAAGAGGAGTGGGTCAAAGATGAAGACGATGCTCCAGGCATGCCAATGGGAGCTGAATGGAAAGAAGGGGCGCAGGCCGTAATTGTTGGTGAAGTCAAGCAGGAGGTGGCTGAGGTCAGCCAGGAGGGCGAGTGCATAGAGCCAAAGCCAACGGACGGGCTGCGCAGGCGGCTTGCGGCCGAGGACGCGGAGGGCGCGGGCGACGAGCCAGACGACGCCCGTGACGGCAAGGGCCATGAAGGGTGCGCCGAGAAAGGTGTGGGTGATGCCGCGGTGATGGCAAAAGCCGGTGACCGGGCCGCCGAAGGAGGAGACCACGTCGATGTCAGGCGCCTCGGCAGCGAGGCACATGCAGAGGGTGGCATAGGCAGATCGGCGGTTGCAGCCGGCGCGGCCGAGGCAGGCGCCGGTGAGGAAATGGGTGACCGGTTCCATAGAGACTGATCTATCAGATGTGGAGCGTGGGAATGAAGCGTATGAGCCCGAGGAGAGCGGCTCAGCGGGCGTTCTAGCGGGCGGCCCTGGCCTGTACCTCTGGATTGGCGCAGAAACGGAGCGGCTCGCCGGCGAGAAAGCGCCGCAGCTCCTCGGCGGCGATGACAGTTGCTTTTTGGGCGGCCTCCCGGGTGCCGCCGGCGATGTGCGGGGTCATGATGAAGTTCGGAAACTGCCGCAGGGGTGAGTCGGCGGGCAGGGGCTCCTCCGGGAAGACATCGGCGGCGGCGGCAAAGAGGTGGCCGGAACGCAGGGCATCGGCGACGGCGGCGTAGTCCATGAGCGAGCCGCGCGCGCAGTTGACAACGACGGTGCCGCGACGGAGGCGCGCGATCGCCTCGTTGCCGAGGATGCCGCGGGTGGCGTCAGTTTCGCGGGCGTGCAAGGAGACGACGTTCGACTGGTCGAGGAGGGTTTCAAGTGAGACAGGCTCGACGCCTTCGGCAGGCGAGATCTGCGCGAAGGGGTCGTAGACGAGTACGCGGGAGCCGAAGCCGCGCAGGATGCGCGCGACGATGCGGCCGATGGCACCATAGCCGATGAGCCCGACGGTGGCAGTTTCCAGCTCAAAGGCGGCGCTTTGATAGGTGTAGTCGCCTTTCCACGCGCCGGTGCGGATGGCGGCATCTGTGGCCGGGATGCCGCGCAGGGCAGCGAGCAGCATGGCGATGGTGTGCTCCGCGGTAGCTGCTGCGTTGCGTGCGGGCGTGTAGGCAATCGTGATGCCGCGTGCCGTGGCTGCCGGCACATTGACGTTGACCGGACCGCCGCGGCACACGACAAAGAGGCGGAGATCGGGAGCGTGGTCCATGATGCGCTCCGTGAGCGGGGCATGGTGCGCGATACAAAAGGAGACGCCGGGCAGAAGAGCGATCATCTGCTCCTCAGAACCGGAGGCCTCGCGGACTTCAGCGATGTTGCGAAAAGGCTCCAGGGGAAAGGGAGTAGTGGCTTCGCGCAGCTCTCCGAGCTGGTCTTTGAGCGGGCCAAGGCTGCTGAGCATGAGCCCGGGCGAGATGAAGTGGTCGCCAATGGCGAGAAGCGTGGCTGGTGGCATGGCTGTTCAGCCTTTCTGTTGCGGTGCCTGGGAGGGGAGCGGGAGGTTGAGCGGGAGGTTGAGTGGGACGTTCAGTGAGTGGAGGGTGATGCCGGATGGGGTGAGCTCAATCTCTGTGAGTGCGCTGTTGAGGAGGGTGGGAAAAAGGGTCCGGTAGCGGGCGAGATCGATGCCGAGGAGGCGGCAGAGCGCGAGGCGGAAGAGCGTGCTGTGGGCGACAACGAGGCTGCGGCTGTGATCGGGATTGTCAGTAGCGATCGGATCAGCGGCAATCGAGTAGAGGGCAGCGACGCCTCGGTCAGCAGCGAGCGATGGGTCTTCGCCGCCGGGGAGCCAGTGGCGGACTGGGTCCTGCTCAAAGGCGACGCGCTCGGCGGGGAAGCGCTCGGCCATTTCCGCTGCGGTGAGCCCTTCCGCTTCTCCGAAAGAGAGCTCAAGAAGGCGGTCGTCGATCCTCAGAGTCAGACCGGTAGCTTGGGCTGCCGGCTCGGCCGTGAGCCGAGCGCGGGAGAGTGGAGAGCTCCAGACAGCGGTGAGCCGGGCGTCGGCTGCCCAGTGGGCGAGGGCACGGGCCTGGGCAAGGCCGTAGGGCGTGAGGGGGACGTCGCTGCGGCCTGCGTAGCGGTTCTCAGCGTGCCAGACGGTTTCGCCATGCCGTACCAGAAAGAGCCGGCTCATGCGGAGAGCTCCTCGAGAGCGAAGCGGGCGAGCGGCTCCGGCAGCCAGCCGCGGGAAGCGAGCTCCTGGAGGAGGGCCGCGTAGCTCGCGGCGTAGTCGCCGAAGCTGCGGGCGGGTGTGATGACCCGCTCGATGCGCACCATGCGCGCGGTGACCTCGGCGAGCGAAGATTCGCTCGCGGCGGCGAGCATGGCCATGCCGAAGGCTCCTTCTGTGACAGAGGGCACGCTGAGCTCACGCTCCAGGACGTCAGCGCGCATTTGGTTCAGAGCTTCGCTGCCGGTGGCTCCGCCGGAGATGGTGAGCGTGCCGGTGCTGGATCCAGTCTCTGCGCCGTTCTGGCGCAGGGCAGCAAAGGCGAGCCGCTCCATAAAGGCGATGCCCTGCAGGACGGCGGCAAAGTGCTCCGCGGGGGAGCTTGGTACGCCGAGCAGGAAGCCCTGCGCCCCAGGGGCGTGAAACGGGTAGCGCTCGCCTTGACCGAGAAGAGGGTAGCTGACGAGCGAGACAGGGCCGAGCGCGAGAGCTTCGCGGTTGAGAGCTGCTAAATCGGCTGAGGGGAAGTCGCGGGAGATGGCACCCGCGCCGGTGCCCGAAGCGCCGCCGGGCAGCCAGAAGCCATCGGCGGAGCGGTGGGAGTAGACGACGCCGAGCGGGTCCTGGAGGAGGTCGCGGGTGACGCCCTTGAGGACGAGGGTGGTGCCGATGACGGAGTTCCAGCTGCCGGGTGCGGTGGCACCGGAGCTGATCTGTGCGGCGCAGCCATCGGTCATACCGGAGAAGATGGGTGTGCCGGCAGGCAGGGATGTTTGCTCCGAGGCTGCGGCGCAAACGGAGCCGATCTGCACCCCGGGAGGCACGACCGTGGGGAAGACGGCGGGATCAAGACCGAGGGCTTCGAGGATATCGCCGGGCCACTGGCCGCGTAGGAGGTCATAGCCGGTTTTGAGGCTGTTGCTCGAGTCCGCGGCGAGAAGGCGGCCTGCGAAGCGGGCGTTGATGAAGTCAGTTTGGTGGGCGAGTTTTGCGTCTGGTTTTGCTCCTGATTTTGCTCTTGGGGAGAGATGACCGTTCTGCGCAAGCCAGAGCAGCTTGGGGAGTGCCCAGGAAGGCTGCATGCGGTAGCTGAGAGCGTGCCACAGAGTGTGTCCAACGCGGTTACAGATGGCTGCCTGCTCGTTGGCGCGTCCATCGTCATACATGAGGCCGGGGGTAAGCGGACGCAGCTGCTCATCGACGAGCAGGATGGTGCCTGAGGTGGCATCTACGGCAAGACCGCGGACGGGGGTGGCTGAGCCGAGCTGGGCGACGACAGAGCGGCAGCAGGCGCAGACGGCGCGCCACCAAAGCTCCGGCTCCTGCTCATGCCGCGCGCCGTCGCGGGTGCTCGCAAGAGGGTGCGTGGCAGAGGCAGCGACGGAGCCGGAGGCGGTGACGGCCAGGACGCGAACGCTTTGTGTGCCGATGTCGATACCGAGGTAGACGGGACCGAAACCACTCCCGAGAGAAACGGAGCCGGGTGAGACGGAAGCGAAGCCGGGATGGCTCATGCCTGTGTGCCTTTGGGTGCGAGGGGCTCGGCGAGCGAGCGCCAGCCGGGACGAGCTGCGTCACGAAGCTGTTGAAACAGGAAGAAGCGCCCCTGCGCGGCCGCATGCGCTTGAGGGTCATGGCGGAAGAGGGTGGGCGTGGGCATCATGGCTTCGATGCCGGCAGGGATGCCGGGCAGCTCGCCGGTTGCAGCTAAAGCGAAGAGGTGGGCACCGCGCGCGCCGTTTTCGCGCTCCGTGGATCGCAGGACGTCAAGGCCAAGGACGTTTGCGATGAGCCCGCACCAGAGATCGCTTCCCGCCCCGCCGCCACAGACGCGTATCTGCTGCAGCGGCCGTTGCGTCGCGGCTTGGAGGCACTCGCGCAGGGCAAAAGTGAGGCCCTCATACACAGAGAAGGCGATGGCAGAGCGCGTGGTCGCGAGGGAAAGACCATGGAAGCTGCCGCGGCTTGCCGCCGCAAAGAAGGGCGCGCGCTCACCGGCAGGAGACAGGTAGGGCAGGAAGAAGGGCCTGCCTATGGCGGCGTGCTGATCGGTCTCGGTCAGCTTAGGGTCGGCCGAGGCGAGCGCGTCCAGCTCCGCGACATTGGCAAGCCCGAGTGTTGCGGCGGCCCACTCAAGGGCTTCGCAGCCAGACAGCGTCGGCATAGCGCGTAGAAAGGAGCCATCGGGCAGGGCAAGCGTTGTGCCAATAGGAGGACCTGACAGGTCGAGGGCGGTGGTGATGACCTCCGCACAGACGGTGGTGCCGAGGATGATGCATGCATCGCCATCGGCCACGGCGCCGGATCCATACGCGGTGCAGGCGATGTCATAGGGCGCCATGAGGACAGGCACGCCACTGGGAAGGCCGAGCTGAGCAGCAGCTTCAGGGCTGAGAGGCGCATGCGGTGTGCCGGAGGGTGCGATGGGCGGGAAAAGCGCGGCAAAGGATTGTGCGCCGAAGAGCTCCAGCAACTCGGGCGAGTAGCGGCGGCTACGGATATCGCAGAAGGGATTGGAAGCGTCAGACAGCTCGGCTGCGATGTGGCCGGTGAGCTGCCGAAAGAGCCAGCTGCCGCAGCTGAGAGCGTATCGCGCATTTGCGAGACGCGCGGACTGGTGGTGCGCAAGCCAGGCGAGGATGGCACCCAGCAGACCTGCAGAGACGGCGGAGCCGCTCCTGCGGAAAGCTGCCTGCATGACGCCGCTACTGTGCCAGTGGTCGACGACCGACGCGGCGCGACCATCGTTCCAGAGGATGGCGTTTCCGCAGGGACGGCCCGCAGCGTCGACCAGCCAGCAGCCATCCCCCTGCGCGGTAAGAGCAATGCCGTGCAGCGGCTCTCTGTTCCCTGCCCCTGCTTCGCGAATGACAGAGACGACGGCGGACCAGAGCTCGTCCATATTTTGCTCAGACCAGCCCGGCTGCTCGCGCAGGACGTTGACTTTCCGGCGAGCGATGGCCTTCTCCTGTCCGTCGGTGGAGAAAAGTACGCCCTTGAGGACGGAGGTGCCGGCATCCACAGCGATCCACGCCATGGCTAGGAACCCTTTGCCGGGGAAGGCGGCAGGGCGAGACTGGAGGCGAAGGCGAGCGAACTGCCGGAGCCACTGGGGACGACCGCCGGGGTGCGTCGGCTGTGGGAGTCGGCGGCGGGACGGAGATGCCGGGTCTTGGGTGATGCAGCCACGGGGTGCGCTTCCAGACAGGGAGAGTTGGCAGCGAGAAAAATGCTGCCCAGGGCTGAGGTATGACTGTAGGTCAAGCCGACCTCGGATCGATGCCGCTTTGCCGAGAAGCATGCAGGAGGAAGCGGCCCATGTCAATGTGGAGTGCACTGCGATTCTCGCTCATCGGGAACCATTCAGAAGCGGCTGACAGTGATGCGGACAGCGAGCGGGCCCTCTTTGCTGAGCGCGGCGGGAAACTGGATGCCGCGATCATCCTGGTCTCCGTTGAGCCAGCGAACGGTGTGCCAGATGTCCGGGGCGCCGGGTGTGGTGGACGGCGTGTAGAAGCCTTCTTCCGCCACGATGATCTGCATGCGGATGCCGGGCAAATAGCCGGGGCGGTGGAAGCGGACGCTGCCGCCGATGCCTGTGAGCAGGAACTGATCCTTACCGAGCTGCGCGACAAGCATGCGGCCCATGTGCGCGGGTGTACCGGGTGCGGGCTCGCCGTCCTTGGGGAAACCGAAGCGGACCTCTGCCAGCCAGGCGCCTGCCTCATCGGCGGCGCGGGTGGCGGGGGTTCCTGCTTCACTGAGCGGGACGGTGGCGTTGCTGAGAGCGAGTGCAGGGAGGATCGCAATATTTGTCGCTGTAACGGTGGCAGATGTGCCAGCGAGGGCTTTGCCGCGAGCAGGGCTTTGTACCTGCGCGGCGGGAAAGAAGAGCTCCGTCTGTTCGCCGTCGGCTGCTTCTATGGCGGTCTGTACCGCACCCGCGTAGTTGAGCGCGGCTAGGGTGCGATCCATTGGGGAGAGCAGCTCGTAATTCTCAGCATGGGCGTTGGGCAGGGTGCCGGAGGCGAGAGTCCAGCCGGTCCAGTCGACGCCGAAGGGGGAGAAGCCGATGGCGCCGCGGCCGAGTGCGGCGAAGAAGAAGGGAGCAAAGGCATCGCCCTCGCCGGTTTCGGGCACCCAGAGAGGGTTGTCAGGGCGCGCGTAGGTGTCGAGGATGTGGAGATAGAACGTGGCGTTGCTGCTGTAGATGTCAGGGCCGATGAGGTCGATCGCAGGGGCGGCGAACTTCCAGATGGGGAGCATGGTTTGTACGGGGCCGCCAGAGGGATAAGCAAGGCCGGGCACAGGGATGCTGCGCTCCGGCAGTTCGGCCGGCGGGTAGGCGAGCCAGACGTTGCAGTACATGGGGATGGGGAACTCGCGCTTCCCTGCTTCGGCGATCGCGTTGATGTAGCCGGCCTGCGTCCAGGCCTGGAAAACCTCATCGGCGTTGCCGGGGAAGACCTCTGACCAGGTGCCCGGGCGTTTGCCGAGGGCCTTGACGAGCGATGAGGGGACCTGGCCAGCGAACTGGCGGTTGGCTTCCGGAGAGAAGTCGCGCACGGAGCCGATGCCGCCTGACTCGTTTTCGACCTGGATCATGAGGATGGTGTGCTCCTTCCCATCGCGCTCGGCGAGATGGTGGGTGAGCGCGACAAAGGCTTTGCGGTCGGCCTCAAGGTTCGCCGGAGCGTTGGCGGAGAGGTCATCGAGCGGGGTGCCGTAGGGGTTGAGCATACGCGGGTAGTGCACAGGGTCTTGCTTGACCCAGGCGGGCACGTAGTGATCATTGCCGTTCTTCCAGGTGCCGAACCAGAGCAGGATGAGGTGAAGCTTGTGCGCGCGTGCGCCGTCGATGAGGGCGTCGACAGCGGTCCAGTCGAAATGACCGGGCTCTGGCTCAGTCTGCTCCCAGTAGACGGGAGCCTCCGCGGTGTTGACGTGCATGGCGGTAAGCGCGGGCCAGACCCTGGGCAGAACCTCTGGCCAGCTGCTGGAGTTGTTGATTTGCGCGCCGAGGACGAGGAAGGGCGAGCCCTCGACGATGAGGGCGTGGCGGCCATCCTGCTCAGCAAGGTGGGGCGCTGGGGAGGATGATTGCGCAAGGGCGCGGTTGGAGGTGAGGGTGAGGGCAAGCAGGAGCGAGACACAAGCGCGGAGGGAAGCTCTCGAGAGAGTGCTGCTACTCATCGGCCGGGATGGAGTACTGTCGCAGTCATAGTGGCTAATTAAAGAAAAGAGAGTGAGCCGCTGAGCGCCTGAAGAGCAGGCGTCCGCGGCTCACTCCCGGTGATTAGAAAATGTACTTGAGTGCGAACTGGATCACGCGGGCATCAGGACTCTCGCCGGCTGTGGCGGAGTACTGACCACCGGTCGAGCCAAAGCGTTCGCTGACGATCTGCCCAAAGCCGCCGCCGGTGGTGTTGCCCGGCTGACCGTAAGCAGGCGTGTTCCAAAGGTTGAAGACATCGGTGCGGAACTCCAGATTAGTTTCGCGGTAGATGCCGAAGCTCTTGAAGGCGGAGATGTCGGTGCGGTTATAGCCCGGTCCAGCGATGGAGGTACGGCCCGGGGGTCCGTAGGAAGCCAGGTCAGACGTGGAGGTGGCCTGCGCCGGATTGGCGAATGCGCAAGGATTGAACCAGGTGGCAAGGGTACGGGTTTTAGTCGCGCAGATCCCGTTTGTTGAGGTGGGTGTGCCCCCGGCGTGGAATGGGTTGAATAGCTCGTAGGCGTTGGCGGTACCGGTGCCTCCGGGATTGTTGTTGGCGTAGATGTTAACCGGCTGGCCGGTTTGCACGCGGAAGACCAGTGCTGTGGCCCAACCGCCCGCGAGCTCGTTGGCGAGACCACTCTTGTTGAGGTACTGCTTGCCATGGCCGAACGGCAGCTCGTACTGGCCATTGATGACGAAGCGCTGACGCACATCGATCAGAGAGTTGCCGTAGTCATAGCCGAAGCCGAGCGCGCGCCAGTTGCGATAGCCGCCGGAGCCGGTACCACCCAGCAGGGTGGGAGCGTCATCGAGCGCATGCGACCAGGTATACGCGGCCAGGAAGGAGAGTCCATTCTGGAGCCTGCGCTCGGCAGTGACTTGGGCGGAGTTGTAGCTTGCTGAGCCTACATCAAGGACGATGCTGCCGCCGCCAAAGGCTGTCGGGAATGGTCTGAAGCCCTGTTCATTCTGGCCGGCAGGCACTGCACCCGCAGGCATATTGACATCGGGATTGACCTGCAGATGACGTGAGAGAGCGCCCACGTAGGCGGCCGTGACAGTGGTCGAGTTCGAGATTGAACGCTGCACGGTGAAGTTAAATTGCTCGCTGTAGGGCGTCTGGGTGTTGGTCTGGTAGCTATGTGGGCTGGCCAGGGTGATGAAGTTTGCAAGCCCAACGGCGAGCGCCTGGTTGAAGCCGGTCTGGAGCGAGATACCGTTGGTAGGGCAGTTGCCGGGTACGCAGCCGCTCGATGGGAAATTGCTGTCGAACTGGAAGGGAAAGTTCTGCGACAGACTGGGCGAGTAGCCGACACTCTCAAGGCCACCAAAGAAGATGCCGAAGCCGGCGCGGATGACAGTCTTCGGATCAGCCTGATAGGTGATGCCGAAGCGCGGCGAGAAGTCGAGGTGCGCCGGAGTGACCAAGTACTCGTTGTTTGTGTACTGGACGGTGACCCCATTGGTCGCGATGGCGTTAAGGAAAGCGGGCGTGAGCGGGAAGTTGTTGCGCGACTGGCTGGGCAGCAGGTACACGCCCGTACCGGTGGCGTAGTTCGGGACGAAGTTGGCCTGGGCGCCGTTGAGATCCTTGATTGGTTCTACGTACTCATAACGCAGGCCCATGTTCAGGGTGAGGTCCGGCGTGACTTTCCAGTTGTCCTGGAAGTAGTAGCCCTCGTAGAAGCGCTGGTTATGCGCGGTGAAGATGTTCGCTACGGAGGAGGTATCGGCACTGTTCAGCAGGAAGTCGGCTGCGCCGTAACCCGTGTTGCTTGTATTGAGAGGATCCTGTGTGAACTTTCCATCGTAGGTAAGGGTGCCTTTGGGGTCGACCGGCTGCGTCGTCTGAACGCGGATGCGTTCGATGTTTACACCGAAGCGAATGGAGTGGTTGCCGATCTGCTTGGACAAGTTATCGAGCACTTGAATGACGTTCTCGTACTCGCGGGTCGGTTCATAGGTAGATGAGCCCGCGGTCGAAACGCCATTGGTGCCGAAGCCGATGTTGGGCAGGCCGCCATTGCCGGGTCCAAAAGGGATACCGCCGATGCCCAGCTGCGCGGACACATCGGTGGCCGAGTTGGGTGGAACATAGGCTGCGACGATCCAGTTGTAGCCGACGCGAAACTCATTGACGAGCGAAGGATTGAAGATATGGGTTTCGGAGAAGGTGAAGTTGCGGCCTTCCACGACCGTGTTGCCGGAGCCGCCAAAGCCGCCGCCATCGAGGATGCCGAAAGGCGGGGTCAGCGTTACAGGCTCATTGGTGTAGCTGTAGCGCGCAAACATCTGGTCCTTTGCGCTGCGGTTGTAATCCAGACGGCCATCGTACTGGGTGGTGTTGTCGCTGGCATTGCCCTGGAAGGTGTAGTTGTTGACTGTATTTGCCGTACCTCCGCGATTTGGCTGCGGGAATAAATTGAGGAAGTTCTGCGCTACCGGGTTGATCAGCGCCGGATTGATGACATTTTGCCGGCCGTTGTAGGTCAGCAGGTTGCTCTGCGGCTGGCCTGCGTTAGGACCGCCGGGCTGGTAGAGCGTCACTGCCTGACCGCGGCCATTGTTTGCTGCATTCAGCAGGTCAGAGAAGTCTCCGGTGCGCTCCGTCAGAGTGGGTACTGTGTAGATCTGCGTCTGGCCGAAGATGATCCGGTTGGCTTCCGCGTCGCCGAAGAAGAAGAGCTTGTCCTTGATGATGGGACCGCCCAAGGTGGCGCCGAACTGGTTCTGCCGGTACTTCGGCTTGACTGCCTGGAAGAAGTCGCGGTCATTCAGAACGTCGTTGCGGAAGTACTCCCACAGGTCGCCGTGGAACTGGTTGCCGCCGTTCTTGGTTGCGACGTTGAGCACGGCACCGGCCGAGTGGCCGAGTTCCGCAGTGTAGTCGCCGGTCTGCACCTTGAACTCCTGGAGAGCATCGGGTGGAGGCTTGATGACGAAGCTTGCGCCGTTCAGGAAGTCGACCAGGTTGGCATTGTTGTCGACACCGTCGAGGATGAAGTTGTTCTGCTCGGACCGTTGCCCGTTGGCGGAGAAGTCGCCTTTTTCTGCGCCGCGCGAGCCCTGCTCTGACGGCTCCACGCCGGCGGAGAGCTGCGCGATGAAGGTGAAGTTGCGTCCGTTAAGCGGGGTCTGATTGATGACCTGGGCGGAGACGACCTGACCGGTAGAGGCTTCTTCTGTCTGCAGGGCGGGCGGGGCGGAGCTTACAGTGATGGACTGCTGTGAGCCTTCAACGCCGACCTGTAGATCGGCCGTGGTGGTGGAGGCGACGTTGACCTGCACATCGCTCTGCGTAGTGGGCGCAAAGCCGGTGGCTTCAACCTTGACGGTGTAGCCGCCGAGACGCAGAGGGGTTGCGGTGTAGTTGCCGCTGCCGTCTGTGGTGACGGTGATGGTGAAGCCGTTGGCGGGATTGGTGAGCGTGACCTTTGCGCCAGGGACCGCGGCTCCGCTTGAATCATGCACGGTGCCGCTGATGCTGCCCTGGTCGACCTGTGCCATGGCTACGCCTGTGCTGCCGCAAACCGCCAGGGCGGACCCAAGTGTAAGCGCGCCGGCTGCGGCGAACCGCAGCAAGGGATGGCGTGTGGCCAGATTGTTTTTCGCACTGCCTCGTCTGAAATAGATCACTTTGTGTTGCCCTCCATCGCCTCTTGCGACGATGCTTTTTTAGCCCGATAGATACCGCTGATGCGAGCCGGGCGCGCTTACCCGCAACCGACACGCCAGACTGCCCGGCACTTCAAAGGCAAACAACAAGAGGCCGGCCTTCACCGTCTGATGGAGCCAGCAGTACAGGGCGGCCTCTTGTCTCTGCCGATCCGGGAGAATACTCCTACGCTGAAGGAACAGGTGTCAACCATCCCTTGCAGCACGGAGTACGCCGGTGCAGGTGCAGGCGCGAGAACGAGAACAAGGCAGATGGCAGAAGGGGCGCTGCGCTGTTGAGCTGCTGAAAAGCCGGTTGCTCTTGCGATACCGGCGAAGCTGCCCAGCGGTAGATTTCTCGCTCAGCTGAAGCGCGCGAGAGCTTCGGAAACAGTGAGCGGTGTGGTGAAGACTGTGCCGGGGGCGGTGTTGCGGCCAATCAGCAGGGCCGTTGCGGTTCCTTCGCGCCAGGCAAGAAAGGTGTTGCGACCGCTCCGGGTCACGCGCTGGGCTTCTATCCAGGTGTAGTACGCACCCATTTCCGCATCGAGCAAAGAGCCATCGGGGTCAAGGGAGGCCGCCGCTCCGGCCTGTAGCAGGGTGTTGAAAGAGCGATTTTGCTGGCGGGGCGCATAGCGCAGCAGGACGGTGTGCGGGCGAGCACGGCGGAATAGCTCGCGCCCCGTCCATTGCACAAAGCTGGTGCTGAAGATCTGAGGGCCGGAGCTGAGAGTAAAGAGCTCGGTGTAGAAGCGCTGCAGCACAGGGTCGGGGGTGAGCTCGGCGGCGCGCAGGTCGTCCTGGGTGGTGCGCGCCATGTTCGAGCGCAGGAGCTCGGCTCCGGCATTGCCGTGGTTGACGGCCGACTCCATGCCGGCGAGCACGCGGGTGCGCAGGGAGTCGAGCGAGGGGTAGTCCACGGCAACGGTGGTGGGGAGGCGCGCATAGCCGTCCGTCCACGGTGAGCCGCCATCGACATACCAGTGCGCATAAGGCTCGGGCGAACCGGCGGCATGCGTGGAGAAGCTGCTGTAGATCTCAGCCGGCGCTGTCGCCTGCGCAAGCGCGGTGAGCAGGAGGCCATGCCGACGGAGACGTGCAAAAGGGTGGGGCAGCTGAAGGGTGGAGCCACGGCCAAGGACGACGATCGTGAGCCGATCGGTTGTGTCGGGGAGTGGCGGCACGGTGGCGAAAAGCGCTGCGGATGCATTGCGAAACGCATCGATCTGCGCGCTGGACCAGAGCCAGGCGGAGAACGCGGCAAGGAAGGTTTCGGGATGCGCCGGCCAGTCCATGGCGGTGAGCTCGGGCGAGAGACGCAGCAGACGCAAGGGAGCAAGCACTGCCTCAAGGCGCGCAGAGGGCAGAGTGCGGAGGCCGTCGCAGAGATTTGCCAGCGTGGCGATCTCAACCGGGAAGCTGGTATCGAGTGCGCGCATCTGCTGCAGGAAAGATGGGCACACGGCCAGGGGAAGCTGCTGGAGCAGAGGGAGGGAACGGAGCGCAAAGGCGCGGGCTGCCGGGGGCCACGCGGCGAAGACAGCGGGGGTGAGATCGGACGGGGTCATAAGGGCTTTGGGGGCGTCACAGAAGCTCCGAAATGGGGCGGCCGGTTGCGCCTCCTGTGGCGAAGCCGAGATGCACGCCGATGGTTGAGACGAGATCGATCGGCTCAATTGCTCTGTCGACGGTTACATTTTGGCGAATGTGAGGGCCAAGCGCGAGCAGCCAGGTAGTGCGGGCCACGGCACCCCCGGTACGGTGGTGCTGAAAGCCGTTGCCATTGGGATCGCCATCGGCATCGCGGCCAAAGTCGGGCATGATGTAGAGCGTGGTGCGGTCGCGGTACTCCGGGTCAGACTGCACGGCCTGCCAGAGCTCGGCGCAGAGGCGGTCGGCACGCTGGATGGCGTCGATGTAGAGCGAGTAGGCGCCGGAGTGGGCGATATCCATGTCATGCAGGGTGAGCAAAAGAAGAGAAGGCGCCTGCTGACGCATAAGCTGGCGAGCGATGAAGAGAGAAAGCTCATCGGCACTGTCGGACGCGCGGGCGTGCTGGAGGAAGTCGCTGACGGAGAGACGCAGGGTGGACTCCAGCATGTCGAGGTGGAGTTCTCCGTCATGCGCAGCCTCGGCGGACTGGTAGAACGGCATCTCGTAATTGTCTTGCAGCAGGTGGGCGAGCTGATCGCCGGCGGAGACATCCGTGCGGAGCGCTGCGGACAGAAGGCGTTTGGGCAGGATGACCCCCGCGCCGTAATCAGGACCGAAAGCGGCGCTGCTGCTGCCGCCGATCCGCTGGAAGCCATTGCTGGGCGCGATGACCCAGGCGTCGGCCGCGGGGCGGCGTAGAGCTTTGCGGTAGTACTCAAAGAGCGTGGGGTTGGGCGGCGGCTGGGCGATGAAGTTGTTGAAACGCTCATACGTGCCGGTGACGATGCTAGCGGTCGCGACGTAATGGCCGAGAATGCCGCTGTTGCGCACCTGGGGGAAGAAGGTACCCTGCGGCAGCAGCTCGCCGAGCAGGTGGGGAATGTTGGCCTGGCCCTCCTCGGCAAAGGTTTCCTCATCGCGGGCGCCGCCGCCGAAGGTGACCACAATGCTTTTTTGCGAGGGGCGGAGCGCGGCGTTGGCCATAGGCAGAAGGCCGCCGCGCGCCGAGGCTGCCGAGAGCAGGCCAAAGGAGCCGTGCAGGAATGCGCGCCGGTTCATGGCGATGGCTTGCGACGAAAGCAGAAGCGGCCTCCCTTGTTCCTTTCTTATAGACACGAGCGGATTGTAGACGGTGCGGTGGACGTCTGGGATGGGGGTCTGGCGTGGTGCATCCTAAAACTGTCGAAAACTGCTGCCACAGCAGGTATGAGGCGGGCCGGAGGACGTAGGGGATGGTGAAGAAGACGGAGGGAGCGCGGGGCCAGGCTCGGGGCCACACACGTATGGAAGCGCGCGTGGCGGAGTTGCGGGCGGAGCTGCGGCACCATGAGTACCTGTATTACGTGCTGGATGCGCCGGTGATTGATGACCTGGCGTACGACGCCCTGATGCGGGAGCTGCAGGCGCTGGAGCGGGAGCACCCAGAGTGGGTGACCCCGGACTCGCCGACGCAGCGGGTGGGCGGCAAGGCGGCGGATGGGTTCAGCAAGGTTGCGCACTCGCGGCCGATGCTGTCACTGGACAACGTGAACTCCGAGGCGGAGCTGCGGGAGTGGGACCGGCGGGTGCGGGAGCTGGCGGGCGCGGGTGCGGCGGTGAGCTATGTGTGCGAGTACAAGCTGGATGGGCTTTCAATGGCGCTGCATTACGGGGCGGGGTCGAGCGAAAGTGACGGTGCCGTGCGGCTGCTGCGGGGGCTGACGCGCGGCGATGGGGCGGTGGGCGAAGACGTGACCGGAAATGTGCGGACGATCCGGTCCGTGCCGCTGGTGATCGACGCGGCACGGCGCGGAAAGGCAGGGCTGCCGGAGCAGTTTGAGGTGCGGGGTGAGGTGGTGATGCCGCTCAGTGGGTTCCTGCGGATGAATGAGGAGCGCGAGGCGCTGGGACAGGCACCGGCGGCAAATCCGCGCAATGCGGCGGCAGGGACGATCCGCACGCTGGAGCCGAATGTGGTGGCGCAGCGGCGGCTGGACTTTTACGGCTACTTTGCATTGACGGCGGAGGGTGAACCGCTGTTCGGGGAGCAGAGTGAGGCGCTGGATGCATTGATGGCGGCGGGGTTTCGAGTGAACCCGCACCGGGAGGCGATCCGCGAGCTGGACAAGCTGCTTGCGTTTATTGCGAAGGCGGAGGTCATTCGTAGCAGTCTCGGTTACGAGATTGACGGGGTGGTGATCAAGGTGGATTCGGCCGCGGTGCAGCGGCGGCTGGGGTACACGGGTAAGGCGCCGCGCTGGGCAGTGGCGTACAAGTTTGCAGCGCGCGGTGCGGTGACGGTGGTGGAAGACATCAAGGTGCAGGTGGGGCGCACCGGCAAGCTGACACCGGTAGCGGTGCTGCGGCCGGTGGTGATCGGCGGCATCACCGTGACGCGCGCGACGCTGCATAACGAGGACGAGATTGGGCGGCTAGGGCTGCTGATCGGCGACTCGGTGCGTGTGGAGCGCGGCGGAGATGTGATCCCGAAGGTGGTGGAGGTGGTTGCAGACGCGGAGCATCCGCGCGGTGAGCGCGCGTTTATGTTCCCGGAGCATTGCCCGGTGTGCGATAGCGAGGTGAAGCGGACGCCGGGCGAGGCGGACCATCGCTGCGTCAATGCGGTGTGCCCGGCGCGCGTGGCGGGGAGCCTGCTGCATTTTGCGTCGCGCGGGGTGATGAACATCGAGGGGCTGGGCGAGGCGGTGGTGGCGCAGCTGCTGGAGCGTGGGCTGGTGCACTCGGTGGCAGACATTTACGCGCTGGATGAGGCGAAACTGCTGAGTCTGGAGCGGATCGGAAAGAAAACGGCAGATGCGCTGCTGGTAGAGATTGCGAAGTCGCGCGAAGCACCGCTGTATCGCGTGCTGTATGGGCTGGGAGTGCGGTTTGTGGGGGAGCGCACGGCAGAGCTGCTGGCGGAGGAGTTCGGCTCAATGGATGCGCTGATGGAGGCCTCAGCTGAGGAGCTGGAGCGGGTGAACGAGGTGGGGCCGCGGGTCTCGGAGAGTATCCGGGAGTTCTTCTCGGAGGCGAGCAATCGCGAGCTGGTGGAGGGGTTGCGGGCGGCGGGGCTGCAGTTTACGGCGAAGCGGCGGGAGCGTACGACGGAGCTGGCGGGGATGGTCTTTGTGCTGACTGGGACCCTGCCGACACTGACGCGTGAAGAGGCGAAGGAGCGGATCGAGAGCGCGGGTGGGAAGGTGTCCGGCGCGGTGAGTAAGAAGACGAGTTATGTGGTGGCGGGGGAAGAGGCGGGGTCAAAGCTGGAGAGGGCGCAAGAGCTGGGGGTGAAGGTGGTCAATGAGGCGGGATTGCTGGGGTTGCTGGGCGGATAGAGGTGCTGTGGGGATGGCACGTACTTTGTGGCGGGTGAGCCAGCAATGCGGCGGGATCCTAGCCAACTTCATCCTGTCCGACAAGATCCCGGACGTGAACTGGAAGCTCCCTCGCACCAGGACATGACGATTGCTGTCCAGGAACGCGTCGAGGTCGAGAGATTCGACCGTGGTCGAGCAAGGCCTACGTGTTTCATGTGCAGCCGCCGGCCGAGGTGCTGGGGCACATGGTTTTTTCGATGCCCCAGCACTTCAACACTGGCGGTGAGGAGAACTGTGCGTTGCGTGTCATTCCGGGATTCGCATCGGCCTGGCCGGAGACCTGAGGAAGAGCTCTCCCCGATGCGCGAGACACCCGAGGTCGTGTGAGCCACCGGTATCGGCGGAACGTTGCTGATGCGTCCTCTTCTGCTTCATACCTCGTCGCCGTCGCATGCCCACCTGCCCCAGAGTTCCCGCTGTTTCGCGAGGCTGCGCCTCCAGAACCTCCAAAGCCGGAGCCGCGCAGGTCCGCCCTTAAGAAGAATGAGGGAACGACTCGCGAGTGGAAACCGACTGAATGGGGCGGAAGAGCATTGCTCAGGACTTATGAAAACGCCTTGCGAAGGCTACAAGGGCTCGGCGATCGTTACCCGGTTTTCGAGTCCCCACTCGGCCATTGAAGCCATTACGGGACGAAGTGTCTTGCCCAGGGCTGTAAGGCGGTACTCCGTCTTCGGGGGTATGACGCCGTAGTCGTGCCGCACGATCAGACCGCACCCCTGCAGCTCGCGCAGCTCCTTGGTGAGAATGCGGTCGCTCACCGGCGGGCAGGCGCGCCGGATCTCGGAAAAGCGTAGCGGTTCGTTGCGCATTAAAGCCCAGATGAGGCGTGCTTTCCATCTGCCACCCAGAATGCGCGAGGTGAAGGCGACAGGACAGCCGGTTGTAAGCTTCATGTTCAGGATTACACTAACAAATTAATCCGTACTTGCCGAAATGTTCGCCTTGTCATCTTCTTCAAGTGGCCCTGAACGGAGCAGCTCACCTTGGGGGTTTACGGAGGAAGAGAGTGAAAGCGATTTGCGTAAATGCCGACCGCAAACTTGAAGTTCGTGATGTTCCAGCTCCTAATAATGCGCCGCCCGGTCACCTCCTCGCCGAGATCCAGGGGGCAGCGATCAATCATGGGGACAAATCGTTTCTGATCAATCCCGGCGCGGCAGCATCGCGGGCTCTAAATCGCACCTACGATATCTGGGGTGCCTCTGCGGCTGGCACAGTCTTGGCGGTCGGGGAGGATTTACCTGCAGAGCTGGTTGGCCGCGGTATCGCGATCTATCGTTCGCTAAGCAAAACCGCGCAAACTCTCGGCCTCTGGAGCGAACGGGTTCTGGTTGAGCGCACGAGCTGCGTGGTCCTACCGGAGAGCGCCTCCCCGGTTGACTACTCCGGGTCGCTGGTCAACGCACTGACTGCCTATGCCTTTCTTGAGCAAATCGCGGCGGAAGGCCACAAAGGCGTGATTGTCACGGCAGGTACTTCAGCAACAGGGCTCGCAATGGCGGCTTTTACGCGGAGGCGCAGCGTGCCGGCAATCTTTCTCACTCGGTCGGAGGACGGGGCTGCAAAGCTGCGCTCCCACGGTGTTGAGCATGTGCTTGTTACGAGCGAAAAGGATTTCGAGAGCGAATTGGGCAAGCTCGCGGCAGAGCTTGGCACAACAGCGGTGTTTGACGGCGTTGGCGGCGAGCTCACCGGCCGCATCGCGCCGACGCTCCCCATGTACTCCACGATCTACTTCTATGGATTCCTGGGGGCTGCCGCACCCGTCATGATCTCCTCTCTTCTCATCATGGCGAAGAACCTTGTGCTCAAGCGATTCAGCAACTTTGCAAGTGAGACGGTGGCTGATCCCCAGCGTCTTACTGCGGCCATCACCTATCTGGAAGGTGTGATTGATGATCCTCTCTTCCAAACGCGGGTAGGCAAAGAGTTCGCGTTCGATCACATTGATGCGGCAATGGCCTACGAGGCGATGCCAGGCGCGAAAGCGGTCCTGGTGCCTTGAGAGCTGTAACCTAGGCCGAAAGTGACGCCAAAGTCGCATTGTTGGAAGCAGGGCGGATCGGGCCTGAAATTCTTGCATGCTGACGATCTCCAAACCGCTCTGCGGTGGCCAGGCGCGAACGTACCATGCCGCGAGTTCGCGGCTAGGCAAGCGGACGACTGGAGCCGTTCCGATGACCAGCGGGGCCACAGCGAACGGCAGGGCAGGCTCGCCTAGGAGTGGGGTTGCAGAGATCAGTTGGTGCGGAACAGTTTGCACGGCTAACCGAGGGCCAGCACCCGGAGACCCAGGAGCAAATGGTGCGGCATCAGCCGGCCAAGACTACGAGAACCAGTTTGGCAGGGAAGTGACTTCGGTCGAGCAACGGGCCGGATGGGACGCTGCCTTCTCAGCTCCGAAATCGGTTCACTCACGGCCCAGGTCGGAGGCGATAAGCGCGTCCGCGAGGCGCACCGGAAGAGCGTTCGAGTCGCCTTGGAAGAGCTGGAGCGATACATGACCAGAATAGTGAATAGCAGGGCCACAAGACCCAGGGCGCACTTGTTGCGGAAGACCTCACCCAGCTTTTCGCAGCGGACCTTCGCCGGGGGGGGGGTCGGGAACATCGCGATGATGAGCCTGATAGCAACAGGGATGTTCGTCATCCCCGTTTGGAAACGGTTGACGAACCCAGCCGAGGACGGAACGAAGTAACGATTGCAACACCGATCGCCATGGCCAGGAAGATCCAGAGAGTCAGGAGCTGGTCGAGAAACGAGAGTTCTTGCGGCCAGCAGGGGCGCAAATCTTCACCCGTGTGTAAGGGGCGGGGGACACTTAGCGGGCCTCTCGGGGTACTTCTTGAATTGGGGCAGGGACAGGTGCGCCGTCGAGCAAGGCGTACTTGGAGGGTGAGCAGCATGCTTTGGTAAGCCGCGCCCGGTCAGCCTGCATCCGCTTCTCTTCTCTTAGCCAGCAGAGAGTCTGCCTAAGAATTTGCGAAGCCCCAATGTGTGGAGGCATGACGATCCTGTAGTGCATCCACTTCCCTTCGCGCCGCGCCTCTACGATTCCTGCACCGCGCAGGTAAGCCAGGTGCCGTGAAATCTTCGGCTGAGGACCGCCGAGGATCTCGACAAAATAGCAGACGCAAATTTCCTGTTCTCCCATGAGGTTGAGCAGGCGGAGGCGGGTGTTATCTCCCAGGGCTTGAAAAAAGCGCTCTACATTGAACGGTGACGGCTTCGCCATGGCTACTTATACGCATTGACGTATACGTTGGCAAAGGCCATATTTGTTTAAGGGGATATGAGGAGGCGGTCATGACGGAGCAGCTTTTGGAGTCGGTGAAGTCGAAATATGGTGCAGTGGCAGAGAGCACCCTTTCGAACGACCATGCAGGGGTACAGGCAGTCGCGGAAGCCTTCGGCTACTCAGCTGAGGAGCTGACATCGATCCCAGCGGATGCGAACATGGGACTTTCCTGCGGCAATCCCACCGCAACCGCGCATTTGAAGCCCGGTGAGGTGGTGGTTGATCTGGGATCTGGAGGCGGCTTGGACGTGTTTCTAGCGTCGAAGCAGGTTGGTCCGGAAGGCCGCGTCATCGGCATCGACATGACGACAGCGATGATCGACCGGGCACGCGCAAACGCCCAGACAGGCGGCTATACCAACGTCGAGTTTTACGAATCCACTATCGACCAGATCCCGCTCCCCGACGCTTCCGTCGATTGCGTTATCTCGAATTGCGTCCTGAATCTCGCACCCGGTAAAGCTGCCGTCTTTCGCGAAATCGCCCGTGTACTCAAGCCAGGCGGAAGGGTTGCCGTCAGCGACATCGCCCTCAAACACGAGCTGCCCGAGGCCGTTGCGCAAAGCATGGCCGCCTATGTTGGCTGTATCGCTGGAGCCATCAGGATTGAGGACTATCGCGACGGTATGTTGGCAGCGGGCTTCGAACACGTCGAGATCGTGGATAGCGGGGCGGACCTGAACGCTTATGCCAAGGTCGAGAACCAAGCTGGCTGCTGCTCTCCGGCGATGGCCGAAACTCAGCCAGGGAACCCGCTCCAGGTCATAGAAACGGCTTGCTGCTCTCCTGCGCCCTCCCTGCACGATGAGTTGAGCCTGCTGCTATCGCAGCACGACATAAATGCCGCCGCCGCCAGCGTCAAGGTCTACGCGATTAAGCTGACCACGAAGGCATAGCGCATCCGAAAGGAAACACAATGCATAAGGTGATTTTTGCCTGCGTTCACAACCGCAGATAAAGAAAGGAACGTGAGCTGACTCCAGCTTTTGATCTCAGCGGCATCCACGCCGCCTTTCTTGAGGATCACGATGCCGGGTCCATATGCAAACTCGATTTCGACCGGCTTAGCAGCCGCGCCTCTTATCGGATTGCGGATCTTGTTGGTCCACGCCTGGACTCCGCCGTCGAGCATTTTGAGCGAGGTGATCCTTTGCCGGCCGGGGTTTGTCGCGCATCTTCCGAACGCCGTCCGCTGCGGCAGACGAGAGTCAGCGGCGCAGAGCAGTCCCAAACTTCGCTGGTCTTGTCTAGCGTTCCAAGCGGAACGAGTTCCGCACCCTGGATATGCCCCCCGTCAAACTCAGGGTAAGGCACGCAATGACTGGCAAGATGCTCGACCTGGTAGCACGGCGGTTTCGCACCCTGGGCGAGCCATATCGCCTGCACATCCTGCAGGAGCTGGGGCAGGCGAGAAGTCAGTCGGTGAACTGGTTCTCGGCCTTCGACGGGAACCAGCCCAATGTATCTAAGCATTTGCAGATTCTTTCCGAGGCCGGGCTGATCGGCCGGAGACGGGAAGGAACGTCTATCTTCTACGCCATCAGTGATCCTATGGTCTTCAAACTGTGCGCACTGGTGTGCAGCAGCGAAGCCAAGAAGAGCCGCCGCGGATTCGAAGAGCTCGCAGGCAAGCACGCGAACGGCTCAACTCTCAACGAAAGAGGTTGCCGAGAGAAAACCTGACACTCAGGTCCCGGACATTCGCAGTGAGAAAGAGTGGTCCAGCGGACATATTCAAGACGCCATCGTATTTCGCGAGGCGAGTTTAAAGCAGCGGATGGAAGAAATCGAAAAAGACAGCGGCCTTATTGCCGTCTGCGGAAGCAGGTATCGTTCCAGCATCGCTGCAAGCCTGCTTCAGGCAAACGGGTTCACAAGGATCCGTTCCATGGTTGGTGGAATAACAGACTGGAAAACAGCAATTGCCGCTTACTCGAGCTACCCGGATCCACCCTGCCGTATGTTGAATAAGTCCTGCTGAGTGCCGTTCCCGCCAATCGTCCTTTGTGCGTGAGGATGTCTTGTGCCTAGCACGGGAGGACGATACGGTCTCTCAACGAGAACTGGGACTGGAACAGCCGGCGCTCTCCGATCATGGAAATCCAGCCGGGTCTGCTCGACTCATGCGGTTGAACGTCCAATGGGCTACTAAGCTGATTGCCAACCTTAGGTTGCCAATTCCAGATAACCCTGCTGTAGAACCGGCTACCTCATCGCAATGAATAGCCGACGCATTTAGTCGCCGACAAGATAAGTCGGATACATCCATGTTAGCTTTACAGAGCCACCTACACTGCGTTGCCGTTGGTTATCTAAGGTGATACTGGGCTTGTTTTCTGCTATTGATGAAGATGCTGATGCAGCAAAGGCTACGACTGTACGCCAGCAACAACCGCGCATTCCGCCGACGAGCCAGTCTGCTCGCGCACATGACTCTCGCTCTGGCTGCCTTGCTGCCGATCGCGACCTCTGCGACGCTGGATGCCCAGCAATCCCTGTCGCTGCGGGAAGCGATCCGCATGGGTCTTGCGCAAGCGCCCGAGGCGCAGGTCAGCGCCGATCGCGTCGAGTTCCAGCGCGCGCAAGTTCCACAGGCACGCATAAGGCCCAACCCGCGGCTCTATCTTTCGTCCGAAGATCTGCATCCCTGGGATAACAACTTCTCCTTTGAAAACAATACTGAGGACTTTGGCTACCTTGGCTATACGTTTGAGCTTGATGGGAAGCGCGCCAGGCGCATCACCTACGCTGAAGAGAATGTGAGCCGCAGTGAAGCACAACACGCCTATGAGCTCGCCCAGCTCGCAGCCGGCATCGCTGACGCCTACTGGACCGCTGCCGCCGCGCGCGAAGCTATGGTCGAGTGGCAGCACCAGCTGGCCAACTTCGATCGCATCGTCCAGTACGAGAGCGACCGCGTCGCCGATGGAGCCAATGCCGGCGTCGATCTACTTCGTACGGAGGTAGAGCGCGACCGCATCGCGCTCTCCGCAGCGCAGGCCTCGCGCGATGCGGGAGCGGCATCGATTGAGCTGGGGCGCCGCACCGCCTCCCTCTCTGCAGGCACGGCCCAGCTCAGCGACGCCCTCGAGCAGGAACGCCCTGTGCCCGAGCTTGCCTTTTCCGTCGCGGTCGAGCAACGCCCCGATGTTGCCGCCGCGCGCGCGGCCGTCGCCGACGCTCAAGCCGACCTGCGCCTGCAGCACGCGAATGCCGTGCCCAACCTCGACTTACTCGGCGGCTACAAGCGCAACTCAGGCGTCGATACGGTTTACGGCGGTCTGCAGATTGATCTGCCTTTCTTCAATCGCAATCAGGGCGGCATCGCCGCCGCACATGCCGGCAGCCAGCTTGCCGAAGACCAGCTGGCCTATACGCGGCTAAGCGCCAGCTCAGAAATAGCCACTGCCGCGGGTGCATATCGTTCTGAAGCGGCGCTAGTGCGCGCGACGCTGCCTGGTATGGGCGATCGCGCGGTCCGGAACGCTGCCATCATCGACGATGCCTACCGCTCCGGCGGTACGGACCTTCTACGTTTTCTAGATGCCGAGCGGCTGCTCATCGAAACCAGGCTTCTCTCTATCCAGACCTGGGCCGAGTACCAGCGTTCGGTTGTCTCGCTCCGGCTCGCCTACGGAGAACAGCCATAATGCCAGGTAGACAAATCACAGCCCTACGTCCAACTCATCAGTCCAGCACTGCCGCCTATCCGTTCAGGGGCCTTGCTATGTTTTTGCTAACAGTTCTGCGCCTGCTCCGCCGCAAAGCATCCGCTTCCTCTGGTCTGATTCTTGCTGCGGTGCTCACTTTTGGCGCTCTCGCGGGATGCGGCAAGTCGGAAGCTGCCGGCGGCTCAAAGCAGGCCAGCGGCGGCGACGCCGGCACAGGCGGCGGACAGTCCGGTTCCGGCGGCAACGCGGATTCGGGCGGCGCGAAAGCGAAACCATCCGGGGACAAGAACACGATTGAAGTTCCGCTCGATCAACAGCGCGTCGCCGGTATCCAGGTCGCCGCCATTCTCCCGCGGGAGATTCCGCGAACGCTCACTGTTCCAGGGCAGATCATGTTGGACGAGCAGCGCACTGTGCACATCTCCTCCTATGCCGACGGCCGCGTCGTCGATGTGCTCAAACAGGTCGGCGACCCTGTAAGCAAGGGTGCGGTGCTCGCTCATATTCACAGCCACTCCGTGCACGAAACCGCAGGGGCGCTGGCGCAGGATTTCGCCAACGAGGCCCGCGCGCAGGCCGCCCTCACGTATGCCGAGGGCATGCGCGACCGCTACCAGCACCTCTACTCCATCCAGGCCGCCTCGCTCGAGCAGCAGCAATCCAGCCAGCAGGCTCTCTTACAAGCGCAAACCGATCTTGCCAATGCTCAGGCGAATGTCCGCATGGAGCGGGAGCACCTCGGCGATATCCTCTTCATCGAGCCCGCAAGCATCACCCCGGCGACTCTGTACACCTACGAGAATGTGCCTATCCCATCCCCGATCGCCGGCATGGTCATCTCTCGCTCCATTACTCCCGGCGGCGTGGTTGAGCCCGGCGTCGAAGCGTACACCGTTTCTGACCTCAAGGAGGTCTGGATGGTTGCCGCGGTCTCTGAAACCGAGCTTCCTCACCTGCGTCTCGGCCAGCACGTTCTGGTCACCACGAGCGCGTGGCCCGGCGTCGACTTTCCCGGCACGGTGACCCTGATCGGCAGCACACTCGATCCCACAACGCGCACCGTGCAGGTGCGCGCCACACTTGCCAACCCGGCCGGGCATCTCAAGCCGCAGATGTTTGCCACGGCAATGATTCAGGAACCGCCTGCGGCAGCTGGCACCCGCCCAGCGCTCTTCGTCCCTGAAGCCGCCTTGCAGGAGGTCAATGGCGTCTCCGTTATATTTGTCACCGCTGACGGCACACATTTTGCGCCTCGCGCCCTCAAAACGCTGCCCGCCGTCGCTGGTCAGGTTGAGGTAACCGACGGCCTGCAACCGGCCGAGCGCGTCGCCATCGCTGGAGCCTTTGTGCTCAAGTCCGATCTGCTCAAAGGCACCATCGGCGACGAGTAAATGGGAACGGTTCCAGTTGGCTCGCACGGCCTGCACGAAAGCTCCGGGTCGGAAGCGGCACAGCTCTCTTTGTTTCAAAACAGCTCCTAGATAGTTACAGAACGGCACAGATGAGGTTGGCCCATGACCCGCATCCTTGACTTCTTTCTCTCCAATCGCTGGCTCGTGCTCATCGCCATGGTGCTGCTTGTCGCCGCGGGTCTCATCGTCATGACCCACCTGCCGATCGAGGCCTTTCCCGATCTCACCAATAATCAGGTTGTGGTCACCTGCCAGGCACCTGGCATGAGCCCCGTCGAAGTCGAGCAGCTCGTTACCTTCCCACTCGAGACGACCATGCTGGGCCTGCCCAAGCTGCAGGTCGTACGCTCCACCTCCAAGCTTGAGCTCTCGATGCTCACCATCATCTTCGACGATTCAATCGATCAATACCGCGCCCGCCAGCTGGTCGCTGAGCGCCTTAACGAAGCACAGGGCCGTTTGCCCATGGGTCTCCAGCCTGTGATGGGTCCAATGTCGACCGCCTTCGGCGAAGTCTTCCAGTACACAGTGCAGGCCCCGCAGATGTCGCTGATGGACATCAAGACGCTGCACGATTGGACCATCCGCTACTCGCTGCTCACCATCCCCGAGGTCTCTGAAATCAACTCCTGGGGCGGCGAGACCAAGCAGTACTCGGTCGTCGTCGATCCGGCCGGGCTGCGCCAGTACGACCTCACCCTTCACGACGTGGTGCTGGCAGTAGAAAACAACAACGCCAACTTCGGCGGCTCCTACATTGAACACGCGGGGCAAAGCTATACCGTGCGCGGCGAAGGCCGCGCCGAGTCGCTCGACGATCTTGGACACATCGTCGTCGCCACCCACAACGGTACGCCGGTGCTGCTCAACGAGGTCGCCAGCCTCCAGCTGCTGCCTCTCCTGCGGCACGGCGCCGTGATGCACGACGGGGAGGGTGAAACTGTCTCCGGCATGGTCATCATCCTCAAGGGCGCCGACGGCAACAAGATCATTCACGAGGTCAAGCAGAAGATAGCCACCATGAAGCTTCCCGGCGGCGCAAAGATCATCCCCTTCTACGACCAGTCGCAGGTCATCGACGCGACCATCCACACCGTCAAGAAGAATCTCTTCGAAGCCGCCTTTCTCGTCATCGCCGTCCTGCTTCTCTTTCTGGGCAATTGGCGCGCCGCGCTCATTGTTGCCGCTACCATCCCGCTCTCGCTCCTCTTCGCGTTCCTCGGTATGGGTCTCTTCGGCATCTCGGCGAACCTCATGAGCCTTGGTGCCATCGACTTTGGCACGATCGTTGACGGCTCTGTCGTCATGGTTGAGAACTGCATGCACCGGCTGGAAAACGGCGTGGAGGAGGAGACCCGCAGCGATGGTCCTGACCCACGCAAAGCTCATGAGCCGGGCGAAGCCGCAGGCCCAAGCCTGCTTGAAGTTGTCCGCGGTGCAGCGCGCGAGGTCGCCCGCCCCGTCACCTTCGGCATTCTCATCATCCTCGCCGTCTATCTCCCGGTACTCACCCTTCAGGATCTCGCCGGACGCATGTTTCGCCCCATGGCCGTCACCGTCATGTCCGCGCTCACTGGCTCGCTGCTCACAGCTCTCTTTGTCGTCCCGGCAGTCTGCTCGATCGCTCTGCGTCGTTCCGGCAACAAACGGCATCCTGAGCGCAGCGCAGCGAAGCCGAAGGATCCGCATATTCATACCGCTGGATGGTTCGACTGGCTCCGCGACCGGTACACGCGCTCGCTCGCGAGCGCCGAGCATCATCGCAAGTTCATCATCTTAGCCGCCATCGCGCTGGTGGTGCTCGCGCTCGGCTCGCTGCCCTTCATCGGAACCGAGTTCATGCCGACCCTCGACGAGGGCTCCATGGTCATCACCTCCAAGAAGCTGCCCGGCATCTCGCTCACGGATTCCATTGCGCTGCAAAACCAGATCGAGAAAGTCATTCGATCCTTTCCGGAAGTAACCGGCGTCGTTTCCAAAATGGGTCGGCCTGATCTCGCGACCGAGGCCATGGGTGTCTACGAAACGGACGCCTACCTGTCGTTTCAGCCTCGCAACGAATGGAAATGCTGCAAGACCAAGCAGGAGCTTTCCGACAAACTCGAAGCCGCGCTCGATAGAGTTCCCGGCGTCACCTATGAGTTCACCCAGCCCATGGAGATGCGCATGGATGAAACCATCACGGGCACCCGCGGCGATGCTGCTCTGAAGATCTTCGGGCCTGACCTTGCGACACTCGAGCGGCTCGGCGATCAGGCGCTCTCGATCATCTCCTCCGTGAAAGGCGCCTCGCAGCCGCAGATGGAGCGCATCGCCGGCGCCGCCAATCTCGACATCCACGTCAACCGCGAGCAGGCCGCACGCTATGGCCTCAACGTCTCCGACATCCAGGAGGTTGTCGAGTCGCTTATTGGCTCGAAGCAGATCTCGGAGATGGTTGACGGCGAGCAGCGCTTCCCCATTGCCGTACGTTTGCCGTCTGCCATGCGTAACGATCTCGATGGCATATATGCCTTACCGCTTAAAACGCCGACTGGCGAGCTCGTTCGCCTCGACCAGGTCACTGATATTCGCCGCATCCCGGGACCCATCCTCATCAACCGCGAGAACGCTCACCGCCGCATTGTGATCTCAACCAATGTCGAAGGCCGCGATCTCGGCTCGTTCGTGAAGGACGCGCAACGGCAGATTGCCCAGAAGCTCGACCTTCCTGTCGGCTATTCCCTCGACTGGGGCGGCCAGTACCAGAACGAGCAGGCGGCCGAGCAGCGGCTTGCGCTGGTGCTGCCGCTCTCATTGCTCATCATTGCAGGTCTGCTATACGCCACCTTCCAGAACCTGCGCCAAACCATGCTCATCCTACTCATCGTGCCTCTCGCCCTGGTCGGCGGCATCGCCGCGCTGTGGCTGCGGGGCATCAACCTTAATCTTTCGGCGTCGATCGGATTCATCGCGCTCTTCGGTGTCGCTGTGCTGAACGGCGTCGTTATGGTTTCGCACATTAACAATCTCCGCGAGCGCGGCTTCCGCATGGCCGATGCAGTGCGCCGCGGAGCGGCCGACCGACTGCGCCCCGTGCTCATCACGGCCACTGTCGCTTCGCTCGGCTTCATCCCTATGGCGCTCGCCACCTCACGCGGGGCGGAGGTCCAGCGCCCCCTGGCAACAGTCGTCATCGGCGGCCTCATCACCGCTACGCTACTTACCCTCTACATTCTGCCGGTGCTCTATCCAGTCTTCTCAAAGCACCTGAAGTTCGGTCCTGCCGAGGGAAGTTCTGACAAACACGGCGCTGAAAGCCAGGATGCGCAAAGTACGCGGCCTGATCCACACCACGATCCAGTCCACGCATGATGCGGCTCCGGGGAGGCATGTCGATGCCACACAATGCCTAACATCATGCTTGATGGCAGTTCACTGTGCTTAATTGCCACGGGCAGACATGAGCGCGAGACGATATCGCTTCACTTCCTTTGGATGATCATTAAACTTCAGCAAGTCAACGACTGCTTGATCGGTAACACCGGTTCATGGTCTCGCATGAGCCGCGCTGCCGGTAGTGATTGCTTTCCAGACAAACTCCCGGAGAAGACTGTCAGCGGCATCAAAAGCAATGCCAAGAAAACCGTTGCTAATTGTCACAGTGCCTGCGTTCCGATCCCGCTGCGTTAGGAATTGATTCCCAATCGCACCGGCTGCGAAGCTCCCAACAATGTTAGAGTACGCAGGCTGCCATCGGCCATTGTCGCCGCGCTGGACGACCGCACGCGTGATGGCATACTCAGCACGCTCCTTCCTTGTTCCTGTTCCTTTGTAGAAGTAGCGCGGATCTTGGTGGAGCAGCATCGGCAGGAAGCCTCGCGCAAGCATCACGCCGACAACCTGATCTCCGAAAAGCGCACCATAACGGCTGCCATAGCCTTGAGCGCCCTGGCCAAAACCAGGGTAGGTGTTGCGATCCTGCTCAACCGCTGCAGCAATGCCGGTACCTACGAAAGCAAAAGGATCAACAAGGGAACGCCCGGCGAGCTGGAGCTTTTGCCCGCCAGTGAGCGGCTCCGCATCCCAAACGTAGCTGGTGTAAAAGTTAGGAACGATGCCAAGCAGGCGCTGCGTTTCCTCTGCTTTTACCTGTTCATGAGCAACTTCGTGCGGCGAGTACACCACCCTGACATTTGTCGTAGCCGAAGCAATTGACATAAGGATTGGAGGCAACGCGAGATCCTCGCCAGCGTGCATCGTCATCGCGCTCTCCTGCCACTGTCGGAATCCTTCGGCCGTGATAGTGATGGAGTAGGTGCCCGCTATAAGAGCAGGCACACGAAAAAAGCCGGTAGCATCCGAAGTCACGATATGTGATTCGTGGGTTGTCGCGTTCTCTACAATGACTGAAGCGCCGCGGATAGTGCCGCCATTGCCGTCAAGGAGGGTGCCGCTCAGCGCAGAAGCCGCGTCACTTTGTGCTTCCTGCAGAGTACCCGGTTCATCGGGCAATGCGTGACCTTCAACACTTGCCATCGTGGTATTTGTTTGGGACAAAAGTGGGAGCGTCCCCATCCACATTGTTATAAGAGCAACCAGCAGCCAGCAGTAAGCGTGTTGTATGCGGGAGACGTGAGCACGAAGGGATTCGTTTTGCTGGCTTATCATCTGCAAGATGATTCTAACCCTATAAGGTTTTAGGTGGCGAGATTCAAACATGTGGTTCACCTCTGCTGCTGTACTGTGATCAGAAGCTGTGTGCGAGCAATAAGTGGCTCGTGTGAAATGGAAGGGGCCATGAAGAACAATCCCCCACACCCCAGGTAGGAAACACCGAGGGGGAGGGCGGGACAGCGATGAAGTGACCACGTCATTGGTTCCGATCCAGAGGAACTCACTGTGACAGACGCGCCCACGGAGTCCCATAACTTCCACTCGGCTGACATGAGCGAGCCCATGACCTCGCCGGGCAACAAGCAGCCGCCCAAGGAGTGGTGGTGGGAGAACGCCTGCCGCACCGCGGCGTTCCGGCTGAGGCAGCAACGCTCAATGAGCGCCAACACCTTACCCATCCGAGAGCAGGTACGCGATTGTGTCGAGTTCGTGTGCATCGTCTGGGAACAGATCGAACGGCAGCTCGTAGGCGGCGAGCCGTGCACCGTGCCTAATAGATTGGCGTCGTTGTATAAAGACGGCCGTCGCCTCGAGAGCTGGGGGGGTGGGAGACGCCGGCAGCATCGGCGTCTTCCAAGGACCGGGTGAAAGGGTGGGAAACGGCTCCCTCGTTTTCCAGGCTTTGCGCCGCCTCGGTGCTTCGACGGCTCTATAGCTAGAGGTGACTCCCGACAGGGCGACTTAGCATTAACAACCAGAAGCGCTCGCGATTGGAACGGCTTCTCCGGTTCATATCCGCTTTTCTTCTGCGGAAATGTACTCATCTGGCGAGTGGCCGCCGACGAGCTTCTGCCTATAAGAACGTCTGACAATACCGTCCACACACGAAGGCTGATGGCACCGCTGATCTTGGACGATCGTTGCTAGACCTTTGCAGGTGCCACTTCTGTGCGAACTCTCGTATGTAGTCGACAAGGATGCAGGCAGCCAGAGGTGTCGTCAGGCTTTTCGTGCAGCGGGTATGGAGTTCCATTCTCTTCCGGCATGGCCGACAACGCTGTCGGGCTCAGAGAGCATAAACGACGGCGTACCAATCCAAGGTAGCGATTGGCGCGTTTGTGAAAGGTAGGATCCCGGGGGTCCCAGGGTATGCTCCTTATGGGAGGAGATGGGGCGTGCCACAACGGCTTGCGGCGTAGGTCCGCGGCATAGGTTTGCGGCGTAGGTTCACGAGGCGTGCAGATTTCCAGGCTTTCCTCAAGCACTTCCTCCAGTGATGCGGGAACAGGATTGTCGCAATGTTCAGGATCAGTGATGTTCGGAAGCAGCGGGCAGCACTCGCCCTCCTGATGCTTGCCGCTTCTTCGATCGCCGAGGCGCAGAGGCGGACCGGACTCGTGTCCGGCACGGTGCTTGATCCCGCAGGGTTGCCTGTTGCCGGAGCGCATATTGAGATTACGACTGCGTCCGGCACGCGGGTCGATGCCGCAACGGGCAGTAACGGGCGCTACTCGATAGACCTGCCCGCCGGCGGCCCCTGCACGGTGCTGGTGGAGGCCGCCGGCTTTGCCCCCGTGACTCGCAGGATGCAGGTACGCCCGGAAACCATCGAGCTCTCGGTGCAGTTTGCCCAGCTTTCAGCGGCCAACCAGAATGTCGTGGTCTCCGGCGACATCAGCCAGATCGATATTGCCTCGCCCGACCCCTCGCAGAAAGTGCTGGTACGAGAAGAGCTTCTGGATGCGAACCCTGGCCGTCCTGGCGCGCCTATTTCGATTCCGGGCCTGCCGATCGAGACCGCATCCGGGGGCATCAAAGCGCCGCAGTACTTCGCGCCCGGCGTGGCGGGCGACCATGGCGAACCAATCGCACAGTACATCGCTGTGGGTGGATTTCTCGTGCCGAACAATCTCTCCTCCAACGCGCATGGTAACGGCTACGCGGACCCGAATATCTATGTTTCCGGAGCGTTGGGCAGTGTCGAGACAGATGGAGGCGCTTTCAATGTGCTCGAAGGCAACCATGCCTTGAACCTGTCTGCGACTTACGGCCTGCGCCCGCAGCTGCTACGCTTCTTGACCTTCACCGGTGACTACCGGGATGCCGATCTGACTCTCGGCCTGGCTCCTTCCAGTCCAGACAAGAAGGAGTGGCTGGCGCTTGAGGGCAACTACGGCAATGGCCTAGGGCTTACGCTTGAGCACCGACAGCAGTACAAGCTCAATGCGCTGCGCATCTTTGATCTAGGCAAGCACCAGCTCACCTTGTTTAACGACAGCTACTACGGGGTCTCGCACGAAGGAAACCTGGTGCCCATCGGCTTTGGCGTGGAGGTGCACGACACGGTCGACCAGCGACAGATGGACCAGACCCACACCTTCATCCTGGCCGCGAACGACCAGTGGGCGGCCGGCTTCCATGATGAGATTGACTTCTCGGGCTTCTTTCGAACCTACAATCTCACGCTGTTTTCGAACTTCGGCGAGGGCCTTATCCGGCAGAGTGAGTTCCGCTATGTGGAAGGCGCGGAGGCGCGGGAGACGCACACGTTTACGCCCTGGCTCCAGGCCCAGATCGGCACCCTCTATAACGAAGACGACATTCGGGACGATGACCTCGACCACTACCTCTCCGACGTTCGTACCGTGTACGGACCGTTCGTAAAGGTGCTGGCCAACAACGTCACCATCCGGGAGATCGCACCCTACGCAGCCCTGCACGGCGCCCTGGGCAGGCATCTGCAGCTGTACGCCGGGCTGCGCAATGACGAAATTCAAATTATCAACACAGACAAAGAGAAACCTGCCTACTCCTTCAACGAGTGGACGCCCTTTGAGAATCCCAAGGCTACCCTGACCTACTCGCCAGGCAGCGGGCCGGCTCACTGGCTCCCTTCGGCGGCCCTCAGCATCGGTCAGGCTTTCTTTACGGAAGACCCGCGCATCAATCTGAAGCCGGCCGCACTGGTCACGGGAGCAGGAGCCTTGGCCAACCCGCTGGAGCGCTCGCACACTGCGCAACTCGTCTTCGAGAAGGCCTTCGCCGCGACCAACGTCCGACTTACCCTGAGCCGGACGACGACAACCGCGACCCTGGCGAAGATCGATCCGGACAATGGCTCCGCGGACGACCTGGGGCCGAGCACCATCAAGTTTGTGACGGCGAATGTGCGCCACCAGTTTAGTTTTGGCAGCCTGCAGAGCATCGTGTCTAAGGCTGATGCGCGCCTTACCAGCCTTAACGGGGTGCCCGGCACGGTGACGCCGGAAGCACCACGCACAATTTTCGACACGCTGGCCACGCTCGACAGGCTGCCCATGGGCATACATGCACGCGCGGAGTACGAGTATGTGGGCCATAAGTTCCTGGACATGGGAAACCCCGGGCACCCGGCACAGTACGAAGCGATTCCGGTAGGCGAGACGCGCATCGCCGCGGTTCGCTCGTTCCTTGACGAGCGCATGGAAGTGGGCGTGAACGGCTTAGTGGCCCGCGGCTATACGGGTCAAACTACCGAGACGTTTGGCCCGGCCTGGAACATCGCGACCAGCAGAACCAGCCTGCCGTACTGCGCACCGGGATCGGGCCCGAGCGGGCTGCCCAACGACTTCGACTGCGGAACGGCGGAACGGGGCGTCGGCATCCGCTTGGTGTCTTACATTGGGGGTTCGCTTTCCTGGCGGTTCCACGCGGTGAAGTAAGAGAGCAGAGAGTAGGCAGCCGTGGGACCCTACATCTTAATTGCCGAGCGAGAACAGCTCTTCTCAGCAAATAAGAGCCGAACCTGTAATTCCCTCTTCTTTGATACCACCTTGGTCATCGTAAAAAGGTAACGCTTGCTTCCACATGAAGAGGTTACTCGCATGAGGTGATTGTGCCCTATTTGTCTAGAGATTCGCGCTTCGTTGTCTTTGAGAGGTAATTTCATGCCTTTTCGGGGGAAAGCAATCCATATGCTGCGATGCTTCGTTTCAAGTCAATGGGGTGCTACGCGAGAGCGAAGCGCAGCATGTGACCGCCTGCCTTTTCAGTGTTGTAGCTTCATCAGCTTCAGCTACTATCGCGCTGCGTACAGATCCTGACCTGACAAGCTGTCCCTAACTTGCTCATTTAGGGGATCGTGCCAAAGTGACAGCTGCAAGTAGGGGAGACCAGCTATGCTGAAACGCACTTCTTCGCTCGTTCTTGCGATGGGTTTAGTGCTAACGACGCCTTTTGCGTTATTTGCATCGAGCCATCGCGAGGCGCCTATTACGGCCCTCGACCACCCGGCCGACATTACCGACTTTTACGCCTTTGCCAGCTACGACAAGCCTGGTTATGTCACATTTGTGATGAATGTTGACCCATTTCTTGAACCGAGTAATGGACCAAATTACTTTCCCTTTGACCCCACGATCCTTTATGAGATCAAGGTCGACAACAGCTTTACCGCGACAGCGAACGTTACCTTTCAATTTCGCTTCAACACGGAGTACCGCGCTCCTAACTTGTTCACCTCTGCTGCTGGCGCAGGCAATGGCATCAATGCACCAGCGAACTCGCCAGCGCCAGTCGCTCCTGGCACCCTGGTCGTTCCGCCTGCGATCACCTCGCTGGACGGTCCCGGCGCGGCAGGCCTCGGCGTTCGCCAGAACTACACCGTCACCATGGTGAAGAATGGCGTCTCAACCCAGCTGACCGGCGCCGACGGGAACACGCTTTATGCCGTGCCCAGCAACATCGGTTCACGCACCATGCCTAATTACCCGGCGCTTGCTGAGCAGGGTATTTACAGCCTAAGCGGCGGGAAAAGTTCAGGCGGAGTCCGCGTTTTTGCTGGCACCGTTGCTGATCCGTTCTTCATCGATCTCGGCGCAGCCTTCGACAGCTTTAATTTCCGTGCAAACGCGGGTTCCGGCGTGCCCGGGGTACTCAGCGCTTCGCAGGATGCCGAGGACTTGGTCAACATCGCGCCTAACTCCGTTTCAGGTTTCAATGTCAACACCATTGTGATCGAAGTTCCAATCACAATGCTCACCAGCGACGGCCAGCTGCATGCGGCGACCGACCCAAAGGCCACGATCGGCTCCTGGGCAACCACGTCACGTCCACAGGTGACAATCCGGCGCTCGCCGCAGGAACCCATCATCGGCGGCAACTACTATCAAGTGCAGCGGCTGGCTAACCCGCTTATCAATGAGCTCGTCATTGGTACCGGCTTCAAAGATTACTGGAGCATGAGCCCGCCAAGCGCCGATTTCCACTTTGCACAGTTTGCGCAAGACCCAACCCTTCCCCGTATCTTGAATGCCATCTACGGGATCAACATCCCTCCTCCACCACGCAACGACCTCTCTCTTCTTTACCTGTACGAGGCGCCGATTGCTGCTCCCGGAACGCCTACCGGACCGCCGGCTGATCTGTTGCGCTTGAACACGGGCGTGCCCGCAACCCCGATCTCCGAGCGCAAACGTCTCGGCGTGATCGCGGGTGACGGCGCGGGCTTCCCAAATGGGCGGCGCCTAACTGACGACGTCACGGACATCGCAGCGCGCGTTGTCGGGGGTGGCATCCTCGCCGGCCCCAAGTACAACGTCTTCCCAAACAATGCCATCGGAGACGGTGTCAACGCGCCCGACGTAGCCACGCAGGAAACATTCCCCTATGTGCATTACGCCTACAGCGGCCGCGATAGCCGTCACGTAGATCCCTCGGAGACAGGTTGCGGTACGCAGCCAACCCTCACGAGTGCGGATGCGAGCGCCAAGCCTCCGGCCGACCAGGGTGGCACGGCAACCTGCCCGGTCCAGTAAACCGCAGACTCCCTCGCCTGGCCGCCAAACAAGCGGCTTGCGAGGGAGTCTAGCGCACCTCTCGTATTCCTTGGGGCTCCTTTTCATGCGCAAGCCACGTCTTTTCGCGACTTTCTTAGCAGTTACACTTTCCAGCGTCGCGGCCCAGCAACCCACCCAGCAAAACGAAGGCCAGCCAAGTCCAGCCGAGCTGCGTGTAGCCGCAGCGCAACATCAGCTTACTGCCGGGCCTAAGCGCAGCCAGACCTATAACGATCTTGCGCTTGCATTGCTTCGCCGCTCTCGCGAGACAAGCAATCCAGCTTTTCTAAGCGATGCCGAGCGAGCCCTGCACGCCGGGCTCGCTCTTACACCAACCGACTTCCAGCTTGCAAAGACGGGAGTCGCACTGATGCTAGCGCGCGGCCAATTTACCGCAGCCCGCGATCGAGCGAAGCTACTGCACGCGCAGACTCCCGATGATGTGACCCTCTATGGCTACCTGGCCGAAGCTGACCTGGCGCTCGGCGACTACGACGAAGCGGACAGTTCAGCTCAGTGGATGCTGAACATGCGCCCTGGCAACACACCCGGACTGCTGCTGGGGGCGACGCTGCGTGTGCTGTACGGCGACGCGCCCGGCGCGCTTGAGTTTCTGAACCAGGCCTTTGGCGAGACACCTTCCATCGAGCCTGAAGAGCAGGCTTACATCGCAAACCAGATTGCGGCTGTTGAGCTTGACACCGGCCACATTGATGCCGCGGCGCAAGCGCTTGCACGGGCTGAGCAGCTGTTTCCGCATTACCCGGTGACAACAGAGAACTTGGTTCGGCTGAGACTGGCGCAGCATCGACCTGCTGAAGCCGTAGCCTTGCTCGAGCAGCAGCTTGCCGCGGAGCAGGCCATAGGGTCTCCGCAAAGCGCCACCCTATTTCTGCTCGCAATCGCGCAGCAAGACAGCGCCCCGACTAACGCTGCAGAAGGTGAGCGCAACTTCGTGCGGTTTGCGGAGCTTGCACGCGGAACGCAGGCAGACGCGATGAGCAAAGCCAACCTGATTTTGTACGATGCCGGCCTGCCCGGGCGCTTGGGTGCCAACGCGAGCGAAGCACTGCAGCTGGCTGAGCAGCGCATGCGACAGCAGCACGATGTAGACACGCTGGACGCGTATGCGTGGGCACTGGAGGCGAATGGTCATTATCCCGAGGCACAAGCCGCTGAGAAGAAGGCGCTTGCCCTCGGCGTGCGCAGCGCACGCTTTTTTGAGCACGCGGGAGAGATCGAGCTGAAGCTCAAGGAGAACGCGGCAGCGGCCGAACACTTCACTGCCGCCATCGAATCCGACCCAGCCTCCCCTTATTCCGCTCAAACGCGGTTACAGATAGGTATAGGCGCCCCCGTGCTTGCAACCGTCCCCATCCCACCTATGCCGGCAGCGCAGGCCAGCGCGCCTGCCTCGGCAGCGCTTACGGCGCAGCCCGTACCGGCTCTTCAGCTGGTTCATGACACGGGCGCACTGCCGCAAGCACTGCTCATCCCGCGACCGACCGGCACCGAGCGTGCCATCCACCGTATGCAGGCGCTGGTAAGCGCTCACCCTGGGGAGGCAGGCGGCTATGCCGGGCTGGGCGCGGCTTTTTTCCAACGCGCGCGCGAAACCGGCGACGTCGAAGATTACCAGCTTGCCGAGCAAGCCCTCACTCATTCGCTTGACCTGGTCAGCACGGACCTGTCTGCCACCGCGCCGCTTGAAAGCATGGCTGAGGTCTGCATGGGCGAGCACCGCTTCCGCGAGGCGCTGGATTACGCGCAGCGGGCGCTGGCGCTTGGCTCCGGGGACATCTCCGCGTTTGCGATTGTGGGCGATGCCTATGCGGATATGGGCGAGTACGAGAAGGCGGGTACTGCCTACAGTCGCCTCAGCGGCGACAGTAACAGCGGGATCGTCGGAAACCTTCACGCAGGTCAGGATGCCGGAGCCTCCGCATCTGCAATGCCCAACCCGCCTGCCGATCCGCGCGAGGCCTACGCCCAGCACACGCGCACCGCTTACCTGCAATTCATCGCGGGCGATACCACGGCCGCGATCAAAGGCATGGAGACTTCAATCGGCGAAGGCGTTGAGTCGCACCTGCCGAGCGAAAACCTTGCGTGGCTCTACTACGAGCTGGGCGAGTTCCGGCTGCAGGCAGGCGAGGTGCAGCCGGCGGCCGATGCTTATCTGACCGCACTCACGATCCACCCTGGCGACTACCGCGCGCTTGCCGGCTTGGGCAAGGTGCGCGCGCAACAGGGCGAGTACCGGCAGGCGGTCACGCTGTATCAAAGCGCGATTGCTATTGTCCCGATGCCGATGTATGTGGCTGAGCTGGGTGACCTGCTCGCCAAGAATGGCGATGTCACCGGAGCTGAGAAACAATACAAGTTGGTCGAGTACATCGGCCTGCTCGGCCACATCAACCAGGTCCTGCACAACCGTGACCTGGCACTCTTTTACGCCGACCACGACCGCAACCTTGGCGAGGCGCTCGCGCTGGCGCACAAGGAGTTCGAAGTGCGCAGCGACATTTACACCTGGGACGCCCTCGCTTGGGCGCTCTACAAGAACGGCAAGCTGGCCGAAGCGGATGAGGCGATGAGCCATGCGCTGCGCCTTGGCACTCGCGACCCAATGCTGCTGTTTCATGCGGGCATGATCTCCGCGAAGCTTGGCCATGAGTCGCAGGCCAGTCAACAGCTTTCCGGCGCCTTGGCGATCAACCCGCACTTCCATACGCTCTATGCGGATGTCGCGACCCAGCAGCTAAGCACGCTGCACAAACAGTCCACGCTGGCCGCTGCCGCTCTTGGCCGTGGGGAACCGCATGCGCAGTAAAGTTTGGCTCACGCTCCTACTGGCGCTGCTTGCGCCAGTGCGCATTTGCCTTGCGCACCCCATGGGCAACTTCAGCGTCAATCATTACGCAAAGATCACGCTTGAGCCGGACGGCGTGCGTCTGCAGTATTTTATCGATCTGGCCGAGATCCCGACCTACCAGGAGCTGCAGCAGGCCAGCCTTACGCCGGCCGACACGCAAGCAGCTGCCGGCGACAGCCCGGCGCTGTCGAGTTTTGTGGCGAGCAAAGGCGCGGAGCTCGCGCGCGGGTTGAGCATACGGCTGGACGGCGCTGTGGTCATGCTTCATCTTGTCTCTAAGGCGGTTATCTTTCCGCCAGGTGCAGGCGGCCTGCCTACCATGAAGCTCGGCTACGTCTTTACCGCTGCTTACCCACATGGCGCGGGCGCGGCTCAGGCGAACCTTGCGTACACAGATAGCAATTACCCCGGCCATGCGGGCTGGAAAGAAGTCATTGTTACAGGTCCGGCGGCGATTATTCTCACCAGCTCCGCGCCCGCGACGGACCGCAGCCGCGAGCTGAGTGATTACCCGACCGATATGCTCACGAGTCCACCGCAGGATCTGGCGGCAACGGTGCGGATCACGCTGCCGGCGGCGCTCGCGGCATCTGCCGTTCCACCGGACGGCGATGCGGGCAGGCGCGCCGCGGCACTGTTCGGTGCACTTACTCATCCGCAGCCGGTGCACTTGGGCGGCGCGACGCATGCAGGCCGTGCGCCGCAGCGGCAGTTACAGGGAATGACCAGCCGGCAGAGTTTGCAGCCACAGCCCGCTGCCCGCGAAAGGGCGAGACCTGCGACAGTGCCCGCAAGCACGGTAGCAACGCCGGCAGCGGAGCCGGTTCACCTGGAAGCGAATCGTCAGCAAACCTCCCGCAGCGCTTTTACGCAGCTCATCACTGCGCAGCACCTGAGCCTCTGGTTCCTGCTCACCGCGGCTGTGATCTCGATCGGCCTGGGCGCGCTGCACGCGTTGGAGCCCGGCCACGGTAAGACCATTGTTGCCGCCTACTTGGTCGGCTCTCGCGGCACCGGGTTGCATGCAGTGTTGCTCGGCCTTATCGTGACTGCGTCGCACACGGCAAGCGTCTTCGCGCTTGGCGCGGTGACGCTCTATGCCTCGCGCTATATTCTGCCGGAACAGCTTTACCCATGGCTCGGCGTGCTGTCCGGGCTCACAATCGCGCTGCTGGGCGGGTACCTGTTCCTGCGCCGCTGGAGTGGGCAGGAAGTGGAGCATAGCCATGTGAGCGGCGAACAGCACGGCCACTGGTTCGCGCGTAAACAGACTACTTCCTCACCGACAATGGCTGCGAGCACCGCTTCGGCTCGCCCCGTTTCGCTTGGGCAGCTGTTCGCACTGGGCATCACGGGCGGCATCATTCCTTGCCCAGCCGCATTGGTGGTCCTGCTCAGTGCGTTTTCATTGCATCGCGTGGGCTTTGGGTTTTTTCTGATTACGGCGTTCAGCGCCGGGCTGGCCGCGGTGCTCATCGGCTTTGGACTGGCGATGGTGTATGGGCGGCGATGGATCACGCGCTTGGCTGCGCGCTTTCAACACCGTTTCCCGGCGGGAGCAGCAGGGACGCTGACCCGCCGCTGGCTTCCGGCCGGCTCGGCTGCCATTATGACGGTCCTCGGCATCGTCATCGCGGCGCGAGCCTGGGCCACTACTGGCCTCACCCTGCACAGCCTTTCGCCCCAGCGGCTCGGCCCCGCGCTCTTCGTCGCCGGGCTTGGGTTGGTGCTCGGCATGCGCCACTCGACCGATACTGATCACGTCGTTGCGATTTCCACCATCGTTACCCGGGAGCGCAGCATCCGTGGCGCGGCACTGATCGGCAGCCTTTGGGGTCTCGGCCACACGCTGACTATCTTTGTCGTCGGTTGTCTCATCATCCTTTTCGGAGTTGTGATCCCGCCCCGCGTTGGTTTGTCGATGGAGTTCAGCGTGGCGCTCATGCTGATCCTGCTGGGTTTGCTGAACCTGACGGGCATGATGCAGCGTCTCGTTGCGCGCTTTCGGCCAGCGTCGACTGCCGGAGCCGCTTCCGGCCTTTCTCTGCTCGGGGTGGAAGTCCGATCCACTGGCTCGCGGCCACTGCTCAACTCTTTTACAGTCAGCCAGTACCTGCGCCCTCTTGCGATCGGCCTGGTGCATGGCCTGGCCGGCTCGGCTGCGGTCGCCCTGCTTGTGCTTTCCACGATCCACAGCCCGGTATGGGCGATTCTTTACCTGGTGATTTTCGGCGGTGGCACCATGTTCGGCATGATGTGCATGACCGCTACGATGGCGCTGCCGCTTGTGTATGCGGGCGACAGACTGCCCCGCATGGGCCATTATCTCGGGATCGCTTCAGGCCTGGTCAGCGTTTGTTTTGGTTCTTTCCTCGTGTACCAACTCGGCTTCCTTGGCGGGCTGTTCACCAGCCACCCCCACTGGACGCCGCAGTAGCGGTAACAGGATGCGGCGCTGCTCACGCCGGCGGTTCTTTGCATGTCCCTTGGCTAGCGCCAGATCATTTTAGAAATCTAACCTCTAAAGATAGCAAGAAACGCAAACACGGGCAGTTGCGAGCCTTTGCTTCCCAGAGCGATAGGCTAGGAGTAATCTGCGTGGCTTTGCGAGATGACACAGCACGGTCTTCTCGAGGGCGGTCGAGAGTATCTGGGCCCTCTGCTGTCTCAGGAGCAGCTCAGGCTCCGCCGTGTCGTGACACGGGAAGCCGACCGCTTTCCGGAGCTGGGCAGGCAGTACTACAAAGACTTCCCTAGGGGCAGGACCGGCATCCTGGCCGCTTATCTCACCCATTGTTGCTAAAAGCAAGGCAGGAGAGGAAGGAATGCGCATAGGCCGCCACACTCTCCAAGCCCTTGCTTCGTGCGGGTATCTACGAGGAGGTCCTACATGGCCTTACAGCCGTGAACGACGAGTTGCTGAAGAAGCAAGCACAGGCAGCCGCCCGAACCATGTGGAAGCTGCTAACAGTTACCACCAAACAGGTACCAAGAAACGCTCCTGTAGCCAGGAACGCTAGTTTTACCCTTTGTTATGAAGTGAGCCGGCGTGTTGTCCGCCGGCTCTCACATCAGGCCTTCGCAACCTGCGAGACCGACGGCTCAAACTGTCCTAGCAACTCCGGCATCGTTGTCTTGCCGAGATCGATGGCTGCTGTTCCCCCTGCAAGGACCACGCTCACATCTGTAATGCCAATGAAGCCGAGGATTTGCTTCAAGTAGCTGATGGCGACGTTGTACGACTCCGTCTGTGCTCCAGGCGTATATACACCACCGGAAGCGAGAATGATGAAAGCCTTCTTGCCTTTCACCAGACCTTCGTAGCTTGCGCTAAAGGTCACGCCTACCCGAACGATGTGGTCGATGTAGGCCTTGAGGTTTGCTGGAATGGAGAAGTTGTACATGGACGTCCCAATCACAATATGGTCGGCGGCCATCAATTCGGCTATGAGATTGTTGGAAATCGCAATGGCTTGCTTGATTTCGGGGGAGTGCTGCTCAACAGGTGTGTACGCACCCATGATCCAAGGCAGATCGACAAACGGCAGGATTGTTTTCATCAGATCGCGGACTACGACGGTTCCACCGGAATGCGCGTCCTTCCAGTCGTCGATGAAGGTCTGTGTGAGTCTGCGAGAGACGGAGTAGTCACCTCGGGGGCTGGATTCGATGGCGAGCAGGCTGGGCATAGGCGACCTCGTAATTTCGGTGAGAGGAGTGGTGGTGCGGATCACTGGCCTGTTCGGCTCAGCAGACGGACTTGGTTTGTTGGCGAACAATCGCGTGAAAAAGTTCATTGAGACCTCGGTTGGGCGTGGCGGCATGCTGCAAGCCCGTGATCGATCTGCGCGACGCAGGAAGACCTATCTATGTGAGCTTCCAGTCTGCGATCAATAAAACCAGGCCGGCATCCGCTCGATCTTGAGATCCAAGATTAACTTCTCGAACGCCGCACGATAGCCCCTGGTGATCTGGCTTGCATGAAGGACTCCGGCGTCCCGTTCCAAACCTCATAGTTCATGATTATGTCCGGGTCTCTCGCATTCTGGATTAAAGATGCTTTGACGAACGTCGGCTCCTTTACGACAGAGGCGCTAGATGGCTTGTCTCTCCTCGACATCGAGTCCTCATTCCGGCGACGTAATGACAAACACGAGCTCGGTATCCTGCAAGGCCTCGATACGGATGGTCGCTTCCTCGCGAAGAACGATGCCTTCTCCCATCGTTGCGCATGCGCCGTTGACCTTCACAGCGCCGGAAGAGACGACAAGGTAGCCAAGATCGCCGGGCCTGAAGTCGTAATTCGTTACTGTACCCGCGAAGAAAGACGCGCCAAGTACCTCCGCATCGCAGCGAAGCTCCAGGCTGCCTTTCGTCCCCCGTCCACTTGCCAAGGTGATGAAGTGGCCTGCGCGGTCAGACTTCGGAAAGGACTGGGTACCCCAACGCGGAGCGTCCCCGGCCACGCGCGGCCTCAGCCAAAGCTGGAAAATCTTTGTGGGCACATCGCCAGGATTGTGCTCCGCATGTTGGATACCGGTACCGGCGCTGATGACCTGTACATCCCCGGTCTCGATATGTCCTTCGTTACCCAGACTATCCTTGTGCGACACGACGCCAGCTCGTACATAGGTGACGATCTCGACATCGGCATGGCTGTGCATACCAAAGCCGGTGTGGGGAGCGACTTCATCATCATTGAGCACATACAGATTGCCGACTGGCTTGTGGTCGGGGTTGCCGAACCGGCCTATGGCGAAGTGATGTTTCGCCTTGAGCCAGCCTATGTCCGCGCCGGCAATCGTATCGAGTGATTTCAGTTCAAGCATGGACACCTCGCGTATCAGGTACCGATGTCTTGTGATAGCTGGCCTGGAAGATCGACTGGAAGGCACTCCGCACGTTCCAGAACGTAAGGGCGAGTAGGACGGAAACAAAGAGGGCGACGGGCAAGCCGCTCGGGGCCATGAAGGCGTGGAACAGAACGATGTTGGCGGTGATGGCGCCGAGAACAACCAGTGTGAGCGGGACAAAGCGGTTTATAAGCAGTAGAAGTCCGCCGAGAGCCTGCAGCGCCATGATGACCATAAGCTCATGGGATAGGAATAACCCTCCCATAAACATGCCTCCGGGCCCAGGAGGCGGCGGAGTTGGAATGAAGTGCAGGAACCCGTTGAGCCCGAAGATGAGGTAAACGAGACCAAGCAGGTAGCGTGCGATGGTGGAAGCAGGTTTCATGGGCAATGTCCTTTCTGAATGAGCTGGCCAGTGAGGAAGTGCGTTGAGGTGATGGAGACCAAAGTGGTGCTCGAGACGCAGTAATAAACAACACCTGTTGCCTATCGATGTTTCAGAGTATACACAGATTCGCAACATCTGTTGCCTAAACAATGACAGTTGTTTAGGCGTAGTCTGGCAGAGTGAATGATCTTAGTAAGAGCCTCGATCCTCGGGTGCGCCGAACCAGGCAGCTCTTGCACGATGCGTTCGTGCAGCTCCTGACGAAGAAGACGTTTGCGGAGATCTCGGTGGGAGATGTTACCGACGCGGCCACCGTTAATCGGGCCACGTTTTATGCGCACTACCCTGATAAATACGCACTGCTTGAATCCACCACGGCCGCCCGCTTTGCTGATCTTCTGGAGCAGCGGGCCGTCTCCTTCGACGGCACGTGTGACTCTGCCCTTCGAAAGATTTTTCTTGGCATCACCGATTTCATGCTCAGTGTGCTCGGCCCCGGTCATGAGCACCAGCCACGTTTGGACCCCTACATGGAACTGGCCATCATTGCCGTCGTCCGTGGCATGGTCATAGAGGGTCTGAACCAGTACCCGGCGGACTGGAAGGTGCCTCAGCAAACCCTGGCGAACACGGTGAGTTGGGGTCTGTACGGTGCCGCAAGGGATTGGATCGACTCGCCCGAACGAGGACCGGCTGAAGAGATAGCTAACGGTGTCACCGGCTTACTAGCTCCTCTCGTGCATCCGGGCTAGGCGTAACAAGCTCATGAGGAGCTACAGGATCACGGCCTCGGCGGCAAGCCGCTGTCGTTCGAACAGATTCAAAATCCGTCTGCTAGCACAACGTCCACATCGTATGTCAACCCGCAAGACAAAGGATCATGGCCATGTGCAAGACTCTTCCTCGCAAAGCGCTTCTCTCCGTCAGCAGCTTCCAAGGCGCCATCTTTCCCGATGGATCCAAAACAGGTGTATTTTTCACCGAAGCGCTACACCCGTTCGAAGTCTTGACCGCGGCCGGTTTCGAGGTGGATTTCGCCTCTGACACCGGCTCCTTCGGTTTTGATAAGTTTTCTCTTACGCCGCCCTTCCTGGCGGGAAGTGACAAAGCCGTGCGTGGCCGCGTCTTGTACAGAATCAGATAGGGGGCCTGCACGAGAAAGCGGGCCGAGGCACGGATGCCTGGGTAACGCCGACTTACGCGCGGGCAATCGGCTAGGATCGGGACTCGGTCCTGGATAGAGGTCTAGACGCGCTTTGCGGGGTCTGGCTGGTCTTTGCCGATCGTCAGATACATATCCGTCAGATCCTGGTCTGCCTGACGTGTCCAGCAAAGCTTAGCCGGCATGCCATCTCTGTTGCGCTGCCAGCAGACGCCGGGCTTCCTGACGATGGATTGTGAAGTCTAGTTTCGTAGCCGGACCGCTAGCTATGCCCTTGTCCCAGAGCTTGCGCAGGTACAGAGTTTCCTCGGTCTGCGGCTCTCGGCTGCTCTGCCATGCGTGCAGGGGCTGATGACGTCGCTTTCCGCTGCGTACTCGCCGGTATCGACAGCTGCCTTGAGCGTGGCGATCTGCTCGGTGGTGAGCGCTGATCTTCTGAACCTGGCTCATGTTGGCCTCTCGGGACATGATTGCTGCCGGTGCGATGGGCGGCAAGGGAGGCGCTTGCGCTCCTTTACCCCTTCGGCGCGAAGTAGCCGATGCGTGAGTGGACCTGGTATTTGCGGTCGAGGCAGAAGAGATAGATCGTCCGAAAGGCGCCGTTGGAGGCAAAGTCGGCGGGTTTGTAGCTGAGGGTGTACTGGGAGCGGAGCTCCTGCTGGATGAGGCCGAAACTCGTGGGCATGTCCTCGATGCGATTCGGGTAGAAGGCGCGGCCTCCGGTAGCGTCGGCGATCTTCTGGAGGGTGTCGTCGCCGCGGTCGCGGCTAGGGCTCACATTGGTGCTGATGGCGTAGACGACGGTCTCGGCGCGCTGGCACTCCTTGATCGCGTCTTCGAGGTAGGAGTGGCTCTGGTTGTCGTCGCCGTCCGAGATGAGGATGACGGCTTTGCGCGAGGGCTCGTGGTGCTCCGTGGCGTCGAGCATCTTGTCGCGGCAGCCGGTGTAGAGCGCGTCGAAGAGGGCGGTGCCGCCGCCGGAGTGCAGGCCGTTGATGCCGGTGTTGAGCTGGTCGAGATCGGCGGTCCAGTCCTGCTTGAAGTCCGGGGTAAGGTCGAAGCCTTCCACAAAGGCTTTGTCGGACTTGGGGCGGAGAATCTGCAAGAGAAACTCGGTCGCAGCCTGCTGCTCAAAGGCAAAGCGCTGGCGGATGGAGGTGCTGGTGTCAATGATCATGCCGACGCGCAGGGGCAGGTTGGTGTCCTGCTCGAAGCGATAGACCTGCGAGGGGGCTTTGCCGTCGTCGAGCAGGGCGAAGTCGCTCTGGCGGAGGCTGTCGATGAAGTGGCCGTGGCGGTCCGTGACGGTAAAGGTGAGGTAGACCTCATCGACGCGGGTGGTGATGGTAAAGCCGGGCTGCTGCGGGGTGGCGGCTGCGGGAGCAGGGGTAGTCTGGGTGGCTGCCGGTGCGGCAGGAGCGGTTTTGGCCGGGGCAGGCTGCGCTGCCTGCGCGAGGGACGCGGGAGCCGAGGAAAGTGCGGCGGCCAGGAAAACAAGAGACAGCGAGGTGAGGGACAGCGGGTTCAGAGACATCAGAGGCTTCATCGGCGTGCTGCCATTTTACATTTGGCTTGGCTGCCGGGGCTTGGCGGCGACCTGAAGGCTTCCCGAGCTTTGCAGGGAAACGTCTTTGCTGGGGTGGCGCCGGTCTGGGGAGAGGGGCGGGGACTTATTTTGCCCAGTCTCAAAAGGCGAGACCTGGAGCACCCGCACCTGGCTTATCCCCAGCACCCCTCTCATGCAGCCTGGGTCTACTCGCCCTTGAGGAAGCGTAGGCGCTCCTCGTCCTCGGGCGTCGGAGTTTTCAGGCCTTCCAGTCGGGCAATCTCTTCCTTCTGCGCGTTTTCTTCTTCAGACATGTCGGTATCGAGGCGGAAGCCGCCTGCGCTGAGGAGTTCGTCGTTCGATTTGCTGCTCATGTTGTTCCTCCGGGAATCGAGTGTTTATCTATGGTCGGTAGCGGGCGGCCCGTTGCCGATATTTACGGTGAAGACCTGCATCGGGTACTGCACCGTCATGTTGTTGTTGTTGAAAGCGGGCGTGCGATCCATCTGCGCGGCGGGCATCCAGAGGCGGCCATCAGCGCTGATCCACATGGCATCGACCCAGACGAGGCGCGGGTCCTGCACGAGAGTTGTGACCTCCCCAGCGGGTGTGGCTTTGAGCACAGAGCTGTGATCGGTGTCGGAGATGTAGAGGTCCCCGGCGCGGTCGATAGCAGTGCCGCCCGCGGTGCCGTTGTGGAGGAAGGGTTTAACGTGCTGCGCGCGCTCGCTGTCCGGGATGTTGGGATCGTCGAGATAGCGGGTCTCGATGGACGACATGGGACCGGAATCGGGCTGGTAGTAGAGGGTTTTGCCGTCCGGGGAAACCTCGAGCTGGTCGGCATGGAAGTAAATGGGTTTGCCGGCCTTGTCGGCAAGGTCATGGCCCTCGGCGCGGAGCGGGTGTTGCGCGCGTACGGATGAGGTGTCGGTGAGGGTGCGGTACATGGCACCGTCGGGTGCATGAACGACGATGATGCCGGGCCAGCCGGCATCGGTCAGGTAGGCGTGGTCGCCGTGGAAGCGTACGTCGTCAAGGGCGCTCTCGGGATGGGTGACGCTGTCGAAGTAGAGGGTTTCGACGACCTTGCCGGTCGTAATGTTGATGCCGACGAGCTTGGGGCCATGCTTCACGATGGGCTTGCCCAGCTCGGGGCTGCCGAAGTCAACAACCCAGAGGGTGCCGTCGGGGCCGAAGCGGACCGAGTTGGCATGGACAAAGGCATGGGTAGCGTCACTGCCGGGCGACCACTTATTCCAATCCTGGTTGGGGTAGGCCTGAAGGCCGCCGTGGATGTACTCGGCCAACTGAGGGACACTTTGGCCCTTCTGCTTCGGGATGACGAGAAAGGTGCGGCCGCCGGGAGCGATGGCGACGCCGTTGGTGATGGCACCGGGGAGCGAGATGGCGAGAGTGAGTTTGGGGGATGGGATCGGCTTCTGCGCTAGGCTGGGATGGGTTGCGGCGAGCAGGAGGGCGAGCGCGGGGAGGCGGGTGATCCAGGGGGAGCGGGTCATGTGCGTTCCCATGTGAGATGCGCGGCGGGTTGGAGAAAAGCAGATCCCTCAAGAAGAGGGTCGACTGGGATGGTGTGGCGGGAGCTTGCTTTGCCCAGGTCTCAGAAGCGAGACCTGGCACCCGCAGCCGCGGCACTGCCCTGCCCCTGCCCTTGCCCTGCCCTGGGCAAGCTAGCGGTGAGCGTGGTGAGCAGTTTTAGTGATGGGTGTCGGTGTGGCAGGTTCTGCTTCGAGTAGGGCGAGGAAGCCGGCGAGTTCGGGGGCGAGCGGGGCGGTAAAGGTGAGGGGCTCGCCGGAGCGGGGATGCAGGAGCTCGAGCTCAGCGGCGTGAAGGAAGTTGCGAGGAAGCGCGACGGCTTCGAGGGCGCGGCGGCGGCTCTTCTTGATGATGCGCACGCCGTCCTCAGCGCGGATTTCACGAGGGGCACCGTAGAGGGTATCGCCGACGATGGGGTGGCCGAGTGAGCTGAGATGCACGCGGATCTGGTGGGTGCGGCCAGTCTCGATACGGACGCGCAGAAGCGTGAAGTCGCCGAAGCGGGTGTGAAGGCGCCGCTCGACCTTGTAATGGGAGATGGCAGAGCGCGCGCCTTGAACGCGACGGGTCGTCATGCGGGTGCGGCGGATGGCGTCGCGGCCGATAGGGGCGTTAACGGTGCCGCGGTCGCCCTCGATCTCGCCATGGACGAGCGCGATGTAGGTTTTGCGTAGGGCGCGGTCGGCAAACATAGCGGAGAGCTTGGCGTGGGTACGGTCGTTGCGAGCGACCAGGATGACGCCGGAGGTCTGGCGGTCAAGGCGGTGGACGATACCCGGACGCAGGGCGTCGCCGCCGCCGGAGGAGAGCTCGCCGTAGTGGTGCAGCAGGGCGTTGACCAGGGTGCCGCGGTTGCGGTGTGGGTTCTGCGCGGGTGGAGCGAAAGCGGCCGGGTTGCCGTCGCCGGCGGCCTCTGCCGTTGGTGAACTTATGACATCAGCGGGAGAGTCGAGATCCCCTGCTTCGGGGTCAAGGTCAGCCGGCTCTCCCTCGTCCTCAGCCCGAGCGCCGGCGCCGGCGTGCACCAGCATGCCGGCAGGCTTATTAATGACGGACATGTCGTCGTCCTCATAGAGGATGTCGAGTGGGATGGCCTCAGGGATGGCGCGGAGCGGAGGCAGCACGGGCTCGCGCAGGACCTCGACCTCTTCCCCGCCCTCGAGGCGCAGGGAGGGCTTGGCTGGGGCGCCATTGACCAGGACGGACGACTGCTCGAGCAGCAGCTGGACGCGCGAGCGGCTGACGCCTTCGAGCTGGGCGGTGAGCCAGGAGTCGAGACGCAGGCCGGCCGCCTCGGGGGGGACGCGATGTGCGGAAAGGGCCATGGTTGAGCGTAGCAGGCGAGGGAAAAGCAGATCCTTTGGCGCGCGAAGCACTAACGGCTGCGCGGGCTTATGGCTGCTTCCCTCAGGATAACTCCTTCCCGGGGTGGGGTGCAGTGAGGTGGCGTGCGGTAGCTTGCTTTGCCCCAGGTATCAGAAGGGAGACCTGGGGCACTCCGGCTGATTTTCTACTGAACTCTGGCTGCGCCGATTAGTCGCGGTGGCCGGGGCCATCAATGCCGGAGGGCCAGTCAGGCATGTTGGCAGACGGAGGTGGGGCGGGTGGAGCATTCGGTGCGAGCTCATTGTGGTGGATGAGCCAGGTGCGGAGCAGGGTGGGCCAGCCGGCCAGCTCAGGGATGTCGCCGCACAGGCCGCAGCCATGGTTGGCGAAGTCGAAGATGTGAAGCTCGGCCGGGACCTGCGCGGCCTGAAGCGCGCCGTATATGACCACACTGTTGCCGACCGGCACGGTCGGGTCGCCGGTGGTGGCAAAGAGGAAGGTGGGCGGGGTGGATGCGGTGACGGCGAACTGTGGGGAAAGCTGGTGAGCGAGTGCGAGGTCGACCGTGCCTCGCGGACCGAGCAGGGCGACGCGGGAGGCGTCGTGGGCAAGCGGGCCCTCCATGCTGATGACCGGGTAGGACAGGATGGTGAAGTTGGGCTCGCAGTTGAGGCCGCTGAGGTCGTTACTGGGTGTACTGCCGGGATTGTCGCCGACGTGGCACTCGGTGCTGAGGATGGCGGCGAGGTGGCCGCCTGCCGAGGAGCCCCAGACGCCAATGCGGTCCGGGTCGATGCCGTAATCGGTGGCGTGGGCGCGGATCATGCGCATCGCGGTGACGGCGTCGTTGATGGGGATGGGGTATTTGTAAGGGGCGACGCGATAGTCGAGCACAAAGGCGGCGATGCCCTGGGCATTGAGCCACTCAGCATATTGGAAGCCCTCATGCCCGAGAGCGACCTTTGTGTAGCCGCCGCCGGGCAGGACAAGGACGGCGGCGAGCGAAGAGCGCTGAGGCGGCAGGAAGGCGTAGAGCTTGGGCTTGTCTGCCTCCGCGTGGCCGAGCGCGCCCGGTGCGCCGTTGGGGTAGAGCAGGATGGGCACGGGAATGGGTCCATTGGGTGGAGGCGCGATCGGCGGCGGCGCCTGCGCGAGGCCGCCCTGGAGGATGAGGAACAGGGCAGCGGCCAGAAAGGCAAGGAGAGTCGGGGCAGAGCGCAGGCGCGTTGCGGCGCCGGTCGATGAGGAGTCCGGCATGGGTGCGGGCATAGGGGCGCGGGAGAGACGCGGCCGTGAGGGCTGGGTTTTGGAGCGGGCAGGCGCGTCAGACAAAGGCGTACGGGAGCGCATGCAGATACAGATGCGGCAAGGGTTCGCAAAGGGGCTGTTTTGTTCGGCGATCCACGTTACCGCGAAGACCGGTATGGGACGGGGCTTGAGGGATGGGGTCTAGAGGGGTGGGTCTTGGGGGTGGATGGTAGGGCGCTCATGGGCTAGGCAGTGAGGCGGCCCGGCTTCTTGCGAGGACCGTTGGGTAGCCTCGAGCGAGTGGGGGTGATGCAAGTAGCCCCTCAGGAAGCAGGCTGGGCAACTACATGACGAGGGCGACGCGCTCAAGCTCGGCTTGCATGCACTCGGAGTCGCATTCGCGGCCTTCCATGCGCACGATCGCGTCCTGGACGAGGGCTGCATCGACGCCGTAGCCGCGGCCGTTGAGAAAAGCCATGAGAAGTTCCGAAGCCTGGAAGGTATCGATCTCGGCCTGCATCAAAACGGTGCGGAGGGCACCCAGGTCGTAGTTGTTGAACTTTTCCACTCGCTTCATTTCCTTCATGAGGCCTCGCCTTGCGTGGTGGGGGATGGTGTCCACAGTTAGGAGCGAGGATGAGGCCGGGGTGTTGCCGCGGCTCCGCTTTTTTCTGCCAACGGTATTCCCACGGTGCACAGGTATCAAGGAGAGCGCGGTTCAGGGCTTGGCTTCAGACGCGATCAGGACGGGGATGCCGTCCCTGATAGGGTAGAGCCGGCCACACCCCAGGCAAAGAATGGACGGGGTGGCTACTGCGAGCTGAAGCGTGCCGTGGCAGACCGGGCAGCGGAGAAGCTGGAGCACGGCGGGATCCAGAGCGGGGGGAGGCATGCGCCTATTCTAGGTGCGGGATAGGTGAGCGGATGCTGCGGGTAGGCCTGACAGGCGGGATGGGCAGCGGCAAAAGCGCGGTGGCACGGGTGTGGGCGGAGGCCGGGGTGCCGGTGCTGGAAGCCGATGCGATAGGGCGGGCCCTGATGGAGCCGGGCGAGCGGGTATATGCAGCGATCGTCGAACGGTTTGGACCGGGCGTTGTAGGTGAGGACGGGCGGTTGGACAGGGCGACGCTGGCGCGAGAGGCGTTTAGCGGGGGGCGGCTCGCAGAGCTGAATGCGCTGGTGCACCCGGCGGTAATTGCGGAGCAGGAGCGAGTGCTGCGCGAGCTGGAAGAGGAAGGCAAGGAGCCGCTGGCCGCGGTGGAGTCGGCGCTGATTTTTGAAGCGTCAGGGGAAGGTGCAGACCGAGAACTGGAAGCTGCCGCGACGGTGCCGGGGTGGCGCGCGCGTTTTGACCGGCTGGTGCTGGTGGCAGCTCCCGAAAGTGTCCGGGTGGAGCGTTTTGTGTTGCGAGTGACTGGGCCGGACGCGCCCGAAGAGGAGCGAAACCGGCTACGGGAGGAGGCTCGGCGGCGGATGAGGGCGCAGCTGCCGGAGGAGTGGAAGCGCGCGCGCGTCGATTACGTGATCGAGAACGACCGGACGCTGGTGCTGCTGCGGCGCGAGGCGCTTCGAGTGCTGGGGCAGCTGCGGGAGGAGGCGGCTCGCTCTGCCAAAAGGTAACTGCGATCGCGTAACCGCAGGATGGAGAGAAGGCGCAAACAGGTCGGCGGGAATCGGGTCTAATGGGGAAGTCGGGTGGGTTAATCGAGGATAGATGGACTCGGGTCTCAGAAGCGGGACCTGAGGCACCGCTCCCGGTGATGAAGAAAGAAGGATTGGGTGATGAGGGCACGACAGTTCCTGCTGACGGCAGGTTTGGTGGTGGGGGTGTGGTGGATCAGCTCCGGGCATAGCCTGCTGCCGGGGCTACGGCCGCTGGAGCTGCTGCCGCGCGGGGGTGTGCCGCTGAGCCGCTCGACCGCGCCGCTGGTGCTTGAAGAGGTGAAGGCTGCGCCGGAGTACGACAATGAGGAGCTGAACAACATCTCGGTGTACAAGCATCTGCTGCCTTCGGTGGTGAATGTGACCTCGACGTCGCTGCAGATGAACTTCTTCTACGGGATGGTGCCGCAGCAGGGGCAGGGTTCTGGGTTCATCCTCGACCGGCAGGGGCATATCGCGACCAACTACCACGTAATCGCGGATGCACAGAATATTGAAGTGCAGACCTCGGATAAGCGCCGGTACAAGGCGCGGATCATCGGCAAGGATCCGCGGCATGATATTGCCCTGCTGCAGATTGATGGGGCGAGCCTGCAGCCGGTGACGCTTGCAGTTTCGCGCGACCTGGTGCCGGGGCAGAAGGTGTATGCGATCGGCAACCCATTCGGGCTGAACGGCACGATGACGACAGGGATCATCTCGGCGATCCGCTCGATACACGGGCCGGAGGGTGGCCAGATCGATAACGCGATCCAGACCGATGCGGCGATCAATCCAGGTAACTCGGGTGGGCCGCTGCTGAACTCGCGGGGCGAGGTAATCGGGATCAATACTCTGATCGCGACGAACCCGAATGAGTCAGTGGACCAGAGCGCGGGTATCGGCTTTGCGATCCCAATCGATACAGCCAAGGCGGTGCTGGCCGATATTGAGCGCTTTGGACGTTCGCGGCGGCCGTCGCTGGGTGTGGTGACGCTGCCGATTGGGCCGGAGCTGGCGGAGCAGATGGGCCTGGCGGCGAGTACAGGCATGCTGCTAGAGCAGGTGGTGCCGGGCGGCGCGGCGCAGCAGGCGGGGCTGCACGGCGGCTCCGAGCAGGCGCTGCTCGGGAACATGCAAATCCTGCTCGGAGGGGACCTCCTGATCGCCATTGACGGGCAGCCGGTTCGCGAAGCGGAGGACATCAACGACATCATGGATCACCACCAGGTGGGCGATGCCGTGACTGTGACGTTCTTCCGCGGGAAACGGCGGATGATGGCCCGGATCACCCTCGGCGAAGCCGGCCAACAGCAAAGCTAGCCACCTGCGGTGGGGCTAACTACGCTTCGCGCTACGTAGGAATGCGCGAGTGAGGTGGCCCTCCCAATGGTCGGGGGCCGCAGCGCGAAAGCCGATGTGGTCAACCACCGATCTACAGGCAAGCGGAATAGAACACGGAAAAAGGGCGAGCTTAGGCAAGGGCCGGGGTGCGGCGGCGACGCAGGCGGGCTTCGAGCTGCGCAGGCAGGGCGGAGCCGGTGACACGCAGAACGACGAAGCAGATCGCGAGCCAGAGCAGGGCGGAGCCGGAGAGCAGGGCGAGCTCGCCGAGGCGGGAAAGCTGCGGGTGCAATGGCAGGCGGAGCGCGGCGACAGCTGCGCCGCTAACCAGCGCGGCCAGGAGTGAACGGGCGAGTTCCGGGACGTCAAGACCGGCAGATGGGACCGAGACTGACACCGGACTGAGACTGGACACAGAGCCGGCAGCGGGGGTGGAGACAGGAACCATGCGCCGGCGATGGAGCAGGGCGGCGAAGGCGACGACCTGGACGGTGATGCCGATGTCAGACGCGTAGGCAAGACCGGGTGCGCCGAAGGTGTGGAAGAGCAGCCAGTAGACCGGCAGCGATGCGAAGACGATGACGGTAGAGGCGAGCATGGGGGTGAGCGTGTTGCCGGCGGCGTAGAAGGCGCGCGCGTAGATGGCCTGCGCGGACCACATAGGCAGCGAGATGGAGAAGATAGCGAAGTAGAGGGCCATGGTGCGGGCATCGGCCCGGCTGAAATGGCCGCCCCGAAAGAAGAAGTCGATGGCGGGCTCGCCCATGGGGATCATCCAGGCAGAAAGCAGGAGTGAAAAAGCGGCGATGCGCGAGACCGACTCGTTGACAGAGCGGGCGAAGGGGAGGTTGCCGTCTTTGCCGAAAAGCGAGGCGAGGAAGGGGAGGGACGCCGCGCCGGCGGCCTGGCCGATCGCTTGCGGGACGCTGAAGAGCTGCTTGGCATTGGTGAGCAGAAAGATGGCGCCGCCGATGCGGGAAGCGAAGTAGGAGATGATCCAGCTGTCGACGGTGACGAGCGACAGGCCGAGGATAAGCGGCAGGGTGGTGCGCACCCATTGGCGCAGGCCGGGATTGCGGAAGTCGAGATGGAAGCGGAGGCGCATGCCGACCGCACGCGCGCCGAGACCGTTGACGATGAAAGGCCCGAGGATGACGCCGCCCAGCGCACCCCAGGCCAGCGAGGAGACACCGAGCCGGCTGTAGAGCAGCACGCCGCCGATGATCATGCCCAGGTTGTAGATGAGCGGCGCAAAGGCTTGAAGGGTGAACTGCTTGCGGGCTAGCAGCACCGCGCCGAAGATGCCGCCGGTGAAGAAGAAGAGCTGCCCGGGCAGGATGATGCGTGTGAGGTGGACGCAGAGCGCGAACTTGGCGGGGTCAGCGGTGAAGCCGGGAAAGGCGTAGCGGACGTAGGCGGGGGCAAGCAGCTCAGCGAGAACGATGGCCGCGCCGAGCACCAGGACCATGGTCGAGAAGATAACGGAGAGTGCTTCCTCGCCTTCTGCCTCGCGCGCGGTTTCGCGGTAGCGGGTGAGCATAGTGACGAAGGTGATGGAGGTGGCGCCGCCGATCAGAAAGTAGGTGATCATGTCGGGCAGCTGGAAGGCGGAGGCAAAGGCATCGGCCGCTGGTGAGCGGCCCAGCAGATAGGCCAGGTACTTGACCCGGACGAGCGAGATGACCTTGGAGCCGAGCGCTGCGGCGGTGAGCAGCAGCGTGGCGGTAAGCGCTGTGTGGGCGTGGCTGGGGCGGAGGGTCTGCAGCACGCTGCGCAAGAGGCCAGGCTGCGGAGTGCTGCTCTGCGAGCGAGGCGGGGGCGTGGTCTGCATCGGGGTTGATTTTACCGGTGCCTGGCTCCGCGCCAGGCGGGCGTTTCGCTTTTGGGGCTGGTTTGGGCGGCGGATGAGAGAGGCGGTCGGAAAGCCAAAGGAGGAGATTGGGGGTGTTTGCTTGTCTTTCGGCAACTCCGGCGGGGCAACGTACTCTAATGGGGAAAGTTGCGGATGCAGGGGACGAGAAGGAGCGGTGCGGATGGGGCGAAAGGCAAGAAGAGGGAGCGAGGGGTGGGCCGGTGTGGCATGGGCGGCCGCAGCCCTGTGGCTCCTGCCTCTCAGCGCAGAGGCGCAGATCAATCCCCAGGCGGTATCGCAGGGTGGCTCCACGACGAATGTACAGACAAGCTCCCAGGTGACCGCAGCACCAAGTACGACACTGCCGCTGGCACCCACGCCGGCCGGTACGCCTTCCACCACCAGCGCGACGGCTGCGGGCAACGGGCTACCCACGCTGCAGGGCGGCACAGGCGGCGGCGTCCCGGTAAATGTGCCGAACCAGAGCTCACTGTTTAACCCCTACCTTGGCAGCATCCAGGCGCGCCCAGCGGTGCCCCAGGTGATCGAGCTGACGCTGGAGGATGCGCTGCACATGGGGGTGGAGAACAACCTGGGGCTGATCTATTCCAAACAGGCTGAGGTGAACGAGAGAGCACAGAAGCTGACGGTGCTGAATGTGCTGCTCCCGAACATCGATGTGCAGGGCCAGACCGGGATTCATCAGTTCAACCTGGAAGCTGAGGGCTTTCGGCCCGACATTCTGCCGGAGCTTTCCTCGCTGCTGCCGGCGGGGACGTTGTTGAATTTCCCGGAAGTGGTAAAGGTTGACGTCACAACAGGGCAGGCAAACTTCTCGCAATATCTGTTTGACCTGGCGGGCTTCGATTTGGTGAAGGCCTTGAACCATCTGGTGCACTCGACGGAACAGACGACGGCTTCCTCACGCGGCTCGGTGCTGGAGAACGTAGGTACAGCGTACCTGCGTGTAATTGCGGCACGATCGCAGGTGCAGTTTGACCAGAGCCTGCTGGCGACCGATGCGCAGGTGCTGTATGTGAGCGAGCAGGAGCACCAGGCGGGGATCACATCGAATCTCGACGAGGTGCGCTCGCGTGTGCAGTACCAGACGCAGCAACAGTCGCTGATCGGCGACCAAAATACGCTGGGCAAAGCAAAAATTGCGCTGAATCGGGCGATCGGGCTCGCGCCTGAGCAGGAGATCCAGGTGGCTGACGCGACGCCTTTCCCAGAGCTGGAGGCGATGACGCCGGAGGCTGCGGAAGGGGAGGCGTTTGCTTCGCGACAGGACTACCAGAGCAGCCTGGAGCAGCTGCGCGCGGCAGAGCTGGAAGGGAAGGCGGCGGGCCATGAGCGCTACCCGACGCTGATCTTCAACGCAAATTATGGCGTGACCGGCATCTCGGGCGGGATCTTCCATGACACTTTCAGCGCTGTGGGCACTCTGAACATCCCGGTCTTTCAGGAAGCGAAGTTCCGGTCGGACAGGAGCCTGACCGACTCCATCCTGATGAATGCGCGGGCGCAGGTGGGAAATCTGCATGGAGAGATCCAGCAGGAGATCCGTACCAGCCTGATCGATCTGCAGGCGGATGAGGCGACGGTGGCGCAGGCCAAGAGCAACCAGGAGCTCTCACAAAAGGCGCTGGAGCTGGCGGTGGAACGTTTCCGGGCCGGGGTGGAGGATAACCTTCCTTCGATCGAGGCGGAGTCGACCCTAGCTCAGGCACAGGTGCAGTTCATCAGTGCGACCTTCCAGTACAACCTGGCCAAGCTGAACTTTGCACAGAACCTGGGCATGCTGGATGTGAATTACCACCCGGAGTGGCAGGGCGGGCGCCCGGCCGGCGTTCTGAGCAACCGCGCGGCGATGGGCTTGCCGCCGATCGGGCGCTGAGGCAGTTCCGGTGCTGCACCGTGCGGCATCCTAGCCTGTGTGATGGAGATACAGAAGAAAGACTCACAGGTATGGGCAGCCTCGCTGCTGCTGGTGCTGCTGTCGGTTCTGCTGCCTGGGTGCAGCGGCCACAAGAGCAGCTCACAGAACAACTCGAAGACGGCCGGCGGCTCCAAGGACGAAGGCAAGGTATACGCGCCGGACAGCAAGAGCAGCGGCGGCGGCAAGTCTTCCGGTGAGACCTCCGGCAACAATGGAAGCCAGGGCGGCGGCGGCCAGACGCAGCTGCCTTCACCGGCGGATACAAGCAATGGCAGGGCCTCGGTCGCCTCAGACGCCGGCAGCTCGCAGGCGATCAAGGGTCAGGCCGTGATGAATCCGGGCGCACCGGTAGAAAACCAGCCAAAGCCGCGGAGCACGCCCAAACCATGACAGACGGAGCGGCGAAAGCCTTTGGAGCGATGCGCAGGGAGCGCTCAGCGGCGCTGCATGCCCGGGCACAAAGGGTGCTGCCAGGTGGGGTGGACTCGCCGGTACGCGCGTTTCTTGCAGTGGGCGGTGCACCACCGTTTGTGGAGCGCGGCCAGGGTGCTTACCTGTGGGACGCGGATGAAAACCGGTACCTGGACTACTTCGGGTCCTGGGGACCGATGATTCTGGGGCATGCTTTCCCGCCGGTGGTGGAGGCGATCCAGCGCGCGGCAGAGCGGTCCTCGAGCTTCGGCGCGTCGACAGCGGCGGAAGCCGAGCTGGCAGAGCAGGTCACGGAGGCCTGCCCGTCGATCGAGATGCTGCGCTTTGTGTCGTCAGGGACAGAGGCGACGATGTCAGCGGTGCGGGTGGCGCGGGCGTTTACAGGGCGCAAGTACATTGTGAAGTTTGAAGGCTGCTACCACGGGCATGCGGATGGCTTCTTGGTAAAGGCGGGCTCAGGTGTGGCGACGTTTGGGATTGCGGGCTCGGCGGGCGTACCGGAGGAGATTGCACACTGGACGCTGGCGCTGCCTTATAACGACCTGCCTGCGCTCGAAGAGGCATTTGCGCTGCACCCGGGGGAGATTGCCGCGGTGATCGTGGAGCCGGTGGTCGGCAACATGGGCTGCGTGGTGCCAGCGGAGGGCTACCTCCAGGGGCTGCGCTCGGTGACAGAGCGCGAGGGCGCGCTGCTGATTTTTGATGAGGTAATGACGGGCTTTCGGCTGGCGTTTGGCGGGGCGCAGGAGCGATACGGCGTGACGCCCGACATGACGACGCTGGGCAAGATTGTGGGCGGCGGGCTGCCATGCGGGGTCTTTGGCGGCCGGGCCGAGATTATGCGGATGCTGGCGCCGCTGGGGCCCGTGTACCAGGCGGGTACGCTGAGCGGTAACCCGTTGGCTATGGCTGCGGGGCTTGCGACGGTGGGGTACCTGAAGAGGCATCGGGACGAGGTGTACCGGCGGCTGGAATCTGTAAGCGCAGCGGTGGCCGATGGCGTGATGCGTGAGGCCGAGCGGGCCGGGATCGCGGTCCAGATGAACCGGGTAGGGGCGATGTTTACGTGGTTCTTTACCGGGGAGCCAGTGATGGATTTCGGGTCGGCTGCGCGGAGCGACACAGGGATGTTCGGGCGCTTCCACCGGGCGATGCTGGAGCGCGGAGTGTGGCTGCCGCCCTCGCAGTATGAGGCAGCGTTCCTGGGGACGGCGCACTCGGATGAGGATGTGGCGTGGACGGTGCAGGCGGCGCGGGAGGCATTTGCGGAGATGTGACGGGGAGCGGTGGTGGCCGGGAAGGCGAACCGCAGATCCTTCGACTACGACCCTGCGGGTCTTCGCTCAGGATGGCTCTGGGTCTATGTTGGAGGACTATCGGCGCGCCGCAATCGAAGGATCTGCGGTTTCCCTCTTCTGCGACATTCGTTTTTTGTAGAAGGGTACTAGGCTACCGCTTGCGCTTCCCTTTCTTGCCAGTGCCTTTGGGGGCGGGGATGCGGTGTTTGGCGGTGCTGCCTTGCATGCTCTTTTTACCCTTCTTGCTGTTTGCTACTTTGCCGGTGGCGGATGCGGGCTTCTTGGTGAACTTGCCGAAGCGGCTGGGAGCACTTGCTTCGTCGGCGCCGGGGACGATGGCGAACTGGAGGCGTTTTTCGACGGCGTTGACGCGCTCAAGCAGCACGCGGACGGACTGACCCATGCGGAAGCGGCGGCGCCAGGTTTCGCCGAGGATCTCGCGGGTGTTTTCACGGTAGGTGTACTGGTCTCCGTCGAGCTCGCCGAGGCTTTGGATGGGCACGAGGCCTTCGACGAAGAGCTCGTGCAGCTCGACGAAGAGTCCGTACTTGGTGCAGTTGAGGATGAGCCCATCGAACTCTTCGCCGACGCGGGTCGCCATGAAGCGGATCTTTTTCCACTCAACGAGCTCGCGCTCCGCGGCATCGGCGCGGCGCTCGGCTTCGCTGGACTCGGTAGCAATGGCGGAGAGCTCAGCGGCGGGGAGCAGGGCTGTGGGGTCGGGTGTTGCGGATGCTTCGGCTGTGGTGCGCTCTGCTCGGGATGAACCGTCTGTGAGTTCAGGGATGTTGGAGCCGTCGTCACCGTAACTGGAGGCAGGCTCGCGAGAGGATACGGCAGAAGACTCACTCCCCACCCTGCGGCGACGACGCTTGCCGTCAAGCGCGGCGATGCGCGAGCTAGACTGCGATGCCCTCGCTTGACTGTCGAGTGAGGTGTAGGGAAGGCCAGCGTTCTCTGCAGGAATGTACGCCGTCTCTGCCGCGACGCCGGAGCCGAGAGCGGCGCGGAACTCCGCCGGGGCTCCGGTGCGCAAAGTGCCGCGGCCGCTGACACCCAGGCGCAGCAGAGCTTTCGCGGTGCGGTGCACGATGAGGTCCGGGTAGCGGCGGATGGGCGAGGTGAAGTGGGTGTAGAAGCCGGCGGCGAGGGCGAAGTGCCCCTCGTTCTCTTCGGCGTAGCGGGCCTGCTTGAGGGAGCGCAGCATGAGGTAGCTGAGGATGCGCTCCTCAGGCTTGCCAGCGATGCGGCGGGCCAGACGCTGGTACATCTGCGGGGTGACGGGCAGATCCTCGGGCACCTCATGGGCACTGCGATGGGTGCTGCGCTCGCGCCCGTCGCGCCGGGTGCTGTGCTGCCGCTCACGCTGTTCGTGCTTCATGGCGAAGCGCTTAACGGGCAAGTTGCCGAGACCGAGCGAGTAGCCGAAGCCGGCGGCAATGTCCTCAAAGTCGAGGATGCGCTTGGGGTCGGGCTTCTCGTGGATGCGGTAGATGGAGGGGGCATGCTCAGAGAGCCAGGAGGCGACGGACTCATTGGCGGAGAGCATGAACTCTTCAATAAGGCGGTTGGCCCAGCTGCGGGTGGCGCGGGTGACGCCCTGCATGGCACCGGAGGCGTCGAACTGGATGGTGGGTTCGGGCAGATCAAAGTCAATGGAACCGCGACGGTCGCGCTTCGCGTTGAGCAGGCGGGCAAGCCGCTCCATGGCCTCAAAGTGCGGGACGAGCGTGGCGTACTCCGAGCGGGCGGCTTCGTGTGCGTCCGAGTCGCTGTCCGAATCGCGGTTAAGGATGGCGGCGACGGCCGTATAGGTCATGCGGCGTGCGGAGCGGATGACGCCTTCGCAGACCTCATAGCTGGTAACTTCGCCTGCGGCGTCGATGCGCATGAGGCAGCTGAGCACGAGGCGGTCTTCGTTGGGGCGTAGCGAGCAGATGCCGCTGGAGAGCTCCTGCGGGAGCATGGGGATGGCGCGGTCCGGGAAGTAGACGCTGGTGCCGCGCAGGCGGGCTTCCAGGTCAAGCGCGGTGGCAGGGCGGACGTACTCGGCGACGTCGGCGATGTGGACGTCCAGCTCCCAGGTGCCGTCCGGGTGTTCGCGCACTTCGACGGCATCATCGAAGTCGCGGGCGGTTTCGCCGTCAATGGTCACAATGGTCCGGTCGCGGAAGTCGCGGCGGCCCATGACGATGGCGGGGTCGAGATGCGCGACAGAGCGGGCCTCCGCGAGAACGTCGGACGGGAAGACACGTGGGAGCTGGTGCTTGCGGATCACCATCTCGACATCGACGCCGAAATCGTCCTGACGGCCCAGGACTTCGACGACGCGGCCGCGCGGGGTGCGGGTCGCGGTGGGCCATTCGGTCACTTCCACATCGACGACAAGGCCTTCGAGGTCAGGGTACTCGCGGATTTGGGCTTGCGCTTCTTCACCGAGCACGCGGTGGGGGGAACGCAGGGTGGCGCGCGGCTCGGGCAGAGGCGAGTCCAGCGGGATGAGGATGGGCTGGGTCAGCTTCTCGTCAAAGGCAAGGACCTGATGGCCCGTTTGCCGAGGATTGGCGGCGTAGTGGAAGATGCCGACGATGGTGGGGTTACGGCGGGTGAGTACGCGGACGATGCGGCCCTGGCGGCGCGTCGCATCGGCACCGCCGCGCGAGGGCGCGAGCTCGACGAGCACCTGGTCGCCGGGCATGGCGCCGTTGATCTCCGGCGGCGGGATAAAGACGTCGGTGGACTCGCCCGCATCTTTCTGGCCGGTGACGCGGACAAAGCCAAACCCGTCACGATGGAGGTCGAGCTGGCCGGCGATGAGGTTGTCACGGGTCTGGGCGACGCGTGCGATCGACCACTGTTCGCGGTCAGTCTTGAGCAGTTGGCCGGCGGCGGTGAGGCGGGCGAGATGCTCCAGGAGCAAGCGCCGCTCGCGTCCGCCGCCCAAGCCGAACTCACGCACCAGCTGTTTGTAGCCGACACGCGCACCGGGGGAACGCTCAATGTGGCGGAGAAGCTCGCGATCCGTCATGGGCGCAGCTTCCTGCAGGAGGAAGTAGGAAAGTGAAGCGGGGAGCAGATCTTAGGCATCCATCTCCATCGTAAGGCCGGGGTTATGCGGCGTGTTGTACCCAGGCGGATGAAAAGATAGGGCGGGTGGTGCATTTGCGCCAGCCTCTGTTTAAGATGCAGGGAAGAGACCTGTTGTACAACCGGGGCACCGAAGCTGGCGCGCACCATGCGTCCCTCAGCCGTCAAGCTGAACCGAGAAGAACTGTAGCTCTTACCTTTGCCATTGAAATCTCAGCAATGCGACGCGTCACGCGACGAAAGGATGTATCGAAACAATGTGGAAACCTAATCAGCCAGCCAGCAACTCTGCCGTACCCAGCGAGCCTCTCCGTCCCAGCACCCCGTCCACCCCTGCATTTGAGCCTGCGGCACGGCCGGCGACCGGCAACACGGCAACCGGAGCAGCCGGCGAGCAGGCGACGATCGGCAAGAGCCTGGTGATTAAGGGCGAGGTTTCCGGCTCGGAGTCGCTCTACATTGACGGGAAGATTGAAGGCACGATCAACCTGGCAGGCAATCGGGTCACGGTCGGCCGCAACGGGCAGGTTTCCGCGAACATTACCGCACGCGAGATCGTGGTGCTGGGCAAGGTGCGCGGCAACATGGTGGCGTCCGATCGCGTGGACATTCGCAGTGAAGGTTCGCTGACCGGCGATGTAGCGGCCCAGCGCATCTCGATCGAGGACGGCGCGTTCTTCAAGGGCGGCATTGACATCCGCAAGCCTGATGCGGCCGGTGCGCCCAAGGTAGCGGCTGAGCCGGCCAAGGTCAGCGTCTAGTCCTCACCACTGCTCAAAACAAAACACCCAGGCCTTACGGCCTGGGTGTTTTGTTTTGCAGAGGAGAAAAACTGCCTGCGCGGCTTTCCTTCTCCCGACACAGTGTAGGCAGGAATGATCGCCAGGGTGCGCTTTCCGTAAAGAAAGCGCAGGGACATACAGATTGCGCGCAAAGCCTATCGGGAGAAAGGAACTTGCGGCCACTTCGTGGCGTGTTCAGCGCTTCGCGCATCCACTGGTCTATAGCCAGTTGAGCCGGCGGGGAGAGTGCAGTGGCAGAGGGAAAGAGTGCGCGGGTCTGGTTTATTACAGGTGCGTCGACAGGCTTTGGCCGGTTGCTGGCGGAGGAGCTACTGCGGCGCGGCGAGCGTGTGATCGCGACGGCGCGCGACATCAGCAAGGTGGACGACCTCCAAGCGCAGTACCCGGAGACGGCGCGGGCGATGCCGCTCGACGTGACCCGGCCTGAGCAGGTGGAGCTGATCGCAGACCAGGCGATCGCCGCTTTCGGACAGGTGGATGTGCTGGTGAACAATGCCGGTTACGGCGTGAACGGCGCGATTGAAGAAGTGAGCGAGGACGAGTTCGAGCCGATGTTCCAGACGAACATCTACGGACTGGTACGCACGACCAAGGCGTTCCTGCCGCACATGCGCGAGCGTGGAAGCGGGCACATTCTGAACCTGTCTTCGATTGGCGGACTCATCGGCATGGCAGGGTGGGGGTTTTACAACACCACCAAGTTCGCGGTGGAGGGCTTCAGCGAGGCGCTGGCGCTTGAGATGAAGCCGCTCGGCGTGCACGTGACGTTGATTGAGCCGGGGGCTTTCCGCACCGACTTCCTTGGACGCTCCGGCAAGCTGGCCGAGCTGGAGCTGCCGGAGTACAAGCCGACGGCGGGAAAGGCGCGGGAGTACCTGCAGACGCAGTCCGGCAAGCAGGCAGGGGATCCGCGGAAGGCGGTCGAAGCCATGATCAATCTCGTGGAGTCAGAGGACCCGCCGGTCCACCTGCTGCTGGGCAAGGCGGCATTGAGCCGCTTCCGCGACAAGCTGAAGAGCTGGGACGGCGAGCTGACGAAGTGGGAGAGTGTGACGGCAGGAGCCGACTTTCCGGAAGGGCAGTAAGCAGGAAAGGCAGAGAAAGAAGGGGAGGAAGCAGATGCTTCCTCCCCTTCTTTCTGATCGCGGTACGAAGCGGCTAGGGGCGGTTTCGTAGAAACGCGTCAGCACAGCGCAGGCTGACGGCCATGATGCTGAGGGCGGGGTTGGCCGGCTGTGCACTGGGGAAGACAGAGTTGTCACTGATGTAGAGGTTGGGGATGTCGTGCGAACGGCCCCAGGGGTCCACGACGGAGTCCGCGGGATCGTCGCCCATGCGACAGGTGCCGATCTGGTGAGCGAACCGGTTGAGCGTCCAGGTGTCGGTTGCGCCGGCTGTTTCCCAGATTTCGGTCATGAGCTTGGTGGCATGCTCCATCATGCGATTCTCATTATCGTTCGCGGTGAAGTGAACGAGCGGCTTGGGCAGGCCGCGGGAATCGAGCTCGTCAGAGAGCTCCATGTAGTTGCCCTCATGCGGAAGGCAGTCACCGCTGATCCCCATGCCGCCGATGTTGGGGAACTGCTGAAGATAGCTCATGAGCGCCGGACCCCACATACCACGGCCGCGAATGACGGACTCCGCCCAGGTCATGGGCATGATGCCGTAGCTCTGAATGAGGTAGCCGCTGGCAAAGTTCGAGTCCTTGGTGCGGATGGTGTCTTCGGTGATGAGGGACGCAGGAAAACCCTTGTAGGGACGGACATCTTCCTGAAAGGTGCCCCAGATTTGGGTGGAGGGATGTGCCATGAAGTTTTTGCCCACCTGTCCGCTGGAGTTGGCAAGGCCGAGGCGGAGCAGAAGACGGGCGGACTCAATGGCACCGGCACAGAGGAAAACGGCCTTGGTGCGCTGGCGCAACTGCTGCCCGCTCTGCTGGTAGATGATTGCGATGATGCGGCCTTGCTCGTCGCGTTCGAGATCGGTCACGAAAGCTTCTGCACGGATCTCCGCCCCGGCACGCACAGCTGCCGGAAGGTAGGTGACATCCATGGAGGCCTTGGCGCCATTGCGGCATCCCTGGTGGCAGTAGCCGCGGTTGACGCAGGCGGCGCGCTCCGGGTAGTCGTGGTTGGGTCCGCTATAAGGGGCACTGACGGCAGCCAGAGGCGCAGGCGCAGTACGGATGCCGAGCGCCTCGCAACCGCGCTGCATGAGCTGTGCGGGGGCGTTAAGCGGCAGGGGCGCGAGCGGGTAGGGGCGACGCGCGGGCTCCCAAGGATAGCTGGCCGGCCCGGACACGCCGATAAAGCTTTCCACCTCTTCGTAGTAGGGGACGAGGTCAGCGTAATGAAGAGGCCAGTCGCGGCCGACGCCGAAATCCGAGTAGATTTTGAAGTCGCGCTCGCTGGGTCGAGGTACATAAGCGCCCCAGTGGAGCGTGGAACCGCCAACGCCGGTCCCGGAGTTGTTTTTGCCAAAGGCGACGGGATTGCCGCCATCGGTGAGGCGCTCGTCTAACCAGTAGAGGTAGCTCTGTGCGCGCTCGTCGGAGGCGAACTGCTCGGGCGCGAGAAATGAGCCTGCCTCGATGGCAACGACCTTGAGACCAGCGCGGGCGAGGCGGGCGAGGATAGGGCTGCCGCCAGCGCCGGTGCCGATTACCACGGCATCAACGGCCTCCGCCAGATCGTAGTGCTTCATCGCGGTCAGGGGGTCGCGAGGAAGCACACCAGTGGTGCTGCGCGCGGCGCGAAATGCACCGGTCGATTCATGTGCTGTGCTCTCGTCGAAAGCGGTCTCCGGTGCAACCTGCGTCGCGCTCTCTTCCCCATCCGTCATCGAGTCTTTCGCTTCCCCTTGGGCTCCCAGCTTTCGGTGTTGTTGATACCTACGCCGCCGCCGCTTGCAGCAGGCCAGCCCTGGGGCTCATCGGCAAAGCCGTCGAAGCCCATGGCGTCCATGGCAGCGGGATGCGAGACGAAGAGCTCGGTGGCATCGGCAAGGATCTCTTCAAACCAGCGGCTGGCGTCGAGGCCTTCCCACTTTTCTTCGCCGTTCTGCACGCGATGCAGCAGGGCGTCGGCGCGATCTTCGGTCAGCTCGAGAAAGTGGCGGCGATGCCGGTGCTGGGCACTCTCGTCGAGCCGGGTGAGGCCAAGCGCCAGGGCCTGGGCATCGGGCGGCAGGGAGGCGTAACGCCAGCCGTTGCCATGGCCGGCGGCGCGCTGCCGCTCCAGACGGGCGGCGAGCGAAAGCTCATTCGCGCCGGGGGCACCATTCTCGTCATCGGGCAAGAGGCGACCCAGCACACGCTCCAGGATCTGAAAGGCTTCCGGGGTGATGCAAGTGGGCTTGTAGCCGGCCGGGGGACCGGCAAGACGCTGCTCAAGAACGCGCCGTGTCGGCGCGGAAACGCGGGACGATTGCAGGATCTCAACCAGGGGGGTACTGAGTGTCGGCGTTTGCGGCATATTTGTTTTGCGCCCTCCAGGGCCAGCACAGGGGGGAGGTACCTGTGACAACAGCGGCTTCCCTCTCAGACGCACAAAGCGGCTGAAGGGTGCGGATTTTACATTGGTGAAATGGAAGGGGCGCAGCACTGGGCCTCATCCCGTCAGGCAGGAAGGAAGCGACGCCCCTCCAGTCGATACTGCCCGGAAAGAATGCGGGCCACGGCTTGGGGGTAGAGCCGGTGTTCCTCAGCAAGAATACGCGCCGCAAGGGTATCCGGATTGTCACCGGGGAGTACCGGGACAACAGCCTGCTCAATGATGACGCCATGGTCGAGCTGCTCGTCGACAAAGTGGACGGTACATCCGGTGACCCGGACACCGTAGCGGAGAGCCTGAGCCTGCGCATCGAGCCCGGGGAAAGCCGGCAGCAGCGATGGATGGATGTTGAGGATCCGGTTGGGGTAGGCGCGAATGAAAGCCGGAGATAGTAGGCGCAGGTAGCCGGCGAGGCAGACCAGGGTGACACCATGGCTTTGCAGGTGCTGGAGGAACTCGGCATCCGCTTCTGCTCGGGGGCGGCCTTGCGTCGGAACTGCGATGGCAGGGATGCCGCGAGCCTGCGCATGCATAAGGCCGGGCGCATCGGCGCGATTAGAGAGAACAACAGCTACTTCGGCATCGGGGATGAGGCCGGAGGCTACGGCATCGGCCAGGGCAAGGAAGTTGGAGCCGCGACCGGAGAGCAGGATGCCGAGACGGTAACGGGCGCTCATGCCGGGCGCGGGCGGCCCGGCTTCCTGCGAGCAGCCCCTGCTTCCGGTTCGCGCAGTTCCGGTTCCCGGTAGAGCACGGCGGGTTTCTCGCCCCGGCGGGAGGCGACGATCCGTCCGATGCGGAACGAGGGCTCACCGAGCCTGGCGAGGATCGCCTCAGCCCGGCGCAGCTTGGGCGGGGGCACCACACAGATAAGGCCGATGCCCATGTTGAAGGTGCGAAACATCTCCGTCTGCTCGACGGAGCCGAGCTGCTGGAGGTGCCTGAAGATGGGCAGCACGGGCCAGGAGCCGAGGTCGACTTCGGCGGCTATGCCTTTGGGCAGGATGCGGGGCAGATTTTCTGTGATGCCGCCGCCGGTGATGTGCGCCATGCCGACCACGGCGCCGGCCTTGCCGAGGGCCTGCATGGGCTGGAGATACGACCGGTGGGTAGCCATCAGCAGCTTGCCGGGCGAAGCCTTAAGCGCGGGGACACGCCCCTTGGCGCTGTAGCCGGCGACCTCAAACAGAAGCTTGCGAGCGAGCGAGTAGCCGTTGGTATGGAGGCCTGTCGAGGGCAGGCCGAGCAATACGTCGTCAGGCTGGATGGCCGCACCGGTGAGGAGCTGGGGGCGCGGAACAGCACCGACGATAGTACCGGCCAGGTCGTACTCGCCATCGGCGTAGAAGCCGGGCATCTGCGCGGTTTCACCGCCAATGAGGGCGCAGCCGTTGGCCCGGCAGGCTTCGGCGATGCCGGTAACCACTTGCTCGATGACGCGAGGCGCGAGACGGCCGGTGGCGAGGTAATCGAGAAAGAAGAGGGGCGCGGCGCCCTGGACGGCGATGTCGTTGACGCAGTGATTGACGAGGTCAGCCCCGACGGTGTGGTGGATGCCGAGCTCAAAGGCGAGCTTGAGCTTGGTGCCGACGCCGTCTGTACTGGAGACGAGGACTGGCTCGGGAAAGCGTTTGAGATCTAGCTGGAAGAGGCCGCCGAAGCCTCCGATCCCGCCCAGTACAGAGCGCGAGAAGGTCGAGCGGGCGAGAACGCCAATGCGCTCTTTGGCGCGGTCGCCAGCGGGGATATCCACGCCGGAAGAGGCGTAAGTAAGGGGGGAAGGCTGTTTGGAGCGCGAACCGGGCAAGTAGAACCTTTCAGCAGAAGGAGAAGTTTAGCATCGCGCTCGGGCCGAAACGGGTCTACGTCTCGGCTTGAGAGATAGCTCCACGGAGCAGGAGGAGCCAGGGCCCGGCTACAATAGCGCTTGACCGCTCGGCACTCTGCTCAGCACCTTGCGGAGCCCGTTGCGCGAGCCCCCGAGACACGGGGAGAGGAAGAGCCAAACTGACCATGCGGCAGCAGCACCCCCTGACACCACGCTTCCCCAGCTTTGCGATGCCTCGGCGCATTTTCTCCGGCATGGCGGCTTCCCTTTTTCTGTTGTTTCTCCTCCCGGCTGCCCAGGCAGCGACACCAACGCGCACGAGTATGGATGTCCTGCTGGAGCAGGCGGGTGCCGTGGCGGAGACGATACTTATCGCCCACGTGGAAACAGCTGCCGGCTCGCCCGTAACCACGGGCACGGTGGACTTTGTGCTTCCGAATGGGCAGGCCCTGGGCTCAGCGATTGTGGGCGCGGATGGAACGGCGACCCTGATGGTGCAGAAGCTGCCGGCGGCGACGGGAACGGGCGTGGATGGAAGTGACCAGCTGCCTGTAGCGGCCGTCTACCACGCCGTGACTGAGGCGGGTCAGACTGAGGCGGGTGAGGCTGAGACAAGCCGGGCAGAGACGTTCGCGGGTTCCACCTCGCCGGTGAAGGCCTTGGCCAGCCCGCAGGCGACGACGCAGGCTCCAGATTTTGGGGTGACGCTGAACCCCGCCACCGTAACGGCAACGCAGGGCTCGTATGGAACGACGGCCATTACGGTGACCTCGCTGGGCGGGTATACGGGTTCGATCCAGTTTTCGTGCTCCGGGCTGCCGGCGCAGGTGACCTGTGCCTTTAACCCCACGACCCAGACGCTGGCGGCAAACGGGAACTTTGTCACGACGCTGGAGATCAACACGCAGGGTGCCTCCGGGAACCAGGCTTTGGCTGGGCCACTGAGGCGCGAGCGGGGCTTGCTGCTGGCGGTTGTGCTGCCGGGCGCGTTGCTGCTGTTTGGCGTGGCGGGACGGAAAAGGCGCGGGCTGCAGATGCTGGGGGTGGCCTTGCTGCTGTGCGGGACCGGGCTAGGCCTGAGCGGCTGCTCACAGCGTTACGGCTACCTGAAGCATCCGGCGCCGGTGGCGGGCGGTACGCCGCTCGGGACCTTCCCGATCACCGTGGCTGTGGATGGGAATGAAGGTTCGGCTGCGATTGAGCACGATTTTACGGTGAGCCTTGTGGTTCAGTAGGCAGGTCCGGACTTAAAAGCGGGAGCAAGGCCGGGCTGAGGGTAGCCCGGCTTTTGTGCGTCTGGATCAAGCGGGAGAGCTGCTTTCGGACAGGGAGGAGGCCACCAGGCGAGCGGCCTCCTCCTGGACATCTTGCTCGTCGCCGAAGCCCTGAAGCCAGTGGACATCTGGCTCCCGGCGGAACCAGGTGCCCTGGCGCTTGCTGTAGTTGCGATGGCCCTGCTGGGCAGCGGCAATGGCGGCGGGCTTGCTCAGGGTGCCGGCGAGCACGGCGGCGGCTTCGCGGTAGCCGAGCGCCCCGAGCGCGGGCGCGGCCACTCCACCAGACCCGTAGCATTGCTGCAGGGCCCGGGTTTCCTCCACCAGGCCTGCTGCAAACATGGCGGCGGCGCGCTGGTTGAGGCGCGCGTAGAGGGCCTCGCGGGGTGGGGCGAGGCCGAACCGCAGGAGCCGATAGCCGGTCAAGGGCTCACGCCCGCCGGCGGAGATAGGCGCGGGGCCGAGCAGGGCGACTTCGAGAGCGCGGATGAGCTTGGGCTCGTCATGGGCATGGATGCGCAGGGCGGCTTCGCGGTCGAGACGGCGGAGCATGCGGTGCAGGTAGCCGACGGGCCGGGGGCGGGCGGATGCGAGCAGGCGGGTGCGTAGGGCGGGGCAGCGCGGCGGCAGAGGGGAAAGGCCCTCAGTCAGAGCGCGTAGGTACAGCCCGGTGCCTCCGGAGACGATGGGCAGACGGCCGCGGGCGGTGATCTCCGGCAGTACAGCGCGAGCAGCCCTTGCCCAATCGCCGGCGGTCATACTCTCGGAGGGGTCAAGGAGATCGAGCAGGTGATGGGGGACCTCAGAGCGGTCGGCGAGGGAGGGCTTGGCGGTACCGAGCTCCATGCCGCGATAGACCGCGACCGAGTCGCAGGAGAGGATTTCGCCCCCAAACCGCCGCGCCAAGGCGAGGGCGAGCGCGGTTTTGCCGCTGCCGGTGGGGCCGAGCACGATGGGGAGCAGGGGGAACGAGGATGGGTTTGAGGTCAGAGCGGACCTGCTTAGAAACGCCACCAGCCGGCGGGAAACAGCCAGTGCGCGGGGGCCCTGTAGAGAACGATTGCCAGAATGAGAAAGGCCAGCAGAAGCAGGCCGAGGGCCTGGCGACGGCGGGTGAGCGCCGCTTCCTTCGTCCTGCGCTGTAGAAGCTGTTTGGGTGAGTCGGCAGGGAGCGGCATGAGCATGGGAGCTAGCGGACGCCGGGGGCGTCGTTGTACATAAAGTAGAACCGCAGCTCCAGAAACGGCCCCTTGAACTGGTGCGGGAGCTGCGGGAAGGGTGCGCCTCCTACGATACCGCCCCAGGCCGCGCGATCGAGCGAAACGTCGCCGGACGGGCCTTCGAGGTGCATGTCGGTGACGGAGCCGTCGGGCAGGATCTTGAAGCGGATCAGCACACGGCCCTGCTTGGAGATGGGAGGCTGCGCGACCTCAGGGATGATGGGATACCAGGCGCGCTTGGTGGCGTAGATAACGCGCTGGATGTAGTTGTCGAAGTTGACGCCCAGGGTGTCAGACAGGATGGAGACGGCGCCCTGGTTGGGAGCTTGCCGGCTGCCCGGCGCGGATGGGACGTTGCCTTCGTCTGCGGAGCTGCCGTGGGCAGCCTGGCGCGCGGCCTGCTGCACGGCTTCACCGGGGGTGGCGGGTGTGTTGCTGAAGTTTGGCTTGCCGGCTTGGGGCCGGGCTGTTTCCGGCGGTGCGGCGGGCGCAGGCTTGGGCAGGGGCAGAGCCGGTTGCTGCTGCGGAGGCGGAGGTGCGGCCTGCGGTTGGGGGGCCTGCGGCAGAGGCCTGGGTGCTGGCTTGGACGCCGGCTTGGGCGTGGGTGGAGCTTTGGGCGCAGGCGGGGCCTGCAGACTCCGTGGTGTGGGCTGCGGCCGGGGCGGCGGTGCGGGCGCTTGCCGCTGCAGCTGCTTGAGCACGCTCGGTGGCAGAGTCAGCGCGGTGATCTGGTCGTGCTTCTCCTTGGATTCCCCGACATCGCGCACCTGCACCGGCGGGAAGAAGCGGGGCAGCAAGAGAAGAGCGCCGAAAAGCAGGAGGTGCAGGATGAGCGCGATCCAGATCTTTTCGCGCCGCTGTGCCCGGGAGCGCTCGTCTTCCAGATCCTCGATGACGTGGAGCAAATCGTAATCATCGACTCCTTCGTAGCCGCGGGAGCGGGCGGCCCGGCCGCGCAGGGAGCGGCGCGAGGCGGAGCCTTCAGTACGAGGAGATTCGGGCGGAGGTGCTTCAGTGGTCGGCATCGGTTTGGCTGCTGGTCGCGCCCCTCTTGCGGCCGCCCGGAGTGCTCCCTATTCTCTCACTGTTCCGTGCCGGTTTGGAGCGGAGTTCCTCTCCCGTTTTGGCCGGCTCATCCGCAGGAGCTCCTCTGCGTACAATCAGGGCGTGCACACTGCTCCAGCTTTCGCTCTTTCCGCCTTTGTCATCACTGTGAGCGACAGCTGCGCCCGCGGCAAACGCGAGGACCTTTCCGGGCCGGCGGTGCAGCACCTGCTCAGGGAGCACGGGTTCCGTGTGACGGGAAACCGCGTGGTGGAAGACGAGCAGGCGGGGATTGAAGACGCACTCCGGGAGGCAGCAAAGACCGGAGGGCTAGTGGTCACGACGGGTGGCACAGGCCTGACGACGCGGGATGTGACGCCGGAAGCAACGCGCGCGGTATGTACCCGGCTGCTGGATGGGCTGAGTGAGCAGATGCGCACTGCCGGTCTTCGAGAGACGCCTTTTGCCGTGCTGAGCCGCGGGGTATGCGGGCTGCTGGGGGAGGCGTTGATTGTGAACCTGCCGGGGGCGCCGCGAGGCGCCTGCACGTCGCTCCAGGCGGTGCTGCCGGTGCTGCCCCATGCGCTGAGGCTGCTCAAGGATGCGCAGGCGCCGCATCCGGTTGAGCCCGAGAAGCCGAACGAGCCGGAGAGTGCGCAAGGCGCGGCAGCAGGGCACACCATTTGAAGCACGCGCTGTTGCTCTTCAAGAAGTGGACCTTTGCGCTCCTGCTATTCCTGAAGCCGTTCGGCTTTTGGGGCGTGGGTGCGATCGCGCTGCTGGACTCGAGCACGATTCCGGTGCCGATGGACTTCCTGATGGCGACCTACATCTGGAACGATCGCCACCATGCGTGGATTTATGTGGCGATGGGTGCGCTTGGCTCGGCCCTGGGCGGCCTGCTGCCGTTTCTGCTGGGGCGTGCGGGCGGCGAGCTGTTCTTGCTCAAACGCATCGATCGGGCGCGGTATGAGAGTCTGCGGGATCGCTTTGAGAAGCAGGAGTTTCTGGCACTGCTGGTACCCTCCATGCTGCCGCCGCCCACCCCGTGGAAGCTCTTTGTGTTTGCAGCGGGGGTCTTCGAGATGCGGGTGGCGCCTTACCTGCTAGCTGTGTTTCTGGGGCGGCTGGTGCGCTTTGGCGTGCTGGGAGCGCTGACGGTGCGGTATGGACCGGAGGTGGTAGGCAGAGGGGGCGAGCTCTTCCACCAGCACGCCCGTGGCGTGCTGACTACGCTGGGCCTGCTGCTGATTGCGCTGGTGGTGTACATGATGCGGAAGAGTGCGCTAGCCCGCAGGGGTGTAGCAAGGCAGGCAGGCTAGCTCGTACGCGAGCGAGGCTACTGAGCCTTTGTGAGGATAGGCAGGTGGCCGGAGAGCAGACCCAGCAGCGCACCGCGTGCTGCAGGCTCAAGTCCGGAGACCGGCAGCACGTTGTAGAGCCCTTTCTCCTTACGCTGCAGCAGCACCACGTGGTCCCCCTCGCGGAAGCCGCTGTAGCTCATCCATGGCTGGAAGCCTTCGGCACCGTTGGGACCCTGCAGACGCACTCCTTCCGCCGAAAGGGTGATGGCGTCCGGCAGCGAGGCATCGAGGGCTGCCACTGCATCGCGGGAGCCCTTGCGGTAGCGGAAGAAGGAGTACGCGCCGATGATCACGAGGATTACCACCCGGCTGATGATGAGCTGCGGAGGTATGTGCGCGTGGCGGACAAACGTGGCGTACAGGATCCAGATGACGATGGCCGCGTAGATGACGAGCCGCAGATAGGAAAGAGACATGCGCAGGCTGTAGCCCTTGGGGCGGATAAAGCGGGTGGCTTCCTTGACCTCGACCTCATTCAGCTTGCCGGAAAATTGCATAGGCCCTTATAGCAGAGGCAGGGCAGCCGACCCTCTTGGTCGCTTCCCTGCGCTCCATGGCTCTAGCCACGCTCGATGGCTTCGCCGACCCGGAAGATGGTGGACTCATCCCCGTGGGTGCCCAGAACCTGAACGCCGATGGGGAGGCCTGCACCCGAGCAGCCAGCCGGGACCGACAGGCCGCAGATCCCGGCGAGCGAGGCGGTGACGGTGTAGATGTCGGCCAGGTACATGGAGAGCGGATCGTCAGCCTTCTCACCGAGCCGGAAGGCCGGGGTGGGAGCGACGGGGGTGATGATCGCGTCGACCTCGGTGCCGAAGACCGAGAGAAAGTCCTGCGCGAGGAGGCGGCGAACCTGCTGCGCCTTTTTGTAGTAGGCGTCGTAGTAGCCGGCGGAGAGCGCATAGGTGCCGAGCAGGATGCGGCGCTTGACCTCGGCGCCGAAGCCGCCATCGCGCGACTCACGGTACATGCCGGCGAGCGAGGCGGGATGCGGCGCACGGTAGCCGTAGCGGACGCCGTCGAAGCGGGCGAGATTGGAGCTGGCCTCAGCCGTCGCGATGAGGTAGTAGGCGGGCACAGCGTAGCGGGTGTGTGGCAGCGAAATGGACTTGATTTCGGCGCCGGCTTCGCGGAGGCCATCGAGCACCCCCTCGACAGCCTCCCGGACTTCGGGGTCGAGCCCTTCGGCGAAGTACTCGCCGGGGACGCCGATGCGCAGGCCGTTGATGCCGCGTTCCTCCTCGAGCTCAGCCGTGTAGGCGGGGACAGGCGCAGTCGAGGATGTGGCGTCCAGGGGATCATGCCCGGCCATTACGCCGAGTACAGTGGCTGCATCGCGGACTGTATTCGCAAAGGGACCGACGCGGTCGAGCGAGGAAGCAAAAGCGATGAGCCCATAGCGGGAGACGCGGCCATAGGTGGGCAGGAGACCGACGACGCCGCAGAAGCTGGCCGGCTGACGGATGGAGCCGCCGGTGTCGGTGCCGAGGGTCGCGACCGCCATGCCCGCGGCGACAGCTGCCGCGGAGCCTCCGGAGGAGCCGCCCGGGACGCGGTCGAGCGCATGGGGGTTGCGCGTAGGGCCAAAGGCGGAGTTCTCGTTGGAGGAACCCATCGCGAACTCGTCGCAGTTGAGCTTGCCGAGGATGATGGCGCCTGCATCCTCCAGCCGCTGGACAGAGGTGGCGGTGTACTGGGCGATGTAGTTTTCAAGCACCCGCGAGCCTGCGGTGGCGGGGAGCCCGGCGACGGTAAGCGCGTCCTTGATGCCGATCGGGATGCCGGCGAGCGGCGGGAGCGGATCGCCGGCGGCGGCCAGGGCGTCGATGCGTGCGGCCTGTGCCTCGGCATGCTCCCGGGCGAGTGAGAGGAAAGCGTGGATCTCGCCGTCGCGCTCTTCAATCTGGCGATAGCACTGTCCCGTGACGTCGCCGGCGGAAACACTGCCGGTGCTGATCGCGGCGCGCAGGTGCGGGATGGTCAGCGTGTTGTCGGGCGCGTTGAGCCCGGGGATGCGGCTCGTCCGTGTGCTGGCTTCGGTCATGCTGGGCGTGGTTCCTTTGGCGGAGTTGCGTAAGATGGGACGCCCGCCGGCGGTTGTCCTGTCACGCGCATTCCCGGCTGGGGCGCTAGGGAAAGAGGTGGGCTAGCGCTCGATCACTTTGGGCACCTTGAAGAAGGTGCCATCGGTTGCGGGTGCGCCGCGCATCACGAGATCGCGCGCGAGGGAGGGTCGGGGTTCGTCGGAGCGCAGAGTTCCCCGCGATGCGCTCGGCTCCCCTGTGTGCGGGAACAGCTCGGAGACGTGGGTGAGGGGTGCGATGCCGGCGGTGTCGAGCTTATCGAGTTCTGCGACATAGGCAAGGATGCTGCCGAGGTCGCGGCCGAGCCGGTCCAGTTCGTCCGGGCTCAGCGCCAGGGCGGCGAGAGCAGCAACATGCTCCACCTCGTCACGCGTGATCGCGGCAGGCTTGGCCATACGGAGTGCTCCCCTTCCCGGCTTCGCGGCGCCGGAGTACGCTGTGTTGCTTCGCGCGGGCGATGGTGCTTCCCAGCTCCTGAAGTATACCGTTGCCCTTCTCTTGCGGAGGCCCGGGACGGTCCAGGAAAAGGCGATCAGCGGAGGGCGATGGCTTGCCGGAGGCAAACGGAGCTACTGAACGACGAGCGTAATCGCGGCGGTGCGCTGCGCGCCGGGAAAACTGGCGCCCGCAGTCAGGGAGTAGGAGCCGGAAGGTGTATGCCCCGGCTGCGTGGTGCTGCTGCTGTTGACCCCGCTGGCGTGGACGCCGCAGGCCAGCGGCGTGAGGAGCAGCAGAGCGGCACCGGTAACCACGAGGAAGCGCCGACGCTGCGCGGGAGCCAGCCGCAGGAAGGGGAGCAGCCATGCCAGGGCTGCGCCGCTGGCCCACCAGAAGCCGCTGTGACTGGGCCCCGTGGTGAGCGAGGAGGAGGAAGCATTTGTGCTGGTGGCGACCGTGAGCATGATGGAACCGGTGACCCCTTTGCCAAGGGTGACCGACGAGGGATTGAGCGTGCAGAGAGCGTTCGCGGGAGCCCCGGCACAGCTGAGAACCACTGTACCCGCGGAGGCTCCGACCGGGGTGAGGGCAAGCTGATAGGTTGCCGTCTGGCCGTCTGTGACAACGCTCGATGAAGAACCGACGACGGCAAGCTGGAAGTCTTCACCGGAGCCGGTAAGCGAGACGACCAGCGGCGAGGCGAGGGAAGAGCTTGTGACCGTAAGCGTCGCCTGGTCGCTGCCGATGCTTCCCGGCGTATAGATGACACCTACCGAACAGTTTGCGCCGGGCGCAAGCTGCGCGGGGCACTCGTTGTTACTGATCGAGAAAGCCGGCGAGGTTGTGGCGATGGCAGGATTGGTGATCGGAGTGGCTCCGCCATTGCTGATGGTGACGGTCTGCACCGGGGCCGCGACTGAGACGGCATAGGGGCCAAAGTCGATGCTGGAAGGCGCGGCAAAGGCGGTGGGCGGTGCGGCGCCCTGCCCGCTGAGCGAGACAGTCTGCGTGCGGATCGCGTCTGTGACGGTGAGCGTGCCGGAGGAGCTGCCGAGCGAGGTGGGCGCAAAGGCGACGGCAAGAGAGCAGCCGTTATGGCCGGCGAGCGTACTGCCGCAGTTATTGCTGACCTGAAAGGGACCGGAGATTGTGACGGAGATGCGCTCCAGTGTGCTGTCACCCGCGTTGGTGAGGATTGTGCTTTGCGCAGCGGAGGCCTGGCCGATGACCGTGGCGCCGAAGACCAGCGAGGTGGGTGCCAACGCGTCTGTGGCCGGCGAAAGGCCCGTGCCGGACAGGGTTGCCGTCGTGGACTCCGCGCCATCGGAGATGGTGAAGCTGCCGGTGCGGAGGCCGCTTCCGGTTGGGGTGAAGGCAACGTTGTAGGCGCAGGTGGTTTGCCCCGGCAGGACCGTGCCGCAGCTGGTGGACCCGAGCACGAAATCACCTGTGAGCGAAGGGGGCTGGAGCGTAACGGGCGTGGATCCGAGATTGCCGACGCCGATGAGAACAGAGACGGAGGTGCTTCCGACGCTGATGGGAGGCGTAAAGCTGTAGCTGGTGGGGGTGAGAGCGAGCGCCTGCCCTGTGCCGCTGAGGGTTGCGGATGCGGATGGGGTGCCCGCGGGCCCGCTGATCGAGAGAGTTCCCGGCTGATTGCCGCTGCCCGTGGGCGCAAACTGGACGGCGATGGTGCAGCTTGCGCCGGACCCGAGATTGCTGCCACAGCTGTTGCTCGTGATGGCGTACTGCCCGGTGAGGACGGCCGGCCCGAGGGCGGTGCTGACTTCGCCGGGATTGCGGAGGGTGAGGGTTTGCGAGGCGGTGGTGGTGTTCTCCGGAGCCTTGCCGAAGCTGAGTGCGCCGGGTGAGAAGGTGAGGCTTGCCGGCGTGAGTCCGGAGCCGTCGAGCTGAACAGCGGCGAAGGGGCCGCCTTGCGCGCTGCTTGCGAGCCGGACTGTGGCAGGTCGATTGCCTGCTGCCTTGGGCGTGAAGGAGAGCGTAACGGTGCAGGTGTTGCTGGGGTCGAGGCTGCCGCTGCAAGTCGTCGACTGAATCGTGTAATCGCTGGAGGAGACCTGCGGTGCGGCGAGCGGGACGGAGACGCTGCCGGGGTTGCGGAAGGTAGCCTGCTGCGTGAGGCTGCTGCTGCTGCCGACGACGGTGGCCGGGAAGGCGAGCGAGGTGGGAGAGGCGCTGAGCGCTCCGGGCGGCACACCTGTGCCGGAGAGCGCGTCGGTGGCGGAGTTGCCGGTGGAAGGCTCGGGAACGCTCAGCAGGCCGTTGACGGTGCCGGGGGCTGTCGGGCTGAAAGCAACCTGCACGGAGCAGGTAGTGCTGGGGGCCAGAGTGCTGCCGCACTGGCTTGAGACGGCGAAGCTCCCGGAGGAAACCGTTGGGGTGCCGAGCGCGAGAGGGGCCTCGCCGGTGTTCTTGAGCGTGACCTGGACCGAGGATGTGGAGGAGTCCACGACGCTGCCGAAGTTGACCGGGCTGGGACTGAAGGAGAGCGCGCCGGGCGTGATGCCGGTGCCGCTGAAGGTGGCGGTCGCTGGGCTGTTGCTGTACTGGCCAGGGAAGGAAAGTGTCCCCGACGCGGCGCCTTCCGCGGACGGGGAGAACACGACCTGCAACGTACAGCTGGATTTCGCGGGCAGCGTGCTGCCGCAGGTGTTGTTTGCGATGGTGTAGCCGGCGCCGATGATGGATGGGCTGCCAAGGCTGGTGGCAATTTCGCCGCCGTTGCTTGCCGTCACGGTGAGGCTGGCGCTGGAGCCGCTGATGACAGAGCCGAAATCATGGCTGGTGGGCGAGAGCGTCAGATTGCCCGGCGTGGCTCCCACGCCGGCCAGGCCGACTGTGGCGTTTGCCGGCGTGCCGTCGTTTGCGAGGGTGAGGCTTCCCGTCTGGGAACCGGTGGCGCTGGGCGAAAAGGTGACGGACACCGTGCAGGAGTCGCCGGGCGGTTTGGGCGTAAGCGCTGTGCTCGGGGTGCAGGTGCCTCCGGAAACAGCGAAGTCTGTGCCGGGAGCAGCGGTGATCGCGCTGAGGTGGACCGTGGTGCCGCCGCTGTTCTTCGCCGTGACGCTGCTTGTGGCTGTGCTGCCGGTCGCAACGGTGCCAAAGGCAATTGAGGCGGGCATGAATGTGAGCTTTCCAGGCGTGGTGCCGGTTCCATCGAGCGTAGAGACAGCTGTCGCGCCGTTGCCGGTGAGGCTGAGCTGTCCGGGGCGGTCGCTGGAGGCGGTCGGCTGGAAGACGACCTGGATCGAACAGCCTTGTCCGGCGGCCAGCGTCGTGCCGCATGTGTTGTTTTCGACGGCGTAGTCGCCGGTGCTGGACGGGGAGCCTAGGCTCTCGGGAGCTCCGCCAGTGTTACTGACCGAAAAGGTCTCAGGGGCGCTGGTGGTCCCGATCACTGCCGAGCCGAAGTTGTAATTGCTCGGCGAGATCATCAAATCGCCGGGCGGCAGGCCGTTGCCGCTGAGGCTGGCGGTGAGCGGGCCTCCGCTCATATTGCCGGGCTGCGTAAAGGTGCCGGGGCGCGCTCCACTGGCAGCGGGATGGAAGAGGACAGAGATCTGGCATGTTGCGTTGACGGCGAGCGTGGCTGGGCAGTTATTGGCGGAGATCTGGTAATCCGCGGAGCTGGAGGGCGTGGAGACCGACGGCGTAGAGAGTGTGACCGGGACACCGCCGGTGCTCAGGATGGTGAACTGCTGTGCGCTGGATGCAGAGCCCTGGGCAGTGTCGGGGAAGCTCAGCGTTCCGGGGCTCAGAGTCGCGGCTGGAGGCGTAGCGCCTTGCCCGCTGAGCGGAAGCGAGGCTGGCGTATTGCCGAAGGTGCCGCTGAGGACGGCTGTGCCTGTGTACGAGGCAGTGCCCGGCGGGGTGAAAGTCATTGCCAGGGTGCAGGTTGCGTTGGCAGCCAGGGTCTGTGGGCAATTGGAGGATGCGACCGCAAAGGGACCCGTGGTGGAGGTGGTGCTGATCTGCGCGGGATTGGCGCCGCTGTTGCTCACGGTGACAGATTGCGGGGCAGAGGTGCTGTTGTCGGCGGTCGCGGCGAAGCTCAGCGAGGTAGGGCTGAAGACCAGCATGCCCGGCGCTGTGCCTGTCCCGGAAAGCGAGTCGGTAGCGGTCGAGCTGTTGTAGGTAACACTGAGCGTGCCCTGACGTGGGCTTTGGGCGGATGGGGTGAAGGTGAGGCCGAGCGTGCAGCTGTTGCCGGCGGCGAGCGAGGCGGGACAGTTGTTGGAGTAGACCGCGAAGTCGCCTGTGATGGTTGGTGTACCCAGCTGTGCCGGACTGGCGCCGCTTGCATTTGCGACCGTCACCACCATGGCCGCGGAGGTGATGCCCTGTTGCTGGTTGCCGAAAGCAACCGGGCTGGGCGAGAGGGAGACCATGGCAGCCGGCAGTCCGGTGCCGCTCAGGGGCGCTGTGACCTGGCCGCCCTGGATATTGGAGGACGGCAACGTGAAGAGCCCGGAACGGGACCCGGTTGCCGTTGGTGAGAACTGGATGCTCATAGTGCAGCTGCCTTGCGGAGCGAGCTGCGACCCGCAACCGTTGCTCGCAATGGAATAGTCCGCGGGCGAGGCGGTGGGAGTACCCAGCTGCGCGGTGATGCCGCCGGTGTTGGTTACGGTCAGCGTCATGGAGGCCGAGACACTGTTGACCGGCGTGGACGGGAATCCCAGTGAAGAGGGCGAGAGCGAGAGCGCGGCGGGGAGGACGCCGCTCCCCGAAAGGCTGACCGGCTGCGGATTGCTCGGCGCGTTGGACGTGACCTGTAGCTGGGCAGTGCGGGCGTTGGCCTGCGTTGGGCTGAAGGTGACAGGCACCGTGCAGTTCGCGCTGGCGACGAGTGTGCTGCCGCAGTTGCCCCCGCCCGCCAGCGCAAAATCACCGGGGTTGGTGCCGGCGATGGAGAACGCGATGGACTGCACGGGCGCCATGCCTGTGTTCGTCACAGTCACGGACATGGATGCCGACGTGCTGCCGGTAGCGGTCGTCGGGAAGCTCAGAGCCGTCGTACTGAATGAGAGCGCGCCGGGCGTCAGGCCGGTACCGTCCAGCGTAGCCGTCAGGCTGCCTGCTTGCGTGTTGGCGTAGACCGAGAGTGTGCCGGGGCGGTCGCCTGTGGTGCTCGGAGTAAAGGTGACCTGGATCTGGCAGGTGGAGTTCGGCGAAACGGAAGAGCCACAGTTGTTGGTCTGCGCATAGTCGCTCGCCGGAGTGGCGGTGATGGACTGCACCGCCAGCGCGACGGTGCCTGTGTTCTTCAGCGTAAAGGCGGGACTCGGGCTGCTCGCGGAGCCTGTGGCCTGCGCGGGGAAGCTGTAGCTGCCGGGGGAGAGCGTCGCCTGCGCATAGGTAGCGGTACCGGCGACACCCAGCGCCCACAGGCCACGGCCATAGGTGCTGGCTTCCAAAACCGTACTGCCGCCACTCGTTGCGGCGACCAGGCCGGTGACTGGAGCATTGGGTAGGCCGCTGCCGAGCTCGGCCCAGCAGTTCTGCGAGGAGTTGCTGCAGCTCGTGATGCTGCTCGTGGCATAGACGCCGAAGTCGCCGCCGACATAGACCGTTCCGCTGGTGCTCGGGTCGACCACGATGCTGTTGAGGGGCGCCTGGGGCAGCGAGTTGGTGATGTTGGCCCAATGCGCGCCGCCGTCGGTGGTGCTATAGAGCACGCCGGACTGGTTATACGGGAAGCCTGCGATGCCGACATAGACGGTCTTGCCGGTGGTGTCGTGTGGGTCAACGGTGATGGCGGAGATGGCATAGCTGCCCTGGTTGAACTGCGAGCTAAGCGAGGTGTTTGTGACCGGATTGCGCCATAAGTCGGTCCAGCTCACGGTGCCGCCGCCCTCCGGCACGGTCGCGCTGAAAAGGTGGCCCGGTACGGTGCCGCCGCCATCGACGAGCCCTGCCATGCCGGCGTACATCTGCTCGCCGCCCTGCGACCCGTTGTAGCTGCCGCCGGCACCTACAGAGCGGAGCTGGGCGTTGCCGTCGCAGAAGCTTTCCTGGTCGCCGTCAAGCATGGGGCTCAGGATGTCTGAAGAGCTCCAGTTGCCGGTGACCGGCCCCAGCCACATGCGGCAGGTGCCAACAATGAGATTTGCCGGGTTGAGCGGATCGAGCATCCACGGCGCCGGATCCAGGAAGTAGTCGGCGTCGTCTTCGACCTGCGAGCGCCCGATGACAGGGGTCGTTCCGAAACCGCTGTTGTTGCAGTTGCTTCCCCCGCTGCAGCTGAAAATGTTAACGCCGGGACCACCGTCGGCATACCAGTTGGCCGGCGTGGTTGGATCGATGGCTACCAGGCTTCCTTCGCCGTCGAGGATTTGTTGCCATGGGCCAGCGCCCGACTGAGCAGACGTGCTTTCGCTCGCAACGACGCCGAAGACCCCCATACCGGCCAAGGCAAGGCTGCTGCTCCCTGGGCTGACGGCAACGTGGCTCAGCTCTGCCAGGGAGCCGAGGCCGCCGTTCAGGTTCGTGAAGCTCTGGCTATCGGTGCTGCTGCAAACTGAACCCGTTTGGGAGACGGTGTTGGTTGAGCGCCACAAGCCGCCATCATTGCCGAAGTAGAGCAGCCCGCTCGCCCCGAAGGTGCTGTCGATGGCGTGGGTGGACGGAGCGACCTCCGCGGCAGCGCAGGTGGTGTCGTTAGTGGTGTTGCGCCACGTGCAGCTATTGGCGAGGGAGCAGCGAAAGATATCCTGTGTGCCCGCAAAAAGGATGGTGTCCTGCTGCGAGGAGACGGCGGATAGAGCGAGGTTGTAGTCAGCCTGATCAATGACCGCGGAACCTGTGATGTTTGGGTCGTCCAATGCGCCATCTGCAATCTGCTTGCCGAAGGTGACGGTGCTCGAGCTGCAGGAGCTTGCCGCGGTGCCGGAGGTCGAGCAGACATCCTGGTAAAGGCCCTGGTCGACGTTGTTGATGTCTGTCGTGAGTGCGAAGGTGTCGCCGGTGACGGGCTGCACAGCGAGCACACCGCGGAAAAGAGGGCAGCTGGTGCTGCCAACTGAGTTCGGATCTGCCGGGCACTGTGTGCTGGAGAGACCGGGACCAGGCTGGTTCGCCAGGCGCGTCCAGGTGATGCCGTCAGGCGAGGAGTAGTAGCCATGAAAGCGTATTGCCGCGAAAAAGAGCTTTCGCTGTGCGTTCCAGACGACGGATGTCGCCGGGTTGCCGGGAGGCTGGCTGTTGTAGGTGGGAGACTGGACGACCTGGTTGGTGCCGTCTGTGATGGTGGCAAGGATCCAATGCTGCCCTGCGTCCGTGGAGTAGTAGAGACCGGCTTCTGCCGAGCTGCTGAAGCTGGTGTTGACGATCTGCCCCTCGAGCGATTGCGAGGCAGCGGCGACCACCAGATTGGTGGTCGCGGTGCTCCAGGCAAAGCCGGCGAAACCCAGCCCTTCCAGGCTGTAGTAGGTGGTGCTGCCGCTGTCGGTACCGTACTGCACGAGGTTCCAGGAGGTGCCGCCATCGCCCGAGCGGAGGATGCCCACGCCGTAATAGGAATCCAGAGCATCGTTCGGGTCGCCCGTGCCGGCGAGGACCACCTGCGGGTTCCCGGGCTCGACGGTTAGCGCGCCGATGGAAAGTGAAGGAATCGAAGTGTCCGAGTTGGCAAAGGCCGAGATGTCGTCGGTCAGCGGCATGAAGGTCGCGCCGGTCTTGGCATTGGTGCTCTTCCAGACGCCACCGCCGGTTGCGCCCAGGTAGACGGTATTGCCGGAGGTGTCGTTGGGGTCGGCGGCAAGGGAGCTGACGCGGCCAGTGACGAGCCCGTAAGCGGGGGTCTGGACTTGCAGCGGACCGAGTGACTGCCATGTGCTTCCGCTGACGGCCGGCTGCGCCAGTGAGGGTGCCTGTTTACCCCCGGGGAGGACCAGTGCGCTGCCTTGCTCCAGCGCTCGCCGTTGCCTCTGTAAAAGAGCGTGCTGCTGCGCGCGTGCTGTGTGCAGCGCTGGCATGGGGGCTCCCGGATGGCTTGCCGGGGCGATGCCGCGACGTAGGAGGAAGCGCCCGTCTGCCCTTTGCTGCCGGGCTGCCGGCGACTCCTGCTGCGCATGCATGGACCACGCGCCGGCTAAAAGCAGCAGCGGGAGTGCAGCGCGACGAATCAGTGCAGCGACCATGCCAGCCTTTTTGCCTGCGCTCGAAACACACCTGCGCCCCAGCAGCGGAGCATGGATCAGCCGCGCGGCAAGTAGGGGGGACAGGTTGCTGCCTGCAGGTAAAAGGGCCACGAGCAGGGGCGCCTTGCAGGCAGACCGGGTGCGTCCGAACGGAGTGTTGCGTCCAGTATCGGCAGGGTTCCAGGGCCGCGACAGATTACCTCCGTACGCTGGGCGACCCTAAAGTGATGTGTGGAGGGGAGGGGAGGGTGGGGCATCTTTCGGAGGCAGAGACGCGTGGGCGGCAAGTGCGCGAAGGAGCGGCAGAAGGCAGCAGTGCTGGAGGAGACGCGCAAGATGATAGTGCGCGAGGTCAAGGATCCGGAGATCAAGCAAACGACAGGTGTGCTGATCCGCGCCACGTCGAGTGCTATCTGCGGGACGGACCTGCACTTCTATGAGGGCAGGATGCGCGGGATTGAGGGCGGCATGATCGGCCATGAGCCGCTCGGGGTCGTGGTGGAGGCAGGCTCGGCGGTGAAGGGCGTGCAGAAGGGCGACCGCGTTACGGTGCCGACGCACATCTGCTGCGGATTCTGCGCGATGTGCGTGGATGGGCACTCGTCGGCGTGCCTGACGACCAATCCCGACGCAGCGGGGGCGCCGAAGGACCCGAGCGGTCCGGAGCCGACGCTCGGGCAGGGCAAGCTTCTGCTGCCGTGGGACAAGCTGTTCGGCAAGAATGTGCGGATCACGATGGGGCGGGACGACGATGAGCGCTGGAACGGAAAGCTGCGCGACATGATCCTGACCGGCGTAGCCAAGCCGAGTCGGGTAGTGAGCCATCGGCTCTCGCTCGATGAGGCGCCGGAGGCTTTCCGCAAGTTTGACGCACGCGAGGAAGGCTACCTAGAAGTGGTACTCAAACCCTGACTTGAACGCTGCCAGTAAGCTGTGCTCCCTCGTAAGTGCAATGGGGACGGTCTTCTTCAACTTTCAATTGACGGCCCTGCAGGAACAAGGCATGATCAGTGCCTCAGGGCCAGCACGTCTTTGGTCTGCCAGATAGTCGTTGTCCGATTCCATCGCCATATACCCGATGAGGCTCACGACCAGGCAACCACCCTCTCTCCGGGAGCCTGTTTGAGCGCCAGGGAGGTCCAAAGATGAAGTATTTTGCTCCTGCTGTTCCCCTGCTTCTGCTCCTCGCGCCAGTCGCAGCGCGTGCGGCTGAACAGATTCTCCCTGCCGGTTCCATCCTCTCCTGCACGATCTCGGAACCGAAACTCTCCTCGAAGACTGCCGATATAGGCGATCCGGTGCTGTGCCAGGTAAGCCCGGTGGAGCGATACGGCCGCTCGATCCTGCCGTTTAATAGCTACCTGGAAGGCCGCTTTGAAGACTACAGGGACCCGGGCCACCTGGTAGGCAAGGGGTGGATGGAGCTCAAGTTCGACCGCATGGTCATCCAGCCGGGAACCGTGGTCCCGTTGAGCGCCAAGGTTGTGAATGTGCCGGGCTACCCGGTGGACCGGGAGGGCCGGATCCATGGAAAGGGTCACCCGGTGCGGGATATCGTGGAGTGGTCGATCCCGATCCTGTGGCCGCTGGACCTGATCAACCTGCCGCGCCGGGGTCCGCGCCCGACGCTGAAGGAAGAGACCAAGCTGACGTTGAAGGTGATGGATGACGCGGTGATCCCGGTCAACCAGCTGGACGAGCCGCAGAGGGATCCCTCTGGCCTGATGCGCCGTGCGCCGGCTACCTACTATGCGCCGCCGGTAGAAGCCCCGCCGCCGCCGCGGACGGTGGTCTACAACACCTATGCGCCACCGCCGCCGTATGCGTACCTGCCGCCGCCACCGCCGCCTTCGGTGGTGATCCTGCGGAACGGCTACGCGTATCGCACGATCATCCCCAGATACTAGGAAACAAGAACGCGGGCATGCGATCCATCGCATGCCCGCGTTCTTGTTTCGGCTGGCGGTGCAGGAGATGGCGACAAAAGGTGCTGTCATTTGGCGTCTTCTGAGGGCCGCTTCCGCGTGGAATGTATACATATGCAGGATGGTGCATAGTTATGCGATCCGTACGGTACTTCGGTACCGCTTGCACACCGTTTCGCATTCTGTGGCGGGGGTTGACAGAGGGGGGTCTGTTCGCGGGGCGCTTGGCCCATTTTGGGCCAAATGGGGTGCCATCGGTCACAGGGAGAATGACACAGGGAAGGACCGGTTCTGCAGGGATTGACAGGCGGGTGCCTGGGCTGACTCTTTTCACAGCTTGGGGCTCCCTGCGTCGCGAACAGTTTCAAGGCCCTCCCTTGCTTCCTTGCATGCCAGCCGCCTTTGTTGCGCTTCCCTTTCTCTTGCTCGCTTGCGTCCCGCTACCCGGGTTTGCGCAGGATGCAGGTACGCCGGCAGCAGATTCCTCCCCGACCGACAGCCACGGGATGCCTGCGCAGGTGGAGAGTCAGGCCCAGCCCTCGCTGAGCGGTACACTCATCGACGCGCACGGCAAGGTCGTGCCGCTGGCTCTTATAACGCTGAAGCAGGCGGGACGCGCCGACCGTCAGACAGTTTCCGATGACAGCGGCCATTTTGTGTTCGCCGGGGACGAGCAGGGCTCGTTTCAACTGCAGGTCGACGCGCTGGGTTTTGCGGCGAAGAGCGTGACCGGCCAGCTGCGCGAGAGCGACGCGCTGGTGCTGCCGGACCTGTTCTTATCTGCCGCAGGCACGGTGACAGATGTGCAGGTGACGGTGACGCGGCAGGAGCTTGCCGAAGAGCAGATCAAGGAAGAAGAGAAGCAGCGCGTTTTCGGCGCGGTACCGAACTTCTACGTTAGCTACGACCATGGCGCGCTGCCACTGGTGCCCAGGCAGAAATGGGAGCTGGTGTGGAAGAGCAGCATAGACCCTTTCACCCTGCTAGCAACCGGCGTGGCGGCAGGCATCGAGCAAGGCACGAATGCGTACAGCGGGTATGGACAAGGCGCGCAGGGTTACGCCAAGCGCTATGCGGCAGGCTATGGCGATGGAGTGATCAATGGTGTGCTGAGTGCCGGGGTGCTTCCTATCCTGTTCAAGCAGGATCCGCGCTACTTCTGGAAAGGTACGGGGACGGCCGAGTCGCGCGCGCTGTATGCGATCGCGAACTCGGTGATCTGCAAGGGGGATAACGGCCACTGGGAGGTGGACTACTCCGGCCTGCTGGGTGGGCTGGCAGCTGGAGGCATCTCAAACCTGTACTACCCGGCGAGCGACCGCAATGGAGCGGGCCTGACGTTTGAGAACTTCGCAGTCGGCATTGGGACCGGCGCGCTCGCCAACCTGTTTCAGGAGTTCCTGGTGAAAAAGCTCACGCCGCATTCGCGGCATAGCGGGAGCTCCCCGCCGTAGGTTGGAGTATTAGCGGGTAGGTGCTTCCCTGTCGCCAAAGGCGCTGCCGCGTTCTATGTTGGCGATGTAGCGCTTGGAGTTGAACTTCTTGCCGGTGGAGGCGCCAGACATGTAGCGAACCTTGCCGAAGATAGGGCGCTCAAACCAGGGCCGGTCATGCACGCCGCAGATGGCCCATGCGATGTTGGCGTAGCCATTTGGGTCGCGGCCATCGAGGAAAAAGCGGTCATTGAGATAGACGGTGTTGCTGAAGGCTTCCGCTGCGTTGGGGCTCCACTCAAGGATCTTTTTGGCCCAGTACATACGCAGGATGTTATGCATCCAGCCGTGGTCGACCATCTGCTTCTGCGCGGCGTTCCAGAGCTCATCGTGTGTTTCCCCGCGTTCCATCTGGTCCCGCGTGTAGGGGTGCGGGCGGGGGTCGCGGGCGTGCTTCTTGAGCGACTCGCGCGCCCAGTCCGGGGCGCAATCGATGGAGTCGTAATCGGGGACGAAGCGGACGAAGTTGACGCAAAGCTCGCGCCAGGCCAGTACCTCGCTGTAGTAAGCATCGCGCGCTTCCGGCGTGCAGTTCCCTTGCTTCACGGCATCCTCAATGGCACGCGCGATGGTGAGCGGGCCGATGTGGCCGTAATGCAGCGCGGGAGAGATGCGGCTGGTGCCGTCGCGCTCCGGGTGATTGCGTACGGAGTTGTAATCGACCAGCTTGTTGGTGACGAAATCGGCCAGCAGCTTCTCCGCAGCGCGCGTGCCGCCAGTGAAGCTGTCCACCGGGCTTACGGAGCGGTCAAAGGGCTTGCCCCAGCCTTCGGTCAGGTCATCGCCGACGTGAAAGCTTTCAAAGCCGTGGGGGCGCTGCCAGGTGTGCTGCGCTTTCTCGGGCGACTTCCACTCGAGGAACTTGGGCAGCTCCGCAAAGAACTTGGGGCGGAAGAAGTGCACGGCATAGAAGTGCTTGGTGAAGGTGTTGGCCGGCACGATGCAGTCGGCGTCGACAGTCCAGTAGGGGACCTGAATGCGGTGGGCGAAGACCTCGCGCCAGCGCTCGGGCTCACGCATGGGGTTTTCATCACCGACGACGGCGGCTGCGCCGAGCTCAACGACCAATTTTTCAAGCGCGTTGTGAGGTGGACGGCGCACGATGAAGTCGACGTTGCGCTCGTGGAGATCGTGCTCCACATCGGGCAGGCCCTGGCTCAGGAAGTGGTAATGGCGCCAGTTGGCGTGGGGAAAGTTGCTGATCGCGGAGAAGAACGCGACCACCGGCAGGCCGAGCTCATTGCCGAGCGCGATGGCTACATCGAGCGCAGGATTGTCAATGCCGCGCTGGGCCCGCTGCATCCAGTAGATGACGCATTTTGCGTCCTTGGGCGGCTCGCCGCCGCGGCGGACTGTGACACGCGGGTCGCGGGCCAGGCGGTTGAGAGCCTCGGGCATGGGGCCGGCATCGGGCGCGGCATGGCTTGGCTGGCGCTCGCGAGCTTCCGTAGATGGGGCTTTGCGGCCGGCGGCTTGTGCCTTGGGCTTCGCGCTTTTGCCGGCGGCCTGCGCGGAGGCGGGGTCGGGTTGCCGGGCCTTCTTTGCGATTGGCGCTTCCTTGGCGAGTGGCGCTTTTTTCGCGAGTGGCGTTTTTTGGGCGAGTGGCGCTTTTCTAGCTGCTTTGGTTGCTGCCGCTTGCTGGCCGGGCTTTTCTTCTTTGGGAATCATGGTCCCTGGCAAAGATGCGCCCAGGGCGGGGCTTGCCGTCTGGTGAATGTTCAGCGGACGGGAAACGCCGGGGCTCATACACTGGAGCTATGAGTGAGAGCCAAGCGGATGGGCGCCGCGCGCCGCGCTACGACAGCGCCGAAGCATGCCGCGCGCTGGCGGAGGCGGACCCGAAGCTGGGTGCGCTGATGGCGCAGGCCGGACCTTACACGCTGCGGCTGAAGAGCCAGCACTCGCCGTTCGAGGCGCTGCTGGAGGCGATCCTGTCGCAGCAGCTGCATGGGGCCGCGGCGCGCGCCATTTTGCATAAGCTGCTGAAGCTGTTCGGCGAAATCCACCCGACGCCGGAGCTGCTGCTGGCGCAGCCGGAGGAGGCGCTGCGGGCTGCCGGGCTCTCGCGGAACAAGGCGCTGGCGCTGCGTGACCTGGCGGAGAAAACGCTCGATGGTACCGTGCCGGGGCTAGAAGCAATTCGCAGAATGGCCGATGAAGAGATTGCGCAGCGGCTGCGCGAGGTGCGGGGGGTGGGTCCGTGGACGGTGGAGATGCTGTTGATGTTTCGGCTGGGGCGGCCCGACGTGCTGCCCGTGACCGACTATGGGGTGCGCAAAGGCTTTGCCCTGACCTTTGGGCGGCTGCCGAAGCGCAAGGCCTTTGACGCAAGCATGCTGGCCGACCCACAGGTGATGCTGCGGCGCGGGGAACGCTGGCGGCCGTGGCGCACGGTCGCGAGCTGGTATATGTGGCGGGCTTGCGACCTGCAGGGCAAACCCTTTGTGGCACCACCGGCGGCGTAGAAGATGAGGAAACAGGGATGAGCAGCAGCAATCGCTTTCTGGTGATCCACGGGCACTTTTACCAGCCGCCGCGCGAGAACCCGTGGATTGAAAGCGTAGAAACGCAGGATACCGCCGCGCCTTACCACGACTGGAACGACCGCATCACGGCCGAGTGCTACGCACGCAACGGTGCTTCGCGGATCGTGAACACGAGCAATGAGATTCTGCGCATCGTGAACAACTATGCGCAGATGAGCTTTAACTTTGGCCCGACGCTGCTGAGCTGGCTCGAAGAGCACGCCGAGCTGACGTATCGCTCGATCCTGGAAGCAGACCGCGAGAGTGCGAAGCACTTTAGCGGCCATGGCTCAGCGATGGCGCAGGTATACAACCACGTGATTATGCCGCTGGCTTCGCGCCGGGACAAAGAGCTGCAGGTGCGATGGGGCATTGCCGACTTCCAGCACCGGTTCGGGCGCAAGCCAGAGGGGATGTGGCTCCCGGAGACGGCTGTCGATACGGAGTCGCTGGAGGTGCTGGCGGATCACGGCATCCGATTTACGATCCTGGCACCGGCGCAGTGTGCGGCGGTGCGGCCGCTGCCTGCGCAGGCGCAGGGCGGCGGGAAAAGCGGGGGCAAGGGGAGCAAGGGCGAAGGCTCGAGCGCGACGGGTGGAGCGGCTGGGAGCGCGGCTGGTGGAGCGGCTGGAAGCGGGTCTGGGAGTCTGACTAGGAGCGCGGCTGCGAGCGCGGCTGGGAGCGCGACTTGGAGCGCGACTTGGAGCGCGACGGAAGGGGCATCGGTCAACACGCGGAGGCCGTACCGGGTGGCGCTGAGCGGTGGGCGCTCGATTGCTGTGTTCTTTTATGACGGCTCGCGCTCGCAGGCGATCGCTTTTGATCAGCTGCTGAACTCTGGCGAGGGGTTTGCGCGGAGGATGGCGAGCGGCTTCAGCAGCGAGGCTCCCCAAGAGCCGGAGCTGGTGCATGTGGCGACCGACGGAGAAAGCTACGGGCACCATCACCACTTTGGCGAGATGGCGCTGAGCTACGCGCTGCAGTACACCGAAGCGGAGAAGCTCGCGACCATCACGAACTACGGCGAGTATCTCGAAAGGTTTCCGCCACAGTGGGAGGCGCAGATTGCGGAGGCGACGAGCTGGAGCTGCGCACATGGGGTGGAGCGCTGGCGGACGAACTGCGGCTGCAATGGCGGCAAGCCCGGGTGGAACCAGCGCTGGCGCGGACCGCTGCGCGAGGGGCTGGATGCGCTGCGGGATGGGGTGAAGCCGATGGCGGCTGCGCTGGGGGCGCGGCTGTTTCGTGACTGGGATGGGGCGTGTGACCGATACATCGCGGTGATGCTGGACTCGGAAGCAGCGGGGAACTTTCTCGCGAAGGAGAGTGCGCGCGCGCTTTCGGCTGAGGAGTGTGTGGAGGCGCTGAAGCTGCTGGAGCTCGAGCGGCATAGCCAGCTGATGTATACGAGCTGCGGCTGGTTTTTTGACGATATCTCCGGGATCGAGACGGTGCAGATTATTGCCTATGCGGCGCGGGTGCTGGAGCTAGCACGGGATCTGTTCGGCGAGGCGGCGGATGGGTTACGCGAGGCGTTCCTTGCCGAGCTGGCAAAGGCGGAGAGCAACGTGCTGAGTCAAGGCACGGGAGCAGAGATCTACCGGCGCCGTGTGGAGCCGCTGATGGTGGGGCTGGAGCAGGTGGCGGCGCACTATGCGGTGTCGTCGGTGTTTCGCAGCTATGGCGACAAGGCGCGGCTGTTTGCCTTTGAGGTGGAGAGCCATGAGCAGGCGGTGCAGAACTCAGGGCGCGGGCGCTTGATCTCAGGCGATGCCACGGTGTGCTCCGTGCTGACGCATGAGGAGCAGCGGCTGTTCTATGCAGTGCTGCACTTCGGCGACCAGAACATTGCGGCCGGGGTGAAGCGCTACCGGGAAGAGGACCGGGCCGCGCATGCGGAGTTTACCGAGGAGGCCCGGGGCTCCATGCTACGGGCTGACCTGCCTGCGGTGATCCGGTTGTTTGATCGCGAGTTTGGCGGCAGCACCTGCACGATCCGCGCGCTGTTTACCGATGAGCAGCGGCGCGTGATGAAGCTGATTCTGAACAACACAGTGGCCGAGGCGGAGGAAAGCCTGCTGCGGCTGTATGCCGACCATGCGGCGCTGCTGCACTTTCTCTCCGAGGCAGCGGTGCCTCGGCCGTCAGCGCTGGCGCTGGCTGCGAGCTTTGCTGTGAACGTCAACCTGCGGCGTGCGCTTGAAAGCGATCCGGTGGATGCGACGCAGGTGCGGGCGACGCTGGCGCTGGCCAAGCAGGACCGGGTAGAGCTGGACCAGCTGGATTGTGGCGAGCTGAGCTTTGTCGCGGACCGGCGCATGTGCGAGGCGATGGCCGCCGTGGCTGCGCGGCCCGACGACGCCGAAGCACTGGACCATGCGCTGACTGCGGCCGAGGCGCTGCGGCTGCTGCCCTTCGACGCAAACATATGGCAGGCGCAGAACCTGTGGTACGAGATTGCCACCACGCAGAAGGGGTTGGCGCCTACGCTGCTGGCCGACCCCCAGGCGTTTGCATCGCTGGGCAGCGCGCTCGGGATTTCCCGCGAGGCGCAACGGGAGATGATGCCGGACCGGGTAGCCGTGGAGGAGTCGGCAGCGCTCAGCCGAGGCTGAGGGGCGGCAGGGCTGGACCGCGTGTGGCATCGATGGGGCCGGCCGGCTCGAGCGTCACCGGCTTGCCTGTTTTGGCTGCCTGGTAGATCGCGGCCATGAGCTTTTGATCCTGCAGGCCCTCCTCACCGCCGGTGCGCGGCTTGCGGCCGGTCTTGATGCACTCGGCGAAATGGTCGATCTCAAGGGCGAACTGGCTGGCGGGGTTGAGGGTGTACTCGGCTTCTGCTTCGGTGATGCCGTCGCGGCGCGAGACGGTGAGCTTTTGGCCGTTGTAGTTGAAGGCGGCACCGAGGCGCGCCCAGGCCTCGACGCCCATGACCTGCAGCTCGCTATGCTTGTGCGCGCTGTAGCAGGAGGTGCAGGCGGCGACGACGCCGGAGGGGAAGCGCAGAGTGAAGTCGACCAGGTCTTCCACTTCGCGGAAGCGGGGGTCGCCTGCGGGGGAGTGGATGACGGCGGAGATCTCAACCGGCTCCTCGCTGGTGAGGGCGCGGACAGTGTTAAGGCAGTACAAGCCAATGTCCGGCAGGGAGCCGCCGCCGGAGAGCTCGCGGATGTGCCGCCACTGGTCAGGGGCTGACTCATTCTGCACGTTCATGGCGTGGATGGAGCGTACGGTGCCGAGCTTGCCGCCGCGCACCAGGTCAGACAGGTAGCGGTTGTTGCGCTCGTACTGGATGCGGTAGGCGACCATGAGCTGGACGCCAGCTTTGTCGCAGGCGCGGATCATCGCTTCGGCATCGGCTGGGGAGACGGTCATGGGCTTTTCGCAGAGCACATGCTTGCCGGCGCGGGCGGCAGCCTCCGTGTGCTCGCGATGCAGGGCGTTGGGGGTGACGATGTAGACGGCCTGGATCTCCGGGTTGCCGCGGAGGTCGGCGAGCTGGGCGTAGGTGTAGGTGTGCTCGATGCCGTACTGGTCGGCGACAGTCTTGGCTTTGGCGGGGTCGCCGCTGACCAGCGCGACGGGCCGCGCATGCTTGCAGCTGCCGAAGGCGGGCAGGATCTCTTCGAGCGAGAGCCGCCCGAGGCCGACGACCGCGAAGCCGACGCGGGTGTTCTTGGGGTCAGACGCCGGTGGTCCGCCGCTGGGCAGATCGGTATCGGCGTGGATGGCGGGAAAGTCGATCTTCTCGCCGGTGACGCTGCCGCGATCTATAGGCCCGACCTGCGAGGGGGTGGACTGTGCGTGGCCATCGCGGCCTGCGTTGACGAGCAGCGCACCGGCCAGGCCGCGGCCGCCCTGCACCAGAAGAGTTCTGCGGTCGAACGCGTCCTTTGCCGCCATTGTGTGTTTCACCTTCCAGAGTTTGAATGCATCTGCCCTTGCCTGTTTTGATGTTTGGACGGGGCTGGGCGATGGGCATTCCAAGCTCTGTGGGCAGCGTCAACATGCACTGTTCACGTCCCATGCGTTCCATTCCTTGCGTGACTTGAGCCGGGAGCTCACGCTCCCGGCCTTTTCTTGTCGCCCTCTCTGAAGTGAGCTTAGGAGCGCCAGCGGAGGGTGACGGGGCCGGCGAGCGGATGTTTGCCTGTGCCTTCCAGACGGGCCTGCTTGAGCGCGAAGTACCACTTGGCGGGCCGGTCGGCATCGTCGATCAGCATCAGGGTGGGGTCGTAGCGAAGGCCCTGGGCCTGCTCGATCATGGTTTCCTGGTCCTGCGCGACGAAGCGCTTGCCGAAGAACTTTGCGATCGCCGTCACACCGGGAACGGCGTAGAAGATGTTCCAGGCGGCAAAGACGTCGATGCGGCAGGCGCGCGTGGTGGTGGGCGTGACGGTGGTGATACTGGAAAACCACTTGGGCCCGCAGCGGATGGTCTCGATGCGCCGGTTGGGGAGCTGGAAGTCGATGGTGGTGGTGATGGGCTCGCCATAGACGCCGAGCAGCTTGTATGGCGCGGAGTTGCCGGACGGCGCGTGGGCGGACATGCGGAAGCCCTCCGGGATCGGCTCAAAGTGCTTGGCCTTCTCATGGATGGAGGCCGGCTTGCGCCACCACCAGCTTTGGTGCACAAAGGGGCCGTGTGCGGGATCCATGAGACCGATGATGCCGTGATCGACGTTGCAGGGCAGGTCAGCGGTGAGGTGGGCGGAGCGGAAGCGGTCACTGAACTTGGGCGCGGACGGCACCGGCGGCAGGTGAGCTTCGCCGGGACGCACGCGGCCGGTGCCCGGGGCCGGCATATAGACCCAGGCGTAGCCGTCCTGCTCGACGCAGGGGTAGGCGGTGCTGTAAATGCGGGTGGGGTCGAGCTTGTCATGCGTGGTGAGCGAAGGGATAGCGGTGCACTGGCCGGAGACCGGCTCAAACTCCCAGCCGTGGTACTTGCAGGCGACTGACTCGCCATTGAACCAGCCGCAGGAGAGCGGGATGCCGCGGTGGGGGCAGCTGTCGCGCATGGCAAAGAGGCTGCCGTCGCGCTTGCGGCCGAGTACCAGAGGGATGCCCAGCAGAAGGGCGGTCCGCATCCCCTTGCCGGCGAGCGCAGAGGAGCGCAGGGCTGGGTACCAATCGTCGTAGATGAGCGTGGCTGCCGGGCCGAGGCCGGCGTCAGACGGGCTCTGGCCGACAGAGGGAGAAAGGCCGGGAGCGAGCTGGATGAGAGTCGAGTCTGGAGGGGAGACTGGGGACGAGTGGGCCATGGCAGGTACCTCCTTTACTGTAAACCGGCCCCTGCAAGGGATTCGCGGCTGTGGGCTCACCTACCTCGTGGTGTCCCCGCGTATGAGCTTGCCGGCTTCTATACGGAAGCGCTCGCCGCGCCACTCGACGATGTTGCTCGCGAAGCTCCAGGCCCAGAGCGCGAGGGCCAGGCAGTCCCGCAGGGGCAGGAGCGGGAGATCGCGCAGGACCTGCCTGTCGCCGAGCATGCGGTAACCCAGAGCGAGCGCCACGGTTACCCGCGCGGCGAGCACGAAGCCGAGCAGGATCCAGGCGGGGATGCTGCCCGCTGTGCTCAGGAGATAGAGCAGTGCCCAGGGCACGGGGTGCGTAAGGGCAAGCCCTAGGTAGGTTGCGGGGCGGAGGCTGCGTACCGTGCGCGCCCAGCGCAGCTGGTGCTGCCAGAAGCCGCTGAAGGTGTAGGCCGGCACGGAGGTGGAGACCGGCTCCGGGCTCAGGATCACACGGAAGCCGGCCTGGTGGATGCGGTGGCCCAGATCGTGGTCGTCGGCCAGCACGTTGACCAATGCCTCAAAGCCGCCGGCCGCGGCGAGCGCCGACCGGGACACAAGCAGGGTGGAGCCCAGGCCAAAGTGGAGACCGCCCTCGGTGAGCCGGGCGGTGAGGACGCCGGGAAGGAAGTCGGTCGCGATGCCCAGTGCTTCGAGGCAGGAGCCTAGTGTCGGGTTCTGTACCGGATGGGTGCGGCCCCAGTAAGGGACGGTCACAAGGCCCATGTTGGAGTCTGCAAATGGGGCTGCGATGCGCTGGAAATAGCCTGGGCGTACGGCGATGTCAGCATCGCTGATGAGCAGGAGCGTATGCCGGGCGTGCGGCAGGAGCTGCGCGAGGTTGCTGCACTTGCCATTGGTGCCGAGCACGAGCGGCGTGTGGATGACCTGAATGCGCATGCCGGGGTGCTGTTGTGCGAGCTGCCGCAGGACGGGGAGCGCTGGGTCGTCGGGCGACTGGACGGCCAGCAGGAGCTCGACCGGCGCGGGATAGAGCTGGGTGCAGTAGGTTTGGAGGGCTTCGAGGAGGCCTGGATCGAGACCCTTGACGGCTTTCAGGATGGAGATGGAGGGCGGGTCCCAAGTGACAGGCGTTGCCGCGGTGGCGCGACTGTCGCGAAGAAAAGACCATGCCGCGACGAGAGCGAGCAGGCTAAACGCGATCCCTGCCAGTGAGAAAAGGGCTGGCACCGCGGCGACGATGAGGGCGAAGGCGTGCACGGGCTTCCAGTTTATCGGGCGTACTCGCCTTGCCCGGGTAAGCAGGGTGCATCCTATAGCCGTTCTCGTATGGGAGGCTTGATGTGCTGCCAGTGACCGATCTGCTGCTTCGTGGAACCGCGCAGGAGGACTCGCCCACCCTGGTGCTGCTGCACTTTTTTGGGAGCTCGCGCCGGGAATGGATTGAGTCGGGCTTGCTGATGGCTTCACGGTTCCGTGTGTTGTCGGTCGACACGCCGGGCTTTGGCGATGCGGCGGATATGCCCGGCTACAGCGTGGAGGAGATGGCGCAGAGCTTTGCCGAGACTTTCCGGGAGCTGCGCTTGAAGAAGATCGTCCTGGTTGGGCACTCGATGACAGGCAAAGTGGCGGCGGTGCTGGCGCGCCAGGGGGTGCCGGGGCTCCAGAAGCTGGTTCTGCTGACGCCCTCGCCTGTGTGCCCAGAGCCGATTGCGCCCGCGGACCGCGCGGAGATGCTGGCCCAGGCGGAGCCGACACGCGCCGACGCCGAGGGCTACGTGCGCGGAAACAGCAGCCTGCCGCTGAGCCCGGACGTCTTTGAGCGAGCGGTGGAGGATCGCCTGCGGGCGAACCCTGCTGCCTGGAAAGCGTGGCTGCAGCAGGGCAGCGAAGAAGACTGGAGCGACCGGGTGGGGGTGCTGGACCTGCCTACGCTGGTGATTGCCGCGGAGAAGGACAAGAGCCTGGGGCCGGCGGTGCAGAAGGAGATGACGATGCCGCACTTCCCGAATGGGCGGCTTGCGGTGATGGCGGGGTCAGGGCACCTGGTGCCGATGGAAGCGCCGAAGCGCCTGGCGGAGATGCTGTGCGAGTTTGTGCAGGGCGGCAGCTAGAGCGGGATCGAGCGGGCTAGAACCGGATTTGGGAGCGGGGTTGAGGAGCGGGCTTGAGAGCGGGCTGGGGAGCGCCAGCTCTGGCCGAGAGAGTAGAGCAGCCCTTGTGGCTTGCGGCTACTCGTAGCGCAGGGCGTCGATGGGGTTGAGGGTCGCGGCTTTCCAGGCCGGGTAGATGCCGAAGACGAGGCCGATGAAGCAGGAGCTGCAGAAGCCTGCGATCGTCCAGGTGCTGGACATGCTGGCGGGCAGCGCGGCGATGGTGAGGCGTACGGCCAGCGTCACGAGGCCGCCGAAAGCGACGCCCAGGAAACCGCCCACGGCGCAGAGCATAACCGCCTCCGAGGTGAACTGGAGCAGGATGCTGCCGCGTGTGGCGCCGATGGCCTTGCGGACGCCGATTTCGCGGGTCCGCTCGGTGACCGAGACCAGCATGATGTTCATGACGCCGACGCCGCCGACCATGAGGCCGACGCTGGAGACGGCGATCATGAAGAGTACGAGACCGTCGGTGAGCTGGGTCCACAGGCGGACGATGGCATCTGGAGTGAAGATCTCGAAGTCATCGTCCTTCTCCGTGGGGACCTTGCGCTCGATACGCAGCTGGGTGCGGATCTCGTCCTCGACCAGGGGGCGGTATTTGGGGTCGTCATAGCGGACGGTGATCCAGACGTCTTTTTGGTCGGGCAGGATTTTGCGGAAGGTGCCCATGGGGAAATAGGCGATGTTGTCATCGGGATTGGGGCCGTCGCCGAAGAGGCGTTTGTGCTTGCCGACAACACCGGTGACGGTGAAGAGCTCGCCCTTGATCTCCACGTCTTTGCCAAGGGCTTTGTCCTGCCCGAAGAGGTGCGAGACCGTGTCGGTGCCGAGCATCACGATGTTGGCGCGGCGCTGGACCTCTTCGGCGGTGAACATGGAGCCCTCGGTGACGGGCGTGTCCGAGGTGGCGCGCATCTGCTCGGTGTCGCCTTCGAGGAGTGTTTGCTGGATGGACTTGCCGCGGTACTTGACCGCCTCCTGCCCGATGCCGAAGACGGGATCCTGGTAGCGGATGGAGGGGTTGACGGCGACGACGTGCGGCAGGCTGCGCATGGCGATTGCTTCGTCGACAGTGAGGCGGCGACGCGCTAGCAGCTCTGGGGTGGGCTGCACGCCGATGGGCAGGTGGAAGACGAAGATGGAGTTGGTGCCGAAGGAGCTGGCGAAGTTCGACACCTTGTTATTGAGGCCGGTGATGATCGACGAGATGATGATGACCGTGGAGACGCCGATGACCACGCCCAGGATGGTGAGCGTGGAGCGCAGGCCATTGCTGCGCAGCGAGGCGATGGCCATGGCGATTGTTTCGCGGATGCTTCCGAAGCTCATGGCGTTCCCCTCCCTACAGCTCTGAGCGCAGGGCGACGATGGGGTCAAGCCGTGCGGCTTTGCTGGCTGGGTACACGCCAAAAAAGATGCCGACGGAGGTGGCCACGAGCAGCCCCGCGAGGATGGACCACGGGCTGATGCGGGCAGGCCAGCCGACGCCTGCGGAGACAGCGTAGGAGAGGCCGGAGCCGATCAAGACGCCGAGCAGGCCGCCGAGCGCCGACATGGCGGCGGACTCGACCAGGAACTGCAGGAGCAGGTCAGCCCGCCTGGCGCCTAATGCCTTGCGGATGCCGATTTCGCGGGTGCGCTCTGTGACTGAGACCAGCATGATGTTCATGATGACGATGCCGCCGATCACGAGCGAGATCGACGCGATCCCGACCAGCACCACGCTGAAGCTTGAGGTGAGGCTCTTCCAAAGATCGACGAGGCTGCCGTTGCTTTCGATGGAGAAGTCATCCGGGGTGCCGGGGGCATCGCGGCGCAAAATGCGGAGGATGGCGCGGGCCTCGTCCGATGCTTCTTCCATGGCACCGGGGCCGCCGCCGGCTTTGACCGATAAGTCGAGGGACTGGTGAAGGCCATGGGAGTGCATGTAGGTGCTCAGGGGCATGTCGACGTAGTCGTCCATGCTCTGGCCGAGGGTTGTTCCTTCCCGCTGGCCTTCGCCGACGATTGTGTAGACGGATCCGTCGACACGGAGCTCCTTGCCGATGGGGTTCACGCCGCCGAGCAGGTGCTGCACTACGTCATAGCCGACCACCGCTACGTGAGCGCCGCTTTTCTCATCGGCTTCGGTGAGCTCGCGGCCGGCGGTGACGACCAGGGCGTTCATGATCTGCATGGCCGGGGTGAGCCCGCTGAGGGCGGTGCTGGTGCTGGACTGCGTGCCGTAGACGACCCGGCCGGTGGCGTTGATGCGGGCGGCTGTGAGCAGGCAGGCCCGGCAGCTGTCGCGCAGACCAGTGAACTGCTCATAGGTCAGGTTTTTGCGTTTGTTCTGCTGGATGTAGGTGTCTGCGTCGAAGGTGATGCTGCTGGTTCGGCCGATGGTGAAGACGTCCGCGCCATGGCCGGAGATCTTGGTGGCCACATAGTGATTGGCACCATTGACCATGGTGATGACGGTGATGACGGAGGCGACGCCAATGACCATGCCGAGCAGGGTCAACACCGTACGGAGCTTGTTGGCCCAGAGCGATTGAACAGCGATGCGGACTGATTCATTCCACTGCATACGCGGAGACGACCACCTGCCGCGATGAGTGTAGCAGGCGGAGTTGCAGGCTCAGGCGGAGGCGTTCACGGAAGCGACGCGGAGCGCTTTGAGCGAAGCGGGGCGCACGGATGAGGGGTCGAAAAAGTTTCACGCGCGGTTTAACGGGGCTGGCCCGCACTGTAACGAAAGAGCAACAAAGGGCACAACCTGCCGCGCGCATTCTGTCACTAACTGATGGCAACAAGAATCGTTGGCCGGCAAGCAGAAGACGCTGCCATCGAGTTTGATGTAGTGATTTCAGGAGGTCCTCGCGTGCCAAAGGCAGTCTTTACATCGATTTTGGCTCCTCATAGGAAAGTGACAGAGGAGCAGTTGGAAACAGAAGCAGGCATTCTGGCCCTGGAGCGAAATCTCCTGGCTGTGAATCGCCGGCGCTTCCTGACGTCGCTGGCAGCAGCCAGCGCGATTGCAACAGTTGGCGGTGCCCTTTCCGGTGCAAGAGCCGAAGCACAAACCACCCAGCCCGCAATACCGTCCGTTGTTGATGTGCTGAACTTCGCGCTGAACTTTGAGTTTCTGGAAGCGGAGTTCTACACCTACGGCTCGACGGGCAAGGCATTTGGTACCGTCCCGGTTATGAATCCCCCGCAGGTTTCCTTGAGCGGCAATGAGTTGGCAGTCGCCACGGCATTGGCCCAGGACGAGCGGAACCATATCAACCTGCTGCAGACCACGATTACTCAGCTGGGTGGTTCGGTGGTGACGGAGCCGACGATCGACTACAGCGCGGGTGGTGTGATTCCACCGGTGACGACCGATATCGCTTTTTTTGCCGCAGCGCGCCAGTTCACAGCGCTGGGTAACAGTGCATACGCCGGTGCCGCTCAGTTCCTCGAGAACAACACGGCGATTCTGACAACGGCTGCGCAGATTCTGGGCGCTGAGGCTCAGCACCTGGGCGTGACGAACTACCTATGCGCCACCTTGGGTATTCCTCCCTCGACGACTCCGAGCGCGGGCGACTACCAGATCGATGCGCAGGATGTGCCACCGAATGGCTTCACAAGCATCTTCACGGTCACGCCGATCGGCACGGTCCCGTATGCCGCATCCGCGCCGCCGCCGGCTGTGGGCATCATCCGAACGGTGCAGCAGGTACTCGGGGTGGCGTATGGCGTGTCCAAGCCGACCACAACGACGCCTCAGACCGGTGTCACAAGCGGAGGGTTCTTCCCCAAGGGTGTTTCGGGCGGCATCGCTTCGACCTAGAAGCGAGAGGCCCTTGCACCGAGACGCCGCGGCCCACCCGGACCGCATGGACAGAATCAGAAGCAAGCATTTTGGGGAGAGATCTCATGTCGAAGTTCCGCACCGAATCACTGCTCGAGCCTGTTGAGTTGATAAACAGCGAGCAGGCTGCCAATGCATCCAGGAAGGCAGCGACTGAGCGCGCAGCCAACCTCTTCACACGCCGCGGCTTTGTTGCCACTGCAGGCCTCGCTGCCGGAGCCTTTGGCCTGGCAGGCTGCAGCAGCAATAGCAGCACCAGCTCTACCGCCCCAACGCCGGCGACGACCGCACCACCGACGATCTCCGACGTTCTTAACTTTGCCCTGAACCTGGAGTACCTGGAGGCGACGTTCTACCTGACGTTGGCTACAGGCTCTGGCCTGCAGACTGCGGACCAGGGTACGAGCCCGGGCGCTGTCTCGGGTCTTTCAAAGCTGACTGGATTGAGCGCGAATGCACAGGCTGTCCTGAACCAGCTTGCCGCGGATGAGCAGGCACATGTGCAGTTCCTTCGCGCGACGATGACGGCTCTTGGACTCACCCCTGTGGATCTGCCTGCGCTGAATCTGGCTGCGCTGACTCCGAGCGGACTTACGACGGAAGCGCAGTTTATCGCGACGGCCCGGGCACTGGAGACAACCGGCGTCAGTGCCTACGAGGGAGCGATCCAGTTCCTGGTCGATAACACAACAGCGCTGAACTATGCAGCGCAGATCCACGACACAGAAGGCCAGCATGAGGGTGTTCTGCGTCAGCTTTGCATTGCGGAGCAGGTTGTTTCTCCGGCTGTGGATGCGAGTGATCTCCAGCCCTACCTCTCAAACGGCACTGTGAATATCTTCAACACCAATCCCTCGACTGGCCTGAACACAGCACGGAACACCTCGCAGGTGCTGCAGATTGTGTATGGCACCACTACTACGGGGGTGATGCTGGGCGGGTTCTACCCGAATGGCGTCAACGGAAACATTAAGAGCACCTAGATCGAGAGCAGTTCGATCGAGAACACTTGTATTGAGATTACCTGGATCAAGCATTTGCCGGGCTCGTGGGCGCAGTCTTCTGGGCTGGCCCCTAGCTCGGGTACTTGAACAAGTGGCCCTCCCCCATAGCAGCACAAAAAAGCCACCCCCGAACGAGGGTGGCTTTTTTGCGCGGTCAGCCTATAAGCCGAATTCTGTCTGGATTTGCATCCTGGACGACCATTCCTCTAGGCGCGCCATTGCTGACGCGCTCCAGCAACCTACCCGAAGGTTTCCGCCACGCTGCGTGAGCAGGCGTGGGGTCCACGTTGGCGCACCGGGCCGGCACGCACAGCGGCAGCATCTGGACCGGACCGCTGTTTCCTTCCTATTTGGTCTTGCTCCGTGTGGGGTTTACCCTGCCCCTCCCGTTGCCGTGAGGGCGGTGCGCTCTTACCGCACCTTTTCACCCTTACCGGCTTACGCCGGCGGTATTTTCTCTGTGGCACTAGCCGTCTCCGGACCTTGAAGCCCGGATCCCGGACGTTATCCGGCACACTGCCCTGCGGAGTTCGGACTTTCCTCTCCCGACCGACGTTTGCACGCGACCGGCAGCGGCCGTCCAGCTGCCCGCAGCCTCATTCTAAATGCTAGAAGCAGGCCTGCTCAGTCCATCTTCTGGACGGTGTAGCCTTCCGGGACCAGCAGCTGGAACTGGTTATCGTCCAGGTGCTGATTGAGCGTGAGCTCGTTGATGGAAAGCACGATGGTGTACTCGTCGACGGGGCGGCGGATGGTGATGGTCGCCGGATAGCGCTCGTCTCCGAAGCTCCTGTAGGGGCCGTAGACAGCGGAGGTTTGCAACTGACCCGCGTCATCGTAGATGTCGATGCCGCTGGGCAGAAGCGTGGTGCGATCGAAGTGGATGTCGCGCTCGCGGATGAGCTCCTGGCTGCCTGCTTTGCGGCGTACGACGGTCAGGATGTACTCCGGGTCGGCCATGAGCTGGTGCGTTGCCCCATCTACGCGGGTCTTGTTTTCTTCGGTGCGGAAGACAAGATCGTCGGGCGCGATGGCCCGCGGGATCATGGTGTCAAAGAAAATGGTGGGGCGCAGATTCTCTATGGGATGGCCGGATGCTTTGCTGACGGCGTTAGAGCCGGTATAGGCCTTGTTGTTGTGAGGCACGACCAGCGTGAAGTGCATGCCGTCGCTTGCGAGGTCAAAGGCCTGAGTATGCACGACGGGGAGCAGCCCGATCACGCGCAGCATCTCCGGGGCGCGGAGGCGAATGTAGCCGCTCAAGGTGGTGTACTCCGTAACCCTGCCTTTGCGCTCGCCCCCGACAGAAACCTGGAAGCCTACGCTGGCCTTGAGCGACTGCACATGGTCATGCCGGTCATTGACGAGCTTGACGAGCTGGTCAGCAGCGGCATCCCTAATGACGGACGGCATACGCGGCTGCTGTACACGGTAGGTGTGCGCGAGACAGCCCTCTAAAGCGGGCAATAGCAAAAGGGCACCGAGGACGACCCCTGTCACGCGCCATCGGGGACCCGTACGGCACTTTGCGACCGGACTCTCTCCCGGATGCAGCTCTAGCTGGGGAACAACGCACAAGGCTCCAGTATACCGGGAGGCTGCTGTGCGCTTGCTACCGGGTACCGCCGGAGCGGAGAGCAGCGCGATAAGCTGCGACATTGCGCTGGTGCTCCTCAAGTGTTGCCGCAAAACGCGAGCGGCCAAGCGGATCAGCACCGGCAGCGACAAAGTAAAGAAAGCCGGTGTGTGCGGGATGGAGCGCCGCGCGCAGGGAGACCAGGCCCGGGTTACAGATAGGGCCCGGCGGTAAACCGGCATGGCGGTAGGTGTTGTAGGGCGAGTCAAAGGCAAGATCGGTCCGGAAGATGGTGCCGCGGTATTGCCCGCGAAGCAGAGCGGCGTAGATAACGGTTGGGTCTGTTTCCAGAGGCATATTACGAGCGAGGCGGTTCTCAAAGACGCTGGCGACTAGCGGGCGCTCCTCCGGCAGCGGGGACTCGCGCTCAACCAGCGAAGCGAGTGTGACGAGCCGGTGCAGGTCGCCGGTTGCGCCCAGCGCGGCCGCTTCCACGGTAAAGGTCCGGACCATGGTGCGCAGCATCCCTTCCGGCGCCGTATGGCGGCCAAAGCGGTAGGTGGCCGGGAAGAGGTAGCCTTCAAGGCTGGACGCATGGGGGTCCAGGAGAGAGACAAGGCTGGTTTCCCTGTGCGCCGCGGCAAGGAAGCTAGCTTGCGTGCCGAGCTTGGCCGCCTGGACGCGGCCGCCGATGTCAAAGAGGTTGGCGCCTTCGGGGATCGTGAGCGCAATGGTATAGACGTCGCCGCGCTGTATGCGCGTGTATACCTCGCGAAGGCGGACAGGATGGTCGAAGCGGTACTCACCTGCTTTGAGAGAGCCACCGGCGATGAGGTGCAAAGCCTCAAATGCCAGGGGCGATGAGAGGAGGCCGGCGCCATGGAGCTGCTCCGCAATGCGGTGGGTGGAGGTGCCGGGTGCAACCTCCACAAAGAGCTCCTGCCGAGGACCGACCGGCCACTCGAAAGCCCAGACCAGCCACCCGGCTCCCCCAAGAAGCACGAGCAGCAGTACCAACAAAAGCAGCCGCCGCATATTTCGTCATTTTAGACGCCAGGCGAGGCGCCGTCCGCCGGCGCGCGGGCCGCTCTGTAATGACGGGCCCCTATGACGGTAGACAGGGGAAGGCAGGCGGCGGGGAGCGGTCATCCATGAACAGCGGCACGAAGAGCGGCACGAAGAGGGCACGAAGAGAGAAACGAGCTGGGTATAATGAGCCTTCGGGCGGCTACCATTCCCTGCGCCCAACACTTTCCGGAACCCTGACTGTCTATGCCTGAACCAATCCAGAACAGCATCCCCGACCATATCAAGAAGAAATTGCTGGATGAGATCCACCAGCTTGAGCATGAGCTAGCGCACGAGCTGCCGCAGGAGATCAAGAAAGCCGCCTCACTGGGCGACTTGAGTGAAAACGCCGAGTACCACATGGCCAAGCAGCGGCAGGAGTTTGTGAATGCGCGGCTGGGCCAGATGAAGAAGCGGATGGGCGAGTTGGCGCTGGTGAACTTCTCGAACATCCCGCATGACAAGGTGGCGTTCGGGTCGAAGGTTACGGTGTTTGACTCGACCAAGAACGAGGAGCTCCAGTACAAGCTGGTGACCAGCGAAGAGTCCGACGTGCTGCAGGGCTGGATCTCGACGACCTCACCGATCGGGCGGTCGCTGGTGGGCAAGCAGGTGGGGGACGTGGCCACGGTGGTGACGCCGAACGGCAAGCGGGATCTGGAGATCCTGAAGTTCACGACGATCCACGACGAAGCCGTTTAGCGAGCTGCCGATGCCGCGTAGCCTCAGCGAATCCGCACAACACCCCCTGGCGCCAAAGCCGGAGCTCTCACCGCACGCCGTGCCATATGCGCGGACCTGGACCGGCGCATTTGGACGGGGCTGTGCCGTAATCCTGCAGGCGATTGTGAATGGGCTGGCGCTGACCCGCATTTCACCCAATGTGCTGACCTTCGTGGGGCTGCTGATCAACATCAGTGCTGCGCTGCTTTTTGGCTATGCTAACGAGCACAATTTTGTTCGCATGTTTCTTTATGCCGGTCTGGTGATTATTGGCGCGGGGATCTTTGACATGGTGGATGGCCGGGTGGCACGGCAGACCAACCAGGTTACGGTGTTTGGAGCATTTTTCGACTCGGTGATCGACCGCTACTCGGATGTGGCTCTGTTCTTCGGCTTGCTGGTGTACTACGCGCGGGGCAACCGCTTTTTCTATGTGGGGCTGGTTGCGTTTGTGATGGTGACCTCCCTGCTGGTGAGCTATACGCGGGCGCGGGCTGAGGCGCTGATCGGCAAGTGCAAGGTGGGCTTCACCGAGCGCCCGGAGCGGATTGTGCTGATCCTGCTGGGCGCGCTGTTTGCGCGGTGGGGTGTGATGGCGCCGGTGCTGTGGGTGCTGGCGGTGCTTTCCACCATTACGGTGATCCACCGCATTGCCTATACCTACGAGATGACCAAAACAATGACCAAGAGCATGACCAGCCTGCCGCCGCGAGCCAAGATCTAGAACATGGCGGAGCGAGCGCAACCGAGCTTGCTGGTGCATGGGGGCGCGTGGGCGATTCCGGACGCGATGCGCGAGGCACACGAGGCCGGTGTGCGCCGGGCTCTCGATGAAGGCTATGCGCTGCTGGAGCGAGGGGCCACGTCGATTGAGGCTGTGACCGCGGCGGTGGCGATCCTGGAAGAAGACGAGACCTTTGACGCGGGGCGGGGAGCTTTTTTGACCCGCGATGGACGTGTGCAGCTGGATGCGCTGCTGATGGATGGCGCGACGCTGCGGGCCGGCGGAGTGGCCTGCGTGGAGCGGCTGCGCCACCCGATCGAGGCCGCGCGGCTGGTGCTGGAGCGCAGCCCGCATGTGTACTTTGTTGGCGAAGGCGCGGAAGCGTTTGCGGCGTCGCATGGGATGCCGCTGATCGAGAACCGAGAGCTGGTGGTGGCGCGCGAGGAGCGGAACCTGCGCGAGGCACAGAGTAAGGAGCAGGCGGGGCTGCCGGATACGACCTTTGCCGGGGATGGGGCGCTGCACTCGCATGACACGGTGGGAGCGGTGGCGCTTGATCGGCACGGGAACCTGGCTGCGGGGACCTCAACTGGAGGCACCCTGAACAAGGCGCCGGGGCGTGTCGGGGATTCGTCGCTGATCGGCTGCGGCTGCTACGCCGATAACGAGAGCGCCGCGGTGTCACTGACCGGGTGGGGAGAACCGATTATGAAGCTGGTGCTGGGGAAGTGGGCGGTGGATCGGGTACTGGCGGGCAGCGCGCCCGAAGCGGCGGCGAAGGAAGCGATTGCTTACCTGTTTGCGCGGCTGGGAGGGCATGGGGGCATCATCCTGATGGATCGGCAGGGCCGGTGCGGCGTAGCGCACAATACGCCCGGGATGGCATGGGGATGGAAGACGCAACGAGGGGTGCGCGCGGGGTTGCTGGCGCCTGCCAGCCTGTGAGCGGCACTCGTCTCGCGGAAGAGCGGCTGGGCGGGCGGGCGTTGATTCTTGCCTCGGCCTCACCCCGGCGCAAGGAGCTGCTGCTTCAGGCCGGCTTTGTGTTCTCGGTCGAGGTAGCGGACGTGGACGAGACGGCGCTGCCGGGTGAAGACGCCGTGACACTGGCTCTGCGGCTGGCGCGGATCAAGGCGGAGGCGGTGTGGGCGAGACTTCAGGGCGAGCAGCCTGCCGCGGTGGTGCTGGGTGCTGACACGGTGGTCGCTGCGCCCGGTGGGGAGCTGCTGGGCAAGCCGGTGGATGACGAAGACGCAGCGCGGATGCTGAGGCTCCTGTCGGGCGGGAGCCACCAGGTGGTAACCGGGGTGTGCGTATGTGCGCAGGAGAGGACGGAGGTGGCGGCGGCGCTCACCTTTGTTCGCTTTTACACGTTGTCAGAGGCGGAGATTGCACAGTACATCGCAACCGGCGAACCACAAGGGAAGGCAGGTGCTTATGCCATCCAGGGGCGGGCTGCGCGCTGGGTTCCGGGCATTCAGGGCGACTACAGCAACGTGGTGGGGCTGCCGCTGGCTCTGGTAAGCGACCTGCTCGCACCCCTGGGAATTGCACCAGCCTAGATTGCGGCTGAGACAGAAAGCATCACGGAAGGTGATAACGCTCTGGATACGCTTTGAGGAGCTGTCGAGCGAGAAGTGCGTGTTTGTGTCTTTTTGACCACAGTTTGGAGCTTGCTCCAGCGTTACCCTCAGTAGAGGAAAGTGACTGTAAAGCGTCTGGAGCAGCGGCTTTGCCCGAGCACAACACCTCCCACGAGCGACCCTTTTTTGAGCAGACGATCGCCGCTCCGCTTGCATTTGCAGGCATAGGCCTCCATAGCGGTGCCCCGGTGTCAATCCGGCTGCTGCCGGCGACGGCTGGTTCCGGGGTGGTGTTTCGCCGGACGGACCTCGACAACTTCGAGATAGCCGCCACGGGGCGGAACGTCGCCAAGGTGTCGTATGCGACAAGCCTGATGCGACAGAGCGTACTGATCTCCACTACGGAGCACCTGCTTTCAGCGCTCGTGGGGCTTTCCATCGATAACGTCATTGTGGAGATTGATAATCTAGAGCTGCCGATTCTGGATGGCTCGGCGCTGCCGTATGTGGAGGCGATCGAGCGGATTGGGCGGCAGCCTCAGAGGCGAAGGCGCGAGTATCTGCGAGTGCTCAAGCCGATTGAGGTTCGCGACGGCGATAAGTTTCTCGGGGTGTATCCGGGCGATGGCTACTCCATTTCTTATGCGATCGATTTTCCGGCGCCGATTGGGCGGCAGGAGCTTGCGCTCGATCTTGCGGCGGGCTCCTATGGCGAGGCAATTGCGCCGGCGCGGACTTTCGGCTTCCGGGAAGACGAACAGAAACTGCGAGATATGGGGCTGATCCGGGGCGTGTCTGACAAGAATGCTGTGATTGTGGCCGGGGGACGCGTTGCGAATGGGAGCCTGCGCTTCCCGGATGAGTTTGTGCGGCACAAGATCCTGGATCTGATCGGCGACCTGGCGCTGGCCGGGCACCAGATTCTAGGCCGCGTGGTGGCGGAGCGCGCCGGACATGCCATGCACACCGCCCTGGTGGCCCGCATGCTGCGGGATCGCTCAAGCTGCTCGCTGGTGACGCTTGCGCCGCAGAAGGCTTCCGGCGGCTTTGCCCATGCGCTAGCGACTGCTTCGGCCTAGCGGCTCTTTCCTAGAGGAAGACGAGGCATTGCGGTTTGGTTTGGGGCACCACCGCGGCGGCATGGGCGGTGAGCTTCCCGCTGTGGGGGTCACGGGCGTAGATGGCGATGTCGTTGGAGTCCTGATCGGCGGAAAGCAGCCATCGCTCTGTGGGGTCAAGCGTGATGTAGCGCGAGGTTTTGCCCGCTGCCGGAGTCCGCTCGATAGTGCGTAGTTCGCCGCTACCGGTGTTGATGCTGAAGCTGTAGAGCCCGTCGTAGTAGCGGTCGGCCGCGTAGAGGAAGGTGCCAGAACGATTGATCGCGAGCTCAGAGGCCTGGGAGCGGCCAGTAAAGCCAGAGGGGATGAGCGAGATCTGCTGACGGGTGGTGAGGGTGCCTTTTGCTTCATCCCAGTCGAGCAGGATCACGGACGAACCCATCTCAGTGATGCAGTAGGCCCAGCGGCCGCTCGGGTGGAAATGCAGCGACCGCGGACCGGAGCCAGCAGGAGCCTGCCAGGCGGCTGGCTCATGCGGAGTGAGCCGGGCGGTCGCCGGGTCCATGGCGTAGATGTGAATGCAGTCCAGCCCGAGATCGTTAAACAAGGCGAAGCGATTGCCGGGGGAGGCGGTGGCCCGGTGTACGTGCGGGGCTTCCTGCCGGTCGTGGTTGGGGCCGCTGCCGCTGTACTGGAAGTGTGAAACGAGGGGGCTGATGGCGCCGTCGGGCGCGACCCGAAACGAGGAGGCGCTGCCGCCGCCGTAGTTGGCGCAGAGCAGCACACGACCAGACTGGTCCAGGCTGATGTTTGTGGTGCCGGTGCCGCCTGCGACCTCGCCGTCGATCAGCGAGAGCTTGCTGCCGGCCCCGGATGCGCTGCCGACGCGGAAGCTTGAGACGCCGCCGGACTTGGCTCCATGGAACGTATCGGTCTCGTTGGCGGCGAAAACAACCTGCTTGTCCGGGGAGAGCACCAGAAAGGTGGGCATGGGGGTAGCGGTGGCGAGCCCGAGCAGCTGCAGGGTGCCGCGCGCGGGGTCCCAGTCATAGGCGTAGATACCTTCGCTACCCTCGCCAGTCTGCGTACCGACGAGCAGCGTATGCGTTGCGCCGCCAGTTGCCCTGGCACCGCCGGCAAGCCGGTCGAACCCCGGTCCAAACAGTGGTGCGAGGGCGGCTGCGCCTTGGAGAAATCTTCGACGATTGAAGAGCCTCATCGAGAACACCGGAGCCGCCGCAGTGCTGTGGCTGTTGATGCCATACAACCGTTTTACGCGCGTGGCACCGGCGCTGTCTATGTGGCCCGCAAGTAGAGGCTCGCTGGAGGTACCGTTTCTAGAACCCTCCGGCGAGCTCCGCCGCAGCGGAAACCTGCTCGATCCGATGAGCGCGGACATACTCAGCCATTGCATACCGGAGAGCATCGACCCCTTGCCCAGTGACCGCGGAGAGAGCAAAGAAGGGGAGTTTGCGACGCTTGCTCATCGCCTGCAGCTTCTTCAGCTTCTCCGGATTGGCGACATCCATCTTCGAGGCGACGACCAGGACGGGCTTGTCAGCCAAGCCATGGCCGAAGCTGCGCAGCTCGGCGGAGATGACCTTGAAGTCCTCGACCGGGTCCTCGCGGCCGCTGCCGTCGGAGACATCGACCAGGTGCACCAGCACACCTGTCCGCTCCACATGGCGGAGGAACTGGACGCCCAGGCCTGCGCCCTCGTGCGCGCCTTCAATCAGACCGGGGATGTCAGCGACGACATAGCTCTCCTCGTGCGGGGCTTCGCCGACGGTGACGACGCCCAGGTTGGGCTCGAGGGTGGTGAAGGGATAGTCGGCGATCTTGGGCCGCGCGGCAGAGATGCGGGCGATCAGCGTGGACTTGCCGACGTTTGGATAGCCGAGTAGGCCGACATCCGCAAGCAACTTGAGCTCCAAACGGAGGGGGAACTCCTCCCCGACAAAGCCGAGCTCGTGCTCGCGCGGTGCCTGGTGGGTGGGTGTAGCAAAGTGCTGATTCCCGCGGCCGCCACGGCCGCCATGGGCAACGATGATGCGTTCATCAGGCTCCCGAAAATCGTGGATGAGCTCACCTGTCTCGTCGTGGTAGACGGAGGTGCCGACCGGCACCTTGAGAACCACGTCATCGCCGTCGCGCCCTGAGCAGTTGGAGCCTTCGCCATGGCGGCCGCGCTCTGCCTTGTGCTCCGGGTTATAGCGGAAGTGCACAAGCGTGTTGTGGCGCTGGCTTGCTTCCATGACCACATCGCCGCCGCGGCCGCCATCGCCGCCGGACGGACCGCCTTTGGGCACGAACTTCTCCCGCCGGAAGGCCATGCAGCCATTACCGCCGTCACCGGCTTTTACTCGTATTCGCGTTTCATCGATAAACATTTGTAGTTCCAGTTTAGCCAATCAGCTATGCTGAGCGCACTTATCCGCTGTACAGAGACTTGCTCCATCGCCGAGGCGCGCGTTTGCGCTCTTTGGCGGCGTATCGCACCGCTGCCATGAAGCAGCGTTTGCTGCGCTGCTTTGTGTTGCTTTGCTGTGCTTTGAGAGATACCCCGGACTGTGAACCCTGCACCTCCCTCCCTGGAGAGCTAAGTTGACGATCCATTGTTTTACTTTGCGCCGCTTTTTTGTGGCCTTTCTGTTCGGGACCTGTCTTCTGCCGCGCCTTTGCCAAGCGCAGGCGACGGAGCGCGGTGCAATGGAAGGGTCGCTGCTTGATCCCCTTGGCCGGCCTGTTGCCGGCGCGACGCTGGACCTGGTGGACCCTGCGACGGGCTCCATGCTGAACGGCAGATCCGATGAGCGGGGCTTCTTCCAATTCCCGTCGCTTGCGCCGGCTACGTACCACGTCCGTGCGAGCGCTCCCTCCTTTGCCACCTGGCAGGGAGATGCTGTGGTCTCGGTAGGCAGCACCACAACGCTGCGTGCGACGCTGCCGCTCGGCTCGCGTCAGGAGACTGTGCAGGTCGGTGAGGTGGCGCCGGTGCTCGACACGGAGACTGCCGCCGTGAGCACGACGCTTGATGACACGGCGGTTCACGATCTGCCTTCAGCGAGCCGGAGATGGTCTGACTTCGCGCTGCTGACACCGGCGGTGACGCCGGACGCAAGCGCCGATGGGCTGCTGTCGTTTCGCGGGATCGGGGCGTTGCTGAACAACAATACGGTGGATGGATCGGACAACAACCAGGCTTTTTTCTCAGAGGAGCGGGGACGGACGGTGGTGGCCTACTCGAACTCGCAGGCAGCGATCGCGGAGTTCCAGGTGAACACATCGAATTACGGTGCCCAGTATGGGCGCGCGGCCGGCGGTGTGATCAATACCGTGACGCGCAGCGGCGGCAATGCTGTGCATGGCGAGGCGTTCTTTTACGACCGCAATAGTGCGTGGGCGGCGACCAATGCTTTTGTGAGTAATACAACTGTAGCCGTGGGTGCGACAGATACGGCAAGCAGCACGGCCGCAAGGCTGCAGAACACGGTGTCGCAGTATGGGCTTTCACTTGGGGGACCGCTGCGCAGGAACAAGCTCTTCGGGATTGTGACGATGGACCGGTACCATCGGGAGTTTCCGGGCATTGCACGCGCGAGCAATGCAGCCAAGCTCTTCGGCACGCCGACGCAGCAGTCGATCCAGACCCTGGCGGCACGGCTGGACGTGCTGCCCGCGCAGGCGCTTTTGGAATACAACGGCGTCCTGACGGGGCTCGCTTCCCTGCTGGGCAATGTGTCTCGATCCGCAGATGAATCGGTTTACTTCCCGAAGCTGGACTGGCAGGTGAGTGACCGCAGCCACGTGACGCTCGAGTGGAACCACTTGCGCTGGGACTCGCCGAATGGCGTGCAGTCGTCTCCTTCGGCGACCTATGGCAGTAACTCCTTTGGAAACTCGGGTGTGAAGAGCGATGTCATGATCGGGCGGTGGGCGTACTTCTTTTCACCGAACCTGCTGAATGAGGTGAGCTTCCAGTATGGAAGCGATCTGGAGAGCCAGACCAGCAATGCACCAGCACCTTTTGAGGAAATGCTGGCAAGCAATATCTACGGCAAGCCTCCGCAGGTACAGATCGAAGATTACGGATTTCGCTTCGGCAATCCTCCGGTGTTGAACAGGGCCGCGTACCCGGATGAGCGCCGCTATGAAGCGACAGAAAGCCTGACGTGGGTGCATGGGCGGCAGAGCTGGAAGGGAGGTTACTCGGTCGACTTCGTCAACGATTATAGTGATGCTTTGTACAACGCGAACGGCACCTATGTGTATGCGAACGTGATGGACTTTGCAACGGATTACCTGGCACCGAATCGGTGTGACGGATCAACAACCGGAGCGGGCGCGCTTCCCTGCTACTCGTATTACACACAAGGTTTTGGGCCGACGACCTTTCAGTTTCAGTCCGCGGACTATGCGGGATTTTTCTCTGACGACTGGAAAGCGACGCCGTCGCTGACGCTTTCGCTTGGGATGCGCTACGAGTATGAGCAGCTGCCGAACACCAATGCCTCGCTGGTAAACGCGGACATACCGCAGACGGCAGCGCTACCGCATGACAAGAACAACTTTGGACCACGGGTGGGCGTGGCTTGGGATGTGAGCGGCGCCGGGCACACGGTGCTGCGCGCGGGATACGGTGTGTTTTATGGGAGGATCATCAACTCGACTGCTTACTCGGCGTTGACACAGACCGGTTCTGCGGCCGCACAGCGCTCGTACTACTTCACGCCCCTAAGCACCGGGACACCGCCGTTCCCGTTTGTGTTTTCGAGCACGCCTTCTCTCTCTGTTCCGCCTGCGGCGGTGTACTTCGACCCTCACTTCCAGAACCCGGAGATAGAACAGTCCGAAGTATCGCTGGAGCAGAAGCTGGGGCAACGCAGCAGCTTGACGTTTTCGGGACTTTTCTCCGCAGGGCGCGAGCTGCCGGACTATCTGGACAGCAACATCGATCTCTCGTCTCCTCAGACGATTACCTACCAGGTGGTGGATCCGCTTCAGCAGGGGCCGCTTCCCTCGAGTTACACAACACGCTTCTACACGGGCCGGCTCAACGCGAACTACGGGCAGATTACACGCATTTTCTCGGAGACGAATTCAAAGTACGCGGCGGCCGTGGTGCGGGTGGACCATAACGTCACGCGCTCGGTCGATCTCCATGCTTCGTTTACCTACTCGCATGCCCAGGACTGGAACCAGAATGCGACGGCCTTTACGGATGCGGATGATGTGCTGGACCCTGCGAACCTGGCGCTTGAGTATGGGAACTCGAATGCGGATATCCGACGCCGCCTGACCGGTGGACTGGTGCTGAAAAGCCCGTGGCATGTGCGGGGCAGCCTGGGCCGTTTCGCGAACGGCTTCGAGGCGTCCTCCACAGGCGAGCTGCGCGATGGTCTGCCGTACTCCATGCAGACCTCGGGAGCAATCCCGGCGATGCGGTACATCGATACTGTCCATCGCAAAGAGGAGTTGAGTGGGCTGGGAGCCTCGATCAATGGCTCGGGCGGTGCGACAAGGATTGCGGAGGTAGGGCGGAATACTTTCCGGTATCCGGCTGTTGCCAACGCCGACCTTCGCATCTCCAAGCGGACGCAGCTGACACCGGGGGTAGAGCTTGAGGTGTTTGGAGAAAGCTTCAACCTGCTGAACCATGAGAATGTGACGAGCATCGACACGACGGGCTACTCGCTCTCCAACTCGACGGTTGTGGGGACGCCCTCAAAACTGACATGGCAGAGCGGCACAACGGCGGGCTCGTCGGAGTTCGGGACGCCGCTGAACGCCAACAATACCGACCTGTACCAGGACCGGCAGCTTCAGCTTTCCGCACGGCTGCACTTCTAGCAGGCGCGGCCGGTGCTTGTGCATCGGTCGCCAGGCGGCCGGCTCCGTTTACCTCTTCTTCATAGTGCTATGCGAGCCTCGTGACAGTTGCGGGCTGCCTGTGTCTCTTGATGAGCGCAGAAGCTCCGCCCATCGAGACACGTATGCACCGCGTTCCCCCTCACAAGGCGCGGGCTGCCCACCAAAGGAGCGCCACATGCTGCACTGCTTTTCCCGTCCAAGGGTGACTCTCGCCCTTGCGCTGCCCCTTGCCGCCGTAGTTGCCGCTGTACCGGGAGCCCGCGCGCAGACCGCTGTTGACGGCGCGATTGGCGGAACGATCACAGACGCAACAGGCGCGGTCGTGAGCAATGCCACCGTTGTTGTCAAGGCGAACAGCACAGGGATCGCCTCGACAGCGCAGACTGACGGCTCCGGCTACTTCCGATTGATTCATCTGCAGTCCGGGCCTTACACAGTGACGGTGAGCGCGCCTGGCTTTGAGGCCTACAGTGCGCAGAATGTGACGGTGCAGGTGGGTTTGCTGACAAACCTGCCGGCGCGGCTGGCTCTGGGTGCCGCGACGGAGACGGTGTCGGTATCAGGAGCAGCTCCAAACATCAATACGACGAACAACGACTTTTCTGCCGAGATCGGTCAGAACACTATCAACAATCTGCCTGTTTCCAACTATCGCTGGTCGAGCTATGCCCTGCTTACCCCCGGCGTTGTTTCGGACTCGAGCGGTTTCGGCCTGCTGAGCTTTCGCGGCCAGAGCACCCTGCTAAACAATGTCACCTTTGACGGAGCCGATGATAACCAGAAGTTCTTCTCAGAAGAGCGTGGGCGCACACGCGCCGGCTACTCAACGGATAAGTGGGCGGTGCAGGAGTTCCAGGTCAACACGTCGAACTACTCTGTGGAGTACGGCCGCTCTGCCGGCGGTGTGGTCAATGCTGTGTCAAAGAGCGGCGGCAATCAGTTCCATGGAGAGGGATACTTCTTTGATCGGGACGCCGACTGGGGCGCCTACAACGATTACACCAAGCTCTCTGTAGCCACCTCAACGCCGGGTATTTTCACCCAGGTTCCTTTCAAGGCGACGGACGTGCGTAAGCAGTATGGCGGAGTGATCGGCGGCCCGATCGTGCGGGACAAAGTTTTCTTCCTTGTTGCCGGCGACCGCTTCCAGCGCAATTTTCCAGGGGTTTCCGCGCCTACCAGTCCATCGCTCTTCTATACTTCGCCCGCAGCAACGGCGGCAAATGTGGCGACTCTCGCAGCGGCGCTCAAGGTGAGCACGGCGACAGCTACGACCGATTATAACAACGCGGTGGGCGGCTTGAACTCTCTGCTGGGTACAGCGCCGCGCACCGGCGATCAGACAGTGTTCTTTCCGAAGATCGACTGGCAGGTAAACGAGAAGAACCATGCTTCGTTCGAGTACAACCGGCTGAACTGGGTCTCACCGGCCGGGATCCAGACGGGAACCGGCGCGCTGGCCTATGGCGTGCGCTCCTATGGCAATGACTATGTACGCGACAACTGGGGCATCGCCAAGCTTGACACCGTTCTGACCTCTCATCTGACCAATGAGGTTCGTTACCAGTACGGGCGGGATTTCGAATTTGAGTTTAATCAGCAGCCCACTTCTTATGAACAGCAGACCCTGCTCGGCCCCACAGCCGGTGGCTACACCAATCCCTTCGGGCAGATACCGCCTGAAGTTTCGATCACGAATGTATTCGAGTTCGGGACGCCCTCGTTTCTAGAGCGGCCCGCGTACCCGGATGAGCGCGCCTGGCAGCTGACGGACACAGTGCAGCAGATCGTCGGCAACCACAGCCTGAAGTACGGCTATGACATGGTGCACACGAACGACCTAAGCCAGAACCTGACTGCGCAGTATGGGAACTATAGCTACTCGACGCTGGATAGCTACATCGAGGACTACACGCTCGCCCAGAACCCGGCGACCGCGGCTCTGGCGAAGAACTATTCCAGCTACCAGCAAGGCTTTGGTGCGCTGGGCTTCGACTTGACGACGATCGACTATGCCGGCTTTGTGCAGGATGAATGGAAAGCGTCGCCGCGGCTTAGCACCACGGTCGGCTTGCGATACGAGTATGAGCAGCTGCCGCAGCCGCAGCTGCCGAACGTCGGCAATGGCAATCCGGCGATCAACCTGCCGCAAACGGCGCACTTTCCGGATAACCGCACCAACGTAGCCCCCCGGGTGGGCTTTGCCTACCAGTTGACTGGGGACGCGAAAACGGTGATCCGCGGCGGCTATGGACTCTTCTTCGCCCGCCTGATCAATTCCACAATCTATAACGCGATCGCGCAGACCGGCACCCTGGCAACAGACAGCACCGGTAACCCGCTGGCGCAGCTGCAGTTCAACTATCAGAACAACACCGCAGGCGCGCCCTCGTTTCCTAACATCGTGCCGACGGCCGGGGTGGCTGCGACGACGCCGGCTGCGATCTATTTCGACTCGAACTTTCGCCTGCCGGAGATCGAGCAGGCTGACCTGACGCTTGAACGTGAGGTGGGCTGGAACACGACGATCACTGCCACCTGGCTTGCCGCCTGGGGCCGCCGGCTGCCGGACTTTGTCGACCAGAATGTGCTGGGCAATGTAACCACGCTGAACTACACGGTCGTTGACCCCACCGGCAAAGGACCGTTGGCAGCCAACAGTACTTACACCACGCCGTTTTACGCCCGGACTGCAGCACAGGTCGTTACGGAATCGAATGGTGCCAAGGCGACGGGTTATCGTGCCAACCCTTACTACGGCTCGTTGACCGATATTTTCTCAGGTGTCAACTCTGACTATGAAGGAGCAGTCATCCAGGTCAACCATCGCGTGACCAACAATCTTGAGTTCCACGCGAACTACACCTTCTCGCATGCGCTTGACTATGGCGAAAACAGCACCACCTTCACCAGTACGAATTCGCTCTATGATCCGACAAATCTCAGGGCAGAGTACGGCAACTCGAACCAGAATGTGCCGAACCGGCTTGTTCTCTTCGGTGTGTACAACACGCCGAGGACAGCGGGCGGAATCCTGGGTTATCTGCTGAACGATTACGAGATCGCCCCGACTTACCAGGCGCAAAACGGCCTGCCCTACACCGCGGGGACCACTGGGTCCACGAGTGGGCTGGTCCTGCCGAGTGGCACCGCCGTCACCGGCCTGGGCAATACGATTAACGGCTCAGGCGGCATCGCCCGTATCGGCATCTTTGAGCGCAACAACCTGCGCCAGCCTCGTACGCAGAATGTGGACTTGCGGCTCTCGAAGCGCTTCGATCTTTACCACGAGAAAGTACATGCGGAGCTGCTTGGCGAGTCCTTCAATATCTTGAATCACCAGAATGTGACGGCGCTGAACACGACCGCGTACACCATTGGCACCACGACGGTGAACGGTGTCAAGAGCAACACCCTTACCTTCAACCAGGCCGGCGGTGTCCCCGTCTACAACACAGTGACGAATACGAACAGCGACGGCTTTGTCTACAGCCCCCGACAGATCCAGCTGGGAGCGCGGCTCCAGTTCTAGACTGTAAGCTTTGCCCTAAAGCGGCAGCCTTGGCTGCCGCTTTTCACTGACGGTTCGGAGGGATGCGACGACGCCGTGCAGGCATCTCGTTAGAGATGGCTTCTTTCTCGAGTGAAACAACGGTGATATCCATAGAGCCATCAGAGCCGGTGACGGCGGCGCGGCATCCGGCGCTGCTGGTTCTGCATGGGGCGGGCGGGGCGGTGGACTTCTGGTTCCAGCGCTTTGCGCCGCTGCTTGCCGGGGCCGGGATTGCGGCATATGCGCCGCACTACTTTGAGAAGACGCGCACGAGCCGGCCGACGCGCGAGCAGATTACCGATGGCAGGCACTTCCCTGCGTGGCTTGGCGTGCTCAAAGATGCGGTGGGCTACGTGGCGGGGCGCCCCGGCGTGGACCCGGGCCGGATCGGGGTACTGGGTGTCTCGCTGGGAGGGTACCTGGCGATGGCGCTTGCCGTGGACGATTTGAGGGTCCGGGCGGCGATCGAGGTTTCCGGCGGGATGCCGCCGGAGTGGGCGCCGCGGGTCTCAGCCAGCATGCCGCCGGTACTGGCGGTTCATGGCCTCGCCGATACGGTGGTCCCGGTGTCGGAAGCGCACGCGCTGGACCGGCTGCTTGCGGAGCGTGGGATCGCTCATCGGATGGAGCTGCTGCCGGGCGAGGGGCACTGGTTTTCGCCGGCCGCGGTGCCTCGCCTGCTTGCTGCTACATCGAGTTTCCTGACGGAGCATCTTCTGCCGGTTAAGGTGAAAGGCGCAGCCGTAAGATAAAGAGCGGATATGGCGATGAGGGAGCAGCAGGAGCAGTATGACGTCGCGGTGATTGGCGCGGGCCATGCAGGGTGCGAGGCTGCTGTGGCGGCTGCGCGTATGGGGCTGCGGACTGTGCTGCTGACGCTTAACCGCGAGCTGATTGCACAGATGAGCTGCAACCCGGCGATCGGCGGAGTGGCCAAGGGCCACCTGGTGCGCGAGGTGGATGCGCTGGGCGGCGTGATGGGCGAGGTCGCCGATGCGGTGGGCATCCAGTTTCGGCTGCTGAATACCTCGCGGGGGCCGGCGGTGTGGAGCCCGCGGGCCCAGTGCGACAAGCGGCTGTACCGCGTGGCCATGCGGGCGCTGCTGGAGCGTGAGCCGAACCTGGAGATCCGGGAGGCTGAGGTCAGCGGTTTCGTCTTCGAGGATGCCGATGGGGCGGAGATTGAGACGGGCGAGCCGCCGGCGGGGGCAAGGCTGGCGGCGCTCCGTCTGCGCGATGGGGGCAGAGTCGCGGCGCATGCCACGGTTGTGACGACCGGTACATTTCTGAACGGGCTGATCCACTGCGGAGAGCGGCGGCACACGTCTGGGCGGGCGGGTGAGCCTGCGTCTGTGCTGCTCGGCGAGTCGCTGAAGGCACTGGGGCTGCGGAACTGCCGCTTGAAGACCGGTACGCCGCCGCGGCTGGATGGCCGCACGATCGACTGGTCACGGTTTGAAGAGCAGCCCGGCGATGCGGAGCCGACGCCGTTTTCCTTCCGCACGCGGGAGCTGCCGCTCCGGCAGATCTCCTGCTACATCGCGCATACGACGCCGGAGACGATGGAGATTATCCGGAGCAATGTGCACCGGTCGCCGATGTATTCCGGGGCGATCGAGGCGATCGGGCCGCGGTACTGCCCGTCGATCGAGGACAAGGTGGTGCGGTTCCCGGACAAGGCCGGGCACCAGTTCTTCCTGGAGCCGGAGGGGCTGGACACCGACGAGGTGTATGTCAATGGGATGTCAACCTCGCTGCCGGAAGAGGTGCAGCGGGAGATTGTGGCGTCGATCCCTGGCCTTGAGAAGGCGGTGATGCTTCGGCCCGGGTATGCGATCGAGTACGACTCGATTGACCCAACGGAGCTGGACCGTTCGCTGCGCGTGAAGCGCTTCCAGGGGCTTTACCTGGCTGGGCAGATCAACGGGACATCGGGGTATGAAGAAGCGGCGTGCCAGGGCTTGATGGCGGGCATCCATGCGGGGCTGGCTGCGCGCTGGTTTGGTGCTTGTGCGGCCGGGAGCGCGGCCGAGACGGCGCCGCCGACCTTTACGCTGGACCGCACGGAAGCGTACACCGCGATCCTGATTGATGACCTGATCTCCAAGGGCACGAACGAGCCATATCGGATGTTTACTTCGCGGGCGGAGTTTCGGCTGCACCTGCGCATCGACAATGCGGACCGACGCTTGACGCCGCATGCGCGACGGCTAGGTTTGATCGGCGACGAGCAGTGGGCGGCGTACGAGGCCAAGCAGGCAAGAGCTGCTGCGCTGGATAAGCTGCTTGCGGTGAAGAGGCCTGCAGCGTCTGTTTGGAACGGTTTTCTTGAGGGCTTGTTGGCGCAGAGTGCGGGCGCGGAGGTTGGCAGTGAGGCCGGCAGGAGCTTGACGGCGGAGAACACGGCGGGGCTGAGCTATGCGCAGCTGCTGCGCCGGCCGGAGCTGACGCTGGCTATGCTGTGGCCGCTGGTGCGCCTTGAGCTTGCCGACCTGGGCGATGCGGTATTTGGGCCATGGCTCGAGGCAGCCCCGGGGACGCCTGCGGCCGGAAATTTGCGAGTCGAGCTGAAGTCTGTCGAAACCGAGATCAAGTACGCGGGATACCTGGACCAGCAGCGGCGTTCGATGGAGAAGCTGAAGGCTGCAGAGACGCGCGTGATCCCGGAAGACTTTGTTTACGCGGGGCTCTCCGGACTAAGCCGGGAGCTGCAGGAGAAGCTTTCGAAGATCCGGCCCAGCACGATTGGGCAGGCGAGCCGGATCCCGGGAGTGACGCCCGCGGCGCTGACGCTGCTGAGTGTGTTTGTGGGGGGCGCTCGGCGCGGTTAATGCCGCTGCGCCCGCATAAGCGAGCGCTGAGTAAGCGCGTGCTAACGGCGGGCGAGCGCTGACTGGTCGAAGTGCGCGAGGAGGTCAGCAGGATCCTGCCAGACCTCGATGCAGCCGGCCTCGAGCAGTTCTCCGCGCTTCCAGCCACCGCAGGTGAGGCCGATGGTCGAGACACCGCACTTGCGGGCCGCTTCCGTGTCCCAGGGCGTATCGCCCAGGGCGATGGCCTGCTCGGCACGCATGCCCACCTTCTTGAGTGCGGCGGCAAAGATGTCGCCTTCCGGCTTGGACTGCTCGGCGTCGGCGCTGGTGGACGCCTTGTCGATGAGGTCGTCCATCTGCACGAGCTCACCATAGAAGCGGAGATCCTCTTCTTCCGTTGAGCTGGCGATGACGATCTTGAGGCCCTCTGCCTTAACGCGCTGGAGCAGTTCTCGAGATTTCTCAAACGCTACGATGCGTGGCATGTAGACGCTATGCACGATCTCTTTGCGGAAGGCTTTGATGGGCTTCTCGAGCCGTTCGCGATCGGCCTCCGGCACGTAGATGGGGATGACTTGGTCGCCGCCCTTGCCGATCTCCTTCCACATCTCGGCCAGGTTGGTTTCGATCCCGAAATGCTCAAAGGTGCGGCGCCATGCTTCGGCGTGGAGGGCGTTGCTGTCGACGAGGGTTCCATCGATGTCGGTGAGAAGGACGTCTGCCATGCCGATGGGATGCAGGCATCGAAGAGGAGAGGAGAATGCGATGAAGGTTCTGGTGGTGGGAGCGACGGGTAAGTTTGCCGGCATGGTGGTGCCGGAGCTGCGGAAGCGCGGCGCGACGGTGCGGGCGCTGGTGCGCGGTGAGGAGAAGGCGCAGGCGGCGCGCGCGGCCGGTGCGGAGGAAACAGCTGCCGGCTCACTGGACGACGAGGCCAGCCTGCGGCGTGCGGCCGAGGGCGTGGACGGCGTCTTCCACCTTGGACCCGGCTTTGCACCGGACGAAGTAGGAATGGGCTTGCGGATGGTGGAGGCGGCGAAGGCGGCCGGGGTGGGGCGCTTCTGCTTTTCGGGGGTGATCCACCCTTCGCTGAGCAGGCTTAGCAACCATGCCGCGAAACAGCCGGTGGAGGAGGCGCTGTGCGAGTCGGGCCTCGCGTTCACTATCCTGCAGCCGACGATGTTTATGCAGAACCTGAAGGCCGGGTGGAAGCAGGTGATTGAGACGGGGCGCTTTGGGCTGCCGTTTAGCAAGTATGCGCGCGTGTCGTACGTGGACTACCGGGATGTTGCGGAGATTGCCGCCGTCGCGCTGACCGAGACTGATGGGCGGCTTGCTTATGGGACGTTTGAGCTGAGCGCGCCGGGCATGGTTGATCGCGTCGAGATGGCAGCGATGATGAGCGAGGCTTTGGGGAAGCCTGTCGTGGCAGAGGAGCCGCCGTTTGCCGAGTGGGTGGAGAAGGCCCGGATCCCGGCAGGGGGCATTCGCAAGGGCATGGAAGCGATGTACGAGGATTATGACCAGTTTGGGTTCCCGGGTGGGAATGCGCTGGTGCTGCGGGCAGTGTTGGGGCGCGAGCCGCGAGGGTTAGCGGCGTTTCTGCGGGAGCTGGCTGGAAGTTAGAAGGGGACGCGCGAGGGTTAGTCCTGAGGGCGATCGCCGGAGTCTAGATGCCGTTTAGACAGAGGCACCTGGGTCGAGGTTGGCTTCTTCCTCGGCCATCGCTTGCGTCGTTTGTGGAGCGCCTCCGTTGAGGTGGCTGGCGAGATAGTGGCCCAGGGCGACGGCGCATACACACAGCAGCACTGAGGCCACGATGTTAAGACCGGCTCGCAGCAGAGCTCCGGTGCGCAGCAGGTCGAGCGTTTGCAGGCTGAAGGAGGAGAAGGTGGTGAAGCCGCCGCAGAAGCCCACCATGACGAAGAGCCGGGTGTTCTCTGAGAGTGGGAAGCGGCCATGTGCGAGCGTGAGCGTGCCGAAGAAGCCGATGAGGAAGGAGCCGGTGATGTTGATCCCGATGGTGCCCCAGGGGAGGTCTCGGCTGAGGGGGCTGGTGGCGAGGAAGATGAGGTAGCGCGCGAGGGTGCCGAGTGCGCCGCCGAGGGTGATGAGGAGGCAGGTGGTGAGGGACATGCAACCTTCTTTCTCGAATGATGTGCTGTCCCTCTAGCAGAGCAAGGAGCTCGGCTGACTCCTTTAAGCTCTGCTTGCCCACTAGCTCGCTCGATCGCGTCCGCATAATAGTTTTAGAACCTGTTAATCACTATGTGGCGTGAGCAGAAGCGTGCCCTCAATGTGAACCTTCAAGTAGCATAAATGCGAGGCCCTGATGGATACTACATCTCTCGATCAGCTTGAGGGTTGGCTTAAAGCGCGCAAAGAACACCAAACGCTCGAGTTCAAAGAAGCGAAACACCAGTTTGACCATCGCAAGCTCCAAGAGTACTGCGTTGCGATCGCAAATGAGGGCGGAGGTGAGCTCCTTCTTGGAGTTTCAGATCGTCTGCCTCGGCGAGTAGTCGGGTCGCATGCGTTTTTGGACCCTAACAAAGTAGCTCAAGAGCTTTTCAACCAGTTACGTTTCAGGGTTGACGTCGAAGAGATACATCATCCGGATGGAAGGGTCGTAATCTTTCACATTCCGCCCAGGCCGAAAGGAACAGCCTACTCTATTGAGGGTAAGTGGCTGATGCGTTCTGGCGAGGAACTTGTTCCCATGTCCGAGGACCGACTCCGAAAGATATTCTCCGAGGGAATGCCAGATTGGCTGGAGCATCCGAGCAAGTCTGGTCTGAGCTCGCAAGAAGTTGTAGAGTTCTTAGACACTCAGACATACTTTGAATTGCATGAATTAGCCTATCCAAGTCGCCGTGAGGGTGTCTTGGACCGTTTGCTTCAGGATCGGCTGATATCCCAAGCTAAGTCAGGCACGTTCACGATCTCCCGCCTCGGTGCACTTCTTCTTGCACGTAGGCTTGAAGACTTCTCGGATGTTTCCAGAAAGGCTCCGCGCGTAATAGCGTATTCAGGTACTTCTAAGCTCAAGACAAGGATTGACATAGCAGGAGCTAAGGGATACGCAGTAGGCTTTCAGGGACTTATAAGTTTTATAATGGCTCAATTACCACAGAATGAAGTCGTTGAAGAGGCTTTGCGCCGCGAGCATAAGTTAGTATCCGAACTGGTGATACGAGAGCTTGTTGCAAACGCCTTGATACATCAAGACTTTGCAATTAGCGGTACATCTGTTATGGTCGAGATCTATGACAATCGAGTTGAGATTTCCAGTCCGGGAGAACCTATCGTCGAGCTACAAAGATTTATCGATGCGAACCGCTCCAGAAACGAGCGATTTGCTGACATCATGCGGCGTTTGCGCATCTGTGAGGAGAAGGGCAGTGGCATAGATAAAGTGGTTGCGACGATAGAGTTGAATCAACTCCCAGCTGCGGCATTTGGAAAGCAGCACGATAAGACACTTGTCACAATCTTTGGCCCACGTAAGTTTGGGGCTATGCAGCGAGAAGATCGGATTCGAGCATGCTACCAACATGCCTGCCTCAAGTATGTCATCTCCGAGCCTATGACGAATCGCTCTTTGCGCGAGCGTTTTGGACTCCCAGAAGCAAAATCTGTGACAATTTCCCAGATCATTGCTGCTGCCATAGAGGAGGGCCTGATCAGGCCTGACAAGAAGGCTGGAGACTCTAAGAAGCTGGCTCGGTAGTTACCATACTGGGTTTGAATGCTCGCCCTTATTAAAGCAAATCCCTTTTTACGACCACAGTGAAGTGTAAATTGCTCAAAGCAAAGGACTTGCTTATTTAAGGGCTTTCCCCTAGATTTCCACAGCCTACTCCCCACCGCCGAACGCTAGATTCTCAAACCTTGTGCATTTGCTCAGATACGCCAAATGGACCGAGCCCGTCGGGCCGTTTCTTTGTTTGGCGATGATGATTTCGGCTTTGCCTTCGGTTTCGGGGTCGGGTTGGCCGTTTTCGTCGCGGTTGTAGTAGCTTTCGCGGTGGATGAAGGCGACGACGTCGGCGTCCTGCTCGATGGAACCGGACTCGCGGAGGTCGGAGAGCATGGGTTTTTTGTCGCCGCCGCGCTGCTCGCTGGCGCGGGAGAGCTGGGAGAGCGCGATGACCGGCACGTCGAGCTCCTTGGCGAGGGCCTTGAGGCCGCGGGAGACGGCGGAGACCTCCTGGGTGCGATTCTCGAAGCGCTTGGCGCCAGGGCCGGTGCCGCCCGCTGGGCTGCCAGCCATCAGCTGTAGGTAGTCGATGACGATGAGGTCGAGCCGGCCGTGCATCTGGCGGAGGCGGCGGGCCTTGGCGCGCATTTCCGTGAGGGAGATGGCGGGGGTGTCGTCGATGAAGAGCTGCGACTCGGTGAGGCGCTCGAGTGCTTCGGTGAGGCGCTCCTGATCTTCGCGGCTGGTGTAGCCCTTCTGGATCTTCTGCTGGTCCACGAGCGCTTCCGAGGCGAGCATGCGACGCAGCAGAGACTCCTTGGACATTTCGAGCGAGAAGACGGCGACGACCGAGCCGCCGCGCACGGCGGCGTTTTGCGCGATGTTGATGGCCCAGGCGGTTTTGCCCATGGAGGGGCGGGCGGCGATGATGATGAGCTCGGACTTCTGGAGGCCGGAGGTCATGCGGTCGAAGTCGGTGAAGTGGGTCTCGAGGCCGGTGACCTCGCGATGGCCCTCGGCAAAGAGCTGGTCAATGGAGCCGAAGGAGCCGCGCACGATCTCCGGGATGGAGGCGAAGCCGCGCTGGACACCGTGCTCCGTGACCTCGAGGAGCTTGGACTCGGCGGAGTTGAGCACGTCGAGTGCGTCGTCGCCCTGGTCGGCGGCCTGCGTGATGGCCTCAGAGCAGACGAGGATGAGCTGGCGCAAGAGGGACTTGTTCTTGACGATGCGGACGTATTCTTCGATGGAGAGGCGGCGGGGAAGGTTCTCCGTGAGCGAGGCGAGGTAGGCGACGCCGCCGATGGCCTCGATCTCCTTGTGCTGGGAGAGGATGTCGCGCAGGGTGATGATGTCGACGGGGCGGCCGGAGTCAATGAGCTCGGCCATACGCATGTAAATGCGGCGGTGCGGATCGAGCGCGAAGTCCGAGGTGGTGATGCGCTCGGCCGCCTCGTTGTAGAGGTGGTTATCGAGCAGGATGGCGCCGAGGATGGAGCGCTCGGCATCGATGGAGGCGGGCAGGCCGCGTTCGAACTGGATGTTGGGTGTGGTCGCCATCAGAAGCTTAGGGTACCCCGGTCGCAATGCACTGGGGTATCCAGCTTCTGCATAAATAGGAAAACGGCAAAGGCATGAAACCGCCTGCGCGGCTGGCGGCCGCTTCGTGGCGGGTACTTGTTGGAAATCCTGCGAAAGCCTCCCTAGACGCCGAAGAACTTGTAGTCGGGGCGGTCGCTCAGGTTGCGGTGGCGGAAGGCGCGATAGATGGCGCGGTTGCGGAGGAAGAAGACGCCGGGGAGCTGAGTGGGGTCTTCCTTGCCGGGGGAGCCGACGCCGTAGCGCCAGATGGCCCGCTTGAAGAGGTCAAAGTAGGCTTGCGCGCCGAAGAAGTGGGGCAGCACGGTGCTTTTGAGCAGGTGGAAGACGGGAGTGCCGTAGAGCTGCATGGACGGGTCGGACACGCGCTCAACGGTGGACAGCTTGAAGCGGTCAAAGAAGGGGCGTGCACGCTCAGGCGAGCCCATATGGACAAAAACCGGGCGAACGCCGCGGCGGTCGAGCGAGGGGCGGGCGGCTGCGACGTCGTGCAGGGTTTCGCGGGCGAACGAGTCGCCGAAGTGCCGCAGAAAGACCAGCAGCATGGGCTTTTCGTCGAGCAGGTCGAGCATGAGTTTGCCGGACTCCGTGCGTGTGCGCGAGAAAACCTCGATCAGTTCTGCGTCATGGGGCGGGGTGCCTGGGGTGTTGCCCGGCGAGGCCATGGTGCCGGCTGCGTTCATGCCATCTTCTCCCACAGTGGTAAGGGTTTGCTAATTGGTCCCCATCATAGGGGAAGGGAGCGGGCGGAGGCGAGGCTGGGTTCCCGGACGGCCTCTGGCTGGAGTGACCCGGGTAGAATAGACGCCAGAATGCATGTGCGGCCCTCAAACACGCTTGCAGCTGCACTGGCTGCCTTTTTGGTTCTCATCGCCGGCCAGGCGCGGGGCCAGACCGAGTCACGGGCTGCCGTGGTGCAGCCGGCACTGATTACACAGTTCCAGCAGCTGGAGGACCAGTGGAGTATTGCGCTGGCTCATCGAGACCAGTATGTGCTGGAGAACCTTATGGCACCGAGCTTTACGGATATTTCCGCCGAAGCGGTGGTGAACACGCGCAACCAGTTGATTGTGGACACGCTGGCCGGGCTGCCGCAGCCGCTGCTTTCGGTTGAGCAGAAGGTGGTGAGTGTGCGCGTGGTGAGCGATGTCGCCATTGTGGAAGGCACCTACATGCTGCGCCTGAAAGAAGACCAGAAGACGCGCGACGAACGGGGCATTTTTACCCATGTGTACCAGCGGGCACGGAATAACTGGAGCTGCGTAAGCGCGCAGCGGACGGCGGTGGTGGACCAGCTGGAGGGGAGCAAGGGCCGGACGACGGCAAGCGCCAAGCCCGTAGCTGCGGGCGGCAGTGCAGGGCAAGGTTCGGGAGCAGCACCGGAAAAGAAGTCGAATGCGGCGCTGCCTTTCCATATCCCACTGCTGTACAAGGGCAAGGAGTCGAGCGCGCCGGCCGGGGCCTCGCAAGCGCCTGCGCAGCCTGCACCTGGGCAAGCGGCACCTGCCAACCCGCCGCAGTAGCGCATGCGCCCGACGGTAGCGGAGATTCGGCTGGCAGCACTGCGCCAGAACCTAAGCCTGCTGGAAGCGAACGTTCACAAACATGCCGGGTTGCGGGCGCTGGTACTTCCGGTGATCAAGGCCGATGCTTACGGCCATGGGGCAGCGCTTTGCGCACGTGCGCTGGTGGAGGGCCGGGCTGGGGACGAGGGGGAGCAGTGGCTCGGCGTTACCACTGTGGAGGAGGCGCTCGAGCTGCGCAGGGCGCTGGGCCAGAGGCGGCCGCGGCTGCTCGTCATGTCCGGCTTCTTCCCGGGTGAGGAAGGGCAGGTGCTGCAGCATCACCTCACGCCGCAGGTGTGGGAAGGCTGGCACCTGCAGCTGCTGGATGCCGCTGCCCGGCGCATCGGGCTCCCGCCGCGGAGTGTGCCGGTGCACCTGGAGATGGATACGGGCATGAGCCGCCAGGGAGTAGCGCCGGGTGAAGCCCTCGCGACGCTGCTGCGGAGTGCGGGTTGTGAGCGGGACTCTCCGCTTGCAATCGAAGGCGTTCTGACACACTTTTCCTCTCCGGAGGTGCTGGAGAGCCCGGTAACGGCGGAGCAGGTGCGGCGCTTCAAAGGAGCGCTGGAGCAGCTGCGGGCGGTGGGCATACGGCCGCGGTGGATCCATGCTGGCAACTCAGCCAACGCCCTGGCGGGTGGGATGCTGGGGGAGCTGGCTGAGCTGGCACGAGGCAATGGGGCGACGCTGATGGTGAGGCCGGGGCTGGCGCTCTATGGTGTGCCGACGCGGTTTACTCCGGAGCTTGCTGCGGACCGCACCGTGGCTTTGGAGCGGCTTGAGCCGGTGCTGCAATGGCGCAGCGAGATCACCTCCATCCGCATGGTAGGAGCCGGTGCAACGGCAGGGTACAACGAGACTTTTCGCGCCGGGGCAGAGGGGGCACGACTGGCGCTGTTGCCGGTGGGGTACGCGGATGGCCTGCGCCGGGAGCTTTCCGGCCGGGCTGCGGTGCTGGTGCGGGGACAAAGGGCGCCGATTGCCGGCCGCATTTCCATGGACCAGACGATTGTGGATGTTTCCGGTGTACCGGAAGCCGGGATGGGCGACCCGGTCGTCCTGCTGGGTGCGCAGGGCAGCGAGCAGGTGACTGCGCAGGAGCATGCGGACCTTTGCGGGACGATTCCCTACGAGGTGCTGTGCGGTATCAGCAAGCGGGTGCCACGCGTCGCCGTGTAGATGAGGCTCAGTCTGCGCTGTTGCCAGCCAGGGTGGCGTGCTGGGGAGCGTCCACCGTCTGCATCAGGTCCTCAATCTCCTGCAATGGTGCGATGTAGCCGCGGGCGCCGGTTGCGGTGCAGTTGAGAGCGGCCGCGGCACAGGCAAAGCGCAGCTGCTGCGCCAGCGGCCAGCCTTGCAGCATGGCATAGATAAAGCCGGCGTGGAAGAGGTCGCCAGCACCTGTGGTGTCCTTGACGGCGACGGGAAAGGCAGGCTGGTGGTGGAACCGCTGGCCATCCCAGGCAAGGACGCCGGAGTCGCCCAGCGTGGCCGCAGCGAGGCGGCAGTTGTACTGGCGGTGCATGGCCGGGAGAGCCAGGTGGAGATCCGCTTCCCCGGTCAGCCGCTCCGGGAAGTCACGAGACACGATGAGGTAGTCGATGAGCGGCAGCAGGGCGTGGATGCCGGCATAGGTTTCATCGAGATCGGCCACAACCGGGATGCCTGCAGACTGAGCCCAGCCGGCAGCGCGTGTGGCTGCAGCGGTATCGTAGCCGTCGATGTGGAGGCAGCGTGCGCTGTCCAGCTGCTCCCGGTGCAGCTCCGAGGGCTGGAGAGCCAGGCGCGCGTCGCGCCGGTTGAGCACGGTGCGCTCCCCGGAGGCGTCCACGAGGATGAGTGACTGCAGGCTCGGCGCACCGCTTTCGGTGAGCAGCTGCGCATCGACGCGGGCGCGGGCAAACTCCCGGCGGTGCAGGGCGGCGGCATCATCATCCCCCAGTTTGCCGACGTAGCGGGTACGCAGGCCCCAGAGGGCGCAGGCGACTGTGACGGTTGCGACCTGGCCGCCGGGCAGGACCTGGGCGGCTTGATACTCGCCCTTGGCCCCGCGCTCCGGGTAGTGGTCGAGTTGGATGATGGTGTCGGTCGCGTTGAGGCCGATGCCGACGAGGTCGACTGCCGGCATGGAATGAGGCATAGGGGCAGGGTACATCGATCATGCGCGTTCTGCGCCCATCGCAGCAGCGATTCCGGGAAGAATGCAGGCGTGGAGCTCGTTGGCTGCTGTTCGACTTAGCTCGACTCCTGACGCGCGGCGCTCCGCGAATAGGCGGGTTAGAGGGATGAGGGGTGCCCTCCTTGGTCTCCATCGGAGGGTGGATGGCAAGAGAACAGTAGCTCACTTAGAGTGCCCGCAGGTTTGGGATGAGGCTACTGTGCCACTTAAAGGATCATTCGATTGAAGAGTCTCTGTGCTCGCTTTTTGCTCCTGGTGACTGCGCTGCTTTGCTTTGGCTCGGCTTTTGCGCAGCGCGAGATGTACCCGCGGAAGGAAGGCCAGGTCCAACCACTGAAGTGGGAGCAGCTGCCCGGGTGGATGACCCTGGACTGGGAGCTGCGCGGCCGCCTGGAAGACCAGACCGCCTTGAGCTACGTTGCAGGCAAGGGGCGCCTATATGAGTTGACCAGGGTGCGCGGCGGCCTAACGGTCCGGCCTACGGAATGGCTGACCGGGTACCTGCAGTTTCAGGACGCGCATGCGCCCGGGCTGCCGCTGCGGGATGTTTCCGCGATCCAGCGGGACGCCTTTGATCTGCGGCAGGGCTACCTCGACTTCCACGTGAAGCCGGCGCAATTGATCGCCGGGCGGCAGGAGCTGAAGTTCGGCGATGAGCGCGTCGTCGGTGTCAGCGACTGGATCAACATCCCCCATATGTTTGATGGCTTTCACCTAGGGGTTGGGAGCGACCGAAACAAGATCGACCTCTTCAGCACCTCGATCGTGGCGGTACACCCGACGAGCCTGGACAAACATGGGGCAGGGCTCACCTTCCACGGCGCAGAGACAAGGTTCGCCTTCGGAAAGCGACCATCCGTCATGCAGCCGTTCGTTCTGGTCAAGGCAGAACCGCGTGTGATTGGGCAGCAGAAGATCGCCGGGACGGAGACAGAGGTGAGCTTCGGCTCGTACTACGAAGCGAAGCTGCCCGCCGGGTTTGATTCCTCGGGAACCGGTGTGCTGCAGCGCGGCAGCTACAGCAATGATGCTATCCATGCCGGGGCGGGAATCATTCGCGCCGGGTACGTAGCAGCAGGGCTACCGGGCAAGCCGCATATCGAGGGGGAGTACGACTACGCGACCGGCAATCCGCACACGAATGCTTTCCGCATCGGCACCTATGACCAGCAATACCCGAGCAACCACAATGCCTTTGGGCTGGTGGATCTGTTTGGCTTCCAGAACATCAAGCAGGACCGGCTGAACTTTTCCATGGCGCCGCGCCCAAACTTCCTGCTGCTTTTGCAGGGCGGATCGCTGCATGTGGCTTCGACGCGTGATGGTGTGTATGGCCTTACGGGGGCCAACACTTTGAGCGCGCCGGCTGCCGGTTTTCTACATGACGGCATCGGCAGCGAGGTGGACGGATCGGCGAAATACATCTTCCGGAAGTCGTTTGTGACCAACATCGGCGTGGGCCACTTCTTCCCCGGCTACGTGCTGACAAGCACGAAGCATGGGCCGCCGCAGACGCTTGCTTACCTCCAGTTCACCTATCGTTTCAAGGTGGACAAGGAAAACCGGGACGTGCACTAGACGTTCCCTAGACAAGAGACTCAGGCTGAGGCTTCAAGCAGCAGGCGTTGCTCCAGCAGCTCCACCAGAGCCTGCTCTTCATCGCGGAGGCTGTCAGCGCGTTTAGAGATTTCGTCGTCCAGTCTTTCCTTGGCGGCAGCCGCCGTGGTGCCGCCCAGATAGGCCGCAATGACCGCGGGATGCACGTAGCATTTGCGGCAGACGGAGGGAGTGTTGCCGAGGCGGTTGGCGACAGCGGTGATGGCCTGCACGATGTTCTTTTTTGCTTCGGTTGCGGTGGTGAACGGTCCGCACTCGCGGAGCAGATCGCAGGCCAGCACGGAACCGGCCCAGGTGCGAAAGTCCTTGGCTGTGAAATGTTCCCCGGTGATGTCGTGGAGGTACTGATTGACATCGGCGGAGTCAATGCTGTGGTGGGTTCCATCGCGATCAAGATACTGGAAGAGCTCGTAGCCGGGGATGTCTGCGCAGCGCTTGATGATGCCGGCCAAGCGGCGATCGTGCAGGCTGATGGTGTGGTGCACGCGGCTCTTGCCTTGGAAGGTAAAGGTGACGTCAGAGCCTTTGACCTCGACATGACGGTTGCGCATGGTGGTGAGGCCGTAGCTCTTGTTGTCGCGCGCGTACTCCTGATTGCCTACGCGGATATGGGTTTGCTCCATGAGGCTGACGATGGTCGCGAGCACTTTCTCTCGCGGCAGCCCGGGCAGGGCGAGGTCATGCTCCACCCGAATGCGGATGGTGGGCAGAGCGCGAGCGAAGTGGCTCATGCGCTCGTACTTCGTCTCGTCGCGGTGCTCGCGCCAGCGCGGGTGGTAGCGGCTTTGCTTCCGACCTTTGACGTCACGGCCGGTGGCTTGCAGATGCCCATTTGCGTGGGTCGTGATCCAGACGTTTGACCAGGCAGGCGGGATGACCAGCGACTTGATCCGGGCGAGTGCCTTGATATCCCGTACCGGTGTGCCGTCCGGATTGACGTAGCGGAAACTTTTGCCGCGCTTGAGCCGCAGGATGCCTGGTTTGCTGTCGGAGACGTAACGCAGGCCTGCCGCCCGGGCTGACTCTTCGGGATCGGTAATGGGCTCTGTGACGGGATCGCGCGGTGTTTCCGGCTGACTTTGGATCGTGGTTCGCGCGGGCATGTGCCTTTGGATGCCGGAGGGATGGGGTCGGTTTTTGGCGCGAGCGGAAGATTGTAGTGCTGCTCCCAAGGCGGCGGGCGCGAGCTGCGCTGCCGGGCCCGCTACCATAGGGAGCGATGCTAAGAGAGTGGTACACGAACTGGATGTTTCGTTGGGAGACGGAGCTGACGACCCGGGATGAAAACCGGATCGTACGGCCTGTGGAGTGGGGTTTCTCCTGGCTGCGGGATGCGCTCCCGCCGGAGATGGAACACCTGGCCGAAGTGGATGAACAGGACGCCGAAGAGGCGGGACCCGGGAGCAGGCGTGCCCGCGTAAGCCCGGAGCAGGCGGAAGAGGCGATGCTGGCGGTGAACGCGGCCATCATTGCGGATAGTGACTCGTTCTTCGGCTACCAGCCGCCTGCGGACTACCGGCTGGAGCGGCGGCATCCGGAGCTGTTCCCGACGAATGTGCGGCCGGAAACGCTGGCCCAGGATGCAGAGCTGAAGGCCAGAGCAGCGAGCGGGGAGCTGCCGAAAGCGGATTTTCTGCGTTTTACCTCACCGGTTCGGACGCCGTACCCGGAGAATGACCTGGTGAATGCGCGCTGGTACCCGGCGTCCCCGGACAAGCAGACAGGGGAGCAGGCTCGCAAAGCCATCATCGTGATGCCGCAGTGGAATGCAGACGCCTTCAGCCATAACGCACTCTGCACCATGTTCAACCGCTTCGGCGTCTCGGCGCTGCGACTCTCGAAGCCATACCACGACATACGGAGACCCGCGGAGCTCCAGCGCTCGGACTATGCCGTCTCCTCCAACATCGGGCGAACCCTGGCGGCCTGCAGGCAGGCTGTGGTGGATATTCGCTGCTGCGTGGACTGGTTGCAGGCGCAAGGCTACCGGCAGTTCGGCGTGCTGGGCACATCGCTGGGCAGCTGCTATGCCTTTTTGGCGGCGGCGCATGATGCGCGGCTGGAGGTATGCGCCTTTAACCATGCTTCCACATCGTTTGGGGACGTGGTGTGGACGGGGCAGAGCACACGCCACATCCGCGCAGCGTTTGAGCAGGTGGGGCTGACGCAGGAAAGATTGAATGGGATGTGGAGTGCGATCTCGCCGGTGCACTACATGGACCGCTTTGCCGTGACGGCCCAGGAACGCGAGCGCCGGACATTGGTGGTGCATGCCACCTATGACCTGACGTTTCTGGAGAAGTTCTCACTCAAGGTCCTGGAGGAGTTTCGACGTTTGGGGGTACGGCACGAGTCGCGCGTGCTGCCATGCGGGCACTACACCACGGGTGAGACGCCTTACAAGTTCCTGGATGGATGGTTCCTGGGGAGCTTTGTGCACGGGGCTTTTGCGGAGTAGATGAAGCGCTATGGGAACACCAGCCGGCGCTCCGGGGTGGAGAGCTACGAGCTGTGTGAAGGCGGGATCATCGTCTGTTTCGGAAGAGACCGGTCGTACCTGTACAACGAGGAGCGCCCGGGAGCAGAGCACGTCTCCCAGATGCGGGAGCGCGCCGAGGCAGGTGTAGGCCTGGCAACGTACATTAGCCGGTTTGTTCGTGAGAACTATGCGAGGCGGGTACAGGAGGTTGAAGGCGGTTCGTGAGGCTGGCTCTTTGGTGCAGGCCTTTACATGGCGGGGCTGTGTGGGGCTCGGTACAATCGCAGGATGACCTTTAACCAGCAACCACGCACCCTTGCTCAGCAGGATCCGGAGATTGCGGCGGCGCTTGCCGCTGAGGCGAACCGGCAGCATGAAGGCCTGGAGATGATTGCCTCGGAGAACTTTGTGTCGGAGGCGGTGCTGGAGGCTGTGGGGTCTGTGCTGACGAACAAATACGCCGAAGGCTACCCGGGCAGGCGCTATTATGGGGGCTGCGAGTACGCGGACCGCGTGGAAGAGCTGGCGCGCGCACGCGCACGGCAGCTGTTTGGGGCAGCGTATGTGAATGTGCAGCCACACTCCGGCTCGCAGGCGAACGCGGCTGTCATGATGGCCCTGCTTGAGCCGGGCGACACCATCCTGGGACTGGACCTAGCGCATGGAGGCCACCTAACGCACGGGCACAAGCTGAACTTCTCAGGCAAGCTGTACCGTGTTGCCAGCTATGGCGTGTCCCGGGAGACCGAGACCATTGACTATGACGAGCTGCAGCAGATTGCGGAGCGTGAGCAGCCAAAGCTGCTGATTGGCGGCGGGTCAGCGTACCCGCGGCAGTTCGATTTCAAGCGCATGCGTGCCATTGCAGACAGTGTTGGGGCGATGCTGCTGGTGGATATGGCGCACTTTGCCGGGCTGGTCGCGGGAGGCGCACATCCTTCTCCGATTCCCTATGCCGACGTTGTGACGACCACCACACACAAGACGCTGCGCGGGCCTCGCTCGGGGCTGGTGCTGGTGAGTGAGAAGTATGCGGAACGGTATGGCAAGGCTATCGACCGCTGCGTCTTCCCTGGCCAGCAGGGCGGGCCGTTGATGCACGTCGTGGCGGCGAAGGCTGTGGCTTTTCAGGAAGCGCTTGCGCCCGACTTCCGCACGTATGCCGAACAGGTGGTGCGCAATGCCCGGGCACTGGGCGAGGAGCTGAGCCGTCGCGGCTTTCGGCTGATCTCAGGAGGTACCGATACACACCTGGTGCTCCTGGATGTTTTTGCGCGCGGGATGCTAGGGTCCGAGGCGGAATATGCGCTGGGTGAGGCAGGCATTACCGTGAACAAGAATGCCATTCCCTTCGACACAAACCCACCGTTGAAACCCTCCGGTGTGCGCATCGGTACACCCGCGCTCACGACGCGCGGGATGGAAGAGGCGGAGATGCGAGTGATCGGCGGCTGGATCGCAGAAGCGCTTGATGAACGGGCTTCAGCGCCGGCTCTGCGGAAGATCAAGGAAGAGGTGCTTGCACTCTGTGAGCGTTTTCCGCTTTACGGCCGGAGACGCGCCGAGAGTAGGCAGGAAGCCGATGCGGCGCGCGAGATGGTGAGCGTCTAGCTTCGCCGGAAGAGGCGAGACCCACGGCAGGGCTCTAGACTGCGCGGCTCGCTTAGGCTGTCGCTGTGAAGGCCTGGAGGCCGGCGTGTTGCGCGTGACAAGTGATCGCGTCCTGGATGTCCAGAGCAAGCGCAAGAGCTGCACGCGCCTGTGCACCAGTGACAGGCGGTTCCGATTGCGTCTGCACGGCAGAGAGGAATGCTTCGATCTCAAGCCGCAAAGGCTCGCCGGGATGGACTGGCGGCTTCTGCATGCCGAGGGTGGGGAGCTCTAAGCCAGACGCTGTTCCCTTCGATAACAGGTCAGGAAGCGCTCCTTTGGTCTGCGCCGCTGGACCGGACGAGGAGGGTGGCTTCACCTCGATGATGAGGAGATCCTGACGTGCGTAGTCCACGGAAATGTACTGGTGCGGCTGGAAGAAGCGCAGCTTGCGAACGCGCTCTGTGGAGACACGCGACGCTGTGAAGTTGGCGACACACCCGGACTGAAACTCCACGCGCACATTGGCGATGTCGGTCTTGGCGGACAAGATGGGCAGGCCGACGGCGTGGACGCTTGTGACAGGGGACTGCACAAGCGAGAGGACGATGTCGAGGTCGTGGATCATGAGGTCGAGCACAACATCCACATCGAGAGCACGCGCTGAGAAGATCGAAAGCCGGTGCGCCTCAAAGAACATGGGCGCCCGCAGGAAAGGGGCAAGAGCCGTCACAGCGGGGTTGAAGCGCTCCAGGTGCCCGACCATGAGGGTGCGCCTGTGTGCAGCTGCGAGTGCGATGAGCTCATCCGCTTCCGCGAGCGTGCCGGTGAGCGGTTTTTCGACAAGGACGTGAACGCCGGCAGAGAGCAGCAGGGCTGCCACGTGGTGGTGCGCCGAGGTGGGCACACAAACAGATGCAGCGTCGACCCGCAGATTGCCTGCCGCCCTGGCGGCAAGCATGGATTGCGTGTCAGGAAAGATAGAAATCCCCGCCTGTGCAAATTCGGCAAGGCGGCTCTGGTCGGGATCCACAATGGCGCTCAGCCGGATAGGAGAAGCCGACGTAGCGGCAAGGGCCTCAAGCTCGCGGTAGATGCGGATGTGATTGCGGCCGAAGGCTCCGGCCCCGCACACCGCGATGTGCATGCTCACCAAGCCTCCGACCCGCTGCATGATGCGGGAACGAGGTCCGGCAAACTACTTGCCATGCACGGTTGAAAGACAACGGCTGTAAAGGTCAAGAAGTTGCGTGACCTGGTCTTCGGGCTTGGCCACACTCGCCGCAGTGAAGCCGGTGGAACCAGCCGGAGTGCGCAGGAGGTTGGTGCTGCCTGCCACGAACTTCAGCAGGTCGAGAGCTATGTCCTCATCGCGCCGCGCATGGGTGTTGGGGGTAGCTGAGGGCGATGTAGATGACTGATCCATAAAGATCCTCCAAAGCCGATGCTAGCAAAAGCCGGCTTTGTGCGTGATGAGCGAAGGCAGACCGTGCGAAGTGGCAGGTACAGAGCCTACGGGCTAGTACGTAACCAGCGAAGAACAGACCTGCCCAACGATCAACTCCGAAAGCCTGGAAGGATTCGAGAGTGAGACTGTCTGGACGGGAAGGGAGAGAACGTGGGGCCGGAGAAGCAGGAGGTTCTTCTGGATGTCAAGATAGCAGAAGTAGAGTGCCTGATCGAGGCGCACTGCATAGATCCGAGGGTCGGCCTCACCGGGCGGATCGGGAGTGCCGCCGGGTGGCACGCAGTGACGATCGAGCACAACGATGCTGCCCGGCATCAAGATCGGCTCCATGGGACGGGCCTGCTCCGCAGTAAGACTCACAGCGACAAAACGCTCGCGCGATGAGCGGGACGCATTTTGCGCCGCACGCAATCGGCTCATGATGGCGAGCGGGAAGGCGATCTGTTCAGCAGATGGACGAGGATAGTCCTCGAACATTGCAGAGTAAGCGGAAACAACGGGGATGGTTGGCTGCTCGCGCGTCGGTTCTGGCGCCAGATCCCCATCATCCAGAAGCTCAACCAGGTCCATCTCCAGAGCAGCGAGGACGCGGTCCAGCGAGGCATGACTGAAGCTGCCCTTGCTGTGAATGAACTTGGAAATATGTGGCTGGTGCAGGCCAGTTCTGCGCGCAATCTCCGAAGCCGTGACTACTTTCCGCTCGATCCGGCGGCGCAATTCCAATCGCAAGCGCTCATGCAATTGAGAAAAGTTCATCTGGCTGACATGCCTAAAAGTTATAGGACGCACTGCCGCAGGCTTGCTTCAAAGGCAACTTTCGGTAACCAACGCCGCTTGACCGTTGAAAGCTTACTCAGAAATCTCAGAGGCCTCTGAACTTGGGGTTGCTGAGGGCGTTTGACCGTCATTTTTTGGGGGGGTAGGGTCGGGGTACTTTCACCTGTGTTTTTAGGCCTTGAAATCGCGAAGTTCGCGGCTTGTTGGGGCTCGAGCGCGCGCCGAAAAGCCGGCGCGCGCTCGAGCCCCCGAGAGGGCGTGGGCGGGCACGGCAGTTCCGGAGAGGAAGTGACGTGTGGAAAAAATATTTTTCGCGATTACGCTTTTTTGGTCGGAAGAGCGGCTGGAGAGGCCGATAAGGGTCGGGACCGGGGGTTTGAAGCATGGAACAGGTGTGGTCTGGAGGCTGAGGATGACGTACAAAAGCGTGACTCTGAAGGTGTGTGAGGGGTGCGGGACCCTGTGGATCCGCAAAGAGGCCAAGGCGGGGGTGTATTGCGCGCCGTGCGCAGCCATTCTGCAGCAGTTTCCTGATCCGAAAACGCGGTTGCGGCCGGGGAGGCCGCGGAAGCAGAGAGAGGAGGGCGGGTACGAGGGGAGCCACCGGCAGCCTTATCAGGACGCGTACCAGGAAGCGGCTCCTGGATCGATCCAGAACGAGTACCAGGATTCACTTCCGGAAGGGTTCCCGGACGCGTACAGGGAGCCGTACGGGAGCGGGTATGAGGGTGTGGCTGGGGGTGTCCAGTGAGCGGCGGGGCGCTGCGGGCGCCGGCGTCCTTCTCCGAGACCGCTGCCAAGATTGGGGCGGCACGGGCACCGCAGGGGGTGAGCTGGACCCGGGACACGCAGGGGGCGGTGGTAGGCGGAAGCTCGGCTGCCCATCCGCACCGGAAGAAGGGGATGGTGCGGGTGCCGCTCTCCTCGCTCGCCTTTTACCGGCGGTACACGGAGATGCTGCTGCGGCGGTATATGCAGCTCTCGATGCGGATGGGGCGGGTGCCGTCGGTCCTGGGGAACTGCATGTTCCGGGGGCGGGTGTCGAGCCGGCCGGTGGAGAGCTTTGAGGATGCCGTGATCTTTGTGTACGACGTGGATCGGTGCATGCGCGAGCTGGTGCCGGAGGCAAGGGAGCTGGTGGCGCGGATCGCTCTCCAGGAGTACACGCAGGCCGAGGCAGCGGAGCTGACGGGGCAGAGCCTGCGGACGGTGGTGCGGAAGTATGGAGAGTCGATCGATGAGCTGACCCAGATTTTTCTGGAGAAGGAGCTGCTGGAGGTGGGTCCGCTGTTTGAAGGGCAAGAGGAGTAAGGCGCGCCCCCGGGTTTTGCCCAGAAAACGGGTAGAACCCGGGGGCGCTGGTTTTTGCAGGAAGGCTGGCACAGAGTTTTGGGGGTGGTTGGTAGGGTGGAGGTGTGGGGTGGTGCTGCCGGGTTTGCTTGCCCAGGTCTCTCAGGCGAGGCCTGGGCACCTGGTTCGGCGAGGCGCTCAAGGCCCGGGATCAAGAGCGCTACCGCAGATCCTTCGACTGCGGAGCAGGCAAGCCTGCCCCTTCGCCCAGGATGAGTCTCCCTGAGTGTGGGGAGAGTTAAGGGCTTGCGTTTGCAAGGGTTCAGAAACGAGACCTGGGCACCCAGGATGGCTGATGTAGAAAGTGCTTAGTTGGGACGGCGGGATGTAGATTATTGTGTAAAGGTTGCATAGTGATTTGCACGGAGCTGTAGTCTGGAGATAGGAACCATTGCGAAGGGAGGTGCCCCCGGGTGCTTCCCTTTTTTTGTTTCTTTGTTTGTTTCTCTGGATGGTGCGAGTGAAGACACAGCGGAAAACAGAGCAAGAGGTAGCTGGCCGGAGCGGGACGGGTCCTGGGCGGGGGATGCGAGGGACGCGGGTGCGCTCACGGTGCAGCCGGTTGAAGGCGCAGGAACAGAAGGAAGTGCATGAACAGATGGTCATCGCTCTTCCCCATATTGTGAAGGCGCATGTGGAGAAGGCGAAGACGGGGAGCCTGCAGCATACGCAGTGGCTCTGGGGCGTGGTGAAGGAAGCAGACGCCGAGGAGCAGAATGCGGGGGTGAAGACCAGTCTGGCTTCGCTGCTGATGGAGCAGCTGAAGGACCAGCTGTAAGTGGTGGCGGCCTTGGGGGGAGCGGTGGTGATGGGACGCTCCCTCAAGGGATGTATGGAAGCAGGAAGCAGGTGTGGGCTTCGCGGGCTGAGGGAGGATTTTTTCTCAAGCTTGGTGGACTGGGATGGGGCGCGCGCGCTTGCTTTGCCAGGTCTCAGAGGCTAGACCTGGGGGACCCGGCTCAGGCTGACACAGGCGGAGCTATAGCGATTGGGTTACGAGTTTGGGTGGGGTGCCGGTGGGTGGCCGGTGCCCTTTTTTGTTTGTCGCGGCCCCTTGCGGGTGGCGGTATTTGAGGGACAAAGCCGGCAACGACTTGGGGAGACGGGATGAAGACGCAGAGGGGACGGGGAATAGGCGTGGCGCGGAGCGGGCGCTTGCTGCTGAGGGTGTTGCTGGCGGCGGGCTTGTGGGGGACGGCAGGGCAGGCGCTTGCGATGCAGAGCCCGGCGGTAGCGACAACGACGGTGCAGGGGACGGTGTACCGGGCGGACGGCAGCCCGGCCCAGGGGTCAATGCTGGTGAGCTGGCCGGCGTTTGTGACGGCGAACAACCAGGCGGTAGCTGCAGGGAGCCTGGCGGTGGCGGTGGGCGCGGACGGCTTTGCCTCGCTTGCGCTGGCACCCAATGTGGGAGCGAGCCCGGCGGGCACGTACTACACGGTGGTGTACCACGTGACGGGCCAGACGGGCGGTGCGCAGAGTGTGAGCACGGAGTACTGGACGGTGCCGGCGAGTGCGACGGCGACGATTGCGAGTGTGCGGGCACAGCTGGAGCCCTCGATGGTGGCGGTGCAGACGGTAAGCAAGAGCTACGTGGACAACCTGGTGAGCGCGATTGCGCCGACCAGCGGCAACTATCTGCCGCTAGTGGGTGGCGCGCTGAATGGCCCGCTGGTGCTGAGCGGAGACCCGGCTGCTGCGACGCAGGCCGCGGACAAGCACTATGTGGACACGCAGGTGGGCACGGCGGTGCCGTTGACGGGCGGCGCGATGAGCGGGACCTTGCAGGTCGCGAGCACGATTACGAAGCTGCCGAGGGTGGATGTACGGCACCCGGACTTTGCGGGCGGGGCAGATGCGACAGGCGTGAAGGACTCAACGGCAGCGCTGCAGGCGGCGATTGCCTACGCGGTCGCGACGCACAGCGCGAACGACACGGACAACCCGGTGGTGTACCTGGCGCCGGGGCACTACCTGGTGAACGGGACGCTGCGGATCCCGAGCACGCTGCACATAGTGAGCGACAGCAAGGATGGGGCGATTTTGCAGGAGACCAATCCAACGGCGGCGCTGATCACGGTGGTCTCAGCGACGAGCTGCTCGACGTACAGCTGCTATGGCGCGCTCGAAAACCTGACGCTGGAGGGGACGGGGAAGGCGACGACGGGTGCGCTGCTGGAGATGGATTCAGGCTTCTTCCATCTGCGGGATGTGCACTTTTACAGTACGGGCGGCCGCGGGCTGCAGATGAATGCGGCGACAGAGCGGGTGACGGGGTACAACCTGTCGTTCTACCAGGTGCGTTGGCCGATGATCCTGGCCGGGGACTCGAACGAAGACTACTTCTACAACACGCACGTGATCGAGGCGGGGCAGACGGGGGACTTTGGCAGCAATCAGGGGCTGGTGGGCCGGTATTGCTACAACGTGAACTGTGTGAACGGGGCGTACACGCAGGCAGGGACAGCGGCGAGCCCGGCGCCCATCTACCCGGACCCGCACGGGGCGATCGACATTGACAAGGCTGTGAATGTGAGTTTTATCGGGGGCTCGATCAAGAGCTCGTACATGCTTTCAAGCGTGAAGGTATGGGCTGGAACGCTGGTGAGATTCCAGAACTTTTACCACGAGAGTGTGTACTTCGGGAACGCGGTGCCCTCGACGAACCGGGCGTACATGGTGGGTGGCAAGGGTGAGCAGACGTACCTGACGGGAGCGCTTGCTGCCAGTGCGCTGGCGGTGAACGTGCATGACGCGTCATGGATGCCGCAGTTTTTTGCGCAGGCGAGTGATGCGACGGTGGATGACGGGGACTACTACCCGTACGTGATACTGCCGCAGGACTACAACCGGGCGAGTACGGCGCCCTCAGCCTATGTAAGCGGGATAAACCAGAACCAGTACGAGATTGTGAATGCAGAGGGGTTTGCTTCCGACGGGATGCTGCACATCCAGCCGGGCGGGCGAAACATTGGAGGAAATGCGCCGACAGGGACGCAGTGGCCGGCGGGATCAGTGATTGAGGAGTACACGCAGGGGCCGGCGAACCTGGAGCTGGATAGTGTGCACATCAACGAGGTGCAGGGGCCGCAGACCTCTGGCGGGTGGCAAGCGGTATGCACGCAGACGAACTCCGGTGCGTGCGGAGAGATTATGGCGGGGTATGCGCCGGATGTGCAGGCACCGACGAGCAATCCGGCGACGAACCAGGTGGCCTTTTATACGCCGGTGCAGGACCCGCACGACCCCGTGGCAGGGGCGACGGCGACGCTGAAGCTGAAGAACATGGACATGTTTACGAGCGCGAGCAACGCGGAGCAGGGGATGGTGGTGGCCGAGCACCGGGCGGTTGTGGAGATAGAAGGGCCGATTGATCCGGAGCGGGTGGAGAGCACGAATGCGACGGTGTGGAACGCGACCGGTGCGCAGGTGGATATAGGCGCGGCGACAGGCGGCGGCAAGTTATTTGCGCCGATGTACAGCACGGGCGTGCCGGCGGCGGTGAACCTCTCGATGCCGGATGGTGAGGTGCTTTGGGACTCGCTGCGCGGCGCTTACCACAAGCACACCTCCATGTTTGGGCCTTATCAGCAGTATGGGCAATTTATGAACGGGCTGCAGTTCCAGAACCTGTACTGCCTGTTTGACACGCCCGCGACCGATGGCGCGCACATTAACAACCGGGTGTGCACGGGAGGCGGACCGGGCAACCTGCCGAACAACGGCAACGGGTATGGCGGGGGTCTGGAGTATGACTCATGGAACGGGTCGAACTGGACTGCGATGTTCAAGGTATTTGGGCAGAACGGCGTGGGCACGATGACGGCGAGTGTGCCGACAGCGCTGGGCAGCTCACTCTCTGTCGCAGGCACGGCTACAGTTGGAGGAACGCTGCAGGCGGGCGGGACGGTGAAGGCGACGGGCGGGCTGACGGCGAGTGTGCTGAATGGGACGATCACGGTGGATGGGACGACGTACACGACGCTGAACGCCGCGTGGAGCGCGGCAGCGGCGCTGGCGACAAGTGCGGGGCGGAACCAGACGATCTGGCTGGGGCCGGGCACGTATCCGGTAACGGCGACGATGGTTGAGCCGTCAACGGGTGCGTGTGTGAATGTGATTGGGTCCGCAGGGATGACGATCGGCGCGGATATCCCGACGACGGCAACGGTGCTGAATGTGACGACGAACCTGAACGGGGATGTATTCCAGCTAGGCAATGCGGTGCAGACGGAAGGATGCACGTTCAAGGATTTGAGTATTCTGGCGGGCAAGAATGCGACGCATGGCTTTGAGTTCCAGTGGGCGCGCGCGATGCTGCTGGACAGTGTGAGCGTGAATGACACGACGGCGGAAGGTGTGCTGCTGGGGGAGACGAGCGGGACGCACCAGATGGGCTCGCTGCTGCGAAATGTGGCGGTGAGCTACAGCTCGGGCGCGTTTACGCCGGCGACGCGGCCGCTGTACGGGATCCATTTGCAGAAGACGGCGATCGACTCCGTGATGCACACGATCCTGGTGCGCAATGCGCAGCAGGCGGCGGTATGGAATGAGGGGACAGGGAATATTGGGTATGGGATCCACGGCTTTGGGTACCCGTACACATGCACGACAGCGCCGTGCTCGAATACGGCGACGAGCGCGAGTGCCGCCAATGCTTCCTATGCGACGAACTACGTGGTGTATGACACGGGCGGCGCGGGGACGGTGTGGACAGATACGTATGCGGACTCGCCGGCGGTGTCAGGGTTTTATGTCGGCGCGAACGGGGTGGAGATCCACGGCGGGCATGTGCAGTGGCCGGAGTACACGAGCTTTCCGAGTGCAAATCTTGCGAGTGTAACGGCTGGGGTTACAAATGGTTTGGAGATTGCGGATGTGGGCTGCCTGGGGATGAGCTCGAGTGTGAACTGGATCAATTATGCGAGCGCCAGCGGGGTTCCGCCGAACTTTGCGAGTGTGCACCACTTGACGGGCTGCGGGAACTACTACCAGGCGCTGGAGCCGGCAACGACGACGGGGTTCAGCGGTGGGGGCGCGAGTAATAACGCGCCGGGCAATGGAGCAGTGGCGGCGGTATGGGCGGCTCCGAAGGCAGGGGCCTCGACGTATTCAGCTTATAGCGCGCAGGAGTACACGGGGTACCAGGGGGACTTATTTGACGGGCATATTGCGGGGCAGATGCCGTTCTTCAACATTACGTATCAGGGGACGATCAAGTCAGCGGGCGGGTTGGCGCTGAGCACGGTGATTAACACAGCGACGGCGTTGACGCTGACGACCGCGAACAAGAATGTGATTGCCAATGCGGCGAGCGGGGCGCAGACGCTGACGCTGCCGAGCTGCTACACAGCGATGCCGGACAAGGCGGCGCCGACGGGGCTGGAGCTGACGGTGGTGAAGGCGGATACGTCGAGCAATGCGGTGACGCTGCAGACGGTGAGCGGGCAGACGATCAACTATGCCGGGACGGCTGGTGCTTCGCTGGTGGTGAGTGCGGCGGGGAAGCGGTCACTGGTGTGTGGGCCGGATAACAACTGGTATGCGTACTGACGGGTTGGGAAAAAAGGGGGAGTGAGATGGAGATCAAGCGGAGTGTGGATGGACGGCTGATGCCGGGTGTGGCGGGGGTGGAGGGAGTGCCGGCGGCGGTGCGGAATCATGGGAAGGAGATGCGGGAGGCTGGGGTGCATGTGCAGCAAGCGCAGGAGCCGCTGCGGGCGGAGCAGCCGCGGGATGAGGCGGGGCGCTGGAGGTAGCGGCTGTTTGCGGGCAGGCGGCGTGGCGGGTGCGGGGATGGATCCTGCACTCGCCTTTTTGCATTTGCGGAGAAGCGGGTGGGCCGGGAAGGATGTGGCTGCGTGGGGGTGCAGGAGGATCTGGATGAGCTGGTGCGGTATGGCGCGATGCTGGATGCGCACCCGGAGTCGCTGGGCGGGGAGTCGGTGGGTACGTTTTTGACGGGCTCGCTGCTGCGAGTGCGCGGGCGGGACGGGCAGGTGGTGCCCTTGCACCCGAACCGCGCGCAAAGGGAGTTTGAAGCCCGGCGCGGGCAGCGCAATGTGGTGCTGAAGGCGCGGCAGATGGGGATCAGTACGTGGGTGTCAGCGCGGCTGTTTTTGAAGACGATGACGGTGCCGGGGACGCTGAGCGTGCAGGTGGCGCATACGCAGGATGCGGCGGAGGCGATTTTTGGGATGGCGCACCGTTTTCTGGCGCTGTTGCCGGAGTTTTTGCGCGGAGGGGCGCTGCGGACCTCGAAGAGCAATACGCGGGAGATCCATTTTCCGCTGCTGGACTCGGGCTTCCGGGTGGAAAGCGCGGGGGACCCGAATGCAGGGCGGGGACTGACGATTACGAATCTGCACTGCTCGGAGGTGGCGCGGTGGCCGGGGGATGCGAGCGCGGTGCTCCAGGGGCTGCGGGCAGCGCTCGCCCCCCGGGGCGAGCTGGTGCTGGAGTCGACGCCGCAAGGAGCGCAAGGGTGCTTTTGGGAAGAGTGGCAGAGGGCGGAGGAGACCGGCACGGTACGGCACTTCTTTCCCTGGTGGTGGGAGCCGGCGTATGCAGCCGACCCGGTGGCAGAAGCGAGCCTGGATGAAGAGGAGCGCAGGCTGTGCGAGCGGCACGGGCTGCGGCTGGAACAGATCGGGTACCGGCGGCAGCTGCGGGCCGGATTTCGGGAGCTGGCGAAGCAGGAGTTTGCCGAAGATGCGGAGAGCTGCTTTGCCGCGAGCGGCGCCTGTGTGTTTGACCCGGCGGCGATTGATGCGCGGCTCGGGGAGGTCGCCGCACCGGTGCAGCGCCGCCTAAATGGGGCGCTCGAGATCTGGCTGCCCTCGGCAGAAGGGCGACGCTACCTGCTGGCGGTGGATACGGCCGGAGGGGGCGCGGATGGGGACTTTTCCGTGGTGCAGGTGGTGGAGATCAGCACGGGGCTCCAGTGCGCGGAGCTGCGGGCGAAGCTGCCGGTGCTGGAGCTGGCGCAGCAGGTGGCGCTGCTGCACCGGGAGTACAACCTGGCGTGGGTGGTGGTGGAGCGGAACAACCATGGATCTGGGGTGCTGGCGCACCTACCGAGCATGATGGATGAGCGGCGAATTTACCGGCAAGGGATGCGGCTGGTCTCGCGGCAGGTGGATCCGTTTACAGGCCGGCGGATAAGCGAGCGGCAGGGCGGCCAGGAGGGCTGGTTGACCACGAGCACGACGAGGCCCGCGATGCTGGCGGTGCTGGGAGCGACGCTGGTGGAGCGACCGGAACTGTTCCAGAGCGAGCGGCTGCTGCGGGAGTGCCGCAGCTTTGTGCGGCTGTCGAATGGACGGACCGGGGCGCAGAGTGGAACGCATGATGACTGCGTGATGAGCATGGCGATGGCATTGAGTGTACGGCCGGAGCTGATGGGGCGGCGCTAGGGTGAAGGGAGCGGGCCGCAGAGCTTTTGGCGCGGAGCGCCCACGAGTCGGCTGCGCTTAGAGCGATGACTCTCTCCCATGGACCAGGGATGGCCGGACGGGACGTGAGACGAGATGTCGGATGAGATGTTGGACGAGACTTCGCGCTCTGTTTGTGCAGCGCTTGGCCAAGCGCGGGGATGGAAGAAAGTTGGCCGGGCTTGCACAGAGTTTCCGGGCGGGTTGATAGGCTGAGTTTGTGGGTGTGTGCGTATGTGTTTCTGCATTCGGCCTGAAGGGGCGAAGAGCAGCAGGCTATGTAGTGCGCTCACGGTTGCAGATGAAGCTCTCGCAGCGATGAGATGCGCCGTAAAGAAATAAGTGGCACAGAGTTTTCGGGCGGGTTGGTAGGCTAGAAGAAGAGGCGCAGGTGGCGGTCACGGCGTTGCAGCAGATCCGAAAGATGCGCGGCGGGGCGCAAAGCCACCTGATGCTGGGCTCGGATGGGCACGCGTACGTGGTGAAGTTCCAGAACAACCCGCAGCACTTGCGGGTGCTGGCGGCCGAGTACCTGGCGACGAAGCTGGCCGGGGCGCTGGGGCTGACGGTGCCGCACTGCGAGGTGGTGGATGTATCCGAGTGGCTGGTGAGCCGGACGCGGGAGCTGCGGCTGGAAGGGCGCGGCGGGGTGGAGGAGCCATGCCGGGCAGGGCTGCAGTTTGGATCGCGGCTGGTGGGAGGGTTGATGCCGGGCCAGACGGTGGATTACCTGCCGGAGACGCAGCTGGGCGAGGTGCGGAATCTGGCAGAGTTTGCAGGGATGCTGGTGCTGGACAAGTGGACCTGCAATGCAAATGGGCGGCAGGCGGTGTTCCATAAGCGGCCGCGGCAGCGGCGGTACGAGGCAACGTTTATCGACCAGGGCTACTGCTTCCATGCGGGGGACTGGCGGCTACGCGATGCACCCCTGCGCGGAGTGTATGCGCGCAACCTGGTGTATGCCGGGGTCACGGGCTGGGCGAGCTTTGAGCCGTGGATGAGCCGGCTGGCGCGGCTGGAGCCGCAGGTGGTGTGGAGCCTGGCCGAGGAAGTACCGCCGGAGTGGTACGGTGGGGCCGTGAGTGAGATGGAAGCGCTGGTGGAGCTGCTGCTCCGGCGGCGCGAAGGGGTGCCGGAGTTGATCGAGTCCTTCCGGGCGTCGAGCCGGCAGCCATTCCCAGAATGGATGCGGGGCGAGGCAGAGGTGAAGAAAAGACTGTTTGCGGAGCCTCAAAGGACGATGTAGTCAGTGGTGATGTGGATTGGCGAGTTTTAAGAGGATAGGGAAGCCGCAGAGGTGAGCAGACGCGGCAGGAGCTGTGTGGGCGAAGCAAGCGGGATGGGCGAGCGATGAACGGCCGCAAGCAATGCGAGTTCCTGCTGATCCGCTATGTGCCGGATGCAGTGAGGAATGAATACGTAAATATCGGGGTGCTGCTGCGGGAAGCAGCGGGTGCCGGGGTGGCGAGTGCGCCGATGCTGCGGATGACGCGCGACTGGGCGCGGGTGCGATGCGTGGACCCGGAAGCCGATACCGAGATGCTGGAAGCGCTGGAAGGAGAGCTGCGGGCGCGGCTGCTGGCTGGGGAAAGTGGAGACGCGAAACCGGTGCTGGAGGTCATGGAGGATTCGTTTTCAAATCTGGTCCAGGTGACGGAGCCGAAAGGCTGCCTGGCCGAGTCGATGATCGCCGAGATCGAGCAGCTGATGCGGGTGTACGTGGAAGGGCGGAAGCGGGAGTCGACCCGGCGGCAGAGCGGCCGGGTCAAGATCCAGACGGCAATGCGGACGCGGTTTGAGCAGGCCGGAGTGTGGGAGCTGATGCGGAAGCGGATCGCCGCGAGCAAGTATACGAAGCCGGGGGATCCGCTGCGCATCGACTGCGGCTACCGGCCGAATGGGGTGATTCGGATGTTCCACGCGGTCTCGCTCGGGGGAGAGACAGAGCTAGCCAAGGTGCTGGCTTTTTCCATGCCGGCGATCCGGGAGGGCGTGGCGCGGGTGGAAGCAGCGACCCTCGAGATGACGGCCGTGGTGGAACCGCTGCGTGAGCTCGGCAGCAAGGAAGAGGGAGTGGACGAGGAAGCGACCGAAGGCTACCGGTTCGCGGTGGAGGCGATGGAGCGGGAGGGCATCCGGGTGATGACGACGACGGACCTGCCGCGGATGGCGGAAACGGCGCGACGGGAGCTGCTTCGGGTGTGAGGAGCGAGGGGCAGGGAAGGACAGGGAGCAGAGCGGAAGACGAAGCCGGCAGCTGATACGGAGGGCGGAGGGAACAGAGCGGCAAATGGTAGGGGAAGCGGCGCTGGCAACGGTACCGGGGCGGCGCTAGGGATGGGAGCAGCGGAGAGCCGTTCTCGTGGGCAGGTAGAGGGGACAGCAAAGCAGGACGTGTAGCTTTTCCGTCGGGAAAAGCCACACGTCCACCAAGCTGTCAGCGGCACCCATACGAGAACGGCTAGAAGACGAGGGGCGGTGTGGCTTTCCAAAGCCATACCGCCTTTTCTTTGGCCGGTGCGCAAGCGCGCGGGACAGGACGGGGATGGGGAGGGATGCGGTGAGCGTAGCGGAGACGGTACAGAGGTGGTGGGGAGGCCGCGCCGGTGAGACGGCGCTCGAGGCCGCGGAAGACGGGCAAGTGCGGCGCAAGTCGAGGCCGCTGCCGACATTGCTGCAGCCGTATGGGGCGGGCGTCGGAACGCACCGGGCGCTGCCCAAGGTGACGCCGGCCCAGCTGCGCCGGTTTGCGGAACTCCCGGTCGCGCGGCGGGCGATCAACATCATCAAGGACCGGGTCACGAGCCTGGACTGGGGGGTGCAGCTGAAGCGGACGGTGCGCCCGGAGACGATCGAGGACCTGCCCGGAAAGCTCCATGCGCTGAGGACGGCGCTGGAGGCACCGAATGCTTCGGATTCGTTCCGGACGCTGCTGGAGCAGGTGCTGGAAGACACGCTGGTGGGCGGCTTCGGGGCGATCGAGATGGAGCTGACCGGAGACCCGTCGCGACCCTTTGAGCTGTGGGCGGTGGATGGGGCGACGATCCAGATGAACTCGGGATGGGACGGGCGGCCGGAGTCGCCGCGGTTTGCCCAGATGACGGGACTCCCCGGGCCGGCGGGGCAGGTGGCCCTGGCCGACAACGAGCTGATGTACCTGCGGATGAACCCGCGGACGCATACGCCGTTTGGGCTGGGGCCGCTGGAAGTGGCGTTTGAAACGATCCACAGCTTCCTGAGCGCGCACCGGTTTGCAGGCCGCCTGGCCAGCAATGCGGTGATGCAGTATGCGCTGTGGATGGGCGAGACGACGCCGGAACAGCAGGACCGGATGCTGCGCTGGTGGCAGGACGAGATGGAGGGCACAGGCCGGGTGCCGATCCTGAGCACGGAGCAGAAGCCGGAGGTGCTGCGGTTTGCCCCCGGGACGGATGCGGATCTGCGGCTGAGCTGGCAGCAGTTTCTGATCCGGATGGTGGCTAATGCCTTTGGTCTGCCGCCGATGGTGCTGGGGCTGGAGCAGGATGTGAACCGTTCGACGGCGGATGCGCAGAGTGATGAGATGTTTCGCTCGGCGGTGACGCCGCTGGCGCGGCTGGTGTGTGAGCACATGACGCGGGACCTGCTGGCGAAACGGCTGGGCTGGGGCGAGTTCGAGTTTGTGTTTCATGACCTGGAAGCTCCGAATGAGCTGGAGCAGGTAGGGATCCAGGCACAGCTGCTGGCGGCAGGCGTGTTGACGGTGAACGAGGTACGAGCGATGCGCGGCCTGTCGCCCTTGCCGGAGAAGGAGGAGCAGCGAAGCAGGCGCGGGCCGAGTAGCCCGGTAGCGACGGGGCAGGCGGGCGGCGATGGGGGAGCGTGACAAACGGAGTCAGGGGTCGGGAGACAGGATGCGACTGGAAGCAATGGCGATGAAGATGCCGGAGGTAGCGGGACACCCGAACAGGATCCCGTTTGAAGGGGTGCTGACGACAGTGGATGAGCCGAGCACGCGGCCGCCGTCGGGAGCGAGGGGGCACCGGGTGGTGCTGACCGCGAAGGCGGCGCGGGAGGCTCTGCCCTCGCTGCTGGGCATGGCGATCGGGTGTACGCCGGGCTGGGATGGGCATGATGTGCGGCGGAAGTGCGGACTGATCACGGAAGCCGATGTGATGGGCCGCGAGCTGCGGGTGGCCGGGTATGTGTATGGGCGGGACTTCCCGGAGGTGGTGAAGCAGGTGGAGGGCGGCGCGCCGGGAAGCATGGGCATGAGTTACGAGCTGGCCGATGCACTGGTGGAGGACATGCTGGCGGAGGTATGGACGGTGACGCGGGCGATGTTTACCGGGGCGGCGGTGCTGCTGCGGGAGAAAGCGGCGTATCGGGGCACGTCGTTTCGGCTGCAGAGGAACCGTTGCCGCGCGGCTGGCCTGGCAGCGGTAGGGACTTTCGGCAAGGAAGCTAATCAGGGAGGGTATGGGGCGCTATGGAGCTAGAGATGAATGAGATATGGCAGACGGTGAGCGCGGGCCTGGAGCGGCTGGCTGCGGCAGCCGGTGCGCTGGAAGCGACGGCAGCGCGGCTGGAGCGAGACGGGGAGCGGGTCAGGGAGCGAGACGGGGAGCGGGATGGCGACGCGCAGCGCGGGGAGGTCGGCAAGATCACGGCTGCGATCGAGACAGGAGCGCCCGGCAAGCCGGAGCTGGGTCTGCAGCAGAGGCTAGAGCGTGCGGAGCAGGCGTTGCTGGCCTTGCAGGCGTCGCAGGCGGAAGGCGCTGCGCGAGACGAAGCGAGGGCGGCGGTGCGGAAGACGCTGCCGGCAGCGACCGTGCAGCTGCTGGCCAAGGGTGGTATTGAGGCCGGGGATGCAGTGGACGTGGGAAGCCTGGATGCGGCGCTGGCGAGCCTAAGCATCGAGCAGCGGATCGCGGTGAAGTCGCAGATGATGCGCACGGGGGCGTTGAAGCTGTAGGCGAGTGAGACGGGTGCGAGCAAACAGTGTGTGGGGCTCGTAAAAACGGCGCGGGACAGACAGCCTCGGTGACGGGGCGGGAGAGCATGATGAAGGCGAATTTTCTGGAGATCCACTCGGCAGCTGACTACATCGGGCCCGGCGCGATCGAAGTACCGCTGTACCAGAGCGAGATTACGGATATTGTGCGCCGGCGCGGCGCGTTCGGGCAGCGGATCCGGCAGGTACCGGCAACGGGACATCCTTCGCGCTTCTTTGAGGAGACAGCGATTCCTTCACCCGGTACGGCCGGCTTTGTGGATCCGCGCAATATCGCGGCTCCGGTGGTGACACCGACCAGGGTGGAGCGTTCCGTACCGCTGAAGGCGATCGTGGCGCAGCTTTCGTACAACCTGTTCGACGTGGAACTGGGTGTGCAGCAAAAGCAGTTTGCCTACCTGCAGGCAAAGGACCTGATGGACACGGTCGATGGCGTGCTGCGCTCGCATGATGTGGCGCTTTGGAACGGCTCCGATACCTCGCTGAGCACGCCGACGACAGCCCAGTACTACGGCGCAGCGGGACAGATTTCCGCTGGCGGGAACGTGGTGACGATTGGGACCAGCGCCTCGATCACGGATGGTCTGAAGTCGACGGTGGCGCAGATGGTGGCGAACTCGAGCTTTGAGGTGCGGCCGACTGCCATCTATGCCAATCCTGTGCTGCTGGACCTGCTGGATCGAGAGATGAAAACGGAGTTCAACGTTGTGCTGAGCACGAAGGAGGTCTCGGCGGGGCTGACGGTGAAAACGCTCTCGACACAGGCGGGAGAACTTCCGCTGATTCCGGACTGGACGTTGACTTACACGGGGACGCCCGGTTCGGGTTCTGCTGTGTTGCCGGCGTACATCGTGACCGAAGACATGGTGGAGTACCACTGGCTCGGGGACGCAGGAGCGCGGATCTTCCAGCTGGGGCTGCCGGGTACGCTGGCTTCGCAGTATGTGGTGGCAAAGTTTGGAGGCGTGGTGGTGAAGGGCGCGAGCTATGCCCATGCGCAGGTTCTTGTGGATCGCTAGAGAGCCGGAGATGAGGGGCTTTGCCAATTGGCAAAGCCCCTTGCTCTGCAGCATGGCAGAACCCGTAGGGAAAGGAAGACGGATGGGCTACTTGCAGTCGACAGAATACGAGAGCTATGGTCTGGCGGCGGACACGACGGACGACTGGGTCACGGTGGCGTCAGCGCTGATGGAAACCTATTGCAGGCGCTCCAGCCTCGCCGTCTCTCCATATACAGAGCGTATGCGTATGACGGCCGGGACACAGTGCCTCCAGCTGACGTATTTGCCTCTTGCGGCGCTCGCCCCAGCGACGAGTCCATTGCTTACTGTACAGACACGCTACGCGCAGCCTCGAAGAGGGGAGATGTTGCCGGAGCTTGGGCTATTTTGGGATGCCTTCTCCCTACCAAACAGCTGGGTGACCTTGGATCCATCGACAATCGACTGGACACCCAATGGAAGCGTGGCTGTCCCTATGCCACTGCTCGGACTTCGCTTTGATGAAGTTTCGATCACCTATACAGCCGGCCTTGCTGTTATTCCGGATGCAGTAAAGAGTGCGTGTGCGCTCATTGTGAAAAATGCGCAGAGCACGCCAGGGATGAATGTGAAGTCGAGCCGCGCGGACACGCTGCAGGTGCAGTACTTTTCCGATCAGCTCGTGGACAGCACCGTCAAGACTTTGCTGCGGCCCTGGGTCGCGAATCGACTGGGGTGACGATGAGCGACCTAAGCGTGCGGAACCCGAATCAAGGTAGCAGGCGAGTAGCAGATAGTCTGCTTCGTGCTGCGGGCGGTTATACAGCCACCTTCTTGATGCCGCCTTTGCAGGGAGATACCAGCGATGCAGGCCAGCTTGGGATTAGCATGCCCGCCCTGCAATCGCTCACTATGTCACCCGTAAGTTTCCGGAAGATCCGGGCGGCCATGCCCATTAGTGGCGGCACGGAGTATGAACTTCTCGTTTCTGCGACCGCCATTGAAGAGCAAGTAAGCCTACGACAACTAAACTCCGCTGATGCTCTCTTCTCCCTCGTAGCAGGGGTAGACGTAGCAGGCCTAAGCCTTACTTTGCAGACCTGGTCTAGCTCCGTTTCGCTTGGAGAAGCTCTCCTGTACCGGCTTCTGCTTCGAGCGACAGCGCCTGAAGCAATCACCAAACAGAGCTGAGGAGGGTAGATGCAGAATGCCAAGGATAGCTTCTACGTTGCACTCCGCAATCGTTTGTCTACCCTCAACCCCGCCAGGACTCTGATGATCCGTGCGGTGCAACGTCCAGGTGTACTCGTCGAAGAAGCCGAGTCACCTATGCCAGAAGCCCAGAATGATGTTTTTACGCTGCGCTGGGAAGGCTTTTCTACCGACAGCAGACTTCCTAACCGGTTGTCCTCGGCCATCTGCGTAATTCAGTATTCGACAAGCGGCACGCAGGGAAACGCCGGCCTGGACCGAGGGAGAGCTTTATCTGAGATGGACCGCGAATTACTGGCAATCCTGCAGCCACTCTGGACGCCGAAGATGTCTTATACGGTGACGCCTGCGATCCTGCTCGAGACGAACGTCTTCTGGAGTGAACCAACCTTTGGTGACGCTGCTCGCCAGCGCGGGCAACTAACCAGAGCTGCGACCGTAACCGTCTATGCATTCGAGGAGCCAGGTGAGCTATGAGTAATGCAAACACGATCACGCCCATGTCCATGCCACTGATCGTGCGCAGGACAAGAGCCTTCTACGCTCCTGTGAACCGAGTCACAAAGACCGCAACAATCTTTGATCCGGCGCAGGAGAGCGCGTGGAAGAACGAAGCGCCATCGGCACCCTGGATAGACCTTGGCTGGATTGAGGAATTTGGACGGACATCGAATAGCGTCCTCTCGGATGTTGTCTCTGGCCTGCCATCGATGTTGCGCGGGCAGGCGCGACAGCGCACGGAGGCAAGCCTTTCCTGGCGATTCTGCACCTGGAGCAAGCTCGCAATGGCTCTTTCTACAGGCTCGGAACACATGAACGTTTTGGCGCCTGGATCAACGACACTCCCTATCGGGTCAGGCGCTAAAGCAATGCCCGCTGTTTCCTTACTGGCGCCCTCAGTTGCGAGCATCCTCTACACTGCTGCTCCTGCACCATTTGGTGTTGGAGACATCGTTGCAGTCGATGTCGACTATGGTTCGCAGATTGGCTTTGTTGGAGCGGGTGCGAGCGCTGCTTATGTACAAAGTCCATCAGCAGTTGGCAATGATCCAGACTATGTGCGGCGCGTTTCTTTCAACGTGGGAAAGGTAGTGGCAGTCAAGAGCGACGGCGGGCTGCAGCTTGCCGCCCCACTTATGGCAGGTGTGCCCACACCAAGCATGAAGGTTCAGCAGGTACTTAGCTTTGTGGATAGGGAAGGGGGCAGCTTCCTGCACGAATGGTCTGCGCTCTTTGTTCTGGAGGGAGCACAGGGAGACCGGCTATTCCTCCACTATCCGCGATTGCAGGCTTGCCAGGGAGCACGTGAAAGCTGGACGGTTCTAGCTGCGGACCTCAGCATGGTTCAACCAAATGCTTCCTTCAAAGCACTTCCCGTGACCGACGCAAATGATGGCCAGGAAATTCTTTGCTACCGCACTTACATGCCCTGCGAAGTGGGTTCGATCTAGAAAGGGAGCAATGCAGGTCCTTATTCACTGTGGCCAGGATGATGTCGACTATACCGAGTGGGTGCTGTTTGACAATGGCACCAGCATAACGAGATCGCTGAACCAGCCTACGGTATGTCGCCTCCAGGTGCTGACTGACAGCACAGGATCGAACCTACCTATGCCGCTCAGCCGGGTACAAATCAAGAACTCTGCGGGTTCCCTGCTTTTTACAGGCTATACCGTAGGATCACCGGGCCTTGCAGTGCAAGGGACGGGAATGGGTTCCATCCGCTTCGTTGCGACCGTGGTAGCCATAAGTGATGAGTACCTCCTTGATGCCCCGACGACAACAATCCAATCCACTCTCTTGCAGCGGAACGCGCAGGAAACCTGGAATCTGCTGCAAACACTCCTGCCCTCGACAAGATCAACGCTGTCTCTCTCAGCAACTGTAAGCGGAACGAGCCGAACGGAGATCAAGCCAGGATCTCGATGGTCGATGATAGCGGGGTCCTTAGCGGATGCGACAGCTACCACCTATCGCGCTTTAAACGGCACCATCAGCGTCGCCAATGTTGGGCAAACGACGCACATAGTGCAGGCTTCAGACCCTGGGCTAGTCATAGACAATGTAGGCGCGAAGGATCTGCAATGGCTAGCAAGCGATTACTTGATCTGCGGCAGGAAGGAACCAAAAGCCTACGTGACGGAGCTCTTTCAAGGCGATGGCACGACAGATACCTTCGCGCTGACCTACAAAGCGTTCACGCCAGCTACTAGTCAAAAGGTATTGATTGCTGACGTTTTTCAAGGAACCAGCTTAAATGGGCAGGTTTGGCAGACCAATGATGCAGGAGCACACGTTTCCCTAACTGCTGCGGGACTGACGTGCTTGGGAGGTACGGGCCGCTACGCTGAAGCTACAGTATGCTCCCTCCAAGAGCTTGAGCTAGGCGGATCACTCACGCTTGAGGCCACAGGCGTTCAGATTACCGGAGGTAGTCAGGGTACGCTTCTCGGTTTGTTTGGAGCCGCGAATGTACTGGCAAGCTGCTTCGCAGCCTTCCAGGTGAGCACTTCATCAGCGGGAGTTACTTCTCTGTCAGCACTCGTGGGAGAAGCGGCCGCAGGGTCGAGCTTTGTGCCACAAGCAGGGCACTTATACACCTTGCGGATGCGTGTGTTCTCGCTTGAGATGGAGAGAGTTCGGCAATCCTACTTCTATTTCGGTATCCCAGGGGTTAGTTCTACAGGCGGACAGACGGTACCTAGCTCAGGCCAATTAGAGTTTGAAATACAGGATCTTACAAGCGGGTCGCCTGGCGTGCCATTTGTTCTCTATGCAGGGCCTACAGCCTCGTTGCCGGCCTCCTGCGTACTATCCCTTCTGCAGAGTGGAAATCTACTCTGCAGTATGAAGAGCGTGTCGTGCACCCAGACTTCGCCTTTATGGATCACAGTGGGGCAGTCTGGCAATGTGCCAGCTAACCAATTCCTAGATCCTCTTGTGGATGGGGGGACCTGCCAGGTTTCCTCGAGTGGCGGGGTGAGGTTTTTTCCAGGATTCGTTCCAAGCACAGGAGCCCTAGTCTATGCGCAATACCGTACGGAGGGCTACGCTGTGGCACGCAGAGCTTTGCCCTCCAGTGTGCAGCCAACATCCTCTATGGGCTGGAGCTGGGTAGGGAGCGTCGAAAAGCCTGTTGCGTGGAGCAGCTTAGACTGCGAGAACGCGGCTGACGCTCTTCTCGCCATGGCATCGTCCGGGCTAGCTGCTTTGAAGGGAGGATATAAGACACAGGGAGCGGAACTGTCTGCTGATCTATGGCCGGGTGACACGCTGTCACTAACCGGAGTACCGGGAACTTCAGTGCCGCTGCTTGCATGCGTGAAAGAGGTACGTATCACGGCGACGGCAAATGTACCCGAAGTCTTAGAATACGCGGCCACTTTTGCAAACGAGCAGGCAGAAGCACTCAGCATCAGGCTATCGCAGGTCGTCCCAGAAGAAGCCGTGCTACCTCAAAGCCCTACAACGCTTGCAAATGCTTTGGAGAGTCTCAGCAACTTAACCATTGTAGAGGTGTCGAGTTCGCTGCTGAACGTAAATACAGGCATTCAGGCTCCAGTAGATGGAGGCTTTGAGATTCGCCGGCGAGATAACACCTTTGGCCCGGGTGTTGATTCGGATCTTGTTCTTCGTGCTATGACTTCCGATTTACTTATACCGCGCGCCGCGGCCATCGAAGAGTTCTACATACGTATGTTTGATGGAGCAAGCCCACCTAACTACTCCCTCTTCTCAGCGGCTGTCATCCTGAATATTCCCCTTTAGGAGGTTTGCATGTATGCGTTCGTATGTAACTTGTTGATGATAGAGGCTCCACACCCATTTATGCTCGGCCTGGCTACCTTGTGGGTCTTTTCAGCAGCTGTGAGTGCTATGGCAGCACCTGATGCACACACCAGCCAAGGATATCAATGGCTTTATCGTTTTACGCATCTTCTTGCGGCTAATCTCGATCGAGCAGGCTTGCTCAGCGGCTTAGAAGAAACGGGAGCTTTACAAGATCATCAGAAGAATCTCATAGATTAAGGAGCTGTGATGGCAAGCATACTGGTCAATATGGAACACGGGGTCGAAATAGCCGCAACAGATGTGCTGAAGTTTCTAACATCTGTGCAAACGGTATCTGCAAAGCTGGAGCCGGGTGCTGTAGCGGCGCTGGGAGTTCTCCTGGGAGCGACGGAGCTAGCGCTTACCGCCACCAAGGCGGCTGCCGCTGCGCCGCTTAACATTCCTATCGACTTGGAGACAGTAGAAGACCTTCGTGCTGTTTGGCCCGCTGTGGTCGCCTTTGCTCAAGCCCTGGGGATCAAGCTGTAGCGGGCAGGCTTTATAATTGGTTGATGGCAGAGGCTCCATCAGTCGGGATCATCATGGGTAGCAAGAGCGACTTCGAGTATATGCAGGCGGCTATCTCGGTTTTGAAGGAGCTTCATATTTCTTTCGAGGCGCGCGTCGTTTCTGCCCATCGAACGCCCGACTTGCTTTTCTCCTATGCATCTTCTGCTGCCGAACGAGGACTCCAAGTCGTCATAGCCGGTGCGGGTGGTGCGGCACACCTTCCGGGGATGGTGGCGTCGAAGACGCTCTTGCCGGTTCTGGGTGTGCCGCTTCCTTCCACAACCCTGAACGGCCTTGACGCTCTGCTCTCCATAGTGCAAATGCCTCAAGGCATTCCTGTCGGGACTCTCGCCATTGGAAAACCCGGCGCTGCAAATGCAGCGCTGCTAGCTGCACAGATCCTAGCGATTTCTGATCAAGAAGTCCGAGAGCGTCTGAGCCAGTGGCGCGAGAAACAATCGTCGGTGGTGCTTGCACAGGAGCTGCCAGAGTGATTACTCCGATCCTGCCGGGCTCCACTATTGGGATACTCGGTGGAGGTCAGCTTGGCCGCATGATGGCTATAGCAGCACGGTCTCTTGGATATCGCGTGCAAGTAATGGATCCTGATCCTGCCTGTCCTGCTCGCTACATCGCAGACACTTGCTTTGAGGGGAGCTGGGACGACACCCGGGTGGCTGCCAATCTGGCACGCGGTTGCGATGTGGTCACTCTGGAAATCGAGCAGATCTCTCTTCACTGTCTTGCCGCAGCCCAGCACTTTGCACCTGTTCGTCCCGGTATCGCGCTCATGCATGTTGTGCAAGATCGTATCCGGCAGAAGCGCTGGCTCTCGGAACATGGCCTACCTATAGGGCCTTACGCTGTGATAGAAACTCTAGCCGATCTGACGGATGCTTTAGTTCACCTTGGACCCGATCTCTTCCTAAAGAGTGCACAGGGTGGATACGACGGCCGAAGCCAGATGAGGATCAGCAGTCCAGCAATCGCTGATGCTGAGAGCGCCTGGGCGGCGCTAGGTCGGCAGCTTTGTGTCGCGGAGAAGGCAATCTCTCTTCAGATGGAGGTGTCTGTTATGGCTGCTCGGTCTCCCCAAGGTGAACTGCGCACGTTTCCCTCTGCACAAAATCATCATGAGAACCAAATCCTCGCATGGAGCGTCATTCCTTCCTCAATCCCCTCGCACCTGGAAAGAACTGCACAACACTATGCCACTCAAATCGCAGAAGAGCTTCTATTAGAAGGCATGCTCGCGGTTGAGATGTTTCTTGATAAAGATGGATCCATCTTTATCAACGAACTTGCACCTCGTCCGCACAATAGCTATCACGCCAGCGAGCAAGCCTGCTCGACAAGCCAATTTGAGCAAGCAATCCGCGCGGTTTGCGGGCTCCCTCTAGGCGATGTAGAACTCCTGCGACCCGCGGCGATCGCTAACCTTCTCGGTGATCTTTGGTTGGAGCGTGAGCCGCGTTTTGATCGAGCACTTGCGGTTCCCGGTGTACACCTTCATCTCTACGAGAAACACCAACCTCGTAAGGGACGAAAGATGGGTCACCTCTCCGCGACCGGTCAAACGCCAGAACAAGCCGTGGAGCGCGTCCACGTGGCGCTGGCTAAGCTCTAGAACTCCCGAAGCCAGCCGATCATGCCTGCTTTAAGGCAGCACCTGGAGCTAGCCTAAATCTTCACTCCAGGTCTCAAGGTACTTCTTCACATCGGCCATAAATTTGCCGGCGTCTGAACCATCAATGATGCGGTGATCGAATCCAAGTGTCAGATGAATGACATGACGGATCGCAATCGAATCAGTCCCAAGCTCGTCTGTTATGACGGCAGGCTCCTTGAAGAGGCCGCCAATTCCTAGAATAGCGCTCTCCGGCATATTAATAACAGGCGTGCCGAACTGCTCGCCATAGATACCGGCATTGGTCAGCGTGAATGTGCTCGTACCCACCTCGTCGGGCTTCAACTTCTTACCACGCGCACGCTCGGCCACATCTGCAATCGCCCGGGCCACTCCTAGAAAGCTCCGCTCCTCCGCCTGCTTAATCACAGGCACAATCAGACCCCATTCGAGCGCAACGGCTATACCTAAATTGACACTGCTGTGATACCGAATGGCATCGCCCTCAATCGAAGCATTGATGATGGGCATTTTTCGCAGTGTCGCCGTTACAGCTCGCGCGATAAAAGGCATATAGGTCAGCTTGACCCCATTGCGCTGCTCGTACTTTGCGCGCTCTTTCTCTCGCAGCCGGACAATGCGCGTCATATCTATTTTAAAAACTGTATGCACATGTGCGTTCGTATGCTTTGACTCCACCATGCGTTGAGCAATGATGGATCGCATTCTGGTCATAGGTACAAGCTGCCCAGGCTGCACGGGCGAAGATACCTGCGCCGCGGCCAACGCCATGGGCGCAGCCGGTGCTGATACAGCCGCAGCCGCCGGCTTCGGGGCACCCGCAGTTTCAGGTGTGCTTGCCACAGCCGGCGTCGCGGCTGCTGGCAAAGCAACCTGTGCGGAAGCTCCCTTCTCCAGATAACCGACGACGTCTTCTTTCGTAATGCGCCCGGCTGAGCCGGATCCTGCAATCTTCTGGAGATCTAGCTCATGGTCCCTGGCCATTCTGCGGACCAGCGGAGACGAGCGCAGTCTCTTTGTACTTTCTTCACTCGCGATTGGCGCGGGAGCCGGCATGCGCTCTGGGGCAGCCTTCACCTGGCTCTGGGCTGGCTCTGCCGCCGCACCCGCAGCTGCAGCCACTCCAATCAAAGCAACAGTGCTGTTTACTTGCACCGTGGCGCCCGCTTCTGCCCGGATCTCCTGCAACACGCCAGCCGCCGGTGCCGGGATCTCGGCATCCACCTTGTCGGTCGATATCTCAAAAAGCGGCTCATCGCGTTCCACACGATCGCCCACCTTCTTAAGCCACTTGGTGATCGTCCCTTCGAAAATCGACTCGCCCATCTGCGGCATGGCGACTTCGGTTACGCTTCCGCCCGCGTCCTCACCGCTGCGGTCCGGCGCACCAGTCCCACTTGTCTTTTCCGGTTCAGCCGGGATCGAGTCTGCCTTGGCCTCCACAGCAGCTACCCCATTCGTCGATTCCCCAATCACAGCAACCACAGCGTTCACCTGCACGGTCGCACCTGCTTCGACCTTGATCTCCGTCAGCGTTCCCGCTACCGGCGAGGGGATCTCCGCGTCCACCTTGTCCGTTGAGATCTCAAACAATGGCTCATCGCGTTCCACGACCTCCCCAGGCTTCTTTAGCCACTTCGTGACTGTGCCCTCAAAGATCGATTCGCCCATCTGCGGCATCATGACGTCGGTTGCCATCTACGCTCTCCCTACCTGCACACACTGCTCTGCAAACACCTCAGTGTACGGTATCTGGGGTATGGCAGGCAGCAAGGCGGCTCTGTCGAGACTGGTCTCCTAATCACAAGCGCCGGCTTGCTCAGATTGCACATCTAACACCGCAACGCTACGGAAAATAATCCCTACGCATCACCACAGGAGCACGCATGAGCCTCTTCAACGCCTTCACCAGTCTTCTTGGCCAGTCTGGCGGTGCATCTGCCGGGCAGCCTACCGCCGATGAGCACTCCTCGGTAGCTCAGGCCTTTCTGCAACATGCCGGCTCTCAGCCCGGCGGCCTCACCGGTATCCTCGACCAGTTCCGCCAAAATGGCATGGGCGAGCACGTCAACAACTGGATGAGCACGGCACCCGGTACGCAGCCGACCCAGCCCGTGCAGCCTCAGCAGGTCGAGCAAGGTCTCGGCACCGACGGCATCCAATCCATTGCCCAGCGAGCCGGCATCTCCCCGGAAATGACCAAGCTCGCACTGGCTGCGGCGTTGCCCATGTTGATGTCCCATCTCTCTCAGGGTTCCGGGCAGCTCTCCCCGCAGGCCAGCTCCGGCTCGGGACTCGCTGGCCTTGCAGAAAGCCTGTTCTCGCGAGCTCTCTAATCCTCCTCGAGACGCCGCCTGAAGTGTTTATCGAATACTGCAGAGAGCCATCCGGTCGCGGGGCAGAAAGCATCCTTCGCGACCGGCCTGCGGGAGTGCCGAGCAGGTCCCGGGCGCGGTAAGAATCAGCGCTCGCGCCCACATCGCACCAGCCCGGCACGCCCACCATCCTTGGTCATCCTGCTGCTGAAAGCATGCAGCTTCCTCCAGGCAAACCGGTGAGCTCCCTCACACCCACCTACACCAGCTTCGTCCCCGCCATCTCCTCCAGCACCGTCAAGGGCGCATGCTCCGGCGCCACTTGCGCCTCGCGATCCACCAGGAAGGTCTGCTCCAGGGCATACTGCCCGGCCAGCACTGCGTGGGGCACGGTATCGGTAAATACCATCCAGCTCGCCCCCGGCGCAAAGCCGAAGCTCTCCTTGTGCGCGTCCCTCTGATAGCTCTCGTTCTCTTTCAAAAAGTGATGGAACCGCATCATAAAGTCGTCATACGGCGTCCGCCTGACCGCCGGCATCGCCCCGCTCAAGCCGAGCGCTCGCGCCACTCCCTTCGCCGCCCTGCCTGCCGGCCCCTCCGCTCGCGGTACGATGGCTCCCGGCACAAACCGCGGCACCAGTTCACGAAACGGCTCACTCACCACCCAGTCCCGCGTACGCTCCGGGTGGATATTGTTAAAGAACCGCAGGATGCGCGCCCCTCGTGTCGGTCGGGTCGGGAAGGCGTCCGTATGCAGCAGGTCATTCCTCTTTCTCAGCGGCAAATCCCGGTTCTGCTCTTCCTGCGGGCGAAAGCTCGCATAGTCCCGTCGCACATGCCCGGCGTAGGGTGTCAGCAGCCCTTCGACAAAGGCCGTCGCTGCCTCAGAGTACCGGCGCATCACCGCGCGTAGCTGTCGGGCCGCCGTCCCCTGCTCCCCCTTCGCATCCAGCCCACTCAAAGCATCTGTGGCCGGCTTGTATGCAATGTTCTTATGCAGGGAGGAGTCGCTCTGTTGCTGTCCCAGCAGAAAGGTAATGTCCTCCTCCGCAAGCTGCACAGGCGTCCGCCGAAACAGCAGGATCGCCCCGGCTTCCAGCTGCGCACACCACGCGCGCTTCTGCTCGAGCCCTGCCTCACCTGCCGCTCGCAACTCGATCTCCACCACTGCCATGCCCTGTCCCCGTCGCTGGTTTCTTGTCTCACCAGCATAGCCGTCGGCAACCCTCGCCCGCCGCACCCTCAAATCAGCTCCAGCGCAAGCCCCTATAAACAGCTATCTTTCAGTCCATCCATGGCTCATACTGGCTCGCATCCGCTTCCGCGCCTCTTATTTCCCCTACTCCTCGCCGCCGGGAGAGCAGCCATGCCACAGCGCATTCCATCCCCTGTACAAACCTGCCTCCTCGCTCTGGCCCTTCTTCTCACCCTCATAGTTCCCACCTGCGCCTCGGCCCAAGCCTCGCCAGCCGCGCTCGACCTCGCCGCCGCACGCGAGTCCGTCACTGATATCTCTTCCACCGCTTGGCGCTTCCACCCCGGCGACGATCCCGGCTGGGCCAGCCCCTCCCTCAATGACGCGGCCTGGTCCCAGCTCACCCCCTCGCGCAACTGGAAAGCACAAGGCTACGCAGACCTCAAAGGCTTCTCCTGGTTCCGGGTCCATCTGCTCGTCCCACCCCACACCACCTCCCTGGCCGTCCAGCTCCCTCGCTTTGACCGTAACTACCAGTTCTTCGGCAATGGGCTGCTCATCGCGCAGGTCGGCGCACTCCCGCCCCAGCATGGCAGCATCATCACCGCTACTGCCCGCGTCTTCACCATCCCCCTGCATGGCAGCGCATCCCCGCAGCCCCTCGTCCTTGCTCTGCGCATGTGGCAGGACCCGCAGTTCGCGCAGTTCCGCGGCAATGTTCTCGTCGGTCGCGCCCTCGCCGGTTCACCCCATGCCATCCTGCAGGAGTTCGCAGCCGGCAAAGCCGTTGCTCTTCTCAACCGCGGCAGCCGCTATACCCTCACCATCGTCAGCCTCATTGGCAGCGTCGCGTCCCTCATGCTCTTCCTCTTTACCCGCGAGCGGCTCTACCTATGGTTCGGCGTCTTCACGCTCATCAGCGTCCTCGACCTGCCCACCCGCCTCCTCTCGCAGCACTACGCCTGGCCCTTTGAGATCTCGACCTTCCTCTACCTCTTCTACGATCTAGGCGAAGTCTTCACCCTTGGCGTCTTTGTTCTGCTCGCGCTCGGTGTCCAGTCCCGCAGGCTCCCTGCTTTCTTTTTCACCTGCATTACGCTCGCCGAGCTCGGTCCTGCCCTGGTTCTGCTGCACCTGCTGCCCAGCACTGCCGCCGACTTCCCCTACTTCTTCTTCAACACCCTCGGTCAAGTCGTCCTCTTTGGCTACCTCATCCGTGGCTGGCGGCAGGCATCCCTCGATGCCCGTCTCCTACTTATCCCTTATGTCGCCGACTTCCTCGTCTCCACAGCAGGCAACCTCGGCCACTTCCTCGATGACGTAAAGATCGCCTGGGCCAACAAGCTCTACTTCGGGAACATCTCGCTCCTCACCGCGCCCTTTCTCGTCACCGTTGCCAACGTTGTCGAAGCACTCTCCCTGCTCAGCTTTCTCGCCGTCCTGGTCTACCGCTATGCCCGCACCAGCCGCGAGCAGCAGCGTCTCGCCTCCGCCTTGCACGCAGCGCACAATGTCCAGCATCGCCTCGTCGCCGTCGACGTACCCCGACTCGGCACCCTACACACAGAAGTCGCTTACCTCGCCGCCGAAGAGGTCGGCGGCGACTTCTGCCAGGTCCTGCCCCGCGAAGACGGCTCCGTGCTCATCGCCATCGGCGACGTCAGCGGCAAGGGTCTTGAGGCCGCCATGCTCGGCACCCTCCTGGTCGGCGCGCTCCGTTCCATGGCCGGCGACAGCTCCCAACCCGCCGAAATCCTCTGCCGCCTCAACCAGGTCCTCCTTCGCACCGAGCGCTCCGGCTTCACCACCTGCCTCTGCCTCCTGCTCTCGCCTTCCGGGCTCGTGCACTTTGCCAACGCAGGGCACCTTTCCCCCTACCTCAATGGCGAGGAGGTCTCCACCGAATCGGGCCTGCCCCTCGGCCTCATTGAAGAGGCGGAGTACGACCAGCAAACCCTCCTCCTGCCCGACGGCGCACGCCTCACCCTCATCTCCGACGGCGTCGTCGAAGCCCGCTCCCACTCCGGCGAGCTCTTCGGCTTCGACCGCACCCTCACCCTCAGCCGCCTCCCCGCCCCCGAACTCGCCGCCGCCGCCCACCGCCACGGCCAGCAAGACGACATCACCATCCTCACTCTCGACTGGCACGCCCCCCAACCCGCCGCCGCCGCTCAACACTCCGGCCCCGCCATGGCTGTCTAGCGCTGCAGAGTTGGCGGCCAAACGAGCAAACCGGATCCATCTCGTCAAACGGCACGGATCAGCAGGAGCCCAATAACAACCATCACCGCGCAGGTCAGGGCATGGATCGAGAGTGCTGTCGCCTTTGACCCACCCGATCCCAGAACGATGGACATATCTCCAAACGGGATAATGGCAAGTGCAAGCAGGCTTATGCCCAGCGCATGCCTGTCCGCAAAAAGCATCAGCATCAGCACAGCCAGGCCGCACCCGACATCTCGTATCCCTTTCAGGCGGAGCCAGGCGCGCGTGTCAGCATCCGGTGCAGGCAGCTTCAACCCGAACGATCCGCTGATTCGTTCAGGAGACACAAGGTAGGTGCCCCCGATGAAAGTGACTCCAACAGCGATGAGAGCAGCCAAGGTAAGCGGCGCGGCGTTGTACATAATAAAGTCCATCCTTATAAAATCTAGCGACGCTAGATAAGACTCGGGCCGGCCGAAGATGATTCATTACGTACGGATCATTTATAGCAATGCTATCTTCCCTAGATGGCAGATACTCCGTCATCGAGCCGAATAGCAGAACGCAAACTGCGCGACCGGGAAGCCCGCCGCGCACAGATCATCCAGGCCGCGCGCCGCATCGCGGAGCTGGAAGGCTGGCCCAGCGTGACCGTCCGGCGCCTGTCCGACGAAATCTCCTACAGCCAGCCCGTCCTGTACGCGCACTTTGGCAGCCGCGACGGCATTCTTGCCGCGGTCGCGATCCAGGCTTTCGGGGAGCTGGGCGTAGCTATGGAGAAAGCGCGCGAGCGGGTCAAGCGGGGAAAAATCGTCGAAGCCGTCGCGGCTGCCTACCTGGAGTTCGCCGCATCCTCCCCTGCCTTGTATGAGGTGATGTTTTCGCTCAGCCTGACCGTGCCCTTCGCTGACGCCACAACTCCTCCGGAGTTGCGCTTCGCCTTTGCCCAACTCCTCGCCTTGTTCCCGGGGCAGAGCGCCAGGGCAGAAGTCCGTACGGAACTGTTCTGGGCAAGCCTGCACGGTATCGCCGAGCTCTCAAGAACCAGCCGTCTCCCACGCACCCGCCAGAAAGAGCGCCTGAAGGCCCTGGTCGAGCTCTTCACATCCTCGGAGTAAAACGGCAAAGCGGCAGCGACTTAAACCTCCCTGAACGAGCCGGATAGCTGATTGACTCCGCCTTTGCAGCTCGATGCACCTTGCATATGCTTGTGCAATCAGCAAGCACGTTCGTGGTCCTCACCAGTTCGCTCACTTTGCTTTGTACTCGAGCTGCCAAAGCACTGTGTGAAGAGCGGCGCTGGGGAGCTTACGTCGCAATAGCCTTCGGTGGACTACTTCTACTATTTGCCGGGACTTTCATCTATGACATGTACCACCCGGAGTACCACCCGGAGCGTCAAGCGAATGACGCGGGTTACGTGTTGCTCTGCGTGCCCTTCATGGTAGGCATCGAGCTTTGGTGGTGCGTGTACCTTAACGTCCCACGTGTAAGGGGCTAGGTTCGCGAGCAAGCACACTCCATAATGCTAGAGCTTCCACAATCCCCTTGAGCCACGCTCACAATCATCTCCACACTAATGCTTCCCCAAAAACCCACCCAGCGCATTCTTCACCGGATCCGCCGCCGACTTCCCCGCCGCTGGCATCCCCGCCTTCGCGCCGCCTAGCACCCCCTGCGCCGCACTCGCCCCCACACCTGAGATCAGCCCAGCCAGGTTCGGCGTAAACGTCGGGTTGCTCGTCGTCCCCCCAATCTCCACCGGGATCCCCTTCTTGAGCATCCCGCCGGCCAGCCCACCCAGCGCACCGCCGCCCAACCCTGCCGCGCTGCCGCCACCTGGGAGAAAGCCCGCCAGTCCACCCGCCAGCCCCGCCTTCCCGCTTGTACTCGCCGTGCTCGCCGGTGCACCAGATGCCGCCGCGCCACCCGTCAGCCCCGTCAGCTTCAGGATCATCGCGTATCGCAGCGCCCCCGCCTCGCTCACATTGCCGTCCCCGGTCGCTGTCCCTACGCCCACCACATCCAGGTCGATCTTGTCCGTCTCCACGCCCGCGCTGGTGTCACGCACATTCATACTCAGCGACCGCACATTCGTCCCATTTCCCGTCGCTCCGCCGATGCGTCCCCCCGTCAGCTTCGACAAGCTCTGCAGCTTCGCGCCCAGGTTAAAGCCCGCTAGCTGCGTATTCTGGAGGTGCACCGGGCCTGTAATCACCGGGCTGGCCGTCGAGCCCGACACCGTCAGCGCCGTTGTCAGCGTCCCGCCCTGCAGCCGCGAGCCCTGTGGCAGCCTCACGCCTAGCGCCGGCAAAAAGGCCTCCAGCGCATCAATCGACACCGCATCTCCATTTACCTTCAGGTTCACCGCGGTCGTCGGACCACTCGTCTGGTAGGTACCATTCACATGGATCACCGCGCCGCCCACGGAGATCGTGGCCTGCTGCAGCTGCCCCGTCAGTGCCGCTTCATTCTGCGCCAGGACGAACTGCACATTCACCGGCTTGCCCGAAGGCGTCCCATTCTTCGCCAGCTTGATCGCCGCGATATCTGCCTTGCCTGTCGCATTCAGCAGCTGCCCGTTTGACTGCACATGCGCATCCAGATCCATCACTCCGCTTACTCCGGCATCCGGCGGAATCACCCCCGCCGTCGCCAGCTGCACATGCTTCAACGAAACTTGCGCATCCACCGGCGTCGCCGCATCATTCTGTTGGTTAAAGGGGCCCGCCTTGCCGCTCGCGCTCAGCGCCCCACCGCCCGGCAGCTGCGCACTCGCCGTAAACGGCGACACACTTTTCGGCGTCAGATTCGTCAGCTGCGCATTGATCTGCTGGTACACCACCGGCGGACCCGCCTTGCCCGGTGTCGTCAGCGTTACAGAGCCGTTCTTCACCTCGGCATCATCCACGCTCAGGTTCTCCAGCAGCGTTGACGGTTTCTTCCCCGCATCCTGCGGCTGCTTCGGGGCCTTGCTCTGCACCACCGTCAGGTGCGGGTTCGTCACCACCAGCTTGGTCACGTGCATCTGCTCCCCGCTCCACGCTGCGTCGAGCACCGCCTCATCCACCAACCCCGAAATGCCGGCCGAGCTGTCCACCAGCCCTGCCCCCAACGGGTCCACATGCTTCACGTCCAGGTGCGCAGAGAAGGGCGTCTCCGCCGCATCCAGCTGGTTGATCGGGCCCGCCGTCCCGTTCAGGCTCAGCGTGGCATCCCCCGGCAGCCGTCCTGAGACGGTGAACGGGAAAGCACTGGTAAAGCCGAAGTTCTTCACATCGACATCCACGTTCTCGTACAGGTGGCTCTCCGCAGCCGCTGTGTCGCCCGGCTTCGGCTGCTCGCTCACCGTAATCTCTCCGTTCTCAATCTGGAGGTGTCCCACCGTCAGGTTTGGGAAGGTTTCCTTCTTCGCGCTTTGCGCCGCAGGCTTGCTTTGTGCACTGCTAATCGTCGAGTAGTTCCATTTCCCATTTGCCGCCCGGATCAGCTGGATCTTTGGCGTCTGCAGCAGGAAGCCCGTCACCCGCACCTCTTTGCGCAGGATCAGCGGCAGCATCTCCACCCGGATCTTCACGCTGCCCGCTTGTAAAAACGGCTGCGTGCTGAACTGCGGGTCATCCGCCACCACGGCGTTCTCAGCCAGCAGCCCGCCCGACCACACCGACAGCGTCACCTTGCCTAGCGTCACCTTGCGCCCGGTCGCCTGCGTCATCGCCGTTTCGATCCGTGTCCGGAAGGAGTCGCCGTTTAGAAACAGCGGCAACGCTGCCGCCGCGACCACCACCAGCAACACCAGCACGCCCACTGCCAGCAAAACAAAACGCGCGAACTTATTCATGACTTACCTCGGGAAAGCGACAGATCGGAGAGTGGCAGCCATTCTTGTACACGTGGAGCGAGACCGGGAATGCAGGACGTGGCTTTCCCTCAGGAAAAGCCACACTTCCCCAAACTCTCCCTATCCATCAATAGAAGAACGGCTATTAGCCGCTCAGATGCCTTGAGGCCCGCCTATGTTGCTGATAAAGCTCTTGATAAAGCGACTTACTCGCGGCTGTTCCGCGGAAGATAGCTCATGCCGCTTGAAGCCTCAGGCCAGCACCGCCTCCATCTGGTCCAGACCCCAGTCCAGGTCCTCGCGGCTGATCATCAACGGAGGCGCCAGCCGGATCACCGTTTCATGCGTTTCCTTGCACAACACGCCACGCTGTTCCAGCCGCTCGCAAAACGGCCGCGCCTCCGTATTCAGCTCAATGCCGATCCACAGTCCGCGCCCGCGCACCTCCACCACGTAGGGGCTCCGCATTGCCCGCAGCCGGCGCAGCGCATGCGCCCCCAACTCGGCCGAGCGCTCCGGTAGCCGCTCCTCCACCACCACCCGCAGCGCCGCCCGCGCCACCGCGCACGCCAGCGGATTCCCCCCAAACGTGCTCCCGTGGTCACCCGGCTGCAACACCCCCAGGATCTCCCTCGACGCGAGTACCGCGGACACCGGGTAAAACCCGCCCGACAGCGCCTTGCCCACTGTCGCCATATCCGGACGGATCCCCTCATGCTCAAACGCGAAAAACGTCCCGGTCCGCCCCAGCCCTGACTGGATCTCGTCCGCGATCAGCAGCACCTTCCGCTCTCGGCAAATCGCCGCCACCTCCCGCAGGTATCCATCCGGCGGCACAATAATCCCCGCCTCGCCCTGCACCGGCTCCACCAGAAACGCACACGTCTTCTCCGTGATCGCCTCGCGCAGCGCTTGCGCATCTCCAAACGGCACCTTACGGAAGCCTCCCGGGAACGGCCCAAACCCACGCCGATACTGCTCTTCGCTCGAGAAGCCCACCACCGCGATCGTTCGCCCATGGAAGTTCTGGGCGCACACCAGCACCTCGGCCTCGCCATCCGGGATGCCCTTCACCATCACGCCCCACTTGCGCGCCACCTTCAGCGCCGTCTCCACCGCCTCCACGCCAGAGTTCATCGGCAAAGCCATCTCAAAGCCGGTCGCCGCATGCAGGTCCGCCAGCAGCATCGGCAGCTGGTCATTCCGGAAGGCGCGCGACGTCAGCGTCACCCTCTGCGCCTGCTCCACCATCGCCCGCAAAATCTCCGGGTGGCAGTGCCCCTGGTTTACCGCCGAGTACGCGGCCAACATATCCAGGTAGCGCCGCCCGTTTACATCCGTCACCCACGCGCCCTCGGCCCGCTCCACCACCACATTCAGCGGGTGGTAGTTGTGCGCGCCATACTGCTCTTCCAGCCCGATCAGCTCGGCTGCCGACGCTGCCGCCGGCACTGTAGCCGTGCCGCCCGTGCGGACAGATGGTGCGAATGGTTCTGACTCCCGCTCCGCTACCTGCATGGATTCCTCTTTTCCCCGCCTGTGCTCTTCCCTCCGAGTGTAGAGCCGCCCGGCTCTTTCGCCCAGCACTGCTTTCCCTCCTCGCCCCAGCCCGGCCGCGCTCCCTCAAAAGCCCCATTACCGCCGTGACCATCCACCCTCCCTGATACCAGGTAGTTATCTGTCACTTACTAACTTCAAGTGCTACGTTGCTTTCATGCGGCCCGGGCACTTAGTCGGAGCACGCTCGGAGTCCTCCCTTGAAATCTCTTCGCACCCTTGCAGCCCTGGGCTGCCTCACTACCCTGCTGGTCTCTCACACGGTCATCGCCGATGCCGCCACCACCACTTCCTCGGCCCAGGGCGTCGCCGTTTCCGCCACCGTCACCCAGTCCATCAGCGTGCTCGTGGTCCCGGCCTTGGCCAACTTCGGCAACCTCAGTGTGCTCGGGCTCACAGCCACAGGCATCCCGGTCACCGTCACCACCACCTGGTCCCTCAATCCTTCCGTCACCCTCAACGTCTATGGCTACTTCACCAGCGCCACCGCCGCGCTCACGGACGGCGCAAGCCACAACATCCCGTCCTCTGCCGTCACGGCCTCAGTGGACAGCGCAACCGCCACCGCCTTTACCGCGACCAGCCCCTTTGGCGCAGCCTCCAGCCTCAGCATCTACTCCGTGCCCATCACCGCTGCTAACTCCGCCGGCTCCCACGTAGACACCGTCTCGCTCAATCTCAATCTCGCCGGCCTTACCAACCTGCCTCCCGCCACCTACACCGGCACCCTCTATGTCGAGGCCCAGGCGCTCTAACCCGCATCCCTGCGGCCCGGCGGGGCCGCACGCACATAAGGCACCCGCATGGTTCTCTTCCCGCGCCGCTTTCTCTTTCCTATCCTTCTTCTCGCCGGCCTGGGCATTGCTCCGGCGCAAAGCGTCCTGCCCGTTATTCAGGAGTACACGACCAAAGCCAGCGGCAGCTTCCAGGTCTCCAATGACCTACCCGTGCCCATCTTCGTCACCATTGAGCCGCAAAGCTTCACCATTGACCCCTCTGGCAAAGCGTCCTTCCAGCCTCTCTCTTCTTCCATCCACGTAGAGCTCTCCACCACCAGCCTCAAGCTCCCGCCCAAGCAGGCCCGCACCGTGTACTACCGGGCCTCGGCTGACCAGCTTCCCGCCTGGTTCACCCTCTACTCCACGCTCATGGGCGTGCCCGCCCGGCAGGGCGTCAGCATGCAGCTCCGCCTGCCGCATACGGTCTACCTGCTTCCCAAGCAGAAAGTCCCGCGCACCGCCATGCAGCTCGGCCCCTTCACGCTGCTCGACAAAGCCGTACAGGGCGATATCCGCAATGGAAGCGACGGCTTCATTCGTGCGCAGGAGGTCGACGTCGTCACCACCCGCGGCAAAAAGCTCACCTTCGGCGGCTTTCCCCTTCTGCCTCACTCCTACCGCGCACTCCATTTGCCCCTCGCCGACGCAACCCCCGCACGCATCACCATCCGCTTCAATGACTTCTCTCTGGAACAGCCGATCGCCGGTGCAGCGGGCGCAGTCGGCCTTCCCTGATGTGCCCGTCAGCCGTCGCGCAGCGCAGCCCTCGTTCCGTCCATGCACACTGCCCTGGCCACCCCTCCAACCGATGGCCTCTCTCCGCGCTCCTGGGCATAGCCGCCTTTTCACTCTTGCCCGTCCCCGCCCACGCGCAAATCTTCAACGTCACTGGCGGCGCCTCTGACCTCTACGGCTCTGAAGGCCTCACCCTCCACACCGAAGAACAAGGCTTCCGATCTACCGGCAGCATCGGCTACGCGGACGGCCTGCGCCTCGGCGGCGAAGCGGAGCGCGAGCTCTCCCCGCATACCACCGCCCGCGTTGGCGACTCCGTCGTTCCCTTTGTCCTGCCGACGGACATCTTTGACCGCAGCCACATCCTCCTGCGGCGCGGCGCCGGCTTCTCTCACCAAACCCCCACCACCGGCTACGACCTCTTTGCCGGTGGCGGCGCGCAAAACTACGTCGTCCCCTATCTCAGCTACAGCACCATTGACCACGCGCTCGGCATGCTCTTTCTCCACCACACCCTCACCCCGCGCCTTGAAGTCAGCTCCTATCTCGTCTCACTCGGGCAAACCACCGCCATCGGCTCCCTCAGCTGGCACCCGCGCGCTGACCTTTCCATCGCTGCCTCTACCGGCGTCGGCAGCGATCATCCCTTCGGCGCCGTCTCCCTCGATCTCGAGCGCAGCGGGCTCGGCCTCCTCGCCAGCTACACCGGCCAAAGCGGCGGCTTCCACCGCTTGTCCATTGACCCCTCCAGCTCCGCCGAGGTCACCGGTGCCAACCTCCGCACCTGGCGCAACTGGAAGCATCTCCATCTCGACTTCGCCCGCCAGCAATACCAGTCCATTGCCGAGTTCAGCAATCCCGCCACCGTCGGCAGCATTGCGGAAGGCGGCATCGGCACCACCTTCGGTCATTTCGACCTCAGCGCCCGGCTCTTTCGCACCTCTGCCTCCGGGCTCGTCCGGCAGCAAAGCAGCTACTCGCTGGCCAACAGCTTCCGCTTCACCCGCTCCGTTGCCACCTTCTACACCGGCTCCGGCAGCATCGCCGTCAGCCCCACCACTTTCACTGGAACCGCCAACGCTCCCACCCGCTCCTTCGTCGCAACTGAGTACATCCGCGCCGCCCGCCGCCTCGAGCTCAGCAGCACTGTGGACCTCGAAGGGACCAGCCACTCCTACAGCTTCGGCGGCACCCTCACCAGCAACCGCCTTGACCTCAACATCGGCCAGCAGATGTACTTCCTCCCGTTTGCCGCCGGGCAGCCCCTCCAGCAGGTTTGGGTCCTCCATCTGCGCCTCCACGCCTTCGGCAACACCAGCGTCGAGGTGGAAAACCAGCTCGGCTCTGACGACCGCGTCCACTACACCGCCTATGCCGGCGACTACCTCTACCGCGAGGGCAGCTTCTGGCACACCGGGGACTCGCCCTCCTTCAAAGGCGTCCGCTTCCTTATCTCCGGCTGCGTCCGCACCTCCGCGGGCGAGCCCATTGCCGGCGCCGCCGTCACCATCAATCGCGACGAAGTCTTTACCGGCACCGGCGGCTGCTTCTCCTACGCGCCCCGGCACGCGGGGCGCTATCAGCTCTCGCTCACCCCGGCTGACTTCATGACCGCTGGCCGCTACGCCCCGCTCGCCGCCCCGCAAACCCTCGAGCTCACCGCCGCCGGCAACCACGCCACCGTCGCGCTCACCACCGAGCGCCTCCCCAACGACGCCCCCTAAACCCTGCTCCCTGAACCCTGCTCCCTGCTTCCTGCCCCACAACAAGCTCCAGCGCTTCGTCCTTGCCTCCTCACCGCAGCCTGTGCTCTCGTACCCGCAGCCTCATCCAGGAAAAGAGACAGCCTATGAAGCTCTCCCTGCTTGCCCTCCTGCTCTCCCTCAGCCTTGCGCAGATCGGAAACAACCCACCCATTCCGCCCTCCTGGAACCAGCGTCCCGGCCAGAGCCCCACGCCCAATTCACCCAACCGCGAGGCCCCTGAAGACCCGGCCGACCGCATGCGCCGCCAGAACATGGAGAAGCTCAACAACGAGCGCCTCGCCCAGGCCAAAACCGAAGCAGCCCGCCTGCTTGAGCTCGCCACCGAACTCAAACAGCAGGTCGACGGCACCGGCGCTGGCACGGTCTCCGCCAAAACCGGCACCGACGCCGACGAAATCGTCAAACTCGCTAAAAGCATCAAGACCAAAACCAGACCCCTCTAGTGCCATCCCCCTTGCGCACACTCTGCCGCCCAAAAAGCTTGGGCTCTCTGCGCCGTCCACTATCATCCAGAGCTGTCATGCCTGCCTACCCCACCACCCCGGACGGCCGCTACTTTGTGGTGCGTGGCCGGCTCTGGCGCTGCACCAACCCCCTCCTGCCCGCCGCTGAAAAGCAGCATTGGATTTCGGCGCTAATGGCTGCGCGCCGGCTCAAGGGAGTCGCCCTCCGGACCGGAAACGCCCATGCACGGGAGCAGGCCAGGCAGCAGGTTGAGACCGCCAAGGTCGCCCTCGGCGAGCGCGGCGCGGTATGGTGGACCGACGGCGCACCCGACCTGAACCGGCACCTGGTCAAGAACACGCCCTACGCTGCGTGGTTCTCCGCGCTGGGGCTGGGCGTAGGCAGCACTGACCACGGGTAACACCTCGCTCCCTTGCCGCTGTTGGTAAGATCAAGGGATGCCTACCCCCGCACAGCGCGACCTGCTCCCCGCCGGAGAAGCCGTCGGCGCGACCACGCTCGCCCGTGCCCGCAACACCCTGCGCTACGGCGTCTTCGGCGAGCTGGAAACCACAGGCGAAACCCTCCAGCGCATCGTCGAAGCCGTCCCTTCGGCCATCGCCTCCGCACTCCCCGCTCACGCCTTTGTCTTCGTGCCTCTCGCCCTCGGCGAAACCGGCAATGACCGTGACACCGAGATCGCCCGCGTCCACACCGCCGACCTGGCCGACCGCGCCACCTGCCATCGCACCCTCCCGTGGGAAGGCAGCACCTACACCTTCATCTCCACGCGGCTCATGCAGGACCGCTTCGCCCTTGCCTTTGAGCTCTTCATCAACGTCGCCCATCAGTATGTCGACATGCTGGTCGATAGCAAAACGTCCTTGCCCGAGCGCTTCACCACGCTGCTCTGGACACAGGCCCTGGCCGAGATCCGCGGCGAAACCTCCCAGGACAGCTATGAGGCCCGCAAACGCGCGGCCGAGCTCTCCCCCGAACACCCAGGCAGCACCCGGAGCTCCCGCCCGCACGATGCAGGCGACCCGGAAGAGCAGCGCCAGCGCTTCTTTGCCGCCGCCTTTGCCGACGCGCTCGCCATCTACATGCTCTCGCTCGCCATCGACCTCGAATACGCTGACCTTCGCGAGCGCGAGTACCCCCTGCTCGCCGCGCCCGCCCTTGCTGACCGCCTCCGCCTCGTCGCCGACCTCTTTCCCCCGCCCTCCGGCTATGAGTTCTCCGTCCGCTACCGCCGCCGCCACTAGCCTGCGCTCTCGCATACAAACAGACCTGCTAAGCTTTGCCGGAAGCTCACCCCAAGCCACTTCCAACCCTGCAAGGACCCACTCTCATGCATGCACGCAAGCCACTCGGCCGCCTACATCTCGCGGCACTCTCCCTCCTGACCCTCGCAGCCTGCACGGTACCCGTCCTCGACGCCGCCCCTGCTGCAGCTTTCGCCGACGCCTCCGCTGCCGACAAGGCCTTTGTCGCCAAAGTCTCGCAAGGCGGCATGTATGAGGTTGAAGCCAGCCAGGTTGCCGCCACCCGCGCCCAGGCACCCGATGTCAAAGACCTCGCGCTCACGGAAGTCCACGACCATACAGGCGTCGGCTCGAATCTCAAAAAGCTCTGCACAGGGAGCGGCATCCCTGTCTCCGCGACCCTGAACCCCGAGTTCTCGGCCCGCCTCGCCAAACTCAAATCCGCAAGCCCCTCCGGCTTCGACGCCGCCTACATCGCCGACATGCAGTCCATCCACGACAAGGACGAGAAACTCTTCGCGCAGGAAGCCAACGATGGCTCTGCAAGCTTCCAGCCCTTCGCCCACCAAACCGACCTCATCGTCAAGCGCCACATCGGCGCCCTCCACGGTCTCGACAAGTAGCCGGTAAGTCCGCCAGTGCGCGCCCTATGCGCAAGGTCCCTAAGCGACACACGCTATAGATGCAGCGGCGCCAATTTACCGCTTAGACTCTGTGAAAGTAAGAAGCGGTATGACGATTAAGACGCAAACGCTGACTCGAGATCGCAACCACATGGCGGTAGCAGAGAGAGCAAGCTGGGGAAGAGGTCCATATGAAGTTAGCTCTCATAGGAATCCTTCTTGCATCTTCTTTGTCGGGGTGGAGTCAGATCTCGATTGGAACGAGAGCTCTCGAAGTGCGGCTGGCTGACGCTGATGTGGTTTGTGTCGGCTCGGTTGAGCAAAGCAGGGGTCAAGTTCCTACAATCGCCGGCCAGCCTTCCTCTCGCCACTACAACATCACTTCCCTGCGAGTGTATAAGGGAGAACAAAGTGGCGAAGCAATAGACATTGGATCCGAGGCTGGACAAGCACCACTGCCTATAGGTGGCCGTTATCTCTTTTTCATGAATCATCAGGCTCACGTGTCACATGTATTGATAGCAAGTTTTTTTCAGCGTGCCTGACGATTTCCCGTTGAATCAAACCCTTGTGGATCCTCCATCGCTGGAGGACGACATAGATGCTATCTCATTTCTCAATCCCGGAAGGCTGATACGCCACAAGTGGAAGCGATGCTGAAGCTGCTGGGTCTATACCAGACGCTTTCACCTGTGAGCCAACATGTCCTCACCAGCTTTACCGAGTCCGCTGCCCCTCGTGCCGCCCTGTTAAGCACCTACATCTTGTTATGGAAGCATATTGATGCTACTCGCTTAGCTCCCTTGTATTTCCCCAGGCTCGCAGCAGTCCCGGCTTCCCAATACCCCGAGATGGATAACATCGATTCCATCTTTATCGACAATGCGCAGCGAGCGGAGATCGACGACTTTGAGAATTTAGCTTCTTCTGAAAATCTAGAAGTTCAGTATGCCGCACTCTACGCGCTTAGAAAACTAGCTGATCCAGAAACAACTTCTTTCCTAATCAAAGAGCTTGATGCTACGGATTCGCTTAGCCAGTACACGGCGTTGGCCACCCTGGCGGAGATGTATAAAAAAGGGGGCGACTACGGACCGGCCTGGGACCCTTTCTGCAAGACAAAGAAAAATACATTTGTGTGTGGAAGAAATGGTCTCAGGATCAGACGCCTTCCATAAGTCGTAATGCCACGGCTCGTTCCTGCTTCGTCTCTTGTCCATGCGGCCAAGATCAAGCGCTTGCCGCTACAGCGCGAACGCCAGAAGACAAGTGCCAAAACACAAACTCAAACGCATTGAAGGACGCCGGTCGAAGCGGGCCCTCAACGCAAGGCGAAACAACCCCCCAAGCAGACCACCCCTCACGCCGAGCAAGCGCTCGCTCCCGGCAAGCTCGCCCTCGCGCAAGCCCCTTTTTACGACACCGCCCCCACTCCAGGCTTCCTACCTGCTATGTTCCAGCCTTTAGCCATTCGCACCGAGTTCATCCCCGGCAACGGCCTTCTGTTTGAAACCCTGGTCTGCGGCCGGGGCGACACCCTCGCCCTCTGCCTCCACGGCTTTCCCGAAGTCGCGGACAGCTGGCGCGAGCAGATGCTCACACTCGCCGCCCTCGGCTACCGCGTCTGGGCGCCCAACCAGCGCGGCTACGGCCAGTCCAGCCGCCCCTCTGCCATGCAGAGCTACAGCATCGAGGCCCTCATGGGCGACGTCGCCGGCCTCATCGACGCCTCCGGCGCCCAACGCGTCGTCCTGCTCGGGCATGACTGGGGCGCGATCGTGGCCTGGTGCTTCGCCACCCGCAGGCTCCGCCCCCTGCACCGCCTCGTCATCATCAACGTTCCGCACCCAGTCTGCTTCGTGCGCGGCCTCCGCCGCAACCGGCAGTGGCTTCTCTCCTGGTACACGCTCTTCTTCCAGATCCCTCGCCTGCCGGAAGCTCTGCTCGCCCGTGACAGTGCACGCGACATCCCACTCTCGATGCTGCGCAGCTCCACGGCTCCCGCCCAGTTCCCCCGCGACCTGCTCGAAGCCACCCGCAGCAACGCCGCCCAGCCCGGTGCCCTCAAGGCCATGATCGATTGGTACCGTGCCTTTGGCCGCGGCGGCGGCCTCCGCCGCCAGCTCCGTCTCGGTTTCCCGCCGATCGACACACCCACCCTGCTCCTCTGGGGCGACGAAGACCGCTTCCTCGGCCGCCACCTGGTCGACGGTACCGCTGAGTTTGTCCCCACCCTCCGTATCCAGCACCTACCCGGCGTCTCTCATTGGGTCCAGCAGGACGCCACCGCCGCCTGCAACGAAGCCCTCAGCGCCTTCCTCAGCCCAGCCGCCCCGCTCCATGACCCCGTCAGCCCGCGGGAGCAGTCCTGATCCTCCACCCAGCCCGGCCCGCCGCACTGCACCGCAACTGCTGCGCAGTTCACACCCTTTGCACTGGCGACCCCGCCTGCATCAGGCAACGAGGTACCCTGTCGCAGTGGAAGTACACCTTATCGACGGGACCTATGAGCTTTTCCGCCACTTCTTCGCCTTGCCGTCAGCCAAAGACAGAGACGGACGCGAGGTCGCCGCTGTGCGAGGCGTGCTCGGCTCGCTCCTGCGCATGATGCAGGCCGACGTGACCTACATCGGCGTTGCGACAGATCATGTGATCGAGTCCTTCCGGAATCGCATGTGGCCCGGTTACAAGACCGGCGCGGGTGTCGAGCCCGATCTTCTGGCCCAATTCCCTTTGTTAGAAGAGGGACTTCGCGCCCTCGGCGTTGTGGTGTGGGCTATGGAGGAATACGAGGCGGATGACGCGCTTGCGTCTGCAGCCTATCTCGCCGCAGGCGACAGCCGGGTCGAGCGGGTCGTCATCTGCACCCCCGATAAAGATCTGTCACAGTGCGTTCAAGGAACGCGTGTTGTGCAGCTGGATCGACGCAGGCGCATCGAACGCGACAGCGGCGGCGTCATCGCGAAGTTCGGAGTCAAACCGAGTTCCATCCCGGATTACCTGGCCTTGGTCGGCGATGCAGCCGATGGCTACCCAGGGCTGCCCGGATGGGGACCAAAGTCCGCTGCTGCGGTGCTCTCCCGCTTCGGCAGCCTGGAAGCGATCCCGCCAAACCCTCGCGACTGGCATGTCGACGTAACCGCCCCGAACAGTCTTGCCAACATCCTTCACGAAAAGCGAGACCTCGCGTTCCTCTTCCGCGAACTCGCCACGCTTCGCACCGACCTTCCGCTCTTCGCCTCTGTGGACGAGCTGCTCTGGCAAGGACCAACGGAAGCTTTTCCGCCACTGGGGGAACGCCTGGACCAGGCCCAATCCGCAAAAGGGTCCACCAAAAATGGCGTGTCCCGACCTGGAACAGAGAACAAAGCGAGCGGGCGTAGAAAGCCTGGCTGAGTCGTCTTTTCCGGTACGACTCAGCTGTACCATCTCCACCCATACGTAAAGGAGCGGCTCATCGCCCCGACCTACCATATCTGTATGACGCAGAAACACGCCTACACCGCACAGGTCGAGTGGACCGGCAATCGAGGCACCGGAACCTCCAGCTACCGCGCCTACGATCGCTCCTGCCAGATCACAGCCCCAGGCAAAGCCGAGATCGCTGCTTCCTCTGACCCTGCCTTCCGCGGCGACCCCGCGCGCTGGAACCCGGAAGAGCTTCTTGTTGCCTCTCTCGCCACCTGCCACCAGCTCTGGTATCTGCACCTGTGTGCCGAGGCCGGCGTCCTCGTCCACTCCTATCACGACACCGCCCAGGGACTTATGGAAGAGCTCCCCGATGGCAGCGGCCAGTTCCTTGAGGTCACCCTTCACCCGGCAGTCGAGATCAGCGCCGACTCCGACGAGGAAACAGCCATACGCCTGCACGCCTCAGCCCACCGCCAATGCTTCATCGCACGTTCTGTCCACTTCCCCATCGCCTGCCTGCCGACCATCCGCCGCCTCGCTCCCTGACCGCAAGCGCCGCTGTCCGGATCGCTCCTGCAAGCTGACACATCGTCGCTCCCGACGAACAAGGTCTCCAATCGCGCAAGGCTGTTCTAATCACGGAGGGAGCGTGGAAGCGTCCCCTGCACAAGCATGTCGATACACAAGCGAACTCGCCGGTTCAACACTCGTCTCATCTCCTCCCTGTCCTTCTGGATCGACCGAGGCCTCGTCATACTCCTCGCGGTCTATGGCGCGTCTGTCCTCCTTCTGTTGGCGCTGGCAAGCCACTTCTATCTGCCCGCAGAAGATGCCGTCATTCTTCATCAGTACAGCCTGAACCTCGCCCGGCACGGCGCAATCACCTACTACGCCGGCGGTCCCCATGCCGAGGGTGCGACCGACTTCGCATGGATGATCCTTATCGCAGCGGGACTCCGCTTCGGCCTAAATCCCATGACCTTGACTGCCATCGTCAATGTCGGTTCGCTTTTGCTGCTGGCAGTGATCCTGCTGCGGCTTGCATCTCTCCGGTTGCGTCCGTTGTATGTACTCGCAGCCATAGGCGCTGCCGGCGCCATGCCACAGATCTTTGCAGCCGCGTCCGGCTTCGCCGTGCTGCCGAATGCTTTGCTGCTCGCAGCCCTCACCTATGCAGTCATTCGCGAGCGCTCAGCTGCCGCCGCACTTCTGGCACTCACCTTCTGCCTCTTTCGGCCCGATGGCTTCGTCTTCGCAGGCCCGCTTCTTGGCACGCTTCTCCTGAACCGCGAACAGAGATCCCGTCATGCACTCATCCTCGCTCTTCTATTTGTGTTACCTGGCGCAGTGTATTTCCTCTGGAGAGCACACTATTTCGGCATGCTGCTGCCCTTGCCCTTTTACGTCAAATCAGATGTGAAACGGCAGCTGGGGCTCATCGTGCCGCGCTCTTTCTCTGTCAGCATCAAGTACCTGCTGTTTGGCGGCTTACTGATATCACCGCTCTTCAGAAAGAAACTCTGGGAGCCGCTCGCGCGCAGACTGCTCATCATGCTGGTGCTTGTGCCCACACTCTTCTACTGGAGCCTGCGCCTCGATCAGAACGTAGGGGACCGATTTTTCTACTACATTCCTCTAGCCGCCGCTCTCCTGCTAGCACTGCATTGGCCGGGTCTCCCTGCAGCGCAGCATCGCTGGTACCTTCGCTCGGCTGCGGCACTGTGGTTTTTCTTGCTTCACGTTCCACTGATGCGGGAGCTTCGCACCTATCGCGATTACCAATTTCGCGATGTACAAGCGGTCGCGCAAGCGCTTGGTCGCCTGCCTACGCGTGGGTCTCTTCTAACGACCGAGTCAGGTTTTCTCGCATACGGCTCGGGTTGGATTGCTCAGGATGCCTGAGGTTTGAACACAGCACAATATGCGAAGCGGCTCATGCAGCCTAACGACGTGGTCGCTTTCCGGCCGGACTTAATCGTGTTGCACCCGGACCCTGGAGAGCCTTGCGTCGCCGATCCAAGCTGGCCCCTTGCGTACAAAGAGCGTACCTGGCCACATATGACACGCAATCTACTGCTCGGTGCGAAAACGATCGGACATTACCAGGTCTGGCTGCTGTCGTATGGATCCGATTTCTACCGGCAAAGGGAGCACTGGAACTACGGGCAGGGTGATCGAGAATGCTTTCTTGTGCACCTCGACTCTCCGCGTTCCGCCGGAATCATAGCCGCCCTTCAGGCATCTCACGCTATTGCTCTCCCTACGACTGATTTGCAAAAAGATGGTTCGCGCTGACGGCTTGCAATGACTTACGCTGTCGGCAGCAATCATGACCCATCTGTCAGCTACACCACGGACGGGACCAAATAAACAAGTACGCAATAGACAAGTACGCAGCAAGGTTTGGAGTTTAAGGTTTTAACGTCGAGCAAGGCTGTAGCTCTTGCCCCTCAGATGGGTTTCTGTGGATGACGCTCCAAGGCAATCACCCAAGCCATTTTGGCCCGGATCGCCCATTCATCAGATAGACGCAGATGGTCGGCTTAGCAATATGCAAATGTATGGCGGCGCTCCCACCATGGTGACCACGCCGAACCAGTTGAAGATCGTATCTAGGTAGAGATAAGTGCGGCACCTGGAACAGGACATTCGATCACCAGAAAAGGTGTCCTGCAACTTCAGGAGAGATCTATAGCGAACTCCTAGCACTGCGCGCCTGCAGGCACCCGGCCGCTGAAGCACCGAGCCTGCGATGCATGTGCAGTACCTGCGGCCATTGCTCCGGCTCTTCCAGTACAGGCAGCTCGACGCAACTTACTATGTGCGTCCGCCTAGCAGCCCGCATAGCAGTTAGACACGGCACAGCCTTCCTGCGAACACACAGGATGCCTCGCGCTTCTTGCATACACTCAGGAAGCGTCCCCCTGTTCGCATGGTGAGCGGAACTCTCGAGCCGCAAGTCTTGGGAGCGTCCGCGCCCGCGGCGTCCTCCTACCGCCGCCCCGACAGCACCCAACCCCACCCTCGCTACACTGGTGCGAGCATGATTGCTCACCTACGCGGCACCCTCCTCGCGAAAACCCCCGGCTCCTGCATCCTCGAGTGTGCCGGCGTCGGCTATGAGGTCGCGATCTCCATCCCCACTTTCACCTCCCTGCCAGAACCCACCCCTCTGCCCAGTCCCATCTCCCTCCACATCTACACGCAGGTGCGCGAAGACACTCTCGCTCTGTTCGGCTTCCGCGAGCTGTCAGAGAAACGCCTTTTTGAGCGCCTCATCACTGTGTCCGGCGTAGGCCCGCGCCTCGCGCTCACCATCCTCAGCGGCCTCTCCACGGGCGACACCATCCGGGCCATCCGGGCCCAGGACCACGCCACCCTCACCCGCATCCCGGGCGTCGGCAAGCGCCTGGCTGAGCGCCTGGCCGTTGAGCTGCGCGAGAAGCTCGACGACCTCGCAGCACCCTCCGCCCCAGCCCACACTGGTGCCTCCCCTGTACCCGCGGCAGAGGACGTGCTCTCCGCACTCACTAACCTGGGCTACAACCGCGCCGCCGCGCAAAAAGCGCTCGATGCCGCGCTTGCCCGCGAGCCTGCCGCGGGCGACGCCTTTGACACTCTCTTCCGCGCCACCCTTCAGCTCATCCGCTAGCCACTCCAATCAGCACCAAAAAAGAAGGGCACCCGCTTTCGCGGACGCCCCCAAGCGCTGCAGTGTTTTCGTCCTTACTTGCCGCTATATTCCCGCATGGCGCCTTGCAGCGGAGGCTGGTCTTTACTTGTCCAGCTCTCCCTGCCAGCTCTTCGGCTAGCTTGCCCGCGCAGTCACTGGTTGCAATCCATCGCGTACCGTCTCCGTTAGGCTTTTTACCACCTGTGGAACGGCGGCTCCATTCACGGCAACCGCATTGCCGTACGTCTCCTCCGGCAAGCGGAACAGGATGCGCTTCACGACCTCGACACCCTGCATGTAGGCATGGTCCTGGTTGGAGATCTCATACCGCCATGTACCAAACCGTCCCCGGCTAAACACACCGGCCTCCTCAAGCGCTGGCTGTATTTCGCTAAGCAGCGCATCCCGGCCCAGAAAGGGCACCGGATAGCCATGCTCAATCGTGTACTCCCAGCGTGAAATCACATCCACCTGTGCTCGGTCGAGCAGCCCCATCGCCTGCAGGCTTGCTTCCACTTCCGCACGCAGCTCTTCGGCTGCTTGTGCCGGCTGTGCCGCCGGCTCGCTTACTTCGCAGAGCATGGAAAAACATCCTTGCGGCCCATTTCCCTGGCTGACCGTCATCGGGAAGTTGACGCGCCAAAATGGCTTATCCGCATCCGTCACCTGGCAGGAGTGCAAGCCCACATAAGGCAGGGGGATCTCCCCTTTCATCCCAAAGCCGAAAAGCCGGGACCGTGCCTTCACGAACTCGGGCGCCCGCGCTGTCAGCTCCGGTCTGTCCTCAACCGACCGCAACAGCGTGTCCAGCGGCATGGTAGAAACCATCTGCTCCCACGCGACCGTTTCGCCTGTGCTCAGCAGCGCTGTCTTGTTCTCGAGCGAAAGCGAAACGATCCGCACTCCCAACAGCATCTTCTCCGCCGGAACCGCGCTCGCAATGGCTGACCAGATCGCCCCCGATCCCCCCTTGGCTGGATAGGTCACGCGGGTCTCCGGTGTCCAGCCCAGGTCGTCCTTGCCCAGCAGCAGGTTGCGCACCACGCGCATCAGGTGGATGTCGGCCACATTGCGTACCGAGGACCCGGACCGGTGTCGCACCCACACATCAGTCAACTCTTCGGGCGCATGCGCCCACTGCTTGCGGTTCAACGGCTCCATCAGGATCTTGGTGATGTAGCTGCCGAAGCGGTCCAGCAGATAGCTGCCGAGATTTCCCTGCGTGCCTTCTTCTACCTCCGGCCGCTTCCGCTCACGTACCTGCCGCAGAAGCATGCTGCCAAGCGCCCGCACCAGCTTGCGTGCCGGCAGCCTCTGCAGGTTTCTCTGCGCCGGGTACGGCAGAAAACGCCCATCCACCTGCACACCGCGCTGCGGCACAGAAGCCGCCCACTCGATCGGCAGCTCCGCCAGCTTTTCCGCAAAGCGCTCATAATGCTTATGTGGAAACAGCACATGTCCACCAAAGTCGAAGGTGAAACCCTCAGCAGTGGTACGCGAAGAAGCCCATCCCCCCGGCCCCGAGGCCGGATCCACCAGAAGGAAATCGCCCTCTCCCCCCGGTCCGCTTTCCATCATCTCAAGCGCGGCTCCCAATCCACACGGCCCCGCTCCGGCTATCAGCAGCTTTACAGTGCGCATTAAACAATGCTCCATGCAGCCGGATTCACCGCGGGCTGCACCCTTTCGCTGGTTGGCAGGGGGAGGTTTGCCTGTGCTGCGATCTCTACTACGAGATCCAAATCCATCCGTACCGGTGAAAAGGCCTCGCATACACCCCGGTAGTGCGGCCATGCCCGGTTGCGGCCAGCCGCCTCGGCCCACTCCACCGTCCGCACCCGCTCACGCTGCGACCCATGTGCCAGCAGGCTCTTCACCTTCAAATCCCAGGCCGACGCAATGTCGATCTTCAGCGCCGCGCTGAAGTTCATCGTCGAAGGCCCTTCAAAAAACAGCACACTCGGATACCGCCGCGCTGCCGACACCAGCGAATCGCTCAAAACCCGGTGGTCCGCATGCGAGTCTGTCGGCGCATGCGTCAGGATCAAGTCCGGCCGGTGCAGGTCCAGCTTTGCCTCCAGCACCTCTACCGTCTCCCGTCCATGCATCGAGCCATCCGGCAGATGCCCAAAATCAAGCTGCACGTCCAAAAGATTCGCGCTGACACGCTCCTCATCCAAACGCAGCGCCGGGTCTCCGCCCAGCTCACCATCGGTCATTGTCAAAAAGGTGACATGCCATCCCGACCGACGCAGAAGAACAGAGAAGCCAGCGGCTCCCAAAGCGCAATCATCCGGGTGGGCCCCGATTACCAGTGCTCTTTTTATCTTGGTCATCGCCCGTACCATCCTTTGTTCATTCCTACAGCCAATTTCCATCTGCCCTGCGAATCCTCATCCTCGGATAACTGCTCTATCGGCAGCATTCTCCCCAGCATGAGCCCAACACCCGCATTCCCGGAACGGTCTAACGAGCCCTCTTGCTCCGCTCCGTCACTTCCTCACCATAGATACGTTCTTTTTTGATTCTCAGATCGTTTTCGTCACAGCTCATTGGTAAGCAATTGCATGGTTACCGTGCATTTGTTGCCGATTGTGCGACTTTAACAACGTTTCTCCGTGTAAGCGCTACCCTGCGCTCATCAGCAGGAGGGCCCGTATTGCTTTTGCTTACAACCGGGCAAGCCAACACCATACCGTGCTTCCACCGTTGGGACAGCACCCCTGAAATGGGACGAAAGTAATAGAAAAGCCAAGAAAACCCGGAAAAAACCAAAGACTTTTGCTCCGACCCGCACAAACACTGGTTTTCTGTTGACAATAAGGTTGCAAAGCCGCGAAGGTAAACCCCGACGGCTCTATGAAACCTGCGCCATTGCTGGAGTTTCTAGCCTGGCACCCTCGTAGGTCAAAGCAATTTCTCAAGGAGAATCCATTCCATGGCAACTGCCCTCACTAAAACCGCTCTGGTCCGCCAGATGGCTGAAAAACTCGAGCTCACCAGCAAGCAAACCTCCGCCTTCTTTGACCTCCTGGCAGAAACCGCGGTGAAGGAAACGAAGAAAAACGGCGTCTTCGTCATCCCCGGTCTCGGCCGTCTGGTCAAGGCCGAGCGCAAGGCCCGCACCGGTCGCAATCCCCAAACCGGCGAAGCCATCAAAATCAAGGCCAAAACCGTCGTCAAGTTCCGCATCGCCAAGGCCGCCAAGGATTCCATCGCCCCCGTCAAAAAGGCGGCCGAGAAAACCGCCTAGTCCGTTCTTTTCCCCCAGGCAGGATGGCTCGCGCTACCTCCGTGTACGCGAACCATCCCTGGCAACGGCGAACCAAGCCGCGCCCGAGCCATCCAAGCATCAAAGTCCTCGAGACGCCCCCCGAAAGACTCTCCTAGTTCGATTTCGTACGTACAAGAGGATCAGCGATGCGGGATGTGGCTCTTCGGCCGAGGAGAGCCACGTCAACCCGAAGTATCCTCCCCACGCAGATCACCAGCACAGGCAAACAGGTCGGAACCTCTACCGCGATGAGGTGCAGGCGTTCTTCGCAGGCGACCGGGTGCCGCTGACCGCGCCGTCCGCCGAGCACAAGCTTGCGAATCGCGAGCTCGGCACGGTAGAAAGCATCGGCGAAGGGCGGATGATGCTGAGGCTCGACGACGACCGCTCCGTCACGATCGACCCGCCTAAGCACCCGCACCTGAACCACGGCTATGCCGTGACAAGCCACTCTGCCCAGGGCCAGACCGCCGCTCGCGTGCTGATCCACGTCGATACCGAACTCGGAGCCAAGGACCTGCTCAACAACCGCATGGCTTATGTCGCCATCTCGCGCGGCGCGCACGATGCGCAGATCTTCACCGATGATCGCGAGCGGCTCGGCGCTCGGGCGCGATGTCTCGCACCGTAGTGCCCATGCTCCTGAGCTCAAACCCGAGCAGGCGATTGTGCCCGAGCAGAAGCTCACCAAGGAGCGCACACCGAGCCACGATCATGGAATGGAACTTGGCCGGTGAGCCTTCGTAATCGCTGCTGCTCGAAGGTATCTTTGCAGGGCACCTGCGACACCGCAGACTCAGTACTGAATGTATTGTTTGTAGGTCCGAGACCAGAAAAGAATCGGGCGGTCATAGCTGCAACTAATCCGAAGACCAAAGCGTATTGTGAATGGCTTATGTAGTCAATTTAGGCAATCGTCCTTGACGCTTGTAAAATGGTACTTCACACGACGATACACCTTAGAGTGAACCTCTTATCAGCAGCGCCCAAATCGATCTGAGAAGTAAGAAGATCAAGAGACCTAAGCCCAGACCCTTTTTGTTCTCAGCATATGCAAGACACAGGCCGCACATCAGTAAACATGCTCCGAAGAGGAAAGGTCTCCCGTTCGTCTGCTGTAAGGTGAACGATAAGCCAAATGCCAGCAAGCCTCCAAAGAGGAAAGCTGTCCCAAGAATGCGGTCCTTGAGTGAAGGCTTATACTCCACCAAACTATTCTTGATTTGCATAGCACACGGCTAATGCCCCAACGTAAGTAGCCGCGTCGTAAGCCAGCTTTATGCTGCTCGCGGTTCCTAGTAGTGAGCTCGTTAGCTTTCCTGCAGCTGAATTTGAGATCGTGCCAGGAATCAAATGAATTGCATATGTAGCTCCTGCTCCGTTCGTTCCCAGGATGAAACGATCTGCGGTGTACTGAATTGCACCGGCTGCTTGAAGTCCCGCATTCAATCCTTTTCCTTGCGAAATGCTCACCAAGGCGCCTCCCCGGCTCGGGCCTGTGATGAAGTTCGAGATGCTAGAGAAGTCATTGCCTAGTATGTTGGACACTATCGAAGGCGTGCCACTCGGTAGAAGCGCGGCCAGCGAAACGTTGTTGGCGGTTTTTGAGGCACATCGCGCCAGTGCAGCTAGCCTAGCTAAGCTACCGCCTCCGCCTCCACTCCCGGCGCTAGCCCCGCCCCCACCTCCGCCACCTCCGCCACCTCCGAGCAAGCAAATCGTCTCGCTGCTATCGAAAGAGCCATCAACATAGAAATTGGTGGTGTAGCAGTCGGGCGCCATCAGCCCCGCCGGGTCAGCTAGACTCACCGGAAGATTCAGCACGTACCCATACCTATTCAAGCTTTGCGGATTCGAGATGTCGTAGCTGCCGTCATAGGGATCCGGGCTCATCCAATGGCCGTGCGTGGTATCCAGCTCCCGGAACTGCGCATGCGAGGTCTGCATCGGAGCGTCGTAGTCCAGGCTTGCGTAGTGTGCATCGTCCGTGTCCGTGCCAGATGTCACCTGGTACCCGTCGCCGAACGCAAGCTGCATAAATCGTCCTTCCAGGCTTCCACTCGAGGTGGTTCGGATGCGTTCGGTCCCAAGCCAGTCTTTGTGCTGGAAGTGGATCGACCCACCGGTATAGTAAGCCGCTGTCTGCCCGTTCAGGTAGTACTGCCCCTGCAGGTTCGTCGTGCCGTTCCAGATGGACACCCTCTGCCCTTGCTGGTTGAAGTCGTACTCCTGGTATGAGGATCCCTTGTCCACACGCACCCGCTGGTTCAACCCGTCATAGGTGTACTTCACCGTCCCGACGCTTGTGCCCGTCACCTGGGTCACGTTTCCTTCCGCGTCGTAGGAGTAGCTGTTCCCAGCGGCATCTTTCATCAGGTTGCCAGCCGCGTCGTAAGAGAAGCCAGTCGTCTGATTGCTTCCATTAAACGTTGCACTCGGTCCCGGCGTCTGCGAGGTCCGGTTCCCCCAACGATCGTAGGCGTAGCTGTACGTGGTCGAGCCTCCCACGCTGGTCGAAGTGAGCCGGTTGAACTCGTCATAGCCATAGCTGTAGGCCTGATTCGCGTACGTGTCCGTCACCGCTGTGGCTCGCACCCCCTTCCACGTGGCAGTGCTTCCATCCAGCTGTGTCCCGCCGGAGCAGTTTGCGCTCGTTGTATTGCCGGCACACACCCAGCGTCCGTTCAGGCGCCCGAGACCATCGTAGGAATTTACCGCATTGATGCCGTTGCCCAGATGGTAGTTGAGCGGCCCGAATGGACCATTCTGCACACTCGACAGGAGCGAGGAAGGATCCTGGGCATCGCTCCGCGAGCTCGTGGCAGTCTGCAGCTGATTCGCTACGGAGTAGGTATAGGTGGTCGTGACACTATTTCCGTCCGTGGAGGTAAGCAGGTTCCCGGCAAGATCGTAGGAGTACAGCATGCCGTCCGCACTGGATCCGCACGTAGATGGCCGGCAGGCGAAAAGGCCGGTCACCCTGCCCATGACGTCATAGCTGATCGCCTCGCCCGTGCCGTTCCCGGCACTCGAAAGCTCTCGGGTAAGCCGCCCTTTCGTCGGGCCCAGGTTGATGTTGCTGCTCCCAAAGGCGGTCGTCTGGTCGTAGATAAAGCTCCGCTGGGGCGTGCCGTCACTGTAGGTAAAGGAGAGCGGGCGACCCATGACGTCGTACTGGGTCGTTGTCGTCGCCAGAGTCGAAGTGTTTGTCTGGTTCGCTTGTGGGCGGGTGCGCGTCACCGATCATCGTTTCCCAGGTCCCCGTCACCGTTGCCGATCCCGGTGTTCGTCGTCATGACCTGGGGTTGACCTGAGGCGTAGTAGGCTACGCTGCTCACCATGGGAGTGGTGCTGGCCGGGTGAAAACCCTTACCCGCCATTCCCATCAAGTGCCCTGCGCAAACTCCCACCCGCCGCGGACACCTGCTGCCGCGCTTCCTCCACCAACAGCCTACCCCGCACCATCACAACCGCCGTCTTCACCTCGCCTGCCGCGCGATCCAACGCCACCATCGCGTCCTCCGGCGCAAGCCCCGTCAACTCCGCCACAATCCGCGCCGCACGGTCCCGCAGCTTCGCATTCGTCGGCTGCACATTCACCATCAGGTTGCCGTACACATAGCCCAGCTGCGCCATCGTCGCGGTGGAGATCATGTTCAATACCAGCTTGGTGGCCGTGCCTGCTTTAAGCCGCGTCGAGCCTGTGACCACTTCGGCTCCCGTACTCAGCGTTACAGGTAACGCACAGGCCTGCTCCACTGGAGAACCGGGCACGCAGCTCAGGCCCACTGTCAGCGCCCCTCTCCCGCTGCTGGCCTTCAGCGCGCCCAGCACATAGGGCGTTCGCCCGCTCGCCGCAATGCCAACCACTACATCCTCGGCGCACACGCCGCACGCCAGCGCCGCCGCGCGGCCTGCCTCCGCATCATCCTCAGCGCCTTCGACTGCGTGCCGCAGCGCTCGCTCCCCGCCGGCGATCACACCCTGCACCAGCTCCGGCGGCGTATGGAACGTCGGCGGACACTCAGAAGCATCCAGCACTCCCAGCCGTCCGGAGGTGCCGGCCCCGAAGTAGAGCAGCCGTCCTCCCCGTCGGAGGCGGTCCGCTGTCCCCTCCACGACCTGTGCTATCTGCGGCAGTGCCGCCTCCACAGCTTCCAGTGCTTCGCGGTCCGCAGCATGCATGGCCGCCACCATCTCCCGCGCACTTAGTGCATCGAAGTTTCCGGTTCCCGGATGGCTCCTTTCCGTCGGCAGCGCGGCCAGGTCTTCGCGGCTCATGGACGCCTACTCCCTTTCCCCCGCGAGTCACGCATTATCAGCCGCTCCACAAGCAGATCAAACGCGTTGAGATCGCCGTACTCGATTACGACCCGCCCCCTGCCTTTGCGGTCTTCTATCTGCACGCGCAGGCCAAGAACCTGCTGCAGTGTGTTCTCCATCTCGCGAACATTTGGATCCACAGTGTCGGTGGCCGGCACCATCTTGTCAGCTAGGCGCCGCTCCGGGCTGAGAATGCCCTTGATGAAGCTCTCTGCCTGGCGAACATTCATCGCGAGCGCCTTGATCTTCTGGGCTGCCCGCAGCATCTGCTCCGGGCCTTCCAGCGACAGCAGCGCTCGGGCATGGCCGAAGCTGAGCGCGCCGGCCTCCACCATCCCCTGCAGCTCAGGAGGCAGCCGGAGCAGGCGCAGGAAGTTGGCAATCGATGCACGGTCCTTACCCGTGCGCACAGCCATCTGCTCTTGCGTCATCTGGAACTCACGGCCTAAACGATCAAAGGCGCGGGCCTGCTCCATCGGGTTCAGGTTGGAACGCTGAAGATTCTCGACAATGGTCGCCTCCATTGCCTGCGTATCGTTCATCGTCGCGACCACAGCCGGGATCGTCGTCTTGCCTGCCCGTTGCGAGGCTAGCCAGCGACGCTCGCCGGCGATCAGCTGATATCGCCCACCTTCCACTGCGCGCACCAGCACCGGCTGGATCACACCCATCGCTTGGATGGAGGCCGCCAGCTCATCCAGCTGCGCTTCATCAAAGTGCATGCGCGTCTGGAAAGGGTTTCGGTCCAGCCGGTCCAGGGCAATCTCATAGGCCTTGCCGTCAAGTTCCGAGGTGCTGTCTGCCGCCTGTGGCGCATCCGCGACGCGAGCAGCGGCTTTGGGCAGCAGTGAGTCCAGCCCTCGACCAAGGGCTCGGCGTTTTCCGGCTTCTTTAACCGCATCTCTCTGTGCGCTCACGTTCAAGTCTCCTTCCTCTTGCAAACTTCAGCCATCTCAATGGAGCCTCCTACGCCGGCTCAGGAATAAGGCCAGAAGCGGACCTCACGGGCAGCACGTGTTCCGGACTTCTCTTTGCGGCTCTGTATGCCGTTGCGCCGCATAATCTCCTGCGCCAGCTCCCGATAGCTCTCCGCACCGCGGGATCGTGGATCGTACAGCAGCACGGGCTGGCCATAACTTGGTGCCTCTGCCAGGCGGATATTTCTCGGAATGGTGGTCTTCAGCAGCTTGTCGCCGAAGTGCTCGCGTAAGTTCTGCGTCACCTGCTGCGCAAGGTTCGTTCGATCGTCATACATGGTGAGCAGGACACCCTCGATCTCCAGCGTGGGATTGAGATTCGCCTGCACGCGTTCCAGCGTGTGCAGCAGCTCAGAGATCCCTTCCAGCGCGAAATATTCCGCCTGCATGGGAACCAGCAGCGCATCCGCAGCCACCAGGGCGTTTAGAGTCAGCAGGTCCAGGGCCGGTGGGCAGTCGAGCAGCACAAAGGCGTGGGCTTCGCGGGCTTCGCGAAGAGCCTCCTTCAGCTTGGTTGCTCGGTTCTCCTGCTCCATCAGCTCTACGGTGGCTCCTACCAGATCCTTGCTTGACGGGATGAGCTTGAGCGTGGGGATCTCTGTCTGAAGGGCGGCCTGAGCCAATGTGGCGTCGCCCACGATGATGTCGTAGGTGGAGAGTCGTTCTTCGTCGCGTGAGAAGCCGAAGCCGCCGGTTGTATTTGCCTGCGGATCAATGTCGATCAGCAGGCAGGCCAGGCCTTCCAGCGCAAGCGCAGCAGCTAGATTGATGGCTGTCGTCGTCTTGCCGACGCCGCCCTTCTGGTTCACAACTGCCAGCACTCGTCCCATGTCTTAACCCAGCATAGGGATGACAGGGAGGGATCGCAAGACGCGACAGCGCCGCGTCGATGGCTGAGGTGTGTCCGAGGTGTAAGAATCGCGTCGAAGCCGGTTAACCCTCTCAGCAGAATGTTCCACGTGGAACATTCTCGATCGAGGCTGCGCTTCTAACCATCAGAAGGAGGGCTCGGCTTTGCTGTACTTGGGTGCCGCAGTACTCGCGCTATCGCCAGAATACCCTGGTCGCTCCCTTGGAGATCCACCGGTGGACGCCACGCCAACCGCCCCGCCCGGTTCAGCGCGGGTGCGAGTGGCTCCAATGCAAGCCTTGTCGTCATCAGCACGAGCCAGCCGCCCGGCTTCAACCGTCCTAGAGCCTCACTGCAGGCTTCCTCCATGCGATCCACAGCTCTCAAGGTGATGGCGTCAAACAGTCGCGGTGGCGGCATGGCTTGGACGCGGCCAGCGTGCACGGTGACTGCGATTCCAAGACTCCGGCAAAGCTCCTGGAGAAAGGCCGCTTTGCGGTTCTGCGACTCTGCCAGTGTGATGTTCATAGCAGGCTTCGCCAGTGCACAGATTGCACCGGGAAAGCCTGCCCCTGACCCATAATCGAGCAGCTGCGCGATGCTAGCCGGCAGGGCAGCAGCGCACTGTAGAGATTCGCCAAAATGGCGAACCACGATGGACTCCGGCTCTCGGATCGCCGTCAGATTGGTTCGACTGTTCCAGCGTAGTAGAAGCTCGAGATAGATCGCTAGCTTGTCCGCCAATGTCGGGCTAATCAGTAGCTTGCAGCGCTCTTCCAGCAGCGAAGCGATCGCCTTCGGCGGGAGACTCATGCGTGCGGCAGGTGCCAGCGATGTGCAGCAGCAATCAGAGCCGTAAAGATCTCCTTGGAAGGCTGATCTGTCTCCCAGGAGCGCTCCGGATGCCACTGCACACCGAGCACGAATTGCTGCTCCTGCTCCATCCCTTCCAGAGCCTCCACCACATGGTCGCCGGCAGAAAGCGCTGCGATCTGCAGCCCATCGCCCGGCCTGTCGACTGCTTGGTGGTGGCTGCTGTTGATCGTAGGCGCAGCACTCCCCGCGTAGAAGCTGCGCAGCAGGGTAGCCCCGGGTTGAAGCTCCAGCGTGTGCTGCAGCGGCTGCTGGTCTGCCGCCGGAGCATGGGGTGTGCCCGTTTGCAGGTGCTGGATAAGCGAGCCGCCCCGCCAGACGTTCATCATTTGCAGCCCGAAGCAGACGCCCAGCAGGGGTTTGCGCAAGTGAAAAGCATCCTGGAGCAGGAGCTCGTCCGTTGCCTCACGTGCCAGATCAGGCGCCTCGGTTTCTGGCCCGCTTTCCTGCCCATACTTCTGAGGATGTACATCGGCTGGACTGCCTGGCAGCAGGACCGCTGAGCAGGTGGAGATAAGCGTGGCAGCGTCGGACGGTGCAAGCATCAGTGACAAGCGAACGGCTTCCCCTCCCACAGCTTCCACTGCTGCCGCATACTGCTGCCAGCATCGATCGTTGTAGGCATCGTTGCCGGAAGTGGGCACTGGGATGGCGATGCGTGGCTTTCCCTGCTTTGTCGTCGTTGTCATAGGTGCGTCTACGCCTGCTCCCATTCTAGAGCGAGACCTGGGAAGGGAGGCTCGCCTCGCGCTCTCGCCAGGAGTGTAGGAAGTACAGCTCGGTGACTTGTTCTCGCAGCTGGTTTGTCAGGCTGTCCACATCGCGCATGGTGAGGCCTTGTGTTGAGAGCGGTGCACCCACGGCAAGTGTGATTGGCGCGGGATAGTAGGTCTTGCTATGAATGGGCAGTAGTTCATGGGTGCCGATAAGCGCCATAGGGACAAGGGGAACCTGGGCGCGGATGGCCATATAGGCAGGCCCGTTCAGGAAGGGTCCCGGCAGGCCGGTTTGCGTTCTGCCTCCCTCTGGGAAGAGGAAGAGCGGCATGCCTCCCTTTAGAGTCTTGACGCCGCCGGAAAGGCTGGCGATGGAGGCCCTTGGGTTGGCGACGTTGACCGGGATCTGGCCGGACCGCCGGAGATGCCAACCGATGAAGGGTACCTTCCAGAGATTATGGCGTGCAACGATGCGGAATTGAAAGGGAAGAGCGGCGAAGATCGCCGGCGTATCCATATAGGACAGGTGATTGGACGTGTAGACGCCGATGGGAGCTTTCTTGAGATTGTCGGCACCAAGGATGGTTAGTGGAGCGCCGGCAAAGCGCATGGAAGCTCGCGCCCAGGCCTGGGCGATGCGGTGCTGGTGGCGGCCATCCTTTTCAAACAGCGATGCCAACAGGGAGGCCGAGCCGCAGAGTACGGTGCCTAGAAGAAAGAGGGGTGCACGCACCAGCCAGGAGGTGAGCTGCGTAGAAAGCGGCAGGGAATCAGGTCGTGCAGACAAGAGGCGCGGCATGATGTGCTTCCAGAGTAGCGGGTCTCCACAGGATGGGCTAGCCTGCTTCACAAAACACGGCAGATGTTCCACGTGGAACACTCCGCAGTCAGTGACCTCTATAGTGTCTGATCACCACGGAAGAAGCGGGCAGCTTCACCAAGGAGGGCGATGGAGCCTGCTACAACGATGAGTCCATGCGCCGGCGTGACCAGGCGTGCTGCCTCCAGGGCGTCAGCAGAGTTAGGGAAGATGCGAGAAGCCGTTCCTGTTCGCTCAGCGGCTGCAGCCAACGCGCTGAGCTCAGCAGCGCGGACAGTCTTCGCTTTCGTCAGCAGAACTTCATCAAAGACGGGGAAGAGAACCTGCGCCAGCTCGCCGATGGCCTTGTCGGCCATGCAAGCGTAGACAAGGGTGCGCGGTCCCGACATGTCCCATGTTGAGAGAGCAGCTCGGAGGGCCCAAGCCCCTGCAGGGTTGTGGGCTGCGTCAAGAAGCACAGGCGCGAGATGCGTCTCCGCGGGTGCAAGCCACTGAAGACGGCCAGGCCAGACTGTGTCATGGATGCCATGCTGCAGCGCCTCCAAATCCAGCTCAAAGCTGAAACGCTCGTGCAGGGTAACGGCTGCAGCGATAGCAAGTGCAATGTTCCTCTGCTGGTGCCCACCGAATAGCGGTGAGTCCACCTGCAAAAGCCGGCCCGCGAAAGCCGGCCCAGGCATGGTAACGACGTAGCGGCTGCGCAGCACAGGCGTGGCTGCGGCGACGGTTTCGGCAGGCCCGCGCATGGGCAGGTACTCGGCTGCATTGACGGCGTGCAGGGCAAGCGGCACGGCCACCTCCCCGATGGCCTGATTGGCCTCCGGATGCTGCGGAAGCGTCACCAGCACGCCGCCTGGACGAAGGATCCCGGCCTTTTCACGCGTGATGGCGCCTATGGTGAAGCCGAGCCAGTTCTCATGGTCGAGTGAGATGTCGGTCAGGATGGAGAGGAGTGGATCTACCACGTTTGTGGCATCCAGGCGGCCACCGAGTCCTACTTCAAGCACCGCCAGATCGACGGGTGCTTCCTTTGCAGATGCGCCCTCCTGCCCGGCGAAAGCAAGAAACGCGATAGCCGTCATGGTTTCAAAGAAGGAAGGGGTATAAGGCAAGGCGCCGGAGCGAACAAGCGTGGCGGACGCTACTTCGACTTGCAGAAAAAGAGTGGACAGGCACACATCGGAGATCGCCTCGCCGGAGTGGCGGATGCGTTCATTCGGCCGCTCCAAGTGGGGAGAGGTGTACAGGCCGACGCGGTGGCCGGCAGCCTGAAGAATCGAGGCAAGCGTCGCGGCCGTGGAACCTTTGCCGTTGGTCCCTGCGATGAGGACAGAACGGAAGCGCAGCTGCGGATCACCCAGGGCAGAGAGCAGGGTGCGCATATGCGCAAGCTCGTACTTGCGGCGAGGCTCGCCCGGTATTGCAGGGGCGGTCAGTTCGCCGCCAAGTGCAAGCAGGCGGTCGATCGGGCTTTTGGGAGAGCTTGGGTCCATAGCGAAGGCTCTCCCTAGTGTATGGCTATGCCTAGGCTGAGCTTTCCCTAGTTTTGCTGCATAGACGCTTCAGCACCCGGTACCAGCTCCTCCTGCGTGACGTGCCCAGGCGTTTGGCCGATAGACCAGAGCTGACCGAAGGGGTCGCGGAACTGCCCATATCGCTGTCCCCAGAATTGGTCTTTGAGCGGCATGGTGGGAATGCCGCCAGCGGCCATTGCCCGGTCCCAGGCCTCAATGGCGTCCGGCACCTCGAGGTGAAGGCGGATGGGGCTGCCGCCAATCGCCTCCGGTGTGCGGCGCTCGCCGTTCATGTACTCGGGGAAGTCATCGTTGAGGAGCAGCGGCGTGCCGAAGCGGGAAAGGCGGGCAAACGTGATGCGCCCTGAGTTGGGTTCGATGTTCCGGTCCAACTCGGTAGCGCCCAGGGCCTTGCAGTAGAAGTCGATAGCGGCGGAGGCGTTAGAGACGGTGAGATGTGGGGCGACGCCGAAGCTCATGGGCAGCGCGGCGGGTATTGATGACATGGCATGCTCCTTGGGGAACGGCGGCAGTGTAGCGCCGTCGCATAGACCCCGCAACAGCTTTCGCAGCCTTCTAGCTAACAGCCGGTAAGCGGAGAGAATCGTAGGGCTGCGCGAGCAGGAGGCAGAGCGCTTCGATGACCAGCTCGTGGTCGGCACGCTGGGGAAGGCCGGAGACGGTGACGCAGCCGATCACGCCTGCTCCTATGACGGTGATAGGGAAGCAGCCGCCGTGGGCAGCGTAGTCGACATCGGGCAGAGCGTACTTGAGCGTCAGCGTGGACTGTTTTGCTTCAAGCTTGAGCCCGATGGCATAGGAGGACTGGAGGAAGCGAGCGACGGTGTTGGTCTTGCGGCGCACCCAGTCGAAATTGTCGGGCGTGGTGCCGGGCAGTGCGGTGAAGAAGAGAGGATGGCCGAAGCGGCGGACATCGATGACGATGGCGAGGTTGCGCTCGGCAGCCAGCGCGCGCAGGTGCGTGCCCAGCTCCCAGGCAGTGTTGTGGTCAAAGCGTGGGAACCGGAGTGTACGCTCCTGCTCGGTGATGATGGCCAGGTCTGCTGCGATGGACATGCCGCGTGGGATGCTGTTGGCTGGTGAGCGGAGAAGTCGCTCCGGTGAATGATTTCACATTTGTAACAGGCGTAGTTGCACAATGCCGGGCGCAAAAATGGCTCTGCGGCGGGCGGCAGAGAAGGGCGGCTATGTGCGAAGCCCTCCAGAGCCGCCCTGGCAGGTGTCGCGCGATCCGCGGAGCTGGCTTGCGAGGATCTACGTTGCAAGGCGACTTCCCTCTCGTTTGCGGGAGATCGGTGCTGCATCATGGGCGCGTAGGCAGCGAGAGCGTCGGACAGCTGATCTGTCGCCTGCGCCGGGACAATGGCTGGAGCAGGCGTCCCTCACAGGCACAGGAGTGTCGCGCGCGCTGACGGCTGTGAGGACGGCAGTGCTCATTGGGATAGGGTGTGCCGGGAGCCCTAAAACTTATGAAACATAAAGAACGCTCCGGCGACGAGGCAGCTAAAGGCTGCAAGGTGGTTCCAGTGCAGACGGTCGCCGAAGTAGAAAACGCTGAAGACGCCGAAGACCGAGAGGGTGATGACCTCCTGGATGACCTTGAGCTGATCCGGCGAGAAGGTTTTGGACCCGATGCGGTTGGCCGGCACCTGCAGGCAGTACTCCAAGAACGCGATGGCCCAGCTGACGAGAATCACTTTCCAGAGCGGGGCTGATTTGTACTTGAGATGGCCATACCAGGCAAAGGTCATGAAGATGTTTGAGCCGATAAGCAGGAGGATCGTCCACATGGCGGTGGGATGCGGTCGGGCTGGATTGCCGGCTGGGGCGGGAGTGCGTGAGTGTGCGGCCGAGGGGAAGGGCCGCACACTCACGCGGAGGGCTTAGCGTTGGCGGTCAGCAATGGCAGTACATCGTGATGGAGTTGACATAGGGGTACATGTAAGCGGGGAAGTACACGACGGCGGGCAGGACGATGGTGTCGCCGGGCATGAGGTTGGGCGTGCTGTCGAACTGGGCGGTGCGATAGAGCTCGAGGCCGTGATTGTCGATGAGGGCGAGACCCTGCACGATCCAAACGTCACCTTCGTCCGGGCTGGTGACGTAGCCGACAAAGTTGCCGACGCCATCGCTGTTGAGGACCAGCGAAGGGGTGGTCATGGTGCAGTCGCCGGATTGGATGGTGCCCCAAGTCCAGCTGGTGGAGTCCTGCGGGGTAATAAGGGTGGGTTGGCGTTGATTGGCGCTGGGGAAGCCGGTTTGTTTGTGGAGTGGCGCTTGGGTGGCCATGGTGGTGCTCCTCTGTGCAGGACGACGCGCGGCACGCGTAGAGCGAAGGCGCGGCAATCACTGTGGATTGAGGGGGAGAAGGCAATCTTCTCGTGAGGGACGGAGGGCGTCAATAAGGAAAGAGGCTGGAGGGGTGCCGGGGACTCAACGCCATGATCGCGAGTCCTGGGGTGACATGCTTAGCCGACCAGGCTTGAAGAGCAGGCTACTGAGTCAGCGCCCGGCGGCGCGCTCGTGGTTGAGGGTGAGCAGGCGGGCGAGGATCTCCTGGCGGTGAGGCAGAATGGAAATACCGAAGATATAGTCGTCAGCTCTCGCGATCCCATGGCAGGTGTGATCTGGCACAACGCTTGTATCCATCCAGACGAAGAGGCGGTGCTTGGCGACTTCCGGGGTGACGATGCAGCGTGGCAGATCGCGAAGAGGGTTTCGGCATTGCTGTCACACAGATCCACGCAGACCTGACGTGTCACGGCTCGTATCGGGGGCTGCGTTGGGCTCGCGTTAGCGTCCCGAGGGCTGCATGAAGTCGAGGGCGCGGAGGCAGAAGGGTTTGAGGTCTTTGCGGGAGACGACGGCGTCGAGCATGCCGTGTTCGAGGAGGAACTCGGCGCGCTGAAAGCCTTCGGGGAGTTTTTGGCGGATGGTCTGCTCGATGACACGGGGGCCGGCGAAGCCGATAAGTGCGCCGGGTTCGCCGATATTGAGGTCGCCGAGCATGGCGAAGGACGCGGTGACGCCGCCGGTGGTGGGGTCCGTGAGGATGGAGATGTAGGGCAGGCCGGCTTCGTCGAGCTTGGCGAGCGCGGCAGAGATCTTGGCGAGCTGCATGAGAGAGACGATGCCTTCCATCATGCGGGCGCCGCTGGAGGCAGAGACGATGACCAGGGCGCAGCGCTGGGTAAGGGCACACTCGATGGCGCGGGCGATGGTTTCGCCGACGACGGCACCCATGCTGCCTCCGATAAAGGCAAACTCCATGACGGCGAGGACGACAGGGTGGTGGCCGAGATGGCCGCGCATGCTGACGACGGCGTCATTGAGGCCGGTGCTCTTCTGGGCTGCGGCGAGGCGCGTTTTGTAGACTTTGAGGTCGACGAACTCCAAAGGGTCAGTGGACTGGAGGGTCTCGTCCATGCGCTCAAAGCCGGGCTCAAGCAACATGCGGGCGCGCTCAAGTGCGCCCATGCGGAAGTGGTGGCTGCACTTGGGGCAGACCTGAAAAGCGGCTTCCACATCGGCCTTCCAGACGGTCTGGTCACAGCCGGGACACTTGGTCCAGAGGCCTTCGGTCCGTACAGTTTTTTCGCCGTCGGTGGCGATCCCGTTGCTTTGACGCTTGAACCAGCTCATGGGTGGGTGGGGTAGGACAGACGGGACCTTTCCAGGGCGCGCGAGGGCGCTCCCGTTAGTGTAAGGCTCGGCTGGGGTGCGCGCCAGTTGCGGGCGGGTGCAATGCCCACTTTGAGCGGCGGGACCTCCGCCCACGGTTGGCTTAGCTCAGGGAGGACTACCGCGAGAGAGTTCCCTGGACCGGGTGGCTTACGGAGCCTTGCTTTGCCCTGGTCTCAAAGGCGAGACCTGGGGCACCCGGCCTTTGCGGATCGAACGGTTGAGGGGATCTGCGGAAGAGGAGGTTCTTTCACGAGCGGAGTGTTTCAGGGGATGCAAGGGCGTCGAGTGCTGCCGGGAGACATGCCGGCTGCGGAAGATGCCGGGCGGGTGAAGCTGGTTCGATGAGCGACCTGCTTGCCGACAGCGTAGGGGTATCAGACACCGCAGAGATGCCAGGCAGCGTAGAAGTAGCGGACAGCGTAGCGGGCAGACTGACATTGGCGGGCAAGAAGATAGAGATCACGGTGCCGTGATGCTTCAGACCCTGAGCGGTTCGTACACGGATGCGGCCCTGATGCTTTTCGAGGATGCCTTTGCTGACCCAGAGGCCCAGCCCGGTGCCGCGGATGCTTTTGGTGGTGAAGAAAGGCTCAAACATCCGGGCCAGTGTGGCCTCGTCCATGCCGGAGCCGGCATCGGCGACGATGAGGCGGACACCGGGTGTGCCGTCTGCCGGGTGGTGGGTGCTGCTGATGCGAAAAAGCAGCGGACCGCCACCTATGGAAGCTAGAGCATCGAGCGAGTTGCTGACAAGATTCGCGATGACCTGCCGGAGATCGAGGCTGAGGCAGCGCAGGGGAGTGCTTTGCCGGTCACGCACCGAGGCCGTTACGGAGGCGTGCAGGAAGCGGGTGCGGAAGAGCAGCAGAACGGAGTCCACCAGCTCAAGGAGATAGACCTCGCGGGCTGTTTCCGATTGCCGGTGAAAGCGCAGGGTACCGGTGACGATGTGGGCGACGCGCCGGAGCTCATCCTGGGCCTGCTCCATCCAGAGCGCGGTGCTCTCCCCGCCCCCTGCGGCCATGAACAGGAGGTTGCTGACGGATTGCAGGGGGTTGTTGATCTCATGCGCGATGGAGCTGGCGAGCCGGCCCACGGCGGCCAGCTTCTCCACGGTGCGCAGCCGCTCGGCGGCACGCTCGTTCTCCATGATCTGGAGCCGGAGCTCGAGCTGCACGACCACCTGGCGAGCGAGGGCTTCCAGCGCGCTGAGCTGGCGAGATGTGAGGGTGCGCGGGCACGTATCAAAGACGCAGACGGTACCCAGGACGTAGCCGCCGGGCGCTACCAGGGGCGCGCCGGCATAGAAGCGGATGCCCGGCTCACCAAGGACGAAGGGGTTCCCGGCGAAGCGGGGATCTTCCCGCGCGTCCTCGACGACCAGGGTTGCGGCCTCCGACAGGGTGCAGGCACAAAAGCTGTCTTTGCGCTGAGTCTCACCGGCACCAAAACCGATGTTTGACTTGAACCACTGCCGGTCCCGATCGACCAGGGTAATCAGGGCAAAGGGTGCTTCGCAGATGAAGCAGGCAAGCGCGGCGATGTCGTCGTAGCCCTGCTCGGGAGGGGTATCGAGGATGCCGTAGCGGCGGAGCGCCTCCAGGCGTGCTTCTTCATTGGCGGGAATAGGCGGAGTAAACATGCGGCAGAGCTATTACAACAGACCGGCTGCGCGGAGCAGCGGGTCATCTTACCGAAGAAACCCTGGGAAAGCTGATCCCTTCTGGTGCTGCTGCTGGCCGGGCGGCTTGAGCTTGCGGGCTCTGCCTTAGTGTCCGGAGTGGTAGGGATGGCCGGCGAGGATGGTGCAGGCACGGTAGAGCTGCTCGGCAAGCAGGAGGCGGGCAAGCTCATGCGGAAGGGTCATGGGGCCAAGGGAGAGCAGCAGGTGCGCGGCGGAGCGGGCCGGGGCGCTCCAGCCGTCGGCCGGGCCGATGGCGAAGAGAAGCAGCTGCGTGCCGGCCTGCTTGTGGGTGTCGAGCAACGTGGCGAGGGCCTCCGAGGAATGCTGGCGGCCGGACGGGTCCAGCAGGACGATATGCGGCGGCGTGCGGGAGCGGGAGCGGGCAAGGCTATCCAGGCTGCTAAGGAAGGCGGCTTCCGAGCGAAAGACAGGCGCATCGATAGGGAGGAACGCAGCCGTGCGGGTGAGGTACTGCTCCAGAAGCTGCTGCGCCGGGCCTGTGCCGGGGCGCGGCGCAATGGAGGCGAGCTGAAGCCTCATGGATGGAGAAATGGACACGTGGTAGGGGTTAGGAGTCGATTCGCCACTAGGCGGCGTGATGAGACGGCACGATCATGCACGCCCTCCCTTGTGGGACAGAACGGAGCCTGAGCCGGCCACAGGGCGAGCCAGGTAGCCGAAGAGACGACCGCGGAATGTGCCCCAGTAGTAGGAAGCAAACTGGATGCGCCGGCGCAGAAGGTTGAGCAGCACACCGCCGATGGGGCGGTAGAAGTAAGGGAGAACGATGGGCAGGGCGATGCTGTGTTTGCGGAGTACGCGGCCCATGCCTGCGCCATAGACGAAAGCGCGGGAAGCGGCGACCGGGGACAGGCTTTTGTCCGGGTGGAGGATGCCGAGGGTGACGTCGTAAAAGCAGCGGTAGCCGCGGCGGGCGATGCGGATGACAAAGTCCGGCTCCTCGCCGGAGCCCCACTGGGTGCCGGGGCCGATCTCCGGATCAAAGCCGCCGACCTCCTGCGCGATGGGGGTACGGACCCAGAGTGAGGAGGCCTGGACGGTGGTCCAGACGGTGCGGTCGTCGATCTCGCACGAGTGCATGGTCCAGCGGCCATTGATGAGCTTGCCTTCGGGCGAGCTGTAGTTGCCGGAGAGCAGGGCGAGCGTAGGGAAGCGGGTGAAGTACTCTGCGACGCGCTGCATGGTGTCAGGACGGAAGAGGCAGTCGTCATCCGGGAAGCCGACGACCTCACCCGAGGCAGCGAAGAGCCCGAGGTTGCGCGCATGCGAAACATTGCGGACGGAGGAGCGGAGATGGACGACAGGGAAAGACGCGCCGAAGTGCAGGACGAGAGGCAGCAAACGATCATCGTCATTCTGGTCCACGATGATGACTTCGAAATCCTGGAAGGGCTGCGCCCGGAAACCCTCTAAGAGAGTCTGCAGCTCCCCTGTGCGGCCCACGGTAGCGACCACGAGTGACAACTTCATTGCAGCAATCTCCCGGTGCAAGGGTGCACCTCATGCATGGTACCGACTCTTCACACAGCTAAGAATGAAGGGGCAGCAGGATGGGTGCTTCAGCCCGGTATTTACCCCGCGCGTTGTGCCAGATGGAAACACACTCCCTCCCATGAGAAGCAAGAGCGGAGAGGCCGAGGGAGAGTACTTTCGGTCGGATGGAGGCTGGTTTCGCGCTCGAAGGGTCGCGGCGGCGAATCTGGCGGTCGATTCCGGGGCGTCCATTGCCGAGAACGCTTGGGGCGTATCACTCCAGCTCCTCAGGGCGACTCGAACACTCCCGGTGCGCCTCGAGGACGCGCCCGCCGTATCGCAGGCTCCTATCGCAAGGTGGGCCGACAAGCCACCCAAAGTAGACCCTCCTACACCGTGCATCAGCGTTTGCGAAGCAGATGCAAGCCTTGAGGATTACGCTGTAAGACTCTTGGCTTTAGATGGACAGGAAGCGTTGCATGCACGATCAAACAGCGGATAACTTCTAAGAAGAGGCGAGTTCCCATGCCGCAGAAATGCAAGATTAAGGACTGTATGTGTGGACCGGGTCACAAGTTTCTCCCTTCCCTTCTGGTAAAACGCCTGGCAGCAGCTTTCCCTTTCGCATTGCTGCTCATTTTTATGGCGGCTTGTGGCGGCAAGGTCACAACGCCGCTTGCACCGACCGCACCCGCCACATTCACCTTACAGTTACAGTCCCCGAGCCCGGTGCTTACTCTGGCGCAGCGAACGTCCCTCGGTTTCAAGGACGGGCCGCCGGATGGCACGCTTGGTGTTTTGCTAAATAACGGCACGTACAGCTTCTATGGGGCGGCCCTGAGCAGCACGAATTGTGCAGGTACGCCGGGAGTGCAGGGCACTTACCGGTTGGGAGGGAATCTAGCGGCCATCACGGCCCCCTACGGATGCACGGCGCTCCTTCAGCCCGGGGGCGATCCCAATGGTTACACCTTCGACGTCAACTACGCGGGCGGGGGGCCTGTGCTTGCCGTGACTAGCTCTACCGGGCAGGCTGGCGTGCTGCACGTCTACCATGGAGAGTTCCATGGCGGTATGTGCGCCAACGGGCCTTGTACCTACGCTTCGCTCGGAATGGCCCTTTCAAAAGATGGTGGAGCGACATTTCAGAAGCTCGGCGAGATCGTGCAGCCATATGCGACTCGGAGCACGCAGATCAACGCGGGTACCTATACTCAGGTAGGCGGCGGCACACTGGTTTTGGCGGATGCGAATGGCAACCACATCGCGCATCTGAATGCGGCCGATCCTTCCACTGTCTATCTCTACGTCTTCTACTACGACGCAGATCCGTCTGCGGCATCGCCCTGCAACGTCGGTCAATGCCTGGCTGTAGCGCGGGCGCAGCTGTCTGCTGTACTTACCGCGGCGTTTGCGGGTAACACGGCAGCTTTTCCAACCTTGTTTACGAAGTATTACAACAACGGCTGGACACAAGCGGGGACGAGCGGAGATCCAGATGCCGCTACGAACTCAGGTCACTACACTCCAGTCATCGCAGCTACCGGATCGTTTCCGAGTGTCATTTACGACAGCGCGACACAGCAGTACCTGATCGCCTATGCAGCGGCCAATCATACGTCGATCACTATGCAACACGGTTCGAACCTTTTGTCGTGGTCAGGACCTATCTCGACGGGAGTCATAATGGATGGCACAAATAGCCTTCTCTACCCGACGCTGGTCGGGGAAGGCAGCGATCCAACGACTAGCTCCGGCGAACCCTGGCTGTTTTATCTCGATGCGACCACATGGCCCGATTGGACGGCTGCAACCATCATGAACCGCCGCGTGCAGCTGAGCCTTCAGTAGTCCATGCACATCGCCGCGCGACTAGCCATCCAGTATAGGGGCGCAAGCGCCCCCCCCCCTGAAGTCTGGACTTATGCCGCGGTCTCGGCCTGCTCCTGCTTGAGGCTTGCGATGTCAATGACATAGCGGAAGCGGACCTCGCCGTCTTCGACCTTGTTGTAGGCGGTGTTGATTTCCTGGATCGGGATGAGCTGGATGTCAGGCGCGATTTTGTTCTCGGCGCAGAAGTCGAGGACCTCCTGCGTTTCCGCGAGGTTGCCAATGATGGAACCGGCGACACCGCGGCGTTGCATGGCGACCTGCATGTTGTTGACGGGGGCGAGCAGCTCCAGCGCGCCGACGACAACAAGCTGCTTGTTGCGCTTGAGCAGAGGCATGTAGGGGTTGACGTCGTGCTTCTGCGGGATGGTGGACAGGATGAAGTCAAACGAGCCTTTGTGCTCGGCGAGCGCGTCTTTATCGTCTTCAATGATGGCGGTGGCGCCGATACGGGCCGCTTCTTCGCGCTTCGCTTCTTCGCGGGTGAAGAGATAGACCTCCGCGCCCATGGCCCTGGCGAGTTTGGCGGCCATGTCGCCCAGTCCGCCGAAGCCGACGATGCCGACCTTGTCGCCGGCCTTGACGCCCCAGTGCTTCATGGGGGAGTAGGTGGTGACGCCGGCGCAGAGGATGGGCGCGGCGGCGGCGGGCTCAAGGCCAGCGGGGATCTTGAGGACGAAGTCTTCGGGGACGACGATCAGGGTGGAGTAGCCGCCAAAGGTATTGTCGCGGCCGTAGGTGTTGGTCTTGGCTGGGGACATTTTGGCGGGCATCATGGGGCCGTTATAGGTGGCGAGCCAGGAGTTGGGGCCGAGGCAGTAGTTCTGCTCGCCGGCCTGGCAGGCCTCGCACTCGCGGCAGGAGTCGATCATGCAGCCGACGCCAACGAGGTCACCCACGTTGTGCCTGGACACAGAGGAGCCGACGGCAGAGACGCGGCCGACAATCTCGTGGCCGGGGACGCAGGGGTACACGGTATTACCCCACTCATTTTTGGCCTGGTGGATATCCGAGTGGCAGACACCGCAGTACAGGATGTCGATCTCGACCTCGTGCGGCTTGGCGTCGTCGCGTTCGATTTCAAGGGGCTTGAGGCGCGAGAAGGAGTGTTTGGCTGCATAGCCGAGTGCTTTTTTCATGAGGGAGGGTGCTCCTGGGGATTATGCAGGTAGGACGCGGAAACGCGCGGAGGCGTCGAGGGAGGGACGACTCTATGCTTTTACTGCTTGCGGAGATCCTTGGAACGCCCGGCCTCATCGCAAGGAAACATATAGACCGCGCCGGGCGGCGCGGCTACTCGGAGGGTGTGCCGGGGCCGAGTGCGCGGGGGGAGAGGTCCTGCACAAGTGGGCTTGCGCTTCGTTTCGCCAAGGACTTCTTTGCGGCTTTCCTGGCTGGTACTTTCTTGGCAGCTTTCTTCGCTGGAGCCTCCTTCGCCGGAGCTTTCTTAGCGGGAGTCTTCTTGGCTGCTTCTTTGGCGGGAGCAGCTTTGGCAGGCGCCTTCTTGGCTGCTTTCTTTGCGGGAGCCGCTTTGGTCGCGGTCTTTTTGGCGGGCGCTTTCTTCGCAGCTTTCTTCGCGGGGGCTTTTTTCGCGGGAACGAGGGTGAGCCGGTGCGGGCTTGCCTCGTCGCCGCTTACCTCGGCGTCAGCCTGCTGTAGAGCTTGTTCTTCGTCTTCAAGATCCACATGGTGCTGGAGCTCGTGCGGGCCGATCGCTTTCTTGGCTGACTTGCCGGCTGCCTTCTTCGCGGGGCTGTGGCGGCGGGCTTCCTCGGTTTTGCGGCGCAGTGTGGCTTGGAGCTCCGCGATGTCGAGGCGGCGGGCGGACTTGCGGAGGCGCTCGATGTCGTAGAACTCGCGTGTCTCTTCGGTAAAGATGTGGACGACGAAGTCGACGTAGTCGAGCAGGATCCACTCGCCGCCGCGGCGGCCTTCGACCGAGCGCGCATAGGTGCCGAACTCACGCTTGAGGCGCAGCTCGATGTCATCGGCGATGGCGCCGGTCTGGCGCGTGTTGCTGCCGGAGGTGATGAGGAAGAAGTCTGTGAAGCCTGAGTCCATGGGGTCGAGCTCAAGGATGCGTGTGTCGGTAGCTTTCTTGTCTTCGCAGATGGAGGCGGCGAGAAGCACCATGGCGCGGGTTTCAGGGCTGGGAGGCACAGCTTTACCGTAGCACGGTGTAGAGGCCGCGCTCGCGGATGTAGCGGGCGACGGGAGGGCCGAGATGAGGGGGCTCAGCGCCCGCGGCGAAGGCTTCGCGGATGCAGGTTGCGGTGGAGGGGTCGTCGAGGTCGGGCAGCAGGAACAGGGGGGTGGCGGGCGCGCCGGAGAAGTCGCGGACCTCCTGGAGAAGGAGGGGGCTGGCTGCGGCCGGGTTGGCTGCGTCGGGACCGAATGCGTCGGGGCTGGGAATCTCCGGGCCGGGAAGCTCGCGTCGCGGGCCGAGTGTGTAGCCGGGAGGGAGCCGGAGGGCGTCGAGCGAAAAGCCGGGGCGGCCGGCGAGAATCCAGCCGTCGAGCAGGCCGCCTTCTCGAGCGGGCTGGAGCAGGAGCTCGGCGCGGTACCAGTGATGGAGGGTGAGGAAGGAATCGGCACCGGCAAGGAAGAAGAGCTCGGCGTGGTTGGGGAGCGTGGGGCGGAGCCGAGCCAGGGTATCGACGGTGTAGTTGGGGGATTCGCCTGATGGTGTGTGCAGGGGAGCGTCGATGGCGGAGGGCGCGAGCTGCGGGTGGCCGGAGGTGAGCAGCGAGAGCATCTGCATGCGGTCGGCGAAAGGGGCGAGGTCATAGCGCTTGAGGGGCTGGCGGCCGACGGGGGCGAGCAGAACGAGGTCGAGCCGGAGGCGTTCGGCTGCGGTGAGTGCGATGCGGAGGTGACCAAGATGCGGGGGATCAAAAGAGCCGCCGAAAAGGGCGATGCGCATAGGGGCGATTGTAGCGATGCGCCGCCTGCGAAACCGTTGGCGGAGCGCGGCGTCAGTAGACTTTACAGGTATGAGTGCGATGTGGAGAGCGTATGTGGGGGTGGGCGGAAACCTGCCTTGGAATGGCAGGCCGCCGGAGGAAACGCTGCGCGCCGCAGTCGCGGAGATGGGGCTGCTGGGGACCGTGGTGGCGGGGTCCGGGCTATGGCGGACCGAACCGGTAGGGCCGGTGCCCGACCAGCCTGCTTTTGTGAATGGCGCGGTGGTGCTGGAGACCGAGTTGCCGCCGAAGGAGCTGATGCCGCTGCTGCTGGAGGTGGAACGGCGGTTTGGGCGGGTGCGGGATGAGTTTGGCGAGGGTCCGGAAGGCGTGGGTGTCGCGGCGGGAGGGGAAGCCGACACGGCGGAGAAAGGCCCGCGCACGCTGGACCTGGACATGCTGCTGGCGGAGGAGCTGCTGGGCGAGGCGGCACCAGGGGAGCAGCGGCCGGTGCTGCCGGTGGTTTGCTACTCCTGGCAGCTGATGCTGCCGCATCCGGAGCTGGACCGGCGGCGGTTTGCGCTGGCACCGCTGGCGGAGATCGCGCCCGGGGTGCGGCACCCTTTGCTGCACCGGACGGTGGCGGCGCTGCTGCGGGGGCTACCGGACGGGGAAGGTGGGAGCGTGGAGCGGCTCACGGGGCTGCCGCTGGGGTCTGGCGCTGAGGCTGGGGCTGGGGCTGGGCCGGATTTTGGTTCGGAAAGGGGGCTGCGGTGACGGGACTGGAGGCGGTCGGTCGCCCCTCCGGAATAGTAGGGTTCGAGCGCCGTCGCTTGAAGCGCGGTCGCTTGGCCGGCCAAGCGTTTGCTTTGGGCGCACTGCTGCCGTGGCTTGCGGGGTCGCTGGCTGGCCTTGGCCAGGAAGCAGGCGCACGGGCTGCCGGTCCGGGTGCCGGCGCGTCGGCGGCACAGGCTGCGAGTGTAGGGAAAGCCGCAGCTCCCGTGGCGCTTACGGGGGCGAGCGAGGATGTGCAGGTCTCGGCGTACCGGTCACCGGTGGCGGCGCTGGACAGCCCGGTAAGTACGCGGGTGTTGACGCCTGCCAAGCTGGCAGAGGCTGCCCCGGTGAGCCTGGACGGCAAGCTGCGGACGGTTCCGGGATTCACGCTGTTTCGGCGGTCGTCGTCGCTGGTGGCAAACCCGACAACGGAAGGCGTCTCGCTGCGGGGACTCGGCTCAACTGCGGCAAGCCGCACGCTGGTGCTGCTGGGGGATGTGCCGCTGAACGACCCGTATGGCGGCTGGGTGCACTGGGAGGAGCTGCCGGCGCTGGCGATTGGGCGGGTGGAGGTGGTGCGGGGCGGGGTGAGCGATCTGTATGGGTCGAGCGCAGTGGGCGGCGTGCTGGAGTTTACGCCGGTGACGGCTGCCCCGGACCCGGTGGCGGGAACGGCAGATCCTTCGACCGCGCTGCGCTCCGCTCAGGATGACTCCCCAGATGGTGCGGTTGCGCGGGCGGCTGCGGGTACAGGGACAGCAGGGTCAGGGATTGCAGCGAGCCAGTGGTCACCTGCGGGGGCGCGGGCTGGTGACGGCGCGGGACCGGAGCTGACGCTGTTGAGCGGCTACGGCGCGGAGGCGGAGAACGAGAACGGGGCCCGGCTACGAGGTGGAGTGGGGCGCTGGAGCGGGCTGGCGGCGGCAGGGCTGATCGGGACGGATGGATATACGCTGGTGGCGCCTAGCCTGCGAGGCCCGGTCGATGTGAACTCGAACGTCCATGCGGAGAATGCACTGGTGCTGGGCGAGCGGCGGCTGGGCGAGGCAGGGTCAGGGGACAGCGTTTTTTTGCGGGGCAACGTTCTGAATGAGAGCCGGCATAATGGCACGCCGCTGACGACCAATGCGACGCGGCTGTGGCGGTATACGGCGGGGCTCGACAAGACGGTTGGCAGGAATGGCTGGGAAGGGCGCGCATATGGCAGTGCGGAGAAGTTTCGGCAAGGGTTCTCGAGCGTGGCCGTGGGGCGGGGCAGCGAGACGCTGACGCGGACTGCTTTTGACCCTGCCGATGAGCTGGGAGGGTCGCTGCGATGGCGGCGTGCGCTTGCGCCCGGGCTACTGGCGCTGGCTGGCGGCGATGTGCGGGACGTGCGGGCGGAGGACATAGAGGTATCAGCGCTGGGCGCGGCAACCACCAGCACCACGGCCCGGCAGACCGATGGCGGCGGGTATGGCGAGCTGCTGTGGACACCGGGGCCCTGGCTCCTGAGCGGCTCAGCGCGGGTGGATCACTTTTCGAACCGAGACGCGGCGACCTACACGCTGGGGACGGACGTTGTGAAGGCGCTGCCGGAGATTGAGCAGACGGTGGTGGACCCGCGGGCCGGGGTGTCGCGGCGGATTGGGCCGCATCTGGCGGTGAGTGCGAGTGCTTCGCGCTCGTACCGGGCGCCGACCGAGAATGAGCTGTATCGCAACGGGCAGGTGGGGCAGCAAAACACGCTGGCGAACCCGAACCTGCGGGCGGAGCGCGGTACCGGCTGGGAAACGGGGTTGGCCGGGGAGCTGCCATCGCGCTCCGGTTCAAGCCGGGGCGCGAGCTGGCGCGCGAGCTACTTTTGGACCGAGGTGAACCGGCCGGTGACGGCGCTGACGCTGAAGACCACGCCGACCGCGACGACGCTGATGCGGGAAAACTTAGGACAAATCCGGAGCCGGGGTGTTTCGCTCGATGGCTCGCTGCACCCGGAGGGGTGGCTGGAGGTGACGGGCGGCTACCAGTTTGCGCGGGCTACGGTGACGCAGTTTGCACCGGAACCTGCGCTGGTGGGCCTCTGGATCCCGCAGGTGCCGCGCAATACGGCGACGCTGCAGGCCGTGGCTTCGCGGCCGGGGCTGGGCCTGCTAAGCGTGCAGGCGCAGACCAGCGGGCGGCAGTACGACGATGATGCGAACACCTATGTGCTGCACCCGTTTACGCGCTTTGACGTGTATGGGTCGCATGCGTTTGGCGCGGTGGACCGGCAGCGCTGGGAGGTGTTTGCTTCGGTTGAGAACCTGCTGGACCGGTCAGTGGATGTGGGCCGGACGCCGATCCGGACGCTGGGGACTCCGCAGCTGGCGCGGTTTGGGGTGCGGTTGACCCTGCGGTAGGGGCGTGGGCGACGGGTTCTTGGCGCTTAGCGGCAGACTTTGAGAGATGCGACCGGGCTCCCTTTGCTGGAATCAGGAGCGGGGCCGGCGCAGGCTCGAGCCTGCCCATGTCACTTTCTCAGGGAGCTTGCCACGGGGTGCAGGTTGCTGGTCACAGCTTCCTGGTCACAGTTTCCTGGTCACGGTTTCTGCACGCGATTTAGGCAGCCAGAAGCAAGAAGCGGACGACTTTTCCTTCTCGGTGAGAAATGTGGACAAGCGGGCTGCGGTGGAATACCGGGACTGCGGCTTAGCCCATGGAACGCGGGGCTGGCCTGCTTTTCCTTTCCGAGGCGCTTACTTTACACAGCCGGCGGCCCTTGCCCTGTGTGGAAGTGGGAAGACGCGGAACGGAACAGCTTCCCTGTACCGGCTTATTCCCGTTTTGCGGGATGGGGAGCACGGGTTATGGAAAACAGGGACGTGTGTCTGAGGCGGGCAAGACAGTATTTGGAGCCGGATTTCCTATTTTCCTCGCCAAACGGTTACGGCTGCTGTTTTTAACCTCCTGTTTGAAAGACAGATCAGAAGCAGTCGCGTTGCGGCGTAGCTCTGCGGGCGGGGTTGGGACGATGGGCGGGAGCTGGTGTGGAAAGGGTGGAAAACAAATCCTTTTAAGGGAGAGGCCTTGATGAGGGTAGCTTGGGACTGAGCGCGCAAATGAGCTGAGAATCAGGCCGGCCGCCAAAGTGCGGGGTAGCGGGTGCAGCTCAGAAAAGGGGGTTCTCCCGTTCCTGTAATCCTCTTATCTGCAGAGTTATTCAGAGTGGGCGCGGGAGGCTCGCGGCTCGTAGACTGAGAGCGGAAGCGCGGAAACCTCGCGCAACAGAAGCGCGCAAAGGGGCATGGCCATGGCGGAAGCAGGGTTGCAGCAAGAAGCGGGCAGGGACTTCCAGACAGTGCTGGCCGGGGGCTCACCTGTGCCAACGAACAACGCCGTCATGGAGATTACCGTGAGCCGGGCGGAGCTGCTGCGGGAGCTGACCGCGGCGCAGTCGGTGGTGGAGCGGAAGACGACGATCCCGATCCTGTCGAACTTTCTGTTTGAGGCTGCGGACGACCGGCTGCAGATTACGGCGACGGACCTGGACCAGAGCCTGCGCACCAGCTGCGCGGCCAAGGTCAAGAAGCCGGGCTCCTGCACGATCCCGGCGCGCAAGCTGTACGACTACATCAAGCTGCTGCCGGATGGGGAAGTCTCGATCAAGCTGATGGACAACCACTGGGTACAGATCCGGGCCGGGCGGTCAAACACAAAGATGGTGGGGATGGCGCGGGCAAACTTCCCGCAGGTACCGGAGTTTCCGCTGGGAACGGGGACAAGGATCCCGGCGACGAGCCTGAAGGGAATGATTGCGAAGACGATCTTTGCGATCTCAAACGAGGAGTCGCGGTACACGTTGAACGGGGCGCTGCTGATTCTCAAGGCAGAGTCGCTGGCGATGGTGGCGACCGATGGGCACCGGCTGGCACACATTGAGAAGTCGGGCGAGACACTCGAAAACATTACGGGTGAGCGCAAGATCCTGGTCCCGCGCAAAGCGCTGCAGGAGCTGCAAGGGCTGCTGGGGAACACGGAGGCGACGGAGATCGACTTTGCCGATGATGAGCACCAGCTGTACTTCCGGGTAGGGACGCGGGTGCTGACGAGCAGGAGGCTGTCGGGCAACTTCCCGAACTACGAGGCGGTGCTGCCGCGGGACAATACGAAGTTCCTGGTGGTGCGCTCGGAAGAGCTGCAGCAGTCGATCCAGAGAGTGGCACAGTTTGCCGATGAGCGGTCGGGAGCGATCAAGATCCGGCTAGAGCAAAATGAGCTGCGGATTTCATCCTCTTCAAATGAAGCCGGTGAGAGCGAGGATGTGATCGAGACGCCGTACAACTTCGACCCGATCGCGGTGGGCTTTAACTCGCAGTATCTTTTGGACTTCCTGAAGGCGATCGGGAATGCGGGGGAGGTTCGGCTGGAGTTCAAGGACGCGCAGTCAGCCGGGCAGATGAGGCCGGAGGACGGGCAGGAGGATGCGCGCTACCGGTATATCATCATGCCTATGCGCATCTGACGAGCGCGGACAGGAGCCAGGGTGACACCTCGATTCGCGCTGATGTTTGTTGTCTTGTACGGGGCCATTGTGGGTGCGGAATGGTACCAGTATCTGTCGGGCTTTGATACGAGCCGGTGGGGGTTGAAGGACTGGCTGTTGTTGCTGTTTGTGCTGCTGGCAGAAGCCGGGGCGGTGGCGACCATCACCTATGCGGTGGACCATGCGCTACCGGCTGCGGGGAACCGGGCACCGACCAAGAGCTCCAAGCAGACGAGGCGCGGCTCACAAAAGTACTCGGAGCGCTGACTCACCTTTGGAAGGGATAGGGAAAAGACCCGGCGCGTGCCGGGTCTTTTTCTGTCTACAGAGGGAGTGGATGGAGGCGAGGGAGGTGCATGGAGTTTGGAACGAATCTGGTGGTGTTTGTGTTGCGGAGGACGGGGGCAAGCCTGCTGTTTACGGTAGAGCCGGCCGTCAGCGGGAGGCAGGGTTTTGCGATGCAGGGCGTGCAGAACCAGAGGGTGACGTTTGAGGTGGAGGCCCTGCAGGCGCTGGAGCGTGGAGGGGTGGGCTCGTGGACGCGCTTCCCGCCGGACGGGGTACAGGCGACAGTGACGCGGGACCAGCTGCGGGCGATGGGCTTTCGGGGGAACTACTAGGGCCGAAGCAGGAGATGGTGCTCGAGCCGCTGAAGGAGTTGAGTAGGCCGCGGGCATGTCTTCGCAGGTGCAGGCCTCCTCAGACCCGAAGATTCCGGCGAAGTACCGGATCCGGCTGTCTCCACGGAATGCACTGGATCCGGGAGCAGGCTGTTGCCTGCATCGTGGCGGCCGGGCGGAATACGCCGGCCTCGGCTGAGGACCTGGTGGACCGGATCGCGGTGATGCCCGGCAACGGACAGCACACAACTCGCAGTCGAGCGAGCTAGGTGGTAGGTAACAAAGTGGGGGCGTGTTACTCGCTTTAACGTCCGTTTCGGGATTTACGACTTGCTGTCTCACTTCCTGCAAGCCGTTCTATTTTCCTGGTGACGCTATGATGCTGCTATGCCGAGAGCAGCCCCAAGCTGAAAGTCCAGGGATCTTGCTCAAGCGGTCCGAGAGGACGCCCGGCGCAGGATGTTCATGACAGCGAATGGCTTGCTGTCGAAGCTTGCCGCTCTATTGCCGTTGCCGGCTTGATGGGATTCTCTTTTGTTATACGCGCGGATACCAGGGTGACTTGGGAGCCTACCGGCTGTTGACGACCGGGGGAGAATACAAGCCCTTTGCGCGAGCTTCCTGAAACTCCTTCACTGCGTGCGCGTTCAAGGCGTCCCGCTCAGCGAATGGCCTTTCCACAAATTGATCGGACAGCAGCTGCACGGCTGCGGGTGCTTTTACCCAGCCGACATAGTGGTCGTTAATAGCAGTCATTCTTGCATGAAGCTTGCGAAATTCTACAACCTGACTCAACGCGCAAAACAGGAATGTACAAGCAAGCCATGCGGAAAGGCTAAGCTTTGCCCATCTTGAGTCGCGGAAACGATCAAGATATATCTGTAGGAAACCGGTGTACAAGAGAATGATCAGTAGTTGGGAGTAGATGTAATAGCGAGACGCGAAGGCGCTTGATAATCCTCCGTCGTGGCGAGCTACGCCCAGTCCGATCCCCGTGAGCACTACAAAATAAGCCGCGTACATCGTTGTGGGCTCCACAACATACCATCGTTTACGGGTGAGGAATGCGACACCACTCACCAGGACGATACCGGTTACGATCGCCGCTTGCTTCCCGAGAGCCCCCCCCCGAGAAATGCTATGGGCAATAGAAGTGCTTTCCAAGCTGCCTGATGAGACGCCAGGGCGAGATCCGGCTTTGCAGCCGTGTAGTGATAGGCATAAAGCGGCAGAGCCCCGAGTGCAAGGAAAGCAGAGGAGAGTGCCCACCCCTTTCTCCCGCGCTGCAGAAAGAACGCGGCGCAGATGAGGGCAATCCCGAAACCGTTGAGAGACGAACTCATCGCTAGCACTTGTGTGAGACACGCCCCGATGAACGCTGTAGTGCTCTTTCTGCCGCAAAGATAGACAGAGACAAACGAAAAGAACAACACAGTCAGGTTCTGTAGCCCGGCCATGGCCCAGTCCAGGGTTTCTTCATAGCGTGGTGCGAAAAGCACGAAGAGCACTGGGGCAAAGAGCAGTAAGCGTTCCACCTTCGTCCGTGAGGGCGGCCGAAACATGAGCCAGAGCACTCCAGCGATGAGCAGGACGAAAGCGTTTCCAAGCTGTTGTAACAGGAAGAAGTTGACCTTGCCTGTCATTGCGTAATCAAGTAGCACCACAGCGTGCTCGAACCAGAGCTTGTACTGCACATGCTGAGATGCGAAGAAGTAACAGACCTTCTGACTTACACCAGGCGTACTTGTGAATTGGGTTAAGAAGTGGAGGACAGCGTCGTAGTCGTCCATCTCTGGAAGATTGCGCGCGTTTAACATGAGTACGATGTAGAAAGACAAGACCGGCAGGCTCAGCAGTGCACACAGCCAAACCAGACTACTGTTTTTCAGGTTCTTTGGCGCCTCTTTCAAGAGCAGCTCCTCTATCTCTCGCAGGCTCAGCATTCGCCAAAGTACCACATCGCTCCCGAACTCCATGGTGCTCGTTCCTGAGAGTCGGTCACGAATTTTTATCGTCTCCGTCTTCGCTCACCAATGTGACCTTGCTCTGAGCGGTAGCCCACCTAAATACCATCCCAGCTAGTCCGCTACACAATGAACTCGACAGATGTTCATAGCTGCAAAGTCACCCAATCAAGCCATATGCCAAGTACCCAGGTCGCACCTAGGCAATCTCGATTTTCTACCGTTGTCGAGGCTGGGGTTTGTGGGACGAGCTCTCTCTGCTCATTCCAAGGTAGGAGAGAGGCAATCCGATAGATAGCAGCAGCGCTACTGCCTTAACTCGACGATGGTCGCGCCCTGGCCGCCTTCGTAGTTGTCGGCTTCGGTAACGGTGGCGACGTGGGGGTGGCGGCCGAGCGAGGCGCGGAGGGTGCGGCGCAGGACGCCCATACCGGTGCCATGGACGACGCGGACGCGCTGCAGGCCTGACAGGAAGGCCTGGTCGATGAACTTCTGGACTTCGTCTTCAGCGTGGTCGGCAGTGAGGCCGATGACGTTGATCTCGTGGCGCTGAGAGGTGCGCAGCTCGTCACCCGAGTCCCCCTCGGCGGTGCGGACGGTGATGTTGCGCTTGCGCGCTGCGGCCTGCACGGGTGTGGGCGAGACAGTTTGCGGGCTGGCATTTTGCAGGATGGCGGCGATGTCGATGCGCCGGACGCGCATCTTCATGCTGCCGATGGCGATTTCAAGCGTGTTGGGGTCGAGCTCGCGGGTGACGCGGCCGGACTGCCCGATGCGCAGCTTGACAGTGTCACCGACCGAGGCGAGGCGTGGGTCGCGCTGGTGTGCGGCGACCTGTGCGGCGGCGGCCTGCATGGCATTGGGCCGGCGGGAGCGCACCTGCGCGGTGAACTGCTCTGAGAACTCGCGGCGCAGGCGGGCGACGCGGCGCTCGGCTTCTGCCGCGGCCTTCTCGCGGGCGGCGCGTTCCTCAATGGCCTGCACGGCTTCCTTGGACTGCGATTCGAGATCGCGCAGGAGGGTGTTGAGCTGTTTCTCGAGCTCGCGGGTGCGGTCGCGCCACTCGGCCATGCCCTCGGTCTCAAGGCGGTGCCGCTCTTTGCGCAGGGCTTTCTCTTCAGCCTGGAGGGTGAGGCGCTCCTCGCCCAGGGCGGCGATTTCGGTATGGAGCCGGTCGAGAAAGGCACCGATGTCAAGGGCCTGGGTGGTCATGCGGGCGCGGGCCGCGGTGATGATCTCAGACGAAAGGCCGAGGCGTGCGGCGATGTTGATGCCGGCCGAGGCACCGGGCACGCCCTGGCGCAGCTCGTAGGTAGGGGCGAGGGTTGCGGCGTTGAAACCGACGGCAGCGTTGATGACCCCGGGCGTGGTTTCGCCATAGATTTTGAGCGAGGTGTGATGGGTGGAGATGATGCTCCATGCGCCGGAGTGGAGGAAGTGCTCGGCGATGGCGACGGCGAGTGCGGAGCCCTCGTCAGGGTCGGTGGCGGAGCCGAGCTCGTCAATGAGCACGAGCGTGCCGGGTGCGGCGAGTGAGGACAGGCGGTTGAGGTTGGTGATGTGCGCGGAGAAGGTGGAGAGGTTCTGCTCAATGGATTGGGCATCGCCGATATCGGCGAGCACGGCGGTGAGCACGGGCAGCGTGGCCTCAAAGGCGGGGACGGGGATGCCGGACTGCGCGAGCAGGCAGAGCAGGCCGGTGGTTTTGAGGCCAACGGTTTTGCCGCCGGTGTTGGGGCCGGAGATGATGAGCTGCTTGCGATCGGGCTCGAGAGCCAGGGAGAGCGGGACGATCTGCGGTGGGGCGGGCCGCCCCTTCGGCGGGGCAAAATCGAGCGCGCCGTCGATGCCGGCGCTGGTTCCATCAGGTTGCGGAGCCAAAGCAGATCCTTGGGCGCGGAGCGCCGCTGATTCCCCTGCGCTCCGCTCAGGCTGACTCAGCGGAGAGGAAGCGTCTGGTTGAGGGTGATTGGCGAGAGGAGCAGGAGCGGAAAGTCCACCCGCCACGAGGTGGCCGCCGGCCGCGTAGGCGGTTTTGGCTTGTGCGCGGAGGCGGTGCTCAAGCAGGGGGTGGCGGGCGGCGACGAGGCGCAGCTCGGACTGGTGGCCCGCGATAAAGCGGGGGCGGACGGCGTCGTACTCCTGCGCGAAGCGGGCGCGGATGAGGAGGGTTTCAACGGTGGCTAGGATGGCGGCGCCGGGCACCAGCAGGTGTGACTGCGCGGCGAGCTGCGCGGTGATGGCGAGGAAGATGCGGTGGATCTCGCTGAGCTCTTCTTCAAAGAGGCGAACGAGGTCGTTGTTGAGCTCGATGGTTTCCAGCGGTTCGAGGTACACGGTCTGCCCGGAGGAGGACGCACCATGGACGACGCCTGAGACGCGGCGTTTGCTCTCTGCCTTGACGGGGATGACGAAGCGGTCGCCGCGGATGGTGATGAGCTCTTCCTGCGTGTTGCCGCCGTCCGACAGGCGGCGCAGGGCGGAGCGCAGGGAGTCTTCAATGGCGCGCTGCTGGCGGTCAATCTCGCGGCGGATGCGGCCGAGCTCGGGGGAAGCGTTGTCGGTCAGGGTGCCGTCGGGCAGGAGCTTCGCCTGGATCGACTCGACCAAGGGCTGAAGGACGGATTGGGCATCGGCGGCGAGGATGGGCGCGGAGAGTGCGCGCAGGCCAGGGAGGCCGGAGTCGCGGTAGCGGTCGGGCGGATTGCGCAGGGTGCCGGACCAGGAGGAGACAGCGTCGGCCAGGGTGAGCAGGACACGGATCTCTTCGGGCTCGAGTGCGGCCCCGGACAGGCGCGACTTGCTGAGCATCTGCGTCGGGTCTGACAGGCCGCCCAGCACGGGCCGGATGCCTTCAGCGAGAAGCTGCTGCATTTCCTCGACCAGGGCGTGTTCGCGTTCGATCCAGCGGAGGTCAGACGAGGGGGTGAGCGCGAGGAGCCAGTCGCGGCCAAGCGGTGAGGCGGCGTAGGGGGTAAGGAGCGCGAGAAAGCGGTTCCACTCGAGGGTGGAGCGGGCGAACTCGGCGAGCGGCGCCGGGATGAGGTCAGTCAGGGGCACACTTTGTATGGTAACGAGTGCGCGGAGTGACAACGGCGCGGGGCCGGTACGGCGATGTGCGGCATCCATCCCGGGCGGAGAAGTGCAAGCTGGGTGGCGTGGGTTGACAACCGTTTACCGTGTGTTCACGAGCGTGCGCGAGAGTGGGCGGTGATGATCAAGGCGGCGATGTTGTTTGTGATGGGTGGGGCAGTGGCGGTGTATGCCGGAGCGGCAGCGAGCATGGGGCAGGCGGGTGTGCAGGCAGCGGGCCAGCCGAACGATTTTGCGGTGCTGATGGGCAAGGCGGCGGCACATGCGAAGGCGCACGGTGCGCCGGTGCCGCCGGTGTTGTCTCCCCTGGATGCGACGGTGCTGAGCGCACCCGGGCCGGGAACAGTGCCGGTTGCGGAGCTGCAGGCGAGGGGGATCCGGGTGATCCCGTGGACGACGAACGACCCCGAAAAGATGCGGGCGCTGATCCGCCTGGGTGTGGATGGGGTGATCTCTGATAGGCCGGACCTGCTGCAGGGGGTGCTGGCGGAGGAGCGTGCAAAGGCGACGCCGGAGGTGCGGGCACGGCTGGAGCATTTTGACGTAGCGGCACACCGGGGCGGGCGCGGGCTGCGGCCGGAGAACACGCTGCCGTCGTTTGAGTCGGGCATGGACCAGGGCGCGACCACGCTCGAGACCGATACGGGCGTGACCGAGGACGGGGTTTCGCTGATCTGGCATGACCAGTTCCTGAACCCGGAGTCGTGCCGGCGGGCGGATGGTGCGCCGTACACACTCGAAAACCGGGCGTATACGCGCGACATGACGCTGGGCTACGCGCAGAAGACGTTTATCTGCGACAAGCTGCATTTTGGCCCGGAGCAGCGGAACGATCTTGCGCTTTCACCCGTGGCGGTGGCGTTTGCGAAGCAGGAAGGCATGATGAGCCCGTATGTGCCGACGTATGCGGGGCAGCTGTTCCGCTTTGCGCAGTTTTATGCAGAGTACTACCGCAGCGGCGCAGGCAGGGTGACGCCGCATGCGGAGGAGCGTGCGCGGACGGGCGAGCGGGTGCGCTTCAACCTGGAGACGAAGATCCTGCCGGACTCGCAGGCAGCGGCGATGATGGCGCCCAAGGGCACGCCGCCGGAGATGCTGCGAAACCACACATTTGCGCCGCAGCGCTTTGCCGATGCGCTGTGCGGAGCGATCGTGAAGGGCGGCATGGTGCAGCGCTCGGAGGTGCAGAGCTTCGACTTCCGGACGCTGCAGCTGGTGGAGGAGCAGCACCCGGAGATCCCGACGTACTACCTTACCGCGGATCCGCGGCTGCTGCGTACGGATTTTGTACCGGAAGGGCTGCGGGTTGCGCCGTAGAGCGCGGCTCTGCCGTTAGGGCGGCGGCATCAAGGATCTCAAGAGAGTGAGTCATGAAGCTTGGCGAAGGGATCGTGGTGAGAAAGCAGTTCTAGGGTGAGCGAAGGAGCTGGAGAGCTTCTGCTTTGGACTTTATAATACGAGAAGAAGTCTTATGTGAACGACAACTTCCGCCTAAGGTTTCGTCATCACTTCTGATTGATCAGTAGTCGCAAACCTTGCTCCGCAGTGCCATCATTCGGCAACATGAGATTCTTGATCGGAACAAACATAGCCGTACAATTAGGATCCCCGAGTTGGAGAGCCAATTTCGCGAGTGACGCGTAAGCGTCTGCATTAGAAATTCTTCTCGAATTGATTGAAAGATCGTTGAAGAGGTCGAGGAAGACGCAAGCTTGATGCTCATTCCAAGCCTTCTTCTGCTCAGGTCGGGGTAACTGAGAGAGGGCGTACTCGTCATCTTCCGCATATCGCGTAGGAACGGAAGTGACCCGAATAATAAGGGGACCGGCCTTTACGACAGTCAGAGCGCTGTGGTCTGCCGAGACGAAATACATCGGGTCTTCTTCTCCATCGAATCTCTTCATCCACCCACGTTCTCCAGCCTCTTCTAATTCCTCTTTGCTAAACATGTGTGTTTCTCGCTGCATGATCACGATGGATCGTGTCTCGGTCGTTTCGGCACGCGACGTTTTTTCGAATAACTTCCTGAACAATCCTACAAAATCCACCACTATCTCCTCCGAAGCAGCTTCGTCATGCAATGGCTCAAACTGAGCCATTCTAGTTTGTCGTGGGAAGAGTTACATCGTCTGGCCAGTAGCAAGCTACAAAATTCCAAGCAAATGGCAAGCAATCCGGCTCTAATTTGAGCTTTGCTTCTATCGGGGAACTTTGCGCACTAATAACGGGTTCCCGGAACCATCCGCGCTCAGCAAGGAGTTCCACCTTCCGCACACGTCCGGCATGTCGCTGAGCGCCTTGCTGACGGCCCTGGGATGATTGCCTACTAAGCCGAACTCAACGAGATGCACTCGCTGTTAGGCAGGTGGAGTGTGCAGGGCAAGGCATGTTGCCTTCCTCGCTGCCCGTTGGCTCTGCCTGCGCATCTTGGATTGGTAAGCCTTACTCGGTATCGTTCTTCGCGGCGCTCTTTTTGGCTGGGGTGCGCTTGGTGGGCGGGCTCTGCGCTTTTCCCTTCTCTTGCCCTTCGTGGTACTGCTCGAGCAGTTCGCTGCCTTTGTCTGCGAGCTTTTTGGCGTCAGCCGGGGTTTTGGGGACGGGCTCGCCCCAGGCGTGGGCGGAGAGGGCGAGCCGTGTCGGTTCGCCGTCGCGCTCCATGGGGCCGCGCGGGTTGGCGAAGTGGCGGCGCAGGAAGGACCCTTTGCGGAGCTGTTTGTCGGGAGTGTTAGCCGGGCCCTGCACGCCGGGGCGCAGGTGTGCGCCTTCCTTTTTCGCGAAGGCTGCACGGCCGGCGGCGGTGAGGCCTCCGGCGGAATCCTTTTCCGGTTCGCTTTTCTTCGCAGCTGTCCTGGGAGCGGGCTTGGCCGCGCTCTTTGCCGTGCCTTTCTTCGAAGCAGGCTTGCGTGCGGAAGCCTGCTTCGCGGGGGTGCCGGTCTTTGTGTCTTTGGCGGCCGGCGCCTTCTTTGCCGCAGGCTTGGTTGCGGCAGGGGTGCCAGACGGATCTGCCTTTGCGGTGGAGGACCTCTTCCCAGTGGTGGCCATGGGTGATGTGGATGCCGGCTGTGCGCGTGGTGATTGCCCGTCTTGGAGCCGCGACCCCGTGCAGTTTGCGCCTCACTAGAATGAGGGGATGGACACACCTTTTCTTCGCATGCGGCGCCTGCGCCAGACCCCCGCGCTGCGCTCGCTGGTTCGTGAAACGCAGCTTGAGCCTTCCGCGCTGATCCTGCCGCTGTTCTTGTGTCCGGGTGAGGGTGTGCGGAAGGAGATCCGCTCGATGCCGGGGGTGTTCAATCTGTCGCTTGATGAGGCGGAGCGCGAAGCGGAAGCGGCAGCGAGCCTGGGGCTGGGCGGGCTGCTGCTGTTTGGCCTGCCGGAGAGCAAGGATGAAGAGGGCTCCGGCGCGTGGGCGGAGGACGGCATGGTGCAGCGTGGGCTCAAGCGGTTGAAGGCGAACCGGGCGCTGCGCGAGCTGGTGCTGATCGCCGATGTGTGTTTATGCGAGTACACGACGCACGGGCACTGCGGGGTGCTGCACTCAGTCGATGGCGAACAGCATGTGCACAATGACCGTACGCTGGTGCCGCTGGCGCGTACCGCGGTTTCGCTCGCGCAGGCGGGGGCGGACGTGGTGGCGCCGAGCGACATGATGGATGGGCGGGTGGCGGCGATCCGGCGCGCGCTCGATGCAGCGGGGCGGGAGCAGACGCCGATCCTGAGCTATGCGGCAAAGTTTGCGTCGGCGTTCTACGGGCCCTTTCGGGAGGCGGCGGACTCGGCTCCGCAGTTTGGCGACCGCCGGGCCTACCAGATGGACGGAGCGAACCTGCGAGAGGCGATGCGGGAGATCGAGGGCGACCTGCAGGAGGGTGCGGACATGATCCTGATGAAGCCGGCGATGCCGTATGCAGATGTGATCCGCGCGGCAAGGGACCGGTTTGATGTGCCGCTGGGGGCCTACCAGGTGAGCGGGGAGTACGCGATGCTGAAAGCGGCGTTTGAGCGTGGATGGCTGGAACCGGAGCGCGCAATGCTGGAGTCGCTCGTGGGGCTGCGCCGAGCGGGGGCGGGCTTTATCGTGACGTACTTTGCCAAGGATGCGGCGGCGGCGCTGGGGTAGGGCAGAGCGCCGCTTGTTGAGCAAAGCATCCGCTCAGGGCAGCAAAGCAGCAACCGGGCAGCGATAGAGCAGCGATGGCATCGAGACCGGACCAAGCTCCAAACGTTTCTCACCGTACAGTCCATGTAGACTGAAGCCACGCCGAGGCCCTTTGCGAAGTCTCTTTATAGGCAGTCTGCCGGTCCTGACTTAATGTTCTTCTTCCGAAGCGCGCGAGAAGATGGCATTGCTCTGTATGCAGGCAGGAACGCCCGACCCGCAACCCTTGCAGAAGCCGCTGCCGTCCCTGCAGCCCCTTCGTGGAGAAGCAATGAAGACCGCTGAAGTGTTACAAGCCTGGCGCACGATCCTGGACGGCCGCGCCCCGTCTCTTTCGATCGAGATCACCAAAGAGTGCCCGCTGCGCTGCCCCGGCTGCTATGCCTTTGACGCAGCCCACCTGGGCAGCGAGGTACAGCTGCGGCAGCTCTCTGACTTCAAGGGCGACGAGCTGGTGAGCAAGGTGCTGGCGCTGCTCGATGAGCTGAAGCCGCTGCATGTTTCGCTGGTCGGCGGCGACCCCATGGTGAGGTACCGTGAGGTGGAAAAGCTGCTGCCGGAGATTGAACGCCGGGGCATCCATGTGCAGGTGGTGACCAGCGCCTTCCGCGAGGTGCCGGCCGTGTGGCAGGAGAAGTACAAGAAGCTGAACGTGGTGGTCTCGATCGACGGGCTGCAGCCGGAGCATGATGAGCGCCGCAAGCCGGCGACATATGAGCGCATCCTGAAGAGCATCAAGGGCGCCAAGGTGACGGTGCATTGCACCATCACCTCGCAGTTCGCAGACCGGCCCGGCTACCTGGAAGAGTTTCTGCGCTTCTGGAGTGCGCAGCCGGAGGTCGCCAAGGTATGGTTCTCGACCTTTACGCCCCAGCGTGGAGCGACGGACCCGGAGATCCTGACACCGGCGCAAAGGCGCAGTGTGATTGCTGACCTGCACCGGCTCAGAAAGCTGTACCCTGTGCTGGATATGCCGGAAGCCGTGGTCAACGAGATTGCCTCACCGCCAAAGCACCCGAGCGAGTGTATCTTTGCGCGCACGACGGAGACGATCTCTGCGGATCTGCGGACGCAGATTACGCCCTGCCAGTTTGGCGGTGATCCGGATTGTGAGCAGTGCGGCTGTATCGCATCGATGGGCCTGGCGGCGGTGGGGCACCACAAGGTGCTGGGTCCACTGACGGCGGGTCACCTCTTTATGGCATCGGACCGGCTGGGCAAAGGCTGGCGCCGGGTGCAAAAGGCTCTTCATCCCAAACCGCAACATGCGCCGGCGGAGCTGGCGCCTTTCAAGATTCTGTGAGCGGAAACGGCAGCGTCGCGGCGGCAAGCACAGGAGCGGTGCTCCAGCAGGTGGAGGATGTGCGCCTGCCGGAGCCGGAAGCCCGGCGCACGACGAAGCGTCCAAGTGAGGCGGAGTCGCGGCGCGACCTTCTGCGCTTTGGCAAATGGCTGTACCGGCTCGGTTACATGCCGGGGACGTCGGGCAATCTGTCAGTGCGTCTGGATGAGGATCGGCTGTTGGCTACCCCGACCGGGATGAGCAAGTACATGCTGCGGAGCGCAGACATGGTTATCATCGACTTCGGAGGGCGGCAGCTGGACGGTACGCGACGGGTGACCAGCGAAATTGATATGCACCTGGCGATCTACCGGGGTCGGCCCGATGTGGAAGCGGTGATCCACTCGCACCCGCCGATTGCCACGGCGTTTGCCTGTACCGGGCGCGCGCTCGATGAAGTGTTGTGCCAGGAAGCCATTATGACGGTAGGGGCGGTGCCGCTGGCCGAGTACGCGACCACGGGAACGCACGAGGTAGCGGCGAGCCTGCAGCCGCACCTGGCCGGGCATGATGCGATCCTGCTGGCGAACCATGGCGCGGTGAGCTACGGTTCGACGCTGCTGGATGCCTTTCTGAAGATGGAAACCATGGAGCACCTGGCGCAGATCCGCGTGGTAGCGCACCAGCTGGGCTCGCCGCGCACGCTGGAGCCGGAACAGTTTGCGCAGCTGCTACGCGCCAAGGCCCGGTACCTGGGGAATGCCCGTTAAGGGGGGGGAGCAGCCCGGCGGCGGAAGTGCCTCGCGACTACTGTCCATCGAGCTCCTGCCAGAGGCTTGCGAGAGGTACCGCGATAGCTGAGCCGGCGATAATCAGAGTGCCATCGGCGGAGCCGTCTAGAGGCTCATGGAACCCGAAGGCATCGGCGCGGTAGGCTCGGCGAGTGGAGGGATCGATGAGCCAGATGTGCTCCACGCCAAACTGGAGATAGTCAGTGACTCGCTCCTGCAGGCGGCTCAACGTGTCCTCGGGCGAGAGGATCTCGATGATGAGCAGGGGTGGCGTGCGCAGGATGGGCTGAGGATCTCCGCCTGCTCGGATGACGGTCAGGTCGGGCACGCGGAAGCGAGTAGGGCCGATCTGCACGCGGTACTCAGGAAAGACCTCGACGAGCCAGCGTTTGCTGTTGTTGCCGAAGAGTAGGGTGAAGAAACGCTGCACGACTGAGTGCTCCCGCTCACCCAATGCTCTCTCCTGTAGGGCGCCGTCGATGTAGTCACAGTCCGGGCGATACCCGGTGCGGAGGTACTGCTCGACAGAAAGCAGAGGTGCGGCTATGGCTGCGCTCATGCTTGGGCCTCGTGTGCGTGTCCGACGTATCCGGTGCTGTCGTTGATAGGATACTTCAGCGGCACTCATGCTTGGCGACTCTGCGATTGCCTTCAACTCTTTGTTGCTTCCCGGCTAGCCTTGGCGCGCCATAGGCGGTGTGGGAGTAGTTTTTCCGAGGAGGTTGTGCTCCCCGGAGAGGTTCTGCGCTTCTTCCGCAGCGCAGACCAAAGCAAAAGAACCACTACCAGCGCCAGACCCCAATCGATGACGACGGTGATGTGCAGCCGGAACCAGGATGCTTCAGCATCTTGGTTCTGATCCAGATGCAGGACCTCCTTCCCTCGGGCGGCTCCTCGGGTCGTTCTAGCGACCACGGGGTCGCCCGATCCGGTTTTGCTGCCCACAACGGGGAAGAAAGTGTCGCCAGTCTACCCAGAGCGGCCATCGCTTCGTTGTGCCGATAAGCCGTAGCGCGGTTGTCATTCACGCTGTGGTCGTCGTTCGGGTCTGCTACGGAGCAGGCGTCCAGAACAAGTCTGGAGCGGACTCTGGAGCGTGCCCTGCCATCATGCACAGCGTAGGATAAAAGGGTTGCCGATCGCGGGTTTTGCCTGCTGACGGCGGACTCTCTTTGTGCGCATGGGGTGCGGTTTGGCTGCTGAGCAGACGGTGTATGACGTAGCGATTGTGGGCGGCGGGCCGGCGGGATATACCGCGGCGATCCGCGCCGGGCAGAACGGCCTCAAGGTGGCGCTGCTGGAACGTGAGGACAAGCTGGGCGGCACGTGCCTGCACTGGGGCTGCATTCCAACGAAGGCGATGCTGTTTAACGCCGAGGTATACGAGCTGGTGGAGCATGCCGAGGAGTACGGCATCCAGGGGCTGGGCAAGCCCACGCTGAACTGGGGCAAGGTGCTGGAGCGGAAGAACGGCATTATCAACAAGCATGTGAAGGGCCTGGACTTTCTGATGCGGAAGAACAAGGTGACCGTGGTGCGCGGGCAGGCCAGGCTGACCGGGCCGGCGAAGGGCGGAGTGCACACGATCGCGGTCGACAAGGCGGCGAATGGCGTAGGCGAGAAGGCCGAGGTGCGCGCGAAGAACGTGGTCATTGCGACGGGCTCCGACGCGCGTATGCTGCCCGGGCTGAGCATCGGGCAGGACGGCGGCTCGCACATCCTGACGAACAACGAGATCCTGCTGATCGAGGCGGTGCCGAAGTCGATGATCATCATCGGGTCGGGCGCGGTGGGCGTGGAGTTCGGCTCGATCTTCCGCTCGTTCGGAGCGGAGATCACGATTGTGGAGTTCTTGCCGCGGATTGTGCCGGCGGAGGATGAAGAGGTTTCAAAGGAACTGCAAAGGACCTTCCGCAAGCGCGGGATCGATGTGCATACAAGCTCCAAGGTCGAGAAGGTGGAGAAGACAGACGCGGGCGCCCGGGTGACGTGGACCGACGCGAATGGCAAGCAGGTGGTGAAGGAAGCCGAGAAGGTGCTGGTAGCGGTCGGACGTGCACCGCGCACGGACGGGATCGGCCTCGAGACACTGCCGGGCGTGCAGCTGGAGAAAGGCTTTATTAAGACGGACGAGTGGATGGCGACCGGCGTGGAAGGCGTGTATGCCATCGGTGACATTGTGGCCGGGCTGCCGCAGCTGGCGCATGTGGGCGCGATGTGCGGGATCGTTGTCGCATCAAAGCTCGCGGGCAAGTATGCGCGGCCGGTGAAGCGCAACCGCATCCCGGCCTGCACGTATACAGAGCCGCAGATCGGCAGCGTAGGGCTGAACGAGGCGCAAGCCAAGGCTGCGGGGCACGACGTAAAGGTGGGCAAGTTCCCGTTCTCTGCGAACTCGAAGGCTTCCATCATCAACGCGCATGATGGCTTCGTGAAAGTCGTGACGGACACGAAGTATGGCGAGGTGCTGGGCGTGCACATCATCGGGGCTTCTGCCACTGAGTTGGTAGCAGAAGCAGTGGTTGCGCTGGAGCTCGAAGCGACGCTCGAAGAGCTGATGTTTACGATCCACGCGCACCCGACGCTGGCTGAGGCGATGCTGGACGGGTTTGGTGCGGTGGAGGGATTGGCGATCAACGTTTAGGGTTGGCTGCCGGCAGCCGCGCGCGCCGCGTGCGTTTGGAGTGACCTTGATCTGTAGGGATCGCTGCTTCCGCTTGTGGCTGGAGCCGTCCGGGGCGGGATCGGCATCCAACGCACTCGAACGGCGGGACTAGTCCTGCCCCAAGTCTCGTCCCAAGTCTCGTCCCAAGTCGCTTCAAGGAGCTGTTATGGCAAGCCAGGCATTCGATCCACTCGGCCCTTCCGGTTCCCTCGGTCCCTCCACAGCATCGCCGCACTCGCGCACAGTCGGTATCGTACTGATCGTGCTCGGCCTGCTGGCAATGGTGCTGCCTTTCTTTTTCGGCGTCGCCATCACCGCGATCATCGGATGGGTTTTGCTGTTGGCCGGGATTGCGCATGTGTTTCATGCGTTTTCAACGCGGAGCACCGGCTCAGCCGTGTGGCAGGTGGTCATCGGCATTGCCTATCTCATCACGGCGTTGTACCTGATCCTGCATCCTGCCAGCGGCCTCTTGACCCTGACGCTTCTGCTGGCTATTTACTTCGTGGTGGAAGGCATCTTTGAGCTGGTGATTTACTTCCGCCTGCGGCAGAGGCACCGGGCAAGCTGGACGCTGTGGAACGGCATCATTACGTTGATCTTGGGCGTGCTGATCTGGAGACAGTGGCCGTTCAGCTCTGCGTGGGCTGTTGGTACGTTGATTGGGATCAGCCTGCTGTTCAGCGGGATTGCGCGGCTGACGTATCGGCCGCATGCGACGCTGCCCGGCAGCGGCGCACTCCTCTAGGCAGAATGACTGCGCCGCTCGCGCTGCTGGAGATGGGCCGTGTGGAGTACGGGCACGCGCTCCGGCTGCAGGAAGAGCTGGTGGAGCTGCGACGCACGGGGGAGATCGGGGATGTGCTCGTGCTGCTGGAGCACCCGCCGGTGCTCACTCTAGGGCGCAACGCCGGGCGCGACAACATCGCCGCCAGCGATGCGCTGCTGCAGGCGCGCGGGGTGGCTCTCCATGTGGTGAAGCGTGGCGGGGATGTGACGTATCACGGGCCCGGGCAGTTGGTGGGGTATCCCCTCCTGGACTTGCGCGCGCAGGGGATGGACAGCGGTGCGCGCATGGGCGTGGTGGACTTTGTGCGTCGGCTTGAGGAAGTGCTGATCCGCGCCGTCGGCGAGTATGGGTTGCGTGCGGGGCGCGTTCCAGGGCGAACAGGCGTGTGGACGGAGCCGGGCGGGACAATTGCTGAAAAGAAGCTGGCTGCGATCGGCGTGCATGTCTCGCGGGGCATTACCTCGCACGGCTTTGCGCTGAATGTCTCGACGGATCTCCGGGATTTCGAGCTGATTGTGCCATGCGGGATCGCGGATCGGGCAGTGACCTCTCTGGCTGAGGAGATCGAGGATGGCGCGCGCCTGAGCGTTTCGGGTGTGGGCCAGACGGTGGCGCGTGCGTTTGGGCGGATCTTTGGGCGGCAGGTGCTCGCGGTGGCCAGCCCGGCGGAGCTGCACCCTCTGCTTGCGAGCTGGGAGCCGGCAGCGCAGCAGGCCGGGCAGCCCGTGCGGTGAAGCGGCTGACGGTGCCGCAAGGCATGCCGGCTGCGGCGCATAGTGCGTGGCGTGTGGCGCTGCGACGGGCAGCGCACCAGGTGTTTGATGAGCCGTTGATCTTTCGTGATCCGCTGGCGGTGCCGCTGTTGGGTGCTGCGGGCGCGGAGGCGCTCAGGAGGACGCCTGCGGCTGGGCGGCGTGTTTGGTCGCGCTCGCTGCGGGCGTTTGTGGTGGCGCGCTCGGCGTTTGCAGAGGAGGCGTTGCACACGGCGTATGGGCGCGGCGTGCGGCAGCTATGCCTGCTGGGCGCGGGGCTCGATACGTTTGCGTGGCGCAGCCCGTGGGAGGACCTCCACGTGTGGGAGCTGGACCTGCCTGCGGTCCAGCAGTGGAAGCAGGAGCTTGCTGCGGAAGCCGGATTTGCGTTGCCGCCCCGCTGCGAGCGTGTGGCGACGGACTTTGGAGAAGCAGATACAAACGGCGCGGAGGCAGACGAGGGCTGGAGCGTCGGCTCGCTTGATCTGCAGCAGCCTGTCTTCTTCTCCTTGCTGGGCGTTGCGCCGTTTCTTGACGCTGGGGCGCTTGGGCGGCTGCTCGGGCGGGTGCGGCGCTGCCCAAGGGGGAGCGTGCTGGTGTTGGACTATCGGCTGCCTCGCTATGCGATGGGACCGGAAGAGCAGCGGCAGCATGACTCATTACAGGCGCGGGCGACAGCGGCCGGGGAGCCTTTCCAGGAAGGCTGGACACCGGAGGCGATGAGGCAGGAGCTGCTGGGTGCGCATGCGTTTGCACGCTGCCAGGACCTTGGACGCGAGGAGCTAAATGCGCGGTACTTCACGGGGCGCGCGGATGGACTGAGCCTGCGCGGCGAAGCGGCCCGCATTGTTGTGGCAGAAGTGTGAACGTGGCCAAAGTGGAAACGGCTGCTATGCTGCTGCACATGCAAAAAAGCAAGGGTGTTTCGCGTGCGATGTATGGATGGCTGCTGGGCGGTGTGTGTGCTGCGTTGCCGGCGATGGCAGCAGGCGCTCCGAAAGCACCCGCGGCAGCAAGGGCCGCAGCAACGGCACCTGCCGGGCAGCCGGCGACGGAGTCTCTGGACCTGAACATGTATGCACGGATCCGCGCGGAAGGCTTCGGACACTCGCGTGTGATGGAGTATGCGAGCGCGCTCGATGACGATATCGGCCCGCGGCTGACCGGGTCACCCGAGATGGCAAAGGCCAACGCGTGGACCCGCGACACGCTGGCCGCCATGGGCTGCACAAACGCGCACCTAGAGGATTGGGGCGAGTTCGGGATGGGCTGGGAGCAGGAGGCGAGCACGCTGCGGATGGTGGGGCCGGAGCCCGGTGTGTTCATCGCGCAGGCTGCGCCGTGGTCGCCCGCGACGATGGGCGCTGACGGCAAGCCGGGAATGGTGCAGGGCGAGGCGATTCTGATCTCGATCGACGACGGCAAGAACGCACCCTCGATCGAAGCGCAAATGGCGCAGTACAAGGGCAAGCTGCGCGGCAAGATTGTGTTGCTGGGCAAGCCGCGCGCAGCGGGTGAGCTGGACAAGCCGCTGGTGGAGCGCTATACCGACGCGCAGCTATCCGACCTGAAGAAGGTGCCGCTGGGGCCCGCGCCCGGCTACGGCAATGCCGCGGAGTATTTTGCCAAGGTGCTGCCGGAGCGCGAAAAGCTGGGGCGGATGCTGCATGACGAAGGCGTCGCGGCAGTGGTAGTGCCAAGCCGCGACGGAGAGAACCACGGCGGCTCCGGCGGGACGATCTTTGACGACTCGAATGCGAACTTCTCATGGTTCTCCTACCAGAGGGCGCATGCCACGCCGCTGCCACTGCTGGTGGCCTCCGTAGAGAACTACGGCCGCGTGGCGCGGCTGCTGGATGCCCATGTGCCGGTGACTCTGGAAGCGACCGTGGACTCGAAGTTTTCAGGCGACCATGAGCATGGCTTCGACACCCTTGCGGAGATCCCGGGAACGGATCCGTCGTTGAAGGACCAGGTGGTGATGGTGGGCGGCCACCTGGACTCCTGGGCAAGCGGCACGGGCGCGACCGACAATGGCGCGGGCACGGTGGTGGCGATGGAAGTGATGCGCATCCTGTTGGCCCTGCATGTGCAGCCGCGGCGGACGATCCGCATCGGGCTGTGGAGCGGCGAGGAGGAAGGCATCTTCGGCTCGAGCGGTTATGTAGCCCAGCACTTCGGCACCGTGCCGCTGGCAGGAGATGCGAGTGTGCCGGATTTTATCCGCGAGCCGAGTGGTCCGCCGGTGTTGAAGCCGGAGCAGGCGAAGATCTCGGGCTACTTCAACCTCGACAATGGAACGGGGCGCGTGCGGGGGATCTACACCCAGAGCAATGTGGCGATCGCGCCCATCTTTGAGCAGTGGATCGCGCCCTTGACGGACCTGGGTGTTTCAACCGTGACGGAGGCTGATACAGGCGGTACCGACCATTTGCCGTTTGACGCAGTGGATGTGCCGGGTTTCCAGTTTGTGCAGGATCCGCTGGACTATGACGCGCGCACCCACCACTCAAACATGGATGTGTATGACGCGCTGCGTGCAGACGATCTGCGGCAGGCAGCGGTGGTGGAGGCGATCTTTGTGTACAACACAGCGATGCGTGATGCCATGCTGCCGCGCAAGCCGATCGCGCAGTATGGAGAGCACAAGCCGCTGAGCTTTCCGGGCGCGCAGCCGAAGTAAGCAGAAGCATGAGTGCCTCAAGACAGGATGCACACTCAGACCCATGCAGACGCTGGATCCACGAACAGAGCTTGCCGCGCGGCCGCGGATCAAGCCTGGCTCAGGTGCCGGTCTTGTTTGCGTACCTGGCGGCATTTGTCTCCTACTTGCCGTGTTGGTCAGCTTTGCATGGCTGGTCGAAACGTTTGTAGCGGTATCCGCGGTCTTGTTGCTCTCTGTTCTTTTGTTGGCTGTCGTTCCTGTGCTGGTACTTGCGGGATCCATCAAGGCTCGCCGACATGGATAGTGTGACCCACATAGATCCGTCGCTTCGGATCGAGCAATCTGCGAGCGAGAGCTTCGGCTGAGCCTTCCGCTTCAGGGATGCCGACGCCCGCAATAGCACCCTCCATGCTCAGTGTGGCGAAGCCATGAGCCATGGTCCAGATGGCCAGGGCCAATCGCTGTGCGGACGTTTGGGAAGCCTCAATTTATTCCGGGCGAGTCCATCACTGCAACTGTCAAGAAAGATGAGGCGGAACTCTTGTTCCGCCTCTGCTCGGTAAAAGCCTTAACCGCCGAACTATCAATCGCATCCGCATCATGGGGTGTGGTTTGCTTACCTTCCTTGGTCGGAAACTTCAACCCACAGACTTTAGCCAGGCCGACTTTCTAGTGAGCTTTTGTTAGCAGGTCCCATTGCACGATCATCGAGTTCCGAGACCATTTCACGGTCGCCGATATCAACGCCTGTAAAAGGCTTGCGATGAACATAAAGGCTGAGTGAAGAAGCGATCAACGACTGACAGCGGCCCCTACTCCGTGTAGCGGGCAGAAGCAAAGGCCACTGAAAAAGAACAGGAACTGGATCGGGTGAGTGACGGGGGCACTTTACCACTCTGTAATGGGGCGCAGCTACAAGGGGAGGAGACCGCTAGGCCTTGACAGGGTGGCGGGCGCAAAAACCATGGAGTCGGGAAGCAAGGGAGAAGCACGCACATGCGTAAGAATCTGCGGCACGGAACAGCATGGTTCCGGCACCCTCTTTCTCTCACCTTTGCTCTCGCCGTAAGTGGCACCATTGCAGTCCATGCCCAGACCACCGGAGCCAGCGTCAACGGCACGGTACGCGACAGCACAGGGGCGGTGATTCGTAGTGCCGAGATCTCGGCGACAGAGGCTGCCACAGCTGCGCATAGCACCGCGCACACAAACGCACAGGGTGAGTACACGCTGCTCGGCCTTGCCCCGGGCACCTACAGCCTTAACATCACGGCCCCCGGCTACGGGGCTTACCAGCAGAACGGCGTCCGTCTCGATGTCGGTCAGCATGCGACCCAGGACGTTGCACTCTCGCCTGGAGGCGTCCAGCAAACCGTCACCGTCAACGCCGATGTATCTACCCTCAACACAACTTCATCGGTCGTCAGTGACGAAGTAGACGGCGCTTCCCTCCGCGACCTGCCGCTCAACACACGCAACCCTTACGCCCTGGTCGAGCTGGTACCCGGTTTCACCGGCAGCACCGGTGACGATTACAACTCCAACAGTTTCTCCATCGATGGCGGCCGGCAGGGGTATACCGATGTTTTTGTCGACGGCACACCAGCCGGTTTTCCAACCGTCAACGGCAACGCTGGCATCGGCATTTTTCCTTCCATCGATGCCATTGGCGAGTACCGCGTGTTGGCTCAGAACTACCCAGCGGAGTTTGGCCGCTCCGCCGACGGCATCCTCAACGTCATCTTCAAATCTGGAGCCAACCAGTTCCACGGCACGCTTTTCGAGTTCCTCCGCAACAACGACCTCGACGCGAACGACTACTTCTCCAACCTCAACCGGCGTCCCCTGCCGCCCTTCCATCGCAACCAGTTCGGCGGCGTCTTGAGCGGCCCCATCCGTCGCGACCGAACCTTCTTTCTTGTCTCTACCGAACTACTGCGCCAGAATGCCTTTCAATCGCTCACCGCCACCGTGCCTACACTTGCGCAGCGCGCCGGCGACTTCTCGCAGACCTTTGGCGCCAACGGCAAGCTCATCACGGTCTATAACCCTTTCTCCACGCGTCCCAACCCTAACGGCTCGGGATACATTCGCGATCCTTTCCCAAACAACATCATTCCGGGAGGCATGCTCAGTCAGGTCGCGCAGAAAGCCCTCGCCTACTACCCCCTGCCCAACGTTCCCGGTAACACGCTGACCAACGCCAATAACTACTTTGCCAACGGCAGCACAGTGACGCAAACCACCGCCTGGGACGTGCGCGTTGACCACACGATCAGCGACCGGCAGAAGATCTTTGGCCGCTACTCGAACCGCTACTATGACAGCGCGCCAAATTCGCTCTTTCCTGCGGCCCTAGCCGTGGCTGAGGGCAACATCAACGGCGAGGATTATGCGCGGGGACTCACCGCCGGCTACACCGCCACGCCCGATGCCAAGAAGGTCTTCGATGCTCGCCTTGGCTTCGCCCGCACCCTCTACAACTACGCCAACACGAGCCTTGGCTTCCAGGACACGACTCTCGGGCTACCCGGCACCCTCGACGCCGCCGGCAATGTTCCCCTCTTCCCCGTCATTTCGTCCTCCGGCTACGTCACACTCGGCAATAACGGCAATCGCCACAATGCCTTTATGACCTACAGCCTTGAGTCTTCGCTGACGCAGATTCTCGGCCCTCACACCATCAAGTTCGGCCTGGATGGGCGCCTTATCCGCGTCAACGATAACGAGGCCGCGGACAGCTCCGGCAACTTTACCTTTGGGACCAGCTTCACGCAGGGGCCCAATCCGAATGCCGCAAGCGCCAACACCGGCAATGGCCTCGCTTCCCTGCTGCTCGGCACCGGTACCGGTGACCTCATCCAAAACTATAAAAACGACGCATCGCAGAGCTACTACCTGGCCGAGTTCCTTGAGGACGACTGGCGCGTGACGCCCAAACTCACGCTCAACCTCGGCCTGCGTTATGACCTTGACACCCCGCGCACCGAGCGCTACAACCGCACCAACTACTTCAACCCCACCATCCCTTCGCCGCTGAGCAGCGCCGTGCCCGGGCTCACCGGCGGCCTTGTCTTTGTCGGTGTAGACGGGCAAAGCCGTCACCAGTACCACATCGACGGCAACAACTTCGCTCCGCGCGTGGGCCTCGCCTTCACCCCCATGCCGGGTACGGTCGGCCATGCCGGCGGAGCCGTCGTCTACGGACCCTCCGCCCAGGCTGCCGCGGGCACCGTCGGCCCCTACGGCTTCCGTGTGCAGAACACCTGGGTCAGCACCCTGGACGGTATTACGCCTGACAACACACTCGACAACCCCTTCCCGCAGGGCTTCCAGCCGCCACCTGGTGCCTCCGATGGACTCGCTACCGGAGCCGGCGGCCAGATTGAAGGTGTCCTTCAGAACACGCCCACCCCTTATGCGATCCAGTGGGACCTCGATGTCCAGCAATCGCTCGCCGGCGGCTTTACCTTTGATATTGCCTATGTCGGCAATCGCGGGCGCAAGCAGCAGCAAAGCCGCGAGGGCGGCATCGACTTCGACCAGCTCCCCTTGTCAGCGCTCGGGCTCGGCTCGCACCTGAACGACTCTGTGACCAATCCCTTCTACGGCAACATCACGACAGGTGCCCTCGCCGCGCCGACCACCTCCCGCGGCCAGCTCCTGCGCCTCTACCCGCAATTCAGCAGCGTGCTGCCCCTGTTTTTTTCCGGCGGCGACGATCAGTACGACGGCCTGCAGATCCGGCTCGACAAGCGCTTCAGCTCCGGCTTCCAGCTCCAAAGCTCCTACGTCTGGTCCCGCAACTTTGACGATGGCACCAACCACCAGAACAGCTTCGACCCCCTGGCAGACTACGCCGTGAGCCCGCAGGACATCCGCCAGCGATTCATCGCGAGCTACATCTACGCGCTGCCGATCGGACGCGGGCGCGCGCTCGGCGGGCATATGTCCGCCCTCGAAGACATAGCCCTCGGAGGTTGGGAGGTCAACGGCATTACCGCCCTGCAAACCGGGGTACCCCTGCAGGTCTCCGCGACCAACACATCCGGCCTCGGCAATCCAACGGAATACGCAAACTGGAATGGTGTGGATGCCACTTTCCATACCGACATCCACACGCGCCTCGGCCGCAGTTTCAACACCGCGGAGTTCTCACAACCCGCTCCCTTTACCCTTGGTACCAGCCCGGCTTATCTGAACCACCTGCGCGCGCCCGGCCTCGACAGCACGGACCTATCCCTCTTCAAGGAGTTTGGCGCAGCCGAGCGCCTGCGGCTCCAGTTCCGCGCTGAGGCTTTCAACGTGTTCAACCACGTCCAGTTCGGCAGCCCCGACTTGGGCGTGAATGATGCAAGTTTCGGCGCGATCACGACGCAGGCCAACTCGCCGCGCCAGCTTCAATTCGGGCTCAAGCTGCTGTTCTAGCCTTTGCGAACGCGAAGCCTTACTCGCAGCATCGATCCCGCACCTTGAAAGGACACCAGCTCCCCGATGCGCATTCCCAGTCGCCCGCTGCTGCTTGCAACCCTGTTTGCTCTCATACTGCCTACGGCAAGCAGCAGCCGGACGTGGGCGCAAACGTCGGCCCCGAATGCATCTCCAGACTCGTCTCCACCCAACGATGGCAGCGCTGCTACCCATGGCCCCATCGTTGTACTCATCACCATTGACGGCTTCCCGGCCCGCGCACTCAACGACCCGCGCCTGCCCATGCCTACCCTCCGCATGCTTGAAGCCGCAGGCGCCCACAGCACCGGCATGCGGCCCATCAACCCCACCGTTACCTGGCCCAACCATACCGCGCTCATCACCGGGGTCGACGCGCGCAGCCACCATGTCGTCACGAATGGCCTGCTCACCTTTCCCGCCGACGGTACCGCGCCCACCGTCATGCCCTGGGTACCCAAGGCACAGCTGGTCCACGCACGCACTCTTTACGAGGCAGCCGCAGAAAAAGGCATGACCACCGGTCAGGTGGACTGGGTTGCCATCTACGGCGCCGCCGGTGTGGCCTGGCAGTTCGGTGAAAAGCCTGACCCGGCCAGCCCCATCAGCCGCGATCTCGTCGCCCAGCACCTCGCCACCATCGGGCAGATCGCTGCCTTTGGCGAGGGAAGTACCCCAGCCTGGCGCGACCAGCTCTGGACTGACGGAGCTGTCGATATCCTCACCCATCACACGCCCAACCTCTTGCTCGTACACTTGCTGGAAACCGACACTCTCCAGCACGCCTATGGCCCGCTCACGCCTGCGGCCTACGCAGCCTACGCCTACGCTGATAGCTGCCTGCGCCGCATCGTGGATGCGGCGCACTCTGCCGGCCTCCTGGACCGCACCACCTTTGTGCTCGCCTCAGACCACGGCTTTGCCACCTCCACACGCACGGTCGCGCCCAACGCAACGCTGCTGCAACTCGGCCTGCTGCACGGGACAGGAAAGACTGCACATGGCGCAGTCTGGGCCAAGGCGGGGGGCGGCTCAGATCTGGTCTTTGTACGCGACCCTGCACAGAAGGCCACCCTGCTCCCCCGCCTCCAGGCTGCATTTGCCGCCCTGCCTGGGGTCGAGCACGTCTATACAAATGAGGAAGCGCAGGCGCTGGGTCTCCCCGCGCTTGCTGACTCTGATCAGGCTCCCGACCTCTACCTCACCGCCAAACCTGACTACGCTTTCACCGACAGCACCGAGCCTGCCGGGGACTCCCCTTCCACGCCACGCGGTCAGCACGGCTACCTCAACACCAATCCTGATATGGGTTCTCTCTTCATCATCTCGGGCGCGGGCATCCGGTCCGGTTTGGACCTCGGCCCCATCACAAACCTGCAGGTCGCACCCACTCTGGCGGCGATCCTCGGCGTTTCACTTCCAGCGGCCCAGGCGCCGCGGCTTGAGGCAGTGTTCGCTGCCGGCCTGGGTCGTTAAGCCATCGCATGCCAAGTCTTCTGCATAAGGGCGGTAATCAGGAAGCGCCTCTATCTTCAAGCTCAGGCACGCGGCGGTGCACCCTGCACACCATCGCGGAAGGGCCTATACCACCCGGCAGATGTCGCCCAAGTCTGGGCAGCTGGCTGGGGTATTCGGCGAGTCGGAACAATTGCCCCGCTCTGCCCGCCCATGCCGTACCCTGGTCCTCTATGCCTGAGCACGCCAACATCCTCGCCCTCATCGACCGCGAAATCGCACAACTTCAGCAAGCACGCACCCTGTTCAGCGGAGGGGACGACACCCCTGCCGCCAAACGCCGCGGCCGCCCAGCCAAAGCCCTCCTTGCCAAGGCCGAGGCCAAGGGCAAGAAGAGCCCCGCCAAAGCCACCCGGCAGCTCAGCGAGGAAGCCCGCGCGCGTATCGCCGCCGGGCAGAAGAAACGCTGGGCCGCCCAGAAAAAAGCGAGTGCCGAGTAGCGCAAGCGACTCGCTCCACACAGCTTCACGCCTCGACAGTCCATGGCATGAGTATGCCTTGCGGGCGGATGCGGGCAATCGCATGCAGAGGGATAAGAGACTCCCTGCGCGGCTTTGCACTTTACGAAGCACGGCAGCCACCATCGCGATGGGAGGGGAGAACTGCAAGCGAATGCGCCTCGGTGCTCCATGCAGGCGCTATTCTGGACGCTGCTATGAGCGAATCGACACAGGAACAGAAAGAAGCCCAGGGCGCGGCAAGAACAATCAGGGTGCAGCTGCCGGATGGTGCAGTGCGCGAGGTGCCGGCTGGGACGACTCCCCTGGAGATTGCGAACAGCATCTCTCCGCGACTGGCGGCTGCGGTGGTGGTGGCGCGGGTACGGCCGCTCCGTGTGCCGGCGGAAGCAGCCGAGCGCGATGCAGCGACCGAGGCCGGTGTGACCGAGGCTGCAATGTATGGCGCGGAAGATGCCGCGGCGGAGCGGCTGGTGGACCTGAGTGCACCGCTCGAAGAAGATGTTGCACTCTCCCTGCTGAAGGAAACCGATGCGGAGGCGCTGAAGGTGGTGCGGCACTCGGCCGCGCATGTGATGGCGACGGCGCTGCTGGAGCTGTTCCCGGAGACAAAGCTGGGGCATGGGCCGGCGACCGATGCGGGCTTTTTCTACGACGTATACCGGGAAACGCCGCTGACCCAGGATGACCTGAAGCTTATCGAAGCGCGTATGGCTCAGATCGTCGCGCGTGACGAGATGTTTTTACGCGAGTATGTGCCGCGCGACCAGGGCCTCCGTGCATACGGGCAGCAGGGCGACTTCATGAAGGTGCACTTCATCGAGCGTTTTACGCAGCCGGGCGACGAGATCTCGCTGTATCGCAATGGCGGGTTTACCGACTTTTGCCGCGGCCCGCATGTGCCTTCGACCGGGCGCGTGAAGGCCTTTCGCGTGCTGTCGCTTGCCGGTGCGTACTGGCTTGGCGATGAGAAGAACCCGCAGCTGCAGCGCATCTATGGCACGGCCTTTTTCTCGGGGAAGGCGATGGATGAGCACTTCGCGAGGCTGGAGGATCTGGCCAAGCGCGACCATCGCCTGTTGGGCAAACAGCTGGACTTGTTCTCCATCCAGGAGCTGGCCGGGCCGGGGCTTATCTTTTTCCATCCAAAGGGCGCGACGATTCGCCGCGTGATGGAAGACTGGATGCGCGAGGAGTGTGTGCGGCGCGGCTACCAGCTGGTGTACACGCCGCATGTGGCCAAGGTGAACCTGTGGCAGACCAGCGGGCACGAGGGCTTCTACGCGGCCAACATGTTTACGCCCATGGAGCTGGACGACGGCGACTATCGCATGAAGCCGATGAACTGCCCGTTCCACATCCTGATTTACAAGAACGCGCCCAAGAGCTACCGCGACCTGCCGGTGCGCTATGCAGAGCTGGGCAATGTGTACCGGTATGAGCGCTCAGGCACCATGCACGGGCTGCTGCGGGTGCGCGGCTTTACGCAGGATGATGCGCACATCTTTTGCACGCCGGGCCAGATTGAAGACGAGGTGGTGGCCTGCATTGACTTTGCGGAGTCAGTGCTACGGACGTTTGGCTTTGCGGAGTTCCAGGTGGAACTTTCCACGTGGGACCCGAAGGATCGCGCGAGCTGGGCCGGCTCCGATGAAAACTGGGAGCTAGCGACCGGAGCGCTCGAGCGCGCGCTCGGACGCAAGGGCATCGCGTACAAGACGATCCCGGGCGAGGCGGCTTTTTACGGGCCCAAGATCGACATCAAGCTGGTGGATGTACTGGGTAGGCTGTGGCAGCTTTCGACCGTGCAGTTCGACTTCAACCTGCCCGCGCGCTTTGAGCTGGAGTACGTGGGGGAAGATGGCGAGCGACATCAGCCGGTCATGGTGCACCGAGCTCTCTTCGGCTCGGTGGAGCGCTTCTTCGGCGTGCTGATCGAGCACTACGCAGGCGCGTTCCCGCTGTGGCTTGCGCCGGTGCAGGTGGGGCTGGTGCCAATCTCAGAGCGGCACCTGGCTTACGCGCAGGAGGTAAAAGCGCAGCTGGAGATTGCGGGGCTGCGGGTCGAGCTCGATGCGCGCAACGAAAAGATGAACAGCAAGATCCGCGAGTTCACATTGGGGAAGGTGCCATACGTGCTGGTGATGGGCGACAAGGAGGCAGCAAGTGCCGCCGTGAGCGTCAGGACACGCGGCAAGGGGGATGGCGGGTCGATGCCTGTGCTGGAGTTTATCGAGAAGAGCAAGGCACTGCTGCTGTCGCATGCGACCGAGCTGTAGGGCGGCTGCGAGTTCGTTGCCGCGGCAAGGCTCTTAAGCTTTGCACAAAGAGGGAGCTCTTAGGAGCTCCCTCTTTGTGTTGGAACAGCAGGATTGATCTCTGCTGCGGATTACGGGTGACCGTGTTCGCCACCGCCGCCATGCGGAGCGGCTTCCCCGCCATGCGGAGCCGCTTCCCCGCCATGCGGAGCCGCTTCCTGCGGAGCGCTGTGTTGTTGAGGCTCTGCGTGCTGCTGTGGCTGCTGTTGCGGCTGCCGGATCTGGTTCTGCTGCTGAACGCGCTGCTGATCCTGCTGCTGAACGCGCTGCTGGTCCTGTTGCTGGCGTTGCTGGTCCCCCTGTTGGCGTTGATCCGCCTGCTGCTGGCGTTGTTGGTCTAGTTGTTCTCGTTGCTGGGTCTGCTGTTCGCGCTGCGCTGTCTGCTGCTGCCGTTGCTGGTTCCCCTGTTCCCGTTGCGCTGTCTGCTGCTGCCGCTGCTGGGTTTGCTGTTCCCGTTGTTGGGTTTGCTGCTCCCGCTGTTGGCTTTGCTGGAGACGCTGCTGGTTCCCCTGCTCGGCCGCCTGAGTCGTTTGTTCGCGCTGCTGAGTTTGCTGGAGACGCTGCGCATTGCCCTGTTCACGCGTCTGGTTTTGCTGCTCGCGTCCCTGCGTTTGCTGCAGGCGTTGTCCGTTCGCTTGTTCCTGTGCCTGCTGCTGACCGAGCCGCTGCTGATTCGTGCCTGAGGCCTGGGCTGCCGGGCTGATCCGCCCGGTGCGCTCAAAGCCGCCCTGCGCAGCGACAGGCCTCAGGTTGGCAGCGGCTGCGGTGGCGAGGGTGCGGCCTGCAAGGGGACGGCTCGCCACGAGGTTCTGCGGACGGCCTCCGTTTGCGGCGACGAACTGCGAGCGGTTCGCTTCCGCCTGCTGCATGTGCTCGCGCTGCGCCGGCACCGCGGCAAAGTGCTGCTCGCGTGCGGCGGCCACCTCATAGGGGGCAGGGCGTACATTCACGCCGCCGCGGCCTCCGTTGTAGGAGATGTTGTTATAGGTGTTGTTGATCGTTACGTTATGCACGTAGACATTGCGCACATTGTTGTCAACGCGAGTCACATTGCGGTTGTAGAAAAACTGGTTGCGGTTCCAGTAGCCGCCCTCATAGCCGCGGCCAAAGTAGCCGAAGCCGTAATTGATGCCGCCGTAGAAGCCGATGTGTGAGCCCCAGTAGCCGTGGTGCAGGTAGTAGCGGTTGCTCTCATAGCCCCAGTAACTAGGCGTCCACAGGGCGCCATAGTAAGGCGCGGCGACCCAGACACCGGGGACCCAGAAGTAGCCGGCCTGCGCATAGTTCCAGTAGCCGGGTGTCCACTCGTAGTTGTCGCCCGGGCAAGGCGGCTGCTGGTATTCGGGGAGCGGCGGAGGCGGGTTTTCAGCATAGGTGGCCTGGTCGTAGTAGCCGGCATCGCTGTAGCCGCCCTGCCCGGGTGTGCCGGCATATTGGTCGGCATAGCCCTGGTTGCCGGCGGCATTGCCTTGCGGGTATTCGGTGCCCGCATACTGGTCTACTCCCTGGTCCGCGCTTTGGCCGCCACCCTGGTTATAGGCGGAATCCTCGGGTGGTGCTGGAGGCATGGCACGCTGCTCGGGCGCCCGGGATGAGGCGGAGGTCTGGCCGCTTGCGTAGCTTCCCTCCGCAGCGGGAGCGCCGTTGCTGCCGGGCTGGGTGCTGTATTGGGCCGGGCCGCCGAGGCTGCCGGCATCCTGGCCGCTGGCATTCGCAAGGTTCGCGGCAGCCGGATCGTTGGGGTCTGGGCTATTGAGGTCGGCCTTGTGGCAGCCTGCCAGGGCCAGCATGGTACCCAGGGCGCCGATGCTGCATAGGTGGAGCGCTTGCTTGCGCATATACATTCTCCGCATCCCGTTCTGATGCGATTGTGACAACACGTTGCGGCTGGGGAAGTTGTTTTTAGGGCTGGTGCCACACTTTGGTACATAGGGCGTTTCTGCCTAGCTCGTGGCAGCGAGCCGCCTGCCGATAAGAGATTGAGAGGTGTAGCGGCGAGGCGGGCATGGTACTGTGTTTTGAAATCCTGAGTCTTTCCATCCAGGAGCTATTGCGATAACCTGCCGTGCCGTCGCTTGAAGCGCGATCGAGCCCAGGTTGAGTCGTAAGTCAAGTCAAGGAGAAGAAGAGACCGCATGCGTCGCCGCTCCTTTCTGGCAACCCTTCCTCTGGCTGCGGCCGGGGCACTCGCGCAAACGCAGGAGCCTCATACCAACGGCCTGCCGGCGGTAACCGAGGCGCTGCCCAAGTTTCAGCCTGCGGGTGCAGAGCGCTTTGTGCGTCCCGATGTCCATGCGGGTGACCGGGTCTCGGGTGCAAGCTTCAGTAGCCGCTCTGCGGTGATGGGCTGCTCAGGCGCGGCCGGCACGGCGCAGCCCGTGGCCACGCTGGCAGCAATCGAGACGCTGAAGCGAGGCGGCTCCGCAGTGGATGCGGCCATTGGGGCCAATGCATGCCTGGGCTTCCTGGAGCCGACAAGCTCCGGCCTGGGCGGCGATTGTTATGCCTTTGTATGGGACCCCAGGCAGAAAAAGGTGGTGGGGCTGGCGGGTTCCGGGGCCTCGCCTCGCTCGCTGAGCCTCGAGACCGTGCGCGCCCGTGCCAAGAACGGCGCGCTGCCGCCGCTGGGCGCCATCGCCGTTTCAACCCCCGGTGTGCTCGATGCCTGGTGGACGCTGCACGGACGCTACGGGCGTTTGAAGTGGGCCGAGCTGTTTGAAACGCCGATCCGCCTGTGCGAGAGCGGCGTGCCGGTGCCGCAGATCATCGGCTTCTATATCAAGCGCAATCTTGCTGCGTTTACGCGGGCAGGCTCCGGCGTGGAAGAGACCGCGAACGCCATGCGCACCTACGCGCCGGGCGGCCATGCGCCGAATGAGGGCGATGTGTTCCGCAACCCGGACCTGGCACGTACCTACCGGATGATTGCCGAGGGCGGGCGCGATGTGTTCTACAACGGGCCGATCGCGAAAACAATCGATGCGTACTTCAAGCGCATTGGCGGCTGGCTCTCGCAGGAGGATCTGCGCGCGCAGCATGCCGTGTGGAGCGAGCCGCTGGTAACGAGCTACCGCGGCGTGGATGTATACGGCATGGCTGAGAATACGCAGGGTCTCGCGACCCTGCAGATGATGAACATCCTCGAGAACTTTGATCTACGAGGGATGGGCTTTCAATCGCCGGAGTCGCTGCATGTCCAGATTGAGGCAAAGCGGCTGGCGTATGAGGATCGCGCGCGGTACTACGACGATCCGCGCTTCAACAAGGTGCCGACAGAGTGGCTGAACTCGAAGGCCTACGCAGCCGAGCGTGCCAAGCTGATCCGCACCGACCGGATCCTAACGCCGGTGTACCCCGGGCAGGCGCCAAGCCACGGCGACACGACCTACTTTACGGTGGCCGACAGCGACGGCATGATGATTTCGATCATCCAGTCGAACTTTCGCGGCATGGGCTCTGGCCTGGTGGCCGATGGGCTCGGCTTTATGTTTCAGGATCGCGGGCAGCTGTTCTCGCTCAAGGACGGGCACCCGAACATCTATGCGCCGGGCAAGCGGCCGTTTCAGACGATCATCCCCGGCTTTGCCGTAAAGGAGGGGGCACCGTGGATGAGCTTTGGCGTAATGGGCGGCGATATGCAGCCGCAGGGGCAGGCCCAGATCCTGATCAACCGGATCGACTACGGGCTGGACGTCCAGGCAGCCGGAGATAGCGCGCGCTGGCACCATGAGGGTTCATCACAGAGCATGGGGGAGGATCCGCCCAATCTTGGACCGACAGGCATCCTGCGGCTGGAAGCAGGGGTGCCGGAGGCGACGCGAAAGGCCCTCGCAACGCTGGGCTGGCCGATGGGGGCTTCCGATGGGGGTTACGGCCGGTACGAATGTATAGAGAATCGCCGGGATGCAGGCGGGAATCATCTATACGCGGCAGCGAGCGAGATGCGGGCTGACGGCTGCGCGCTTGCCTACTAAAGGACGATGAAGACAGTATCGATAGCTATGCGACATAGCGACAGGAGCATGAGATGAAGGCACAGGTAAGGAGTGGCTGGGGCGCAGCAGGCGTAGCGTTGCTGTTCGCAGGGTTGGCGACAGGATGCCAAACGCATCCTGCACAGACGCAGACGGGCGCGCAAACCGGAATGCAGCCGGCGGGGTCTGCCATAAGTGCGGTGACCCCAGCGAAGAAGGTGCTGCCGCACGCACACATCTACCCGGAGATCAGCGCGGCGCCGAGCGACCTTGCGTCTGCGATGAAGAAGGCCAAGCATGAGCACAAGCGCGTGCTGGTGGACTTTGGAGGCGACTGGTGCGGCGACTGCCAGGTGCTGAACCTGTACTTCCACAAGCCGGAGAACGAGGCGCTTCTCGATAAAAACTTTGTGCGCGTGAATGTGAACGTGGGACATATCGACCAAAACCTGGAACTTGGCACGAAGTATGGCGTGGACCTCAAGAAGGGTGTGCCTGCGCTGGCAGTCCTGCAGCCGGACGGCGACGTGGTCTACGGGCAGAAGGGCCAGTTCTCTGACATGCGCAATATGGAGAGCACCTCCGTGCACGACTTTCTGGAGAAGTGGCGCTAGGCTGCCGCCACACGGCGAAGAGAAGGCCCGTGCCGGATGAAGAGGCCCGCGCTGCTTTGGCGAGCGCGGGCCTTTTTGCGCGTGCATCCTAAAGAAGCAGAAGAGACGGAGAGCGCGCATGGAGAAGGTAGCGGTTCGCGAAGACCAGGTCGTCCCAATGGATGCAGTGGCCCCGCATATACGTGGGCTGCGCATTGCGTTTGTGAATGTGTTTACCGTGACGCATGCGGATGGAAGTTGGACGCTGGTGGATGCCGGTCTGCCGTTTACCGATGGCATGATCCGGCGCTGGGCGGAGCGTTCGCATAGCGGCCCACCCAACGCTATTGTGCTGACACATGGGCACTTTGACCACGTGAGTGCAGCGCCGATGCTTGCGGAGGACTGGCAGGTGCCGGTGTATGCGCACCCGCTGGAGTTCCCGTACCTGACCGGGGAGCGCGAGTACCCGGCGCCGAATGCCGGCGCGGGCGGCGGCATGATGAGTCTGCTCTCGCCGCTGTATCCGAAAGGACCGATCAATCTCCACGGACGGCTGCAGCCGCTGGAAGAAGGCGCCTGCCCGGTGCTGCCGGGCTGGGAGGTGCTGCATACGCCGGGCCACACGCCCGGGCACTGCTCGCTGTACCACGCGGCTGACCGGACGCTGCTGGTAGGCGATGCCTTTTGCACGACCAAGCCGGAAAGCTTTTTTGAAGCAGCGATGACGCAGGCGCCCGAGCTGCACGGGCCGCCCTCGTACTTCACCTCAGACTGGGCTGCGGCCCAGGACTCGGTCGAGCGGCTTTCCGCCATGGAGGTGGCGGTGGTGGCTCCGGGGCACGGCAAACCGCTGGCCGGGGGTGATCTGTCGTCCGAGCTGCGGGAGCTGGCTGCGCGCTTTCGCGCGGTGGCGGTGCCGGAGAACCAGCGGAAATAGCACCTTGAGGACGTTTACAATCCCAGCAGCAGCGAGCCTTTTTAACGCCGCAATCCGCACAGCTCATACGGGCCTATAGCTCAATTGGTTAGAGCAGAGCACTCATAATGCTTTGGTTCCAGGTTCAAGTCCTGGTGGGCCCACTTCTCTCGTTGCAAACACCGGCGAAACAATGCGCTTTGTGGTGCAAACCGTTTTAGGGATGGTTGTTCCTTGCGTGTGTTCTCGCGCTCCGCTCGAAATCTACCTCTTCTTCGCAACTGCCGGCCCCGGGGCGTGTCTCCATAAGCAACAGCCATGATTTGGCAAGCCGGGCTCAAAGATGAGCCAACCGGTTTATGCCCATACCAGAAAGAGGCCTTTCATGTTCAAGCTCACAAGCTCTTTTGCTCTTGCTGCTTTGCTGACCGCACTTCCTGCAACAACGCTTGTCGCTCAGACTACTGACTATCAGCAGCGGCATGACATCAACAATCGCCGCGCCAATCAGCAGTCACGTATCAACCAGGGCGTGGCGTCTGGACAGATCACGAACAAGGGAGCAAGCAACCTGGAAGCCCATCAAGCGGCTATCCATAAAGAGGAGCATGCGGACCGCTCCACAGACAACGGGCACCTGACGGCTCAGGACCGCCACCAGCTTGCGCGGCAGCAGAATAGGCAGTCGGCTCGTATCTACCGGGATAAGCACAATGCCGCGACGCAGCCTGGCGTCGCGCCGCGCTAAGGAGGCACACTTGCCCTTCGAGCCCCAATCAACATGATGCAAAAGAGAAAGGACCGCAGAAGCGGTCCTTTCTTTGCTGCGTGTGCGGAAGTGCCTTGCGGTTAGAAGGAATAGTGCGCAGCGAACTGGATGGTCCGCGGCGTGCTCTTGCTGGACGTGATCTGCCCAAAGTTGGAGTCGCCTACGTTGCTGTCCGGGTTGTTGTAGCTCACCAGGTTCATCACGTTGAAGGCATCCGCGCGGAAGCCGACCGACTGCCCTTCTGTGATGTGGAAGTCCTTGAACAGCGAAGCATCCACCTGTTCGAAACCAGGGGCGCGTTCGGTACCAACCTTTGCTGTTCCGAAGGTATACGGAAGCTCGGTCCCGTACGCGCAGACTTTGTTGTCGTTGGTCCCGGTGGCAGCGTCGATCATCCCCGTACACGGCGCAGCCGATGGATCAGTACCGAACCAGTGCGCCACGCTGCGACCGACAACCTGCAGGGTGCGGTATTGGTTGGCGCGTTCCGAGCCGAAGTTGTCACCCAGGGAATTGGTGTTATCGGCATGGGGCGAAAAGATGGTGATAGGCAGCCCTGAGTAGGCGTAGGCGGTAGCGGAAAGTGTCCAGCCTCCTGCGAGCAGGTCCAGGACACGGTTGGTATTGCTGCCGAACTGCTGGCCACGCCCAAACGGGATGGCGTACGAGCCGTTCGCAGAAAGATTGTTCCGCGTATCCAGCTCGGATGGGCCGTAGTCCCCGTGGAGGTTGTTGCCGTCCTGGATACCAAACGGGCCGTCAGAGCCGGAAGCACCGTAGTTGCCGTTGGTATCGGTCAGCGACTTGGCCCAGGTATAGTTCACCGTAGCCTGGAAGCCTTTGCTGATGCGGTGCCGGACCGTGATTTGCAGCGCGTTGTACGTGGACACGCCTTCCGTTTCAAACAGCTCCAGCTCACCGTTTTGACCCACAAGGCCGGCGAAAGGCGCTACGTCGGCGGCAGGTAAAGCTGCTCCCGTCGGTAGGTTTGCGGCGGCGGCCGCCTGTGCCGTTGTCAGCTGGTTCGCATTGCGGAAGTCGATCAGGTGATGACCGATCTCGCCCACATAGCCGAACTGCGCAGAGGTGGTGTTGTTCAGCTGGATTTCCGTATTGAAGTTGTACTCCTCCAGGAAAGCCTGCTGGTAGTTCGCTGTATAGGCGGTGTAGCCGGCGATACTTTGCGAATTCGCGCCAACCTGGAAGCCGTTTTCTTCCGCAAAGAATGTGCCTGGATTTGTGAGGGAGCTGGGGGCGACCGAAGAGAGCGAGGAGAAGCTGTTGAAGGGCGGGTTCGCAGGAAGTCCGCTGCTGCCTTCAAGGAAGCTCGTCGTGCCGTAGCCGCCGCGGAAGACAATGCGCGGGCTGGCCTGGAAGGCAAAGCCGACGCGCGGCTGGAACTCGGTGTAATCCGGGTTGTAGCAGCCTGGGTTACTGCACACGACGGAGCCGGCAGCCGCGCCCGCAGGCACGTGGTCCGCGTATTCGACCGTGCCCATCTGTGCGCCGCTCAGGATCACGTTGGCCAGCTGGTTGTGTGCTTCGGTATAGGGGGTGTCGAACTCGTAGCGCAGTCCCAGGTTCACCGTAAGCCGGTCGCTGACCTTCCAGTCGTCCTGGGCAAAGCCGGCGATGCGCCACTGGCGGTCGCCGAAGAAGCCGTTGGACAGGCTGATCTGCTGCTGGTCTGCGCGATCCAGGAGCCAGTCGACTGGACCATAGCCGCTGGCACCCGGCTCGCTGCTGTTCTGGCCGCTGAAGCTGTACGTTCCCAGCTGACCGCCGCTCCCATACTGGGCAAAGTTCTGCTGGTAGCGCAGGAGCTCGCCGCCAAGGCTGAACAGGTGGCGCCCACGCTGGATGGTGAGGATGTCGCCGAGGCTGTAGGTGTTATCGCGGATGACCTGCGCCTGCCCCGGAACGCCGACCCCCGTCAGGGTTGCGTTGCTGAAGCCCTGGTAGGTGAAGCCGGCAAACTGCTGGGGTGCAGGCGTAGGAATGCCTACGATCGAGTCGCCATTGGTTCCGAAGGCGCCGGTGGTGTCAGTCGGGATATTGCTGTCCCAGCGGATGCGGGTAAAGCCGAAGCGTGCCTCATTGACGATCGCCGGCGAGAAAGTCCGCGTCCAGGTCACGCCGCCGAGATGGTCAGGGTAGGTGTTGGAGTTTGGGAAAGTAATGGCCAGGGGCGCAAGGCTGGCACCGTTGGAGATGCCCTGAGAGTAGAAGGCCGTGATCTTGTCGGCCTGGCGGGGATCGTACTCGATCTTGACATCGCCCTGGTTGTTCGTGACGAAGGAGCTGGTCGGGCCGATGAAGTTGTTCTGGATCAACCCATCTGTCGCAGTCTGGTTTGGCAGCGGATAGAACTCAGGGTGCGCTAGCAGATACTTGACGACCGGGTTGTTGATGGGCACACCCTGATTGTTGGCAAAGGGCGCATAGCCTTTCTGCGGGTCGACGAGCACGATGCCGGGCGTACTGGCGGTCGGCATCGGCAGCGCTGAGAAGTCGCCGCCGCGCATAGCGGTGGAGAGCACGCTCGCTGTGCCATTACCGCCCTGGTGCTGGCGGGTTCCCTCATAGTCCACAAAGAAGAAAAGCTTGTTGCGGAAGATAGGACCGCCCAGTGTGCCGCCGAACAAGGACTGTGTGAAGGGGGTCTGCCCGACACGGGAGAAGTTGTTGGCCCATGTATTGGCCGAGAGGTTCTGGTTCTCCAGGTACTCGTAGGCGCTGCCGTGGAACTTGTTGGTGCCGCTCTTGAGCACGGACACAATGTCGCCGCCGTTGACATTGCCATAGGTCGCAGGCGCATTGGCTGAGATGACGCGAACTTCGGCAAGGGCATCGGGCGCAGGGTTGTAGCCGATCAGGTTATTCTGCGTTTCGTTGATGTCGATGCCGTCGAGCGTGTAGTTATTGTCCTGCGCGCGATTGCCGTTGATGGTCACGACGCCGCTGTTGTAGGTGTCGCGCTGGGTGCCGTTGCTCCCTGTCAGGCCATTGGGATCCGTGGCGACCGCGCCGGGCTGATACAGCGAAAGCGACGAGAAGTTGCGTCCGTTCAAGGGCACCGTTGCAATCTCATCGGCGTTCAAAGAGAGGCCGAGTGTGGCATCGCTGGTGTCGAGGATAGGCGTGAGATTGCCCTGCACCTCCACCTGTGTCGTGGTGCCAAGCGAGACATGCGCGTCCACTTTGGCGGTCTGATTGATCTCAAGCGCAAACGGAGGGATCGTGAGCTTGGTAAAGCCGGGCGCGGTGACCTCAACCTGGTAGGTGCCGATCGGCAGGAAACGGAGCGAGTACTCGCCCGCATTGTTGCTGGTGACAGGCGTGCGGACCCCGGTGCCGGTGTTGAGCGCGACAACGGTCGCCTTCGGGATGACTGCGCCGCTCGGATCGGTGACGGTTCCGCTGATGGAGCCGGTAACGGTCTGGCTGAGTGCCGCGGAGGTGGAGAGCAGACCCAGAGCAGCAATCATCGCCGCACGTTGGGGAAAACAGGAAGACTTCATTGCTTGGCCTCGAAGAAAAGGGGTGCGCTTGTATAAATCTCAATCGGCAGTAGCGGGAGCTCGCCGATCGAGCAAGGCACGCAGCACTCACTAGGCCGCGGCGACCCACGCTTACTTTCCGTCAAGCAATCATACCGCGAGCAAATGGTCAGGGCAGCGATCTTTCTTGGAGCAAATGGTCACTTTTGACACTGCCTCCAGTGGGCGCCGGCCTTTTCACGAGGTGGACCGGGGGGTGCGGACCGCCGCCTCGTGTCTACTCTGGAGACCGGGAGCCAAGTAGTCGCGTCTGCAGGTAACGGGAGCGCTACGGCTCCCGCAAGGGACGGGCAAGCATGGCACCGGCCGGCCATAGCTGGTCTTCCCCGCGATTGATCCCCAGCGGCGAGTGCGCTCCGAGGTCTCTGTCGAAGATCTCGCCGTAATTGCCTGTCGCCGCGATGACGTGTGCGGCCCACTCGGCGTCAAGGCCAAGCAGCCGGCCGGTTCCAAGCGGGCGGCCCAGCAGCTGCTGGATCTCCGGGTCCTCGCTCTTGCGCATGGTCGCAAGATTGCTCTGCGTCACGCCCAGCTCCTCTGCCTGCAGCAGCGCCTCGATGGTCCACTGCACCACGGCCCCAAACTGCGGATCCCCGTTGCTGTAGGCGGGCGCAAGCGGATCCTGGCGGAAGATCTCCGGAAGAATCGTGTACTGCGGGGCCTGCGTACGCGTAATGGCGCGAGTATTCGCAAGCTGTGAAACGTCCCCGGCGAGCCCGGCACAGTTGCCGGTAAAGAAGGCCGCTTCCATCTCGCCCACCTCGGAAAATGGATACCAGATGTAGGAGAGGTGCTTGCGCGCAGCATAGGTCCGCAGCCCGGTCTCACTCTCGCTGGTAATGACGAAACAGATCTTTTTCCCGGCGAGCTCCGTGGCGGAGTGGATCGCAGGACGAATCGGCACCATGATGCTTTCGCCGTCATGGAAAGTCGTCGGACCGTAAGCGATGCTGTTTGCGGTCATGTTGCCGACCGAGGGGCTCGCTGAGGGCAGCAGATCGACGCGGCCGTCATGGAGGGCCTTGATGCCGGCCGGTTCATCGGGGAAGACGCTGATCGTAAAGTGCGCGCCCACGCCGAGCGTGGCCACCGCGACAGCCTTGCAGAGATCGAGGTCAAAAGCAGCGCGGTTGCCGTGGTCCGTGGCGCGCGAGTAGTCCTCTTCTTCCTTGATCACGCCGCAGGAAATGGACTTGGCCGCGTGGATCCGGTCCAGTGTAGTGCCTGCCAGGGCAGCAGGGACAGGAAGAAGGCTAAGCAGGGCAAAGCCGAAGCAGCGTGCAGACAACATGGTCAGGAAAGGGCTCCCATCGCAGATAGCAGGTAGAAAGGGGGCCAGGAAAACTGGCCCCCTTCTACTCGGGTAAAGCGTGTTGAGTTAAGGCGTCCAGGTGCCCGAGGTCGGGATACCGGGCGCGGAGCTGGGACGCGGGTTGAAGTCCGCAGGCACCGGGTTCGGCATGCCATGGTCAGTCGGCTGGATGTTGAGAACCGCACAGCCGTTGTTGTTAAGCTGCGGCAGCGCGTTCACAAGGTTCTCCGGCACCTCCGCGTACGAGGCCGGGATGACCGGCGCCGTGCCCAGCAAGCGGTTGTTGTCAAAGGCGCTGAACAAGTTGCCGACGCCGGAGACGCCAGAGTCCGCGGGCCCAAGGTAGGCCTGGCCAAACATCGTGAGGCCGTCCTTGCGGGCCTGCTTTTCGTCAGGCAGGTCAGCCAGCGGCTCGAGACCATAGATCTGGTTGATGAACTTGATGATGGAGCTGTGCTCTGCTGCCTCATGCGAGATGCCGTGCACCACGCCATAGGGCGAGATCACAATGGTGGGGATACGCGGACCCTGGTCCAGCGGCTCGCCGAAGGGATCGTAGGAGCGAATGATCTCCGGCGCGTGATCGTACTCGCCGTCGGTCTCGTCATAGGTGATGATGATGGCGCTCTCGGGCCAGTAGGGGCTCGAAGCGATCAGGTTGACCTCGTCGGCGACGAGCGCGTTCGAGATCTGCAGATCCGAGTAGCCCGGATGATCGTCGCTTCCGTTGAAGACGGTAGCGAGCTTCGGGTTGGGGTCTACCGGCGTCAGCCCCTGGATGTTGTTGTATCCGCCGCGCACATACAGCACGCCGCCGTCGGCAGGCAGCAGCTTGTTGGTCATGGCGATGGCGAAGTCCGACAGCCCGTGTAGATGCGAGGTCACTGCCGGGTTGTTGGAGACGTAGCCGAAGTACTGCGGCCCATTGTGGTGGGCGATGTAGTCAGCATGGGAGGCGGTGGCCGTTTTGTCGTCGAACTCATGGTCGTAGCCCTGCTGGAACCAGCCCCAGTTCGTAGGCTTGACGCCGTTACCCGCGATCTCGGCGATGTCCTTTTCTACATCGGTGAGGTCGGTCTGCGGCTGCGAGTCCGTCTGCACCGTGCTCTGGATTTGCGAGCCCATAAAGGAGAGCGGCAGGCTGGCAAAGGTCAGGTTGACCTCCGGCTTGGCGCTCGGCGGGTTGGCCGGCTGGCCGCTGCCGGTCGCGTCCAGCTGCGAACCCCAGAAGGGATCACCGTCGCTCACGACCGGGACGCCGTTGCCGCCGATCGCACCAAAAGCCTTGGTGCTCTGCTCCGGATGCTTCACCCACTGCGTCTCACCGGACTGACCTGCCACCATCGCGATGGCATTTGGCGTGGAAGCGGAAAGAACCGTCTGGTGGAAGTCGTCAAACAGGGTGAAGCGGTCCGCGTAGTTCCACATAACGGGCGCGGTGTTGCAGTCGATGTGGCCCATAACGAGCTCACCCATCTGCTTTTGCGCAAGCGTCGGGACCTTCGAGGGGACGCCGTTGGTCAGCGTGACGCCCTCTTCGGTGATCGCGTAGCCGTCGTTTTTGGTGACGCCGCCCTGCACATCAATCTTGGTTTCATACGCGGTGTGCGAATGGTTCACGGAGTCGGTATCGGCCGGGTAGATCGGCACAGTCTTGCCGTTGGCGTCGGTGACGGTCAGCGGGATGTTGAAGGCCGAGATGGTGCCTACGGTTCCATCCGTGTTCACGATGGGCTGGGTGAGGCCCGGGGTTTCTGCCGCAGGCTGCGAGTACAAGCCATGCGCGCCCGGGTAAGTGCCGAAGTAGAAGTCAAAGGAGCGGTTCTCTTGAAAGAGCACGAAGACGTACTTGATGTGCTGCCGCAGCAAGGCCAGCTTTTGCGCCTGCGTGAGCTTAGCCTCCTGCACGGTGCTCACCGTGTACTTCTGCACTGCGGCACTGGACTTGGGTGCGATGGTGACCATGTTTGTCGGCTCGGCGGTGATGGCGCCAGGCGTCGCGGCAGACTGCGCGAGGGAAAAGCCGGGTTGCATCAAGGCAGCCAAGGCCAGTGACGCGCACCCTTTCTTCGAGATCAGATTCTTCATGAGGGGTCCTATGGTGGTTGCAAAGCCCTGCTGGGGTGGATCCCTTCCCGGCAGGGAAGAGCGTGAGGTGTGCGGAAAACCCTTGCACCCCTTCGTATAGTGCGTGCTGATGACAAAGGCGTAAATCGCGCGAAGTGAGCAGGCTTTTGTTTTGCGGAAGAAGACGATGGGACTTCGGCCTGCGCCCCTCTTTGACAACCCAGGCCTGCGCACAGAGACTGGGTGTGGCCTGCGGGGCGCCTCAAGGCATCCGCGTGCTCAAGGAGCAAAGAGTGCAGACAGCTATGCGTCGAAAAATGTACGTCGCTGTATTGGCAGCAGGGTTAGCGGGGGTGCTTGCCGCCGGGCATGCGGGGGCTGCTCTGCCCCTGCGCCCACAAAGCATGGCTCCCATGGGCGGCACGGATGCCTCCAAGCCGCTGCCGAGCCCGCCTGCCGATGCAAACGTGAGCCTGGCCGGCAAGCCGGTCAGCATCCACTACAACACGCCGTCCATGCGCGGCCGCAAGATCATGGGGGCGCTGGTGCCTTACGGCCAGGTGTGGCGCACAGGCGCAAACCCGGCCACGATGTTCAAAACGGCCGCCAATCTTCGGATCGGCGATGCGGATGTCCCGGCGGGCACTTATACGCTGTACACCCTGCCTTCCGAAGGGACATGGAAGCTGATCATCAACAAGCAGACCGGGCAGTGGGGAACCAAGTACGACCAGGCACAGGACCTGGTACGGGTCGACATGCAGAAGCGCACCCTGATCGCCCCGCAGGAGAAGATGAGCATCAGCTTCGAGAAAACCGCCGGCGCGCACACGGAGCTGCACGTCCGCTGGGAGACCACGGATGTGTTTGTGCCTGTGACCGCAAGGTAGAGGCAGTCGGGGTCCGGGCAGTCTCGACGCGGAGACTGCCTACCGCTCCCGCGGCGTCAGCGCGATACGGAGCAGCACAAACAGAATCCGATACGCAGCCTTGATCGAGCCGGAGAAGGAGCCCGCCACCTTGGAAACACCGCCTCTGCGGCACCGGCACGTCGTAGGTACTTCCAGGATGCGCAGACCCAAGCGCGCCGCCTTCATCTGCATCTCCAGGTTCCAGCCATAGGTCATCTCCGTCATGCCGAGCTTGGCCAGGGCAGGGCGCGAGATCGCGCGCATGGGCCCCATGTCGGTGTAGCGCACACGGTAAAGCAGGCGCATGGCGGTGCCGGCCAGCCAGCCGGCAAATACCTGTGAGGGAAGCAGACTGCCCGGCTCGCGCCTGCTGTTGATGCGGGATGCGATGACAAAATCGTAGGTCCCATCCAGCACCGGCTGCGCCACCAGCGGTATCTCCGAAGGCATGTCGCTGCCATCGCCGTCGAGGAAGACAAGCACATCGCTCCCCGCGTCTGCATGCCGCACCCCCGCGGCGCAGGCCTGGCCATACCCTCGTCTCGTCTCGGAGACGACCGTGGCGCCGGCTGCCCGGGCCAGCTCTGCTGTGCGGTCGGTGCTGCCGTTATCAACGACGATGCACGCGCGCAGATAGCTCCGGTCCCGCAGGCCGGGCATGGCGGCAAGGAGATCTGCGACGTTGGCTTCTTCGTTCAGCGCTGGGACAATGGCACAGAGCCGTGCAGGGGATGCCTCCTCGATCAGAGGCTCCATCGCAAGCCACAGTTGGCGCAGGCAGAAGGCGGCTGATCGCTCAGCAGCTGCTCGCGGAAGGTCTGGTACTCTTCGCCGTTCCAGATCTCACGCAGCGTCTGCTGTGTGGCATCGCCAAGGGTAAAGCTGCCGTAGCCGTGCATGGAGAAGGGAGCGATACAGCAGGGGATGGCCCGTCCGGTCGCCGTAAAGTACATCAGCGCCCAGGGCCGCCGGCAAAGCGACCAGGGGTTATCACCTGCGCTCTTCTTGATGCTGGTCTCGGGTTCGGTCGCGCCGGAGGCGCTGAAAGCTACCCCCAGCGAGGCAGCCAGCTCACCCGCACGCGCGATGATGGCTTCTTCGTCGGCTGTGGTTTTTTCAAACAGGGCGCTCTCGGGCCGCGCCAGGCCGCGCGTTTCGCCGGAAAAGAAGACCAGTCGCTGCAGGTACACTTCGCGCACGTTCAGTGAGTCGGCAATGCGGACAAACTGCTCCAGCTGTGCGAGGGTCTCGCGCAAGCCCGTGAGCCAGAGCGAGACGCGCGGCAGCTCGCGGCCCTGTTCCACCTGCATGGTCCGGAAGCGGCCTACGTTGGTCACGATCCGGTCGAACATGTCCTTGCCGCGCACCATCTGGAACACTTGCGCGTCGGCTGCATCAAGAGAGATCCGCAGCTCATCGAGACCGGCATCAATCAGTGCCTGTCCATTGCGCTCGGTCAGCAGTGTGCCATTGCTGTTGAAAAGAACGTAGACACCGCGCGCCTTGAGGTAAGCGACCATGCGGGGAAGGTCTTTCACAAGCATGGGCTCGCCCACACCGTGCAGCACAACACGCTTGATGTTGGGCACCTGGTCCACGATCTTTGTAAACAGCTCCCAGCTCATGTCTGCTTCGCGTTCCAGCTCTTCAAAGGTGCGCGGGCAGGTTGTGCACAGCAGGTTGCAGCGGTTAGTCACCTCCAGATAGAGGCATACGGGCTCATGCTCTACCAGGACGGAGAGTGGATCGTCTGCCTTTTCAAAGTAGCGCCGCATGGGTACGGGGTGCGCAGTGGGCTGGGTGCTCATCGGGAAACTCCCTCCTCTTGCATCGTTGCACGGATCGCGTGCCGCAACTCATGAGGCTTGTCTCGTCCATCAAACCACAGGAGCTGGTCTGGGGACCGGCGGGGGAGCCACTCCGCGGCAAGAAACAGCAGAAAGCCCCCATACAGGTAAAGGTTCATGTGGAAGATTCCTTCGCCCGGTGCGCCCAGGCGTGTTGCCAGCAGAAAGGTAGCCGCAAGCACCATGTAAAACGCGGGCCGCCATGGCCACAACGCCAGAAAGGGCAGCAGCCAGAGAAAGTACCAGGGGTAATGGGGAGAGAAACAAAGATTCAGGCTGGTGGCGAGGATCAGCCCGCCGCAAAGGGGGACGACCCTCTGGCTATTCTGGCGCCAGGCCCACCACGCGACACCGGCAAGCAGCAGCGCACATACGACGATGTAAAGAGAAGGTGCGATGGTGACGTGGAAGTAGCGCTCGGCAAGGAGAACCGGAAAAAAGCGCGCACCGCTCTCGATGCCTTCCTCTTTGGCGTAGGCCGGCAGAAAGCCGAAGACACTGCGCCCTACGCTGAGATACGGCAGATAGCCGGCCACGACGACACTGCTAAACACCAGCAGCGGCCCCGCAAAACGCCGCCGCAAAAATGCCGGCAGCAGCGCCAACGGGTACAGCTTGATGAGCGTGGCTAGCGCAAGCCATATCGGCGCGTTGCGCCAGCTCGAAACGCGCGTGAGACTCCTACGCGGCAAGGAGAGATTGACGCAGCTGCTTTCCAGGCTCGCGAGGATGGCGGCTGCGATGAACGTCACAGCTGCCGCATCGACGTGGCCGCTGCTGGCGATCTCCCAGATGCACAACGGGTGCCAGGCGTAGAGAACCACCCGCTCTGCCGCAAGGCCCAGCCTGCGCAGCGAAAGGATCAGAAGCCAACACGTAGCTGCCTCAAAGGAAAGAAAGACCAGGCGCATGGTGAGGATGCCGGCATGCAGGCGTGCCGCCAGCAGAAACAGGAGCTGCGCTCCGGGCGGGTAGATGGTATGCGCATAGTCGCGCCGGTTGATGAAGGGGTAAATCGCCGTATCGCGCAAAAAGGCCAGGTGCGCGTCAGCCGGGATGTAGCGAAAGGGATTGATGCCTGCCAGCTGCACCTTCCCATCCCAGACATAGCGGTAAATGTCTGTGGAGAGAAACGGCGGGTGAACCAGCGCGACGAGGCGTGCGGCAAAGGCGACCAGCAGGAGGATCGGCAGCGTCCAGCGATCGGTCGGCGAGCGCTCAATGAGCGAGATCGCGCCGAGATACAGCACCAGCTGGCCGAAGAGCCCTTCGCTGAAGCCATGCACGTAGTGGTGAAACTCTCCCGTGCCTGTCCGGGTGAGCTCAATGTAGAGCAGCCCGAAAAGAACGAGCGCAGCATTCGTCAGCGTCGCCGAGTGCGCTGCCCGTGCCGCAGAGAGCCGCTGTTCAGCGAAGCCCATACGCACTCCCGCCCCCCGGCAGAGAGCTTTCCCGCGCGTCTTCGTCGAGCGTCTGCAGGAAGCCGCGGGTATGGGGCGCCGGGTAGCCGACCGGCACATCCGCGTCACCGGCCATCTCCCGCCGCAGCCGCTCCAGCGAGTGCCGATCGTCCACGTCGTACCAGGTGCGCAGGTGGGTGAGTGGCAGGTGCAGCTCGGCCGCCCGCTCCGCGGTTTCTGCGGCAACCCGCTCCGTGCTCCACGTGATGCGCGCAAACAGGTTCGCATGCGGTCGCGTCATACCGAGCAGGTAGTACCCGCCATCGTCGGAGCGACCCAGTATCACGCCGTCATGCCTCGTGCCGGGCGCCGGCAGCAGCATCTCGGCTGCGCGCACAAACTCCTCTGTCGGCACAGTGGGGCTGTCGGAGTCGATCAGGCACACGGCATGGAAGCCGCAGCGGAAGAGATCCTCTGCCGTGTGCAGCAGGCGCTCTCCAAAGTCTCCGCCGTGCTGCGGCACCAGGAGCGTCCCGGGCGGCAGGATGCCGGCAAAGGCATCCTCTTCGCCGACCGGCGTGTAGGAGACGACCGGCGCGGCGTTGCAAACCTCCGCCGCAGCGCCAAGATTGGCCAGCGTATCGCGGAGAAACTCAGCATTGAGGGCCGCGGCCTCCGTAGGCGTCAGCGGTGGGCTCAGGCGCGTTTTGACCTTGCCGGGCACAGGAGCCTTGCTCATCACCGCGAAAGCGCAGCGGTTCGCGAACTCTCGCCCAGACTCGTTTGCGGCCAAAGGGGACTCGTGCGAAGAAGGATCGGCGCCGGCGGGGTGCAGGATGCGGAATGGATGCGTCATGAAGCTTTTTCACAAAGCGCGTACTGGTAGTGGCGATCGCTCCAGAAACGGATATTGCCCCAGGGCTGGCTGCCGATCAGCTGGTGGAAGTGCTGGTGCGTCAGCACCTCGCACTGCACAGGGCACACGCAGGACGGCCTGCCGCTGAACAGGTCCACCGTGCGCATCATCCACAGGGGCACAGCAGTACGCAGGGCGGAGCGGGGTTCAGCGACAAAAAAGAGGCCGCCCGGGCGGAGTGTCTCAAAGATGGAGCGCAGCACCTGGGTGCGTTCAGGAAGGATCAGGAAAAAGCGCGAAGCGATCGCAGCATCGGCAACTTCCAGGTAGTCCGGCAGGTGATGCGCATCGGCATGCAGAAAGCTGCAATTGGAGAGTTTCGCGCGGGTGGCCTGCTCGCGAGCCCGGGACAGGAGCCGCTCTGAAGTGTCAATGCCGAGTGTTTGCAGCAGAGGGTAACGGGCGGCGAGACGGCGCGAGTAGAACCCGGGCCCGCAACCGACTTCCAGCAGTCTCGGATTCGTTTGGTTCCGAAACAACGGATCCAATGCTGCGGCAATGGCATCTGTGTGATCGGCAAACAAGCGTTCCCGACAGAGCGAGTAGACCCACCAACATCGATCAAACACCGGATCCGGAAGGATTGGCGCAACAGCTGAACTCAACGTCCACTCTCCATGCCGCTTCTACCTTGCGGTATCTGCCGGATTGAGGCAAGCATAGCTGCTTGCAAGGTCTGCTATCCAATGAAAAATCCGGCTATAACCTTCCGGCCCTTCCCGTGTCCCATACACATTAGCGAAGTACTGTCCTCGCATCACGAGGCAGGTCCGTGTGCGGGAGAAAGGCGTGGAACTGCGGGCGATTTTGTTTGCAGCCCCCTCCTCCCGCCTGCGACTGTAAGCACCAGGGATTTCCGAGGGCAGGTCCATGGCAGGTTCCGCAAGATTGCCGCTTTCCACCAGGCCGGAGGCAAAGGCGCAAGGTAGCGCGCTCCGCCTGGACCACAAGCATCTTCTGGCCATCCGGTGGATGCACTGGGTTAACTTCCCTGTTCTCTTCCTGATGATCTGGAGCGGGCTGCTCATCTACTGGAACGACTCAGACAATGCATACCTCCATCCGCATGCTGTGTACCGCGTCGGCCTCGGCAACGTCACCCTGGTACGCTTCTTCCCGGCTTGGTTTTGGACATTCATCAACGCGCCGTACCACGTCACAATGGGGCTCGCCTACCACTTCTTTTTTATGTGGATCTTTGCCGCAAATGGCGTGATCTACGTGTGGTACCTGCTGTACTCCGGCGAGTGGCGCTTTCTCGTTCCGCAGCGACGGAGCCTGGTTGAGGCCATCCAGGTCACGCTTGTGGATCTGCACCTGCGCAAGGGTTTGCCAAAGCAGACCAAGTACAACGCGGCCCAGCGTATTGCCTACACAAGCGTTCTTTTTCTGGGAGCGGGATCGCTGCTCACTGGCCTCGCCATCTACAAGCCCACCCAGCTGCACGTGCTTACGAGCCTCTGCGGGGGCTACGAGATGGCGCGCTGGGAGCACTTCTGGCTGACCTTCAGCTTTGTAGGCTTCTTCGTCGTGCATGTGGCGCAGGTGATCCTGGCAGGCTGGAACAATTTCCGCAGCATGGTAAGCGGGTTCGAGATCAAGCGTGCTGAAGAGCTCTCAGTGGAAAGGGAACGGAGACGCCTGTGAACGAGAAACCGAGAGAGGAAGAACCGGGGCCGGAGGACAAGCCCGTCGAGCAAGCGGGTTCGCTCTACCCCAGGCAGCCCGAAACCGCGACGCCTCAGAGCTCTGACTCAGAAGACAGCGAGCCTTTCACCGCCCCTGAAACAGCTGAGAATGACAAGGCAGCCGCGCATGGCGAGGACGGCGCGACGGCCCCCTCGCCCCGGCAGCCTGAAGCGTCAACGCCGCAAAGCATCTCCGCCTCCCCGGGGAAGGATGACGCCATCGGCCAGGAGGAAGCAGCGGCAGTCGAGCGTATCCCGAAGGTCCCAGACCGCTCGGTCGTTGAGAGAGCCGGTGATCCGGCCGGGGAGGATCAGGCGCCGGCCATCGCAGCCAGGCCCGCAGCCAGGCCCGCAGCTGAGCAGGAGCCGCGGGAGCCGGCTGCTGCGTCAACGGCAGAGCCGGCGGAGACCGACGAAGACGTACTGGCGGCCTCGCGCAAGCACACGCGGCGCTCCTTTGCTGTCGCCGCTGTAGGGGCTGCAGCCGGCTACGGCTTCTACCATTGGGCGAGCAAGAGCGGCGACATGGAGAGGCAGCCGACCGTCTTGCGGACCAGCCTCCAGGCCAATGCTGCCCTCTCGCGTGCCCTGTTTCGGGAGCATGCCCTGGCGCCCACCTACGGGCGCAAGGAAGCAGAGGTCATGCGGGTCAACGGCGTTTACGGCCTTAAGCAGGAGCTGCTCCTCGGCAGCTGGCGAATGCAGCTGGTGGGCATGCGGGATGCAGACACGCACCCGCGCTTTGTTCCGGACGTGACCGCATGGGAGTACCAGTACAAACCGATGCCGGGTGATGAGGACCGCGGCCACGACACAAAGGTCGCGCCCCATGCGGATACAGCCGAGAAGATGGCGCTGGCCTCCATGCTTGGGGGAGAGAAGGGGAAGCAGGAGCAATCCAAACGGAGGAAGCGGGGAAGTGAAGAAGCCGGCGAAAGCAGGTCCACGCCCAAGCCGGGAACACCCGGGCTCCTGCTTACCCTTGCTGACGTGACGAGCTTTCCGCATCAGGATCTGGTGACACAGTTCAAATGCATCGAAGGCTGGAGCCAGATCTCGCAGTGGGCAGGGGTGCGGCTGGCCGACTTCCTCGAGGCGTATCCACCGGCGTTGATCAACGGTCGCTCACCCCGGTATGTGTATATGGAGACACCCAACGGGGATTACTACACCGGCTATGACATGCTGGCCTGCCGGCATCCGCAGGCGCTGCTGGTCACCGAGATGATGGGTTCTCCGCTGACCCAGAACCATGGCGCGCCTTTACGGCTGCACATGCCGACGAAGTACGGTTACAAACAAATCAAGCGCATCGGCCTCATCGCTTATACCGACGTACAGCCCGACGATTACTGGACACGGCTCGGCTACGACTGGTACGCGGGCTTGTAGCTTAATCGTTTGCGCGGGCGATCAGGCACGCGAGATACCCGGCGCCAAAGCCGTTATCGATGTTGACGACGGCGGTATTCGGCGAGCAGCTATTGAGCATGCCCAAGAGCGCAGCGATGCCGCCGAGGCTGGCGCCATAGCCTACGCTGGTAGGCACGGCGATCACCGGCACGGCTACCAGGCCGCCGAGGACGCTGGGCAACGCACCTTCCATGCCGGCGCAGGCCACCACGACCTTGGCTGTGCGTAGAACCGGCAGCTGGGCTAACAGGCGGTGCAGTCCAGCTACGCCTACATCAGTGATCCGCAGTACCTCGGCTCCAAAGAGCTCTGCGGTCAGCGCGGCTTCCTCGGCGACGGGCAGGTCGCTGGTCCCCGCGCAAACGACCGCGACAGGGCCCAGCCCGCGCCCACGCGGCGCAGCCGGCGGGAGCGAGATGCAGCGGGCGAGCGCATGGTACTGCGCGGTTGGGACGGTCTCGGCAACAGCCGCAAAGTGCTCCGGCGTAGCACGGGTAGCCAGCACCGGCACACCGGAAGCGGCCAGCCGGGCGAAGATCGCGGCAACCTGCGGAGGTGTTTTGCTTTCGGCATAGATAGCCTCCGGCATGCCGGAGCGCAGGGCGCGATGATGGTCGATCTTGGCGAAGCCGATATCTTCAAACGGCAGGCTGGTCAGCCGGTCCGCAAGTTCCTCTGCAGTGGTCTCGCCTGCCTGGAACGTACGCAGCAAGGCCAGCAGTGCCTCACGATGCATGCGCGGCGCTCCCGATCGCCGAGATGGGCAGCAGCGCATTCATGGAGCCGGACCGGTATCCCTCCGTATCAAGCGTGACGTAGGTAAAGCCCGCGGCCCGCACCGCCTCCGTGATACGGGCGAGCATGGGCAGCGACAAAGCGGCAGGCAGTTCCGTGCGCTCGATCTCTACCCGGGCGAGCTCCCCATGGTGCCGGACGCGCAACTGCCGGAAGCCGAGCGCCAGCAAGGCTTCCTCGGCCTGCTCCACAGCCTGCAAAGCCTCCGCCGTCACCGGCCGCCCGTACTCAATCCGCGAGGACAAACAAGCCGACGCCGGCTTGTCCCATACCGAAAGCCCGGCCTGCTGTGCCAGCTCACGGATCGCCTGCTTGCCCATTCTGGCCTCAGCCAGCGGCGCGACGGCATGGTGCAGGGCTGCGGCATGCTGCCCGGGCCGGAAGTCTCCGCTGTCATCCAGGTTGCGGCCGTAGGCCAGCGCCGCTTCAGGATGGTGCTCCCCGCGAAACGCCTCCATCGCGGCAAACAGCTCGTCCTTGCAATGGAAGCAGCGGGAACTGTCGTTGCGTGTGTATTCGGCGCGCTCCATCTCGCCAGTCTCGAGGATGTGCAGCGGGATACCGTGGGCCACAGCAAACGCGGAGGCATCCCGCAGGTGGGTGCGGGGCAAGGAGGGCGAGTCGGCCAGCACAGCGGTCATTCGCGCGCCCAGCACCTGGTAGGCCTCCCACGCGAGATATGCCGAGTCCACGCCGCCTGAGTACGCCACGAGCAGATGCGGATAGCTGCTCAGGATCGTCCGCAGTTCTCCACGCATCGCAGACGCCGAGGCAGACGCAGCAGCAGGGACGATTGAGTCAGGCAGCAGCATTCGCCTCCTCGCCGCTTTCCTCAGCTGCTCTGGAAGGCCGATAGTCGGTCAGGTCCCGCCGGGCGGGGTCATGCAGCTTGGCCTCGGTCGACCACAGTCCGGCCGAAGGCGTGCTGATGTAGAACACTTCTTCGCCATCGGGCATGGTGTTCCAGCCTTCCTTCATAACGGCCGGGTTGTAGCGCTGCAGCATCTCGTTGACATCGGCATACTCGTAGCCCACCTGTTCAATCTCCTCCCGAGTGAGATGCCCGGGCGCATAGCGGATGGTGAAGCGGCCTTCACTGGATCCATGGATCAGGTGCGCGACCCCATGCGGTATCTCCTGCATGTCGGCTTCCGTGCGGTACAGGCGCAGCACGCGTTCCGTGCCGGAATAGCCGTACTTCCGGATCAACGCGTCCACCTCCGGCTGCTCGCCAAAGCGCTCAATACCCGGCGCAATGATCAGCAGCTCGCCTCCATCGGCAAGGGCCATGCGCGTCCGGTAGACGGCCTTATTGCCCACCCAGGTCGAGCGGAACTCATCGGGCTGCATCACGGCGACGATCTTCTTGACCGGCTCCTTGAACGTGATGATGTTCTGGTCGCGGCTCAGGCGGGCTGCCTGGAGGTAGGTGTCCAGGTCGTCGCCCACAAAGATGCCGCTGGTCACCAATGCGCCTGCCTCATCGCGCCGCATCACGATCTGGAAGTAAACATCCGGCAGGTCGGCCAGGTGGCGCTCTTCTGACCAGTTGTAGCAAGCACGCAAAGGGGTCACAAGGCAGCCCAGGTTTCGCTCAATACCGTAAACAGCCGCAGCGATATGCGACGCGCAGATCGTGTCTTTCCCGCCCAGGCCGATGTAGTAGTTCTTGTTGTGGTTGGCAAAGCCAAGCACCTCATGCGGAACGACGTGCCCCACGTTGATGACCAGGTCCCACGGCTCATCCATCAGCTTGGAGTTGAGGTCGACAGGGATCTCCCAGTCGGCGATGCCTTCCGTCGTCTCCTCCACGATGCCGCCCGGGATCGTGCCGATGCGGGTGCAGCCTCCACGCCAGTCATGCGCGAAGATGCGCTCCTCCGGGATGGACCCGAACATCCGGCGGTTCTCCTCCTCGGTATGCGGCAGGTGCTGCCCCAGCGTCGGGATCACCTCCACATGCGCTTCGAGCAAGAGGTTGTAGAGCAGCTCCGTAATGCGCCCCGCGCCGCAGTGCGCACGCGTCAGGTCCGGCGGCAGCAGCAGCACACGCTTGAGCTCGCGGCCCAGACGCGTCCGCGCTTCAGCCAGGAGCCGGACACAGCAATCGTCAATCTGCTGCTGGGAGACTTGAGGCGCTTCGACAGAAAACCAGGGCATAAACCGGGAACCTCAGAGGGAGAGGTGAAGCGCCCACGGGGCGCCTCTCTGATTGTAGACAGATCAGCGAAGGGGCTGCACCCCCGCTGCTTCGCGCCTCGACTCCGGACCTCTACTCTTCAGCCAGCAGCCGGCTGACCGGAATCTTGCCGAAGCGCGGCACCATAAGGCGCAGCAGCAGCAAGGCCAGCAGATAGACCGTAGACGAAACAACAAAGAGAACCGAATATCCGTGGGAATGCGAGAGCACAAAGCCCACGCCCGCAGAAAACAGAACACCCCCGACAGAGCCGGCCATGCCGCCGATGCCCGTGACCGCCCCAACAGCCTCCCGAGGGAACATGTCAGAAACGATGGTGTACAGGTTGGCCGACCACCCCTGGTGGGCCGCCGCGGCCATGCCGAGCAGGCCGACGGCTAGCCACTCATGCGTGACAGAGCCCAGGAAGTACACCGGCACCACCAGCACAGCCATGAGCAGCATCGCGGCGAAACGCGCCTGACCCACCGCGAGGCCGCGGCGCGCGAGGAAGAGCGGAATGCTGCCGCCCCCGACCGAACCGACAGCCGACATGTTGTAAACGATGATGAGCGGTAGCCCAAGATGCGCGAGCCCCAGGTGAAAGCGCCCATCGAGAAACTTGGGAAGCCAGAAGAGATAAAACCACCAGATGGGATCGGTCAGAAACTTGCCAAGCGCAAAAGCCCACGTCTGCCGGTAGCCGAGCAGCCGCGACCACGGAATCTTTGTAAGCTCTTCCTGCACATCGCCATGGATGTGTGCATACTCCGCCGCGCTCAGGCGTTTGTGCGCAGATGGAGTGCGATAGTGGCTCAGCCACCACGCGATCCAGAGCGCTGAGAAAGTACCCGTGACGAGAAAAGCCGCGTGCCAGCCGTAGCGGATCGTCACCAGGGGCACCACGGCCGGCGCGATCATCGCGCCCAGGTTTGCGCCGGAGTTAAAGATGCCGGTGGCTAGCGAGCGCTCCCTCTGCGGGAACCACTCGGCCGTCGCCTTAATGGCTGCAGGAAAGTTGCCGCTCTCACCCAGCCCCAAAAAGAAACGCGCGATGCCGAACCCAAGCGCCGTCGTGGCAAGCGAGTGCGCCATCGCGGCCAGGCTCCAGACGCCCATAATCAATGCGTAACCGTAACGAGTACCGATACGGTCGATCATGCGCCCTGCCGCGACCAGGCCGATGGCGTAGGCGAACTGGAACGCGATGACGATGTAGGAGTACTGCTGCTCGTTCCAGCCAATGCTATGCTGCAGCACGGGCGCGAGGATGCCGAGCACCTGGCGATCCATGTAGTTGATCGACGTCGCGAAGAAGAGCATCGCGCAGACGGTCCAGCGCACGCCGCCGGTGCGCTGGCGGCTTTTGGTTGCCAGGGGAAGCGTCGAGCTGGGCGTGGTCGACATACGGAGCTTCCTTGCAGGGCTACAGCTTGTAGGCCCGGCGCACCAGGCCGTTGGTCAACTCATAGGCGACATCGGCTGCTTCATCCTCGTCCATGCGGTGCTCCGCCACCATCCGAGCCAAAAAGGCGCAGTCCACCCGCCGCGCCACATCATGCCGGGCCGGGATCGAAAGAAACGCGCGCGTATCGTCGTTGAAGCCGACCGTATTGTAGAAGCCGGCGGTTTCGGTCGCCTGCTCGCGGAAGCGCATCATGCCTTCCGGGCTGTCATGGAACCACCAGGGCGGCCCTAGCTTGAGGCACGGGTAGTGGCCGGCCAGCGGCGCAAGCTCCCGGCTGTAAGTGGTCTCGTCGAGCGTAAACAGGATGAGGGTCAATGAAGGCTCGTTCCCAAATTCGTCGAGCAGCGGCTTCAAAGCATGCACATAATCAGTCTGCATCGGAATATCCCCGCCGATGTCGCGGCCGAACTGCCCATAGAGCAGAGCATTGTGGTTCCGCACAGAGCCGGGATGGATCTGCATCACAAGCCCGTCGCTCAGGCTCATGCGTGCCATCTCCGTAAGCATCAGCGCACGGAAAAGTTCGGCATCCGCTGCGCCCAGACTGCCGCTCGTCACCCGCGCAAACAACCCAGCTGCCTCCGGTGGCGAGAGCGATGCAGTGCGAGCCGTCGGGTGTCCATGGTCCGTTGCAGTGGCACCGCACTGCTTAAAGAACGCGCGCGCCGCGGCCAGCGCTCGGAGGTACCCCGGCCAGGTCGCTGTGTCCTCTCCGTAGCGCTCCCCAAGCTCCACGACATTCTCACGAAAACCCGGGAACTCCGGATCCACACAGCTGTCCGGCCGAAAGGTGGGGATCACGCGCCCTTGCCATCCGCTTTGCCGCAAGGCCTGGTGGGCGGCCAGCGGATCGAGCGGGGAGTCCGTCGTCGCGAGCACCTCAATACGAGCGCGCTCAAAAAGCGCACGGGGACGGAACTCCGGCGTCTGCAGCTTCGCGGCGATCACGTCATAAAAGTAATCAGCATTGCCGGCGTGGAGGCGCTCATCAAGCCCGAAGAGCTCCCCAAAAACATAGTCGAGCCAAAGCCGCGTGGGCGTGCCGCGGAACAGATAGTAGCGCTCCGCAAACAGCCGCCAAATGCCGCGCGGGTCGTGAGCACGGCTGGTTGCAGGTCTTGCAGCAGTGCCTGTTCCAATGCCGAGCTCTGCGAGGCTTACGTCCCCCTGGCTGTACAGCATGCGGAAGACGTAATGGTCCGGGATGATGAAGAGACTGGCAGGGTCAGGGAAGGGCAGATCCTCAGCAAACCAGCTGGCCTGTGTATGGCCATGCGGGCTGATGATCGGCAGGGTCGCAACCGTTTCATACAGGCGCCGGGCAATGGCCCGGGTCGTTGCATCCGCGGGAAACAGCCGATCGGGATCGAGAGCCATGCGCTTTCCCCTTGCGAGAACACAACAAACAGCCGCGAGAAGTCTAGCTGCCTTCTTCCGGGGCTGTCGACCGACGCGGCGCTACTGGTTCACGCCGCTCGCCAGGAAGCCCCCATCCACGGCGAGCACCTGTCCGCTCACAAACGAAGCTGCCTCGGAAGCAAGATAGACAACAGCGCCTACCACCTCTTCCGTCCTGCCGAAGCGGCCCATGGGCGTGCGCATCAGCAACTCCTGCCCACGCGGCGTGCTGTCCAGCAGCTCGGCGTTGAGCGCAGTGCGAAAGACCCCCGGCGCAACCGCATTGACAACGACGCCTCGCCGGGACCACTCGACCGCAAGCGAGCGCGTCAGCGCTGCCACCGCAGCCTTGCTGGCTGCGTACGCGGCTACCTCGTTGAGCGAGACAAAGGTGTTGAGCGAGGCAATGTTCACAATGCGTCCGTAGCCGCGCTCCAGCATAGGCCGGCCAAAGATCTGGCAGGCGCGCAGCGTCCCCGTCAGGTTGGTATCGAGGATGCTCTGCCACTCGTCTTCGGGGAAGTCGAGAGTAGGCGCGCGCTTGATCTTCCCAGCACAATTCACCAGGATATCGACCTTGCCAAAAGCCTCGAGTGTTTGTGTGCACAGCTGCTCAAGCGTTGCACGATCTGCTACGTCTGAAGCGATGCGGAGGGTCCGTCGGCCCCGCTCCTCAATTTCGTCAGCCGTCGAGTCCACCTGCTCGAGGCGGCGCGCGGAGGCAACGACGTCCGCGCCCGCCTCGGCGAGCCCCAGAGACAAAGCAAGCCCGATACCCGACGTACCGCCGATCACCACAGCGGTGCGCCCGCTTAATGAAAGCGTGCCCGAAGGCGTACCCGTCCCGCTCAACTGGCCCGCCCTTGCTTGACATGCCCTGAGCTCGCAAAGGCCGCCCCGCTTTGCGCCCGAAGCTCCTCGCTCAGGAACAGCGGCCGAATATGGCGATCGTAGAGATTGCCAGTGACGTTTCTGGCAATCAGCGGCTCGTTGGCCGCGAGCAGATCGAGGTACCTTGTGCCCATCCCGGCCGCTACTTTAAAGCCAACATGCAAAAGCTGTCGAAAGCTCGGGTTGTAGGCAGGGGCTTCAGGCTCATGCCGCAAAGCGCCCGTAAACTGAGCAGCGCTCCAGCGCGCGACCTCCGCAGGCTGCGGCAGTTCGCGCTCTTCAATATCAATGACAGTTGCATACGGAGCGCAAAGCTCCTGCCGCCGCGCATAAGCCTCCGCATAGATCTCCCGCGCGAGCTCCAGGCCTTCGCCGCCGGCTTCGGCAAGCCCGGTCAGCTCTTCAAGCCAGGTGGTACCGGCTGTCTTCACATGGAGCCCTGCCCCAGTGCGTTCCAGTGCTTCGCGGATCGGCCGGTAAATCGAAAACTTATCCGAGCCGGAGTGCACACTGAGCTTGAGGTTTGTGGGCAGCCCGTAGCGCTCGACCGACAGCTGGATCACGGCGATATCACTTGAAAACTCTCGCGCAAACTGCGAGAGATCGCCCTGGTAGTCGACTCCCTTGTTGAAGCGGCCCGTAAACTTGGGCGCGATCGTCTGGATCGGAATACCGTGGTCGGCGATCGCCGCCAGGATCACCAGCAGCTCGGCCGGACTCTGCGGCGCGTCGGTCTCGTCCATGGATATTTCCGTGACGAAGCTGCCTCGGCCCTTGGCCGCCTCAATCTTTGCATAAATGGCAGCAGCAGCCTCTATCGCGGAGAGATACTTGCGCGCCGTCTCTTCCAGCAGCGCTGCGCTCATCTCAACCGCACCAACTCCCGGCAGCTCCACGCGGGTCGTGAGCTCAGGGTGCCGGGCCGCAAATGCTCGCAGAGAGTCTTGCGAGGCGCTCTGGCCGATCCGGTCCGCGACATCCAGCGTGAAAAAGTCGCAGGGCGCAAGAAAGCGGTCCACCGTGCCGGGGTTGATGTGATCGGCGTCGCAAAAGTAGGGGTGCTCCCACCGGAGCGCCGCCACGGCTTCATCGGCCGCAGCCCGCGTCTCGCTTGGCTCGGAGTGGAGAATGGTGTGTTCGCGGTTGCTCTTGTTCCATACCGGCACGATCAGGATGCCATCCTCGGCAGCACGCATGCAGGCGGCAAGCTGGGCTCGCGCTTGTCTGGCAAAACGGTCGCCCACGCCAAGGGAGAAGCGGGGCAGCTGCGCGATAAACGGTGGCAAACGGGGCTCCCTGCAGAAGATGCCGGCTCGCATCGCCTCAGCGCTTGAGGCGTATGCAAAGGCTGCTCCCGAGCATACGCAGCCGGCAGAAAGCAGGTCAACTAAGGGGAAGTCGGGCGCTCACTCCGGCCTATCTGCTCACACGTAAGCATCCCGCCGGCATGAGATGACGATGTCCATAGACGGAAAGCCCAATTCATTTGCGAGGGATCATCCCCAGCGCCGCATCTGAACAGGTCTGCCACTCCCTTCCATCGCGCAGCCTGGCGCAGCGCACGGAACAAACGCCACACAAGGAGAACCTGCATGAGCATCGCGACCAAACAAGGAGACACAGGCCAGACTGGACTCGTCGGCGGCCTTCGCACGTCCAAAGCCGACCTGCGGGTGGAAGCCTACGGCACTGTCGATGAGCTCAACAGCTTTCTCGGTTTCGCGCGCAGTCTCTGTTCTGACGCCGAGATTGCGGGCTGGACCGAAACCATCCAGCGCACATTGTTTCGCGTCGGCTCTGCTTTGGCTACGCCGCCCAGCACCCGGCAAGGGCCGCCGGAGATCTCCACCGAGGATGTTGACTTCCTGACCGAGCTTGTCTACAAAATCGAGGGCATGGCGGGCGTATTGTCTGACTGGTCCTTGCCCGGCGCGCACCGGGAATCCTCTGCCTACGAGATCTGCCGCACCGTCTGTCGGCGCGCAGAGCGTTGCGCGGTGCGCTTCGCAGAGGGAGGCGAGGCGGTTGCCCCGGAGGTGCTCGCGTACTTGAACCGCCTATCCGATCTGCTGTGGCTCTTCGGGCGCCTGATTGAACACCGGGCCGGCATTGACGCCCGCCTACGCGACGAGAAGACAGGCGGCGCTCGCTGGTCCAGAGCCTGGTAGGCAAAGTCTTCTCTTCTCGCCTCCTTTGAGTGTCAACAGCATGCGCCAACTTGCCTGGCGTTCTCGTACCGTGTCGCGAAATGAGGTAACGCCGCCGGTCACTTTCAGCAGGCCAGTGGCGGTGTTTGTACACAGGCGAGACCTGCGACGATAAACAGCATTTATCTCCGCTATCGCGGAGCCGGTGCCGAGCGAGGTACACCCATAAGAGCGGCTTATCTCCCAGATCAGCATGACCCTTGGCAACCATTTTTCTCTTGCGGAGGTGTCGGAAGTAACACTACGTTTGCGCATGATCACCGGAAAGACCCCCACCCGCTCTCTTGTTGCGTTTGCCTCCGCGCTTCTTGCTCGAGCGCTCATGCCTCCCACTGCACGGTCTGCAGGCCAGCGGCGCGCGTGCAGCGCTGCTGCGCTGCTGTTGCTCGCCAGCCCTGCAACCCTGCTTGTGGCGCAGACCTTCCGCGGCAGTATCGCCGGGAGCGTGATGGATGCGACCGGTGCCGCGGTCTCCGGCGCTCAGGTGGAAGCGGTCGACATGGCGACAGGCTCCAAGCACGACACAACGAGTTCAAGCTCCGGCGAATTTAGCTTCTCTGATCTGCCGCTGGGCTCCTACACGGTAACCTCGAGCGACTCGGGCTTCGGCACCGTCAAGGTAGACCAGGTACCGGTCTCGGCCGGCGTGGTCTACTCGCTGCCCATCACGATGACCGTAGCGCAAACCTCACAAACCGTGGAAGTCTCAGCCGCCGGGCTCTCGCTCGACACAACCAGCGTGACGCAAACGACGCTGCTGCCCAGCACAACCGTGCAGAACACCCCCATGAACGGTCGGGACTTTACGCAGCTGATTGCGATCACGCCCGGCTTCGCCGGCTACTCGGCCGGCGGCTTTGGTTCTGTCAACGGAACGCGCGCCAATCAGGTCAACTGGCAGATCGACGGCAGTGACAACAACGACCTCTGGCACAACATACCGGCAGTCAACCAGGGCGGGGTCGAGGGCATCGCCGGTGTCACCTTGCCCCTAGATTCCATTGAGCAGTTTTCTGAGCAGACACAGTCCGGGCCGGAAGCCGGGCGCAATCCGGGCGGCACTGTCAATGTTGTCACCAAGTCAGGCACAAACAACATGCACGGCTCGCTTTACTACTACAACCGCAATGAGGCTTTAGCGAAGAACTCTCCCTTCGTCACGCCGAATGCAAACGGCGACCTGGTCAAGAACGAGCTCCGCAACCAACAGTACGGCGCCTCAGTCGGCGGCCCCATTCTGAAGGACAAGTTCTTCTACTTCGCAAATTACGAGAAGCAGCAATTCATCATCGAGAATCCCGCCTCTGCAACTCTTCCCTCTGCTGCCTACCAGGCCAATGCGCTTGCTGTGCTGCAGCAGTACGGCGTTTCCGTCAATCCTGTGCAGCAGGCTGTACTCACCACCCTGCTGCCGAGTTACGCGCTTACCGGGCCGGCTACCTCCAATAACTACTCCAATGCTTCACCATTTAACGGCTACAGTTATAACGGCGTGGTGAAGCTTGACTACACCCTTAACGAGAGAAACACCATCTCGGCCCGCGGCTACGGCGGCCAGGGCAATCAGACTGCCCCGGTAGGGGACCAGACTCCTTACTACTTCGAAACAGCGCCAATCCACGTCTACAACTACTCCGTGGTGTGGAACACCGTGCTCACCCCGCACCTAACCAACCAGGTGCTGGCCGGGGTGAACTACTTCAATCAACTCTTCTACGACGCCAACCACAGCTTCGACTTGGCGGCGCTGGGCCTCAACACCGGGGTAGGCCCCGGTCTCTCCGGTGCACCGTCGATCACGATTCAGGGCTTTGACTTCTCCCAGGATTCCACGCCGCCCTCGGGCCGCAACGACATCACCGGGCTGATCACCGACACGGTTGCCTATCAGGTAGGCAAGCACGATTTCCGCCTTGGCGGCGAGTATCGTGATGCCCAGGTCGATGAGTTCTATCACCGCAAAGAGCGCGGCCTGTTCAAGTACGACGGCTCGCAGGGGCCATGGTCCTCTACCGGTGGCACGATGGGTCCGGGCAGTTGCGACTCGCTGGCAACCGCGGCTCCCACCACCCCGGTCACCACCGACGCGCCAACCCTCGCCCTCGCCGACTACCTCGCCGGCTGCGCGATCCAGGATGGCATCACGATCGGCGACACAGCGCGGCAGGTTTTCGTCAACACCTTTGACCTGTTCGCGCAGGATGCATGGCAGGTGACTCCACACCTCAACCTGAACTACGGCGCGCGCTTTGATTATCTCGGTGCGCTTCACAACGGCTACCAGAATCTATCGATCTTCGATCCCACCGCGGCCAACACAACCGTCCCTGGAATTGCGTTTCAGGGCGATCAGATCTCGAGCCTTTACGAGGCTCCGCATAACAACATCAGTCCTCGCGTCGGCTTCACCTACAGTCCACGTGGCAACGAAGGCACTGTGATCCGCGCTGGCTTTGGCGTCTTCTTCGATGAGCCAAACCTGAACCCCTTCCTTGACAACCGTCCACCGAACAATGGTGCATCGGGCGCGGAGAGCAATCCGGCCGGCCCAAGCCCCGTTGCCAACGTCACCTTCAACAATGTCGTCATCCCGAAGAGCGGGGCCTTGATCTTCCCAACCAGCTCCACCTTTGCCCCTTATGGCACCTCGGCAGCAGGTGTGCCCCTGACCAGTGGCCCCGTGGTAAACACCTATAACCTGTTCTCAATCAATCCAAACTTCCGCAGTGCTTATAACTGGAACTACAACTTCAATATTGAGAAGAGCATCGGTCCCAACCTGATTGCCACCATCGGCTATGTCGGCTCGCAGGCGCGCAAGCTGCTGGTGATTGAAGATATCAACCAGGCCGGTGTCGGGAGCACTCCCCTTGGGAACGCCGCGCAGAATCTCACGCGGCCTTATGGCACGGAGTTCCCGTACTATGGCGTCATCAACCAGATCAACAGCGCCGGCACTTCCAACTACAACTCACTTCAAACGACGGTGCGTACGACGAACTATCACGGCTTAACGTCGCAGTTCAGCTACACCTGGGCGCACGGTCTCGATGAAATGACCCAGTACCGCAATCAGTCTTTTCAAAACAGCTTTGATCCCAAAGCTGACTACGGCAACATGGACTATGACACGCGCAACAACTTCACCACGTATCTGAACTACGCACTGCCAGGCGATCTGCTCAAAGGGCCGCACTGGTTGACGCATGGCTGGCAGGCGAACAGCCTCATCACGCTGCATGGCGGCCAACCTTACACGATCTACACCGGAAGCGACACGAGTGGTACAGGCGAAGGGGAAGACCGTGTCAACCAGGTAGGAGCGCTCGTCGCGGGCCCGCGCAATATCGTCAACCACAGCGGCCAGCTGACCTGGTTTACAAACACCAATAACTCGAGCTTCGTCAGCCCAGACACTCCAGCCCTGCCGGCGCAGGGGTTCGGCACCATGCGGCGGAATCAGCTCTACGGACCCGGCTATGAAGATGTAGACCTTTCCATCTTCAAGGATGGACACCTCACGGAAAAGGTCAGTGCGCAGTTCCGCGTCGAGATGTTCAACTTGTTCAACCGCACCAACCTGGCGCCGCCGGATTCTACCTATAGCGACGCCGCTTTCGGTACGATCGGTACAACGATCGGCAACTACAACGGAGCGCCGGGCCTGGGGCCGGGTGAACCTTTCAACACGCAGCTCGCGCTGAAGATCATCTTCTAGACGCGACCTGTGATCTCTCGGAGCAGGTGCGGCCCGCGGGCCGCACCTGCTTATTTTTCTCTCACCAGAACAAAGACGGAGTTATGTGCATGGGTTTTAGTCGTCGAGAGTTTCTTACCCGCGTGGGGCAGGCCGGTGGTGTAAGCGCAGCATTCATCACAATGCAGTCGCTGGGGCTCATGCCTGTTCCGGCGTCGGCAGCGCAGCCGCTTAACCTGGAGCCGAGCGCTGGCAAGGGCGTCAAGGTGGTGGTCCTGGGTGCCGGCATCGCAGGGCTCGTGGCTGCGTATGAGCTGCGCGCAGCGGGCTATGAGTGTACGGTGCTGGAGGCGCGTGAGCGTCCCGGCGGACGCAACTATACGGTGCGTATTGGCGACAAGATCGTGCTGGATGGCTTCGACACACAGACCTGCAGCTTTGACCCCGGCCACTACCAGAATGTGGGCCCGGCCAGGCTGCCCTCGATCCACAAAACCATTCTTGGCTACTGCCGCAAACTCGGCGTGGAGCTGCAGGTAGAAGTCAACAGCAGCCGCTCCTCCTTTTTGCAGAATGATGCTGTCAACGACGGCAAGCCGATGGTGCAGCGCGAGGTCATGAACGATACGCGCGGCCATGTGAGCGAGATGCTGATGAAGTGTGTCAGCAGCGGATCGCTGGACGCAGAAATGAGCAAGGATGACAAGGAAGCGATGCTCGGCTTCCTACGCTACTATGGGCCGCTTGACCAGGCCGGCAAGTACAACGGCAGCGACCGCGCCGGGTACGCCAAGCCTGCCGGCGCTGGCGATGATGCGGGTGTGCTGAGCAAGCCGATCGATATGCACACTCTGCTGGCAGAAGACTTCTGGCAGGGCATCCTGTTTGAGGAAGCTTTCGACATGCAGGCGACGATGATGCAGCCGGTGGGCGGCATGGATCGCATCCCTTATGCCTTCTCAAAGTCGCTCGGCAAAATCGTCGAGTACAACTCCCCTGTGTCTGAAATCCGCAAGACAGCCAAGGGTGTGCGGGTGGGCTACACGCAGGGCGGCCATGCAAAGTCCATTGAGGCGGAGTACTGCATCTGCGCGCTGCCGCTCACGCAGCTCCGGAAGATCCCCAACGACTTCTCCCCGCAATACAAGAAGGTGGTGGATGAGTGCACCTATGCGCACGCGTACAAGGTAGCGTGGGAGAGCCGCCGCTTCTGGGAAGAGGACTACAACATCTACGGTGGCCTGGAGTTTGTAAGCGTCGGCTGCAGTCCCATCTGGTTTCCGTCGGCCGGATTGTTTTCGCCGCGCGGGGTCCTGGTCAGCGGCTACACCGATGAGCGAACATCCTCATTCGGCAAACTCAGTATGGCGGACAAGTTCGCAGAGAGCCGCAAGTCGATCGAGCGGCTGCACCCGGGCCACGGCAAGGAGCTGGAGAAGCCCATCTATATGGGCTGGGGCTATGTGCCCTTCAATGAGGGCTCATGGATCCAGAGCTACGCGCCGGGCGAGGAGCGCGCGCCTGGTTCCGGTGTGTCGCGAGCCGGCGCGCTAGCCAATGCAACCGCAGCCAAAACCGGCACCAACACAGGGTATGAGACGCTGATCACCCCCGATGGCCCGATCTACTTCGCCGGCGACCACTGCAGCCACATTGTTGGCTGGCAAGAGGGCGCAGCGCTCAGCTCATTGCGTGCCGTGCAGATGATTGCCGACCAGACGAAAGCAGCCCGGCTTACCGGAAAGCAGCCCGACGCTGCACAGGCGTAGCCGTTGCAGCCGCGAAAGGAACATGGAGTGACATTGAGCAAGCGAACCTATCTCCCTGCGTTGTTGGCAGCAGGGCTTCTCTTGCCTGCGCTCACGGCGCAGGCGCAAGTAGTCGTCAAGCATCTACAGCCGAACGAGAAGAGCCCCATCGCCAATGGCGTTTGGGCTGGAGACACGCTTTACCTCAGCGGCCAGCTTGCTTCCCCCGTCACGCCGGCCGACCCTGCCAAGGGAACAGAGGCGGTGTACGGCGATACCAAGACGCAGGCTCTCTCCGCACTCAACAAGATTCAGGCGCTGTTGAAAGAGCAGGGCCTCGACATGAAAGACGTGGTCAAGATGTCGGTCTTTCTCGCCGGAGATCCGGCCAAGGGCGGCAAGCTTGACTTCCCCGGTCTGCAGGCCAGCTACACCCAGTTCTTCGGCACAGCCGACCAGCCCAACAAGCCGGCCCGCAGCGCATTTCAGGTCGCGGCGCTCGCTGCTCCTTGGGCGCTGGTTGAGATTGAAGTCATTGCCGTTCGATCCAAGTAAGCTCGGTCCAACGGAAAGCCCGCGCTCACCGGCGCGGGCTTTCTATTGCTGAAAACGCCGACAGCTCAGGAGAGCATGCGGCTGCGATTGTTCCCGCCCAGCGGCTCGAGCGCAGCAACGGCCGGCGCATCCATCACCTTCTTGAACGCTGTCTGAAACTGAGCCATCTCGCCGGCTGTGCCGACGGTGATGCGTACCGTATTCGGCCAGATAGGCCAGACGCGCCCGATATATACGTTCTCCGCGGCCATCGCAGCCATGACCTGATGACCGGGTCGGCCAGTATCGATCATGAAGCAGTTGCTTTGGGAAGGGATGAACTTGTAATTGTTCGCTGCCAGAAAGTCGAAAGTCTGCTTGCGTATGTCCGCGTTGATGGCTCTGCGCTGCGCGATCACGTGTGGATCCTGGAGGCTGGTAGTAGCCGCGGCAACTGCCATGATGGGCATCGGGTTCATACCATAAAAGCCGATCTTCGCCAGCAGGTCAGGCCGCCCCACAGCGAAGCCGCAGCGTACCCCGGCCATGCCGTAGAGCTTTGAGAACGTGCGGAGAACAATCACGTCCTTGTCGGCCTTCACCAGATCGAGCGAAGGCGTCGCATCGGAGAAGTGGATGTAGGCTTCATCGATGAGCAGGATGGACCCCGCCGGCTTGTTCGCCAGTGCGTACTCGATCTGCTCACGCGGCGTCACCGTGCCGGTCGGGTTATTGGGGTTACAGATGTAGAAGACGCCGCCCTGGGGCGCAGCCGCGAGCATGGCCTTCACATCATGCGCATATGTCGCGGTCAGCGGGACTTTGATGATCGGTGCCTGGTTCAAGGCGGCAGCGTGCATCCCTGCTTCATACCCCGGGTCGCCGGTGACGTAAGCCCGCTTGGGTGAGGTAAACGCGAGAACTGAGTAGTGCAGCGGCTCGCTGGAGCCCGCATACACCGCCACGTACTCCGGCTTGAGCCCTTCCTGCGCCGCAAAGGTTGCGGCCAGCTTGTCGGTCAAGTCGCTGTCGTAACGCCCGCCTTCGGGGATCAGGTCGCCGATCGTTGTACAGGCACCGGCACACGGGCCCAGGGGGTTCTCATTGGCGTCGATCCGCACCGCGCCCGCAGGGATCGCTTTGCGCGGCATCTTGCGCTGCACCTGCGCCATCTGTGCCTCGGTCAGGATCGGCAGTGTGGCGGCAGCCGCTGAGGTAAGAGCAGCAGAGCGAAGAAAGTTGCGGCGCGACAGAAATGGCAACATCAGAGGATCTCCAGGAGCATGCTGCACACGGCTGCATGCATACTCTCAGCCTAGTTGCGGTACCTTCCACCGACAAGCGGGAAAAGGGAGAATAAGCAAGAGTTGTACTCGTCATAAGGGCACGTTATGCCGAACGCTTCTTCTGCCCCGTCTGGGCCGGGCTGCCACGTCAAGCCCGCACAGCAAGCGATGATCTCCGGAGCCGGTCTTCTTGTTAGCATCAGCGAGCATGCTTCCCGACCCATCGTCGCCCCTGCCTCCCTTGCTTGCCGTGCATGAGCTCACGGTGCGCTTTCGCAAGAAGGAGGCGCAGGCTGCTGAGGCGCCTGCTGTCAAGAATCTCTCCTTCACCATTGCGCAGGGCGAGTCGCTCGGTCTGGTCGGCGAGTCCGGCTCCGGCAAGTCGGTCACCGCGCTTTCCGTTCTGCGGCTTCTGCCGGGCGCCGCAGCGCAGACCACGGGGCAGATCCGTTACACGGCTCCAAGCGGTGCGGCACAGGATCTGCTCACTCTGCCGGAAGGCAGTATGCGCTCCCTGCGCGGACGCGAAATCGCCATGATCTTTCAAGAGCCCATGACGGCTCTGAACCCTGTCATGACCGTAGGCGCGCAACTGGAGGAAGCGCTACGCGCACACATCGGCAGCCTCAATAGGCGGCAGGTGCGCGAGCGCGTGCATGAGGCAATGGAAACGGTGGCGCTGCCCGATCCGGTTCGGCGCTCCGGCGACTACCCCCATCAGTTCTCAGGCGGGCAGCGCCAGCGCATCCTCATCGCCATGGCCATCCTGCACAAGCCCAGGCTGCTCATCGCCGATGAACCCACAACAGCGCTCGACGTCACGGTGCAGGCGCAGATCCTGGAGCTGCTGCAGCGTCTGCGCGAGGAGTATGGCCTGGCTATGCTGTTCATCTCGCATGATCTTGCTGTGGTGTCACAGGTGGCCGACCGGGTTGCGGTCATGCGCGGCGGCGTCCTGCTGGAGCAGGCGCCGGTCCGCACGTTATTTCGTGATCCCGTGCACCCGTACACGCAGGCCCTGCTTCGTGCAATCCCTACCATGAGCACACCGCTGGGTGAGCCGCTTGCAACCGTGCGGGCTGCACCTGGCTGGAGGGAGGGCGTCCTGCGCGAGCACACAGCAGGCCACTGGGTCCGTGACCTCGGATAAAGCGCAACGGAACGGGTGCGCTTGCCTCGGGGACCCGCCGGAGTACCCTAAGCAGACCAGCATGCGCGCGCTTCTGCTTTCTGACATCCACAGCAACCTCCAGGCACTGCAATCCGTGCTGAGCCACGCCCCGGCGCACGACGCTGTGTGGAACCTGGGCGATGTGGTCGGCTACGGTGCCAACCCGAACGAGGTGATCGAGCGTGTCCGCGGGCTCGGCTCTGTCTTTGTGCGCGGCAACCATGACCGCGCCTGCTGCGGCCTCACAGCGGTAGACGGCTTCAACCCCGTGGCAGGCCGGGCCGCGCGCTGGACGCAGTGCGTGCTCACCGCTGAGCACCTGGGCTGGCTGCGCCGGCTCGCCGGCGGCCCGGTCGACCCCTTTGCACAGGAAGCGGCAAACGGCACCCATGGCGCGGCTGCGCGCTGCACCCATGGCTCTTTGCTCGATGAAGATGAGTACGTCCTGAGCGCGCGCGAGGCCTCGCAGTCACTGGCAGGCAGCGGTCCCGCGCTCAACTTCTTCGGCCATACGCATCTGCAGGGCGGCTTTGCCACCGATGGCGAGCAGTGGTATCGGCTGACGCCGGATTACTTTACCCGCGACACAGCCGAGACATGGGAGCTCCAGCTCTCAAGCGGCGCCCGCTACATGCTCAACCCCGGTTCCGTCGGGCAGCCACGCGATGGCGACTGGCGCGCCGCCTATGCTCTCTACGACACGGAGCGGCGCACGGTGCTGTTCGGGCGCGTCCCTTACGACGTCCGAACGGCGGGGGAGAGCATCCTGCGGGCCGGCCTGCCCGATCGCCTTGCCTCGCGCCTGCGGGACGGCCGCTAAGCGCAGCCTGTTTTGAGAGGATGGGAGGATGGCCCATGCGTTCTCCCCAAACCTCGCCATAGGCCTCGACTTTGGAACCACCAACAGTTCTGTTGCGGCTATAGGGAGCGACGGAGCTGTCACCCTGGCGCAGTTCCGCAGCGCAGCCGGCCCTACGTCCTCATTCCGATCCCTGCTGCTGTGCGAGCGCGACAGTGGGCGGCAGGTGCAGACCTATGCAGGCCCCGTAGCGATCGAGCGCTATCTCCAGGCTGAGGATGGGCAGCGCCGCCTTATCCAGTCACTTAAGAGCTATCTGCCTTCGCGCAGCCTCACGGGGACTGAGATCTTTGGCAAACGCTTTTCGCTGGAAGACATGCTGGCGCGCATCCTGCGCTCCCTGCGTCTCGGGGCAGAAGAGGCCTTCGGCGCAAGCATTGACCGCGCCGTGCTTGGCCGCCCCGTCCGCTTTGTGGGTGCGGAGACCGACGAGGATGAGCAGTTTGCGCTCAGCCGCCTGCGTACCGCCGCGGAGCGTGCCGGCTTCGCGCGTGTGGAGTTTGAATACGAGCCGGTGGGCGCGGCCGGCGCGTATGAGAGCACCCTCGACCACGAGGAGCTGGTGCTCATCGGAGACTTCGGCGGGGGCACCAGCGACTTCTCATTACTGCGTGTAGGCCCGGGGGAGAGGACGGGTGAGCGCGTGCTGGGCACAAGCGGCGTAGGCCTGGCAGGCGATGCCTTCGACGCAAAGCTGGTGCGGCATCTGGTTTCGCCGGCCCTCGGCGAGGGTTCGCTCGAGCGTTCAGGCATAAAGCTGTTGCCGGCACTGCCCGCGTGGATCTACGCGAACCTGGAACGCTGGCACTACCTCTCCTTCCTGCGAACCCACAATGTCGCGGAGATCCTGAAAGGAGCACTGGTCCGCGCACTCGAGCCCGAAAAGATCGAAGCCTTGCAGACGCTGATTGAGGAGGATCTCGGCTTTGGGCTGCATGGCGCAGTACAGCGGCTCAAGTACCAGCTTTCGCAGACCCGGGAAGCAGAGTTCCAGTTTGAGGAAGCGGGATTGTCACTCCACATTCCGGTCACGCGCGGGCAGTTTGAGAGCTGGATCCGTGAAGAGCTTGCACTGATTGCCGAAGCTGTCGATCGCCTGCTTGAGCAGACCGGCATCGATGCGCGGGAGGTCGACCGGGTCTTCCTCACCGGAGGCACGTCGTTTGTGCCGGCAGTCGAGCGGATCTTTACGAGCCGCTTTGCTCGGGAACGGGTCCGGCGCGGTGAGGCTTTCACCGCCGTCGCGCACGGGCTTGCCTTGCGTGCGCAGCAGCTTCTTTAAGCTGCTGCGCACGCATGCAGCTCATCAGGCGTGCTGCGGTTCTCTCGCCGGCACGGCTACCGGCCAATCCGTATAGCCATGCTGGTCGCCGCCGTACCAGGTCTCCTTGGGGGCATCGGCAACGGGGACACCGGTCTTCAGGCGCTCGACCAGGTCAGGGTTCGCCAGGAAGGCCCGGCCAAACGCGATCAAGTCTGCCGTGTCTTCGGAGAAAGCCTTGGCTGCGAGGTCGAGCGAGTACTCATTATTCGCCATGTAGGTGCCGTGGAAGCGGCGGCGCAATGCCCCGAAATCAACAGCATCGTCCGGCACCTCGCGCGACTGCATCGGTGTGCCCTCGATCACATGCAGGTAGATAAGTCCAAGCTCCCGCAGGGCGTCCACGTAGCGTCCGTAGGTCTCATTCGGGTTGCTGTCAAGCGGTGTGCCTCCCGGCTGTACACCGCCCGGCGAGATGCGGATGCCCACCCGGCTTGCATCGCCGAATCCATCGATCACTGCACGCGCTGCTTCGAGCGGGAAGCGCAAACGGTTCTCCGCAGAGCCGCCGTACTCATCGGTACGCAGGTTCGTGGTGTCGCGCAGCCACTGGTCCAGGAAGTAGCTGTTGGCAGAGTGGATCTCCACGCCGTCAAACCCCGCCTTGCGCGCATTGGCAGCGGCGCGCCGGTAGTCTTCGATGATGCCGGGCAGCTCGTTTGCTTCCAGTGCACGCGGCGTGACGTGGTCCTGCATGCCCTCATTGGTAAAGGCCTGGCCCGTAGGCTTCACGGCCGAGGGCGCTACCGGGAGCGCCCCGCCCGGCTGCAGGCTGGGGTGCGAGATCCGGCCCGTATGCCAGAGCTGAAGAAAGAACAGGCCGCCTGCTTCATGGACGGCATCGGTGACCGGCTTCCAGGCCTCGACCTGCGCGTCATTCCAGATGCCCGGTGTCTTTGCATAGCCGCGCGCCTGGGCAGAGATGTTGGTGGCTTCCGCAACAATGAGTCCTGCACTTGCGCGCTGCGTGTAGTACTCCGCCGCGTAGGAGGGCACAATCCCCTCTTCACTGGAGCGCGAACGAGTCAGGGGTGCCATCACGATACGGTTGCTGAGCGCCAGTGAGCCAAGCTGGTAAGGCTCGAAAAGCTTGTTTTGCGCCATGGGGTTGGCTCCTTCAAGATCAAGAAAGTTTCGCGTACTACGTATGCAAGCGTCTCTTATAGATGCGCTGCGGCATGCGCCCGATGCAGACGCGCCGCAGTCGCATCCCAGTCGTGCCGGGTGCTTCTATCCACCAGCTGGCTCGCTACCTTCGGCTCAGCCCGGCCCCTGCGGTACACTCGGGCCACTCGCATTGTGCAAGGGAGCGGAGTTCGCCTGTGAGCAGCACCGATGGAAAAGAACGAAGCGCATCACGGAGGCGTTTCCTCCGCAACACAGCAGCCGGCCTCGCGGGCGTGGCTCTCGCACGCCAGGCTCCCGCACAAAGCAGCGTAAACACCACAGACAAGGCGCTGCCTGCAGGGGCACCGCCCGCCTTTGGCACCGCGCCCCCGGTAGGCCCGGAGGTCACAGCCGAGACGTTTGGCGACGCGGGAAAGCTGGTCGCGGTCGACTTTTCCGAGCGCGACCGCACGGAAGCCGCCGCGAACTGGCGCGAGAGCATGGCCCCGCTCTATGAGCGGCGTGTCGGCCCGCGGGAGGTGCCGCTGCCGGAGTCCGTCGCCCCGGCCACCGTGTGGCATCCACTGCTTCCCGGGGAGCAGCTCGTCGCTTCCTCGCAGGGCAGCACCTTCACTCCTTCGCAGCTCAACAAGCGCCCGCTGCCGGCCGGCGATGCCGACATCGCGTTCAGCACCGTGCCGCAGCTCAGCGCATGGATCCACGCGAAGGAGCTCAGCTCAGAGCGGCTGACGAAGATCTACCTCGAGCGTCTCGGGCACTTTGATCCACAGCTGCGCTGCGTCATCACGCTGACGCCGGAGCTGGCTCTGGCGCAGGCACGGCGCGCTGACGCGGAGCTTGCTGCCGGGCGTACACGCGGGCCCCTGCACGGCATTCCCTGGGGCGCCAAGGACCTGCTCGATACAGCCGGCATCCGGACGACGTACGGTGCCGAACCCTTCCGTGACCGCGTCCCGGCAAAAAACGCCGTTGTCGTTGACCGGCTTGAAGCAGCGGGCGCGGTGCTGGTCGCAAAGCTCTCACTCGGAGCACTTGCCCTCAACGACATCTGGTTCGGCGGCCAGACCATGAACCCGTGGAACCTCGCCGAAGGAGCCTCCGGCTCCAGCGCTGGACCGGGTGCCGCCGTCGCCGCCGGGCTTGTGGGTTTCGCGATCGGCTCGGAGACAGGCGGCTCCATCGTGAGCCCCAGCATGCGCTGCGGTGTGGAAGGGCTGCGGCCCACCTACGGGCGCGTGGCAAGAACCGGCGCCATGACCCTCTGCTGGTCACTCGACAAGCTGGGCCCGATGGCCCGCGGCGTGGAAGATACGATCCTCGTTCTGCAAGCCATCAGCGGGCCCGACGCAGGGGACGTCGCGAGTGTGCCGAGCAGCCTCCACTTTCAAGCGGGGCGCGCGGTCAGCGGTTTGCGCGTCGGCTACTTTCCCCACTGGATGACCGAGCCTCCCGCAATAGATGTGGATCGTGCTGTGCTTGCGAAGCTGCCCTCGCTCGGCATGAAGCCGATCCCGGTCAGTCTGCCTGACTGGCCCTATGACTCGCTCCAGCTCATCCTGTTTGCAGAGGGAGCCGCTGCCTTTGAGGAGCTCACCCTCACGCACCGCATTGACGAGCTGAAGATGCAAGTGCCGGACGCCTGGCCTAACTCGTTCCGCCAGGCCCGCTTCCTCTCCGCGGTGGACTTTGTGCAGGCAGACCGCCTGCGCCGGCTGGTCGCGGGGGAGATGGCCCGTATCTTCCGCGAGGTGGATGTGCTGCTGGTACCCTCTTTGCGCGACGAAACGCTGACCATCACCAACTTCACCGGGCAGCCTTCCCTGACGATGCGCGCCGGCTTCGTGGAAGTTTCTGAAGCGCGCAGTGACTGGGCGCCAGACCCCGCGCACCCGCTGCCGCGCTTCTCCCCGCCGCGGCGTGTGCCGCACGGCGTCACACTCATCGGCCAGCTTTTTGACGAGGGCACTCTTGTGAGCGCAGGCATGGCCGTCGAGCAGGCCATGGCTGTCATGGATGCACGCCCGCAAGGCTTCTAGCCAACGCCCTGGGATGGGCGCTGCCGGTACCCTGGCGCAAAATAGCGGCATTGCATAGACTCGGGCGTGCGGTTCTGCGGCACTTCTGAGAGGCAAGTGGATGAGAAGCATACAAGTCATAGCAGCCTGTGTACTGGCAGCAATCCTAGCGGCCGGCGCAAGCAGCGTCCCAGCACAAACCACGCACGCGCAGCGCGCCCAGCGCCAGAAAGCCACCGCCGACGAGAAGGCTCGGATCGCCGCGCTCCCCTGGATGGACAAGAGCCTCCCTCCGGACGAGCGCGCCGACCTGGTCCTGAAACAGATGACGCTCGACGAAAAGATCCAGCTGCTCCACGGCAACGGAATGGCCCATACAGCGCAGTGGCAGATGCCGCTGCTCAAGCAATCCAACGGCGGCGCGGGATACATCGCTCCCATTGAGCGGCTCGGCATCCCCGGGGTCGATATGTCGGATGCCGCCTACGGCGTGCGCTCGTCCGGTGAGAATGGCCGCTACTCCACCGCGCTCCCAAGCAATGCCGGTGCGGCCGCGAGCTGGGACCGCAAGGCCGCCTATGAGTACGGCGCGCTGATTGGCCGCGAGCTGCGCGCGCAGGGCTACAACATGACGCTGGGCGGCGGCGTCAACCTCACCCGCGAGCCGCGCAACGGCCGCACCTTTGAGTACCTGGGCGAAGACCCCGTCCTGGCCGGCACACTGGTGGGCCAGCTCATGACCGGTGAACAGGCGCAGCACGTCATCGGCGACATCAAGCACTACGCCATCAATGACCAGGAGACGGGCCGCAACATCGTCAACGCCGTCATCTCCAAGCGGGCCATGCGCGAGAGCGACCTGCTCGCCTTCCAGATCGGCATCCGCGATGCCCACCCGGCCGCGGTCATGTGCTCCTACAACCGCGTCGATGGCGATTACGCCTGTGAGAATGACTACCTGCTCAACCAGGTGCTCAAGCATGACTTCCAGTTTCCCGGCTTTGTGCTTTCTGACTGGGGCGGTACGCACTCCACGGTCAAGGCCTCGCACGCCGGCCTGGACAACGAGGAACCAATGGCCGACTTTTTCGGCCCCGCGCTGAAGAAGGCCGTCGTGGACAAACAGGTGTCCGAAAGCGAAATCAATGAGCATGCCCATCGCATGCTGCGCTCCTACTTTGCGGCAGGCATCGTCGACAATCCCGTCGTGAAAGGCGTTGTCGACGTGGAGCGCGATCTGGATATAGCCCAGGGGATAGAGGAAGGTTCCATCGTGCTCTTCAAGAACGAGCACGCCATCCTTCCTCTCGACGGCCCGAAGGCGCCGCACTCCATCGCTGTCATCGGCGCGCACGCTGACGTAGCCATGCTGTCCGGCGGCGGTTCCGCACAGGTCGACCCGCCGGGCGGCAATGCCGTTGCCCCATCCGGCCAGGGAGCGACGCACTGGCAAGACCACATCTGGTTCCCCACCTCGCCACTCAAGCAGATCGGGAAAGCCCTTCCTTCCGCCAGGGTTGAGTTCGCCGCTGGCGATGACACAGCGGCTGCGGCATCCCTGGCCAGCCGGTCTGACGTCGCCATCGTCTTTGTGCAGCAGTGGGAGAGCGAAGGCGTCGACCTGCCCTCGTTGACATTGCCTGACAACCAGGACGTGCTGGTGGAGGCAGTCGCGGCAGCCAACCCGCATACGATCGTTGTGCTCGAAACAGGTTCGGCCGCGTTGATGCCGTGGGCCGGCAAGGTGCAGGGCATCGTGGAGGCGTGGTACGGCGGGTCGCGCGGAGCGACAGCGCTGGCCAATGTGCTGGCAGGCACGGTGAACCCTTCGGGCAAAACCGCGATGACCTTCCCGAAGAGCGACGGCGACCTGCCGCACACCTCCATCCCGCCGCTCTCTGCGGCGGATACGGGTGCAGGCTCGGGCGCCGTGAGTGACAGCTCCAACACACACACGGGCTACACCGTTCACTACGACGAAGGCCTGAAAGTCGGCTACAAGTGGTATGACGCGGAAGGCAAGGAAGTCCTCTTCCCCTTCGGCTTCGGACTTTCCTACACCACCTTCAGCTACTCCGGGCTCAAGGTGACCCAGGGCCAAAAGCCGACGGTGATCTTCACCGTCAAGAACACAGGCAAGCGCGCCGGAGCTGAAGTGGCCGAGCTCTATGCCATGCTGCCCAGCGCAGCAGACGAACCGCCCAAGCGGCTGGTCGGCTTTGACAAGGTCATGCTGCAGCCGGGCGAAAGCCGCGAGCTGACGATGGAAGTCGACCCGCTCTATCTGTCCGTCTTCGATGAGGCGAGCGGCAAGATGAAGATCGTGCCAGGCAGCTACACCTTTGCCGTTGGCGGGTCGTCGCAGTCCCTTCCGCTCAAGCAGGAGCTCACAATGGACGCTCCGGCAAGCGCCTCCATGTAGCAGCCGGTCTGCCGGCCTCAACCTCGCTACAAACGGCGCCGGCAGCCTCTCCGCAGGCAGAGCAAACTATTGGCGGGCTATGTACGCAGGCGCGTATACACTGGTTCGCAACTATGAGCACACCCTTTTCCCGCTCTGCCCGCGCCCTTGCCGCGGCTTCTCTTGTTCTTGCCTCATCAGTCCTGCTGGCACAGGGCAAGCAGCCGCAGCCGCAGCCTGATCCCATGCCGCCGCCCATCGCCGATCCGGTCGACAAGCCCTACGTCGGCCACGTGAAGCTGTCTGTGGACATCAGCGACAATGCCCGGCGGATCGCGGCCGTGCATGAGGAGATCCCGGTCATCAAAGGCGCCAAAGAGCTGGTGCTGCTCTACCCGCAATGGATCCCCGGCAATCATTCGCCCACAGGCCCTATCTCCAAGCTGGGCGGCATCGTGACAACAGTCGATGGAACCCGCGTGCAATGGGTGCGCGACCGTGTAAACGTGTATGCCTTCCACGTACCGCTCGCCCTGGGTGCCAAAACAGTAGGCCTTGACTTCCAGTACCTTTCGCCGATCCGCCAGGCGGAAGGCCGCATCCAGATCTCGAACGAGATTGCTGATCTGGATTGGAATGAAGTGCTGATGTACCCAGCCGGCTACTTCTCCCGCCAAATCCCGTTTGACACAACCATCAAGCTGCCCGACGGATGGAAATATGCCACCGCGTTGGAGACAGATACCGCAACCGGCTCGACCGTTGTCTTCAAGCAGACGACGCTGAATACACTGGTGGACTCGCCCCTGTATGCCGGCAACCATTCCAAGCGCATCGACCTTTCGCCCACGGCAACCGACATCGTGCACCTGGATGTTTTCGCCGACAAGGAAGAAAACCTTGAGGTAACCCCCGAAGAGCTGGAGCTGCACAAGCGCCTCGCCATGGAAGCCGACAAGCTGTACGGCTCGCATCACTATGACCATTACGACTTTCTGCTGTTGCTCAGCGACAAGGTCGGTGGCGTCGGCCTCGAACACCATCAGTCCAGCGAAGATGGTCACCCGGCAAACTACTTCAATGACTGGCCCGCCGGCATCGCGCAGCGTGATCTTCTCGGCCACGAGTACACCCACTCCTGGGATGGCAAGTTCCGCCGCCCGGCAGACCTGTGGACGCCAAACTTCAACGTGCCCATGCGGGATGACCTGCTCTGGGTCTATGAAGGCATGACGCAGTACTTCGGCAACGTGTTGACGGCACGGTCCGGCATGCGCTCGGTCGAAGATACACGCGATGTATTCGCAAACGTGGCGGCCACCTTTGAGGCGAGCCCGGGCCGCGAGTGGCGCCCGCTCGTCGACACCACAAACCAGCCGACCGTCTCACAGCGCAGCCCGGTGACCTGGAGCACCTATCAGCGGCCGGAGGACTACTACACGGAGGGCGAGCTGATCTGGCTCGACGCAGATACAAAAATTCGCGAGCTTACCAATGGGCAGAAGTCTCTTGATGACTTCGCGAAGCTTTTCTACGGCGTCTACAACGGCAGCTACATCACCTTCACTTACCACTTTGAAGACGTGGTCAAGGCGCTCAACACCGTCGCTCCATTTGACTGGGATGGCTTCCTGAAGGAGCGCGTGTACAACCTGCACCCGGCCGTGCCGGAAGATGGCTTTACGCGCGGCGGCTACAAGCTGGTGTACACAGACAAGCCCACAGCCTGGTATGAGAAGTTCCTCGCCGGCAACCACGCGGCTTCCTTTGCGTACTCGCTGGGCTTCACGGTAGGCGGCGGGCGCGGCGCGGCAGCGGCCGGTGGTGGCAACATCGGCGCTGTTCTGTGGGGCAGCCCGGCTTACAAAGCTGGCGTCACGCCTGACATGCAGATCGTCTCAGTTAACGGCACAGCCTACGCGCCGGAGCTTTTGAAAAAGGCGATCCTCGACGCGGAGAAAGACACAAGCAAACCCATCACGCTCGTCTTCCTGCGCGGCGATGAATACAAGACCATCCCCATGGACTATCACGGCGGCCTCCGCTATCCCTCGCTCCAGCGCATCGATGGAACGCCGGCCCGCTTTGACGACATCCTCCAGCCCAGCAAGAGCCCGCTACCCGCCATGTAGCGGCGTCCTGTGGGGCAGCCTTTCAAGGCTGCCCCACACCTTTCACTCGCCAGAAGCTTTAGCCCCCTGCACCATCTCCACCAACACCTTGCGCGTGTCTCCTGCGCTCCTCACTTCGCGCGGAAAATTGATACGCGCTCCCTTCATCCCTTCGGCTGTCCGCAGGCGTAAGGAGAAGCCAAGCCGATCAATGCCGGTCATTGCGGCTTCGCTTGCCTCCAGCAGCGCATGCTGCCGCGCAAGCAGCACCATGCTGTCCACGTGGTCTGCATTCATATGCGCGAGGATGCCCGCGGCCGCAGGCGCAAGCGGATCCGGCATGGCTTGCCCGTACTCTCCCGCATCCACCCAGCCCATCACGCCAAAGCCGCCGACGTAGTAGATGTCGAGCACCTCCAGGCGGAAGAACGAGAAGTCCGCAAAGTCTACCCATGACCGGCTGTTCTCATGGCGTAGGAGGTACAGCTCGCGAACAGCAGCGACCTCCTCCTCCGCGACAACACGTGCCTGGCCCACAATCGTCGCCCGCGCCGCCCCAAGCGGGTCCCCATCGCCATGGCTGCCGGTCAGGAAGAGGCTTGCCCGCGCATCTGCCTTCAGGTTCTGCGTGTGCATCGCCATGTTGCTGATCAGGAAAATTGGTCGGCCGCCTGCGTCGGGAGCAAACGGCATCAGCGAGCCAAACGGAAAGCCTGCATGCTTGCGCGACAGGGTGGACAGGGTTGCCACCCGCAGCAGGGATAGGAGCGTGCGGACGCGCTCCGCGTGCGTTGGTTCCGGCAGCTGGGGCAGGGCAGGCCCGCTGTAGGCGTGTTGGCGCGGCTTGTTTGCTTCTGTGGCAGACATAAGGGCCTCAGGCTTCAGGCTATCGCAGCCGTCGCTTCGCTGGCCCGCTCCGCAGCCACCAGACTGCAGCCACCAGCCCGCTTCGCTGACCCGCTTCGCTGACCCGCTTCGCTGACCCGCTTCGCTAAGCCGCTTCGCTTCCCGGTAGCGCCCGCGCCGCTTGCTGCTGATAATGGGTCATGCGTTCTGGGCTCCTGCGTCTCGTCTTCCTTCCTCTTCTTGTCTCTATCGTTCCTGCTCTCCACGCGCAGAGCAGTGCGTACGGAGCCGTCAATCCCATGATCGGCACCGGAGCCGAAGGCCACACCTTTCCTGGAGCAGCCCTGCCTTTCGGCATGGTGCAGCTCAGCCCCGATACGCAGATCCGGCCCTTCAAGCAGAGCTACAAATGGGCAGCGGGCTACCGGTATGAAGACACAACGATCCTCGGCTTCTCTGCAACCCACTTTTCCGGAGCAGGCCACTCCGATCTGGGAGACTTTCTCCTGCAGCCCGGTACAGGCGACGCAAAGCTGGAGCCCGGAGATCCCGACGCCCCCGACTCGGGCTACCGCTCGCACTTCACGCATAGCTCTGAGGTCGCGCACCCCGGCTACTACGCCGTCACGCTCGCTGACTCCGGCGTGCGCGCGGAACTCACAGCAACGGCACGCGTCGGCGTAAGCCGCTTTACCTTTCCCGCGGGCAAGCCGGCCCATCTGCTGCTTGATCTCCGCTCCTCCATCTACAACTACCCGGGCAAGGTGCTCTGGTCCGGCATCCGCGTACGCCCCGATGGCACGGTCACGGGCATGCGCGAAACACGCGGCTGGGCGCCGGGGCGGCAGCTCTATTTCGCCATGCGCTTTTCGGCTCCAATAACCGGCCATGCCCTCTATGACAAGGAACCGGAAGCGCTGCCCTACCATGGCTTCCATGGCCCCGGCACCACACCTGAGAACACAGCGGCGATCGAAGGCCGCGGCCTGGAAGCCGTCTTTCAGTTCGGCGAGCTCGGCGCACCGCTCACCGTCGCCATGGCTCTTTCCCCGACCGATGAAGCGCACGCACTCGCCAACCTCAGCGCGGAAGAGCCGAAGCTCGACTTCGACGGCACACGGGCGAAAGCGCAAGCCTCCTGGGAGTCTGCCCTCCGGGTGCTGGAGATCAGCGGCACGCCCGAGGTGCGGACCAACCTCTACACAGCGCTGTACCACGCGCTGCTCGCCCCCTCGCTCTCGATGGACATCGATGGCAGCTACCGCGGCCCTGACAACGAGGTGCATCTTGCAAAAGGCTTTGACTTCGTCTCCAGCCTCTCGCTCTGGGACACCTTTCGCGCGGAGCAGCCGCTAATGACGCTGCTGGAGCCACCCGCACGGACTGATAGCCTCATGCGTTCCATGGTCGCGTCGCGAGTGGAAAGCCCGTTCGGCATCCTGCCCGTCTGGCAATTTGCCGGCATTGAGACCTGGTGCATGATCGGCTACCACGCCGTCCCGGAGCTGGCCGACGCCGTGGGCAAGGGCTACGCCGCGCCCGGCGGCTTTGACGGCCCTGCGGCGCTCGACGCGATGGTCGCGAGCGCCGACTACGCCCCCTACGGCCACATCGGCGATTACATCCGCTTGGGTTATGTGCCGGTCGATGCTGCGAACGGCGACGACAAGAGCGGCGATGACGAAGCAGCCTCCAAAACCGTCGAGTACGCCTTTGATGACTGGACGATCGCCGAGACAGCCCATCGGCTGGGCCGGGAAGATATCGCCAGACGCTTTGCGCAGCGCGCCGGCAACTGGCGCAAGGTCTTCAACACGCAGGACGGCTTTGTCGAGCCGAAGCTGGCCAACGGGCAGTTCCGCACGCCCTTTGACCCGGCACGCGCCGGCGCGGGCTCAGGCTTCACTGAGGGCAACTCCTGGCAGTACTCGTGGTTTGAGCCGCAGGATGAAGCCGGCCTGATCCAGACGCTCGGCGGCGACGGCAAGCTCGTCAGCAAGCTGGACGCGATGTTCGACCAGCATGTGGACCCCAAGCAGTACGCCGATATTGAGGACATCGCCGGCATGATCGGCCAGTACATCCACGGCAATGAGCCCAGCCACCATCTCGCCTATCTCTACGTGTACGCAGGCCAGCCATGGCGTACGCAGGAGCGCCTGGCGCAGATCGTCGACTCGCAGTACCGACCCGCGCCGGACGGGCTCGTCGGCAATGACGATCTGGGGCAAATGTCAGCCTGGCTGCTGTTCACATCCATGGGTTTCTACCCGGTCACACCCGGCGCCAACCAGTATGTGCTGGGCCGCCCCTTCGTGCCTGCAGCAGTGCTTCACCTGCCTAACGGCAAGCAGTTCCGCATCACGGCGGAAGCACTCAGCCCCGCAAACCGTTACGTGGAGCACGTCCTGCTGGACGGCAAGCCCCTCACAAAGACGTTCATCACCCAGGCGCAGATCATGGCCGGGGGCGAGCTGCACTTTGTCATGGGCGCCAGCCCCAACCGCGAGTGGGGCAGCACACAAGCCTCGCGTCCCTACTCGCTCTCGAAGGACGGCCTGCTCCCCTAGCGCAGCGCACTTAGCGGCGGAACGAAAACTCGACCTTGCCTTCTTCCGACATCACCAGCGCCGCCTCAAACGGCTTCCCCGCCTTCGACGTAAAGCCGCGCAGGGTCGGCGTGCGGCCCTCGGCACAAAGCATCGTGACCTCTTCGCCCGTGATCGTGCGGCCGGCCATGGTGCGCCACACGGTGAATCGGCAGTTGGTGTCCGCATAGGCTGAGCAGCCATACGCCTTGGCATCCTCCCGCGGCAGGCGGATAAACCCCGCCTTGCAAACCGGGCATGCGGGAGCGGCGCTTTTCAAAGGCTCCGAGCTCTTTCTCGAGCCGATCGCCGCTGCCCGGGACGATCCTTTCGCCTCCACAAGCCCGCCCGCCTTGACCACCCGGGCCGTCTTCGGCACTCGCGAGGCAGAGGCTGCCTTCTTCCCCGCACCCTCCGTACGCTTCTTCGCAGCTGCTCGCTTCCCCGTAGTCGCCGAGCCTCTGCCATACGCTCCCGCAGCCTGGGTGGCAGCGTAGCCCCCCACCCGCGCCGGCCTCCCGCTCACAAAGCTTGCCGGGGCAGGCATGCGAGGCGCACTGCCCAGCGCGGCAATCTCCTGCTGCAGCCGTTCATCCGCGGCGCTCACCACTGCCAGGTACTCCGCTTTTCCTTCGGCAATGTCGTCCAGCTGCTGCTCCAGCCCGCGGGTAAACTCGTACTCCACAAACGAGAAGCGCGTTGTTAGCGCATCCACCACAAGCGATCCCAGCTCGGTAGGGCGCACATACTTCCGGTCATCCTCGATGTAGCCCCGCGTCTGGATGTTCTTCAGGATCGCCGGATAGGTCGAGGGGCGCCCAATGCCGATGCTCTCCAGCTTCTTGATCAGCGTCGCTTGCGTATACCGGGTCGGCGGCTGCGTCTTCTTACGCAACACGCGCCCATCCTCTGCCCGCTGTGCCAAGCCGATGGCGAGCACCGGCACACGCCCGCAGCTTTCCCTTCCGTCCGCTTCGTCCTCCGCCTCTTCCTCGTCAGCCCCGTCCTTCGCCGTGAGCGCTTTCCATCCGGGCACCACCAGGGTCCGGCCCTCGGCCTTGAAGGTGAATGTCTCGGCACCGTTCTGCGCAGAGAGCCTGGTCGTGTTGACGCTCCACTCCGCATCCGCAAGCTGTGAGGCCACAGCCCTCAGCCAGATCAGCCGGTACAGCTGCTGTTGCGCGGCATCCTCTCCGGCGTTCTCGCTGGGGACGTGTGTCGGCCGGATCGCCTCATGGGCCTCCTGCGCATTGCCCCGGCTCTTGAAGGTTCGCGCTTTCGGCGGGATCGGCAGCTTGCGGTCGGCGGCGTACTCGCGTATCTCTCGCAGGGCCTCGGCGCTAAAGTTCTGCGAGTCGGTGCGGTGGTAGGTAATCAGCCCGGCTTCAAAAAGGCGCTGGGCCACCTGGGACGTCATGTCTGGCTTCCAGCGCAGCTGCACGCTAGCCGCCTGCAGCATGGTGCTGGTGGTAAAGGGCGGCGGAGGCGGCTGCTTCGCGAGACGGTTTGCTGAGGCGATGACGGTGCACTCCCGGCAGGCAGCCGCGCGCGCGGCCAGCGCCTCATCCAGAATGTATGTCTCCTCCTTCTTGAGCCAGGGCGCGGTCTCCCACTGCGCGCGCCAGCTGTTGCCGTCAAAGCGCAGCTCCGCGCCAAAGTGCCGCACCTCGGCAAACTTCTCAATCTCGCGTTCCCGGTCCACCACCAGCCGGACGGCAGGGCTCTGCACCCGGCCCGCGCTCAAGCCGCGGCGCTGCGCCTGCCGTGACAGTACCGGCGACACCTGGTAGCCCACCAGCCGGTCCAGTACGCGGCGTGCCTCCTGTGCATGCACCAGGTGCTGGTCCAGCGCGCGCGGCCGTTCCAGTGCGCGCTGAATCACCTCCGGGGTAATCGCGTCGAAGCTGACCCTCTGCGCGCCTTTCAGTCGCAGCACCTGTGCCACATGCCAGGCAATCGCCTCGCCTTCGCGATCAGGATCTGTCGCCAAAAAGACTGAATCCGCTTTGGCAGCCTGGGCGCGCAACTGCTTCGCAACATCTGCGCCGCGCCCGCTCAGCTCATACTGTGGCGCATAGCCCGGCATGGTAACGCCCAGCTCCTTCACCGGCAGGTCGCGGATGTGGCCTACGCTGGCGGCCACACTCCAGCCCGCGCCCAGGATCTCCCGGATCTTGCGAACCTTGTTCGGGCTCTCCACGATCATCAGTTTCAACAGAGGGGTCCTTGCCACCAGACTAAACCGGACTCTTCCGTACCAGTGCTTACTGCGGTACCTGCCGCCTGCCCTTGGCAACATCCGCATAACAGCCCTTACAATGGCGAAGATATAACTCTTGCAAGCTGCTCCCTGGCTTCAACAAGAGATCGTTCTCGCTGGCCTCCATCTTTGCTTTCCTGCATGCGGCCGCTCCCCCGCGCGCCCTGCCTTTCTCGCCGAGCGACACTGCCCTTGGACTACCGACAGGATCTGACGTCTGATGCACCTCTGGAATGATTACGAAGGAACGATACTCGCCGGGCGCTGGAAGCTCGGCAAAGTGCTGCGCACTGAAGGCCGCAGCGCCTTGTTTGCGGCCACAAACGGTTCGGCTAGCGGCCCGTCACCGGTCATCCGGCTCACGGAAGCACTGAACGACCAGGCCGTCCTGCAAGCCCGATATCAGGCTATCCAGGCCGCGGGTGAAACCTATCTGGTCGGGCTCAAGAGCTTCGGAAATGCTGAGCTCGATGGCACTCCCTTGAGCTATGCCGTGCTGGAACCCACGCAGGAGAGCCTGGCCGACATTCTCGCGCAGCGCCGTCTGGTCCCTGCGGAAACGCAGGAGGTCGCGACCCAGGTAGCCGGCGGTCTGCAGGCTCTGCATGAGCAGGGCCTGGTGCATGGGCTGGTCGAACCGGAAAGTGTCCTGGCCGCCAACGACCAGATCAAGCTGCGCTCTGACTGCGCCCGCCCGGCGCCTGCCACTGCGGAAGATGCTGCCTTGGAAGGCGCGGTGACGGCGCAGACCGACGCCCTCGGCCTGGCCGACATCATCTATCGATCGTTGACACAGAACCGGCTCCACGATGCAGCCGATGCGCTGGCACTGCCGGAACCTTTTGCGACGATCGTGCGCAATACCGCGCGTGGAGCCTGGGGTGTGCCTGAGATTCTTGCCGAGCTGGAGCGCGCCGATCGCATGACCGCCGCGGCGCAGGCACCCACGCCTGCAGCTCCACTTATGGCTGCGGGCCCGGTGGATGTGCGCGCCTCATTGCCCGTCACCATGCCCCTCCCTGCCGGGGAAACAAGCGCGCTGCCGGCCGGTGCAAGAACCGGCGCCGCCCCGGTGACAAGCAGCCCTCTGCAGCAACCCGCCACGCCGGCCGGCACCCACATCGCCGGCGACGCTCTTCCCCTGGGGCGCAGTACCTGGCAGCAGCCTGTGGGTATGTCGGCAACCGGGCGGCGCAATGCGCTCCTCGGCATCGGCGCGGCTCTCCTGCTTCTGCTCCTTTTCCTCACCTTGCATCACTCGGCAAAACCGACGCAGACTGCTTCACCCGCGGGGACGGGAGGAGTGCAGAGCAGCGCAATCCTGCCAGCCCCGCCCGCTTCGACAGCGGCACGGACTGCTGTGCCTCCCCTAGCCCCAGCGAAGCCCACGCCCAGGAAGGCAGTTCTTCCCGCGAAGAGCACCGTTGCTTCGGCTGTTCCTCCGGCACACCTGGATGTATCGACGGCCGTCGCCCCCGGAACGAAGGTGTGGCGTGTCATCGCTTACACCTACAATCGACGCGATGAAGCCGCTGCCAAGGCTGCCTTCGTCAACCGGCGCTACCCAGGGCTGGATGCCGCGATCTGGAGCCGCACCGGCAGTGCACCCTTCCTGGTAACGCTGGGCGCCAGCCTCACAGAGCAGCAGGCATTTGAGCTGAGGGCCAAAGCGCGCAAGGAAGGCCTCGCCCGCGACGTATACGCGCAGAACTACTCCCGCTGAACGCGCCGAGCTGAACAAGGAACGGACAAAGGCCCGAGCCCTCCCTCGCAAAAGGGGTGAGAGCGCGGGCCTTTTGTCTGCACTTGCTCTAGCTCTTGCGGATACCGGCAGCGCGATAGATTTGCATCATCAGCTCGGTGTCTCGCAGCCCTTCTTCCCCGTTCATCTTTACCGGCTTGTCGTTCAGGATGCAGTCGGCAAAATAGTCGGCCTGCGCCGTAAACTGCAGCGGGTCCTTAATCGGCTCCGGCATGTCGAGCGGCTGCTTGCCGCTGTCAGTGTGGAGCATCCCGGTCATGTGGATGCCCTCATAAGCGAACGCCGGCGACAGCTCCAGCATGCCCTTGGACCCATGCACACGGTAGTAGCCGTCCATGTCGGCGCCGTAGGTGGTGTTGCAGGAGGCGACAATGCCGGAAGGGAACTTCATCGTCCAACCGATGTTCTCCTCCACCTCCTTGAACCGCCCATCCTGGTCAATGACAGAGCTGTAAGCCGAGAGCACCTGCGGCTCCTCGCCCGTGAGATAGCGGCAGGCATTCAGCGAGTAAATCCCCACATCCATCAGGGGCCCTCCTCCGGCAAGCTTGCCATCCAGACGCCACTCCCCAGCCGGGATGTTGAAGCCGTGCGCGCTCTCGATCGCCTGGACGCTGCCCAGTGCCCCCGAGCGGACCAGCGAGACCGCTTTGAGGTTCACCGCCTCCAGCTGGCAGCGGTAGGCGATCATGAGCTTGCGCTTTGCCTGCGCACAGGCCTCGATCATCGCGCGGGAGTCCGCGACCGTGGTGGCCATCGGCTTCTCACACAGCACATGCTTGCCGGCCTTGGCCGCACGGATCGTAAACTCCGCATGCTGGCTGTTCGGCAGCCCGATGTAAACGGCATCGATGGCAGGGTTGTCACGCATGCGGTCGTACTGCTCGTAGCTGTACACCGCGCTGGCCGGGACGTTGTACTGCGCTGCCAGCTTCTGCGCTTTGTCCGGCGTGCCGCTCACCAGCCCCGTGACTTTGCCGTGCTGCGACTGCAGCAGCCCCGGCATAAAGTGGTCGACCGAAATGCGCCCCAGCCCCACAATGCAGTAGCCGATCTTCTGCCCGCCGCCCCCGCTTGCCGCGGGAGCAGCTTGGGGCAAAGCCCGCAATGGCAGGGGAGCAAGCGTGGTCGCGGCAGCAAAAGCCGCCAGCTTTGAGAAGTCACGACGGGACACAGACATAGCGCAGGAGCCTCCGGGAGGGTCTGCTTCGCTTGGATGTCGGAATCGAGAGGCAGGTCCCCGCGAAGTGCCTCTGTCCAGCAAGCAAATGCCTGGCTGGCATACCATGGTCGCCATGAAGAACGGGAAGAACGGGCAGAACGGGAAGAATGGGCAGCGAGCCAGGCGTACGAGTGGAAGCCCATGCCGAGCCGTGGCGCAGGCAGCAGCCCTTTGTCTTTCGTTCACTCTCGGTGTCGCTCTCAGTCCCTGCCTGGCCGGGGCGCAGGAGCATACCCCTCCAGCTGCGCTGGCCGGCGCACTCCAGATCTTTTTTGTGGATGTGGAGGGGGGCCAGGCCACACTTTTTGTGACTCCGGACGGGCACTCTTTGCTTGTGGACACGGGCTGGCCTGACGGAGACGGACGCGACGCCGGACGCGACGCAAAACGCATCGTGGACGCGATGCATCTCGCGCATCTCACGCGGCTCGATGCCGTTCTCATCACGCATTACCACACCGACCACGCGGGCGGCGTGCCTCAGCTGGTAGCTCGCGTACCCGTCGGGCTCTTTCTCGATCACGGCCCCAACAGGGAGACAAACGACAGCGTAACCGCGCACAGCGCGGAGGCCTATGGGCAGGTGATTGCCAGCGGCCATTCCCGGCACCAGGTGCTGCACCCGGGTGACAAGCTCCCGGTACCCGGCTTCGATGGAACCGTGGTCAGCAGCGATGGTGCGGTCCTTGCCTCTGCAATGCCCGGTGCTGGCGCGGCCAATCCCTTCTGCAGCGATGCCGGGCAAGCCGAGCCGGACCGCACAGAGAACTCCCGCTCACTCGGCTTTGTGCTGCAGTGGGGCCGCGCCCGCATCCTGGATCTGGGCGACCTGACGCGCGACAAGGAGAAGGATCTCATGTGCCCGAACAACCGTCTCGGTCACATCGATCTTCTGGTGGTCTCGCATCATGGCTGGTATCAAAGCTCCAGCCGCGCACTGGTCGATGCCATCACGCCGAAGGTCGCCGTCATGGACAATGGCGCAGTCAAGGGAGGCTCCATCCCCGTACTCGACACGCTGAAGCAGGCACCCAGCCATCCCGCGCTCTGGCAACTGCACTACTCCGACGAGGGCGGCCCGGCGCACAACACCGCCGCCGCGCATATTGCCAATCTGAACGGAACCGCTCAGGATTCGGACGGTCCTGATTCCGGCTACTTTCTGCGTGCCACCGTAACGCCGGGAGGCGCCATCTCCCTGTGGAACAGCCGCACAGGCAACGAAGCCCGTAAACCTGCTCCCTGAGCTTGCTCCCAAGTCTATTTGCCGGTGACAAGCCAGATCTGCCTAGGCTGTGACCCTGGATCGCGCCCGGCTGCGGCCCTTGAGCGCGGCAAGAAACTTGCTTCGAGTGAGCGTTTGTACCCGGCCGGTTTTTGCCTTCTGCTTCGGCGCTTCCGCATGCGTCGCAAAGCCGTCGCCGCCTTCCAGACCCACGACTTCAGGTAGGCCGCTTTGTCTCAGCAGCAGAGCCCGCGCCTTCCGCAGGTCCGCAAGCTCCTGCTCTAAACTCTCCAGTACTTCGCTGATCCGTGGCACTCTCGTCAAGTTTTGTTTCATGATGCCCACCGTTCGTGACCCTGGCTGTCTGGTTGCGTTGAAGTAACTCGAACTTACTAGCACTCCATTATCTACAGATAGTATCGGGGCAGCTACCCCCCTCGAAGAGCAGGCCCTGCCCTAAAAATGAGCAGGATATGCGAGAAAGTAACTTGCCTACCGTGCACCTAAAAGAGGATACTCCCGTGTCGTCTCGCGTTCCCAGCCTTGCCGGCCACGCCGCTTGCTGAGGCCGCTGCGATGAAGAACCCGCTGTCTCCCGGTTGTGCATGCAAGCCGGAGTGCGTGCCCCTCGATCCGCCCGGCAACCCCACGGCTCGCGCTTGACGATACGCACAAGGCCGTCCTATGTTCAGTCCGCGCGCCCATTCTGCCCTGTAGCGGCCTCCACGCTCAGGCACAATCGCGTGAGCCTTCCATACCTTCGCGGAGCAGCCCCAAACCATGAGATCAAAGCAGTCGACTTCACCAGCCGGCACCGTCGCTGTCTTCCGGGCGGCGCTTCTGTTCGCAGCCGGGAGCTTCTGCCTTCTTGGCCATGCGCGTGCCAAGGGAGCCGACAAGTTTCGAGATCCCTCGCTTCCTGTGGCAGACCGGGTCAGCGATCTGGTAAACAAAATGACTCTGGAAGAAAAGATCAGCCAGATGATGGACCAGGCGCCCGCCATCCCGCGCCTTGGCATCCCGGAGTACAACTGGTGGAACGAAGGGCTCCACGGCATCGCGCGGTCCGGCTACGCCACCATGTTTCCGCAGGCGATCGGCATGGCTGCAACCTGGGACCGCGACCTCATCGGGCAGGAAGCCGACGTCATCGCAACCGAAGCGCGCGCCAAGTACAACCAGGCGCTGACGCACGGGAACCATGCCCGCTACTTCGGCCTCACGGTCTGGTCGCCCAACATCAACATCTTCCGTGACCCGCGCTGGGGTCGCGGCCAGGAGACCTACGGCGAAGACCCTTTCCTCACCGGCACACTGGCCACCTCGTTTGTGAGAGGTCTCCAGGGGACCGATCCGAAATACTACAAGACCATCGCCACGCCGAAGCACTTCGCCGTGCACTCAGGTCCGGAAAGCACGCGCCACAAAGCGGACGTCGATCCCTCCGCCTATGACCTCGAGTCGACATACCTGCCTGCATTTCGCGCCGCGATTGTCGACGCGAAAGCAGACTCGCTGATGTGCGCTTACAACGCAGTCGACGGCCTGCCTGCCTGCGCCAACACGAAGCTATTGAAGACAACGCTCCGCGACAGCTGGGGCTTCAAGGGCTTCATCACCTCGGACTGCGGTGCCGTCGACGACTTCTTCCACGGGCACAACACCTCGCCCGATGCAGCCCACGCCGCGGCCACCGCCGTGCTCGCAGGCACCGACACAAACTGCGGCGACACCTACAACGCCCTAGGGCAGGCCGTGCACAGCAACCTGCTGCCTGAGAGCGCAATCGACACAGCCGTCCAGCGGCTTTTTACGGCGCGCATCAGGCTCGGCATGTTTGATCCGCCGGCCAGTGTGCCCTACAACAGCATCCCCTTCAGCCAGGATGACAGCTCCGCACATCGCGCACTTGCAACCAAAGCCGCGGACGAGGCCATCGTGCTGCTCAAGAACGTGCTGCTCAAGAACGATCGCGCAACACTGCCGCTCCACTCCAGCGTAAAAACCATCGCCGTCGTCGGGCCCAATGCCGCATCGCTGCTGGCACTCGAGGGCAACTACAACGCCATCCCCTCCCACCCGGTTCTGCCCGTCGATGCCATGATCGCGCAATTTCCTGTGTCGAAGATCCTGTATGCGCAAGGCTCGCCCTACACCGAGGGCATCGAGCTGCCCGTGCCGCGTACTCTGCTGCGCACCGGCGACGGCAAGCAAGGGCTCACCGGCGAGTACTACAGCAGCAAGGACGGGAGCGGAACGCCCGTACTCAAGCGCGTCGACACGCAGGTAGATTTCGACTGGACCCACGCAAGCCCCGTGCCTGGTCTCAACCCGGATGGCTACTCCGTCCGTTGGACCGGCACCCTCACGCCCCCCAAACCGGGCAGCTACCAGTTCGGTCTCAAGATCGGCCGCTGCGGCGATGGCTGCACCGGGGCAGCCAAGGACACAGAGCAGGTAGCCCTCACCATCGACGGCAAGCCCGTGGACACAACAAAAACAACGCCCGGCTCTGAGCAGTGGGAATCGCGCATGCTGGGGATCGACGTGAACTTCGCCGATGCGAAGCCGCATGCCATCGCAATCGAGTACCGTCACTTGGGCGCAAAGACGGCAGGAGGCATCTCGTTCCGCTGGATGGCTCCTCCAGCCGCGGAGCTGGACCAAGCCGTCGCAGCAGCGAAGGGGGCTGACGTGACTGTCGCCTTTGTCGGTCTGCAATCGGAGCTCGAAGGCGAGGAGATGCCGGTCCACATCGAGGGCTTTGCCGGAGGCGATCGCACCTCCATTGAGCTGCCGGAAGCTCAGCGCAAGCTGCTGGAAGCCCTCGGGGCAACGGGCAAGCCGCTCGTCGTCGTCCTGATGAACGGCAGCGCTCTCGCCGTGAACTGGGCCGCGGAGCATGCAAACGCTCTGCTCGAAGCCTGGTACCCGGGCGAAGCAGGCGGTACCGCGATCGCCGAGACACTGGCAGGCAAAAACAATCCCGGCGGCAAGCTGCCGGTCACCTTCTACACGGGTGTCGATGAGCTGCCGGCCTTCGACAATTACTCCATGAAGAACCGCACCTATCGTTACTTCACCGGCAAGCCCCTCTACGGCTTCGGCTATGGTCTTTCCTATACGCACTTCGCCTTTTCTGGTCTCAAACTCTCGGCGACAAGCGTGGCCGCGGGTGAGCCGCTCACCGTCGAGGCAGAGGTAAAGAACACAGGCAAAATGCCCGGGGATGAAGTCGCGGAGCTGTACCTGACCCCACCGCAAACCGAGCTCTCGCCCAGGCTGCAGCTGGTCGGCTTTGACCGCGTACACCTCGCGCCTGGGCAAAGCCGGCACGTTCGCTTCACCCTGCAGCCCCGGCAGCTCAGCATAGTAAGTGCCGCCGGCGTCCGTGTCATGCAGGCCGGCGCGTACAACCTGTATCTCGGTGGCAGCCAGCCTGGTGAAGCCGGGAAAGAGGCAGACGGTGTGACGAGCAGCTTCACCATCACAGGCCAGCAGGAGCTCCCGAAATAGAGAAGAGAGAGACGCTGCTTTGTGCATGAAAAAGGGCCCGGCATAGGCCGGGCCTCCCTTGCTGTGCACCAGCTCCGCAAAGCCTTACTGATCGGGCGAAGGATGCGGCCCGGTAAAGTCGTGGCAGCACGGTTTCTGCGCCGGCTTGAACTCCATAAACTCAATCCGCACCTCATCCGGATCGTACTCATTCAGCTGGTACTTGCCGTCTCGGCCCATCTGCTTGTGCTCCTGGCCATTCGGAGGAAAGCCCCGCTGCCCAAGCTTCGCGACCACTTCATCCATGTTGACGACTCCGAGTGCGAAATGATCATCGACGCCGATCTGGTGATGGCTCGGGTTCGGTGGGACGTTTAGCATGTACTCGATCCAGTCCGTCCCATCCGGCACCTGAATCGAGATGAAGTCGGTGACACCATCTTTCATGCCGCCGGTCCAGTAAAGCTTGAAGCCCAGGATGTCTCGGTAAAACCGGTCTTCCGCAGCCGCCGAGTGCACGATGAAGCCGGCATGGATAATGCGCCCTGAGAGAGCGTCAGGGCCGCTGCTGCCATGAGTATTCGTTCCTGCGCCGGGCGCCCGTTGCACAAAGCCGATGGCATTGCCTTCCGGATCCTTCACCAGGAACTGCTGCTCGCCATCCCGCAGCCTGGTGACAGAATCGGGCACAATCACGCCCTTGCTCTTGAGATAAAGCCGCATCGCCTGCGCGTCTGCCGTGGCAAAGTCCACATGCGCCAGAGCCGGCTCGCTGGGCGTCGTAGCAGGGAATACATCGACTGCTTGCCGGGCGTCGCCAAAGAAGCGGACACCCTCGGGATACTCGGGCGAAGCTTCAGCCTTCCAGCCGAGAGATTGCGTGTAAAACTGCCGGCTCGCTTCTATGTTTTGTGCAGCAATCGCTACATCGGCAATGCCCGTGATAGCCGGACGCTGAGGAGCAGCCAGCGCAGAGCTCGCCGCCAGCAGCAAAGATGCCGCTGCAGCCAGCACACGGCCCGGACGGAAGCGGGCGAGAGCGGGATGGAACGCAGAATCAAACATGGGACGCAGGCCTCTCGAATACATCTTCGCGCAATCGCTCCCACACAAGGAGCGAGCCGTTATACGGGAAGCGAACCGGCGCAGGCGAGCAGCCGTCCGCCTCTCCGCGCTACGCTTCTGCCGCTGCAGCTGCCTGTGCAACGGCCACGGAAGCCCTCAACCTGCAGGCAGCGCCAGACTGCGCGGCCTTCCCATGGCCCAGACGGGTTTACCCCCCTGGCTGGCAAAGCGCTGGAGGCATGAAGTGGCCTACTGTGGCGTCGTTCATGTATCACTGCACGGGCTGCCCGGCCATGAAGCTTGCAACGTGTTCGTTCAAAAACTTCTCATCTGCCGGGCTCGCGCCAGCGCCGGCCGGGTGACCCCACAGAGATGGAATAGGCAGCAGTGTGCAGTGTGGAATGAACTGCGCTTCATAGCGCGCGTCTTCCACCGGGAAGTACAGGTCGGTTGCGGAAGGCATGTATAGAACCGGAGCCTGAATGGACTGCAAAGCTCCCTGCAAGTTGCCACCATGGTTGTTACGGAAAGGACCGGTCATGCCGACGTCGTTGCTCTCCCACGTGCGTAGCTGCAAAATCAGGTTGTTCGCATCGGCTCCCGGAATGAAGTGCGTGCGGTAATGCTCGATAACCTCTCGGACGGAGGCGAACTTGGGATCGTCCTGTCGCCACAACTCCTCGCGCCACCACTGCTGCGAGAACAGCCAGCCGGTCCACATCAAAGAGAAAGCTTCAATCCCCTTCTCGGGCTCTGCCTTGTAATCGCCCTTTTCAAAAGCCGCATCTGTCTCGATCGCCGTAATCTCCCCTTCGTTGCGCACGATCCCGTGGCCGTACGTCTTGGCTGTGCCGGAGGTCGCGACGATGCGGTCCATGTACGTCGGGTAGCTGACCGCCCATTGCAACGCCTGCTGCGCGCCCATGGAGAAGCCGATGACCGCGCGCAGATGCTTGACGTGCAGCTGCTCCGTCAACAGCTGGTGTACCGCCTCCACATTGTCCCGGATCGTCATCACCGGGAAGCGTGGCCCATGGAACGGCTCCGGTGTGTTGCTCGGTGAGGAAGAACGGCCATTGCCGAACAGCTCGCTCGTGACCAGAAAAAGCTTGTCCGGGTCGAGCGCCTTGCCGGGACCGATCAGCCATCCATAGCCGTGCATCTCGGCCATGTAGTGCGAGGGCAGCAGCACAGCATTGTCGCCCGCGGCATTCAGGTGCCCGTAGGTGCCGTAAACCACGCGCGCCTCCGGCAGCACCGCGCCGCCTTCTGTTTGGAAGTGCTGCATCGTGAACTCGTGCTGCATGGGCTCCGGCTGCTTGGCCTGCGCACGCGCGAGGGCTGTGCAGGTGCACGAGGCGAGCAGGGAGAGGGCGATCGTTCGTAAAAGTAGCAGCATCAGTGGGAACTCTCCTTGGCGGGTGAGGCGCAAGTGGTGGAAAGAGTGTAGGCGGCTTGTGATGCTTTGTCGCCTGCTCATAGCTGTAAGCAAGCCCGTATCAGCTCACTCTCTCAAGAAGGCTCGTCTTAGGATGGTCAAGCCGAGCCCGGCCGGCGACAACAGGGAGGTGCTCTCGCCGCAGACCGGCTTTCCTGCCACCACGTCCAGGGCTGGTTTGGAGTAAACGCCTCACCTGCTCGGCAAGGTATGGCAGGCACAGGGAGCTGTGGCCTTTCACTTCCTCGGCCGGCTCCTTCCAGACGCACACAAAGGGTACGAGCGCCCGCTGTCAACCCCCTGCACATCCGCGCCTTCCCTGTGCCATCCCTTGTGTAACCGATGGCACCCCTTTTGTCCCAAAACGGGCCGAGCGCTCCGCGAACAGACCTCGCCTGTCAATCCCCGCCACAAAACGCCTAACTCTGTGCAAGCGGTACGGAAGTACTGTGCGGAGAGCATAACTATGCATCACCCTGCATACTTATACATTTTGCAAGGAAAAGCCCGCTCTCAAACGCGGCAGATTTGCCACTGCTTGAGCCCGCCACAACCGGGTCAGATCGTCGGTATTTCGCGTGATGCCCATACCCTTTGACCTTCGCAGCACCATGTCGTGCGGAGCAGATCCTGCTTACGAAGGTCAGGGCTGGCCTGAGGCGAGTTCGTTGTTTGTTCGCTTTTCCCCTGAACGATTTGCCGGACGGCGCCGATAGAAGAGACACCAGCCAGGGCGCGCCGCGTCCTGGCCCGTCAGGGTCCACGCGCAACAAAGGAGCACATGTTCTCGATCATCGGCATTCTGGTCGTCTTTGGCGCAGTGATCGGCGGTTTCCTAATGGAAAAGGGCAACCTCGCCGTTCTGCTCCAGCCTGCGGAGCTCGTCACCATTGGCGGGGCTGCAATCGGCACCCTGCTTGCTGCCAACCCAATGCACGTTCTCAAAGGCATCATGAACGGGCTGACCGGTGTGCTTGGCGGCTCCAAGTTCCCGAAACAGCGCTACCTGGACACGCTGAAAATGATGTTCGATCTGTTTACCAAGGCTCGCAAGGAAGGCATGGTCTCCATTGAGAGCGACGTGGAAGAGGTCGACAAGAGCCCGGTTTTTCGGAGATATCCCATCTTTCTCAAGGACCATCACGCCCGCGACTTTGTCTGCGACACGATGAGAATGGCCATTACAGGAGGCGTCAGTACATTCGACGTGGACCAGATGATGGAGCTGGACATGGAGGTTCACCACCGGTGTGCAGGCGCAGCTACGGGAGCTCTCATGACGGTGGCCGATGCACTCCCCGGACTGGGCATTGTGGCTGCAGTTCTTGGCATCGTCATCACGATGGGTTCGCTGGGTGGACCTCCGGAAGCTATCGGGCACAAGGTGGCCGCTGCGCTGGTGGGCACTTTCCTGGGTATTCTGCTCTGCTACGGTCTTCTGGGCCCGCTCGCCTCAGCCATGACCAAACGCGTCGACGATGAGCATGGCTACTACCACATCCTGCGTGTCGTCATGATCTCCTTTGCCAAAGGCATGTCGCCCATCCTGGCGGTCGAGATGGCCAGGCGAGCCATCCCGGAGCACGTGCGCCCAAGCTTCTCTGAATTAGAAAAGGTGTGCCGCGGCAAGGCCGACGGCGCAGCGGCGGCGAGCTGACCATGGCAGCCACGCAGCCGCCCATTCTTCTCATCAAAAAGCAGGGTCGCCATGCCGGCCACCATGGCGGAGCCTGGAAAGTCGCCTACGCCGATTTCGTCACAGCCATGATGGCCCTTTTCATTGTGCTATGGCTTACGAGCAGTACCACCAAACAGGAACAGCAGGTCATTGCCGGCTACTTCCGCGATCCGAACGGCCGAGCCGTGCAGAAAGGCTCCGATCGTTCCGGAACAGGTGAAAACATTCTGCTGAACAAGCAGGACATGACGAAGCTGAAAGCTGCTCTCGAGCAAAGCGTTCACAAGGTCGACAACCTTGATCGCCTAAAGAAGCAGATTGAGATGACCATCACCCCGGAAGGGCTCCGCATTGAGTTGATGGAAGACCCGAAAGGGACGTTTTTTCAGTCCGGCAGCTCCCAGCCCACGCCCATTCTGGTGGAGATCCTCAAGGTGCTTTCCGCGCAGTTGGGCACGCTGCCCAACCGAGTTTCGATCGAAGGCCATACCGACGCGCAGCCCTATTCGAATGAGAAGGTGTACAGCAACTGGGAGCTCTCCTCCGACCGTGCCAACGTGGCTCGCCGTCTGATGCAGACCAGCGGTGTGCGCACCAACCAGGTCTCGCAGGTGCGCGGCTTTGCTGATCAGCGTCTCCGCACCCCGCAACACCCGCTTGACGCTTCGAATCGGCGCATTTCACTGATCGTCCAGTACCTGGACGGCGGCGCGGAAGAGCCTCTTGCCGCAGCAGCGCAAACGCAGAGCCAAGCAGGAGCAGTCTCCTCGTCCCCGCATGAGGCTCCCCCGACAACAAAGGAGAAGCCCGGAACAACCCTCGCAACACGCTGATGCTGCATGCCACACCCATCTCAGATCGCCACCTCTATGCGCTAAATAAAGATCGTTTCGTGCGCGCTGAAGAAAGACCCGTTCTTTGTACACACGCAACTCCATCTGCACCAATCATGTGGCACTCACCCGGTAGCAAATCCACAAACGCTTGTGCGGGTTCGCTAGATGAGAGAAACGTTAGTACTGAGAGAGCCCATTCTGCCCTCGGCTTGCGGTTTGGCTCGGGTATAGTCGGCCTCAGGAACCCACATAGATGGAAAACCAAGAACCGCTCTCTGTAGCGCAAGGGCCGTGCTCGTCTTCGCACGCGCCAGAAGGTACGGCGAACGAGCCTCTATCAGAGTCTTGTTCACCTCGGGACTTAGCAGATCATGCCGGGGGCTCGGCCCGAGTATTGATCGTAGAAGACGATGAACCGCTGGCACGCCTGCTCTGTTCCTGGCTGCAAGATCAAGGATTTGAGCCGAAATCTGTTCACAATGGTGAAGCTGCTTTGCTTGCGGTTCAGCAAGACGATCCGAGCCTTGTGCTGCTTGATCTAACCCTCCCCGGCATGGATGGCATGACGCTGCTGACCAAGTTGAATGTTGAGAAACCGGCTTTGCCGGTTCTGGTCCTCACCGGGCGGAGCCGCTTGGAAGACAAGGTTTTGACACTCAACCAGGGAGCAGATGATTGCCTTGTCAAGCCCTTCTCCTTTGTTGAGCTTCTTGCCCGTATTCGCGCTCTGCTGCGGCGTAGATCGAGTGCAAACCCAGAAGCTCCTGCCGCGACCCACCCGAAGGTGCCGTCCGGCTTGACTCTCAATCGGGAAGAGCACCGCGTGGAGCGGGACGGTCGCCGGATTGAGCTCACTCCTCGGGAGTTTGATCTGCTGGAGTTCCTCATGAGCCACTCACCGCGACCGGTTTCCCGCGCCGTGCTCATGGAGCAGGTCTGGCGCACTCCCTTTGATCCATCCACCAACATCGTCGACGTTTACATGAAGTACCTGCGCGACAAGATTGACGGAACGAGTGAGCAGAAGCTGATTCGCACTGTGCGAGGTATCGGCTATGCGCTCGCCTGCGCCTGATAGAGGATCTACCAGCGCGTGCCTGGAGCAGCTATGACAGCGATGCCCTGGTCTCCACCGCGAGCTGAGGATCAACAGCCAGTCCGCGTTCTTCTGGTGAGCCCCAATCCCCGTTTGCGCATGCAGATGCGGGAAAAGATTGGAGCTCCCCGCTGGATGATGCAGGAAGCAGCAAGTGGCGCTGAGGCCCTGGAGCTGTTGACCGCAAGCCGGACCGAGATGTTGCTCCTCGACCCGATGCTGCCCGATATTGTCGCGAATGAGTTCAGCGCACTTGTACTGCAGCGTTTTCCCAGCATCGAAATTTTGACGCTGAACGCGCAGACCGGGCACTTGCTTCTCGCTAATGCTTCACCGACTCCGCTCGCTTCGCAGTTGACTGATCTGATCTACCGCGGCGTGATGCCTGATGCCTCTGCCACACAAGTCTCCTTCCGCGGGGCTTCGCCTTCCCTCGAGGAGGGAGAAGCTCGCACCGGCCTTCGCGGCATGGTGGGCGGCTCTAAAGCGATGCGGCGCGTTTACCAGCTCACGGAGATGGTGGCGCGGACAGAAACAACAGTGCTCATCACCGGCGAAAGCGGAACTGGCAAAGACCTGGTCGCACAGGCGATCCATATGATCAGTGCTCGGGCCAAGCACCCTTTTGCGGTTGTCAATTGTGCAGCCATTCCGGAGGCCTTGCTTGAAGCCGAGCTCTTTGGCTATGCCAAGGGCGCATTTACCGGAGCCATGCAGTCGCGCATCGGGCGCATCCATGCCGCGCATGGAGGCACGCTGTTTCTCGATGAGATTGGCGATATGCCGCTTTCTCTCCAGAGCAAGATCCTTCGCTTCCTGGAGCAGGGCGAAGTGCAGCGGCTGGGCGGCAACGACAATTTAAAGGTCGATGTGCGCGTAGTCGCGGCTACCAACGCGGACCTTAAAACGTTGTCTGAGCAGAAACTCTTTCGGGAAGATCTCTACTACCGCCTCGCTGTTTTCCCGGTACGGCTTCCCCCTTTGCGTGAGCGAGACGGTGACCTCTCCATGCTGGTCGATGCATTCACGGCCAAGTTCTGCCCGGGTGTGCGCATCGCCCCGGAGGTGATGGAGGCACTCAAAGCGCATGGCTGGCCCGGCAATGTGCGGGAGCTGCGAAACACGATGGAACGGGCGGCGATCCTACTCAATGGCGAGCGCATGATGCTGAGCAAACACATCCTGTTCTAATCCCGCGAAGAGCTTCCGCGCACGGAGCCGGCGCGGACTAGACGGCATAAAATCACCGTCGTTTTTCGCCGCAGCTTTGGCGGTCAGATCCTCTGGCATATCCCTGATCAGCGGAAGGCCGCCGTAATGGCGCAAACAAGTACTCCGCATCCTGCTTTCCGTACCCACAGAACGGCAACGACCGTATACCCCTAAAAAGCGCACGGCTCCAAGACAGTGGCCTGATCTTTCGTACCCAGCAGCAGCACGCAAGCGCGCACAGAGTTGGCCCCTGTCGTGCACTACCACTCGGCAGATGCTGCCTAGCTCTCATAACTCGCACATGGAAGCGAGCCTCTACATGGCACCTCCAGCAAGGGAAGGTGTGCTCTCGCTGGCTGACGCTTTCTCGGACTTTATCGCTGCCTCGGAAACGCTCGAGCGATCCTACCGGGAGCTGCAGGCAGAGGTTGGACAGCTAAGCCGGGAGCTTGCGGTTCGGAATAAGGAGCTTGAGAGCAGCCTTGCCGAGAACAAAGCCATGCGCGTTGCCCTCAGTGAGTTGATCGATTCCATGCCATGCGGTGTTTTGGTCCTTGGCCCGGAAGAGCTACACGCCGAACCTGCGCAGCCGCGCCTCTTACGCATGAACCCGGAAGCATGGCGGCTCCTCGGCATACGAAACACCCTGCCGCGCGATCTGGAGGAGTTACAAGCCCGCACCGGCTTGGATCTGCAGCCCTTTTGCGCGATGGAAGGGGAGAATGAATTCTCATTCTACCCTGGCAGCAGCCCGCAGGATCTCGAAATAGCAACAGGGCAGAACCGGCGATGGCTCAATCTACGGACCCGGCGCCTGCCACAGGTCACCAGCGGCATGCAGACCATACTCATCTTTGCTGACGTCACTGCACACAAACAGGCTGAGGAGCAGAGGGAGGCCGGCCGCCGCACCGCCGCACTTGCAGAAATCGCCGCCATGCTCGCCCACGAGGTAAGAAACCCTCTGGCCGGAATGGAGCTGTTTGCCGCACTTATTGATGAGGAGCCGAGCCGCTCGCGCGAGTGGACCCAACACCTCCGAGCAGGTCTTCGCAAGCTTGCCGGCACTGTGAACAACGTTCTCTCGTTTCATGGCACCGACTCCGTCCACCTGCACCTGCTTGAGTTCAGGGAAGTAGTGCGAGCCGCTGCAGAGTTCGCGCGGCCGGTCACGGAGCAAGCCGGCATCACGCTTCAGCTGCAGAACTACAGGGCTGAGGGCATGGTGCTTGCCAACGAGGCGGCGATACAGCAGCTGGTGCTGAACCTAGTTCTCAACTCCGTCCGGCACACGCCCTTTGGTGGCACCATCATAATTGCGATCTCCCCGATCGAGCCGTCCTGCTTGCGCTTATCCGTGGCAGACACAGGCTGCGGCATCGCTCCAGAAGACAGGCCGCATGTATTTGAAGCTGGCTGGAGTGCAGCCGGAACGAACTCCGGGCTCGGACTTGCCGTTTGCCGGCAGATTGCCAAACAGCACAGGGCCGTTCTCTACGCCGCTGATCTTGCCGGGCCCGGAGCTTGCTTCCACCTGGAGGTGCCATGCGCATGACCACGCCGACGACTCCTCCTCGCAGTGTCCTGATTGTGGATGACGAGCCGGGTATCCGGACCGCACTGACGGCTCATTTCTCCCGGGAAGGCTGGCAGGTCACCGCTGCGAGCGGCCTTCGCGAGGCAGAGTATCGCCTGGCGCAAGCGGAGTATGACCTGATGGTCAGTGACGTCCGCCTTCCGGATGGATCAGGCGTAGAACTGATGCGAGCCCTGCGCGCGGAAGCTGCCACGGTTCCAATCGTGCTCATGACCGCCTTCGGCAGCGTCCCGGACGCGGTTGAGGCTATGCGCGGCGGCGCAAGCGATTACTTGACGAAGCCGGTGGCCTGGACCCGCCTTCATACGATTGCTGAGCGACTGGCAAGCTCCGGCATAGGCGCACAAACGGAGATGCGCTCAGCGCAATCAGCGCCAGACGCACTCACTGCGGCCAGAGCCTCTGACAGTCACGATCATCCACCGGCCCACGGCATCATTGGTCGTTCCCCTGCGCTGCAGCAGGCGTTGACCCGGGCGCGTGCGGCCGCCAGCACTGACGCAGATGTGCTTGTGGAAGCAGAAAGCGGGACGGGCAAAGAGCTACTCGCACGCTTCATTCACATATCGAGTACGCGCGCCACGAAGCCCTTTATTGCCATAAACTGCGCGGCTATTCCGGAGCACCTGCTCGAAAGTGAACTGTTTGGTCATGCGCGCGGAGCCTTCACCGGGGCGACCCAGGCACGGCCCGGCAAGTTCGAACTGGCCCACGGAGGCACACTGCTGCTTGATGAAATAGGCGAGATGCCACTGCATCTCCAGCCCAAGCTGCTCCGTGCCCTGCAGGAAAGGGAGTTTGAGCGTCTGGGCGAGACAAAAACCATGAAGGTAGACATTCGGGTGATCGCCACCACGAATGTGACCCTTGCGGAAGCGGTCGATCGTGGGAGTTTCCGATCGGACCTCTATTACCGCCTGAATGTAATCCCGCTGTCGCTGCCTCCTTTGCGGGAGCGCAAGGACGACATCCCCTTGCTGGCCGCCAGCTTTGCCGCAGCTTGGGCTGCGCGCGAGCAGCGCCCTGTGCCTGCGCTCGCGCCCGAGTTCATCGAGATGCTTCAGGCTGAGTACTGGGCGGGGAACATCCGGGAGCTTGGCAACTTTATGCAACGCGTTCTTTCTCTGCATGCGAGCGAACGGGCCGGTGCGGCTATCGATCAGGCCTGCTTCCGGTCCGAAGCCGCAGGTACACGCAAAGCACCTTCCTCAGCAGCATGCGCGGCGGCTATGGAAGAGCCGGAGCTGCCGCCCGGGGTACCTATTCGGCAGCTCGAGCGGCTGCATCTGGAGAAGACCCTTGCGCTTACCCAGGGCAACCGCACCCACGCCGCAGAAATGCTGGGCATTAGCCTGCGGACAATGCGCAACAGGATTCGTGAATACGGGCTTCCGCCCCGGAGGTATGCATGAGTACGTCGCTGGTTCCTCTTCCTATGGAACGTTTTCTGGACATCACCGCGCAACGGGAGCAGGTGGTGGCCGCCAACATGGCCAATGTCGACACCCCGGGTTATCACGCCAAGGACGTCAGTTTTTCGCAAACGCTGCTGCGTGCCGGCGACAACGAAACGGCCACACCGGTCAGCATCCGCGATGAGCAGGGGCTCATAGAAAGGCCGGACGGCAACAATGTGGATCTCGATCGCGAAGGCATGCTGCTGGCAAAGGCTCAGCTGCAGTACGGCATGGGCATCCAGCTGGTGAAGAGCGAGTTTCACGAAGTGCTGAGTGCCATCAATGGAGGTGGGCAGTAATGGATCCCTTTTCCATGCTTCAGATCAGTGCGTCGGCACTCACTGCGGAGCGGCAACGCTCCGAGGTGATCGCGACCAACATGGCCAACGCCAATACAACGCGCACCGCGGCCGGCGGCCCCTTCAAAAGGCAGGAAGTGGTCTTCTCCGCGCAGCACGCGTCGGCCTTTCAGCTCCAATTTGCGGCGGCAACAACCATGCCGCATTTTCCGGGGCGCTCCGCCGGCTCGGTCCGGCTTTCGCAGGTGATGGATGATCCGAGTGCACCTGTCATGCGCTATGAGCCGGGACACCCCGACGCCAATAAGGATGGATACGTGGCCTACCCCAACATCAATCCCGTGCAGGAGATGGTGGACCTCATGGGATCGGTGCGGTCCTACCAGCTCAATGCTTCCGCTGTCACAGCGTCGAAGCAGATGATTCAGCAGTCGATCGACATCTTGAAGAGCTAGGAAGACGCGATGAATTTTTCTATTCCGGCCGGCACAGCTGCTGGTGCAGTAACGTCCATCTTCGGGCCCGTCACAAGCGACGCCAGTAGTTCCTTAAACAACGGCTTCGGCAACGTGCTCAAAGGAGCTTTGAACCAAGTCAGCAGTATGCAGAATGATGCAGCCAGTCAGGTAAATACCTTGATGGCCGGCGGTAGTGCTGATATGAGCAAGGTGATGATCTCCGTCGAAAAGGCTGATGTTGCTTTTCAGCTAATGATGCAGGTGCGGAACAAGATTGTAAGTGCCTATCAGGACATAGAGAAGATGCAGTTCTAACGCAACGCATCCTTGCTCCGCGGCGAAGACGACAATATGCAAAGGTATCTCGCACAACTTCAGCAGTTTTGGGCCGGGCGCAACCGGCAGCAGCGCGGCTTCCTCATCGGCGGCGCAGCAGCTTCTGCTGTACTGCTTCTGCTGCTGACTCACCTCATGAGCACGCCCGACATGAAGCCCCTGATGACCGGACTGGAACCGGCTGACGCGCAGGCATTGTCTGCCTCGCTGACGGCCAAGGGAATCACGAACAACATCAGTCCCGATGGAAAACAGGTCAGTGTGCCGGTCGACAAGATGGACGCAGCGCGGATGGAGATTGCTGCAAGCAATACGGCTCCGCACTCTGGACGGATGGGTTTTGAGATCTTCGACAAGGTCAGCTGGGGTGAAACGGAGTTTGACGAAAAGGTGAACTATCAGAGGGCACTTGAAGGCGAGCTGGAGCGCACGATTATGACGATGGGCGCGGTCAAGAGCGCTCGGGTGCATCTGGTCATGGCTCGCGATTCTGTGTTTCTTGATCAATCGCGGAGCGCCAAGGCTTCTGTCGCTTTGAAGCTGCGAGGTGCAGCCCTCTCGCATGAGGAGATAGCTGCTATCCAGCGGCTTGTCGCCGGAGCCGTGGACGGCCTGAAGCCAGTGGACGTTGCGATCATCGACGCTGATTCCAACGTATCGTTGGGCAGCGCAAATGGCGAAGACGGGACAGACAGCGAGGCCGGCAGGCGGCTCGAACAGAAGCTGATCGCAACGCTCGGACCGGTGGTTGGGGCCGACCGTATTCGTGCGAGTGTCAATGTGGAGTACGACCCGGGCACTACGGAGCAAAGCCAGGAGAAGTACGACCCGGGTATAAGCGTGCCGCTGACCGTGCAGCGTTCAGATGATGAAACCGGCGGCGGTTCCGCAGTGAGCGGGGTTCCGGGAACGACAAGCAACGTGCCGCAGGCAAAATCTGGCCTGCCGAACGTCCCGAATGTGCCGGATGGCGGCGCAGAGAGCGCGAAAACGGAGAACTCGACTTACGGTGTAAACAAGACCGTCACGCATTCGCTGGAACCTGCCGGGCGCATTCGTCGTGTCTCCGCAGCGCTGCTGGTCGATGATGCTGTGGTCCATAAGCAGCTGCCGCGGGGCAAGGTGGAGAACGTACGCATGAAGCGCTCTCCGGAAGAGCTGAAGCAGCTGCAGGATCTTGCCGCGGCCGCAATCGGCCTTGACACTGCCCGAGGCGACGTACTGACGGTAGAGGATATGTCCTTTGATGAGCCGGTGGCTGTGGATGTGCCCTTGCCATCAATGGCAGATCGCTTCCGCAAAGGACTAAATGACTATGCGATTGCTGTGCGGTACGGATCGCTTCTGGTGCTTTTCCTGCTCGCCTATGCTCTAGTGGTCCGGCCGGTGCAGAAGCGTGCTCTGGGCGAGGCCCTAGCGCTCCCTGCACCGGAGCAGATGCCCTTGCTCATCAGCCAGGAGGTACCGCAGCTTGCCCCCGTGCACCCCGGTGAAGAAGCGCTGCGTTCCAGCGCCTTAAAGGAGCAGCTGGTGCAGCTTGTGAAAGCGGAACCGGCCAATAGCACCCGAGCTGTGCAAGCCTGGCTGCGAGGAGATGCACAGTGAGTAGCGAGCTGATGCAGGGCGGCATGGTGCATGGCAAGGAGATGACGGGCATACGCAAAGCCGCGATCCTGCTAGCCGTACTCGGCGAAGAAGCGGCAGCTCCGATCTTTCGCAGCTTGCCGGATGACGACCTCCAGCGCCTGACGCAGGAGATCGCGCGCCTGGGTGCCGTGCCGAAAGAGGTCTCCTTCAAAATTATGGAAGAGTACCACCAATTGGCTGTTGCGCAGGACTTCATCGCGCAAGGCGGACAGGACGCAGCTCAGCGCATGCTTGTCAAAGCTTTCGGCGAAAACGGTGCGCGCGACATGATGCAACGCCTGGTGCGCGCCAATGAGCTCAGTGCAACGCGCGTGGAGTCGCTGCAGCGCATCGATGCCAAACAGCTGGCACGCTTTCTGGAGGGGGAGCACCCTCAGACCGTCGCCCTGATTCTGGGCCATCTGGAAGCCAAGCAGGCCTCGGCGCTGTTAATGTGTCTGCCGCAGGCTGTACGAGCCGAGTCCGTCAAGCGGCTGGCACAGCTGCGTCAGTTTTCCCCAGAGATGGCGGAGAAGGTCTCACTCGTACTCAACCGCCGACTGCGCTCTGTTGGTGAACAGACGAAGCACACCTACTCGGGTTTTCAGAGCGTGGCCGGTCTGATGAATAACATCGATGCCACCACCTCGCGCGAGATCCTCGAATCCATTGAGAAGGAAGAAGCAAAGCTTGCCTCCGCCATCCGTGACCTCATGTTTACGTTTGAAGACTTTTTGACCGTACCGGAACTGCAGATTCGTGAAGTCACTGCAGCGGTCGATAAGAAGATTCTGACGCTTGCGCTGAAAGGGGCAAGCGAGGAGCTGCGGGCCCACTTCTACCAGACCATGAGTTCACGTGCGATCGAGATGATGAAGGAAGACGCAGAGTCGCTGGGGCCGGTCCGCTCGCGGGATGTAGCCAAAGCTCAGCTGGATGTCGTCGCACTGGCGAGAACTCTGGAAGCCGATGGAAAGATTGTGCTGAAAAGTGAGGGAGCAGATGAATACGTCGTTTAACCGCGGCACGCTGCCGCGTATGCCCGGAGCTCCGGTGACATCGTTTCAGTATCGTGAGATGGCGGCCGCACTGCCGCCCGTCCAGCGGATGAAGCAGCCCGCCATGCCCGTGGAAGCGGAGCCAATTGTCAAAGCCGAAGTGGAGATGTCCGAGGCGCAGCTACAGCAGCTGTTGACGGAGGTTCGCACGGAGGCGACTACGACGACGGAGGCGCGCATTCGTGAAGAGTTCCGGGCTAAGGCAGAGGCAGACGCTCACCGGATCGGCGCGGCGCTGGATGCGTTTGAGCGTGAGCGCAAGGGATATTTCGCACGCGTGGAGACCGAGATCGTGCGCCTGGCCCTCTCAATTGCAGCAAAGATTCTCCATCGTGAGGCCCAAGTGGATCCGATGCTGGTCGCTGCTCTGGTGCAGATCGCCGTAAACCAGCTCAAAGAGAACACCGCCGTCAGAATCCGCGTGCATCCAGCCGGTGCGGCGCGTTGGCGCTCTCACTTCGGCTCTGCGCCGCAGTGGGCGGCTGTGACGGTGACTGAGGATGGGGACCTAGAGGCTGGCGACTGCGTGCTAGAGACAGAACTCGGCTCGGCAAACTTCTCGCTCGCAGCACAGCTTAAGGAAGTAGAACAGGGCTTCTTCGACGTCCTGGCACAAACGCCCAGGACCTAACTGCGATGCCGCTCGCTTCCTACTTTGACAAGCTCGGACAAACCGGTACGCTACGCTGGACAGGACGCGTGCTGCAGGTCATCGGCAACGTCATCGAGTCAGAAGGTCCCTTCTGTTCCGTTGGGGAATCCTGTACGGTCATGAGCCGCGACGGCCGCGCCTATCCCGGCGAGATTGTTGGCTTTCGGGGCAACACCATGCTGTCCATGACGCTGGAGCGACCCCAGGGCATCCGCTACGGGGATCAAGTCATAGCGCAGGGTGTGCACCCCTCCATCCGTGTGGGGCCAGGCATGCTCGGCCGCGTTGTGGATGCAACTGGCGGCCCGTTGGATGGGCAGCCGGAGTACCGCGCTGAGCGGACAGTACCGGTCGAAGACTCCGCACCCTTGCCACTGGAGCGTGTTCCCATCCGGGAGGCTCTCGGCACCGGGGTCCGCGTGCTCGATGCGTTTGTCCCTTGCGGGCGGGGACAGCGCCTCGGGCTTTTTGGAGGCTCCGGCGTAGGGAAAAGCACATTGCTCGGCATGATGGCCTCCGGCACCGAAGCGGATTTGACCGTGATGGCGCTGGTGGGCGAGCGAGGTCGCGAGGTCGGCGAGTTCCTTGAGGTCCTGGGCCCGGAAGGACGCCGCCGCTCGGTTGTCGTGGTGTCAACCTCCGATCAGTCGCCGTTGCTGCGTCTGCGGGCGGCCATGAGCGCCACGGCTATCGCCGAGTATTTCGCCGCGCAGGGCAAGCATGTGCTGCTGGTGATCGACTCGCTCACTCGGTTTGCCATGGCCCAGCGGGAGATAGGTCTGGCTGCAGGGGAGCCGCCCACAGCCAAGGGCTACACACCCTCCGTTCTCACCATGCTTGCGCGGCTCGTCGAGCGAGCCGGCAACTTCCAGGGCGGCAGCATCAGCGCGTTCTACACGGTCTTGATGGAGGGCGATGACCAGCAGGATCCGGTAGCCGACACAGTGCGGTCGCTACTCGATGGGCACATCATCCTGGATCGAGCGTTGGCGCTGCAGGGGCACTATCCTCCTGTGTCTGTGCTGGACAGTCTGAGCCGCCTGATGCCTGCCATTGCCTCGTCCGCGCACGTTGAAAAAGCGCGCTCACTTCGCCAGCTGCTGGCCAGCCGCGCACGCTCGGAAGATCTGCTGCGCATCGGGGCTTACCAGAAAGGATCGGATGCTGTGCTAGACCGTGCTCTGGAGGTACTCCCCCACTTGGACAGGTTCCTGCAGCAGCAATCGGCGGAGAGCTGCCCTCGAGCTGACATTCTGGAACGCCTTCTGGCGCTCCCGAGCTAAGCAGTGGCCTACCGCTTTGCATTGGACGCGGTGCTGCGGCTCCGAGAACTGGCACTCGACCAGGAAGAGCAGGTACTGGCTCGCATCCGCACTGAGGTAGAGCGCCTCCGCCTGGCTCTCCAGGCGAATGAGAAAGAACGCCGGCAAACAGCAAGGACCCTCGAAACCTCCTTCTCCGCAGCACCTTTGCCTGCTATGCATCTCCATGCGCTTTGCTCCGCAGGCGATGCGCTGCACGCGCGTGCCGGGCTTCTTCGTGAGCAGCAAGCCAAGTTTGAGGTGCTCCAGGCGCAGCAGGTGGAACGATGCCAGCAGGCTTACCGGGAGCGGGAGGTTCTCGTGAGCCTGCGCGACAAAGACAGAAAGATCTGGCTGGCACGACAGACAGCGATGGACGAGAAAGCTGCGAATGAAGCTTTCCTGACGCGCCAGTTTCTCGATCGACAGTCTTGTGTAGCCGCTAAACGAGTTCAACTAGGCAAGGATTGCCGGGCAGATACCCGGCAAACTTTGCCGACCGGCAATTGTTTGCCGGGTACGGTTGAAAGAAGCAATCAGGAAGATGGCCCCATAAGTCATTCACACCATTAGGCTTATGGAATACGCCTGACGCGTAAGCGACTGAAAGGGCTTTGGAGCCTCTCGTGCACTAGTAGATGTCGTGAACATTGGGGTACAACCCGTTCTTCCCGGAAAGATCGGCAGCGCAGCGCCAGCAAGCTCTTTGGGCCTGCCCGCGCAGAAGAGTTCCTCACCGGGTCCCGAGAGCTTCGGGAACCTGCTCGAGGACGCATCGATCGCTCAACCGACGGCAGACCCAGTGAGTTCCTCTAGCGCCACTGAGCGGAGTGCGGAAACGAAAAGCTATGGTGCGACGAAAGGGAAATCCGATCGCGATCAGGCGCAGCCTGCCGCGTCGCCGGGTACCTCTGCCGATCTCGCATACCTCCCTGCAGTACAAAGCATGCCGCTCACCCCGGTGATAAGCACTTTGTCCTTGGCTGCCAGCCCATCATCGTTGTCGGGCAGTGCTACCAACGACGCGTTGGCCGGCGATGCTTCTTCCGGAGTCGCCTCACTTTCTCTCGACGGATTCGCGGTAGCCAATCAGCTGAATACCGGAGCCGGCCATGCTTTATCCAGCGATGCCTCTCCAGATTCGCTTGTCCCATCCCCTTCGGGGACACAGTTGGCCGCTCAAGCCAGCCGCGATTTGTCGCAGGATTTGCTTTCGCCCGTTTCCCATAGAAGCACAGGAGTACAGATCGTGCCTGGGTTTTCAAGCCCCGCTCTGGGCGTCGCAAAGGCCCAGGAAGTAGCGGTTGGCAGCGCTACTGAAACGAAAACGGTAACACATGGTAAGTCGCTGCCCTCTGCAGAGGCAGCTCTGCCACAAGCAGGCATACAACAGCCTGTGACCGGCAGTAGCCCGGCGACTCTTGCGTACGGATCGCACAAGGATCAGGCACAGGCAAGCGCTGGCTCAACTAGCGTCGCCCATGTCCACAAAGCCTCCTCATCCAGTGCTGACGGGACGATGGCCGGTACGGCGCTTTCAAGGTCTTCCACCGAAAACAAATCGCTTTCACAAGAAGGGAGCAGCGCCTCCTCGCAGTCTGGGGTCCAGGACAATCCTGCCTCCAGCAATTCGAAGACCAGCACTCTGGCTGGTGGTGAACAGACGGGGGGCCAAGGCGATAATGCACCCCTGCTCCAGATGGGCCAGCCCATTGCGCCTGCTTTGCACAGCACAGCCGAGAGCACTGCGAACTTGCAGTCGCCATTGCTTCAGAGCGGCGCTTCTACTGGCGCTCCAAGCGCATTCGGGGGCAGCGCGACGCGCGAGATCGTGGCGGAGTCCTCGGGCGCAGACACTGCCGCGATGCCAGCCGCCGTGGGTCCTACCATCAACAGCTCGCGCATTCTCTCGAACATGGAAGGAACGGAGATGCGCGTGGGCATGCATTCAGCCGAGTTCGGCACAATTTCTGTGTCCACCACTCTGACGCAAAACGGCGTCGCTGCGCAGATCGCTATGGATCATGGCGGATTGAGTCGCGCCCTCAGCGCGCATGTACCGGATGCGGAAGCCAAGCTGGGGTCGGCGCTCGGCCTGCCGGCGCGTATCGAGCTGCGAGATACCGGCACAAACACGGCGCAGCGGGATAGCTCACAAGCCGGAGGGAGTGCGGGCGGGCAGGCAAGCTCGCAAACGTCTTCACAGAGAGGCTTTGCTGTCGCTCCGGCCCAGCCAAGCTACACGGCGTATGAGGAGACGGACTGGAAACCTGGGTCCGCGGAGCATCTCGCGTCCTCAAGGCTCAACGTACACGGTTAGTCCAAAGCGGCGAAAGCTAAGAGTAGGTAAGAACTTAGGAGGTCATCTATGGCAACAGCAGCAATCTCCGGGGCAACACTGAGTGCCCCTCTCGCCAGCGCCCTGCACACCAAGCTCGGGGCCAAGGCGCAAGCAGCCACGGCAAACGGGACCTCGAGCGGCACTGGCACAGACTCCAACAGTCTTTCTGCCGGCAATCTTGGCACGACCTTTCTGAACCTCCTCGTGCAGGAGCTGCAAAATCAGGATCCGACGCAGCCTATGGATCCTACGGCCATGGTTGGGCAGATGATCTCGCTCAATCAGCTGGATCAGTTGATCAGCATCAATCAATCGATCACCGGGACGACGACTGGAAGCGGCAGCGGAGCCGATGCGACAAGCGCAGCCGGCAAGACGGCCGCGGCTGCGGCTGCGGCTGCGGGACTTGGAGCTGACGGCAAAGAGAAGCTGTCCGGCAGTGCAGCTCCTTCAAGCTTTGCGCCGTCCGACCCGCTGCAGGCTGCCAATGCAGCCTTGGTCTCCGGCGTAGGTTCTCTTCCAACGGCTTCTGCGGTGAGCCCCACGGCGCCGCTTGACCTGAGCAGCTTCAGCAACCTGAACGCACTTCGCGGAGGCAAGTAGATGTCATTCTTCTCTGTTCCCCTTTCCGGACTCAATGCAAGCCAGGAAGCACTGAAGGCTATATCTTCAAACCTCGCCAACGTCGACACGGACGGCTACAAGGACCAGAATGTAAGCTTCAGCGACATCTTTGCGCAGAATGGCATCAACAATGGCGCGCTGGATCCTCTTCAAGTCGGTGGCGGTGTCAGCGTAGCCTCCACCACCTCTGATTTCTCGAATGGCACACCTACAGCGACAAGCATCCCGTCCAATATGGCGCTCAGCGGCGACGGTTTCTTTGTCGTCAAGCAGACGAATGGAGACATCGCTTACTCCCGGGCCGGTGACTTCACCACCAACAATGCAGGGCAGCTGGTTGCTCCCGATGGCTCCCTGGTACTCGGTTATCCTGCCCAAAATGGCGTAATCAATACCTCGGCCGCGCTGCAGCCTTTAGACACGGGCACTGGGCTGACCACCCCCGCTACAGCGACGACCGCCTTCAGCGCGAACGTAAACCTGAACGCGGCATCGGCAACAAACGCAACCGCTTCCTCTGTGTTCAACACGTATGACTCATTAGGGCAGATCCAGGCCGTGACCGTGACCTATACAAAGACGGCGTCCAATACCTGGACTTACAGTGCTACGGTGCCGACTTCCTCGCTTGCCTCCAGCACCTCCAGCACCCCAGCAGGTGCCACGACGCAGGTAGCCAGCGGCACTCTCAGCTTTGACTCAAATGGTGTGCTCACCTCGCCCGTCGACGCCACGACCGGCAAACCTGCTCCCATCGCGATCGCCATTCCCGCTCTCTCCGATGGAGCTGCAGCCATGAACATCAGCTGGAACCTTGCAGATGCGAGTGGCAACAGTACAATCACGCAGACGGACCTCGCCAGCGGGACTGCCGATGAAACCCAGAACGGCAATGCGGCTGGAGCTCTGGCCGGCTACAGCATTGAGTCGAATGGAACGATCCAGGGGACATTTTCAAGCGGATCCACCATTGTTTTGGGGCAGGTCGCAGTGGCGACCGTTGAAAACGACCAGGGATTGCAGCAGATTGGCAGCAACCTCTATCAGACAACAGCTGGTTCAGGTCAGGCGCAGGTTGGCATCGCCGGGACGGGCGGACGGGGAACGATCATTGGTGGATCGGTCGAGGTATCGAATGTCGATGTTGCCTCCGAGTTCTCCAAAATGATCGTCTCGCAGCAGGCGTATGAAGCAAATGCAAAGGTCGTAACAACGTTTGACCAGGTGGAGCAGGCGACCCTGGCCATGTTGTCGTCGTAATACGGTAAGCAGGATCACTGGATGAGCAGGCCATGAGAAAGCCCTTTAGGAACGCGCTGAGCTCCCTTCTATGCGCGCACCTTACAGGGCTCAACTCATCATTGGACTCACCTACGTTTCACTCCGAAGAAGATCGTAAGGAACCTTGAAGGGGTAGAGGTAGGATTATCGATGCGAGAGCCAAGGGGCTAGCTCTCCCTTGAAGCTTGCGTGACTCTCGCTGCGCTAGGGACACTGATGCAGCCCATATCAGCGACGCTCCGGCGCGACATGGCTGCCTCAACCTTGCTGCCAGTGACCTCCGTGCTCCCAGCATGTGCTTGTGTGGCCCTCCATTTGCACAATCTCCGAACAAACCCTCATGAGCCGCCTTGGATTACAAGGAAGAGCTTGCGGAGCCGGGTTGGGAGAGATGCAGATGAGCAGCGCCCTTCAGGTCACCGAGACAGCCGCAGACGTGAGAGCGGGAGCAGCCGAAACACCGCGGCACCGGCCGGTTGAGGTGCTGCCCTGGCTGCCTTGCACACTGGCGCTTGATGTACCGCTGGTGAGTTTTACCGTAGAGACACTGCTAAAACTGGCACCCGGGACAGTGCTCGAAAGCAGCTGCCATCAGAGCATGGACATCCCGCTCCGGGTCAACGGTCTGCTAGTCGCCTGGACGGAGTTTGAGGTTGTGGGCGAGCGCTTGGCCGCGCGGATTACGGATCTCGCGTGAAGTGGCCGATGCAGTTGTGGCTCGTGTCGAAAATAAGCGAGACGGCTGCTGGTCGGCCGGCTCAGATGGCAAAGAGGCACTCGCCGGGATGGCACGCAGCCGTGCTTCTGAGCAAGCAGTGCATCGCTGCTTTCAGGGCGCGCGAGTCCGGACGTAGATTGCGTCTGGTCGAACGACTTCCTTTGGGAGACAAGCAGTTCGTCGCCTTAATTGAGGTGGATGGACACGATTTTCTTGCTGCGATGGGTCCAGGCGGCTCGCTCGCTCTTACCCCACTTAAGAAGAGCCCCTGCACGTCATTTGCAAAGAAGACGAGCCGAAGCAAAGCCGCGGACGGCTCGGGAGAAGCAAAGAACCAGCCAGAGGCAATCTCGCTACAGCTGCCAGAGCCTGCGGCGAAGGTAAAGCCGATTCTGCTGGAGTCGAAGCTTGAAGCCGCGGAACAAGAAAAGCAAAAGGCAAGCGCTATACGCAAACGCACTCAAGAACAAGCCCGATCCTCACAGGAGCATATTGAGAACGCAGCGGCTGTCAGGAGCCAGATGCCCGAACCGGGGCACTCTCGGCGCCAACAGCAAGCAGCGGAAGCCTCATCGGCGCTAGTGCAGGCACAGCGGACAAAGCAGCCTCCTTGTGATGAAGCCGCACAAGCACGGTCGAAGCAGCCGGCCACGGTGGTTTCGCGAAGCGCTTTTCTGCCGAAATCAGTGCAAAGTGAAGCAGGCGCGCATCCGTCGTCTTGGATGGTGCTGGAGGCAGAATCCGTTCTGCGGCAGGCGCAATCTGTGCAGGCCGAGCATGAAGCAAAAAGCATCCGGGAACGTCCCGATCAAGCAGCGGCACCCCAAGCTGCCGTACCTTCTGAAATCTTCGCCGCGGTGATGGAAGCCCGTATGCTGGCGCAAGAAGTCTTCGAGGGGATCGGGTCAAGTACAGGTGCTCCTGCAACCGGCATGAGTGATCCCCAAGCATCGCTGCCGCAACCGCTTCCGGCAGCGATGGGCGCCGAGGAGCAAGCTGCAGAGTCTGCGACATCGCAGCCACAACCGCCTCTCCCCACAGCGGAGAGCGTCGGAGTAAGTCGACAGGAGATCCGCCGGCGGCTCGGTGTGGCGGGCATCCTGGCGGGCGTCCTGCTGCTCATTCCGCATGCCCGGGGCCAGATGGTTCCCATACGAGACGGCCTGCCTACCTCAGCCATTGCAGCTGCGCTACCGCCCTCTGCGCCCATGGAGATGCTCTCCGCGTTTGCCTCGCTCTCCATCGAGCGACTTTCGCCTGCTCTGGCAGTCGGCCTTGCTGCGGTGCAGGCGCCGGGTAATGAGATCCGGATCTCCGGACTGGGCGGCTCGTCTGCGTCCTGGTCAATCGTTGTTCTGCTTACTCTGCTGTCTCTGATCCCATCGCTGCTCTTCTGTGTCACTCCATTTGCGCGGCTGCTCATCATCTTCCACTTCCTGCGTCAGGCGCTCGGTCTGCAGACCACACCTTCCAATCAAACGCTCATCGGTCTGTCACTCATCCTCACGTTCTTCCTGATGCAGCCGACAGGCGAGGCTATTTACAAGACTGCAGTGCTCCCGGTGCAGGCCGGCAAGATGACGCCGCTCGATGGAGTCGTGCGCGCGGGTGAACCCCTGCGCCACTTCATGGCGCACTATGTCCGTGAGAAGGACGCCGAGCTCTTTCTGGAGATTGCCAAGGAACCGCGGCCACGTACCGTTGAAGACCTGTCTTTCCGTGTGCTGCTGCCTGCGTACGTCCTCTCAGAGCTCAAGGCGGGTTTCCAGATCGGCACCGTCCTGTTTCTACCTTTTCTGATCGTCGACATGGTCGTCGCTTCCATCACGACCTCCGTAGGCATGATGCAGCTGCCGCCGGTGGTGATCTCCACACCCCTGAAGCTGCTTCTGTTTCTGATGGTCGACGGCTGGCACCTTCTGATTGAAGCAACCATGCGGAGCTTCCGATGAAACACGCTCGGAGGTGTGCATTATGGGCGTAGACGAGGTCACCGCGCTCGGTCGCGGCATGCTGACCGAGGTCATCCTGCTGGTGACGCCTATTCTTTTTGTAGCGGTGTGTATCAGCCTTCTCGTGAACGTCGTGCAGGTGCTTACGTCCCTGCAGGATCAGACGTTGTCTGCTGTTCCGCGCCTCGTTGCAACCGGTACAGCTTTGTTTTTGCTGATGCCCTGGATGTGGCGCCACCTCGCAAACTATACGACACACCTGCTCTCTGATTTCGGGAAGGTCCTGCAGTGATGACGATTCCGTTTTTCCCGCTCATCAGCGGCTTCCTCTTCATCAGCGTGCGGCTTACGGGGCTGATGTTGTTTGCGCCTTTTCTTGGGAGCGGTGCCATCCCGCCCCGCCTCAAGGCAGGTCTCGTTGTTGCACTCTCGATCCTGCTCTATCCGGTCGTTTCCCCTCGCTTCCCACAGCTCGCGCTGCAGCAGTGGCCCATGCTCGTGCTGGGCGAGCTGCTGGTGGGTGCAGCAATGGGTATCGCCACTCAGCTGGTTTTTGACGCTGTGCAGATGGCAGGGCAGATCCTGAGCGTGCAGATGGGCTACTCGCTTATCAGCATCCTCGACCCGAATACACAGGCAGAGTCAACGGTGGTGGCCACCTTTCACCAGGCGATGGCAATGCTGATCTTTCTGCGTCTGGACGTGCACCTCTGGATCTTTCGAGCGATCGCGCAGAGTTTTAATTACCTTCCGCCTGGCTCCGCGCACCTGAGCCCCACCCTGGTACACGGCACTCTGAGCGCGGCAGCCGTCGTCTTCACGCTGGGTCTCGAGCTGGCTGCGCCTGTGCTATCGGCAACGCTGCTGGCTGATCTGGTACTGGGACTTCTCGGCAAAGCTTCGCCGCAGTTGCCGATCTTGTTGCTGGGGCCTGCGGTCAAGAGCCTCCTAGGACTCATGCTGCTGATCGCGACGCTCCGTTACTGGCCCGGCCTCTTCCGCAGCTTCTTTCTCCAATCCATCCAGGTGGCCGAACAGCTTTTGCACTCCGCGCAGTAGAGACCGTAGATCGACATACAGGCGAAGAGACCTCATGGCTGACAGCAGCAAAACAGAACAGGCTACACCGCAACGCCGAAAGAAGGCGCGCTCCCAAGGCAGCGTCGTGCGATCCCGCGAGCTGCCGGCAGTGCTTGCCGGCGTGGGTGTCGTCAGCGCACTGATCTTTCTTGGTCACGATGCAGCCGCCCACTGGACCACGTTCTACAGAGAGCTTCTGGACGCGGCTGGAAGCGGCGCGATCACGCCCGACGGCCCGGTTCTCTTTTGGTCGGCAGTGGAGGTCCTGCGCTGGATGGTGACTATCCTCGCGGCAGCATTGCTGCTTTCGCTCGCTGCGGGTCTTGCGCAGGGCGGATTCACGCTTGCGCCCGAGGCTTTGCAGCCCAAGGTGAGTCGGATGAGTCCCTCGGCCCGGCTTGGCCAAATCTTCTCGTCGGCAGGGCTAAGCAACTTCCTTAAATCCCTTCTGCCCTTTGCCGCCATTGCCTGGATCGGCATCGGCACACTCAGCAGTCACTGGGACGAAATGGTGCATGCTTCCTTCTACAGCCTGCGCACCTATGCGACCTTTCTAGGATCGGTAGCGCTCGGAATTGGGTGGAAGAGTGGATTGGTGCTGTTGGTGTGGTCTGCACTCGAGTACCTGCTGAACTGGCGCAAGATGGAAGGTGATCTGAAGATGTCTCGCCAGGAGATTAAGGACGAGATGAAGCAGAGTGATGGCAATCCATCGATTAAGGCCAGGATACGCCGTATCCGGCGCCAGATGCGCCGGCGCCACTCTCTCAAGGCTGCTGCAACAGCAACCGTCGTGGTAACAAACCCGACACACTATGCAGTCGCTCTCCGCTACGAGGCATCCATGCCGGCACCGCTGGTAGTGGCAAAGGGGCTGGATCTGCTGGCGCTCGAGATCCGCGAGCTGGCTTCGGAGAACGGGATTCCGGTGATGGAGAATCGCCCGCTGGCCCAGGCTCTCTACAAGGGTGTTGAAGTGGGAGATGCGATTCCCGCAGCTTTGTATCAAGCTGTTGCTGACATCCTGGTCATCGTCTTCCGTGCGCAGGCTGAGGTGAGGGCGCTGGAAGCGCGCCGTCGCTCCCGGAACGCTTCAGGGGCGGTGATCTCGTGAGCACAGCCAAGCCTGTTTCCCGGGGGAGCACTCCCTCAGCGCAACCTTTCTCGCTGGGCAAAGCGCTGCGTGCTTCGGGCGACTGGGTGGTTCCACTGGCAGCTGTCTCCATGCTGTTTGTCATGCTGGTGCCTTTGCCGGGCTTTGTGTTGGATCTGCTGCTGACGATATCTATTACAGCCTCGGTGCTGGTGCTGCTCACAGCGATTCAGATCCTCAAGCCCGTGCAGTTTTCAGTTTTCCCAAGCCTCCTGCTTTTGCTGACGCTCATGCGGCTCTCGCTTGACCTGGCGAGTACACGGCGGATCTTGCTGCATGGCAGCGATGGTCCGGCGGCGGCGGGCCACGTCATCGAAGCCTTCGGGCAGTTCGTGGTCGGCGGCAACTACATCGTGGGCTTTGTACTCTTTCTGGCGCTGATTGCGATCCAGTACCTTGTCGTGAGCCATGGCGCAGTACGCACGGCCGAGGTCACCGCGCGCTTCACGCTCGACGCGATGCCGGGCAAGCAGATGGCGATCGACGCAGACCTGAACGCCGGGCTCATTAATGAGCAGCAGGCACGATCCCGGCGTGAAGCCGTCGCGAAGGAAGCAGAGTTCTGCGGCGCGATGGATGGTGCGGCACGCTTCTCGCAGCGCGACTCTCTGGCCACGATCCTGATCATGGCGATCAACATCATCGCCGGCTTCTTGATCGGAGTTTTTCAGCAGGGTATCCCGTTCGATGAAGCGCTTAAGACCTACACGATTCTCACCGTTGGGGATGGCCTGGTCGCAATCCTGCCATCGCTGCTCGTCTCTGTCGCCGGAGGCATCGTCGTAACGCGGGCGGCAAGCCGGGACTCTCTCGGCGTGAATGTCAGGCGCCAGATCCTTGCGAGCCCTCGCCTGCTGCGGATCGCCGCCGGAGTGCTGTGCGCACTAGGGCTGATCCCGGGTCTGCCCAAGATCGCCTTCTTCAGCCTGGCGGCTTTGCTGTTTTATGGGGCGCATACCATCAAGGTCGAGCCGCGGTTGCAGGAAGCAGAGGAGGCGCCGGCGGCCGGGCTTGCTAAGGCGGGCAAGGGCAGCAGCACTGCTGCGCCCGCGAGCGACCCGATGGATGCGGTGCTGAAACTTGACGAGCTGATGCTGGAAGTAGGAGCAGGGCTGGTATCGCTGGTCGACACCAAGCAGGGTGGTCAGCTTCTGACGCGTATCAAATCCTTGCGCAAAAACCTAGCTCAGCAGCTCGGCTTCCTGGTGCCTTCCATTCACATCACGGACAATTTATCGCTCAAGGATGCGGAGTATGTTGTGCATCTGCGAGGCATCGAGATTGCGCGAGCCGAGCTGCGCCGCGGCTCCATGCTCGCGATTGCTTCGGATCCACACGCGATGGTTCTGCCTGGCATCGACACACGCGAGCCGGCCTTCGATGTCCCGGCAAAGTGGATCGCGCCGGAGCTGCAGGCGCAAGCGATCGCAGCTGGCTACGCCGTAGTCGACACGACCTCTGTTCTGGCGGCTCATCTGGGCGAGCTGATCAAGCGCAATGCTTACGAGCTGCTAACCCGAGGAGAAACCAAGCGCCTGATCGACCGGCTGAATGACTCGCACCCCAAGCTCGTGGAAGAGCTCGTTCCCAAGCTCATGACACTAGGCGAAGTGCAGAAGGTCCTCCAGCAGCTGCTGCGTGAGCAGGTATCCATACGCGATCTGGGCTCGATCCTGGAAGCTTTGATCGATACGGCAAATACGAACAAGAACCCCATCGCTCTGGTCGAAGCGGCGCGTCATGTGCTGGGCCGCTCGCTGATCCGTCCCTTGCTCGATGACAAGGGGGCCCTTAAGGTCGTGACTCTTGACGCTTCGCTCGAGGAAGAGTGCATGCGTGCAGCAAACTCACACGCGGGGCAGGGTACCGGAGGAGCGCTGCAGGTCAGTGTGGCCCGAAAAGTGCTTGATAGTTTGCGTGGCAGTTTTGGTGAGGGAATCAGCGATGCACCGCCCGTCATTCTGTGCTCTTCGCCGGGCAGATTCTATCTGCGGCGTCTGATGGAGCCCTTTCTCCCGCGTCTGGTCGTCATTGCCCCGACGGAGATCCCCCCAATGACTGCCGTACAAACCGTGGGCGTAGTGCGCTAAGGGGAAGCACGTGACACATAACGCAGAGGGAACCCGGACACAGGCCCACGCGGCCTACAAGTCGCTACACACATCGCACGCAGGTGCCCACAAGGATGAGGCGAAGAATGCGTTAGCCGAGCGCGATGCGCTCATCCTCGCCGAGCTGCCGCAGGTCCACTTCATCGCCAGTCGCATTCTGGAGCGCTTGCCGACAAGCGTGCAGCTGGAAGACCTGGTCAATGCCGGTGTGCTGGGATTGCTGGAGGCTTACAGCCACTATGACAGCAACCACAATGTCCAGTTCAAGACCTTTGCCCGATTTCGCATCCGAGGAGCCATCCTGGACAGCCTGCGTTCGCTCGACTGGGGATCTCGCGGCATGCGGCGTAAAGCGCGCGAGATCGCGCAAAGCGCAGCCCGGCTGGAGGGCGTTCTGGGGCGCAAGCCGGAGAAAAGAGAAATTGCAGCAGAGATGAGGATCACGTTAGATCAGCTGGAAACTGCCATGACCCAGCTGGACAGCCTCCAGGTAGAAGGGCAGCGATCAGGCCCTGCCAATGAAGCAGGCGATTTGCCGGACCTGATCGAGACTGCGCCGTCACGCGAGGAGAGCCCTTTCGAGCTCTGTTTCCGCGCGGAACAAAAGGAGCAGCTTGCCGAGGCGATCGCAACCCTGAGCGAACGGGAGCAGCTACTTCTCTCGCTCTATTACAAAGAGGAACTGACGATGAAGGAGGTGGCCGAGGTGATCGGGATCGCGCTCTCACGCGTCTCGCAGATTCATGCGGCAGCGCTGGGCAAGCTACGGGTTGCGCTGGCAGCCCGGGAGAACCGGCCTGCGCTGGGAGCCCGCATGGGGAGGATGGCTCCCGGTGTCCCTGTACCCACAGCCCTGCCGGTTGAGCTTTCTGCTTCCGGGCAGCCTCGCGGTGCCCGTCAGGCAGGAGCTCTGGCCCCATGATGAACGGCAAGGTTACTTCGCGCCCCAAGGCCCGTGAAGGAGAGCGGCAGCGCACGGTGCTGCCCTGCAACTTCCGCTCGGCCGGCCGACTATCCAATGAAAGCGCGCGCGCGCTCAAGACTTTGCATGAGGCGCTTGCGCGCAACCTGATGAACACGCTTGACGTGTATCTGGGCACGGCACTGGAAGTGAAGCTCGCCTCCCTTGAGCAGCTCTCCATGGACGATTACCGAGCCACGCTGCTCGCCAGCGGCTACGTGCTGCCATGTGCCCTGGCGCCGGCTTCGCACACTTTGCTGCTGGAGATGGACCCGGCTCTGCTCTATACCATCATTGACCTCCTGCTGGGTGGTGCAGGAACCAGCATCGCGGAAGCACGCGAGCTGACAGAGATTGATGAGGCGATCGTGCAGGGTGTGACTGGACTGATCGCGCAGCAGGTGGAGCGCGCCTGGCAGCTGATCGGCGTCTCCGTCACGCCCGGAACAACGATCCGCCCCTCTATGGTGCATAAGCTATTCCCTCCGACGGAAAAAGTGCTGCTCGTTCGCTTCCAGGTTGGTTTGGCTGGTGTAAACGGGTCGCTGCACATCGCGTTTCCTGCTTCGGTCGGTGGCCACTTGGTGCGCAACTCCAAGGCAGACCCTGCAAGCGATCGCGGCCCGGTCCGCTTCTTCCCCCGCCTGCCGCTAGAGCAGCGCATCCTGGAATGCAAATTTACCCTTGCGGGCGGGCTTCCGCGAGTGCGCGTACCGGTGCGCGAGCTGGCAGCCCTGGCGGTTGGCTCCGTATTTCGCCTGGGTGCGCCAGTGGATGCAGCAGGACGATTGCTGCTGGAAAATAAAGAATTCTTTGAGGCCGTTCCGGTGCGCAGCGGCAAACACAAAGCCGTCGAGCTCATAGCGCCCATCCCTGTGATGAGTACGCGCGAGGAATAGCAGTTTTTGAAAGGACAATGATGGAAGCGCAGACACGTTCGGAAACTTACCCTCTCTTCAGCGGCCCTCTGGCGACCTTGCTTTCTGAGCATTGGCAACAAGCCGGGGGTGCTCCTTGCAGCTTTGAGGCTAACGAGGAGGCGTCTGGCGATCCTGATGCTCTTGCAGGCTCCGACCAAGCGCTCTCCCTGCTTCGCTTTGAAGGTGCGCTCGTCGGTGTCTGCGTGATCAGCTGCAACCGAGCAGACCTGAGCCGCCTCGCCGGCGCGGGCGAGCCTGAGGAGCAGCGCGCCGGGCAGCAGGCTGCCGGCGAACTTCTTGGCCGCGTTGTTGCTCTCCTGGCCGAAACCTTTGCGTCCTCGCTGTCGATGCAGTACGGCAGCGTGCGCGTCCAGGTGCTTGAAGGCACGGAGCCTGCGCCGTCTGACGGTGAGGTCATTGCGCGATGGATGGCGCATCCGGTGGACGCGCGCAACGAGGCGGGAGTTTTCCTGACCCTGCTGGCCGATGGGGATTTGCACCGCTCGCTCGCGAGGCTTGCCCGTGTTGCTGCGGCAGCGGAAGCATCCGGCATTACAAGCGGCAATCTCGGCCTGGTGATGGATGTAGAGCTTGAAGTCACTCTGCGCTTCGGCCAGCGCCAGTTGTCATTGCGGGAGGTGATGGATCTTGCGAGTGGCTCGGTGGTGGAATTGGACCGCGAGGTCGATGAGCCTGTTGAGCTGATCCTCGATGGCCGGGTGATCGCCCGGGGAGAAGCCGTGATCGTCGATGGCAACTACGGGGTACGTGTCACGGAGATCCTGCAGCAGATTGTGCCGTAAAGTCACTCGTGTCGCTGCTGCGCAGAGTGCCGCCCAGCGCTCTCGTGCGCGGAGATGGCCGCTTCGTCTTGCTGGCGATTGGGTGCTTCTGAGCGTGCAGGCTCACCAGAAACGAACTATCTCCGCCGGTTATAAAAAACTCGGCAAGTGTCTGAAAGCGAAGCGCCTTTCTGCCGATAGATGGTCAGACGCAGGGGGCGTTGAGCATGCTGGTACCGAATGGGGCGCTTGAACAGACGCGCGCAGGTGCTCTGTACCGCACTCCTCCTGTGATTCCGATCAATGAGCCAGGACGGGCTGCGTCTGGAGCCTTTCCCGCTGTTCCGACCTTGCTGACTACACGCTTACAAATGGAGCTGCTTCTTGCGGATCGCGCTGTGGAACTGAAAGCGGCGGCAGGCATTCTCCTCAATGATCTGGGTGCCACGCTGGAAATCTTTCGGCGCGCGGGCGAAGACTGCGACCCCGCCTGTGGGCAGAGGCCGCTCCGCCTGGAGGATTGCCTTGCGAGCCTGGGCACAGACGTATGGATGGAGGTTGTTTGCGCTCATGCTGTGGAACGGGCTGTTCCCGGCAGTGCCAGGCCGGAGCAGCTTTCCCTTTTCTGGGAGCATGGCCGACAAATGGCTTATGTCTGCTGGCTCCTCGCGCAGCAGGAGGATGAATTCTGTCCGGAGGAAGCCTACCTGCTTGGTCTGCTGCATGAGGCCGCTGCGCTGCCGGCGCTGCTCGGCTGGGTCGCTGTACCCCGGCCCGGCGGCCGGCTCCAGCCAGAAACAGAAGAAGGGGATCAGGCCCGCCTGGTCGCGCTGCTCGCTCACTGGTACGTCCCTGCTTTTCTGCAGGAGTTTCTGCTCTCTCCAGCCGAGCAACGCATCTGGCATGGGCTCCTGCAGTCGGCTCACCGGTGGCCGTATCAAGCAGGCTGCTTGCTACGACCGACCGCCTGATCCCGTTTCTCGCGCTCACGCCCAAGGGCGATGAGGAAGTTCGTCTGACACGTGGACCCTGCAGGCGTCCAAGTACCGCGCAGACCGCTAGCGGTTAACACGCTTTTCTCAGGCTTTGCTCACATGTGCTGCACCAAACGCCTTCTATCTCACCTTCTGCTCACGGAGTGCTCACGCTTCGCCTGTCTATGGCTCATTGCCCCACTAGACAGCCCCTTGAACGTTGCAGAGTAGGCAAGTCCTGCCGGGTACAACTGGCCCGTCCCGTGCAATAAGCAGAGAACAAGGGGAGCAACATGGACAGTGGACTTTACGCCGCCTGTGCCGGCCTGATGGCACGCACGGACTCTCTCGACACCATCGCCAACAATCTGGCGAATGCCGCCACAGCGGGTTTTCGCGCACGCCAGGGTGCATTCGCTTCTGTGTTGGCCGAATCAGGTCGGCACCCGCTCGGTTCTGTGCTGAACCAAGTGACAAATAACTACGGTGTCCTTGGCTCAACGCGCATGGACCCGACCGAGGGATCTCTCACTGCGACCGGTAACAGTATGGACTTCGCGATTCAGGGCCCGGGCTACTTTGCCGTAGCCACCGGCAACGGCACGCAGTACACACGCAATGGAGCATTTCAGGTTTCTTCGCAGGGCCAGCTGATTACCTCCACGGGCGAAGCCGTGCTTGGCGAGACCGGCGCCATTCGGCTCGCTCCCGGACCGGTAACCATCAGCCCTGACGGCACCATTTCTTCCCAGGGCGCAGTCGCCGGGCGGCTCAAGCTGGTCGAGTTTGCTCCCGGCACCGAGCTTCAGGGCGCAGGTAACAACTTCTACACCGCACCTGCAGCGAGCGCGCAGGCTGCCGGCAACTCGACCGTGCAGCAAGGCATGCTTGAGAGCTCGAATGTCAACCCCATGGAGAGCGTGGTCTCTCTGATTGATGCACAGCGTTCAGCCGAAACCATGCGGCATGCACTCACGATGATGGACAGCGATATGAACAAGACCGCTGCCCAGGACCTTCCAAAAGTCAACCTCAGCTAACAGGCTGAAGGAGTTGTTCGATGATTCGCGCCCTCTACACAGCGGCAAGCGGCATGACCGCGCAACAGATGAATTTGGATGCGATCGCCAACAACCTGGCGAACTCCAGCACAGCCGGCTTTCAGCAGCGGCGCGTGCAGTTTTCGGACCTGCTCTACCAAAATGAGATTTCACCGGGAGCTGCAGCCTCGCAGCAGACCACCGTTGCGTCAGGCCTCCAGGTCGGGCTAGGTGCGCGTCCCACCTCTACGGAAATCATGCAGACGCAGGGGCAGCTGTCCTCCACGGGAAATCAGCTCGACCTAGCGATCTCCGGCCAGGGTTTTTTCCAAATCTTGCTGCCGAACGGGCAGACCGGCTATAGCCGCTCCGGATCCTTCCAACTCGATGCGCAGGGCAACGTTGTAACGCCCAATGGCGACCCCCTGCAGCCGGCTATTACCGTTCCGCCGGATGCAACCGCCGTGACCATAGGGAGTGATGGCACCGTGTCTGTGACACAGCCGGGCCAGACGCAGGCGCAGCAGGTCGGTTCAGTTCAACTGGCGCTCTTCGTGAACCCGGGCGGCCTGAACAGTGCCGGGAACAACATCTACCTGCAGACCACAGCGTCTGGCGATCCGATCATCGGTGCGCCGGGCGGAGCAGAAGGTATCGGCTCGCTGCAGCAAGGGATGCTCGAACAATCAAACGTGAGCGTCGTAGATGAGTTTGTGCAGATGATCGTTGCACAACGCGGCTATGAGTCGAACTCCCGCGTGGTCAAGGCAGCCGACGAGATGATGCAGCAGATCAACCAGATCTCGCAGTAGCTTGTGTGCACCGGTCGCGCCGCTGGTAAGAAGAAGCGTCAGCCTCAGAGTCGATGCAGAAAGGGGTGGAATCGATGAACATCGCGCGAAAGTCAAAGCAACGCGCAGCCTTGCTTGCACAGTTTATTGTCTGGCTCGCCGGAGCGCAGGCCGCATTTTGCACCACCGCTGCCGTGCCCCAGGGCACAGCGCAGGCAAGCTACACGGTGCAGGTAAGTGCCATAACGAAAGCTGTGCTCGCTGCGCACCCTGAACTTGCCGATGACCCGATGGATCTTCCCGGACGCATCTTTGCGCATGAAGCAGAGCCCTCGCTTACGGCAGGGCCGATCGAGAGTTGGTTCGGAGGGGACGCGCGCGAGAGCCGAAACGGGCTAGCGCGCGTTCGCGTCCAATGTCATGTCAGCGGCGTCTGCCTGCCCTTCTACGCGACAGTTCACTTATCTCAGGCAAACGTCTCTTCCGCTGCCGCGGCGCCTTCCCAGCCGCGCAAGGCGGCGGTCAGCTCTGAGCCGGCAGGCGAGGTGCCGCTCCACGTCGGCTCCCGTGCGCTCCTGCTGATCGACAACGGCATGCTTCACCTTCGTATCCCGGTTCTTTGTCTACAGGCAGGAAAGCCGGGCAGCACCATCCGCGTGCGCAGTGCACTCCGGGACTTTGGAGGCAACCAGTTCTTCGAAGCGACCGTAATTAACAGCCGCAGCCTGCGAGGTAGCTTGTGAGTCTCTTTCTAGGAAAGCTTCGAACAGCTTTGCTGCTGAGTTCTGCCCTCTTTGCGGCCAACGCTGTAGCCAGTGTTGACGTGACAGATCTGCTGCCCAAGAAGCTGCAGCCCAAGAAAGTCGATCCCGCGGAGCTGCGTGCCGAGTATATCCAGCGGCTGCAGCAAGGGATCCTTGCTTCGCCTGATGTGCAGTCGGTCGGTAGCCTTTGGGTGCCGGGCTCTACCCTGGGAGACCTTTCCTCCGATTACAAAGCGCGCAACCTGAACGACACAGTGGTTGTGCAGGTCTCGGTCCAGACCACGGCGGCGCAAAGCGGATCTGTCAACAGCCAGCGGCAGTTCTCGACCACATCCGGTATCTCAGGTCTGGTGGGTGGCATCGCTACACATGGAACCAATCCTCTGCTGAACGCGCAAAGCAACACGGCACTGAAGGGTAGCGGGCAGACAGCGTCAAATACAACATTCGCTACCAGCCTGACGGGCCAGGTGATCGCTGTGCTCCCGAACGGAAATCTTGTCGTAGAAGCCCAGCGCGAGATCTTCATGAACAACCAGCATGAAAACCTTGTGATCCGCGGCGTCGCTCGCCCCGGTGATATCTCCTCAGCCAACAGCATAGCTTCTGCTTCTCTCTCGAACCTGGAGATTGAACTCAAAGGCAAGGGCATCATTTCGGATAGTGTCCGTTCCCCTAATCCACTCACACGAGCCGTGCTCTGGCTCTTCGGGTTCTAACCTATGCCACCATGCACTGGCTTTCTTGCGAAGGTGTATCCACGCTGCACGAGCGCAGTTTTGCTGCTTTCCTGCGTGTGGGTGCAGATGGCCGCCGCTGCAGCCGCGTCCGGCAATCGAACCGTGCTGCTCCGTGACATCACCGATGTCGAAGGAGTGCGCGACAACCAGCTCGTGGGCTATGGCCTGGTGGCTGGGCTGCGCGGCACAGGCGATCGACAGCAGACCTTCTTCACCGTCCAGACTTTGGCCAATGCGATGTTGCGGATGGGCGTTCAGATCAATCCGGCGCAGGTTGTGGTGAAAAATGTCGCGGCTGTGTTTGTGACAGCGACTCTGCCCGCCTTTGCCAGTCCAGGCATGAAAATCGATCTTACCGTTTCCTCCGTTGGGGACGCGAAGAGCCTGGAAGGCGGGGTGCTGCTGTTAACTGCGCTGCGCGGACCAGATGGCCGCACGTATGCCGAGGCGCAGGGCCCACTCATACTCGGCGGCTACAGTGAGGGGATTGCCGGGAATATCCGGCAGGTCAACCTGCCCACCACAGCGCGTGTTCCCAACGGGGCGATCGTCGAGCGCGGCGTTTCAGTCGACCTTTCCCAATTGCGTACAGTCTCTCTGATCCTGCGCAATGATGACTTCACCGCTGCTCGCGATGCCGCGGATGCGATCAACCAGCATTTCGGCGCGCAAGCTGCCCGCGCCGTCGACAGCCGGCGGATCCTTATCGACTTCGCGGCAACTGGTGAGATCTCGCTTCCTCTTCTGCTCTCCCGGGTGCAGAACCTCGCCATCACCTACCATGCGCCAGCCCGGGTCGTTGTGAATGAAAGGACGGGAACCATCGTCTTGGGAGGAGACGTGCAGCTTTCGCCAGTCTCGCTTTTGCATGGTTCGCTCACGATTGAAGTGGCAACAACCATCGCAGTGTCTCAACCTGGACCACTCAGCAACGGCACGACCAGCACCGTGCCGGAGACAACCCTTGCGGTGAAGGATCCCCCCGCCCAATCCATCCGGCTCGACAATGGAGCCAATGTCGATGAGCTCATACAGGGGCTCCACGCCATCGGCGCTACCTCGCATGACATCGTCGCCATTCTGCAGGCGATCAAGGCGGCCGGAGGTCTCCAGGCCGAATTAGAGGTGATTTAACAATGGAACTCTCGAAAGTGCAATCGCCCGGCGCAGCCGGCGCTAATGCAAGCGCGGAACTCCTGCTTCAACGGGCAAAGGGAGAAGCTCATTCCTCAGAACAGGGGAAGATCGAGAAAGCTGGTCATGATTTTGAGTCCATCCTGCTCGGCAGTTGGCTGCAGGGAGCGGAGAAGAGTTTTGCCGCGGCGCCCGGCGGAGACGACGACGAGGAGGAGCAAGACAGCAGCCGCGACCAGTTCCTCAGCATGGCTATGGAACAGCTTGCCGGCAGCCTGGTCGATGCAGGCGGCATCGGGATCAGTCGGATGATTGTCCAGCATCTAGGAAAAGCAAGCGGTATGAGGGTGGGTGGGAGCTAGGAGGCACGAAGAAAATCTCCGTTGGACTGAACGATTCACGCCCTTGTGCCGATATGGCACTTGAACGAACATCGTTCCAAAAGGAGCCATGATGCGCATCGACTTCATGGAAGCAGTTCAGTCCACCGGTGGGATCTTGGATAGCGAGCCGGCAAGCAGCAAGCTTGCTGCAGGAAGCGCGGTGCACAGCGCTCCGAAAGACACGGCGCGCCTATCCGCAAGCGGATTAGAAGCGTCTGGTTTAGCCGCGCAGGCGCTTGCTTCAAGCGGGTCGCGCACAGAGAAAGTGGAAGCCCTGCGTGAGGCCGTCGCCGGCGGCCAATACGTTCTTGACCCGGTTTCCATCGCCCGGGCCATGGTGAATGAGACCGTTTGAGTCGGACTGCGCCAGCCGGAGGAGGAGGAGGAGTGGCCATGATGCATGCAGAAGCCAATGAGCATCTTTTTGAGAAAGGGATTAGGGAAGTCGACGCGTTTGCGGAAGAAGTCCAGCGAGCCATGCAGTGCATCGCGCACAATGCTTTGCCGGAGCTGGAAGCCAGCGTTCACAGGCAGAATGAGTTACTGATCCCTCTGTCAGAGTCTCTGCGGCAGGAAGGCTGGTTGACTCTGGCCATCGAGCTACCGCTGAGACAATCTTCGCTGGCAAGGAGAGCACAGTCTGCTGCAGCCAGGCTTTCCCGGCTTAGCACACAATATTCTGCGCTGCTCCAGCATGTTAGGAAATCGCTTGCGCTGCTGCAGACGCTACACGCGACGGACCACGCGAGCGTCCCCGGGCAAGTCACTTCCGAGGCGAAGCAGATGACGTGGTCATGCCAAGCTTAGGAGGGGAATCATGGGCGGATTGAGTACAGCTCTTTCGATAGCGACTGGAGCCTTGGGTGCCCAGGAAGCTGCCATTACGACGGTGAACAACAACATCGCAAACGCCGAAACTCCGGGCTACAGCCGTGAGGTCGTGGACCTGTCGTCACAGAGCGCGACGGAAAGCAATGGCACCTCGGTCGGCAATGGTGTTGAGCTGACAGGCACAACAAGCGTACGGGACCAGCTGTTGAATCTCCGCATCCAGCAGCAGACCAGCGAGCAGGCATCAGCCTCAGCAGAAAACAATGTACTGTCCCTGGTCCAACCGCTGTTTGCAGGCAGCAGCACAGTCGGCTCGAATCTTTCGTCCTTCTTTACCAGCCTTTCTGCTCTAAGCACGGCGCCTTCCAATGCGGCCGATCGCCAGACGGTCATTGGGAACGCGCAAAGCCTCGTAAACAGCTTTAACAGCACAAGTGCAGCTCTTACCTCCGCCCAAAGCTCGTTGAATGAGCAGGTTGCTGGCGACGTGACCAAAATTAATGGCCTCACAAGCCAGATTGCAGCGCTTAATCCTCAAATCTCTACGCTGCAGGCGACCGGACAGGATGGCGGGACACTGCTCGACCAGCGGATCCAACTCGAGCAGCAGCTTTCAACGCTAACAGGGATGTCGATAACGAGCACCAACGATGGGGACACAATCACCATTGGCAGTGGTACGCCGCTCGTCGTTGCGGACCAGAGTTACCCGCTCAGAACCAGTGTGAATAGCATCGGCCTGACGGACGTGCTCAGCAGCAACGGAGTGGACGTTACAAGCAGCGTCAGTGGCGGAGATCTTGGCGGCGCGCTCACGGCACGGGACACAACAATCCCTGGCTTCCTTGCGCAGCTGAACACATTGGCAAGTGGCTTTGCCTCTGCAATCAACACAGCGCAGGCGAGCGGGTATGACCTCGATGGCAACGCAGGAGGGGCCCTCTTTACGGTGGCTGCAAGCGGCGGAGCCGCAGCGACCATCGCATTGAGGACAACGAATGGGAGCGCCCTGGCGATCAGCGCTGATGGCGCTGCCAACAGCACCGGGAATCTGTCAACTCTGACTCAAGTGCAGAGCGCAGCCCTTCCATCGGGAACGAACCCGACTGACACCTATGCCAGTTTGGTAGACGGGGTTGGGATTGCAGCTTCGTCAGCAAGTACTCAGTCCACAGCATTGCAAGCAAGCCTTACACAACTCACGAATCAGCAGCAATCTGTTTCGGGCGTCTCCATTGATGAGGAATCTTCTAATCTCATCCGTTATCAGCAAGCTTATGAGGCCGCGGCCGAGGTGGTCACAACGCTGCAGTCGCTTTTCTCAACAACCATCAACATGATGACGGCCTCAGGAGGCTGACTGACATGCGTGTTGCATCAAACCTCGAATCCGACGTACTTGCCGGCATTGATCAGAGCGAGGCAAGCCTTCAGACCGCGTTGCAGCAGGTGTCCACAGGGCAGCGGGTCAACCTGCCCGGGGATGACCCTACTGCCTCCGCCGCCATGGTGCAAAATCAAGCAGCAAGCAGCAACGTAGACCAATATAAGGCGAACGATCAGGCGGCTCTCGGTGCGGCGCAAACCGGAGACTCTATCCTCACCTCGGTCGTCTCGCTGCTGACCCAGGCCGTCACTCTGGGTACAGAAGGAGCAAACGGCACCGAGACGTCCGGTGATCGCAGCTCTATTGCGACGCGGGTGCAGGGCATCCTTAGCAGTGTGGTGGCCGATGCAAATACAACGTTTGAGGGGAGCCCTGTGTTCGCCGGGACAGCGAATGTGTCCGCTGCTTTTGTAGCTGATAGCACATCTTCGTCAGGCTACAGGTACGAAGGGAATAGCGATATAAATCAGGTTCAGATAGGGTCCGATCTTTCTGTGCAGGTTAACCTTCCTGGCAGTACCGTTTTTACTGCCGGAAGCGCCGACGTGCTTGGTGCCCTCAGTCAGCTTGCTACTTCCTTGCAGAGCGGAACAGTCAGTGATATCGCTTCAGCCACAACAAAGGTTTCGTCGGCGCTGAACTATGTTTCCGCGCAACACGCCGTCTATGGCAATACGATCAACCAGTTGAACGCTCAAGACTCCTTCCTTGCGCAGGAGAAGATCACGCTTAGTACGCAAGCGACTAACCTGGTTGGCATAGATGAGGCGACAGCGGCTGAAAATCTATCACAAGCCGAGAAGCAGAATTCTGCAGTGCTAGCGGCCGCAGCCAAAGTTCTTCCCACGACACTGCTTGACTACCTTCGCTAAACGCTCTCGAGCCAATGTTCAGGCTTCTCGCGCGGTATGCACTGCCACCTCTGTACGCCAGGTGGAAGGTCTACAGCCTTGGCGCTGGGCGGCACTTCCTTCTGGGTGCTGTCGGATCCCTCTACCTTTGTCATCAGACCTTGGAGAGGGACTTAGCTTTTTGAAGAAAATGGCAGCAGCTGGCCAAGCAGTCTGAAGGTTGAACTAGGCACCAAAGCTTCGACAGGCCTAGACTCTTGAAGCAACTTGCTCATGAAGGTCGAGCAGAACGACATGCGAGCATCACGAGCCAAAACGTTCTTTATCTACCTTTAGCATTAGGGACGAGATGCCTTTCTTGACGCTCGATGCGGACGAACTTCACCATCTTGTGAGAGCACAGGTCTGAGTAAAAATGCTCAGGCTCCTGGACCTGCTAGTTGGAGCCGTCACCAGATGAACACTTTTCAGCGAGGATGCAGACGACCGGAGCGCTAGTTTCGTCTCGGGTGCAATCCTACAAAGTGCAGCTCAACTTCCTACACCGGCTGAGTGATGTGTGTGACAAGCCCCTCTCACGCCATCGTGTCCAGACGAAGCCGCAATCAAGACTCTTAATGTAAGCCTCGGCAGCATAGCTATCCGCCGATGACGCCAACATTCTTTGAAAGCTATGTCAAAGGGCAACTTGACGATCTCTGGCCGAGTAAGACTTGCTTGGAAACACTTGATGAAGAAGATGGCAATCATGAGCCGGAAGCACACCAGCTCTGGAGATACTCCCAATGGAACTTCTGCGCTGCCTGCTTCCGTTAGCAGTAAGCTGGCGGTGCAGGGGCTGGTTTGAAGCAGCAGACGCTGGCGATCTCTTAGGGCCTGACCAAAACGCGAAGCAGACGCGGCGTGTTGAGTTTCTTACTGAGAAGGAGCGCGTGGCGCCGCACCGAACTGGTTGAACCACACTTGCAATTATCGTGGCAATGGCTAGCCTCCGATTGACTGAAGCGCCGAGCACCTACTTGCCAGGCTTGGTCCAACCTCTAGAATCAGGGTGTAGAGAACGCGGTGTACAACTCGTTGAACATGCGTACCTCTGCCAGCGTCCATCTCGGCTCGAGCCCGTCCGGATGAAATCATGGTGCGAGTTTCTCCAGTGATCCTCCAGCATCAAGACGCATCCGCGTCAACAGAGAGACTAACCTGGTCCATGCCGTGATGAGCGCCGCTGCCAAACGTATCCGACTCGCGCATGCTGCCGGCGCTGTACCATAGAGCAGCGCGCGATCTGTTATTCCAAACTCGTCTGTGGGGCTCCTTTTCGGGCGATTTATGCTTTTCTAGGCCACAGCGCAACCATCCGCGCTCACGCTCCCCAGGCCGAGCATCAACTAAGTGGTGCTGACGCATCAAAACTGTGCAGCTAGCGAAGCCGGGTGCGAGCGGGTTCAGAACAAGGCTGCTTTAGGTCGAGCACATCTTTTCCTACCACTAAGCTGCGCTTCGGTTCACCAAGGGTGTGCTACTGGGGGCGGCGAAGAACTCACCCTCGCTTACCACTGCGCGCTGGTGAACCTGGTTGTTGCCCGCAAGCACCTGCTCAAAAATTGCCTTTCTTCTCGGCACTAGAAGTCCTTAAGTAGAGCCCGACGTAAACTCAAAGTTTAGGTCGGAAGACTCGTTTCCGTACCTCGCCTTCCGTTCTTTCTTGCTTGCCAAGGAGAAATCAGCCAATCCAGCCCATTCAAAGCAGTCTTGGAGGCGATCGCGTGCGGACGTGCACAGCTTGCTGGCCGGGTCGCGAACAGAACGGGACGGGAGCGATATATGCGCTGAAACAGCACCTTGAAGTTCGCTGTTCTCAAGTGCCATGGAGCCAATCCGCTCTTTACGCCGGCGAAGCCATGACGCGAGATGGTCTTTCCAGGAGCATAAGCCAGGTCGTTAAGGCGTGGCGGCCCACCAAGGAGATCCGACCTCTGTTTCCACGTGCAGCTAAATCACCGCTCCAGCTTTTAACGCCTTGAAGACTTAATTTGCGCGTCGAACGTAGCTCGGAGGCCAAAGTAGACAAACAAGAACGATTTGCTCGCACCAAGCAGAGGGCTGGGCCGCTTTCCAGGTGCGCTCCGACGGACTCAAGCTTCATACCGTTGCCATGGTCGATCAATCTAAGCCAGGCAGTCGAGCGAGATCTCTGCGGCCGCGCCCAGGGCTTCCTCCGTCGTAGGAACATCGCCCGAAGGCACTTCGCCTCGTACGTCCACTTGGTGCCAAGCATTCCGTACATCCAGGAGGCGGAGCTTGGCTGTCTCCAAGACGGATGGATCCATCGTGAACTGTGCTCTCAGCATCTCCTGCCGGATGTGGCTATAGAAGCGATGAAGATGCATCGCCGTCTCTCCACCTCGCTTTGTGTCCAAGAAGGCATAAAGCTGTAAGAGTACGGTGAATCCATGCTTGAGCTGCCGACAGCGCTCTTCTATCTGGTTCTTCTGCATAGCGATGGCTGCTCGCTGAAGATCTCCAGCCAACGTGTCGTAAAGAGCGATAACGAGACCGACGACAGATGCTTGCTGTGTCGCTGCTCGGCGATAGACGAGTGCCGGCGGAAGCGGGGTCATGAACTACTCCCAGAATTGTCTTCACCGAGCAGTGCTTGTACCTGCTTTATCTGTTCAGGCAGCTGCTGCAAAGCGATGTTAGCCTTGTTGTACTCGGTCGTCAAAAGGGTTTGTTGGCTGCTGATGTAGAGCTCAAACGTATTAATCTCATTTGTGAGATCCTGATTCTCGTTGTTCAGGCTCTGCAGGTCGACTGTGAAAGCTCCTTGGGACGCGTCGGTGTAGGAGCTCAACGTCTGGGTCACTGTCGCTGCGAAACCAGCCGTGCCATTCTGTCCCTGGAAAAAGTTAACGACTCCTTGATAGTTGTTACTAATTGCATTCTGCAGGCTGGACGTATCCAGCGCGAGGGTTCCATCCTGGTTCGTTGTAATCCCCAGAGATGCCAGGGTGTTGCTGCTACCCGTTCCAATACTTATATTGGCTGCCGCTAGAACATCGTTCTGCATCGCGCGGGCAGCGCTGTCAGTCGCCAGAATACCTTCTGATCCGCTGGACGAATTGTAGGTAAACTCGGCATTAAGGGAGCCGACAAGGCTGTTGTAAGCACTCACAAAAGTATCCACAGCCGATTCAATGGAATCGCTGTCCGGGGTAAGTGAGACCACGGTCGGCGTGTAGGCCGGCGTTGAGCCTGAGGTCGAGCCTGACGTGGCACTCACTCCGGTTAGGCTGAGGGTCAGTCCCGAGATGACGTTCGACACTGTGTTGCTGGTGCTCGTAACTGGCGCGCCATCGACAGTTAAGGAAGCATTCTGACCTACGACAGCCCGGGTGAAGCCGAGCCCGGTGTCATCAGAGATACTGAGATCTGCGGCCGCGCCGGAGTTCGAAGCAACAAGTGACAGTCGCGCACCGCTTGCATCAGTGACGACGTTTGCATCGACCCCTATGCCCGCGCTGTTGATAGCCGATGACAGCTGCTGCAGCGAGTCGATTGTGCTGCCGGTCTCAAAAGTGTTCGCGGTATTGCCAACCGTGATGGTGAAAGAACCGTTTGGTAAGGCAGCGGAGGCGCTTGTCTGTTCGTCCGAGTACCAGGAACCGGTGGTCGCCAGTTGACTTACTGTAATGGAATGAGTTCCGACCGCGGCTCCCGCCTGAGCAGAAGCGGTGAGCACGTCTGTGTTTGACGAGGAAGCGCTCAAGGAGGAAAGGACACCTGTGACATCGCCAAAGGACTCGAGTGAGTCAGTCAGAGAAGAGGATTCGCTTTCCAGTTGCTGAATTGCCTGCTCCTGATTGCTGATGACTGTTTGCTGTGATTCCCAGGCTTGCTCCGGCGCACGATCGGCCGCGATGATGGAGGCAACGGCTGAAGTGACATCTATGCCACTCGATCCGCTGTTGAGCGCGCTTAGAACAGAGCTCAACGCAGCAGTGGACGCTGTACTCATGGCACCATCTCCTACTCTGCCGGTAGTGCAGAGTCGTCAGACTGAGGTTTGGCTGTGCAGCAACTATCGATGTCGGTGAAGTTCTCAGGACAAACATTGAACTAACTGGATCTTCTATCCGGAGCTCTTCGAGTGGGTAGGTCTTCTTTCATGAAAGTCTCTGCAGGAGGCATTCGCCGAACGCTTCCTGCAGGGGGGAAGCGACGTTACTGCAGCAGATGAAGAACGTTCTGGGATTCGGTGTTCGCCTGTTGCAGGGCAGAGATACCGGTCTGCTCCAACACGGAATACTTTGTGTCGTTTGCGACTGTGGCACCGATGTCGGCTGAGGTAATATCACTGGAGGCGCTTGAGAGATTCTGAGACTCCGTTGTATCCACAGCCGAAGCTGACTGCAACTGCTCTACAGCTCCGCCCAACGTGCCGCGGTCTGCAGAGACGGTGCCGATGGCAGTGCTAATCGCAGTCAACGCGGCTTTCGCATCGGTGGCAGTGGACAGGTCGAGATTTGCCGGTGTGGCGCCTCCGGTTGTCAGGCCGAGCGCAATCGCATCGATAGCGCTTAGACTCACCGAGAAGCTCTTCGTGCCGTTGGAAGTGCCATCGCTGGTGAACAGGTTGAGGGTGTTTGTCGTTGCGGCTGCGGTCCCGTAAGCACCTGTAGTCGCATTCTGATCAGCTACACCGGTCGAAACGCCAAAGATCCCCTGGCCGTTGTAATTCGTGGTCGTCGCGATGTTGTTGACTTCACCCAGGATTGCCTGGAACTCGGTGTTGATCGCGGTGCGCTGGTCGTCGCTCACCGTTCCGTTGGAAGCCTCAGTAGCGATGGTGACCGCGCGGTTCAGCAACGCTGTGACCTGCGACATAGCACCATCTGCTGTCTGTAGCTCGCCTACGCCATCGGTGACGTTCTGTGAGGATTGGTTGAGTGCGGCTACGTTGGCGTTCAATCCGTCGGAGATAGCGAGGCCCGCGGCATCATCAGAGCCGGAATTGATACGAGAGCCGGAGGACAGCTGCTGGAGGCTTTTGTCAGCCGCGGTGGTTGTGACGTTAAGCTGATTTTCTGCTTCCAGGGCTGCCGTGTTGTTCAGGATGCTAAGCATGGATGGAATTGCTCCTTGGGTTTGATAGTTTGCCTCTACAACCAGCTCGCTCACGCGGTGGGCAAGTGCTTTGGCTGCCTCGTGCAACCCGTTTATCGGCCAGCTCGAAAGATCTGTTCAGCCCTTCCATTACTTTAGGACCCAGCCTTGCCGCAAATTTCGAATGGACAGACTCACAGTCTTCTCATATCGCGTTCCGCGCGTCTTTTCGGAGGTGAAAAGAGTGGCTATTCACGTGCCTAACAAACAAGCATGAACATCTCTGCTCAGCAGCCGGAATCTGCACGGCTCACTCTTGGACTTTGTGTGATTGCGAAGAACGCTGAGGAGACGATTCAGGAGTGCATGGCGAGCGTAGCGGGGCTTGTGGATGCTGTTGTGCTGGTCGATACAGGATCCACGGACCAGACGGTGAACCGAGCCCGCGGTGCAGGGGCGACGGTGGTCTTCCATCCTTGGAGTGGAAGTTTTGCAGAAGCCCGGAACGCAGCCTTGGAAGCGACATCTACCGACTGGGTGCTGGTTCTTGATGCGGATGAAGAGCTGGATGCAGGCGCGCATGACTGGATCCGGGCCGAGCTCGCCGCGCCGAGCGCCGACGGTTACACCGTGCCAGTCCGCAATTACCTGCAGCCCTGGGAAGAGCCGGACGTGAACTTTTTAGAGGTGCCTCCCGGTGAACAACACCCGCGAGCGCCGGAGGCCCGGCTGTATTTTAAGAGCGAGGTCTGCCGCCTGTATCGTCGATCGCCGGAGATCGCCTACGAAGGCACCATCCACGAGCAAGTGGAATACAAAATGCTTCGACAGGGGCTGCGCATCGGCCGCGCCGGCTTCTTTATCCACCATTTTGGGTGGTACCTGATTGATGACGCGAACCTGAAGCGCAAGCGTGTTTTGTACTGCGACTTGCTCGCTGCCAAAACGCGGGAGCGGCCCGAGGATGCGCAGGTCTGGATGCAGTACGGCGACGCGCTGTGCGCGTGGTTCGAGAAGTGGGAGGAGGGACTCCAATGCTTTCTCTGCGCGGCCAAGCTGGAGCCCGGGAACGGAGACAACTGGGCGTTAGTGGCCCAGGCACTCTTACGAGTTGGCTTGCCGGAGCAAGCTCTCCTCGCGACCGAGCAGATTAGGACAGCCGGCCCAAATACGGCCAAGCGAGCGCAGGTAAGAAGCCAGGCCTTGATCGAGCTGCAACGCTGGACCGAGGCTCGCGAGGAGTGCAGGGAGGCTGCGCGGCAATATCCCGGCTATCTCACGATTGAGCTTTCGCTGGCCAAGCTCGAGATCATCTGCGGTAACAGCGCTGCCGGCGAACGTAGAATGCAGGAGCTGCTTCAGCAGGCAGCGGCGGAGGCTCGCACCTATGGACGCGCCCTTACATACCGTCGCGCAGCCGAGCTCTACGCACAACACGGTTTCTGGCTTGAAGCGCTCGCGATGCTGGAGCAAGCCGCCATCTTATTTCCCGCAGATACGGAAACGCATCGCCTGCGCTTGAAAGCGGCTGTCGCCGTCAATCAGCTGGAGAGGGCGGCCGAGGCCGCAGCGGCGATCTGCGAGCTTTGCCCATCGCCGAGTGCCATTCTCAGACTCTCGGCCATTCTGTGCCACTCTGGGAAAACAGAGCTGGCAAAGAGCGTGGTGGACGATGGACTTAGGGTATTTCCGTTGTCCAATGAGCTACAGCAGGCGCATCGCGAGTTCGGCTTGCCCGGTCTCCATGCCTCGAGTGAAGGCTTTCCGGATCAAGTTTATGCAGCGGCTGCCGATGCTTCTTGAGAAGGGTCATAATGCGGCCGCCACAGAAAGGGAGCCATTGCATGCGTAAGGTTGAACGGGGAACGATTGCCGGGCTGGTGATTGCACCGATTGCCATTCTGGCAGGCCTATTTCTTGAAGGCGGCCACCTGCGACAGGTGCTTCAGCCGACGGCAGCCCTGATCGTGGCTGGTGGCACTCTAGGAGCAGTGCTCGTGCAGTTCTCCTTCCGCACGGTGCGGGCCGCAACCCTGCGCCTGCGTGATGCCCTGTGCTCCGAAGCTCCGCCCCTGCGCCCCCGCACGGATCAGCTGGTCCGGCTTGCTCTCCAGGCGCGGCGCCACGGTCTTGTCTCGCTGGACCCGGAGCTTCCAAAAATTCATGATTCCTTCTTCCGCAAGTCATTGATGCTGGCCATTGACGGAGTGTCCGGGCGCGAGCTGCGCGACATTATGGAGCTTGAGAAGCTTCGGATGGAGGAAGAGGAAGAGGAAGCCGCCCGCGTGCTGGAAGCAGCTGGAGGCTTTGCTCCGACCGTGGGCATCCTGGGTGCGGTACTCGGGCTGATCCAGGTCATGGAGCGGCTGGACAATATCGGTGAAATCGGTCGTGGCATCGCGGTGGCCTTTGTTGCAACGCTCTATGGCGTCGGCCTCGCCAACCTGCTGCTTCTTCCTTTGGCGGGCAAGCTCCGTCAAAGGGGGCGCGAGGCGCAGCTTCTGCGGGAGACCACGCTGGAAGGTGTTCTTTCCATGATCGAAGGGACGAGCCCGCGGGCGTTGCGCGAGAAGCTCGGTGCGCCCGCGCATGTGGAGCGTATGGTGGTCGCCCGATGAGCTCTTTCGAAGCACGCAGAGGCCTGCTAGCGAGGCGCCGGGCCGGTCGGCAGCAGCACCTGGTATCCGGGGACCGCTGGCTTGTCTCCTATGCCGATTTCATGACGCTGCTCTTTGCCTTCTTTGTTGTGCTGTTTGCCACGTCCCGCCACAGCGGCGATGCCCTGGGGAAACTTTCCGGATCGATGCATGCCGGATTCTCCGGCAAGCCGCTGCCAGCTCCGACACCTCCAAGCCCGACAGACGAAGCGGTTCCTGCTGCTACGCCTCAGCCCGATCTCACGGAGCTTGCCGGCGAGCTCCGCAGCGTGCTGGGGCAAAGCATTGCGCAGCATAGCGTCTCGGTACAAATGACGCGAGATGGCTTGGTGATCTCCTTTGAGGAGCTGGGCTTCTTCCAGACGGGTGAGGCCAATCTACTGGGCGGCCAGGCAGCGACGATCGTGCAGGCCGGTCGCATACTTCAACAGCATGATGCGACGCTCCGGGTCGAAGGCCACTCAGATGATCAACCCATCCACAATGCCGTGTTCAGCTCCAATTGGGAGCTTTCCGCCGCGCGCGCGATGACGGTGCTTCTGCTGATGGTGGATCAGGCGGCCTATGATCCGACCCGCATCTCCATGGCCGGTTACGGCCCTTACCGGCCTGTGGCCAGCAATAGCACGGCAGAAGGGCGGCAGAAGAATCGGCGTGTGGACCTGGTGGTCGTCCACTCTTCCCCGATGGAGAAGGCGGCAGGACCTGTCGAATAAGGTAGCGGCGTATTTCGCTTTCTGCTTCATCTCTGGTGCAGCTGGAATGAGGCATTGGTCGCTGTGGATAGACGGAGGTGCGTGGCGCTGGAGGAGTTATGGCTGCGGGATGCACTGGAACGCAGGCCGTCCTAAATTTGGTACCGCTCCTTCGTGCCGGGTGTGTTCCGGGGCTGCGTTGGGGCATGCGCCGGCAGGATGCCGGGAGCGATACGGTAAGCACGACCACCCATAGGTGGTTTGCGCGCCAGATCAGGCCAGCGGTGGGAGCAAGGTCTTCGCCAACCTGTGGAAGGACCAGGAGACCTCACGCCATGATTAATGAACGTTGCTGGCGCCCTTTGTTCGCGCCTGTCAGCAGCTGAGACGGCGCAAAGAGGCGCGTGCGCCAATTGGCATTGTCAATCGATCGCTTTCCGGCGCTCAACAGGGAGGCGTTTGTAGGAGCCTATGAGGGCTCACATCTTTTCAGGTTTGTTAAACGACCCAGTACGTCAGGGTCTTTAAGGGCTGGATAGATGGAGACCTCGAGGGTCTTCGAAGCGCAGGATGGCTCCACAGCCGTAGTAATTGACCGTCGTGGAGTCGTCATGGACGCCGCTCTTGAGCACGAGGGTGATCTGGTTGAGACCCTTCTGCAGGGGAATGAGGAAGCTGCCATTTTCGACTGAGAGTCGACCATCGGGTGCCCGGCGTTCGCTTTCGGGGTAGTAGTAGTTTTTTCCCTGGGTGATCAATCTTCCGTTGTTGAACACCCAAATGTGGCCGAGCCAGCCAAGCTGAACGAGTTTGTCCTGCGCGATTGACGAGGTGATCGTGGTGCGGAGCCAGGTGAGCGAGGGCGGGTGCTTGACGAGCTCATCTTCGCGGTTGAGGTTGACGAGGCCGAAGCGTCCGGCCTTTATAGGTTTCCAGGCGGTGCCGGAGGGTGCATCTGCAAAGGCGGGATCCCCGCCGAATGAAGCGTGGGTCTGCGGTCCGAGCTGCCACTGGCGCACCATGCCGGCATCCGCGGCGGTGGGATCTGGCGTGGGCTGCGGACTGAGACCTTCGATGGCACCTGGGATTATGGTGAGGTTGCCGAAGACTGCGGGGCCGCGCAGCTGGATGAGGCCTTCGGTGGAGGAGCTTTCCAGGTTGCTAATGGCCATGATGGGCCGCGGCGCATTGTTTATGTAGACATTCATGCGGCGACCGCTGACGACGAGTTTGTAGTGGTTCCAGCCCTCGAGGATGGGGGCCTGTGTCTGGTATTGGGGATAGACGTTCCAGAGCATGAAGCCGTGGATCACGGGCGCGTACTGGATGCAATCATTGGAGGCGCGGCACTCGGGCAAGCTGCGCAGGTAAAACTCTTCGGCATCTTGATGGCCGGGCTCGCCGTGACGGCGGAACTGGATACCCGGGATGTCCTGAGCCGTCGCTTTCATGTCGAACTCAATGGTTCCGTCGCGGAAGCTGAGACCGTTGAGCGCGACGGAACCGTTTTTGAGGACGATGGCTCCCTCTGGGAAACCCTCGTGACCGATAAACCTTACGTCGGGTTTGTCTGGGTTGTCCGGGTCCAGAACGGGCTGCCAGCGGTCGGCGGTGAGCGGGACTTTGATGGGCGAGGCGGCATGGAGAACGGGTGCGGCGAGACAGAGCAGGAGCGCGGCGACGCAGAGGTCACGCATGGGTGATCGGTTCCTTATAGGAAGCTGGCGACTCAACGTGGCGGCCGGGGCGGGCTGGTGTGTTTCTCTCCGGCCACAACCATCCATATGGTTAGAAGTTGACGCCTCGATGAACAACAGACAAGCGTAACGCTCTGCAGAGTCTGAGTGCATCCTGCGCGGTGAGAGAGCGAAGCCTAGGAAGAAGAGCTTGCGTCCCCTTGCAACCTTAGCGCAAGTGAGTGAAGCGTTGCCCGCTGGTGGATGGTACGCTCATTCGCAGCGGAGTGAGGAGGTTTAAGGACCAAGGTCCACCTGCTTACCGACGAATCTGGCCTGCCACTTGGCTCCGTATCTACCACTAGCTCAGACAACATGCCGACACAGCCTGGAGACGCATGCCCGCTTCAGCGACGCCCGAGTTCTGCGGCACTTCAACGGCTGGCTGCATCTAAAAGCCCATGGCCGAAACCGCAGGCCCTTCCAATTCTGCCGCGCACCTATTCGCGAGCTTCGCCAAAAGCACGCCGCCGGGCTGGTTTGAGCGCGAAGAAAGAGCGGCTTTCCAGCAGAAGCTCAAACACGCCAGCCTGCCGCTGCTCGTGTGCGATTACGATGGCACCCTTGCGCCCTTTCAAACCGACAAGATGCAGGCCTACCCTTTTCCGGGCGTTGCCGAGCGCCTGCAGCGCATCGCGGAAACCGGCACGCAGCTGGCATTTTTAACGGGCCGGCCTTCCCATGAGCTGATTGCGCTTTTCCCTCTCGCCGGGAAGGCAGAGATCTGGGGCATGCATGGCCGCGAGCATCTGCCTGTCGGGGGTTCGTCGCAGCTGCTTCTTCCAAGTGATGCGCAGCGCGAGGCTCTGGACCAGGCCGAAATGCGGCTCTCCGAGGCGGGACTCGCTCCGCTGCTGGAGCGCAAGATCGGCAGTATCGCCCTGCACTGGCGAACCCTGGACGGACCGCCCGAGACTTCGCTGAAGAGTTTGCAGGGAGACTCAACGTCTGCAGGGCAGCTAGACTTGAGAGTGCACCATATGACGGTCCGCGAAGCACAGCAACAGGCAGACGAGGCCTTTGCCCCGCTTGCCGGCAACCACGATCTGGCGCTGCTTCCTTTCGACGGCGGCTTGGAGCTGCGGGCAGCAGACCGCACAAAAGGGCATGCCGCCGAATCAGTATTGATGAGCACAGGGGCGGATGTAGCCGCGTTTCTGGGCGACGACACAACAGATGAGGATGCTTTCGAGACCCTGCGCGTACGCGGGCACCTGGGTCTGCTGGTCCGCGAACCGGCACGTGCTTCTTTTGCGAGCTTTGCCTTGCGCCCTCCAGACCAGCTCCTGCGTTTTCTGGACGAGTGGCTTGCTGCACGGCCATCCAGTGGCGGCTAGGCCGCCTGCCTCGTACACTAGGCACAGCCTTCTTCCTTTCCGCGCAATCCCAAGCTCAACGACCTCTTTGACCAGAGCCACGGAAGTGCCATGACGCGTGATCTCGTGATCGTTTCCAATCGCCTGCCGCTCTCCTTCGAGAAAGGTCCCGCGGGCCTGCAGGTCAAGGAGAGCAGTGGCGGCCTGGTGACCGCGCTGGAGCCTTTGCTTCGCAAGCATGGGGGCATCTGGATCGGCAGTACAGGAACAGAACAGGATCCGCAGATCAAGGAAGAGCTGACAGCGCTTTCTGCACAGCACCACTACCGGTACGAGCCCATTGCCGTCAGTGCTGAGGAATACGCGAAATACTACGAGGGCTTCTCGAACGAGATCATCTGGCCCCTTTTCCATGATCTGCAGTCCCGATGCAACTTCGATCCCAGCTATTGGGAGTTTTACCTGCGGGTCAACGAGCGCTTTGCCGCGTGCGCAGCCAGCACGGCGAACAAGGGATCGCTGATCTGGATCAACGACTACCAGCTGATGCAGGTGGCACCGATGCTGCGTGCGAAGCTGCCCAATGCTCGACTCGCTTTCTTTCTGCATATTCCATTTCCGCCGCCCGATATTTTTGAGAAGCTCCCCTGGCGCCGGCAGGTGCTGGAAGGCCTGCTTGCGCATGATATTGTCGGGCTCCAGACAGCGCGCGACGTGCGGAACCTGGTCGCCTGCCTCCGGGCCTTTCTACCTGATATCAGCATTTCCAGGCGGTCCGGCGAGCACCGGTTAATCCAACACGAGGGCCAGCAGACGGTGCTCGGCGCCTTCCCGATCTCTATCGATTTCGAAGACTTTGAACGCGCCTCCGATGCCGACGATGTACGGCGACGCTCCTCTGAACTCCGGGCCCACGCCGGCAAGCAGATGGTGACGATCCTTGGCATTGATCGCCTCGATTACACCAAGGGCATTCCGGAACGGCTCAAGGCGTTCGGGCTCTTTCTTCGCCAGCATCCGGAGCTTCACCGCAAGACCTCGCTGATCCAGATTGTCGTTCCCAGCCGCGAGACCATCCCCGGATATCAGCTGCTCAAGGCAGAGATCGAGCGGCTCGTCGCACAGGTCAACGGAGAGTTTGCAGAGCCGGGCTGGGTGCCGATCAACTACATTCATCGCTCTCTGCCGCGTACCGAGCTGCTCGCGCTCTACCGGACCTCCCGCGTTGCGTTTATTACGCCTCTCAAGGATGGGATGAACCTGGTCGCGAAGGAGTACTGCGCCTGCCGGCACGAGAACGATGGCGTGTTGATCCTGAGCGAGTTCGCCGGTGCAGCAACGGAGCTGAGGCAGGGTTCGCTGCTGGTGAACCCCTACGACCAGAGCGCGGTTGCCCATGCGCTGGCGGAGGCGGTCACGATGGATGAGGCGGAACAGCGCCGCCGCATGACCCGCTTGCGGAACCAGGTGCGCAAGGCAAATCTCGCTGCCTGGCTGCAATGCTTTATCGCGCAGACTGATGAGAACGGGAATGCCGGCTAGCACGCAAGGGCAGGCGCCCCCGGCAGTGCCCATGCTTCCACCCAAGCCGCCGTTCGCCTACCTGGCCGACAGCTACATCTACCACTGGGAGCTGGCAAGCTTCCGCACCGACTGGGCCTTCACTCTGGCGGTGGGTCTCTGCCTGCTCGTCGGCATCCTGGTGGGGCACCCTGGCGCGGCGCTTATTACAGCCGGTGGTGCGATGACGGCCGGTTTCGGTGCCAAACAGAACATCGACGGAACCCCGCTGCTGCCGATCATGTTCGTCTCGATAGGCATGGCAGTGTGCACTTTCATCGGCATGGTGGCCGGCCATCGTGGCTGGTCGCTGACGCTGATCGCCATGGCTTTCGGCTTTGGTTACGGCATGCTTTCCAAGCGCCAGGCCGGCTACGGCTGGGTGGGCCAGCAGTGTGTGGTGACGCTGCTGGTGGCGTCTGCTTTTCCTTCCACGCCAGGCGCGGCCTCCATTCGAGCATTGTTGATCTTCGCAGGCGGCATTGTGCAGCTGCTGCTGTCCGCGCTGATGCTCCATCTTTTCTTACAGCTGGGCAGCCACGTGATGGCCTTGGCGCGTTACGTCCGCGAAGAGGAGCAGGCGCTGCGCCGGGCGTACCTGACGGCTGTGCTGTCTCTGCGTCACCGATCCCTCCGCGGCTCTGCGCTGCCCTATGCGTGTCGGCTGGCTGTTGTGCTTGGGATCAGTACAGAGATCTATCGTGAGCTCCACTTTGCCTCAGGCTATTGGATCCCCATGACGGCCCTGCTGGTTCTACGTCCCGGGATCGCCGATACAGCCAATCGGGCCATTGCGCGCACTGTCGGCACGCTGGCGGGGGCAGTGCTGTCCAGTATTCTTCTCGCTCATGTGCACCCCTCCACCTATGTGCTGGCCGGCTTTGTGATGCTTTTCACATGGCTTTCCTACAGCGTCTTGAACGTCAATTACGCCCTGTTCTCTGTCTGCCTGACGTCCTACATCGTCTTTCTTCTCTCGCTGAATGGCATCACCGGCTCTGAGATCGCACATCGCCGCTTTGTTTGCACCATGATCGGCGGCATCCTGGCCCTGTCTGTGCGGCTCACTGTGATCCGGCTTCGCCAGAAGCAGGACCGTGACTCTACGCATCAGCTGGTACGCCGCTCTGCGTAAAGCAGCTGGGCTTGCAGGAAAGCATTGCGCCCGGCAAGGGCCCGCAGCATCCAATCGCCTGACAAGATTCCCCAAAGATAGGAGATCTTCGCCTCATGCCGGATGAACGCCCCGATACCCTTCTGATTGCCCATGTGACGGCGCACCTGCTCGATGGCTCCGCCTTTGAGCTGTACCCCTTCGTCGATGTGGACGATGTGAAAAGCAAAGTGTCGCAGCTGGTGGAGGGTTGGGCCGGCTCCGGCTTTCTTCTCCGCGGCGCGCACCTGATTCCCTGGCACCAGGTCAAGCAGCTGGAGACCACCTCGGTCGAGGAGATCACCCGGCAGGAGGCTCAGCAGCGCCTGATGACCTGGCAGGCCGAGGATCAACGGCGGGCTGTGCAGAACTTCTGGAAGACCAAGCACCCGGCCGGCGAAGAAGAGGGCAAGGACGGCGAGAAGAAAGAGGGCGGCGCGCAGGCTGGCGACAATAAAGCGGATGGCGACAAGGACGTGAAGGAAGGCAGCTAGAGAGACGGAACGCGAAACGCAGAAAAGCCGCCCCGAAAGGCGGCTTTTCCGTGCTTGTGCAGCGCTGAATTAGAAGTTCACCTTGAGTGCGAACTGGCCAAAGCGCCGCTCATCGCTGGGACCGCCATTGACGCCACCCTTACGCCCCTGGACCACAGGCGCTGTATCGTAGCCGCCCTGCGCTACGTCGGTTGTTGTTTCCAACACATACAGGTTGTGGTGGTTCAGGATGTCAAAGCCCTCGGCTCGCGCCTCCAGCGAGATGCCTTCCTTGATAGGAAAGCTCTTGCTGGCAGCAAGGTCGAAGTTCCAGGCGCCGGGGCCGACGAACGAGTTCCGCTGCGTCATGGCGGGCGAGTAGGGACCGAAATCCGAGATGCCGATCGCGGCGGCCTGCAGCTCAGAGAGCGTACCGCTGTTGTTCGGCGAAGGCCCAAAGGCGGGATTGCCGGTGGGTTGCGCTAGAGGCAGGGTGTTCAGCAGGAAGTCATTGCTGCCGAGTGAACCCAGCGCACTGCCGGAGTGGTACTTGATCGGACCAGCCCCGGCAACCGGCGTGTATCGGACGATGCCCTGCTGGTAGGGAGCGTTCAGCGAGTTGGTGGAGTCCACGTAGGTGAACGGGGTTCCACTGCGAACGGTATAGATACCACTTACGTGGTAGCCGCCCAACGCTTCGCCGCGCAATCCATGCTCATTCTTTGCCCACGGCGTATCCCAGATGGGAGCCAGGGTAAAGCGGTTGCGGATGTCGAAGTCGGAAGCACCGCGGTCCAGGCCGGGGTCATACGGGTTGGTGTAGCCCAGGTTCCCCACGCCATCGGCAGAGCTGTTGGTGTCTCCGAAGGTGGAGCTCACGTCGTCGATGGAGTGGCTCCAGGTGTAGTTGGCCACCAGGCTCACGCCCGAGTGCGCAAGATTGGTGGACTGGAACTGGACGTTCAACGCGTGATAGTAGGAGTCGCCGTTCGATCCGCGATTGTTGATCGAGGTGTACTCGTTATTGGGTCGCGAGTAGTTGTAGGTGGTCACCGGGTAGCCGTTGGCGTCTGTCGTCACCTCCGGATCAAACGGATCGCCGAGGTAGACGTTGCCTGCACCACGTTCGTTGTAGTTCTTGATGTCGTACAGGTGCAGGCCGCGGGCGCCGGCGTACTGGAAGGAGACTACGGTGTTGGCTGCCAGCTGCTGATCTACAGCCAGGCTCCAGAACTGGGTCTGCGCTGTGCGGATGTTCTGGTCGACGTTGCGGAGGCTGGTTGGCGGCAGCGGCTGAGCGCCCGTACCGGCAAGCGGACCGACGTTGGAGCTGGTCACAGGCGTGTTCTGCACCTGGATGACAGCGTAGTTCGGCGGGTTCTGAATGACGTTGAAGGTGACGTTGCCGTAGTTGCGCTCGTAGGAGATACCGTAGCCGCCACGCAGAGAGCTCTTGCCGTCGCCCATGAGGTCGAGTGCAAAGCCGACGCGGGGAGCCACGGTTCCATAGCTGGGATTGAAGAGGCTATGGATGGGGCTGTTCGGCACCGTAGCCACCTGCCCGTTCCGCACCTCGTTCACGATGCCGGGACCGGCACCGTAGTAGAAGTTCGAGTCCAGGTTTTGATTGTTGTTGTGCTGGACGCCGTAATACTCGTAGCGCACGCCATAGTTGAAGGTGAAATGAGGCGTGACCTTCCAAGCGTCCTGCGCGTAGCCTGCTGTGTCATGGAAGCGGTCAGACCGGGCAAAGCTTGGCGCGGAAGCCGGGAGATTGATGGTGCAGCCAGCCGTCTGTGTCAGTGCGCCTGTCACGTAATTCTTGTCGCAGGGCAGCGCGCCTTTCGGGTCAACGGCTGCTTCAAACAATGTGTTGGTGCCGGAGAGGAAGTTATCCAGCCCGGAGAGAGGCGTCGTGCCGAGCTCTTCATCAGCCTGCGCGTAGGCTCCATAGGAGCGATTGCTCTGGATGTAAATAAGCTGCACACCAAACTGCATGTTGTGCGCGCCCTTGGTCCAGTTCAGGTCCTGGTTCCATTGGATCTCGTTCTGCGGACCGCCATAGGGCAGGCCTCCGGCACCGATGTCCTGCGAGTAAAAGCCCGGCATCTGCACCTGATGGCCATTGCCGACACCGCTGATGGACGCATTGTTCGAGAGAAACAGGGTCGGGGTGCTCTGAAGTGCGGTGTTGTAGGTGTCGATCGCGTTGAAGCGGGTAAAGCTTAGCTTCGTGTTCGCCAGCAGGGAAGGACTGAACACATGCGAGATGTTCCAAAGGACCGAATTGTCCGTCGCACCATCGCCTACGTTGTATTGGGCATATGGGGACGAAAAGTCATAGCCGTTGAAGTCGTCGAGCTTGTTCAGTGCATAGCGAACATAGGTCTGCGTCGCTGCGTTTACGACGTAGTCGACGCGCCCGTTGAGATAGTACGTGTTCTGCGGCGCCCCGCCACCTGCATCACTGGGGGCCGCGAAGGCTACGGAATCAAACACCGGCGTATTTGAGGGCAGCTTGGCGAGAGGAGTGGTAGCCGACGCGCTGTACTGCGAGACCAGCTGGCCTGCGGTGATGGGGGTTCCGTTGTTTGCCGCGGGCGCTCCCTGCCCATAGGCAGCAAAGTAGGCGCCGGTCGTAGCCGTCGGGGCTGCGCCGATGAAGGCAGGATCCGGGATGAGCGAGATCGTGTTTGCGGAAGAGCGCACACGCAGCCACTCTGTGCTTTCAAAGAAGAAGAGCTTGTCCTTCTTGATTGGGCCGCCCACGTCAAAGCCGAACTGATTGCGGGTATACGTGCCCTTGGCTACGCCGTTCACGGCATTGTCATAGGTGTTTGCCGTGTAGCCGGAAAGCCGATTAAACTCCCACGCGCCGCCATGAAACTGGTTTGTTCCGGCTTTGGTGATCACATTGAGCACGCCGCCGGAGGCACGACCATACTGCGCGGCAAAGTTGTTTGTAACGACCCGGTACTCCTGCAGAGAGTCGAGCGGAACGGTCTGACCGACGCCGGCGGCAAATGCATCCGCATTCTCGACGCCGTCCAGCAAAATCTCTGTGCCGGCCGAGCGCTGTCCGTTGATGTTGTAGCCGGCACCCTGCTGAACGGAGTTCTGCGAGTGGCCCTGGGAGGCGTCGCCGTTGCTGACGTTGCCCGATATCCCGACGAAGTCATAGGGATTGCGCGTCAAAGAGGGCAGCTGCGCGACCTGCTCTGTGCCGATAACCTGCGAAAGCTCCTGCGTTGAGGTGTTGACCTCCACCCCGCCCTGCCCGGCACTGACCGTAACCTTTTCTGTCCCCTGGCCTACCTCCAGCTTGACGTCAACCGTGGGATGGCCTTCGACGGTGACCTCCACCTGCTGCGTATAGGTCTGGAAGCCTGAGGCTGTGACGCTGATCTCATACTGCGCTGCCGGTAGCCCGGTAAAGCTGTAGGTCCCGTTGCTGCCGCTTGTCAGCGTGCGGGTGGCGTTGGTGCCCAGGTTGCGCTCGGTCACCTGCGCACCCGGCACAATGGCACCGGAAGGATCGGTGACGGTACCGGTCAGGCCGCCGGTATCCACCTGTGCGTAGAGAGCCGGCATGGCCGTCAAGCTGAGACCGGCGAGCGTGAGGATGGCACGCCGCGGCGTGTGACTGCGGAAGTAGGGGGATTGCTTCACGTCCAGGAGCCTCCAAAAGTCTTTCACTGTCTTGAGGGTGCAGCGGCGAGGTAGGTTTAGCGCCGCTGGCTGCAGAACCGGGTCAAGCAAGGACAGGGAGAGCAGGAGGCCGAAGCCTCAAAACCGCTGATCACCTTGCTTGCACAGGTCCGAGTCATTGAGCGAAGAGTAACACGATCTTCACAACGAGCCCTTGACAGTCGTGTTCAGACTTTGAGCCATAACCTGTGTTTATTCGGCCTATAAGACAGAACGAGCGTAGTGCTGTAGGACGGACGCAGGTTCGGAGCGCTCGAAGATTCCCCAAGCTGGGAAGCTGAAAGGTGTCAGAGCTCGATATTTATCAGGCCCGCCGCAGTTCCCGGGTGGTTGGTCCGGGTCTGCGGAGAACGCCAGTGATCGATGTAGGAGATCTGGTGAACACAGGAGACGGTGCAGTGGGGGGCGCAGCCCTTCTCGGTGATGAACTCCCGACGAAGATCGGCACGGGTGTACTCGGCGACCGGAACGCCGGGGAAGCCGCGCTTTTGTGAGCAGTAGTGCACCAGTCCGTCCTCGCAGACGTAGAGGTAGCGCGCACCGGCACGGCAGCGCCAGGTGTTTGGCTCTGCATTTGCAATGGCTTCCTGAAACTTGTTGAATTGCGAGTAGTTGGTCTTTTTCCAGCCGCGCATTTCAGCCCAGACCCGGCGTTCCTCGCCTCCAAGCGGCTTGAGCTGACCGCCGCCATCGTGGATGATGCCGATGGTGGACGTGAAGCCAAGCTCCAAGGCACGTCGGCCGATGGTGATCGCGTCCTGCGGGTTCGCGATCCCGCCCCCCACGACGGAGTTGATATTGACGTGAAAGTCGGCATGCTCCCGCAGCATCTCGAGCTTGCGGTCGAGCACCTTGAGGCTCTTTTTGGAAGTGTCGTCCGGCAGGATGTTGTCGATGGAGATCTGCATATGATCGAGGCCGGCTCGGTTCAGCCGCTCGATCCGCTCGGGCATCAGCAGATAACCATTCGTGATCATGCCGGCGATGCGGCCGTGCTTTCGGATGCGCGCAATGACCTGGTCCAGCTCAGGATGGGTCAAAGGCTCCCCGCCGGAGATGGTGATGATGGAGGTGCCAAGCTTGGCGAGAGCGTCGATGCGCCGCAGCATCTCGGGGAGAGGCGTAGGCTCTGAGACCTTGTCGTATTCGTTGCAGTAGGTGCAGCTCAGGTTACAGAAGCGAGCCGGGACGATCTGCGCCATGACCGGATGGCGGGTGGAAAGCAGAGCTTTGGCGACAGTGGCCAGCTCCCGGACCCTGCGGGTGCCGGCTTTCCAGCGACGGCGAAGGGGATGCTTCGGTACGGGGACGCCACCGGTCCGAAAGGTAGGAGGCGCTGTTTTTTCGGGGCTTTCTGCTCCCTGGGACATTCCATGATTGGAACACAGAAGCCCAGGGATGAGACGCTCGCGCATCGCTCGTGCCTGAACGAGGCCGGGAGCTCCTTCAGGCCTGCAGTGCTTCTGGTCCGGCTCCTGCACTCATCGCACGGAAGGAGCGTGGAAGGTCACTGTCATTGAACGTGATCCCCTCCTCAGCCAGGCGTCGCGCGGTCTTCACCAGCAAATCACGTGCGGACTGCATCTTGGCCGCTGCCGCTTCCCGGGCCGCTTCGGTTTCAAACACGTCGTACTTGCGCAAGTGAGCCAGTTTGCGGTCCAGCAGATCAATCTCCTGGTGCACTGACCTCAGAAAGTACTTGTCCTGCACTTTCACGGCTTTTTGCATGCATGTTCTCCAAAGGTGCGGTTGATGATGCCATCGAACAGGGAAGCAAGCTGATGCTGAAAAAGGCGGCCAAGAGACCGCCTCTGTTTACAGAAACTATTGCGCGGAAAGCTCCGCGCCGGAGTCGCCGAGTCTGTCTTTAGGCGACCTGAACGTTCTCTGCCTGCCAGCCCTTGGGGCCTTTGACGACGTTGAACGAAACATTCTGGCCTTCCTGCAACGAACGAAAACCATTCGTCTGGATCGCCGAGTGATGCACAAACACATCCTCACCATTGCTGCGGCTCAGAAAACCAAACCCTTTTGCATCGTTAAACCACTTCACTGTTCCCTGTTCCATACTGGTGTCCTTTGGAGCTGATGTACCGCGAATGCTATTTGGAAATCATTTGCAAGTAGCAGAAGCGGAACCAGCAAGAAGACCAGACGGGATTCTACGATCAGCCTCTATGGTAGCAGGTTGCCTGTCGCTAAGAAGCCTGGCTTGATGGAAGATTCCATGCTTGGAGAGGTGTGCTACAGCCGCTTGCGCCGGCCAGGCTGCAGGCGCAGGGTGATCTCCCGATGGTCGCGAAGCACGGCCAGAGGCACGGCATCACCCTTTGCCTTTCGGAACGCATGCGCCAGCTGACTGCGTGTACGGATCTCTCGATTGTCAGCGCGCACGATCACATCGCCGGCAAAAAGCCCACTCGCCGCAGCCGGTGAGCCATTGTTGACGCCGGTCACCAGCAGGCCGCCGGCTGTGTGCACTCCAAAGAAAGAGGCGAGCTGCGGGGTAAGCGACTCCACTTCCAGTCCTGTGTACGTAGCGGCTGGAATGAGCGCGTCAAACAGAGTGGATGCGACACCGTGCGAAGCGGCCGAAGGCGGGGGAGCCAAAGCAGGTGCCGCTGTGGGCGCGCTGGACGGGCCGGGTGATGGCGGGGGTACGCCTCCTTCAGCAAAGCTTTGCGTCCCGGCCGGTGGCCGCAGGTGGAGCGTCACGGCGTTCTGTGCAATCTCGCTCTGGTCGCCGAGCATCACGGCAAAGCTCATTTCCTGGTCGGCACGACGGACCCGCATCGTGATGGTCTGCCCGGCCGGGCTCTCGCGCAGCTGGCGCCTCAACGATTCCACGCCTGCAGTAGCCTGCCCTCCGTACTCGACCACCACGTCGCCTGGACGCAGTCCTGCAGCCCAGGCCGGGGCGTCGCGGTCCACGGTCACAATCAGCGCTCCCATGGCCTCGCGCAGGTGCAGGCGCGTGGCCTCTGCGGCATCCAGATCGCGCAGACTCACGCCCAGGTAGCCGGGCCGATGCAGGGAATGGAGAGGCAGGCCTGCTCCCTCCGGATGGTCGGAGTGATCTGCCTCTTGCTGCTTTACCGGAAGAGTATGCCCAAGGAGAGCCTCACGAGGCATAGCCAAAGCAGACCGGAAGCAGGGCACCAGCAGAGCGAGGAAAGCAAGCGCGACCGGCAGGCGGCGTCCCGGTGCACCCTGCCCGGCAGGGATGCGGTGGATGGACTGGATCGACGCGACCTGTGAGAAGGCGGACAGCATAAGGGAAGAAGCTCCAGAGAGGGTGAGTCGGCGAAGGCTCGGGAGTGTCCGGGAGAAATGATCAGAGAAGCCACCGCACATTGCAAGGGTAAGGCAGGTATGCGGTTGTGAGCTGGCCCGATGCGCGTCCTGGCCCCGATAGTTGGACGCGCGCGAAGGAGGAGGGGCACTAACGGCTGCAGGGCCTGGGCTACTGCACTTGTGGGACGGCACGGAGCGCCGCAAGCGAAGCGGAGCGGATGACGGGGTCTCCGTCATGGAAGGCGACGGTGTTGAGCACCTGCCGTACGCTTGAATCGACATCCACGGGCTGGAGCAGGTGCACTGCCTCGGCTCGTACCGAGGCGCTCGGATCGCTCATGAGCGCAGCCAAGACAGCGTCTCTCACTTCCGTGTCCTGTGCGATAAAGGGCTCCAGGCCGGCGAGGGCTTCCCGGCGGACCTGCGGTGCTTTGTCGCCGGCCAGCGCACTCATTAGGGCATTGCGTACCGGCGCGCCGCTGCAGGCTGAATCCGCGCCGCAGCTGGAGCCGCCTAGCAGATTGAGTGAGATGTCCCGGACATGGGGGTTGACCCCATTTTCGGTGCCTGCCATCAGGAGCTCGCGGATGGAAGGATCACTTGCCGAGGCAACCATGGTGTCAGGAACGAGCCGGTCATAGTGCACCTCCACCAGACCAGTTCCGGGATCGCGAGACACGGAGCTTACGTCAGCTACAACGGAGGGGACCTCCGGTGCGGGAGGCGCGAGCAGCAGTGCATTTTGCTCTTCCATGTGAGCGGTGTGCCCGGCCCGGTAGCCTCCGTAGCTGCCCGCGAGCAAGCCACAGAGCAGCAGCGCTGAGGACAGAGCGGGAGCTGCCCGAAGCCGCCCCATAGAAAAGCTCATCTGCTGGGTCAGGCGCGTCCAGAACCCTGTCGTTGCACAGGAGTCGAGGCTTTCATCGAGCTGCAGACGGGCGCGCGCCAGCAGGGATGCTGAGGGTTCCGGCCCGGCATCGAGAGCTAATGCGCGAAAGAAGGCAGCGGTAGCAGCGGCTTCAGCTTGGCAGGCACGGCAGCTGCCCAGATGCGCCTGCATGGCGGAACGCTCAGCGGCGGGGAGCTCTGCCCGGTGGAGTGCATCGGAGGCTACGCCTTCCGCTCCGCCGGCGTCGCGGGATGGGTGTGCCTCCCTGGAGGATGCGTGCGGAAGCAGCGGGGCTTCGGAGCCGGTGGATGGAAGAGGGTTTGACTGGGGCGAAGCCGGCGATGCGCTAGGGTGCTCTTCGCCTGGTTCGGGCAAAAGAGCCCAGGCGTCCGACAGCAGGTCAGTGCCGGTCATCGCCGCGAGAGCCATCGCCCTTTGGGCCACCTCGCACGTCATCGCCTCTGTCTTATTCCCTTGCTTCACAGTGCTCTCCAAGAGATGTTGTTCGCGATTCATGCGCCGCCGTTGCACCACGACTGACGCCCTGCTGCGGCTCGTTCTTGCCTATCCGTGCAGCTCCGCCAGGTGCAGCCGAAGCTTGCGGGTGGCCCGGAATAAAGTGTTTTTGGCGGTTTCCTCGGTGGTCTGCAGCATTTCGCCAATCGCCCGAAGCTTTAAACCCTGGAAGTGCTTCAATTCAAACACCATCCGCTCGCGGGGTGTCAGCTGTCCGAGGGCCGCCTGAATCTCCTTACCCATCTGTTTGCGTTCCAGTTCGCGCGCCGGGTTGGAACCGGGCCGATCATCCGAGACATTGAGCAGGAGGTCCATCTCCTCGCCGCGCCCATCCACCACCGTCGCCTGCTCTTCGCGGCGGGACTTGCGGCGGCGGAGATGATCGAGGCAGAGGTTTGTGGCGATGCGGTAGATCCAGGTGTAGAAGGAGCACTCGAAGCGGAAGTTTTCGAGGTACCGGTAGGCCTTCAGAAAGGCTTCCTGGTGGATATCCTGCGCATCCTGCTCTGAGCCGGTGAGCCGGAGAGCCAGGCGCAGGACGGCCCCGTCATACTGCCGAACCAACGCGTCAAAAGCAGTGCGCGAGCCTGCCTGTGCCTCGCGGATGAGGAGAACCTCCGCGGCACGGCTGGCGTCATCCGCCAGCGCGCCACCCTGGGAGCGAGCCGGCCGGGCCGCGGGAAGAGCAGCAGCGGGTAGCGAGAGTGCGTCGGAGGCGGACATAAGGCAGCTTCTCCTTGAAACTCGCGGCAGGAGGTAGGAACCCGCGCGAGGTAGTGAGACGCATGTATCAACCCGAGGTGAGCGGGGAAGACTCGTTTTCCTGCGAAAGGCGGGTGAGAGGCAAAAAGGTGGTTGCTAGACGGTGTCGAGGGTGCCCTCGGTCATGAAGCGCTCCATGGCCTGCATGGCGCAACCCTGCCCACAAAGGTGGTACATGTCGGGATTTTGGCTGTCGGCCCGGGACCAACGCATCAGGGTGAAACGCTGGTCGCGCAGGTCACGGCCTCCGCTGTCGTCAAAGCACGGAACAGAGCCAACGGCTGCCATCCACCAGTGATTGGCCTCGCCTTTGTTCTTGCCGCAGATGTCGCAGGTAAACGTCACGTCCCAAACCATGGGTACCTCGCGGGATGATCCCAGCGGGATTCATCGGCTTTCGGCCTGTCAGAACCGTTAGGATAAGGCGGAGCATGCTCCACTGATTGCGTGCCCGGGAGAGTTCCGTTTGGCAGATCAATCCATCCCTGTCCTGCATTGCCCTACATGTTATTCGACCAGCTTTCGCCTGTCTCGTGTCCGCCCTGGAGATCGTTTGTGGCTGTTCTTTCTGCGCTATCCGGTCCGCTGCCGCAAGTGCAACGGCCGCATCTATGCTGATCGAGCGTATGCCAGTTATTTGCGCAAAACCGATCAGATTTCACCACGTGCCGGCACAAAGGTCACAGCAGAGGAAGTGGACTAGAGGTGGGGAAGGAACCGAGAGGAAGCCGTCCATCCTTCACGAGTGGGAACAGTGAGGAATTGGTCGGGACGGGCAGATTTGAACTGCCGACCCCTCGCACCCCAAGCGAGTGCTCTACCAGGCTGAGCCACGTCCCGCGCTTCTCTCAACGCTGAGTGTACACCAGCAGCTGAGGCCGCCGGCGAGTGATGCGCACCCTACTTGGCGGGCGGAACGTAGTCCTGCGGGAGGGCGGAACCTTCCCCGAAGAAGTACTGCTCCATCTGCTCAACCAGGAACTCCTGTGCCTGGGGTGTCCAAGGCTGTAGGCGGTACTCATTGAGTATCATCTTCTGGTGCTCGACCCATTCGCCCCACGCTTTGCGCGACACATTGTTGTAGATCTTATGGCCGAAGTCGCTGTCAAAGGGCGGCTCTTCCAGCCCTTCCATCTCCTGCTTATAGCGCGCGCAAAAAACCATATGTGCCATGCTGCCGGTGTCCCTCAGGCCTCATTGTAAGCGGTAGGCAGGCGCTGTGAGTCGCGCCGGTCGGGAGCTCAGGCGCGGCGAGGCGAAGGCCACCAGTCCTCCACGGTGCGAAACTTGTAGCCTGCAGCGGCTCCGCGCTCGAGCAGGTAGCCGAGCGCAGCGATGGAGCGACCGCGGTCGGTCGCTGTAGCGCGAGGCGAACCGTCGTGCAGAAGGATGGTGGAACCGTGGCCGGCTTTGCGGTTGCGCCGGATATCACGCTCGATGCTCTTCATGATCTCTTTGGCGGTGTTCCAGGGGCGCCAGTCAAAGCCCATGCTGTTCCAGAGAACGGTTTCGAGGCCAAGCTCGTGAGCAATGCGCAGCACGGCAGGTCTCCGGCCGCCGAAGGGAGGCCGGAAGTAGCGGATAGGCTGCCCGATGAGGTCTTCCAGCAGAGCATTGCAGCCGGCGATCTCCTGCCGGATAGCCCGGGAGGGCAGCCAGGCAAGGTTGCGGTGCGACATCGTGTGATTGCCAATGGCGTGCCCCGCAGCGGCGATCTGCCGGGTGAGCCAAGGCTGCTGCCGGGCGGAGCGGCCCAGCAGGAAGAAGGTAGCTCGGGCGCCTGCCTCGTCCAATTTCTCGAGAGCTTCCTGGGTATAGCGCTCTTGCGGCCCGTCATCCAGAGTAAAGGCGAGCTCACGGCCTTCTGGGCCATGTACCAGCGTTTTTCCCATGATCTGGGAGGTACACCACTGGCTGCGCTGCCAGGCGCCGACCGCAGCTGCCATGGCGAGAGCAGACTCCGCGGCTGGGAGTTCCAGGCTCATAACGGCTATCTTAGAGCGCTCCTTAGCAGCATGTCAGTAATACACCCGTGAGGAAGGGCTTCGAGCGGCTGAAAAGAAGTCATTTGCTTCCCATCCATTTTCGCTTATTATTCGCCTTAGACGGGTTGCGAAATGCATCCACTTTTACACGTCCTAGAGGAGCGCAGCATGGCGAGATTCCGCCCTATGTCACGATCCAGGCAAGGTAAGGATGCTGCAGAGCTGGAGAGCCTGGGCTCTCGGCCAGCCGCACAGCTGGAGCTGCTCCCCTTCTCTGAAGAGGCACCTGCTACAAACTCCGCTTTGAAGACAGCTTTGGAGCTCGAGGCAGGCGGGCCGATCGAGCTGATGCGCAAGCCGCCGGCACGAGAGCTTGCACAGGCTCCCGCTCCCTTGGCTCCATTGTCGATGCCCTTCGAAGGGCGGCCCGGCTGCGGCGCTGCCGGGCCGCAGAGGATCGCGATCGATGGGCCGCTGCGGGCGGGTAAGAGCACGCTGGCCCGGCTGCTGGCCGAACGGATGGGGGCAAGCCTGGTGGCTGAGCCGGAGGGCAATCCCTTTCTTTCGCGCTTCTACGCCGGGGAGCCCGGCATGGCCTTTGCGTCACAGATGTGGTTCCTGCGGGAAAGGGTGGAACAGCAGCGGGCAGCGGCCAGGCTGCATGGACCTGTAATCTCGGACTACATCTTTGAGAAGGACAAGCTGTTCGCGTTTCTGAACCTATCAGACGCGGAGCTGGCGATCTATAAGGACTTCTACGCAGCGAACCCGGTGAACTACCGGCCGGACCTGGTGATCTACCTGCAGGCAAAACCGGATGTGCTCGCGGAGCGCCGGCAACGCAAGGGTTTTGCGGAAGAGCAGGGGCTCAGCGAAGAGTATGTGGGGCAGATCTCCGCTGCTTACGAGCACTTCTTTGCCCGGTACACGGCGACGCGCCTGCTGGTCGTGGATAGTTCAGCTATCGACTTCGTCCACAGCGAGGTGGAGCGTGAGCTGCTGCTGCGGCGCATCCTGGCGCCGGTGCATGGGCGGGAGCACTTTGCGCCGCTTGCGCACATTGCCTAGCCGCAGGAAAGCAAAGCCTGGTCAGATAGGCTGGAAGCGGGCCGCACCGGTGCCTGGGAGTGGCATGGAGCAACCGCTATGAGCTTGATGAATGCGCGCGAGAACAGCGAGGCTCAGGGTGCGCCCCGCGCTGAGAAGGTGACCTTCCCGAGCCTCGAAGCGAAGAAGCGGGCGCGGGAACCGATCACCGCCTTAACGGCCTACGACTATCCGAGCGCCCGCATTGTGGATGGGGCAGGAATCGATCTACTCCTGGTGGGCGACTCGCTGGGCATGGCCGTGCTTGGTTATGAGTCCACGCTGCCCGTGACGCTGGACGAGATGCTGCACCACACGCGTGCGGTGCGGCGCGCGGTGCGGCGCGCGCTGCTGGTGGCTGACATGCCGTTTGGGAGCTACCAAGCCGACGACGCTGAGGCAGTCCGCAATGCCACCCGCTTTGTGAAGGAAGCTGGAGCCGAAGCGGTGAAGATCGAGGGAGCCCGGCCGTTGCTGGCTGAGCGGCTGGTGAGGGCGGAGATCCCGGTGGTGGCACACCTCGGGCTGCTGCCGCAGGGCGTGAACCGCATGGGCGGCTACAAGGTGCAGGCGCGAACGGCGGATGCAGCCGAGCTGCTGCTCGGCGATGCGCTGGCGATGGAGGCAGCCGGGGCGGCGCTGGTCGTGCTCGAAGGGGTGCCGGGGGAAGCGGCTGCGCGCGTGACCGAGGCGCTGCGGGTACCGGTGATCGGCATTGGGGCGGGGATTGCGTGCGATGGACAGATCCTGGTGCTCCACGACATCCTGAGCCTGACATTTGCGCCCGCGGCCAAGTTTGTACGGCGCTATGCGGACGTGGCTGGAGTGATGCGTGAAGCGGTGGAGCACTACGCGCGGGATGTGCGGGCAGGAGAGTTCCCGGCGGATGCGGAGAGCTACCACATGCCACGAAAGTTGCAAGAAGCAGGGGAGAAGAAGGGCTGAGCGGGGCTGGTTTGAGGGGCGACTTGGACTGGTTCTCGGCCGGATTGGGCTTGCTTGCGGGCTCGTTATCAGGGCAAATGGGCGCGCAGACGGGTGCAAACTTGTGCCATTTTGTGCCACTTCAGCGACGTTTTCGCGCATCTTCGCACATGGCAAATGTATAAAAAGTGGCGGTGGTGCATAAGTATGCAGCTGCAAGAGTACTTCGGTACCGTAGGCTGCCACTTCTGTGGGATGGACAGAGTGGGCTTCCCGGAAGGGCGTCTTCGACGTGCAGGATGGGCGAGCGTCGGCCGTCGCGAGAGATGAGAAAACGATGAGGAACGATGAGGATTGTGGAGACGATCGCGGAGGTACGGCAGTTCCATGCCGGGTTGGCAGCGGGCGAGGCGATGGGTTTTGTGCCGACGATGGGGGCGCTGCATGCGGGGCACATGGCGCTGGTAGAAGCGGCGCGCCGGGCGAACGGGCAGGTGGCGGCGTCGATCTTTGTGAACCCGACGCAGTTTGGGCCGAATGAGGATTTGGCCAAATATCCGCGGACGTTTGAGGCGGATGTGCGGCTGCTTGAAAGGTCAGGGGTGGAGCTGCTGTTTGCGCCGACGGCGGGGGAGATGTACCCGGAAGGGTTTGCGACGGCGATTGATGTGGGACCGATTGGTGCGCGGCTGGATGGGGCGTCGCGGCCCGGGCACTTTGTGGGTGTGGCGACTGTGGTGGCCAAGCTGTTCGGGATCGTGCAGCCGACACGCGCGTACTTTGGGCAGAAGGACGCGGCGCAGGTGGCAGTGCTGCGGAGGATGGTGCGCGACCTGAGCCTGCCTGTGGAGTTGGTGGTGTGCCCAACGGTGCGTGAGGTGGATGGGCTGGCGCTCTCGTCGCGCAACCGGTATTTGTCGGCGGCAGAGCGAGGCGAGGCCTTGGCGCTTTCGCGGGCGCTGCGGACGGCGGAGGCCGCGTTTGCGGGCGGGGTGCGGGCGGGTGACGGATTGTTGGAGGCGGCGAGAGCGGTGCTGCGAAGCGTGCCGGGGGTGAGGGTGGATTACCTGGCGCTGGTGGACCCGGATACGCTGGAGCCGTTGGAGTTTGTGGATGCAGGACGTGTGGGATTGCTGGCGGTGGCGGCGTGGGTGGGGGCGACGCGATTGATTGATAATGTGCTGCTGGGGTGAGTATGGTTCTGCGAGATGTGTTTGTTTCATTTCGAGGATGCAATGTTGATTTACAAGTTATGAATTTGGACTTTTACAAGTCGAAAGCACTCAACGAAGATTGCAAATCCCTCAACTGTAACGCGAGCTGAACTACACATTTAGAGTACCGGCAAGCAGTGGGAGCGCGAGTATGCAGAGAAATCATGTGTGCTGTATGCAGAGCATCGCGGTCAGGGTAAGTGAAGCGTTAGCACCTGTGTGCTCCCTCAAGTAAACGGGAATAGTCACAGAAGGTGACCAAGTCTATTTGTCACCTCTTTCCAGATACGGGCACGGTATCCACAACTGCGTATGAACCTTCTCCGCTGATCTCGTTGAACATCAATCAATTCTGGAAGGTCGCATTCATTTTCCCGGGATTGTCAAAGCCTACTTGCTTGTAAAGCTAACTAAGCGAAGAGGTCCGCGTCGCATGTCGACCAGATCTGGCGCGTAATCGCGGTTATAGATTGAGGGCGGCGGAGGTTTGGGCGCGGAGGGGTTTGAGGCGGGTTTCTTCGAGCTCGTCGCGGTAGAAGAGGTTGAAGGTGTCGAAGGGGATGAGGCGTTCGGCATCGGGGTGGGCGATGTGGATGCAGGTTTTGCGGATGGAGCGTAGGTCGAAGCTGTCGGCGTCGATGAACTGCACGATGAGGATGCGGAAGAGATCGGTGTAACTCAGATCGCGGGGCGCGAAGGTTTGTGGTAGGCAGCAGAGCAGATCGCGCAGAGTGCCGGCTTGAGACTGTGGAGAATGGTTGGTGGAGAAGAGTTTGAAGAGGCCCTCTTTCAAAGGGTGGCGAGAGGTTTGGCTGCCGCTTTGAACAGGAGCTCGGGATGCTGCGCGATGTGCGCTCGGATGGTGGGGTCCTGCTCATAGATGATGGTGTTGGCTGCGCCATTGATGAGGATGTCGGGCGGGATCATGCCGGTGAGCGGGGTGACGCGACCGGCCAGCTTGAGGGCGTAACCCATGGCGAGCGAGTCAGGGTGGCAGGGGACGGGGATGATGTCTTCGGGCCTGAAGACAGAGCTTTGCTCGAGGATGCGACGACGGACCTCAGTGAGGGTGAGGCGATGCTCGGCGGGATCGTAGCCGCTGAGGCGGCCAGCCTGCTGCACGGGCTGGAAGGTCACTCCGCGCACGCAGGATTGCTGCAGGGCATAGTCGATGATGGAGCCGAGTTCGGTGTCGTTGACGCCGCGCTCGACGGTGACGACCAGAGTGGTCGAGATCCCGAGCTCGTTGAGCTGTGCAAGGGCACGCTCGCGGATGATGCGCAGATCAGCGCCGCGGAGTTGCAGGAGCGGGTCGCGTTGCAAGGAGTCGAACTGCAGATAGAGCTCGAAGCGCGGCATGTAGGTGGCGAGCCGCTGCGCGAAAGCAGGGTCAGAGGCGATACGCACGCCGTTGGTGTTGACCATGAGGTGCTTGATAGGGCGCTGCCTGGCGGCGTCGAGGATCTCGAAGAAGTGCGGATGCAGGGTGGGTTCGCCGCCCGAGATCTGGACGATGTCGGGTTCCATCTCGTTGCGCACGATGAGGTCGAGCATGCGCTCGACCTGCGCGAAGGGACGGTGCGTGGTGCGATGGGTGCCGCTGCCTGCGTAGCAGATGGGGCAGTTGAGATTGCAGACATCTGTGATCTCAAGCAGCGAGAGGCAGGAGTGTTGTTCGTGGTCGGGGCAGAGGCCGCAGTCGTAAGGGCAGCCGTACTTCACAGGCGTGTTCCAATACAGCGGCATCTCCGGCGGCTTGAGGAAGACTTCGCGGCAGCGGCGATAGTAGTCCACGTCGTCGGCCATAAGTACACGTTGAAAGCCATGCTGCGGGCAACGCTTGAGCATGAAGACAGAGCTGTCCTCAAAGACGATTTTCGCGTCAACTCGGCGGTAGCAGGTGCCGCAGAGGGAGACAGCGGTGTCGTAGAAGAGGTAGGGGCGGGTGGGGGCGGTCATCGTCTTCTCCGGAGATAGTCGGCGATGCTGCTTACTGCGAGCGAGATGAGGGTGGAAAGAAGCACGAGCGTGGAGACGGCGAAGAGAACCGTACCCAGTGCGGGAGCCCAGCTACCGATGCTCTGGTTGGCTGTGGATGGCCACACGGAGTTGACGCCACATAGACCCAAGCCAAGCAGGATACCCACAGCGGCCGCAGAGAGGATCTGGAGTCTCCGTGTCATGCAATCCTTCTCGGGTTCAGCCTTTTGCGGGTCGGTGTATCAGGAAGCGAGATGAAGCTTGTACGCAATGCATTGCATGCGAGCGCGAGCAGGCCGATGACGCAGGCCCACTAGATGAGGTTTATGCCGGCGACCAGGGGTTGTGGCTTGAGGAAGTCGATGAGCAAACGCCAGCTTAGGTAGGCAGCCATGAAGGTGCGAAAGATGATGCCGTTTGGGTGCGGGCGCTGGCTCATCGAGTGCAGAAGAACGGCAAGGGCACCGAGGAAGAGTATCTCGTAGGCCTGCGTAGGGTGCCGTGCGATGCCGTCTCCGAAATCGACGGCCCAGGGCAGCGAAGTGGGCTTGCCGTAGGTGTCGTCTGCGAGGCCGGCGAGGAAGCAGCCGACGCGACCGGCCGCGATGCCGAGGCAGAGCGGAATGGCGAAGAGGTCGCCGGTGCGGGTGGTGATGCCTTGGACTTTTTTGGCGAGTTCGACGGCGAGCCAGCCGCCGAGCAGGCCGCCCACGATGGTTTTGCCGCCGCCGGGCAGCAAGGCTTTTGCCACCGTGATGTGCATACGTGGTGCCTGCTCCAGGAGGCCGAGCAGGCGGCTACCGAGCAGGGCACCTACCGCCGCCGCCGCGATGACGGTCCAGCGCTGCGGCTCCTTGAGGACATCGCCGCATCGTTGGCGGCTGCGCTTGTAAGCGGCAAAGCCAAGCGCGTAGGCAAGTGTTTCAAAGAGCGGGTGAAGCGCGGGGTGGGGGCTCAGGTGGAGCATGGGGGTGAGTGTATCGCCCGGTTGGTTTTGTCTTGCGGGGTTGAGGCTCGCTAGGCAGGCGGAGATGCGGCTTAGCCGTGCTGTCGCCACCGCAGTAGGTAGGTTGCAGGTCGCCCTTTGCTTATGGCACGCGGGGGCCGGAGACGCAGGGGTTGTTGGCGAGGAGGAAGCGCAGGGGGCGATCGGCGGCTTTGCGGATGCCGATGCGGGGGGTGGTGCGGATTTCGGGTGCGGGGTCTGGGATTTCGGGTGCGAAAAGTTGGAGGTCGCTGTCGGGGTGGAGGAGATCGACGCCGTTGGTGTTGGCGCGGGTGATGCTGAGGGCCTGGCAGAGGCGGCCGGGCCCGCCGGTGAGCAGGCGCGGGCTTGTTGTCGCAGGCTGGCGGCGCAGGGCGGCCATAGTGGGGAGGCCGTCGAGGGGCTCAAGTGCGCGGAGGAGGACGCACCCGGCGAGGCCTCCGGGCTCGCACGAGACGTTGAGGCAGCTGTACATGCCGTAGATGAAGTAGACGTAGGCGTGCGCGGGCGGTCCCCAGAGAACGGCATTGCGCGCGGTGCGGCCGGCGGACGAGTGGGCGGCGGGATCGTCGGTGCCGAAGTAGGCTTCGGTTTCGACGATGCGGCCGGTGAGCCATGCGCCCTGCCAGCGGCGGCGCAGAAGTTTGCCGAGGAGGAGGCGGGCGACGGTATCGGGTGGGGCGAGAAAGAGGGAGCGGGGGAGGGTTTGCATGAGGTGATGGTCAGGCAGCGGGCCTGCTTATACACGTTTCCTTGTAAGTTCACTCAGTCATAGGCGGAGGTTGCTCTATGTTCTTGAACGATCTCAAGTGCTGGCAGTAAGTGCCGTCAATCCTGACGCATACAACATGTGCAGCCAAGCATCTAGCATGCTTCCTTGCCATGGGTTCAAGATAACTCCAGGTCGCCAGTTCGGGTCGTGATGCTCATTGTGCAGCAAGACGCAGAAGATACAGACAGAAGCGATTTGCAGAAGGAAGGCAAGGTTGCCTCTGTGCTTAAGAGTCGCTCGCACTTAGGCCTCCATTGGTAGACATCGTCACCGGATGCTGCTGTCTGTTTTTCCAATTTACTCGGCTGGTGTGTTAACGACTCTGGGACAGGACTTTGATTTCGAAAACGAATGGCCATTGTTTGCCGGTGACGAAGAGGCGGTCGTGTTCCGCGTCGTAGGCGATGCCGTTGAGGACGGACTCGTTGTTGATGCGCTGGTTATCGGGGAGCAGGCCTGTGAGGTCGATCCAGGCGAGGACGCGGCCGTCTTTGGGCGAGATGCGGGCGATGCGGTCGGAGTGCCAGACGTTTGCGTAGATCTCTCCCTTGATGTACTCAAGCTCATTGAGCTGGGGGATTTCGTTCGGGCCGTCGTGCACGACGATGTGGCGGGTTTCGCGGAAGGTGGCGGGATCGCGGAAGCGCAGGGTGGCGGTGCCATCGCTGGTGATGAGTTCGTTGGCGTTGCGGGTCATGCCCCAGCCTTCGCCTTCGTAGTGGAACTGGTGGACCAGGCGCAGGCTGAAGCGGTCGTAGACAAAGCAGATGTGCGAGGTCCAGGTCCACTCATAGAGGTTCGGGCCCCAGTCGACGATGCCCTCGCCGAAGTACTGCGGAGGGAGGTTGAGGGACTGGACGGGCTTCCCGGTTTCCGGCTGCTCAGCTAGAAGCTGCGAGTGACCTTGGAGGCCGGTGCCCTCGTAGAAGAGGCCGTCCCGATAGAAGAAGCCTTCCGTGTAGTTGGCGGTGGAGTGCGGGTAGCGGGCGGTGACTTTGTAGCCGAGCACGGGGGTGGCGGCGTAGGCAGTTGCGACTGCGAGGAGCAGGAAAGTGAGCGTGAGGGCGCGAGTGAAGCGGTGGAGGCGGTGTGTGATGGGGTGGAGCATGCAGAGCCATTCTAGGCGGAGTGGCTTGGTCCTGTACGCGACTGTTGAGCCAAGGGGAGCGCCTATCCGGAAGGGCAAACCCCTTTTACCTTGAGTGACGAGAGGGGGATGCTCGCACTCAGTGCCGCCTACTTGATGATCAGAGCTGCAACTTATTTCGTCTCTTTCGTCCTTGCTAAGCCCGCGACGACCGCGGCCACTTTACCGAGTATCTGGACCCAGCCTTCTGCCTGCCCGCTCTTTCTTGCGTCCTCCATGGTCTCGTTTCCAATGAAGGTGAGCTTCGTCTGATTGCTTCCGAGATCTTCAAAGAGAGTCACGTCGTGCGCATTCTCGATGGCCTCATGTTCTATGCCGTAGTGCGCTGGATCAACCTTGTTTCCATCCGAGTCAGAAAAGTACATGGAGGAGACGATCTTCTCGTGCAGAACGATCTCGTGATACTCACCGCCATTCCAGAACTTCTGCCCATCCGGCGATTGCATGCAGACGAGAAACTTGCCTCCTACGCGAAGATCCATGGTGCAAACAGGCGCGGTAAAACCCTGGGGCCCCCACCACTGCATGACATAGTCCGGATCGGTCCACGCTTTCCAAACCAGCTCGCGTGGAGCATCGAACACTCTTGTGATCACCATCCGCTCTGCGCCGTTATCGGTTTTCTCCGTCACTTCTGGCCTCCGCTTTTCTCAGCTGCTTGATCACCAAATCTAGCTGATTCGCAACCTTATGGTAGTGCCAGGCGGTGAAAAGGACGGCGATGCCGGAAGCAGTTCAACGCGATCGGCATCTATGCCTGAAACAGGCGTCGGCGATGCTGCTGGACGCGAGCAAAGAGGAGACAGATTCATGGCAGACACATCTGTGACAAAGGTTGAGGCGGCCAGCGCACCAAAGGGATCCCAGGGGCAGCGCTATCTTGCCAGCGGGCGCGGCTTATCTATGAGGCTTTGGGAAAACGAGGCGCCCGGCACCCCATCGACGCCGGTGCGGCGGCCCTATGAGACTGTGGGCTACGTTCTATCAGGGCGCGCCGAGCTGACGCTTGAAGGCCAGACCGTCCGGCTTGAACCAGGCAGTTCGTGGATCGTGCCGAAGGACGCCCAGCATAGCTACCACTTCCTGGAGAGCTTTACCGCTGTGGAAGCGACGCATCCACCGGCGGAAATGTACGACCGCGACGCTGCTCCAGCGAGGTGATATGCGCGAGGGCTACGCGCTTTACCCACTCCTTTGCGCTGAGGTGTGCGCGCGCCGGCGGAAGAGAGCAGGAGGAGAGAGGCTAGGGCTTGGAGGCTCGGACTTATCCCGAACCGGCGCTCTTCTGATGGGCCTTATCGGTTATGTCTCTGACCGATTCGAAGATGAAGTCGAGCCAAGTGTCGCGGTCTAAGATGTCACTCCTTAAACCTTGGTAGGAAGTATTTGTTGCCCCCGGGCTCAGGCATTGGTGGTCTGAATGGCGGCGAGGACTTCGGCGGCGTGGCCTTCGGGTTTGACTTTGAGGAAATGGGCGGCGAGGGTGCCGTTGGGGGCGATGAGGAAGGTGGAGCGCTCAATGCCTTTGACTTTTTTGCCGTACATGTTCTTTTCCTTCAGAACGCCGAAGAGGTTGCAGACTTCGGCTTCAGTGTCGGCGAGCAGGGTGTAGGGGAGTTCGTACTTGGCTTTCCACTTGGCCTGGGCCTTGACGGTGTCGCGGGAGATGCCGAGGACGACGGCGCCCGCGCTCATGAGCTGCGCGAAGCTATCGCGAAAGCCGCAGGCCTCCACGGTGCAGCCGGGGGTGTCGGCTTTGGGGTAGAAGAAGAGGACGACGGGCTGGCCGCGGAAGTCGTGGAGGCTGCGGGGCTGGTCGTTGTCGTCGTGGAGGGTGAAGTCGGGGACGGGGGCGTGGAGCTCGATCATGGGGTGGCTTCCTTTTTGGGCGCTTGCGGCGCGGTCTCCAACGTGGATGCGTTTTTGTGGTGTGCGTTTGTGTACGGCGTCGGGAAGCGTCCCTTCGGGAGCCGGGTGCGTCCAACTCGGTGCGAGGCTTAAGAGTTGCCGAAAGACAGGAAGAGATCAGTGGGAAGAGCTGCTGCGGGGTGGCCGGTGGTGGCTGCCCTGCTGCTGCCTGCTGTGGCTGGTGCGCAGTATGTGGGCAAGGTGGGGCAGGGCGCGGCGGCGACCAAGCCGGTGCTGCGGGCGACGGCTGTGTATGAGTACACAGGGTCGATGGTGAAGCCGACGGCGAGCCGGCTGGTGCCGGTGGTGGTGTGGGATGGTGAGCGGTACCAGCCGGGGGCGCTATACCTGGCGCGGCCGGAGCCGCTGGCAGTGGCTCCGGGAACGCAGTACCAGCTGGAGCAGGATGGGGTGCCAGGCGGGTTGTTCAATATCGGCTCGGCAGCACAGCTGAATGGGGCGTGGATTGGGCTGGGGCGGTATGCAGTGGCTGCTCCGCCGCCTGCGCCGAAGAAGTTGGCGGCGGCGAAGAAGCTGCCGACGCTCTCTGGCGGGAGCGGGCGTGGGCGGGCGGAGGATGCGGCGAGCGGGGAGAGCACGGGGGGAAGCGGCGGGCCGGTGCTGCACAAGAAGGGGGATGCGGGGTCGGGGACCGCGACGGGAACCGCGACGGGGACAGGGACTGGCACGAGTTCCGGGTCGGGCGGCTCGGGCGCGGGCAGCGGGACTGGGACTGGGACTGGGACCAGTTCTGGGGGATCAGGGTCGGCGAGCGGTACGCCGGATCCGGATCGGCCAACGCTGCATCGGCGGGATGACAGTTCGGGAGATGGGACTGGAAGCGGGACGGGTACGGGCTCGGGTACTTCGTCGGGGAGCTCGTCGGGGACTTCGTCCGGTTCGGGCCAGGGCACGTCTTCGAGTACGACGCAGGGCTCATCAGGCGGGAGTGGGTCAGGTAATAACGATGGAGGGAATGGGCCGGTGCTGCACCGGCGGGATGATGCGGGCGGGAGCAGCGGTTCTGGAAGCAGTTCGGGGAGCAGCCCGGCGCCGGATCCGGACCGACCGACGCTGCACCGTTCGGGCGGCGACCAGGCAGGGAGTGCTTCAGCGCCGGACCCGGATCGGCCGGTGCTGCACAAGCATGCAGATACGGCAGAGACGGTGTCGGCGCCCGATCCGGACCGGCCGCACCTGCGCTACGGCGTACCGGCGGACGCGGAAGGGCGCGTGCAGCCGGTGGAGCTGAAGGAGCTGCCGGCGGCGGGCGGTGTGCCGGTGGGCCGGGTAGTGGCTGTTTCTGACACAGTGGAGGATGAAGCGCACCCGTACCGGTTTGCGTTTGCGAGCACGGCGGCGGAAGACAGTGCGCGGTCGGCGTGCCATGGGCTGGCGCTGGCGGCGCTGTTGCAGTCAGCGCAGGCGACGTTTGGGCCGGCTGCTGCGCGCGGGGCCAAGACGACAGAGGCTTTGCGGCGGGCGGCGGCGCAGAATGGCAGCTTTGGGCCGGGGGCGAGTACGGCCGGCACTAGAGCGGGCTTGAACGGAAGCACGACTCGAAAGGCTGCCGGGGGCAAGGGAGCTGCTTCTGGAAAGGGCGCGGCGGCTGATCCGCTGGTGGATGTGGAGTTCCATGCGTTTGAGCTCTCGTATGGAGGGAGCGCGACCTATGTGTACACGGCGCACACGGAAGGGGATACGCCTGCGGACCGGCGGTATGTGACGGTGATTGCGCAGCCGGACTTCTATGGCAAGGCGCATGCGGTATGGACGCAGACAACGCGCGGCGACACGCTGGGGCAAACCCCGGCGCTGCGGCTGGTGGATGCGGTCGATGCGGATGGGGATCACCGGGCGGAGTTGTTGTTTGCGCAGGAGAGCGCGGTGGCGGGTGGCTCGGATGCGGCGGCAGGTGGTGCTCCGGGGACGGCACAGGCGGCGGGGACGCAGTTTTCTCTGTATAGCGTGGGCGCGGGGACGGCGCAGCTGGTGTTTAGCAGCTCAGCGGCGGGGCAGCTGTAAGGCCTTGGGAATGGCCGGGTTTGCGCGGGCTGAAGAGAATGACCGGCTCGCGGAATGATGCTTTGCCCAGGTCTCAGAGGCGAGAGCTGGGGCACCCGGCGTGGTGCTCAGCGCGGGAAGAGTGTCACCCAGCAGGTAGGATCGCAGATCTATTTGACTGCGGAGCAGCTTATACCTGCTCCTTCACTCAGGATGACCCCTTGTTTGCAGCTCAGGGATGGCTCGCTTTGGTCTCCCACCACTGCGGTCGGGCAGGGGGAGGCGGCTAGCGCTTGAGGGGGGAGGCGGGGATGACAGGGTGCCAGGGGACGGGCGACGCGAGCACCATGGAGGTGTTGGTGGCGACGTAGGGGGTGAGCGAGTCAATGACGGTTTCGAGGTGGGGGAGATCGCGCACGGCGACCTGGAGGATGTAGCTTTCGGCACCGGTGACGCGGTGGCACTCACGCACCTCAACGACGCGCTGGGCGAGGGTGTTGAAGTGGGGCAAGCGGTCGCCGGGAACGGTGATTTTAATAAAGGCGCGGACCGGAAGGCCGACTTTGGCGGGGTTGATGACCGCGATGTAGCGCTCGATGATTCCGGCGTCTTCGAGACGGCGGACGCGCTCAGTAACAGCCGGGGTGGAAAGGCTGACGCGGCGGCCCAGCTCGGCAAAGGCGAGGCGGCCGTTGCTCTGGAGCTCGGAGAGGATGCGGAGGTCGATGCTGTCGAGGCTGTCGGGCTGTTCGGCCATGGGTACTCCCGGTCTAAAAGTGAGATGGGCGTATCTAAACCAATCGTAAGCTAAAAGGTCCCAAGAACCTTCATTGTCATCTGTGTTTTTCCAAGCTACGCACCTAAGCTGAAGGTGTGATGACTTCCTCAACTTTCCCTTCCAGTGCTCTTCCGCCCTTGACGAGGAAGACGGGCTGCCCGGCGCAGCGCCGGCTGCGTTCCCTGGGAGAAGCGATTGGGAATACACCGATGTTTGCGATCACTTATCAGTTTCGCGGGCAGATAGGCACGGTGTATGCCAAGGCGGAGCATCTGAACCTGACGGGCTCGATCAAGGACCGGATGGCGCTGCATGTGCTGCGAACGGCGTACGCGGCGGGGCTGCTGCGGGAGGGTGACTCGCTCGCGGAAGCGACCAGCGGCAATGCAGGGATTGCGTTTGCGGCGCTGGGACGGGCGCTGGGGCACCGGGTGCAGATCTGCATGCCGGACTGGATGAGCCAGGAGCGCCGGGATCTTCTGCGGTCGTACGGGGCGGAAATCTGCCTGGTGTCGCGTGAAGAGGGTGGGTTTTTGGGGTCGATCCGGCGGACGCAGGAGATGGCAGCGGCGGAGCACCGGGTGTTTTTGCCGCGGCAGTTTGAGAATGCGGCGAATGTGGAGGCACACCGGCTGGGGACTGCGCCGGAGATGCTGGCGCAGCTGGATGGGTACGGCGTGGAGCTCGACGCGTTTGTGGCAGGAGTAGGCACGGGCGGCACGGTGATGGGTGTGGCGCGCGGATTGGCGGCAGAGGGAAAGACAGGCAGGCGCGTGCGGGTGTGGGCAGTGGAGCCGGCGGAGAGCCCAACGATGACGACCGGGCACAAGGTGGGGAGCCACCGGATCCAGGGGATTTCGGATGAGTTCATTCCGGAAATCGTGAGGCTGCCGGAGCTCCATGGTGTGCTGGCAGTGTCAGATGGAGACTCGATCCTGATGGCGCGCAAGATGGCGGGGGAGCTGGGGCTGGGGCTGGGGATCTCGTCAGGCTGCAACTTTTTGGCGGCGGTGATGGCGGGTGAGCGGCTGCGAGCGGAGGGCTGTGCGGACCCGTGTGTGGCAACGGTGTTCCCGGACGACAACAAGAAGTACCTGAGCACGGCGCTGCTGCGGGAGGAGCCGGTGATGGCGCACCACTGGACGCCGGAGATTGAGCTGCTGGATCTTGATCTGCTGCCGCGGCCGAATCTCGCCTGCTAGGAGCCGGATTGCGCGTAGTCACGGCTCGAAAGAGCTCTGGGGAGCGCGGCTAACTCCGGCGGGGTGCTGCCCATCCTACGCAGGGGAAGGGGAATAGCATGGCAGATGAGAAAACCCCGGTGGAGCCGGTCGGCTTTACGAACCATACGCGGAGTCTTGCCGGCGAGTATGCGCATGAGCAGGGCTGGGGCTTGAGCGAAGAAGAGCGGACGCGGCTGCCGGAGAACAAACAAGGCTTTGAGGGCGGGACCGATTACGAGTATGGCGCGCGGGACTTTGGCGATACCGCGACGGATACAAGTGCGGTGCAGCCGACGCCAGAGTCGGTCGCGTTCCTGCTAGGGGACCGGACCGATGAGCTGACGGCGGGGCTGGCGACCGGGAAAAATGAGCCGGAAGACACGGATGAGCCGGGCACCGAAATGGCCGATAGAGAGACGGAGGAATAACGATGTCACAGACAAAGGCACATCCAGCGCATGAGCTGAAGCCGCATACGGATGCGAAAGAGGGAGCGAATAGCGCGTCGGGAGCTGACCTGAATGCGCACATACTGGGAGAGGCGCCGGCGGATACGATCCCGGTTCCGGAGGAGGGCGGGAAGGCACGCTCGCATGCGGCACACCTGCACGTGCCTGGTAACGTGCACTCCGAGCCTGCGGGGGCTGACCGGCAGGGAGCAAGCCATGGAGCGGACCCGGGAGCGTTGCGGCAGCCTGCTTCGATTGCGGAGCGGAGTGGGAAGCAGCACCGGTAGTTCGTCGCGATCGAAAGACAAAAAGGCCGCAGAGCTTAGGCTCTGCGGCCTTTTTGCGCCGGGATGGACTAGCTGAAGCGGAGGAAGCTGTTGGGCGACAGGGCCGCACCGGGGAAGAGGGTAGCGAGGTCGCGTGTGCCCAGCGTGTGCGAGCTGGCTTCGGCGAGGACCTGGCGAAAGTCGGTGGTGATGGCAAGGTCGCGACCTTCGTTGAGTTGCTCATCGGCAAGGCCGGGCCAGCGGCCATAGACGCGGCCGCCGCGAACCTGCCCACCGAGGACGAACATGACGTTGCCGTGCCCGTGGTCAGTGCCGCCGGTGCCGTTTTGGCGGGCAGTGCGGCCGAACTCCGACATGGTGACGACGGTGATGTTTTCGGCTTCGGGGCCCATGTCCTGCCAGAAGGCAGCGATGGCTTCAGAGAACTCTTTGAGGCGGCCGGCGAGGCGGCCTTGGGTGCTGCCCTGGGCCTGGTGGGTGTCCCAATCGCCGATGTCAGCAAAGGCGGCTTCGACGCCAAGATCGGCCTTGAGGAGTTGGGCGAGCTGGCGAAGGCTGCCGGCGAAGGGTGTACCGGGGTAAACGGCGCCATACGCGGGCTGGTAGTGGGCGGGGTCGGTCGCGGCGAGCATGCGGACGGCGTCAAAGGTTTGGTCGCCCTGGCGGCTCAGGAGGAGATCGTGAGAGCCGGCATACATCTGCTCCAGCGCCGAAGAGGCGAGGGATGGGGTTTGCGGCGCCGCGACGGTTGCGAGCGCGGGGCGTTTGTGGGGGTCGACGGCGAAATCCTGCAAGTTGGAGAGTGAGGTAGCGGGGATACGACCCTGGAGAGTGCGGGGTACAGTCGCGCCGAGGGCAACGGCGCGGAAGGCGCTTGCGGGCGTAGAGGATGCGGGGCGGACCGGCTCGAGCTGGAGGGCGCGGTTGAGCCAGCCGTCCGGTGTGTTGCGGAGGCCGGGGGTGCCGGATTCCATGTAGTCTTGCGCGTCGAAGTGGGAGCGTGAGGAGTCCGGCGAGCCGACGGCATGGATGACGGCGAGATGACCCTGGCGGTAGAGCGGCGCGAGAGCGGCCATGGCAGGGTGGAGGCCGAACTGGCCGTCGAGATCGAGCACCTCGCCGGGCTGGATGGCGATGGACGGGCGCATGCGGTAGTAGTTCGCTTCACGGTAGGGCACGACGATGTTGAGGCCATCAGCCGCACCGCGCTGGAAGAGCACGACGAGTTTACGGCCGGTGCGCTGGGCGGCCTGCTGCTCAGCGAGGACGGAGCGGACGAGGAAGCCGGGAATGGCGGAGGTGCCGACGAGGGCGAGTGCTCCGTTTCTAACAAAGGCACGTCGGGAGATCATTGGGCACTGCTCCTGTTACAGATGTTCTTTGACCTAATGCCGGATTAGCGGCGTTGGAACTCCGGTGAGCCGAGGAGAAGGCCGGCGATGGTGCCGGTGGTCTGCGCTGGGCTTGGGGCGGACGAAGTGGGTGCTGCCGTGGGCTGCGCGTTAGCAGCTGCTGCCTGCGCAAGGACGATGCTGTGGGTTTGCGCGCTGGCGGGGCTGCCGAGCAGCAACTGCTCCAGCTGCGACTCCTGCTCGGGCGCTTGCGCGGCGGTCGGGAAGGATGCGGGCTGGAGGGTGGGCGCAGGCAGGGTGGAGTTCGATTGCGCAAGCAGCTGATCCCACGCGACGCGGGTGCCGGCGAGGTGGTTGCTGCTGAAGCTGAGGGCGAAGTTCATGCGGGCGACGAGCGCGCCGGAGTTGAGCCAGGTCGCCTCGTCCCACTTGTAGCCGGAGGGCTGCTGGGCGCCGTAGAGCGGCATGCCGAGGGTGTCAAGAGCGTGGGCGAGGGGCGCGGGGTTCGACACCTCGGCACCGGAGGCGCGGGCAGCAGAGACAACGTACTCGAGGGGCGTTTTGAGCTTGGCGTGCAGGGTTGCGGGAGAGTTGAACTCGGGCGAGTGGAAGAGCGTGAGCAGGACGAAGCGGACGCCGCCGCCGGAGGCGAGATAGCTGGCGGCGAGGCGATCGACGAGTGCGGGCGGAGGCGTGTCGCTGACGAAACGCTCGGCCAGTTTGGTGGAGAGGAAGTGCGCGGTGGCGGGGCTGGTGGCGAGCAAGTGCAGAACCTGAAGGCCTTCGGTTTGGCCGGCCGTGCCGGAGGCGCCGGCAATGGTTTGGCCGAGAACCAATTTGTCCCCGGGATCGTGGCGATTGGGATTAAAGGTAAACTGCTGCCCGCTTTCAGGGCGATCGAGGGTCCAGCCGGTAAAGACGCGGGCGACCTCGGTGACGTCGTGCTGGGTGTAGCCGCCGGTGACGCCGAGGGTGTGGAGCTCCATGAGCTCGCGGGCGTAATTCTCGTTGAGGCCGGGGCTGAGTTTGGTTTTGGTGGCAGTGGCGGGGACTGACGTGGGAGCGGTGTTGGCGCGGGCGCTGTTCATTCTTTGGCGCGTGGCGGCGACGGAGTTGGGTCCGATGCTTTGGGCGTTATCGAGGTAGAGCTGCATGGCCGGGCTTTCGGCGACGGCGACGAGGAGGTCTTCAAAGCGGCCGAGTGCATGGGCGCGCACGGTGCGCTCGAGATCGGGCAGAAGAGAGATCTCGCGCTGATCTTTGTGCGCGTTGACCGAGAAGTGGTTGAGCCAGAAGTCGGTCATGACGGCCTCGACCTCGCGCTGGCTGTAGATGTCGCGCAGAAGGCGAGCATTGTCGAGCTCGGTAAGGAGCATGTGGTTGGGATTGCCGAGAGCAGTGAGGGTTTCGGTCTGGAGAGGGCTCATGCCGGCGGTGAGACGGGTCTCGCCTGCGGCTTTGCGCATGGCGAGGAAGCGTGCCGGTGGCAGAGCCTGGAGCGTAGAGTAGCGGGCGCCGGGCGGCATAGCGAGCACCGTGGCGAGTTCGGATGGAGAGGGGGCTGGGACGTCTTCGGCAGAGGGAGCAGTGTTTGTTGCTTGTGTAACTGCTATGGTTGCAGATGGCGATATTGGGCCGAGTTGGGAGGCGTTCTGGGCGGCTTGCTTGTCGGCTTTGGTGTCTTGACGGAGCTGGTAGAAGGCAACCTGGCGCTCGAGGCTGACACGTGCGACGGGATTGGCGGGCAAGGTGCCGGTGTTGGCGGCGCGGCGGATGAGCTCGGGCGCGGGATACTGCTCCGCGAGTTGGGGAAGGCTGAGGCGCAGAGCGGGGTAGCGGTCGAGTCGTGCTTCGAGTGCGCTGTCACCGAGGGTGTCGGGAGAAAGCTGCTCAGTGAACCAGCGTTCGAGTCCGATGCGGGCGACCTCGTCACGCTCACCGGGGCGCGGGCCGAAGGTAAAGCGGCTGAGGGTCAGGTTCAGTTTGTCAGCGGCGCTGAGGGTGGGTGGGAGGGCGTGTTTGCTCCGCGGCCTGGGGCCGTGCGTGGCTGCGTAGGCGGCCGAGGCGCTGAGCAGCAGGCTGCCGTATAGGGCAAGACGCAGACGGTTTTTGGGAGCTGTGGAGTGTCGATGCAAGGGCGCACCTCTCAAGGCGCGCTGGGACGATGGAGCGACGCGCTGGAGGAAGAGACACCTTTCTAAGCGAGGTGTTGCGTTCGGGGGAGTATTCCTGCAAGGCGCGGAAGACAAACCCAGATCTCGGAAGCGAGATCTGGGTTCTCGTATTGCTGCTGTGCGGGAGGAAAGCTCCCGCGGTGAGGCGAGGCGCGGCTTAGGCGGTGGGGTGTTTGAGGATCTCGGAGAGGGCTTGGAGGCGGCTGGAGTCGGCGGGGCTGGTGGAGGTTTTCGCGCTTTCTGCGAGGGCGGGAGCCATGCTCTGGAGCTTGCTCATGTCCTTGGGGCTGAGGTGCGAGCCTTCAGCGTGCTGGATGGCCTTGGTGAGGGCGGAGAGTCGATTGGCGGGCAGGGCTTGCGAGCGGGTGAGCTGGTCGAGGTAGGCCTGGGCAACGACGAGCTGTGAGCCCCACTCGACCTTTTGCTGGTCCTGCACGTTGAGTTCAGCGACGCGGACGGTCTTGGCTGCGTCGATCTCGCTCTGGGTCAAAAATTTGGTGGGCGTGAGCTCGAAGATGTCGAGGCCGCGGGCGATCTCCGAGCCGTAGATGTGACCGTTGTACCAGTAGGCGGACCACTCGCCGCCGAGAACGAGAGTTTTGGCGTCGATTGGGCCGCGGTCAAAGTAGGCGATCTCGAAGGGATGCGAAGGGTCGGTGAAGTCCATGACGGAGATACCGCCCTGGTACCAGGCCTGAACCTCGATGTCGCGACCAGGGACGGGGATGAGTGAGCCATTGTGCGCGACGCAGTTTTCGGTGTCGCCCTGGGCGGCAGGCAGCTTGTAGTAGCTGGCGAGGCTCAGCTTGTCGTCCTTGAGGTGGAAGATGGCATCGGCACCCCACTTGCTGGGATCATTGGGGCGGCAACGTGCGCCGAGACCGCCGCCCCACTCATCGGTGAAGACGACCTTGCTGCCGTCGTTGGAGAAGGACGCAGAGTGCCAGTAGGAGTAGTTGGGATCGTTAACGGCGTCGACGCGCTTGGGGTGGATGGGATCCTTGATGTCAAGCAGGAGGCCGTTGCCGGAGCAGGCGCCTGCGGCGAGGCCTAGGGCGGAGTAGACGGTGATGTCGTGGCACTGGTTGGTGTCTTTGGGCTTGGCGGCGACAGCGGCATCCTTGCCGCCATCGCTGCTGTGGCTGCCGCCGTTGTTGAGGCCGTTGAGCGCGCCGGTGCGGGGATCGATGAAGACACGGGGGCTGGAGACGATCTTGGCTTCGCCCGGTGAGGAGAGCGGGACCTTGATGACGTCGATGCGGAAGAGGGCGGTGTTGGGATCCTTGTCAGGCGCGTCGCCGGAGCAGCCGGCGAGCTCTTCGGACTGACGCACAAAGGAGGTGCCGGAAACGTAGAGGTAGACGTTGTCTTTGTCGTTGGGGTCGACAACGAGGGTGTGGGTGTGCGAGCCGCGGCAGGTCTGGACGGCGCCGACCTGCTTGGGGTTGGTGATGTCAGAGATGTCAAAGATGCGCACGCCGCGGAAGCGGTCTTTGGAGGCGGTGGGTGCATGGCGATCGTGCTCATGGCCGGCAGCGGGTGGCGGGTCAGGCGGGAAGCCCTGGGCTGAGCAGTCAAGGCGGCCGTTGGGCATTTCGACCGACATAAAGAGCAGGTGACCGTAGACGGAGACGTCGCCCTGGCCGCCGGGGCAGACGAGGGTCGTCAGGAGCTTGGCCTGCGAGGGACTGGCGATGTCGTAGATGCTGACGCCATAGAAGTTGCCCTGGAAAAGGTGATCGCCCTGAAAGGCAAAGTCAGAGTTGGCGTAGGCCAGCTGGGCGATAACGGGCTTGAGTGAGGCGGGCATCTTGGAGGGGTCGCCAACGCCGAGCAGACGCAGCGTTTTGTTGACGTTGGGGTCGTCGGGCGAGGTGGCATCGAGGCGAAAAGCATCCGGCTTGCGCAGGAAGTCGAGGTGCTTCATGCCCATGGCGGCTTCGCCCGCGTCGTACATGCCGGGCTTGAGGGTGTAGCGAGGGTCGCTGGTGCTGGAGCCGGTCATACCGGGAGGGAGCGGCGGCGCAGGCTTGGGCGCGAACTCATCCATCTCGTCAGTGGGCGTGGGTTTGGCGACGGGGGCCTTGGCGTCGGGGGTAGGCGCGACGGCTGCGTTGGGCGCAGGTGCGGGCGGGTTGGTGTTTTGCCCCTGCAGAGCGGCTGTGCCGAAGCCGAAGAGCACGGTGCCCAGCAGTGCGGACGCGCATGTGGGCCGCGTTGTTTGAACTAGTTGAAGTATGCGAAGCAAGCTTGCCTGTGTTTGTTTCATCGTGGATTCCCCTTGAACGCCCGTACGCCTTTTGCCCATGTTCGGTTCTCCTGTGTTGCGCGAAAGCTTTTTGTGGCTACTGCGTGCTGCCGAGGATGCCTTGCATGATGCGGATCTCTGCGCGCTGGGTGTTGTCAGCATCGGTGGCGAAGTCGAAGAGGTCTGCGTCCTCACCGGCTCCGGCGGTGTTGAAAAGATCGTTGACCATAGTGAGCGCGCCGTTGTGGTGCTGGATCATGCCAGTGAGAAAGAGGTGATCGAAGGCAGCGCCGTGCGCGGCAGTGAGCGCAGACATCTGCGCGGGCGTGAGCATGCCGGGCATAGAGGGCATAGGGTTGCCGGCCATGTCCATCTCAGGCATACCGGGCATGGCTGCAGGCATGGGCATGCTTTCGGATTGGCCGCGGTTGTGAAGCCAGCGCTGCATAAACTGCATTTCATCTGTCTGGGAGCGGCTGATGCGGGCGCCCAGAAGGCGGATCTGCCCGTTTGTGGTGTGCGAGGGGATCAGGGCGGTCATGGTGACGGCCTGCGAATGGTGCATGACCATGCCCTGCATGAAGCGGATGTCAGCCTCCGACGGCTGCGGGGTAGCCGGATGCGTGGAAGGCGGCAGGACCTTGCTGGGCTGGCCAGGCGCACCGGGCTGGATGATGCGGGGTGGGGCAGATTGCTGAGCGCCTGCTAGCGGCATGGCAAGCGTGGCAAAGCCTCCACAGGCGAACAGCAGCGCAACGAGGCGGCGAGAACAGGGAAGCTTCAAGGCGATCCTGATGGGGTTCTTTTGAATGAATATCACGCTAACACGGAAACGGCCCCGCTCACTCCGAGTATCCGGCTTGGCAGTGAGGCCTGCGGGCGCATGTAGAGTGGGGAGCATGCGCTGGCGGATCGCGGTTCTTCTGGGTGCGGGCGTGCTGGTGAACTACTTCGACCGGGTGAACCTATCGGTCGCGCACAATGCGTTGCAGCAGAGCTTTGGGCTGAGCGACGTCACATTTGGCTACATGCTGAGCGCGTACAGCTGGACGTATGCGGGGATGCAGCTGCCGTGCGGCGCGCTGCTGGACCGCTGGGGTGTGCGGCGGGTGATGCTGATCGCGATCCTGGTATGGGCGCTAGCGTCCGGGCTGGCTGCGCTGGCGCCGACAATCGCGCTGCTATTTGCGGCACGGCTGCTGCTGGGCGTGGGTGAGGCGCCAACCTTCCCAGCGAATGCGAAGGCTGTGGGGCTGTGGTTCGCAGAGCGGCAGCGAGCGATCCCGACCGCCATTTTCGATGCAGCGGCGAAGCTGTCGATCGGAGTAGGGACGCCGGTGCTGGGGCTGATCCTGCTGCGCTATGGGCTGCGGGTGAACTTTGCCACGACGGCAGTGCTGAGCCTGCTGTATGCGGGGGTGTTTGCGCTGGTATACCGCGACCCGCGCGGCGGGGAGGGTGCGCCGCTGGGCACGACAGCAGGGGGAGCCGCCGCGGGTATGACGCTTGGCGAGCTGCTGCATGAGCCGAAGGTGTGGGGCGCGGCGCTCGGATCAGGCGCGTACAACTACTGCTTTTACCTGCTGCTGACGTGGCTGCCGGTGTACCTGGAGCGCGGCACACGGCTGAGCCAGCACACTGCGCTGCTGCTGAGCGGGCTGCCATGGATACTGGCGGCAGTGGCTGACTTCCTGATCGGCGGGGTGCTGGTGGATGCCTTGTTGCGCGGCGGCCGCAATCCGGACCTGGTGCGCCGCAGTGTGCTGCTGGGGGGCACGGCGCTTGGGCTGCTGGTGTGTGCGCCTGCTTTCTCAAGCAGTGCAAAGCCGGTGCTGGTGTGCCTGAGCCTGGCGATGAGCGGACTGGCGGCGGCAGCGCCGGTGGTGTGGACGATGCCCTCGCTGCTGGCGCCGCCGGCAGGCGTGGGACGGGTGGGGTCAATTATGAACTTTACGAACCAGATTGCGGCGATTGTTGCGCCGGTGGTAACGGGGTATATCCGCGTATCGACGCATACGTTTGGTGCGGCGTTTGCGCTGGCTGGGGTGATCCTGTTTGGCGGGCTGCTGAGCTATGTGTTTCTGCTCCGCAGGATTGAACAGGTGGGAGTTGTGGCTTAAGGCTCGTTCGGCGGCTCGTTCGTTGGCTTGACGGGCGGAGCGAGCATGGCCTTGGTGGCGCCGGTGGAGATGCCGCCGTCGACGAGCAGGGTTTGGCCGGTGATGTAGCGGCTGCTCTCGGAGGCGAGGAAGACGACTGCGCCGTCGAGATCGTCAGGGCGGCCGGGGCGCTTAAGCGGGATGCGGTCGCACAAGTAGTCGACCCACTCGCGGCTCTCATACATGACCTTGTTCTGCTCAGTGCGGAACCAACCGGGTGCGAGGCAGTTGACGGTGATGCCGTGGATGCCCCAGTCATCGGCAAGGCTCATGGTGAGCTGGCGCACGCCGCCGCGGCTTGCCCCGTAGGGCGCAAGGCCTGCGTAGCCGGCAACCGCGGTGACGGAGCCGATGTTGATGATGCGGCCGTAGCCGCGCGCGATCATACCGGGGGCAACGGCCTGCGCGACGAAGAAGCTACCGCGCAGATTGGTGTCGAGGATGCGGTTCCAGTCGTCCCAGCTGACATCGAGCGCGGGCTTGCGAATGTTCATGCCGGCGTTATTGACCAGGATGTCGATGCGTCCGAAAGCGGCTTCGGCCTCTGCGACAGCTGCCTGGATGGAGGTGTGGTCGCGCACGTCAAGCGAGACAGAGGCGGAGCGGCGGCCAAGGGCGGCGATCTCCCGCGCGAAGGGTTCGAGAGAAGTTTTGTCACGGCTGGTGAGGATGAGGTCAGCCCCGGCGCGCGCGAGGGCGCGGGCGAAGTACTGGCCGAGGCCGCGGCTGGTGCCGGTGACGAGCGCGACCTGGCCGGTGAGGTCGAAGAGTGAACTGCTGGAAGACTCGTTCATGCGGTGGGTGTGAGCACGACTTTCATCAGGTTTGCTTCCCTACGATGGAGGCGGTCGAAGTAGCTTTGACCCTCCGAAAGCGGCGCGACGGCAGAGATGAGAGGCGAAACGTCGATGAGGCGGGAGCGGAGCAGCTCGATGGCGCGGGGGTACTCGCCGGCTGAGGCGGCGGAACCTTGCAGGCGCAGCTGGCGCGTGACGACGGCCTGCAAAGGGAGCTGCACCTGTGCGGAGATGTTGCCTACCAGGGTGACGGTGCCGCCTTTGCGTGCGGCGCCAACGGCCGTTGCGATGGCTGCGGTGATGCCGACAGCTTCAAAGACGTGGTCAACGCCGCTGGGGTGCGCGGCGAGAATGGTTTGCACGGCGTCGGTACTGCTGCTGTCGACAACTGCGTGGGCACCGGACGCGGAGGCCATGGCCAGCCGGCCTGTGTCGAGGTCGGCTGCCGTAATGTGGGCCGCACCGGCGACGCGGAGAGCTTGCACGATGAGAGTGCCGATCATGCCGGCGCCGATGACCAGAGCGGTTTCACCGGCGGCGAAGCCGGAGACAGCAACGGCGTGGAGCGCGACCGAGACAGCCTCGATCATGGCGGCTTGTTCAAAGGGTAGATCGTCAGGGAGGGCGTAGAGGACGCGCTGAGGCACGGCAAGGTACTCGGCGAAAGCGCCGTTGCGGCGATAGTCGCCGCAGGAGACGCCGAAGACCTGCCGGTCGTTGCACAGGTTCACCTCGCCGCGTGTGCAGAAGAAGCAGTGGCCGCAGAAGAGGGTGGAGTCAAAGGTGACACGCTGCCCGACGCTCCAGCCAGAGACGGCAGAGCCGATAGCGGCGATGGTGCCCGCGGCCTCATGGCCCATGATGATGGGCGGGATGCGGCGGCCCGAGCTGCCATCGTAGCCGTGGACATCGCTGCCGCAGATGCCGCACGCAGCTACGCGGAGCAGCACTTCGTCGGCCGCAATGGAAGGCTCGGGTGCGCCGACCAGGTCGAGCTTGTTGTACTCGGAGAGCAAGAGTGCCTGCATGTGGGAATCCTACAGAAGCATGCGCGTGGTCGTCGCGCCGGGTGTTCTCAGGCGCTCTCCGGCGGAACGGCGGTGAAGGTGAGCTCGACGCTTTGTGTGCCGAGCCGCAGGTGTTTGCCGGAGAGCCGCACGGTGCCGGGCTGCCCGGTGGCACGCACCCAGACAGCGCCGGTTCCGCCGACCAGCGAGAAAGGATTGTCGCCGATGAGCTCGCCTGGGCCTTCAAGGGTGAGGACGATCGAATCATCGGCGTAAGGGCGGATGTTGTCGAACTCGTCGGTGACGCGGAGGACAACACGGGTGGTGTCGGCGCCGTCGGCCAGTAGGCTGGTGTCGTCAGGCAGCAGGGCGAAGCGGCTGTTGGTCCCGTTGCCTGACATGGAACGCGAGATGACCTGCCTGCCGTTGATGTAACCGTCGATGCGCAGATCTCCCCAGCCAAAGCTCAGCTGGGGGCTCTTGAGCGCGGAGTATTCGATCTGGAAAGGCGGGTACTGGAGGTGGGGAAACTCAGACCGGTCAGGATCGAGCTCGGCCACAGGAACCCAGGGGTTGGACGCGAGGCTGTGCTCGCGGAGGAAGAACTTGAGGTGGTCGCAGTTGGTGCACACCACAAGGCGTCGAAACCCAGTGGCTTCGTCACTGCCGGCCCAGTGGAAGGCGGGCTCGAGAACGACTTCAACAGCGGGGTCGCATTGCGACTTATAGAAGCCCGCGGCTGCTTTGGGCTCGCGGAAGATATCGGTGACGCCGTGGTAGCAGATGCGGTCGCCCGCGCCGAAGTCAGAGTGTGTGTTGTAGTCGAAGGCGCACCAGGCGATGCCGCCGGCGTACTGCGGGTTGGAGGCGAGCTGATCGTGGATGCGCGCGTGGCGCAGGGTGTGCTCGCGCTGACGCTCGTCGTCGTCTGTGGTCTTCGTGGGATAGGTATGGCCGACAAACTCGGTGTTGAGGTAGAGCGGATGATTGGGCGCTTTCAGCGGGAAACCGAAGTCGTTCATGGTGAAGACGTCTTCCAGAACCTCTGAGCTTTGGAAGTAGCGGATGCCGCCGGTTTGCCGGGTGGGGTCGAGGGCATGCGCGAGAGCGTTGGTCCGGATGTAGAAACTGTGATCATCCTGCGACTCGTTGATGCGAACGCCCCAAAGAATGATGGAAGGATGATTCCAGTCACGCCGAATCATGCGGCCGACATTGTCGATCGCGACGAGCTTCCATGGTTCGGGCCCGATATGCTGCCAGCCCGGGATCTCTTCCAGAACGAGCAAGCCGATTTCATCGCAGCAGTCGAGGAAGTGGCGAGACTGCGGATAGTGCGATGTGCGCACGATGTTGCAGTGCAGGTTGCGGCGGAGGATCTTCGCATCCTGGCGCTGGACGCGGGCGGGCATGGCCTGGCCGACGTAAGGAAAGGTCTGGTGACGGTCGAGGCCGCGCAGCTTAACGATTTTGCCGTTGAGCGAGAAGCCGCCGGGGGTGAACCTGGCTTCGCGGAAGCCGATGCGGCGGGTATCGGCATCGATGGGTATGCCGTTGTGAAGAAGCTGCACGTGCACGGTGTAGAGTTGCGGCTTCTCGAGCTGCCATAGCTCGATGCCCTTGAGGCCGGCGAGCGAAACGGTGTGCCGCGCGCCGTCTCTTGTCGTCTCGGTGCTGAGATAGGCCGGGGCGTTGGTGGCGGGGTCGAGTGCACTATCAGCGTCGCCTGCAGGTGCGGGCTTGATGTTTTCGACTCCGTGAGCGAGCACGCGGTCTCCGTCGCGCAGTTCGACTTGCAAAGCATAGCGCTGGCCCTTGGACGGAGAGCCGGCGAGGAAGCAATCGACTTCAAGCGAGGGCGCGGGGCTGAGGACATCTTTAGGTCGAGCGAATACATTGTCAAGAAAGATCTCGGGCACGATGCGCAGAGAGACTTCGCGGTAGATGCCGCCGAACGTCATGTAATCGATCTCGTAGCCGAAGGGAGGGATGTCGCTGCGCTCGGTGGAGTCGAGCTGGACGACCAGCACATTGTCACCGCCGCCCGAGCGCAGGTGCGGCGTGAGCTCAAAGGAGAAGGGCGTAAAGCCGCCCTTGTACTCCCCGAGCGGATGGCCGTTGATCCAGACGGTGGAGGCCGTCATGGCTCCTTCAAAGTCGACGAAGACTCGTTTGCCCTGCGTGGAGAAAGGCAGGCGGAAGCGCCGGCGATAGGTGGAGATGAACTCATACTGGCGATCGTCAAAGTTGTGCCATGGCAGGCGCACGTTGGTGTGCGGGATCACGACGGCCTCAAACGAAGCGTCGTCAAACTCGGGCTGCTCGGCCCCGCTGACCTTTTCTGCTTTGTAGCGCCAGCCGCGATTGATGGGCAGCACAAGCCGTCCGCTTGCGTTGGGCGTGGCACCGAATGCGGCACCTGAGCCGGAAAGAGAGGCGGCAGCGAGCAGAGCTCCCGTCGTTTTAATGAAGTCGCGCCTGCGCATACGTTGCTTCTCCTGCAGATAAGTGTAAGTGGTCTACGCGGGGTTAGGGGTACGTCGCCTGCTGATTGCGAGTGCCTACGGAGATGTGAACCATGCTCCCGGCGCAGACCACTTCTCCGCCGACGAAGGAAGCAAGGCAGGGCGAGACGGTGAGAAGCACAATGGATGACTCGTGCCGCGACCTTTGACAAGACTTAGACTTAGGGAAAGAGTTGCTTTACGCGGCGAGTGACTTTCACTTGGATTCAGATCCAGCGACAACGTTTCGTCCCAGCTGACAGCCGGCGTACCGATGACCCCTGGGTCCTGTGAATATCCGCTTGCAACATGCGATGCTTCGGGGCATTCTCGATAATCTGGATGTATGATTCGACTCGCTTTCCTGCTTTCCCTTGTCGGCCTCTGCGCAGCACCCCGCTTTGGAGCGGCCCAGAGCGCCGACCCTACGAATCTACCCAGCAGTAAGCAGTTGGAAGGGCATCTCCCCGGCTCGCCGTTTAAGACAAACAGCTTGCCAATGGCGCTGATGGTCTCGCCGGACGGCAGGTATGCGGCGACGTTAAATGCGGGCTTCGGTACGGCTGAGTCGCACTATGAACAGTCGATATTGGTGGTCGACCTCCAAACGGGCAAGCCACTGGACTTTCCGGATGCGCGCACCAGCCTGCGCGCGCACCAGACCTTTTACCAAGGGCTTGCGTGGAGCAGTGACGGCCGTCACCTGTATGCCAGCCTTGCCTCATTGAGCGCACCGACCGGTGGGGCCGCCGACCAGACCGGGAACGCGATCGCGGTCTACAGCTTCACCAGCGGCCAGCTTACGCCGGAGCGCCTGCTGCCCATCCCGCTGCAAAGGCTTGCGCCAGGCAAGAAGCAGACACTGAAGAACTCGGTGCCTGCGGGCATGGCTATCCCGTACCCGGCAGGCTTGTGTATTGTGCACCGGGCGGCAGGGGATGCATTGCTTGTCGCCAACAATCTTTCTGACAATGCGCTGCTGCTCGATGCTGCGGATGGCCGCATGCTTAGGCAGTGGGACCTCTCCCATGCCGCAGCTGTACCGGCCGCCTACCCGATCACCGTGCTGGCTACGCGGGATGGTCGGCGTGGTTTCGTTGCGATGTGGAACAGCTCTGAGGTCGCGGAGCTTGACTTAGAAAGTGGGCACATTCTGGGGCAGGTCTCGCTGCTGGGTCCACGAACACCGACCGCGCCGGGATCGCATCCGGCGTCGCTTGCGCTAAGCCCTGACGAGCGCACCTTGTATGTCGCGCTTGCTAATCGCGACATGATTGCGGCCGTCGATGTACAGGCGGTTGGAAAAGGGCGGCTGTCTGCACAACGCTTTTTCGATACCAAGCTGCCGGGCCAGACGTACTTCGGCGCAGTACCGGATGCTGTCGCTGTTTCGTTCGATGGTAAGTACCTGTTTGCTGCCAATGCCAGCGCTGATGCAGTGGCGGTGTTTGATCTCGCAGGCTCAAAGCGGACGGACAACAGAGCGCGGCGCCCGATCGGGTTTGTACCCACGGGCTGGTACCCGACGGCGCTTGCCAGCACGCGCTCCGAACTGCTGATTGCTACGGCGAAGGGGCAGAGCACCGGACCGAATAACATGCCCCAGCGGGATGCGCCTGCGGAGAGCCCGCGCCGCGATCGGACGTACATCGGCACGCTGCTCTACGGATCGTTTTCACGCGTGGCTATGGATGAGCTCAAGACGCACCTGGCGGCAGATACCGAGGAAGTGCTTCGTGATAACCGAATGAAAGCAGCAGCCGAGCAGATCGTTTTCGCGTCCGGCCACAATCCTATCAAGCACATCATTTACATCATTAAGGAGAACCGCACATACGATCAGATACTTGGCGACGAAAGCGCAGCCAACGGCGATCCAAGTCTCACCATGTATGGCCGAGCGACGACGCCGAATGAGCACAGGCTTGCGGAACAGTTCGGCATCCTCGATAATTTTTATGACTCCGCAGAAGTTTCAGGCGATGGGCATGTGTGGTCCAATGCAGCCATCACCTCGGATTACACAGAGAAGACGTGGCAGCAGAGTTATCGAGGGCACGAGCGCGCCTACGACTATGAAGGTGTGGTGTCGGGCGGCTTCCCGATCCTGGAAGGTATTCCGGATGTGAACGAACCTTCAAGCCGCTATATCTGGACCAACCTCGCGGCTCACGGTAAGACGCTCTACCACTTTGGCGAGTATATTGCGACGACCTTTTGCACGGAGAAGAAGACCGCTTCAAAGCAGCAGACGTCTCCTACCTTGGGCACACCGGAGAGCGAGCAAGCCGGCTGCCCGCGTCCTGCCATCCACCTGGGCGAACAGATCCCGGCTAACTATGGCGGCGGCATCAGCCCTTATCCGTGGGCGATCCCGATGATTGCGAACAACGTCGCGACCAAGCCGGAGCTGGTCGGCCATTTCGATCCCCAGTTTCCAGACTTCGAGCTGGCCTTCCCTGACCAGCTGCGCTTTGAAGAGTTTATGACCAAGTTCCGCGTGTGGAAAGCAGACAAGGCGCAAGGGCGCGACACTATGCCGAACTTCATCCAGCTGCGAGTGGCCAATGATCACACAGCGGGGACGCGGCCTGGCATGCCTCGACCGGCTGCTTCGGTGGCTGACAATGATCTTGCCGTCGGCCGCGCCGTGGAGGCGATCTCGCACTCACCTTTCTGGGACGATACTGCCTTTTTTATTCTGGAAGACGATGCCCAGGATGGAGCGGACCACGTGGACGCGCACCGAAGCATCGCTTTTGTGGTGAGCAAGTACGCGCCGCACGGACAAGGAGCCCAGCCTTACGTCGATCACCGCTTCTACACAACAGTGAGCGTGGTGCGCACGATGGAGACGCTGATGGGCCTGCCGCCGATGAACAACAACGATGCTTTTGCGCCATTGATCGCAACACTCTTCAGCGGACCCGGCGATCAACCAGCTTACGACGCAGACTTTGCCAACCGAGACAACGGGCTGATCTACCAGGCCAATACTCCCCGCAGCGCGGGCGCCAGTGAATCCATGAAGATGGATTTTACGCATCCGGACCAGGCTCCGACCGCGCAGCTGAATGCCATCCTGTGGCGGGATGCCATGGGAGCAACAGTTTTGCCGAAGCAGCTGCTGCATCCGCCGAAGAGCGTCCGCAAGAAAGACGATGACGACGAGTAGAACGCGTAAAGGGTGTACTTCAAGCATTCTCGCTGGGAAGGGGAAGCAGCATGGGGCTGACCCGATACCCACTTGAAGGGCAGGACCACAGGATAGCTGCGCGCTGGTTTGCGCTGCGGCTCCCTGTGCTCCTGCTCTGTCTTTACTTCGTTCGTATCTACTTCGTCAGCGGGTTGCTGCCTTCCAGGTAGGGGCAGAGGATCGATTCCAGCTCTACGATGGAAGGCGGCGCAAGCGTGATGCTCAGGAAGAGCACATCACGGTTGTTGGGCAGCGTGATGCTTTTGACGAACTTAGTGAGGGGCACGCTGAAGGTGTACAGGTAGACGTTAAATGCCTGCTGATCCTGCGAGCCGTCGTTGTAGTCGCGGTAGGCTGTCTGGATCGCCCGCGACTCGTTTGCGAAGCCGCCGGGTGCGGACCAGTCGCTGAAGTTCTGGTTGACCGTCATGCTTGTTCCGTCGGTGAAGTTGAGCTGCACCGGCTGGTTGAGCTGGTTGCCTTGCACGCCTGTGCCCAGCAGCTTGAGCGTCTGGAAGAGGCCGAAGGGCAACGGAATGGTTTGCCCGGCTGCGTAGACGGCATTGGGAGCATTCGCTGCGGCGATGTGGAAGCTTGAAGAGCCGACCACCACACTTTCGCCGCCGGCTTTGGGATCCTGCAGCAGGTTGGCCGAGTAGGCCGCGCCGCCTCCATCAAGACCGCCCGCCGGGTCAAACACGGAGCCATCTGTGTAGATACCCGTGGCGTTGAACTGCGAGGCCAGGTTCACTTTGCGGCCATAGTCTGTGTTTGAGAGGGTGGCCGCCAGTATGAGCACATTGCTGTTGTTGGGCAATGTGAGGCTCTTGACTGTCTTCCCTGCGTTGAGCTGGAAGGTGTAGCCATACAGGTTGAACTGCCTTGCGTCCTTGGCACCAGTCGACTCGTTGCGGTACGCCATGGCGACGGCTTCGCCCTCGTTTACGTTAGAGGCCGGCGCGAACCAGTCGCTGAAGGTTTGCGTAAACGTGCTTGTCGTGCCATCGGCATAGGTCACCGTCAGAGCCTGTCCAAGCTGTGCGCCACCGAAGCCGTTGCCGATCAGCTGGAGCTGGTTGTAGCTGCCAGCAGGCAGGGCGATGGTTTGTCCCACTGCGGAGACGGCATTCGGCTGATCGGGCTGGCCGAAGACGAAGTGCAGACCGTCCCAGGTACGTGCCGGCCCGAGCAGATTGGCTGAGAAAGAGTAGCCGCCGCCATCCGCGCCCACGTCTGTGTAGCTCTTGCTGTCGGTGTGCACGGCCGTCCGGTTGAAAGCGGACTGCAGGTTGACCAGCGTGCCGAGGCCGCAATCCCCTGCTGCCGCGCTGATAGCCACCGCAAGCGCCGGCACTGTGCGCGTGGTCGCGCCGTAAGTGCCGGAAACGGAGAGCTGCGTGCCGCTGCTGGTGGGCGCAAGTACACCCGCCTGCAAGGTGCCTACACTCGTTGTACTGGTGACGATGGGCGACAGTGTACCGGACAGGCCGGTGGGGAGTGCTGCGACGGAGAGCGTAACAGCCCCGGCAAATTTATTGATCGCGTTGACCGTAAGCGTGTCAAACGCGTTGCCGTTCTGGTTGAGATACACCATGCTGCTTGCAGCCTGGATGGAGAAGTCAGGCAGCGCAAGGGACACGTAGGCTGTGTGCGACAGGCCCCCTCCTGTGCCCGTGACGGCGACCAGGAAGCTGCCGCCTGGTGTCGCTGCCGTGGTGGTGATGACCAGGTCCGTCGAGCTGCTGCCGGCGAGTGTGGCCGCGCCGAGCGTAGCGGTGACGCCAGCCGGTGTACCCACAGGGAGCGCCGCCAGGTCGACCGTTTCGCTGAAGCCGTTTACGCGCAAGACTGTAATGGTTGTTGTGGCAGAACCACCCGGTTTGAGAGGGAAGTTCGTGGTACTTGCGGTGAGTGTGAAGTTGGGTGCGGCTGCTGCGGAGGCTGCCGGTGCCAGGGCATCGATGAAGCCAGCACCATTCGGAGTACCCAAGCCGCTGGTCAGGTCGTAGCCCGGTACGGCCTGGAAGAGGTCAGGGCTGCCGGCGTTGAAGTTGTTGCCAACCACGATGTCGTGGAATGCCGCGGTGTAGCCGGATGTCTGGCCGAGTGCGTAGACGAGATTGTTAAAGAAGCCCAGAGACTGCCCGTTGGCCTGCTCATTGATGAGCGCGAGGAACCCGGCCCATCGTGGAGCCGCAAGGCTGGTGCCGCCGATGCCCGGCGAGCAGGCGCCGTTGGCGCAGAAGTAGTTGTCTGTGTTGGCTTCCATTGAGACGTCAGGCACGTTGCGGAAGTTTGGTGAGCCTCCGTTGGCGGAATTGATGACGGGAACCTGGTATGCAGGGATCGGCGAAGCAGGATTGTAACCGCCGCCGCTACCGATCCATGCTGTTTCGCTCTGCCATGGGCCGCCCGCGCCGGCCGTAACCAGGTCGGTGCCGCCCACGTCTGTCACGTTGGGGCTGTTGCCGGGATAGCCGCCGCCGTCGGGGAAGGCGCCGCCATCGCCTGAGGCGATGAATAGGTTCTGCCCCTGCGCGGAGAGCTCCAGGAAGACCTGCTCATAATCCGCGTTTTGCGCCGGTGTACCGCCGAAGCCAAAGGAAAGGCTCAGCTGCTTGGCAATGTCGTCGCTTGCAGCCTGCGCAAAGGGCGAAAGGAAATCGCCTGTGTTGTAGGTCTCGTAGATAATTAAGCCGGAGAGCGCAGGCGCCATGGAAATGGCCTGCTGCATGTCAATGACTTCTTCCCCGTCATCGCATCCGCCGGTGGAGGGTGTTCCCGCACATACGCCATCCACGCCGCCGAGCAGCACGTTATAGATGGGCACGTTCAGGGGCTGCTTCACGGTCGAGAAGTACGCCTGTACGTCGCTCAAGTTGTAGGGTCCCAGCTCAATGAGGCCTACGGTTTGCCCCGCGCCGGCCAGCGGCGAACCGGCAGTATAGGCTGCACGGATGTCGCTGCCCAGGAACTGGCCCTGCGTCCCGGAACCGGTTGTGGAGGCGATTACCTTGTTGCTTCGCACCAGCATGGACTGCGGCAGCTCGCGGTTGCTCAGGCCGATGACGGTCAGGATCGGCAAGGAGGGCGACAGCGATGGCTCGATGTCGGGCGCGTAGTAGCTTCGCGCCGCTTTGCCGGCGGTGGCTGGCTGCTTGTGCAGCTGCATGGTCACGGCGAAGGCTTTATTTACGGCAGCCGAGGGTCCGCTCAGGTCGACCAGCAGACGGTTGGCGTAGGTGCGCGTTACGGTGAGGCCCTGTGCCCGCGCGTAGGCGACGACGCGGTCATAGTCTGCCTGCGTGGGTGAGTACTGCGCTGCGAACTGCGGCACAGACAGATACTGCCGGTAGTGTGGGCTCCCCGGGTCTTTCTGGTCTTTCAGGAGCGCTTCCAGAGCGGCCTGATTGCGCAGCGGCAGGGTGACGCCGAAATGGATGGTTTGCGCCGCAGCAAGAGCAGCGACAGCGGGCTCACTGGCGGGCGCGGCCATATGCGTAGGCAAGGCACGGCGATCCCCCGCGTGCGCGGACGCGGTTCCCAAACCCAGACACACAAGGCTTAAAGCAAAGGAGGACGAGAAGGAAGAAACAGACGCGCGCACGGCACTCCTGAGCGGTTCGGGAATCCCAAACTTTAAGTCCCATGCCCGGCATGTCCACGGGTTCGAGTGGGTTCTGCAGAGACAAGGGACTTTGGGCACAACGGTACCCTGAATGCTTCCGTCCGTCACGCGCTTTCTGACGCGGGCTGGGGAGAGCGTTTCCAACGACCGGCGGCACAGGGGAGGCGCAAGCATTTCAAAAAGGTGCGGAGAGGAGCGGATGGATTATTGGCAGCAAGGAGTGGGTGTGCAGTTTTCATCTGCCACGGAAGCGTGTAGGTTTGCAGGCAAACGCAGTTGCGAACTGAGCCAGGAGATTGCCCGTGTTTCTAAACACCCGCTGCCGCGCCGTTATGAGCTGCATTGCCGCTGTGCTGATGGTTCCGACGGCGCTTGCGCAGAGCACCGGCAAACGCCCGGTCGACTATGCCAACCCCCTCGTGGGCACGGCGCCACTCGACAATCAGCAATTCATCGGCAATGCTCCGCCGCCGGGAGAGCAGCTCTACTCCGGCTTCACATCGCCCGGCGCCACCCTGCCTCACAGCTCCACAGAGATGGCTCCGATCAATGCCAACCTCGCACTGCAATATGTAGCAGGCGTGCCGGCCACGTACTACTACCCGAATCGATTGATCTACGGCTTCTCCTATGGCGACTACGGCGGTGGCGGCGGGCCCACGATCATGCCTGTGGTCGGCGACTGGGCTCTCCCTCCGCAGCGCACCCCATCTGTCTACGAGAAGAAGCGGGAGGCCGCCTCGCCCGGCTATTACAGTGTTTTTCTCGACGACTTCCAGGTCCAAGCCGAGATGACCGCCACTACCTGGACCGGGCTCTACCGCTTCACCTTTCCATCTACGGACCGGGCGCACATCCTGCTCGACACCGACCGCACCGGCGGCTCCATTGAGATCGTCGGCAACAGTACACTGCGTGGAAAGATCGCGCAGGAGCGCGGCCGCGAGCACAGCGCCAACGGCGAGTATTTTGTTGCGAAGTTCTCGCGTCCTTTCCAGTCTTTCGGCACCTTTAAGGAAGTGCCTCCAGAGCACTTTCCTGCCGATGACACGCTGGTCGGCGACAAGGATGTTGAGCCGAATACCCGTAGCATGTCCGGTCTCTATGTTGGGGGCTATCTGCAGTTCTCCACCCACGCCGGCGAGCAGATCCTCGTCAAGGTTGCACGCGGCTCAAGCTATGAGGTAGCTGAGCAAAGACTTCGGGAGGAAGATCCTGGTTGGAACTTCGACGGCATCCACCGCCAGGCGGAGGCGGCCTGGGCGGCCAAGCTAAACCAGATTGAAGTAGAGGGAGGCACGGAGAAGGAGAAGATGCTTTTCTACTCCTGCCTGCTGCACTCCTTTGATAGCCCTCGCCTGGTCGCGCGTAAAGGTGAGGCATTTACCGGCTTTGATGGAACGCAAAAAACCGCAGCTTACGACCGCTACGGTCCTGTCCCTTTCTGGGATACGGGTCGAAACCAGATTGTCCTGCTTACGCTGCTTGAGCCTGAGGTTAAGGTCGACATCTTGCGCTCTGAGCTCGATATGGCGCGTGAGTCCGGCTACATGGGCACGTCGTTCCACGGGGACAATGCTGTGTTTATGTATCTCGGCGATTGGGAGCGGGGGCTGAGCTTTGACTGGGCAGGAACGTACGAGTATCTGCGCAAGAACGCCACTGATCCTGCCGGACCTCGGCACTACCTCGCCGAATACATGCAGCAGGGCTGGATCGCTGACTTCATCCCGCCGAACAATCCCAGCCCGCCGTATGCCGGAGGGAAGGCCGGTGCCGCGACCACGCTCGAGTACAGCTGGGACGACTATGCAATGGCCCAGTATGCGAGGCGGCTCGGCAAGCAGGCTGATGCCGATATGTTCCTCAAGCGGGCCGAGAACTACCGCCATGTCTTTGATCCATCGATCGGCTTTGTGCGCGGCCGCACGGCTGACGGCCAGTGGATCTCGCCGTTTGACCCGGGCGAACCGTACTACAACTTTATGATGAAAGAGGCGTCCGGCTGGTCGACCCTATGGCTCACGCCCTATGACGTGCAGGGCCTTGGAAAGGAATTAGGCGGCCGGGAGAAGTTGGCTGCGAAACTCGATCAGTTTTTTTCGACGCCTTACACCCCGAAGGGCATTTGCCGCGACTGCACGGGGCTTGTCGGCGAGTATGTGCAAGGCAACCAGCCCGACCAGCAAGCCGCGTACTACTATGACTGGGCCGGGCAGCCATGGAAGACGCAGGCCCTGGTCCGCCGTATTTTGCGCGAGATGTACGGCAGCGATGCCTCGGGCTATGCCTTTCCGGGTATGGACGACCAGGGCTCCACTTCCTCCTGGTATGTGATGAGTGCGATGGGCTTTTACACCGTCGACCCATCGAGCCCTAACTACATCCTCGGTAGCCCGCTCTTCCGCCACATCGCGCTGCACATGGGCAATGGCAAGACCTTCGAGATCCTCGCGAACAATAACTCGGATAAGAACATCTATATCCAGTCAGCGACCTTCAACGGCAAGCCTTGGAACAAACCCTGGTTTTCGCATGATGACATCGCGGGCGGTGGCAAACTGGTTTTGACTATGGGTGCAGAGCCAAATAAGCAATGGGGCAGCGCGTCTGAAGATGCTCCGCCCTCCATGTCGCAGGCCGTCTCGCAGCCCGGGCAGGAGCCGACGACAGCCGGGATACAGCCGTCCGGTCGAAACTAGATGGGCCCTGCGGTAGGCATCATGACCAGAGCTCCCCTACTTCTCACTCGCGCTCGCCGCGCAGGTCTCGGCGATGACAGGTGGCGCAAAAGAGCCGGGGCACGCTTCTTTTTCAAACCGACCATCCTTGGTCCCCGCTATCGGAGCTTGCCCGGCTTGGGCGTGTGTCCTTGCTCAGCGGGATCCACGCGAGCTAATTCTTCTTCAGCGTGCTAACCGACGGTCGCCCGAGGGTCATGAACCTGCAGGGTGTCGCTGGCGCCTGACAGTGGTTCGATGGAGCATGCAGGGGCAGACTGCTTCTGCGCATGCTGCCGGGCACATAGTGCAGCCCCTCTTCTCAGGCCAGGTGGACAGATGCTAAGCCGGTTGGCCTTGGAGAGGGCCAGCCGGCTTGCGGCATCGACGAGCGGGATTCTAGACGATTGATGCGGTCACGTCATAGCGATCCAGGTTCATCACCTTATTCCACGCAGCAACAAAGTCCTTCACGAACTTTCCATGCGAGTCGGAGCAGGCGTAGACCTCCGAGGTGGCGCGCAGCTGAGCGTTGGAGCCGAAGATAAGGTCGGCGCGTGTTGCCTTCCATTTCACCTCACCTGTTTTGCGGTCGCGGCCCTCAAACGTGTCCTTCGAGTCTGTTAGCGGCTTCCAGGTGTAGTTCATGTCGAGCAGGTTGACAAAGAAGTCGTTGGTCAACGTCTCCGGACGGTTGGTGAAAACACCAAACTTCGTGCCTCCGAAGTTGGTGTGGAGCATACGCAAGCCGCCGATCAGGACCGTCAGCTCCGGTGCAGTCAGGCGCAGCAGTTGGGCCTTGTCCAACAGCGCGACTTCAGCAGGCTCCTCCTTCCTATAGCCGTACGAGCGGAAGCCGTCGACAAGCGGCTCGAGCGGCTCGAACGACTGCACGTCTGTCTGCTCCTGCGAGGCGTCCGTGCGGCCGGCAAGAAAGGGTACTGTAATCTCGATGCCGGCATCCTTCGCCGCCTTCTCGACGCCCGCACCGCCGGCGAGAACGATCAGATCAGCCAGCGAAATCTTCTTCCCGCTGGTCGCCGAAGCATTGAACTCACCCTGGATTCTCTCCAGTGCCTTTAGCACCCGCGCCAGTTGCGCCGGCTGATTGATCTCCCAATCTTTCTGCGGAGCAAGGCGGATACGTGCGCCATTTGCACCACCGCGCTTGTCGGAGCCGCGGAAGGAGGAGGCCGAGGCCCAGGCGGTCGAGACCAGCTCTGAGACCGAAAGACCAGACTCAAGCACCTTCGCCTTGAGGGCGGCAACATCCTGGTCATCGACCAATGGGTGGTCGACCTTGGGGAGTGGATCCTGCCAGATCAGTTCTTCCGCCGGAACTTCGGGTCCAAGATAGCGAAAGCGGGGGCCCATGTCGCGATGTGTCAGCTTGAACCATGCGCGCGCAAAGGCGTCGGCAAACTTGTCCGGGTTTTCCAGAAAGTCGCGCGAGATCTTGTCGTAGACCGGGTCCACGCGCAGGGCGAGATCTGTGGTCAGCATGGCCGGCTGCTTCTTCTTATGGGGATCATGCGCATCCGGCACGGTGCCGTCGCCCCCGTTGCCTTTGGGCTTCCACTGGTGCGCGCCGCCCGGGCTCTTGGTCAGTTCCCACTCGAACTTATAGAGATGTTCAAAATACTCGTTGGTCCACTGCGTAGGCTTCGTGGTCCAGGTGACCTCGAGGCCGCTGGTAATCGCATCCCCGGCAATGCCGGTCTTGTACGCGCTGCTCCAGCCGAGGCCCTGGTTCTCGATCGGGGCTCCTTCAGGCTCCTTGTCCAGATGGCTGCCCGCGGCGGCGCCGTGGGTCTTGCCGAAAGTGTGGCCGCCCGCGACGAGTGCAACCGTCTCTACATCGTTCATGGCCATGCGGCCGAAGGTGACGCGGATATCGTGGGCAGACTTCAAGGCGTCAGGCACGCCCTCGGGACCTTCCGGATTTACATAGATCAAGCCCATGGTGGTCGCAGCAAGATTCTGCTGAAGCTCGCGCTCGCCGGAGTAGCGCTTGTCGGTGCCCATCCAGGTCGCTTCCGCACCGAAGTCAACGTCGTGGTCAGGCTCCCATGTGTCCGGGCGACCACCGGCGAAGCCAAAAGTCTTGAATCCCATCGTCTCCAGCGCCACATTGCCGGAGAGGATCAGAAGATCAGCCCAGGAGATCTTCTTGCCATATTTCTGCTTCACCGGCCACAGTAGCCGGCGTGCGCGATCCAGGTTCGCGTTGTCCGGCCAGCTATTCAGAGGAGCAAAGCGCTGCTGACCGCGTCCGCCGCCGCCCCGGCCGTCGTAGGTGCGGTAGGTGCCTGCCGCGTGCCAGGCCAGACGGATGAAGAGCGGGCCGTAGTTGCCAAAATCCGCCGGCCACCACTCCTGCGAGTCCGTCATGAGGAAGGCCAAATCCTTTTTCAGGCCCTCATAGTCGAGCGACTTGAACTCCGTGGCGTAGTCGAACTCCTCACCCATCGGATCGGACAGGGCGGAATGCGCATGCAGTAGATCCAGCCGCAGATGGTTCGGCCACCAGTCGCGAGCGGTACGCGGGCCGCTGGGTGCGCTCACCGGGCTTTCTGCTTTCGCGCTGGGATCAAACGGGCACTTGGCCTCAGCTACAGGCGCGCCTGGAACCATTGCGTTCTCTTCAGTTTTTGCTTCGGACGTGTATTCGCTTTGTTCAGTCGCCATCTGGTCTCTCCTTGCATTGTTATGGTGAAGTCATAGTTCGGGTATATCGGCAGGCGGTACAGGCGCGGCTGCCATCGTTCTCGACGACTCTGACAGTAGCACTGAGCTTGTTATAGGTCCAATACGAAGATTCCACTTCGAGTATAGGCTATCTCTATGGAAATCCATCAGCTTCGTTACGCCTGTGCCGTGGCTGAGACGGGCAGCTTTAGCCGTGCAGCGGAACGCTGTCAGATCGCGCAGCCTTCCCTCTCCCAACAAATCTTAAAGCTTGAGGAGGACCTGGGCACCAGGCTCTTTGATCGCCTGGGCCGCAGCATACGACTCACCGAGGCTGGGCGTGCCTTTCTGCCTCATGCACGTTCGGTCCTCGAAAACGTGGACGCTGTCCGGTCCAGCGTGACGGAGCAGCATCTCGACGTTCGCGGCAGCGTGTCTGTTGGGGTGATCCCGACCATCGCTCCATACCTTATACCGAACCTGGTGGCGGGCTTCATGGAAAGATTCTCAGAAGCGCGAATGCGCCTTCTTGAAGATGTGACGCCGGTGCTGGTAGAAGGTCTGCGTAACCTCTCGATTGATCTCGCAATCCTGGCTCTACCGCTACGCCATAAGGATCTTGAGGTCGTTCCGCTGCGCACGGAACCAGTCTTCGCGGTGCTCCCGAAAGGGCACCCGCAGGCTGGGTCCGGGTCACTCTCATTGAAAGATCTGCGCGGAGAGCCCTTCGTCATGCTCCGAGATGGTCACTGCTTTCGAGACCTCAGCATGGCCGCCTGCAGCAGCGCAAAAATCACACCCAACATCGCCTTCGAAAGCGGTCAGTTCAGCAGCGTGCTCGCGATGGTCGGGGCTGGTGTCGGCATCTCTATGGTGCCAGAGATGGCAGTAGATCGAGGTACTGATTGCTGCTATGTGCGGCTCACGGATGCGCGAGCCCGCCGCACTGTCGTGCTGGCAAGCTTGCGTGGACGCAGCTTCAACCGTGTACAGAAGGCCTTCCTGGATTGGGTGGCATCTGGTGTCCAAGGCATGGCTCTGGTGCAAATCAAAACCCGCTGAAGTCTGCCTATGGTGATGTGGAGCGGATGTGCGAGCAGAGCCGGCTTGCAATCACGGTCGCGAGCGACGAGGCGTATAACTGGCCACTCAACCTGCTGCTCGCACTTGTGTGCGACGCAAGGGCTATCCCGTGGAGCGGCTGCCGGTCGCCCAGATCACCCGCTAGTATCTGGACTGGCTGCACAGCAACCCGGAGGCGGATGTCGAGCAAGGGGCTGAGCTTTTCAAAATCCCCTCCTTGCTCGTGCTGCTCAGATATCGTGCGCTGATGCCCGGGGCTGCCGGAGGAGAAGGCTTCCAATTGCCTCGAATAGTACCGAGCGTACCGAAGTCAGCCCTCAATCAATGAGCTCTTCTTTTGAGGCTAAGTGGTTTCGCTTGATCTGTAGAAGATTGGTCGGGGAGAGAGGATTTGAACCTCCGACCCCCTGGTCCCGAACCAGGTGCTCTACCAGGCTGAGCCACTCCCCGAACCGGGCGTTCGCTTGCAGGTGCACGCTCCTGGCAGGGCGGCAACGAACTGAGTTGAGTGTAGCAGAGGGGCGATCCTGTAAATCCGTGCAAAGCAAGGGCGCTGCCGGATCGCTCTGTTCTGCGGGGCAGAGTGCAAGAGCAAGTTCCGGCAGCGCTTGGATTGATCCGGTTCCGAGAGAGCCGGCTTGTCTCGCTTGTTTAGGCTGCTGCCGACTCGAAGCCGTCACAGCCGCTGACCGGCGTGACGCGCAGGTGCAGGGTCTCGAGCTTCGGGTGGCCGCAGTCGGTTACCAAATCTTCAGACGCCTGGTGGGTGGAAAGAATTTCGACCAGCTTGGGTCCCTTGTTGTGCTCGCCGAAATGTGTGCACAGGCCGCACTGCCCATCATTGACTGTCACCATGTGATTGCCCTCCGTTTGCTGCTTGCTGAGACAACCTGAGTATGGCTCCGCGTTGCCTGGGCGGCAAGCAAAATCGACCGCAAACCAAGCAAAAAGAACGACTTACATGGACAAGAGCCCGACCGAACGGGTCCGCTTCCTCCTTCGGAAGGAAGGTAAGCAGTTCAGAAGATAAGGGGTAAGATGGCGAGCATGTGGGTCCGCTTTCCAGTTGCGGAGGAGTGCCGGTGCGCAGCCGATTGACGCTCGGGTTTGATGGGATGCATGTGCTCGACGGGGGCTTTGCCACGGAGCTGGAGCGGCAGGGTGTGAGCCTTGCAGGTCCGCTGTGGTCAGCGCGCGCGCTTTGGGAGCATCCGGAGGCTGTGCTGGCCGTACACAGGAGCTACCTGGAGGCCGGTGCGGAGGTGCTGCTAACCGGGAGCTACCAGGTGTCGGCGATGGGCTTCAGCGCGGCAGGGCTGGCCGGCACAGAAGCAGAGGCTGCGGCCAAGGAGGCGCACGCGCTACGGCGTGCGGTGGAGCTGGTTGCCGAGGCGCGAGCCGAAGCGCATCGTCCCGATGTTCTCGTAGCCACCTCACTGGGGCCTTATGGCGCGGCACTCGCGAATGGAGCCGAGTTCACGGGCGACTACGGCTTCGCTTCGGATAACGAGGAGTTTGCGGCGCTGGTGCGCTTTCATGAGCCGAGGATTGCGGCGCTTGCGGATACAGAGGCCGACCTGCTTGCGTTTGAAACGGTGCCCTCGCTGCTGGAGGCACGGGCGATTGTGGAGGCGCTGCACCGATGGCCTGCTGTGGGGGCATGGCTCTCCTTTACCTGCCGGGACAGGGCGCATGTGGCGCATGGCGAGCCACTCAGCGATATCGCCCGGCTGCTCAACCGCGAGCCGCAGGTGCTGGCAGTTGGGGTCAACTGCGTGGCCCCGGTGCTGGTGGGCTCGCTGCTCGGGGAGCTGCGCGCCGGCACGGGAAAGCCGCTGATTGTCTACCCCAACTCCGGCGAGGGATGGGACGCAGGCAGCCGCTGCTGGCTGCCTGCCGTGGATCAAGTGCCATGGAGTGAGCTGGTACGCAGCTGGTTCGCCGCTGGCGCACAGCTGGTGGGCGGATGCTGCCGGACCGGGCCAAAGGAGATACAGGCAACTGCTGACGTGGCCGCTGATTTTCTTCTGTAGAGCTCTTTTCTTGAATCAATTTACTCGTCACCGGTTCTTTAACTATTTAGGTTGGAAGGGGCAGAGTCCAAGCGGCGGGAGGATCCGGGTACGGCGGTGACAAACGACTCAGTAGGCAAGCTTCGGGCCGATCAGTCGATCCATGAACCGGCGCGGCTGATGATTTTGACCGTGCTGACAGCCTGCGAGCAGGCCGATTTCCTGTTTCTTGAGCGAACGACCGGTCTGAGCCGTGGCGATCTTTCTGTCCAGCTTGGGCGCCCGGAGGAAACAGGTCTGATCCGTATTGCGAAGACGATCCAGCGCAAGCGAACCCACACCATGGTCGCGCTTGCCGACTCCGGGCGGTTGGCGCTAGAGACTTACTGGCATGTGATGGCTGAGCTGCGTGAGCACGCCGGCCAGGCCGGCGCAGGGCGGGCCGCTGCGTCCACGCAGGTGGGAGGCCGCCTGCCGCTGCCTGAGGCAGGCTGAGAGGACAGGCCGCCCCGGAGCGGCGAGACGCTATTCACTCTCCCGCAACATGCGACAATGGCCGCAGCGCCATGGCCGATTCCGAACCTCGCACCGAACGCTCGCAGCAAGCATACGAGACTGTACCGCAAGCCACGGTCGTGACGGCTGCGCTCCTCAAACAGCACTCCATCACGCCGGATGAGTATGCCCGGATGGAAGCAGCGCTCGGGCGTGTGCCCTCGCTGACGGAGCTGGGGATCTACTCCGTCATGTGGAGCGAGCATTGTTCGTATAAGAGCTCGCGTGTGCACCTGAAGCGCTTGCCGACCGAGAGTGACCGGGTGGTGCAGGGGCCGGGCGAGAATGCCGGCATCATCGACGTCGGGGATGGCTGGGCATGCGCGTTCAAGATCGAGTCGCACAATCATCCTTCATACATTGAGCCGTTCCAGGGCGCAGCGACTGGCGTGGGCGGCATCCTGCGAGACATTTTTACGATGAACGCGCGGCCGCTGGCTGTGATGGATTCGCTGCGGTTTGGGCCGCTGAGCGAAGAGCCGGGCGTAGACGCAGCGACGATGCGCAGGAACCATGCTGTATGCGAGGGCGTGGTGGCAGGTGTGTCGCACTACGGCAACTGCTTTGGTGTGCCGAACCTGGGCGGCGAAACACGCTTCGAGCGCTGCTACTCAGGCAATCCGCTGTTGAATGCGTTTGCGCTGGGGCTCGTGCGGCGCGATGAGATCTTCTACGCCAAGGCGACGGGCGTCGGGAACCCGGTGATCTATGTCGGGGCAAAGACGGGGCGCGACGGGATTCACGGCGCGACGATGGCGAGCGAGGAGTTTACAGAAGGCGCAGAGCAGAAGCGACCGAACGTGCAGGTGGGCGACCCGTTTATGGAGAAGCTGCTGCTCGAAGGCTGCATCGAGGCAATGGCGACGGGGGCGGTGCTGGGGATTCAGGATATGGGCGCGGCGGGGCTAACGTGCTCAACCTGCGAGATGGGCGCGCGCGGCGGCGTGGGGCTGGAGATTGAGCTGGACCGGGTGCCGCAGCGCGAGACCGGCATGAGCGCGTACGAGATCATGCTGTCGGAGTCGCAGGAGCGGATGCTGCTGGTGGCGGACCGGGGCCGCGAAGGCGAGGTTCTGCGTGTGTTTGAGAAGTGGGGCCTGGACGCGGTGGTGGTCGGCCAAGTGATCGCTGAGAATCGGATGCGGGTGCGGCACGGCGGTGCGCTGGTGGCTGATTTATCCAACGAGTCACTGACCGACGATGCTCCGCTCTACCGTCGGCCCGTTGGTGAGTGGAACGCGCCGGTGCCGGCCGAGCCCTCCGCCGCTGTGCTCGCGCAACTGAATGGTTCGCATGACTACCTGACCGAGTTGAAGCAGCTGCTGGGCAGCGTGAATGTGTGCTCGAAGCATTGGGTATTTGAGCAGTATGACTCCATGGTGCAGACAAATACGGTGCAGGGCCCGGGCGGAGAAGCGGGCGTGATGCGCATTAAGGGATCCGGTACGCCGGGGCATGAGCGCGGCCTTGCGATGGCGCTGGCCGGCAATGGTCGCTGGTGCTATTTGAGTCCGAAGCTGGGCGCGATGCATGCGGTGGCTGAGGCTGCGCGCAAGGTGGCGTGTACGGGAGCTGTGCCTGTGGCTGCGACAAATTGCCTGAACTTCGGCAATCCGGAAAAGCCGGAGATTATGCGGCAGCTTTCGGATGCGATCGACGGGATCGGGGAGGCGTGCCGTGCGCTGGGCACGCCGATTACGGGCGGCAATGTTTCGCTCTATAACGAGACGCGTGGTGAGGGGATCTATCCGACGCCGGTGCTGGGTGTGGTGGGGATCCTGGAGGATGCGGCGAAGGCTGTGCCTTCTACGTTTCAGGCAGAAGGTGATGCGGTAGTGCTGCTGACGCTGCCGAGCGGTGCCGCGGGTGCCGAGACGTTCCGGGAGGTAGGCTCGTCAGAGTATGCGCGGGCTGTGGTTGGGGAGTTGTGGGGAGCGCCGCCGCGGCTGGACCTTGCGGATGAAGCGGCGCTCCATGCGTGCCTCGCGGCGCTGGCCACTGCAGGGCTGCTGAAGAGCGCTTGCGATGTGTCAGACGGCGGGCTGGCGGTTGCGCTGGCAGAGGCGTGCTTCACGCAGGGGATTGGTGCACAGATTCATCTGCTTGCCCCGTCGGAGGAGCTGGTGCTTCCTGACGTCTGCACATTGTTTGAGGAAGCAGCGACGCAGGTTGTGGTCACGTGCGCGGCGGAGAACGTTTCTGCGGTAGGCGCTGTGGCCGATGAGTTTGGGTTTGTGACTGCGCTCGAAATCGGCACGACCGGTGGAGCCGATCTGGAGATCCATATTGGGGGGCGCAGCGTGATTGCGGCCCCTGTCGCTGCACTCAAGCGGCCCTGGCTGAGCACGCTGGAAGAAGCGCTTGCCGCGTCGCCAGTCATTGCCGAGGTGATGGCGTGAAGGCTTTGCTGCTTGAAGGAATGGCCGGCGAAACGACGCCGCAGGAACAAGCGGAGTTGGCAAAGATCAGAGGTACAGATGCAGGGAGTCACTACTCTGTCAAGGAACCGGGCGATGGCTTCCGAGACGAGTGCGGAGTGGCGGCAGTCTTCGGACATCCGGAAGCAGCGCGGCAGGTGTATCTGTCACTTTATGCGTTACAGCATCGCGGGCAGGAGTCGGCTGGCATTGCCTCGGCCGATGGCAACAGCCTTTCCAACATCAAAGGTATGGGTTTGGTGGCCGATATCTTTACCGAGGAAGTGCTGCGTAAGCTGGGTGGCGAGATGGCGATCGGCCATACGCGCTATTCGACGACCGGCGACTCAGCACTGCTGAATGCGCAGCCAATCCGTGTGGACTCGACCCGGGGGCTGATTGCGATTGCGCACAATGGCAACCTTGTGAACCTTGGAAACCTGCGGGCGCAATTGGAGCGCGAGGGTGCGTTCTTCCAGACCACGTCGGACTCGGAGATCATTGTTCAGCTGATTGCTCACTCGAATGAGGGGACACTGGTGGATGCGATCGCGGATTCGCTGCGCCAGGTGGATGGAGCGTTCTCGATTGTAATGATGACGCGAGATCGGATCTTTGCGGCGCGAGATCCGCGCGGGTTTCGGCCGCTCTCCATGGGTCGGATCGCGAATCCGGATGGGGCGGACACCATAGTGTTTGCATCGGAGACCTGCGCGTTTGATCTGCTGCATGCAAAGTATGAGCGGGACATTGCGCCGGGCGAGCTCGTGATGGTGTCGAGGGATGGGGTGACATCGCGGCAGTATGCGACTGGTGTGCCGCAGGCCTCCTGCATCTTTGAGCATGTGTATTTCGCGCGGCCGGATTCGCGCATTTACGGGCGGTGGGTGCAGGATTCGCGCGAGGCAATGGGGCGGCAGCTGGCGCGAGAGTCGCATGTGGAAGCGGACCTTGTGGTGCCGGTGCCGGACTCAGGTGTGACCGCGGCGATCGGCTATGCGGATGAAAGCAAGCTGCCGTTTCGCTTCGGGCTCATCCGCAACCACTATGTGGGCCGCACATTTATTGAGCCGGAGCAGAAGGTGCGCGATTTTGGCGTACGGCTTAAACTCAATCCGGTGCGGAACCTGCTCGAAGGCAAGCGCATTCTCCTGATTGACGATTCGATCATTCGCGGCACGACGAGCCGCAAGATTGTGCGTATGGTGCGCGCGGCCGGGGCGAAAGAAGTACACCTGCGTATCTCGTGCCCGCCGACGATCTCACCGTGCTTCTACGGGGTGGACACGCCAAGCAAGAAAGACCTGATCGCCGCAAATAACTCGGTGGAGGAGATACGCCGGTTTATCGAGGCGGACTCGCTTGCGTATCTGTCACTTGAGGGGCTGAAGCAGGCTGTGGATGGCGGCGAAGGAAACGAGTTCTGCGTGGCTTGTTACACGGGCGCGTACCCAACGGCGTGGGTGGATGTGAACGAAATCCTGCCGGCACCGGCTCTGCGCGCATAGGCAGGTGCAGTCGCCTAAGAGTCGCTCCCGAATAGCCGCATTTGTGGAGAGCATGCATGGCAAGGAAGCAAGCAACGCCGGAGCGGCTTGGGGCTTTCTCGGATGGTGTGATCGCGGTCATCATCACGATCATGGTGCTGGAGCTGAAGCCGCCGGATGGAGCGAGCCTCGAGGCGCTGCTGCCGCTTTGGCCGACGCTGCTGAGCTACGCTGTGAGCTATCTCTTTGTGGGCATTGTGTGGGTGAACCACCATCACCTGCTGCGCTACAGCGAGCATGCCACGCCTCCGCTGATCTGGTCGAACCTCCTCTTTCTGTTCACCATCTCTCTGATTCCGTTTGCCACGGCATGGATGGCAGGGACACGGATCGCGCCGGTCCCTGTGGCGCTGTACGCGGCAGTGTTTTGCTTGGTGAACCTGAGCTACATGCTTTTTGAACGAGCGGTGCTGGAGCAGCCTGAGGCAGAGGGCGAGAGCGAGCAAGCGAGGGAGTTACAGGCGCTGCGATGCCGCTCAAGGCTGCGCGCACGCTTGACACTGCTGGTGTACCTGGCGGCTGGATTTTTGGCGCTGCACTACAGCCTGCTGGCGTTTGCGATGCTCTTCGCGAATACGCTGGTGTACATGGTGCCGGAGCGCTTCGCTGCCCGAACACAACCGATAGCCGAGGAGAGCGGCTCTTAGAAGCGCAGGAGGCGAGGACAGCCATGGCAAAGTATGGACCCAAAGCGCAGGCGCTGGTAGCGCGCGAGATGAAGGCGATGGAGGCAGGTAAGCTGCGCTCAGGCAGCGGCGCGAAGGTGACGGATCGCAAGCAGGCGATTGCGATTGCATTGTCAGAAGCGCGGAAAAGCGGGGCCAAGATGCCACCTCCCCCGCCCGGCACTGCGGCTGCGGAGAAAGAGGGCACAGCGAAGAAAGCTGCCAAGAAGAGCACAGTTGTGAAGGCTACTGCGAAGAAGAGTGAGGCGAAGAAGAGCACAGCTAAGAAGAGTACGGCTAAAAAAGGCCAAGCGAAGAAGAGCGCGTAAGCATAGCGAAGCTTCTTAAATCTCGGACGGATATCGGGATGATGGATCTGTGTATACACATGGCCGCCGGACAGGATGTCCCTGCAGTCCTAAACCTCTACCGGGAAGCTTGCATCGGTAGGAAGTGATACGGCCTGATGAGAGCTCCGCAAGTCGCCACAAATTGACAACTTGCTTGATGTCTCAGAGCTCCTGCTGATCCTCAATCTTGCAGGACGCGAGCTAGGAGCCTGACCCGGAGCCGCCCCCCTTATTGCTGCTCGAGCCGGAGCCTGTGTTTCCCGCGCTGCTGCCGCTACTCCCTGCACCACCTGAGCTGCTGCCGGTGCTCGTGCCGGTTGAGCTTCCGCTCCCAGAAGCCGAGTTGCCGGCCGAGTTGCCCGCTGAATCGCCGGACTTGCTCCCGGAGGAGTCGCCCGATTTGCTGCCCTCGGACTTAGCGCCTTCAGACTTGCTTCCGCCCTGGCCGGCCTTGGCGCCGCTCTTGCCGTAATCGGTGAGGTAGAAGCCTGAGCCTTTGAACTGGATGGCAGGGGCGGAAAGCAGGCGCTCGACGGCACCGCCGCACTTCGGGCATTCCTTTTCATCGGGAGCGCTGAAGCTCTGGATCTTCTCGAAGACGTGGCCGCAAGCAGTGCAGCGGTACTCGTATAACGGCACAGGGCACCTACACGAAGGGGATCAGTCCATTGTAGCGGAGGGATGCAGCCTCGCTGCTTACACGGATGCTGCAGGCAGCTGAACGAGTCGGACTTCGTGCACGGCCTCTACCGCGCGCAGCTGGTGCAAGAGAGTCGGCGTGGCTGCGCCGTCGACCTGAATCACAGCCAGCGCGGTGCCCTGGGCCGCACCTTCAGCCCGGCCGAGTGCGAAGTTGGCGATGTTGATACCGTGGTTGCCGAGGACCGTGCCGAGCCTGCCGATCACGCCGGGCACATCACTGTTGCGAACCACAAGCAGGGTGCCGGTGAGCGGCGCTTCAATGCGGATGCCTTGCAGCTCAAGAAGGCGAGCGTCGTTGCCACTGCCGGTGCCGGCGCGGGCAGTGATGGTGTGGCCGTCACGGCTATGCAGCGCAAGCTGGATGGTGCTGCTGCCGGACGGATCGCTGCTACTGTGCACGCGGAGGCCGCGCTCCGCAGCCAGCGCGCCGGCGTTGACCCGGTTTGCGCCTTCACTTTGCCCCAGCACACCGGCCAAGGCCGCGTTACGAACGAGATCTGTGTGCCCCTCGGCAAGAGCTCCGCTGTAGATCAGGGTGATGGCTTCCAGGCCGCCGCTGTCAGGCGAGAGCAGCTGCGCAAGCAAGGAGCCGGCGCGTTCGGCAGCTTCAGCAAATGGAGCGAGCGTGAGGTACTGCTCACGAGTCAGCGAGGGGCTGTTGACGGCATTTTGCACGACGCCAAGCTTGAGGAAAGCCCGTACCTGCTCGGCGATCTGGATACCTACGCCTTCCTGCGCTTCCGCCGTGGAACCGGCGATATGCGGGGTGAGTACGACCCGTGGCATGCCGAAGAATGGTGAGTCGCGAAGAGGCTCCTGCTCGAATACATCAAGAGCTGCACCGGCAAGGCGGCCGCCTTGCAGCGCGTTGGCCAGAGCGGGTGCGTCGATCAGCTCACCGCGTGCGCAGTTGATGATGCGTGCGGTGAGCTTCATGGTTGCGAGCGTTTGCGCGTTGACGATGCCATGCGTTTGCGGGGTAAGCCCGACATGGAGGGATAAGTAATCGCTTGCGGCGAAAAGCTCTTCAGCAAAAACGAGACGGACTTCGTGCTCGCGCGCGACTGCCGGCAAGACGAAGGGGTCATGGCCCAGCAGCACCATGCCGAAGACACGGGCGCGTCGGGCGACCTCTAGCCCGATGCGGCCCAAACCGAGGATGCCAAGGGTTTTGCCGCGAAGCTCCGAGCCGGAGAGTGACTTCTTTTCCCACTGGCCTGCATGAAGCGAGCTGTTGGCGCGGGGAAGCTCGCGGGCAAGCGCAAGCATGAGCCCAAGCGTCAGCTCAGCCACGGCGACGGCGTTGGCACCGGGTGTGTTCATCACGACGATGCCTCGACGCGTTGCTGCTTCGGTGTCGATATTGTCAACGCCGACGCCGGCGCGGCCGATGACGCGCAGCTGTGGGGCATGCGCGAGCAGGGCATCGTCGACCTGCACGGCAGACCGGACGATCAGAGCGTTCGCGTCATGCAGGGCCGCCTCGAGGCTTTGGGGTAGAGCAGGGAGCTGGTCGTGCGTGAGGACCTGCCAGCCAGGCTCTTCGCGCAGCACGGCGAGCGTGGCGGGGGATACTTTCTCGGCGAGGACGATCTTCATGCGCGGCTGCTGCCCGGTGCCGCGGCAGTGCGCGCGCAGTCAGAAAGGTTGCGGCCGCAGGGGCAGGTGTCACGCCGGGCGAGGATCTCCTCGCGCGCTGCGTAGACAGTCTGCGCGGCAATCAAAGCATCTCCGAAATGGACGTGCGGGAGCTTGAGCGTTTCGATGGCGATGTGTTCCAGTGCGCCGATGAGAGCGATGGTGTCCATGTAGTCAAAGAAGCCGAGGTGAGCGATGCGGAAGAGCTGACCTTTCATCTCGCCCTGGCCATTGGTGATAGTTGCGCCGAAGCGCAGCTTAAGCTCCTTGACGATGATGCCCGAGTCAGTGCCTGGGGGCGGTAGCACGGCGGTGACGGCCGCGGCGGGAGCAAAGGGCGCAAAGAGCCGCAGCCCCAGTGCTTCGACCGCGGCGCGCGTCATGGCGGCGCAGGTTTCCGCATTGTTGACCAGAGCGACGCGACCCGCGACGAGCTCCCCATCGGCCTGCGCCGCGATGAAGTCGAAAGCGGCAGCGAGGCCGGCGATGAGCGAGACAGCGGGCGTGTAGGCAGACTCGGCCTTGTGCGCGTTCTTGCGTTCCTTGCGCAGGTCGAAGTAGTAGCGCGGGTTGAGGGAGATATCCATGGCACTCCAGGCGCGCTCGCTCACCGAAAGGTAGGCAAGCCCGGGCGGGAGCATGACGGCTTTTTGCGAGCCGCCGATAAGAATATCGACATCGCGATCCACGTCAAAGTGCGTGGTGCCAAGCCCGGTGATCGCGTCTACGACAAGCAGGGCATCGCTGCGCTCCCTACGCAGAAGCTCGGCAATGGCGGGTACGCAGTGGCGTACGCCGGTGGAAGTTTCCGTGGATTGCATGAAGACAGCGCGCGTTTCAATGCGCAGTGCCTTGCGTACGTGGTCGATGTCGAACGTTTCGCCGTAGGGTGCGGTGACCACATCCACGTCGCAGGCAAAAGCGCGGCCCAGCGCGGTCCAACGCTCGCCGAACTTGCCGGCCGAGAGGACCAGGACACGGTCGCCCGGCGAGGTGAGGTTGCTTACGGCTGCCTCCATGGCGCCGGTGCCGGAGCAGGCAAGCAGCAGCACGTCGTTCTCTGTACCGACGAAGAGCTTGAGGTCGCGGAGAACACGCTCGAAAAGCCGGCGAAACTCCGGGGTGCGGTGATGCATGTCAGCCGCGGCCATGGCGAACTGCGCGGCGGGAAGCAGCGGCGTGGGACCGGGGGTAAAGAGACGTGGCTTGCGGATCATGCGGACCTTTCCACACGGACCCCTATGCGGAGGCTGTGCGTGGGCGCAATTGTAGCCTGCGTGTTGTGGCGGGAGCGCGTCCTACAATGGAGTGTTTGCGGGAGAGGTGCAGGATGAGCAGTGAGCCGCTGGTGGATCAAGTCGATCAAGGGCTGGTAAAGAAGATCAACACAGATGTAGTGCTGGCCATGAAGGCGCGCGACAGTACCCGAGTCGAAACGCTGCGCATGGTGAAGGCCGCCCTGAAGAACCGGGAGATTGAGAAGCGGGAGCCGCTGACGGAGGCCGAAGCGCAGGCGACACTGACGACGCTGATCAAGCAGCGCCGTGAGTCGGTAGAGCAGTTCACCAAGGGCAACCGGCCGGAGCTGGCCGAGAAGGAAGCCAAGGAGATCGTGCTGATCGAGGCCTACCTGCCGCAGGCCGTAGGTGCCGAGCAGCTGAAGCCGCTGATCGCAGGCGTATTGGCGGAGCTGGGCGCCAGCGGCATGGAGCTGAGTGCGAAGAGTATGGGCCCGGCGATGAAGGCGGTGAATGACCGCATCAAGGAGCTGGAGCTGCGCGCGGAGGGGCGACAGGTGAGTGAGCTGGTAAAGGCAGCGCTGGCGGAGGGGCAGGGCTGAGGGAGCTTCGTGCGAGACAGATCTAAAAGCGGAAAGCATCTCTCTACGATCCCGCCATCAGGTCTGGACCAGAGCAGGATCTATCCGCTGCATGCGTCACTGCGTGAATCCGATAGCCAGTGGGTACCTGCAGGAGCTGAACGAAGTACGTTGGCCCTGGGCTGTTGCCCTTTGCTGAATCCCCAAGAACCTCGCTGCTGACTTCGGCTTGAAGGTGGAGGCGTGAGTCCTTGCAGGCGCATACTGCTTTGAAGTTTGGGTACGGCGCAGGTCTCTCCTTGCCATTGCCTTCGTGGGTGAATGCTTCATACATCTGCCAAGTCAGCGAGCCTGCGGGCTCATCCGCGAACTCAACAGCCTTCTTTCGGGGCAGCTCAAGCCATTCCACAACGGTGTCTCAGGCGTTCATCGCAAGGGGCTCGACGCGGTGCACACCGCTGATCGTCACGGAGTACCGCATGATGCCTCTACGAAAAATGCGATCTCCTCCGCCGCTTACGCTGGTACGGATCTCGAAGCCGTCGGCGGTGAGCCGCAAGGTAAGCGGAGGGTCGAAATCTGCACGGCGGTAGCTATGTTCCTCATGCCAGAGCGGCAGAGCCTTTGCAGGAGTCCCAAGCTCGAGAACATCCATGTTGAAGCTGCTCACCGTGGAGGTACACCATGGAGTACCGTGTATGACCAGGAGCAACGGATGCTTGTTGAGCTCCGGCTTCAAGAGTAGCGCCTGGTATGTATCGCCGAAAGCACCACTGATCTGGTCGTAAGGCTTACTCTGCCATAGCAGGGTCCGTTGCCAAGCTCCACTCGCATTGCTGTAAGCCAGCAAAACATTGTCGTCCCCGCAGGCGATATCAAAGGACTCCTGAACCAGCATCAAGGAGGGTATTGGCTGACTGACAAAGAGTGTCAGCTCTCCACCGTATAGGCCGGCAATGGGCTGGTTCGAGCTCTCCTCGCTCCATCTCATCCGTTGCTCATCGGAGATCTTTCCGACCGTTGCAGGAGGCATGGTTGCCGCGAGATGCTGCATTACTGAAGCTGTAGTAGCACCGGTCGGCAGTTGCGTGATGACGGCGTCAGTCTGGGAAGTCAACGCTTCTTTGAAGTGGCTGATCGCGTTCTCTATGACGAATGAAACTGCTGTCTCCAGGCTGTCTGACACTGCGAGTTGAAGGAGATGATCCTGGGACTTTGCGACGGATGCCGCAGTGGCCTGCTGAGCAAACGCGCTCTGATTGCCCGTTGCGAAGATCATCAGCGTTGCGAGCAAGGAGCCTGCAAGAATCCGGGCGAACATACGGGCATCATGACGTGAACAGAGATCACGTGCAACGAATCTGGTCCGCCTACACCAGCGGAGACAAGCGCCAAGCTCGTATGCAGCCCTACTGGCGCGTGGGCAGGATGCGGACGAAGGTGCCTTCGGGGAGTTCGCCTTCGACCAGGTGGACGACGCCATTCTTGACAAAGCCGGTGATCTCCTTGGGGAGCTCGCGGGTAGGCATGGCTGGAATGGGCTGGGGGCGCGCGGAGACGCGGGTTGCAGAAGGTGCGGAGGGCTGCCCGGTTGCCGCGGCTGTTTGGGGGCGCGGTGCCAGGGCCTGTCTCGCGGCGTCTTTGATAGGGCTGCGGTCTGTGCCGCGACCCATGCCCTGATCCATGGCTTCATTCGCGAGCCGATCGGCTTCCTTGTTTTTGCTGCGGAGCACGTGCTGCATCTCAAAGCGGCCGAGCTTGGCAGCGCGGCGCTTCGCCTCTTCAAACAGCGGGCGCAGCTCAGGCGATTTGACCTGGTACTGGCCTTTCATTTGCTTGACCATCAGCTCGGAGTCGGAGACGACGCGCAGCTCCTGGGCGCCGTGAGTGACGGCCCAGTCCAGGGCGGCGAGCAGGCCGGAGTACTCGGCCACGTTGTTGGTCCGGACGCCGAGGAAGTCGCTGAGCTCCGCTAATGGGGAGCCATTTTCAGCCTGCACAAAGACGCCGTAACCGGCAGGACCGGGATTGCCCCGGGAGCCTCCATCGCAAAAGGCTGTGACACGGCCTTCGATTTTCACAGTGGTCATGGGTTTGAGTGTAAAGGGGACCTAACGGGTTTCCGGGTTGCCCGGCGTGTGCTGCCCTGATCGTGCGGCGAGAGCTGCATCTGCTGAAGACTCCCGCGGCGAAGCCGCGGCTTCGCTGAGCAGCAGCTGCGAGGGCGCGTGCGTGGTCAGCGGCGCGCGGCGCGGCTCGAGAAGCTGGAGCAGTTCGTGGAGACCCTGCCGTACTTGGCGCAGCTTATGTTGCAGCACCTCCCGGGTAGGGTTCGTCTCAGGGCTTGGAGAGGCCGGAGCAGCCAAAGGCAGGGCAGGCTGTAGGCGCAGGTGAGCCGGGATGGCGGCTTCCTCGGCTAGAACGCCCCGCGCCCCGGCAATGGTGTAGCCGTCCTCATGAAGCAGCCGCTTGATGCGCAGAGCTGTTTCTACGTCGCGTTTGCGGTAGAGGCGCTGGCCGGTGCCGCTCTTGCCGGGGCGCAGCTGCGGGAACTCCGACTGCCAGAAGCGCAAAACATAGGTAGGGACGCGGCAAAGAGTGGCGACTTCCCCAATGCGGAAGTACAGCTTGTCAGGAATGGCAGCGTCTGCGCCGGGGGGACGACCAAGCGGTGCACCGGTTTGCCGATTGGAACCGCTGTCGCCGTGCTTGCCCATACGCGAGAGAGCTCGAGAGAACACAAACGTGCAGGGCGGCCTGCGCTGCCCCTGTACCAAGGGCAGTATAGCGAGGAGGCGCGAGAGCAGGCTTGCTCTTTTTGTGGAACAGGTGACCTCCGGGCCGCGTATCCTCATCGGCAACTGGATCGGCGATCGGCAGGGAGCGGCTATGGGTACGGAGTTACGGAAGGAATCGGGCAGAATAGGCAGCAGGCGAAGGCGGCTAAATATTGCAGCGGCGCTGGTGGCCATTTCGATGCTGGCTGGATGCTCCGTACATGTGCATAAGAACGAGGACGGTGAGGACAAGGATGTTTCCATCCACACGCCCTTTGGCGGGATGCAGGTTCACAAAGGCACAGACGGGGTAGTGGACACAGGTTTGCCGGTGTATCCGGGAGCTGTACCGGAGACCAAGAAGCGTACTGGGGATGACAAGTCGGTCGACCTGGCACTGGGCTTTGGGCCCTTCCAGATGCGGGTGCAGGTTGCCTCGTATACCAGCGCAGACCCACAGGAGAAAGTGGAGGCCTTCTACCGCAAAGCATTGGCCAGCTACGGCAACGTGCTGCTGTGCCGAGGCAATGCAGCGGTGGGCAATCCGGACCGTACAGAGCAGGGCCTGACCTGCAGCGACAAAGACCACGGCCAAGGTATGAACCTGGGCGACGATGGTGAACTGCAGCTCAAGGCCGGGTCGGAGCGCAAGCAGCACATAGTGGGCTTCAAGAAGGAAAGCGAACCGGGGACGCATTTTGCCCTGATCGCGCTGGCTCTGCCGCCGGGCGCAGGCAGCTCACAAGCGGGAAACAGGGGCAGCGAAGCGGAAGAGTGAAGGACGCGCGGAGCCTGAGCTGCATGCTTCTGCAAGCTTCTGGGGCTCTGCCAGAGACAAAGGCTGAGTTGATCGCAGGGTGGTGTGTCAGACTGATGACATTGCATGTCCATCCTGTGCCACCACTGCCATAACGCTATTCCGCAAGGCTCAGTGTACTGCCCGGAGTGTGGTGCGCCGCAACTGCGTGTGGCCAGCCCGGACGAGCGCGAAGCCCAGCGCCAGGCCGAGCTGCTGGCTGGCAACAGCGAAGACGCAACCCGGCATACGGGTGCAATCGCGTGGCCGGCTGCGATCCGCGCGGCGTTGATCTGTGCTGTTCCAGCCGGTTTTCTGGTGGCGCTGCGAGAGAACCCCGGGCTGCTGGACATGGTCTGGATTGTGATTGCCGCGGTGTGGACACTGAGGCTTTACGGGCGCGCGGCACGCCGGGCGCCCGTGCTGACGCCGCAGCTGGGTGGGCGTATTGGGCTGCTGCTGGGATTATTTGCGGCGGTGATCGCGGTGCTGACGCAGGCGGGGCGGCTTCTGGTGGAGCGCTATGGCCTCCATGCCGGGGGCGCGATTGATGCGCGGCTCCAGGGGTATGCGCAGACTGAGATCGACCTGATCAATGCGAGTAATCCGGATGCGCTGCGGCAGTTTGGGTGGCTGGCACAGTTCTGGCTTTCGCCCGAGGGCAAGAGTGTACTGCTGCTGTTGACGGTGATGAGCGGAACGCTCTCGATCCTGTTCTTCGCCTGGCTCAGCGGACGCTTTGCTGTGCGCTATGGCGGGGCGCTCAGGCGCAAGCGCTAGCTGGCCTCGTCATGGCAGGGCCGTGCGATATGCTGGAGCCCATAGCATTTATGGACAGAGACGCAGCACCGACAAACAAGCTCCGAGAAAAAGGACGGATCCTTTCGCCGTCAGAGATTGAGCGCACGCTTGTGCGGCTTGCCCACCAGGTCGTGGAGAAAAACCATGGCAGTGAGAATCTGGGCTTGATCGGCATCCAGCGGCGCGGGGTGCCGCTAGCTCAGAGGCTGGCTGCCTTGATTGAGAAGATCGAAAAGCATTCAGTGGATGTAGGAGCACTCGATATCGAGTTTTACCGCGATGACCTGTCCACCCACGATGTACGCCCGGTGGTGCATGAAGGCGAGATTGGCTTTGATGTGAACGGGCGCAACATCATCCTGGTGGATGATGTGCTGTATACCGGGCGCACCACGCGCGCGGCGCTCGAAGCATTGTTTCGCCATGGCCGGCCCAACCGCGTGCAGCTGCTGGTGCTGATTGACCGCGGCCACCGCGAGCTGCCGGTGGAGGCGGGCTTTGTGGGCCGGGTGGTGCAGACATCGCGGCAGGAGATTATCGAGGTAAAGCTGCGTGAGATCGATGGCGATGAGCAGGTGCTGATCGTCGAGCGCGTGGCGGAGACTGCCCCGGAGCAGGGTGCCGAGCAAGCCGGCAATACACAGGCGGGGCCGCTCACGGAAGGGCAGTAGACTTGCGTTTCGAAATAGGAGAGCTATCGGCATCGCGTGCGCTGCCCGGCTCTGTTTTAGGCGTTGAAGATCTTTCATTGAAGGATGTAAGCGGCATCCTCCGGCTCGCCTCGGAACTTGAGGCTGAGGATCCCATTGCCAGGGCACGGCTGCTGCTCAAGCGCCGTGTTGCCCTCTTGTTTTACGAGTCGAGCACGCGCACAAGGACTTCCTTTGAGCTGGCTGCCAAAGCGCTGGGCGCAGACACGACGCTGGTGAGTTCCAAATCTTCCAGTATCGAGAAGGGCGAATCGCTCAAGGATACGGGTATCACGCTGCGTGCACTGGGGGCAGAGGCGATCATTTTGCGACACGCGTCCTCGGGCGCGCCATGGCTCCTGCAGGCCTCGACCGGCCTGCCGGTCTTAAACGCGGGCGATGGCACGCACCAGCATCCCTCGCAGGCGCTGCTCGACCTGCGAACGATTCTGCGTGTGCTGCGCAACGGTGAGACTCACGTAACGGAGAGTACGCTGCGCGGCGTCACGATCACGATCTGCGGCGACGTCCTCCACAGCCGCGTCGCGCGCTCCAACGCCTTGCTGCTGCCGCGGCTGGGTGCGCGTGTTCTGCTGTGCGGGCCTGCGCCGCTGTTGCCGGAGGTAGCCGCCGAGATGGGGCCCGGGCTAACGATCGTCCGCGACTTTGACGCGGCTCTCAGGCAGTCCGACATCGTGATGATGCTGAGGATCCAGGCGGAGCGACTGGCCGGGCTCCAGCTGGATCTTGAAGAGTACCGGGCCCATTTTCAGCTCACGGGAGACCGCGTCGCAGCTCACCCGGAGAGATGGACGATGCATCCCGGCCCTATGATTCGCGGGCTGGAGATTGACGATGCGGCCGCAGATGGAGAGCGTTCGCTGATTGAGGAGCAGGTGCGACATGGGGTGGCCGTGCGCATGGCACTGGTTGCCCGTGCGCTTGGCATGGAAGGCATGCAGTGAGGCGTCCGGCGCAAGGCGAGGCTCTGCTGATTGCCGGGGGCCGGCTGCTTGACGCGTCAGACGGCACCGACGCTGTGCGCGATGTGCTGCTGCGTAACGGGCGCGTTGCTGCAGTGGGTGAGCCGGGTACGCTGCCGGGTGAAGGCGCGACCGTGATTGATGCTCGGGAGCTGGTGGTGGCGCCAGGATTGATCGATGTGCACGTGCATCTCCGCGAGCCGGGCCAGACGTGGAAAGAGACCATCGCAAGCGGTACACGGGCCGCAGCAGCGGGAGGCTTTACCACGGTATGCGCGATGCCCAACACCGTGCCTGTGCTCGATACGCCGGAGTGGCTGCAGTGGGTGCAGGCGCCGGAGCGCGGCGCTGCCGTCACCGTGCTGCCGATGGCTGCTGCGACGCGCGGGAGCCTAGGCCGGGAAGTGACAAACTATGCAGCGCTGCGCGAGGCAGGCGCAGTGGGCGTCACGGACGATGGCAAGCCGATCCTGGAAGACGACACCATGCGTGCAGTTTTGATGGCTGCTGCGCGTGTCGGGCTGCCGGTATCTCAGCATGCTGAAGATACGCGGCTGACAGCCGGCGCCGTCATGAATGCGGGCGCTCTGTGCTTCCGCATGGGGCTGCGCGGCATGCCGGTAGAAGCAGAAGCAGGGCTGGTCAGGCGCGACATCCGGCTTGTGCGCGAGCTGACGCAGGAGCTGCAGAGCGAGGGTGTGCGGCCGCACCTGCATGTACAGCACATCTCCACGCGCGAAGCGCTGGATGCCGTGCGAGCAGCGAAACGCGAGGGGCTCCGGGTGACGTGCGAAGTGACGCCGCATCACTTCGCGCTGAACGAAACCGCAGTGGCCGGCTACAACACGCATAGCAAGATGAACCCGCCGCTGCGTGCAGAGCGCGATCGCCTAGCCATGCTGGAGGGGCTGCTTGATGGCTCAGTGGACTGCATCGCAACCGACCATGCGCCCCATGCAGCGTTTGAGAAAGAGCAGGAGTTTGAACGGGCACCAAATGGCATCACAGGCCTTGAATCAGCGCTGGGGCTGTCCATCCGCATGCTGCACGGCGAGTACGGCATGCCGCTGCTCAGGGTGCTCGGGCTGCTTTCACGCGGCCCCGCGCAGGTGATGCAGCTGGCGGGTCGCGGCTCGCTCCAGGTGGGCGCCTTGGCTGATGCAGTCGTGTTCGATCCTGCGTTGACCTGGACATTTGGAGCAGCGCCTGTGCACAGTCGCTCGCGCAACTCGCCATTTGTAGGCATGGCTATGCAGGGCCTGGTGCATTGGACGATCAGCGAAGGCCGCATCGCCTTTCGCCGCGAGCGCGCCTAACCCTTGGGCGGCAGATCGGTCAGGATGCGCTCGGCCAGTGTGCCGACAGACGTGACCTGGCTCATCTCGCTCAGCTCTGCATCGCTAAGCGGCTCCGGTACATCCAGCTTGACGCAGAGCGCGCGAAGCAGCTGTAGTGACTTCGTCACTTCCTTTTCTGTCAGCAGATCGATCTGGAGGTTGAGCTGTTCCAGGTGGTCAGCGCGATGCTGCATGTGGTTCTGCTTGAGCAGAACGAAGCTGGTAAGCAGCACAGCCTCGATCGAGACAGCGAGCGAAAGGAGATTAAAAGGTGGAGGATCGAAAACCTTTACTCCGGGGATCCGATAAGTGTTCGTCAGAATCCAGAGAACGAACCATGTGATGTGGAGAGAGATGGCCACCTTGCTGCCGATGAAGGTGCCGATGACCGATGCAAAGCGATCGATCGCATCTTTCTGGTCCTCGCGATCCTGCTCCATGGCTGCGACCGTGCGAATATTGCGCTCGACTGCTCCGCTGACAACCGCTTTGCGTTCAGAGGCCATGCGGGTTGGGATGCGCAGGTACCGTTTTCCGAGCGAAGGATTGAGAATGGAACCATATGGCTGACAGCGCAGTCTCCCGGAGCACGATCGCCTTTCGCTCGCGGGACTTCCGCTTGTACCAGGCAGCGCGGTGCTTTGTCGTCATCGGTGCTGAGGCGCAGGCTTTGGCTGTGGCCTGGCAGGTGTACCAGATCACGCATCGAGCGATCGATCTCGGATTTACAGGGTTGGCACTCTTTCTACCCGGGCTCCTGTTTCTGCTCCCCGCCGGGCACGTGGCTGACCGCTTCGACCGCCGAAGCGTGGTGCTGGTTTGTTATGCGCTCCAGGCGGTTTGTACATCCATGCTGCTTCTGTTTGCATGGATGGGCCTGCACAAGGTCCTGCCGATCTACGCAGTTCTCTTTCTCATCGGCTCCGGTCGCGCGTTCTCCGGGCCGGCATCTTCTGCGTTGATTCCGCACCTGGTGCCTAAGGAGCACTTCGTGAACGCCGTGACCTGGGGCGCAACGATCTTTCAGATCGCAACGATTACCGGGCCGACCATTGGCGGCTTTCTTTACACGCTGCCGCCGATGCGCGGCATGATGTCGCATACGGCGGGCGGCGGCATTGTGAACCTGTTTACCCTGGCGACGCTGGCCTGGTATCTCTCCTTAATCAGCATGGTAGAAGCGCGGCCGGGCCGCATGGAACACAAGGCTGTGTCACGCGATGTGCTGCTGGCTGGTATCCGCTATGTCTTCAAGACGCAGGTGCTGCTTGGGTCGATCTCGCTCGATCTCTTTGCGGTTCTGCTGGGAGGCTCGGTCGCGCTGCTGCCCATCTTTGCAGAGGCGATCCTCCATGTGGGTCCTCGCGGGCTGGGGATGCTCCGCGCGGCGCCTGGCGTAGGGGCGCTCTGTGTGTCGCTTGTCCTGACCTTTCGTCCTTTAAAGCGCCGGGCGGGAGTCAAGATGCTGGTGTGCGTTGCCATATTTGGTGCAGCTACGGTTGCATTTGGGCTGTCACCGTCATTCGTTGTATCGCTTGTGGCGCTGCTGCTTACCGGCTGCGCGGATATGGTGTCGGTGGTGATCCGCTCTTCCATCCTGCAGCTGGCGACGCCGCCCGAGATGCGTGGTCGCGTCTCCGCTGTGAACTCGCTGTTTCTCGGCGCTTCCAATGAGCTGGGCGAGTTCGAGAGCGGCTTGACAGCCCAGTGGTTTGGAGCGGTCCGCGCCGTGGTGCTGGGCGGCATCGGCTCACTGGTGGTCACAGGCATTTGGGCCGTCTTCTTCCCGAACCTGCGCCGTGTGGATGGATTGACGGCAGAATCGTTGCTACCCGCTGCGCGTGAAGAGAGTGCTGAGGAAGTGCGGCAGCTGTAAGCGATTCTGCGCCTGTGTTCAACCCGAGCGCATTACCCGGTGGTGCGGAGCCCGGCGGAGATGCCGTTGATCGTCCCGGCAATGGCACGGTTGATCTCAGGCGTGTCCTCACCACTGCGCTTGCGCCGCAGAAGATCCACTTGGATCAGCGACAAAGGATCGACATAAGGATTGCGCAGACGGATCGAGCGTGCAAGCACGCTGTTGTTCTCGAGTAACTCGGCCTGCCCTGTGACGGCGAGTACCGCTTGGAGGGATAGCTGATACTCAGCAGAAAACTTGGTAAAGACACGGTCGCGTGCGGCCTTGTCCGGCACCAGCGACGCATAGAGTGAAGCGATACCGAGGTCTACTTTCGCAAGCGCAACCTCGACGTTGCGGATGAGGTCAATAAAGAGAGGAAACTCGCGCATCATGGCGCGCAGACGTTCCGGTCCCCCTGGCTTTTCTGCATAGCCGTAGAGCGCATGGCCTACGCCAAACCATGCAGGGATGAGCAATCGGCTTTGCGTCCAGCCAAAGACCCACGGGATGGCGCGCAGGCTCTCAAACGAGCGTTTGCCGCCGCGCCGCGCGGGCCGAGAGCCAATCTTGGCATGCTCCAGCTCAGCCATGGGTGTGCCCATCTCGAAGAAGTCAAAGACCTCCGGGTCGTCCAGGATGCCGGAGCGGTAGAAAGCGAAGGCCGTAGCTGAGAGTTCAGCGAAAGCGTCTTCCCATTCGGGCAGGAACTCGCCCGTCTGGTGGCCGCCGGCGCGAAGATTGGGCCGTGCCAGGGCATCGAGCGAAGCTGCGATCATAAGCTCGAGATTGCGCTCGGCCAGAACAGTGTCCCCGTACTTCCAGTTCAATACCTCGCCCTGCTCCGTGATGCGGATCCCACCGTCGAAAGACTCGAGCGGCTGTGCATAGATGGCGCGGTGGGTTGGGCCTCCGCCACGGCCGACCGTGCCGCCGCGGCCATGGAAGAGACGCAGCGTAATACCGGCTTCTCGCGCCACTATGTGGAGAGCACGGTGCGCGCGAAAGATCTCCCACGTGCTGGTGAGCATGCCACCATCCTTGTTGGAGTCGGAGTAGCCGAGCATCACCTCCTGCACATTGCCCCAGCTCTTGAGCAGCTTGCGGTACTCAGCATCTGACCAGAGTTCGCGGCAGACATCGGGCGCGTTGCGTAGATCTTCAATCGACTCAAACAAGGGCACGGGCATGAGCCCCGGATCGCGTTCCACGCAGGCAGGGTTGACGCCTCCGAAACGCGCCAGCCACAACACGGCCAGCACGTCACTCTTGTCCGTTGCTCCGGAGATGACGTAGGTCCCGATTGCTTCGGGGACGGCACTGCGCTTGATCTCCGCGATCGCGCGAAAGGTCTCAAGCACATCGAGCGTAGCGGCACTGAAGGACGAGGGCACTGTGTCGCGCGCGCCCTCGGCGCAGCCTGCGATTTCGTCGAGCGCTGCCCTGTGCAACCGCGCGTGCTGGCGCACATCCAGCGTATGCAGGTGGAGGCCGAAGGTGCGGGCCTGCAGCAGCAGCGGGTCCACCAGGGTGGCGGCAAGGCGCTCCCCGTGATGAGTTTGCAGGCTGTCTCGCATGAGGCGCAGATCATGCAGGAACTCATGCGCTCCGACGTAAGCAGGCAGCGCGGTCAGGGCAGCTTCCATGCTGCCGGGCTCGCCTGCCGACTCGCCGAGTGTGTTGGCGAGGCGCGCGCCGATGCAGGCGACAAAGCGCCGATAGTGCTCAAACTCAAAATGGCCGGCGAGTTTTTCGTGCGAGCCGCTGCTGTCAAGCGCATGGAGGTAGCTGCCGAGCTGTGTGAGGAGTTCCGGGCTGGCAGAGACCTGCTGGGAGGAGCTGGTGAGCAGGCCGATGAGCCGGCCAACAGCTGCCTGATACTGCGCCAGCAAGCGAAGCCGCGCGTCGCGAATGGCTGCAATGGTCACCGAGGGAGTGACAAATGGATTGCCGTCCCGATCACCGCCGATCCAAGAACCGAAGTGCAGAAGCAGGGGCATCTCCGCAGGATCGATGGCCAGGTCATACTCGCTGAGCAGAGCGCCGGCTACCTCGGTGTAGAGCGTGGGAAGCGTGGCGAAGATGGAAACCTCGTAGTAGTCCAGGCCCATCTTGATCTCGTCAGAGACGGAGGGCTGGCGGCTGCGGACTTCATCGGTCTGCCACAGCGCAGTGATCTCTGCCGTGAGTTCTTTTTGAAGGCGCCACAGCTCGTCATCCGCCAGGGGGATCCGGTCCAGCGACTCGAGCAGCTCGCCCATGCGCCGGCGTTTGAAGAGCACAGAGCGGCGGGCGATCTCTGTAGGGTGAGCGGTAAAGACAGGTGTGATGCTGACCTTAGAAAGCTGAGCCAGAGCTTCTTCGGCAGAGATGCCGGCGGCACGCATCGCTCGCAGGGTGCCACGCAGCGAACCTCTTTGCGCAGCGGCTGCGCCGGAGATCTGTGCTGCGGTGCGGCGACGCTTGCGGTGGTTCGTCTCAGCAAGGTTCGTCAGCTCAAAGTAGAAGGCGAAGGCGCGGGTCAGCTGATAAAGCTCGCCCACAGGCAGCTGGCTGATGCGGAGCACAGTCTTTTGAAGCCGCTGCTCGGCTGCATGGAGGGAGCCGGCGACCTGCTCTTCGCGGCGGCGGATCGCTTCCTGCCGCAGGTCTTCTACCTGCGCGTAGAGGGTTTCGCCGGCCTGCTCGCGCAGCACGTCGCCAAGCAGGGTACCGAGAAGGCGCACATCGCGCCGCAGCGGTACTTCCTTCTCCTCGGTGGCCTCTGCTTCCAGTTCAGCGAGGCGCGCCGTCCAGCTTTCCGGCTTCCACAGGGGCGTTGGCATGCCCTGATTATGCATGAGCACCTTACCCACGAGCAGACCGGCCCGCAGCGTTTACCCGCCGGCAGCCTGCTGTACGCCGGCCTCGTTGCGCTTCGCGATGTCCCTCAGCATGCCTTCGACCCGGGCCTTGGCTGCGGGGGAGCGTTCAACCAGCGCTTCGGTCTTGGTCAGGTAGGTGGGCATGCGCTCGCGTAGTTCCGGCAGAAAGGGAAGCATTTTTGAGTAGATAAAGAAGGGCTCCGCATTGCAGTCGACAAACAGGTCGGCAGACAGCGCCCCGTGCAGAACGAAGGACAGCGCCATATCCCAGTAGCTGCTGACCTGGCGAATGTAGTTGTTCTCCTGCGTTTGCGCAGCGCCAAAGATGGCGAACACATCTGCGGCAGAGCTGGGCCAGAAAGACTGCGTGACCCAGGCGCGTGCGGCACGAAGGCCGGGGTCTGTGCGAAGCTCGTAGAGCTTCAGGATCAGCTGTGCTTCTTCAGTCGTAGCGAGGGATGTAGCCATCGGTGCAGCCTCCAGGGCAAGTCAGAGCGGGTCAGGCCAAGTTTACAGGGGCGTGGTGCGAAGCGCTGAACTGAAGCTCAGCGCAAGGCTTCCTGCTCCTCGAGCTGCATGGCAAGCTCTTCCCACTCCGCGGTGAGCGCGTAGTTCTCAGCGCGCAGGCGGTCGAGGTCCGCTGCGAGCCGCTGCGCTTCTTCAGCAGAAATGTAGTTCGCCATGGCGGCCTCGGTGACTGCGATTGCTGCTTCAGTCCGAGGTACCTCTTCCTCTACGAATCGGAGGCGTTCCTGCATCTGACGGAGCTTGATGGGGTTGAGCTTGCGCGCTTTTGCTGCCGCTTCGGGCGTGGCTGTCGCGCTGACAATCGCCTGCGCCGGAGCAGCGGCAGATATGGCGAGAGCGACACGGCCGTTCGCAGGCGCGCTCGGCTCCGGCGTTTGCATTGGCAGCGCCTTGCGATAAAGGTAGTCCTCATAGTTGCCGGGGTATACATGCACATGGCCCTGCTCTACCTCGAAGACGCGGGTCGCCGTGCCGTCAATAAAGTAGCGATCATGCGAGACAAAGATGACGGTGCCTTGGAAGTGTTTGACCGCGTCGAGCAGAACATCTTTGGCCCGCATGTCGAGGTGATTGGTCGGCTCATCCAGCAGCAGAAAGTTGGCCGGGCTTACCAGAATTTTGGCTAGCGCATAGCGGTTACGCTCACCGCCGGAGAGTACGCCCAGCGGTTTGTAAACGTCATCGCCCGTAAACAGGAAGCAGCCGAGCAGCCCGCGCAGCTCAGCGTCCGCAACGCGAGGAGCGATCGCGCTGATGTCGTCGAGCATCCGTGCCGCGGGGTCCAGCACTTTGTATTGATCCTGGGCAAAGAACTCCGGCAGCACGTTGTGGCCCAGGCGCAGCTCGCCGGCCGTTGGCGGCTCCTGGCCGCTCAGCAGCCTTACCAGCGTGGACTTGCCGGCGCCATTTGCGCCGACCAGCGCAATCCGGTCGCCGCGTTCGATGGTGAAGCCGACATCGCATAGCACCTGCTTGGGGCCATAACTCTTATCAAGCTGCTCTACAGCCACCACGGTGCGGCCTGAGGCCTGCGGCTGCGGAAAGGAGAAGTGGATCGCTGCCTCCTCATCAGGGATGACGATGCGCTCGATCTTCTCAAGCTCCTTGACGCGGCTTTGCACCTGCTTGGCCTTCGTGGCCTGGTAACGGAAACGGTTGATGAAGGCTTCCAGATCTTCGATGCGCTCGCGCTGGTTCTTATACGCGGCTTCCAGCTGGGTGCGGCGCTCTGTCCGCTGCTGCTCGTACTTGGCGTAGTTACCGGTGTAAAAGTGCAGTGCCTTGTTCCAAACCTCTACGATCTTTGTCGCAGTGGTATCAATGAAGTAGCGATCGTGCGAGATCAGGACAAAGCTCTTTGGGTAGTTGCGCAGGTAAGTTTCAAGCCATGTGCGTGTTTCCAGATCCAGGTGGTTGGTCGGCTCATCAAGCAACAGCAGGTCAGGCTTAGCCAGCAGCAGCTTGGCAAGAGAGATACGCATCTGCCAGCCGCCGGAGAACTCCTCGGTCTGCCGCGCCCAGTCAGATTTGCTGAAGCCCAGACCGCCGAGTACCGCGCCCACCTGCGCGTCGAGCGCATAGCCGTCATGCGCATGGAACCGCGAGCTGAGCGAGGAGTAGCGCTCTGCGACCGCGGAGTACTCGCCGCTTGCAGGGTCAAGCTCGGCCAGCTGCGCGCTGAGCGTGCCGAGCTCGCGCTCCATGCCGTGCAGCTCATCGAAGACGCTGAGGCACTCCGTAAAGACCGAGCGTCCGGAGAGCGTGAGACCATCCTGCGGAAGGTAGCCGATGCTCGTACCGCGCACACGCTGCATCGTGCCGTAGTCGAGCGTCTCGAGGCCAGCCAGAACCTTCATTAACGTCGATTTACCCGTGCCATTCGCGCCGACCAGCGCGGTACGGTCGCTGTCGGTGATCATCCAGTTCGCATGTTCAAAGAGTAGTTTGTGGCCGAAGCGTTTGCCGGCATCCGCGAGCTGCAGCATGGCCCTAGTTTACTGCCCGGCTGCGTCCTCAATCTGCTGCTCGACTCGGGCGAGCAGCTCTGGGGTAAGCGCGGGCATGGCCCCGGCCTGCGAGGCGACCCAGGACCCCCAGCGGTTGGCTGCTTCATTTTGCACGGCGAGCGAAGCGCCCCGGAGCCGGTGTACGGCGAGCGCCGCGGTAAAGGCATCGCCTGCGCCAACGGCATCCACAAACGCGCAGGGGACACCCCTGTGACGCAGCTCGGCTTCTCGGGTCACAAGCAGGCTGCCCTCTGCGCCCAGCGTAACGGCTACCAGCTCCAGCGCAGGGTAGGCTTTGAGAAGCGTGTGCGCGCCGGTCAGGAGAAAGCTGATCTTGTCTGCATTCGCATCCCAGTCCGGTGCACCCGGCAGGCCGGCGAGCGTTAGCAGATGCGGCATCTCCCCGTCATTGAGCTTGAGCAGAGTGGCTTTGCCGAGTGAACGAACCAGCGGTTCAGCAGTAAAGAACGGCTCACGCAGATTGATGTCGAAGATACGGAGGCAGTCCCGGCGCGTCGCTGCCAGAAAAGCATGGATCGTTGCTTCTGATACAGCGTCGCGCTGCGCCAGGGTGCCCCAGCATACAGCATCCGCACGGCCGGCAAGCTCTTGCCAGGCAGGGGTGAACGCAAGAGCATCCCAGGCTACCGGCGCGTGGATGGTGTAGGCCGGCTGGCCGTCCTTCATCTCCACCGACACGGTTCCCGTGGGGCGCTCTGGGTCGGACTGGAGAAAGCGGCTGTCGACCGGCAGGCGCGCCAGCTCTGCCCGGGCTGCATCGCCGGGTTCATCCTGCCCGAGGCGGCTGGCGACCGTGCCGTGCGCGCCGAGCCGCGCAGCCATGACGGCAAAGTTGGCTGGCGCGCCACCCAACCGGCGGCCATCGGGCAGTTCATCCCACAGCAGTTCACCAAGGCCGATGAACAGGAGGTTCCGGGGAAGGTTGCGGGTGCTCAATAGTTCATCTCCAAAGCGGCGGGAGCTCCGCCGGGCTTTGCTGCGAGCAGCGCCTGCAGCACAAGGTAGACGCCGTTGGTCCATCCAAAGCCGATCACATTCTGTTTGTAACCGGTCGCCACCTGCACATCTGCATCGCCGCTGACGACGTTGTACTTTTCGCGGATGGTGCCGTCGGCGGAGTAGCCGTTCTCGACTGTATGGAGGAAGCGCTGCGCGACCGTGCGTGCAGGCTCGTCGGCACCGGTGCGTTCAAGCCCGGCGACGGCGAAGTAAACGGTCGGTGCCCAGCCGTAGGGTAGGTCCCACTGCACACCGCTCTCGGTCTTGCTCATGGCAACGCCGCCAGGCTCGAGGAACACCGGCAGGTTTGCTGTCACAGCCCTTGCCTGCTGTGCGCTCGCAGCACCAGCCCACAGCGGGTAGAAGGTGGTGATGTAGCTGTAGTTAGATTGCTGTGCGCGCACGTAGTTGTAGTCAAAGTAAAGGCCCTTCTGCGGGTTCCATAGATAGCGGTCCATGGCGGCGCGGCGCGCAGCCGCCTGCTGCTGCCACTTTGCAGCCTCGACGGGCTTGTGGAGGTGTGTGGCCATCCAGGCCAAGTCCAGCTCGTACTTATAGAGCAGGGCGTTGAGGCACACCGGCGCAAACTGGCCAGTGCTGCCTGAGAAGGGGCCAAAGCGAAAGGTCGTATCAAAGCCTGACTCGCGGTCGGCCCGATCATTTCTGTAGTAGTCGGGCGAGAGCCAGTGATTCTCGACATGGGCGTGCGCGCATACCTCGGAGTGCCGCGGGTCGCAGCTGATGCGAGCGATCTCGGCTGCCTGCTGCGGGGTCGGTTCGGCGCCAGGGGCGAGCATAGGCCCGGTCACCAGGTAGTTCGTTCTGGTATCGGGGTGCGCCAGCAGCCAGCGGATGACATCCGGATAGTACGTGCTGGCGTCTGCCATCTCCGGCACCGGGCCTTCGCCGCTGTCGTGGTAACGGGCTAGGCCCGTGCTGCCGGCTGCGTGCTCTGGCATGAGCCAGAGCGCGTGGTCGCGTACGCTGTAACCGTAGGCGTGCGCAAGCCAGGCTTCGCGTGCCGCGCCGGGCGGCGCGGCTTCGTACGCAGCACGAATCATGGAAGACAGCAGCGGAGGCTGTGAGCGGGTCAGATAGTAGGTTCGGTTCGCGTTCAGCAGGTTGCCATAGTGCTCAATCTCGTAAAAGAAGTTCTCCACCATGCCACGTGCCAGCTCCAGGCGGCCGTCGTGGAGCAGGCCCAGCAGGATGAAGTAACTGTCCCAGCCGTACATCTCGTTGAAGCGGCCGCCGGGCACCACGTAAGGATGCGGCAGGTAGAGCAGCCCGGGTTTTGCGACGGCTGCGGGTGCAAGCGAACCGGGGTGGGTGATGCGCTGCGGCAGGTGCTCCACGCGGATGCCGCACGCGGCGTGCAGGGCGGCCACAGATGCCAGCTCAGGCTGCTCCTGCGGCAGGTAAAGGATGGGCGCTGTGGTTGTTTTTGAGTCCACCAGCGACTTGCAGTCCGTCATGGAGCGCTGGAGAGCGGACCAGGAAGCATGGATGTAATCGGCAATGGGCTGCTGCGGCTGCTGGGCGCGGGCGCTTGGCAGGGGCAGTGTGAAAACCGCTGCCGCTCCTAGAGCTAGGCTAGGGAACGGGAACGGTAACCGGAACCGGCACGGCGAAGATGCAGCGGCGGGAGCCTGCGTCCAGAGCGTCATGCGTGTTTACCTCACAGGGGCCGATGGTAAATCAGGGATCGCGCGGGCTGCATTGCGGCGATATGCGGAGCAGGGAATTGGCGGCCGGCTTATGGGACCGGCTCGTATACTTGGGAGGGGAAAAGGAGACGTATGCATCTCGAGCGCATCCTGGCGAAAACACGAGCGACCGTTGGAGAGCGGAAGGTGGCAACGCCTCTGCGGCAGCTCGAGGCAAAGCTTGCGGTGCACACGCCGCGAGGCTTTGCCAGGGCCCTTCGCGAGGCTGCTACGAGTGGTCCGGCGATCCTGGCCGAGATCAAGAAAGCCTCACCCTCCAAGGGTCTGATCCGGGCTGATTTTTTTCCGCCGGTGCTGGCGGCGCAGCTTCGGGACGGCGGCGCAGCGGCGCTCTCCGTGCTGACGGATGAGGCTTTCTTTCAGGGCAGTCTCCAGTATCTGGAGCAGGCCTCGGCGGCGAGCGGGCTGCCTTGCCTGCGCAAAGACTTCATCGTAGACATCTACCAGATTGCAGAAGCGCGCGCGCACCGGGCGGACGCTATCCTGCTGATTGCCGCGGCGCTGACAGACAGCGAACTGCGGGAGTTTACCGATTACGCCCATGCCCTGGAACTCGACGTGCTGTGCGAGGTGCACACACGGGCTGAGCTGGAGCGCGTGCGCGGCCTGGGATGTGCGGCCTACGGGGTAAATAATCGGGACCTCGTAAGCTTTGCGGTCCGCATCGAGACCTCCCTGGAGTTAGCCGGCGAACTGCCGCCGGGGGCCGTGCATGTGGCCGAGAGCGGCATCACCTCGCGCGCGATGATCGACCGCCTACGGGCTGCGGGCTACCATGCCTTCCTTATCGGCGAGTCGCTGATGAGGCAGAGCGACCCGGGCGCGGCGCTGGCCGCCTGGCTGCGGCCCACCCTGCAGCTGGTGGAAACAGGGAAGCGCTGATGTGGGTCAAGATCTGTGCCAACACCAGCCTCCTGGATGCGCAGGCGGCGGTGGAAGCAGGCGCAGATGCGCTTGGTTTTATCTTTGCGCCAAGCCCGCGGGAGGTCACGGTCGGCCAGGTTCGAGAGATTAGCGGGCAGCTGCCCCGGCATGTGGAACGGTATGGCGTGTTTGTACACCCTAGCTTTGAGCAGGTGGTCGCCACCGTAGAGCAAGCAGGGCTCACTGGCGTGCAGCTGCATGCTACCAATGACCCAGGGCTCGCTGCGCGCCTGCGCGAGCACTTCACCCAAAGGGAAGGCCTGCCGCGTCTGGGTCTCCTGCGGGTGCTGCATTACCCTCGCGAACAGGCGCCTCGCGAACAGGTGCAGCCCGCAGAGCACGCGGCAGAAAGCAGCTTTGCAGCGCAGCTAGGGGCGTTGCGGGCCGATCATGCGGCAGATCACGCCATCGATGCGGTGCTGGTGGACTCGCGCTCAGCTATGGCGCAAGGCGGAACAGGCGTGCGCTTCGACTGGGCAGAGGCGAGCGGAGCTTTTCTGTCCGTGGCTCCGCACCTTCGACTGATTGTGGCGGGCGGTCTTGCGCCTGAAAATGTTGCGGAGGCGATCCGCCTCCTGCGGCCCTGGGGCGTGGATGTTGTGTCAGGCGTGGAAGCTTCGCCCGGGCGCAAGGATCCTGCCCGAGTCCGCGCCTTTATCGCTCGCGCCCGCGCAGCCGCCAGAGAGGTTGCGGCGACACAGCCCATGTCGGCGTCCGTGCCGGTTAGAAGTTCTTCGAGCGTGCACTAGCGGGGACTTCATCTCCTGCATCCAGCGCCTGTGGTATACGCCCCGTATGCAGACTTTCTCCTCCCGCCGCCGCTTTCTGAAGCAGACCCTGGCCTGGAGTGCCGCGGGCGTGATGGCATCTCCGGCAGCCCACGCCTTTGCGGCGACACATTCGCCGGAGAGCGCTCAGGCGCTGGTTCTCGGGGATTGGGGCTGGCTGGACCAGTACTCACTCGACGCGGCGATCCGCAATGGCAACGGCTACCAGGCGCAGACGCAGGTGGCACGCGGCATGGCGCAGTATGCGCGCACGAGCGGCATGCACCCGGATGCGCTGATCCTGCTTGGTGACAGCTGGTATGGCGAGCTGGCCGGCGGGGCCGCTTCACCCCGCTGGGCTGACCAGTTTGAGCGCCTTTACCCGGTGGAGCTCTTTCCAGGGCCGGCCTACACCATGCTGGGCAACCATGACTACCAGCGACTGCCGGCCTCAGTAAACAAGGTAGAGGCGGAGCTCGAGTACGCGCGAACAGGCCGCGGGCTAGACGGCAAGCCGACACGCTGGACGCTGCCTTCGCGCTGGTACACGTTTGACTTTCCCGCGCGCTCGGCAGGCCGGGAGCCGCTGCTGCACTGCATCGTGCTGGACAGCAACATGCCGCGTGCGGATGGCAGCTGGCAGCATGGAGCGGACTTCACGCTCAAGCCGGAGGAGCAGGCTGAGCAATTGCATTGGTTTGAAGAGCAGCTGCAAAAGCCGAGAACCGCACCCTGGCTGGCTGTGGTTGCGCACCATCCTGTGTACTCGAACGGCCCGCATGGCGATCACCCTGTGCTGGTGCGCGACTGGGACCCGCTGATGCGCAAGTACGGGGTGGACCTCTACATGGCGGGGCATGACCACGACCTGCAGCACCTGGAGTTTGAAGGGCACCCGACCACGCACTTCCTTTCGGGAGGTGGCGGGGCTGACTTGTACGTCCTCAAGGTGGACGGGCTGGAACGCGGCCCCTATGCGCAGGAAGTTCACGGCTTCAGTCATCTCTGCGTGACTTCAAAAACGCTGGAGCTGCGGCACCTTGATGCCGATGGACGGCCCCTGTACGGTATTTCGAAGTCGCGCACGGGCAAGGTGAATGTGCTTCCTGCTTGATTGAGCAAACGGGCGCGCGGGCGTAGGCTGGAAGGACGCGAGGCGCCCATGAGCACTGCTGTAGAGATCCCTGTTCTAACCCGGAAACAAGACAGCCCCGGCCGCTTTGGTGCCTACGGCGGGCGGTACGTGCCGGAAACGTTGATGGCTGCGCTCGAAGAGCTCGAGAGCGCCTACGCGGAGGCGCAGGCGGACCCCGCCTTTCACGCGAAGCTGGATGACCTGCTGGCCAACTACGCCGGCCGCCCGACCCCCTTGTATTTTGCCGAGCGTATGAGCCGCGAGCTAGGCGGTGCACGGATCTACCTGAAGCGCGAAGATCTGCTGCACACCGGCGCGCACAAGATCAATAACTGCCTGGGGCAGGGGCTGCTGGCGCAGCGCATGGGGAAACGGCGCATCATCGCGGAGACAGGTGCCGGCCAGCACGGGGTTGCGACTGCCACCGTCTGTGCCCTGCTCGGTATGGAGTGCGTGATCTACATGGGGCAGGAGGATATGCACCGCCAGGAGCTCAACGTGTACCGTATGCGCCTGTTGGGCGCTGAGGTGCGCGGCGTGAGCGCGGGGCAGAAGACACTCAAGGACGCGATCAACGAGGCAATGCGCGACTGGGTCACGAATGTCCGCACCACGCACTACCTGCTGGGCAGCGTCCTGGGCGCGCATCCCTATCCGACGATGGTGCGCGACTTTCACCGGGTGATCGGTAAGGAAGCCCGCCGGCAGATGCTGGAGCGGGAAGGCCGCCTTCCGGATGCAATCGTGGCCTGCGTCGGCGGTGGCTCCAATGCAATTGGAGCCTTTTATGACTTTCTTGAAGACGAGAATGTCCGGCTCATCGGCGTGGAGGCAGGCGGGCGCGGGACGGGGCTCGGTGAACATGCATCGCGCATGCGCGGCGGCCCGGGTGGCGGCAGCCCCGGTGTACTGCAGGGGACGTACTCGTACGTGCTGCAAGATGAAGGAGGACAGATCCAGCTGACGCACTCGGTTTCGGCCGGGCTGGACTATCCGTCAATTGGGCCGGAGCACGCTGCACTGCACGACGCCGGGCGCGCCGAGTATGTGGACGCCTCCGACGACGATGCGTTGAAGGCAACAGTCGCTCTGTCGCGAACAGAGGGGATCATCCCCGCGCTTGAAAGCGCGCATGCCGTGGCGGAAGCCATGCGCATGGCGCCCCGGATGAGCCCGCATGACATACTGTTGATCAATCTTTCCGGCCGCGGTGACAAGGACTTGGGTATCCTGACCCGCGAGCTGAAACTGCAGGGAGCCTGAGGACGGATGCCGATACGTTTTGACCATGGGGGAGACGCGAGACCTGGCCTGGTCGTGTATCTCACCGTGGGGGATCCAGACCTCGCAACCACACGCGAGATTGCGCTGGCAGCGCTCGATGCAGGAGCCGATGTGCTGGAGCTGGGCGTACCGTTCTCTGATCCGGTCGCAGACGGGCCTGTGATCCAGAGGGCAAGTGAGCGCGCCCTGATGCGCGGCGTACGGCTGGCCGACGTGCTCCAGCTCGCACGGGAGCTGCGCGCTACGCGCCCTGCGGCTGGCTTGGTGATCTTTTCCTATCTCAATCCAGTGATCCAGTATGGGCAGGGCACAGGCTTTGCGCGCTTCTGCGCCGATGCCGCTGACGCGGGCGTGGATGGCGTGCTGCTAACAGACATGATCGTGGAAGAAGCAGCGGAGTATCTCGCGCTGATGGAGCAGCACAGGCTTGCGCCGATCTTCCTCGCAGCGCCGACCAGCCCGGACGCGCGGCTCGAGAAGATCGCAAATGCTTCGAAAGGCTTTGTGTATGCGATTTCGCGTGTAGGCATCACCGGTGCGCAGGTGGCGCTCGAAAGTGATGCCGAGCAGCTGGTCGCGCGCCTTCGCAGATACACGCAGCTGCCCATCGCAGTAGGTTTCGGCATCTCCAGTGCGGAGCATGTCGAGCAGGTAGGGCGCTTTGCCGACGCTGCAATTGTTGGGTCTGCGCTGGTCTCAATCATCGAGGCAAGCAGCCGAGAGATCGCGGCCGAGGCGGTTTCGCGATTTATCAGGGGCCTGCGCCCTGCTCCGGCGCTGGCCCGCTCCTGACTTCTACACCTCCGTGACATCCCAATGCCGCACACCCCTCCCCCATCCCAATAGAGGAACTATGGACATTGAAGCCTGGCGTCTCAAGATCGACGAGCTGGACCGCCAGATTGTTGCCTTGATCTCAGAGCGAGCCCTTGCGGCCCAGGCGATTGGCCGGCTCAAGAAGTCAAGCACGCTGCCGGTGTACGAGCCGAATCGTGAGGCTGTGATCTTTGCGAACGTACGCGCGCATAACCAAGGCCCACTGCCCGATATCGAGCTGACGCACATCTACGAGCGGCTGATTGACGTGATGCGGGCGTTGCAGCAGGAAGAGCTTGCCTCAGAACGGGCCAAAGCGAAGCAGGCAGAAGAGGGTGGTACGCGATGATCGTAGCCATGCAGGAGGGCGCGAGCGCCGCGCAGATTGAGCATGTTGTTGAGCGGCTGGTGAATGACGGCTTCAAGGTGCACCGGACCACGGGAACGACACAGACGATCCTGGCTGGGGTCGGCCGACCCGACTCGTTTGAAGTGAGCGAATACGAGGTGCTGGACGGCGTTGCGGAAGCTTACCGGATTTCCTCGCCCTACAAGCTGGCCGGGCGCAGCTTTCGGCCGGAGGGTACGGTGGTGCGCTTCCCGAATGGTGTCTCCGTCGGAGGGGAAGAGGTTGTCATCATGGCCGGGCCTTGCGCTGTGGAAAGCCGGGACCAGCTCTTCACGGTGGCTGCCCAGGTCAAGCATGCAGGTGGACAGTTCCTCCGCGGCGGGGCCTATAAGCCGCGCAGCTCGCCTTATTCTTTCCAGGGCATGGGCCTGGATGGGCTTAAGCTGCTGCGCGAAGCGAGCGAGGCGACCGGCCTGCTAATCGTTACCGAGGTCATGGAGATCGCACAGGTTGAGGCCATGCTGCCCTACGTGGATTGCTTCCAAGTAGGAGCACGCAATATGCAGAACTTCAACCTGCTGCGCGACCTTGGGCAGGCGCGGAAGCCCGTGCTGCTGAAACGCGGGCAGGCGGCAACGATTGAAGACCTGCTGCTGGCAAGCGAGTACATCCTATCCGGAGGCAACTACGACGTGATGCTGTGCGAGCGAGGCATCCGGACCTTTGAAACCTACACCCGCAACACCATGGACATCTCGGCGATCCCGGTGGTGAAGAAGCTCTCGCACCTGCCCATCCTGGGGGATCCGTCGCATGGCTGTGGGCGGCGCGATCTGGTCCCCGCGATGGCGAGAGCCGCCGTGGCGGCTGGAGCAGACGGCCTGATCATCGAGGTGCACCCAAATCCGGAAAAGGCGATCTCTGACGCGGCGCAGACCCTCTATCCGGAGCAGCTGGAAAAGTTGATGGTGGAGTTGAGAGTGATTGCCCCGGCGCTGGGCCGAAGGCTGGCGGGCTGAGGCTGATCGGATTTGCTCTTGGCAGAAGGAGATGATGTGCAAGCGGAGCTGAACAAGAAGGTGGTCGATGAGCTGGGTGGTGCGATCCGTAGGATCGCTATTCTTGGCACAGGGCTGATTGGCGCATCCATCGGGCTTGCACTGCGGCAGGCCGGCTACTCTGGCAGCATCTTCGGCTGGGACGAGGATGCTGCGATGCTACAGCAGGCCCGTTCGGTAGGCGCGATCGATCCGGTGATCGCCGCCGAAGCGGAGGAAGACCCGTTTGTGTGCGCACTCGCCGCGGATGTAATCGTAGTGGCTGTGCCTGTGCTGGCAGCGGCAGAGTGGCTGGAGCAGCTGGCCCCGGTGCTTTCTGCCACACAGATGGTGACAGACGTAGCCTCGGTTAAGGGTTTTCTGGTGGAGCGCGTGGGTGCTCTCTACAATCAGCCGGGTAAGGCGGCATGGCTGCCCGGGCACCCGATGGCCGGTAAAGAACTGGGCGGGGCAGCATACGCAGAGGCGGAGCTCTTCCGGGATACGGCGTGGCTCTTCACCGGCGCTTCTGTCGGCACAGGCGACACTCTGCCGGAACACCCGTACCGGCAGGAGTGGGTGGAATGGGTGGAGAAATTCGGGGCGCGCGTAGGAACGCTTTCGCCGGAGCGTCACGATACCGTTTGCGCCTCGGTCAGCCACCTGCCGCAGATGGTCGCTTCTGCGCTGTCTGCACTGCTTCAGCAGCAGGTGAATGGTCACGCTGGCCAGGATGGACAGGCAGGGGTGATACACGGGATTGGCGGGCGGGCATTGCGCGAGATGACGCGCCTGGGCGCGAGCCCGTACTCCATGTGGCGCGACATTGCCATGACGAATGAGAAGGCTCTGGCCGCTGCCTTGCTGCAGATGGAGCAGGAGCTTACGCACCTGCGCGAAAACCTGCGCACCGCGGAGCTGCGTACCATCTTTTCAGATGCGAACACGTTTCGGGCTTCGTTGATCCCGGTGCAGAAGCCTTCGAAGTAGAGCGGCCACTCGGGGCAAGTACACCGGGCTTTAGCCTAAGCGATGCCCCGCAGGGCCGCCCTGTATGCTGAAGCCTTACCATGTCCAGTGACTTCGCCACCTTCTTCCGCAGCCTGCCGAAGGCGGAGCTTCACCTTCACCTCGAAGGTACGGTGACGCCGGAGACCCTCCTGGAACTGAGCGCTCGCCGAGAGGGCGTCGGTGCGATGACGCGGGAAGCGACGGCTGCGCTTTACAACTATTCTGATTTTTCAGGATTCCTGTTGGCGTTCAAGGCCATCACGGAGCAGCTGCAGACCGCCGAGGACTATGAGCTGGTCACCTTCCGTATGCTGGAGCGCCTCCACGCGCAGGGTGTGGTGCATGCAGAGGTTTATGTCTCGGTGGGCGTGGTGTACTACTGGCGGCGCACCGAGTTTGAGCCGCTGTTTGCCGGGATGGAGCGTGCCCGCCGGGAGGCGGAGCAGCGCTGGGGCATCACCTGCTACTGGATCTTCGACGCTGTGCGCCATTTCGGCCCGGAAGAAGGAGCGCGTGTTTTTCGCAAGGCGGCGGAGATGCGGCGCGAGTACTCAAGCATCATCGGCATCGGCATCGGCGGGGATGAGCGGCGTACCGGCTCCGAGCCCTTCCGCGAGCTGTATGCGGAAGCCCGGGAGTCTGGGCTTCGGCTTACCGCGCATGCCGGCGAAACTGTAGGCCCGGGCGGCATATGGGGCGCGATCAATATAGGAGCGGAGCGGATCGGGCACGCGCTCTCAGCCATTGAGGACCCGGAGCTGATGGCTCTGCTTGCGGAGCGGCAGATCCCTCTCGAGGTCTGTGTCACGTCGAATGTGCGCACAGCCTCCTGCCCTTCGCTGGCAGAGCACCCGGTCCGCACCTACTTCGACGCAGGGCTGATGATCACGATCAACTCGGATGATCCGGCTTTGTTTGCGAGCGACCTGGAAGGGGAGTATCGGCTGCTGGCCCGGCAATTCGAGTTCACTCGCGAGCAGCTGCGAGAGCTGGCCGCCAACTCGCTGGAAGCCAGCTTTCTACCGGCGGAGCGCAAAGTGGAGCTGCTGCGCGGGCTGGAAGCAGCCGCCGCCAGGTGACCGGCGTACTTTTTTAACGCTTGCACGTGAGCTGCCGCATTCCTCATTAAACATCCCACTGCGCTATCATGAGGGGCATGACGCAACTGAATATCGCTGCCCCTGACCTCTCCGGATCCCACGAGCTGGATGAGGAAAGCTTTCCGGTTTTGCGGACGCTGGGACTCGCGACCCTCGTTGTGGGCGCGGTGTCTCTGGGGCTTTACATTGGGCGCGAGCTGCGCTTCCGTTACAGGTTCCATCGCAGGACGCCATCTGACTTTTTCAGCAATGCCGGAGACCCGATCAGTAGTGCAGAGTACGGCATGGGTGTGTAGCTGTTCGCCATCTGAGTGGCCAACAAAAAGGGCCGGGCATTGTGCCCGGCCTTTTCTGTTATGAAGAGCGACTCCTAGAACGTAGTGCCGACTGTCAGCCGGAACGTCTTGGCAGGCTCACGCAATTGGTCAAGTGCTCCGTAGAGCTGGGTCGCCTGCGCGTAGCTGTAGTCGCCGGCCGAGCCCTGAGGGAAGAGCTCACGGGTAATCAGGTTTTGCTGTGCAAAGCTCTTGTCCAGGCGCAGCGGGTTGTAGGCGTAGTAGATCCGGAATGGCGCATTGACAATCGGCAAAAGCACGGAGATCTGTGCGCCGATCGAATCACGCGGTACCAGGTTGGTCCCGTAGATCGGGCGAACGTTGTTGTCGAACTGGATCGGAATGCCGCCCTGGCAGGCACCGTTCACATAAGTGCGGCAGCCGTACAGGGGTGAGTCGAGGTTGGAGATGCCCTCCGGGCTCTGGCGCAGCTGGTTCTTGTTCAGAGCGACGTTGATACCGAAGTCGTTGAACACTTCAAGCGCAGCGGTGCGCCCCACCAGCGGAATCCGATACTCGAGGTTGTTGATCAGCGATGTATCGCCGCCGGCCGAAACGATTCCGTAGACCGGCAGCGGAACCTGCACAGCCTGGTTGGTTTGCGGGGCGCCGGGCTGGCGAGAGACCGGCGAGCCGTCCGGGTTGGTCAGGTTGAACATAACGCGCGTCGGGATAAAGGCATAGGGCGTGCCGGACCGAATATTGAACCCGCGTAGATCGCTTTCGCCGCCGGTGTAGAAGCGCTGAAACGGCGGCGCGACGTCACCGGAAATGCCCTGAATGTAGGACAGCTGCAGGCGATAGCCGAGCGCGTTGCGGCCGGTGGGGTCCAGATGGAAGCCGCGTACCGGATGCCATGACTTGTACTCGATGACCGGCTGAATGTAGCGAACGTTGCCGTACAGGCCGGCAATCTGGAAGACGCTCTGCAGCGACGAACCGGAGCGCGGAGCATAGCTCGAGTCCAGGTGGTTGAAGCTGTAGGAGAAGGACGCCTGGCTGGTGACAATGCCGGTGAGCGCATTCTGGCCCTGAATGCCGGAGCGGAAGGCTAGCGTCTGGAAGAGGTTCTGCGATGCGCCGCTGAATGCGGTGACGGCAGAGCGGTTCCACGAATACGTGAAGCCGACGCGCTTGAAGGAGCGCCGGAGGGGGTAGGCAGCAGAGAGCGAGAAACCGTTACTGGACTGGTTGTAGTTCTGAATTAGCGAGTTGGTGGCATTGTTGCTGTTCTGCGTCGCCGAGGATGTGGTGGCCGTATTATTCAGGCCGTACGACTTGTTCGAGTTGTAATCGGTCTTGTTGCTGAAGACCTGGAAGCCGACGTTGATCGGCTTGTTTCGTAGGTAGGGCTCGTTGAAGCCAAGGCTCAGGTTACGCGCCAGGTTGCCTTCGCTTGCCTGCAGCGACAGCGTCTCGCCCAAACCGAGGAAATTATTGGTCTGGTAGTTGAGGCCGAGGAATGAGCCGCTCACGCCGCTCACACCGCCGTTCAGTCCGATGGAGTTCTTGCCCTTTTCCGTCACCTTGAGCAGCAGGTCTACCGTGCCTGCCTCTGGGTCCTGGTGGGTCTCGGTATCCTGGTCGACCTTGAGGGGATTGAAGTACTCCAGCTGATTCAGGCGCTGGATGCTAGCCTCCCAGGCGCGTGAGTTGTAGACCTGGCCTTCTTCCACCAGCAGCTCGCGACGGATCACGAAATCGCGTGTGATCTTGTTGCCCTGAAACTCGATGCGCGAAACCTTGAACTGCTTGCCCTCATCCAGGTTGATCTCAAAGCCGATGGTCTTGGCCGCATCTTTGAAACGTGGCGTGGGTAGCGGCGAGAAGTTGATGTAGCCGAAGCCGTTGAAGGCCTTCTTGAGATTCTCAAGGCCCTTGCCGAAAGCAGTCGCATTAAACCAGTCGCCGTCCTTCATGGCGAACTGCGCGCGCAGGGCCTTCTGGTTGATGCCGGGCGTTGCGCCGGTAAAGGTGATGCCGGTAAAGCGGTAGCGCGCACCTTCCTCAACCGGGATGTGGATGTCCTCATCCTTACCGTCTTTGGGACGGAAGGTCAGCAGCGACAAGCCGCCCTCGTTGCGGATATGGGTATCCGGGTCTTCTGTGTTGGCGCGGAAGTAGCCGCGGTCCCGGTAAGCCTGCCGTACCCGCTCCGTGTCTTCCTCAAGCTTGGTCGAGTCGTAGGTCCTGGCAAACAGGTTCTCCAGCACGATCGAGTGCGGGATGCCGACCGGCTTCAGGTTCTTCATAGAGGCGCGAAGATCCCGGGCAGAGACATGCTCATTGCCGGTAAAGGTGATGTTGCCGACCTTGACCTTGGGGCCTTCCTTGACGGCGAAATTGACTTGCACGCTCGAGGGCGGGATGGTCTTGATATCGGTACGCACGGTAGCGAACTGATGGCCATGCTCAGCCTCGAGCTCTTTGATCACGGTCACGGCCTGAGCAACATGGGTTTCGTCGAACTGCGACTCCTGGCTGAGGCCCACCTTCGCCTTCTTAAAAGCGTCCAGGATGTCAGACTGCGTGATCGAGTTCAGACCCTTGTAGTTGATCTCTCGGATGGTCGGCTTCTCGTGAACGTAGATGTCGAGGATGACACCCTTTGGGGTGTCTTCGCGCTCGATGCGCACATCTTCAAAGTAGCCGGTGTTCCATAAGGAGTTGAAGTCGTGTTCCACCGTGGCCGCATCGAAGTTCTCATTCTCATGAGAGAACAGCCGGGCCAGGACCGTCTCTTTAGGAATGCGGCGATTGCCGATGACACGAATGCTGGTAATGATGTTCGCTTGTGCCCACGCAACCGAGATGACGGGAAAGCAGAGAAGCAGAACGGCGATAAAGCGCAGGCGGCGCGTCATGCGCATACGCCGGCTTTTGGGACGCGGGGAGAGTGAACTCCCACAGATTTCGGCAAAGATAGGCACACCCTCGGCTACAGCAAAAATCAGAGCAAGCTTGAGCGAATCCCGATTATAGAAGACGAGGGCGAGAGTTCCCAACTGAGGCGGGCACCCCCCACCCCCATCCCGGGACGACGAGCGGCGGGAGCGGCGGTCCTTTCTTGTGCAGGAACAGAAGACATAATGCTTCAGGCAGGCGGAAATCTCATACGAGAGAAGAACAACATCTCTGGGTGGCGGAGACTTTCACGAATCGTGCCCCGGCAGCGGAGCATCCATGACCGTGAAGCAGGGATAAGGGTGATAACACGCATCCGCCTCTCTACTCGCCAACCCGCACCTAAGGAGAACAATGCCCAAACTATTGCAGATCGATGTCAGCCCACGCGGTGACTACTCCGTCTCTCGCAAGCTCAGCGCTGCTTTTGCCGAAGAGTGGAAGAGCAAGAACCCTGGCGGTACGGTCATTGTGCGTGACTTGACCAGGACCCTGCTCCCCTTCGTCGACCTCCCATGGATTGGCGGTGCCTACAGCCCACCCGAACAGCATACCCAGGAGCAGAAAGAAGCCCTCAAGGTCTCCGACGAACTGGTGGATGAGCTCTTTTCGGTGGATGAGATCGTGATTGGCACGCCCATGTACAACTTCGGCGTGCCGGCTGCGCTTAAGGCTTGGATCGACCACATAGCCCGCTTCGGCCGGACGTTCAAAATCGATGAAACCGGCTACCATGGCCTGGTGACGGGCAAGAAGGCGACATTCCTGATCGCCAGCGGCGGCAACTATGCGCCGGGTTCGCCGGCTGAAAAGTACAACTATGAAGCGCCGTACCTGCAGGCAATCTTTGGGTTTATCGGCATCACTGACACCAAGGCCATCCACTCCGGTGATACCTCGGGCGTGATGCAAGGCAAGGTGTCGATGGAAGACTACCTGAAGCCGCACGTCGAGGAAGTGCTCGCGGCGGTGTAGTCGCTGGGACGACCGGCTGATCGCCGGAACATGCAAGGCAAAGTGTTAAGGGCGCTCTTCTATCAGGGTCGCCCTTTTCGCTGCTCCGGTGTAGGGTGCGACGGGTGGTTTGCGGGTCAGGAGGTCAGGTGTGGTGAGTCGCCGCAGTTTTACTGCCGGTGCAGTGGCAGCCGCCGGGATGATCGTGCTGCCGAGCGCGGAGGCGGAGCAGGACGCGGCCTGGACCGGAGGGTCCTCGCTCAAGGCGCATGCAGCCGCACGCGGCCTGCTGGCCGGCATGGCGGTGAACATGGACCGGCTCAACCGGGATGCCGCCTACGCCCGCACGTTGATGGAGCAGTGCAGCATCGTGGTCGCGGAAAACGCGATGAAATGGGCCCCTCTGCGTCCGGCGCCCGACCGCTTTTTCTTTGACGAGGCCGACGCCTTTGTCGCCTTTGCACAGCAGCATGGGATGGCGATACGCGGGCACAATCTTTGCTGGCACCAGGGGCTGCCGGGATGGTTTGGCTCAACCGTGAACCCGGGCAATGCGGAACGGTACCTGGTCGAGCACATCCACACGGTCGCTGGGCGGTACAAGGGCAAGATCCGGGCCTGGGATGTCGTGAACGAGGCGATTGAGCTCAAAGACGGCCTGCCGGACGGCTTCCGCGGTGGGCCCTGGTTCAAGCTGCTGGGCCCCCGGTTTGTTGAGGTAGCTTTCCGCGCCACGCGGGAAGCCGACCCGCACGCGCTGCTGACCTATAACGATTACGGCATCGAGACGGACGACCCGCAGCAGACAGCGAAGCGCGCTGCCGTTCTTGCACTCTTGCAGCACCTGAAAAAAGCCGGCGTGCCGCTGGATGCTGTCGGCATCCAGTCGCATATCTCAGCCGGGTCAGCCTCGCAGATCGGCGCCGGCCTGGCTGCGTTTCTAGAGCAGTGCCAAGACTTGGGCTTCAAGGTGTTTGTGACGGAGCTCGATGTGAATGACGATGAGATCGCGGCTGAGAACCCGGCCGAGCGCAGTACGGCGGTCGGCTCGATCTACGGCGACTACCTGCGGTTGCTGATAAGAAACTCTGTGGTGACCGATGTGCTGACGTGGGGCGTCGCGAACCGCCTCTCGTGGTTGAACGCAGCGTCCGGCGCGAAGTTTCGCCCGAAACACCCCACACGCGAGGAGCAGTGCCTGCCATTTAACGATGCGTACCAGCCGGAGCCGGCGTTCTTCGCCATGCGCGATGCGTTTGGTACTCGCAGGGTGTAGTCATGATGCGTTTCGAGGCACGATCGCTCCCAGCTCTGCTGTTATCGGCGATACAGAGGTCGTACTCTGTTTGAAGATTCAACCAGAACTGGGGCGGCAGGTTGAAGTAGCGGCCGAGTCGCAGGGCCGTATCGGCGCTGATCCCCCGTTTGCAGAGAACAATGTCGTTGGTGCGCGGCACAGGCACGTGAAGCTCCTGCGCCAGGCGATAGGGAGTGACACCAAGAGGATCGAGGAACTCTTCCTTGAGGATCTCCCCGGGATGAACCGTGGCATTCGCAGGCATAGCGACTCCTAGCAAAGTAAGTGAGGTCAGTGGTAATCAACGGTCTCAACATCGGAGGCAGTTGCATCCTTCCAGACGAAGCAGATGCGATATCGGTCGTTGGTACGGATTGATTGCTGCCCCTTACGATCCCGAGTGCGCGCTTCCAGTATGTTCCCTGGAAGGATATGCAGATTGTCGAGTTCCAACGCGGCGATCAGCATGAGAGGACGCTTGAGTGCTACACGCCGCAGGTTCGCGGGAGTGCGCTTGCTTCTGCCAGTGCTCCAAAGCAGCTTTGTATCGGCATCCTTGAAGCCCACGATCATGCAACGTGTCGTAACGAAACTTGGTACTAACGGTAAACGTTACTGTCAAGGTGTTGAGGATGGGATCGGCCTGCATTCATCTACGCTGCAGAGTATCCCGCGAGCTGCCGGAGGACGTACTGCAGAATGCCCCCGTGCTGGAAGTAGAGGATCTCCTGAGGCGTATCGATCCGCACACGGACGCGGAAGTGTTTCTCCTCGCCGTCCGGGCGTGTGGCCCGAACGATGAGGGTGTGGCCTGCTTCGAGCTTGTTGTCGAGCAGCATCTTGAGACCCGGAAGATCAAAAACCTCTTCCCCCGTCAACCCGAACGAGGCTGCCGAGTCGCCGCCGCCGAACTCCAGCGGTAAGATCCCCATCCCGACCAGGTTGGAGCGGTGAATGCGTTCATAGCTTTCTGCAATGACTGCGCGGACGCCCAGCAGCTTCGGTCCTTTCGCGGCCCAGTCGCGCGAAGAGCCTGAGCCGTACTCCTTGCCTGCCAGGATGATGAGCGGAACCTCGTGCCGGGCGTACTCCATCGCTGCGTCAAAGATGCTGACGATCTCGCTCTGGTCCGCGCCTTCAAGCAGGAGACGCGTGACCCCACCCTCGGTGCCCGGAGCCAGCCGGTTCTTAAGGCGGATATTGGCAAAGGTGCCGCGCACCATCACCTCATGGTTACCCCGGCGCGAGCCATAGGAGTTGAACTCGGCCGGCTTGACGCCATGCTCAACCAGGTAGCGTCCTGCCGGCCCGCTCGCCTTGATGGAGCCCGCAGGCGAGATGTGGTCGGTTGTGACCGAGTCTCCCAGGACAGCGAGGACGCGGGCGCCATGGATATCGGCCACTGGCGCAGGAATGCGAGGCATGCCATCGAAATAGGGCGCCTGGCGGATGTACGTGGAGTCGGGGTCCCAGTCATAGGTGACGCCCTGCGCAAAACCGAGCTGCTGCCAGTGTTCGTCGCCCGCTGTGACGGTGCTGTACTCCCGGCGGAAGGAATCGCTGGTCAGCGACGAGGCCACTACCTCAGCGATCTCTGCCGACGTCGGCCAGATGTCGCGCAGGAACACGTCGTTGCCGTCGCGGCCGCGGCCGAGCGGTTCGGTCTCGAGATTCCGCTGGATGGTGCCCGCGAGTGCGTAGGCGACGACCAGGGGTGGCGACATGAGGTAGTTGGCGCGCACATCCGAGTTGATCCGGCCCTCGAAGTTGCGGTTGCCGCTCAGGACAGAGACAGCGACCAGGCCGTGATCCTCAATCGCCTCTGACACGTCGGACGGTAGGGCGCCCGAGTTGCCGATGCAGGTGGTGCAGCCATAGCCGACCACGTGGAAGCGAAGCTTCTGGAGATAGGGCAGCAGCCCGGCCTTGCGGTAGTAGTCCGTTACGACGCGCGAGCCGGGAGCCAGCGAGGTCTTAACCCAGGGCGGCACAGAGAGCCCGTGTTCCACAGCCTTTTTCGCAAGCAGACCGGCAGCCACCATAACCGAGGGATTGCTCGTGTTGGTGCAGGAGGTGATGGCCGCGATCACGACAGAGCCGTGATCAAGGTAGCGGCCGGGGTCTATGCCGAAACGCTCCCGGACAGACTGCGCGTAGGCAGGCGCCAGGATGCCGAGCACGGGCTCGCCGTTCGACAAGCTTCCCGGGCCGACAGTCGACAGTGGGGCGTCAAACGGGGTGCCGGGCTCCGGCGAGCCGACGGTGCTTTCCACGTCGCCGTTCGCTGAGGTGTGACCGCCTTCGCCCTCCCAGCGCTGTGCCTGCCGCTCGCCGAACTTGCCTGCTTTGGGGCCGAACAGGGAGGGAAGCTGGCGCGCGAAGTCCGCGGGTGTGTTCCCGAGCAGCACGCGGTCCTGCGGCCGTTTCGGGCCGGACACGCTGGGCTCCACCGTACTGAGGTCCAGCTCCAGGACGAACGAGTACTCGGCAGCCGGCGTCTCCGGCGTATGGAAGAGCCCCTGTTCCTTGTAGTAAGCCTCTACCAGTGCGACCTGTTCCTCGGCGCGGCCGGTCAAGCGCAAGTAGCGTAGCGTTTCCTCATCGACCGGGAAGATGCCGCATGTGGCGCCGTACTCAGGGGCCATGTTGGCGATCGTCGCGCGGTCGGCAAGCGACAGCGCCGGCAGCCCCGGACCGAAAAACTCTACGAATTTGCCGACAACGCCATGCTTGCGCAGCTGTTCGGTCACGGCCAGCACCAGGTCGGTGGCGGTCGCGCCTTCCTTGAGTCTGCCAATGATACGGAAGCCGATAACCTGCGGCACCAGCATGGAAACAGGCTGGCCCAGCATGGCAGCCTCCGCCTCAATGCCGCCGACGCCCCAGCCCAGCACGCCAAGGCCGTTGATCATCGTGGTGTGCGAGTCGGTCCCGACCAGGGTGTCAGGATAGGCGACCAGCTTGCCGTCGATCTCGGTCGTGAACACGCCACGAGCCAGATACTCGAGGTTGACCTGGTGGCAGATGCCCATGCCCGGCGGCACAGCGCTGAAGTTGCGAAAGGCGCTCTGCCCCCACTTGAGAAAAGCATAGCGTTCGCGGTTGCGCTCGACCTCCAGGAGGGAGTTCGCGTTGTAGGAGCCGGGTGTTCCGTACTCGTCCACTTGTACGGAGTGATCAATCACCAGCTCTGCAGGCTGTAGCGGGTTGATGCGCTCCGGGTCACCCCCCAGCAGCTGCATGGCATCGCGCATAGCCGCCAGATCCACAATGGCCGGTACACCGGTAAAGTCTTGCATGAGCACGCGCGCAGGCATGAAAGCAATCTCGCGCGATGGTTTATCCGTCGGCTGCCACTGTGCAAGAAACTCAATGTCAGCCGCTGTGACGGTCACGCCATCTTCCCGGCGCAGCAAATTTTCAAGCAGGATGCGCAGGGCGTAGGGCAGGCGGGCAAGAGAGACGCCGCGCTCGGCCAGTGCTCCGAGCCGGAAAATCTCGTACTGTTTACCGCCGGCCTCCAGGGAGGCGCGTGCCTGAAAGCTATCGGTCGCGGGGGTGCTCATCCAGAATGTCCTTTGTCGGGGTAAAAGAAAGGCAAAACATTGCAGGGCAAGGACAGGCTAGCAGTCGCAACGGCCCCGATCATGGTGACCATGACAGAACCGCTTCAGCAGGGACTTGCAAGAAGGAGAGTCGGTCATAATGCAACCCATTTTAGTCTGTTGAGGCAGGGTCTTGCCGGCCGCCGGCTTTTCTCCCGCTCCACAGCGGCGTAGCAAGAACCTCTGCATCCGCATCGAGTCGGGCTCCGTCTTACAAGCACCCATGCGTCACTTTCTCCTCGTCTCTGCCCTGCTCGGTCTGTCTGTTCAGCTCATGCCGGCCCAGAGCGCACCTGCCCGGCCGGCAAAGGCCGGCATGGACGTACCTGCTCCCGCGATCGTCGGGTACTTGCCGCAGTGGGGCTTGTATGGGGAACCGCCCTGGTCGGCGCACGATCTAGTGACCAGCGGCTCCGCGCACCTGCTGACACAGATCAACTACTCTCAGGCTTTTATCGTCGACGGGCACTGCACCGTTGCCGATCCGCAGGCTGACCTGCAGCACCCCTACACCGCAGCCACAAGCGTAGATGGAACGGCGGATACTCCTGACTCCACTCCGCCGACCGGCGCACCGCAAAATGTCCTGCGGGGGGAGTTTCACCAGCTCCAGGAGCTGCATAGGCTGCAGCCGCAGATTCGCATGCTGATCTCAATTGAAGGCAAAGCGTCATCGTTTGCGGATGCGGCGCAGGAAGGCAAGCGTGCTGCCCTGGTGGCCTCCTGCATTGACATGTTTCTGCGCGGCAATCTTGCGCCGGGTCTCCAGGCGCCAAACCTCTTCTCCGGCATTGATGTGGATTGGGAATACCCGAAAGGGACAGTCGCCGCGGATGGCACCACCGAGGGAGCAAACTACACCGCATTGCTGCTGGAGTTCCGCAAGCAGCTGGACGCCTACGGAGCCGCAACCCACACCAAACCCATGCTGACGGTGGCTGCTGCGCCCGGGCTGGGCCGCTACCCGGGTGTGAACTGGCCGGCTGTCGCCGGAGCTGTGGATCAGGTCGGGCTGATGAACTACGACTACAACGGACCTTGGCAGCAGTTCACCGGCATTATTGCGCCGCTCTACCCGGTCCCGGGGGCGATCCGCGAAAACGGAAACGTGGACAGCACCGTGCAGGAGTACGAGGGCGCCGGCATCCCGGCGGCCAAGCTCCTGGTAGGTGTGCCGTTCTATGGCTATCACTGGTCGGCTGTGACCGACGCGGGCATGCATAACGGCTTCAGCATGAGCGGGCACCCGGAGCGCGGCGACACGCCCTACCGTGAGATTGCGCAGCTGCCGGGCGCGGCCGCGCCGTTCCGTGATGCGCACTCTGCCGCGCCCTGGATCTACGACGGCAACAGCTTCTGGACCTTCGACGACGCTGTGTCCATCGAAGCGAAGGCCGCCTACACCCGTGACCATAGCCTAGGCGGCATGATGATCTGGGAGCTGAGCGGCGACACTCCCGATGGCTCGCTGCTAAAAGCCATGTATGAGGGTCTTCACAAACCGCTCGCTCCCGCGAAGCCGGTCAGCGGCACCCAATAGAGCAGGCTTAGCTTGCGCCCGTCATGGTTTGCACCAGCAGCAGAACGTTGAGCCCAATGATGAGCGCGGCGACGGACCAGCCGACCCGACGGGTCAGTGGCTGGTTCTGGAAGCGTTCCATCACGTTCGCTCGACCCGTAAGGATCAGCAGCGGAATCAAGGCGAAAGGTAGTGCAAAGGAAAGCACCACCTGCGAAAGGATGAGGATCTTCAGCGCGTCGAGCCCGGTGGCGATCACGATGATCGATGGGATCAGCGTAAGCAGGCGGCGCAGGAAGATGGAGAAATGCACATCCAGAAATCCCTCCAGCACCACCTGCCCGGCCATGGTGCCGACCGTCGAGGAGGACAGCCCGGAGCAAAGCAGGGCGACCGCAAAAATGGCGGCGGAGGCGGGCCCCAGCAACGGCCCCAGCGTCTTGTGCGCGTCCTCAATCGACATATCGGTACCCGGACGGGTATGGCCAAACGCGGAGGCAGCGACGATGACCATGGCTGAGTTCACCAGCCAGGCACCATTCATGGCAAAGAAGACGTCCATCTTCTCGTAGAACAGGAGCCGCATGCGGGCGATGTAGTGATGGTCGGGCACGTGGTCGCGTTGGGTCTGCTCCTTGACGCGAGACTGAACCAGGGCGGAGTGCAGGTAGACGACGTGCGGCATCACCGTCGCACCCAGCATGCTTACCGCGTCATAGATGCTGTTTCTGCCTACCTCCGGTACGAGCACATGCAGCGCCACCAGCTGCCAGGCGGGATGCACCAGCGCAAGCTCGATGGCGTAGCAGATCCCGATGATGGCGACAAAGCCCATGATCGCCAACTCCAGCTTGCGAAAGCCGCGGGTTTCAAGCGCAAGCAGCGCAAACACAAAGATGGTGGAAAGCAGCGCTGCAAACAGCAGCGTGGCCGTCCGGCTCCAGCCGTGATGCAGAAACCATGGGCCAAACAGCAGAAAGAAGCCGAGCGCTGCACCGAGAAACTCAGCCAGATCGGTGGCGATCGCGGAGATCTCGGCTGCAATCCAAAGCAGGACGGCGGTGCGGCGCGAGAAGTGATCGCGGCAGTTCTGCGGCAGGGTGCGGCCAGTCGCGATGCCCAGCTTGGCAGACAGGTACTGGATCAGGATCGCCATCAGATTCGACCACAGCAGCACCCAGAGCAGCTTGTACCCGGAGTGTGCGCCCGCGGCGAAGTTGGTCGCGAAGTTACCCGGATCGGTGTAGGCGATGCTGGCAACAAACGCAGGGCCGAGATGCAGAAGAATGCGCTTCCCATGCCGAAGACGCGCCCGGCCTTGATTCCTCGCCAGGCTTGCGGCATGGTTTGCTGTGCTGCTCACGGCTTCAGTATAGGGTCGCGTTCTCCAAATAGACTTGTCGCGTCGTAGGCGCGCTTCACTCCCGTAAGATGGCGGATATGACCGAGCGCGAACCACTTGCCACGCCCGAGGTGCTCGAACGCGCCCGCAAGATCAAGGTCTTCCTGATGGACGTCGACGGCACCGTGACGGACGGCGGCGTGTGTCTGATCGCGGGCATCGACGCATCCGGCGCGAGCACTGTGTCGGAGATGAAGGTTTTCAATGCGCAGGATGGACAGGGTTTGTCGCTGGCGCACACCATGGGCATCCAGACCGGCTTTATCACCGGACGAAAGTCGCCGGCTGTGCAGCGACGTGCGCAGGAGAACCGAGTCACCTACGTCTACCTGGGGCAAGCCAAAAAGACAGACGCATTTGAAGAGATTTTGCTGAAGGCAAACGTTACCGCCGAAGAGGTCGCCTACATGGGCGACGACCTGCCCGATATTCCTCTGGCCGAGCGTGCCGGCTTGGCTGTGTGTGTGGCCGATGGCGCACCGGAGCTGAAGGCCGTGTGCCACTATGTGACAAAGCGCCAGGCTGGGCGCGGCACCGCGCGCGAGGTGGTGGAACTGATCCTGAAGGCACAGGGCCGCTGGGAAGAAGCCGTGCCCAAGGCCCTGGCCTAGCTTGCCGGGCAGGGGAGAGCAAGGGAGCAGCATGCCGGAAGCAAAGGTCCTGATCATTGGCGGGGGCGGGCGTGAGCATGCGCTCGCGTGGGCGCTCCGCCGTTCCACACGCGTCAGCGAAATTGTATGTGCGCCGGGCAATGGCGGCATCGCTCTGCTAGCCCGGTGTGTGCCGGTCGACACGGCTGACCTCGATGCCATGGTGCAGCTGGCAAGCAAGGAAGAGCCGACGCTCACGATCGTCGGGCCTGAGATACCGCTGGCGCTTGGTATCGTCGATGCGCTGCAGGCACGCGGCCTCCCCGTCTTCGGCCCTACACGCGCAGCGGCAGAACTGGAATGGAGCAAAGCGTTTGCAAAACGCTTCATGCAGCGCCACGGCATCCCCACTGCCCCATATGCGGTCTGCACCTCGCGGGCTGAAGCCACGGAGGCGCTTGATCTGTTGCATGGCCCAGTCGTGATCAAGGCTGACGGCTTACACGCCGGCAAAGGTGTACACATCTGCCCGACGCGGGCAGAGGCAGAAGCAGCGATCGGGAGCCTGTACGGCGAAGGCATGCCGGGGCATGCGGAAGCAATAGTGGTGGTTGAGGAATTGCTGGAAGGCGAAGAGCTTTCGTTTCTCGTCATGAGCGATGGGCGGCACATCGCCCCGCTGCTGCCTGCGCAGGACCACAAGCGGATCGGTGAGGGCGATACAGGTCTAAATACGGGTGGCATGGGGGCCTACACCGCAGACGGCATGCTGCAGGCCGGCATGCAGGAGTGGATCCTGCACCATGTGGCACAGCCCACGATCGATGGCATGGCGAGGGAAGCAACGCCGTTTGTCGGCATCCTGTTTATAGGCCTCATGATGACCGTTCGAGGTCCCGTGGTGCTCGAATACAACACACGCTTCGGTGACCCGGAAACGCAGGCGATCCTGCTGAGGCTCATCAGCGATCTTTATGAAGCATGCGAGGCCTGCGTGCAGGGGCGGCTCAGCGATACAGAGTTCCGCTGGAGCCCTGGGGCCTCGGCCTGCGTGATTGCAGCGGCCGGAGGCTACCCGGGCGTCTACACGTCGGGCGATCGGATCAGCGGACTGGCTGAAGCCGCGACCATCGCGGGCGTTGAGATCTTCCATGCAGGGACGCAGCTGCAGGACGATGATTACGTAACCGCCGGAGGGCGGGTGCTGGGCGCTGCCGCGTCTGCTCCAACGCTGCCTCAGGCCTTGGCGCTCGCCTACTCCGGCGTGGAACGGATAAGGTTTCACGGCATGCATTATCGACGGGATATCGGCAGGCGTGCCTTACTCAAGGCGCAGGATGAGACGGCATCATGATTATCAAAGACGACTTGATTGCAGATGTGCCGACCGGCACGGGCCCGATGCGTACGTACTTCTTCCATCCGGCGGGAGCGGGTCCTTTTCCCGGCATCATTCTCTACTCTGAAATCTTTCAGATGACGGGTCCTATCCGCCGCTTCGCTACATTCGTCGCAGGCCACGGTTACTTGGTCGCAGTGCCCGAGGTTTACCACGAGCTGGAGCCTGCAGGCACGGTGCTCGCCTACGACCAGGCAGGCTCTGACAAAGGCAACCATGACAAGTACGCAAAAGAGCTCAGCGCCTATGACGACGATGCACGCTCGCTGCTGCAGCATATGGCAGCCATGGAGCAGTGCAACGGCCGTCTCGGCGTGATCGGGATCTGCCTGGGCGGGCACCTGGCTTTCCGCGCTGCGATGAACCCGGAGGTGCGGGCGGCCGTCTGCTTCTACGCGACGGATATCCATAGCAGCTCTCTAGGAGCCGGGAAGCAGGACGACTCTCTTGCGCGGGCCGGAGAGATCGGGGGCGAGCTGCTCCATATTTGGGGCCGGCAGGATCCGCACGTGCCGCTGGAAGGCCGTCGCAAAGTGCAGGCTCGCCTAGATGAAGTGAATGCAAATTATCAATGGTTAGAAGTCAACGGCGCGCACGCCTTTATGCGAGATGAAGGCTATCGTTACGACCCCGAATTGGAATTGTTGCTGAAGGCAACCATGCTCTCCGTTCTGCACCGCCGGCTTGCTCTCGGGTCGTGAAACGAAGCCACTCTTAGCTGATGTTGCGCCGCTTGGCTGGGGTGGGGAACTGCAGAACACGTGCCACCCGAACTACGTTGGGTGTGGCGCTTTGCAGAAGGTTTTCAACCTGCTTCAGCAACATGTCGGGTGAGAGCTGCGAGCTGCATCCTGTGACGTGGAAGCACCGGGCCGAGGTTGGCGCGTCGGCGTCACGCATCAGCAGCAGTCTGGTTACAGGCCAGAACAGAGAAGCGGTTCGACAAACTCGGTCTAGGTCTTGCTCGGCAAGACTATGGCAGAGAACCAGCACGTCGAAGTATTGCGCTTCCAGCAAAGCGAGCGCCGGTTCGACCTTAGCGCTGTACACCTCAGCGCCCGTCTGCTGCAGGACGAGATTGCGTGTATATAGCAGCCTTGCATCCAGGCCGACACATAAGATTTTCTGCATAGGCTAACCCAAGCTAGTCTTGTGAAAGGGAACTGGCGTGCCGATGCACGCAGAAGATTGTCCGACACGCTGAAGCTTTCAGCCGGCTGACTCCTGCGTCTGTTCGGTGCGGAACATACTTCAGTAGAGACTTGGATAAACCCGATGATAGGAGTTGCGGATGATTCCGTAACATTCGCAAGCTACCTGGCGAAGCTGGTCACGATGCACAATCTCCACCTGCCCTCTGCTGTACATAATGAGGCCGCCTCGTTGCAGGATACCGGCAGCAATCGTCACCGCAGGGCGGCCCACGCCCAGCATCTCCGCTAGAAACTCCTGTGTGAGGTGCAGTGTCCGCGTCTCCATAAAGTCGGACGTCATCATGAGCCAGCGCGCAAGACGCGCTTCCAAATCATGGAGGCGATTGCAAAGCACCAGTTGCGTTGTCTGTTCCAGCAAAGCGTAGAGAAAGGTGTGCAAGGGTCTAAAGGCATCGGGATGAGCGCGAAAGAAATCCCGCAGTATATCCGCCCGGATACGCCAACCTTCCCCGGCACCCTGCATGACGATGGTATTTTGCGTACGGTTCTGCCCGAGAACTGCCTGGACACCCACCATCCCCTCTCGGCCAATGATGCCCACCTCCACCGGAGCCCCGGCAAGATCAAGGCTGGTCATCGAGGCCATGCCCCGATCGAGGAAATACACCCACTGGATGTCTCGGTCGGACTTGATCAGCAGGGAAGCTTGAGGTAAGTCAATGTGCGAAAGGTGGGGACTGAGGTGCGCAATGAGCGCTGAGGGTAACGCGGAGAGTGTCAGATTACGAGGCGTCGGCTTGAGGGTGACGCCGTCTGATCCATTCGATGACATGTGCCAAGCTGCCTCGCGAAAAGAGGCATAGAGTCCCTTCGTACGCTGAGGCGGCTCTCGATCTCGCCTCTAGACCTCATCTCAATGGAAAGTACGTGGAAAGACGCGCAACGTATGTTCGTCAGCATACGCAGTGGTACCTGGAACGCGACTTCATTTCACGTGGAATGAACAATATAACCCGACAGGCGCTAGCTGTGCAGTGCGCTCCCATCCAGCTTTCTTGTGACCAGCTCGTTCAAAACAGCCGGGTTCGCCTGCCCCTTGCTGAGCTTCATGACCTGCCCGACAAAGAACGCGGCGACAGTCTTTTTGCCAGCGCGATATTGCTCTACCTGGCGGGGATGAGCGGTGATTGCTTCGTCAATCATCTGCTCGATGGCCGTGGTGTCAGAAATCTGCTGAGGCTTCTCCCGCTCGTAGACAGTGGGGAAATCCTCATTCTGCTCAAAGGCAAGATCGAGCAGTTGTTTGAGCTGCTTGCTGGACAGCTTCTTGTCTTCCGCAAGATCAGCCGCTTGTGCAATGCCGGCCATGGTGACAGGAGACTGCTCGAGTTCGAGCCCGCGTGCTTTGAGCCGCGACGTAAGCTCACTCTGCACCAGGTTGGCCACGCGGCGCGGGTTCTTCGCCGCCTGGGCTGCCGCCTCAAACTGGTCCGCAAACAGGCGGGTCGCCGTCAGTGTCTGCGCATCCTGCGGAGCGATGCCGTAGGTCGCGATCATGCGCGCCCGGCGAGCCTCCGGCAGCTCCGGCAAGGTGGCGCGGATACTTGCTTGCTGGGCCGCGTTCACGGTGAGCGCGGGCAGATCCGGCTCCGGGAAGTAGCGATAATCGTGGGCCTGCTCTTTGGAACGCATGGAGTAGGTGCGGCCTTCCGCAGCATTCCAGAGACGTGTCTCCTGCACAACACGCTCGCCGCTCTCGATCAGCTCGACCTGGCGATCAATCTCATAGGCGAGCGCCGCGCGGATGTAACGGAAGCTGTTCACGTTTTTCACTTCAGCCTTGGTGCCGAAGCGCTCCTGCCCTCGCGGACGGACGCTCACATTGGCATCGCAGCGCAGCGAACCCTCCTCCATGTTGCAGTCGGAAACACCGGTGTAGAGCAGGATCTCCTTGAGCTTGGTCAGGTACTCGTACGCCTCGTCGGGAGTGCGGATATCCGGCTCGCTGACAATCTCGATCAGCGGCGTGCCGCAACGGTTCAGGTCGACAGAGGTGCTGGTCGCGGAGTCATGGACGCCGTCATGCAGGCTCTTGCCGGCATCCTCCTCCATGTGGAGACGTGTGATGCCGATGCGTTTTGTGCCCTGCGGCGTTTCCACATCGAGCCAGCCACGCTCGGCCAGCGGCTTATCAAACTGCGAAATCTGGTAGCCCTTGGGCAGGTCCGGGTAGAAGTAGTTCTTGCGAGCAAAGACGCTGGTTTCGCGGATCTCCGCGTTGATGGCCATGGCAGCCCGGGTTGCGAACTCGACAGCCCGTCCGTTTAAAACGGGCAGCGCGCCGGGCAAGCCAAGGCACACCGGGCAGACCAGCGTATTGGGTGGCGCGCCGAACTGGTTGGCACAGCCGCAAAAGGCCTTGGTGCGCGTCAGCAGCTGCACGTGAACTTCAAGGCCGATGACGGGCTCGTACTTGGCGAGGATGTCTGAGGAAAGCGTTACAACGGCTGCCATGGCACTTATTTTACAAGCGTGCGATTACTGACCCGACTGGTCATCCTTAATGATGGGATCAAGGAAGGAGATAGAGACAATGCCCGCTTCTTTCGTCAGAAGTATGCCCGGACCTTCGATGGGGAACTGGTTTCCGTCCTGGTCGAGCCAGGCAGCATCCTCAAGAAAGATGGATGCTTCCTCGACATCGTCGGAGTAGTAGCGCAGGTAGCCAAGAACTCTTCGCTGGTCGCCCAACTCGAGGAGGAGGTACCTGCTTTGTATGTCTTGAAGCGTGTCGTTCCAGACAGACAGGCGGGAAGTCTTCTCAGTAAGCCGAACCGTAGGGAGGAGCCTGTGAAACCAGTCGTGGTTCACGGTAGCGCCATAGGCGAAGGCGCACAGGACGGAACCGGCAGAGAGCCACAACAAGTACCTGAAGTTCAGCAGGAACGTAAAAACGGGTCCGCCGTTCTTCTCTTGTTCGACCCAGCTGATAGATAGAGTGTTGCCGAACGCCCATCCAACACCCAGATACAGAACCGTGCTAAACAGAAGCGCCTCGACGACTTTGTCGAACTCGGTCTGCTTGGCTCGTACTGAGATCAGGCGCAGAGAAAGCTACAAAGAAAGCCTGGTAGAAGCAGCAGCAGAATGCCCAGCGCTTCAACCTTCGACGGCATCTGCTAGCTCTTCGCGGAGTTTACCGGTCGCTGAGGAAGCTTGATGTTCTGGGGGCGTGACACAATGTCAGGCTTCACGGGCCGAAAGGTTGAAAGCTTTCCTGTCGACAGACTCTTCTCCACTTTAGCGTCCATGGTGCCTCGCTGATTGGGCATGGATGTTTCCTTCTCCTATTTAGCCACATTCGCCTGCTGTCGCAAAGCCTTCGCTCCGGCAGTGAGCTCCGCAAGTGATGTGTCGTTGGTAATGGAAATGCACGAAAGCAGTGCCGCTCCGAGCCTCCGCTGGATACAGTCGGACCAGCTTTCCCGCTGGACATTCCAGAAGCCTTGCCAAGGAGACCTTGCATGCAGGATACGGAAATAAAGTTTGTGGTAGTGCACTGGCCCGATGGCGAGGTCACGATCGCCCTGGACCGGGAGTACACGCTCGAAGAGATTGAAGCGGTCTAGCGCTCGGCGCTGCTGCGGCTTGGGGAGCGCTGCTAAACTGAAAAGCAATGATTCTCCCCTTTGTCCGCGAACTACTGGCGGATCTGGAGCGATCCCCGGCTTTTGAGCAGGCAGCCCGCCACCTGCAGATGGGACGTGGGCGCAGGCGTGTCTCCGGCCTGACGTCCTCCGCGCGAGCCCTATACCTGCCATTCTTCGCGCGCGCGGCACGGCTTCCGGCGATTGTGCTGGTCGCCGACAACAAGGCCGCGGAGTCTCTCTATATCGCGGTGCGGGCAGCATGCGAGCTGACCGGCGCCCTGCCGCCCGAGCGAGTAGTAAAGCTGCTGGCGCCGGACGTGCTGCCTTTTGAGCACCTTTCTCCACACGCCGAGGTCCAGGAAAGCCGCGCAGCCACGCTGTGGAAGATTGCCACAGAAGCCGCTTCGGTCGTGATCGCTCCCGTGGAGGCAGCCGCACAAAAGCTCTTTAAGGCAGGGTACTATGCGGACCTGGCGCGCACGCTGCGGCGCGGCGAGGAGCACGATCTTGACGAGCTCACCACGCACCTGCTGAGCGTCGGCTATGACGCGGCAGATCTGGTGGAGATGCCGGGGCAGTTTACGCGGCGCGGCGGCATCCTGGACGTGTACTCGCCTGAAGCGGAGCGCCCGGTGCGCCTGGAGTTCTTCGGCGATGAGATTGAGTCTTTGCGGCGCTTTGACCCGGAGACACAGCGCTCCCTGCAGCCGCTTGACGAAGCGATTCTGCTTCCGTTGACTGAGACGCCTGTCACCGAAACATTGCTGGCTGCGGTCCATGCACGGCTTTCCGGCTCGCATCTGGATGACGCAAGCGACATGGAAAGCCCGGGGCTTGTGGATCGCTCGATCGCCGCGGGCAATGTGTCCGTCTTCCCGGGCTGGGAGTTCTTTGCAGCTGTTGCCGGCGCCGAGACAACGCTGCTCGGACTCTTCAAGCGGTCGGTCGTTTTTGTGGAAGAGCCCGGCATGCTGCGGAACCACCTGGAGCGCTGGTGGAACAAGCTGGAGCAGCGGCACGAGCGCTCCAACATCGGCTCGCTGATGCGGCCTGAGGATCTTTACCGCGAACCCGAGCTGCTGCTGGCCCTGATCAGCAACCAGCCGGGGCTTGATCTTGATCAGCTGGGCATTGTCGACGTGCTCGACGACGACACCGCGCTGGGCGAAATCCCGTTTACGACGCGGCCCACCTTGCGCTTCCACGGCAACGGCATTGCGCTTGTGGAGCAGCTACGGGGCTTGCTGGCGACAGACCAGCGTGTGCTGCTCGCCTCAGCCAACCAGGGTGAGCTCGAGCGTATGGCTGACCTGCTGCGCGAGCACGAGATCAGCTATCGCCTCGGCTGGCGGTCGGAGCAGGCCTCGACCGAACTGGGCCAGAACGAGCGCAGCATCCAGAAGTCGCGGCCCGGCGAGCGCATCCCGCCGGTGCTGGTACGCGCGCAGCTTGCCCACGGCGTGGCTCTGACGGACAGCAACCTCGTAGTCATCGGCGTCAACGATGTCTCTGATGACGCCGACGTGACAGCACGGCCCGCTGCCAAGCGGTCGAAGACAGCCGCGTTTGTTTCCGATTTCCGCGATCTCACAGTCAACGACTACGTCGTGCATGTAGAGCACGGCATCTCGCGCTATATAGGGTTGCGCGAGATTGTGCAGGACGGGGTCAACGTCGAGTTCATGATCCTCGAGTTTGCCGAGGGCGCTCGCCTCTACGTCCCGCTCACCCGGCTCGACCTCATCCAGAAATATCGCTCGAGCGAGGGCGGTCCGGCGCCGGTGCTCAACAAGCTCGGCTCGCAGGGCTGGGCCAAGACCAAGGCCCGCGTGCGCAAGGCCATGGAAGACATGACCGACGAGCTGCTGAAGCTGTATGCGCAGCGCAAGGCGGCGCGCGGTCATGTCTTCCCTCCTGACAATGAGTTTCAGCGGGAGTTTGAAGACGCCTTCGACTTCACCGAGACAGACGACCAGCTTTCTGCGATCCGCGACATTAAGGCCGACATGGAGTCCGAGCTGCCGATGGACCGGCTGCTATGCGGCGACGTAGGCTACGGCAAGACCGAAGTGGCGATGCGCGCGGCGTTCAAAGCCGTGCAGGACGGCAAGCAGGTAGCGGTGCTTACGCCGACGACTGTGTTGAGCTTTCAGCACTATGAGACGTTCAAGAAGCGCTTCCGGCAGTTCCCCGTGAGCATCGAGATGATCTCGCGCTTCCGCACGCCCAAGGAGCAAAAGAAGATCCTCGAAGATCTGGAAGCGGGCAAGATCGACATCCTGATCGGCACACACCGAGTGCTCGCGAAAGATCTCAAGTTCCAGGACATCGGGCTGTTGATTGTCGACGAGGAGCAGCGCTTTGGCGTACGGCACAAGGAGCGTTTGAAACAGATACGCGCACAGATTGATGTGCTCACCATGTCAGCCACGCCGATCCCGCGAACGCTGCACATGTCCCTCATCGGCTTGCGCGACATGAGCGTCATTGAGACGCCGCCGAAAGACCGCATGGCGATCCAGACGGTCGTGGCAAAGTTTGACGAGAAGCTCATCCGCTCGGCGATCGAGCTGGAGATGGAGCGCGGCGGCCAGGCGTTCTTCGTGTACAACCGCGTTGAGTCCATTTACGAGATCGCGGCCAAGATCCGAGAGCTGGTGCCCTCAGCGCGCGTCATCGTCGGCCATGGGCAGATGGGCGAGACGGAGCTGGAGCGCGTCGTGCTTGCCTTTATGGACCACGAGTACGACGTGCTGGTTGCGACGACGATCATCGAGAATGGCATCGACATCCCGCTGGCTAACACGATCATTATCAACCGCGCCGATCGTCATGGCTTGTCTGAGCTCTACCAGCTGCGCGGACGCGTTGGGCGCTCCAACCGTCGATCGTATGCCTACCTTCTCATCCCGCCCGAGCAGGAGCTGACCGACATCGCACGCCGTCGCCTGGCCGCGCTCAAGGAGTTCTCCGACCTTGGCGCCGGCTTCAAGATTGCAGCGCTCGACCTGGAATTACGCGGCGCCGGCAACATGCTGGGCGGCGAGCAAAGCGGTCATATTGAGGCCATTGGCTTTGAGATGTACTCCGGCATGTTGGAGGAAGCGGTGAGCCGGATCAAGGGCGAGCAGACGACCGAGCACATCGCGACACAGCTTAATCTGGGCATCTCGCTGCGCATCGATGAAAGCTACATCGCCGAAGAGAATCAGCGCTTGCGCATCTACAAGCGCATTGCGGCTGCGGGCAGCGAGCAGGCTGTGCAGGATGTACGTGTCGAGCTCACCGATCGCTACGGTCCCGTGCCCGAGACTGTCGGCCACCTGCTGGAAGCCGCAGCGCTGCGCGCGGAGTGTGAGCGGCTGGGCGTTTCGCAGGTGGATCGCAAGCGCGATGAGGTGCAGCTGCGCTTCGCGCCTCAAGCGGCGATCGATCCAGGCCGCCTAATGAAGATGGTAGCGAAGAATGCGAAGCAGGGAGCGCAGTTTACGCCGCAGGGTGTGCTGCGCTTCCCGCTAAGAGAGAAGGATCCGGTGCAGGTAATCCTCGAAATTCGGCTGCTGCTGGAGGAGCTGGCGGCGGTAGAAGCTGTGGCGTAAACGCTAAGGTACCTTTACTGCTGTGAGCTCCACCTGTGTTGTTCTGTCAAGTGTTGGGTCATCTGAAGAAAAGAGCAGCGTCGGTTTTCCAAGCTCAATGACGAAGTTCGATTCCCAGCGATCCTGCCGAAGGATACTACGGTAGATCCCTTCCTTTATATCTGCATCAACCGCCTGAGAAACTTCTGCAGAGACTCGAATAGCAAGCTGCCGTGTGGTTAGATTGTCCACTTTGGTGCCGCCATCGAAATCGAGGTTCACTCCTACGTCGTTGTAGCTGGACTGCGTTCCTGACTGCGATTGCAATGGCGCCTGCGGTATCTTGTCTCCGGCTCGGATGTGGTCTGGACGCGAAGAACCGCTGAGAAAGAGCGAAGAGTACGAGCGACTTTCAGTCACCTTGCCTGCCAGAAGCTGGCGCACGATGAAGGTTAGCTTGTAAGTGGCCGCAGTCACGGGCGGCCCTGCAGGCGTTTGCTGCGGAGCAGCATCCTGGGCTAGAAGCGGCGAACCGAGAAACAACGTTGTTGCGAAGAGTGCACAAAGTGTAGAGCGCATCATGTTCCCCTTAGCGGTTGATCGTGCTGGCAGCGAGTGGCTCAATGCGAAGAGCACTGATCTGGAGTGGTGTGATCGGGACAGGATCGGGTGCATCCAGGATGGACGATGGTTGCTCCGGTGAAGAAGCAAACTGCAACAGCAGCCTTTCCTGGTGTGATAAGGGCATCACGTGGAACGGCTTGCGCTCTGAAGCGGCTGTCGATGGTCGCTGGAGCTGCAATCTCGTTTTCACGATTCGCGTGCGAGCTGGACGCTGCGCCTGCTGAACGGAGGAAGGCATCGACGCAGTCTGTACGCGCATAGGTTGGGGATGAGGGGAACGTCGCCCATACGGGACCAGCACACTGACCATCGCAAGGAGTGCCAGCGCCGGAGCAAGAAGCCATACGAAGCGAACCTGCGGCTTGGAAGCAGTGTCGACATGCGCCAGCATGCGCGCCTCCAAACCCTGACGCGGCGAGGTCACGGCATAGCTGCGGAGTGCTGCGGTCACCACCGCTTCTTCTTCAACGTCCCATGCTTCATCGCTCATGGTGTCTCTCCTTTTCCGTCTCTTTGAGCTTGCTCCGCAGCAGTGCGCGCGCTTCCATCACGCGGCGTCGCACGGTGCCACCCGGCAGGCCGAGCACCAGTCCAACGTCGGCTGAGCTCATCTCTTCCAGGGAGCAAAGCACGAGGGGCTGCCGCAGCTTCTCGGGCAGGCTGTCGATCATGCGGTGAATCTCTGCTTCTGCACTTGCCTGCATCGCAAGCTGCTCCGGGTTTGGGTCGCGCCCGGGCCAGGTATCCTGCCCCTCGCACACGCTTTCATTCTGAGGCGCGCGCCGTCGCAGCGTCGAGGCCACGCGCCATACGGTGCGCGCCAGGAAAGCGCGCTCGCTCTCGGCGGAACGCCAGCGGCCGGCCCGGTACAGCTTCAGTAAAGCCTCCTGCACGGCGTCTTCTGCGTCGCTCGGGTTGCGCAGCCTGGCATACGCCACCTGGTAGGCAAAGCGCGCATGCCGTTGCACAAACTCGGTGAATGGCTGCGAGGACGCCTCTTGCTCCACTGGGTAGACTCCCTCGCATAGATCCACTTGGCTCATCGCAAACGCCCGCAGCCTTTCACACCAGCTAAGACCCGCGATCCGGGTGTTCTGTTCGTTTTTCTTTTCCGAGACATCTCGGTCTATAGCCTGATAGTCGACGCATCTATGCCGTCATGACCCTACTAATTGACCAAGCAGCGACTCGCTTTGCAGGCTTTTTGGCTCGTCTGCCGCAAGCGAAAGCCACGCGCATCCACGTGCTTTGCGATTCGGACTGCGACGGCCTGCCGGCGGGTGCGTTGCTGGTGCGCGGGCTTGCGCTGGCGGGATACGTACACGTCTCTGTCGAGGCCAAGCGCAAAGGTGAGTCGGCCTGGAATCCTGAGGTGCTTGAGCGGCTGGCGAGCCGCGACCCAGAAGTACTCTTTGTACTCGACCTGGGAAGCCGGCCAGATGCGATGCTGCCTGGGGTGCCGACGCTGCTGATTGACCACCACCTGCCGGGCGGTATTCCGCCAGGAGCGGAACTCATCACCGGCTACGGAACCGAGCCGACGCCCACCACCGGCCTGCTGGTGTACTGGTGCCTGCGCGACTTGCTGCCTGCGGGCGAGCGCGAAGCTTTGCTGTGGCTTGCGGCCCTCAGCATTCTGAGTGATCTGGGTGACAAGGCGCCGTTCGCTGAGCTTGCAGACGCGCGCGCGAAGTGGCCGACCGGACCGATGCGCGATGCTGTGTCCCTGCTGAATGCACCCCGCCGTACCGCTTCCGGCGATGCAAGCGAAGCGCTGGCGGCGCTGCTCGCGGCGGAGGGCCCGAAGCAGATCAGCAAAGGTGAGCTCCCGCAGAGTGCGGCACTCTCCGCTGCCAAGCGAGAGGTCGCCGAAGCGCTCGTTCTGGCCAAGAAGGCGTCGCCGAAGTTCAGCCGCAAATACCGGGACCGCCTCGGCGCCGATGTTGTTGCACTGCGCATGGACACGCCCTGCCAGGTGCACCCGCTGGTCGCGCAGACCTGGCGCGGCCGGTTCAAAGACAGCATTGTGATGGGCGTGAACTTCGGCTTCCGCCCGGGCTACGTGCACTTTTCTGCGCGCGGCCCCAGAGGCGTGAACATCATCGAGTTTCTGCGCGAGCACACCCCTGCCGGCGCAGACCAGGGCTACGGCAATGGGCACGACCAGGCGAGCGGCGGTGCGGTTCCCACTGCCTCCTGGAATGCCTTTGCCCTCGACCTGGGCTTCGGCCCGGAGCTGCAGCTTCCCTCCCCGGCTTGACAGCTGGAAGCATCAGAAACGGTATGCCGAAAGACGAGCCAGAGCAGGGAACGCCCGCGCGTAAAGCAGCCAGCGCCGCAGGGAAGGGAACACGGGGCGCGGCAGCGCCATCCGTGGTGAAGGGCAAGCCGGCGAAAAAGAAGGCGAAAAAGAAAGCAGCCAAGCCGCCCAGCAAGAAAGAGCAGGCCGACGCAGACCTGGCGCAACGCTTAGCGGAGCCGCTGTTCCCGTGCAAGCCGCTGGGCAAGCTGGAAGCCCAGCCATGGCCGGTTGAAGCCATGCGGCTTGGCTTCGCGGTCAAGGTGATGGGACAGCCTGAGCTCAAAAGCAACGATGCGCGCCGCTGGCAGGCCAACCCGCATCTGCGTGTGTCGCTTGGCCACCTGTGCGAAACCTTCAGCTATCTGCGCAAGCACAACATCCACATGTACCGCATGGCCTCTGACATGGCTCCCTATGCCACGCATCCGGACATGCCGCAGTTCCACGCGATGGTCAGGGACTCGGCTGCGGATCTGGCCTATGTCGGCAGGCTGGCGCGCGAGTCAGACATCCGGCTTTCGTTCCATCCTTCGCAGTTCATTGTGCTGAACAGTGAACGGGAAGAGCTGACGCGCAAGAGCATGTGGGATCTGGACTCACAGGCCGAGATCCTGGACCGTATGGAGTGTGGGCCCGAAGCGAGGCTCGTGATCCACGTGGGCGGCGCCTATGGAGACCGGGCAAGCGGCTGCAAGCGGTGGTGCGAGACCTGGAAGCGTCTGGGCGAGCCAGTGCGGCGAAGGCTGGTGCTTGAGAATGACGATATCCGCTACAGCGCCGCAGATGTATTGCGAATCCACGAGGAGACAGGAGTCGCGCTGGTGTTCGACTACCAGCATTTCTGGTGCATGAACCCGGAAAAGCTGGAAATGCTGCCCACGATCGAGCGCATGCTGGCGACCTGGCCCAGGGGCGTTCGGCCCAAACTTCACTTCTCCTGCGCACGCACAGAGCTGCGCGAGATCAAGCGCCGCAACCGCAAAACCAAGAAGATGGAAACGGTGCTGCAGCCGCCGATCTGGACCGGCCACGCCGACTACAACAATCCTTTTGAGACCATCCCGTTTCTACGCTCCATCGCGCATCTCGACACCGACATCATGCTGGAAGCCAAGGCGAAAGACCTTGCCCTGCTGCGACTGCGCAATGATCTTGCACGGTATGCCCCGGAGCTTGCGCCGCGCTACAACATCCAGCCGGCTGATACCGCTGACAGCGTGGAGGAGATCGAACTCACAGAGGATGGAGAAGCGCGCGAAGAAGCAGGCGTCGAGTAACGGGAGAGGGTCGCAGCGCGCGGTTCGTCGCGTCGCGACCCTCGGGGATTTACTTGCCGCACTGTTTTATGCGGCTTGTCTCTGCTCTTTTGCTCCGGCAGAGCAGCTTGGGTTTGTGCGCTGCCAAAGACCTTATCGACAGATTGCCCAGGAGCATGAACAGAAATGTCGACAAAACAAGCAAGGTGATGGGCTTGGGCAATCGCCGGTATACTAGGCAGGCTTCACGTCTATCCCAACGCTTTGAGGCACCCTTTGCCAGCCACACGCTCCAAATATTTCGTTGCTCTTGCTGCTCTCTTTTTCTGTGGGGCCAGCGCTCATGCTGCGGACGGGGGCGCCACCTTTCGGGCTCTGGTGGACCGCTTCTACGCAGTGGCGCTGCCTTACGCGCCTACGCAGGCGACATCGCTCGGGATCCACGACTATGACAGCAAGCTGGAGGACTGGAGCACAGGCACGATCCAGACCGAGATCCGCGGGCTGCATTACTACATGAGCAAATTCGATGCGCTTTCGGCGCAGGGGCTGGATCCCTCCACGCTCGGCGACCTGACGATGATGCGCAACAACCTTCGCTCCCAGTTGTTAACGCTGGAAACGCTCAAGCCTTGGCAGCGCAATCCGGACAGCTACTCAAGCGGCATCACAGGCTCTGCCTTTACGCTGATGGAGCGCGAGTTTGCTCCCCCTGATGATCGGCTGCGTTCGCTGATCGCTCGCGAGCAGCAGATGCCGAAGGTGCTTGAGGAGGGTCGTGCAAACCTAGTGAATCCTCCGCAAATCTATACAGAGATTGCGCTCGAGCAGCTGCCGGGCATCCTTGCTTTCTTCCAGAATGATGTTCCTGCTGCTTTCACAAAGGCGACAGACCCAGCGCTCAAGGCGGAGTTTGCGAAAACAAATGCTGGCGTGATCACCGCGCTCCAGAGCTACGAGCAGTGGATGAAGACCGATCTGCTGCCGCGCTCGCACGGCGATTTTCGCTTTGGAGCCGATACCTTCTCGAAGAAGCTGGCGTATGACGAGATGGTGCTGACACCGTTGCCACAGCTGCTGACGGTCGCGACGAATGACCTGCACAAAAACCAGGCTGAGTTTGCGCGGGTGGCGAAACTGGTCGACCCCACTAAGGATCCGAAGCAGGTGCTGGCCAGCCTTGCCCAGGACCACGTAGCCCCGGATGCTCTGCTGGACGACTTCCGCATGCAGTTTGCAGGTTTGATCCAGTTCATCCGCGAGAAGAAGATCATCACCATCCCCTCGGATGTGGAACCGGTGCTTGAAGAAACGCCGCCGTTTGAGCGCGCAACCACGCAGGCGTCCATGGACCCGCCGGGCCCCTTCGAGATGAATTCAAAGACAGCCTACTTCAATGTGACTCTGCCTGAAAAGGACTGGACCCCCGAGCACATCGCCGAGCACATGGCGGCTTTCAACGTGGGCACCGTCACCAGCACATCGGTCCACGAGGCTTACCCCGGCCACTATGTGCAATTTCTCTGGGTCAACTCAGCGGGCTTGAGCAAGGTCCGCAAGATCGTCACGGCGAATACCAACGTGGAAGGCTGGGCGCACTACTGCGAGCAGATGATGCTCGACGAGGGCTACGCCCAGCCGGGAACCGGCGCGAAGGATGCCCAGGAAGCGAACATGATCCGCCTGGGGCAGTTGCAGGATGCCTTGCTGCGCGACGCTCGCTTTGTGGTGGCAATCCAGATGCATACAGGCTCCATGACCATGGACCAGGCTGTGGATTTCTTTGTCAACGAGGGCTACCAGTCACGCTCCATCGGGCAAATCGAGGTCAAGCGCGGCACCTCAGATGCTACCTACCTGTACTACACGCTGGGTAAGCTTGAGATTCTGAAGCTGCGTGCAGACGTGCAGCAGAAGCAGGGCGCAGCCTTCTCGCTCCAGAAATTCCATGATGATTTCATGCGCCAGGGCGGAGCACCGATCCCGATTGTGCGGCAGGCGCTGCTGGGTGACACCTCGCCGAGTCTCTAGCTCTGTGTCAAAGTACGACAGTTCCTTTGGCATCCGGCTTGCGTCTGGCATCATAGGCGGAGTGCCCGCACCATTGAGGAAGGGAAGAATACATAGCGCATGAGTCAAAAGGTTCGCAAAGCAGTTTTTCCTGCTGCCGGTCTCGGCACACGTTTTTTGCCGGCTACCAAGGCTATTCCCAAGGAGATGTTGGCCCTGGTCGACAAGCCGATCATTCAGTACGGCGTGGAAGAGGCGCTTGCCGCCGGCATTGAAGAGATCATCATCGTCACTGCGCGAGGCAAGACCGCGATTGAGGACCACTTCGATACCAGCTTCGAGCTGGAAGCGAGCCTTGAGAAAAAGGGCAAAAAGGAGCTGCTGGCGATTGCGCGGCATGTGGCCGGCATGGCCAAGCTTGCCTATGTGCGGCAGAGTGAGGCGAGAGGCCTAGGCCACGCTGTGCTGCAGGCGCGTGATTTAGTAGGCGATGAGCCCTTTGCCGTGCTGCTGCCCGATGACGTCATTGCAGGCGACGTCCCATGCACCAGGCAGATGATGGAGGCCTACAACTCGGTGGGAAGCACGATCATTGCTACGCAGATCGTCGAAGGCGCTGCGATCTCCGCCTACGGCGTGCTTGATGGCAAGGCTGTCCCGGGGAGTCCGAAGCTGTTTGATGTGAGCGGCATGGTTGAGAAGCCGAAGCTGGAAGCAGCGCCCTCAAAGAACGCCATCATTGGCCGCTACATTCTGACGCCGGCGATCTTCGACAAGATCGAGAAGCTGGAGCCCGGAGCCGGTGGAGAGCTGCAGTTGACCGATGCCATCAAGGCCTTGCTGGGTGAGGAGAAGGTCTACGGCTTCTCCTTTGAAGGGGTTCGGCATGATGCCGGCGATAAGCTGGGCATGCTGCAGGCCATGGTGGACTTTACGCTGAAGCGTGAAGATCTTGGGCCTCCATTCCGGGAATATCTCAAGAGCCTGGCGCTCTAAGCGTGCACAAAGAAGGGCAGTGCTGATGCCGTTCTTTGTCCCGGCCGGCGGGGTGCAGCTGGTCATTCTTGGCGTTCCTTCGTGTGCCATTTTGTGTATGTTTTGAGCGGGCTTTCGCGAGCGAAATGCATAAGTATGCAGGATGATGCATGCTTATGCGCTCGGCACGGTACTTCGGTACCGTGTGCATACCATTCGGCGTTTTGTGGCGGGGGTTGACAGGCGAGGGCTGTTCGCGGGACGCTCGGCCCATTTTGGGAAAAAAGGGGTGCCATCGGTCACGTGGGAAATGGCATGGGAAAGGCACGGGTGTGCAGGGGGTTGACAGTCGAGGCCGCCTGTATCCGTACAGGCGGCCTTTTCCCCTTGTCGCGATTCGGCTTGTAGGTTTGGCCTGAGAGCTAGGCCTGCAAGGTCTTCATGTCGATGACAAAGCGGTACTTTACGTCCGACTTTACGACGCGCTCATACGCCTCGTTGATCTTGTCGATCGAGATGATCTCGATATCCGACACGATGTTGTGCTCCGCGCAGTAGTCGAGCATCTCCTGGGTTTCTTTCATACCGCCGATGCCGGAGCCGGTGAGGGAGCGCCGGTTGGCGAGCAGGCTGAAGGCGGGGATGGAGGCCGGCTCCTCGGGGATGCCGACCTGGCAGAGGACGCCGTTGCGCTTCAGCAAGCCGAGATAGACGTTCATGTCATGCGGAGCGGAGACAGTGTCGAGGATGAAGTCGAAGCTGTTCTTCTGTCCGGCCATGGCGGCTTCGTCCTTGGAGCTGACGACTTCGTCGGCACCGAGGCGCTTGGCGTCTTCGGCCTTGTTGAGCGATGTGGTGAATTGCACGACGTGCGCGCCGAAGGAGTGGGCGAATTTCAGGCCCAGGTGGCCCAGACCGCCGAGGCCCACCACGCCGACTTTTTGCCCGGCCTTTACACCCCAGTGGCGCAGCGGGGAGTAGGTGGTGATGCCGGCGCAGAGCAGCGGCGCGACGCCGGCCGGGTCCAGCTTGGGAGAGATGGGATGAACAAAGTGCTCATCTGTCACAATCACGTTTGAGTAGCCGCCGTAGGTCGGCGAGCCGTCGTACATTTTGCCGTTATACGTTTCGACCGCGCCCTTCTCGCAGTATTGTTCGTCATCGGCCTTGCAGTTCTCGCACTGGCGGCAGCTGTCAACGATGACGCCCACGGCAGCAGGATCGCCCTCTTTGAAGCGCTTGACCTCGGAGCCGACAGCAGAGACCCTACCGACGATCTCATGGCCAGGGACCATCGGGAACTTGGAATTCTTCCATTCATTGCGCGCCTGGTGGATGTCGGAGTGGCAGACGCCGCAGAAGTCGATTTCGACAACAACGTCCCTGGGGCCTGGGTCGCGCCGCTCGAAGGAGAAAGGACCGAGGGGAGAGGTAGCATTCTGGGCAGCATAGCCGCGGGACTGAATCATGTAAGTAGGTTCTCCAAGGTTGGTAGTTAGCTCCTTGGATGCGCGTGACCTTCTCGCCAGTGCAGAAAGCTATGGCCGTTCGCGTATGGATGGAGAGGGTGTTTCGGGGGAAGTTTGGCTTTCCTGACGGAAAGCCAAATCCGGCAGCGCTGTTCCCTATGCGTGTAGGAGAACGGCTTCTAGGGTTTCGAGGCGAGCATCTCGCGCCGGAGAATCGCGTTGATACGCGACTGGTAGCCCTTCCCCTGCGAGCGCAGCCAGTGCAGCACGTCAGAATCGATGCGGATGGTGGTGGAGCTTTTCGTAGGCTTGTAGAACGGATTGCGGATGGCATTTTTCCAGAAGTTTTCATCCGCTTCGGGAATATCGCTGAGATCGATCTCGCTGTCAGGCTTTGCTGCGAGTGCTTTCAATTCTGTCTTTTGCTCTTCCGTCAAAGTGGGCGGATCAGCAAGGTCTATCTCGTAGCGAATCATTTGCGCTTTCATAGCGTTTCCTTTCCCTGGGGGTAGCGGAGCGTGCGGAGATGATTCGAATCACTTCGCCGTCTCTGTCTTCCTGCATGGTGTGAGCAACGAACAGCATTTGAGAGCCGCTAGAAATGCCGATGGCACGCCAACGGGCTTCTCCCTCCACAACACGGTCCTGCTCGATAAGAGTGAATGGATCGGTAAATATCCGGGTTGCTGAAGGAAAGCTCACCCCGTGCTTGATGAGGTTGCTCCTTGCTTTTTTCGGGTCCCACTCAAACCGAACCCTCATACAAAAACGTTACTACACTTTTATGTGCGGGTGGTAAGCCGGGCCTATCAACCGCGCTAAGCGGCAAACTCGCTGCGACGGCGGCTGTAGCCGAAATAGATGAGCAGCCCCATACCGAGCCATACAAAGAAGCGCAGCCACGTCATGATGGGTAGGCCGGCCATGAGCAGGGTACAGAACAGGATGGAGAGCACAGGAAAGATGGGGCCGCCGGGGCAGCGGAACGATCGCCGGCGGCCGGGATCCTTGTAGCGCAGGATGAGCACGCCTGCCGAGACGAGCACAAAGGCAAAGAGGGTTCCTATGTTGGAGAGGTCGGCAAAGGTGCCGATATCGAGCAGCCCGGCAGGGATGCCGACGACCAGCCCGGCGACCCAGGTGGAGACGACGGGGGTCCGGTAGACGGGGTGGATGCGCGAGAAGATAGAGGGGAGAAGCCGGTCGCGCGACATGGCAAACCAGACCCGCGCCTGCCCGATCTGGAAGACGAGGATGGAGGAAACCATGCCCAGGATGGCGCCCACCAGCACGGCCAACCGTACCCAGTGGAGCAGGGGGCTGCCGGTCGAGACGGAAAGCTTCTTGAGCGTGTTGACGACAGGGGCTGCGTCATCGATGAGCTGGTCCCAGCGAATGAGGCCGGTGAGAACAACAGCCACGCCGATGTAGAGGATCGTGCAGATCACGAGTGTTGCGATGATGCCGGTCGGTACGTCGCGCTGGGGGTTTTTGCACTCCTCGGCAGCGGTGGATACGGAGTCAAAGCCGATGTAGGTAAAGAAGATAATGGAGCCGCCGGTGAGCACACCGGACCAGCCATTGGGCGCGAAGGGGTGCCAGTTGCCGGGGTGGATAAAGCTTGCGCCGGCGACCACAAACACGAGGATCGCTGCGATCTTGAGCAGGACCATGATGTTGTTGGTCCGAGCCGACTCCCGGATGCCACGGACGAGTACGACGGTGAGCAGAAGCACGATAAGAAACGCCGGGATGTTGAAGCCGAGGTGCCAGCCGGGGGCGTAGAGCGGATGGCCGGCGAGGTCAGACAAGCCCGTGGGCAGGTAGGCAGGCGAGATCCAGCGTAGGGAAGGATGCACGCCGAGCCAGTCGAGCAGGTCAACCACATGCGCGGCAAAGCCCACGGAGACGGCCATGTTGGAGAAGGCGTACTCAAGGATGAGGTCCCAGCCAATGATCCAAGCCACGAGCTCACCCATGGTGGCGTAGGTGTAGGTGTAGGCCGAGCCGGCAATGGGGATCATGGAGGCGAGCTCGGCATAGCAGAGCCCGGTGAAGCAGCAGACGATGGCTACAAGAAAAAGCGAGAGGGCCAGAGCGGGACCTGCGCCGGGCCGGCCGATGAGAGCGGTGTGGTGCACCAGGTAGTCGGCTACCGGGGTGTTCAGGATGGAGGTCGTATCGAACTTCTCGCCGGAAATCGCTGTGCCAATCACGGTGAAGATGCCGGAGCCGATGACCGCACCGATGCCGAGCGAGGTGAGGGACACAGGGCCGAGGGTTTTTCGAAGGGAGTTTTCCGGCTGCTCCGATTGCGCGATCAGCTTGTCAATGGACTTGGTGCGGAACAGTTGGCTCGGCAGCGTCGTGACCCCGGACGGGAGATGGTGGAGACGATGCCGCCCTGCTCTAGCCGGAGGCGCAGGCGCGCAGCCGGTGGGAAGCAGGGCGGAACGATGTAGCGCTTGCCTAGCGCTTGTCTAGCGCTTGCTTTGGCTGCGGGTCAGCTTCTTGGGCTTCTTCTTGGTGGAACCGCGAGGGGTAGTGCGCTTGGCTTTAGGGGCTGCCTTTTTGCGCGCCGCTCGCTTGATGGCCTTGCGCTCTTCTGTGCTTTCGATCTTGGTTGTGTTTGCCATGGGTACTCTTTCTGATGTTACAAATCTGTCGCTTGTTTCGGTTTTACTACAGATGGCTGCGCCGGCAGACACTTCCTTTGAGCGTGTAGCCGGCTCAGGAGAAGCTGCAGGGCGCCTAGAGCCGCTCCAGCTTGGCGAATTTCTCGACCAGCTTCTTGATTCCGTGCTGGGTAAAGCTCACGGTGAGCTTGGCCTCCTCGCCGTCTCCTTCGCGCCGCACCACCTGCCCCTCGCCGTACTTGGGGTGGCGCACGCGCTGGCCGTTGCGGAAGCCGACGGCGCCGGACGCGGCCTCGATCTCCAGCTTGGGCCGGCCGGCTGCGCCGCCGCGTGCGCCGAAGAAGTGGGCAATGTTATCAAGCGAGTTGCCGGGTTTGCCTTGGAGCGCCGCGCCGCCCCGGGATGCTCCGCTGCTTGCGCTGCCGGCGGGTGGCTGATAGCTCTGATCCTCGTCCTCGTAGCTGTAGTGACGTTCGCCCTCGCCTGTACGTGCGCCCCTGCTGCCATTTTGGCGTGAGGCACCGTAGCCGGTGGCTCCGCCATAGCTGCCCCAGCCGCTTACCCGGTTTTGCGTGGCCGCCGAGCCGCCGCTTACGTCTTCCAGCAGGTGCGCGGGCACCTCTTCGAGAAAGCGCGACGGGATGCTGGCCTCCGGCATGTCATTGCCGTAGCGCCGTCGGTAGCGTGCACGGGTGAGCACGAGCGCATCCATGGCGCGCGTCATGCCGACGTAGCAGAGCCGCCGCTCTTCTTCCATCTGCGCGGGATCGTTCAGGGAGCGCGAGTGCGGAAAGAGGTTCTCTTCCATGCCCGTCAGCAAGACGACCGGGAACTCCAGGCCCTTGGCTGCGTGGAGCGTCATCAGGGTGACGCGTGCGTCCGGGTTGATCTTGTCGGTGTCGGAGACGAGCGCGGCATGGTCGAGGAAGTCTGAGAGTGTTTCACCGCGCTCCTGCGCGTCCTGGGCGGCGTTGGCGAGCTCCTTGAGGTTCTCAATGCGTGAGAACGACTCAGGCGTGCCTTCTTCTTCAAGGGCACGGATGTAGCCGGAGCGATCGTTGATGAAGCGGATTAGCTCCGGCAGGGTGGCGGGATCGCCCGGTTTGCGAAAGGCCGCTGAAGTTTCTTCGTCGCGCTGCTGCTTCGCGAGCTGTGCCGGCGTTGCGCCGTTTTGGCCGACTCGCTGCGCACCATTGCTGCGCTTGGGCAGCGAGGGCTCCGAGAAAGGGTTGAAGGCGGCGGTGTCGAGCGCGGCTGGGTCAACGGCGGTGTTTTCTTCCGGCGCGGTTGGTTCTAATGCGGACGACGGTTCGTCTGACTTGCCAAAGCTGGAGGGGTCAAAGCCGGCGTCCGCTTCGTCGTCATCATCTGCGTCGCCGCCCAGCGCGAGCATGCCTTGCTCTGCATCGCCGAAGGCGAAGCTGGTGTCATCGCCGGCATGGAAGGTGCGGTCGAGATCTGTCGGCTGGTCATCGCGCGTGTCGGCTGTGTGCGCGTCGCCCATGGCCACGGTGGCATCGGCATTGGTGGCCGCAGCCAGATCTTCGCTGAGTTTGTCGGCAAAGTCCGGAGCGAGCAGGGCGCGCGCGTCCTCCATCATGCGACGGAACGCGTCGAGTGCGATGAGTGCGCGCGAGGGCAGCAGGCGATCCTTGAGCGCGTGGCTGATGGCCGTGTAGGTGCTGGTTCCGGTCTCGATCGCGAGCCGCTCGAGGGTTTCCAGCGTGGTTTTGCCGATGCCGCGCGCGGGCGTATTGATGACGCGCTGGAGAGCGATGGAGTCGTGCGGGTTTTGCACCAGCTTGAGATAGGAGAGTACGTCCTTGATCTCGGCCCGCTCATAGAAGGAGAAGCCGCCGACCATGGTGTAGCTGATGCCGTAGCGGCGCAGTGCTTCTTCCACCAGACGCGACTGCGAGTTGGTCCTGTAGAGAACGGCAGCCCGCGGCTGTTCAACGGACTCGCCTGCCTTGCGCAGGTATTTGTTGATGTAGTCGGCGATGAAGAGGGCTTCGTTCTCGCCGTCCGGCGCCTCGTAGAAGCCGATCTTTGCGCCGCCCTCGCGCGATGTCCAGAGGTCTTTGCCCTTGCGCTGTGCGTTGCGCGCAACAACGGCTCCGGCGGCTTCGAGGATCACCTGCGTGGAGCGGTAGTTCTGCTCGAGCCGGATGGTCTGAACGCCGGGGAAGTCTTTTTCAAACTCGAGGATGTTGCGGATGTCGGCGCCGCGCCAGGAGTAGATGCTCTGGTCCTCATCGCCGACGACGCACACATTGTGCTCAGGGCCGGCAAGGAGCTTCATCAGCTCGTACTGTGGGCGGTTGGTGTCCTGGTACTCGTCGATGAGAAGGTATCTGTAACGGCGGTTGTAGCGTTCTCGCGTTTCGCCGCTGGCGCGCAGCAGGTGAACGGCTTCGAGCAGCAGGTCGTCAAAGTCGAGCGCGTTGTTTTTGCGCAGCTCCTTGCGGTAGGCCTCAAAGATGTGGGCGACACGCTCGCTCTGCGGATCGGCGGACTGCAGGTAGAACTCCTGCGGGTCGAGCATGTGGTTTTTGGCCCAGGAGATTTTCGAGAGCACGGTACGCGGCGTGAGCTGCTTGTCGTCCATGCCCATGCGCCGCATGATGGCTTTGACGACCTGCTGCTGGTCGCTCTCGTCGTAGATGGCGAAGGTGCGGGTGAGGCCGCCTTCTTCTTGTCCGGTGCCGCCCGCCCCGCGCAGTGCTTCGATATCGCGCCGCAGCATGCGTACGCAGAAGGAGTGGAAGGTCGCCAGCAGGGGCTTTGCGAGGCTCGAGCTGCCGATGAGCTTCTCCACGCGGTCTGCCATCTCCTTGGCAGCCTTGTTGGTAAAGGTCACCGCGAGGATGGCGTCAGGGGCGACGCCACGCTCCTGGATGAGGTAGGCGATGCGATGGGTGATGACGCGGGTTTTGCCGGAGCCGGCGCCGGCGAGCAGAAGGACGGGGCCGTCGACGGCCTGGACGCCCTCGGCCTGCTGGGGGTTCATGGATTGGAGGAGGGGGTGCACTGGTGTTAGTTTACGATGGCCTTTGTCTCCTTACCCAAGGTAAGGAGATGCTAGAATTAAGAGTTAGGAGAATGCAATGGCGACTTCTATTTTGACGTCCAAAGGGCAGATTACCGTTCCGGTTGAGATTCGGAAGCAGCTGGGACTGCGGATGGGCGATCAGCTTGTTTTTACCAAGGTGCCGGGAACGGGAAGCTATGCGCTTTCGCGGAAGGCGCGTTCTGTAAAGTCGCTGATCGGCATGTTCAAGAGCAACCGACCGGCGCCGACGTCCGAAGAAATTGATGAAGCGATTGGAGAGCAGATCGCCATCGAAAACGACCTTGATCAATCTTGATACCAATGTACTGCTACGAGCAGTCTTGATGGATGATGAGGCGCAGAGCCCACAAGCCAAAGCACTCCTGGACGGGCTCACGACAGAAGCGCCGGGCTTTGTTTCACTCGTTGCTTTGGTCGAGGTCATCTGGGCGCTCGTGCGCATTTACGCATTCACCCGCGAGCAGGTAGCCGAGCTTGTGGCAGCATTGCTGGATACGTCCGAGTTACGGCTAGAAGCTGCCGAAAACGTGGCCACAGCGCTTCGTCTCTTTGTCGATGCGAAGGTAAGCTTCGCCGACTGCTTGATCGCAAGCGCAGGGATCGCGGCAGGGTGCGAGTATACGGCGACCTTCGATCGCAAGGCAGCCCGCGACTTGAAGATGCAGAACCTCGATTCGAAGAGTGGAGACGCGACCCATTGATGACGCAGCCTGCAAACATCTGTGTGTTCTGCGGGTCGTTCGATGGGGGGCGGCCGGAGTATCGCGCGGAGGCGGTACGGCTGGGGCAGCTGCTCGGCGAGCGCGGGTTGGGGCTGGTGTATGGCGGGGCCTCGGCCGGACTGATGGGCGCGGTGGCGGATGCGGCGCTGGCTGCCGGAGCACAGGTGATTGGAGTGCTGCCGGAGGTGCTGCGGGAGCGGGAGATTGCGCATCCCGGGCTCACCGAGCTGCACTATGTGGGCTCGATGCACGAGCGCAAGGCGCTGATGGCGGAGCGGGCGGATGCTTTTGTGGCGCTACCGGGTGGGTTCGGGACGCTGGATGAGTTTGTGGAGATGGTGACCTGGGCGCTGCTCGGGATCCACGCGAAGCCATGTGTGCTGGTGAACACTGGCGGCTACTTCGACCGGCTGCTTGCGTTTCTGGATCACGCGGTTGCGGAGGGGTTTGCGCGGGCTTCGGCGCGCAGCCTGGTGCAGGTGGCGGAGGATGCGGAGGGCGCGCTCGCGATGATCGAGCGCACCCCCCACGTCGACTGAAAGCCGAGCTCTTGATTAGCGGCTCTGGGACTGCGCCTGCCACTTCTTTGCGAGCGCCGGGTCCGCCAGGGCCTTGATGAAGAGGCCGCCCACGACAGAGCGGGCCTGGAAGCCTGACTGGATGCCGGTTTTGGTGTCGTACCAGTCGGTCATGGGGACGCGGCTCTCGGTGGAGTCAGCCCACCTGGCGAGCGGCGCGATCATCTGCTGGAATTGCTGTTTGTCGCTGGCCATTGTCGCGGACCAGAGCTCCCAGTCGAGCTTTGTATAGTCCTTCCGGGAGTCCAGCGGGAAGCCGTACTGGTTTTCATGCGCGATGTACCACTTGACCTCGTTCTCGCGGAAGGTGGGCGGGAAGAGCTTGAGGCCGAGCAGCGTATCCCAGACCAGGTTGTACTTCTGGCTCCAGGTGCCGGGTTTGTCGAAAGTGAGCTTGGAGTGATCGCCTTCCATGCCCATAGCGAGGAATTGCTTGACCATGCCTTCCGCGATGCCCCGGTACTGCTTGGCGATCTGCTCATGGCCGAGCTGGTGTGCCAGGTCAGCGTAGGCGCCGACACCGATGATGGCTTTGACGGTCAGGTTCTCCTGATGCGCGAGGTGCCCGGCAAAGTCATCGGTGGAGAGCTGATTGACAGGGTCACGGCCCTCCTTTTGGAGGTAGTCGGCCCACTTGCCGAACTCGGCCCAGTAGCGCTCGGCCAGATGCGCGTTGCCCTGGCTATGCGCGAGCGCGTCGGCCATGATGAGCATGTTGCCCGATTCCTCGACCGGCTGCTGGTCATCCTCGGTCTCCTCGCCTCCGCCATAGACTTGTCCGTTTGCGAGCGGCCAGGTGCCGATGTCATGCGGGGAGAACGGGAACTTCCAGCGCGGCAGCGCGGAGTAGCGCAGCACGGGCTCGATCTGCGCCTCCATGAGCGCGGGATTGAAGAAGAGCAGGATCGGCAACTGGGGGTACATGACGTCGACGGTGCCGACGCAGCCGTTCGAGAAGTCTTCTTTGCAGAAGTAAAGCGGCGTCCCTTCTGTATCGGCGGTGAGCTCGCAGGCGGCGAGCGATTCACGGTAGCTGAGGTCGGTCAGGTAAGCGTAGTCGGGTCCACCGGCGGCGGTCATGTCGGCATCAAGCTGCGCGTCATAGGTGAGGCCGCGTGCATCCAGCTGTGTGTATTGCTGCTCGGCTTCATCGAGCATGGAGCCTACAGGCTGATTGTTTCGCTGCCACCAGGGCTTCAAGCGCTGGTTGAGGTACTCCATCGCAAAATTGTCGGTGTAGCTGACGAGCATGTGCGCGGAGGTGCTGGATGCGCCCACCGAGCCGAGGTGGACAAGCGCGTCAAGGTGCGCGGCGCTCTCGTGCGCGGCCGCGGGGAACTCGAGCGAGTCGGGCTCCGTGAGCGTGCCCTGCTGCGCAAAGGTCTTCCAGGCCGCATCGAGCCGGTTGTGCGCGACCAGGGCCATGCTGCCGTGCTCGGCATGCGGCACCGCCAGGTGGAAGTATCCCCAGTCGATGCGGAGGTTGTCACCTTTCTTATCGAGTACCCGCTGGTCGCGTGAGCCCACGTTTAGAACGTCGAGCGCGCCCGTCTCCGACCGGCCCCACGTGACCGCATCCGTGCCTAGGTTGACCGCGATCTCCGGGTTCACGTCGAGCATGGCATCGACGGTGTGCTGCCCGCCATCGGCAGATTTGGCCGACCAGGTGAGGTAGGTGACCGGCCGGGAGAGCAGTGCCATGTCCTGTGGAAAGGCAGGGGTAAAGAAGCTGAGCTGCAGTGTGATGCCCGCGCCGGTAAAGGTGTAAAGCGTGTGCGTCGCCTGGACCTGCACCCCGGTCTGCTCCATGGCGGGCATGGATTTCGGGTAGTCGCCCATGACGCGGAAGGCTTTGCCGTCAACCCGGACGAAGCTGGTGAAGGCCTGCCCGGTGCCGGTCCAATGGCGAGTGCCGCTGTCGGTGAGCTTGTCGGTGTCAGACCAGACCGAGAAGTAAGGGTTATGGGTGATGAGCGGCACGGCCGGCGGGCGATGCTGTTGTGTTGCCCCTTGCTGGGCATAGGCGGTGGGGAGCAGGCAAGGCAGTAGGGAGCAAACAAACAGGAGAGCGGCGCGCGGAGGAGTCTTCATCGCCTTGCAGTGTACTGAGGATGGGGAGGTCTGTCTCTGATGCAAATGAACTATCGCGTTCCGCGGCACTCCGCGCACTGGCATTGGCGCCGCAGGTAGTCCCAGGAGTAGATCCCGCTGGTGTGGCCGTCGTTCCAGCCAAAGGAGACCGCATAGTTGCCCACCTGCTGCACAGTGTCAGGCCGGACGGGGGCTTTGTAGAGGGGCAGCAGCGCAGCCGGCTGTGGTTTCGGGACACCTACGGCGCGTCCCTCCTTTTCACGTTCGTCGTGGCAGGTGGCGCACGGGCAGGCTTCGCGGAGCCAGGCAAAGCTCCAGGTGCTGCGGTGGCCGTCGCGCCAGTCAATCTGCATGCCCGTGCCCTCTGTCTTGAGGACGCGGACCTTGACCGGTTCTGTCATCTCGCGTGGGAGCGGGGCATGCTCGGCATCGATGCGCCGCGCCTGTTCTTCGGGGAGAAGGCGAAAACCTTCGTGGCTCATCTGAAAGCTCCTTTTGAAAATGCTATAGCAGCGAGCTAGAGCCCGCCATTGCGCCAGAAGAAGTACCCGGCCATGGCAAAGCCGATCACCGTGACGGCCGCACGCATCAGGCGTGCGTTGAGGCGGCGGGCACTACGACCGCCTACGTACCCGCCGATGGCGCCGGTGACCATCATGAGCAGGCAGTGCTGCCAGAGGACCTGACCCTCAAAGATAAAGAGAAGGACCGCCACTCCATTTGCAACCGTGGTGGTGACAACCTTGAGCGCGTTGATCTGGTTGACGTTCTCAATGCCGAAGAGGGCGAGCAGCGACATGATGAGGAAGCCCGCGCCCGCGCCGAAGTAGCCGATGTAGAGCGTGACGCCGATGGTTCCGCAGAAGAGAGGAACGAGGTAGGGCCGCGCCGCGCGCTCCGGATCCCTTGGCATGCGCTGCCCGCGGGCTTGCCGCTGCAGCCAGCGCGCGAGCGGCGTTGACACAGCAAAGAGCGTTGCCGCGCCCAGAAGGAGCCAGGGTACGAGGTGGAGGAACGTGCGCTGCCCGGTGTGCAGCAGCACCAGGCCGCCGCCTACCCCGCCGAGGGCTGCAGCGACGACCAGCGGCAGGACGAGATGCCGGTTGTGCTCCAGGTCGCGCCAGTAGGCGGCGATGGAGGTGAGCTGCCCCGGCCACAGGGCGACCGTGTTGGTGGCGTTGGCCTGGATAGGCGGGACGCCCAGGTTGAGCAGCGCAGGGAAAGAGAGAAAAGAGCCGCCCCCGGCGACCGAGTTCAGCAGCCCGGCGATGAGGGAGGCACAACACAACCAGACGGTCGCGCCATCGACGCGGACGGGTGGACTGAGGGGGAGAAAACTCACTCTGTTTAGAGGCTTGCCAGCCCGGAAAGGGTGCGGCCAGGCGGCGGCTGGGCTACAGCTGTAGGACGGGGGTGGCGGCTACCAGGGCTCGGGTATAGGGGTGGCTCGGGGAGGCGATGAGCTCGGCAGCCGGCCCGATCTCCAGCAGGCGGCCTTTCTCCAGGACCGCGATTTCTGTTGCCAGGTAGCGCACCAGCGGCATGGAGTGTGTGATGAAGAGGTAGGTAAGCGCAAACTCCTGCTGCAGGCTGCGTAGCAGGTTGACGACCTGAGCGCCGACGCTTACATCGAGCGCGGATACGGGCTCATCGAGCACCAGCACCTCTGGCCGGAGGGCGAGGGCGCGCGCGATGTTGATGCGCTGTCGCTGGCCGCCGGAAAACTCATGCGGGTAGCGGCCCAGGGCTGAGCTGTCGAGGCCTACTTTTGCAAGCAGCTCGCTTGTGGCCGCGAGCAGCGCAGCCTTGCTGCGGCCTGCTTCCGCCTTGTGGATCAGAAACGGTTCGGCGAGGATCGCCTGCACGCGCATACGCGGGTTGAGGGCAGCGTAGGGATCCTGAAAGACCGGCTGCATGCGGCGGCGCAGCGTGCGCATGGTGCTGCGGGAGGCATCGGCGAGCGATTGGCCTTCAAACATGACCTGTCCTGCATCCGGCGCGATGAGGCCGAGCACCATGCGTGCGATGGTGCTTTTGCCGGAGCCGGATTCGCCGACCAGGCCCAGGGTTTCGCCGCGCTTCAGGGTGAAGGAGACATCGTCGACAACGGTGACAGAACCACTTTGCCCGGCGCCTGTGCGTGAATAGGCTTTGGACACATGCGCGACTTGGAGCAGGGCGGCCATGGAGCAAGCGTAGCAGCCGTTCCTCGTATAGGTGTAGGAGAGAAGTTGGGTGCCACATGGCTTTTCCCGACGGAAAAGCCACGTCCAGCATCAGTGCTCACTCCCCGTGTGTATGAGAACGGCTATCGAAGCTTTTTGATCGAGGTGTGGGCAGGGCTGGCAAGACTTGCGAGTCTGCTTGCGGGAAGCGTAGAGTGGCGGCGCTTTCCAAAAGAACCCGAGGACTCCCCCATGCCGTCTGTCTCCCGTCGTGATCTTTTTAGCCTCGCTTCCGCTGTGGGGATTGGTGTCGTGCTGCCGAGTGCTTTCAGCGCTGCACCTGCCGAAGCGCAAGCCAGCCCGGCCAGCGCCCTGGGCGACGCGGCCGTGCTGCTCCAGTCGCTCCAGCGGGCCTTTACGTTTCAGAACCAGATGATGGACGCCTATGCCACGGGCGCCACGGTGCGCTTAACGCAGAGCTACAGCGACCAGGCGCTGGGTCCGACGGCCTTTACCTATGACAATGCGGTGACGATCCATGCGTACCTGGCGCGTGGAACGGCGGACGACTTGGAGCGTGCCGCCGTGCTGGGCGCGGGGCTGCTGTATGCGCAGGCGCACAACTTCCCCGTGGCCGATGGCCGGTTCGGGCAGGCCTACTACGTGAATGCCGCTGCCACGGATGGGAGCGGCGCTTACATTACGCCGGCGGCCGCGCCGTACTACTTCTACACCAGTGCCGTGGGCGACCAGGCGTGGGCCGGCATGGCGCTGGCGCAGCTTTTCTATCGCACAGGCGTCAGCAGCTTTCTTGCAGGGGCGGTGCTGGTGGGCAACTGGATCGTGAAGAACGCCTACAGCACACTGGGGCCGGGCGGCTTCTCCTTTGGCGCCACGATCAACCCGCAGAACATGTCAGTGCCTTCGACGAATGGCAAATCGACCGAGCACAACATCGACTGCTATGCCTTTTTCACCATGCTGGAGCGGTTGACGAAGGGTGGCGCGGCGGCGAACGGGATGCTGTGGTCGGCGCTGGCGCAGCATGCGCTCGCGTTTGTGACGGCGACCCTCGAGCCGGCTGGGCCCTTCTTCTACACCGGCACGCTGGGTGACCAGATCACACTGAACACGTCGCCGATCCCGGAGGACTGCCAGACCTGGTCCTTTATGGCGGCGCTGGATGCGCGATCGCGCGGGACGATCGATTGGGCGCTGGCCAACCTGCAGACAACAGATACCGCGACTGCGACAGATACGAGCCTGACCGGCAGCCAGAGCGTCCACGGCCTGGTGTTTGATACGGCGAGCCTGACGACCACAGCGGATGACCCGCATGCCGTGTGGCTGGAGGGGACCGCGCATACCGCGGCGGCACTGGCGGCACGCGCCCTGCGCGGGGAATCGATTCCGGCGTTGATCGCCGACCTGCAGCAGGCTGTGACGCTGCTGGGCCAGTGTGTGCGTGCGCAAACGACGCTGGGTGCGGGGCAGACGGTGGGCGGGCGCGCTATCCCGCTGGGGTTGGGTCTGGTTGCGTCCAGCAGTGTGCTGGACACGGGCTTTGGCTATACCTATGGGCCGTCGCTCCACATTGGGGCGACGGGCTGGTACCTGCTGGCAGGGCTTGCCGGGAACCCGTTTCAGTTGGGGTACCGCGTGATCGGCTAAGCTTTGATGTTTCAGCCGGGGAGTTTGGGGTGCTGCTGCGCGAAGCCTGTCGCCTGCTGATAGGCGCGCGCCAGCAGCAGCGCTTTGGCATCCTGATAGTGGCCAGCGAGGAAGGTGAGGCTGACCGGCGTGCCGGGGCCGCCGATGGAGTCATCGTCTCCGGTATCAATGCGCGGGCCTTGGGGGGCATCGTCTCCGCGGAAGCCGTTTGGCACGATCACGGCCGGATGGCCAGACAGGTTGGTGGCGAGGAGCTGCTCGCCGCCGCTTGGGGCGACGATGACATCGACCTGGTCAAAGAGCTTGGACACCTGCGCGATGGCGAGGCTACGGGCACGGTTGGCCTGGATGTACTCGACTGCTGGATAGAAGCGGGCGGTGCGGAAGCTGTTGGGCCAGTCATACGGGCCCTGCGCGGTCAGCAGCTTGTCCCGGCCGGTCACCGTGAGGTCATCGAAAGCAGCGGCGGCTTCGGCTGTGAGCAGAGGAACCATCGCGCCGTAGGGCAGCTTCGGCAGCTCCAAGGGCACAAGCTGCACACCCATGCTGCGCAGCCTGGCGAGTGCAGCTGTGTCGTAGCGATGGTCGTACAGGCGGCGTGCTGCGCCGGCCTTCTCCTCGGCTGCGTGCCGCGCGGCCTCTTTCTGCTCAGCTTCGGTCAGCGGCGCCTTGGCCTGTTTGCCTCCTTGCTGCGGGGCGGGCTGAGGGGCGGGCTGCGGGTCGGATTTCGGGTCGGCAAAGGCGCTTTCGAGGTAGCCCACGCGCAGCTGCTTCCAGTCTGCCTCGGCGTTCCAGCGGAAGGCTGCCGGTTTGACGCTCCCGTCCTTGCCGTCAGGTCCGTAGATGGCCGCGAGAACAGCAGCGCAGTCTTCCACGCCGCGGCAGATGGGGCCCAGCTTGTCCATGGTCCAGCTGAGGGCCATGGCGCCGGTTCGCGGCACAAAGCCGAAGGTGGGCCGCAGCCCAGACACGCCGCAGCGCGTGGAGGGTGACGAGATGGAGCCCAGTGTTTCCGAGCCGATCGAGAAAGCGACGCAGCCGGCGGCGGTGGCGGAAGCGGGGCCGGCCGAGGAGCCGCTGGAGCCTTGCCTGGGGTTCCAGGGATTGCGCGTGCGGCCGCCAAACCAAACATCGCCCATGGCGAGCGCCCCGAGCGTCAGCTTGGCGACGAGCACGGCTCCTGCTTCGTCCAGACGCTGTACGACGGTGGCGTCCTCGTCGATGACCTGGTGCTCAAAGCCGCCTGCTCCCCAGGTGGTCGGGTAGCCTTTGACTGCGAGCAGATCCTTGGCACCCCATGGGAGCCCGTGCAGCGGACCGCGGTACAGGCCTTTCGCAAGATCGGCGTCTGCTTCGCGCGCTTTGCTCATCGCGCGGTCCTCGGTGAGGGTGACGACAAAGTGCAGCAGAGGGTCGTAGCGCTTGAGGCGCGTGAGGTACATCTCGGTGAGCGCGACGGAGCTTACCTTTTTGCGGCGCACGAGATCTCCGAGCTCCATGGCCGGGAGAAAGGCGAGTTCCTCAAGATCGGCGGGGAGATTGGCGGGGACGGTGCGTGGGTTGGCGGCTTTGCTGTAGCGGGCGGGAGCCTTGGCCGTATCGAGCACGGTGCCGGGGGGCAGCGGATCGAAGACGAAGGCGGGCGCGACCGAGTTGGGCAGCGCGAGCATGCGGATCTCGGCATACGCGTCGCGCTGGCTGTTGAGGCCTTCGAGCATCATCGCGCGCTGCGCGGGCTCTATGGGCACGCCGGCCAGCGCAGCGGCTGCGTCGATCATCTCCGGCGTGATGGGGCGTAGCTTTGGCTCGGCGGGAGTTGTGGGCGGAGCTGTAGCAGGGTCTATTACCGGGTCTTTTTCAGGGTCTGCGGCAAGGGCGTAGAGTGCGCCCGGAAAGAGAGTCGAGGCCAGGCCGAAGCGGCCTGCCGTGAGGAAAAAGGAACGCCGATCCAATGCCATGCGGGTGAGCTCTCATTGCGGGGAGGATGAAGGGCAGTATGGCATAAGCCAGTCCTTGGAGTGCGCTGCCCGTGTGAACCGGTGGGCGCTATAGCGCCGGCGGAAGCGTGTATGTGAAGTCGTAGCGGTGCTGGCCGTCTGTAATGGCAATCGTGAACTGACCGCTGATGCCTTGCAGCTCTGCGGTGCCGGAGCCGGGGACAACGAGTACTTCAAGGACCTGGCCTCCGCTGTCCATCAGAGCCTTGTGCTGCAGGGCGAAGCTGCCGGTTCGATCGCCTAGCTTGCCGGTGACGACCTCCATGGCGACGTAGCCGGCCTGGCCGGTTTTTGGGTCGCCGGCTGCCATCATCTCGCCGGTGGAGGTCGCCTCGAGATCGCCCTGGATCTGTTTCTCGATCGACATACGCTTCATGCCGGCGGCGTCACCGGGGATGGGACGGATGGTCACCTGGAAGGTGCCTTGTGCTTGCAGGGGCATGGACGTCTCCTGATGTGCTGCTTCGCTAGGTTGCGTTGGTCACCCTTTTATCACCTGCAAGGACGGCCAGACGAACGCGGCATGCGCTGCCGGGGGCGAAGGGCTTCTACGCGCCTTGCGATGCTTGCACGGCATCCGTGCCTGTGGGGCAGAGAGGGAGCAGCGGGCAGTCCGGGCAGTTAGGCTGCCAGTCGTTGGCGGTGCAGCGAACCTGGCCGTGGAACTTGAGCAGGTCGTGGAGCTGGGTGAGCCGGGAGGGAGGCCATCGTTCTTCGGGAAGCATCCTCAGGAGGAGCTGCTCTGCGTCTCCGGCACTCACGCTGCGCTTGACTAGGCCGAGACGCTGCACGATGCGATGGTGGTGCCCATCGATCGCCAGCGCACGCAGCCGCAGGGACGAGTGGTTGGCGACGGCTGCGGAGCCGCGGGCGCCCACGCCCTCGAAGCTCTCCAGCCAGCGACGGATGCGCTCTACAGGCTGGTCCGCGAAGAAGTCAAGCGAGAGTACCCCGCCATTTTGCCGGGTGATGCGGCGGAGAGCCGCCTGCAGCACGGGTGCTTTGCGCTCTGGAAAGGTGACGGGCGCGAGGATGTGCAGAACCTCCGCGGCGGGCGCATCCCGGAGAGCGCGCCAGTCGCCGAGAGCAGCACCATAGCGCATTTCAAGCTGCGCCAGGACAAAGAGCGAGACCTCGGTGCGGGTGCGCGCCGAGACCAGAACGTAGATCAGCTCCTTGAGCGGATCCCAGAAGGGACGCTCGCGCGGAGGCCCGTCGCGGGCAAGCAAGCGCTGCGCAATCTGAGCTAGGACTTCTTCTGCCGCGGCCTGGTCATGCTGCTCGGCAGCCTGCTCTTCCTGTTGGAATAGAGGCAAACTCACAAAAGCTAGGACGCCTGCCAACGAACGCAGGGTAGCTCTGGCTTGCTGGGAGTGTTTGCTGCTTTGTGAAAAGGCTGGACAGGCGCGGCTGCGATGGCGAGGTCTGGGGCAAGAGTTCCAAGAGCTTCAGGAGCTAAGGAGCGACCTGGCTTGGGACGGCTTGCGGCGCGCTGAGCTCGGCACTGCGGCGCTTGCCGCCGAAGCGGCGGTTGAGGTAGCTGACCCCGGGCTTCTCCGCATAGACGTGCAGCAGCAATGCGACACCGACGGCGGTCGAAACGCCCAGAGCACAACCGGGCGCGTGATCGATGCGCAGGAACGGCAGTCGTTTGGCAACGACACGATCGAGCATGTACTCCACATAAGGGTGGACGAGGTACAGGACGTAGCTGGCATCACCGAGAAGCACAAGGGAGCCCAGCCGGGTGTCCCAGCCACCCTGGGCCAGGAGGCTGGCGGAGAGAACAAAGGCAAAGCTGAGCGGGGCGTTGACGAGCCAGCCATGGTTTGCATGCGGGAGCAGATCGGTGCCCTGGTAGATCACGAGCCCAGCCGCCGCGCAGAGGAAGACCGTCAGTGAGAGAGCACGCGTGCGTTGCGCGGCAGCGGGGCTGATCTTGCGCGCGAGCTCATAGACAACGAAGCCCATGGGGAACTCGGCCATCAAGCCCTCGCCGTAGAAGTCAGGGAGAGCGACATGGTGGCCGCCAAAGGGCTGACACAGGAGAAGTACGAAGAGTACCAGTGCCCCGGAGAGGACAAGCGGCCGCTTCGGCAGCAGGAAAAGTGCCACTGCGATGGCCCCGTAGAAGAACATCTCGTAGTTGAGCGTCCAACCGACAAAGAGAAGAGGCCGCAGGAGCCCGCTGCCTTTGTAGTAAGGGATAAAGAGGAGGCTCTTGAACAGTTCCGTGCCGTTTGCCTGCGTAGCTTTGAGAAGGTTGGGGAACTTCCAGGCGAAGAAGAAGAGCAGGATGGTGAGGATCCAGTAAGGGGGCACAATCCGGATGAGGCGGCGGCGTAGAAAGAAGCTCGGGTTCGTTTCGAGGATGCGCGCCATCATGTAGCCGCTGATGACGAAGAAGACGTCGACACCGAAGGAACCAAAAGCGTGCATGTGCGGGAAGAGATACCCGGTGTGGAAGATCGCGACAGCCACGGCGGCGAACGCGCGCAACACCTGGATGTTGTTGATCTTGAGGTTCATGGGCAGCTTGCGCCTGGGCGGGGTACGCGGGATGAGTTGCCGAAGCAGCGGGGCTGGCGGGCGCTTTGTTGCACGCTCGCGAACCGACATACTGTGCGTGTGTCTATAAACATGGTTCTATGGGCATGCTTCCGTTTCACCTCGAGCTGATCTTATGGCCTCGGACGAGAAGCAGCCAGGATTCCTCGGTAACGTGCTTGTGGTTTCGTTCCCGGGAACCCTTGAAAGCCTGAACCAAATAGCCAATGTTCAAATAGCTAACGTTCAAATAGCTAATGTTCAAATAGCTAATGTTCAAATAGCTAATGTTCAAATATCCAGGTTCTTCACATCGAGCGCATTTTCCTCGATGAACTTGCGCCGCGCCTCGACATCTTCGCCCATGAGCGTGGAGAAGATTGCCTCAGTTTCCGCGATGTCTTCCAGCTTGACGGAGAGCAGCGTACGCCGCTCGGGGTCCATGGTGGTTTCCCAGAGTTGGGGAGCCGTCATCTCGCCGAGGCCCTTGTAGCGCTGCACCTGGTACTCCTTGCGACCCTGGTCAATGACGTACTCGAACAGCTCAGCCGCAGAGCGCTTTGTCACGGGTTCATGCGAGGTGCGCCCGGCACGCTTGGGAGCAGGGCGCCCAGCTTCTGCTTCCCCGGTTGTCTCGGTATCGGTGTCTTCGGGATCGGGCTCAGGCGCGGCTGCTGCCTTGCCGGCGTACTCGACGGTAAAGGGTGCCTGCAGCTGCTCCTTCATCTGGCTGTACTTGCCCATCATCTGCCGATATTCGGGTGTGGAGGCAAGCGTCCAGTCGAGGCGGCGCGGCGCACCTTGCGCGTCCAGGTAGCTGACAGACCAGGTCTGGTGCTCCTCATCAAAGGCGGGAGCGTGCACGGCCTTGAACTGATATTCGGGAGCGATCCGCTCAAGACCTGCATGCAGGCTTGCAAACTTCTGAGGCACTTCGCCGGGCTGCGCTGACTCGAAGTCTGCGCGCCGCAACAGCTCCTGCGCTGCCATGAGGTTGAGCACCTCCTCGTTGCGGACACGCCGGTTTACCTTCTCGTAAAAGCCCAGGTACTCGTTGAGCTGCCCCATGAACTTGGTGAGTGCCGCTCCGTCGAGCTGGCCTAGAGGGCCGCCTTCGGGCTTGGTCCCGTACTTGACGATCATGCCTTCGGACGCCCGCTTGACCATCACGCGGACGAACTCGCGATCGTCTTTGATGTACTGCTCGAACTTGCCCTTCTTGATCCGGTAGAGCGGCGGCTGGGCGATGTACACGTGGCCACGCTTGATGAGTTCCTGCATGTGGCGGAAGAAGAAGGTCAGCAGCAGCGTCCGGATGTGCGAGCCATCGACATCGGCATCGGTCATCAGGATGATTTTGCCGTAGCGCAGCTTAGACGGGTCGAAGTCGTCTTTGCCGATGCCTGCGCCGAGTGCGGTGATCATGGCCCGGATTTCTTCGTGGCCGAGCATCTTGTCGTAGCGAGCTTTTTCGACGTTCAGGATCTTGCCTTTGAGCGGCAGGATGGCCTGGAAGCGGCGGTCGCGGCCCTGGCGTGAGGTGCCTCCGGCGGACTCGCCTTCGACCAGGTAGAGCTCACACTTCTCAGGGTTGCGCTCCGAGCAGTCGGAGAGCTTGCCTGGCAGGCCACCGCCATCGAGCGCGCCCTTGCGGCGGGTGAGATCGCGCGCCTTGCGGGCTGCCTCGCGTGCGCGGGACGCATCGATGGCCTTGTTGATGATCTTCTTGGCAAGCTGGGGGTTTCCCTCGAGAAACATGCCCAGCTTCTCGTTGACCAGCGCCTGGACCGTGCCCGCGATGTCTGAGTTGAGCTTGCCCTTGGTCTGCCCTTCGAACTGGGGCTGGGGCAGCTTGACACTGATGACCGCGACGAGGCCCTCGCGGACATCATCGCCCGATAGGTTCTCCTTCATGTCTTTGAAGAGCCCGAGCGACTGGCCGGCGGCATTGATGGTCCGGGTCAGCCCTGTGCGGAAGCCGGAAAGGTGGCTGCCCCCATCGACAGTGTTGATGTTGTTGGCGAAGGTAAACACCGTCTCCGAGTAGGCATCGTTGTACTGGAGGGCGATCTCCATGTCGACGCCATCGCGCAAGGCTTCCATTACAATCGGCTGCTCATGCAGAACAGCCTTGCCTTTATTGATGTGCCGGATGAACTCTGCGATGCCGCCGGCGTACTTGAAGTCTGCCCGTTTGGGGTCACCCGTTTTCGGGTCGAGCACGCGCTCATCCATCAGCGTGATGGCCAGACCCTTGTTGAGAAAAGCAAGCTCGCGCAGCCGCTGGGCCAGCGTGTCGTAGTTGTACTCAGTGGCTGTGAAGATCGACCGGTCAGGAAGGAAGTGGACCTTGGTGCCGCGGCGCTTGGAGGTGCCGACCTGGCGCAGCTCCGAGATGGGGGCGCCCTTGGAATAATCCTGCTCGTAGGTGTGGCCGTCTCTCCAGATTTCCACAGCAAAGGCTTCCGAGAGTGCGTTGACGCAAGAAACACCGACTCCGTGCAAGCCGCCGGACACCTTGTACGTGGAGGCATCGAACTTACCACCGGCGTGCAATTTGGTTAAAACAACTTGCACCGCCGGCATCCGTTCGCCATTATCCAGCGTTTTTAAGTCAACTGGGATGCCGCGGCCGTCGTCCGCGACCGTGATGGAGTTGTCCACGTGAATTACGACGTCTACATGCCTTGCATAGCCGGCGAGCGCTTCATCGACCGAGTTGTCGACAACCTCATAGACGAGGTGATGCAAGCCCTGCTCCCCGGTCGAGCCGATATACATGGCCGGGCGCAGGCGAACAGCTTCAAGCCCTTCCAGCACTTTGATGTTGTCGCTGGTGTAGGTACCATCAAGAGGCGAGCCTGTTCCGAGGCTTTGAGGCGTAAGAGATCTGTCGTTCAGAGACATGCAACTCCAATGTGTGAGGCAGGCAGCAAGCGGCCGGCAGGCAGGACAGCCATGTGGGTCAAGCCCCTGCCACATGAACCGCAACATCTTGATTTTAGCACTCGGGCAACGAAGCAAAAGGCACAGCACAACTCACGGCAGTTCCGCAAGTGGTCCCTTAGGCACTTCCTTGAGTAACCGGTCTTGCGTCGAATTCACATCATCTTCGTCGATCTCTTCTTGCAGGGAGAGGGGTGGAAAGTTACCTTTGGCGCACAGGAGTTTGATCGGACTACCGAACAAAACTCTGTAGATGATGATGGATTACACAAGGAGAACTGGATATGAACAAGACATCTCGCCTCGTTGCTATGCTGTTTGTCGCCGCAGGTATTTTTCAGCTTTCCGCGAGCAGCTTTGCTGCCTCTGACCCGGTGCCTAGCACCAATGGACCGGTGATCACAACCGCCCCGCCGATGCCGCGTCCGATCGGCACCCACTAGACTGCGGTTGCTCGTCCTCCCCCCGCGGGGCGTGCAGCGTGCAGAAGAAACCTGAAGTCGAGAGTTGCAAGTGAACGTGTCTTCGACACTGACGATCCTCAGCAGCCTGGAACCGGTTTGGTGGCTGCTCGTGCTGCTCGCTCTCTATTTTGGATGGCGGCGGAGGATCGCAGGTCTGCAGGGAGGGGATCGGCGTCTCGGCATTGTGGACGAGGCGCCACCCGACTATCGCGCCCTCAGCGTCTTCGTAGTGTGCAGGCTGCTGACCTCGCTGGCTTACCTTCTTCTGCTCGCCGAAGACAAACCCTTCGGGCTTTCCGCAGGAAGCGCGAAGACCCTTTACTTCTCGGTCTACTGGTCGCTTTACGTCCCAGAGACTGTTTGTGTGTTTCTAGTCATCCGCGCTTTGCTGAAGAAGAGCCTCAGCCCCCTACCTGGGCTGTCCTCTGCTGCGCTTATTGTGTTTCGCTGGGCTGCTTTTCTCGCTCTTGCGCTGGCCCTGACCGCACACATTCCCGTCTTCGGTGTTCGCGATCTGCAGACCTGGGTCGATGAAGTCAGTATCTCGTTCGCTTTGTGTGTCTGCGTTTTTGAGATTTCGCTGCTTGTTCTGCTGATCCACCGCCTCGAGCGGCTGGGTATGTGTCTCCGCAGCCGTCCTGTCGGCCTGGCCCTCGGCTTATCCATGCTCGGCATCATGGACCTGCTTTCCGCCATGACAATCAATTTGCCGGTACGCTTTATCACCTGGATCAGCATGCTGAACGAGATGGCGATCCTGATCGCTCTTAGCCTCTGGGCCGCCTACATCCTCCTCCCCGAACCCCGGCGGAATCCGCACTCGCTCTCGCCTGCGTCCAAGCTGATGCGCTGGAATGAGATTGCGATGAAGCTGGAGTTAAGCGGCAGACAGGCAGAGCAAACACCTTTTATCTCCGGCGTGCAGCTGGTGGTGGACAGCATTCTTGACAAGTACAAAATCGGCAGTTCTTAGATCCTGCTCGGGCAGCCTTCTCGGACGCCAGAGTGCACATGCTGGAAAAAGGCGACGCCCGGAGGCGTCGCCTTTTGTTGATAAAGCTGTTCGTTGACTAGTCGGCTGCGACTTCCCCGGAGGTGGTCTGTGCGGCGACGAGCGGCTCAATGGCGACAAAGCGGCCGGTGCGGCCACGATCGATGAATTTGACGCGGCCATCGATTTTCGCGAAGAGAGTATCGTCGCTGCCGATGCCAACGTTCAGGCCCGGCTTCAACGGGGTACCGCGCTGCCGTACGATGATGGAGCCGCCGGTGACCACCTCACCGCCGAACTTCTTGACGCCGAGACGCTGTGCGTTTGAGTCGCGGCCGTTTTTGGAGCTGCCTAGTCCTTTTTTGTGTGCCATGGTTTCTCCGCTGTGCGCTTGCGCTGAGGCTGAATCTAGATCTAGCTTTAGGCCTGAGGGCCGTAGGTAGTGCCGTTGACCTGGATCTCGTTGATCTTGACCTGGGTGAAGGACTGCCGGTGACCCTGCATCTTTTTGTACTGCTTCTTGCGCTTGTAGTGGAAGACGAGGATCTTATCGCCGCGGCCTTCCCCAACGACTGTCGCGAGAACCTTTGCACCCTCGCCAGGCTTTGCCAGGGAACCGGCTTCGCCTGAGAATGCGAGAACATCGTCAAAGGCAATTGCGCCATTCTCATCGGCCAGAAGCTTTTCCACTTTCACTACGTCGCCCGGGGCCACGCGATACTGCTTTCCACCCGTACGGATCACCGCGTACATACGTCTTCCTCTCGAGAGCCGTCCCATGCCGGGCGGCTTCAAACCTGTCAAGCAGGCAGATGCGCAAACCTTCTTTTGCATTCCCGGGACAGAAGAGCTTTCCGTGGGGAAGCATCGCGCCGCCTGGGGAAACCACAGGCAGGCCGCGAGCAAGGGGCGGCAACGCCGAACGCCGAACTCTTCCAGTGTAGCGACGAGTGACGGCAGGGTCAATGCCCCTGGGCTCGAGGCACGGGCGTCCGAGCGGCGCCGGAAAGCAAGCGTACCCGCCGGCTGCGCTCCGCAGAGCGGAAGAGGAACACAGACAGGATCACGATCAATGGCTCAAAAGGGTGCCGGAAGCGCGCGTGGACGGTGACGAAGTAGTAGAGCAGGGGCAACAGGGCGAAGGACCAGGCGAAGAGGGCCGCTGCGGGAACGCGGCGCTTGCAGGCAAGCAGCAGGCCCAGGATGCCGGTGAGGGAGGTGAACTGATAGTTGAGATTGCGCCCGTACTCGACGAGCGGGGCGTCGTCGGAAGGGTGGGGAACGGAAAACCAGAAGTAGTAAAAGCGGGTCGCGCTCAGCCGCAGAAAGCGGCCCCAGTCGGAGCGGATCAGCTGTTTGGCCGCTGCTCCCCGCGTCTGGACGTAGCGCACCTCTCCGAGTCTGCGGTAGAGACGCAGCTGCTCTGGGCTTTCCCCGGGGTGGTTGTACTCCATCAGGAGGCCTACGGCTCCGGGGCCGTTGCCGAGGTAGAGTTCAGCGCCAAAGTTGCCGCGGAGAGGCACCCAGTGATGGAAGGCTTCCCAGTTGCGCCAGCTCCAGGGAGCGATGAGCCCCAGGCATAGGACGGCTGCAAGCAGGGCGTGGGGGAGCTGCCGGGGCCATGCCGCACCTGCGCCGCGCAGCAGCCAAACCCCCATTACGGGGAGCATGATGCACACCTCAGGATTGCTGAGCGCGATGAGCCCCCAAAGCAGACCAAACAATGCCCAGCTGCGCCAGCTCTGCCCTTCTGTCCATCCCTTGGTCCAGCGTGCCGTCCAAGATGCAGTCCAAGATGCAGTCCAGGGTTGTGACGGGATGCTGTTCGGCGCCGGGTCAGCGGCTGGTTCCCCGAACGCTTCCCCGGTCGCTTCACCGATTTGGCGCATCCGCAGCGCGAGCAGCAGGACGGCGGAGAAGAGAAAGGCGGTGAGCGTCATCTCCCAGATCCACTTGACCGCGTACTGCATGGCTGCGGGGTACAGCGCCCATAGCCAGGCAGACCAGAGGGCGATGCGCGGCCCCATGCTGCGTCCGTCGCGATCCGGCACCTGCGCAAAGCATCGTGCGGCGATTTCAAAGGTGGTGCGCACCATCAGCGCGTTCAGGACGCAGTTAAGCGCCAGAAGGACCCATGCGGATAGAGCCGAGTAGATGCCGAAGAGGCGGAAGACCCCGGCGATGACGAGCGGGTAAGCGGGCGTAACCCAGGCGGTTGGGCCGGTATGGCCGCTGAAGGGATCGCTGTATCCGTAACCGGTGACCAGGGCGCGTGCTATGCGTGCCATCTCCCAGCCGAAGCCGAAGTGGTCGTTGTAGGGCCGCATGCGCCAGGTATGCGCCAGGGTCATGTAGAGGAGGCGCACAAGCAGGGCCAGCCAGAATAAGCGTGCCGGTGCGGTGAAGGTCATGGCGCGGCCGCGTTGCGCAGCGAGGGGGTGGGTAGGGGCGACGGCCACGGAGCGATTGTACTTGGGGCCGCGCTGGGCTCGAGCACCAGGGCGGCCCGAAGAGTACGCCGAAGCCGCTAGCTGACGGTCCGGGTGCCGAGATCGATCGAGACCGTATCGGCCGGCGTTCCCGTGCCTGCCCCGGCCTGGTGATACTCGATGCGCATCGTCGCGGCATCGACGGTGACACGAAGAAAACCGTAGTGTGCATCGTCGTAGTTCTCGAGTGTCAACGTGTCATCGACGATATAGGGCACCCGGATGGCTGCTCCGTTGACTTTGCGGATGGCATCGAGCCCGTGGCCTCCATGCCCCGCGACGAGGTAGGCGACGTTTGTGGATCCCGAGGTGCCGGGATTGCGCGTCCGGGTGAAGCGCTGGTAGTTGTGGGCGTGGCCGGAGAAGACGGCGTGGGGCCAGAAGTCAGCGGCGGCGGCGCAATTGTCGAGGTCGTCAAGCATGCGCGGCGAGCCGCCGTGCGTGGTGCCTGCGGTGTAGGGCGGATGGTGTACCGCGATGATGACGGCACCGGTATAGTTTTGCGCTTTGCAGCGGGTGAGGGCGGCGGTGAGAAAGGTGAGCTGGGTGTCATTGAGTGTGGGCCGCGTGCCGCCCTCGGTGGACACGACGCCGGGGTCTTCCAGCACGTTGCTGTAGACGGCGAGGATGCGTGCGAAGGGGACGTCAAAGGTGTAAAAGACGCCGGGCTGGACCACCGCGGTGCGGATGAGGCCGCCTGCTTCCGGGGTGATGGCCGGGGCAGCGGCGCAGAAGTTCCGCAGCCATGCGTCGAGGGTGGGGGCGGGGTCGCCGGTGTAGATCAGGCCGTCATGGTTGCCCGCGAGGCCGAGGATAGGGGCCTGGTACGTGCGCCAGGGCTCGTAGAACTGGTCGTAGTAGTAGCCGGCCTCGCCGAAGCTGTAGACCACATCGCCGAGATGGAAGAAGAAAGCGGGGACGGCGTTGGCGGGGGAAGTGGCGAGATCGGCCTGGGCCGCGTCGGCGACCAGCGACTCGGTGGCCGGACCTTTGACGCTGCCGGTGTCGCCCACGCTGTGGAAGACAAGCTGGCCGGCTGCGGTGATAGCGGCGGTCTTGGCGGGGCCGAGGGCAGGTCCCCAGATGTCAGAGAGGGTTAGAACGGGCTCAGTGCCGCCGCGGGGCGCGGGGAAGGGCTCGACCAGTTTGGTGTCGGTTTTGCTGTAGAGGGGGTTGTCAGAAGGGTGTGGGACCTTGAAGCCTGAGGCATCGGGGCCGGGCTGCGGCTGCCCGAAGGCGGGGAGGTCGGGCGCTGCGATGGGTTGGGCAGAGTGCTGACTGGTGGGCGACCTGTGCGTGGGCCTGTACGTGGGTTTGGGCATGGGGGAGTCTCCGCGAGCGAAAGAGTACATCGGCATCGCTACAGCGGCGTAAAGAGGCTCGCAGAGAGGTGACGCGAGTGCCAGCTCATTTCGCCGGGTGTACAGGTCCCCCCTTGCCGAGGGGCGGGGGTCGTGCGATGGTTTGTTCACAAAAAGTGCTTTGGAGTGTCTTCCAGGTGCTTTTGCGCTCGAAACGCTTTTGCGCTCAAAACCCTAACGAAGGAGTCTCCCCTCATGATTTCTGCCACGCATCCGTTGCGCCGTATTTTCCACGATCTTGTGCGGGAGTGTTTCCGGGACACGATGCCGCGGGAGTCGCAGGAGGTGGCGGCCTATGTGGCCGACATGCTGACCGAGTTTTCTTCGACGGAAAAGCTGTACCCGGTGACGGATGCGGAAGGGCGGCCGGTGCGGGATGTGGAGGCGCTGCTGCTGGCGGCCGATCCGGTGCATGGGACGGCCGCTTCCTTTGACGCGGAGCGGCGGATGCGGAAGCATATCGGGGATTTTCTGCTGTTTTCCGCGGGAATGGCGCCGAGCCATGCGGCGAGCCCGGAGCGGCTGGAGCGCATGGTGCGGACCGGGCAGCAGAGCTACTGGGTGGTGTCGCAGTTCAACCTGTTTGAGTATGAGCGCGAAGCGCCGCTGTTTGCGCGGCTGAGCGCGGCGTTTGAGCCTTGCGTCTTTGGACTGCGCGAGGTGTACAGCCGGCTGCAGCGCGGGGGCACGCGGCTGCTGATGTAGGCAGGGGCTGGGGATTTCCTCCTAGAAGATCATCGCCTGGAAGGTCATCGCGCAGGAGGTCATCGCACGGAAGTGGGAGAACGCGGCTGAATGCGAGCCGCGGCGGGAAAGCAGAAAAGCGCTCTTCCCAAAGCTATGCTGCATGGGCTAGAGTGCGGCCATTCTTCCTTTAAGGCTGGGCCCTTCAATGAACGCTTGGTGGCTTCTTCCTGTTTTAGGCTGGTTGTCTTTGTCGGCGGTGGTGGCTTGTGTGGCGCGTGCGTCCAAGATGAGCTTTGTGGGCTGGTTGTTGGCGGGCTTTCTGTTTCCGGTAATCCTCCTGGCGCTGCTGGCAGAGTATGGCGTGGCACGGCTGTTCGGGTTCCGGCTTTCTCCGCAGCAGCTGTTGGAGTCGCAGTTGTAATAACAGGGAACGACTGAAAAGAGGGAGCGCGCTACGGCGCGCTCCCTCTTTTGTCTGGCTGCTTGCGGAGCGGGCGTAGCGGGGATAAGCAGATCATTAGGCGTAGAGCGTTACCGGCTTCGGCTCAGGATGACCGATGAGGCTGGAGAGGATGGGCCGCGAAGTGGCTGGGATTGGCGAAGGCGGTTTCCCGGCTTTGGGCATAACTTGGACGTGGTTTGGGCAAGGAGAGTTGTGGACGCCCAGGTCTCAGAGTCGAGACCTCGGCAAGGCGGCGTGGTGCGACTACTCTGCCTGCCCAGGTAGGAAAGCCTCGCGCTGATACTGCAAGGCCTTCTTATCAAGACGTGCGGTGATCAAGGAGCGGTACTGCACTGATCGCAGCATGTGCGAGTTTCCCACCTGATCGAAGCGAAGAACAATGCGAGTATCACTCGGTGCCGGCTCGCCCGTAAGCAGCGTCCAGCTAAAGCTCACCGAGTTATTTGTGTTCGTCAAGGTGACAAATCCGTTATGAGGTCCAGGTTCCACTGAGTAAGTGCCGGCCGGAAGAACGCTGCTGCCGATATGGAAGGAGAAGGGAACGTGCAAAGTACTTTGTGCTTCCGCGATACCCGTTGTGAATGTTGCGGCTGCGAGCACCGACGCGAGAATAAGCTTCGTCCTGATGTTTTTCATAGAAAGGCTCCTGTGCACTGCACAGTTGTGAAGCTAGCCCTGTTCTCTGAAGGTTGACTGAAGAGTGAGGCGATCGCTTTCGGTCCTGCTTAGGAAGCATCTGGTGCACATTCCGTATCAGCGCGGGCGATCGAGTGCCCGCAGGCACCCGGTTCTTTTCTCGCCGTTTCAGAAGCAGATCCCCTGGCGCGGGGCGCTATCGGCTTCCTCCATCGTCAAGCTTCCATTTCGGGAGGTGAACTACCGCGAGAGCAAAGCGGCCATCCTTTGCCGCACCCAAAATAGCGCCATGTTCCACCGCAGCCGCCAGCGAGCCCGTGTGGTGCTCTGTGTACCACCCATTCCGAAGGAAGGTGAACGGCACCCCGGACGCGCGAATAGAGGCCTCGGTCGGCTGGTGCTCCTTGGCCAAGAGGAGCGTTGAGGTGTCGGCATGGAGGATGCTGGTGTAGGCAAGCAGCTTTACGCCGGCTGCGCGCGCTGCGTCGGTGACGGCTGGTGCTGCGGCACACGCTCGGCGCCCAAAGCGGAAGCAGAGCGGCAACCTGTGTGCAGCGGATTGCCCCTCGCGCATCGTTATCGCTCACATTTCAACACGCTGGAGTTCTTTGATCCTGGTCTTGCTCCTAGAGAAGGCTCGCCATTTCAGCGAGCTTGCGCGCCGGATCGGAGGCGTGAGTGAACGCATGCTCGCGCATTCGCTTCAGGCACTCGAAGGGGATGGCTTCGTCTTGCGCGTGGTTTACCCGACCAAGCCGCCAAGGTGGAGTACAGCCTTACACCGCTCGGCCGTGAGCTCGCGGCCCATGTGCAGGCGCTCACCCAGTGGGTGGAGACAAACGTTGCGCGAGTGCTCGCTCATTGGAAAGCGTCAACAGACGAGCGAACGATGCAATGGGGACAGATTGTGCTTTGTTGAACGGTGGTTGCAGCGAGTAGAGAGCTTCTCTTGACATTAGGGCCCACCACCAGGACGCGGGCACGCCACGGGTGAAAGCCTTCGTTTGAGGTGCGGGTAGGATCGGGGATATGTGCAGAACGACCTACAGGATGGTGCGGGCTGTGGACTGCCTGGTCACAGCTCTTCTTGTTCCAGCCCTCCTTCTAGCCGCTCTCGCTCCCGCGCAGGTTTTTGCTCAGGCGGACTCGCGGGGAGGTGAGGCGCGCGGCGCGGCGAAGGACGCGGTGGCAATACCGTCAGCGGCTTTTACGAGCTTGCTGCAGGGTTTGGAGCGGGGCGAGGGGCTGCCGAAGCCGATACCGGAGGTGCAGTGGACGGGCGCGGGGAACCGGTACACCGTGCTGGAAGCGGCAGCCGGAAGGGGTGGTGAGAGCGGGCAGGTGGAGCTGGCGGCTTACGACGCGGCGAGCGGCAAGCGGACTGTGCTGGTAGACGCGAAGCGGCTTGTGCCCAGTGGCGCGGCGGCGCAGTTGCCGATTGAGAGCTATGCATGGTCAGAGGATGGGAGGCAGCTGCTGCTGCTGACCCATGCGCAGATGGTGTGGAGGGAGCGCACGCGCGGGGATTACTGGGTGCTGCGCTTGGACGGCGGCGGTGGGTTGCGGCAGGTGGATGCGGGGGCTTCGCCGCAGACGCTGCGGTTTGCAAAGTTCTCGCCGGATGGCGGCTCTGTGGCGTATGTGCGCGGGAACAACTTATGGGTGGAGACGCTGGCGACGGGAGCGGTGCGGCAGCTGACGACGGATGGCTCAAGAGAGGAGGATGGGGCGTTTGCGGATGCGGGGGTGATGAATGGAAGTACGGACTGGGTGACGGAGGAGGAGCTGGACTTGCGGGATGCGTTTCGCTGGAGCCCGGACTCGCAGCGCATCGCGTACCTACAGTTTGATGAGACAGGGGTGGGCGAATGGACGCTGGTGAATAACACAGCCGCGGAGTATCCGCAGCTGTTTCGCTACCACTACCCGCACCCTGGGGGTGTAAATGCCGCGGTGCGCGCAGGCATTGTGTCGGCGGCGGGAGGGCCTACGCGGTGGCTCGCGCCGCCGGGGGATACGCGCGAGCACTACATTCCTCGGCTCGAGTGGCTTGACGATGACACTGGAACGCTTTCGCTTGTGTATCTCAATCGGTTACAGAACGACGAACAGGTGTGGCTTGCGGATGGGAAGAGCGGCGCGCTGCGCATGCTGGGGGAGGACCGGGACGCGGCGTGGGTGGATGTGATGGACGACCTGGATTGGCTGCCGGAGCGAAGCGGCGCACGCGCGCAGGAGCTGCTGCAGCTAAGCGAGCGGGACGGCTGGCGGCATGCGTACCTGCTGCCGCGCGGTGATGGGAAGCCGCGACTGATCACGAACTTTGCGGCGGATGTGATGAGCGTGGTGCATGTGGATGACGAGGGAGGGTGGCTGTACTTCATGGCTTCGCCGGATGACCCGATCCGGGCGTATCTGTATCGGTCGCGGCTGAACGGAACGGGGACGCCGGAGCGGGTGACGCCCGCGGCGGAGCGTGGGACGCACAGCTATGACGTTTCGCCCGATGGGCGGTGGGCGGTGCACAGCTGGTCAAGCGCGGGGCAGCCGCCGGTGACGGAGATGGTGCACCTGCCGGACCACAGGGTGGCGCGGGTGCTGCTGAGCGATGAGGAGCTGCTGCGGAAAAGGCAGCAGGCAGGGCAGGCGCCGGCGGAGTTTACCGAGACGCCGGTGAGGGACGAGCATGGTGGGTTGGTGCGGCTGAGCACGCGGGTGATCAAGCCGGCGCACTTTGACCCGGCGAAGAAGTACCCGGTGATTGTGTATCTGTACGGGGAGCCGGCGGAGGCGGAGGTGCTGGATGAGTGGCTGCTCCCGGAGTTGCAGGCGATGGCGGATGAAGGCTATGTGGTGGTGAGCTTTGATAACGAGGGAACGCCTGCGCCGCGAGGGCGTGCGTGGCGCAAGAGTGTCTATGGGGCGATCGGGGTGTTGTCGTCGCGGCAGCAGGCGGAGGCGACGAGGGAGTTTGCGCGGACGCATGCGTATGCGGACGGCACGCGGATGGGGGTGTGGGGCTCGAGCGGCGGGGGTTCGGGGACATTGAATCTGATGTTTCGCTCGCCGGGCTTGTTTGCGGCAGGGGTGGCGGTGGCGCCTGTGCCGGATGAGCGGCTGTACGACTCGGTTTACCAGGAGCGCTACATGGGACTGCCGGCAGAGAATGCGCAGGGGTACCACGATGGATCGCCAATCAGCTATGCGGAAGGGCTGAGCGGACATCTGCTGCTGGTGCATGGCTCGGGCGACGATAATGTGCACATCCAGGGGACGGAGCGGCTGATGAACCGGCTGATTGAACTGGGAAAGCCGTTTGACTTTATGGAGTATCCGAACCGCACGCATGCGTTTGGAGGGCCGGGGACGAGTGTGCATTTGTACTCGCTGGTGATGCGGTACCTGGAGCAGTATGTGCCGGCGGGTGGGCGGTGATGGAGTGCAGGGAATGAATGCGCGGCGGCGAGACCAAGCTGAATATGAAGCTGGAGCGCTGCGGTGAGACGAATCGGAGCCGGGCCGGGGCGCTAGGCGTGCGTGACTTGCGTACCTGTTAGTTGCAATCGGCGGTGTAGAGAGGGCTCGGCGGGGCGCCGATAGGGGTGGTAGGATCGCGTCGGCAGTGAGGAAGTAGCTCATGTTGCGCAGCCGGGAGGCCGCGCAGCCGAGCGGGCCGAAACGCTTTCGCAGCAGGCCGGTGTTGTGGATGAGCCGGCATGAAGGACTGAACAGGTGTCTTGCGCCATGTGTGCGCGGGGCAGGTCGCAAGGATGGGCCACGTGGTGAAGAAGATAAGGTATGCGGGGCGGCAGCTCCGACTGGCTTTGGTGATGCTTGGCTGCACGGCTGCACTGCTGCCTTGGCAGGGGGCATGGGGCGCGCTTGCAGCGGCTCAAGGGGCGGACGGCCAGGAGCCGGGATGGGTGACGCTCGGGGGGAACACGCACCCGATGGCGCAGCCGCGGTATGACAAGGGTGCTGTGCCAGCGGCGACACCCACCGGTCGCTTGACGCTGCTGTTGCGCAGGAGCGCGAGCCGGCAGGCTGAGCTGCGGGCCTACCTGGATGCGGTGCAGGATCCGCACTCGCCGCTATTCCACAAGTGGCTGACGCCGGAGCAGTACGGGGCACAGTTTGGAGCGACGGACGGGGAACTGCAGCTGGCCGCGGGGTGGCTGCAGGCACAGGGTTTCCGCGTGGAGCCGGCGCCTCCAAGCCGGAACTTTCTTCGCTTTGCAGGGACAGCTGGGCAGGTCGAGAAAGCGTTTCACACCAGTATCCACACGTATACCGTGGGGGGCGTGGAGCACCACGGCAACGCGGGCGACCCGCAAATTCCCGCGTCGCTGGCTCCGATGGTTGCCGGGCTCGGGCCCCTGAACGATTTCCGTGCTGCGGGGCAGCACAGCGTAAGCGTCCGCTCGCAGGTGGAGCGGGGAGCGGATGGGCGGTTGCAGGTGGGCGTGGCTGCGGGTGCGGGATCAGCAAGTGCGGGATCAGCAGCTTTAAGCTCTCGTGCGGAGTACATCGATTTCTCGAAGAAGATTTACTACTTGACCCCCGCGGATGCGGCCACGATCTACGACGCGCCGAATAGCCTGAACCGGAACTTTTCGGGCAGCACGCAGGGAACAGGGGCGGGCGTGGCGATCGGGATAGCGGGGTACTCGGACCTCGCGGTGGGAGACTACACGAACTACCGCCGGCTGCTGCTGGGCGAGACGAATGTGCCGGCGCCGACGGCGGTGGTGGACGGCTCGGACCCGGGGGTGCTGGACCAGCATGACGGGCAGGAAACGCTGCTGGATGCAGAGATTACGGCGGGGCTCGCGCCGGGGGCGAACCTGTACGTGTACTCAAGCAACACGGACTTTCTGGATGATGGACTCACCGACGCGGTGACACGCGCGATTGAGGATAACCAGGTGGCTGTGCTGAGCATGAGCTACAGCCAGTGTGAAGCGTCGCTGGGCACCTCGGGAAATGCGCAGTGGAATGAATTATGGCAGCAGGCGGCGGCGCAGGGCGTCTCCGTGGTGGTGGCGGCCGGGGATACGGGGAGCGCGGCGTGCGACGACGGCGCGGCTGCCTTGGCAAGCCAGGGCTTGGCGGTGAATGGGTTTGCGTCCACGCCCTATGACGTGGCTGTAGGCGGAACCGACTTTGATGTGCTGGGCTCTGCGTTTACGCAGTACGTAGGGAACGCCGGGAGCGTGACGCAGGCGAATGCTCTGGGGTACATCCCGGAGAACCCATGGAACGACTCGATGACAAACAACCCACCGGGTGGGTACTCGACGAACAATGCCGCGAGTTATGGCCAGGGGCAGGGGACTTTGTCAGTCATCCTGGCCAGTGGCGGCGGAATGAGCAGCGGGTACGCGTTGCCACCGTTCCAGACAGGGATCGCTGTAAGCGGAGGAGCGGCGGCAACGGCGCGTATGCTGCCAGACGTGGCGCTGTTTGCGGGCAGCAATCGGCGCTTCCCGGCGACGTGGGCCGGCTGCTCTGACAATGCGGTGGCACAAGCTGACTACACTTTTACCGATTGTGTGCCGGGAGCCGACGGCAGCTTCACGGTCGAGGGAGCGTCGGGGACGGCTGCCTCGACGGCAGCGTTTGCTGGGGTGCTGGGGCTGGTGGTGGAGTCGCAGAGCGCGGCCGCGGGGATGCCGGTGCGGCTTGGGGTCGCCAACAATGTTCTTTATGGGCTTTCTGCGATGGGTGGCAGCGTGTTCCACGATGTGACGGCGGGTAACAATGCGGTGCCTTGCGCATCCGGCTCGGCGGACTGCGGCGGGAATGGCTTCCTGGCAGGCTACAACGCGGGGCCGGGATACGACCTGGCGAGCGGGCTGGGCAGTGTGGATGTGCAGAAGCTGATTGCTGCGTGGCCGAGCGTCAAGTTTACGCCGACGGCTACGGCCTTTACGGTGAACGGGTCGACTGGGCCGTTTGTGGGTGTGCATGGGCAGCCCGTCGCGATTGCGGCTACGGTGACGGATACAGATGGTTCAGCTGTGACGCCGACCGGAATGGTCTCGATGGTGGGACCGCAGAGTCAGGCAGGCGCGGCTGTGAGCGAGATCATCCAGCCGCTGAGCGGGGGATCGGGCTCGGTCAATGTGGCAAACCTGCCGGGCGGTACCTACCAGGTGTATGGGTACTATCCGGGCGATGTGAACCATGCAGCCAGCCAGTCTTCGCCTGCGATCCAGGTCATCATTTCGCAGGAGCCGAGTCAATTGCTGCTGACGCTGCAGGTGGAAGATGTAGACACTTCGCAGCGGTATGGCGATGCCTTCCCCTATGGCTCATACGGCTTTGCTTATGTGCAGCCGGAGGGGCTTGGGGGAGTGGATGGCCTGGCGACCGGGACGGTGACGCTGACGGGCATGGGCGGTGCCGGGTCTCAGACAGAAACGCAGGCGCTGAATAGCCAGGGCAGGGCGGCGTTCCCGCTGGCGATGGTAACGCCTGGGACTTACCAGCTCAGTGCGAGCTTTGGCGGGGATGCAAGCTACGGGCCGAGCAGTACGAGCAGCTCCACGACGCTTCTTGTGAGCAAGGGGCCAACGCAGATTACGATCTCTACGCAGCCCAGTGCAGCATCGGGGAGCACTCCTCTCCTGGCTACGCTTTCGACGGACAGTACAGGGGCGTATCCGACAGGGGCAATCACGGCGACAACGGCGGCCGGTGTTGTGCTGAACGGGACCGTCGTCCAACTGCACACGTCGATCAACGCTGACGCAGAGATTGCGACGTTCCAGGTGCCGGCCGCAGCGCTGGTGACGGGGAACAACACGATCACCGTGAACTATCCGGGAGACGTGAACTACGACGCGTCAAGTGGGACGGCCGTGATTGTGGCTCCGCCGGGAAGTGCGGGCAGCCCGGCGTTCACGGTTTACGGGCCTCAGGGCGGCATTATGGTTGCAGCGCCGGGTACAGGGAGCAGCGGCAGTGTGACGATCACCCCGACCGGCGGTTTTACCGGGCCGGTGAGTCTCCAGTGCATGGTGACGGGGGCAAGCGGGACGAACCTGCCGACCTGCACCCTCCCTGCCTCGGTGACGCTGGCGCAGGCGACCGCCTCTTCGGTAACGCTGTCGATCAATACGACTGCCCCGATGGCAACGCAGGTAGCGGGTCGTGATGGTGCTGGAGGCGGCGCGGGGCGCGGGCTGCGAGAGATTCTGGCGGGTGCCGGCGGCTTCGCGCTAGCTTCGGTCCTGCTGTGGGGAGTGCCTTCGCGGCGGCCGCGGTGGCGGGCGATGTTGTGCATGCTGCTTCTCGCGGGCAGCCTGGGGATGCTGGGGTGCGGGGTTACGGTCGGGCCGGGACTCAGGACGGGCGGGACGGCCGCCGGCACGTACACCGTCACAGTGACGGGAACGAGCGGGAGCCTGGTGGCGCAGACGGATGTGGCGGTGCTTGTGAAATAGCCGGCTGGGGAGAAGGTGGCTTTTCCTTGGCATTGCCTAAGAGATGGAGTGCCCTGCGGGTACTTTGTCCTAGAGAGGGGCGCCTGTTTCCGGCATCGGCTCCGGGATCAACTGGAGTGCTGTGTGGGTACTCTGCCTCGGAGACTTAGTGCCGCTTCCGGAATCGTCTCTGGGAACGACCAGTAAGATCGCGTAGCGGTTTGGGACTGTCACCACTCAGATTCCCGGCAAGGTGCCGCATGTGCTAAAACGAGCTTTCTCTTGACGGTGGGACCTTACCAGCTCTTTTCGTTCTTGCATCCTGTGCGGCCGAGCATGGGACGTTTCTCTGGACCGGAACACCCGGTGGCTTTCGGGTACGTCGCTGTCCTCGACTAAGCTTTGGGCTGGCCCAAGCTTCTTGCTCAGCGTCGCTACCTGATAGATCGTTTCATTAACGCGATAGATGATTGTTTCGTCGTCGACCTGAGAACTTCGCTGTTTTCCACCTCGGTCGCAACCCGAAAAGTACGCCCGTCCTGGAGATTGCGCACCAGAGAACGCCAGACTTATTGCGCCTCCCTGGATTATGTCTGCTAGCGTGCCTGCACGCTGGGGATTCGCTGCAAGTCCGGCTTTCGCTCCAACATGCAGCCAGCCCTTGGTGTGACTTGCCGTCGCATCAAGCGAGTACGCCACTGAGCCAAGAACCTTGGATCGGAAATGAGGCTACTTCCCCTTGATCTCCAGCTTTTCCACGAAAAGCTTTTCTATACCTAACAAAAGCGGTCACGTAACAGGGCCTGCGGGCTTGCCATACCACTGCATCCTCACGCGATGGTCACAGTTGCCTGCACTCACCCACTCACCCACTCACCCACTGTCGCAGCGTCACTGAACAACGTTGCAAGATCCAGATGTAGACTCCCGCTTGCGAAGGGTCTTTCTATTAAGGGCAGCAGGACTCCTGCGCTCCCGTAGATGTCCGAGAGAGATGCACTTTACCATCGATAAGCGTAAAGCTTCTAAATTCGAGGTAAGACTGAAGTGAATGATGCGAATGGAAGTTGCGAAAAGAATTGGATACATGATGTAGAGGGAATCAGCCGAGGCTAAGACCCTGTGCACGCCAAGCTCTGCGCCTAGCAGCTTCAACGCAGGTTGCAGTTTCACTTTCGCGCCTCTCGTGTAGAGCGTGCAGGGTAAGCGCTGCCGAAGCCATCCTGCGTCGATGTCGCAGCTAGCAGGTAGGGCGTCTGAGCGCAGGCGCTCAGTAGGAGACAAAGCGATCCGCAGGTAAGGTCGATTATTGAAGAGCAGGCTCTCTTTTTCTCACCCTAAGCTTTACGATGCAGATGAATCACCCCTCGCAGGTGCGATGGCGTTGTGGATAGATGTCAGAAGGCATGCAGGATTGACTAAGGTTCGATCTGTGCCTGGTAAGTGATCTTTAGAGGAGGCGTTTTGGAGATCTGTCGGGCGCGCTCGACGACTGTGTCGAGCCCGCTGCGATTGAGAAGCGTCAGGAGCCTCAACGCCTCCTGGCTGCGGTCGTTCAGGTACTCTGAGCGATAGTAGGCGTCCACGCTTTCGGTAGGGGAAAGATCTGCCTTGTCTCTGGCATCGGTTTCGAGTGTGCAACGCATGGCGCCAGTAGCCTCGGATGCCTCTGCTGATTTGAGAACGGCGGATGCTTCGTCTCGCTCCGCAGCTTGGAGAGCCTCATAGGCCTTCAGAATGTGTCCTCTGTCCGGTCCTGTGTAGTTACCGTCAGCGAAGAGGACTGAGTCGACTGAGAAGCAGCGCGCCTTTGGGTAACCCCGCTCAGTTACCCGTTTCGCAAAGGAATGGATCAGGAACTCTACCCACTTATGTTCGGCGACATAATCCGAGGGTGCCGCATAAAGTCCGCCGGGGTTTGCGATGTAGATATCTCCAGGGTTTATGGTTCTGCTGAACTTATCGAAGTTCGGCATCCCATCGCGATGCACGTGGCGGATGTAGGCAGGAGGATAATCGGCAAACTCAGAGGGATACACCTCATAGCGCACACTGTACGCGACAATCTTATAGGGCGTGTCGTTGCGCAGAATGAACATATAAGAACGGATGCTTTCAAACCCGCTCATCTCCTGCAAGCCGGGGAAGCTCGAGGAGAGGATCGCGTTGAAAGCGGCTGCATCAGGTCGGATCAGGGTGAAGCTACGAGAATTGGCTGCTTCGGCCTGGAGCGGCGGAGGGACAGTAAGCAGGAGCGCGAAAGCCACCAGTATCACCCGCGCAGCTGAGTGGGCGAATCTTCTGCCAGGCGACATCGTGACGTATCCGGTGTTGGCCGGAAGAGCATGCCGGTCATTCATCTGCGGTGTCTTCGAGTGTACCGTCATAGCCAGTCGTCTCCGCGAGCAGGGTTTGTTTGGGCGAGAGATGGGGGTTCATGGAGCGGCTGCTGAATCATGTAGCTCAGGATTGTCACCATGAGTGTAGCTGGGGATTGTTGCGGGGAAATTAGGGGCGCCTGCGTTTGTTCTCAGTCTTCATCCAGTAGGTGAACTCGTCGGCGTAGAGCTCGCCGTGTAGCTCGGCTGCGTGCTGCTGCAGGCGCGCCTGCGCGTCGGCTATGGCTCGGTTGTAGATAACGGGCGCGATCTCCCTCAGGAAGAAGTTGAGCAGAAGCCCGGCGGCGAGGTCGCCGAGGGGCTCGGAAAGGTTCTCGCGGCAGTAGCGCTGCAGTGAGGCGATGGCATCCGCGCGGGCTTGCTTCGAGAGTTCAGGCGTCATGGGTGTTTCACTCCAATGGTTGGGCGACAGGTGCTGCTTTTCATGGGCAGGATGCGGACGGCCGACTTTCATTGTGGCTGCAAGGAGCGGACGCTTTGCGAAGAAGGTGTGATACGTATGCGTGGGTGCTTCATGGATGGCTCTGTTTGCTTCTTTCCGCTGTGCTTCTGGGTAAGTCACCTGCGAGAAGATCAGGATGTTCAAGCGAGCGTCTCCTTTAGGCGGAGCCAGAGAACGGTTAGGAGGCCAATGGCGGGCGAACGGGTGGCGACTGCAACGGGATCAAAGAGTCGGCGGCGAGGTTCCCAATAAGAACGCCAAACTTCGGATTCTGCGGCCTACCAGGATCTATAGCTAAAAGATTCTTATTCGGCTTCGTAGCGAATGGCTTGCGGGTTATGCTGCGTATGCCATAGATCAGCCCTGGTTCGCCTGCAAGCTATTCAAAACTTCGGTAGAAGACTCAGCAGGACTTCGCGTTTACCTCGCAAATCAGCCATGTGTATTTTAAGCTCGATGAGCTTCCCTTCCACTTGCGGTAGAAGACGAGCTTTTCGCGCCAAGCCCTGCTCTGGAGCGCTTATGTGCGCAGTGATCCCGGTAAGGAGAAGCCCAGAGCTCGGGCGCGGTCGATAAAAAGAAGAGCTTCCAGGGCTCGGGTGTCGTAATCTCGCTAGCCGCTTGAAGTCTGGTGGGCGGAGGCAGTACTCCGTGAGCTTCATAGAAGCGGATCCGTGAACAGCTGACCCCTGCTTGCTTGGCAAGTACTCCGATGCGCATGGATTGACCTTAAACCTATGTTGAGGGTTTATCTCTAGCTAGATGAAGCGCAATGAAGCAGCGATGCAGGACTTGATCTTGATACCTGGACTGAGCAGTGATGGTGCTGTTTGGCGACGCACGATTCTGCACTTAGATGGTAAGGCGAATTGCTTGTGGGGATACCCTTTGCGACGACAGCCTCCATGCAATGGCGCAACGTGTTTTAGAGATTGCTCCAGAAACCTTGGCGCTTGCAGTTGCCTCTATGGGAGGCATGGTAGCGCTAGAGATGATGCGGGTAGCACCTGCGCGCGTCACGTGCCTTGCTCTTGTCGACACCCGCGTACGGCCGGACACTTTCGCGCAAAAGCTCTATCGCCGTCTCGCGAATCTACTGGTTACGACGGTCGACTATCGGCGCTTATCCGAGTACAGCATACGATCTTGATCCATGCTTCGGCGGGAGCAGATGTTCATGCAGAGTTGGTGGAGATGAGCCTGCGGGTCGGCGCCGCCACTTACATTCGCCAGAACCGGGCTGTTGTTGCACGGGCTGATCTGCGCCCCGGCTTGCATCAGATTGCTATCCCCATGGCTGTTGTTGTGGGCGCGGAAGACCGCTTGACTCCTGTGAAGTTGTCGCATGAAATCCACGCGCTCATCGACGGCTCGACCTTCCACATTCTCGACAGTCGCGGGCATCTTCCTCTTATTGAGAAACCAGAGGCCATGGCCGGAATCTTGCTAGATCTGCTCCGAAGGACGGCTGTGTAGACGGAGCGCCTGTTTGCAAATGCGATTGCCGAGCAGGTCAATCCGGCCAGACGATCCGCCCAGACTGTAGGTCTTGATAAACACCCTTCTGCCCAGTCCAGTTGCTCATTTGTCCAGCATGGGGAAGCGTTCCCCGACCATCTCCTCTCCTAAAGCCCAGAGTGCCTTGGCTGTTTCAGCGTTCAGAGCATAGGAGCGAACACCGGTCTGCGACTTTGCGTCGTCCACGATGTCAGCAACATGACAATCTTCGCAGTAGCGAGCGGCAACGTCGGAGGCTGGCGCGACGATCGCTGCCCAGACGGTTGTGGCTGCCCCTTGAGGAATGGTTTTCCACTCGAAGGAAGCAAGCGCCGCTTCTTTTCCATCTCAAAGAGAGTCGATGATTTTGAGTACGGTTTTAGTCTGGATTGCGCCGGGATGCAAGGCAGTGGCCCGGATGCCTTTCGCGCAGAGGCGGCGATCCAGCTCAACAGCCAGAAGGATCGTCGCGGTCTTCGAACGCCCATACGCAAGGTACTCGTTATAAGGGGTGTGCGTGAAGTTGGGATCTTGCAGGTCGACATCTGAACGGCGGTGGCCTGCCGAGGATAGGAGCGCGATGCGCCCGGATGGTTTGATCAGCGTTGCGATGCGATTGATGAAGAGGAAGTGGCCGAGGAAGTTGGTACCGAACTGCGCTTCTACTCCATCTTCTGTCAAGGCTTTTGGTCCGATCATAAGCCCGGCATTGCCGAGAATGACATTGAAGCCCGCTTCGACGCTGAGTAGATCGTCAGCGCACCGGCGAACGCCGGCGAGCGACGCTAGATCGAGTTTCATCATCCTGAAGCTGCCACCCGATGCGGCTGCTGCTTCGATGATTCGAATAGATGCGGGGGAGTTTTCCGGCTCGCGTGAAGTGCCGACGACAGCAGCACCTCGAGCAACCAGTGCTCGTGCTGTTTCTTGGCCGATGCCCGCTGAAGCGCCTGTCAGGAGAACGCGCTGTCCGCGCAGGTCTACTCCGGCCAGCACCTCCTCTGCTGTGGAATGCGGTCCAAACACTTCCATCATCTTTGCCTTCGATTCTGCCGGTGCAGCGTTCGCGGGTGTCGGTATCGCGGCTGGCGTAAGCTATGGAACGACAGCCGGCTGCACAGCGCTGTGACCCTGCAGAAGCACATGCTTCTCTAAGACGGCTGAAATCTTCACCTGTGAGTATCCATCGCGCAGGTAGAAGCGATGTGCATCGGCGCGCTTCAGCTGTGATCTGACTCGAACTGTCGCGATTCCGATCTGCACGGCCCACTGTTCCACAGCTTGACATAGATGCTGCCCGATCCGCCTGCCGCGCACATCGTTCCTGACCACCAATCCGCCTATGACCACCACAGATTCTGATTGCAGATGCCGCTCCACCGCTGCATCGATCCATCCGACTACCTCGTCCTGCAGAACTGCTGCAAGAGCCATTCGCTCGCTGTTCTCTGAAAGCTGTTGGATACGCGACCGGATTTCTTCCTCTCTTGCCGGGTAGCCAAGTGCCGCGCTCAATGCTGCGACAGCTTCCGCGTCATCCACTCGCAATGCTCGGACCTTCACTCTACTTTCCAAGCCGATCTGCGAATCCTTATCCACCCACTTAGTTTACGGCTGATAGTTAATCATTCCTTACCCGCCGCAGGAGATGCGTTTCTCATCACTCACTCCACGGGCTCCCACTCGCGAGCCGCCACCCGGTTCTCTCGGTTGATGTACCCGGAGAGTAGCTGCAGGCTGGCGATCTCGTGGGCCATGACGGCGTTGGAGCAGTCACTCGGCAAGACTGTCGATGAAGCAAGCGCGATTATCCAGCAGAGCTTTTCCGGAGCTGCAGGACGATGAGGGCGCCTGGCGTAGCGCGCGACCTTTCCTTTTGCGGGCTGCGTGGTGAACGTTCAAGACGCTTCAGCAGGGAACCTGTTTCGGTAGAAGGGGGTAGCGGCCACCGGCGGTTGTTGCATGACTGGGGATTGCCGTCCTTTCGGCTTGCGGGCGTGCTAAGGTCTTGCCCATGTGGAAGGGCAGGAGCGGTAACAACGGAGCGAGGAGATGGCGGTGCTGGGGCTGCGTGCTGTTGCTGGTGAGTGCCGGTGGAGCGCGTGCCCAGATGGGCGGTGTTGCGACCGCCGGGAGCTTGAGCGGTATCGATCCTGGGCTTCAGCGGGTGATTGCGGCGCTGCCAGCGGTGGACGACCATGCGCACCCGGTGCTGCCGCCGCCGGCGGGTGCGACAGATCGCGGCTTTGACGCGCTGCCGGTGGACGACATGGAGGCGGCGACGGACCCCGTGGCTTGGCGGCCGGACAATCCGCAGCTGCCGGCGGCGTGGACAGCGCTGTGGGGCTTTGCGGGGCAAGCGCCGCTCGATGCGGAGGGGCTGAAGCGGTTGGCCGCGGCGCGGGCGCAGGTGAAGGCGCGCGAGGGAGCGCACTATGCGGATTGGGTGCTGGACCAGGCGGGCATCCGGACAATGGTGGCGAACAGGGTGGCGATGCAGGCGGAGGGCGGTGCGGCTGGGGCGTTGAAGGCGCCGCGGTTCCGGTGGGTGCCGTATGTGGATGCGCTGGTGTTTCCGCTGGATAATGCGGGGCTGGCGGCGGCAACGCCGGACCGGGGGCAGTTCTTTCCACTGGAGGACCGGCTGCGGGCGCGCTATCTGGAGACTGTAGGGCTGAGCCGGGTGCCTGCGACGCTGGACGCATATCTGCGAATGGTGGTGACGCCGACACTGGAGCGGCAGAAGCGCGAGGGGGCGCTCGCGGTGAAGTTTGAGGTGGCGTACCTGCGGGGCTTTGCGTTTGGGGACCCGCCGCAGACGGATGCGGGGCGGGTGTATGCGCAGTGGGCGGGCAAAGGGGTGCCGGATGCGGAGAGTTATAAGGTGCTGCAGGACTTTCTGTTCCGGTACATTGCGCGGGAGGCCGGGCGGCTGGGGCTCCCGGTGCACATCCACGTGCTGGCGGGTGGGGGAGGGTACTTCGACGTGGCGGGTGCGAACCCGCTGCTGCTGGAGCCGCTGTTTGACGATCCGCGGCTGCGAGGGACGCGGTTTGTGATGCTGCATGGGGGATGGCCGTTTGTGCATGAGGCGGGTGCGCTGCTGCAGAAGCCGAATGTGTACCTGGACCTGTCGCAGGAGACGCTAAGCTTTGCGCCGAGAACGCTGGCCGGGTGGCTGCGGGAGTGGCTGGAGCTGTACCCGGGCAAGGTGATGTTTGGGACAGATGGATATCCGTACTCGGAGAGCATGGGATGGGAGGAGTCGACATGGCTGGCGAGCCGCAATGGGCGGGTGGCGCTGGAGCTTGCACTGAGCGGGATGCTGGCGGATGGGGAGGTGAGCCGGGCGCGGGCGGAAGGGATTGCGCGGGCTGTGATGGCGGGGACGGCGGGGGAGGTGTATGGGTTGCGGTGAGGCGGGGGTGTGTGAGGGAGCTACTGCGCGATCATCACCTTTCGATCACGCAACATCGCGGGACTCAGCAACCGAGTCGATGTGGGGCAGTTCTCAGCCAACATGGTGGGAGAAAGCTACCCGACCAGTTCACATTGCGCTGCAGTAGGCTATGAGCAGCTTGGCAAGATGCTCCCTGAGCTTCCTGGTCAGTCGCGGCGGGGCGCTGCTCTCCAGGTGTCCCCGGAGCGCCCCCGCCATGGTGAGATAAATCATGTGCACCATAAAGTTCACATCTGCGGACACTGGTAGGCTTGCAGTCTGTAGCATCGCGATCATGGCTGTCTCGTAACGCTTCCGAGTGCGCTCCACAATGAGGCTTCCACCCGTATCAGCAGCGATCCGGTACAAAGCGATGGACGTGTCACGGTCCGTCAGCTTTGCATCGATGAAGCAATTCACCAGTTCATCCAGCATCACCTCAAGCGGCTCAAAGTGATTGGCTGCACAGGCTGCCTCCACGGCCGCTACGGTTCGAAGCATATGGCGCTCAAGCACGGCCAACAGCAGCACCTGCTTATTTGGGAAGTATTGATACAGCGTTCCGACGGAGACGCCAGCGCGTTGCGCCACATGTACCGTAGTCAGCCGTTCCGGCCCGCTTCTAAGCAAAATCTGAATCGCTGAGTCAAAAATGGCCTCCACCGTGGCCACGGACCGGCTTTGTTGCGGCGTCTTTCTTGGCTTGAGTTCAAGTAATGCGGCTTTGGTCATATGCGAATAGAAATCTGACGGTTCCTTCATATACTCAAGTGAAGGAGAAAAACATGCAAGAAGCAAAGAAAGTGGCACTGGTTACCGGAGCAAACAAGGGCATTGGGTTCGAAGTAGCCCGCCAGATCGCCAAGATGGGTTGGACAGTTCTAGCTGCCGCGCGCAGCGAAGCGCTCGGCAAAGAGGCGGTAGCAAAGCTTCAGGATGAAGGTCTCGAGGTGCACTTTGTCCACATCGATCTTGATGCGACGGAGACCGCAGTTGTTGCAGCCGAGGCGACTCGGAAGCAGTTCGGCAAGCTCGATCTTCTTGTCAACAACGCTGCTGTAGCGAGTCAGGGCGACGGACCGCCCAGCAAGGTAGATATGAAAGCCCTTGAAAAGACTATGCACACCAACTTTCTGGGGACTGTTGCTGTCACGCAGGCGATGGTTCCACTTCTTCAGGCGGCAGGAAAGGCGCAGATCATTAACGTTTCCAGCGAACTCGGCTGTATCAGTCAGCAGACTAACGCGGATTGGAAGTTCGCCCCAGTGAAGGTGCTAGGCTATTGCGCTTCGAAGGCGGCACTCAATATGTTGAGCGTTCAACTCGCCTATGAGTTCCGCGATGGAAGCATTGCTGTGAACTCGGTCAATCCTGGCTACACAGCCACGGACTTGAACGGGAACAGCGGTCCTCAGACCGTAGCAGAAGGTGCGGCCGAGATCGTCCGCGTAGCTCTTCTTGACCAACCTGTAACCGGGAAGTTCCTCGAAACGGGCGGAGAGGTCCCTTGGTAGAAGCATGGCAGGTGGTGAGAAGTTCGCCCACCACCTGCAGATTTTTGTGTAGGCCTTACAGATAGTGCAGCTTTACAGGTCTTGGAGACGCGCTTCTCACAAGCTACGCTTCGGCGGGGGCTTCGCTGCTTGCTTCTTCTTTTCCAGCTTGTGACCGTTTCAGGGCTGGGCGCTTTCTGAGATATGGAACGACAAGTGTTACAAGATATAGCGGCTGAGGTCTTGGTCTTTGACGATGCTGGCGACCATTTGGCGGACGTATTCGGGGTCGATGATGACGACGCGTTCGTGGCCGGTGGGGATTTCGCGGTCGACGACGGGGAGCGGCGTGGTGGGGGAACCGTCGGTGGCGGCGACGGAGAGGTCAAAGACGCCGGAGGCGCTGCGCGGGGCTTTGAGCAGGTCGGGAGCGAGGAAGGAGATTTCGTCGAGCACGCGCTCCATGATGGTGTGGAGGCGGCGTGCGCCGATGTTCTCAGTCTGCTCATTGACGCGGAAGGCGAAGGACGCCATTTCCGCAAGGGCCTCCGGGGTGAACTCGAGTTTGAGGCCTTCGGTCTCAAGCAGTGCGATGGACTGCTTGGTGAGCGAGGCTTTGGGCTCGGTGAGGATGCGGATGAAGTCCTCGACGGTAAGCGAGTGGAGCTCAACGCGGACGGGAAAGCGGCCCTGGAGCTCAGGGATGAGGTCAGACGGCTTGGTGACGTGGAATGCACCGGCGGCGATGAACAGGATGTAGTCGGTGCGGACGTTGCCGTAGCGGGTGTTCACGGTCGTGCCTTCGACGATGGGGAGGATGTCGCGTTGGACCCCCTCGCGAGAGATGTCAGGGCCGTGACCGCCTTCGCGCCCGGCGATTTTATCGATCTCGTCGAGGAAGATGATGCCGGAGTTCTCGACGCGCTCGACAGCGGAGCGGGTGACGAGGTCCATGTCGATGAGGCGGCCTTCTTCTTCCTGCACGAGGTAATCGAAGGCTTCGGCGACCTTCATTTTGCGCTTCTTGGTGCGGGGGCCGAAGAGCTGGGGCAGGAGGTCCTTGAGGTTGGTTTCATCGTCGGGGGCGTTGCCGGTGACGACTTCGATCTGTTGCTCGCGGCGCTCGCGTACATCGATCTCGACGCTGCGCTCATCGAGCTTGCCTTCGCGGAACCCGTCGCGGAGTTTGTCGCGCGAACGTGCGTAGTTGGCGGCATCAGAGTCGGAGTTTTTGGGGTCTTCGGAGGCGCTGATGGCTTCGCCGGAGCCGGGATGAAGGTCAAGGATGTTGGGCATGACGGCGACCTCTGTGACGGGCGGAGGCGGCAGCAGGAGATCGAGCAGGCGGTCTTCCGCATTGAGCTCGGCTTTGTCTTCAATCTCGTCGAGCTTCTCGTCGCGAACCATGTCAATGGAGTTCTCGACGAGGTCGCGGATCATGGACTCAACATCGCGGCCGACATAGCCGACTTCCGTGAACTTGGAGGCTTCGACCTTGAGGAAGGGCGAGTTGGTGAGCTTGGCGAGGCGGCGCGCGATTTCAGTTTTGCCGACGCCGGTGGGCCCGATCATGATGATGTTTTTCGGCATGATCTCTTCCGCGACTTCCGGAGCGAGCTTTTGGCGGCGCATGCGGTTGCGGAGAGCGAGCGCGACGGCGCGCTTGGCGGCGCGCTGGCCGATGACGTACTTATCGAGCTCTGCCACGATCTCGCGCGGAGTGAGGTCTTCGAGTGCGAGCTCTTGATCGTCGGCGGTGCCGGGGAGGTAGATGGCCATGTTATTGGGAGTCCTGCGCCGGGCTAGAGGCGGTCAGTTCCTCGAGCATGATGTGGTCATTGGTGTAGATACAGATTTCGCCGGCGATGCGCAGGGACTTCTCGGCAATGTCGCGCGCGGGCAGCTGGGTATTTGCGTAGAGGGCGCGTGCGGCGGCGAGCGCGTAGGAGCCGCCGGAGCCGATGGCGGCGATACCTTCGTCGGGCTCGATAACGTCGCCCGAGCCGGAGATGAGGAAGGATTGGGAGGGGTCGGCGACGATAAGCAGGGCTTCGAGGTTGCGCAGCATTTTGTCGGTGCGCCAGTCTTTGGCGAGCTCGACGGCGGCGCGGCCGATGTTGCCGGCGTACTGCTCGAGTTTGCCCTCAAAACGGGAGAAGAGCGAAAAGGCGTCGGCGGTGGAGCCTGCGAAGCCGGCCAGAACCTTCTCCTGGTAGAGGCGGCGGATTTTGCGGGCGGAGTGCTTGAGCACGGCATCGCCGAGGGTGACCTGGCCGTCGGCGGCCATGACGACGGACGAACCGCGGCGCACGCAAACGACGGTGGTGGAGCGGATGCGGCGACGGGGCCCTGCTGTGTAGGCGGCCAGGGAAAGGTCACCGGTGGGCGCGGGCAGGGAGGCTGGGGGCTTGAGGGTCGACAAGACACAAGTATAGACGAGGGGGAAGAGGGGGCGGAGCGCATACCCGGAGGAGATGGCGGAGATTGGCCGCAGCTTTCGCCAGGCCGCCATGGGTGGCGCACACGGATGATGCAGAGGGACAGGAACGGGTTAGGCGATGTGGGTCATGGCTCCAGGGAGAGACGGCGAGCCTCAAGCGGGCCAGGCCTGCATGGCTGCGTTCGCTACCGACAGTAGTTTTTCCCGCTTGGCACCATCGCGGGCGAGGGTAGACATGCCTTGGATCACGGCCATCACGTAGCCCGCCGTGGCCTTCGCATCCACCTTTCGGCGCACGCTGCCTGTCGCATTTTCTCTTTCGATCCTGGTTCGAAGGCGTTTTTCAATGCGGAGACGAATGTCGGCCAGCGCTTTTTGCACGTCGATTGCAGCCGAAGAGCAACTGATGGCGGAAGTGGCGAGTAAGCACCCGGCGGGCGTGCCCTCTCCGGTGAAGCCGACCGCCGCCGCTTGGAGCAAACGCGCAGCTGCCTCGCGTGCTGTGGGGGCCTCTTTGATGATCGACTCGGAGGTCACCGGTCCAGAGATGTAGCGCTGCACGGCTTCAAGGAAAAGCTGTTTTTTGTCCCCGAAGGCCGTGTACAGGCTGGGCGGCGTGATTGCCATGGCGCGGGTCAAGTCGTTCACGGAAGTTGCTTCATAGCCGTGCCGCCAGAATAACAACATCGCCTGATGGAGGGCGGCATTCCGATCAAAGCCGAGGGGGCGTCCGGGCCTGCGTCTCGGGGGTGCTTCTGAAGATTCCATACTGCTTACTATGAAACATGTTGACGCGTAGCCGCAAGTGGTATGTACTCTTTTCCATAACGAACACTAGGAAAACAGAATGCCACTTACGAAGTACCGTACACTCGGCCGCTCCGGCCTGGTCGTCAGCCCTCTTGCGCTCGGGACCATGACCTTTGGGACTGCCCGATGGGGGCTTGATGAAGCCGGTTCCGCTGCCTGCTTCCACGCCTACGTGGAAGCAGGCGGCAACTTTGTGGATACGGCGGATGTGTATGCCGGCGGCCGCAGTGAGGAGATGCTGGGCAAGTTTATTGCCGAGCGAGAGCTGCGTGAACAGATTGTGGTGGCCACCAAGGCCGGGTTTGCCGCGGGCCGGGGCGTACACGCAGGGGGCAATGGAGCGAAGCATGTGTACGCGGCGCTCGAGGGCTCGCTAAAGCGCCTGCGCACCGACTACGTGGACCTGTTCTGGATTCATGTATGGGACTCCGTGACGCCCGCAGAAGAGCTGCTGGAGACAATGAGCGCGCTGGCACGGTCCGGGAAGATTCGGTATTGGGGCATGTCCAACGCGCCGGCCTGGTACGTTGCCAAGCTGGCCACACTGGCGGCCGTGCGCGGTGTCGCCGGGCCGGTTGCGCTGCAGTATTTCTACTCGCTGGTGAACCGCGACATCGAGGATGAGCATGTGCCGCTGGCAAAAGAGTTTGGGATGGGAGTGGTGCCGTGGAGCCCGCTTGCCTATGGATTGCTGACGGGCAAGTATGACCGTGCCACCGTGGAGGCCGCCCCTGCACGAGCGGGTGGGTTGCCGCGCGACGCCGCAGATGCAAGTGAGAAACGTCCCGAGAGCGATAAGCGGCTTGATGGAGCGAACCCGTTTGGCGACTCGCTTTTTACACCGCGCAACTGGACCATTGTGGATGAAGTGAAGAGGGTTGCGGCGGAGGCTGGAGAGACCGCTGCTCGCATTGCACTGGCCTGGGTCTGCGGACAACCGGGTATTGCGTCCACGCTTATGGGTGTGAGCCGCGCCGAGCAGGTGAGGGACAACGCATCCGCTCTGGATATTGTGCTTTGTGCGGAGCATCGTGCGGCGCTCGAGCAGGTGAGCGCCTTGGCGGCACCTCGGATGCTTTACAGCCTCTTTAGCCCAGTGCTTCGGCAGCATGCCGTCTTTGGCGGGTCCTCCGTGGAAGTGTAGGGAGGCTTCTGGCCGGCGGGGATCTTCTCAGATGGGCAAGGCGTTAGCGTGATGCCCTGGCTGCACGGGGGGGGGACTCTTGTACGCATCCGTACGCGTTGAATGGAGAGGCGTATTCCAGGGCGTATACAGTACAGGGGGAAGACGGGTGAGCGCGATGGCGAGAGCTGGAATGGTTTCGACAGCGGTTTCAAGGCGGGCGTTTTTGCAGGGCAGTGCGGGGGCGCTGGCTGTGGCGGGTGTGGGGCGGCGAGGGTGGGCGGAGGCGATGCCGCGGCCGCTTGAAGAGGTGGGATACGGGCAGGTGACGGTGCGGAGCGAGCCGCACCTGGCACAGTTCCGGAATACGCAGACAGTGCTGATGGGTCTGAATGAAGAGAGCCTGTTGAAGCCATTCCGGGAGATGGTGGGCCAGCCGGCACCGGGCGAGTCGCTGGGCGGCTGGTACGAGTACCGGCCGGATTATGACTACAGGAAAGACGACGCGGGACTGGCACCGACGGCGACGTTTGGACAGTGGCTTTCCGCGCTGAGCCGGGGCTACGGGGTGGCCGGGGATGAGGCAAAGCGGGGGAAGGTGCTGCGGCTGAATGCGATGTACGCGACGACGATTGCGCCGGAGTATTACGAGCGCAACCGCTTCCCGGCGTACTGCTTTGACAAGCTGGTATGCGCGCAGATGGATGCGCACCGGTTGCTGGGCGACCCGCAGGCGTGGGCGGTGCTAGGCGCGACCGTGGACACGGCTGGGCCGCAGCTGCCGGGGCGCGCGATCGGGCGGGAGGTGCCGTGGCGGCCGGAGAAGGATGCTTCGTGGCACTGGGATGAGAGCTACACGATCCCGGAGAACCTGTTCCTTGTGTCGCAGATGGGGGCGGGACGGCGGTACTACGATATGGCGTACCAGTACCTGTCAGACCGGGACTACTTTGACCCGCTGGCGCGGGGAGAGAATGTGCTGGGCGGCCGGCATGCGTACAGCTATGTGAATGCGCTATGCAGCGCGATGCAGGCGTACCTGGTGGGCGGCAGTGAGCGGCACCTGCGCGCGGCGGAGAACGGCTTCCGCATGCTGGAAGAGCAGAGCTTTGCGACGGGCGGATGGGGTCCGGATGAGCTGCTGAGCAAGCCGGGCTCGGGGGCGGTGTATGCGTCTTTACGCAAGAGCCACAACAGCTTTGAGACGCCGTGCGGCTCATACGCGCATATGAAGCTGACGCGGTATCTGCTGCGTGTGACGCGGGACGGGCGCTACGGCGACAGCATGGAACGTGTGATGTACAACACGGTGCTGGGCGTAAAGCCGGTGGAGCCGGATGGGCATGCGTTTTATTACGCGGACTACAACCTGAATGCGCAAAAGGTGTACTCGGAGCACCGGTGGCCTTGCTGTTCCGGCACGCTGCCGCAGGTGGCAGCGGATTACGGGATCAACAGCTATTTGCGGGAGCCGGGGGCGGTGTGGGTGAACCTGTATATCCCGTCTGTGCTGCGGTGGGATGAGGGCGGCGCGCAGATGGAGCTGGAGCAGGGGGGCGACTACCCGCTAGGCGAGACGGTGGAGCTGCGAGTGCGGGCCTCCGTGCCGACGAAGATGACGCTGCAGCTGCGGGTGCCGGCGTGGGCAAAGGGAGCTGAGCTGCGGGTGAACGGGCGCAAGACGCCGCTGACCGTGACACAGGGCTTTGCCGCGGTGGAGCGTACGTGGCGGAGTGGTGACCGTGTGGAGCTCGAGCTGCCGATGGCGTTGCGGCTGGAGGCGGTGGATGTGGAGCACCCCGAGACCGCGGCCCTGCTGCGCGGGCCGCTGGTGCTGATGGCGGAGCGGAACAATGGCGGTCCAGGCGGGGATGTAAAGGTGCGCAGGGAGGCTGCGCTGGGGGCGAGGCAGGCTGGACGCGCGGAGTGGGTGGCGGCGGGCGAGGGTGGCGAGGTGCGGTTTCGACCGTTTGTCGACCTGGGAGATACAAGGTACTCGGTTTATGTGGAGATGGCGTAAGAGGAGCCTGGCTGGCAGGTGAGGAGTACGCAGGGTTGTGCGTGGGGTAGAGGAAGCGGTTCGCAGCTGCCCGCGCTGGGGTATTCTTCCTATATTGCGGCGCAGCCCCTGCGCCCGGACGGAGCGAGTGCGGCGATGAATGGCCTGACCCTGCGCGACCACCAGGTACTAACAACCATGGCAGCGGCGGTTGTGTGCATGGGCGGCGTCGCCTGGTACATGGCGACGCGCAAGCGCACCTCAGAGGAAGAGCTGGAGCGGACACGGCGGCAGGACCTGGTGCTGGGCGGCCGGATCATCGACGGCACGGTGCTGGATACACGCGAGCTCGATGCGTCTGAGGCGAACCGGCCCGAAGGGATGGAGCTGATCCTTTACAAGTACGAGATTGCGGGTGTGGCGTATGAGTGCTCGCAGGATATTACGCATTTGAAAGATCTGATCTCGATCCGCGATATCCGGGTGGGTTTTCCGTGCTCTGTGCGGTATGACACGCGGCAGCCGGAGAACAGCATAGTGGTGGCGGAGAACTGGATCGGGCTGCGGGACACGGCGAACTCAGTGCCGGTGCGCCGGGCGAACCCGAGGCGGCGGTGGTCGGCACCGGTTTCGTAAGATCAGTCTCATCACGTGTTTGTCTCGCGCACCGGAGTGCTTTGTTGCGTGACGTGACGGGTGCGGAGGCGCGGCCCTTCGATCTAGACTAGGTATAGTGCATACCCACGGCTCACCTACGGGCAGGACGCAGTTCGTGCTGCAGGCCTCGCTTGCGGCGACGGTGGCGTACGTGGTGCTGTGCTTTGCGGTGGGGATTCGGGCGCACTCGCTATCGCTGTTGTCAGAGGCGGGGCACAATGTGTCGGACGCGGCGGCGCTGCTGCTCTCGTTTGTGGCGGTGTGGCTGGCAAACCGGCCGGCGAATGACGGCAAGACCTTTGGGTACCAGAGAGCCGGGGTGCTGGCGGCGTTCTTCAACGCGCTGGCACTGGTGGCTGTGTCGACCTGGATTGCGATTGAGGCCGTGGGGCGTCTGCGGCATCCGGCTCACGTGGCTTCGACGGCGATGATGCTGGTAGCGGCGGCGGGCGTGGTGATGAACGGGCTGATCGCGACGGCGCTGTGGCGGGTAAGCCGGAAGAGCGGCGGCGATGATGTGAATCTGCGCTCTGTGCTGGTGCATATGGCGGGTGATGTGCTTTCCACCGCGGCGGTGATCGTGGGCGGATTGCTGATCCGCCTGACCGGATTGGAGTGGATCGATACGGCGCTTTCGCTGGCGATCGCGCTGCTGATCCTGTGGTCGTCGGTCTCAATCGCCAGGGAGACGCTGAACATTCTGCTGGAAGGGACGCCAGAGGGGATTGCGCTGCCGGAGATTCGGGCGGCGCTGGCGGGCATTGAGGGGGTAGAGGATGTGCATGACCTCCATGTGTGGTCGCTAGGCTCGCAGACGCATGCGCTGGCGACGCATATCCGGATTGCCGATATTCCGCCGTCAGAGAGTAACGCGATTCTGGACCGGGTCAAGGCGGCGCTGCGGGAGCGGTTCCGGATTTTGCATACGACGATCCAGTTTGAGAATGGCGTATGCGCGACCGAGCATGGCTGCGTCATGGCGATGGAAGCCGTAGATGTGCATGCGGGGCATAGCCATGGGCCAGGTGGACATCACCATGGGCACGCGCACTAGAGGTTGGAGTGAGAGGGCAGCTCTCTAGAGATTGGCTTCAATGATGCGAGTGATGCCGCGGCCGAAGCTCGCCCAGTTGAGGCGCTCGCGGAAGTGTTGGCGGCCAGAGAGGGCCATGCGGGTGTAGGCACTGCGGTCGCCCGAGAGGAGTGCGAGGATGCGGGTGATGTAGGGCTCGGGGCCGTCGGAGGCGGGCTGGAGGATGCCGGTTTCGCCATCAAGGATGATGGACGGGACGGCATCGACCGCGCGGGAGACCGGCGGCAGGGCAAAGGCCTGGGCTTCAGCAAAGACGAGGCCGAAGCACTCGGCGACCGTGGGGACCACGAGGAAGTGCGAGGTGAGCAGGAGCTCGCGCAGGATGGCGGCTTCCCCGGGGTCGCTGCGTTTGAGCATGCCGAAGGTGCGAACGAGCGGCTGGTCTGCGGGGGTGAGTTCGGGACGGACGCCGACGATGGTGAGGCGGACGCTCGTAAAAGCGGGCGCTGCACCGGATGCGGCGTTGGCGGCGAGGCGCTGGGCGAGGCCGCGGGTGATTGCGAGGGCGAGCGGGCCGCCTTTGCGCTCCCACTCCTTGGCGAGAAAGAGCAGCTCGAGGCAGCCGCCTGTGGTTTGGGGGTTGCGATTGCGCACGGCTGCTTCGATGGCAGCCTCGATGGCTACTTCGATCTCTGGATTGGTAGCTGCATCGGGCTGCTCCGGCACCCAGGACGCACCCATGGGCTGGACGAAGACCTTGTCGGGTGGCACGTCGAAGCGGCGCACGGCATCCCCCTTGGCCCACTCTGAACCATAGATGAGGCCGGTGGCGTGGCGGGCGGCGATGCGCTCGCGCGCGGCAAAGCGAGGCGCTCCGAAGGGAATGGGGTAGTAGCCCCGGTAGAGCTCGAGCCAGGCCATCCAGGGGGAATCAGAGAAGAGGAAGGTGGGGATGGGCGGGTCGCCGTGGGCGGGGCCGTAGAACTCCGGCAGGTAGATGAGGCACTGTGAGGCGATGGAGAAGACGGCCTGCGGGCGGTGGGTGCGGATGGCCTCCGCGGTAAGGCGGGCGAACTCGCGCAGAGCGGGCTTGCTGGTCCAGAGCGGGTAGCGTGCGGGTTTGCCGCCGAGCAGGATGCGGAGCGCGGCATGCGCGGGATGGCGGATGGGTTTGAGATCGTCGAGAACGGTGAGCTGAGGAACAGAGGCGGCGAGCGCGTGGCGAATGGCCATGGCAGAGCCGCTCCAGGCGAGTGGATTGGCTGTGTCTTCAAGGGTAGCGAGCAGGAGATGGCGGAGTTGGGCGGCCACGAGGTAGAGGGTACAGGAAGCCGGCGGGTTTGCGATGCGGCCGCTCCGGGCTGCGGCTATGCCGGCGGCTGATTTGGCGGCGACGGGTCTCCCGGTTCGACGGGGCGATCGGGCTGCTCCTGGTAGAGCTCTTCGACGCGGGCGAGGGTGTCGATCTCTTGGATGGGCTTGTCAGAGCGGATGCGGAGGATGCGCGGGAAGCGCAGGGCGAAGCCGCTGGCGTGGCGGGTGGAGCGGGTGATGTTGTTGAAGGCGATCTCAAAGACGGTGTCGGGTTCGACGGTACGGAAGTGGCCGTGGTCGTCAAGGGTGGTCGCGTGGAAATGCTCGGAGAGGGCGTACATTTCGGCGTCAGTGACGCCGGAGTAGGCCTTGCCGACGTTGAGGAGATCGCCATCCGGGCCTCGGACGGCAAAGGTGTAGTCCGACAGGTAGCCGGCGCGGCGACCGGTGCCGAACTCTGCGCCGGTGACGACGACGTCGAGGGTGGCGAGCTCGCGCTTGAGCTTGAGCCAGGCCAGGCCGCGGCGGCCGGGCTGGTAGAGCGAGCCAGAGGCTTTGAGCATGACGCCCTCATTGCCGCGCGCGCGGGCTTCGAGGTAGGCGGCGTCAAGCTGGGCGGCACTTGCCAAACGAAGGGTGGGGGCGAGCAGGAGGCGCGGGAAGTGCAGGCCTTCGTCGGCTGAGGCCGTGAACAAGGCTTGCTGGCCGGCGGCGTGGTGGGTGCGGCCGTCGGTTTGTAAGGCGTGCTGCGCGAGGTATTGCTCGAGGCGTGTGCGTCGTGCGTGGAGCGGCTGGTCGAGCAGAAGTGTGCCGTCGGCGTAGAGGATGTCAAACGCCATGAAGACGACGGGGGAACTGCGGCGGAGCTCCCCCGAGACTTGCTTGCGGCCGAGCCGCTGCTGGAGTGACGAGAAGGGCAACGCGCGTGCGGGGCTGCCGGCGGTGGCGGGCTGCCAGGCGAGGATTTCGCCATCGAGGATAGTGGGCTCAGAGAGTGCGGCGAAGGCCTCAGTGAGCTCCGGGAAAGCGCTGAGCAGCGGCTCACGATTGCGGGAAAAGAGGGCGACGCGGCCGGGCGACGCGGGGTCGCCGGCGTGGAGCTGGGCGCGCATGCCGTCGTACTTGTCTTCCATCTGGGCTTCGCGCAGGGCGAGCTCGGGCGGGTTAAGAGAGGGCTCACCCTCGAAACCAACCGGGTCGGCGGGCTGGGTGCCAGTTGCTTCCGCAGCCTGCTCTGGGACGCCTTCGGCCGCGGCTTCACTGTGCTCGGCGGTGATCTGGGCATTGATTTCTGCATTAATTTCTGTATTGACCTCGGCATTTACTTCCTGGGCGAAGCGGGCGATGGCTTCGTCGACGGAATCGACAGGGCTGGCGAGCATGAAGCCGAGGGGATGGAAGAGGCGCATGCGGGCGTCGTCGAGGGTATTGGCGGCGGCGCGCTCCACCACCTCCGGCAGGGAGCCGAGCAGCATGTGCGCGTGGCGAACGGCAGCGAGCGGCTGCGTGTAGGCGGCGCCGATGGCCTCTTCGACAAGGCTTTGCTTGACGCCGATGCGCATGTCGCCGGAGATGAGCTTGAGGATGTACTTGGTCTCGAGTGCGGAGGCGCGGGCGAGGAATGCGGTGAGCTCGCGGAGCTTGGCAGCGGGGCCGCGGGCTTCGGCGAGTGCGGTGAGCATCTGCTCGAGGCCCGCGAGGGTGAGGTCTGGCTCGTCGAGCAGAGGGGGCGGAGCAGGCGGCTGCGCAGCGGCAGCGATGAGGTCTTCCGCGGCGGCACCGATGTCGCCGTGGCGGCGAAAGGCGTGCGTCATGGCCTCCGGCGATGCGCCGGAGCGGGCGGCGACGGCCTTGGCAAGCAGGGAGCCGCCGACGTTGAGCTGGCGCGGGTCAGCCTCCGAGAAGGGAGTGCCGGCGGTGTATTGGGCGGCGCGTGCGGCGTCGGCGACTGTGAGAGTGTGCAGGTAGTCGGCGAGGAGGGCGCGCTTCTCAAGCTTTTTGGTGGTGGCACCGAGTGACTCACAGGCTGCGGCCCAGGGTGCGAGAGGGGCAGGGTGTGAAGTGGGCTCGGGGGCCGGGCCGGGTGCGTGCGGGTCGGGATGGGAGTGCGAAGGCACGATGGAAGTAGATGCAGTGCGGGTTTTGTGCGGGTAGACGGTTTGGTAAACTTGGATGGTGCGCACAGCCGAACATCTTGAGCCGTTCTCGTCTAGGTGGAGAAGGCGAGTTTGCGTAACGTGTGGCTTTTCTCGACGGAAAAGCCATGTGCTGCATCGCGGATCCCTCTACCTGTGCACGAGAGCGGCTAGCGGCACCCTCCTTTAGCAGCGCCCCGCTGCTTTGCGCCCATTTGTCTTCTGTTTTGGTTGAGTTTTCTTCGAGAAGATTGCCGCAACTTTGAGGGGTTGGAAACGCCATGTTTGAACGTTTAGAGCAGATTGCCGCGCGCTACGAGGAGCTGGGAGCGCAGCTGGCGGAGCCGGAGATTACGAGCGACCAGAGCAGGTACCAGAAGATCGCGAAGCAGCACCGCGACCTGGAAGCTGTGGTGAGTCACTTCCGGACGTACCGTGCCATCACGGACGGCATTGCCGAGGCGAAGGCGATGCTGAACGAGGACGACGCGGAGATGCGCGCCATGGCGGAGGAGGAGCTGCTGATGCTGGAGGAGCGGCTGCCGCGAGTGGAAGAGGAACTGAAACTGCTGCTGTTACCGAAAGATCCGAACGACGAAAAGAATGTGGTGGTGGAGATCCGCGCGGCGACCGGCGGGGACGAAGCCTCACTGTTTGCTGCTGAGGTGTACCGCATGTATATGCGGTTTGCGGAGATGCATCGCTGGAAGACGGAGATCCTGTCGAGCTCAGAGAGCATGGTGGGCGGCCTGAAGGAAGTTTCGTTTCTGGTGGAAGGGAACAAGGTGTACTCGCAGCTGAAGTATGAGAGCGGCGTGCACCGGGTGCAGCGTGTGCCGGCGACGGAGACACAGGGGCGGGTGCATACTTCGGCGATCACGGTGGCGGTGCTGCCGGAGGCCGAAGAGGTGGACGTGAAGATTGAGGCGAAGGATTTGCGGGTGGATACGTTCTGCTCGTCGGGGCCGGGCGGGCAGTCAGTGAATACCACGTACTCGGCAATACGGATTACGCACCTGCCGACGAATACAGTGGTGAGCTGCCAGGACGAGAAGTCACAGATCAAGAATCGTGAAAAGGCGATGCGTGTGCTGCGTGCTCGCCTGTACGAAGTGGAACAGGAACGGCTGCATCAGATTGAAGCCGCAGCGCGCAAGAGCCAGGTGGGCAGCGGCGACCGCAGTGAGAAGATCCGCACATACAACTTCCCGCAGAACCGCCTGACGGATCACCGGATTGGAATGACCTCACATCAGCTGGCCGAGATCATGGAAGGGCGTTTGCAGCCGGTGATTGATGCGACGATCAACTACTTCAATGCGGAGCGGCTGAAGGCGGAGTCGGACGCGGCGGCGTGATCTGTAACCGTTGATGGATGCTTTTGGGCCATCCCTGCGAGAGGTGATGGAAGTTGGCATGCGTAGGCTTGCCGCTTCATCACGTGAGCCGCGGCGCGATGCGGAGCTGCTGCTGCGGCATGTGCTGGGACGGGATCGGGCATGGGTGCTGGCGCACCCGGAAGCAGTTATGGCGGGCCCAGAGCAGCGGGCTTACGCGGAGCTGCTGGAGCGACGCGCGCAGAACGAGCCGGTGCAGTACATACTTGGCGAGCAGGAGTTTTGGGGGCTGCGGTTTCGGGTGAGCCCGGCGGTGTTGATTCCTCGGCCTGAGACCGAGCACCTGGTGGAAGCGGTGCTGGCGCGCATGCCGCGGGACCGCGCGGTGCGCCTTGTGGATGTGGGAATGGGATCGGGCGCGATCGCGGTGGCGCTGGCGCATGAGCTGCCACTCCTATCTGTCACTGCCGTTGATCTCTATCCAAATACGTTGGCCGTGGCGGAGGGAAACGCGCGCGCGCATGGGGTGGAGCAGCGGGTGCGTTTCCTAGTGTCCGATCTGCTGCAGGAAGTGGGCGGGGAGCGTTTTGAGGCTGTGGTGTCAAACCCACCGTATGTGTGTGAGGGCGAGCAGCTGGAGGCACAGGTGCAGGCGTGGGAGCCGCACGGGGCTTTGTTTGCGGGCAGGGATGGGATGGCTGTGTATCGGCGGCTGGTGCCGCAGGCTGCCCAGGCATTGCTGCCCGGCGGGCTGCTAGCGATGGAGGTCGGCGTGGGGCAGGCGCGTGCCGTGCGGGAGCTGCTGAGGGCTGCGGGATGGAGCGAGCCGACGACCGTGCGGGATTTGCAAGGGATCGAGCGGGTGGTTCTGGCTCACCGGCTTTAGCCGATCTCGCTCTTCGTGGGCAGAGCACTTGTTGGCCAGGCGCTTTCTCGAAAGGCGCCTGGCACCGACTTGAGGACGGGCTAGGCCGTGACTTCGTGCGCTGCCGTGACGCGGTTTTCGACGGTGAAAAGCAGGCGGTTGTTGAGCGGGTCGGCATCGACCAGCACGTGGTCGCCATGGAGGACTTCGCCGTCGAGGATTTTGATGGCAAGCGGGTCCTGCACGAGCTTCTGGATGGCGCGCTTGAGCGGGCGTGCGCCGTAGGCCTGGTCAAAGCCGGTGAGCAGGAGCTGGTGCTTTGCGCCTTCGGTCATCTCGAGGGTGATTTTGCGATCAACCAGCAGCTTCTTCATCTCGTCGAGACGCAGACCCACGATGTGGCTCAGCTGCCGCTCGCCCAGCGGACGGAAGAGCACGATGTCGTCGACGCGATTGAGGAACTCGGGACGGAAGTGCAGCTTGAGCACGTCCATCACGCTTTCGCGTGCGAGGTCCCAGGTGGTTTCGTTCTCCTGGGCATCGCGGTCGAGAAGCTGTGAACCGAGGTTGGAGGTCATGATGAGCACTGTGTTTTTGAAGTCGACGGTGCGGCCTTTGGAGTCGGTGAGGCGGCCGTCATCCAGCACCTGCAGCAGCACGTTGAAGACATCGGGATGGGCTTTCTCGATCTCGTCGAAGAGGATGACGGCGTAGGGGCGGCGGCGCACGGCTTCGGTGAGCTGACCGCCTTCGTCATGGCCGATATAGCCCGGGGGCGCGCCGATGAGGCGGGAGACTGCGTGCTTCTCCATGTACTCCGACATATCGAGGCGCACCATGGCGGACTCGTCGTCGAAGAGGAACTCAGCGAGTGCGCGGGCTGTTTCTGTTTTGCCGATGCCGGTGGAACCGAGAAAGAGGAAGGAGCCGATGGGGCGCTTGGGGTCGCTGAGCCCGGCGCGTGAGCGGCGGATCGCATTGGCGACGGAAAGCAGGGCTTCATCCTGGCCGACGACGCGCTCGCGCAAGCGGCTTTCCATGGCGACGAGTTTTTTGACTTCGCCCTCAAGCATTTTGGATACCGGGATGCCTGTCCACTTGCTGACGATGGTGGCGATGTCTTCTTCGTCGACTTCTTCCTTGAGCATGCGGTGGCCGCTCGCCATGGCGTCCTGCACGTCATTGAGCTCGCGCAGCTCAGCCTCGAGTTTGGGCAGCTCGCCGTAGCGGATTTGCGCGGCGCGCTCGAGCTTGCCGAGGCGTGTCTGCTCTTCTGCTTCAAAGCGCAGGGCTTCGACGCGCTGCTTGACCTCGCTGAGACGTGTGATGGAGTCGCGCTCCTTTTGCCAGCGGGCACGCAGGGCGGTGGCTTTCTCCTGCAGGCCGCCCAGCTCTGACTCGACCGCGTGGAGACGCTCTACCGAGTTGGCATCGGTCTCGCGGCGCAGTGCGGCTTTCTCGATTTCGAGTGAGGTCATGGCGCGCTCGAGCGAGTCGATCTCCACCGGGACGGAGCCGATCTGGATGGCGAGCGAGGCCGCGGCTTCGTCGACGAGATCGATAGCCTTGTCGGGCAGAAAGCGATCGGAGATGTAGCGGTGCGAAAGCGTGGCGGCGGAGACGATGGCGGAGTCCTTGATGCGGACCTTGTGGTGGGCTTCGTAGCGCTCCTTGAGGCCGCGCAGGATGGCGATGGTGTCTTCGACGTTGGGCTCGCCGACGTAGACCATCTGGAAGCGGCGCTCGAGGGCTGCGTCCTTCTCGATGTATTTGCGGTACTCATTGAGCGTGGTGGCGCCGATGGCGCGAAGCTCTCCACGTGCGAGGGCGGGCTTGAGCATGTTGGCGGCGTCGATTGCGCCTTCGGCGGCTCCGGCGCCGACCAAAGTGTGCAGCTCATCAATGAAGAGGATGATCTTGCCGTGTGAGTCCTCAATCTCCTTGAGGATGGCCTTGAGGCGGTCCTCGAACTCGCCGCGGTATTTTGCGCCGGCGAGCATGGAGCCGAGGTCGAGGGAGACGACCTTTTTGTCGCGCAGGATCTCCGGCACGTCACCGGAGACGACGCGGCGGGCGAGGCCTTCGACGATAGCGGTTTTACCGACGCCGGGCTCGCCGATGAGCACGGGGTTGTTCTTGGTGCGGCGGGAGAGAACCTGAATGACACGGCGGATCTCCTCATCGCGGCCGATCACGGGGTCGAGCTTGCCGCGGCGCGCGAGCTCGGTGAGGTCTTTGGCGTACTTTTCGAGAGATTGATACTTGGCTTCTGGATTTTGATCCGTGACGCGCTGCGAGCCGCGGACGGACGAGAGGCTCTTGAGGATGGCCTCATGGGTCGCGCCGAAGCTCGCGAGCAGCAGGCCCGCGCCATCGCTTTTGGCTTCAGCGAGGGCGAGCAGAAGGTGCTCCGTGGAAACGTAGTCGTCTTTGAAGTTCGAGGCTTCCTTGCCGGCCTGGTCAAGCACACGCTGGAGGGACTGGCTCATGCCGGGCTGGCTGCCGCCGGCGACCTTGGGCAGGCGTGCGATCGCTTCCTTGCTCTTACCGATAAGCTGCGTGGAGGGGACGCCGAGCTTTTCAAGCACGGGCAGGATGACGCCCTCACGATCGTCGAGCAGGGCGGCGAGCAGGTGCAGGGGCAGCAGCTCCGGATTGCCGTTATCGGCAGCGACGCCGTTGGCGGCCTGGACGGCTTCCTGCGATTTGACGGTGAACTTGTCCCAGCGAATGGCCATGGGGAACTCTTTCTGTGTTTGTGTTTCTATACGATGCTGCCCGGCTGTGCAGTTGCACAGCCGGGCAGCTTTGCTTGCGGACGCTGCTTAGTTGGCGTGCTGGGGTGTGGGGGCCTCGACCTGGGCGGGAACAGCAGCCTGCTTGCTCTCTGCCGGCTGGCCGATCCCGATCTGGATCTTGCGGCTGCGGGTCTCCGGCCGCTTGCCCAGCTCGATGCGGAGCACGCCTGCGTCATAGCTGGCGACAACATTGCCGGTATCGACCGTGGTGGGCAGGGCGAAGGAGCGGTGGAAGCTGCCGTAGGAGCGCTCGACGCGGTGGTAGGTCGGCTCGCCCTTGTCGCCGGTCTTTTCTGCGACGAAGGTGCGTTCGCCGCGGACAGACAGGGTGTTGTTCTCGACCGAAATATGGAGCGCATCCTGGGGGATCCCAGGGACCTCCAGGGTGAGCACCAGGCCATCCTTGTTCTCGAGGATGTCAACCGGGGGAACGAAGGCGCCGGCGGTCAGGGTGTCGGCGTCGATGGAGCCGAAGCCGGAACCGGCAGCGGAGCCGGCGCTACTGCGGCCCTCGCGAGCATAGTCCTGCAGCAGCGAGTTGACGCGGTTCTGAAGGTGGAGCGCATCGCGGAAGGGATCGAAGCGGAAAGTGGGCATGGTGGATCTCCTGCGTGTAGGCCCTGCTTGGGAGGGCCGGAAGTGTGTGTGGCGCGAAACCACACTGCTATAGACGCAGGAGATTCGTAAAGGGATGTAGATAATGTGAGTGGTTAGCACTCATCCTTCCAAGCAAGCTGGAGTATGCAGGTTAGCTTAAAGGTCGGATGGTGTTAGACCCGTTCGTTTGGCAATGCGGGCCAGCATCTTTGGTCCGAGCTCTTCTCCATCATGGAAAGCCCAGATGTATGTTTCGGGGAATTCGCTATGAACGAGACGGCGGTGAGAGCCGCCTTTTCGATCCCCGGGGTCTGGCTGCCAGCCTATGCGGATGAGCGCCTTCCACACCTGTTTTGCCTTGCAGCTTGGCCAGGTGCTCAAGCGTCTGCGAACTCCACGTGAGAGGTACCTGCTGTTTCCCGTTCAAGCTGATCGGCTACGATGCGCAGAGCGAGGACCTCGACGCGAGAGCGTGCTTCCTCTCGGGTCGCGCCATAGACGAGAGCGCCGGGAAGAGCAGCAATCTCCGCGATCCAGCGGCCGTCTTCTTCCTGATCGAACTCGATGTCGAAGTGCATAGAGACTCCCATCGTGTGAGGCCATTGGCTCCACGCTGTACCCAGTCATCGCTGTACCCGGTCATTATGGACCAGCAGAGTTGGTTTTCACCTACTCCACCTCCAGCACCAGGCACTTGAGGTACTCGGTCTCGGGGAGGGTGAGGATGACGGGGTGGTCAGGGGCTGCGCCTGTGCGTGCGAGGATGCGGACGCGGCGGCCTGCGTCGGCTGCTGCTGCGGCGACGACGGCCTGGAACTCTTCCAGGGGGACGTGGTGGGAGCAGGAGCAGGTGACCAGAGTGCCGCCGGGGCGGAGCATCTCGAAGGCGCGCAGGTTGAGCTCTTTGTAGCCGCGCATGGCGCTTTCAGCAGCACGCTTGGTTTTGGCAAAGGCGGGAGGGTCGAGGACGACCGTGTCATAGGCAGAGCCGCCGGCGGCCCACTCGCGTAGGACGGCGAAGGCGTCGCCCTTGACCCAGTCGACCTCGATGCCGCCCAGGGCTTCGCGGTTGAGGGCGAGGTTCTGCTCGGCGACTTCGAGAGCGGCGGCAGAGGTATCGAGGCCTGTGACGGAGCGGCAGGTGGTGGCGAGGTGGAGTGCAAAGCCGCCCTGGTAGGTGCAGACGTCGAGCGCCTCGCCATGGCCATGCTCGGCTGCGAGGCGGTAGTTGAGGCGCTGGTCGAGGAAGGCACCGGTCTTCTGGGTGCTGCCTGCGTCATGGAGGAAGCGGAGGCCGTTGAGGTGGAACTCGGTGGAGACGGGAGCTTCATCGGGGTTGGCCGACGCACTCCAAAGCGGGCCGGGCGCCGGGGCTGGAAGCGATTCGAGCTCGCGGATGCGCGGGTCTGGACGCTCGAGGACAGAGGTGAGTGTGGAGCCGTAGTTAGCGACCAGCTCCTCGACGACGGTGGCACGAACCTCGGGGGTATCGAGCCCGGCGGCGAGAAGCTGGAAGATCGCGAGACCGGCGTACTTGTCGATGACGATGCCGGGCAGCTCGTCGGCTTCAGAGAAGACGAGGCGGCAGCTGTCGGTGCCTGCGTCGAGCAGGGGTTCGCGGCGAGCGAAGGCGGCCTGGAGGCGCCCGCGAAGGAGAGGGATCCAGGCTTCGGGGCCGAGGTGCTCGCGGGAGACGAGGCGCAGAGAGATTTGCGAGGTGGGGCTCCAGAGGGCGGTACCGAGGAGCCGGCCTGCTCCGTCGTGCACGGGGAGTAGCCCGGCGGGTGCGTCAGGAGGCTCGATGGAGAGGAGGTCGGACTGGTAGACCCAGACATGGCCGGAGAGAAGCCGCTCAACGGCACGGCGGGAGACAGTGGCGCCGGGGCGGGTGGCTGGTGGAAGCGAAGGCATGCTTTATGGTACCGGGCGTGGCTGCGCCCAGGGTGAGCAGCGGCGGACGCGGGCGCGGGAAGCTAGGCGAGCAGGAAGGTTTGCATGGCACTGGATGGCTTGCGCGGGGTGCTTTGCGAGCGGGGCGCGGGGACCGGTACGATCAAAAGCGCATGAAGAGATGGCGCGGGACACGACGGTGGGGGCGATGGCGGAGACGGAGGTTGCCGGCGCTGGGGGTGCTGGCCGGCTGTCTCGCTGCCCTGACTGCCCTGATGCCGCTTGGGGCGCAAAATGTCGGGGCGCCCACCGGGGTGACCACTGGGGGGTTAGCTGCGCCGGTTCACAAGGCGGCTATGACGGATGTGCCGGGTGCGGCGGGATTATCGCAGCTGCCGGAGACGGCAGCCGGCTCGGCTGCAGGCCAAGGGGCGCCAGCGCCGACGCCGGTGAGGACGGAGGAAGGGGCGATTGGGGGATCCGATTTTCGGATTGACCGGCCGCTGGCGGACGGGGGCTGGAACCGTCAGCTGGTGATCTACTTCCATGGCTACCAGTCGGAGCCGCAGCAGTTTCGGGTGAACCCGGGGACGCGGATTGCGAACCCACCCTCGCGGCTGGTGCAGCAGCTGGTGTCGCGCGGGTATGCGGTGGCGCAGCCGGGCTACCGGACGGGCGGGTGGGCCATTGCCACGGCCACGGGGGATGCCGAGGCGCTACGCCGCTACTTTGGATCGCACTATGGCGCTCCGCAGCGGACCTTTGTGATGGGGCAGTCGATGGGTGGGCTGCTGACGGTATTGACGCTGGAGCAGCACGCCAGGGAGTATGCCGGGGGGCTTGCCTTGTGTGGTGTGCTGACACCGACGGACCTGATTATGCAGCGTGCGTTTGCGAACCGGGTGGCCTTTGATGCGTTCTTCCCGGGGGTGCTGCCGGATGTGGACCATATTCCGCCCGGCTTCCGGATGAATGACCCGGGCGTGGCGACGGTGGTCGAGAAGGCTTTAAACGCGCACCCGCCGGAGGCGGCGCTGCTGCGCTCACTTGCGGATATCCATACGAATCGGGGACTGGCGGATGTGCTGGTGTTTAACACCTTTGTGATTCAAGACCTGCGGCAGAAAGCGGGTGGCAATCCGTTTGACAACCGCAACCTGATCTACACGGGGACGACGGATGACAACGCCCTGAATGCCAAGGTGCGCCGCTATACGGCTGACCCGAAGGCACTGCATTACGTGGCGGAGTATGGCTCGCCTTCCGGGAACCTGAAGCGGCCGCTGCTGGCACTGCACACAACGTATGACCCGCTGGTGCCGGCCTCGACGGCAGGCTACTACGAGGAGCTGACGATGCGGCTGGGGGTGGGCGAGCGCTTTGTGCAGCAGTATGTGGATCGGGATGGGCACTGCAATATCACGCCGGAGCAGGTGGGCGTGGCATTTGACGAGCTGACGGCCTGGGCCGGCCAGGGGGTGCGCCCGCAGCCCGGGCGTTTGCCGGAGGAGGCGGGGCAGAAGCCGGTGCATGATGCGCCCAGCAGCAAGCCGGAAGAGCCGAAGAATATCGGCAAGCCGCAGTAGTCGTGCCAGGGAAGCCGGTGGCCCTGAAGGCGCGAAGCGCCAGGTCGAGGACCGAAGGAAGTGGCTGCGTGGAAGAGTAAGCCGATCTGGTGAGAGATAGTTAGGCTCTGCGGTAAAAATCGTCTACTTTCATAGTAGATATCACTTTCGCAGAGGTTCTTTTTGATTTATATGCTTCGTCCCACTGGGCTTGCGCTCTTTGCGCTTGTTGCCTGGAACCCCTCCCTGCTTGCACAGACGGCGGCGCAGACTTCTGCCGCTAGTGCTTCCTCGCCCTCGCTGGCGCAACATCCGGGCTTCGTGGGCGGCTTTCTGGCCCGCGCCAGTGCGACCCAGGCAGAGCAGCCGCACTGGGTGACGCCACTGGTGACGGTGACGCCGCGCCTGGAGCAGGAGTTCCGGACTGACTTTCTGTCGCAGCCGCAGGTGAACAAGACCCGGCTGTGGAACTTCGGCAATGGAAAGGGCCTGGAGATCATCCCGACGCGGCACACGGAGTTGATTTTTAATGTACCGCCGTACCTCCAGCACAACGCGACCGCCAAGGATGGCTTTGGGGATGTGAGTTTTCTGCTGAAGTACCGGATTTTTGCCCGCAATGAAGAGCATGGCAACGCGATCCTGACGGCGTTTGTGGGCGGTACGTACCCGACGGGCTCCTACCTGAATGGAGCGCGGAATGCGACGGTCACGCCGACGATTGCAGGCGGCAAGGGCTTCGGCAAGCTGGACCTGCAGTCGACTGTGGGTGTGACTCTGCCGACAGCCGGGGGGACCAAGGTAGGGCAGCCGCTGGCGTGGAACTCGACGGTGCAATTTCACCAGGATGCGCACTGGTGGCCGGAGATCGAGGACAACTTCACGTATTCCATCCATGGCCCGAACGACACGCGGATCCAAAACTTTGTGACGCCGGGCGTGGTGGTGCGGTACAAGCTGCACAACCGGATCGGCGCGACGCTGGGGGCGGGCATCCAGCTGGCGACGAGCACCCTGCATACCTATGACCATGGGGTAGTGGTGACGGGGCGCATACCGTTTTAGAAGTGCGTCGCTCGAGCGGGGGGCGGCTGGGACCGGCGATACTGGTGGCCATGCGGGAGAGTGCAGCTGGGGACGCGGCTGGAGACGCAGCTATTTGGGATGTGATTGTTGTCGGGGCGGGGCCGGCAGGGTGCGCGGCGGCCTACGACCTGGCGGCGGCGGGCAAGCAGGTGCTGCTGGTGGATCGTGCCGAGTTTCCTCGGGACAAGGCATGCGCGGGCGGGCTGACGATGAAGGCGGTCCGCGCGCTGCGCTACCCGGTTGACCCGGTTGTTCGGCGCTGGGAGCGGCGAATCGTGCTGGCCGGGGCCGGTGGGGCTGCTGTTGCGGTGCAGCGCCCGGGTCCCGCGTGTGCAATGACGGTGCGGCGGGAGCTGGACAGCTACTGCCTGGAGCAAACGCGGAAGCGCGGAGCCCTTTTTCAGCGGGTGGGGAACCTGCTTTCGCTCGAGCAGACGGAGCCGGGTGTGTGCCTGCAGTTTGCCGAGGGGCTGCGCCTGCGGGCGCGGTATGCGATTGGCGCAGACGGGGTGCAGAGCCGGGTGCGGGCTCTGCTGGGCGGAGCGGACTGGTTCCGGATGGGCTTTGCCGTGGAAGCAAACGTGGAGTGCCGCCCCGGAGATGCGCCGGTGCCGCTCACCTTTGATTTCGCCCCGGTGGAACGCGGGTATGGCTGGCTGTTTCCGCGGGACGGCCATGTGAATGTAGGGCTGTATACGGAGGCTTTGCCGGGGCGCGTGCGCGGAGATGGTGAGCCGGACGCAGGCAGGCTGAACCGGGCTGCGCTGGAGCGGTATGCGGCTGCCAGTATGCCGGGTGGATGCGAAGGCGACGGGAAAGAAGCGGGGGCGTGGGCTGGCCGGATGGGGCCGGTGGTGGGGCAGTATCTAGGATTGGGCGCGGCTGGTTACCGGCCTTCCGCGGAGACGCGGGTGCTGCTGGCGGGGGATGCGGCGGGGTTTGTGGATCCGCTGACGGGTGAAGGGATTTATGGGGCGATCCGCAGCGGGCAGGCGGCGGCCGAGGCGCTGGTGAAGGCGCTGGCAGCGCCGGCGGGCACAGCGCCAGCCGGCAATTTCGAGAAAGCGGCCCGGGCGCTGCAAGCGGATCTTCGGGTGGCGGAGTATGCGGCGGCGCGTTTCTTTGCGGATCCGGCGCGGGGGTTTGCGTTGATGCGCCGGCCGGTGGTGGCGCGGCTGGTGCTGGAGTGCTACAGCCGGGGGCTGCCGCTGGGATGGCTGCTGCGGGTGGTACGGCTGGTGGGGCGGCTGAGCCGAGGGCTCTGAGGCGGCGAGTGGGGAATCGGAGCAGTACAAGTCTTGCCGTTTTGACGCGCAGAGACCAGCTCGGAGCGAAAGGGAGGCGGATGTTTTGCCGGGTGGAACGGAAGAGTGACTCTCGGTTGCGCCTTCCCTCTTTGCCCGGATTTCTGCTGCTAGGATGGAAAAACAGGCCCTACCCGGCGGCTCTCCTTGATGCGAGATCAGACGCGGGATGCGCCGGAGTGGAGCGGGCAGGGTAGCTTTCACGCCTGGTTCGCAGGCGCAAAGCTCAGCAGTGGCAGGCAGGGTTTGAAGGAACGGAAGCGCGGAGCAGGAGCGAGGAGCGGCAAGTGATAGAACGCAGCATACACGCGCAGGCGAAGGAAGCGACAAGCCGCAATGGCGTGACTCTACCTGAAATGATGGACGCTGGGGAAGGCTGCGCACGCAAGCCGAGTGCTGCCCCTGCCGGCAAGAGCCTGCGCAGGAAAACGGGCCGGTGGCTGCGGTCTGCCATGACGCTGGCTGGGGCCTTGCTGTTGAGCACGGCGAGCTGGGCAGAGAATAAGCCCTCCGCGGTTCCGAATATGTTTCATCCGACCTCCACGCCGGCGCAGCAGGAGTTTGTGCTGAGCATGTTTGTCATCGGCATGACGGCGGGCATAGGGATCGTGGTCGGCGGGATCTGGGCGTACGTCGTTGTGAAGTTTCGTGTGCGGAGTGAGAAGGATAGCGAGAGCGAGCCGGCGCAGGTGTATGGATCACCGCAGGTGGAGCTGGCCTGGACGATTATCCCGGTCATCCTGGTGGTGGTGCTGTTTCTGACTACGGCACGCATGATCTTTGCCATTCAGGATGATCCAAAGCCGAAGTCGGCGATCGATGTGACCGCGGTGGGCCACCAGTTCTGGTGGGAGTACCGGTACCCGCAGTATGGGGTCGTGACGGCCAATGAGCTGCACGTGCCGGTTTCGTCCAAGGAACGTCCAAGGCCTACCTTTTTGAAGCTGCAGTCAGCGGATGTATGGCACTCGTTCTGGGTGCCGCAGCTGGCAGGCAAGGTGGATAACATTCCGGACCACGTGAACTATATGTGGATCGATCCGCAGGTGCCGGGCCTGTATGTGGGGCAGTGCGGGCAGTTCTGCGGGACCGAGCATGCGAAGATGCTGATCCGCGTGTATGTAGACACGCCGGACCAGTTCCAGCGGTGGATTACGAAGCAGCAGCAGCCAGGCGTGGAAGACCTGGGTGACGGCAAGACTCTCGAGTCGGTGCAGGGCGCGACAGATGATGCCGAGCCGAAAGCTCCCTCCCAGCCGACGGCTTCTCTGCAGGGGCAGAGACAGCAGGGCAGCTTCCAGACGGTGGGCTATCAGAAGTCTGCCCCGGTGCCGTATGACGGGACGAAGCAGTCGGACCGCACAGCGGCAGGCGTTGGGGTAGCCGGGAACGGAGCCGCTTCTGAGGTGGCCGCAGGCAAGCAGGTCTTCCAGACGAATGCCTGCATGAACTGCCACGCGATCCAGGGTACGGCGGCGAATGGCCGGTTCGGCCCGAACCTGACGCATTTCGGCGGCCGAGATACTCTAGGCTCGGGTGCCGCACCGAACACGCTCGAGAACCTGAAGACGTGGATCCGCAACCCGAGCGATATGAAGGATGGAGCCTTGATGCCCGCGATGCAGCTGAATGAAACGCAGCTGGAGCAGGTGTCGATCTATCTGCAGTCTTTGAAGTAACGGCAACGCAGGTCGTTTCACGCGGTAACGGCAGTTTCCGTTGAGAGAAAGACAGGAGTACACAGGCAATGGCCCACGCAACACTCCCTACTATCGGCTCGCTGGACCTGACCCCGGAAAAGGTCGCGGAAGGAACATTCCGCGAGTGGCTCCATGGCTGGGTCGTGACGGTTGACCACAAGCGGCTGGGCATTCTTTATGTCATCTACTCGCTGTTCTTCCTGATTGTGGGCGGAGCGGAGGCGATGGCGATCCGGGTGCAGCTGTCGCGGCCGGAGAACCACTTTCTGACGCCTGAGGTCTATAACCGGATGTTCACCATGCATGGCACGACCATGGTGTTCCTGGTAGGCATGCCGATCCTGTTCGGTTTTGCGAATTACCTGGTTCCGCTGATGATCGGCGCGCGGGACATGGCGTACCCCAGGCTGAACGCGCTGAGCTTCTGGCTGACGGCTTTTGGCGGCATCCTGCTGTACTACTCCTTCATCGGGGGCTTTGGGCTGTACGGTTCCGGTTCGGCGCCGGATGTGGGCTGGTTTGCTTACGCACCGTTGACGACGCGCACCTACTCGCAGAGCCATGCGGTGGACTTTTGGGCGCTGAGCCTCTTTGTGACCGGCTGGGGAACGCTGGGCGCGGCTATTAACATCATCGCGACAACCATTTCCATGCGCTGCAAGGGCATGACGATGATGAGGATTCCGCTGTTCTGCTGGCTGATGCTCTGCGTTTCCGCGCTGACCCTGATCGCGATTACGCCGCTGACCGCTGCACAGTGCATGTTGGAGCTGGACCGCTACCTGGGCGCGCACTTTTTTGACGCGCAGGCCGGCGGCTCGGCCTTGATCTGGGCGCACTTCTTCTGGATCTTCGGACACCCCGAGGTCTACATCCTGGTGCTGCCGGCGTTCGGCATTGCAAACGAGATCATCCCGGTGTTCTCGCGCAAGGCGATGTTCGGCTACCCGGCTATGGTCGCGGCGTCAGTCGGGATTGTGTTTATCTCGCTGGGTGTGTGGGCGCACCATATGTTCACGGTCGGCATGACCTCGGTCGCGAATGCCTTCTTTACACTGTCGACGATGATCATTGCGGTTCCGACGGGCATTAAGATCTTTAATTGGCTGGCGACGATGTGGGGCGGCAAGATCCGGTTTGCCACACCGATGCTGTTTGCTACGGCTTTCGTGTTCCAGTTCCTGATCTCGGGCTTGACCGGGATTATGCTTTCGGCTTCAGCGTGGGACTGGCAGCTGCATAACAGCTATTTTGTGGTGGCGCACTTTCACTATGTCTTGGTGGGTGCGATTGTGTTCAATATCTTTGCGGCAATCTACTACTGGTTCCCAAAGGCGATTGGCCGCATGATGGATGAGCGGCTGGGCAAGCTGCACTTCTGGCTGTTCCTGATCGGTTTCCATCTGACGTTCGACTTTATGCACGTGCCGGGCATCCTGGGTATGCCGCGCTGGGTGTACACCTATGAGGCAAGCCGGGGTTGGGGCAGCTGGAACATGATTGTCTCAATCGGCGGCTTTATCCAGGGGATTGCGGCGCTGGTGTTCTTCTACAACCTGGTGCACTCGGCGATTCACGGAACGGAGGCCGGGCCGGATCCTTGGGATGCGTGGACGCTGGAGTGGGCGACTTCGTCGCCGCCGCCGGAGTATAACTTTGCCGTGGATCCGGTGGTTTCCAGCCGGCGCCCGCTGTGGGACCTGAAGCACCCGGACGATCCGGACTGGCAGTACGAGTAAACGGGGCTGCGGCGAGCGCTTCTGCCATAGAAGCGCTCGCCTGGTGTCGGTAGCGAAATAGAGCCTGAGCCTGAGGAAACTGCACGCATGAGCACGATAGCCGTACCGGTCGTCGCACGAGAACTGGACCAGCCGTGGCACCTGCCGAACAAGGGCCGGGTCGGCATGATCTGCCTGATTATCGGCGAGTCCGCCATCTTTGCCATGTTTGTGCTGGCCTACCTGTTCTACACGGGGAAGAGCCAGTGGGGCCCGCAGCCGAAGGATGTACTGGAGGTGCCGATCGTGAACTCGATCGCGCTGCTTTCAAGCTCGCTGACGATCTGGTTGTCAGAGCGCGCGGTCGAGCATAACCACATCCAGAGGTTTGTCGCCTGGCTGGGCGTTACGATCGCGCTGGGCACGATCTTCCTGGTGGGTACGGGCCTGGAGTGGTACAAGCTGATCTACCACGACGGGCTGACGCTCCAGACCAACCTGTTTGGGACCACCTTTTTTTCGCTGGTGGGGCTCCATGCGTCGCACGTCATTATCGGCCTGATCATGCTGAGCGCGCTCTGGATGTTTGGGAAGACGGGCCACGTGACCAGCAAGAATAGTGAGCGGATCCAGACGCTGGCCTTGTACTGGCACTTCGTGGATGCGGTGTGGGTTGTGGTCTTTGTTGTCGTGTACGTGATCGGGCGGTAATGCAACAGCAGCCAAGGCAGGAACGAGAGACAGCATGAGCTATCAGGAACAGTCCGGGTACGTGACGCACGCCCCTGAGCACGAGGGCGATACGCAGAACGAGCATGGGGGAAGGACAACCGAGATCCCGCATGGTGATCCGGTCCGCCCTTACCACGCCCCGCACGGCGATGCCATTCACCTGCCGAAGCCCACAGCCTGGCCGATTGTGACCGCGCTGGGGTTTACGCTGCTGGTCTCCGGGATCCTGACGCATTACGTGATCAGCATCATGGGCTTCCTAATGCTGACGTACGGCTGCGTGCAGTGGTTCCGCGAGGTGCTGCCGCATGAAGCGCACGAGATGATCGAGGTCAAGGTGCAGGAGGTAGCGGTCGCGACTTCGCGCAAATCGGTGGCGCGGATCCAGTTGGGAAGTCCTGAACATGGCGCGCACCTGCCGCTGGAGACCTTCTCTGTGCTCTCCGGGCTGAAGGGCGGCATTGCCGGCGGGATCGCGATGATTATTCCCGCAGTCGGCTACGGGCTGGTTGCGCAGCACTCTATCTGGTACCCCATTAACCTGCTGGGCGGTGCGGGTGTGGCCGGCTGGCGCAATCCTTCCATGGATGATCTGCGTCACTTCCACGCGGCAGCCCTGGGGATTGCGCTGATTATCCATGTGACTTCATGTGTGCTGATCGGCCTGCTTTATGGCGCGATCCTTCCGCTGATGCCAAAGCGGCCTATCCTGCTGGGTGGGATCATTGCGCCGCTGGCGTGGACGGGGCTCTTGTTTGCCACGCTGCCCACGATCAACCCGGAGATGAGCCACTTGATCAACTGGTATGACTTTCTGCTGGCTCAGTTTACGTTCGGCATTGTGGCCGGCTGGGTGGTGGCGCGTTCGCCCTACGTCAAGACGGCGCAGTCGCTGCCGTTTGCGGCACGATTGAGCCTGGAGGCACGGGGCATGTCGAGCCACGAGTCGAAGCAGGATACGGGGGCTCGCCGCTGATGCTGTTTGGAGCAGGTCTCGTGTGGAAGAAAGCAGTGGGAGCAATAGCGGCTGTGCTGCTGACCCTGGGAGCAACCGGGTGCCAGCGCCTGATTGAGGGGCCGGCCAGCGCGCATGAAGAGGAGACGCGCCCGGACAAGATCATGGACTTTGACAAGCTTTATGGGCAGAATTGTGCGGCCTGCCATGGAGTGGACGGCAAGAACAGCCCCAGCCTGGGCTTTAACAACCCGATCTACTTCGGGATTGCGACCGATGAGATCATTACGCACTGGACGGCGCAGGGCGGGCCGGGCGGGCAGATGCCGGCTTTTGCCACATCAGCAGGCGGGCTGCTAACTGATGACCAGATCAATGTGATCGTCAAAGGCATGCGCCAGCGCTGGGCGCATCCCGATATGCTTAAAGGTATGACATTGCCACCCTATGCGGCGACACATCCGGGAGACGTGGCGCATGGCAGCCAGGTGTATGCGCAGGCATGCGCACGGTGTCATGGGGTAGCCGAGCCGAATGGGCTTGTGCTACACGGCGGGCCTTCAGGGTCGATCACTGATCCGACGTATCTGGCGCTGATCAGCGACCAGGGGCTGCGGACGGTGACGATCGCCGGGCGGCCTGACCTGGGACACCCGAACTACCAGAACGATATTCCTGGTCATCCCCTCAGCGACAACGATATCACTGATGTCGTGGCCTGGCTGTCGAGCCACCGGGAGTCTACGCCGGGTAGTCCACACCCGGGCACCGGGACAGAACTGCAAAGGAGGACCAGCCAGTAATGAGCGCAACGGAAGATCACCAGATCAAGGTTGAAGATACACGGATCGAAGATCACAAGATAAAAGACGCGGAAGTCCATGTGCATCCGGTTTCCCGTCGCAATCTTCTGATGAACATCGGGATCGGGTTGAACGCGCTGGTGGGTCTGGCCATCGCGGCGCCGGTCATTGGCTACATCATCGGTCCTGCTGTGCGCAAGAAGGGCTATTACAAGAGTTGGGTGACGCTGGGCGGCGTGGACCGTTATCCGAATGGCCAGACACGCCTAGCTACCTTTGTCACTCCCTACAAGACGCCGGATGATGGGGCGACGGATAACACGGCATGCTGGGTGCGGCGGTTGTCCGAGGAGACCTTCCAGGTTTTCGCGATCAACTGCGCGCACCTGGGCTGCCCGGTCCGCTGGTTTCCTCAGTCCGGGCTATTTATGTGCCCCTGCCATGGTGGGGTGTACTACCAGGATGGTTCACGTGCAGCTGGTCCGCCGGACCGTGGGCTGTTCGAGTACCAGTGGAAGCTGGTCAATGGGGAGCTGCAGATCAACGCCGGGCAACTACCAACGCTGTCAACGCGCGCAAGCGTTGAAGGGACGAAGTCATGCTTGGGTTAAATAACATCAACGTCAAGAAGTCGGCGATCGGTGTATACGACTGGGTTGAGCGGCGTGTGCAGTTGGAGGGCTTCGTCAAGGAGTCTGCTCTGCACCCGGTGCCGAAGTCGACTGCGAGCTGGTGGTACGTGTTTGGTTCCGCAGCCACGGCGCTGCTGGTCCTGCAGGTGCTCACCGGTATTTTACTGGCACTCGTTTACACCCCCTCCGCGGGGGAAGCGTACCAGAGCCTGAACTTTCTGAACAACAACCTGATCCTGGGCTGGTTTCTCCGCGCGATGCACGGCTGGGGCTCGGACTTCATGATCGCGGTTGTCATTGTCCACATGATCCAGGTCTTCCTGTTCGGCGCTTACAAGTTCCCGCGCGAGCTGACCTGGTGCCTGGGTGTAGGTCTGCTGTTGCTGACCTTGGGGATGGGCTTCACCGGCCAAGTGCTTCGCTATGACCAGGATGCTTACTGGGGTCTTGGGATCGGCGCTTCCATTGCGAGCCGCGTGCCGGTTATCGGTCCGTATGCGGTGAACGCCCTATTGGGCGGCCCGATCATCGGTGGTGCTACGCTGACCCGCTTTTACGCTCTGCACGTGTTTGTGATCCCCAGCCTGCTGGCTGCCTTTTCCGGCCTGCATGTCTGGCTGGTTCTCAAGCTGGGCATCAATGAGTGGCCGATGCCAGGCCGGATCGTGCGGCGTTCGACCTACGTGCACGAGTACAACGAGCTGGCACACAAAGACGGAATCGCGTTTGTACCGGGCGCTGTGTGGAAGGATCTTTTCTTCTCAGCGGCTATCTACGGAGCGGTTGCACTCTGCGCGGTTATCTTTGGGCCGTTTGGACCGGGTGGGCAGCCGGACCCGACCATCATTCAGGTAGCGCCGAAGCCGGACTACTTCTTTCTGTGGATCTATTCAATCCTGTCGTACTTGCCGAACAATCTAGAGACGCCGTTTCTGCTGATTGCGCCTCCGATTGCGATCGGTGTCCTGATCGCTCTGCCGTTTGTTGCCGGCGAGGGTGAGAAGCATTGGAGCCGTCGTCCGGTGGCGGTGCTGACGCTGATTACCATGGCGATCGGCCTGGCTATTTTGAACCACCTGGGCACCTACGAGCCGTGGAGCCCGCATATGACGGCATGGAGCGGTGCGGCCTTGCCGGCAGACAAGATCCACGCGGAGATGCCGCTGCAACGCCAGGGAGCGATTGTGTTCCAAGGCAAGCAATGCCGGAACTGCCATGAGGTTGGCGGGGATGGTGGGCAGCGTGGTCCGGCGCTCGATGCGGTGGCGACACGCCTGACTTACGACCAGCTGGTACGCCAGGTTCTGCAGGGCGGCGGCAATATGCCGGCCTACGGCAAGAACCTGTCCCCTGCGGAGACCACGGCATTGGTAGCCTTCCTGGAGACGATGCACCCGAAGGGACAGCCGCCGGCACGGAATGCGGCGACTCCCAATGGGCCGCCGAACACCGATCCGGATACGGGCGATAGTCCGTTGACAGGTGGGCACGGGCAGGTGACGGCGGAGGAGAATGCGCCGGCCGTGCAGAACCCGCCGGCAGCGCAGACGCCGGTGGCGAGCAAGCAGCAGAGCAAGGGCAACAACACGGTGAGCATGATGATGACTCCGGCTATGGCGCACTAAGCCATCGTTGGTGGAGGAAGGGGCAGCGCTCAGGCGCTGCCCTTTTTCTTTGCGCGTAGAGGCGGTGGCGCTTTGCTGTGGTGAAGGCTTGAAGGCTAGGCGCGCAGGGGCGGCGTGTAGGCTGGAGGGAAGGCCCGCCAGGCCGGCTGCTGTTGTGCTCGCGGCCGTTGCCGAGAGGGTCTGATCCCTCCTATGAACGATGCCACACAAGCCGCATATGCCTGGGGATGGCAGACCATCCCCATCGGGGCAAGCCTGGCACTGCTGCTGTCTGCATCCGTCTACCTATGCGGCTGGCTGAGGCTGGGGGAAACGCGCCCGGAGCAGATCCCGGGCTGGCGTGCGGTGTGCTTCCTGCTGGGGCTCTTCTCGGTGTGGATTGCGATTGCGTCTCCGCTGGATCTTCTGTCGGGCGCGCTGCTGACTGCGCATATGATCCAGCACCTGTTGCTGATGGCAGTGGCGCCGCCTTTGATCGTGCTGGGCGCGCCGACTGTACCGATGCTGCGGGGGCTGCCGCGCTTTTTTGTGCGTGAAGGGCTAGGGCCATTCTTTACCTTGGCGCCGGTACATGCGCTGCAAAGGCTCTTCGGTTCGCGCGTCTTTGCGTGGCTGCTGATGAACGTGGTTTTCCTCCTGTGGCATGCGCCGGCGATGTATGACCTGGCGCTGCGCTCGCCCGGCTGGCATGAGGTGGAGCACTTCTGCTTTCTTTCGACCAGCGTGCTGTTCTGGTGGCATATTGTGGCGCCTTGGCCCACGGTATACCGCGCCAGCCGGTGGTTGCTGCTGCCATTTCTGCTAACGGCTGACTTCGTCAATACAGGGCTTTCAGCGTTTCTGAGCTTTTCAGGACGTGTCGCTTACCCGGCCTACAGCAGTGTGCCGCGCTTCTTCGGGCTCAGCGTTCTGGACGACCAGGTGGCGGCGGGGTCGCTGATGTGGGTGGTGGGGTCGGTGTTCTTTTTGGGCGCCGCGATGCTGATCACGGTGCAGTTGCTGTCGCACAAGGCTGAGCGGCGGAAGAGGGCGCTGGAAGGCGGGCGGGCGCGGCTGCAGGCGCTGCATGAGGCGCAGAGGGCAGCCGGCGAACCGGGACCGGGGGTATTGCAGCGGTTGCGCTCGCGTTGGAGTGGGAGCAGGGGAGCGGCGCGCGCCAAGGGCGATGAGCAACGAGGCGATAGGCATTCTGGCCTGGATCTGCTGCGCGTACGCGGCGTCGGTGGACTGCTCCGCTCCCGCTATGGGCGGCAGAGCCTGCAGGCGGTTTCGCTGCTGGTGGCGACGGCAGTGATTGTGGATGGTTTGTTCGGGCACCAGATGGGCTCGATGAACCTGGCGGGGATTGTGCCCTGGACGTATGCGCGGGGGCTGTTTGTGCTGGCGCTGCTGGTGTGCGGCAACCTGTTCTGCATGAGCTGCCCGTTTACCTTGCCTCGGGAGCTGGCCAAGTGGGTGCTGCGCCGGCTGGGCATGCAGCAGATGATCTGGCCGCGTGCGCTGCGGAACAAGTGGCTGCCGGTAGGGCTGGTTGCGGTGTTTTTCTGGGCGTATGAAGCGTTTGACTTGTGGAACTCGCCTGCCCGTACGGCTGCAATCGTGCTGGCGTATTTTGTGACGGCTTTCGCGGTGGATGCGGTCTTTCGGGACGCATCGTTCTGCAAGTATGTGTGTCCGCTGGGGCAGTTCAATTTCGTGTCATCGCTGCTGTCGCCGGTGGAGGTGGCGCCACGTTCGCTCGAGACGTGCGGCGGGTGCGAAACAAGGGACTGCATTGCCGGGCATGGTGACGCGCGGACGGGTGTGGGCTACCAGAGAGGCTGCGAGCTGCACCTGTTTCTGCCGGAGAAGCAGGGCAACATGGATTGCACGCTGTGCATGGATTGTGTGAAGGCTTGCCCGCATGACAATGTGGGCCTGTTTGCCCAAGCGCCTGCGCTGCAGCTGGTGCAGCTTTCGGTGGCCGATCCGCAGCGCTCGGCCGTCGGCCGCTACCGGCAGCGGCTGGATATCGGCGTGCTGGCAGCTACGGTAATTGCCGCGGCGTTTGCGAGCGCGGCGGTGATGGTGACGCCGGTGGCGGATCGGCTGGACCGCCTGAGCGCGGGCATGGCTCCGCTCCTCAGCAATACAGCGGGCCTGGGTCTTGCGGTGCTTTGCCCGGCGTTGCTGCTGGGGCTGCTTCTGCTGGCAGTGACGACCATGCGACCGGCAGGCCGCGCGCCGCTGCTGCAGGAGCTGCCACAGTGGGTGCTGGCTCTGCTGCCGATTGGGCTGGGGATGTGGGCGGCGCACTTGAGCTTTCACCTGCTGACGGCCTGGAGCTCCTTGTGGCCGGGACTGCTGCAGGCTGCGCATGATCTGCTGCGCATGAACTTCGCGAGGCCGGACTGGATGGCGGAGAAGCCGCTGCTTACCGCGAGCGCGCTGCTGCAGGTGCAGATGGGCATTCTGGATGCAGGCTTGCTGGGCACGCTCTACCTGGGCTGGCGGCTGGCGGGCCGGGTCGCGGAGCTGCGGCAGGGGGTGGTGGCCGGCAGCGCGGCGGCTGTGCCGTTAGGGGTGGTGGAGCGTGCAAGGCTGCTGCTGCCCTGGAGCACGATTGCGGTTCTGCTGTATGCCGCGGGGATGTGGATCCTGCTGCAGCCCATGCAGATGCGCGGCATGGCAGGGATGTGACCGGCTCAGAAGCTGTAGGGAGATGGGGTGCCGAGCTTTACAGGCGAGGGTTCTTCGCGGGCGGGCTGGCTGAACTAAGGGTGCGCGAAGTTTCGCTTGCCGCGTTTCTGCTGCTCGTCACGCTGCTCCCAGTCTGCCCGGCTCGGGCGGATGGTCCGCACATCGCGTTTCATGGGACAGGGATGGAGGGGGCGACGATGACCTTGTTTTCAGCTCCGGACCCCCTGGTGACAGGCCCTGTGACGTTGACGCTGCTGGTGCAGAGCTCAGCGGATGGGCCGATGTTGGCAGGGGCGTCTGCGCGCGGCTCCCTTACGCTGCCGGGTCATGACCGGGTTGCGTTTACGATGGCGCGCGGTTCGGGATCAGATCGGCAGCTGCCAGTGGTGAGCCTGACGCTGCCGGCGGCCGGAGCCTATGCGTTGGAGCTGGTGGTGCAGGTGCCGGGGCAGACCCCGGATCACTTTTCAGCGGTGCTGCCGGTAGAGACCAACCACGGGCAGCGCAACACGGTGCTGTGGGCCGTGTTTGTGCCGGTGGTGCTGGCAGGGCTCTTTCTGCTGAACCAGCAGGGCAAGGTGCAGATGCGGCGACGCAGGCTGCGGTCATAAAGCTGTTCGCGTATGGGCGGCGATGGAGAGTTTGGGTGAAGTGTGACTTTTCCCGACGAAAAGCCACATCCTGCATCGCTGGTCCCTACCTATGTACGGGAACGGCTATAGCTTTAAACCAGGCGGCAGCGCCGGGCGGTGACATTGGAGAGGGAAGCCTCGGGCGGGAAGCTGCTGAGTCCCTTGCTCCGCCGATGCGCTCAGCGGAGAATAGTGAAAAGGAGCTCTATGCTCTCGCAACAACGCACGACCTGTTTCGCTGGTGTTTTTTCTGCTTTGCTGGGCTTTGGCATGGTTGCCGGCATCCTTGCGCCGAAGGCGCAGGCCCAAGCCCAGGCAGCACAGTTTGACCTGCAGGGTCCCACGCTGGAGGTGAAGGTACAGCGTGCGGGCAAGACGCTGCCCATTGCGCAGGTGCCCAGCCTGCAGACGGGCGATCGTTTATGGCTGCACCCGGTCCTGGGTGAGCATGAGTCGGTGCACTACCTGATGGTGGCGGTCTTTCTGCGCGGGTCCACCAATCCGCCGCCGGATGACTGGTTCAACAAGGTGGAAGCCTGGAACAAGCAGGTGATGGAAGAGGGTACTTACCTGGTGGTGCCGCCTGGTGCGGAACAGGTAGTGGTGCTGTTTGCTCCGCAGACCGGTGGCGATTTCTCGACGCTGCGCAATGCGGTGCGAGGACGCCCGGGCTCGTTTGTCCGTGCCTCGCAGGACCTGAACCTGGCCAGCCTGGACCGGGACCGCATCAACGTTTACCTACATACGGTCGCCGGCATCCAGGATCCGGACAAGGTGAAGGACGAGACCACAACGCTGGCGCGGTCGCTCTCGCTCAAGCTGAACCAGGACTGCTTCCAGCGACCGCCGGACCAGCAGGCCTCCTGCCTGCAGCAGAGCCAGGCGGCGATCATCCTGGATAACGGCAGCAGCAGCGCGACCCAGGGGCTGCTGAATGGTCCAACCAGCGACCTGGCCTTGCAGGCCGGCTCGACGCCGGGCATGGCCGCCGGGCTGTACGACCCTTATATTTCGGCCGCCTTTGATATTGCCAAGCTGCTTTCGAGCTTCCACACGGCGCAGTACCAGTACATTCCGGGGCTGAGCTCGGCGGAAGGGGTGGACCTGAACCTCTGGCTCAATGCGCCGCCCAGCTTTCATAATCCCAAGTCAGTAATTGTGGTGGCGCTGCCGCCGATCGAGGCGACCCACCTGCCGATGCTGCGCCCGGTGGACCCAAAGCAGGTGTTCTGCATGCAGAAATCGCCCCTGGTGCTGCCTGTCGATGGGGCGCCCGCCATTTTTGCGACGGAATATGCACACGGGCTGACGCTTCATCTCGAAGATAAGAGCGGCAAAGCTGTGGACCTGCCGACGACCCCCGACGCGGCGCAGGGCGGCTTTGTGGTGCCGGCCCCGGCGCTGCAGAATGCCGGGCTGGGCAAGGACGTGGAAGCTACGGTGCATGGGTACTGGGGATTTGATCCGTACACTGGGCCCAAGTTTCCGCTGCAGTCGAGTGAAGGGGCGAGTTGGACGGTTGCGGACGCGGATAAGAATGCGCTGGTCGTGGGCCGAGATGATGAGCTGCACCTGCACTCTGACGCGGCGGCCTGTGTGCAGGAGATTGATTACCACGACGCCAGTGGCAAGGACGGCAAGGCGACGTTCAAGCCGGATGGAGAGACGGGCATTCTGGCGACACTGCCCCTGAAAGACGCGCAGCCAGGGGCGGTGCTGCTTTCCGTCAAGCAGTATGGCCAGGCTGATGCGAAGACGCTGAATGTGGCGAGCTTTGCCGAGGCCGGCAAGTATGACGGCTTTACGATCCACGCAGGCGATCGGGCTGGGGTGCTAAGCGGGACGCGCCTGGATGAGGTAGCGAGCCTGGAGCTGCAGGGCGCGCATCTGTTGCCCGGCAAGCTGACGCGCAACGGCAATGCTGATGCCCTGGAACTCCAGGTGCCGGACCCGGCGGCTGCAGGGGACGGCAAGGCCCTGCCCGACGCGCCGGAAACGCCGGTGACGAGCCTGCCGGCCGGCACGCGCTCGGTGGCGAACGTTGCGTTGAAGGATGGACGGATTGTCCCTGTGCCGGTAAGCGTGAATGCTCCGCGGCCTTCGGTCACGCTGATCAATAAGAATGTGCAGCTGGCAGCGACAGCGCAGCCTGCGCCGGAGATCGCGATGAAGCTGGGCGCGCCGGATGAACTGCCGCTCGATGGCAAGCTGACATTTGCTTTGAAGTCGCAGGCCCCGGCGAACTTCGGCAAGGGGGAGGCGATCGAGATCGCGACCGCGGATGGGCTTGCATCGGTGACGTTCAGCCTGGCCTCCGGACAGCTGGTGCTGCAGGACGCGAAGACAGCGATTGCGACGCTGGACCCGGCCAAGAGCTTTGGGGCGTCAGCTTTTGGACCGCTGCACCTGCGGCCGATCCTGGAAGATGGCACGGCGGGCGATTGGGTGCCGGTGGCCACGCTGGTGAGGCTGCCGGCTCTGCAGGGCTACAGCTGCCCTGCGGATGCGACGCAGAGCTGCACGCTTTCGGGTAGCAGCCTGTTTCTGCTGGACTCTGTTTCAGCAGACCCGAGCTTTGCCAAGCCGGTGCCGGTGCCGGACGGGTTCGGGGCGACCACATTGGACGTACCGCGCGCGACGAATGGGCAGCTGTTTGTGAAGCTGCGTGACGATCCGGCGGTGGTGAACACCGTGACCGTGGATGCCCCGAATGCGCATGCGGCGGCGCGGAGGGTTCACCATGCACCTGCGACCGCAGTGCCAAGTGCCAGCGGAGAAGGGACGCCGGGCAGCGCCGGTACTGCTGCTGCAGGGGCAACGGCGGCTGCTCCGTCCTCAACCTCGATCAGGGTAGGGGGCACGCGTTAGCAATGCTTAGGGCTGGAGTTTCAGCAGAGCGTCGGCATTGCTGTGCGCGAGCTTGCCGCAGTCCTCTGCGGGAAGTTGGAGGCTGTTGAAGAAGTCGCGTCCGCGGGTGGTCGTGCTGAAGGGGTAATCGATGGAAAAGAGCATGCGGTTGATGCCGACGACCTCAAGCGCGCACTGGAAGGGCGGAACGGTGAAGTAGCCGCTGGTGGTGATCCAGAAGTGCTTGTGGAAGTAGTGCTCGACGGGGTGCTTCAGGTGCTTGCCGGCGACCTGGTCAAGCACGCTGCCGGCGCGCGCGATAGAGAAGGGCAGGTTCTCCCCCATATGGCCGACGATCAGACGCAGCTTGGGATGTCGGTCAAAGAGCCCGGAGAGGATGAGCCGGAGGACGTGGAGGCCTGTTTCCGCATGCCAGCCCCAGGCAGCGATGGAGAGCAGGCTGCCCATGTTGTCCGGAAGGCCGCTGTAGTAGGCCTGCTCCACCGCAGGGGGCGGCGGTGCGGGATGGAGGTAGACCGGGGTGCCCAGCCGCTCTGCCTCGGCCCACACGGGCTCAAAGGGTTCATCGTCGAGAAATGCACCGCGGGTGGTGCCATGCAGCATGACGCCGGCAAAGCCCAGCTCCTCCACACAGCGGCGCATCTCAGGGACGGCTGAGGGTACATCGGTAAGCGAGAGTGTACTGAAGCCCTGGAACCGATCAGGATAGGCGCGGATGGCCGCGGCGATGCGGTCATTGGCATCTGCGGCCAGGGTCGTTCCTTCCTGCGCCGGCAACAAATCCAGCCCATTGGCGGCGAGTGAAAGCACCTGCAGGCTGATGCCGGCCTCGTCCATGGCGCGAAGACGGCCTTCCCCTGTGTCGAGCAGGGTGGGTTCCATGCGGGCGCGCATGGCGGGAGGGGGACCGATGCCGAGAGCGCGGGTGGCGTGAGCGAAGGCAGGCGTGGTGATGTGTTCTTCCAGCGTGACGATGCGCATAAGGGGGGTGAGGCCACGGTAGCGGCCGCTCCCGGAGTGTGGCAAGCAAATTTCTGTCGTTTCTCCGCTGTGTCTAGGGTTGGATCACCGCTGCGCGGAAGCGTTTGCCGACGCGGACGACCAGGCGGGCAGGCAGGGTTGCGAGTGCGAGATGCGGTGCGCTGACAGGCTCGCCTTCCAGGCGGACGGACCCTTGCTTGAGCTTGCGGGTGGCGTCGGTGGCGGAGTCGGCAAGGCCGAGCTGCACGAGGAGCTTGTCGAGGCGAACCTGCGGGTTCGCTGCGGACCAGCCCACGGCTTCAGCGCTGACCGGGAACTCTTCAAGGTGCTCGGGCTGCTCGTCGCGCTGGAACTGCCGGGCCCAGCCTTCGTCGGCTTCGCGTACGGCCTCCGCCGGGTAGTAGCCGCCGACGATGGTGCGCGCCAGCTGCTTTTTCGCTTCCATGGGGTGGAGCGTGCCGCGTTCCACGTCCGACTGCATGGCGGTGATCTCGCTTTCGCGCAGGTCGGTGAGCAGGGTCCAGAAGCGCCACATCAGGGCGTCAGAGATCGACATGATTTTGCCGTACATCTCCGCTGGTGGCTCATGGATGCCGATGGCATTGCCGAGAGACTTGGACATCTTCTGGACGCCGTCCAGGCCCTCAATGATGGGCGTCATGAGGACGATCTGCGAGGGCTGATCGTAGTGGCGCTGCAGCTCGCGGCCGATCAGTAGATTGAAGCGCTGGTCGGTGCCGCCGAGCTCTACGTCGGCTTTGAGGGCGACGGAGTCATAGCCCTGCGCGAGCGGGTAGAGCATCTCGTGCAGAGAGATGGGCTTTTCTTCTTTCCAGCGTTTGTGGAACTCGTCGCGCTCGAGCATCTGCGAGACGGTGAACTGTGCGGCCAGGCGGATGATGCCTTCAAAGCCGAGGTTGTCGAGCCACTCCGAGTTGAAGCGGACCTCGGTGCGGCCGCGGTCGAGGATGCGAAAGACCTGGTCGGTGTAGCTTTGGGCGTTCTCATTGACCTGCTCACGGGTGAGCGGCTTGCGGGTAACGGAGCGGCCTGTGGGGTCGCCGATAAGCGAGGTGAAGTCGCCGACGAGGAAGATGACCTGATGCCCGAGATCCTGAAAGTGCTTGAGCTTGCGCATAAGCACGGTGTGGCCCAGGTGGAGGTCGGGGGCGGTGGGGTCAAACCCTGCCTTGACGCGAAGGGGCATGCCGGTGCGGCGGGACTGCTCGAGGCGCTCGCGCAGGTCGGAGGTTCGGATGATTTCAGCTGCGCCTTTGCCGAGCAGGTCCAGCTGTTCATCGACGGGCGGGAAGGTGGGAGTGGGGTGTGGCATACGTGTTTAGTATGCGGGGTTGCGGGGCGGAGCGTGTGGAAGTTGGAACGAAGCGGCGTCGTTTAGAAGATCAGGGCTCCATGTGTGTGCTCGTTGTACAAGCCGACGACCTCGACGACTGCTCGATAGCAGGGTACCGCGAAGTTCTGGACACAATCGCTAGCGGAAGACGAGAGTAAGCGGCTGTTATGATGCCGCATGTTTGCCATGCGAGTCTCACTGAATTGCTTAGCCTACTTAGCCTGTTTGGCCTGCGTGTCCTGCGTTCCAAGAGCTTCGGCACAAGCGCCTGCTCTGAATACTGCTGCAGATGACGCTTTGCTGGACCACATGATCGCGAGTAACGTGCTCACGACTCCTGGTGCTCCACCGTTTCACGCCATCCTAGAAATTACCAGTGAGGCGTCTAGCTCCACCGAACACCATGGCAGGATCGAGGTGTTCTGGGCAGATCCAACGAGCTACTCCCTCAGATTGGAAACACCCGAATTTAGCCAAACCCTCATTGTCAGTGGAGACAAGGTTCAAGAAGCGGACAGAGGAGATTTTTACCCCGGCTGGTTACAGAACTTTGTCGCAGCCCTCCTTGATCCGATAGTGCGTGCCAAAGATCTTCGTGGTCACCCTAACACCTACAGCGACTTTCCGACCGCCGCTGATTACTGCGTCAAGCGCGATGACCGTCGCAACGGCATCACCGATGATCTCACCTTTGCTCAGGTCTGCTACGACAAGTCATTGGGTACGAACCTTTCCTACACGCTCGATTTCACCCACTACCTCGCCGTGGAAAGCTTTAGCCCCTTCCATGAAAAGTCAATCGCCCATATTTATCACGTCAGCACCCGCGATGATACTGAGCTGAAGGGCGTACTCACAACGCTTGAAGATTGGAAGCTCGATAATGCCCAGCTAGTTATCACAGACCCGACGGCACCCTCCGGACGCATTCTTACAAGCCTTGTCTCCACCGCAACTGAGGAGTCCCTTCTCCAGTCTGCACCCAAGGACGTCCGCTGGCCGCCGGTTCGGGAAGGTCGACTTGATGGCTACCTTATCGTCCACGCCATCACCGACCGTACGGGGCAAGTTCGCGAAGCCTCTCCGTATAACTCAGATGATAATCGAGAGCTTGCGCCCTTCGAGCAGCAGGTCGCCATGCAATATAAGTTCAAGCCGTTTTTGGTAGGTGGAGTTCCGCGACAGATGGAGATGCCTCTTGTCCTTCACTTCACCACAACTGCCGGTGAACCCATCCCAGAACTGGATGACACCCAAACACGGAAGCTGATTACCGGCTGCGATCTTCCGCATAGAATCTCCGATCCGGCGTCCGCCGGCCAACAAATTGAGATTATCTTCGGTGTCAGTCAGGATGGACACATGGGAACAGTCGGAAGTTCAGATCGGAAAATCCCTGTGCTAAGCCTCTTCAGAGAGTTTCACAACTGTAAGTTCGCGGTGTATAGCCAAAACGGAAAGCTTACTCGGTACCGCGCACACCTGAGCGTCGAGGCGGAATAGCCGAACGCGGCTTACGGCAACAAACCCATGCCAAGCGGAGTTGTGGTGGGCGGCGGACAGCATTGAGCACGCGAAGGCCGCTTCTTGGGACTTCAACGGCGAAACAGACAGCGGTTAGTAACCCTACGCTCGATCATCCGCTGTTACGGAAAGGATCAAAGCGAAGCCATAGCTGGACTTCGACGCGCCCCTCCGAACAGAGACGCCAACGATCGATCTCAGTGAAGCGTTCGAGCTCCTTAATCGTCCAGGGATTGCGAGCGCCTGGAAACCAGCTTGTTACCGTATGTGTCTTCGAGGCTTTCTGGATGAGTTGGTCCAAGGCCGCCTGAGGATCGGGAAAGATATGGGCATGCGTCTCCACAACGATCAGTGAGTCCTTGAGAAAGGCAAAGACTGCTTCTGTCAGTATTTCGAACTCCGCGCCCTCTATATCAATGAGAAACATGGTTTCGGCTGAAACGATGTTTTGCTCCGCAAGATCATCCGTGAAGCGATCAGATGCGGCGCCAAGGACCTTGATCTTGTCGGCGACCCCATTCTCGATCGCAAGAAGCTTGATGGCCTGGCGACACTCCGGAATCACCTCAAATGCGAGAGAGCGATCCACCCTGCCGTTATGGAGAAAGCCGACTGCGTAGTATCCATCGGCGGCACCGACATCGACAAAGACACGGAAGCGATCAGGAGCATTGACAATGATCGGGCGCCCGTTGAGACAAGCGCCCCTTCCCGCTGGGGCGATCTGTGTTCCCATGACGTGGCTTCATCATGGATCTGCACAGGGGCGGCTACTTGACCCACACCTGCGCTTCGCCACCCTGCACCTGCTGCGCGTGGAAGATGCCGAGGGTGTTGTTGCTCCAGATGGGTGGGCCGGAGCGGCCGAGGACGATGACGCCGCCTTCACCGCCCTTGAGCGCGGGAAGTTCCGTGTGGATCATCTGGTCGGCGGCAGCCTGGGGTGTTTTGCCCTGCTCGACGAGCGTGCAGACCTGGCGAGCGAGAGTGAGGCGGATGAAATACTCGCCGACGCCGGTGCCGGAGACGGCACAAGAGCGGTCGCTGGCGTAGGTGCCGGCGCCAATGATGGGCGAATCGCCGACGCGGCCCGGGAGCTTGCCCTGCATGCCGCCGGTGGAGGTGGCTGCGGCGAGGTGACCGGATGCATCGCGGGCCACGGCGCCGACGGTGCCATAGCGGTGCGCGAAGATTTGCGGGCCTGGCGCTGTATTTAGTCCAGCAGGCAGGGTGGCGCCTCCGGGTCCGACGGCTTTGGGTGCGGGCGGAGCACCGGCGGGGCGCGGCGGTACGGGGCGGCCGCTGGCACGCATGACCCCGGCAAACTCCTGCCAGCGCATTTCTGTAAAGAAGAAGGAGGGTGGCTGTTGCTCCAGGCCCTGTGTGCGCGAGAAGGCATCGGCTCCGCCGCCGACCATCATGACGTAAGGGGTGTGCTCCATAACCGCGCGGGCCAGGGCGACGGGATGGCGGGTGAAGTGCACGCTTGCGACCGAGCCCGCGGCTAGCGTGCTGCCGTCCATCAGCGAGGCGTCCATCTCGTTGGTGCCGTCGGCGGCAAAGGCTGCGCCCCGGCCGGCGTTGAAGAGCTGATCGTCTTCGAGTACCTCGACTGCGGCGGTGACGGCATCGAGCGAGGAGCCCTGCAGGGAGAGCACGGCAGAGCCGGCGGCCAGGGCTTTGGCCAGGGAGGCGTGGTACGCCGCGGCGGTGGCCGGATCCATCTGCTCCCACTCGGCCTCGCCCGCGCCTCCGTGGACGGCAATGGCCCAGGGCTGAGCGGGCGTTTGCGCGAGAGCCGTGTGTGCGACGACAGGAGGAGTGAGCAGCAGGGCGAGGAGCAGGGCAAAGGGCGGGCTGGGACGCATGGCAGCTACTGTACATGCGGCGGGCGCTGTACTTCGCGAGGCTTGGGGCGGGATTGCGTCTCCGGGTCGAGTCTTCGATAGCCCAGCGCTGCATCTTCTTATCCAGCATGGCGGAACAGCATCCAGCCCCGAAAGCATGCCTTGTGTGCGGCCGCGAGATCACCTGGCGCAAGAAATGGGAACGCTCATGGGATGAAGTGCGCTACTGCAGTGATGGGTGCCGACGGCGGGCGAAGTCAGGCGCAGCCGGAGCGCAGGACGCGGCGCTGGAGACGGCGATCCTGGAGCTGTTGCGTGCGCGCGGCGCGGGTAAGACGATTTGCCCGTCAGAGGCAGCGCGCCGCGTGGGCGGTGAGGCACGCGAAGGCTGGGAGCCGCTGATGGAGCCGGCCCGGGCGGCGGCGCGGCGGCTGGCGACAGCAGGACGCTTGGTGGTGACGCAGGGCGGGCACCCGGTCGATGGCTCGCATGCGAAGGGACCGATCCGGCTCAAGCTGGTGCGGTAGGCTGCTGCTATGGGCGTGGAGCTTTCGTTGGCTGGCAAGGTGGCGCTGGTGACAGGCGGCTCGCGCGGTATCGGGGCAGAGACGGTCCGGCTGTTTGTGCAAGCCGGGGCGCAGGTGGTTTTTAACTACCGCAGCGCACGCGGAGCGGCTGAGGCGCTGGTGGGCGAGTGCGGCGGGCGTTTGCGATGCGTGGCGCTGGAGCAGGAGCTGAGTTCTGCCGAAGAGGGTCGAATGCTGGTAGGCCGGGCTGCCGAAGCCTTCGGCAGACTGGATGCGCTGGTGGTGAACCACGGCGTGTGGCCGCCGCATGATGCGCCGATCGACCGGATGGCGGATGAGCAGTGGTGCGGGACGATGGGCATCAATCTCCATAGTGTTTTCGGGCTGGTGCAGGCCGCGGTTGGGCGCATGAAGCAGCAGGGCGGCGGCGGTCACATCGTGCTGGTAGCCTCGACGGCGGCGCAAAGGGGCGAGGCGTTCCATGCGGACTATGCGGCTTCTAAAGGGGCGTTGATCTCGCTGACCAAGAGTCTTTCGAGTGAGCTGGCGGGCGAGGGCATCGCGGTGAACTGTGTTGCGCCCGGCTGGGTAGCGACCGACATGTCAGCCCCTGCGCTTGCGACAGAGGCGGGGCGAGCGAAGATCTTCAGCACGATCCCGATGGGGCGGGTTGGGAGTGTGGCTGAGGTGGCCGGACCGATCCTCTTCCTGTGTACGCCGTGGGCGGGCTTTATTTCGGGCGAGATTGTGAATGTGAATGGGGGAGCGGTGCTGGTTGGGTAACGGGCCTGCGGCGATCGGCGTCTATCCTGAGAAGTAGACCTGATGCGTACTCAAAGCCAATTCCTCCTTTTCGCTCCTGTGTCTTTCGGGCTGCTTCTCTGCTCGTGCGGCACCATGCTCCGGGCGCAGGGTGTGCCTGCAACTATCCCGAGTGTAACCGGTGCCAACGCGCAAACTAGTGCAACAGACGGCAATAGCAGTGACCCGCAGGCTGTGACGCTGATGGGGCAGATGGTCGCGGCGCTGGGTGGGGCCAAGTGGCTGGCGATCCAGAACGTGCTGGAGGATGGCCGGACTTCCGGCTTCTACCAGGGCAAGCCGACGGGTGCGATCGGCGACTACCGCCTGCTGCGGACGATGCCGACCTCGCGGAGCGACTCCGGGTTGCAGCGGACCGAGTTTACGAAGAAGCGGGATGTGGTCAGCATTCTGCTCCAGGAACAGGAGTGGGAGATCACGTACAAGGGCAAACGCCTGGTGCCGCCGGAGGAGTACCTGAGCGTGTTTCGTAGGCGCGACCACTCGCTGGAGGAGGCGGTCCGCATCTGGTGGCATGCGCCGGGGACGGTGCTGTTTTTCGGTGGGCAAAAGATGGCGGAGCGCCACCTAGTGGACTTTGTGACGCTGCTCGATGCGGATAACGACAATATCGAACTGCAGCTGGACGCAGACACGCACCTGCCGGTGCGCGTGAGCTTTAGCTGGCGAGACCCGCTGTACAAGGACAAGAACGAAGATGCGGAGGAGTTTGCCGACTACCACCCGGTGGAAGGGCTGCCGACGCCGCTGAACGAGACCTTTTACCACAACGGCGATATGACCTCGCAGCGGTATCTGGCGCACGTAGGCTACAACGTGCCGGTGGAGCCGGGGGCATTTGATGTGGATGCGACGACGGCCCGGATCAAGCGGTAGGAAGTGGCTTAGGGAGCGGGGCGGTTGTTGCGTCCGCTTAGAAGTTTTGCGCGGCGGCCTGGACCAGGGCGTCAATAAGTGCGCGCGAGCCTAGGCCGGGATGGTCGTTGCACAGGACAGAAAAGACCAGGATCCGCCCGCTGTTAGCGGTAACGAAGCCGCTGAGGGTATCGACCTCGCCGAGTGTGCCTGTTTTGGCCTGTACGCGGCCGCGCAAGGTGGGAAAACGACTGGCCAGGGTGCCGTCCATGCCGGAGGCAGGCAAGGAGTAGCGGAGCAGCGCGCCCCAGGGCTGGGTGGTGCTGTAGCGAAGCAGCGTGGTGAAGGCGCGCGGGGTCACCTGGTCCTTGGTGGAGAGGCCTGAGCCGTCATAGAGCAGGAAGTCATCAGGCGCGACGCCGGCTGCGACGGCAAAGGCGCGGACGACGCGTGCACCCTGCGCGGCAGAACCGTCGGAGCCTTGGGCCCGGCCCAGGAGGCGTAGCAGCAGCTCGGCGTGGAGATTTTGCGAGACCTTGTTGGTGACGGTAACGATGTCGCCCAGCGGAACGGACTGTCGGGTGGCGACGACGCGGCCCGTGGCGGCGGGCAGCGAGGTGGAGCCGGGCGCGAGCGCCTGCAGCACCAGAGGGGTGCGAGTTTCGAGGGAAAAAGACTGGGTGTCTTCCGGGGCGCGATGCACGGGAAGTGCAGGGCCGCTGACGGCGATACCTTGCTGCAGGAGAGCAGCGCGGAGCGCTTCGGCGGCGAAGCGGGCCGGGTCATCGAGGGCGATGGCCAGGTGGACGGGTACCCCGCCGAGCGGGAGCCCACCATAGATACGGAGCGTGGGGCTGCCGGGCAGACGGGCTACACCGAGTGCAGGCGGCGTTACGGGGGCTGTGGTGATTGCAGTGATGGCAACGTCTGCCGGTGCAGGCGGCAAGGGGCTGGGTGCGGAGCCGGGGACGGTGGCCAAAGACGAGTTTGGCGATGGGCCTACAGGCGTGCTTGGAGAAGCCGCGGCAGGTGGGCTGGGGGGCAGGCTTGGGATGGCTGGCAGCCAGCTTGCCTCTACGGACGCGCCGGGTTGTGCGCCGGGTTTGACCGTCAGGTAACGAACATTGTCGTTGAGAACCAGCGCTGAGATGGGTGCGCCGTACTCCCATTGCAGGTCATCCCAGCCCCAGCCGCTGCCGTAGCGCTCATCAGGAAAGATCGTGTCATCGGCAAGGACCGGGCCATCGACTGCGCGGATGCCGCTAGCCAGAACCTGCCCGGCGAGTGTGTCGAGCGCGGCCAAGGGAGGGTTGGGGCGGTCGGTGTGGCCGGCGTAGGGATAGACACGGCCGGACATGGATGGGTCGGCGCCGCCGACCAGGCGGAGTGTTCCGTGAAGGGTGCCGGCGCTGTCGATGGCGCCTTCGGCCACGATGCGGGTCGACATGGTGTAGCGGGGCCCGAGCAGCGCGAGTGCAGCCGAGGTGGTGAAGAGCTTGGCGTTCGAGGCAGGCTCAAAGAGCTGGGCGTCGTTCCTGGCGTAGAGGGTTGCGCCGGTGGAGGCGTCTACGACCGAGATGCCCCAGTGGGCGCGCGCAGCCGCGGGATCCCGCGCCAGGATGGCGTCCGCGGCGGCGGCCATGGCGCTGGTTTGCGCCGGCAGGGTTGCAACGCAGAACGTGGCAAGCAGCAAGGCAAGCGCAATGGCAACGCGCGGCAGGGCAGGCATGGTGAGCCCACCATAACAGGCTCACTGGAGCCCCGGCCGTGCGGCGCCGCGTAAGCAGAGTGTCTAGGAGGAGCGGCTGGGCAGCGCATCAGACGCAGCATGGCCTTTGTTCGGCGACCCCACCAAAGCTGGCAGCTGAAGACACGCAGCCTTGAGCTGGGCGAGCGAACGCTTCTGATGGGCATTGTGAACTGCACGCCGGACTCGTTCTCCGGCGATGGGCTGCTTGGTAGCCCGGAGGCGGCGGTGGAACGGGGCGTGCGGCTGCTGGATGAGGGTGCGGCGCTGCTGGACCTTGGCGGGGAGTCGACGCGGCCCGGCTCAGGCGCAGGGAGTGAGAGGGCGATCAGCACAGGGGAAGAACAAGACCGAGTGCTGCCGGTACTGGCCGGGATCCTGCGCGAACGGCCTGACGCCTTGGTCTCGCTCGATACGTACCGGGCGGCTACGGCGTCCGCCGGCCTCCTGGCAGGTGCCGAGATCATTAATGATGTAAGTGGGCTGGGATGGGACCCAGAGATGGCAGCGGTGTGTGCCGGGGCTGGATGTGGCTTGGTGCTGATGCATACCCGAGGAAGGCCGAACGAGTGGCGGACCTTGCCTGCGCTTGCTCAAGGAGAGACTCTGCCCCTGGCGCTCCATGGCTTGAACGAGAGGCTTGCTGCCGCTGAGGCGGCAGGGGTGGAGCGGGAGTGCGTGGTGCTGGACCCGGGCTACGGATTTGGCAAGGCATGGGAGGCGAACTACGACCTGCTGGCGCACCAGGGGGAGCTGCTGGCGCTGGGACGACCGCTGCTGGCCGGCGTGTCGAGAAAGTCCTTTCTGGGTAGAACGCTCGGGCAGTTGCGCGGCGCGGGGGATGCCGGGCCGGGTGACCGGGAGCAAGCGTCGGTGGCGGCCGGGGTGGCAGCGATTTTCCAGGGCGCGAGCATACTGCGGGTGCACACGGTAGGCGCGGCGCTGGAAGCGGCCGCCATCGCCGATGCCGTGCTGGCGGCGACGGGCTGACGGGCCTACTGGAACTTTTGTGAGCGGGTGGAGAGATCGTGGATCTGGTTGGCCTCGAAGCTGACGATCTTCCATTGGGCGTGCGACAGGGTCCAGACGCGGGTGTAGCGGTAATCGCCTAGCAGCGGCTGGCCGGAGTAGACGCCGGCGATGCGGACGCGCGAGGTCACCACGGCTGTTGTTCCATAGAGGCGGATCTTACGATCCAGGAGGTCAAGGCGCTCCAGATGCTCCTGTCCGGTTGCGCGCATCTGCAGCTCTTCTGCTTTGCCGGCGATGGTTCCGTCCGGGCCGATGCCGACGTAGCTGTCAGCGAGCATGTTGCCCATAGCACCGGTGTCGCCAGACAGGAGGGCCGCACGCCATTGTTCTTCAAGCAGCTCGATCTGCTTATGCGCGGCGCCTTTTTGCCCTTTGACGGGCAGGAGCATCGAGATCGGGATCCAGATGGCCGGGAAGGCGTAGGAAGGGCAAAGGAACGCGAGCAGCAGCGTTAGGCTCAAGCGCCTCTGCCATGCTCCGCCGCGCTGAGAAAGTCGCGCCATAAGCCTTACCGGGATAGTAACGCCAGGCGAGGAACTCGGGAGCAAATAGGCTCTCTCTTGCTGGTCGTGTCGAAACGGATGTAATGGTCGAGAACTCAGGCGACGACGTGCAGGTCCTCGACGGAGCGCTCGCGCATGCGCTGGTAGAGCCCACCGACGGCGTACTTCTGGAAGTGTGGGGTAGTGCGGTGTGCTTCATGCGCAGCGCGGTCGTGATACTGCTCGTAAATCAGCACGGTGTCAGATGCCGCCTCGCTCCAGTGGGGGATGTAGGTGAGACAGCCCGGCTCCTTGCGGGACTCGGCGGCCAGCTCACGAAGAAACGATGTGATGTCGGCGCGATCTTCAGGAGCAAAGCGCAGGCGCACTAGAAAGCTGACGGTCTCGGCCATGGTTGTCCTTTCTTACCCGTGCAGCTGTTGGAGCGCGGCGCGGAAGGCTGGCAGTTCTATGGTTTGGTCTCGGTCGGGCCCGGTGGAGATCATACCGATGCGGGCGCCGGATTCCTGCTCCAGAAAGTACAGATAATCCTTGGCAAGCTGGGGAAGATCGTCATAAGACCTGGCCTGCTCGGTAGACTGCTGCCAGCCGCGCAAACGGGTATAGATAGGCCGGATGGACTCCATGCCGCGCACGTCCGCAGGCATGGTGAGCACTTTTTTGCCGTCGATCTCATAGCCGGTGCAGACCGGGATGTAGTCGAGCTCATCGAGCACGTCCAGCTTGGTGACCACGAGCCACTCTGTGCCGTTGATCATGTTGGAGTAGCGAAGCAAGGGCAGATCAAGCCAGCCGCAGCGACGGGGCCGGCCGGTGACGGCTCCAAACTCAGCGCCACGCTCCCGGAGCGCGTCGCCGGCAGCATCGTGGATTTCGGTAGGAAACGGCCCTTCGCCGACGCGGGTGACGTACGCCTTGGTGACGCCGATGACCGTGCTGATCCGGGTGGGGCCGACGCCGGTCCCTGTCGTCGCGCCTCCGGCTGTGGCAGAGGAGGAGGTTACGAAGGGGTAGGTGCCGTGGTCAATGTCGAGCATGGTGCCCTGAGCCCCCTCAAACATGACGCTCTTGCCTTCAATGATGGCGGTGTTGAGCAGGGCCGCTGTATCGGTCACAAAGGGGCGCAGCTGCTCGGAGGCCTCGGCGTACTCGTCGTACATGCGGGCGGGGTCAAGCGGGTGGGTACCGAAGAGTGCCTGAGCAATGGTGTTCTTCTCGCGGCAGGCATTCTCAATGTGGGTTTTGAGCAGGTCCTTGTTGAGCAAATCGACGACGCGCAGGCCATTGCGCGCCATCTTGTCTTCATAGGCAGGGCCGATGCCGCGGGAGGTAGTGCCGATTTTCTGGCGGCCGGGAGCGGACTCGGCGGCAAGCTCGATCATGCGATGGTACTCGAGGATGACCTGGGCGCGGTTTGAGACCTTAAGCTGGCGATCCACATCGACGCCGAGCTCGCGAAGCTTGCCGATCTCCTTGAGAAAGGCCATGGGATCAAGCACGACGCCGTTGCCGATGACGGCCTGGCAGTCGGGCCGGAGAACGCCGCAGGGAACCAGCTGGAGGATGAACTTTTTGCCTGCGATGATGACGGTGTGCCCGGCATTGTGGCCGCCTGCATAGCGGGCTACGACATTGAAACTGCCCGACAGCACATCAACGATCTTGCCTTTGCCTTCATCGCCCCACTGGGCGCCGAGGACGACTGCTGTTTTTGCTCGCATTTGGTGCGTGATAGCTCGTTTCTTTTAGGAAGTGGACAGAGAATGACTTGCTGAGCGGAAGCGGCAAGAGTCCTAGCGCTGCCGAAACTTTCTTCCTGCCCGATCATATAACGGGTTTTCCCACGGTTCTCGGGGTCCGTTTGTCTCAGAGGAGGACGCATCTGAATGGTGCGACAAGGGCAGCAAGTCGTCCCTGCGGTCTGCTCGACGCCCTTTGAAGCGAGCGCGGAAACTGTCGAGACTTGGCAATGACTATCAAAAGCGGAAGAGAGCAGGGGCGGGATGAGACCATCCCGCCGGGGGTGACAAGAGCTAGCTGACGCCGAGTTTCTCCAGGATGCTTTCACTCTTTTTTGGTTCAGCCCCGAGCTGCTGCAGGATGCCGAGTTGGTCAGATGAACCCCAGCGCTCCACCATTTTGCCGTTTTCAAAGCGAGCGATCTGGACACCGCGGGCCTTGATCTTTTTGCCTGTGGGCTTGATGCCCATAAAGTCGCCCTCGTGGGTGCCCGTGATGGTGTAGGCAAGCGCGATGGTGTCATCATCCTGGGTCACGTGCTCAGGTGCTGCCTGAAGGTCAGGGAAAGCGGAGCGCATCTCGGCGAACAAGTCGATATATCCCTGAGCGCCCGGACCCTGCGATGGACCTGGGTCATGCTCCACAACCGAGGAGGACACCAGAGCACGCATTGCCTCCAGGTTGCCGCTGTTGATTGCTTCTCCAAAAGCCATCTGCGTCTGCATGTTGGTCTCTTTGCTCATAGTTATTGAGATGCCAAGTCGATGGAAGGGGTTCTCCGCGCACGGTCGTTGAGCTGTGAGCGAGCGTTGGGTATGCTCGGCAGGAACGTAGCGCAGCCAGGAGAGAAAGCCATGGACATTGATCTTCCGCATCGCCCGATCGAGAGCAAGCGTGAGTTCTTTCTGCACCTGTTCACCATTACATGCGGCCTGCTGATCGCGCTGACGTTGGAAGGGCTGGTGGAGATGGCGCACCACCATAGCCTGGTCGTCGAGGCGCGCGCCAATATCCGGCGTGAGCTGAACGACAATCAGAAGGCAACAGCTGAGGACATACGCTTTGTCCAGGAAGATGCCGACCGCTTTCGCGAGAACCTGGAGTATGAACGAGCTCTGCGGAGCAATCCGGGCGCGCATGGAGGTATCCACTCGACGTTCAGCTGGGGTTCCACCGAGGATTCTGCATGGCGGACGGCCCGCGACACCGGTGCGCTAGCCTATATGCCCTACGACGAGGTGCAGCGCTACGCGGACGTGTATGCACAGCAAGACATTGCAAACAGCACGGCCATCGTGCTCTTCCGACAGCAGGTTGAGGCTGTTGCGCCGATGGCGACCGGCGCAGACAGTGCCGATTTGTCGAAGGAGGAGGTGGAACGGTTGATTCACGATAGCGCTACAGTCTATCTCGACCTCCGCACACTCGGGCAGATCCTGACCCAGCTTCGCGATGAATATGGGGCCACACTGAAGGCGAAATAGCGCGTGCCGCGATGGGGAGCGGGCCCGCTATACTGGGGCCGTGCCAAGCCCAATTATTACCACCATCCAGAGCCACATCCTTGAGCAGCAGCACCTGAGTGGCGGGGAGCCATCGGGAACGTTCTCGTGGATGCTCTCCGGCATCACGCTCGCGACCAAAATGATCGCTGCGGAGATCCGCAAGGCGGGCCTAAATGATGTGTATGGCTCCGCGGGGGCTACCAACGTGCAGGGCGAGACGCAGCAGAAGCTGGATGTGTTTGCCAATGAGGCGATGCTGCACTGCCTGGGGTTGCGCGACTCGGTGGCTGCCCTGATCTCTGAGGAGAATGACGAGCCCGTAACCTTTGACCGCTCGGGAGAACGGGGCAAGTACATCATCGTTTTCGACCCGCTCGATGGCTCGTCGAATATCGACGTGAATGTGAATGTCGGAACGATCTTCTCGATCTTCCGCCGGCCTGCGGGGACAAAGCTCGAAGATGCGCTGCTGCAGCCGGGCCTGCAGCAGGTAGCAGCCGGCTATGTGCTGTATGGGCCCTCGACCGTCTTTGTATATACGACGGGGAGTGGTGTATACGGCTTTACGCTGGACCCGGCGATCGGCGCCTATGTGCTGAGCTTTGACAATATGAGGATGCCGGAGCAGGGCTCGTACTACTCAGTCAACGAGGCGAACTATGAGACTTTTCCGAGTACCTATAAGGAGTACCTGACGGAGCTGCGGACGGGCGCTCTGGGTAAGAGCTACTCATCACGCTACATCGGGTCACTGGTGGCGGACTTCCATCGGACGCTGCTCAAGGGCGGTGTGTTCCTGTATCCGCCGACGGAGAAGCAGCCCAAGGGCAAGTTGCGGCTGCTGTATGAGGCGAACCCTCTGGCATGGATTGCCGAGCAGGCCGGTGGGAAGGCGATCTCCGGGCAAGGGCGTGTGCTCGAGATTCAGCCAGAGACGATCCATGAGCGGACGTCGCTGATCGTGGGCAGTCGGCGAGAGGTCGAGCGGCTGGAAGAGATGCTGGCGCGGTAGTGAAGGAAAAGCCGATCAGGCGCCAATCTGGAGCCGGTGAGGTGCCATCCTACGGGTATGGCCGCAGAGATGAACCGCCGGGGCTTCCACCGCTTAGCCATCGCGGCCGGGTTGGCTGCGGCGGCTTCGAGGCGCGCAATGGGGCAGACAGAGACGCAGGGACAAGTGGAAGCAGTCTCTATGGGCGCGATTGGATGGTGCCCGAACAATGCGACTTTGCCCACCTTGTTCTACAAGGCTGCGTTGGCCAACGTCCGGAACGGCCAGGACCCGGCGGCAGCGTTCGAGGAGATGTTTACCCGCAATGGCTGGCCGCCGCAGTGGCGCAATGGCGTGTACACCTTCCACCACTATCACTCGACGGCGCACGAGGTTCTTGGGTTTGCTGCCGGCTCAGCGGAGCTGGTGCTGGGCGGGCCGGGTGGGCGGCGGGTGACGGTGAACGCCGGCGACGTGCTGCTGCTGCCGACCGGCACTGGACATTGTGAGATCTCAAGGAGCGCTGATTTTCTTGTAGTGGGAGCCTACCCTCCGGGGCAGACCTGGGATATCTGCCGGGCCGCGCCCGACGCGGGCGCCGCGGCCCGCATGCGTGCGCTGCCCTTTCCGATGTCGGACCCTGTGTACGGCGGGAAAGGCCCTTTGCTTCAGCACTGGCGCCAGGCGTAAGCGCTTTATCTTCCGCACGGTCACCTGGCGTCAGACTCTCGAGCTGAATTGTCCTCACAGGTCTAAGCGGGGTCTGAACCGGGCCGCGGGTCTTTCCCGGGCTTGCGGAATCTATACGGATATGCCGGAACTTCCTGAGGTCGAAACAGTTGCGAACGGTGTGCATGCGCGGATCGCAGGCGAGCGCGTTGAGGGCGCATGGTTCAGCAGCAAGAAGGAGCCGTTCAAGGTGCCCCCGGCTGCGATGGCGGATGCCCTGACGGGGCGCAGTATCGGGCGAGTTCGCCGGGTCGGCAAGCATATCGTGGTGGATCTCCTCGATGCCGAGGGTGAGCTTTACGCGGAATGGATTGTGCATCTGGGAATGACCGGACGGCTTCTTGTGTCAGAGCCGGATGTGCCGATGCCGCCGCATACCCATGCGCAGCTCGCGCTTTCGGGCGGCCGGGAGCTGCGCTTTGTGGACGCGCGAAGGTTTGGGCGCCTGGACCTGCGTTTGATGGGGCCGGCTGAGCCGTTTCTCGGTCCGGGTGCCGAGCCGCTTGAGATCACTCCGGAGGACTTTGCGGCGCTGTTTCATGGGCGCAAGCTGGCCATCAAGGCTGCGTTGCTGAACCAGTCTCTGCTGCATGGGGTCGGCAATATCTATGCCGATGAGAGCCTGCATCGCGCGGGGATCCGGCCTTCTCTTGCTGCGGGCAAGGTTTCGGGGCCGCGGCTCAGGAAGCTGCACGGGGAACTCCAGGCGGTTCTGCGGCAGGCGATCGCGTTGGGCGGCTCGTCTGTCTCCGACTATGTGGATGCCGATGGGGTACGAGGCTTCTTCCAGCTGGAGCACCGGGTGTATGCGCGCAAAGGGCAGCCCTGCCGGAGCTGCGGTACGCCGATCCGGCGGACGATTATCGGAGGACGAAGCACCCACAGCTGCCCGCGCTGCCAGAAGTAGCGCGCCGGGGAGACGAGAACCGGCGGGCACGAGGGCGGAAACGAGGGGCGGGCACTTGAGGCTTCCTGAGGGTCGGCCGCGCTATGATCGTCGCGCCCGGCTTTTTGTTGCCGGCAAGGAAGAACGGAGGGGCGATGGCGATTGGAGACCTGCAGCTAGGGAGTGGCGTGGCACGGCAGCGCTTTGTGCGCCCGGCGCTGGTGGCCGCCGCGCTAGGGCTGGCAGTGCTGCTGAGCCTGAGCGCCTGCGGGCGTGCCACGCCGGATGCGGGGCATGCCATTGTGCTGGTGGAAAAGCCGCTGTTCTTTGGACATGGGGGCGTGGATCCGGTGCCGGTTCAAACGGGCAGCGAGTGGATCGCGCCGACCACTTCGACGATTGACGTCTCGATGGTTCCGGAGCGGCATGACTTGCGCTTGAATGACCTGATGACCAGCGATGGGGTGCCGCTGGACTTCGACGCGATCATCCTGCTGCAAGTGACGGATCCGGTGACGCTGATCTCCCACTTCGGAGCGGATTGGTATCACAACAATGTGGAGCGGGAGTTCGCCATCCTGATGCGGGATCAGGTGAAGACCCATGGCATGAACGAGACTGCGATTGCATCGACGGCGCTCGACGACATTGATCGCAGGGTGGGGACCGGGATGGACGCCTACCTCAAGCAGGCTGCGCTGCCCGTGCGGCTGATCGGGGTGACGGCCGGCAAGGCCAACCCCCCGGACGCAGTCAAGTCGCAGCGGATCGAGACGGCACAGCAGGAACAACGCGCGCTGACCGAGGCCCAGACCAAGATCGCCGAAGATGCGCGCAAGGCTGCGGAGACGAGCCGTGCCGAGGCCGACAATGCCTACCGCAACTCCCTGGGGCTGAGTCCGGAACAGTTCATCGAACTGCAGCGGATTAAGATGCAGCAGGAGGTATGCCTACGCCAGACCTGCACCTTTGTGGCCGGCAATGCCGCAGCACTGGTGAACACCCGCTAAGGGGGAGCAGCTCTTATGAGAAATGGTGTTTCAGGCAGGGCAGCCTCCGCTTTTCGGGAGACTGAAGAGGTAAAGCGGTTGCAAGTTGTTGATTTTGCTGAGGCGCATATGCGGCATAAAAATTGCTTATAGGTTCGTGTCAGCAAGGACAGGAGAGTTCGGCAACGACCGGGCTCCCTGGAAGCAAGACCTGCTGTGCTTCACTTGTGGCATGCGCCTGCTCGCCTGCTCGATTCCTGAGCGCGAGAAGGTATTTTGGAGGCCAGTGACTGGCCATAGCAAACAGGACCGCTGACCGCGGTCCTGTTTGCCGGTTGGGCTGGACTTTCCTCCGTTTGCCACTTCTCTACCAAAAAGCCGGTTGCAGAGCGTGCCGCCTCGAGGTAGTATGAGGTTTGTCTTCTTCAGGCCAGCTGATGCAAACGCGCTCGCTGCCGGAAGGTATGGAGATAGAGGCGGCGTAAGTCTGTCTTTTCTGTCTCTCCAGAGAGCTCTGCAAAAGCTAGTGAGTAAACGCAGCGAAGGCTTGAGATGCTGCCGCATGACCGCTCTCCGCAGAGATTAACCTGACCACTGAATCGATGGTTTGGTTAGTCGTTCGAGAACCCATGTGCTTGCCGACTCTCGAAAACCACTCGTTTTGATCTTTGGGATGCCCGGGACGGATCCGGAGAGCGTCACTCGGCGCAACGGCTGGCGAGAGTCGCAACACGGAAGCATGGAAGAAAGAAGTAATGCGTGCGTCGCTCACTGGACGCCGCAGGATACGCACGAGGGACGTGCACGAATGAGCACAGAACAACTAGAGTCCAACCCCCAGTATGGGGATGATGGGCATGGTGCCGTGAGCGAGGGTGTTCCGGTACAGGCGGGTGAAGCGAACGGCAGCCAGGTTGGTGCGGGTACGGGCACCGGACGAAGACGCCGACGGCGACGCAAAGGGAAGGGTCCTGGCGCGCAAGCGGCACAGCCTCTGGCATCGGGCGCTGCTGCGGAAGGCAATGGAGCTGGGGAGTCTAGCTCTCCTCCCCCAGGAAATCTGGCCGGCACCCAGCCCTCCGCTACCCACTTTTCCGCTCCCGTGGGCGCCCCACCACAAGCCAGTTCCAGCCCTAACAATCAGGCGCATACGTTTCAAATGGGCCAGCCGCAGGGCGGCGGCAAGCGGAAGAACGGGCGTAAGCGCGGTGGCGCGGGCGGCGGCGGCGCAGGCGGCGGCGCAGCAACGGCGCAGCAGCAGCAGCCTGGGAATAGCAGTGCGAATGGGCAGAACCGCCCCCGGCAGGGCCGCCAGAATGGGGCATGGAAGGCGCGCAGTGAAGGCCCGGATGGAAATCGCGAGGGCGCGCGCGGCGGCTTCGGCAGCGAGGTGTTCCAGGACAACAATGGCAATGGTGGCAGCCGGCGCAAGGGAGGCAAGTTCGGCCGACGCGGCCCCACCAGCTTTGTGGGCCCGATGGACCACTCCTACCGTGTTGTAAATGGGAATATCGCTGATGGGCCCCCTTCGACCATGGACTTTCGGCATAACAATGCCAATGGCAATGTGAATGGCCGCAACGACATGCAGGAGTTTGAGCCGGCTGTGTTGATACGGGAAGATGCGCGTGTTCGCATCATCTGCTTTATTGAGGATCTCTTTGTTGTCGCGAAGATGCAGGAGACGGCGCGGAAGCTGGGTGTGAAGGTGCAATTCGCCAAGGCGGAGAAAGAAACGCTGGCCGCCATTACCGATGGTCCGGAAGCAGACAGGCCTTCCCTGATCGTGTTTGATCTGAACAATGGAAATGCGAAGCCTCTGACGGTGATCCCGAAGCTCAAAGCGAAGCTGAAACGGAGCACGTCGATTATCGGTTTTCTTCAGCACATCCAGGGAGACTTAAAGCTGAAGGCGACCGAAGCCGGGTGCGACTCTGTCATGCCAAAGGCTGCGTTCTCGCAGAACCTGCCGAACCTGCTGCGCAGGCATGGGCTTGCGGAAGAAGAAGAGATGGTAGAGGCATAAAGCTCAGGTTTTTCGTAAGAGAGCGCCCTATGGGGCGCTCTCTTTGCATTGGTGCGCGCTGTGTTGCTCACGCCCGGAGGCGGTTTGTGGCGGAGACTGCCCTAGCCTGGCGGCCAGTGCATGGCACGGCCGCCTAATACATGCACATGCAGATGGGCTACCGTTTGGCCGCCATGCTCGCCGGAGTTGATCACCGTTCGGAAGCCGTCGTGCAGGCCCTGGGCAGCAGCAAGCTCCCCGGCTACCGCGAGCAGATGGCCCAGCAGGGGCGCATGTTCGCGTGCGGTATGGGCGAGCGACTCGATGTGCATGCGGGGGATGACAAGAAAGTGCATGGGTGCTTGCGGCGCGATATCGGGAAACGCGAGGAGCTGCTCATCCTCGTAGAGCGTTAAGACCGGAATGGTGCCCGCGGCGATCCTGCAGAAAAGGCAATCCATGCTGGAAGCATAGCGTAAGCCACGATGCGTCCTGGATCGTCAGTGATATCTCGATCTGCGCAAGGCTACGTCGCCCCTTACGCATTCCTTATGTATCCCTCACGCCTTGAGCTATGGACTCGGGGGCTCATCGGGGTTCCACTAAGAATCGAGAGGTTGCTGAATCCAATGCTGCACCTGATAGTGTTCTGCGCTTTCGGCTTGTTTGCTGAAGCTCCTGCCGATCTACCCGACGCTCCAGCCATGGCACAACAACAGGAGAAAAATCAGACGCCGCCGCCGCCGCCGCCCATGGGGGACTTCTTCAAGCGGTTAATTGCTGCCTACAGCGAGGACTGGCACCCGACGCAGCCTGCTTCCCCTACACCGGAGCGGCGCGGCTATGCCGGCCCGCTTGACTCCCCGCCGTTTCCAGGTAGTGATTATTCGGTGGGCGGAACACCGACCATCGGTGCTCCCGACACGCAAACCTACCCGCTGATGCAGGCGATTAACGGGAACAAGACGCGGACGAAGATCTACGGCTGGGCGAATGGCGGCTTTGATGTGAGCACGTCGAATAAGGGCGACGGCGCAAACTCGCCGGCTGCCTACTATTACAACCCGAACCGCATCATCCCTGACCAGGAAGTGCTCTACATCGAGAGACTGCCGAACTCGGTCCAGACCGATCATGTGGATTGGGGCTTTCGTATTGCGCAGCTTTGGGGACAGGACTACCGCTATACAACGTCCAAAGGCATTTTCTCGCAGCAGCTGCTGTTGCAGAACCACGAGTACGGCTATGACCCAGTCATGTATTACCTCGATATCTACCTGCCCCACATTGCCAAAGGCACAAACATACGTATTGGGCGCTACATCTCTCTTCCGGACATTGAAGCGCAGCTCGCACCGAACAACTACACCTACTCTCACTCTTTGCTGTATACCGTTGACCCGTATACACAGACCGGGATTGTGGCGAGCTTCAAGCTAAGCGATCACTGGCTGTTACAGACAGGCATTTCTGATGGTAACGACGTAGCGCTTTGGACTCCGGATGCGAAACCGACCGGGACGGTATGCGTGGACTATACGTGGTCGAAGGGTGGGGACGCGCTGTACACGTGCGCTAACTCTTTCAACAGCGGCAAGTACAAGTACAACAACCTACAGAGTTACTACGAAACCTGGTACCACAAGATCAATGCCAAATGGCACACCGATACCGAGACGTGGTACATGTACGAGCGCGATGTGCCGAACATCGCAGGCAACGTAGCGAACCCGGTGACGCCGGAGATCGGTGCCAACGGCGCCTTCTGTTCGGCGGGCGAACGGACCTGCTTTGCTCCGGAAGTGGCGGTGACGAACTACGTGGAGCATGAGTTCGACACGCACCGCTACCTATCGATCCGGAATGAGTTTGTCAACGACATCAAAGGGCAGCGCACTGGGCACGCGACAAAGTATTCCGAGCACCTGATCAGCTATGGCCAGTGGATTGGATCGACAGTGCTGTTCCGTCCAGAGATCCGCCTGGAGCACTCCTATGATCTGCCGGCTTATGATCTTGGCACCAAAAAGACGCAGTTCGTCATAGCCGGCGATATCACATATCACTTCTGATGCTTCTCGAATTGTTCTTTGGAGAAGTCACGAGGGTGGCAGGCCTGCACTGGACAGCACTGGCCTGCGCCCTTGTGCTTTGCCTGTGCGGCGCGCTAAGCGCAGCAAGGCGGTAGAGCACAAACGCGCAAGACAAAGAAACCCTACCACGGCTTCGTGAGTCCAAGTGCTTGCAGTTCCTACAAGGGAAGAGGATACGATGGCACTCGATAAAGTTGTATACACGGCCCATGCAAAGGCCACGGGCGGACGCGACGGCATTGCCAAAGCAGACAGCGGAAAGCTGGATGTGAAGCTTGGACTCCCGAAAGAGATGGGCGGAAGCGATGACGGGACCAATCCCGAAGAGCTGTTTGCAGCCGGCTATGCTGCATGCTTTATCGGTGCGATGCGCTTTGTCGCAGGGAAGCAGAAGCTAACGCTTCCGCAGGAAACCTACATCAACTCGAGCGTCTCCTTTGGACCACGCGTAAATGGCGGGGCAGGCTTCGGCGTTGATGTGGCATTGGAGATCCATGTGCCGGGCCTGGAACACCAACAGGCGGAGAAGCTGGTGCAGGAGGCACACGAGGTATGCCCCTACTCCAATGCAACGCGCGGCAACATTGATGTGACTCTCACTGTCGCTGAACCGTAGACGCATAGGCTGCCCGGCGGCCACTCGGCGAAGCCGGGCAGCGCTCTTCCCCCCAGCAAACCGTTACACTGAAAGCCATGGCTACCATTGCCCAGCTCGCAGGGAATGCCGGTCTTATTCAGATCGACACCTCTCCACGCAAGCCGGCCCCAAAGCCGGAGTGGCTGAAGGCCCGCGCTCCTTCCGGCGAGAACTACCACGATCTGAAGAAGCTTGCCCGCTCGCTGAACCTGCACACGGTATGCGAGTCAGCGCACTGCCCGAATATCGGCGAGTGCTGGAGCCATCGCACGGCGACCTTCATGATGCTGGGCAATCTTTGCACACGTCGCTGCGGCTTCTGCGCTGTTCCCAAGGGTCGTCCCGAGCCGATCGACCGGGACGAGCCGCGCCGGGTGGCTGAGGCTGTGGCGCAGCTGGGGCTCAAGTTCGCTGTGATCACCAGTGTGAACCGGGATGATGATGTGGTGGGCGGTGCGCGCATGTTCGCCGAGGTGATTGAACGTATCCATGCTGAGGCTGCAGGCTGCCAGGTCGAGGTGCTGATCCCGGACTTTCAGGGTAACGAGGAGGCGATCCGCACGGTGGTGGAGGCGCGCCCGGAAATCCTGAACCACAATACCGAATCGGTGCCGCGGCTTTACCGCGCGGTACGCTCGGGCGCCCGGTATGAGCGGACCCTGCGGCTGCTGGCGTTTGCCCGGGAGCTGGCACCTGCCATGGTGACGAAGTCGGGTGTGATGGTGGGCCTCGGTGAGGAGATGCACGAGCTGCTTGCTGTGTACCGCGATCTGGCGGCTGTCGGCACGAACGTATTGACCATCGGGCAATACTTGCGGCCGTCGCGGGACCACTTGCCGATGGCTCGCTACTACACGCCGGACGAGTTCATATACATGAAGGAAGAGGCGCTGCGCATGGGCTTTCGCCATGTGGAGAGCGGGCCGCTGGTGCGCTCCAGTTATCACGCGCATGAGCAGGCTGGCGCAGCCCAAGTCTAGGGCAGTCAGCAAGTTCGAGATGACGGCCTTGCCGACTAGCATAAGACGGTCCCGCCATGCACCGGCGGGTACAATCGAGGGAAGTTCTCTACGATATCCAAGACCAGGACAACTGACGTATGCCCCCTTCCGCCATGAGCCTGATTCCAGCTCTTAAAGACGCGCACCAGCAGATCCGGACGCGGCTGGAAAAGTCTGTTTCCGACTTCCAGCATAATTTGCAGTCTATCCGCACGGGCCGCGCGAGCGTGCAGATGCTCGACAACGTGCGCATCGATTATTACGGCACGCCCTCACCCTTGAGTGCAGTGGCCCAGCTTACCTCGCCCGACGCCAACACGCTGGTGATCCAGCCGTGGGACAGCAAGATGATCAGCGAAATTGAGAAGGCGCTGCGGACCTCAGAGTACGGGTTTAACCCGCAGAATGACGGCAAGCTTGTGCGGGTGCCTATCCCGCCGATGACCGAGGTGCGGCGGCGGGATGTCGTGAAGCAGCTGAGCAAGGTGCTGGAAGAGCATAAGACAGCGGCGCGCAACATTCGCCGGGACGGTAATGAGCAGATCAAGGCCGCCGGCAAGGAGAAGAAGATCTCAGCCGATGAGGAGAAGCGCGCGTTGGAAGAGGTGCAGAAGATGACGGATGAAGAGATCAAGCGGCTGGAGGATCTGAGTAAGAAGAAGGAAGTCGAGATCATGCAGATCTGAAGCGGGAGATCCCAGCAACAAGGCCGCCCTGACCTGGGCGGCCCTTTTTGCGCTTGGTATCTACGCCGTGCGTGAGTGCACGAGTTCAAACCTGTGCTTCAGGCGAAGGAAGGGCTTTTCGAAGAACTCATAGGACAAGATGCCGACTACGATCGTTAAGCCGAATGCGATAAGAAGGGAAAAGCCCATCGGGAGAAGATGTCGTGGAATGAATTGATGGACCAAAGTGAGAATCAACATGTGAAAGACGTAAAGCCCATAAGCCACGCGGCCTAGATAGACGATGGGTCTAGAAAGCCAGGAAGAAGGTACTTGCAAGGTTCCCCAGAGAATAAAAGCGCAGCCGACATCGCCGGCAGCATACCCGAAGACGGTCTGCCACGCTTGAAGGTGATAAGTGGGCTCGATGATGTTCGTGCTCGCGCCGAGAGCCCAGAAGAGCAGGCCCGCTCCAATCCCAGATAGCGCTCCCCGAGCTGACTTTTTCTGCTCTGCGCTTCTTGATGTTTGTAATCCGTAGAAGACCCCTGACGCGAAGAAGAGACTCTCGACCAGGCTGTTGAGCCAGACCTGATGCACTGTGAAGTGCAGGGCTGCGAGCGTTCCGCTGCAAGTCAGAGCGGCGACGCAGAGGATCACACATCCACATTTCACCTGTGCTGCAGAGAATCGTCTGGCGATAAAGGGAAATACGACATAAAACTGTTCTTCGACAGAGATGCTCCACAAGTGGAAGAACAAGATAGAAAAAGCGCTGCCATTCACTATGAGGTACCAGTTCCCAGTGAAGAGCAGCATGGCACCGAGCAGACCCGGACGATGCAAGTGTCCAGTCGACAGGACACTGTAAAAAGCAGCGATCAGTAGGTAAGTAACATAAAGAGGCCACAGGCGCAGCATTCTCCGGAGATAGAAACGAGGCAGGTCGAGCGTTCCAGTGCGCTCTTTTTCGATCTGCAAGAGCCTTGTGATGAGGTACGAGCTGAGAAAGAAGAAAAAGCTCAGACAAAAGCCCGTCATGTTTTGGAGTGATTGTAGGATGGTACCTATCGCTAGTGCTGATTTTGCGTAGGTCTCGTTGGCCGAACCATCGAACGCATGATGAAAGAAGACGCCGGCAAATAGGAAAAAGCGTATAGCGTCCAGTTCCGGTTTGTAAAAAGAACTAGCCTTTGAAGGCTCTTTGACTTCTACCTCTTTCATGATGCTCGTCGTAGAAGGAGTAGCTGTTGTCGTAGCCAAGAGAAGACTCCAAATAGGATGTGATACAGCGTCGCACTGTCCAGAGACACCTTCTAAGTTCTGGGAAGCTAGTACTTCTTCACCGAGGTGCGACCGCAGTCCGGTCTTTGACCGTGTGTGTTTGCTAGCAACTCCCAGGCACTCTGCTGAGATTCTTAGGCTGCTCGGGAATATATAACTTCGAAGCGCTGTTTGAGACGAAGGAAAGGCTTTTCAAAGAACTCATAGGACAAGACGGCGCAGATCACAGTGAGTAGGAGAGCCACAAGGAGCCATCCGTTTGCCGGCAGACGACGACCTGGATACTCCCTGCAAATGGTGAGAGCCAACATGTGAAAGACATACAGGCCGTAGGAGATGCGCCCAAGGTAAACGAGTGCGCGGTGAGTGAGCGCGCGCGGCCAGTGGAGAAAAGCCCAGAGCAGGATGGAGGCTCCGGCCGTGAGCAGCGCAAAGCAGAGAACAGCCTGGTAGGCGGCGATGGTCGTCGTCGGATCTGCTCCCACAATGGCATCCGCTCCGCCAAAACACACGAACGCCAAGGCTGTGCCGCCGAGGGTTTTTGCGGCGGACGCTTGCTGGGGAGCGAGGCCGAAGCGCAGAGCCATGAGCACTCCGGTCGCGAACAGGCTGATCTCACATGCGCTGTTGAACCAGAGGTGCAAGAAGCCCCATCCTCTGGAGGCCAGGAACCCTGTGCAACCGAAGCTGAAAACGAGCACGGCGTAGCAGAAGATCTCGATTCCGCGGATGCTCATCCTTTGTACGAGTGGCGGCCAGAGGAGATAGAACTGCTCTTCGACCGAGATGCTCCACAGGGCAATAAGCACGGGCGGCAACGTGGCCCAGGTAAGGATGTACCAGTTGCTCGCCATAAGCGACATAGCAACAGCGCAGCCAAGACTGAGGTGAGCCGGGCTCCACCAATGCCCGAAGATCAGGCAGGCCGCAATGGCTCCGAAGTAGAGAGGCCAGATGCGCAGCATGCGCCGGATATAGAAGCGTTGTAAGTGAAGCGTGCCCGTTTTCTGCCGCTCTGCGAGAAGCAGAGTGGTGATCAGGAAGGAGCTGAGAAGGAAAAAGACGGAAAGCCCGAAGCCCCCAATGCGCTGGCTGGTGGTCAGGAGAGAAGCAAGATGCTTGTGATGACGAAGGATGCCGCTATTGGGATCGATCTGGATGCCGTGAGCAAGGAAGACGCCAAAGAACGCGAAGAAACGCAGGATGTCCAGCTCAGGACGGTAGAGACGCGTGGATGAGGGTGTGTTCTGAGAGCTTGCGCTTTCGGCGCGTAGCTCATGGGCGGCAAAGGTCTGAGTCGCCAAAGAAGAGGTGCTCCCGGGAAGAAAGTGCGGTCTCCTCAGGCTATCTGCGCGCAAGCCTTGTCATAGAGCAAAGATAGTAAGTCGAGTTACGGATGTAATAGGGCCGGGTTAGGAGCGGCTGCCCTTTCGTACACGGCAAAGGGGCGGCCGAAGCCGCCCCATTTGCCGAAAACACGTTCCCTTTACTGGCCGGTGGCCGTCTTTGCGCCGGCGCTCGATGCGCCGGTGTAGCTGACGTGCCAGATGGATCCCGAGCCGTCGTCAGTGACGAAGAGGGAGCCGTCCTGGGCAACGGTGATGCCGACAGGGCGGCCCCATACCTGGCCATCCGGGGTGACAAAGCCGGTCAGGAAGTCCTCAAACTCGCCGGTGGCCTTGCCGTTTTGTACCGGAGCCATGACGACTTCATAGCCGGCGCGGCGTGACTTGTTCCAGGAGCCGTGCTCGGCGGCAAAGATGCTGCCTTTGTACTGCGTGGGAAACTCCGCGCCCTCGTAGAAGGTCATTTCGAGAGAGGCAAAGTGCGGTTGCAGGAGGACGTCCGGCGTCAGGACTTTGGACTGCAGTTCCGGGTGCTTGCCTTCCAGACGAGGATCCTGGTGGCCGCCTGTGGGGCCTCCCATGTAGAACCAGGGCCAACCATAGAAGCCATCTTCCTGAACGTGGGTGATGTAGTCCGGTACCAGGTTATCGCCGAGATTGTCGCGCTCATTGGTGGAGCACCACAGGTCGCCGGTGCCCGGCTGGATGGCTTCACCTACGCAGTTCCGGATGCCCGAAGCATAGACCTTGAGGAACTTGCCTTCCGGGGTGAACTCGAGCACATCCGCGCGGTGGAACTCAGCCGGGTGCGTGTCGGCATCGTCGACGTTGGAGTGAGAACCGACCGAGACGAGCATGTGCTGCCCATCTGCGGAAAAGGCAATATCACGGGTCCAGTGCCCGCCGCCGCGCAGCTTGCCGCCGCCGGGCAGGTCGGTCAGCTTTTCCGGTGCGCCCTGGGCTTTCATGTCGCCATCCTTATAAGGGAAGCGCACGACGGAGTCAGTGTTGCCGATGTAGATGTACTTGGGGTGTGGGCCGGCGGGGTAAAAGGCAATGCCAAAGGGCTGGCTAAGACCATCCGCGTAGGTTTCCACCTGCTTCGGCTTGCCGTCAGCACCCACTCCACGAAAAACCATGATCTTGTTGCTGTAAGAAAGAGCGACAAACAGGTCGCCATTCGGAGCTGCGCGGATGAGCCGTGGCTGGTCGAGTCCCGTAAAGTACTGGCTGACCGTAAAGCCTGCCGGTGCTTTGGGCCAGGCATTCTCAGGCCGTGGGACGATCGTGGAGCCGGCATCGACGCCGGGCGTTGCGTAGGGCTGCGGCAGGTCATTGATCGTGATGTGGTGGATGGTCCCGGGCTGCTCCTTGGAGAAGTCAGTAAAGGCAGCCTGGCCGGTGAGGACCGTTGGGGTGCTTTGCGCGCTCACGAGGCTGGGGCCGGCAACGAGGCAGGCAAGGGCAAGTGCGGAATGGGCGGCATGATTGCGCATGCGAAATCTCCTGATTCTAAGCTGCACTGCTTGTAACTGCTGATAGAGGATAGCTAATATGGCAGGCTGATTTCCGCCCGGGTGTGCATTGGATGCAAACGAGGGAATACAGGCTCTACAGCGGGTGGAAAAGGGCTTGCGGCCGTGGGAAGCAAGAAGCATGAGCGCAGGCTCCGCTTCTTACGTTCCACGCAGGAGCTACTCGACGGTGACGGACTTTGCCAGGTTACGCGGCTGGTCGACATCGCAGCCGCGGCGGACAGCGATGTGGTAGGCCAGCAGCTGCAGCGGCACCACCTCCAGCACGGGGAGCAGCAGCTCCGGTGCAGGTGGGATGGTGATGACATGGTCGACGATCTGGGCAAGCTCTTCGGCCGCCGGGTCGGTTTCCTTGTCATCGGCTTCGGTGGTGATGGCGATGACCTTGCCGGAGCGCGCCGTGACTTCCTGGATATTCGAGAGCGACTTCTCATAGCGGATCATGGAGCCGGGATCGTTGGTATCGCGGGTCGCGATTGACACAACCGGGAGCAGTTCGTCGATCAGGGCATTCGGCCCGTGCTTCATCTCGCCGGCCGGGTAGCCTTCGGCATGGATGTAGGAAATCTCCTTGAGCTTGAGCGCGCCTTCGAGTGCGATGGGGTAGTGGATCCCGCGGCCAAGGAACAGGAAGTCGCGCGCGGTAGAGTAGAGCTTCGCCAGCTGCTCGCACTCTGCATCGACGGAGCGCAGGATGGCCTCGATCTTGCCAGGAAGCAGGGCGAGCTCGCTGACCAGGCGCTTGGACTCCTCATCGCTGACGGTGCCGCGCACCTGTGCCAGGTGCAAAGCGAGCACAAACAAGGCAGTGAGCTGCGCGGTGAAGGCTTTGGTGGAGGCGACGCCGATCTCCGGCCCGGCATGCGTGTAGATGACCCCCTGCGCTTCGCGTGCGACGGCTGCGCCCACCACATTGCAGATGGCGATTGTTTTTGCGCCCTTGCTGATCATCTCGCGCTGGGCTGCGAGTGTGTCGGCGGTTTCACCGGACTGGGTAATAAGAAGCCCGAGGGCGTGCGGGTCGCCGATGGGGTCGCGATAGCGGTACTCGCTTGCGTAGTCGACCTCAACGGGCAGCCGGGCCAGGCGTTCGATCATGAACTTGCCGACGGTGGCAGCGTGCCAGCTCGTGCCGCACGCCGCGATGTTGAGGCGGCTCGCGGAGCGGAACTCCTCCGGAGTGATCTCCATCCCGTCAAGGAAAACCTTGCCGGTTTCAAGCGAGATGCGGCCGAGGGTGGTGTCGCGCACGGCACGCGGCTGCTCGAAAATCTCCTTGAGCATGAAGTGCTTGTAACCCCCCTTTTCCGCCTGGATCGGATCCCACACGACGCGGGTGATGGGGCGCTTGACCGGCGTGCCTTCAAAGTCAGACAGCGCGACGCCCCCGCGGGTCAGCACAGCTAGGTCGCCGTCTGCGAGGAAGTAAAAGTCGCGCGTGTGATGCAAGATGCCCGGCACGTCAGAGGCAACAAAGAAGTCGCTGCCGTCTTTGCCGACGCCGATAACAGCCGGCGGACCCATGCGTGCGACGACGATCGTGTCCGGCTCGTCTGCCGAGATAACGGAGATAGCAAAGGCGCCGGCGAGGCGTTTCGCGGCCCGGCGGACTGCTTCAGGCAGGGTGCCGGCTCCGTCTCTCCCCTCCTGCTCGATCAGGTGAGCGATGACCTCGGTATCGGTCTCGGTGAGGAAGCGGTGGCCCTTGGCTTGAAGCTCTGCCTTAAGGCGCAGGTAGTTCTCAACGATCCCGTTGTGGACTACTACGAGCCGCCCGGAGCAGTCCCGATGAGGGTGCGCGTTCTCTTCGGTGGGCCGGCCGTGGGTCGCCCAGCGGGTATGACCGATGCCGTAGCTCCCGCCGCCCCCGGGAAAGATGGGCTGGGCTGCAATCGCTTCTTCAAGGTGGCGCAGCTTGCCGGAAGCTCGGCGCAGCTCCAGGTTGGCCGCTCCGGAGGAGCCGACAGCGATGCCAGCTGAGTCATAGCCGCGGTACTCTAACCTCCGCAACCCTTCCACAATCACCTGGACCACAGGCTGCGAGCCTACATAGCCGACAATGCCACACATGCGGCTATTGTAGAGGCACGTTTTTGAGGCGGCGGATGCCGGAGGGGTCAGTCGATGCGGAAGGAGAACTCTTCCATGACCGGATTGGTCAAGACCTCTGCGGCGATACGTTCCACCTCGGAGTGCGCCATGGCGACATCGAGGGAATCGTCGAGCGTCAGGATGAAGTATTTGCCTTGCCGCACATCCTCCACGCCTGCGTGGCCCAGCTTTCCCAGGGCCTTGCGAATCGCCTGACCCTGCGGGTCAAGAACGGTTCTCTTGGATGTGACGTAGACATGAGCCTTCATCGTGCCCGATTATAAACGCAGTGCGGGAAGGACTTCCACCTTCACTCCGCGCGCTACAGCTCCACAACTTCGAGAGAACAGGAACGCAATGATCAACTACCTGGAACTGCCCGTGGGCGCGAACTCGCCTAACGTGGTGAACGCAGTGATCGAGATCCCCGCCGATGGTGTGAACAAGTACGAGTACGACAAAGAGCTGCACGTCTTCAAGCTCGATCGCAACCTGTACTCGCCTGTGCACTACCCCGGCGACTATGGATTCATCCCCTCCACTCTAAGCGAGGACGGCGATCCGCTGGACGTCCTGGTGATGGTCGACGAGCCGACGTTCTGCGGCTGTCTGACAGAGGTGCGGCCGATCGGGGTGCTCGAGATGCTGGACCAGGGCGTGCTCGATGAAAAGATACTGGCTGTGGGTAAGAACAACCCGCGCTATGCCGAGGTCTCGGATTACACGCAGATCTACCCGCATATTCTTCGCGAAGTGACGCATTTTTTCGCGATCTACAAGGATCTGGAAGGCAAGCGCGTGGAGGTGCATGGCTGGCACGACGCTGAGTACGCCAAGCAGCGCGTGACCAAGGCGGCAGAAAACTACGTGGCCAACCAGAAGAAGTAAGGCCCGGCTCCGTAGAGGAACTAGAAGCTGGCTCAGCGTATGCCTGCCCGGCGATGGGACAGGAAGTACATGGCTATCCCGGCGAGTGCGACTAGAGCTCCGAACAGGAGCGCCGGCATGCCGAGCAGCGTTTCCGCTCGTGCGGCCCAGAGCGCATAGCCGATGAGCAGCACCGGCAGAAGGCAGAGCAGGGTGGCGACTGGGAGCGGGCCCATGCGAAAGGGACGGGGGAGCGCCGGCTCACGTACCCGCAGAACCAGGAGTGCTACAAACTCGAGTACGAGACTGGTGCCGTAGAGGATCAGATCGATCGAGATGAGCCGCTCATAGCTGAAGCCCAGTGCCAAGGCCCAGGCCACTCCGCAGGCAAGGGTCGCGGTCACTGGAGCGCCGTGGCGGTTTTGGCGAGCGAGGCTTGGCGGAAGCAGACCCTCCTGCGCCAGAACCATCGGCAAGCGGGTGTAGCTGAGCGTAAGCGCGTTGAACATGCCGAAGCCGCTGAACAGGCCACCTGCCACGACTGCGAGCGCCAGCCAAGGACCGCCGAGCTGCCGGGCTGCAACGACCCACGCCCCGGTGGTGAACTGCGCAAGCGATACCCCCGCAAACGCGATGGCGGCCAGGGGCACAGCGTAGGTAAGCGCGACCAGGCCGCCCGCCACCAGCATGGCACGCGGGTAGGTCACAGGCGGGTTTTCAACCTCCTGCGCGATGGTGGAAGCGTTGTCCCATCCCATGTAGTTCCACATAGCTACCAGCACAGCCACGCCGAAGGTGGAGCCGCCTGCCGGAGGCTTAGTCCACAACCCACGAGGCGCGGGATGGTGCAGCCCGGCAGCTACAGCGCAGCCCACCAGCACGGCAAAGGGCGAGAGCAGCAGGGCAAAAAGCCACAGAGCACCCCGCCCCACGGCAGGCGCTCCCAGCAGGTTCCAGATGCAACAGCCTGCTACCAACAGCAGCTCCCACCCGAGAGCGCGATGGCCGCGGGTGAGCACCGGTGCCAGCCGCCCGAGGTAGAGCGTGAATAGGGTGGGGTAGATGGCCATGTCAAAAACGCTGGCAGAGAGCGAAAGCCATGCTTCCTGAAAGCCCCAGAAGGGTCCCAGCGCCCGACGTACCCAGACGTAGAAGCCGCCTTCTTCGGGCAGAGCGCTGGCCAGCTCGCCGATCATCAGGGTGGTAGGCAGCGTCCAGACAAACGGCAGCAGCAGAAGCAGAAGCAATGCGCCGAGATAGCCTGCGCCGCCGAGGATGTCCTCGATTCCGTAGGGGCCGCCTGCGACCATAAAGTAGGTGGCGGCTACCAGCGCGGGCAGGCGAAGGCGCGAAGGCCGGTGCGCTTTTGCTGCGAACGCGCCGAGGAGAGCAGCATTCTCTTTGAAGGTAGGCCTCCAGCAGCGCGGCAGCGAGAAACGATGCACGGACAGATATAGCAGAAGAGGGCGCGGGAACGGCGCGACCTGGATGAGGCTTGGGGAGGACAGGCGCCTCAGGAAGCCTGAGAAAAGGCAGCAGGAAAAGTCCTGCTGCCTTGTGTACTGCCTTGCCGCGCGCTGCCGATTAGTCTAAGTAGCCGGCATAGTCGCGATCGACCGTGCCAAACACCTCGACATTGCTGTCGTTTTCGGCGGTGCCATAGTCCGCCTCACCGCTGGTGGCTGCAAAGCGAACCTCACCGCCATGCGCTTCCAGGACGCGCTCTGCTTCGATGGCTCTCGAGGAGGCATGCACGGTTACGATGGCACCGCCATGACCGATGCGCTGCGAGAGCGAACGGGCATGCTCGCCGGGGAGGCCGTAACCGGAGAAGGAGCTCTCAAAGGCAGGCTGAGAGTAGCGCCGGCTGGCACCTCCCGCCGTGCCGAGACGCAGGTGACCCTCGCCTGTACCGAAGGCTTGGCTTTCCGCTGTGACTGGTGCCAAGGGTACTGTTTCCGTGCGCGGGGTGGCAGTCGTTGACACGCCGGGAGATGTGGTTTGCGTAGCCTTCTTCCCGGAGAAGACATGCGTCAGCTTTTCGATCCAGCTCTCATGCACGGGAGTCGCGGCATTCGGCGTGCTACTGCTCGGCGTATACGCGTGCTGTGACGAGACACCGCCATGTGGAAGCGGAGCGTCATGGGGCAGCTCGCTCTTCAGTTCAGAGGGCAGGCCGGTGTTGACAAGGCTGCTGCCTGTGATTGGACCGGGCCGGCTCGGACCGTCAAAGGGCGTACCTGCGCCTCCACCCAAGGCTGCGTACTGCACCTGGCTTGAGTCAGAAGCGGCACCGCCGGCGGTGTTGCTGGCATGGATGTTGCGGCCCGGCAAGGTGGTTCCCAGTTCCTCGCGTAGGCTGCCGCCTACATTCGCCTGGCTCCCCTGCTCGGATGCCCCAGCCTCTGTCCCGCCGCCGACATGGAAGGCTGCGCCAATCTCACTGGCGACGAAACCCTCATCAATCAGGGCGTTGATTGCGCGATGTGCGGCATGCCCGGTGGCGAAATAGCCGATTACGACCGATCCGGTTCCCTGTGCATATGTGGCCATCTGGTGCTTTCTCCTGAAACGACCCAGGGTCGTTTGTGTATGTCCCGCATTGGGCTTTCGTCCTCGATAGGATGCCGTGAAAGACTGCCGGGCTTTTCCTCGCCGCTTGAAAGCCACATCTTCGGGCTATAATCCGGATACGTGCGCTGGAGAGTTGGCCGAGTGGCTGAAGGCGGCGGTTTGCTAAACCGTTATAGGGTCAAAAGCTCTATCGGGGGTTCGAATCCCCCACTCTCCGCCATTGTTCTTAGAAGTAAGATGTCGGATCTAGAGCGATCAGGGGAGAAGTTGTTTCTCTCCTGATCATCATTCCGTTGACTGCGCTGAGCAACGAGCTCTACTGAAGAGCCTCGTAATGCACATACGCGAAGCGCCGCGAATCCGGCGCCCAGGAGTTCACGTTGAGCGAACCCTGACCGCCTTCCATTGTCACAATCGTCCTCCCGGTTTGATTCACCTTTCCAGCCGTCACGCTCGTCAGCTTGAGCTCTACCTGCAGCTCGCGCGAGTTGTGTGTAGGGGTGCCCGCCGGATAACCGATGTACACCAGGCGTTTCCCGTCCGGTGAGATGTGCGGGAACCAGTCTTCCAGTGAGTCGCTCAACACCATCTCTGCCCCTTGATTCGGAGCGCCCTGCACCTTGGCGGGGAACCGCCAGATTGCTTCCTTGCCGGAGCGGTCAGAGTTGATGTACATCCACTGGCCATCCGGCGAGTAATCCGGTCCGTCATTGTGGTAAGGCACGGCCGTCCTCGCGATCTCATTGCCGCCCATTGTTGGGATGGTGTAGATGTTGAAGTGCCGGCTTCCATGGCGATACGCAACAAAGGCCAGGGTGCTCCCATCGGGCGACCAGCCATGGAAGTAGCTCGGCGCCTCGGTGGTCATTTGCTTGGCTTCTGAGCCGTCTGCCTTGGCTAGGAAAACCTCAGAGCCATGACTGGTCGGAGTGGATGCAGAAAAGGCTAGAAACTTTCCGTCCGGAGAAAGTGACTTGTCGTTGTTGCAAATGAGGTCAGCGCTTACCTGCAGTTTCTCCGGCTTCAGCATGCCGTCCGTCTGGAAGACGAGCTTGTAAATGGTGCCGTTGTGATTCGAGATGAGGTATTTGCCATCGGGTGACCAGTTTGGGGCTTCCCAGATGGAATCATCGGTGAACGCAAGTCGCGATCGACCATCCGCGACATTGTAGATGTAGATCTTGCTGCGCAGCTGCTTTTCGGTTTGCCGGACAACGACAGACGCCTGAGCGTGCGCGATGTGCGACAACGAGAACGGCAGCCCGAGGAGAAGACCGAGTGCCGCGGTCGCGCGAGTGAAGCACTTCATGGAAGTCATCCCGGAGAGGTTTAGTGGTTGACCGCGACTGTGGCTGCAACCAGTGCGAGAGAGGAGAAGGCGGTGGAGGACTCGATGAGGGTGCGGAGCGGGCTGACTTTAAAGAGCTTGGCAGGGATCACGAGAGTATCGCCTGGGGCAAGGCGCAGGCCTTCAAAGGTGTCTCCCCAGAAGCCGTTGCTCTGTCGGCTGAGTACGGCACCGCTGGCTCGGATGACAAAGGCATGTTTCGGATCACTATCCCGGTCCGGGCGGCCGGCGAGATTGAGGTAGTACCGGACGCTCATGCCGGGGCGGAAAAGAAATGAGCCCTGGTTGGGGACGGACCCGATGACAGATACGACGGCTGGTTTGCTTGGGATGACGAGGACATCGCCGTTCTCCAGGGAGAGCGGTGGGATGCTGGCTACGCCTTGTGAATCGGTCTTGAAGTCAAGGATGATGCGGCCGGTTGCGCGCTGTCGACGGAGTTGTGAGATGAGTCGCTGCTCAACTGTGAGCACCGTTGTGTCGCTCGTCGTGCCGACGAGAGAAAGCGCTTCGTTGGCAGTGGAACGGTCCATATCGACGGAGAGCTTATCGATGTACTCCTCCAGCCGTTGCTGCTGGAGGCTGCGGGTGGAATCCCGCGTGAACTGCGCGCCGAAGAGGTAGGCCTGAGAAGTCAGACCACCTGCGCGTGAGACCAGCGTCTGGAGGTTCTCGCCGGGCTGCACACTGTAAACACCTGCGTTAACGACTTCCCCTTCGATGCGAACAATCTTTGTGAGCTGTTCCTGCGCAACGTCGAAATCTGCCTGCGAGAAGATGGTGACCACGTCGCCCGGCTGCAGATCGAGATCCTGCGTCTTGTCCTGGTCGAGCACGAGCTTGCCGAGATCAAAGGGCAACAGCTTCTCCCTCAGCGTCTCCCGATCTGTACGCTCGATGACGGCATAAGACCAATCGATCTCCGGTGCAGGGAGCGTCACCCGCGTGATTTTGGCCGTGGACGTGGAGACGCGGTCGGAAAGGCCGCCCTGTTCATTGTCCGGCGAGATGGCATTGGGAGTCGTACGTGCACCATTGCGCGTGTAGGGATCGACGTTCAAGACGGTACCCGCGCCGGCGGCGGCTTCTCCGGAGACACTGTCTCCATTGGCGTTGACAGGAGGGGCAAGGGGGGCGCCATTGCCGTATTGACTTTGCGGATCTTCACGATCGCTTGTCCTGGTGTCATCGCCGGACGAGGTTGCGCTTCCCATTGTGCCCGTGCCGGTGCCGTAGTTGTTTGTGCCTACCCCATTGCTTAGGTTCGAGGGGTTCATAGACCCATTTGTGCGTGCGGGAGTTCTTGAAGGTGGTAAGGGCTCGAGAAATGGGCTTTGACGGCCTTCCGCGTTCCGAACATCCCAGTAGCTCTTGGTCAGCAGTGAAGCCTTTTCAGGGATGATCTCGCTGACGCGCATACCGGTGTGCCAGGCGAAGCGTCCTGGATTGGCCAGGTTGCCGCGGATCGTTACGGTGTTCTCGAAGCGGTTCGAAATACCTTCGAGGGTGATGAGGTCGCCGTCCGACATGGGAGTGCGCAGACCCTCGGACGTGAGCGGTACGGTACGAGCTTCGCGATAGGCGTGCTTGGCGATCTGCTGTAGGGTCACGCCGGCAGAGGAGGCAACCGAATTGGGTCCACCCGCAAAATCGATCAGGGTCGCGAGCATTTCGCCCGGCTTCAGTTCATAGATGGCGGGCTGCTTCACTTGTCCCGAGACGCCCACCTCTAGGCCGGCGGGTGCAATAGCGATGACGTCTCCAGGGAGCAGGTGAGCGTCTTTCGATTTGTCTCCGTGAAGAAGCAGGTCATAGAGATCCAAGGTCGTCACGACCTGCCCCTCGCGGCGAAGCTCGATGTGCCGCATCGATCCAGCCGAGGATGGTCCGCCGGAGGCAAAGATGGCATTGACAAGCGTACTGAGCGAACTCACGGTGTAAGTGCCCGGGCGTCTGGCTTCGCCGGTCACAAAGATCTGGATGGAGTGAAGCCGGCCGAGGTTCACGGACAGATTGAAGTTACGAAAGACACGGCTCACCTCGAGCCGCACCTGCTCCGTAAGAGAGGAGTAGGAAAGGCCCGCGACGTGAATGGCCCCGACCTGTGGCACGAAGATATTGCCGCCGCGGTCGACCGTCAGAGCTTCATTCAGATTGACGGTACCCCACATGCGGAGCAGGACCTGGTCGCCCGTAGACACGATGTAATCGCTGGTAGGCGGCGCATCGGGCAGGGAAGCGAATGTGCGTGGATCGTTAAAAAGGTCTTGTCCGAAGAGCGGGAGCTTCTGACCAAGCGTGCGTTCGACAAGGAGCTGGAAACTCGTTGGAGGCAGGGGGGGAAGCCTGGGCAGGAAGTTGGGATTGCGTTGTGTATCGAGGCCGGCTGAGTCGGTGACTTGCTGTGGATTCGTATTCCTCTGGTTCGCTGTTCCTGAGGAATTTTGCCCGGCGTATCCCCGCACGCCGCGGTCCGCTCCGTTGCTCTGGCCTTGTCCATACTCCGAGTATCCGTCGTTTGAGGACGGGCGATTACCCTGATCGGTGCTCATTTGCTGAGTGGAAGTGGATTGCCCTCCATCCGTCGGATCGTACTGATAGGGGTCAGCCAGTTGCAGGGCCGAAGCCGGAAGAGTCACCAGCAAGGGCAGGAGCGCAGCAGCCAGGAGCACAAGGCGAAACAGCTTCAACATAGTACTGAGATCGTAGCGCAGGCGGCTGACGAGGCGGGAGCTTCCCTGCTAGGCCCATGGTCATGCATACTTGCTGAGCGCGAAAAAGGGCTGTCAAGCGAAGCTTCGACAGGAACTCCCTTCGACTTGCCAGAAGACAAGTTCCATAGATGGTTCCGGCTGAAGAGGATTGGACCAATGCGCATTTCTATTGTTGTACCTACTTTGAATCCTGGGTTAGTATGGGAAGCTTTTGCCGACGCTTTGCTCGAGAATCTACGGCAATGCCGGATCAAGCCGGGCCGCGTGCTTGTGATCGATTCCGCGTCGACGGATAAGACGAGAGAGCGAGCCATGGAAGCAGGCTTTCAGGTCCTCTCCATTGCTCGTGGAGATTTTGATCATGGGGGAACGCGTCAACTCGCAGTTCTCCAAGCGGCCGATGCAGACTTCCTGGTTTTTTTGACGCAGGACGCATTGCTGGCCAGCGGAGACGCACTGGCAAACCTTCTCGCCGCTTTCCACAACCCGACTGTGGGCGCAGCCTATGGCCGGCAGCTTCCGCGCCATGGAGCGAGCGATACGGAGGCGCATGCACGACTGTTCAACTATCCTGACGCTTCCAAGATTCGCTCTTTTCAGGACCGAAAGACCATGGGGCTCAAGTCTGTATTTGCCTCCAATTCCTTCTGTGCCTATCGGCGCACGGCCCTTCTCGACGTGGGGGGCTTTCCTTCGCGTGTGATCTGCGGTGAGGATACGATTACGGTCGGTCGCATGCATATGGCGGGCTGGTGCTCTGCGTATGTGGCGGACGCCCAGGTGTACCACTCTCACCGATTGTCGATCCTTGAAGAAGCGCGCCGCTACTTCGACACGGGCGTCACGCATGCGCGGAATCCCTTCATGCTTGAGGTATTTGGCACAGCCGGCGGCGAGGGAAAACGGTTTGTGCTTTCCGAGCTCCGCTACCTCCTTAAGAAGAACCCATGGAGCGTGCCGGAGGCTCTGCTGCGTACGTTTTCAAAGCTTGCCAGCTATCAGATGGGGCGAAAAGAAAGGCGGATAAGCCTAAGAGTCTGCCGGGCGCTCAGCCTGAATCGCAGGTTCTGGGAGAAGGAGCATCGGGGTGCTCCTGTTCACGAGCTACCCGGGCAATTGGAGAATTTCCTTGCTGGGCCGCCGCCTTTTTCCGTTGAGGAGAAAGCAGCACATGCTTCGCAAGAGGAAAGGGTGGATGCTGTGTACCGGCCGGGGCTGGAAGCCGGCGCACGTACAGCGGCAGCGAATCGCCACAAAGCCTCCTTGGGCTCGTTAGAGTAAATGCGGCAAGCGGTCTAGGAGTCTCTTTTTTCATGCGGTTGTCCGTCGCTATGTGTACCTACAACGGAGCCTTATATCTCCAATCGCAGCTCGAGAGCCTGGCTACCCAATGCAAGCTGCCAGATGAGCTGGTGGTTTGCGATGATGGATCGTCGGACGGAACCCTGTCCATCCTGGAGCGATTTGCCGAGCGGGCGCCGTTTGGCATGCGTATCGTCCGGAACGATGCGAATCTGGGCTATAGCCGCAACTTCATGCAGGCTGTCCATCTGTGCACGGGGGAGGGGATTGCCCTTTGCGACCAGGATGACCTTTGGTACCCCAACAAGCTGGCGAGGTTTGCGGAGATCTTCGAGAGTGATCCGAAAGTGGAGGGGGTGTTCTCTGACGGAGACCTGATCGACGGGAATGGCAGACCGCTGGGAACGACGTTGTGGCGACGCTTCCGCTTCCATGCCGCAGATCAGCTCCGCTTTCGCACCGGAGATGGGGTTGATGCATTGCTACGCAGGAATGTGGTGACTGGGATGGCTTTCGCCTTTCGCAGCTCCGCCAAGAGCGCGTTGGCTGCTTTGCCGGATAGCTGGATCCACGATGGGTGGCTCGCGTTTCTGTTGGCAACGCGTTCAAAGCTGTTCGCTTGCCCAGACCGGCTGGTGGCATACAGGATCCACAGCAGCCAGAGTGTTGGAACGCCGTCCTCTGGGAGCGCAAAGCTTGGGGCTTTGCGACGGGGTGGGCTCGCCGCCTATGCGGCTGATGTCCACAAGCGCAACCTGGACGAGTACCAGCGCACGGCGGTGCAGTTTGACGACTTGTATGCCTTTCTTGCAAAGAGCGGCACGGAGAGCATGTTGCTCCGTAAGGTAGCTGCCAAGGCGGAGCATGCCCGCCACTGTGCGCATGTGCTTGCGCTGGAACGGAGACAGCGCCTCGGAATGGTGCTGCCTCGCCTCCGGAGCTACGCACGCTTCTCTCCGAATGGGCTTCGCGCCATGCCGCGGGATTTGTTCGTTTAGCTTTTCGCTTTAGAGGCTTCCTGAGGGAGAGCACGGTATAGGTCAGCCGTAAGAGCCGCCGTGCGTTCCCAGGTGAACTGCGCTGCGCGCTCAGGTCCTTCCTTCTGTAAGCGTTGACGAAGCAAGGGCGTTGAGAGCAAAGTCTCCATTGCCTCGGCAAGCGCCTGGGTATTTAGCGGATCGACAAGCAACGCTGCGTCGCCGACAACCTCCGGCAAAGAGGATAGATTGCTGGTGATGGTAGGGGCACCGCAGGCGAGAGCCTCCAGTGCCGGCAGACCGAAGCCCTCATAAAGCGAGGCATAGACAAACACGGTACATGCGGCGAGGAGCGGTGCTTTGTCGTTCTCGTCGATAAAGCCTGTGAAAAGAACTCTCGATTGGAGCTGAAGCTGCTCGATCGATTGCAGAAGGCCGTCGGTCATCCAGCCCATCTTCCCCGCGATCACTAGCTGGAGGTCCGGATGACGGGCAGCCAGAGATGCAAAGGCCTCGACGACTCTGGGCAGATTCTTTCTGGGTTCTACCGTGCCGATGTACAGGAGGAAGCGCTCACCGATGCCGTAGCGCGAGCGTACGTCGAGCACTCGCTCGGGCGGCAGATCGGGCCGCAGGCTGGCGCTCTTTCCGTGGGGGATGACGGATGCATGACCACGCGGCGGACCGAGGCGGGTACGGGCGTCGTGCATGGCGGAATGGGAGATGAAGATGATGTGCTCCGCGCGCCGCATTGCCGCCCGCATAAAGATGCGGAAGTAGAAGACCTTGAAGCGCTGATGGACCTCCGGCATATTGAAAAAGGTCATGTCATGGAAGGTGACGACGCGGAGGGTGCCGGGCGTGAAGAGGGGAAAAGCGTAGTGAAGCGAGTGCACCACATGGACCTTACGGTGCCATAGCAGGAAGGGTAGATAGAGCTGCTCCAGGAGAAAACGGAGCGGTAGGAGGCGGAAGACACGCGCAGGCACCCAGAGCATCGTGACATGCGGCCGCCGGCTGAAGTCCATCTCCGGATCGTCATCCTGGGCGAGGATGAGGAAGTGCAGGCCCCTGGTATCGCGAGTGAGATGATCGAGAAGATTTCTGGCGTAGACCCCGACGCCCGCCTTTTTTCGGGTGATGCCGGTTGCGTCGATGAGCACGTGCATAGGAAACACATTACAAGGGGTGTTCCCCCTTGTGACAGAAGGGTAGCCGACAGGCGGAGGATCAGGGTCGTTGAAAGGATCGGACAGCATGGCGGACGATTCCAGGTCGGACTCGGGCAAGGGCGTTCCCGACGGGCAGTCTGCCCTCAGCATCTTTGCTGTGGTTGTCATTTACCGGATGCGACCGGAGGAGTCAGCCACCGTCAAAACGCTGGCAGCCGCGGCGAATATGGCCGGGCCGATACTGCGCCTATACACGCTGATCTATGACAACACGCCGGGTGGGCAGCAGGTGGGTGCGTTGGCCGATGGTCTTCGCTACGTAGCCGCGCCGCATAACCCAGGGTTAGCCGAAGCATACAACGCGGCGATTGTGGCCGCGGGTGAGCAGGGCTACGACTGGCTGTTGACCCTGGACCAGGATACAAACCTGCCCTCTGACTTCTTCGTAGTTCTGCAGCGACTGGTGCCGCGGTATGCGGCCAATATGCGCGTGGCCGCAATCGTCCCGTACATTGTGGATGGGGGCAAGGCCGTCTCGCCGTTTCGCTTCGTAGGGGGCTTTCTACCGTGGGTGCTGCCGCCGGGCTACAGCGGGTTAGCCGGGCCGTTTGCCTCAGCCATCAATTCGGCTTCGCTGCTCCGTGTGGCTACGGTACGGCAGATCGGCGGCTACGATGAGCGCTTCCCCCTGAATAACAGCGACACGAGCCTCTTCTTCCGCCTCGGTAGGGCGGGGCTGCGCATTGCGGTTGTGGGTGAGTTGATCGTTAAGCACGAGCTGGCCATCCTGAACCGTCGGGAGCGTATGACGGTTCAGCGCTATCGCCAGCTCCTGGCCGATGAACGAGCGTTCTGGGATCTCGAGATGAGCCTACCGGCGAGAATGGAACGTCTGCTGCGGCTTATGGGCCGGGCCGGTAAGGATGCGTTTCACCGAGGGAACCGGGTTTTTCAGAAGGTGACGCTTGCAGAAATTGCGTATCGGCTGACGACGCGGCGTAAGGCGCGGATTGCCGCTTGGAAGAGAAGTTTCGGGGATCGTTGATGTCTATAGCGAAACAGAACAGCGCAAACCAGCCGCGATAGGTTCGCTGGCGGCGAAAGGTTAAAAAATGGAGTCTCTTCCTATTTCGAGAAAAGCAAAGCTCAAGAGCCGAGTTCTACGGACGCTTGATAGGGGCTTCGACGCTTCCTTTCTGGTCTACCTCTTCTTGACAATCTTCCTGCCGAGTGGCTCGATCTATGGCATAAATGTGAAGTCACCGTTGTACGCGCTTCTCATTCCCCTTGCTGGCTATAGCTTCTTCCGCCGCAAACAAGCCACTGCCGGAAGTATCATCCTCCTGGCGGCTGTGCTAGCTCTTCTTACATGTTGGCTTCTCATCGGTCTTTCTCATGGCTTTGCTGTAGCCGGAGCGGTTCGGCAGTACACCGATTTTGGCCTAACGCTCTTTCTTTGCTGGATGGCGTTCCTGTTCTCTAATCACCAGGAATCCAAAAAGCTTAGCTTTCTGAAGGTGGTTCTAGGTTCTGTGATAGCGGCGGCACTTCTGAAGATGGGGCTTCTTGCCTACGCCTTCGTACGCGGGATTTCTGTAGTAGATATGATGACCACCTTCTCGGCTGTATTTGGGGTGTCTCTCATGACTATGGACCTGGGCGACTTTTTCGGCAGAGTGCAATTCGTCTCTGACTCTCTCATTCCAGTGTGCGTCTTTGTGGTGCTTCGGTATCGTATGCCCTTTCGGATAGGAGCCATCCAAGCTTCGCTCATCCTGCTGCTGCTGCTCGCGTCTACCCTCTTGAGCTTTTCTCGCTACTTCTGGGGCTTCACGGTCATTGGCTTGATGCTGGGTCTCCTACTTGGGAAGAGAGACAGGCTGCAGGCTTTTCTTCTTTGCAGCATTGTTGCTGTAGTCCTTGTGAGTCTGCCTGTTCTGATACCGCTGTATCAGCTTCGGTTTTCTGAGCAGGTTGCGGGTGGATCAGACTCTGAGAGGGTTAATCAAAGTGACGCGTTGAAGCAATTCTTCCTTGATGCGCCTCTATTTGGACATGGCTTTGGGAGTTACACCCCGCAGGTTCTCCGGGAGGATGACACGGAAGTAGGGCGCTATGGCTACGAAATGCAACTGCTTGCCCTCCTGGGCCAGGTCGGCGTTCTCGGGATGATCTTTCTTTCGGCCCTGGCTGCGGATTACTTCAAAACGATTTGGTGGAAAAGTGCTCTGCCGATTGCAGATCGAGTCGGACTCCTGGTCTTACTGGCCTTCTGGCTTGCTGCCGGGCTTTATAACCCCTTGCTGTTCAATCCGGTTGCCGGGGCAGTCTATGCTTTGCTTGCGACTCTTGCTTCCATGCGATGGGATCAGCCTGTGACTCTATCCAGGCCCGCGAAGGGATTGCAGCGCCTCACCTATCGCGCTCCCAGAGCGCTTATGGAGCTCTGCTGTAAACGCGGTACATCACCCAGCCCGCACCGCCGAGTAGCCCCACGAGCAAGCCGAGACCCATGATGATAGACCGGTGCGGACCTGACTTGAGGTCGGGGACCATGGCGCGGTCTAGAACCTGCAGGGGAGAGTCCTTAGCCTCATCGAGGCGCGCTGCCTCATACTGCTTGGCGATAATCTCAAAAAGCGCTTCGTGGTACTTCACATCGCGCGCTTTGCGGATGTAGTCCAGCTCCATGCCGGGAACCTGGGCGGTTGAGAACTGGCCGAAGCGGCCTTTTGCCTGTCCACTTTGGAGATGCTCTACCTCGCTCTCCAGGCTTGCGATCTCTGACCGCATTTGGACAACGTCCGGGTTCTGGTCGGTCTCCTCCTGGAGCAGAGCAGCCAGCCGCGTTCGCCGATCGGTGATCTGGGCTTCCATCTGCGCGAGGGTTGCGATCTCAGAGCCTGTTTGACCAGCCGGAGCAATCAGACCGGTTTTCTCCTGGACCTGCTTCAGCGCGACTTCCGAGTCGGCGAGGGCATCCTTTTCCCTTGCGAGCCGCTGCTCATAGAAGAGCCGGCGCTGAGAGCTTTCGGTGAGGGCAAGGTTGGCGGCGGTTGACTGAAGGGCTTGCAGGTAGCCATTGGCCAGGTCGCGGGCGCGCTCGGGGCTTTTATCCGTGACGCTGATCGTGACGATCGGATCCTTGGTGCCCTGTGTGAAAAGGCTCTGCGAGCCGAGGACTTTTTCGGCCTGGCTTTCCTTCTTGCTCTTGTAAACACGCTCGAGGTCGAATTGCTGCACAAGCGCACGTGCGATCGTACGGCTTTTGAGGATGCCTACATAGAGATCGCCTTGCCCCTTGCTGCCGAGCAGGCTTCCGCCGCCGAGAGCAGAAAGCTGCCCCATGAGCGCTGCCGCGCTGGCGCTCCCTGTATTGGAGCCGGGCGGAACGAAAGACGCTGTTGCGGTATAGCTGGGTGGAAGCAGAAAGGCCAACACTGTAGCCAGCACAAGGCCGCCGAAGGCCCAGAAAGCGATGGTGAGCCTGCCGTGCTTCAGTATTTCTAGAAAAAGTGGAAAGGAAATCGCCTGGCTGCGCAGCTCGCCGGCCGTCCAGAGCTCCTCGTGTTCGGCAGTCTTTGCTGCAAGGCTTTCAGGCTGCGTATACGTTTCACTCATGCATGGATCCTCAAATGCTGCCAGTCGACCAGAGAAACAAGTACGTACCGGAACGGATCGGCTTTGCGCGGTAGGAAATGATCGCAATGCGTGCTGCTCTGGCTCACGACTGAATAATAAACACGCGCGGAGCCGTGGCGTCCAGAAAGCACACATGGTGCGGAAGCAGAACTGCGAAGCCGCATGACCGCCATGGGTGAGTCAGGCTTTCGATACGGAACCATGGCTATACTAGGGAGAGCTAAACGCCTCGGCCCGCAATGACCTTCTCAGGGAGCGGCCGGCAGACAAGCTGCTGCGCGCTCAGCTTTCGATCCCTGCATGAGGTCCCTGGTCTGAAAAGGGTTTGTAGAAGCACAGCCGGGATCACTGACCGTCGATCCTTGATGTTCTATCCATCGCGTCCTCCCTGCATCCCGGCACGGCAGCGGTCGGCGATCAGCTGTTTGCCGGCGACCGTTTTCGCGCAGAGAAAGCTCATTCAAGCCTGCCGGCAAGTGGCCGAGATTTGGAAACGAAGCGGCCAGGCAGGTACAGCAAGGCTCGCTTTCGCTTCGTTCCTTGTGCTGATGGGCTGCCTTGTGCAAGCTCAGGCGCAGGTTGAGCCCAATGTCGTTAGAGATTCTACGATTGAGCCGTCATCGCTGCCTTTGACCAGCTATGTGCCTCTCGACAGTTGGGTATACGGCGCTATCGACCGCTTGCATGCACTGGGATTCCTGGACACTGCCTACCTCGGCATGAAGCCGTATACGCGGTTGAGTATCAGCCATATGCTGCAGGCTTCAGAAGAAGGTGTGGCAGCCTCCGGTTCGTCCGAGGCAAAAGGCCTGCAGCAGGCCCTGGAGGCAACGTTTCCTCAGAGCTGGCCGGAAGACGATCTTCCATCCAGGGCTGCACTCCGTACGGAAACTGTCTATGCTCGAGGCGAGGAGATCGCGGGATTGCCTTTGCGCGACAGCTTCCACCTGGGGCAGTCCCTTGTGAACGACTATGGGCGCCCGTATGAGCGGGGATTTAACGCGATCAATGGATTCAGCACCACAGGGTCAAGCGGGCGCGCCTCACTGTACGTGAGAGGCGAGTACCAGCATGCCCCGAGTGCCACGGGGTACAACCAGGTTCTCGCGAACCAGCTGGCCATTCTCGATCAGACGCCGTACAGCACGAATGCGAATCAGGCGACGATCCCGCTAGGGCCAATCGCGCAGACCGATGTATTCCGTTTGATAGAGGCTTATGCGACCTACAATTTGGGAGGGCACCAGCTCTCCTTCGGCAAGATAGACCACTGGCTGAGCCCCGCGCTTGGCGGAAGTTTTGCCTTTGGCAACAACTCCGAAAGCCCCTATACACTACAGATCGACCGACTCGAGCCGCTCTCGATCCCGCTGGTCTCTCGTTTGATCGGCCCGGTACGCTACCTCTTCTTTGTAGGCAGTTTGAAGGGACACACTGACCCGAACGACCCGTGGATGCATGTGGAGAAGATCAGTTTCAAGCCGACGCCGGACTTGGAGTTCGGCTTTGAGCGGTCAGTGATCTGGGGTGGCCGCGGCCACGTTCCCATTACCTTCGGCACCTTTTACAGAAGCTTCACAAGCGTGCAGAATATACCGCTTACAGAGAAGTTCTCCAATCAGGACCCGGGAGCGCGGTTTGGCACGTTTGACTTCTCCTACCGACTTCCGTTCATTCGTCGAAGGGTGACCCTGTATACAGATTCGCTTGCTCACGATGACGTGAGCCCTGTAAGCGCACCACGCCGCGCCGGTATCCGCCCCGGGGTTTACCTCGCGAGTGTGCCGGGGTTTCCTAAGCTCGACTTTCGCGTGGAAGCCGCGAGCACCGATCCCCCAACGAGCCGGAGCATAGCAGGCATGTTTCTTTACCAGGAAGGAGTGCAGTTGCAGGGTTACACCATCAAGGGCCTGCTGATGGGCGATCCGATCGGCCGCGAAGACAAGGGAGGCCAGGGCTGGCTCACCTACCATCTTTCTCCGCAGGAGCAGGTGCAGTTTACCTACAAGCAAGTGAAGGCAGCCAAGGACTTCATCCAGGACGGCACGACCCAGAACAGCTATAGCTTTCTGTTGACGAAACGGCTGCGGCCTGACGTTGAACTGCGCGCGCATGTGCAACGCGAAGCCTGGAAGGCTCCGATCTTCGACGCGTCAGAGCAACAAGCGCCGCGCAACCACGTTAATACTTCTATCGCAGTGCAGGTGACGTGGTTCCCGAAAGTGGAGCTTGCGCGGTAGGAAGACCTGACAACCACCTGATGGTGTAGAAGTGCATACTGCTTAGATTTCGGAAGGCTTGATTCATGTTGAAGACGATCCTGGTCACAGGCGGGGCAGGTTTCATCGGCGGCAACTTCATCCTGAGATGGGTGAGAGAACAGAGCGGTGCGATCGTGAATCTGGACAATCTCACGTACGCGGGAAATCCGGAGACTCTTGCATCGCTGCAGGGTGATCCTCGCTACACCTTTGTTCATGGCGACATTCGAGACAGCGCCTTGCTGCGGGAACTCTTTCAGCAATATCCCTTTGCGGCCGTGGTCCACTTCGCAGCGGAGAGCCATGTGGATCGCTCCATTCTGGAGCCGGCCGAGTTTTTGACGACAAACATCCAGGGCACATTTGAGCTGCTGCAAGCTGCACGGGTGCATCATGCTCGGTTGAGCGGTGAGGAGCAATCGCGCTTCCGCTTCCTCCATGTGTCAACTGATGAAGTGTTCGGGACTCTGGACCCGGCGGCGCCTGCGTTCGAGGAGACGACTGCCTACGCGCCCAACAGCCCCTATGCCGCCTCCAAAGCAGCCAGCGATCACCTGGTACGTGCCTGGCACCACACCTACGGACTTCCGACTCTCATTACTAACTGCTCGAACAATTACGGACCCTTTCAGTTTCCGGAGAAACTGATCCCGTTGATGATCCACCAGGCTCTGCAAGGCAAGCTTTTGCCGGTGTATGGCGACGGCCTGCAGATACGCGACTGGCTTTATGTTGAAGATCATTGCAGGGCCATCGAGCAGGTGCTGGCGCATGGACGCCCCGGGGAGACGTACAACATCGGAGGGTCGAGTGAGCGAACAAACCTCGACGTTGTGCGAGCCGTTTGCATGATCCTGGATCAGCTTTTGCCAGATTCGCCGCACGTTCCCCATGAAGCTCTCATCCAGATGGTGCGAGACCGCCCCGGCCATGACAGGCGGTATGCCATTCATGCTGAGAAAATCCGCCGGGAGCTGGGGTGGGTACCACGCGAGAGCTTTGAGACGGGCCTCCGTAAGACCGTAGAGTGGTATCTTTCGAACGCCGCATGGACGGAAAGTGTGACAAGCGGCGCATATAGGAACTGGCTAGTTGCGAATTACAACGGCCGCGCGGATCTCAGGACAGGTGTTCTATGAAAGGCATTATTCTGGCGGGTGGCTCCGGCACAAGGCTCTACCCGGTCACCCATGCTTTGTCGAAGCAGCTGTTGCCGGTTTATGACAAACCTATGGTGTACTATCCGCTTTCGGCGCTGATGCTCGCGGGGATCCAGGACATTCTTATCATTACGACACCCACGGACGAGTCCCGGTTTCGCCATCTTTTAGGCGATGGAACGCAGTGGGGCCTTCGGCTGACTTATGCCATGCAGTCGAGGCCGGACGGCATCGCGAAGGCCTTCCTGATCGGACGTGACTTTCTGGATGGGGAAGGGTGCTGCCTAGTGCTAGGCGACAATATCTTCTTCGGTCATGACTTCCCCAAGCTGCTGGCTCATGCCCGAGGGCGGGAGCATGGTGCCTCGATCTTCGCCTACCAGGTCAGCGATCCGCATCGCTATGGAGTAGTCGAATTCGACGCAGGCGGCCGGGCGCTTTCGCTTGAGGAAAAGCCGGCCACTCCGCGGTCGAACTTCGCGGTCACAGGAATTTACTTCTATGACAAGCATGTTGTCGAGATCGCAGAAGGGCTCCAGCCTTCGGACCGCGGAGAGCTGGAGATCACGGACGTGAACCGGGCATACATGGAGCGTGGCACGCTGAGTGTGCAGTGTCTCAGCCGCGGCTTCGCCTGGTTCGACACGGGCACACACGACTCGCTGCTTGAAGCTGCAAACTTTATCCACACCATCGAGCATCGCCAGGGACTAAAGATCGCCTGCCCTGAAGAGATCGCCTTTCGCCAAGGCTGGATCTCCCAACAACAACTGGAAGAGATCGCGGTTCGCATCGGGAAGAGCAGCTATGCCGCCTACCTAAGAAGGCTGCTGGGGGAGCATCGTTCGAATGGAAGTGTTTCGTAAACCGAGTCAAAGCCTGCTGCTGTTGGGCAGAAATGGGCAGGTCGGGGCTGAGCTGCTTCACCTCTTGAGCGCAGAGTGGGAGGTTATCGCGCCTCAGAGCTCAGAAGTGAATTTGCTGGATACCATGACCTTGCGCCACTATGTTCGCGGCCTGCGCCCTCGATGGATCCTGAATGCGGCTGCGTACACCTCAGTCGATCGAGCAGAGTTGGAGCCAACAGCCGCCTACGGGATCAATGCGGAGGCAGTCAGCGTTTTAGCGGAAGAAGCAAGCGCTTGCGGTGCTCCGCTGATTCATTTCTCGACAGATTACGTGTTTGATGGCGTTGCCCCCGGTTCGCGCAGAGAAGCGGATCCCACGAACCCGTTGAACATGTACGGCCGAAGCAAACTCGCGGGTGAGCAGGCCTTGACCGCGGGTGGCGTTGCACACTTCATTTTTCGCACAAGCTGGGTGTACAGCACCCATGGCAAGAACTTTCTCCTGACCATCTTGAAGTTAGCTCGAGAGCGGGAAGAAGTTGCCATCGTCGACGACCAATGCGGCGCGCCTACCTTTGCGGCTGATCTTGCGAGATTGACGCAGCAAGCGATACGGATCACGGAACGCTTCGCAAAGACGCATGGAGTTCCGATCGATGCAGCAGCTACTGCGCTGGGCGGCCTTTATCACGCATGCAGCGCTGGCGAGACGACCTGGTTCGGCTTCGCAAAAGCCTTTGTGGATTGCGCTCGCGCTCATGAGGGAGGGCAGCGATTCGCCAGTCTGCGTCCCATTCGAACCTCGGAGTATCCAACAGCTGCGCGCAGGCCGGCAAACTCTCGTCTTGACTGCACGAGGCTGAAGGAGCGCCTGGGCATTGAGCTTCCATGCTGGCAGCAGTCCTTGTCGCTGGCAATGAAGGAGCTTTATGCAGAGCCAAGCTTCCAGCCGGATTGTTTTTGATCGGTTTGTGCGACGCCGCATGAGGGTCGCGTTTGTGAGGGTCAGTCGAGCGGCAGGTCTGCTTCGAGAAAAAAACTGCCACTGGCGTCCCGGCCTGAAAGTATCGGATCACCCCGGAGTTTTTCGATGGGCCACGCGATGCCTAGTGTCGGGTCATTCCAGCGGATACATCGTTCCGCTGCAGGGGTGTAGAAGGCGGTCGTCTTATAGAGCACTTCCGCTGACGTGGAGAGAACCAAGAAGCCATGCGCAAAGCCCTCCGGGATCCAGAGCATGGCCCCCTCAGCGCTGCTTAGATGAAAGCCGGCCCATTCACCGAACTGGGGCGAGCCTCGACGCAGATCCACCGCGACATCCCAGATTTGCCCGCTTACGACGCGAACGAGCTTTCCTTGCTGCCGTTGCACCTGATAATGCAGACCACGCAGGACTCTTTCCGTGGAAAAGCTCTGATTGTCCTGGACGAACTGCGAGGGGAGGCCTGCCTGCCTGAAGGCTTCACTGTTGTAGGTCTCGCTGAACCACCCGCGCGCATCACTAAACCGCGTCGGTTGAATGAGCTTTACATCCTTCAGCTTGGTACCCGATATCTCCACTACGTATTAGTAACAAAGATGCTGGTGTGTATCAAAGTCGACGCATCTCCATCGGTGGCGAGCTTGCCCTTTTGGCCCCGCCATCCGGTAGCCGGCTCGGGATCGTAGCAAGCGAGGTGGTAGTCTGGGAGGCACCTGCAGGTGGCAGGCCATCTGACCATGCAAAATCAGGCTCTCCCGTCCCTTGTTGATCCACATCGTTCAGCGTAAATTCGCAAGTCGCACAGCCCGCCGGATCGTAGACAATGCTGCTTCTCTCTTTGCTCTGCAGGGACTGACTTACCTCATCTCCTTCCTAACTTTTCCTTACCTCATCCGCACCCTAGGGCCCGGGCGCTTTGGATCGGTTGCTCTCGTAAACGCGGTCATCGCGCAGATGATCCTGCTCACCGATTTCGGTTTCGGCGCGAGCGCGACTCGGCTTATTGCGATCCACGCACAAGAAAAAGACCGCGTGAACGCGATTTTCAGCGCAGTCACTGGTGTAAAGCTCCTGCTGATGCTTTGCTCTGGCCTTCTCTTGCTGCTCCTCATCGTTGTCGCTCCCAAATTTCATGCGGAGCGCTTTCTGCTTGCTATCGCCTTTCTCCAGGTGCCGGCAAATGTGTTTTCGCCAACCTGGTTGCTCCAGGGCTTAGAGCGCATGCGCTTCATTGCGATTGCCAGCGTCGTGGCGCGGCTTTGCTCCGCCGGGCTGATCTTCCTTCTGGTTCACGCGCCGGGCGATGTCGCAGTCGCAGTCGCGTGTCAAAGCTTTGGTGCCGTGCTGCAAGGTGCATTTGCTTTGTGCTTTGTCGTTTTTGTCCTGAAATTGCGAAGCACCATACCGACGCGCGCTGAGCTTTGGGCCCAAGCCAAAGATAGCTTTCATCCTTTCCTGGGATCCTCGATGGGTAACCTTATTGGAGGCAGTTCGGTCCTCTTTCTTGGATTCTTTCGAGATCTGACGACGGTGGGCAGCTACGCCGCGATTGAACGGACGGCGCGGGCCGAGGTATTTGTCATGCTGCCGGCAAGCCAGGCGACGTACCCGTACATAGCCCAGCAGTTTAGACTGGGCTATGTCTCCGGCAATCGCGCCATGCTCAAGCTGTGTGCTTACCTGCTAAGTGGAGCGTTGTTGTTTGTCGGGGTTATCGCCTTATTTTCAAAACAGATTCTGCATCTACTGTATGGCGAAACGATGGCTGCTCAGGCTCCGCTATTTGGCTCGTTTTCCGTGTGGGCCTTTCTTTCCCTGGTGAACACACTCCTGGGGTTGCACTACCTTATCGCTTCCGGGCACTCGAAGATCTATGGCCGCTCGATCTTCTGGTCGGCATTGCTGACTGTAGTCTTGTTCCTGGTCCTGATCCGCCCACTTGGCGGTTGGGGCGCGTTGAGTGCGGTAGTCGCCGGCGAGGTGCTGCAGGCAGCCTTGATGCTGCTTGCAATCTGGAAGATCAATGTCGGGCTGAGAGCGACTGCCCAACCATCGTGAACCCAATACCAGATCGAGAAGAGATATGGATATAACGGTCGTCATTCCGACATATAACCGAAGCGCGATCCTGCGTGTTTGCCTCCAGCGATTGGAAGCGCAAAGCGTGAAAGACTTCGAAGTCGTGGTCGTAAATGATGGATCAACGGACGACACAGAGGCAGTGCTTGCTGAAGCGCAGTCACGTTCAAGCCTCCAGATTAGGCGGCTGAAGCAGGAGAACGGTGGCCCGGCCCGCGGCCGCAATGCTGCTCTCGCTCATGTGCAGACACGATTCTGTATTTTGATCGGCGATGACATTCTTGTGTCCGAACACTTCATCAAACGGCATTTGGACTTACATCGCAATAATCCTGACAAAGCTGTCGTGGGACTCGGCTGGACGCATTGGGACAGTGAATTGCAGCGGCTTACGCCGTTCATGCGGTGGCTTGAGGATGTTCAGTTTGAGTACGCGAAGCTGCTAGCAGGCGCCACGCCGACCTGGCAGCACTTCTACACGAGCAATCTCTCATTTAAAACGGATCTACTGAGGGACGCTCGCTTTGATGAACGGTTCCGAAAAGCTGCTTTCGAGGATCTTGAGCTTGGATATCGTCTCGCGAGGTCAAAGCAGTTGGAGCTGGTTTTCTTGAGAGAGGCATTGGCCACGCACGTGCACCCCATGACCCTTCTGGATGCAGCGCGCCGAATGCAAGCAGTCGGGTACAGCGAGCACCAGATGAATGAGTACTGGCCGGCTACAAAAGCTCCAGCTTCTTCAGCGTGGAAGCAAATGATCATCAACGGTCTCGCTGCATACCCACGTATGCTGCAGGAGCTGACACGCTCTGTCGCAAGAGTCCGTGGAGAAGCCCGTCCAAACAAGGCGATTGTAGGTCTCCTCCTTGCACACCATAAATTTGGTTATCTCGAGTACGCGAAGGATCAACAAGCGTCTAGCGCGATGACGCCACAGGAGTGAAGAGGAGCAGAGGAGTGTGAATGCATGCACAAAAAGTGCTCTTCTTAGGACCGACCCAGGAAAGCGTGAGGTCCATGAGCGCTTCGCACCATGATGATCAAGAAGCTCGCCTCCTGAATCAATCTGCCTTACTCGATCACACGGTTTAGGCGCACAGGGGAGCCGATTTGGGGTTCACAGCTGCTGGTGCTCCATGCCAGGAGCTGGATCGCGAGGAAGCAGCGTCTGGTGGTGGCATCCTGCACTTTGCACAGCCCCGGACCGGTTACCCACTTGCACCGGCTACCGCGCGGCGGCCCCAGTACCATGTGCAAGCATCGCACCGCATTGCGCGTTCCACTCCTCGCGGGTGTTCGGATGTTCGCCACCCAACTGTCTTCGCGCCATGCTGTCGATAGACTCCGACCATGAGACTCTCCCCCCCCCAGCGGATTCTCGTCACAGGTGGTTCGGGCTTTTTCGGTAACATTTTAAAAGACCGCCTCCTCGCAGAGGGATTTCTGGTGACGAATATTGATCGTGTACCGGACGCCGCCCGCCATCCTAACCTAAGGAGCGTACTTGCTGATATCAGGAGCAAGGAGACGCTTGAGGATCTCTTTGCTGCGGAACAGTACGTAGCCGTCATGCATTGTGCAGCGGTGCTTGCACACGGCTCCTTTATTGACAACAGCGATCTCTGGACCTCCAACGTCGACGGGAGTCAGCGCATTGCTGAAGCGTGTCAGCGTCACGGCGTTCGGAAGCTGATCTTTACCTCGACTAACTGCCTGTGGGCAGAGAACATGGGTCGTCCCGTCTCTGAGGAAGACATCCCGAACCCGATCGAAGTGTATGGCCGTTCGAAGTTGGCTGCAGAAGGTGTTCTTGTGAAGTTTGCCAAGGATGTCGACATCATCACCATCCGCTGCCCAACGATTATTGATAGTGGCCGGCTTGGCTTGCTGGCGATACTCTTTGAGTTTATTCAGGATAATAAGACGGTCTGGGTTGTAGGAGGGGGTAGCAATAAGTACCAATTTATCCACGCGCAAGATCTTGCGAGTGCTTGTATCCGCGCCATTGAGTATCAAGGGACGGATCTTTTTCATATCGGGTCACATGATGTGAAGTCTCTCCGATCGGTGTATGAAGCCGTGATTGCTGAAGCGGGAAGCTCATCCCGCGTCCGCTCTTTACCGAAAGGTCCGACTTTGGGGCTCATGCGACTGGCGCATAGAGCGAACCTTTCGCCGCTTGGGCCTTATCATTATCGGATGATTGCAGAAGACTTCATGTTCAACACTAGCCGGATTGAAACACGGTTGGATTGGCTGCCAACTTTCACGAACGAGCAGATGCTGACGAGAGCGTACCAGTACTATGCCGGTCGTCGCGCTGAGATCCATGCCCGAACTGATGTATCAGCACACAGCAAACCTGCTGAGATGGGCATCATTCGCCTCCTCAAGTGGGTTTCCTGAACGTGCCTGCATCTGCCACCGAGAACCTTCAGCAGCGGTGGTCCTGGTGGGAAAGCCTCGCTCTCATCCTTTATGCCGGCGTCGTAGCCACCGGGATCCGCTGGCATGAAGGATGGACTGATGAAGCGCAGGCATGGATGATTGCCCGCGACTCATCTTTCTTTCAGATGTTAGTGCATGGTGTTCGTTATGAAGGTTCACCCGGTCTCTGGCACAGTATCCTTTGGGTCCTTGCCAGACTGCACCTTTCCTATATCGGCATGCACTATGTGGCTGGGGTGATTGCAACGGCGGGCATCGCAGTGTTTTTACGCTGGGCACCGTTTCCCCGATTCCTCAAGCTGTTGATCCCCTTCTCCTTTTTCCTCGCCTATCAGGACGCGGTTGTCGCGAGGAGCTACGTTCTATTTGGACTACTTGGCTTTGGGTCTGCTGCCATCCTGCGGCAACGACAAGATCGACCTATCCTGCTCGCCATCGTGTTAGGGCTTATCGCGAACATTTCTGCGCACGGGTTCGTGGCTTCCGGTGCGCTCGCCGTCGTTGCTTTGGTACAGGCGTACCGCGAAGGTATGGCACTGAACCGGCGACGTCTTACAGCGGTGCTGCTGCTGCTGCTCTTCTGGCTGGGTTCGTTTGCGACGGCCTTTCCGCCTCGAGATACGGATTTTGCAGCAGCCAAGGATCTGCATAAGTCACGAGTCCGGATTATGGATGGTCGCGAGGTCCACTGGCAGTACGGGAATGATGAGATCCCCGTCGATCCCAGTCCCGACAAGCCGCATATTATTACAAAGGCAGACGCGTCGTTATCGCTTACCATGAAGCGGGGTGAACTCGCACCGATTCCATCAACGCGTGCCCACCTCGCGCTGCGAAAGCGTATCTGGCTGCACTTCGCCCGCTTTCTTGGGCTTCTAACCTTTCCAATCTCCACATCGCGCTCCCTGGCGATTGCAACACTGCTCCTCTTTGGCGCCCTCCTCTACACCAGCCCGAAGAGCCCCTTGCGAGGTCAAAGCAAGGAAGCGGGGCTGCTTGCAGTTGTGCCTTATGGATTGATGATTCTTGTTTTCAGCAAGCTCTACATCGCTCCACGCCATACCGGCATGCTGTTTACGGCGTTCCTCATCTCACTCTGGTTGGCCTGGCCGTCGACTTCACTCCGTGAAGATGAACCACGAAGGCAGACCATCCGCATCGCCCTCTCCACAGTGCTTTTGCTTGTCATGATCCAGCAGTCCGGATGGACCAAGGACTCACTCGTCACGGACATGCATGATCCGTACTCCGGTGATTGGACGACGGCCAAGTTTCTGAAAGATGTCCATGCAGAGGGACCGATCGCTGGCTTTTACTATCATGCGGTCGGTGCGCTGGCTTACCTCCCGGGCTTCCGCTACAGCAATCAGCCTCACAGCTACTGGTGGTGGAGCACGGCACTCCGTATCAATCAGGAGGCTCCAATGGTCTTGGCGCAGCATCCTTCCTATGTGGTTGTAGGTGGTTTCGAGTGGGGCAACGAAGGTGACGTTGCAGTGGATTGGGTCGACTCCTACGAGGGCTCTCCATTTATGCCGATGGCTGATTCTTACCGCATCGTGAGCTACTTCGAACAGCATGGCTATATCGAGTCTCATCGCTTCTGTGGTCGCTTACTGATGCGCGATGGCTACTCTGAGCAAGTGTGCAACATCGTTCTGGAACCTTATGTCCCGGAAGACTGAACCAGCGCGCTACGTGATCCCGCGCAACCGATGGGGTCTCCTGGAAAGTCTGGCGTTGCTCATCTGGCTGCTGCTTGTCGGGTTTGTATCTGCGCACCACGAGCCGTGGGCAGATGAAGCACAAGCATGGTTGATGGCTCGCGATATGTCCTGGAGAGATCTGGTAAGCCACGGTGTGCGCTATGAGGGATCGCCCGCTCTGTGGCACTCCATCCTGTGGCTGCTGATACGGCTACACGCGTCCTTCTTTGAAGTGCGTTGGTTTGGAGAAGCCTTTGCTGCAGGTGGTGTTGTTCTTCTCATGTGGTTCAGTCCTTTACCCCGACTAATCCGGCTCCTGCTCCCGTTTACTTTCTTCCTCGCCTACCAGAATGCCGTGGTAAGCCGCAGCTATGTCTTATGTGCATTCCTGGCCTTTGGCTCCGTCATTCTACTCACTCGTCAACAAATGTATCCAGTAGCGACAGCCATAGCCCTTGGACTCTTGGGGAACCTTTCTGTTCATGGCTTTGTGTTGGCAGTTTCGCTCTTAGTTGTTGCTGTTGCTGTCTGGAGGCGGAGGGCTCTTGCACGAAACGGCTTCGTCCCGGCCGTTGCTCTTTCTGGTGTGATGTTGACGTTTGCCGTGGTGTCCGCCATACCGCCAAAGGACGTGGATTTTCCTGCGGGGCTTAACATCGTACGGTCGTTTGAAAAGCTGGATGGAAAAACAGGCGTGCAAGCTGCACCTGCACGCGTAGGAGAAGGGGAATTAACTGAATTTATCGCTCCCGCTTCACAGAAGCATGGGTCAAGCGCAGTTCACAAGATTGTCCGACTTCTCTCCTTGATCACGTTTCCGCTTTCTACGTTTCGCGTACTCGGCCTCATGCTCTTTGCGGCCCTTCTTCTGGTCAGTTTTCGGTCGGCTCTTGGATGGCTTGGATTGATCCCGTATCTGGCGATGCTCACAGTGTTCCAATCTCTCTACCTTGCTCCTCGGCATACGGGTATCGTCTTCATCGTGTTTCTTGTCAGCAGCTGGCTTTGCTGGCCAAGGCGAGTCGCCCCCGCTCCGGCGGTGTCTGGATGGATCCCCTCCGGTGCCGCCCTCGCGCTTCTGTCATGCCTTCTTTTCCTTCTCTGTTGCGAGCAGATTGCCTGGACTGTCCATGCAGCTAGAGCGGACACAAGGAGCGCCTATGCTCCTGGTCCTGCGACGGCTCGATTTCTGCAGCAGAACCTTCATGGCAAGCGCTTAGCGGCCTTTTATTACCATTCCGTCGCAGTGCTCCCTTACTTCTCTTCAAACATCTTTGAGAACCAGCCGGAGCATGCTTATTGGACGTGGAGTACGGACAACCGGATCAGCGCACGGGCTCCCTATGAGCTGTCACGCAAGCCGGACTATGTTGTGGTGAGCGGATGGGAGTGGGGGAAGGATGGGTTTGTGAGCGCGGACTGGGAGGTAGTGCTTGAGGGAGAGCGGCCGAAAATCTTGCTTGCTGACACCTACCGCATCGTGCCGTTTTACGAGGCCCACGGGTACCACGAAACGCACAGGTTCTGCGGCCGAACATGGATACGGTTTAGTTACGCCGAGATGATCTGCGACGTGATTCTAGAGCCTGATCCGGCTGCGAAGCCGCATTATTAGGCGAAGTCCCGCACCCATCTATCGACCAGCCCGTGCCCGGAGTGTACTTGCTCCGTGCCAGGCTCCAGCTACCAGCACGAAGGCCAGGTAGTAGAGGGGAAAGTAACGGTAAGGGGTAGGGGGTACCGGGAGAAGGTTGCTGAGCGCCACGACAAGCATCGCGAGCACGGCTGCTCCAGCAAGCAGAATAGTGCTTGTTCCGAGTTGGCCCTGCTGAACGCGGTGAACAACGACTGCTACAGCGATAAGGAGATACGTTGTGAGATAGCCGAAGACCGAGAGGCTGCCCATCCAGCCGTAGACCTCCGCTCCGCTTGCACCATGCAGCAGCAAGAACACCACCGGTAACAATGCCAGTGTGCCGACGAGAAGAGCAGCGATGGTGGGCGTCTTATGCTGCTTACTGGTGCGCGCGAGGCGGAGCGGAACTAAGTGGTGGTGCGCCATCAGCATGGCCAGTCTTCCGAGCGCAATGACAAAGGCGAGTGTGGCTGCAAGCATGCTCACCAGGACGCCGGCGTTGATAACTGCTCCCGCAAGTGGCAGACCGGCGCGGGTGCAAAGGAATTGGATTGGTGCCGCGCTCTCCGCGAGACTGGGCTGCGCGCCCCGGAAGCTGAGCACCTCGGTATAGGCAGACCCCACAAAGAAGACGCCGGAGAGTAGAGTGCTCCAAAGCACCGCGGCAGGTATCGTCCGCAGAGGGCTGCTTGCTTCTGTGCCGAGCGAGGTGGCGCTCTCGAAGCCTACAAAGCTAAAGATCGCCAGCACCACGCCAAGCCGGACTGAGCTGAAATGCATGTCTCTCAGGTTGAGCTGCGGAAGATCAACGTGCATGCCATGTCGAAACAGCAGAACGCTGAGTACAGAAGCGATTAGCAAGACAGAGCAAGTCTCCACGTACAGCATAAGCCGGGCGGAGACCTGGATGTCCTTATAGGCGACCCACATAGCTCCGCCTGCAGCTACGCAGGCAAACAGGACTGCCGGGACAACTCTTGCTGTGCCCAAAAGAGCACAGGCAAAGCTGACAAAGCCCCCCATCACAGAGCTGGCTGTGGTGAGATATGCGAAGCAGAGAGACCAGGCCGTCAATGCTGCCCAGACCGGGGGCAAGGTCTGTTGCGCGTATACGTAGAGAGAACCGGGCGAGGCTGACTCACGCGCAAACACATTGATGCACAGCGCGATCAGTACCATGGCTATAGTCGCGAGGATATACGCAAGACACGTGCCCTCGCCGGCGAGGGCATATACAAGAGGCACGGTAAGTGCCGCCGAGGTGCTCGGCGCGATGGCGGAAATAGATTGTGCCAAGGTCTCGGAGGGTGTCAGAACCCCTTCGCGCAGGCCGTAGCGGGGCTTCTCCAATAACACCTCTGGTGGCACAGGAAGGACCATCCGATGCACCTCGTCTCACTCAGATGAGCCTGTGGCCAGAGTGAATGCCTTACTTATACCTGACGGTGTTGCCTAAGACGTGCGGCATTGGAGGCAATGCAAGCGTGACGCTGCTCCCGCTTTGCAGTTCCACTCCAGTTCGCTGGGAGGCTCGAGCCTTGTTCATCAAGGCGAGCATGCGTTCCGCCGCATCTGCGTGCGACAAACCGCCGAGGCGGATGTTTGAGATACAGTTGCGCTCAGCGTCGGTTCTGCCCACGCAAGGCGCCCAGGTAAGGTAAAGGCCCATCGAGTCAGAAGCGCTCAGCCCGGGCCGCTCGCCAATCAGCATGACCAGCATCGTCGCTCCAAGCAGTTCGCCAATCTCGTCTCCAAGAGCAACCCGCCCATCGCGCACGAGACACAAAGGTCCGAGCTTCCATTGGTGCGTTGCAAGCAGCGGCTGCACTGCATCGAGCAGCGGAACAGTGTTTCTCTCGATAGCCAGGGCCGAGAGTCCGTCCGCAACCACAAGGACCACATCAGGCCGTTCTGTCAACGCAGCGGCAGCCTTGCGCACCGTGTCGGCTGACTCGGGAGAAAGTCTCCGGCCGAGGTCCGGTCTCTGCAGGTAGGTTCTTCTATCTGTTCTTCTTCCAGGCGTGCCCGCGGCGCTTTGCAAGAGAAGAACGGAGCCGTGCCGCTGTCGTAACTTCTCAGCAAGCGAAGGTATGTCTATCGCCATCTGCACAGCGTCACGCGCGGACGCGTGGTCCAGCTGGAACGCGAGATGATCTTGTGTGCGCAGGGAGGTGCCGCTTCGACCCAGGGCGACCCGTGCTGCCGTCAGTTGTTGAAGCTCCTTCAGGGCTTCTTGTCCGGGTAGCCTTAGCTCATCCGCGGCATCACTCATGCAAGCGGGGCGCCATGAAACGGATAGCTTCCGTTGCTCCCGATGCCAGCCGGGCAAACTCATCGCCAGCCAGCCAGGCCTCAAACTCGGGCGCCGGGCGCAGACCAAGAACCTGCCTCAAATAGAGTGCGTCATGGAAGGACGTGCTCTGATAGTTCAACATAATGTCGTCACCACCGGGAACGCCCATGATGTAGTTCACACCGGCTGCTCCGAGTGTCGTGAGCAGCGCGTCCACATCATCATTATCTGCTTCGGCATGGTTGGTGTAACAGACATCACAACCCATAGGCAGGCCCAGCAGTTTGCCGCAGAAATGATCCTCCAGCCCGGCGCGCTGGATCTGCTTGCCATCGTAGAGATACTCCGGCCCGATGAAACCCACAACGGTATTCACTAGCATAGGGCAGTAGCGCCGCGCCACAGCATAGGCGCGTGCTTCCAGCGTTTGTTGGTCCACGCCGTGGTGCGCGTTCGCTGAAAGCGCACTGCCCTGTCCGGTTTCAAAATAGAAGAGGTGGTCGATCGCCTCCGCTCGTCCCAGCTCACGAACCATTGCATGGGCTTCATCCAACAACGCGAGGGAGATGCCGAAGGATCGATTCGCTCCTTCTGTTCCTGCAATGGATTGAAAGAGCAGGTCCAGCGGCGCACCAAGGCGCATCGCTTCCATCTGTGTGGTCACATGCGCCAGCACGCAGCTCTGCGTTGGGATCGCGTATCGAAGTCGGACGTCTTCGACCATCTGTAACAGCGTAGTCACCAGATGCGCATCGTCTGTCACCGGATTTATGCCGATTACTGCGTCCCCTGACCCAAGCAGTAGACCATCCAGCATACTGGCGGCAATTCCCAGGGGGTCATCTGTCGGGTGGTTCGGTTGCAGGCGGGTGGAGAGTCTTCCGGGTAGCCCTACCGTTGTACGGAAACGTGTAATCACCCGCACTTTGCGGGCTACCAGGATGAGGTCTTGAAGCCGCATCAACTTCGAAACGGCTGCGACCATCTCGGGCATGAGTCCCGGCGAGAGGGCAGCGATGCGCTCGCCCGTCGCTTCCTCGGAAAGGAGCCAATCTCGAAACTCGCCGACGGTGAGTCCGGCTACTGCGGCAAATGCTTTCTTGTTCTGGCTGGCGACGATGAGACGACTCACCTCATCGTGTTCATAGGGAATGACGAGATCCTGTTGAAACTGATCCAGCGGAACCTCGGCAAGAGCCATCTGTGCAACAACGCGTTCTCGCGCGCCCGGAGCAACGATCCCGGCCATCTCATCGCCAGAGCGAGCAGGCGTGGCACGGGCAAGCAGGGTTTTCAGGTCCGGAAAGTCATGTTTCACTCCGTGCACTGTGATCGAGTAGGTCGCCACCTGTGCTTGCTGTGCCTCCAGGTTGAGCCTATTCCGCCATTCTGCTTTTGGGAAGCAGGTCTAAAAAGTACGTCTGGGCCGGACTCCCAGCAAGGAGCCCGGCTCAGGGTCAAGAAGGCCGTTAGAAGTGGAAGCCAACCTCGGCGTTGAGGGAGCGCGGAGTGACATAGTGGGTGCCGCTGAAGGTAGAAAGGAAGTTATATAGGGCATACTGGTTTGCAATGTTGATACCGGTCAGGCGAAGACTCCACCGATAGCTCTCGCCGCCGAAGAGGTTGTCCTTGCCAACGGCAACGTCAAAGAGGCTGCGTGGGGCGATGCGCTGCGGGTTTTTGTCGTCATCCTCTGTGTTTGGAGCCGGGATGTTGATGAGCTTTGACGTGAGTTGGGAAGCAAGGCACTGGTTCCCGGGGATCCCCTGAAAGGCTGTGGCGCGTACACCATTGCAGATGAGCCCGGCTTCAAACTGCTGGTCTGCGGTGTACCCGGAAAGATCGATGATCTGCTGACCATTAATTGGTCCGGTGCCGCCGAGCATGCCCTGGCCGTTTGTGGGGGCTGTGCTCACGCATCCTGTATTCGCTCCCGGGATGTCGTTGTAGCAGGGAGCGGACCCGGCAACCAGTCCGCTGTCATACCGCCAGTTAAAGCTGAACCAGGGAGTGAACTTACCGGGAGCCTGGTACTGCAAATGAGTGGTCTGGTTGTAATGCTCATCATGGTCAATGCGGAACGGCAGGTTGCCATTGCCGTTGCCGGGGGTTGCGCCGGCGCCGGCCAGCTGCGGATTGAAGAAGCGTGCAGCGACGGAAGACATAACCACGAAAGCCGTGAGGCCATGCAGATCAATCACATCCGCACTCAGCACAAAGCCCGGGATCTTTGAGTTATGCCAGTCGATAGGAAAGGTGATTGGAGTATTGCCCAGCACGCTGAAGTCGAAGGCGTTATGGGTGTACTTCCAGATGTAGTCTCCGTTGATGACGAAATGGCTGCCGACAGCCTGCTGAAAGCCGGCGTGAAACTCATTGCGTGTGCCGGGACGCTCCACCGTGTTTGTCACGCCGGGTGCGCATAGAAGGAGCGGGTTGAGTATGTCATTGCCGCAGCCGATGCTGGATAGCACAAGGTTCTCGTTGAACGGCGACTCCAGTGTGCGTGCGTAGGAGGTACGCAGCAATGTATTGGACTTGTTGACGCGATAGGAGATGCCAAGCCGCGGCTCGCCCTGGCGTGCGACTGTGAGGCCGTTGTAGAGGTCTCCCCGAATGCCCAGGTTGAAGAGCCAGTTCCCTGCTTTAATTTCGTCCTGTACGTACAGCGCCAGCTCTTTCACATCGGTGTGGCCGAAAAATGCATAGTCGCCCCCGCCGCGCGTCAGATCGTATGGAGCCAAATCTGAGTTGTAGCTCGGGTTTACGCCGTAACCTGCAATGGCACATTGCAAGGGATTGCTGAAGCCGCTGAGCGCATTTCCGTTTGCGTCCACGCATGGTGCGTTGAGTGTCGAATCCACAAGACCGAGATTGTCATGCTCCCGCAGGAATGTCTGCTGGTACACGGCACCGGCCTGCGCTGTGTTCACGCCCTTCACAAAGGAGAGCTCAGCATGCGCGCCTGCATTGAGCAGTGTTCGCTCCTGAGAGATAGATTCCCGCTGCAGATTGGGTGGGCCGAGGTCTGCCAGAGGATTGGCGCTTGGATAGTAGTTGTAGGCATCCTTACGGACGTACGGCCCGAAGTTGAAGACTGACGTATTGCTGAGGACATGTGTGTAGCTGGGAGCGATGTTGAAGGTCTCAATCTTGGAGTGCTGATCTGTGTCACCCACGTTGCCGAACACAGGAGTAGCCGAGGTGCCGCCGCTCACAACGTCTGAAACGTTGAGGTTGTCGTAGTTGTTCGGCGTCTGGAACCAGGAGCGGCTGTAGTTCAGATCCAGGTGCAAAGCGTCGTTTTGCGTCACCTGCCGATCGATGCGATCAAAGACGTTTTCTTCGTTGCCCTTATCGTGGAAGACCGTGAACTCCGGCGGGTCGAGAAAGCGCCCAGTCTCAAGGCCGTCAATCTCAAAGAAGTTACCGCCTGTCGGGCCACCTACGCCGAAATCGAGTATCCCATTCGACGAACCAAAGGTACCGTAGGAGGCGATGAAGTCTCCGGTCGGCTTGGTGAGGCCCTGTCCGGATCGTGTGGAAACGATTATGTCGAGGCTGGTCTTGTCTCCAAACTGAGCCGGTGGTGCACCTGAGATCACCTGCAAAGACTGCACGGCATTCACCGGGGTCTGGTTTGAGAACACCTTGCTTTGCTGGTCCGTAATTGGCTGGCCGTCCACGTAAAAAGCATTCGAGGCGTGATCCCCCAGGCCATGAAAGAGACCATTGGAGTCTGCCGCGACTCCCGGCGAGGCAAGTGTCACCAGCGAGCTCAGCCCGGAGGACTGGCTTTCGAGTGGCAGCTTATTGATAAGTCCGCGATCAATGTCTGTGTGAAAGGTTGTGTCGGATTCGATCAGGTCGCTGCCGGTCACCGTCACACTTTCCGCAGACTGCCCTACGCGGAGGACGTCTTTGAAAACGACAGGTACCGAGGATTGGACATTGGCATCCTCGGCAAAAGAGCCAAAGCCGGAGGCAGACACAACCAGGTGGTAGCTGTTGTAGGGCAGGTTGCTGAACTGGTAATTGCCCGCGTTGTCAGTCACTGCCGTGCGGTTCAAGCCACTTCTAGGATTTACCAGTGTGACGGTAGCCCCGGGAACAATCGCGCCGGTCGCATCGGCGACCGATCCAAAGATAGTGCCGGAGCTGCTGCCGGCCTGCGCCAGCGCGGTGCGACCGGCCACTCCGCCTAAGCAGAGAGGCGCCAGCGACAGAGAAACTGAAACTTGATGTAAGAAAGATTTACGCAGCACAAGGTCTCCAAACGGTTTGCAGAGAAGACGATTTGGAGGAGCATTCGCTCACCTACTTCACATACGCAGGCAGCCACCCCTCCATCACGATAGGGAAGGAGGGGTGGCTGGCGGGGGCCGGATGGGGGACGTAAGAACGACAAAACGCGTGCCGCGAGAGGTGGGCCGGCTGACCGCCTCTGAGACCGCCCGCAGCACTCTTTCGGGAGCGCAGATTGTGCGGCTCCGGAGCGGTGTATGCTCCACGGCGCATAGCGCACAGTGCGTCGGAGCATGGGAGGCAAGGGGATGCAGATGCGCCCCTTCAGCCGTCATGAACGCTGCAAACACAAGACACCCGAGCAGCGTTATCCATCTTCCGAACTGGCGAATACTCTGCACGCGGATCCTTGTTTCCTGCGTTCTACCTTGCTAACCGTAACGGATGCGAAGCAAGGACCGATGTTCGCCTCGGGTGGAGGGAACAACATCCATGCCGGCTGGCCTTCATGCTGCTTTTGGAACAGCAGCGCCCAGGAATGTAGAGCTGGCACTCGCACCATGACCTGTGCGAACGGTGTCTAGCACTTAAGCCTCAAAGCCGAGTCTGACGCGTGAGCGATGCTGCTCGCGTTATCAGGGCTTGATGGTGCTCAACACCAAAAGGGAGGCGGACGGATGCGCCGTGTCGCAACAAAGCCGCAACAGCCCGGGAAAGGCTCACCCAGCGTCACGGTGCTAAGCACAAATAGAAGAAAGGGCGTGAGCCACGCCGGTTGCGCGGGCACTGCTACATGAGCAGAAGAGCAGAGCTGGCAGTGGATGGCACTGGCTGCATCGGCGTGACTATGCGCTGCTCCCGCAGTCATAAAGATTGCGAGAACCAGGCAAAGAAGACTGACGATGATCCTGCCGAGGAGAGACGAAAGCTTCATTCTTTGTGAAGGTGCTGCTGATCTCGAGCATAGCCGGTTTGTAGGTTTTTGCAAACCGATTCTCATTATGAGCCTAGAGGAATGGCGCCCTTAGGCGCGCGCCTGCGAGCGGGGCGGGATGCAGGCAGCGCATAGGCCATAGAGGAAAAACTCATGGCCCATGGCGCGAAAGCCCTTTGGAAGCTTGGGTCTCAGCGGGGCCACACAACCCTCAAGCTCATACAGCCTGCCGCATTCCTTGCAGTGAAAGTGATGGTGGTGTTCCTTCCCGGCGATCTCATAGCGGGTTGACTCGCCAGGTAAGTCAACGGGCTGGAGCCAGCCCTCCTGCACCAGCACCTGAATATTGCGGTATACCGTGGCGATGCCTAAGCTCGGATAGTAGTGCTGCGCCCCTTCGAGAATCTCTTCCGGAGCAAGCGGCCGATCCGCTTGTGCAAAAGCCTCCCGGATGGCCGTCTTCTGTCTTGTGTTGCGCTTTTCAGTTGCCATGCTTCATGCCTTCAGTTCAGCCTCACAGGCTCCAAAGCTCCGCGCCTGTTTGTCACGAAAATGCGCCTATGAAAGTAGCGTAGGCGCTCCATTGCATATTAGGGTCGAAACCGCCCAACCAGTCCATTCTCGCAGAGGATCGTTGATGCGAATGCAGTATTATCAAGGGCATGCTCCTTCTTCTGCTCACCATGCCCATTGTTTCTACAGTGGCTGGCGGGTTGCTCGCCTTAAGGTTTCGGAGCTACTTCCCTATCCTCATTGCGATCGGAGCAGGGCTCCTGCTGGGAGCAGCTTTTCTGGATCTGCTGCCGGAAGCGATCAGCCTCGGTGTGCAAGCAGGATGGAGTTATGCCGACGTCCTCGGGCTGACGCTGCTTTGCTTTCTCTTCTTCCACGCCTGTGAGAGCGGCCTTGATGCGCTAGCTGAACCCTGGCGAGCAACTGACGGAAAGCGGCAGATTGTCGGGCGCACCGGGGCGGCCATGCTGATCTTTCACAGCTTTCGCGACGGCATGGCTATCGGCGCGGCTTTTGCTGCCTCCCATCCGGCTGGGTACGCGGTAGCGTTTGGCATCGTGGCCCACGACTTGGGCGATGGCATGAACACGATTATTCTTTCAACCGGCGGACGCGCCCCGACACGCACCGACTACCTCTTCCTGGCCGGCGATGCTCTTGCGCCATTTCTGGGCGGGCTGCTGACTTCCTGGCTGGTGCTGCCCGCGAGAAGTTCTGTCGGCCTGCTGGTGCTGGCAGCCGGCTTCTTTTTGCAGATGGCGACAGGTAACTTCCTCCCCGAGCTCCGGCAGTCCCAGGCTTCGCGACGCTTACTGCTACCCTCGGTTCTGCTGGGCGCCTCGGCGATCTACTTTGCCAACCTGCTGGTCATGCGCGAGAGATAGCCGCCTTACGAGCGCGTCAAGGATCTCGCATTGATTGCCGATTCGGCAGCACGGCGCGAATCTCCTATGTGTATGGCAGCCGGAAGGCCGTAGAATGGCGACGATCTTCAGGCCGATCCTGAGGCGGCCCCGCGTGATGCCTGAACAGCCCATGTTTCTCCTCGCAGAGAAATTGCCTGCGGAGCAAAGCGGCCTCCCGCTTGAAGAGCAGGTAGTGCGGCTGCAGGCATTGCTTGAAGCCTCGCGGCGGGTCCACTCGACCATTCACCTCAACGAGGTGCTACACGAGGCGGCTCGGATCGCAGTGCTGGAGCTGGAGCTGGAAGGAGCCATCTTCTTAGCCCCTGACGTTTCCATCGGGCAGCTCCCAGAGGAGGGCAGCGCAAAGTGGCTCGCTTGCCCGCGCTTTGAGCTCTCGACACGCGCAGGTGAGCTCATCACGGAGCTGCTAGTCGCAACGCCGCTCGGGCGCGCGCTGTCACTCTATGAGTTGGACTTCCTGGAGGGCCTTGTATTGCAGACAGCTCTTGCTGCTGAGAATGCTCTGCATCACCAGCAGAATCTTGAGTACGCGCGTCTCGCACAGGACCTCGAAGCAGCGCGACTCATTCAGCAGAGTTTGCTGCCGCAACGGATGCCGCAGATTCCGGAGTACACACTGGCTGCGCGTTCCGATGCGTGCTATCAGGTCGGAGGGGATTATCTTGACATTCTGGAGGAGCCAGGCGGCACATATCTGATGGCGATTGCCGATGTAGCCGGCAAGGGGTTGGCTTCGGCGCTGATGTGCACTGCATTCCGCTCGGCCTTCCGTGCGCTTGCCCGGCAGGGCCTGCCGCTCGAGGAGATGGCTGCCAAGCTCTCGCAGCAGCACTGGGAGGAGGGCGTAGAGGCCCGCCGCCGCTATGTGACCGCCTTTTTCGCCCGGCTCGATCCGGCAGCGGCTGTGCTGACCTGCGTAAATGCAGGGCATAACCCATCACTGCTATGCCTGCCGGATGAGGCCGCGCCCCGGCGTATCGAGGCCAGCGGCACTCCTCTGGGTTTGCTGCCCGGTACGCTGTACGCGGCGGAACAGGTTCCGTTCCCGCCCGGCGCACACCTGCTGCTCTACACAGACGGGTTGACCGAAGTCTTTCGCGGGGAAGAAGAGTTTGGGACCGAGCGGCTGGCAGCACTCTTTCGTGACTGCTCTGCTGGGGGAAGTGAGGGCGTGTTGAGCTCAATCTGGCATACGCTTGGGGAGTTTACCGGCAACGCGCCGCAGGGAGACGATATGACCGCTATGTCGCTCTCTCATCTTGCGAGTCCTGCCGGCGAGGGGAGTGCATGAGAGCCACCGAAAGCGGCATGAGTGCCACCGAAGCAGCCAAGAGTACTCGGGTCGAGGTGCGCATCCCGTCCCGCCTCGGCTTTGAGAAAGTCGCTATGGGCACAGCAGCCAGCATGGCCAAGCTCATGGGCTTCAGCGAAGACCGCATCGAAGACCTGAAGACCGCCGTGGCTGAGGCCTGCATCAATGCGATTGAGCACGGCAACCAGATGAATGCTGCAGTCCCGGTCGGGGTCGTGCTTTCAATGCAGCCCGGAGAGCTCGAGGTCAAAGTGCTGGATGATGGCCGCGGCATCAGCACGCCACCCACGATGCCAGATATCGATCGCAAGATGAGCGGCGAGGAAGAAGCGCGTGGCATGGGCATGTTTCTGATCCAGGCGCTGGTCGATGAAGTCGAGTGGGTGCCCCAATCAGAAGGCCAGAGCTTTGTCCGGCTGCTGATCCGCATGCATGAGTTTGAAAACGAGGAGAAGGAGTAACAATGCAGTCGGCGAATAAAGTCTCGCAGCAGCGACTGGCAGGAGCGAGCGGGGAAGCCGTGACCCTGCTCCGCTTCACCGGAGACATCTCTTCAGCCTCCAAAGACGCGATCGAGGGAGCCTACAAGTCGCTGGATAAAGCGGAGCAGCGGAAGATACTGCTCGACTTCAAAGGCGTCGAGTACCTAAACTCTTCCGGCATCGCGATCGTGATCCAGGTGTTGATGGAAGCCGGCAAAGCGGGGCAGACCGTTGCGATCTCCGGGCTTACACCGCACTTCCACAAAGTTTTTACCATGGTGGGCATCGCAAGATACGCGGCGCTTTTCCTGGACGAGGCTGCCGCCCTTGCCACTCTCTGACCTAGGCGCGGCTTTCGGCTAAGCACCTTGCTGAGCTGCCGTCCCGGCGTTTCACTCCACTCAATCGCGAAACTCACTCGGTGAAAGATGGATGGCGCGGCTCCGGATGGGAACCCCGTCCGGTTACCTGAGCGATCGCTAGGTCTGTGCGGCTCGAGGGCCGCAACGTAGAAGGGGCTTTGCTAGCGGGCCAGTGCATAGCCAGGCCACTCAGCTAAAGGTCATCCGTCTCGGCTGCAAAGCTTTGCGTTTGTACCGATAGCATCTTGAGGCGGATGGTAGCTCGAAGCTTCGCTGGGAAGTTTCCCCGCCAGGATCGCTCACTGACCGAAAACTCTTGCGTCCGCATCGCGTCCAACCACCAGGCTGGTACCAGAGGCTTGCTGCCCCCACGCCGAAGGCGCTCCTTAGAATAGAAGGCAGGAGCACAGACACCATGAAGATTTCAGCACGCAACAAGCTACGGGGCACTGTCGAGGAGATCAAGCTGGGCGTTGTGACAGCCAGTGTCAGCGTACGGGTCGGCGACAATGTGGTGGAGAGTGTCATCACCCGTCAAAGCGCCGAAGATCTTGAACTTAAAGTAGGCGACACGGTCACCGCGCTGATCAAGTCGACTGAGGTCATGCTGATGGTGGAGTAGCTTGCCAACCTCTGCTTTTTAGTTCCAGCTCGTGTTTTTCTGAAAGGACATCTCCATGCGTCTTCCCATCTCACCTCGCAAAATAGTGCTTGCCTCCCTCTTTGCTCCCTTGCTCTTGATCGCTGCAGCCGTGCCGTTTCTGCATGCGGCAAAAGCCCCTTTGCCTCCACCTCGGGAGGACGTATCTCTCGAGAAAGCTCCAGCTAAAGAGACAGCGGTTTTTGCAGGTGGCTGCTTCTGGGGTACGCAGTCGGTGTTTGAGCGGGTCAAGGGCGTCGTTGCGACGACAGCCGGGTACGCGGGCGGCTCTGCTTCCACCGCAACATACGGGCAGGTCACGCAGGAAAACACCGGTCACGCTGAGTCAGTGCGCGTCGTCTACGACCCATCCAAGATCACTTACGGTCGTCTGCTCCAGATCTTCTTCTCGGTCGCGCATGATCCAACGCAGCTCAACCGGCAGGGTCCGGATGTAGGCTCCTCGTACCGCTCGGCGATCTTCTACAGCAATGACGAACAGCGGAAGCTCAGCCTCGCCTACATCGCGCAGCTCAACACAGCCAGGGCTTTTTCCGGTCCGATCGTGACGCAAGTTGTGCCTCTCAAAGGCTTCTATGACGCGGAGGCTTACCACCAGGACTACGCCTTGCACAATCCTGACAACCCCTACATCGAAGTGTGTGACCGGCCTAAAATCGCTGCTCTAAAAGAGCAGTTTCCTGACCTCTTCAAGGTCTATACCGGCAAGTAAGTACACGACTCGGCTGGAGCGAACACATGGCAGCTTCCAGCCGGCCTTCTGCTTGGTGTCTGGCACTCCATCACCCTCGCGCATGGAACCGAGCCGCCCGTTCTCTACGCAGCCAGCCTTGAGAGCATGCGCATCCTGCAGGCGTCTGCGTCTGTGAAACGGCCTGGAAGGAACCCTGCAAAGGCGCTGCGTTGCTCTGCCCTCTTGGTAAGCGGCTACGCAAGCCATGCAATGCAACTTGCAGCCCGCTCTCCCTTCTTCGGACGCCAATTCAGGTTCTTCGCTCGCTATGATGGTCTCGCCAGCGCCTTCCGAGCCAAAGGTCGCTCGAGGTAAGCCGACCTATGACGAGCCGTAACAAAACGCGGGCGCTCTACCTCTTGTGGAGCTTGTTTCTGCTTGCGAGCGCCGCCTACTACGTAGCCGGCATGCTTGCGCTCTCAGCCCGCGCCTTCCATGCCGGCGAGCATGTCCGTCCTCCTTTCGCTACATCTGACGATGGGGTCATCGTTACGAGCCTGAATCCGGAAGCTGCAGCGGCAGAAATGCAGATCGGCGATCGGCTTCTCAACGGAGCAGGCCGGGCTACCTGGAGTCTCGAAGAGCAAGCCAGACTGCTTGGAGGGAGCGATGACGCACTCACGCCCGGAAGTCTGCTTACCTTGCCGGTGCGTACCGCGCAAGGGCTGCAGCGCACGGTCACCATTCAAACCAGGGCTCTCGAGAATCGGGGCCGATCTTCCCTGCTGACAGCACTGATCATCCCGGTGTTGCCCCCTCTGGTGTATCTACTCATTGGGTATTGGATCGTTTTTGTACGCCCGCACGACCGCAATGCGTGGCTTTTGCTGCTTCTGCTCGCGCTTCCGGAGGTTATTTTCATCCCGAAGGACTGGTGGCCCGGCACAGCCCTTCTGCTTCTGAGCCTTTGGTGTCAACTCTTGCAGGCATTGGGGCCGGTGGCTCTGCTGTTCTTCGGCATCTGCTTTCCAGAGCAGTGGCGCCTGGACGCGCGTATGCCCTGGCTCAAATGGCTGTTGGCCGGACCGATGCTGGCGTTTCTGGTAGCGTTGCTGCCGCTTCAGATCCTCCAAGAGTTTGCCCTCACAACTCCGGGTTCGGTGCTGGAAGCCTGCACGCAGGCTGGCACCAAACTCATGAATGGGCTCGACCTGCTCTGCGTGCTCTTCTTCAGCGCGGCCCTGGTGGATAAGCTGCGCTTTGCTGCGACCGCAGATTCACGCCGCCGACTGCAGGTGCTTTGTGCGGGCTCGGTCATGGGGCTAGGCTCGCTGCTTCTGGTCTTTGTTCTGCTGCCTCACTTGTATCCGCACCCTGACCGGCTGCGGGCGGTCCATATCGCGGGCGCACTGCTGATGCTTGCCTTTCCCTTTTCGCTCGCCTATGTCGTTCTGGTCCAGCGTGCGCTGGATGTGCGTGTGCTCATCCGGATTGGTACGCGGTACGCTTTCGCGCGTGCCTCGCTGCTGACGCTGGAGGTCGCTGTCGTGCTGGCACTGGTCGTCCGTTTCCTGGTGCCGCTCTTTGCCGAGCGGCGAAACCTCCAAACAGCGCTCCCGGCGACCATTCTTGTCACGGCAGGGCTGCTGGCGCTCTTTACTTCGCGCAACCGCCTTAGTGATCGGGTGCAGCAGTGGCTAGACCGCAAGTTTTTCCGCGAGGCCTACAACGCAGAGCTTGTACTAGTCGAGCTCTCAGAACAGGTGCGCCGTTTTACCGAGGCTGCTCCCTTGATGGAGACCGTCTCTCGCCGCGTGGCAGAGATCCTCCACGTCCGGCAGGTCGCGATCTTTCTCCGTGGCGAGCAGCTGTTTGAGCTGCAGCAGGCAGTCGGCATCGCCCAGAATCCAGCTCCCAAGCGCCCTTTCGCCTTTGATGAGCGCTCCGTGACGATCCGCAATCTCGCTCGGTCCAGCCGGCCCGCAACCCTCTATCGCGAGAAGCCGGATGGCTGGTTTCTGCTCGCCGATGAGGACGAGCGAGCCACCCTGGACCAATTGCACGCAGAGCTGCTGCTGCCCTTACCCGGACGCGATCGCCTGCTTGGCATCATGACGCTCGGCCCCAAGCGTTCTGAAGAGGCTTACTCCTCCACAGATCTACGTCTGCTGCAATCCGTGGGCACCCAGACCGGCCTCGCCCTGGAGATCAGCGAAATGGCACACACCCTGGCCCGCCGCGATGCAGAGCAGCAGCGGGTGCACCGCGAGATGGAGATCGCCCGCGAGGTGCAGGAGCGGCTCTACCCGCAGGAGATGCCCGTGATCGAAGGACTGAGCCTCGCCGGCTGCTGCCGCCCCGCCCAGGGTATAGGCGGCGATTACTACGACGTCTTTCTTATGGAGGAGGGCCTTGTCGGCCTGGCGATTGGCGACATCTCCGGCAAAGGCGTTTCGGCGGCGCTGCTGATGAGCAGTTTGCGCGCTGCACTGCGCACCGTGGTCATGGATCGCTCGCACGATCTGGCTGCCTGGATGGGAAAGATCAATCAGCTGGTTTATGACGCATCAGCTATGCACCGGTACGCCACCTTCTTCTTTGCGACGTATGACCCGCTTTCTCGACTGCTTCGCTACGTCAATGCCGGGCACAACCCACCGTTGGTGGTCCGGCCAAGCGGAGCAGTGCTGCTTGACGGTGGAGGCACGGTGATCGGTCTGTTAAAGCATGCCCGCTACAGGGAGCACCAGATTTTGCTTCAGCCCGGCGACCTGCTGCTGCTCTATACCGACGGCATCAGTGAGGCGCTCGCTCCCGACGGCGGAGAAGAGGAGGAGTGGGGTGAGGAACGCATGCTGGCCGCCGCCCGTGCAGGGTCCTGCGTCGAGGCTGCCACCGTACTGCACCGCATCCTTGCCGGCGCCGATGCCTTTACCGGCAGTGCTCCCCAGCATGACGACATGACGCTCCTGCTGATGAAGATCGACGAAGACGCTCCGGCTGTAGCCCAACAACCTGCAGGTGTCGCAGCATCCTAATTACCATGCGCATCCGCACAGTTGTGACGCCCGTGCTCCGTCTGGCCTATGAAGAAAGCGGTCCCCGGCGCGGTGAGCGTCTCGTCCTACTGCACGGCTGGCCTGACTCGCCGCGTGCTTGGGACAAGGTGCTGCCGCTGCTGCATCGCGCCGGCTACCGCACCGTGGCACCGTATCTGCGCGGCTACGGCCCCAGCACCTTCCGCGATCCACTGTTTGGCCGTAAGCTGCCCCGCACAGGTCAGCCCGTGGCGTTTGCACAGGACATTCTGGAGCTCGCGCGCCGGCTGCGGCTCGAGCGCTTTCACTTCATCGGGCATGACTGGGGCGCGCGGACCGGCCATGCCCTGGCTGCGCTGGCGCCGGAAAGGCTTCGCTCGCTCGTGACGCTCTCTGTACCGTTTGAGCCGGGCAAGGCTGCGCCACCGGGTCTGCCGCAGGCACGCGCCTTCTGGTACCAGTGGCTGCTGTGTACCAAGCCCGGAGAGAAGAAGTTCCGTGAGAACCCGGCAGCTTTTGGGCAGGCGCAGTGGGACAGCTGGAGTCCGCAGGGCTGGTACACCGAGCAGGAACTGCAGGAAGCCGCGCGCAGCTGGCAGGGCCGCGACTTCCCGGACGTCGTCCTGCATAGCTACCGCTCGCGCTGGGGCCATGCAGAGCTGGATCCTCGCTATGCCGCAGCACAGGCGCGCTTTGAAGCGACCCGTCTACTGGACGTGTCCACGCTGCTCATCCATGGCGCGGAAGACCGCTGTGAGCTCAAGGAAACGACAGACGGGGCAGAGCGTTATTTCACGCGAGAGTACCGGCGCGTCCTGCTTGCTGGTGTCGGGCACTTTCCGCAACGGGAAGCTCCGGAACAGACCGCGGCTGCCATCGTAGAGCACATCCGGCAAGCCCGCTAAGCACGGGCTTTTACCGCCTGGGAGATTCTCCTAGCGCAGGCTGTAAGGGACGTGCACAACCTCAGCGAGCGTAGCAAACTCTTCATCGCTGAGCTGAAACGCAGCCGCACCCACATTCTCTTCCAGGTGCGCAACGGAGGAGGTTCCCGGGATCGGCAGCATCACCGGCGACCTCCGCAGAAGCCAGGCAAGCGAGACCACCACGGTGGAAACACCGCGGGCTTGCGCAATGTGCTCCACAGCAGCTGCCGCCTTGCGGTTCTGTGCCAGAGGCGCCCAGGGCAAAAAGGCGATGTCGTGTGCTTCGCAGTGGTTCAGCAAGTACTCCCACTCACGATCCGCAAAGCTGTAGCGGTTCTGGACAGAGACGACCGTCACGATCTTGCGCGCACGCTCCACATGTTCCAACGTGACGTTGGACAAACCAATGTGGCGGATCTTGCCCTCCTCCTGCAGCTTCGCCAAGGCTTCCATGGACGCGTCAAAAGAGACGGCCGGGTCCGGAATATGTAGCTGGTAGAGCTCAATTCGCTCAAGCCGCAGCCGCCGGAGGCTCGCAAGAACCGCCTCCTCCAGGTGCTGCGGGCTTGCATTGTGCAACCACTGCCCCGGGCCCACACGCGTCCAGCCTCCCTTGGTCGCGATGACGAGGTCCCCAGGGTAAGGGAACAAGGCTTCTGCGATAAGGTTTTCTGAGATCTCCGGCCCGTAGGAGTCAGCCGTGTCGATAAAGTTGACGCCGAGCTCCACACTCCGCCGCAAGGTGGCAAGCGCTCCTGCGTGGTCGGCCGGTGGTCCCCACACGCCCTTGCCAGTGATGCGCATCGCTCCGTAGCCGAGCCGGTTCACAGCTCTGCCGCCACCCAGGGTAATATGCCCCGCCGCTGCTGCCCCTGCATGTATGCCCGTACCTGCCATGCCTCGTCTCTCCCAACTTGAACTTCGTCTTAGGATGCGTGCACGCATGCCATAACTTCGTGCTCCAACAGAACCAGCGAGGGCACTAGCTGCTGTGCAGAGGCAGCCGAAGCTCTGCCTCCGCGCCCCCCTCCGCATGGCTGCGCAGCATCACCGCACCCTGGTGCGCTTCGGCAATCTGCTTCACCAGCATCAGCCCGGTTCCCGTACCCTGGGCTTTGGTGGTGTAGAAAGGCACAAACAGGTTGGAAGGGTTGGCTAGGCCCAGGCCTGTGTCGCGCACCAGGATGGCTACCTCATGGCCCCGCACCTCCCAGCGTAGAGCGACGCGTGGCTCACTGCTCCCATTCTCCAGCGCTGCTTCCGCCCCATTCCGTACCAGGTTGATCAGCGCCTGCGCCAGCTGGTCCCGGTCAGCAAAGAGCGTCACCGGCTCACCCGCCTCCACATACACGGGCACACGCAGCTCCAGCGAAGGGAGCTGCCCCACCAGGGGCGCGAGCGCGACTGCCTGCCGTGCCGGCGGAGGCAGCTGCGCCAGCTGACGGTACGCCGTAAGAAAGCGATTCAACGAGTCAGCGCGATCCTCGATCACCTCCAGCGGGCGGTCAAACTCCGCCGGCTCAGCCCCGGCGCGTAGCAGCTGCCGCAGTGAGCCGGCCAGTGACTTGATGGGCGTCAACGAGTTATTGATCTCATGCCCCAGCACACGAATCAGCCGTTGCCATGCCTGCTGCTGCTCATCCCTCAGTACCTGACTGATATCCGCCAGCAGCAGCAGCTGATGGGGCACGCCGCCCTCACGAAACTGGCTGCGGCGCACCATCCACTGCGTCGCGCCGATGCGGACGACCTGCTCATCTGCAGCCAGCAGTAGGTGCTCCATGCCCAGCGCGGCAGCATGGCGGCCTAGCGCGTGCTCTGCAATGTCGCTCTGCTTTTCGCCTTCAATCAACTTGGCACCGGCAGGGTTCAGCAGCCGCAACACGCCGCTTCCATCAAAGGCGAACACCGGTGCGCCCAGGCCTCCCAAAACCCGGCGCACCAGCGCTGCTGACTCGAGAGACAGGAGGCGTTCGGCCTGTAGGTCGCCGGCGAGCGCATTGATTTCAAGGGCCAGGTCGCCGAGCGAGTCGCCTCGCCGCGCACCACGCGCCCGGAAGGAGTAGTCCTGCTCGCGAAGAGCGGCAACGACATTGGAAAGGGTTTGCAGCGGCCGCAGAAGCTGCTCAGCAAGCCATACCTGCAGGGCAGCCCATAGCAACACCAGAACCGCCGAACTCGCAAGCCACGCGAGGGGGCTTGCATGCAGAGTCCAGAGCAGAACTGCCAGAAGGCCGTACACCGGAAGCCCTAACAATGCGAGGCCCACATGCAGACGCTTCTCGTAGCCGATGCGCCCTCGGCGTCGACCCAGCGGCAGGCGCTGCCTAGGGCGCGACGCCATGCTTCTCCATGCGGCGGTACAGGGCGCCCCGGCTTAAGCCCAGCAGCTCCGCCGCCTGCGTAATGTTTCCGCTAGCGCGTGCTAGGGCTTTCTTGATCAGCAGGGCTTCCACCGCATCCAGCTCCAGCTCTTCACCGCTCGTCGGTACATGGCGAGTGCTCTGAAGACCCAGGTCGGCGGCTTCCACCTGCGGGCCGCGCGCCATCAGCACAGAGCGTTCCATCGTATGGTCCAGCTCACGCACATTGCCAGGCCAGCCGTAGTTCAACATGGCCTGCAAAGCTGCGGGCGCCAGTCCGTTCAGGCTGCGGCGGTACCGCGAAGCATGATGCGACAAAAAATGTGCAGCCAGCAGCGGAATATCTTCGCGCCGGTCGCGCAACGCCGGAATCGAGAGCTCCACCGTGTTCAAGCGAAATAGCAAATCCTCGCGAAAGCGGCCTTCCTGCACCTCTCTCGGCAAGCTCGCATTGGTCGCGGAGAGCACCCGCACGTCAACCCGCGTTGTTTTCGAGGAACCCACTCGCTCCAGCTGCCCTGTTTCAAGCACCCGCAGGAGCTTGGCCTGCTGCCGGATCGGTACATTGGCAATCTCGTCGAGAAAAATCGTTCCGCGATCCGCCAGCTCGAAGCGTCCGACCCGGTCTGTGCGCGCGTCAGTAAATGCGCCGCGCACATGCCCAAAGAGCTCACTTTCAAACGTCCCTTCCGGCAAGGCCCCTGTGTTCACAGCCACCAGCGTCTGCGCGGCGCGGGCTGACACAGCATGCAGCGTCTGCGCGACGACTTCCTTCCCGGTGCCGTGCTCGCCCGTGATCAGTACATTTGCGTCCGAGGGCCCGACGCGCGCGATGCCGTCAAGCAGCGGCCGCATCGCCGGCGCTGTCGCGATAAACTCCGGGCGGTTCGCGGCCCGCAGCAGCAGGTTTTCTGTTTGGAGATTGCGCGCTCGGCGCAACGCCTCACGCAGTTCCACCTGCGTACGCAGGATCGTCAGCAGCCGCGTGTTCTCCCACGGCTTCTGTACAAAGTCGCGCGCACCCAGGCGCACCGCGCTCACCGCGAGCTCAATGTTGCCCCAGGCGGTCATCACGATCACCGGCAGCTCCGCGTCCTGCGCTAGCACCTGCTGCAGCAGCTCCAGACCCTCGCCGCCGGAGGTCGTGTCCCGCGAGTAGTTCAGGTCCATCAGCAATGCGTCAAAGCTCTCGCAGGCCAGTTCCGTCAGCACCTCTGCCGGGGAACGCGCAGAGTGCACCCGATAGCCCTCTGACTTAAGCAGCAACTGCAGCGCCTCGAGGATATGGGCCTGATCGTCGGCGATGAGCACCCGCGCTTTGGCGACGGGCGGCGGGCTGGGCTGGTGAGCGGAGTGGGCGGCCATGGATGCCTTTTGATTATGGCCGCCTGGGCGGCGAGTTGTCAGATCGCTGCTGCGCGATCTTTTCGCTCACGATGCCGGTTTTGGCGTCGCCGATCGAGACGCCATAGGTTTCCAGCGTCTGGCCGGTCGCGCGCGCCAGCTCTACCCGCGACTTCTCAAAGGTCGTTTCGGCCGCGGTCAGGGCGGAGTCGGCAAGCGCCAGGTCGTGCTGGGCGGCGAGCGTTTGCAGGTTTGAGCCCGCGCCCAGCTTCTGCTCCTGCCGGCTGATGTCGAAAGTCTTTTGATCTAGATCTCGAGCGTGTCGGGCCGCACCAACGCGCGCGCCGCTCTGCTCCAGCGCGTACTGCGCATTGCGGACCTCGATACGGATCTGCTTGCGCAGTTGCTGGATGCGCAGCTCTGACTGCCGGTATTCAAGCTCCGACCGATACTGGTCGGACTTTGCGACACGGTTGCGGAGCGGGATATCCACGGAGAGCCCCACGAGATAGTCGGGCGAGCTGTTGTTGAAAGCGGTGCTCATGGAACCAGAGAAGTTGGTTGGTGCGGTGGATGGTAGTCCGGATGCCGGATTATCCACGCCTGCCAGCCCTGTGCCGCCGTAGAAACCCACCAGGTCGACCGAGGGCAGGACGGCGTTGCGCGCGGCTTTGCGGCTGATGTCGCGGTTGGTAAGGTCAACATCCGATTCGGCAAGCTCCGGACGGTCTTGCAGCGCCTTCGTAATCAGGTCTGCGAGCGGCGGGCCGTTCAGAGCATCGTTGACCGTGATTCTCTCAGTCGGGATCACGGGCATCTCCTCAAGCGTTGTGCTGTCGAGATTCTTGGTAAGCGCGTTCTTAATGAGCGACTCCTGCAGCTGCAGCGTGGTTTTCGCGATAGAGAGCTCCTCGTCGCGCACCGCCACTTCGCCCTCCGCCCTGGTCACGTCCATCGCGGGAATGGACTGCAGGGCAAGCTGCCGCCGGTCGCTCGCAAGCTCATCCTGCGCAAAGGTAAGCGAGCGCTCCTTGACCCGCTCGTCCTGATAGGCATTGACCAGGTCCCAGTAGATGTTTGCAATTTGCGTGATGGTGACGATGATCTGGTCTTTGAAAGCGATCTCGGAAATGGTGCGATCGTTGCGCGCGATGTGCAGGTAGCGAAGATTCGGGCCAAAGCCGAAGCCTGCCAGCAAAGGCTGATCAATGCTGAGGCGGTAGTAGGCATTGAGAGCCGGGGTGAGGAAAGTGAAAGGGCTGTTCTCCGTCACGCGGCTGTTTTCAAGTACGAAGGAGAGCGTAGTGCCGGTCGAAAACGCCTGGGAGTATTCGATCTCGCTCGAAAGCGTGTTCTGCTGCAACGAAGGGACGCCGTAGATTTTGACGTTCGAGAGCGGGTCTGTGTAATGCTCGAGAGTTACGGTGCCAGTCAGGATGGGGTCGTAAGAGTTGACGGCAGTGCCAGTGCCGAGTGTGGATGAGACCAGGCCCGAAGCACCCGAACCCGCGCCGCCGGCTCCGCCTGTTGTGCCCCCGGCGCCTGCACCCGCCGCGCCTGAGCCAAGACCGCCCACACCGCCTCCGGGCGTGTTCTGCACGATACCGGTGTTAACCCCGCGAAAGGCAGCGCCCGCTTTCGTACGTTCAATATCAGCCTCGGCAATCGGCAGGTTGTAGCGCGCGATCGCGATATCGAGGTTGTTCTCAAGCGCCAGCAGGATCGTGTCGTCCAGTGATAAGTAGAGCTTGCCATCGCGGACCAGCTGCTCAATGCGCGTTGAATTACCAAGGCTGGCCTGCGGAACAAGCGTAGGCAGATACGTGTTGAGCGGGTTGTAGGAGTGCGGAATGTCGAGCCGCAGCGCTGGCACGCCTGGTGTTTGCGCGCCTGCCGTGCGCACGTCCTGCGTTGGCTGGGCAGGCGCTTGCTGTCCGGTCTGCGCCTGCGAAGCATCGCTCTGCGGAGTGTTCACTTGCGCAGGAAGCGCGGGCAGAGCAAGTACCGGGAGCAGCAACGCAGCGATCGCACGGCTAGCAGCACCGCGCTTCTTTGGTAGAGTGGTGCCACTGGCAGCAGAGCAGATATTGCGTGAAGAAGGCGCGAACCTCACGAAGCGTGTACCCCCGTCGCGTTTCCGCCCTTGCCGGGCTCTGTGTTTGCCTGTTGCGGCACGGCGGTGTCGCTCGTCAGCCATCCGTCCCGCAGCTCGATGATGCGGTTGCCATACGCTGCATTCACATCGGCATGCGTTACCTGCACAATCGTGGTTCCTGCCCGGTTCAGCTGCTGAAACAGCCGCATGATCTCCGCCGCCTGCGCCGAGTGCAGATTGCCGGTCGGCTCATCAGCAAGCAGCAGTGCCGGCTTGTGGATCACCGCCCGCGCAATCCCTACAAGCTGCTGCTGCCCGCCCGAAAGCTGGCTCGGAAACAGATCCTTCTTGCCCACGATCTGGAAGCGATCGAGCGTATCCGCAACCATCGCTTGGCGCTCGGAGCGGGCGATGTTCTTGTATGAGAGCGGCAACTCGATATTCTCAGCGACGGATAGGTCATCGAGCAGGTGGTAGCTTTGGAACACCATGCCGATGCTGCGGCGCGCCAGCTCTGCGCGGGCCTTGCGGCCGAGAGTATGCACAGCTTCGCCGTCGAGCCGGTACTCGCCTGTCCACTCGTCATCGAGCAGCGCCAGCACATTCAGCAGCGATGATTTGCCCGCGCCGGACGGACCCATGATGGTGACGAAGTCGCCTTCGCGGATCGTGAGATTGATATGGCGCAGCACCCAGCTGTCGGCGATGCCGGCCCGGTACGTGCGCGCTACATTTTTCAGCTGAATCATTACGTTCACTCCGCTCGAAGAGCTTCTGTAGGATCGATCCGTGTTGCCTGCCAGGCGGGCCGTGCGGCTGCAAAAGCGCACACCAGCAGGAGCAACAGAATCACAAAGGCAAGCGTCAGCGGATCAAACGCGCCGACACCGAAAAGAAACGAGTGCAGGGCCCGGCTCGTCGGCCACTCTGCCAGCAGGCCCACAGCCAGGCCCGCCGCCACCATCACCGCTGCCTGCCGCATCACCAGCGTCATCGCTGCAGAGCGCGAGGACCCAAGCGCCAGCCGGATGCCGATCTCGCGTGTGCGCTGCGCTACCGTGTAAGCCAGCACGCCGTATACCCCGACCGCTGCCAGCAGCAGCGCCAGTGCTCCAAAGCCGCCGGTAAGCCGCAGGGCCAGCTGCTGATTTCTGAGCGAGTTCTGGATGCCCGCGCTCATCTCTGCAATCTGCATCTCCGCCAAATCCGGTGCAGCTTGTTTCAACGCGCCGCGGATCTCACGGGTTAGCACCGCCTCCGGGAGGAGGGAGCGCACCGCAAACTGCGGAGCTATGCCAAAGATGAAGCGTGCCTGCGCACCCTCCGCCGGGTACTGGAGAAAGTTGAGAAACATGGTGGGCCTGGGTCGGTCCGCCAGGGAGCGACCCGTGATCTCATCCGGAACCACGCCCACAATCGTCACAGGCTTTTTGAGGAAGCGATCGTCTGTGTCCTTGCTGGCGGCCGTAAACTCGACGATCTGACCCAGAGGCGTATGAGCAGGAAAGTAGTGCCGAATAAAGGCTTCATTCACCAGGCAGACAGGCGATGCACTCCCATCATCTGCCGGCTGCAATGGCCGCCCGGCGCGCATCGGGATCCCCAGCGTGCGGTTGTAGCCTGTGCTGACAAGACTGACATCACTTTCATCGTCCTTGCTCGCGGGGCGGCCAAACAGGTGAATAGTGCTATTCATCGAGAGTGTGAACTGTGAGAATGGCAGAGATGTCTGCATCGTGGCAGCCTCCACACCGGGCAGCGCACCCAGCGCTTGCAGAAGGCGCTCAAAGGTTTGCTTCAGTTGTTGGGTCGTCTCGTGTGGATCGGTCGGGAGCAGCGTGATCTGTGTCACATGCTGCGGATCGATCCCCATGGGTGTGTGCTCCAGCGCACGGAAGCTCTGGAGCAGCAGGCCGGTCGCAGTCAGCAAAATGCATGTCAGTGCGATCTCGCCGGCGATGAGCCAACCGCTCAGCCGAGAGCGTCGCGTCACCTTGGTCGTGACCGTTGCGTGGAGTCTCCCCTGCGCCCGCAGCGTCTGGAAGGCAGGCGCCAGCGCTGCCAGTACGCCCGCCAACACCGCAAGCAGCGTGCACAAGCAAAAGACTTCCGGATGGAAGCGCAGCTCATCAAAGCGCGCAAACTGCTGCCCGTATACAGTGCGGATCGCGTGCACTGCGCCGGCAGCCAGCAGGAATCCAAGCCCAGCCCCCAGCAGGGATACCACAACACTCTCCGTAACGATCTGCCGCAGCAGCCGTGCGCGGCTTGCTCCCAGCGCCGAACGCATATGCATCTCGCCGACCCGGCCCAGAGCGCGGGCAATCTGCAGATTCGCAGAGTTCGCGCAGCTGATGAGCAGCAGCATGGCGCAGGCGCCCAGCAGTGCCATCAGCGCAGGCTTTTCATCGCCCGTCATCACCTCGCGATAGGGCAGCAGCAGAAGCTGCCCGCGATCTTTCTCCTCGGGCCGGCTGGTGTGGGCGTAGATCGGGCGCGCCTCCGCTAGGGCGCCCGCAGGCGTCACGCCGTCGCGCAGGCGGCCCACCACCTGGGCTGAATCAAACTGGTGCTCATCTTTGCCGCTGCTGTCTAGATCAAGAGGCACATACACAACGCTGCCGCTTATATGCTGGGCCAGATCAAAATGCGCAGGCAGGACGCCGACAATCGTCCGGAGCTTGCCTTCAATCGTGATCGTTGAGCCCAGGGCGTGTGGGTCCGCATGCAACGTCTCTCTCCAGAACGCATCGCTTACGACAGCGACGGGCTGGTGCGCGTCTTGCGCTCCCAGCACGCGGCCGAAGCGGGCAGGGACATCCGGCACCGCAAAAAAGTGTGCGGAGGCCTGCACCACCAGGGCGACACGCGTTCCCGCGCTGGTTTTCACCGGTCCAGGTAAAGATTCGTATGCGCCCAACGCTGCGAAACCGCGTGCGTGGTCTTGGAGCTCCTTGATGTCTTTAAAGGGGATGTCTTGTAGCGGGTTTCCCTTGAGATTGCGCGTCATGCTCACCAGCTGCGACGCATGCGGCAGCGCCACCGGCCGCAGGAGCACGGAGTCCACAATGGCCAGCATCGCCGTTGCTGTGCCCAGCCCGAGACCCAGCGTCAGCACCGCTGTGACGGCAAACCCGGGCGAGCGCCGCATCTGCCGTAATGCGTAACGAACATCGTGCCAGATACCTTGCATGCTCTTACTCCTCCCTCAACAGCGAAGCCGGATCCACGTGCAGCACCCGGCGGGCTGGCAGCCACGTCGCAAGCAGTGCAAGCAGCGCCATAGCCGCCACCACACCTGCCAAGACCAACGGATCCTGCGACGTAGCCTGGTAAACAATGTGCGACAGCAGCCGAGCCGCCATGGCACCCAGCGCAATGCCCGCGCAGGAGCCGCCCAGTAGCAGCCGCGCCGGCCGGCCCAGGGCTGCCTGCAGCACCTGCCCGCGCTGCGCGCCGAGTGCCACACGCAGTGCGAGTTCGCGCAGGCGCTTGCTTACTGCGTAGGAGGCCGTGCCAAAGATGCCCGTGATCGCGAGCATCGCCGCGAGGCCGCCCATCACGCCCAGTGCACAGGTCGCAGTGATCGAGGGGAACAGCGCGATGCTCATCGCCTCAGGCCATCCGCCAATCGTCAGCGGCAGCGATGGGTCCAGCGCGGCGAGAACACCGTGTACGGCCGCGGCTGCCTCAGCCTCCGGCAGGTGCGAGCGCACTACCAGGATGGCGCGGGTGTCGGGAGCAGCGGCTGTAGGAAGGAAGGCCGCCGCCGCCGGGTCTTCTGTAATGGTGAGGTACTTGCCGTCCTCCACAAGCCCAATCACCTGAAAACGCTGCGATCGCAGGATGAACGATCGGCCAAGTGCCTCACTGGTCGCTGTCCCCAGAACCTTGCGCGCAAACGTCTGGTTCACGATTGCGACCTTGGGTGCGTGGTCGTCGTCATGCCAGGTAAAGTCACGCCCGGCCAGCAAACGTGTGCCTGCTGCCTGGAGGTATTGGGGCGATACCCGATACGTGTTCGCCTCCGCCACGGAGTTAGAATCGCGAAAATCTGTCGTTCCATCGCGATACACGGCTGTGTCATTTGTGCTCAGGCTCAGCGGAATCCTGTCAGAAAGCCCTACGAACGTTACGCCGGGCAGCGCCGCAATCTTGTCCATGACTCGCCGCTCAAACGGCAGCGCCTCCTCCTGCTTGTAGCCCACCATGCGCAAATCAAAGTTCGCCAGCATGGCATCTTGCGGCTTAAACCCGTACGAAGTGTGTAAGCTGCGCACCAGGCCGCGCACCGCCACCAGTGACGAGGTCAGCAGTAGCGAGCACAGCACGATCTGCACCACCAGCAACGCATCGCGCAGCGTCCATCGGCGGCCGCTTCCAGGCGAAGCTGTGCCGCTCTTAATCGCTGCGTATGCATCGCGACGCCACACCTGGCGCACGGGCACCAGCCCGAAGAACACACCGCTCAGTACCGCGAGCAGCAGCGCGAGTGTGGACACGCGCCAATCCGCCTGCACAGCTACCTGGATCGGGAACTCTTCGGAAGGCCGCCACAGCGTAAGCGCATGCGCGGCCGCGCTGGCCAGCAGCAGCCCCAGCAAGCCCCCAACCAGCGAGACCAGCACAGCTTCAGTCACCATCTGCCGCATCAGCATTCCGCGCGTCGCACCCAGGGCCAGCCGCATAGCAAGCTCGCGGGCGCGGTCTGCCGCGCGCGCCGCAAACAGGCCGCCCAGGTTGGCGCATGCTGCAAGCAGCACCAGCGCGGCAAGCGCCAGCACTCCGTAAAGAAAAGCCTGTATCGGCTTGCTTAGCGTGTCACCGATCAAACCAGGGCGAGACAGCCGGAAGCTTAGACTCTCATCGTCCTGCGGGTAAGCCTTGCTCATCTGCGCGGCCAGTGCGTTCAGGTCGCCCTCGCCCTGGGCAAGGCTCGCACCCGGCTTCAGCCGCCCTATCACCCAGGTGCTGTGGTTACTGCGGCCTTCCAGGGCGTTGTAGCCGTCCAGCTCCGGCTGGTTCGCCATCGGCACCCAGAAGTCCGGCGCCACAAAGATCTCTGTTCCGCCAAAGCTTTCCGGCGCCACACCCAGTACGGTGTAAGGATGCTTGTTGAGCTCCACTACCCTGCCGACAATCGTCCGGTCTCCGTTGAAGTGCCTCTGCCAATAGCCGTAACTCAGCACTAGGTAAGGGCTTGAGTTCACGCCATGCGCGTCCGAAGGGTGAAAGAAGCGGCCCAGTGCCGGCCGGAGCCCCAGGGTATCGAAGTAGTTCTCTGATGCCTCGTAGAACCAGCTCTGGCTCACGCTGTCGCCGGCGCGCACACCGCCCTGCACCAGCCGATAGCCGGAAAGCCCCGCAAAGGTGCGGTTTCCATCCCGCAGCCACACATAGTCCGGGTAGGACTGCGAGGGCGTCGAGCCGCTGCTGCTGCCCGCGTACGGTATCCCCAGGCGGTTCAGGAACACCATCTGCTCCGGGTGCGGTACAGGCAGCGGCCGCAGCACAAGTGCATTCAGTACGCTAAAGACGATAGCGTTGGCCCCCACTCCCAGCGCGAGCGTCAGCAGCACGGTAAGGGTGAAGCCGGGGCTCTTGCGCAGCTGCCGCAACGCGTAACGCACATGGTGCCAGATGCTCTGCATAGTTACTCCGCTCTCAGTGCCTGGGTTGGTTCCACAAAAGCCGCGCGCCGTGCAGGCAAAGCCGCCGCCAGCAGTGCCACGCAGCCCACCAGCACAACGCCTATCACTACGCTCAGGGGATCCGTTGCTGAAACCCCAAAGAGTTGTTCACGCAGTAGACGGCTCAGCGCGTACGCAACCGGCAGTGCCAGCGCAGCACCAAGCCCCGCTACCAGCGCTACATCCGCCACCACTACGCGCACAACTGCCGTGCGGCTTGAGCCCAGGGCAAGGCGGATCCCAATCTCCCGGGTCCTCTGGTTGGTTGCATACGCCAGCACGCCATAGATGCCCACCCCCGCGAGCAAAGCAGCGAGCACGCCAAAGGTTGCGGCCAGCAGCGCAATCATGCGCTCGTTCTGCAGGCTGTCGTCGATCTGCGCGTCCATGGTGCGCAGGGCGGTCAGCGCGAGCTTTGGATCCACACTCTGCATTGTCTTGCGAATTGTTTCAAGCGCTGCGTTCGGTGCCATGTAGGTGCGCAGGTAAACGTAGAGTCGCTCCGGATCCCCCTGCTGCCGCAGCGGGCGGAACAGCGAAGGCGCGATGTTGCTGCGTATCCCGCCCAGCTTGCTATCACGGACGACACCGACGATCTCGGTGTCGAGCTGAAGGTGATCGCCCGCTCCAGTGGCCATCAGGCGGCCGACGCACTTCCTCGCCTCGCCACAGAACTTACGGGCAAACGCTTCGTTCACGACAGCAACCAGAGGACTGCCTTTGCGGTCTCCTTCCGTAAAAGCTCGCCCGGCAAGCAGCGGCGTTTGTAGCGTTGCAAAGTACAGCGGGCTCGCAAACGTGTTCCCCACATGCACGTCCTCATCCTGCGGCCCCGTATAGCCTGCAACCGTCACGTTGAGGGTGTTGCCTTCATCTAGAACAGCCTGGTCGGCTCCGGCTGCTGCCTGTACGCCGGGTACGGCACGCATTGCGTCCAGCACACGCTGGTGCAGAGCCGGCACAGCCTCGGGCGCGTAGCCCGCGAACTTTGGGTCGATCCCAAAGGTGACCAGGTGCTGCACATTGAAGCCGAGATCGACCGAGTGCAGCTTCTGCATAGTGCGCACAAACAGGCTCGCGCCTACAAGCAGCAGCACACTGAACATCACCTGCAGACACACCGTGACCCGGCGAAAGCCAGCGAGTGAGGTGCTGCCCGTATCACTCCGCTCCCGCATCGCGCGCGTCAGGTCAGGCCGGCGCAGCAGCAGCGCAGGCGCCAGACTGAATAGCAGGGAAAGCGCGACCGCGAGCACAAAGCTCAAGACCAGCACTCGCGCATCGGTCTCCGCGCTAAACGCGTTTTGTGTCTGGTCGCCATTCCACTGCCGCACCAGCAAGGCCGTCCCGTAGCGCGCAAGCAGCAGCCCTCCCAATCCACCGGCGATGCCGATCAGCATGCCTTCTGTCAGCAACTGCTGCAGGAGCCGCCAGCGCCCAGCGCCCATGGCTGCACGGACGGTGAACTCACGGAGCCTGCCCGCCGCACGCACCAGCAGCAGGCTCGCCACATTGATCACCGCCATGGCGAGCACCATCACCGCCATCGCCATCATCGCGATCAGCGGCAGTGCATAGTCCTCGCGCTGGTACGAGAAGCCACGCGCCTCCGGTGCGACCAGCAGGCGGCTGTTCGTCAGGTACTCCGCGGTAAAGCGCTGAGAGCTCGAGCCCAGCTGCTTCAGCTCCTCGGAACGGAGCGCATGCCACAGCGGAGCCACGGCCACCTGCGCCCTCGCTGCAGACTCACCCGGCTGCAGCCGGCCCAGGATGTTGAGCCAGCGATCCTTGTGATTGCTGAGACGATTCCCTTTGCCCGGCACAATGGTGTCGAGCATCGACATCGGCACAAACACGCCCGGCGTTTCGCCCCACACCGCACTCCGAAAGCGTGGCGCGCTGATGCCGATAATCTGGAACGGCTGCCCATTGATGGCGACCGTTGCACCCACCACAGACGGATCGGCACCGAAGCGGCTGCGCCAAAACTCATAGCTCATGACCGCCACAGGGTTCGCGCCCGCTATCGTATCGTCAGCCTGCGCCAGTACACGGCCCAGCGCCGGCTGCACCCCCAGCACGGCAAAGTAGTTGCCGCTTACCAGTTCGGCCCGCGTCAGCAGCGAGGCCCCATTGCGCGTGATGCCCACATCTGCCGGCGCCGTCGCGATGAGGCCCGCAAAGGCCTTGGCCTGGTCGCGCAGGTCCTGGTACATGGGGTAGGAGAACGCCACATACTTGTCGCCGCCATGCAGGCTGGTGTGGCCTTCCCACGCATCGCCCGTTCCCCGCAGAAACACCAGCTGCTGCGGGTCGCGCACCGGCAGGCTGCGCAGCAGCGCCTGGTCCAGCAGAGAAAAGATCGCTGTGTTTGCCCCAAGCCCTAGCGCCAGCGTAAGCACAGCCGCCAGAAACAATCCCGGGTGTGCCCGCAGCTGCCGAAATGCGTACTTCACATCCTGCACAATCATCTGCATGTCTGTTACTCCGATCTCAGTGCGCGCATAGGTTCAATCGAAGCAGCACGGCGCGCCGGGATCGCCGAAGCCGCAAGGGAAGACAACAGCAGCAGCCCGGCGACAGCCGACAGGAGGCCCGGCTGGAAGCTGCTTGTCTGGTACAGCGAGTGCTGCAGCAGACGCGCCGCTGCAAAGCAAAGCGGTAAGCCCAGCAGGAGCCCGAGCATCGCCTGGGTCAGCGCCGCGCGAAGAATCATGCGTAGCACCCCGGCGCGGCTCGCACCCAATGCCATCCGCACACCGATCTCGCTGGCACGCCGCGCTACGGCATAGGCCGTTACACCGTAGAGACCAATGGACGCTAATAGCAGGGCCAGACCGCCGAAGAGAGTGGTGAGGCGGACGACTAAGTCCTGCTGCGTAAAGTTGTTGCTGAGTTGATCGGTGTACGAACTCATCGTCAGGATCGGAATATCCGGATCGATCTCCTTGAGCTTCTGCCGTACCAATGCCGAAGCCGATCTTTCGTCGCCCCGGTAATGAAAAATCAAGTTATTCGAAAAGTGATTTTGGTGCTCATCGGCGATATCGCGGGCTTTTGTGAAAGCGAGAGTCTGCGCCATCGCCGGGAAGAACATAGGTCGCGCAGGCTCAGTGGGGTCGCCGTATTTCGTATCCTCCACAACGCCTACGACCTGGTAAGCAATAGGTACACTCGGGTCTGGCCCGAAGTGTTCTCCAATCGGCTGCTTGCCTTTGAGGTACTCGCTGGCGAAGCTCTGATTGATGACGGCGACAGGCGTGCTGGTCGCGGTGTCCTGCTCGCCGATACCGCGGCCCAGCAGGACGTGCGTGCCTACAGTCTCAAAGTAGCGCGGGCTCACATCGCTGTAGCCTGCGTTCTGCTGCATGTTTGCATCGACGCCGGGAAAGTAAACGTTGGTAGCCCAGTTCGAGTACGCCATTGGGCTGTATGTAGCGTAAGCGAAGCTCTCGATGCCAGGCAGGTGTGTAAAGGTATCGTCCATGCGCCGGTACAGCCCGGCCAGCCGGTCGTAGTTGTACCCGGCAGAGTGCAGATCGACAAACGCAATCAGGCGACCTTCCGTCTCGAAATGGAAGTTCTGATGCTCCAGGTGGCGGAGGCTTGTGATCAGCAGACCGGCAGTCGAAAGCAGCACCAGCGAGAGCGCAGCTTGCAGCACAACCAGTGTCTTCTGAGGCAATGCACTTGCATCGCCTGTGCTTCGATTCGCACCGCGCAGAGCCTCCAACGGATTGGCGCGTGAAGCGATCCACGCAGGTGCCGTACCGAAGAGAACTCCGGTGACGAGCGAAAGTATAAAGGCAAAGCCGAGCACCGGCATTGAAGGATCTGCTGCGATGGGGTTCACCTCGATGCCTGGCATCGCAAGAGCAAGGATGCTGCGCGTGCCTGCATATGCGACGGCTACGGCAGCTGCGCCGCCCAGCACAGCAAGCAGCAAAGCTTCCACCACCATCTGCCGCACCAGACGTGCGCGCGGGGCGCCCAAGGCTGAGCGTACAGCCAGCTCCTGCTGGCGCGCCATGCCGCGCACCAGCATCAGGTTCGCCAAGTTTGCGCAGGCAATCAGCAGCACAAAGGCAGCAACCAGCAAGAGCAGCTTCAAACTCGGCGCGTATTGGTCACGCAGGTCATTGATGCCGCCGGAGGCAGAAGCCAGCCCGGTGGTCTGGCGCGCAACATCCTTGTCGCTGATTGCGGTGGCTGGGAACGCGTCACGGTTTGCGCTGATCCACTGGCGCAAGGCGCCGCCCAATGCCTGCTGCACGCGCGCAACGTGTGCCTGGTCAGGGATGCGCACCAGCACGTTGAGCCAGTTCGTCGCCGGAAACTTAGAGAGCGTCCGGTCGGGATCAAACACAGGCTCGTGCGCGAGCGGTACCCAGATGCCTACAGGATCCGGCTGGTCGCGTTCGCCGAGGAACGGGGCGGCCGCAATACCCACCACTGTGACCGGATGCCCTCTGAGTAGCAGGGTCCTGCCGATCAGGTGTGGGTCACCGGCGAATTTAGTTTGCCATAGCGCGTAGCTGAGGACCGCAGTCGGCGCTGCGCCCTCGTGATCATCCTCCGGGCGAAGCATGCGCCCGGCATAAGGCTCAACGCCTAGCAGGGAGAAGTAATTGCCAGAAACGAAGCGCACCCAGAGTGACTGTGCTGCGCTGTTGTTGCCAGCTTTTCGAACGCTTACGTTGAACGCCCCTGCCTCGGATGCAGCCATGCCTGCCGTATCCGGCGTATGGTCGCGCAGGTACCGGTAAAGGTCGGTAGAAAACACGGTCCAGTCATCCTGGAGTCCTCCCATCACGCAGCTGCCGCAGTCCTTCTCGCCGACCTTATACAACTGCTCCGGATGCGACACCGGCATCGATCGCAGCATGACCTGGTACACCAGCGTGAAAATGGACGTCGTCGCGCCGATGCCAAGCGCCAGCGTCAGAACGGCAGTCAGGGCAAAGCCGGGCGACTTGCGCAGCTGGCGAAGGGCATAGCGGATATCGGCAAGCGTGTTATGCATCAGGGCTCCTGTTTCTGTGCTGGTGCTGATTTGTTCTCCGCCATCGCGGCCACTGTTTCTCTTGCGCGTCGGGATGCGCCCTTTCAGTCCGTGCGGAGCGCTTCCACCGGCTCAATGCTTGCGGCACGCCGTGCAGGGAGGAGCGCAGCCACAAGCGCGGTAAGGAGGAGCAGCAGGACAGCGTAAGCAACCGCAGCTTTGCCGTCCGCCAGCAAGTGGTCGCCCGGTGCGACACCAATCACATTCTCGGCGACCCAGCGCATGAGCAGCGGCTCGAGCAGCACCGCTCCGGCGCCGCCAAGTGCTGCGCCCGTAAGTGCGAGCTCCGTGCTGCCCGCAACCACGCTGCGCAAGATAGCGCCACGGCTGGCACCCAGGGCCATGCGGATGCCGACCTCGCGCGTGCGCTGGGCGACCTGATAGCTGAGCAGCCCAAAGAGCCCGATCGCGGTCAGCAATACGCCAAAGCCTGCGAAGCCTTCAGCCAGCTCGGTAAAGAAGCGCGGCTCGGCGACCGAGTGATCAATCACCTGCTGCATGGTCGTGAGTTTGGTCACCGGGATCTCCGGGTCCGCGGCGGCCACGGCTCTTTGCACCAGGGCCGCCGTGTCCATATTGGCGGCAAGACGCACGGCAAAGCTCGTGGCGAACCAGCCATTCAGCATCTTGGTTGTGTCATCCGAGAGCTGCGCCACAGGCGCGTACACCATGATGCCTGGCTGGTCAGCGAGAGTACGGCCGGGCTCATCCGCAACAATGCCCACGATGCGCGAGTCACCGTCGCCCGAGTGGATCGAGCTCCCGATAGGTGAGCGACCGGGCCACCAGCGCCGTGCTGCTGTCTGGTTGATCACGATGGCCGGCATGGTTCCGGCGGTATCGCTGTCTGTGAGGCTTCGCCCCGCCAGAAGCGGCAGGCCCATAGTCTCGAAGTAGCCCGGAGTAACGGCGCGGAACTCGATCGTCTGCTTCATCTGCGAGCGAGCATCCGGGTAGCCGCTGTTGTTCAGGCCTCGGTCGAGTGGAAGCCCGTTGATTGCGGCTGCACTTCGCACGCCGGGCGACTGCCTGAGCCGCGCGAGAACATTCTCGATAAAGTGCTCGGTTGCCAGCGTAGGCGCGTAGCGGTCACCCTTCAGGTCGGTCTGGAAGACGACAAGCTTTTGCGGAACGAAGCCCAGCGGCTGAGCACGAAGCTTGAGGAAAGTACCCAGCAGGAGCGAGGCGGTCGAGAGCAGCACGACCGCCAGGCCCATCTGTAACACCAGCAGTGCCCGACTGGCGCGATACTGGCTCCGCGTCCCACCTGCCTGGCGTGTGGCAGGCTGCAGGCTTGCCCGGCCTTGGGAGAGCGCGACAACAGCAAGGGGCGAACCGAACAGCAGCGCTGCCGTGATTCCAAGTACTGCCGCCTCGCCGGCCGTTGCCCACAAGCCGGACCTTTGCCCAAGCTGCGGAATCGCAACCGGCGATGCCGAAAGCAGTACAGGCAGCAGCAGATGCGCCGTGAGCATCGCGCCTCCCACGCCCGCCACGGCAAGCAACCCTGCTTCCAGCAGAGCGAGACGCAGCAGGCGCAGGCGTGAAGCGCCGAGCGCCGCACGTAGCGCGAACTCCGGGCTGCGGCGCAAGGCACGCGCTGTATTCAACCCGGCCAGGTTAAGGCAGGTCAGCAACAGTATGGCCACAGAAGCCCAGCTCATCACCAGCAGGCTGGTGTGCACGTCGCCCGCTACCACGGCGGCCAGCGGCCACATGGCGAGCTGCGGCGATCGTCTCCCTTCGTTGTCGGAGATCCATTGCCTGTACTGGGGGTAGTTGCGATATAGCGCGGCACTGAGCGTTTGCAACTCACCCTGCGCCTGCGCAAACGAGACCCTGGGCCGCAGGCGCGCGTAAAGCGCATAGTTGGTGCCATCGTAACCGGGGTCTTTCGGCCCGGCCTGGAGAGGCTTCCAGGCTTCCGGCGTAACCAGCGAGCCGGTCATCGTTTGCGTTTCAGCGCGAAAGCTTTTCGGCATGATTCCGACAACCTGCACGCTCTGCTGGTTCAGGCGCACAGTACGGCCAACGATGGTTGGGTCGCCGGCAAACGCTCGCTGCCACAGGCCGTAACTCAGAACCAGTGCATGCGGGCCGCCGGGTCGATCCTCCTCCGTGGAGAAGCTTCGCCCGAAGGCTGGATGGACGCCTAGCGTGTCGAAGTACCTTTGTGAAACACCGAGCATCGTGACACTCGAAGCATGGCCATCTCGGCCGGAAAGATTCGCCATTGAGCTGGATTCGTCAAGAAGCGCTGTAGCAGCGAAGCTTTGACTGTTGCGCATTACAAACTCGCCGCTGCGTCCCGTCTGGCCGGCGTTTGGCGCCTCGCCGGGGAAGGTAAACGCGACACCAACCAGTCGCTGCGGCTCTCGGTACGGCAAAGGCGAGAGCAGCACCTGACGCACCACGCTGAACACAGTCGTCGTGACGCCGATCCCCAGGGCGAGCGTGAGGACCGCGGTCGCCGTGAAGCCCGGCGCTTGGAGCAGCTGGCGCAACGCGTAATGGAGATCAGACACGACCGAAAGTCGGAGCGAGCGCGGATGGGAGACCGACGGCATTGTGTTTCCTTTCTTTTGCAAACGTGAGGCTGCGCGCCTGGCTACTCAGACCGCAGCACCAGCATCGGATCCACGCCGCTGGCTCGCCGCGCAGGGAAGTAGGTCGCGCCGGCAACGGCCAGCCCAATCGCTCCTGTTGCAAAGGCAAATAGGGCCGAGGGATGTGCCCCGCTTGTACCTAGCGCCGCGGCCAGCAGCTTCTCTGCAGTCCAGCTGCCGAGAAGCCCCAGAGCTAAGCCCGTCACAAGCATCGCTGTGTTCTCCAGCAGCAGCCCTGCAAGCAGCCGCTCCCGGCTTGAGCCAAGCGCAATGCGCAAGGCCAACTCCCGTGAGCGCTGCCCAGTCAGGAAAGCCACCAGCCCGTACACACCCACCATCACCAGCAGCAGCGAGAGCAGCGCAAAGCAGCTCAGCAAAGCAGCGTTCAGCCGCGGCTGCGCCAGGGCATCGCCGATCGTTGCCGATAAGGGAACCAACGGACCGATCGACGCCCCTGCATCAATCGACGCCACCGCACGATGCACCTCTCGCTCCAAGGCAGCCGTAGGCAGCGTCGAGCGGATGGCGAAGTTCATGATCGGCGAACCCCCGTCTTCAGGGCCGAACACTTCAGGCTGCGGCAAGCTGGCCAGCGTTCCCGTATCGCCTCGCACATCCCCCAAAACACCGATGATTTCGCTTACGCCGTCCAGGCCGGACACACCGCGGCCGCTTGTCAGCCTTTGCCCGACGGGGCTTTGTCCCTTGAAGTACCGCTGTGCCAGCGCCTCGTTGATCAGCACCACAGAAGCAGCGTGAGGCTCGCTATCCTGCGTGGTCAGTATGCGTCCGGCCAGCAGAGGAATCTGCATTGCATGCACATACCCGGGGCTCAGGGCGCGGGCCTCCGCAATGACCGTGTCATGGTGCGCCGTCACGGGCCGCCCTGCAATGTCAAAGGTGCTCTGATAGCTGAAGCTTGATAGCGGAAGCACCGTGGCCGCGCCCACAGCCTGTACTCCCGGCACTGCCCGGAGTGTTTCTTCCAAAGTAGTGAATAGGTGATGCCGCTCCCCGGCCTGCGTGCTCCACGGCAACTCAATACTGCAGCCTTGTAGCTGTTCCGCCTGAAAGCCGTAAGAGGTGTGCAGCAGCGTATACAAACTGTCGAGCACATGAGCGGAAAGCGTCAGCACCACCAACGCGAGCGCAATCTGTGACATGGCAAAAGTGCGGCCGAAACGGCGGACGCTGCTGCCCATGCTGCTGCCCATCGCGCGCGCCAGTGTCTGTGTGCTGCTTGCCCTGCTACCGCGCAGTGCCGGCAGGAGGCCCGTCAGCACGCCGATCACCAGCGCCACGCTGCACGAGATCAGGAGCACAGCCCCGTCCACGCGCGGCCTGGCCACCTGCAGCAAAGCCGCCGGCATATGCGCGGCAAACAGCCGCAAGGCTGCGCTGCCCAGCGCAACCCCTGCCAGCGCACCAATGAGCACCAGTGCCGTGCTCTCGGTCAACAGCTGCCTTACGAGGCGCGCGCGCGACACACCCACCGCCGCTCGAATCGCGAACTCTGGCGCGCGGCTTGCATTGCGCGACAGCTGCAGCCCGGCGATGTTAATTGCCGCCACCAGCAGCACCAATGCGATCGCAGCCGAAATCAACTGCAGCGCCCGCCCATACTCGCCGAACAGGCTGGTGCGCAGGCTGGTAAGCGTGAAGCCCCAGGCTGCATCCGTGCCGGGGTAAGCGGCGGCCAGGTGTGCAGCCAGAAGGGCGGTCTGCTGTTTTGCTGAGGCAGGCGTCTCCGATTCATCAAGCCGGCCGACCACGTTCATAAAGCGTGTGCCATCGCCGCGGTAGCCGCCAAAGCGGGCCGAGGAGATCTGCCCGGGGTACCACACATCTATACCAGCAGGCAGCGCAAACGTATTCGGCATTACGCCTACAACTGTCACCGCGTCTGTTCCTAACCGGATGATGCGGCCAAGCACATGCGGGTCGCCGGCAAAGGTGGACTGCCAGAAGCGTCGGCTTAGCACCGCCACAAGCGGCGCGTGCGCGCGGTCATCCTCCGGTGTAATGGTGCGGCCCAGCAACGGCCTCTGCCCGATCGTCTCAAAGAATCTGCCCGACACCGCAGCCCCGGCTGCGCGTAGCGACTCGTGCCCTGGCAGCGTCAGCTGCCCATTGTTCAGGTAGAAGAAGCCGAGGCTTGAGAACACCTTGTGGCCGTCGTGCTCCATCGCCCCAAGCTCTTCTGCGCGCGCCACGGTCACCAGCCCGTTCGTCTTGAATCCCTGTAGGTTCGCGTCGTTTACCGTCACCAGCTGCGCGGCATGCGGGTACGGCAGTGAGTTCAGCAGCGTCGCCCGCAGCACGCCTGTCATCGCTGCGGTCGCACCCACCGCAAGCGCCATCGTCAGGATGGCTGTCAATGCAAAGCCAGGCGCGCGGCGCAGCTGCCGCAGCGTGTAGCGCAAGTCCACAAAGAAGTCCGACAAGAGTTCAGCGATCCGTGTCCGCATCGACGTATCCTTTCCACTCCGCAACGGCATAGCTACTCCGCACGCAACACCTGCACCGGATCCACTGACGCCGCCCGCCGCGCCGGCAGCGCGCAGGCCAGCAGAGCCAGCAGCTCCATGCCCAGCGCCAGCAGACCCACAAACGCAGCTTGGTGTTCCAGGCGTACCGTCAACAGCGAGAGAATGATGCGGTGGGAAGCAAAGGCAAGCCCAAGCCCCGCAAGCAGGCCGGCCAAGGAGATGCGCGCAACACGCCCGAGCACGAGCGAGACCACCTGCCAACGCTGCGCGCCAACAGCCATGCGGACCCCGATATCGCGCCGGCCCGCTTCCACCTGCTGTGCGATCAGGCCATAGAGACCAAGCGCAGCAAGCAGCACGGAGAGCGCGGCGAACGTGCCGAAGAGCCAGCTCTCCATGCGTTCCAGCACCAGCGCTTCGCCCACAATGTCGGCCATGGTCACAACCGGCCGAAAGGGAAGCGTCGGGTCAAGCGTCTGCATCACGCGGCGCAGCGGCTCGGCCAGCGTCAGCGGGTCAACCTCGATACGCACCACCAACTGCATCTCCTGCAGCCAGTCATTCTGGCCAGCCGGCAATTGGGTAATGGAGTAGTCCATTTCGGCAAGCGGCGGCGTGTAAAGATTCTGGCGTTGGTCGGTGACAAGGCCAACGATCATCGCGTGATCGTAATCAGCAATGTGCTGCCCGATCGGGTCTTCACCGGGAGCAAAAAACTTCTTCACAAACGCCTGGTTCACAACGATCGCAGACTGCGAGGTGCGTGTGTCCAGCTTGTCATCGAGCAAGCGTCCCCGCACGAGAATGTTGCCCATCGCTGCGTGATAACCCGGCGTCACAAAGCGTTCTTCAGCAAGCATTTCCTGGTTCTTGGGTGCAGGCGGCTTACCCATGATCTGCATGTCGCCGTTGACCCCGTAGTCTTGCACCGGCAGGAGACTGATAAGTGCAGCCGAATTTACCCCGGGCAATTGACGGACGCGATCAAGCAGTGGGTTGTAAAAGGTCTGCAGCAGGTCGTGGCCAGCGATTGTGCCGGGTGACAGGTTGACATCCTCAATCAGCAGGTGATCGGTCCGGAAGCCTAGGTCTGTACCGCGCAGCGTCGCCAGCGAACGTAGCAGCAGGGCGCTGACAACCAGAAGAACCATGGCCAATGCCATCTGCGCCGAGATGAAAACGCCGCTCAGTCTCTGCTGTGTTCGGCTAATGCCCGTACCGCTGCTGCCCGAGCGCAATGCCTCAGCCGGGGTGACGCGCAGAAGCTGGCGCGCCGGCAGCAGCCCTGCCAGCAGCAGCGTGAGCAGCGCAGCAAGCAGTGAGGCCGTCAATACGCCCGTGTTTACCGCGACCTCGGACCCGCGTTGAAGAGAGGCCGCCAGCAGCGTGCGAATGGCCGTGAGTAGCGCCCAGGCCGCGCCCACGCCGCCGCATGTGCCGGCTAAGGCAAGCAGCGCGATCTCTCCGAACAGCTGTCTCGCCAGCTGTTGGCGCGAGGCACCCAGCGCCGAGCGCAGTGCCAGCTCGCGCTCGCGGCGTAACCCGCGCACCAGCATCAGCCCCGCGATGTTGACGCAGCCCAGCGCCAGCACCGCGAGCACGGCGAGGACCAGCCCATTTAGAATGCCGCGTGTTTGCCCCAGCATGCTGGCAGAGAGGGTCTCCAGCCCCATACGTCGGCCCTGGTCATCCGGCTTCACGCGGCCATAATCCGCAAGCACCCGGGTCATGTCTGCTTCAGCGGAAGCGAGGCTTACGCTGGGTTTGAGCCGGGCAATGGTGGGCATAAAGTGGCTCTCGTCCGCGGCGTTCGAAGCCGAAAAGCGAAAAGGTGCAAAGGCCGCATTGCTGAACTGCAGCGGAAAGCGGAAACCCGACGGCATCACGCCGATCACCGTCATCGGCCTGCCATCCAGGTCCACCTTGATGCCCAGCACATCGCGACGCCCTCCGAAATCCTTCTGCCACAGCGAGTAACTCAGCACGGCAACGTCGTTGCGCCCATGTTCGTTCTCGCCGGGTAAAAACGTGCGCCCCAGCAGCGGCTGTACACCGAGCACGGTAAAAAAGTTGTCCGTCGCATGTACGGCATGGATCGCCGCCGGTCCCTGCGGTCCGCGCAGATTTATGGTCTGCGTTGAGAACCCGGCCAGGGCAGTAAATGCTCGATTGTTCTCGCGCCAAAAGCGATACTCCGGCCACGATGCAGGCTGCGTGTACCCGGACGGCGACCGCGGCTCGAGCACAACGATCCGCTCCGGCTCCCCATACGGCAGCGGCCTGATCAGCAGCGCGTCAAAGACGCTGAACACAGTCGCCGCCAGCCCCACTGTGAGCGATAGCGTAAGCACCGCTGTCCATGTGAAGCCCGGTGCGCGGCGCAGCTGGCGCAGGGCGTAGCGGCCATCCCGTACAGCATCTCGAACCAGCTCCTGCATGCCCGCTCCCCCTGGGCCGCTCCGGCGGCCCTCGTCCGACTCATGCGCCACAGAAGCCCTAAACGCTTACTTCCGCCAGCTTCCGCTTCAGCTCGTCCTCGCTCACCACCTTGCCGTCAAACAGGTTCACCTGCCGTTCGGCGTGCGCGGCAAAGCGTGGATCATGCGTCACCATGCAGATCGTCGAGCCCTCTGCATGCAAATCCTTCAGCAGCGTCATTACCGCTTCGCCGTTTTTTGAGTCAAGGTTGCCCGTTGGCTCGTCCGCAAGCAGGATCGATGGTGCACCGGCCAGCGCACGCGCTACCGCCACACGCTGCTGTTGGCCGCCCGAGAGTTGTGCGGGGTAGTGCCGCATACGGTGCGCCATGCTCACGCGTTCGAGCGAGCGCTGCACCCGCTCCTTGCGCTCACTCGCCGCCATGCCCGAGCGGTAGGTCAGCGGCAGCTCCACATTTTCGTACACTGACAAATCGCCGATGAGGTTGAAGCTCTGAAAGATAAATCCGATCTCCTGATTGCGGATCCGCGAACGCTCCGCAAATGTCAGGTTCGCGACGGGCTTCCCGTTTAGCTGGTAGCTCCCATCGGTTGGCGTGTCGAGCAGCCCGATAATCGAAAGCAGCGTTGACTTGCCGCAGCCCGAAGGGCCGCTCATCGCGACATACTCTCCGCGTGCTATGGCCAGGTGGATCCCCGAGAGTGCATGCGTCTCAATCTCATCGGTGTAGAACACCTTCTTCATGGCCTCGATCTGGATCAGCGGCTCACCATTCATGCTGTGCGTTCTCCTTCCTTGTTCCCCTAGTCAACTCAGTCAAGTCGAATGCGATCCACATTGTCCCAGCGCGACATATCGGACAGGATCACCGCATCGCCCTCGTTCAACCCGCCCAAAATCTGGATCGAGTTCACCGAGGCACGGCCAACCTTTACCGGCACGCGCACTGCTTCCTTGCCGTCCGGCGTTAGCCGGAACAGGCTAATAGTGCTGTTTTCGTTCTCAGACGCGGGCCGTCCTGTGTACAGCACATCGCTGAGGCGATCCAGGTCGATCGTCCCGTCCACGCTCAGGTCCGTGCGCACCCCTTTCGGCAGCGGTCCAATGAGCTCTACGTCGACGGTCACCGTTCCGTTCAATACCGCCGGATCGACGCGCGTCACCTTGCCGTCAATCACGCCGTTGTGTGTATCGATCTCGGCCGGCTGGTCAATCTGGATATCGCGGGCCTGCGTTTCCGCAATCTTCAGCGAGGCCTTCAGCTGGTCAGGCTGCACCACCTTCGCGAGCGTCGTGCCCTCCGTCACCCTTTCGCCCACCTGGTGCGGCAGCTCCACCAGCACGCCGCTGATGCCTGCCTTGACCTCCAGCGCATCCTGCTCCCGCTGCTTCAGTCCCAGCAGCGCCCGTGCTTCCGCGACCTTGGTCTGCTGCACCTCGAGCTGGGTCACGATCGCCTGCTGGTTCAGCGTCAGCCGGTCACCCTCGATGCTGTCGCGCGTTTTCAGCTCATCGGCCTTGCCCTGTGAAGCGCTGTATGTCAGCCCGCTGATCACACCCAGGTCATACAGAGCCTTGTCTGTCTGCGCCTGCTTCTGCGCCTGGGTATGATCGGCCGTCACAGTCGCCGCGCCTGCCCGCTGCGTCATTAGGTCGCTTTGCAGCTTGGCTTGGAGGTTCTTGTACTCCACCTCAGCGGCCTTCAGGTCCAGCTGCGCCGTCAGCAGCTCCTGCGTCAGCTGCGGGTCGGTCAGGTCCATCACCACGGTATCCGGCGTCACGCGGGCGCCAGGCAGCACGCGCAGGCGCACCACTGTTGCTTCTGTCTGCGCCGGGATCAGCCGTAGCCTGTCTTCCCGCGGCACCAGTGTGCCGATGCCGCGCACCTGGCGCACCATCGGCCCCCTGTGCACCGTGTCGGTCCACACCGTGCTTCGCTCCACAGAGGGCGCTGCCGGCTTCAAGCGCGAAACAGCAAAGGCTGTTCCAGCTAGAACCACGAGGAGCGCGGCTGCCCCTGCCCAGCGGCGGCGCGTCTTCTTCTTCTTCAAATCCGGGCGTGCGATGTCCATACGTCTTCCTCTTCTTGCAGTCGGCAGGCCATCTGCATGGCTGGCAGTAAACCACTTCATTGCCGGTACTTGCACGGGGCTAAGGTATGGGGCGCTAGGCATGGAGGTGTTCACTCCTGTTGCAAGGTGTCCGTTTCCGGACAACGCTGAAGCGGAAACGCAGGCTGCGGACCGATCCGCTCACCTGCCTCGCTACACTTGTTCGCGTGTCAGCTACCCTCCCGTACCGCGGACGCCTCGCACCCACACCCACCGGCCTGCTTCATCTGGGGCATGTCCGTACCTTTGCCTTCGCGCACAGCCGCGCCCGCTCTGCTGCCGGCACCGTGGCGCTCCGCATGGATGACCTGGACCCGGAGCGCAGCCGGCCTGCCTACGCGGAGGCCGCGAAAAAGGACCTTCGCTGGCTCGGGATCGGCTGGGATGGTGAGCCCTGGCTCCAGAGCCGCCAAACTCCCGCTTACCGTGCAGCCTGGCAAAACTTGGTCGCCGGCGGGCACGTCTATCCCTGTCGCTGCTCCCGACGCGACCTCCAAGAAGCTGCTCACGCTCCGCACGAATACAGCAGCACCCTCGCGGCCCTGAAGCCCGACGCGCCCCCCTGTACACCGCCCGACGAGTCTCTCTATCCAGGTACCTGCCGCCCCGCCTGGATGGAGAACGGAACAGGCCTTAGCTCCGAAGGAGACGCAGAGCGTGCCTACTGGCTCACCTCCGGCCCCGGCGAGCTCAACTGGCGCTTCCACGTCGACTCCAGCCCGTCTGCCTCGCCTATCGCCTGGCACGACGGCGGCCTTGGCCCCCAGCAGTTTCTTCCCGGTCAGCACTTCAGCGACTTCTCCATCTGGCGGCGCGACGGCGTGCCTGCCTACCAGCTCGCCTCCGTCGTCGATGACGCCGCCCTCCGCATAACCGAGGTCGTCCGCGGGGCCGATCTCCTGCTCTCGACCGCGCGCCAGCTCCTGCTCTTTGCCGCACTCGGCCACCCGCTGCCAGCCTTCTTCCACTGCCCGCTCGTCGTCGACGACGCTGGCCATCGCCTGGCCAAGCGCACCGACGCCCTCGCCATCCGCACCCTGCGCGAAGGAGGTCACTCCCCGGCCGCCGTACTCGCGCTGGCCCTGGCTGCACCAACCGCCTAGCCGCCCCTACGCCACCCAGGCGGCAGGACCTGTTTTCCGCAGTCTTTACCTCTCGCCCTTCTAAACTGGAGCGGGGGAACGCGCGACTGCTTATGGCTGAAGACTTCGCCAAACTCGTCAAAGAGCAGGCCGATATCGTCCGCATCATCGGCGAGCACGTCCGCCTGCGCAAAGCAGGCGCCCAAAACTGGTCCGGCCTTTGCCCCTTCCACTCGGAGAAATCCGGCTCCTTTTCTGTCCACGCCATACGCCAGTTCTTTCACTGCTTCGGCTGCGGAGCATCCGGCGATGTCTTCACTTTTGTCCAGCGCATCGAGAGCCTCAGCTTTCCGGAAGCCGTCAAGCTCGTCGCGCAAAAGACCGGCATCCCCTTGCCCAAGCGCGAGTTCAGCTCCCCCGCGGAAGCGGCCGAGCATCGGGAGCGCGCCCGGCTCCTTGAGCTCCACGAGCAGGCTGCCGCCTTTTTTGAGGAGCAGCTTCGCTCCCCAGAGGGCTCGGGCGCACGTGAGTACCTGGCCGGTCGCGGTCTCACGCCCGAGGGCATCGCCAGGTTCCGCATCGGCTACGCCCCTGATTCCTCGTCTACCCTGCGCCAGCACCTCGAGCGCCTTGCTCCGCCCGAGCAGGTCCGCAGTGGAGAGCTCGCAAAGCTCCTGCGCCACGCCGGCCTCTTCAGCGCCAAGGAGCAGGAAGACGGCAGCACCGGTCCCATCTACCCGCGCTTCCGCAAGCGCATCACTTTTCCCATCAGCAACGAGGGCGGCAAGGTCATTGCCTTCACGGCCCGCGCGCTCGAGGGCGGCGACAAGGCTGGCCCCAAATACCTCAATTCGCCTGAAACCCCGCTCTACTCCAAAGGCCAGGTCCTCTTCAACCTCGACAAGGCCCGCATCGCTATCCGCCAGCTCGCCGCGCAGCCCAAGCCGCAGGATTTCGCCCTGCTTGTCGAAGGCCAGATGGACTGCATCTCCGTTTCGCTCGCCGGCATAGCCAACGTGCTCGCGACCAGCGGCACCGCCTTTACCGAAGCGCAGGTTCGCCTGCTCGGCCGCTATACCAAGCGCGTCATCGTGAACTTCGATCCCGACAACGCCGGCACGAATGCCGCCGAAAAATCCATCGCTCTGCTGACCGAGGAAGGCTTTGAAGTCCGCGTGGTCACGCTCCCAGACGGCCTGGACCCCGACCGCTACGTGCGCGAGAAAGGCGTTCCCGCCTACATGGCCGCGATCCGCAGTGCGCGCCGCCACTCCGAGTACCTGCTCGATCGTGCCCGCGAGCTGCACCCCGCCACTGCCGAAGGCAAGATCCAAGCCCTCAACTATCTGCTCCCTCACATTCGCCGCATGCCCAATGCCATCAGCCGGGAGGAGTTTGCCGCTGACGCCGCGCACCGCCTCGGCATTGACTCCGCACTCATCCGGGACGAGCTCCGGCAAGCTGCCTCCGGGCGCCGCGCAGCCCTCGGCTCCTCCGGCACGCGGCTTACTGACGCGGAACGGGAGTTGCTTCGGGCTGCCTCAAGCGCGGCCGGCAGCCCCGCCTTTGCTGCTGTAGCCGCCGCTTTCGAGGCGCATGCCCACCACTTTGCCGGCCTTGCCGCCGAGCGCACTCTGCATCTGCTGCTCGCACGCCCCTCTGGATCAGAGCCGCTCGCCGCCATGCCGGAGGGCCCGGAACGTATCCTGCTCGCCGAAGTCCTGCTCAGCGAGGGTACCGCGGCAAGCCCTGCTGCTGACCTTCGCGACACCGAAGCCGCACTTCGCTCGCTCGAGTGCAGCGCGCTCGAGCGCGAGCAGCGAGCCCTCCGCATTGCTATAGCCGAGGCGGAGCGGCGCAATGACGAGGAGCAGATTGGCCACCTCATCGTTCGGCAGCAGCAGGTGCAGCGAGCGCTCCGTGCCTTGTAAGCCCTCGCCGAAGCCCGATTACCAAGCGAAGTTGATGAGGTAAACGGTCGGCCGGCAACGAAAGTCCATGTCAAACATCTATCTATGCAGCGGATTCCACGGTTCCGGGTTTCGTAACGTCATACAAGGCTGTGACCCGATGAAACCTGTTATTCTAGACATCTTTGGCAAGCTGCGCTGGCCTGCGCCCCCGGGGCGCCCTATGTGGCCCTTTTCCTCAAAGAAGGAACAGCAGCGAACGCGCCGAGAGGCCTAGGAAAGTATCCGAAATATTCGCGGGAGAGACGACTCGCTTTGGCCATTGAAGATAAGTACGAAGACGACATCCAGAACCTGATCGATGCAGGCCAGGAAAAAGGTTATCTGACCTATAACGAGGTCAATGACCTGATCCCCGGCGATGTACATTCGCCGGATGATCTGGACGACCTGATGACCACCATCGGGACGCAGGGCATTGACATCCTTGAAGGCGGCCCGAAGTTCGGCGGGGACAAGTTCGAGGAAAGCGAGGACGGCGAGGACGTTGAACTCGACCTCACGCCCGGCACCCTCGAGAAAACAAATGACCCCGTCCGCATGTACCTGCGCGAGATGGGTACTGTCCCCCTGCTCACACGCGAGGGTGAGGTCGAGATCGCCAAGCGCATCGAGCGCGGGCAGGTCCGCGTCATGAAGGCGATCGCGCGTTCCCCCATCGTCGTTCGCGAGATCATCGCGCTTGGCGAAGACCTCAAGCGGGGCGTGCGCAACATCAAGGAAGTAGTGATCTTCGACGAAGAAGAAGTCACCGAGGATGTCGTAGTCGCGCGCATCAAGCAGACCTCGACCCGCATCGAGACCCTGCAGAAGCACCTGAAGAAGGCAGCTCTACTCGAGGAAAAACTCCCTGCACTGGAAGCTGTCAAGAGCAAGGTCAAGGAAGCACGCAAAATACGCTGGGGCATCGCCCGCGAGCGCGTTTATGTGTCTCGCATTGTGCGCGAGCTCAAGTACACGAACGGTGAGCGCAAGCGTCTTCTCGACAAGCTCAACAAGTCGGTCGATTCCATGCGCACGCTGGAGCGCCAGATCCGCTCGCTCGACGTCAAGTTCGACGCCTCACGCAGCGAGGAGCTCAAGAAGGAGTACCGCCGCCAGCAGAAAAACTGCCGCGCGGATCTGGAAAAGATGGAGGAAGAAACCGGTGTTCCTTTGTCCGAGATCAAGCGCACCCAGCGCGAAATGATCCAGGGTGACATGGATGCCGAGCAGGCCAAGCGCGAGCTCATTGAAGCCAACCTGCGCCTTGTTGTCTCCATTGCCAAGAAGTACACCAACCGCGGCCTGCAGTTTCTTGACCTGATTCAGGAAGGCAATATCGGCCTGATGAAGGCTGTCGACAAGTTCGAATACCGCCGCGGTTATAAGTTCTCGACCTACGCGACCTGGTGGATTCGCCAGGCCATCACGCGCGCTATCGCCGATCAGGCCCGCACCATCCGCATCCCGGTGCACATGATCGAGACCATCAACAAGCTCATCCGCACCTCGCGTCAGCTGGTGCAGGAGCTTGGTCGCGAGCCCACCTCTGAGGAGATCGCGCGCCGGATGGATATTCCGGTCGCCAAGGTCCGCAAGGTGCTCAAAATCGCGCAGGAGCCGATCTCCCTCGAAACGCCGATCGGCGAGGAAGAAGATTCTCACCTTGGCGATTTTATTGAAGATCGCCAGGCTGTCTCGCCGTCTGACGCGGTTATCAGCGTCAATCTCAAGGAGTACACCTCGCAGGTCCTGCGTACGCTCACCCCACGCGAAGAGCGTGTTATAAAGATGCGCTTCGGCCTGGAAGACGGCTCGGAGCACACGCTGGAAGAGGTTGGGCAAAGCTTCCAGGTCACGCGTGAGCGAATCCGGCAAATCGAAGCCAAGGCACTGCGCAAGTTGCGGCACCCCTCGCGCTCCCGCAAGCTCAAGGCGTTTGTGGATACTACCCGCGAGTAGTCCGCTTCCTAAACGTGAAACAGCAAAGGCCACCCCTCTAGGTGGCCTTTGCTGTGGCGACAGGGCCCTTCCGTCGCGCTTGGGAGCGAACTATGAGACGCGCCTCTGCTGGCTAGCTGGCACCAGCGTCAGCGCGGCGGCTTTCCCCCGGGGCACCTCCCACATCGGCGCGCCGCTTAACAGCGCCGCTCCTGAGTAGCGTGCCGATCCATGCCACGCAGGCACGTTGAACGCTTCGCCCGGATGCGCAGACGGCAGGGGGTTGACAACGTGGTGTTCCAGGAGAGCGGTGCGAACTGCCTCCAGCGCTGCCTGGCATTCCGGGCTGCCGGGCCGAGAATAGTACACAACATATTTCTGATGGCAACAGGGGCACTCTACGTCACATTGCGGCTCAGGCGTGAGCATGCAAAGAACTTGCATCGTGTGTCGCTCCTTATCGAGGGGGGTGAAATAAAATGCACAATTTTGTTTTCTGCTCAGCGGTGCAGCGGGTGTGCTCCCGCATGTTCTTAGGCGACTATATGCCCACCCGGAGCACGATTGGCAACGCAAACCTTCGCTTGGCTAAAAACGAAGCAGGTAATCAAGGCGGGTAATCAAAGCAATGAATCTCAGGACATGTGAGAGGCAGTTACTCTCTTCTTCGAGCACCTGGAGCTCTCACCCCCTCCCGGCGCGCGTGCCATGCGCGGTCACGCAGAGCCTCGGAAGAAAGTTCACTCCTTTCCCGTTTTGACGCAATCTTTTCCGTGCGTTCCTCTTTGAAATTGGAGCTCTGGCCACACTGCAAAAAGCCCTCATGTTCCCCCTGGCGCAGCGGCATGATGCCCATGAGGAACAACGCACATGGCACGCTCTTCTTACTCTCAGGCTCCCGCTCACTATCTCCAGGCTGCACTGGTCTCTCTGCTCGCCTGCGTCTTCTGCTTCTCTACCGGCTGCTCGGTCAGCGCAGGCGGCGCGTCCACCTCGCAGGCGCAGAGCTCAGAGAATGAAGCCGCGACCGGCACCGTGCAGGCAAACTTCTTCGGCATGGTCGTCAAGGCGGCTGGAGCATCCCCGACGGTCGCTGCCGGCTCCCGCCGCCTGTGGGACAGCAACGTGACCTGGGCAGCCATCGAACCCTCCCGGGGCGTCTTTGACTGGAGCACCCTTGACGCGGAGGTTGCCGCAGGGACGCAGTCCGGCGTGCAGCTCACCCTCACACTCGGCATGACGCCCACCTGGGCTTCCTCGCAGCCCGCCGCTGCCTCCTCCTATGGCGCTGGAGCTACTGCCATGCCGGCGAATCTCGCCGACTGGGATAGCTATGTCGCCGCGGTGGCTGGCCGCTACGCCGGCCGCATCCAGGCCTACGAAGTGTGGAACGCCCCGGAAGATCCACGCTACTGGTCCGATAGCACCGCTGGTCTCGGCTCTGCCATGACCACCCTCTCCGTACACGCCGCCGCCGCTGTCCACTCTGCGGACGCAGGGGCGCAGATCGTTTCCCCGGCGCTCTCGCCCTCCGCCCTTGCAGCGTTTCTTGCGTCCGGTGGCGGGTCTTCGGTCGACATCATCGGCGCGTCGCTCAACACCTCAAGCGCCGGCACCTCGCCCATGCCCGAACAGATGATCACCACTATCGACCAGCTGCGCGCCGCGCTCGTCGGCACCGTGGCCAACGGCAAACCTATCTGGAATGACCAGGGCTCCTGGACCCTCCCGCAGGGCGGCCTGTCCTCCAGCATGCAGGCGGCCTATGTGGCTCGGGCGCTCCTGCTCAACGCAGGCTATGGTGTCGCACGTATCCACTGGTACGCCTGGGATGAGAACTCTTCGGCAGCGCTTCTGCTCAGCAGCGCGGAAGCGCAGCCCACCGCTGCCGGCCTGGCGTATAGCACAGTGGAGAGCTGGCTTGTCGGCGCCACTGTCAACGGCTGCGCCGCAACAGCAGGCGGCCTCTGGACATGCCAGCTCATCAGCCAGGGTCATACTGAATGGGTTCTCTGGTCGGTCAACGGCTCGGTGGAGACCGGCAGCTTGGGCGCCGCCACGGCCACTGCCCTTGATGGAACCATCTCGGCCGTCGGCTCTACCGTCACGGTCGGCGTAGCTCCGATGCTTCTCCAGTAGAGTGCCCTTAGTGCGAGGGCGGATTGCCGGCGGTCGGTGCATACCAGACTTTGGCAATCTGCCCTTCGCGCACCTCGGAGATCACCATCGCCTCATCGGCGGCGCTGCCTTCCTCGTTTGGCTTAGCGGCTTTGAACCACTGGCTGAGCTGAATTACGCGCATAGATGTCGCTAAGCTCCAGTGCCTTTTCCTGTCCCCGAATGCTTTGCAGCGCTTCCGCCAGCGTTGTCGCGATTCCATCGTGCCGGTTCGCCATGCCGAAACGGTCCCGCAGCATCTCCCGGTCACCCTGGCTCCGCCACAGCCCCACCAAGAGGGGATTGCCCGGCAACTCGGCCCGCAGCCGCTGGTACAGGGCGCGTGCGCCGGCAAAGGCAAAGGGCGGCAGCGCCGAGATGCAGATCACCGTATGCGGCTCCTCGGCGAAGCGAAGGAGCAGCTCCGGCGTCAAGGCAGAGGGCGGCAGCAGCAGCGTCTTGTGCCCGGAGGCCTCCAGAACCTGCGCCAGCATCGTCGCCGTCAGCTCGTCTGCCTGGTCACTCGCCGGCACACACACCACAGGGCAGCACATACGGGCTGCAAGCGCCCCGCGGAGCACTTCGTCGGCTGTGTTCGCCTCCGAGATCCCGCCCGGCTTCTGCACAGCGGCATAGGTCGTCAGCTCTGACACCAGCTCTGCTACGCTCTGCATAAAAAAGGAAGCGCGATGCTCCTCGAGCACGCCTTTGTGTCGATCGCTCTCAGCCAGCGCCAGTGCCGGCAACAGCACGGAGTCATACAGCTGCAATGGGGGCGAGGCCGCGGCTGGCTGGGGCTCCTCACCGGGACCCCACGGCAACCCGCTTCGCTCTCCCTGCACCTTCTCCGCCAGGAAGCGGTCCGCAATGCTGCGTGCCTCAGCCTGGTCCATCGCCAGCATGCGCTCGTAAAAGCGTGCCTCCGGAGAGAGCTGCGCATCATCGCCCAGCAAGATGTGGAGAAATCGCATCTGCGGCATCGTGCGCCCGGCCACAATCAGGCAGACCGTTAGCGGCGTGGAGAGTGCCAGTCCCGGCCAGCCCCACAGCAGCGTCCACACGATGGCCATGCTCAGCAGCGCCAGCTCAGAGATCCCGGTATGTGTGCCGTAAAGCCATGGCTCCAGGAAGTTCGAGACCAGTATCTCAAGCAGCAGCAGCAACGCCACCGCGCAGCCGGACTGCCACCACCCGGGGAAGTAGATCAGGGCGAACAACATCGGCAGCCCGCCGCCCACCAGCGGCCCTATGTACGGCACCGTCCGCAGCAGCGCCAGCAGCGTGCCCCACAGCGAGGCATAGGGCACACCGATCGCATACAAGCCCGCACCAAACACCACGCCAAACCCTGCATTCACGGCCACGTTGGCGATCAGATAGCGCGAAATGCGGTCCGCCGCATCGTCCAGCGCGTGCGACACAAGGTTGAGCCGCCCGATGCCCGCCAGCAGCAGCAGGCGGTTCCGCAGGTCCTCCCGCTTGATCAGCATGTACACGGTAAATACCATCACCATGCCGGCCGTACCGACCGGGCCCAGCACCGGACGCAGCAGCTGCCGCAGGTAAGCGATCTCGGTCGCCGGGGCCTGCACCACCATCACCGGGGTCGGCTGCGGCAAGTTGCTCGTCTCGCCCTCGGCTGCTTTTCGCGCAGCAGCACGGCCTGCCGCATTTTGCACTTTGGCTGTCGCTTTGCCCGCAAGCGTCCGGTGCTGCGCGTCCTGCTGCTCCGGATCGCTGGAAAACTCCCGCGACAGCCCTTCCACACTTACCAGCGCCTGCCCCAGGGAGCTGTCCGCCGGTACGTGCGTCCTGTCCAGCTTGGCCCGGATATTCGGTGCGTGGCTCGGCAGGTCATTCACCACATGCAGTAGCTGCCCCGCCACCAGCCAGACGATCCCGCCCAGCACCGCAGTGGCCGCCAGGAGCACCAGCAGCGCTGCCGGTGCCCGATGCAAACGCAGCCGCTCCAGCCGAGTCACCAGCGGCGTAAACAGAAAGGCAAAGGTCAGCGCCAACGCAAACGGGATCAGCAGCGGCCGTGCAAAGTAGAAAGCAACCAGCAGTACACCAAGCAGCAGCAGTGGCTCACGCGTCAGGAGGCTTCCCTCGCGTGTGCTGGCTCTCCGTCCGCGCTCCGGCAGACCCATTTTGCTCTGTGTGCGCACTGCTACCTGCAGCCTACTGCCTGGCCGGGACCTTGGGACAGGCGCCCAGGCGAACTTTGCCTCTGCCCGGCAAACCAAAGAGTCTCTCGATCGCCCAGGCCCATTTTGGAGACGTATCGCGCAACCTCTTCGCAGGCGCCTGGTCAGCAGCTCTACATATTGGTCTGCCCGGCGCGCATCGATTCATTAAAGGCTGGCTTGATGTCCTCAAGAGCCTTGCGCAGGAGCGCCCGGTACTCCGGCTCCCGAGCCACAAGGGCCGGTGTCGCCGCGCCAAAACCCGGCTCGCTCACCGTCACAACCCCGGCCTCCACCAGCGCGCTCACATCCTTCTGCAGCTGTTCTTCGGTGGTGTTCAGGTACTGCGCATCTCGCGGGTCTGCCAGCCACACCGGCGCTCCGCCGCTCAGCACGCCGGAGAGCCAGAACGCCTTCATCGCCAGGAACTCCACGCGGCTCTCATCGGTCGTGTCTGTGAACTGGAAATGCTTGCCCCATCGACTGTAGTACCGTGTCGTGACCGGCACGGGCTGGCGGTTGCCGCTCTTCAGCAGCTCCAGCTGCCCGTAGTCAAAGGTCTTCCGAATGGCGTTATAGATAAAATCCTCGGCATACGGTTGCTCCGGAGCCTCCACAATTTCCGCAAACGTCACCGTCATGCTTGCCGCCAGCTTCGCATGGAGCGGGCTCTCGGTCCCATCCGCCAGCCATGCCACGCCGTGCACCAGGTAAGTATCCGCGCCAGAGGTCGAGCGATGAAACGGCCACTGGAACCCGGTCAATCGCAGCGGCAGCCCGCCCATCGTCACATAGAGCTCTGGCTGCGGATTGCGCAGCCGCGCGCGCAGCTGGAGGAGGTGCCGGGTCAGTCCGGCCCGCAGCGTACCCTCTCCCGGGTCAAAGCCCTCGCTTAGCTCCAGCTGCAGCGGCGTACTCCCCGCGCCAAAAGTCAGCCGCGTCGTCGGCTGGCCGTGGAAGTCCGAGCCTACTTCCATGGCAGAGGGCTGGAGCCCCGCCTCATGCGCGGCAAGGAGGAGCGCAGCGCTCGTCGGTGTGGAAAGGTTTGGGCTCATCGTGTCGTTTCTTGTTCTTTCTGTGCTGTGCAAGGGATTGTGCACCGGCGCCGCCGGTCACCACTCTTCCTCAGTCTATCTCGCCAGCCCGGCCCGCAATTGCTCGCACGCGCGCCGCTCGCCGGCTCTCCGGCAGCATCCGCATCTCAGCGAAGAGACACACCAGGAGCAGGGAAGGCCCCGTCACCCATGAAGCTTGCATTTCTCCACCCCGAAAACCAGTTCACCGGCGAGATGTTTCGCATCCTCCAGGGCAGCCTCGCGCGGCACGAACTCCTCTCCTGGGTTTCAGGCCATCCCGCTCCTTCGCCTGACATCGAGCTCCTCATCGCCCTGGGCAAGGTCGGCGCCCAGCAACTCGAAGGCCTCGGCAAACTCGGCTTCGTCCAGACCGCTAGCACCGGCTTTGAAAGCGTGGACATGGAGGCGGCAACAGCTGCCGGCATCTGGGTCTCCTTCGCGCCGTCTGACGTCACCGGAAACGCCATCTCCGTCGCCGAGTCGGCCATCATGCTCCTGCTTGCCGCCTCGCACCGTCTCGGCATGTTCCTCCGCGCGCAAGGTGACCCATCCATCCACCCGCCGCTCCTCCACCCCGCGCTCAGCGGAAAAACCGTCTGCATCGTGGGCCTTGGCGGCGTCGGTGAGCAGCTCGCCGTGCGGCTGCGTCCTTTTAATTGCCGCATCACCGCTACCGACGAACACCCGGAGAAAGCTGCGGAAGGCATCACCGCCTACAAGCCGGAACAGCTGCGCGAAGCCCTCCGCGAGGCCGACTATGTCGTGCTGTGCGTGCGCGCCGGCAAGGAGAACGAGAACCTCATGGACGCCTCCATGCTCGCCGCCATGAAGCCCGGTGCCATCCTCATCAACGTCGCCCGCGGAACCCTCCTCGACGAAAGCGCCCTACTGGCCTCCCTCAAGGACGGGCACCTCGCCGCCGCCGGCCTGGATGTTGTGCGTGACGAGCCGCTTCAACCGGACAATCCGTTGCTAACTCTGCCGCAGATCATCGCCATGCCCCACATCGCCGGCTTTACCGACATCATGCTCCATGGCACCTCAGAGTTCCTCACGAAAGTAGTTGGAGAAGTCGCGGCCGGCAGCAAGCCCTCTTCCGTCCTCAACAACCCCGAGTCGCCCCGCCTGCCTCTTCGCTGACCTGTGAGCGCTGAACTTCGGGACCTTGGCCTACATCGCGGCTGCAACCGCAGCCGCCGAAGCCCAAGCCCACTGGAAGTTATACCCGCCCAGCCAGCCCGTCACATCCACCACCTCGCCGATGAAGTGCAGCCCGGGCACCTTACGTGCTTCGAGCGTCCCGGCATGCAGGTCCGCCGTCGCTACACCCCCTGCCGTTACCTCCGCCTTCGCGTAGCCTTCCGTTCCGGCCGGCATCAGCGGCCATGCATGCAGCTGCGCCTCCGCCGTCAGCAGCGCATCGTTGCTCCAGCCTGAGGGCGGCGCAACCGCAAGCAGCCGTTCTGCCAGCCGCCGCGGCATTGCCGCCGACCACGCACCCAGCGCCGCAGCCGTATCGCGCCGTGCTTTGGGCTCCAGCAGCTGCGCACACACCCTTTGCCCGGGCGCCAGGTCCACTGCCAGTGCCATCCCCGGCCGCCAGTACGACGAAATCTGCAGCACCGCCGGTCCGCTCAGTCCGCGATGCGTCACCAGCACCTTGTCTCGAAACCGGACTGTCTCCAGTCCTGCGCCCGACTTGCGCCCACGCCCGGCCTGCCCGAGCTCACTGCGGCTCACGCGAACCTCCGCCCCAGCCAGCACCAGCTCCGCCTCGGTCGCCACCCCGCTCAAGCCCTCAAACCGTTGCGCATCCTCCGCGCCAAACGTAAACGGCACCAGCGCCGGCCGCGTTGGCACCACCCCAAGCCCAAATTGACGAGCCAGCTCATACCCCAGTCCCGTCGCGCCCAACTTCGGGATGGAGAGCCCGCCGGTCGCTACCACCATCCGCCCTGCCCGCGCCTCGGTCTCGATGCCGCCAGTCCGCAGCTTCAGCGCAAAGTGCTCACGCCGTTCCACCCGCACAACCTCGGTCCCGAGCCGCAGCTCCGCGCCCTCCGCCTCCGCTAGCAGCATCTGCACAACCTGCCGTGCCGAGCCATCGCAAAACAGCTGCCCCGGTGCCTTCGCGTGGTAAGCGATCCCGTACCGCTCCACCAGCTCCACAAACTGCTGCGGGCTATACCGTGCCAAGGCAGACTTCGCAAAGTGCGGATTCTCCGAAAGAAAGTGCTCCGGCTGCGTCCCCAGGTTCGTAAAGTTCGCGCGCCCGCCGCCCGAGATCAGGATCTTGCGTCCCGGCTCCGGCGCATGGTCCACCACCAGCACGCGCAGCCCGCGCTGCCGCAGCAGCCCTGCGCAAAACAGCCCCGCCGCTCCCGCGCCCAGCACCGCCGCGTCATACATTGGGCTATCTGTCGCTACAACAGTTACGGTTTCACCTCGACCACCGCCAGCCCGCTCGACGGAATCCTCAGCACCATCTTTCCGCCTGCTATAGCCACCGGCTCAGGCGCACCTAACGTGCCTACCTTATTCAATGCCGCAAGCTGGTCGAGCGTCGGGTACTGCGGCGAGCCCATCGCCTTCCACGCGTCCAGGGTGTCGCCGTGCTGCGCATCCACCCGCCGCATGGTCGCCGTCCCGCCTGCGCTCGTCAACTGCACCGTAATCGTCTTCTCCGCGACGGTCGAGCCCGGCGGCTCCGCGGTATTCCACGCTGCCAGTACCAGCGTTCCGTCCGCGCGGCGGGTCGCCAGCACATCCTTGACCGTGCTCGGGAGCGGCAGCCTCGTCTCGCCGAGAGTGTGCAGCAGCGCGAAGTCCAGCAGCGCCGGTTTCGGGATATCCCGCTCCGCGATCAGCCCGTACCCTCCGTAGAACGGCGTCTTGACCACACCCTGCTCCTCAAACACATCGGAGAAGGTCCAGTAGCTCATCATCTGCACCAGCCCGTCACACTGCCGGATCGTGTCCGCCATCCATGGCCCTATGTAAATCGAATCTGTAATCGCCTGCTCATTCGCATACGTCGCATTGAACTCGCTCCAGATCAGCGGCAGCTTCGGCATCGCTGAGTGTGCAATCTGCTCATGCACCTTACCCACCCCCGCCGCCACCATCTGGTGCGGCGCAACGTAGCGCTTGTCCGGAAACACATCCGCCGTCACATCATTGCCGTACACATGCGTCGACACAAAGTCGAGCGGCACATGCTCCGCCGCCGCATGCGCAATCATTGCGTCCACCCACGCAGCCTGCGCCGTCGCCGGCCCACCCACACGCAGCTGGGTGTTCACCGCCTTCAGCGCGCGTGCAGTATGGTCATACAGCTCAAAATACGTCTGCTGCTGCGGCCGCCCTGCCCAAAAGTCGATGTTCGGCTCGTTCCATACTTCGAAGTACCAGCTCGCGACCTCGTCCATCCCGTAGCGCTCGATCAGGTGCTGCGCAAATGCCATGATCAGCGCGTCCCACTTCGCGTAATCCGCCGGCGGCGAAATCACCTGCTTGTACCAGAACGGGTGGTAGATCACTTTTGCCGCCAGCTTCTTCGGCATAAACGAGATCTCCACAAACGGCTTTACCCCGCGCTGCAGCAGCCCGTCATACACCTGGTCCACGTAGCTCCAGTTGTAAACCGGCTTTCCCTGCGCATCCTCGTCATACACGCCCATTTCATCATGGAAGATCGCGTGAAAGCGCACATACTGGAAGCCGGTCGCGTCCTTCACTGTAACCAGGTCCTTGCGGTAGTCATCCCGCAGCGCCAGCACCGCCCGGCCTGACCCAAACATCTGCTCCCAAAAGTGGGGAAACGGCTTGCCCGTCGCTCGCGCGTCGACAGACACACTCTCCTCCAGAGGAGCTTGCGCCTCGAGCAGCGAAGTCATCGGCAACAGCAGCGTGGCTGCAAATAAGAGGAAGCATCGCATGCGTCGGAGATCTCCTTTGCTATAGCGACCCATTCTAGCGCCGGAAGCTGCGCACGCTCTGCTTACAAGCTCCCTGCCGCTCTGCGCTCTAGCCGTTCTCGCACGTACGTCGAAGGATTAGCGATGTAGGACATAGCTTTTCCTTCAGGAAAAGCCATCTTTCACCCAGACCCTCCTTCTCCCCCCAATGCGGGAACGGCTATATGCTCAGGGCATGTACGCAGCACCCAGCCTCCGCTCCGCCTTTGCAGCGCTGCTTCTTACAGGCGCTCACACCCTTGGCCTCGCCGCTGCCGATACCGCTGCGCCCGACTACACCCATCTGCGCGAAGCCCGTGCCCAGTCCCTCACCGCCCCTGACGGCTGGTTCTCACTCGTCGCTCTCCAGTCGCTTGCCGAAGGCGACACAACCGTCGGTTCCGCGCCGGGCAACACGGTAGTCCTCGCCCACGTCGCGCCTCACCTGCTCACCCTGCACCGAGCCGGCAAAGTTATAAACCTCACCGCGGCAGATCCCGCACTTCAGCTCGGTGGCCACCCCGCCGTGGTCGGCACTGTCGTTTCTGATGAGGAAGACAACAATCACGCGCTCGCAAGCGCTGGGGTTCTTCTCTGGGCTATCGATCGCGGCGGCCAGCGCTACCTGCGTGTCAAGGACCCATCCGCGCCCGCGCGCCTCCACTTTCACGGCCTGCGCTGGTATGCGCCCTCCGCCTCCTATCGCGTCACAGCGAAGTGGCTCCCGTACCCCGCCGATCACACCTTGGCCATCACCAATAAGCTCGGCCAGGTCACGCAGGAGCAGGTGCCCGGCTACGCTGAGTTCACCCTTGCCGGCCAGACAATCCACCTCACCCCTACGGTTGAGAATGGCCATCTCTTCTTTGTCTTTCGCGACACCACCGGTCGCCTCACCACCGATGGCGGCGGCCGCTTCCTTTCCGCATCCATGCCCAGCAACGGCCCGGACGCGCCCGGCACCCTTCTGCTTGACTTCAACCAGGCCGTCAACCCGCCCTGCGCCTACTCGCCCTATGCCACCTGCCCGCTCGCTCCGCGCGAGAACCGCCTCGCCATCAGCATTCCTGCCGGCGAAAAGCGCTACGACGAGTAACGGATCGCAGCGAAAAACTGCTTCCAATCCGGGTGCAACTCTTCATCCCTCTCCGACTCTCCTACTAACATGCTGGCTTCGCGCCATGCCACTTTCCCATAAGGACCCGCCTCCCCCCATGAAGAAGTTCTTCGTTGTCCTTGGCACCCTGCTTGCCGCTGTCAGCTGGCTCACGTTCTCTGCCGGCCGCGAGGCCAACCGCCGCACCGCAGCCGCGAAGATCCCTGCCAAAAAAGCAGCAGAGTTGCTCTCCGAGGCCTGGGCCGACCACCACACCCGCGTCTAAGACAGACTGCTCTCACAGTCCTCTGAGCAGATCAAACAAAGTAGCCCGCCTCATACGAGGCGGGCTACTTTCTGCGGCGCTTTAGGTGTGTCTACTACCCGTGCAAAATACGCGTATGAACGCCGGGCTCTTCACCGTGCGGTGCCTGCACCTTGATCTTGCGCGCCAGTCCCAGCAATCCCAGCAGCCGAATGCCCCAATAGTTCACATCGAGCTCATACCACGCCATGCCGTGCCGTGCAGACACCGGATGCGCGTGGTGGTTGTTGTGCCAGCCTTCGCCGCCCGAAAGCAGCGCCACCCACCAGTTGTTGCGTGAGTCATCGCGCGTCGCAAACCTGCGCGTGCCCCACATGTGCGTCGCTGAGTTCACAGCCCACGTCACATGCAGCCCCAGCGTCACGCGAAGAAAAATCGCCCACAGCACCCAGCTCATACCTCGGTACACACCGCCGCCTGGCCCCAGCACACCCAGTAGCAGCAGCCCCATACCAAGCGTAGTCAACGGCACCCAGTGCCAGCGGCTCAGCTCCCGGTAAAAGCGCTGCTTCTTCAGGTCCGGCACATAGCGGTCCAGCAGTGGGTCATGGTTGTGCAGGCTGCCCCACAGCATCCAGCCCATATGCGACCACCATGCTCCATCGCGCGGCGAGTGGGGATCCCCGGGCCGGTCCGTCACTTGGTGGTGTAGCCGATGCACGCCTACCCAGAAGATCGGCCCACCCTCAAGCGCCAGCGTGGCACACAGCGCCATCCCGTACTCCACCCACTTGGGCGTCACAAAGCCCCGGTGCGTCAGCTGCCGGTGGTAGCTCATGCCAATTCCAATATTGGTGCCCAGCACCCAGCACACCGCTGCAATCGCAAGGCCTGACCAGCTGAAGAAGAACAGCGCCGCCGTGCCCAGCAGATGGAAGATCACCAACGGCAGGACCAGCTTGCGATTCAGCTGCCCGGCATGCCGCTGCTCCAGCGCGCGCGCATCTTCCTCTGCCTGGAGGCTGGCCTTTGTTTCAAGCGGTGGGTCGAGCAGGGCAGTCTGGTAGCTGGCACTCATTCTGCCAGCCTAGCAGGGCAGAGAGTTTCTACAGGCGCATACAGGTGATATTTGTGTCACACCTTCTCACGGCTATGGCTAGCGTCCCGCCTAGTACTTCGCTACCTTCGGGTCGATCTCACTCGACCACCCCGTAATCCCCCCGGCAAGGTTCTCCACCTTGTAGCCAAGCTTTTGCAGCAGCTCCGCCGCTTTCTGGCTCCGTCCGCCCATCTTGCAATGCGTCACAATCACTCGATCCTTCGGCAGCTCTGCCATACGCGCCTGCAGCTGTCCTTCTGGGATTAACTCCCCACCGATGTTCGCTATCTGGTACTCCCAGGGCTCTCGCACATCCAGCACATACGGGTTCTCGCCTGCATCCCTGCGCCGCTTCAGCTCCTGCACCGTAATCTGTTCCACGCCATTTTGCTGCGGCAAACTGCCTCCTTTGGCCACCGTTTCGGTGACAGATTCCTGCGCTCCACTCACCCCGCAGAACTGGTTGTAATCAATGAGCTCCCGCACCGTCGGGTACGGTCCGCACATCGGGCACTCCGGGTTCTTTCTTAGCTTGAGCTCGCGGAAGCGCATGGACAGCGCATCCACCAGCAGCAGCCGCCCCTTGAGCGGTTCGCCTACGCCCAGAATGAGCTTCAGCACCTCGGTTGCCTGCACCACGCCCAACAGCCCCGGCAGCACACCCAGCACACCACCCTCCGCACATGAGGGCACCAGCCCCGGCGGCGGCGGTTCCGGATACAAGCACCGGTAGCACGGCCCGTCCGGCAGCCCAAAGATGCTTGCCTGCCCCTCAAATCGAAAGATCGATGCATAGGCATTCGGCTTGCCCGTCAGCACGCAGGCATCATTCACCAGGTACCGCGTCTGGAAGTTATCTGTCCCATCCGCAATCACGTCGTAGTCCTGAAAGATCTCCAGCGCGTTTCCGCTCGTCAGCATCGCGTTGTGTTTGCGCAATTGGAGCGTCGGATTGAGCGCTAGCAGCTTGTCGCCGGCCGAATCCACCTTCAGCCGCCCCACATCCGGCGTTGCATGGATAATCTGCCGCTGCAGATTGCTCGCATCCACCGTGTCGAAATCCACCAGCCCCAGCGTGCCCACGCCGGCCGCCGCCAGGTACAGCGCCAGTGGCGCACCCAGGCCGCCCGTGCCCACGCACAATACCTTTGCCGCCTTCAGCTTGCGCTGCCCCTCGATGCCCACTTCCGGCAGGATCAGGTGCCGCGCATACCGTTGCAGGTCCTCTGTCGTCAACTCCGGGAGCGCCGCTACTTCTGTCGCAATCGCTGTTGCCATCCATCCATCCTCATCCAAGTGATCTTGCCCTTCACGCCGAAGGCGCGCCGCCCAGCCGGCTTAAGACCCTCCGGCGATCGAGGGGATGATCGAGAGCGCATCCGTCCCCGTCACCGCTGTTGCTTCCTTCTCCGGCAGGTAGCGCACATCCTCATCGTTCAGGTACAGGTTCACAAACGCGCGTAGCTTGCCATCCTCCCCAAACAGGTGCCGTTTCAGTTCAGGATGTGTACTCGTCAGTTGCTCGAGCGCCGCATGGACGTTCGCCGCCTCCACCTGCACAGTTGCCTGCTGGCCTGTATACGCGCGCAGCGGGGTAGGGATGTGTATGTCCATAGGCTCGTACACCTCTCCATCACTAGATGTCCGCATCCACCCTCGCGGTGCACGTGTCTCGCACTTACTCCCCGGCAGCCGCCTGCGGCAGCTCTACGTCTACCGCCTCATCCACAAAGTGCTTCTCGTCCTCTGTCGTTCCTTCCAGCCGAAACGCATTTGTCACCGCCGCTCGGCCTCCCTCCACCGCCGTAATCACATACGAGCACCCCAGCCAATGGGCCTCCGCAAAGTCGGTCGCCGACCACTGCGCCGGGTGGTCCGGGTGCGAGTGGTAAAAGCCCACAACGTCCCAGCCTTTCGCCCGCGCCTCTCTCTGGATCCGGATTAGCTCGCCCGGCGCGATGTTGTATCGGTTGTGCGCCGAATCCACCCGCGTATTCCCCGCGCGTACCGCTGCTTCCACCAGGTTTGCACCTGCCTCTACGTCACCGCCGGCGCGCCCCAGCAGCACCCCGCAGCACTCATGCGGATAGGTCTCCTCGCCATGCGCCCGCATCGTGTTCCACACCAGCTCTGTCACCCTCAGCACGCCTACTCCTCCCAGAACCGTTCACTCAGGTACTTGTCCGCCGCATCGCACAGCACCGTTACGATCACCGCCTCGCGCCCTGCCGCTGCTTCTTCCTCGCCTACCTGCAGCGCCGCCGCCACATTGCCCGCGGCGGAAACCCCCACCAGCAGCCCTTCTGTCCGCGCCAGCTGCCGCGCCATTCTGTGTGCCCTCTCAGTCTCCATCTCCAGGTTCCTGTCAGCCAGCCCCGGGTCATAGATCCGCGGCACAATCGCCGTCGCCATATGCTTCAGCCCTTCCAGCCCGTTGAACGGTGAATCCGGCTGCATGGAGATGCACTGCACCCGCGGATTCAGCTCCCGCAGCCGTCGCGTCGTTCCCATCAACGTCCCGCTCGTCCCCATCCCGGCCACAAAGTGCGTCACGCGCCCATCCGTCTGCTTCCAGATCTCATTCGCCGTCGTCCGGTAGTGCGCGAGCCAGTTGTTCTCATTCCCATACTGGTCGGCGTAAAAGTACCGCTCCGGCTCCGCGGCCGCGAGCTCCCGCGCCCGCCGGATCGCACCATCCGAGCCTTCACCCGGATCGGTCCACACCACCTGCGCCCCATACGCTGCCAGAATCTTCTTCCGCTCCGGCGACACATTCGTCGGCATGCATAGCGTTACAGGGAAACCCATCGCCGCGCCCAGCATCGCGTATGCAATGCCCGTGTTGCCGCTCGTCGCGTCCAGCAGATGCTCCCGCACCACACTGTCGGGCCCTGGCAGCAGCCGCCCCTCGGCCTGCGCTGCGTGTACAATCGCCGTTGCCGCCCGGTCCTTCACCGAGCCGCCCGGGTTCGTCCACTCCGCCTTGCCCAGGATCTGCACTCCCGGCAGGTGCTCTGCCACCTTGCCCAGCCGCAGCAGCGGAGTATTCCCCACCCGCGCATGCGGTACCGTTCCCAGCAGCCCGGCACCTGTTTTTCCTTCTTGACCCACGTCCTGCTCTACGGTTCCCGCCGCCATCCAAGCCCCCCTACTCTCTCGGGATCAAACGGCAGACCGCCCGCGCGTTGCCGTCCTGCCCTCGCTGTGCGACAGTTTGGTTTAAGACTGATTCCCCGAAAGAGACCCCGCCATGGCGAAGAAATCCAAGCTGCCCACCTTCGAGGAGACCCTCGCCACCCTCCGCGGCTACAAGTTTGATGTCGCCTCGCCCGGGGTCGTCGCAACGCCCGCACCCTCCGGCGCTATGCAGGTCTCGAAATACGGCTGCGCCGCGGTGCTCGTCCCCGGCAAAACCGAGCCGGCTCAGGTCCTGGTCAAAGGCGGCATCGTCATCAATGGTGAAATTGGCCACGTCCTTGATCGCGGCTACCAGAAGTTCATCAAGACTCCCAGCGTCACCCGCCCCGCCACTGCCGACCACCTCAAAGCCCTCCACCGCTTTACTGAAGAGCTGCGCCAGAGCATCGGCGGCATCTCCCTCTATAACGAGAGCATGGGCTCCGTCTCCGACGAATACGTCTACGACCGCGTCCGCGGCCGCACCCTCCCCGAGAAAGACCGCCCCACCCCCGCCTGGGAACTCCCCGTCGCCCCCGGCACCCCGGGTGAAGTCAAGTAGCGCCCGCTGTCCGGCAGCAGATGCGGACCGACAGTGAGTAAACGCAGGAGCCTGCTCATGGAATCTTCTATTCGGAAGCGGCAGCAGAAGCCGCAGACTGCTGATCGAACCAGCTTCGTGCAGCTTCGACGTCCGCGCGCCGAGAGAAGGCCCACATCGCCAAAGCGGTCACAGGGACAAGTACATCCGTGCCGAGGTCGGTGAGTTTGTAGTCCACCCGGGGCGGTATGCTCGGCGTCACCTTGCGCGTAATGTAACCATCCCGCTCCAGTCCGCGCAGGGTCGCGGTGAGCACCTTCTGTGAGATCGAGCCGAGACTCCGTTTCAGCTCGCTGAATCGCATACTCCCACGGGAGAGCATCGCGATGACAAGAATGGACCACTTGTCACCCACACGAGCCAGCACATCACCGATGGAGTGGCAGATATCCGCAGGCAGGTCGATGAAGCCGATCGATCGACACGGAGCGGTTCCCTTGGGGTGACCCGGTTTCATAAAAGTGCCCTCTTGTATGGGACGCCAGTCACTCTTAGTGTCCTGGTATGCAAAGGATACCGCAGGAAAGTTTCGCTTCTCCCCCTCCTGACAGGCAGGGAACAGTGCTGGTCACCGGCGGCTCAGGCTACATCGCCGGCTGGGTCATTGTGCTGCTTCTGCAGCAGGGCTTCCATGTCCGCACAACGGTGCGCAGCCCTTCCCGCGAGACTGCTGTGCGCAGCGCGGTAGCAGGGCAGGTGGATGCACAGGACCGGCTCTCTTTCTCTTTTGCCGATCTGTTGCAGGATGACGGGTGGAACGGTGCCGCCCAGGGAGCCGACTACGTCCTCCACGTTGCCTCGCCCATGGGTCAGGGAGAGCCGAAGGCGGATCTTGTCCGCCCCGCGCGCGAAGGAACGCTTCGCCTCCTCCAAGCCGCCCGAAACGCGGGTGTTCAACGCGTTGTGCTCACTTCGTCTACGGTCGCCGCAAAGCACTCGCCAAGCCACAGTAAGGCTGCATCGGCGGCAACAAACGAAAGCACGTGGACCGATCCTGAGGAGAAGGGGCTTAGCGAATACGTGCGTTCCAAGACGCTCGGGGAACGCGCAGCGTGGGAGTTCGCCGGGCAGACCACTGGTGCCATGGAGCTGACAACGATCCTGCCCGGTATGGTTCTCGGGCCCGTCATGACCCGAACGATCTCCGGCTCGGTTGAGCTGATCTCCCGCATGCTGACGGGAAGGGTTCCCGCTCTTCCAAGAGTCGGCTTCAGCATCGTCGATGTGCGCGATCTTGCTAGCCTGCACGTGCAAGCCATGCTCTCTCCGGAGGCTGCAGGCCAGCGCATCCTTGGGGTCGGCGACTTTCTCTGGATGGCGGAGATCGCCAAAATCCTGCGAGACAATCTCGGTCAGGAGGCAGCAAAGGTGCCAACGCGGCTGCTTCCAGACTTCGTCGTCCGCCTCGCCGCCCTCTTTCAGTACGAAGCACGCTTCATGGCTCCTATGCTCGGTCAACGCACACAGTTCGACGTGAGCAAGGCGGCCAAACTCCTTGGTTGGCATCCCCGCCCGGCCTCGGAAGTCGTTCTGGCGTGTGCGGGCGATCTGCTCCGGCAACACCTCGTGTAAGTACAGCCGAGTCAGCCGGACGAAGTTCTAGTACGCGACCCCTCAATCAAAATATCCACAATCCTGCGTGCGCTGGCTTCCCATCCCGGCAGGGACGTCGTATGAAAAACGCCGATGAGCGCGCGAACGATGTCGTCCGGATCCGTACTTTCATGAAGATCACCGCTGGCGACCGCACGCTCCACCAACCCACGGAACGTGCCGTGAACCAGGCTATGCGAGCCTTCAATCATGCGCTTTGAGCCCCCGGGCACCGTGTCCATGGCCGGCAAAATCAGGAGCTTCTTCGCCACGTAATCGATAGACACCAGCATCCAGGCTCGCAGCGCCTCAATAGGCTGCAGTGTCACAGTGAAGCGTTGTGCGGCTGCGGCCAGCTTTTCCACGTCGCTGCGATACACCGCTTCAATCAGCGCATCCCGCGTAGCAAAGTGGCGGTAAAGGGTGCCGGGGCCAATCTCCGCCCGCCGTGCGATGTCGTCCAGCGTTGCTTCCGGCCCATGTTGCGTAAACGCTTCCCGCGCGACCTCCAAAATGCGCTCACGGTTTCGCTGTGCATCGGCGCGTGGTCTACGAAGTGCCGTCAATGGCAGGCCTGCTCTTTCGGCATGCCTTCAGTCTCGCAGAAAGTTATGCAACCGGAGAGTCTCTCCTCTTATCTCATAGGCGGAGATAGTCTCCACTTCGGCGAAGCAGGTACGTCAACGCTGGCGCGGTGCATTCTCCGCGGCGCCAGGAACCAGTAGGAAGGGAAGGCTTATGCGCATTTTTATTACGGGTGCCACAGGATTCATCGGGACAGCATTGGTAAAGGAGCTCATCGAGGCAGGGCATCAGGTGCGCGGCTTGGCACGTAGTGATGCCGGCGTGGAGCAGCTGAAGGCAGCCGGCGCCGAGGTGCACCGCGGCACTCTGCAGGATCTCGACAGCCTCCGCAGCGGAGCCTCGGGCATGCATGTCGTGGTCAACCTCGCCTTCAATCATGACGATATGTCGAAGTTTGCTCAGAACGGCGAAGACGAGCGCCAGGCCGTCCAGGCGCTGGGCTCCGTGCTCGCACCGGGTACATTGCTGGTGGTCACCTCCGGCACAGGCCTCGTCGGCAACGCACCCGGCCAGCCGCGCACGGAAAGCGATCCACCACTCAGTAGTGCAGCCATTCCGCGGCAACCGGAAGAGGTAGCACGAGCCGTCGCCGAGAGGGGTATCCGTGTGGCCATCGTGCGCCTGCCGCAAGTTCATGACACACGCAAGCAGGGTCTGGTGCCTTTCTTGACGGAGACGGCCCGCGAAAAAGGCGTTTCCGCATATATTGGCGATGGCGCAAATCGCTGGGCCGCCGCTCCCCTGCCCGACGTAGCTCATCTTTACCGCCTGGTCATCGAGCAGACCGGGCCCGGCGTGACGGTTTACCACGCTGTGCAGGAGGAAGGCGTGGCGCTCCGTGCCATTGCGGAGACCATCGGCAAAGGCCTGCAAATTCCTGTGGTGTCTCTCGACCAGGACAAGGCCGCCGAACACTTCGGCTGGCTCGCGCACTTTGCTGCTCTGGACATGCCGGCCTCGAGCGAGGGGACGCGGAAAATGCTGGGCTGGAACCCGTCCGGCCCGGGACTCATCGAAGACCTCACGAACATGAAGTACCTGTAAAGCAAACGCTGTACCACCGGATCACCGCGTATGGAGAGACAAGGGCCCTGTTCCGACGGGGCCCTTTCGAAACAGATGCTCATACCCCAGCGACTCCTGCCGCAGATTCTGTAGCTTACACTCCAACCACATGCTCAACCGGGGCCATGCCTACACCACAACTATTAGCAGCCATCATCATGGCCAAACCCTGCTCTCCCACTTGGCAAGCCTTTACCCACACTCCACCACACAGGCCTGGCAGCAAAAACTGAACAACTGCGAAGTGACTCTCAACGGCGCCACCGCCTCTGGGAGCGAACTGCTCACTTCGGGCCAAACACTTGTCTGGAACCGTCCCCCCTGGATCGAACCGGACTCTCCTCAGCACTTCGAAGTCCTGTTTGAGGACACCTATCTGTTGGCCGTCAACAAGCCTGGCGGGTTGCCCACCCTTCCCGGCGCCGGCTTCATGCAAAACACCCTCCTGCACCTGGTGCAAACGCAAACCCCCAACGCAAACCCTGTCCACCGGTTAGGCCGAGCCACGACCGGCATCGTCCTCTTCGCGAAAACACCGCAGGTAGCCTCCAAGCTCTTCACCAACTGGAACACACCCGGAGTCCAGAAAATCTACCGGGCGCTGGCGCAAGCCAGCGCACAGCATGACGCCTATGAAATCCTCACACCGATTGGCCTTGTCCCGCACCCGCGCATCGGTTGGGTGTGGGCCGCCAACCCAGGTGGCAAACCGTCGCAATCATTGGTAAGGGTGATCTCACGCACCGCAAGTACCACGACCTTTGAGGTAAGCCTCCACTCGGGCCGCCCTCATCAGATCAGAATTCATCTGGCCTCCATCGGTCATCCCCTGGTAGGCGATCCCCTGTACGGCAGTACCGGCCAGCCTCTCCAGGACCGCCCCGGTCTTCCTGGCGATGGAGGATATTTCTTGCACGCTCACTTCCTCAACTTTGAACACCCCATCACGAAAGAACAGATCCATCTCGAGGCAGCATTGCCGCCTGCGTTTCGCACTGCATCCATAGGCTGACGCCAGAATCAGACGAAGGCAGATAGCGGAACCTGCGCGGTCCTACGCGCATGGACACGCCGCCCTCATATGCCTCTACCTCGAGTGCCCCGACTTCCGCGCACTGACGATTCCACTCCGTCGAGCCGCATTGTAATAAACAGAACTGACTTCTCGATAACGAATGCAAAAAGGTGGCCTTGGTCCTCAACCAAGCGGACCCACCGCCAGAACCGCCCCTTCTCGACCAATAAAGAGATTTAGGTCTGCTTCTCTACACATGCATGCTGGTGCATCGTAGGTACCAAAGAGAGACGATGCATGGCAGTCCCGTTTAGTAAGCTTTTCTCCATGTCTGCTTATAGAGGATTCAAGCGTGCCTCTCTCTGTATCTCCCTGCTGACCGCTCTGGCCAGCGCCCAGACTCCGCATGGTAAAGAGCAAGTCGACATTCAGGCCAGGGTTTACGATGTCGTGTTAAACCTCATGCAGTTCCCGAAGGATCAAGCTTATATAAAGATCGCAAACGGCACTCTGAACACAGGCTGCGGAGAAGCTTCCGGCAATCCCGTACTTATGAACAATTGTGGGATGTTCGGGGCGCCTGCCACGGCTGAAGCTACCTACCCGGTTGCTCGCCAAGCATTTCCGAACATGCAGCAATCAACGTGGATAGACTTGTTGAATAAGAGCAAAGCGAGCAGACTTCTGCAAGATTCCTTTCACACCTCTTGGACTCATGAAGTATCCGACATAGGAAAGGCAGCAGGAGGGAGAAAGGCCGATGGGGTCATCTTCTTATCTGCGGTAGGCCTCAGTGCAAGAAGGGACGAGGCACTTGTCTATGTACTCTTTTTCTCCTACATGGAGCACGTACCGACTTCAGCCAATCTCTTCCTCTGCAGAGTCAACGGGTCTGGTGAATGGAGACCAACCGCTCGCCTTGCCGTAGTGGAGACACAATGAAACCGTCCAAACTTGTAAGCAAGTCGTAACGGGCGCACCGAGTCCCTGCGAACTGGCGACGAGCAAGCCGGTCGATTGCTTCGCATGGCTTCTGAACTGAGTCTGATCTGGCCCGCCCGCCATCGCTCCTCACCCCTACCTACCGCTTTCCTCGTTCCCTCTGCCACTCCCGATACAGCTCACTCTTCCCCAACCCGCGCTCTCGCGCCACCCGCTTCAGCGCATCCTTCTCGTCCAAACCCTCACTCGCCTGGAGCGCCCGCACCCGCTCCCCAATCCTCTGCCGCGCCTCCGCACCTTTACTGCTCGGTCCAGCAGCGAGCACCTCCAGCAACAGCACCATCTCCCCGCGCACGCGCACGCGCTCGCGCCCGGCGAGCACCGCCCGCACCTCCGCCGCCGTCCCCCGCACAAACTCCTCAAAGACCTTGGTCAGCTCGCGTGCCACCACCACCCGCGCCCGCACCCCAAACACCGCGTCCACATCAGCCAGCGCATCGAGCACCCGGTGCGGCGCCTCATAAAAGATCTGCGTCCCCAGCGCGAAACCCAGTCCTGACCCGTCCTCGGCAAGCCCTGCAAGCTGTTCCAGCGCCGTCCGCCGCGCTCCTGCCTTCTCCGGCAAAAAACCATGAAACGTAAACCGCTCCGTACCCAGCCCTGAAGCCACTAGCGCAGACAACGCCGCATTCGGCCCCGGCACCGGGAACACCGGCACTCCGGCCTCGACCGCCACCCGCACCAGCAGGCTGCCCGGGTCGGAGATCCCCGGCATGCCCGCATCCGAGACGACCGCCACCCGGCCGCCGGCGCGCAGCAGCGGCAGCAGCTCCCCGGCACGCGCCTGCTCGTTATGCTCGTGCAGGCTCACGAGCGGCGTGCTGATGCTGAAGTGCTGCAGCAGCTTCCCCGTTTGCCGCGTGTCCTCGCAGGCAATCCGGTCCACCTCCCGCAGCACCCGGAGCCCGCGCAGGGTCATGTCTTCAAGATTCCCGATCGGCGTCGCCACCAGGTACAGCCCCGGCGCAAGATCTCGACCAAGACTCGGCGCTACACCCGGCCCAGGCGATGGAGCCCTGTCAGGCGCGAGCTCCGGGCTTTCCCCATCCCGCGTCACCCTTCATCTTTCCCCGGCCGTGAGGCCCCGCGCAGTTTCCTCTGCTCCAGCAGCGGTACCATGCTCTGCCGTAGATTCTGCAGCGTCACCATGCCCAACACCCGGCCTTCGCCGTTCGCCACCGGGATCATCCCCACACGCCCTTCACGCATTCTCCGGATCGTCGTGCCGAGCGAGTCCTCGGGCGCCGCCACCAGAAAGTTCCTTCCCATCACCGACTGCACATAGCCATTGCCATCCGTACGCAGCGCGGCAAAAATCGACGAGCGCGACACCACCCCCACAATCTCGTCATTGCGCACGACCGGGAAGTCGTCTTGAAGCGAGTGCACCGCCTTCTCCAGCGCATCCTGCAGCGTGTCGGAGGGCGAAACAGTGCTAAAGCTCGTCAGCATCACGTCCTGCATCGCCACCGTGTCCACCACCGTCTGGAAGATCGTTCCCTGGTCATCCAGCTGCGCGCCTACCGCCACAAAAAAGCCGCACAGCAGCAGCCAGGGGCTCGCCGCCATCGCCAACGGCACATTGGGGAACAGCAGCAGCCCCAAGCCCAGCGCAGCAGCTGCTGAGCCCAGCATTCGTCCCAGCCCTAGCGCCGCGCGGCTCGCCTCCTGCAAACCGTGTTTCTTAATCGACAAGTCTCGCAGCAGCCGCCCCGCATCGAGCGGAAATGCCGGAATCATGTGGAGCGCAGCCAGCGCAAGGTTCAGCCACAAAGCCGAGCGCAGCAGGTGGTCCAGGCTCACCCACGGGTGCCTGCCTACTCCAATCAGCGGGCTGCCGCCCAGCAGCAGCCCAGCCAGCAGGCCACCCACCAGCAGGTTCGTCACCGACCCGGTCAGGAACATCACTATCCGGGCGCGCCCCTTGCGCAGCTCTGCTTCCGCCTCAGCATCCACCGGCGCCTGCAGGCCGCCTACCGGCAGCAGCAGGATCGAGCGCAGCCCCACATGGAACGCCGCTGCCGCGACCGCCCGCGCGGTCTCCCGCACTCCCACCGCAAACAGCAGCAGGAGCCAAAGCACCAGGCCCCGCCATCCCCCCAACCCCATGCCGCTCGCCGAGATCGCAAACAGAAACAGCAGCAGCACAAATAGCCCGTGGATGCGCAGCTCCACGCCAAACGGTTTGCCGAGCGGAAAGCTCCATGCGCGCATCAGTGGCACTCTCCTCTTTAGTCCACGCTCCAGCGCGCCCCTAGGTGCCCGTTCGCAGGTGCGCTCCTCGCAGGACCGTTCGCTTACGCGCTGCCCCTCGCTGATTGTAGTGGCAGCCGCCGGCGGCCTCTGCACCAGCCGCCGCCGCGGCAGAGCTGGCATCGTCCAAAGAAAAGGCCGCATACGCCCAGATCACGCCAGGAAGCTCCTCTCGCCGAGAGAACTTATCTGCCTGTAGGCTCGCTATGCGGCGAGCAGTCTGCTATGGAACGCTCTCGCTGCAGGAGCGTTTATGTGAGAGGTTAGGGCGTCAACAAAGCCTTGCAGTATAAGACGGCGGCTAATATAGGCACTTACTAAGCTACGCGCCGCATGCGGTAGGGTCACAGGCGTGCTTTTCAGATGTACAGAAGCGTCAGAAATAAGACCGGAGGATATCAATGCAGCTCTTGCTAAGTGTGGTCGGAGATAACAGCGCGATGATAGACAGGGTCGTCGATCTGGTAGTGAAGCAGGAAAGCCGTTATTTTCTTCGCGCGCTAGAACGTAACATCGACACATTCGAGGTGACCAGCGTACCGCTCAAGCAGCTGATCATTAACATTAAAAAGGGAGTCTTTGCGGATATCATCCTTAACTTCTGAGCGTTTTCATTCGGTACCTTCTGATAGCTCGACCGTCCATTTATGGGATAAGGCTGTCTAAGTATCTTTGCACGATTGAGTATTTGGACCGCGATGTGTGGCCGCTCTGGGAAGCGTTGCTGGAGATTAAAGAAGCAGAAGTAGCTCGCTTCGTTTTTGAAGAAGGGGTGGAATGGTCGGATGAGATATTAAACCTGGAGAGTTTTCCTTGGATAGGATGGCCCTTGGTCATAGGTGCTGTTCGAGACGGACCTTTTGTCGAATGGGTAATAAAAGAAGGTTCTGAAATAAGCTGATTAGATAATAGGGAGGACATATCATGGAATGACTTGCGCCGTTCGCGGGCGCGGAGCTGTCTGGCTGAAGCAACTCACTAACGTTCCTCCAAACCCGGCCGAATGTCCGGGGCAAATCGGTAAAGATCGACTGATCGTCCTGTTCAAGCGGCTGGCGACAACCTTTTCTGCGTGAAGTCTCCTCGTTTTGCCGAGAGCCCGCATGTATCCCGGTCCACAACAGCTCGACTAGGTACCTGCAGGCTCATGAGGATCCAAGCACCCCGCACCCCCGCTTACCATAGACTCATGCGCATCATCGCAGGCGAGTTCCGCTCCCGCACACTCCTCGCTCCACGCGGCGACGAGACCCGCCCCACCTACGACCGTCTTCGTGAAACTCTCTTCAATATCCTTCAGCCCCGCATCGAGGGCGCTCACTTTCTGGACCTCTACGCCGGCTCCGGAGCCAACGGGCTCGAAGCCCTCAGCCGCGGCGCAGCCGAGGCTGTCCTGGTCGAGCAGTCTGCCCCTGCGCTCGCCGCCATTCGCCACAACATGACGACCCTCGGCCTCGCCGACCGCGTCCGCGTGGAAGGGGTGCCTGTCGCTCGTTGGCTTGCCAACAACAGCCGCACAGCTCCCTCCCTATCTCAGGCCCCGTCCTCAAGCCGGCAGCCAGCCGGCTTTGACCTCATCTTTCTCGACCCCCCATACGGCGCCGCGGACGAGTACAGCGCCACGCTCAGCGCTCTGGGCGGCCCGGCTCGTGATCTGCTGGCCCCCGAAGCTCTGGTCATCGTCGAGCACCGTCGCGAAGCGCACGGCCATCCACCCGTTCCCCCTCAGCGCGCTCCCAGCCCCAAGGCCAAACCCGCACAACGTAGCCCGCAGCCCGGCCGCTCTCAGCCCAGCCGCGCCTCCGCTCCAGTCGCGCCTCTTGCTGAGCGCTACGGAGCGCTCCTACGTACCCGGCTCCTGGAACAAGGCGAAGCAGCACTCAGCTTCTTCGCTGTGGCGGCGGAAGTGTCGAGCGATAGCGACTTCCGCCAGGTCTAGGCCAAGCTCCGCCCTGCCGAACTCACCTCTAGATCTCTCCGAGTCTCCCGCCGGCCCGTCCCTATGGCATCCATTCCCGTCACACTCCTTTATCGACCGACAGGTGGAAGCGTTGAGCCCTTCTTTGCAAATCGCGGTCCTCTATCCCTTACCTTCGTACCGGGACCGTTGCAGGACGGTGCTCCTCGCCGGCGTTGTCCTGTGTACTTCTTGAACAGGGCAGTCTCTCGAAACCGAGAAGCCTGCCGATAAGAGCACCAGCAAGCCTGACGCTGCATCTCTGCTGCACTCCGGGAGGTCCACCCCATGAGCACACCTGCCAACGCCCCCGCCCTCAAAGCGGCTATCCCCCATGCCGTCGACTCCTGCTTCGCTTGGCTCCAGGAGCGTCTCGCACCCCTGATGCGCAGCCATGGCGCGATTGACACCATCGCCCTGCTCTCCAAAGCCACCACCGGCGATCCTTACTGCTTTCCCGTTGCCGCAACAGAGGACGGCATCGTCTGCCGCAGCCGCTCCACATCAGGGCTGCCCGGTGCTACCACCCACATCTGGCTGGGCTACGGGCGCGTCTATGGCGACCGCACTGACCTTCGCCTGGTTGATCCAATGCCATTCCACGGCTGGGGCGAGCACACCAATCTCATCGCTGACATGATGCGCAACGCCCGCGTCGCTCTGGAAGAGCCGGCCGGCTAACGCGGATCTCGCTCCCACTCCAAGGGCTGCCGGCTCGGATGGAAACGATGGCCTGCCGCGAAGTTCGCCGGCCCCGCGCTTGCGGCGGCCCTACGTCTAGGCGCGCCTCACCTCGCCCTGAGGCTGGCTTTCCAGCAAAGGCGCCACCCGGCTGGCCGTCTCCTTCGCCCAGCCGGTGTTCGCCACCGCTCCCAGCAGCAGCGTCACGAGGCTGCACCCAACCATGATCCACCAAATGGGATGGGTCGCCTCGGCAAAGCCTGCACCGTCCAGACGGCTCATTCCACCACTCACAGCCCGGCCGGCCGCCTGACCCCCTGTGTGGCTCGCAGCCCCGGCACTCACCACTGTACCCGCCACCGCCACACCGAGCGCCGCGCCTACCTGCCGGCTGGTGGAGGCAATGGCCGCCGCCACACCGGCCTGCGACAGCGGCATACCAGTGACCGCGCTGTTTGCGATCGCCGGGTTCACCATGCCCAGCCCTATCCCAAAAAGCACGTACACCACGAGCAGCAACCCGAGCGGCGTTCCTGTGCTCAGCTGCGTCAGCGTCGCAGTGCTCAGCAGGAAGCCGGTACCCGCAAGCAGGATCGAAGGCCGCGGCCCATAGCTGCCCACCAGCCTGCCGGAGAGCGGCGCGCACACCATCATCATTACCGCCAGGGGCAGTGTGCACAGTCCCGTGCGGAAAGCCGAAAGGCCTCGCACCTGCTGAAGATAGAGAGCGTTCAAAAACAGAAAGCCGGCAAAGCATGAAAACGCGCAAACTCCCAGCACGGCCGCGCTGCTGAAAGGCACACTCCGAAAAAAGCGCAGATCCAGCAGCGGCTCCCGGATACGCGGCTCATACAGCAGAAACGCCAGAAGCGCTCCGGCCGTCACCGCAAACAATCCCAGGATCTCTCCGGAGTGCCAGCCCGCGCGCGGGCCCTCGATCACTCCATAGGTCAGCGTCGCCAGAATGGTAAAGATCAGCACCTGCCCCACCGGATCAAACGCCCGCGCGCGTGGTGCCTTCGACTCCGGCACAAACAGCGCCGCCAGCACCACCGCCAGCAGCCCGATCGGCAGGTTGACCCAGAAGATCGCGCGCCAGCCGACCGTCTGCGTCAGTGCTCCGCCGATCAGCGGCCCCAGGGCGAAGGACGCGCCGGCTACCGAGCCCCACACCCCGATCGCCCGCGCCCGTGCCTTTCGCTCCTGAAAGGAGTTCACGATGATCGAAAGCGCGACCGGGTTGAGCATAGACGCGCCCAGCCCTTGCATCGCCCGGAACCCAATCAGCCCTCCAATGCTCGGGGCCACACTGCACAGCACTGAGCCCGCCGTAAATAGCAGCAGGCCGATCTGAAACACGCGCCGGCGCCCAAACCGATCGGAGAGCGACCCGGCTAGCATCAGCAGGCTGGCGACCACCAGCGTGTACGCGTCGAACACCCACTGCAACTGAGAGAGCGTCGCCCGCAGATCATGCTGGATCGCCGGCAGCGCCACATTCACAATCGTCACGTCCATACTCACCAGCAGCAGGCTCATACAGCAGATTGCCAGGATCAGGTTGGGCCGCTGAAGCCGCGGGTCTGCTCGCTCCTCCGAAGGGGACTCAGTCGCACCGCTGCCCCGTAGTGGGGTGCCGGTGGCGCCGCGAGACAACCTCATCGTGCTGGGGGAACCATCAGAACGGGAAAGGGTCATACCCCATCATGCCTCTCAGGCACCCCATGAGCGAGACGGAAAGCTCCACGGCGTCATCTCTCCCGAGGCCCGAGCCCAACCCTTCAGCTCCAGGCTCCCATGCGAGGAACCACCGAACGGGACGCCGAAATCGGGGAAGAGCTGCTCCACTCGCCAAACATGAGCCCGCCCGCTGTACCCTTCTCACCGGGAGAAAGCCGCATGCCCCATCCATCTCGATCCTCGGAGGCCCTGACACGCAGGCGTCTTCTGCAGGCTGCCCCCGCCGCCGCGCTGCTGCTCTCGGCAGCTGGCCGCGTCGGGCAGGCAAGCTCCGTGCCACCGGGCATTGGGCTCACGCCGCAGGCGCCCTTCCTGCCCGTGCTCACCCAGCCTGATCTCGCATTCGCTTTTGTCGGCGATGAAGCTGCGGAACGTCATGCCCTCACCCGGACCGGCGAGCTCTGGACAGGCAGCGGCAGTGCCGCCGCTGTCGCGCTGCGCTTCACACCCGCGGCCAGCCAGGCCGGCGTCGCACTCAGCGCCCCCAACATCCCGATCCAGCGCCTCCATCTCCGCTGGAAAGTTCGCCTGTCAGAAGATCTCGTTGCCCTTGGCGACGCCTGGGAGCGCAGCTATGGCGATCTCGCCTGGCGTCCCCTCCAGCCCGAGCGCCCGATGCCCTGGTACGCCCTCGTCCACGCCGCCGCCGGCTCCCCATCCGGCCTCACCTCCGGCATGGGCGTCAAAACCGGTGCCGCCGCCTTCTGCTTCTGGCAGCTCGACCCCTCCGGCATCTCTCTCTGGCTCGACGTCCGCAACGGCGGCAACGGCGTCCTGCTCGGCACGCGCACACTCGAAGCAGCCACGCTCATCACCTGCACGGGTGAGCCCGGCGAGTCCGCCTTCGCCCTCGCCCAGCGGCTCTGCCGGGCCATGGCTCAGGGCGTCGCAGTCCCGGCGCAGCGCGGCGGCATGCGCGCCCACGCCATCTACGGCAGCAATGACTGGTACTACAGCTACGGGCACAACACTCCCGACGGCATCCTGCGCGATGCCGATCTGGTCGCTTCGCTCAGCCCGTCCGGCCCCGTTCGCCCCTTCACCGTCATTGACGACGGCTACCAGGATCCCGCCCGCTTCCCCAGCCTGCCCCACCTGGCCTCCGCCGTCCGCAGCCGCGGCGTCACCCCCGGTCTCTGGATCCGCCCTCTGCGCGCCCCCTCCTCCACACCCACGAAGCTGCTTCTCCCCGACGCCCGCCTCGGCAGCCCAGCCAACCGGGACTCCCTGCCTGCCTATGACCCCACTCTCCCTGAAGCCATGGAGCGCATCGCCGCCGTCGCCGACGAGGCCTGCCGCCAGGGCTTCGACCTCATCAAGCACGACTTCACCACCTATGAGCTCTTCGGCCAATGGGGCAGCCAGATGGGCGCCTCGCCCACCCAAGGCAGCTGGCACTTCTATGACCGCACCCTCACTAACGCCGAGGTCGTCACTCTGCTCTATCGGCGGCTCCGCCTCGCCTGCGGGCCTGCCCGGCTCATCCTCGGCTGCAACACCGTCGGTCATCTCTCCGTCGGCCTCTTTGACGCTTCCCGCACCGGCGATGACGTCAGCGGCCGCCTCTGGGAGCGCACCCGCCGCACCGGCGTCAACACTCTCGCCTTCCGCCTCCCGCAGCATCGCGCCTTCTTCTCCCTCGATGCCGACTGCGTCCCCATCACCCCGGACCTCCCCTGGTCCCTCACTCGCCAGTGGCTCGATGCCGTCGCCGGCACCGGCACCGTTCTGCTCATCTCCCCCGACCCCCGCTCCGTCAGCGCCTCAACCGGCTCAGCTGCCGGCTCGTCTAGGGGACAAGACCAGAAACAAGCCATCCGCGCCGCCTTCGCCCGCTGCCTCCAAGCCGCAGATAATAGCTCCGACACTCCAGCCTCCGAGCCCCTCGACTGGCTCACCACACGCACCCCCTCCACCTGGAGCGCCGCCAACCGCAAGCAGGGGCTATATGACTGGCTATCCGAAGACGGCGCACCTCCTTTCCCCATCGGCATCCAGCGCGGCCCGGCCTAGCCTTGCATCATTGCGTTTTCCGCTGTCCTGAGCAGGGGATCTGTCCTCGTCGAATGATGCTCTCGCGCCCGGAGAGTGGTAGCCCATCACACTTCACCGAAACTCTCCCTCTCATGGGTACGAGAACGGCTATAGTCTGCTCGCATGTCCGCCTCCTCGCCCTTACCCGTCTACGACGAGCGTTACCCCATCGGCCCGCCCGTCCTGGACCCCGATCCGGCATTGCGGCCTAGCCTCCTTCTGTCGCTCCGTCAACTTCCCAGCCGGTTCTCTTCCGCCTACGCAGGGCTCAGTCCTGCACAGCTCCAAACGCCCTACCGCAGCGGCGGATGGACCCTGCAGCAGCTCGCCCACCACCTCTCCGACTCACACATGCATGCCTTCCTCCGCATCAAGTTCGCCCTCACCGGCGACTGGCCCACCATCCTGCCCTATGACGAAAAGAAATGGGCCGCAACCGCCGAGGTCTCCGGGCCGGTGGACGCGCCCCTGGCCCTGCTCGTCCCCTTGCACGCACGCATGGCGGATCTGCTTGAGTCCCTCGACGTCGCCGCCTGGGATCGTGGCTACATGCATCCGGAAGGCGGTCGAACCAGCCTTGCCGAAGTTCTTCCGCTTTACGAGTGGCACGGACGGCACCACACCGCCCACGTCCTCCAGCTCCGACAGCGCATGGGCTGGTAAAGCGGCGGGATATAGGCCCCCGCACTCCTCCTGAGGGAACGACTGACAATTCCTCAAGAAAGCACTCCTTGACAGACTAGGAGTAGTTCCTGTTCCTTTCTCCTAGACGTCCTGGGAGAACTCTATGGGGAAACAGGTGGACTTGCTGCAGGGGACGTTGGACCTGCTGATCTTGAAAGCAGTCTCGCTGGGAGAGCTGCACGGATACGGGATCCTACTCAGGATCCAGGCGATCTCCGGCGAGCGGCTGCTGGTCCAGCAAGGATCGCTCTATCCGGCACTGTACCGGCTGGAGGCTGCGGGCTCGCTGCATACGCAGTGGGGGCCGAGCGAAAACAACCGGCGGGCCAAGTTCTACTCCTTGACCCCGGAAGGTCAGCGGCAGCTGGAAACCGAGACGACGCGGTGGGTGGAGATGAGCCGCTTAATGGCGGCCGTGCTGCGGGCAACTGCTGTTCCGGAGGCGGCGCGATGAGCGGGCCGAGGACCGGGCCAGGGATCAGGCTGGCGCGGGTGGTTTCGCGCGCCCTTGCTTGGGCGCGTTCCGTCCTGCGCCCAAGCCGCCTCCGGCAGGAGATGGACGAGGAGATCAGCTTTCACATCGCGAGCCGCGCCGGGGACCTACAACGCGAGGGGCTGCCCGCGGCAGAGGCGCTGCGGCAGGCGCGGGTAGAGTTCGGCGCGCAAGCGTCGCACCGCGACGGCATGCGGGCCGCGCTCGGTCTGGGCCCGGTGGACTGGCTTGCCGAACTCGCGGCCGACCTGCGCTATGGCTTCCGGCTGCTGCGCAAAAACCCCGGCTTCACGGCGACTGCGGTGTGCTCACTGGGGCTTGCCATCGGTGCGAACGCGGCGATTTTTTCGACGGCGAACGAGCTCCTGTTTGCACGGCTCGGCGTGCCGCGGGCGGCGGAGCTGCGGGAAGTGCTTGTCGTTCAGGATGAACATGGGGGCGAACAAAACTTCTGGAATGGCGAAGGGTCCGCCGAGGGTGGAAAGCGTGAGTTCGATGTCCTGCCGTACCCGGCGTTTCAGCAGCTGGCAAGCCAGGCCGAGCAGACCCCGTTATTCGGCTACCAGGACGTCTACAACATCACGCTCAGCGGAGCCGGCGACGCGCGTGCCGTCAACGTGGAGATGGTCTCAGGCAGCTACTATGGCGAGATGGAAGTGCGGCCGGCGCTGGGAAGAGCGCTCCTTCCTGCGGACGACCGGGTGGATGCGGGCGCGCCGCTCGCCGTGGTGCTGAGCCATGGGCTGTGGCAGCGGGTCTTCGGTGGCACGCCCGATGTGCTGGGACGCACGATCCGGCTGGAAGGGACTCTGGCGACCGTCGTCGGGGTAAACCCGCGGGGATTTACCGGAGCAGGCAGCGTTCAGATCTCGCCCGACGTGTTTGTGCCGCTGACGGCGGTAAGCAGACTCAAGCCGCTTATCGGGATAGAAAATCCTCTGCACTCGGAGAAGCTGAGCTGGGTCAAAGCAGAGCTGCGCATGCAGCCCGGGATGAGCGAAAACCAAAGCGCGGCCGGGCTCACGGTTGCGCTGGAAGCGCGGCTCCGAAAGCTGGGAGGCCTGAAAGCCGGGCAGACGCTCCCCTGGGTGGCGCTGGGGGATGGAAGCCGCGGGGTGGCCTGGATCCGTGAGCAGTATGGCAAGCCGGTGTACGCGCTGCTGGGCTCCGTGGGGCTGGTGCTGCTGCTGGCCTGCGTCAATGTCGGCAACCTCATGCTGGCCCGGGCACGTACCCGGGGGCGCGAGATGAGCCTGCGGCTCGCTTTGGGTGCGGGGCGGGCAAGGATCTTTCGCCAGCTCTTGACCGAGGCGCTGCTGTTATCGGCGCTCGGCGGAGTGCTGGGCTTCCTGCTCGCCTTCCTGGTGCGCGACGTGGTGCCTCGGCTGCTGTGGCAGGGAGATGCAAGGACCGAGATCCAGGTGTCATTTGACTGGCGCGTGTTCGCCTTTACAGCCGGAGTCACTGTTGCAAGCGCGATCCTGGCCGGCCTTGCGCCGGCGTGGCAGGCAACGCGGCGCGACCCGGGCGAGGCGATCAAAGATGCAGGCACTGGTGCGACAGGGCGTCGGCGTATGTGGGGCGGCAAGGCGCTTGTAGCCGTGGAGGTCGCGCTGGCGCTCGTGCTGGTAGCTAGCGCCGGGCTCTTTTTACGGACGATGCTTAATCTTGAGCGGGTTAACCCGGGTTTCCAGGCAAAGGGACTGCTGCTTTTTGAGGTCAACCTGCCCGCGCTCAAGTACCCCGCCGGGGCCAACCGACGCATGCTGGCGCAGCTGCTGGAAGCAGTACGCAGCACGCCCGGTGTGGAGCGCGCGAGCATCACGACCGTGGCGATGCTGTCTCATTCCACATCGGACGAGTCCTTCTACCTGGAGCGGCCGCTTGGCGGGAAGAGCGGGCGCAGTCAGGATGCGAGCGTTGATGTGGATTCTGTGACGCCAGGATATTTCGAGACGATGGGGATCCCGATCGTGGCTGGACGCAGCTTCTCCGACGGAGATACGGGGCGCACGGATGGACTCGCGTTGATCAACCAGTCCATGGCGCGCAAGTACTTCCCGGGTGTCAACCCGATCGGACGGCGGTTCAGCTCCTCGGGCGACCACGCTACCGGCAAGGCTACGGGGACCCTGACGGAGGTTGTCGGCATCTGCGGCGACACGCTGTACGCCGACCCGCACGCGCAGCCGGAGCCGCTGCACTTCGATCTCATTCGCGGAGGAGACGATGTAGGTGGAGGGGTCTTTGTGGTCCGCAGCTCGCAGCGGCCGGAGGAGCTGGTGCCCACGTTGCGTCGCGTTGTGGCGCGCTTGGACCCGGACCTACCCCTAACCGCCGTACGGACGCAGGAAGAGCAGATCGCGGAGGTGACGCAGCAGGAAAGGCTCATGGCCATGTTGTCGCTGGCTTTCGGGGCGCTGGCGCTGCTGCTGGCCGGGGTCGGGGTGTACGGTGTGCTGAGCTACTCAGTGACCGAGCGGACGCGGGAGATCGGCATTCGCCTCGCGCTAGGCGCAGACCGGGGCCGGGTCCAGTCGATGGTGCTGCGAGAAGCAGGCTGGCTGGCCGCGTTCGGCGTAGCCGCCGGCCTGGGCGCGACGCTCGCCCTCGGCAGCCTGGTGCGCGCCCTACTTTTCGGCATCCGCCCCGCAGACCCGGCAGCCCTGGCCGGCGCAGCAGGCGCCTTGCTGCTGCTGGCCCTGGTCGCCGCCTGGGTGCCCGCCCGCCGCGCCGCCCGCGTGGAGCCCATCGAAGCCCTGCGGCACGAGTGAGGGTCGGCGCGGAGAACCAACTAGGCAGACTGGATGCTCTCCCGAGCGCCCTCGCAAGTCCGTACTTTCCGCAAGCCGTACAGTGCTCTCTACGCTCGCCTCCTCAAACAGGAGTCGCTTCAGACCTCACCCACAAACCTCAGCATTCTCTCCCGCACCCCCAGTACCCGCTTCGGCAGAGGCAGCTCCGCGCCAAACGCAATCACCGGCAGCAGCCGCTCAAACTCCGGCCCCGCATGCGTCCCGGTCAGCGCAATCCGGACTGGCAAAAATAGCTCCTTGCCCTCTACCCCGGTCTCCGTACTCACTTCTTTCATCCACTCATGGAACAGCTCCGGCGTGACCTCGCCTTCAGGGCCATCTACTCGCGCTGCAAACGCCCGCAGCGCCGCTGCCGCACCCGGCCCGCTGAGCACCGCTGCGTTCTCCGGTTCGGCCCGCGCCGCTGCCGCATCGACCCCGAACAGAAACGCCGCCTTGGCCGGCAGCTCATCCAGCTGGTCGATCGAGTGCAGAAACAGCTCCAGCACCCTTTGCGCCCAACCCACCACCTCGCCCGGCGCCGCACCGCGCGCCGGCAGCATCCCGGCCGCCGTCCAAAACGGCCAGGCCAACCCGAGCAGCCGTGCCACGTCGCCTGTTCTCAGGTAGTGCCGGTTGAAGAAGTGCAGCTTAGCCCAGTCCAACTGCGCAGGCGAAACCGCCACATGCCCCAGCTCGAACGCCCTCACCAGCTCCTCGCTGGAGAAGATCTCCTGCTCTCCACCACGCGGCCCCCAGCCCAGCAGCGCCATGTAGTTCACCAGCGCCTCCGGCAAAATACCTAGGGCACGCAGACCCGCCACTGTAGAGATCTCTCCGCTTCCAACCCCTGCATGCGCGCTTTTCTGCGGATCCTTCCCGTGCGCGTGTACGATCGCTGGCAGGTGCGCAAACTCGGGCACCCTCCATCCGAACGCCTCATAGATCGCTACTTCTCGCGGCGTGTCGGCGAGGTGCTCATCCTCGCGCACCACATGCGTGATCCCCATCAGCGCGTCATCCACCACGCCCGCGTACAGGCTCGTCGGCAGCCCCGGCTCCCGCACCGTGCCTGCGCGCAGCAGCAGCGTGTCCGCAACCGCCTCATGCGGAAACTCCATCTCCCCATGCACCCTGTCGGCAAACCGCAGTGGGTGCTCCGGCGTGCGCAGCCGCACCGCAAACCGCTCCCCCTTGGCCGCGCGGGCAGCCGACTCCTCCGGCGCGATCGCCCGACACGGGCCCACGCAGTGTGCATGGCTCTTCGGCTCATGGTTCGCGAGCGTCGCGTGAGAGTCTCGATCCACCTCTTCCGCTGCTTCTCCTCCGCAGAAGCACCGGTAGGCCTGGCCTCCGCTTAGCAGCTGCTCGGCATGCCGCGCGTAAAGCGCAAGGCGCTCGCTCTGCCGATACGGCGCATACGGGCCGCCCGTTACCGGACCCTCGTCCCAACGCAACCCCAGCCACAAGAGGTCTTCCATCAGCTCCAGCTCGTACCGCTCCGCACTCCCTGCCTCGCCCACACCGTCCAGATCATCCACCCGCAGCACAAAGGCGCTGCCCCGCTCCCCGCCTCGAGCAAGAAACCAGTTGAACAAGGCTGTCCGGGCTTGATGGAGAGGCAGCCGAGGGAGCAGGCCCGCAGGCGAGGGAGCAAACCGTACACGAAGGGAAGGCATATTCCCGATCCTACCGCCCGCCCCGACGCACCTTGCTGTTTCGGTTCGCCTCAGGCCGGCCCTTCCACTTTCGAGGCACTTCGCGGGAATAGCCCCCCTCCGCATACCCATCGGGTGATTGACAGGACCGGCTCTTCTGGACCCCTGTCGCGCTCAGCGTCTACGGTACGGAAGTTACCGACTGAGTGCATAACTATGCACCATCCTGCATGTTTATACAATTTAGGGACGTGGAAGTGGCACAAAATGGCACGAAAATGACACCAAAACGATCGAAAATGGCACAAAAAAAGCTCTTTAGCCGACCCGTTTGGGCCTGTTCTTCGGCTCACGCTTTTGACCCTTTTGGGGCATCTCCTGCTCCGCCGCTGGCTTGCTTCGGAAGTGTTCCCAGCCTCGGGGCCGAAGCCGTTCCCGCGACCCGTCCGCCTTGAGCAGCACCACGCGCGTGCCACCTGCACCTGCCCGGCACATCCGCCCGATCTCTGTCACCGGCACCCCCGCGATCCGGCGCGGCACCGCCGTCCCCGGGGCCGCTGTAAACAAGATTTCGTAGTCTTCACCTCCATGCAGGGCCAGCTCCAGAGCTCTTGCCCCGCCGAGAACTTGGGCGAAAGGGTGCACCGGCAACCGCGCTTCCTCTACTTCAGCCTCGAGCCGGGAGCTCTCGCACAGGTGCTGGAGATCGGTTGAAAGCCCGTCGCTGATGTCGATCGCCGCCGTAGCCAGCCCCCGCAAGCGCATCCCCTGCCGCACCCGCGGAGCAGGAAAGAGCTGCGGGTGTTCTCCTACCGCCACCCGCATCCGCTGGAACCCGGCCGATCGAGCCCGCACGGCCTCGAGCTCCGCAGCTGCTCCACCGAGAGCTCCTGTGACGTACAGTCGGTCGCCCGCCCGGGCGCCGGACCGCAGCAGCGCCGAGCCCTCCGGTAAGGAACCGAGCAGCACAATGTCCGCGCTGAACAAGGCCTTACCTCCGCCCAGCCCGGCTTCTAAGTCATTTGGAACTGATGGCGCCTTCGCGGTATCGCCCCCAGCCAGCGGCACCCGATGCTCCCTTGCCAGCCGAAGCAGCCCGTCAAGAAACCGCGTCGTCCAGCGACCGGCAAGCTCCGGAGGCACAGCAAACGACAGGAAAGCCGCCAAGGGGATCGCGCCCACCGCCGCGAGATCACTTAAGCCCCGGGCCAGGCAGCGATGCCCAGCGGACTCCGGCGAGTGCCAGTCCCTGCCGAAGTGCACTGTTTCCAGCAGCATGTCGGTGGTGACGGCGAGCTCATGGCCGCGGGGAACGCGCAGAACCGCACAGTCATCCCCAATGCCTACCCGCACCTGAGACCGTCTCCCAGATAGAGCTGCAGGCGTTTCGCGAGAGCTCTGATCGTGTATCGGAGCAAACGTTTGCCTAAGCAGCCGAGCGATCATAGCCTGTTCGCCGACCGGCAGACGTTCACGCATAGTCAGGCATTGACGCGCCGAGAGCGCCCATTAGCGGCGGCCTGGCTTAGCCGGCAAAGATTGGACCGTTGCTCGCCTGGTAGTTCTCCGTTTTGCCCTTGGCTGCCGCCCAGCGGCGCCGCTGCGCGTCAACAATTCGCTGCCGAGCTTCCTCGCTCAAGTTCCGCTTCTTCGGCTCCTCGGCGGCTCTCGCAAACGGGTTCCAGAGCGCATCGACTGGTGCGCCGGCAAGCAGATTGCGAATCTTTCGAAGCCTTTCCAGCTCCTCATCTATGGCCAAAAGCATGCTTTCCGGTTTCACTACGCAACTATATGGAGCCGCTGACGCAAAAAGAAGGAGAAAACGTTACCGCTGACACTAAAGTGCCATCAACCTTAAAAGCCGTGGCACAAATGCGCGAGATTGCGGCATCGGCGTGTGGGTGGCCTCTAGTTCCTTCAGCCGGATCTTGTCAAGCTCTGGGAACGAGCACGCGAAAGAACATCACTCCAGATACGCTCCAGGTATTGATAAAGGCAATCAGGGAACGCAGATGAGGGGGCGTAAGTCGTTGACCCTGTTCTTCCCGGCTGGTAGCGTGACATTTAGGTAACTGCAAAACGGAGCCTCTGGTCTGCCGATTTGCTCGGCTGCCGTTTTTGAGGAAGCAGGACTGTGGACTGTGAATAAGCGCTTCTACATCATCTTTGTTGCGCGCGAAGTAGACGGCCGCCTCCGCAAGGTACCGGTACCGCTCCACTATGCCTACGTGTTTGTGGCAGCGGCTTTGGTGGGCGCCTTCACCATCGCGGGCATGGCCGGCTCCTATAGCCGCATGCTCCTGAAGACAGCGAGTTTCAACCAAGTTCGTTCTCAGCGTGAAGCCTTGCAAAAGGACTATGCCCGCCTACAGCTGCAGGCCCGGCAAAAGGATGTCCAGGCCGCCTCGCTCGGCTCGCTTGCCAGCCAGGTCACTGCACTGTACGGCCTTCATACGGCAAGCAGTAGCAAGGCTGTGGCTACCGCGGCTGTACCCGTCCTTGCCAACAGTTCGCCGGATAGCTCCGCAGGCTTCAGCCAAGAGGCGTACGCCAAATCTCTGGGTGAGTTTGCCGCTCTCCGGACCGAGGCGTCGACCGGTCATCTGGAGCCGCGCTTCTCCTATGAGCCGCCTCATCCGTTTCCAACCAACGCGGACGCCGTACTCACCGGTTCCCAGGCTCCCACGCTCTGGCCTGTGATGGGTCGGTTGACGAGCTCATTTGGCGAGCGGCTCGACCCCTTCAACGGAGAAGGTGCTTTCCATGCCGGGCTTGATATTGCCACCAGCTACGGAACACCCATCCATGCGCCGGCAGACGGTGTCATCGCCAAGGCCGGCCCTGCCAGCGGTTATGGGCGCGAGATGATCGTAGACCATGGCGGCGGCATTACGACCATCTACGGCCATTTATCTGCCTTTGCTGTGGTGACAGGCCAGCTGGTACGTCAGGGCCAGGTGATCGGCTACGTGGGTTCAGCGGGCCGAAGCACCGGCCCGCATCTCCACTACGAGGTGCGTATCAACAACACGCCCGTCAACCCGCACAAGTATCTGCGTGAAACGATGGAGCAGCAGGAGGCTGCTATGGCTGTAGCTTCCCCTACACCATCGCATCACGGCCAGTAGGTAAGACGCGGGGCGAGGCTCACCGACGAGCAGACTCCTACCCTTCAGGGCTGGCTCATGGCTCGCCCTGCTCCGGATGGCACCAACCCGTCCGGGGTCGTGACGATTGCATGCAGCGCGCTCTGCGGCAGAGTTGCATTCACAATCGCTCGATCTCCATGCTGCGTCACAACCGCACTGTTAAGCAGAGCTGCGGTCTCGGCACCGCCAAGTGTACCGGGCAGCGCCTCTTGCGCCAGCCGCCCCAGCTTGAGCAGCCCGGAAAGCCCCTGCGCAGATGCGCGAGCTGATGCCTCGCTGGGCGCGATTTCCTCGATCCGCAGACGCAGCGCGCCCGTCCAGCGAAGCGAAGCGACAAAGGTCGCATCCAGGCGAAACGGTAATGTCAGCCCCAGGAGCCTCAGCTCTCCATGGTCGGCAAAGGGCAGCCCGATCTCGCCCAGCCCCCAGGCCAACGAGAGCACCGGTAAGTCGCCGTAGTGCTCGCTCAACAAGGTGGGTCCTCCTGAGCCGAAGGGCAGCCATGCCGTGCGGGCGCGGTCCAGGATGGAATGCATCTGCTCGGGTGTCGGCGTGTTGCTGATCGCGACCAGGTCGTCCCCTGCGGTGCGGCGAAGGATCGCCACCCGCACGGTGCGTCCGCTACTTGGAATCTCATAGACCGTGGAGCCGGCGTACGCCTCCGTCGATGGAGCAAGACCCTGGAGATAGCGTGCCAGCCTCCCGGCGTCGAAGCGGCCGGCAAAGACCTCAGAGAAGGCCAGACCGCCATTCGGCCCTGTTGCATCGGGAAGGTGATCGAGGGCGAAGGCAGCCTGGTTCAGGTCGCGCTCGAAGTCGATGCCGGTGGCATCAATAAAGTGCTGGTAGTCCGGCGCATGCTGTACCGGCTTGCGGTCGAAGTGGGTGGCTGCACGTAGCGGGCTTAAGTTGAAGTAGACGATCCCTTGCGACTCCGGCAGGAGCCTCGCAACAAGAGGCGGCGTGCTGCGCCGCCATAGGAACAGCAGGCCGCCTAGCACCACAACCCCCAGCAGCACGAGCAGGGCTATCCGTCCGCGCGTCCACCGCATGCGCTCGTCCTCTCCGAGGCGTATGCCCTCGGCTTCCAGAGTACCTGTTGCGCGATCCAGGTTCGTTCTTAATTCATTCTGTGCCCGGCAGCACTCCCGGCTCCGGGCTCGAGACCTTCAGCGGATCGCCCCGGTACGGAGCGAGCCGGTTCTTTTGCGCCAGGAAAAGATCCTCGAAGTAGCGCCGGGACAGCCAGGCGATCCCGGTAGCAATGGCACTGCAGATGAGCAGACGCAGCAGCAGCAGGCCGAAATGATGCTCGAAGCCGCCCAGCCGTGTGCCGGCCACATGCTTGTCATAGAGGCGAAAGATGAGCTGGTGCACCAGGTACAGCCCATAGCTGATATCGCCGAAAAAGAGAAGAAAGCGCAGCAGCGGACCCGGGGGCGGTGTCCCTGGCTGCTTATGGCGAGCCACAGCCCATAGTGCAAAGGCGGCAAACAGGGCCAGGATGGGCGGCTGCCAAAAGGCCGCGTATAGAACAACAGATAAGCGGCTGCCGAAGCCGTGCAGGGCCAGGAACAGGATCGGCAGTCCCCCGAGCGCACCCGCCCATACCAAGCGCAGGCGGATGACGGGAAGATTGCCGCGGTGGATTGTGCCATCCCGCAGCAGGATGGCCAGCAGGGCGCCTGAAACAATGCAGTCCACGTTGGAAGGTGTGTTTAGAAAGGTTTCAGTCCCGACAGACTTCAAAGCCAGGCGGAAAAGGGGAGTCAGGACGACCCCAGCGATGGCAAGCCGCAGCAGTGCACGACGGCTCAGGAAGCGCACAAAGAGCGGCCACAGCAGGTAGAACTGCTCCTCCACGGCGAGCGTCCACATCACGCCGTACTCCTGCAGGTGCGCTCCTACAAGCTTTGCCATATTGGCTACATACAGCAGGCAGGCCAGCACAAAGCGCCACGAGACAAAGCCACCCGCCTTGAGCACCAGCAGCATTAGCAGGTAGGCGGGCAGGATGCGCAGCGCCCGCCTCACGTAGAAGTTTTTCCAGTAGTGCGGGCGATCTTTGGAGTCGAGCAGGATCCCGGTGATGAGGAAGCCGGAAAGCGAGAAGAACATCGTCATGCCCGCAGCCCCGAGTGAGGTGAGGCGGACCAAAAATGCTTCCACGCTGCCCGGTTTGGCTGCGTAGTTCGCGTCAAAGATGGCGTGGAACAGCAGCACGCCCAGCATGCCGGCGCCGCGCAGTCCGTCCAGAGGCAGGATGTGCCCACGATACTGCAGGGGCTCCGCTGCGGTGCCCCGCGCGGACGCTTCAGCCATGTTGGTTCCCTCGTCCCGCAACACAGTAGCACGGAGCAGCGGGTCCTTCGTCGGACAACGGTCTTCCGGGCGCTCGCCGAGGACTCGCCAGAACGCAAGAAACTGCACGCTCCATCCTTTCGCTACACTCACCCTATGGAAATCAAGCGCAACGGCTCCCAGCCTTCTAACCCGGGGTCTGGGGAATGGTTCACCGGGCGGGTGCGGGTCGATCCTCTTTTTCAGGCTCCGGATCCAGCTCTTGTGTCAGGAGCCAGCGTCACCTTTGAGCCGGGAGCGCGCACGGTCTGGCACACGCACCCACTCGGGCAGACGCTTGTGGTCCTCGCGGGCAGCGGCTGGGCGCAACGGGAAGGCGGCCCGGTTCAGCCGATCTTCGCCGGAGACGTGGTCTGGTTTGCGCCTGCGGAGAAACACTGGCATGGTGCCACGCCGTCGAACGGCATGACGCACATCGCGATCCAGGAGCGGGTAGATGGCAAGGTAGTGGACTGGCTCGAGCCGGTCACCGACGAGCAGTATCGACTCTGAAGCCGGTCTCGCGTCTGGACCGACATGGATAGGAAGCAGTAGGAGCCGCGCCGTTGCAGTGCGGGGGGCGGTATGCTAGCCTCAAACTTCGTGCGCTGGTTATTTGCACACGGGTTGACTCGCGCAGGGTGGGCCGAGCCCTTCGGGCTGGCGTAGCTCAGTTGGTAGAGCATCTGATTTGTAATCAGACGGTCGGGGGTTCAAGTCCCTTCGCCAGCTCCACAAGCACAGCAAACAATAAGCCTCTGAGTGGGTGCGGAACGGCTGTGGGCAAGTCCGCCGGCAGCAGGGGATCAGGTTTTTAACGGGCACAGGTGGCCGAGTGGTTAATGGCAGCAGACTGTAAATCTGCCGCTCCTAGGAGCTACGGAGGTTCAAATCCTCCCCTGTGCACCACACGTATGGCCGGTTCGTCCCTGGAGGATCCGGGTGAAAGTTGAAGGCTGGAGCCGTGTGCTGCTGGCTCTGGCCGTGCTTGGCTCCACGGCGCTGCTGGCGTGGGCTACCATGGATGGAGGCCGGGTTCGAGCCGGTGTGCTGGTTCTGTTGGCCGGCTTCGCGCTCCGGATTGTTCTCATCACGCGCAGGCGTGCCTGAGAAGCTTCAAGGCGCGGTACACTGCGCAGCAGGGCTGATGTAGCTCAGTCGGTAGAGCACTCCCTTGGTAAGGGAGAGGTCGTCGGTTCAATCCCGATCATCAGCTCCAGAACTAAGCTTGGCGACGAAGGCCGAGTAGCTTTTCAAAATACGATGAGGGCAGGATCGGGATGCGGGCGCTTTGCCGCACATGCGGGAGTAACTCAGTGGTAGAGTCACAGCCTTCCAAGCTGTTGGTCGCGGGTTCGATTCCCGTCTCCCGCTCCAGCATCCAGATCGCGCAAGCTGCCGAGGTTGAGATAGCAACGCATGTTTGAGCAGGCCGTACTTCCCATCCAGGACGAAGCCACCTTCGCGAAGGTCCAGGCGTCTCTCCAGCACACCTTTGCATCGGCTCACATCAGCAGCTTTCTGCGTTCACTTTCCCGAAATCGCCTGCGCGCGCGCCAGTTTGAAGCGATCCTCGCAAGCGGCCTCTTCGGGGCGGAAGCCTCCAGCCAGTACGCTTCGCTCGGGGACTCGGACCGTGGACACGTGCGCGAGCAATACTTGAGCATGGTGGAGCAGGTTGCGCCGGAGCTGCGGACGAAGTTTTTGAAGGTATACGCGTACTACTGAGGCGCCGCTTTTTCGCGCCGCCGCTCAATTCAACAAGGAAATGAACAAACGGGCCTGGGCTTGCTATGCCACAGCCCGGCCATCGAGGGGCAAGAGGGAGCCAGTATGGGCAAGGAAAAGTTTGACCGGAGCAAGCCGCACGTCAATGTAGGGACGATCGGGCACATTGACCATGGCAAGACGACGCTGACCGCGGCGATCACGAAGGTCTTGTCGAAGCACAACCCGAACAACAAGTTTCGCTCGTTTGACACGATTGACAATGCGCCCGAGGAGCGGGAGCGGGGTATCACGATTGCGACCTCGCATGTGGAGTACGAGACCAAGAATCGGCACTACGCGCATGTGGACTGCCCTGGGCACGCGGACTACATCAAGAACATGATTACGGGAGCGGCGCAGATGGACGGCGGCATCCTGGTGGTGGCGGCGACCGACGGGCCGATGCCGCAGACCAAAGAGCATGTGCTGCTGGCGCGGCAGGTGGGCGTGCCGTACCTGGTTGTTTTCCTGAACAAGTGCGATGCGGTTGATGACGAAGAGTTGACGGACCTGGTTGAGATGGAAGTGCGCGAGCTCTTGAGCAAGTACGACTTCCCCGGCGATGATGTGCCGGTGATCCGCGGCTCGGCGCTGGGCGGGCTGAACGGCGAGGCACAGTGGGAAGCGAAGATCGACGAGCTGATGGATGCGGTGGACGCGAATGTGCCGCTGCCCGCGCGGGCCATCGAGCTGCCGTTCCTGATGCCGATTGAGGATATCTTTTCGATCTCGGGCCGGGGCACGGTGGTGACCGGGCGGATCGAGCGCGGCAAGGTAAAGGTAGGCGAGGAAGCAGAGATCGTCGGGTTCCGCGACACGCGCAAGACGGTGGTGACGGGCGTCGAGATGTTCAAGAAGCAGCTGGACGAGGGCATGGCGGGCGACAACGCGGGCTTGCTCTTGCGCGGCGTAGCGAAGGAAGATGTGGAGCGCGGCATGGTGCTGGCAAAGCCGGGCTCAATCAAGCCGCACACCAAGTTCAAAGGCGAGATCTATGTACTGAGCAAGGAAGAAGGCGGGCGGCACACCCCGTTCTTCAACGGCTACCGCCCGCAGTTCTACTTCCGGACGACGGATGTGACGGGCACGGCGAAGCTGCCCGAGGGCACAGAGATGGTGATGCCGGGCGATAACATCGCGCTGGAGATCGAGCTGCACACCCCGGTGGCGATGGAAAAGGGGCTGCGCTTCGCCATCCGCGAAGGCGGCCGCACCGTCGGCGCCGGCACCATCTCGGAGATCATCGCGTAAAGGTTGCGAGACTCCGGAACAGAAACCAAGAAAGCAGGCCGCGACCTGCTTCGCGCCCCGGCTAGGAATGGCCGGCAAGTTCGGATAGGATAAGGAAATGCGCGAAATTATCACGTTAGCGTGTGGAGAATGCAAGGAGCGGAACTACTCGACGACGAAGAACAAGAAGACGACTACCGGTCGTCTCGAGTTCCAGAAGTTCTGTAATCGCTGCCGCAAGCACACCCCGCACAAGGAAACGAAGTAAATTCTTGCCAGGAGCCCAAGGGCTCTCGCTCAGTCGAGTGCCTTTGGGCTCCGTGGTTCGTCAGGCAGGCGGGTCGAGCGCAAGCAGGCCTGTCGGCAATACAGGGGCGTAAGCTCAACGGTTAAACTGTCGGTCTCCAAAACCGAACTTCTCGGTTCGAATCCGAGCGCCCCTGCCAGAGTTTGATTTGGGATGCCACAGCAGATGTGGCCGGAGTGGGCCGTATGCCCGTAAAGCAGCAGGAAGAGCGAGACAAGGGAATGGCCAAAGCCGCCGCGATCGCCGTAACACCGGACAGCCCCCGCCGGGAAAGCCCTCTGGTTCGGGTGCGGGCTTTTCTGGGTGATGTGCGCAATGAAACCCGCAAAGTGTCTTCCCCCGCACGGACCGAGGTGCAGGCTACCACGACCGTAGTGATCCTCGCAGTTTTCGGCTTTGCTGCATTTTTCTACATTGTCGACACAGTGCTCGGGTTTGCGCTGCAAACTCTGCTGCACTGGCTGGGCGGAGCGTAACAGCAAGATCGAGTGGGTCGGCACAGGGAGCCGTGACACGGCAGCTTTCTATCGAGGAATACATGGCGGACGAGGCACAGAACGGGGTAGGGACAAACAGCGAAGGCGAGCTTTCGCCGGCCGAGCAGGCCGCTGCGAATGCAGCAGTCGACGGGAGCCCAGCGCTCGAGCCGCCTGCCAATGAGCGATTCAAGTGGTATGTGATCCACGCCTACTCGGGCTTTGAGCGCAAGGTGCGCGAGGCGATTGAGAGCCGCAAGTACTCCTACGGCCTGCAGGACAAGATTGGCCGCATTGAGATTCCGCTCGAATCCCACACGGAGTTGGTGAATGGCAAGAAGAAGATCACCGAAAAAGTCTTTTTGCCGGGTTATGTGCTGATCGAAATGGACCTTGATAACGATCTTTGGCACATCATCAAGAACACGCCCCGGGTGACCGGCTTCCTCGGGACCGGCGACAAGCCGGTCGCCATGAGTGAGGAAGACGTATCATCACTGCTGTTCCGGTCTGAGGCGTCAAAGGAAAAGCCACAGCTTAAGATCAAGTTCGAGAAGAACGAGTCAGTCCGTATCACCGAGGGCCCATTCGCCAACTTCAACGGCCTAGTTGACGAGGTCAACGAGGATCGCCAGACCGTGAAGGTCATGGTCACGATCTTCGGCCGCTCCACCCCGGTCGAGCTCGAGTTCGGCAAGGTCGAGAAGGTAGAAGCATAGCCGCAACGAGCTAGGCCTACGCCGCGCTTCCGAGCTGCGGGCAGAATCGCATAGGATTATAGAAAAAGGAACATAGAGACATGCCACCGACAAAAAAAATCCAGACCTACGTCAAGCTCCAGATCGTCGCTAACAAGGCTACGCCCGCGCCGCCGGTCGGCCCGGCTCTTGGCCAGGCACAGGTCAACATAATGGAATTCTGCAAGCAGTTCAACGCGCGCACCACAGGCAAAGAGATGGAAGGCCTGGTCATCCCGGTGGTTATCACCGTGTATGTGGATCGCAGCTTTACCTTTGTGACCAAGACCCCACCCGCGGCGGTGCTGCTCAAGAAAGCAGCTGGCCTCCAGAAGGGCTCGGGCGTGCCCAATAAAACCAAGGTGGGCTCTGTGACCGAGGCGCAGATCCGAGAGATCGCGACCCAGAAGATGCCCGACCTGAACGCCGCCTCGGTGGAGACCGCGATCAAGAGCATCCGGGGTACGGCGCGCTCGATGGGTATCGAAGTCTCGGCGTAGTCACGGACGAAGCCGCGCCGGTTGCATCTGGAGTCTGGCTCCGGCATACTCAGAGCATCGCCCTCTCAGAGGGGCGATCGTCAATAGCACCACGGCTCGGCTGACCTATGCCGAAGCGGTGGGAGACAAGGACACAATGGCACAGAAGCTTACGAAGAACATGGCAGCCGCGCGCGCTCAGGTGGAGCCCCGGCCCTACACCCTCCATGACGCGGTACCCCTCCTCCAAAAGGTCAAGTTCGCCAAGTTCGACGAGACCGTCGATCTGACCCTGCGCCTGGGTGTAGACCCCCGCCATGCAGACCAGATGGTTCGCGGTACCGTTGTTCTGCCGCACGGGCTGGGCAAAAGCAAGACCGTTGCTGTAATCACCACTGGCGACCGCCAGCGCGAGGCCGAGGCTGCCGGAGCTGAGTACGTAGGCGGCGAAGAGATGGTCGAGCGCATTCAGAAGGAGGGCTGGACAGATTTCGATGCCCTGATCGCCACGCCCGATATGATGAAGTCGGTCGGTCGACTCGGCAAGGTGCTCGGGCCCCGCGGTTTGATGCCCAACCCGAAGACTGGCACGGTGACCAGCGATGTGGCCGCCGCAGTCAAGGAGATCAAGGCCGGCAAGGTCGAGTTCCGCACGGACAAGACCGCGCTCGTGCATGTGCCGGTGGGCAAGCTCTCGTTTACACCCGACAAGCTGATTGAGAACGCGATGACCGTGATCTCAAGTGTGGTGCGCGCCAAGCCCTCGGCCGCTAAGGGCAAGTACGTCAAGGGCATCACGCTGTCCTCGAGCATGGGTCCCGGCATCCCGCTGGACAGTTCTGTGGCGGAAAGCGCCGCAAAGGCTTAGAGCGGTTCAGGACTGCTCTGGGGTAAAGCCGAAGGTCAAGAAGCAAGCCCGCCGGCTGAGACCCGCTTTCCCGAGACAGAGGATCAGACGCAAAGCGCGGCGAAGAGGATCGAGGATACAAGATGGCACTGACACGAGCAAAAAAAGCGCAAAAGGTTGAGACCCTAGCAGCGGAGCTGCAAGGCTCGACCAGCGCTATTGTAGGGACATTTACCAAGCTGACGGTTTCGCAGGATTTTGAGCTGCGCCAGAAGGTGCGCGAAGCTGGCGGACGATACCGCGTTCTCAAGAATAAGCTGGCCAGCCGCGCCTCGGAAGGCACAGGGATTGCCGGTGCGCTTCAGGGTTTGAAAGGTGTTTCCTCGGTGGCCTACACCAGCGGCGACCCGGTTGCCTTGGCTAAGGCGCTTTCTGCCTGGGTGAAGGAGAACGCTGAGTTCACCTTCAAACTTGGCATTGTCGATGGCAAGGTTATCAATGTCGCCGAGGTGCAGGCACTTTCGACCATGCCAGGAAAGGAAGAGCTTTTTGCCAAGCTGCTTTTCCTCATCAATGCTCCGGCGCAGAGGCTAGCCACGGTCATGGCAGCCACTGGGCGCGACCTGGCTGTGGTCATCAACCAGGCGGTTGAGCAGAGCAAGTTCACATCTGCCGGTGCCCCGGCTGCAGGGAGCGCACCTGCTGCGACGTCCGTCGCTGAGGCGAGTGCTCCCGAGGCAAGCGCCGCGGAAGCACCGGCCGCAGCACGTGCTCCGGAGGCAGTTGCCGCTCCGGAAGCCGGCGCTGAAGCGTCGGCCACATCTGCCAAAGCAGAAGATGTTGCTCCCGAGTCGCAGGCCGAAGCAGCCGCGAGCGAGACGGCCGTAGAGGGCCAGTAATCCGGGAGGCACTGTGCTCTTCAGGGCAGGCTTTTCCGGTTAGGATTTGCAAGGCAAGTTCGGCGAGCAGGGCAGGGACGGGGTGCTGGTCTGGGCACATCGGAAACCGTACCGGCGCACTCGCCAGGCACGACCCGGGTGCCAACTCGAGGTTGGGCTAACAAGAAACAGCAGGGCGCCGGGATGCAAGTTCGGGCGGAAGCAAGGCGTTAAGAAGACAAGCTGGGCACGGAACAAACGACAGCACGATAAGGGAGAAGGAATCATGGCAGATCTCGCACAGTTAGAAGAGCAGATTGTAGGGTTGACGCTGCTCGATGCAGCAGCACTGGTCAAGAAGCTTGAAGAGCGTCTCGGCGTTTCGGCAGCAGCCGCAGCTCCGGTTGCGGTGGCTGGCGGCGGCGCAGGTGCAGCAGCCGAGGCAGCGCCCGAGCAGACAGAGTTCAGCGTCATCCTGAAGGATGCGGGCGCGAACAAAATCAACACCATCAAGGCAGTACGCGAGGTCACTTCACTCGGCCTTAAGGAAGCCAAGGATCTGGTCGATGGAGCTCCCAAGGCTCTCAAGGAGAACGTCAGCAAGGAAGAGGCCGAGACCGTCAAGAAGAAGTTTGATGGTATCGCGACTGTCGAGATCAAGTAAAGCTGAGCTTAACAGTTAGGGTGCAAGCGGGCTTGAAGAGCTCTGATGCTATCCAGCCCATAGATGCGCGCTAGGTGGCGTATCTATGGGATGGCTTGCTTCTACACTTGCAATGGCTATCAGAGTGCAGTAGGATGTGACTTGTGTCACTTCTACCCGAGCAAGTGCTTGGTCATTTTTCTCAAGAGAGTTATCTCCTATTCTTTGCAGCTGAAGTTCTGGCTGCTGTGGGTCTTGCTGTCTTCTTCTGGCCCGGGGAGCATGGCAAGTTAAGTCTGCAAGGGCAGGAAGCAATTTCCCGTATCGCGACGCATCGATAAATCGTCCCCCATCCACGCTTGTGCTGCTACCGGCTCACAGGCGATTTTTGCGTTGGTTGGCGTGGGGCCGTAGCGATTCGGAAGGGGTAGGTCACGCGAGGTTCTCCATTCTCGCTTGCAAGGCTCGTGGAGCTTGGGAGACCGCGGGGCGCACGGACTGGCGAGAAGCCTTTGGTCTCGCCCCTGTTGTAAGCCTGTCGGCGCTTGCTGGCAAGTGAAGCGTTTCGCAGGGTGGTTTTCGGCTGAACGAGGCAGCCGGCGGCATCTTTCGCTCTGCACCAAGTATGTTCGCGCAGGCTGCATGGTTCCGGGCAGCCTGCCTTCCTCTCGTGTTTCCGGGCCCATGAGGAGCCATCGATGCCGAACGAGACCCGCGCCCTGCGCAGCCGACTCGACTTTTCCAAGATCCCTACTCCCATTCAGATTCCCAACCTCATCGAGGTGCAGCGCCGGTCGTACGAGCGCTTTCTCCAGATGGACAAGCTGCCCAGCGAGCGCGACGATAATGGTCTGCACTCGGTATTTACCTCCGTCTTCCCGATTACCGACTTCCGCAACATCTCGCAGCTGGACTTTGTGGACTTTTCGATCGGTAACTGGGAGTGCAAGTGCGGCCACCTCAAGGGCCTGCATCACCTGCGCACGGCCTGCGGCAACTGCGGCAACATGGTTATTACGGATCCATTTCACCCGGGCGACGTGCTTTGCCATAAGTGCGGCACCTACAACAAGAACACGCCTGATTTCTGCAATAAGTGTGGCGATCCGGTCGGCCTGCAGCTGAAGTATGACCAGGCCGAGTGCGAAGAGCGCGGCATGACCTACTCGGCGCCGCTCAAGGTGACCGTGCGGCTGACGATCTACGATAAGGATCCGGATACCGGCGCAAAGAGTGTACGCGACATCAAGGAGCAGGAAGTCTTCTTCGGTGACATCCCGCTGATGACGCAGAACGGCACTTTCATCGTGAACGGAACCGAGCGCGTCATTGTGTCGCAGCTGCACCGTTCGCCCGGCGTGTTCTTTGAGACGGCGAACAACCGCACCTATTTCCTCGGCAAGATCATCCCCTATCGCGGTTCATGGGTGGAGTTTGAGTACGACCAGAAGAACACCCTCTACGTCCGCATCGACCGCAAGCGCAAGTTCCTGGGCACCATCTTTTTGCGCGCGCTCGGTTTGCGTACCGACGAGCAGATCCTCAAGAGCTTCTACACGGTCGACACGCTCAAGCTGCGTGACGGCAAGCTCTTCTGGACGCTGGACGGCGATGCTGCCGTGCCGACTAATTTGCTAGGCATCAAGCCCTCGGCCGCTGTTGCGATGAACGGCTCGGAGATCGTCCCGTCCGGTCGAAAGATCTCACCCTCCATCCTCAAGAACCTGCGCGCCGCCGGTGTCACGGAGATCGAGGTCGAAGGCGCTGATCTTGATGGCGCAATGACTGCTGCAGACGTTCTCGACACAGAAACAGGCGAAGTGTTTCTTGAGGCCAATCTAGAGCTCACCCCGGACAAGCTGCACAAGATCTCTGAGGCCGGCGTCACCGAGGTGCAGGTCTTCTTCCCGGAGAAGGATGAGGTCGGCAACATCATCACCAATACGCTTCGTCGTGACTCCGTGCGCAAGCCCGAGGAAGCGTTGATCGAGATCTATCGCAAGTTGCGTCCCGGCGACCCGCCGACTCTCGACACCGCGACCGCTCTGTTTGAGGGGATGTTCTTCGACCCCCGTAAGTATGACTTCTCGCGTGTGGGCCGGCTTAAATTCAACATCAAGCTGTATGAGAACCAGGACGCGACCCCGCTCGATCACCGGACGCTTACCCCGGATGACTTTTACTCGACCATCAAGTACTTGCTAAAGCTGCGCAAGAACATCGGCGCGGTCGACGACATCGACCACCTTGGCAACCGCCGCGTCCGTGCCGTGGGCGAGCTCATGGAGAACCAGTTCCGCATTGGCCTGGTTCGTATGGAGCGCGCGATCAAGGAAAAGATGAGCGTCTACCAGGAGATGTCGACGGCGATGCCGCACGACCTCATCAATGCAAAGCCCGTCATGGCCGCGATCCGCGAGTTCTTCGGTTCCTCACAGCTCTCACAATTTATGGACCAGACCAACCCGCTTTCAGAGATCACGCACAAGCGTCGCCTCTCTGCACTCGGGCCGGGTGGCCTCTCACGTGAGCGTGCCGGCTTTGAGGTGCGTGACGTGCACCCGACGCACTACGGCCGCATCTGCCCAATTGAGACGCCGGAAGGTCCCAATATCGGCCTCATCTCCTCGCTGTCGTGCTTCGCGCGCATCAACGAGTACGGCTTCATTGAGAGCCCGTACCGCCGTGTACGCGGCGCGCAGATGCTGGATTACGTCCAGGTCACCAACGCAGGCGAAAGCGGTTTGCGCGTGGGCGATCACCTCGAAAAGGCCGAAGCGAAGCAGCGCAATGCAGAGCTGACCGGCTCCGGCAAGCGCGCCATCGAGTACGAGCCTTTCTCCTTCTATCTTTCGGCTTGGGAAGAAGATCGCCACACCATCGCGCAGGCCAACGTCGAGCTTGATGCGGAAGACCGCATCACCTCTGAGCTGGTCAATGCGCGGCGCCAGGGCAATTTCGTTCTGGTCTCCCGCGATGAGATCGACTACGTCGATGTCAGCCCCAAGCAGCTGGTCTCGGTCGCTGCGTCGCTTGTGCCTTTCCTTGAGCATGACGACGCGAACCGCGCACTGATGGGTGCCAACATGCAGCGGCAGTCTGTGCCCTTGCTGGTGGCGGAAGCCCCATTTGTGGGCACGGGGATGGAAGGTGTCACGGCACGCGACTCCGGTGCTGTAATCTCGGCTCGGCGCAATGGTGTGGTCGACTCTGTCGACTCCGAGCGCATCATCATTCGTGTAGAAGGTGAGCATCACCCGACGCAGCTATCGCGTGAGGTGGGCTCGGACATCTACCAGCTCATCAAGTTCAAGCGCTCCAACCAGAACACCTGCATCAACCAGAAGCCGATCGTGCGCAAGGGCGACCGGGTTCTGAAAGGGCAGGTGATCGCGGATGGTCCTTGCACAGAGCAGGGCGAGCTTGGGCTTGGCCGCAATGTGCTGGTCGGCTTTATGCCCTGGCGCGGCTATAACTTTGAGGACGCGATCCTGATCTCCGAAAAGCTGGTGCGCGAGGATTACTACACCTCTGTGCATATTGAAGAGTTCGAGATCGAAGCTCGCGACACCAAGCTGGGACCGGAAGAGATCACGCGCGATATCCCCAACGTCTCTGAGCATGCGCTGCGTGATCTTGATGAAAGTGGTGTGATCCGGATCGGCGCCAAGATCCGTCACAACGATATCCTGGTTGGCAAGGTCACGCCCAAGGGCGAAACCCAGCTCACGCCGGAAGAGAAGCTGCTGCGCGCAATCTTCGGGGAGAAGGCTGGCGATGTGCGCGATGCTTCGCTCACCTGCCCTCCGGGCATCGAAGGTACAGTGGTGGACGTCCGCATCTTCTCCCGTAAGGGGCAGGACAAGGACGAGCGCGCCCTGCAGATTGAAACCGAGCAGGTTGCTAAGCTTGAGAAGAACCTCGCCGATGAGATCCGTATCCTCACTGACGAGCGCCTCAAGCGTCTCGAGATGATCCTGGGCGGCAAGGAAGTGCAGGCCGACCTCCATGACGAGCGCACCAACAAACGCCTGCTCTCGAAGGGCGCGATCCTCGACCGCGAAGCGATTGAGCTGATTTCGACCAAGAACCTCAAGCGCATCCGCTATAACGACAAGGATCCGCGCGTGAATGAGCAGATCGACGAAATCGAGGAGATGACCTCGCGTCAGATTGATGTGCTTCGTAAGATCACGAACGACAAGATCGGCAAACTGCAGAAGGGCGACGAACTCTCCCCGGGCGTCATCAAGCTCGTGAAGGTCTACATCGCCATGAAGCGCAAGCTTTCCGTCGGTGACAAGATGGCTGGCCGCCATGGAAACAAGGGTGTGATCGCGCGTATCCTTCCTGAGGAAGACATGCCGTATCTGCCCGATGGCACACCGGTTGAGATCGTGCTCAACCCGCTAGGCGTTCCTTCGCGTATGAACGTCGGGCAGATCCTTGAGACGCATCTCGGATGGGCCGCGCATGAGCTGGGCAAGCAGATTGGCGATCTTGTTCGTCAACATCAGGATGTCGCAAAGGTGCGTGAAATCTTCCAGGAGCGCTTTGCCGGTACCGCGGCACTCCGTCAGCTGCTTGAGCTCGATGACGAGCAGGTGATGCGTGTCGGCCTTGGCATGCAGAAGGGGATCTGGTTTGGCACCGCCGTGTTTGATGGCGCGCGCGAAACAGAAATCAAGGCGCTGCTGGCAGCAGCAGGGCTGCCGAGCTCGGGTAAGACTGCGTTGTTTGACGGCATGACCGGCGAAGAGTTCGAGCAGCCGGTCACCGTTGGCTACATCTACATGCTCAAGCTGTCGCACCTGGTGGATGACAAGATCCATGCACGCTCGATCGGGCCGTACTCGCTTATCACGCAGCAGCCGCTGGGTGGCAAGGCGCAGTTCGGCGGCCAGCGCTTCGGCGAGATGGAGGTCTGGGCGCTGGAAGCGTATGGCGCCGCCTACATCCTGCAGGAGCTGCTGACCGCGAAGTCTGACGATGTCTTTGGCCGTACCAAGATTTATGAGGCCATCGTCAAGGGCGAAGCAGCAATTGAGCCCGGCGTTCCTGAGTCGTTCAACGTGCTGATCCGCGAGCTCCAGGCGCTGTGTCTGGATGTCGAGCTGATGAAGCAGGAAGACCTCGACGGCTCCAAGAACCGCCAGCCGGAGCCGCAGCTGGCTGCTGCCGACTAAGCCCGTCAGCCGTCCTCGTCCAAGCGGGCGAGGACGGCAGAACGGCACATGCTTTTGTAACCACGAAGGTAGCTATTCCGTGAGCAGGTGCTCCCGGGGGCGAACAGCTACCTCGCAACAGAAGAGCCCCGGGACCGAAAGCGCGCTCCAGCAAGCGCCTCAGGAGGAACACCTTGTACCGTTCCAGCCCATTTGAACTATCCGGCCCCATTACCGACTTTGACGCCATTCGCATTCAGCTGGCTTCGCCTGAAAAGATTCGTTCCTGGTCGCACGGGGAGGTCACCAAACCCGAGACCATCAACTACCGCACCTTCAAGCCGGAGCGTGACGGCCTATTCTGTGCCCGCATCTTTGGTCCCGTGACCGACTGGGAGTGCCTCTGCGGCAAGTACAAGCGCATGAAGCACCGTGGCGTCATCTGCGACAAGTGCGGCGTGGAAGTCACACTCTCCAAGGTTCGCCGCGAACGCCTCGGCCACATCGAGCTGGCCAGCCCCTGTTCGCACGTCTGGTTCTTCAAGGGCCTGCCGTCGCGTATCGGTCACTTGCTTGATATCTCTCTGCGCGACCTTGAGTCGGTTCTCTACTTTGAGAGCTACGTCGTCGTCGATCCAGGCGATGCACCAGTCAAAGAGCGCGAGATTATCAAGGACGAGACCAAGTTCCGTGAGCTCGATACCCAATACCGCCCCAGCGGCTTTAAGGGGATGATGGGCGCCGAAGCAATCAAGGAACTGCTCAAGCGCGTCGAAATCATGGAGCTCTCGATCGAGCTGCGCGAGCGCATGAAGACCGAAACATCCTTGCAGAAGCGCCTCAAATATTCAAAGCGCCTGAAGGTTGTGGAGGCTTTCCGCAAATCCGGTAACAAGCCGCAGTGGATGATCCTCGACGTGATCCCGGTGATCCCGCCTGAGCTGCGCCCGCTGGTTCCGCTTGACGGCGGCCGCTTTGCTACGTCCGATCTCAACGACCTGTACCGTCGCGTGATCAACCGCAACAACCGCCTCAAGAAGCTCATGGATCTCCATGCGCCTGAGGTCATCGTGCGCAATGAGAAGCGCATGCTGCAGGAGGCTGTCGACGCGCTGTTTGATAACGGCCGCCGTGGCCGCGTGCTTCGTGGCGCCAACAACCGTCCGCTCAAGTCGCTCTCTGACACCCTTAAGGGCAAGCAGGGCCGCTTCCGCCAGAATCTGCTTGGCAAGCGCGTCGACTACTCGGGCCGCTCCGTGATTGTTGTCGGTCCGGAGCTCAAGCTGCACCAGTGCGGACTGCCCAAGAAGATGGCGCTTGAGCTGTTCAAGCCGTTTATCTATCACCGCCTCGAGCAGACCGGCCACTGCACTACCATCAAGCAGGCCAAGGAGATGGTCGAGCTGCAGGAGCCCGTGGTCTGGGACATCCTTGAAGAAGTGATCAAGGATCACCCGGTCCTACTCAACCGCGCACCCACGCTCCACCGCCTCGGCATCCAGGCGTTTGAGCCGGTGCTCGTGGAAGGCAAAGCGATCAAGATTCATCCGCTCGTCTGCACCGCCTTTAATGCTGACTTCGACGGGGATCAGATGGCTGTGCACATCCCGCTCTCGCCGGAAGCGCAGGTCGAAGCGTCGGTGCTCATGCTTGCCTCGCACAACATCCTGTCGCCGGCTTCCGGCCAGCCGATCACCGTGCCGACGCAGGATATGGTGCTTGGCCTTTACTACCTGACGAAGAGCAAGAAGGGTGGCAAGGGCGAAGGCCGTGCGTTTGCGAACACGGAAGAAGTGCTGATGGCGCTGGAAGCCAAAGAAGTGGAAACACTCACGCCGATCCGCCTGCGCTACACAGGCTCGGTGCTGGATATGACCACCGCCTACGACGACCAGGACCTTACGCACACCGAGCCCGTGCAGTACGACCGCCAGTACATCTCAACGACGGTTGGCCGCGCGATCCTGAACGACGCGCTTGCTCACGGCATGCCGTACATCAATGGCCTTCTTAAGAAGAAGGGCATCGGCCAGCTGGTCAACTACTGCTACCTGAACCTCGGTCTGGAGACCACGGTCAAGATGCTGGACCGGGTCAAGGACCTTGGCTTCCAGTACGCGACGCGTTCCGGTCTTTCAGTCGGGCTTGACGACATGGTCATTCCTGACTCGAAGTACCCGGTTGTGCGTGAGGCGGAACAGCAGGTGGTTGCCGTCACGCAGCAGTATCTTGACGGTGCAATCACCAATGGTGAGCGCAATAACAAGGTTATCCAGCTGTGGTCATCTGTCACCGAGCGTGTGGCCGATGAGATGTTCAACAACATGAAGAACGCGGACAAGGAAGGAGCCATGAACCCGATTTACATCATGGCCGACTCCGGTGCTCGTGGTTCCAAGCAGCAAATTCGCCAGCTTTCCGGCATGCGCGGTCTCATGGCCAAGCCGTCGGGCGAAATCATCGAGACCCCGATTACGGCAAACTTCCGTGAAGGCCTCACGGTGCTGCAGTACTTCATCTCGACGCACGGCGCCCGCAAGGGTCTGGCTGACACGGCACTCAAGACTGCGGATTCAGGCTACCTGACCCGCCGCCTTGTGGACGTGGCTCAGGATGTGATCGTCTCCGAACTCGACTGCGGCACCTCTGACGGCATCTACGTCGGGCCGATCGTTGAGTCTGGCGAGATCATCGAGCCGCTGCGCGACCGCATCATCGGCCGCGTCTCTCTCGAGCGCATCAAGGACTACGAGGGCAACGCGATCGTGGAAGTCAACCAGGAGATTTCGGAAGACTTCGCTTCGGCGATTCAGGGTGCCGGCATCGAGCGCGTCAAGATCCGGTCGGTGCTCACCTGCGAGTCCAAGCGCGGCGTTTGCATCAACTGCTACGGCCGCAACCTGGCATCAGGCCGCCTGGTCGAGCTCGGCGAGGCTGTCGGCGTGATCGCCGCGCAGTCCATCGGCGAACCGGGCACGCAGCTCACCATGCGTACCTTCCACATCGGCGGTACCGCCTCGCGTGTCAATGAGCAGTCCAAGCTCGATGCCAAGAACGTTGGCACCGTGCGCTTCATCAACGTTGTATCCGTCAAGAGCAAGCAGGGCGATACGGTCGCGATGAACCGCTCCGGTTCGGTCGCCATCATTGATGACCGCGGCCGCGAGAAGGAGCGCTACCAGATCGTGTACGGCGCCAAGCTCAAGGTCGAAGAAGGGCAGCTGGTTGCGCTTGGGCAGGAGCTTGCCGAGTGGGATCCCTATACCTTCGCGATCCTTACAGAGGTCGGCGGCAACGTGCAGTTCAAGGACCTGCAGGAAGGCATCACGCTCAACGACGAAGTCGATGAAGTGACCGGCCTGTCGCGTCTGGTCGTTGCCGATGCACCGGATGAGAAGCGCCAGCCGGCGATCCTCATCAAGGCCGAGGGCAAGAAGGACAAGCGCTACCTCATGCCTTCGCGCGCGCACCTTATGGTGCAGGATGGCGAAGAGGTCTTCCCGGGCGACATCCTGGCAAAGATTCCGCGCGAAACCACTCGCACCAAGGACATTACCGGCGGTCTGCCGCGTGTGGTCGAGCTCTTCGAGGCACGCAAGCCTCGCGAGACGGCCATCATCTCGGAAATCGAAGGCACCGTCCGCTTTGGTGAAGTGTCCAAGGGGCAGCGCAAGATCTACGTCACAGCCGAGGATGGCGAGGAGAAGGAGTACTCAGTTCCTCGCGGTGTTCACGTCAACGTGCAGGAAGGTGAGAAGCTGCGCGCCGGCGATCCTCTGATGGACGGTCCGCTCAACCCGCATGACATCCTTGCCGTACTAGGCGAGAACGCACTGCAGGCTTTCCTGGTGAACGAGATCCAGGAAGTCTATCGCCTGCAGGGCGTTGCGATCTCCGACAAGCACATCGAGACAATCGTTCGTCAGATGCTGCGTTGGGTAAAGATCGACGAGGTCGGCGACTCCAACTTCCTGCTTGAGCAGCAGATCGATCGTTTCCGCTTCCGCGCGGAAAATGAGCGTGTGCTAGCCAATGGCGGACGCCCTGCCACAGGCAAGCCGCTGCTGCTGGGCATCACGAAGGCGTCGCTCTCGACCGACAGCTTCATCTCGGCCGCAAGCTTCCAGGAGACTACGCGTGTGTTGACCGAGGCGTCCATCAACGGCGCTATCGACAATCTCCGCGGCCTCAAGGAGAACGTCATCGTGGGCCGCCTCATCCCGGCCGGTACCGGCATGGAGTACTACCGCAACATCCAGCTCTCGCCAGAGCTGGAGGAAGCGGCAGAACGCGTCCAGCAAGAAGTCGCCGCCCAGCATGAAGCCGAAGAGCGCGAGCTCGAGATCATGCGTCAGGAAGGCGAAGCCGAAGAGCTGGCTGCAAGCGAGTAGCTGTGTACCATAGGCCAATAGCACTTTGCGAACCCTCGCTGACACGCGACGGGTTCCGCAAGGAGTAAATTTGTCCGTCAATAAGAGGGCCCGGCGTAAGCCGGGCCCTCTTACGTCATCCCAATTGCAACAAACACCGACGGAAATCCTAAACCTGTGTAGTAATCTGGGCGCGCTTGCGCTGTCGCGCTCTTTGACCGCTGCGAGCAACAGGAGGTTCATGAGGTCGTCTGCTGCGTGGGAGTCTGGCTCGTCCCGATGGTGGTTTGCACTGATAGTCGGGGCTGTCTGTGTGTGGGTTCTGAGCCTGCCGATTTTCCCCTCGCAGGATGGCCCAATGCATCGCTACTACGCACATGCGCTTGGGGCCGTGCTGGCCCATCAGCCTCATTTTGGGTTGTACGCGATCCGGCATCCTTTCCCGCCTTATGCGACACAGTATCTTTCGCTCATCGGTCTGTTTCATGTCTTCTCATTTGACATGGCGGAAAAGGTCTTTACCGTTATCGAAGTTCTTTGTTTTGCGTGCGGTTTCAGGCTATGCGCTGTGGCAATCGGTCCTGCTGGTGCATGGGTGTCACTGCTGGTGACGCCCTTGCTGCTTCCCTGGTACCTGTTGATGGGCTTCTTCAACTACAGCATCGGGCTTGGCATAGCTCTATTGGCGGTAGGCTGCTGGCTGCGCATGGAGCGCAGCCTCGCGGCCGTCCTTGGCTTTGCAGTCTGCGCGCTAGTGCTTATCTTTTCCCATCCTGTGCCGCTATTGCTGCTGCTGGCGTTTCAGGTGCTCGACCTATTACGCCGCCGCTACCTCATGGGGCCGGATAAGAGCACGTGGAGGGAGCAGTCCAAACGATTGGCCGCACTCGCCTACACAGTAGCCCTGGCAATCTATCCCTCGCTGGCCATCGACAAGTCGCAGACGGCCAACACCCTTAGCGACACTGGCTTTCATCTGCCTTTTGTCCGCACAGCGCTGCTGCTGACAGGTCTTTCCCCTTACAACAGCCGCTCGCATGACTTCTGGATTAACGGCTATCGGTTGGTCTGCTACTCGCTGCTCCTGCTTACGCTCTTCTGGGCGTGGCAGACGCTTCGCAATAGCTTGCGCACACAACGCCTCGACGCTGGAGGCGCTTTCTTAGTGTATGCCGTTGTGTTCGCGCTGCTGCTGCCATTTTTGCCTGATCGCCTGAATGGCGGCGTCTTCTTCGCGACGCGCATGGTCATTCTGGTATGGGTTTTCGCACTCCTTGGCGCTGCCGGCAGGCCCTCGACCGGTATTGGCTTCAAGCGCGCCTGCGTTGCGTTCGGCCTCTTCTTCACTTTCGTGACGCTTGGCACCGCAGAGCGTAAGCTGCGTCCCTGCGCGCGCAACGTACAGGGGATAGAGACATTGCCACTGCCCGCTAACACAAGCGGCATTCTGCTGATAGGGCCAACATTCACCACATCGGTGCGCTGGAACGATGACCTTGCTTTTGACCCCTATCTTTGGGCCGACATTCTGCCCATGGTGCGACAAGGGAATCTTGTGCTGGATGCGCCATGGTTGCAGTTGTCCATTTCGCCTTTGCGCGCGGCCCCTGGCGCCCCGTTAATTGTGGATGCTCCCGCGCTCACTGAACAGGCGCAGGCTGACCCCCCCATGCCGTTCATCAAGCTCTTTCCTAACAAGGGAGAGAGCACCGTGCAACGCAGCAACATCGTCCTGTACGCTGGGACGGAACGGGAACTCAGCGCAGGGCTGGTCGAATATCTTGGGGCGCGCGATGCTGCTGAGTTCACCTGCCGGCGCGTCGCTCCATGGTCGCTTGCCTGTATCCGCAAGCCGCATGCGTAACGCCCTGTTTGCTCCACGCCGAGGTCGCACCCCATGATTGTGTCTCTTGCTGAGCCGCAGCAAGCAAACCGCGAGCGCCGTTTCATGCTCTCCTCCCATCTGTTGTTTGCGGGCATCGTGCTCGCGTTTTTGGCTTGGATCCTTTCTCTGCCGCTGTTCCCCACGCAGGACGGGCCCATGCACCGGTACTACATCCATGTGCTCGATGCGGTGCTGCACGGCAGCAAGCTATACAGCATCTACCGCGTGCGGCATCCGTTCCCACCCTACGCGACGCACTATGGACTCTTGCTGGCGCTATCGCACATCGTCTCCTATGACACGGCCGAGAAGCTGTTTACGATCCTGGTCGTTGTTTGTTTCGCCTATGGCCTGCGCTTCTGCGCCATGAGTTTCGGTCGCGCCGGCAACGTTGTTTCCTTTTTTGCGGCGCCGCTCTTCTTCAACTGGGCGCTCATGATGGGCTTTATGAACTACTCGCTCGCACTCGGCATCTTTCTCTTCATTGCCGGGTGCTGGCAGCGCGCCTGCGCGGGCGCAGCGCGCTACTGGATTCCTTTTGTGCTCTTGGTCTGTCTGCTAACCCTCACGCACCCGGTGCCGCTGCTCATCCTGATCGCGCTTTGCACGCTCGACCTCCTATTGCGGGCTTTCTTGCTGCGAGGCGCATCGCCATGGCCAGGACGGCAGATTGCATTTGCCGTCGCGGCGCTTGTCTTCTGCCTCCTTGCCTTTAAGATTCCCGCAGCCAGTTTGCAGAAGCATGCGGCTAGCTCGGTCTTTGCGGATATGGGATTTCACTCGCGCGTCACAGCGCAGGTCATGCTGCTTGCGGGCGTTTCGCCGTACTATACCGTGACGCACGCGCCGCTCCTCAATCTTTACCGGCTGCTGCTCTACGCCATCTTCTTCGGCGGCATGTTTCTGGGCGTCCGTGCACTGCGCCGGCATTGGGTCTCACGTAAGCTTGCTTTGTCTGACACCTTCTTGATCAGCACGGTGCTACTCGCGCTCGCGATTCCCTTCCTGCCGGACTATGTGAACGGCTCGGGCTTTTTTGCTACACGGATGGTGGTGCTGCTATGGATGGGTGCGCTCATTGCGGCCTCTGGTGCGGGCATGCTTTCTTTGAAGACGCAGCAGACGATGCGGGTGGCCGCCTTGGCAGCCGCCGCGGTCTCGCTGCTTGCCGCCCAGGTGTACTTCCGTCCGGTCGCCAAAGCATTGGCGCAGGCAGAGCAGCAGTCGCTTCCGCGAGATCAGGATGCACTCGTGCTTAGCGGGCCTGACCTCGATGACTACGTGCACCATACTTTGCAGATAGCCTCTGATCCTTTTGCCTGGGGCCCCTCGCTGGCCTTTGTGCGCGCGAATGATGCCATTCTCGATAGTCCCTGGATTGACCAGAACATCGCGCCGCTGCAAGCGGTGCCGGGTGCGCCGCTGCTGGTCGACGACATCAAGCTGACCCACATGTCGAAAACCGATGCAGGCTTCAGCCGGGAAGCCTCACTGCCGAAGAGTCGCGCGCACATGCTTCTATCGCGAGCTACCGTGCTGCTTTACTCCGACACGCCGCAGGAGCTGGACAAAGGGATTGGCGAGCAGTTGGAGCCCCCCGAGGCCGCCCGCTATCAATGCAGTCGGCAAGGCTGGTACCTTCTCTGCGTGCTGCGTTGAGTCCGTCGCTAATCAGGAGCCCTCACCCATGACAGATGCTGTTCATCTTGCGATTCGCCAGCCAGGGCGCTCGCCGGCTTTCCGCCTGGTCGTCCTGCTGATCGCACTCTTGGGAGTTCTAGCGTTTGTGGTGCGCGGTTATGGGGATGAGCGCGAGGCGCTGCACTTTCGCGACTTCAAGCAGCCATATGCGAGCGCGCGTTGCGTGCTGCAGCACTGTGATCCCTATAGTGAAACCGATACTCGCCGGGCCTTTTTAGCCGCGGGCGGGGTCGACAACGATCCTATTGTCTGGACCCCCTACTCCGCACTCTATCCGCCGTTTTCGCTTGTGGCGCTCACGCCCATCGCAGCGCTGCCGTACCCGGTAGCGCATGCTCTATGGGAAGTCTTGATCGCGGTGTCGTTCTCGGCTGCGGCGCTTCTGATCGCAGCCCTTTGTGCTTCCGCCGCAAGCGCCGCGGTCCTGGCAACAACACTTTTGCTTGCCGCCTTCACGTTCAGCAGCACGATCCTGCTGATGCTGGGCCAGATATCGGGCGTAGTCATCGCACTGCTGGCCATTGGATTTTTCTGCTTAATCCGCCATCGCTTTCTTCCGATCGCCGTACTCTGTTTCACCGCCGCCGTGCTGCTCAAACCGCATGATGCGGCGCTTCCGCTGCTGTATCTACTCTTTGCCGGGCGGCACTGGCGGCACGCGTTTGCCTCGGTCTTCGTGCTTTCCGTCGTATTCGCGGCGGGCAGCCTGGTTTGGTTCCAGCACATGCCCGCTACCGCGCACTGGCTCCCCGAGCTGCAAGCTAACCTGGCCGGCAATGCAGCGCCCGGCGCCGCAAATAACCCGGCCGGGCGCCTGGAAGGCGTCGAGCTTACCAATCTCCAGGCGCTTTATGGTCTCCTTCACGACCGGCCCGCTTTCTACAATGACGCGAGCTTTGCTACCACCGCGCTGCTGCTTGCTGCCTGGCTTGTTCCTGTCATCCGCCTCCGCAACACCTTTGGCAAACACGCACTGGCTATAGCCGCTATCGCCTGTTTGGCGCTGCTGCCCGTCTACCATCGGCAGTACGACACACGCATCCTGCTGCTTACCTTTCCCGCCGCAGCCTTTCTGCTGTCGCAAAAGCCGCGGCGCATCTGGGGCCTGCTCGGTAGTTTGCTGCTCGCAGCAGCGACGGTACTGGTCTCGCACCATTTCCACAGGATTCTTCTGCTTTATAGGAGCGATGCTATTGAGCATGCCAGCGCAGCACGCTGCTTGTTGCTGTATCGCCCGATCGAAATCAGCATGTTGATCCTGTGTCTCTACTTCCTGCTCTCGCTGTGGCTCGCCATGCGCGAGCAGGGTTTTGCGCCGGCAACTCGTGAGTATCAGAATGGCGAGCAACACGTGCTTAGTTCATCCCCATTTGGGAAGCAAGCTGCTGCCACAAGCTCGCCGCGCGCCGTCGTGACCTACCAAAGGAGCGATGCGTTTATGCAAGAGCAAGGAAGCCAAAGCATGCAAGAGCCGGTAAGTCAGAGCGCTTCGCCCTTGTCACAAAAGATACCTCGACCCGGCCGCAGCGTGGCAGCGGCCTTCCTGCTTACGCTCCTGCTCTGCCTGGCAGCGACCGCGCGGCAGCTGCACAAGCCGAATCTTGCCGATTTTGAGGTGTATGCTGCGGCGGCTGAAACCGTGCACGAGCACTCGAGCGTACACATGTACGACGATGTTGATACCGGGGCACCGTTCAGCCTGCGCTTTGTAAGCCCGGAGCTACCCTTAAGCCAGGCGGCGCATCGTCTTGGCATTGCGCAGGTCCGGTTGTATATCTACCCACCCATTCTGGCTGACCTGGTACTGCCGCTCACCTTTGTCAACGCGCACACAGCCGGTAAGCTTTGGGTGCTCCTCAATCTTCTCGCATTGAGTGGGACGGCTTTCTTTACAGCGCGCCTGCTCGGCGTTCGCCCGGTCAGTCTGCCCGGAGGCGCGTTACTGGTCGGCTTGCTTCTGCTGTATTCCACGGCGTTTTGTCTTATCTGGGGTCAAGTCACTATCTTACTTCTGCTCTTCTGGACGGCGGGGATGTATTTCTATCAGCGCGGCTGGTATGCCGCTTCCGCTTTTTTATTTGCGCTCGCTACTGCGATCAAGCTCACACCCCTGGTCGTTGTTGCTCCCATGCTGGTATGGCGTGAGTGGCGCTGGCTCCGAGACTATGCCATATCTCTCGCCGCATTGATCGCGCTGATGGTCGCCGTGAACGGCTGGGCTCCGCTTGCCGACTACGCCCGCCATGTCATGCCAACCATGGCAGCGGCCGGTACTTCGGATTTCGAGAACAAATCGCTCCTGTCCTCTGTGCAGCTGCTGTACGCGGCTTTGCATGGCAACAGCCTTAAAACTGCAACGCCAGCCGCGCCGCACGGCATCATCACCGCCGCCAAAGCTGCTTCGCTGGCGCTTGCCGGCGTGGCCTTCCTGCTGGTTCTACGGCTGGGTCGAGCCATGACCGTTAGGGACAGGCTGCTCTCGCTCGCGTTGTTCGGGCTGCTGAGCGTTTGCATCGCGCCGATCTCCTGGAAGCACGCTTACATCGTCGCGTACATACCACTTGCGCTTATGTGGGCGCGCGCATTTCAGCAGCGCTACACCCTGCTTTCGCTTTCGCTGCTTACCTTTGCCTCGGTGGAGTTAGGCAGCTTTTTCTTTGACTCAGTCGCCACCAAGGTGTTCCACGGTGTTCCGCTGGGGCTGCTTTCCTTTCTGGCCCCGGGCACGGGATTATTCCTTGTTCTGTGGCAAATAGCCGCCATGCAGCAAGGCGTCCTTATGCCAGATAGCGCTGATAGATCTGAAAGAGTTCCCCAAACGCTTTAAAAAAGTCCAGAGGGTTCACCTTGGACCCGGCCACATCGGTCCATTCCGGCAGGGGATACTCATAGATGTGGTCCTTGACGGCGGCCGGATCTCCGCGGTGCCGCGCCATGAATCGCGCGAGCAGCTCTACGTCAAAGATCCACCGCGATTGGAAAGGTTCCTGTAGTACCGCCTGCAGCTCCGGAGTAACTCGAAAGAGTTTGGCGCCGCACTGTGTGTCGTAGATGGGTAACCGCAGCAATGACGAAGCCGTCGTGGCAAAGCAGCGGCCCAGGTAGTGGCGCAGCGGCTGCCGGTGGATCGCACGCCCCAGCAGACGGACCCGCGCGCCGAACACCATTGTCAGTCCGCTGTTTCGTTGCATCACAGTCGCCAGATCAGGTATCTGCGCCAGCGGTGTTGCCAGGTCTGCATCCCAAAAGCCTGTCATCTCGCAGGTACCGGCCGCTATGGCGTGCAGCATCCCTTGGCGTACTGCTTCCGCCTTGCCGCCGTTCGGCTGCTTGTCTAGGACCCGAATGCGCTCCGGAAAGCGCGAGCGCAGTGTCTGCAGAATCGACAATGTCGCGTCCCTGCTGCCATCGTTCACAAACAGAATCTGTATGCCCGCGCTGCTTGGGTCTCGCAGAAAGCGCACAAAGCTATCGATTTGCAACCGAGTGGCTTCGTTGTAACAGGGAACGATCACGGTACAAAGCATGGGCGTCTGTGCACCGCGCCGCCGTTCCGCCACCTTCTCCGCAACATGGGGAACAGCTTGCGAGGCTCCGCTCTCAGCAGGAACAAACAAACGCGGCCTGGCTCCTTGCTCCCGGCGGTTTGCCTCTCTTCGGGAAGCCCTAGTATAGCGTGGCTAAGCCCGGGGCTGGGAGGCTCCGCGGCAGTGAAGTATTATGCCCGCGGCCCACCAGTCTCTGCACCGTGGCGATCAGCTTGGCAGGGCCGTCCAGCGAGGAAAGAAGCGCTTCCTCCGGCTCGGCTTCCACTGCCTTCTGCGGGGCGACCAGCACCAGGATCTGGACTGGCACGCCGGAGGCGTGTGCCGTAGCGCGTGCGTGTCTGCGATCCTCAGACGAAAGCGTGTGACCTAGCACCAGAAGTTCCGCCCTGCCAACCCCTAGCAGCGAGGGCAGCGCCGCCGCATCCATTGATGTTTCCACGGAGTGACCCGCCTGCTCCAGAAGCCATGCGCGAGTCTGCAGCAGCAGCTGGTCACGACCAAAAATCAGCACCCCGGTAGGACCTGGCATGGCACGCTTTCCGCTGATTTTGTCAGCCTGCGTGCACTGTAGTGTTTTGTAAGAGACCTGTTGGTACAACAGACGACAAAAGTGAACAGAGATAGCAATGGAGCTCCCGTCTGTTGCGTCCAATCAAAGTGGAGCTTTGCACGTGCCTTCAAGCGTCACAGGATCCTCTTACTCGGTCGCTTGAGCCCGCAAGCTACGCCTACTCAGTTCGCGTAGCGCAGTGCCGATCCTTCGCGAGGCTGCCTCTTCGCGGTCGCCTATTCCTAACCTACTCCGCTCCTTTGCCAGCCGGCTCCAGAAAGAGTTCACCGGCCCCTACATTGATCTCCAGCTTGCCGGAGCCGCTGCCGTTGCTCTCCTTGGCCACCACTCCGACTGACGAATGCCCATGCTCGCGATGGTCCTCGAACCTGCCGAAGCCCACATTTGCCTCCAGGCTGGAGTAGCTCGTATCCCCATCCAGGTACACGTGAGCCGTGCCCGCGCCCACGTTCAGCTCTCGCCCACCGCCCACGCCGTCAGCATGGAACAGGAGCGTTCCTGAGCCCAGGTTCACTTCCGTTACCAGCGCAGCGCTGCTCGGCACCAGCACTGTCACCACCGGGTGATATTTCTCCGGGACGCGCACATTGACCTTTGCCTTGCCTCCCGAGACCTCAAAGTCCTGCAGGTAGCCATCGAGTGTCCGGTCTGCGCCGGGTGAGCTCAGCACTACCCGCAGTTCTGTTGCGGAAGGGGAGCGCTCTATGCGCAGTTCACCCCGGCACACATTGATCTCGAGCCCGCCTACCCCTCGGAAGGTGCGCGTCGCTTCCAGCCGAACACTGTTCACTACATCACCCGGCATCCGGTGATAGCTGGAGGGTTCGGAGGGGTGGCCGCAATCGTCTCCAGCGGCCCGGCATGCGTAGGGAGAGAGAAGCCCGAACACGGGCAGCAGGGCTGCCGAAACTCTTGCAAATCTAAATCTGTGGTCCCGGCTCATCTTGCCTCTCTTCTCGATCATTCTGCTCGCATAAAGAATGCTGAGGACTAGTCCCCGGCTTGTTTCAGGGATACCTAAGACGCTCCCCACGCAGTACGCGCAGGGCTCTCCGCAGGTTCCCCTTCAAGCGGGAGGCCATTGATGGATCATCGGTGTCGGCACAAAACCGAATAGCCGCAGCTTTAAGCAGTAGAGGGCCTCGCGCCAATCCCGCATGCTGCGATCCAGAGGACCATACTCCCGCGGCCAGGGTGCGGAGGCTGTGCGCCATTGGAGATCGAAATGGCGCAGGATCAGCGCCGCCCTGGGCACGTGGCTCCAGGAACTCACCACCTCGGCTGAGTACCAGCCGTGCGCCTGCATCAGCTTGGTCGCGTAGTACACGTTGCCGATCGTATCCAGGGCCTGCGGTTCTTCAAAGAGCGCGGCTGCAGGGACGCCTTGCGTCCGGGCCAGGCGGCCCATGCTTTCCGCCTCGATCCAATGGTTGTGCGCGGCAGCGCCGCTCATCACCAGGCGCGGCGCATCGCCCCGCTGCCAACGATGTACCCCTTCCAGCACACGCTCCCGCTGTTCCGGCGAAGCGCTGCCGTCCGGCATGGAGGGCGTTCCCAGTACCAGAATGACATCAAAGTGCTGTTGCGCTGTGTTCCCGTCGGGCACGGCTCTCCACAGCACCCAGGTGGCTGTGGCGGCAACAGACAGCGCGACTACAAAGAGCAGGGCCGGGAAACGAATGCTCCGCATGCGCCCACGCTACCACCTTCGTCTCGCGGAACTTGCTAAGCTTCGTTAACAGTTTGGATCCACAAAGCAGGTGCCGTGGATAACTACCACCAGCAGCGAGCCGGCCACAAGACCCAGCACAGGCCACGCCCAGGCAGGCAGCCCAAAGCCATCAGGAGGGGAGGGAGGCGTACGACGGGGAGTGCTGGAAAGTGTGCTCATGGCGCCCATCCTACGCGCCACGTGCAAAGCTGTGCAGCCTGCAAGCCTCGCCGTGCCACCCATACCTTCAGCCTGTAAAACTCTCTTAATCTGAGGGCAAGGATGGCCGCCCCTTGCGCAGCCTGCTTGGCGAAGGGACTTCCGACACAGCTATTTTTATTCCTGGCGCTCGCGCCTTCGCATCCCATACGCGTGAGGAAAGGACCTCCCTGTATGCAAGGCAAGCACATCCTCTCTGTCGCATTCTGCAGCACTATCCTGGGCAGCCTGCTTTTCACCATCGGCTGCACCAGCAAGAAGGCTGCCTCCAAGGACAACTTCACCAAGAGCATCGGCAATTACTACAACGCGCATCCGGAGTGCGTCTGGTCCAGCCCCGTCAAATTTCCGGTGGAAGCGGATCCAAATAAGGGCGACCAGACCACCGGTTATGACGCGCTGACCGATGCCGGCCTGCTGACCCGCACCTCCGCGCAGAAGAAGGTCTTTATCTTCGGCTCCAAGCAGGTGAATGACTATGACCTTTCTTCCAAGGGCCGCTCTACCTGGACCCCGGACCAGACCCAGCCGGGCAGCGGCAACTTCTGCTTCGGCCACCGCGACGTCACCTCGATTGACAACTTCACAACCTCGAGTGACAACAACGGCGCGCAGGTCGCCAACGTGGATTACCACTACAGCATCTCCGGCGTTGCCGACTGGGCACAATCCAACGAGATCAAGACGGCTTTTCCCACCATCCAGGCTGATCTGTCCGGTCCCAAGATCGCCAAGGCCACGCTGATCAACACGGACAGCGGCTGGCAGGTTTCGCACGACTGATCGAGCCGGTGTCAGTGGGCGCGGCTCCTCCGTCGCGCTCTCGCCGCAGGGCACCTCAGGTGTTACCGTGAAATGAGATCGGTCTCCCCGGACCCAGGCGAGGATCAGGTGCCAGCAGCCGAAACCGCACTCCGCAAAACCTCTCTCAACGGTGCCCATCGCTCCCTTCGCGCCCGCATGGTCGACTTCGGCGGCTGGGACATGCCCGTCGAGTACTCCGGCATTACGGCGGAGCACATGGCCGTCCGCATGGCCGTCGGCCTCTTTGATGTTTCGCATATGGGCTGCATCCAACTGCGCGGCCCCGAGTCTCTCCATGCTGTGCAGCAGTTCTCCATGAACGACGCCTCAAAGCTCCAGGTGGGGCAGGCACAGTATTCGGCCATGCTCTATACGCAGGGCACCTTTGTCGACGACATCATCGTGCACAAGCTGTCTGACAATGATTACCTCATCGTTATCAATGCCGGTACGCGCGAGAAGGACCACCAGTGGATTCGGCAGCAGTCGCAGCCTTTCAAGTGCCACGTTTCCGACTACTCTGATCACTACACCCAGCTCGCCATCCAGGGGCCGCGTGCGGCAGACTTGCTCGCGAAGCTCACCGATCTGCCGTTGTCAGAAATCAAGAACTACTGGTTCCGGTGGGGCAAGGTCTGCGGGCTTTACAACACGCTTGTTGCGCGCACCGGCTATACCGGCGAAGACGGCTTTGAGATCTACATCCCCTCGGACGAGCCGACCAGCACCCGCGTCTGGAATGAGGTCCTTGCGGCTGGCGCGGAGTTCGGCATCCTGCCCTGCGGCCTCGGCGCACGCAACACCCTGCGTCTGGAGTCGGCCATGGCTCTCTACGGCCACGAGATCTCTGACACCATCAACGTCTATGAAGCAGGCCTAGGCCGCTACTGCAAGATCGACAAGGGTGTGGAGTTCACCGGGGCTGCCGCGCTCCGTGCCGTGGAAGACTCAGGCGGACCCGCGCGCCGCCTCGTAGGCCTGGAGATGGTGGACCGCGGCATCGCTCGCGACGGCTACCGCCTCTTTGACGAGGCCGGCAAGGCGATCGGCGAGGTCACCAGCGGCTCGCCCGCGCCATTTCTCAAGCGCAATATTGCCCTGGCCTACCTGCCCGCCTCCTACGCCGACGCAACGGTCCCGCGGGAGGTGTTCGTCGAGATCCGCGGTGCCATGGTCAAGGCGCGCACCACGCCAACCCCCTTCTACAAGCGGCCGAAGAAGATGGCGCCTGTCGTTGTCACCCCGGCGCCTGAGCCTGTGCAGAACGCACCGCAAGGAGATGCATAGACCTAAACATGGCAACCATTGATAAAACAGATCGGGCTGTCAGAGAGTTTGCCAGATCATCCAGGATCTGGTCGCACCGGAGCTGCGGGAGTTGAGGGCCGAGGTCCGCAACAACACCGCTCGCCTGGATCGCCTGGAGCAGGCCATCACCACAGGCTTCGAGAGTGTGCGCCGCCAGCTCGACACATACCAGACGTCCAGGGCTTGAAAGAGCGGATGGCCCGTATGGAGGGCGATCGCACCCCGAATCCAGCCGCTGAATCCCGGCCATTGCAAGCAAGGAGCACCATGAGCTACCCCGAACAGTACCGCTATACCCGCGAGCACGAGTGGATTCATGTGCAGGAAGGCATCGGCACCGTCGGCATTACCGACCATGCTCAGTCCACCCTCGGCGATATCGTTTTTGTGGAAACGCCAAAGCCCGGAGCAGCGGTGGAGAAAGGCAAGGTCTTCGGCTCAGTCGAGTCCGTCAAGGCTGTTTCTGACCTTTACTCGCCTGCCTCCGGCGAGGTCACCTCCATCAACGAAGACCTTGGCTCCGCGCCGGAGAAGATCAACACCGATGCTCATGGTGCCTGGATCATGCGCATCCAGCTCAAAGACCCTTCCGAAGTTGAGTCTCTCCTCTCGGCCACGGACTACGAGAAGTTTGTCTCTGAAGAAACCGGCCACTAACCCGCTCGTGCCGCCGGACGCTGCTTCGGTCATCCAGGCTTTTGGCATGGCACCGCATCCTGAAGGCGGCTTCTATGCGGAAACCTTCCGCTCGGAAGCCGCTGAAGGATCCGGTCCAGAAGCTCGCGCGGTGGTAAGCGTCATCTACTTCCTGCTGGAGGCAGAGCAGCGATCTCATTGGCACCGCGTCGATGCCATAGAGATATGGCTGTGGCACGCTGGCTCGCCGCTGCGATTGTCGGTCAGCTCCGATGGGCGGCATTTAGAAACCATCCTGCTCGGCAGCGCCCTTGCTTCCGGTGAGCGCCCGCAGGCGGTTGTACCCGAAGCAGCCTGGCAGTCTGCGGAAAGCACTGGTGCCTGGACCCTGGTCTCCTGCATCGTCGCGCCCGCCTTCAGCTTTGAAGGCTTCACCCTTGCTCCGCCCGGCTGGTCTCCCCACCTGTAAACGCAATGCAGTATCCACACCTTTCCTAACCACCCCCGGCAGGAGACAATAGAAAGCAGACGGGGCGCAGCTAGGAAATTGTCGCGCGCCAGCCACGACCTGCGAGGAAACTGCATGCGCTATCTGCCCAAGTCCGACGCCGAACGCGCCGCGATGCTTCATGACATCGGTGCCGAGTCGATCGATACCTTGTTCTCCACCATCCCGGAGCCGTTTCGCCTCACCCGCGACCTTGACTTGCCTCCGCAGATGGGCGAGTCCGAGATCATCGCGTACTTCAAGGCAGCCGCAATGCACAATGCCGTCGGCTATGCGAGCTTTCTCGGCGCGGGCGCCTACCGCCACTATCGCCCGGTGGTCATCGACTCCCTGGTGCAGCGCGGCGAGTTCCTCACCAGCTACACGCCCTACCAGGCTGAGATCACCCAGGGCACGCTCCAGGCCATCTTTGAGTTCCAGACCATGATCTGCGAGCTCACCGGCATGGACATTGCGAATGCCTCCATGTACGACGGCTCCACCGGCGCCGCCGAGGCTGCCATGATGGCCATTCGCATCACTGGTCGCGACCATGTCGCGGTGTCCCGCTCCGTGCACCCCGAGTACCGCGAGGTGATGCAGACCTATGCGCATGCTACGGGAGCCAGCAGCGGGACGGAGCAGACCGAGATCGCTTATGACCCGGAGACAGGCCGCCTCGATCTCGAGGCCCTTGAAGCTTCGGTCACTACCGTGACCGCCTGCGTCCTGGTCCAGTCGCCCAACTTCTTTGGCGTCGTCGAAGACATCCCGGCCATCGCTGAGATTGTCCACGCCAAGGGTGCGCTGCTGATTGTTTCGATCGCCGAAGCCATCTCACTCGGCGCCGTTCGCCCGCCAGTCGAGGCCGACATCGTTTCTATGGAGGCACAGAGTTTCGGCGTCGCGCTGTCCTACGGGGGCCCGTACTGTGGTGTGATCGCGGCCAAGGAGAAGTACCTGCGCCAGATGCCCGGTCGCTTGGTCGGCGAGGCACGCGACAAGCATGGCAATCGCGGATTCGTCCTGACGCTCTCCACGCGCGAGCAGCACATCCGCCGCGAGAAAGCGACTTCCAATATCTGTACCAACCAGGCGCTGGTCGCGCTCATGGCGACCATCTATCTGACGGTCTATGGCAAGGAAGGTATTCGCGAGCTTGCCACGCACAATCTCGCGAAAGCCGACTACGCCGCCCGTACGCTTGCGGCACAGGGCAAGCTCCTGTTCGCCGGTACTCCGCGCTTCCACGAGTTCGTCCTACGCACCGAGGAAACGCCGGACGAGCTGAACACTCGCCTGCTGAATGAGAAGATCATCGGCGGCCTGGATCTGCGCAAGTGGTACCCCGAGCTCGGCAATGCCACTCTGTGGTGCGCGACGGAGCTGACCACCCGCGAGGAGATCGAGCGCGCGGCGAGCGTAGTAGCCGCCGCCACACCGGAAGCTTTGCAGGTCGAGGAAGCAGTAGGCGCACGTTAATCAGGCCTCACTGCTCTGGAATTTGGGAAGCTCTTTGTCTCCTTTCCTATGAACCTCAACCTATTGCGCGCGCTGCTAAACTAGAACTTCGGCGCCGGCAGCACTCGCGCTCAAACTGAAGCCGAGTCTGGCTGTTGCAGAGGATCAGCAAGTATGAGCACATTCGCCCAAGCCCCCGATGTTGCCGTAGTCGAGCAGCCCTCCTCCAAGCAGCTCCCAGACCAGCTTCTGGAGCAGCCTCGTGTGGCTCCTGTTCTTGAGAAGTTCACCGGCACGCCCCGCAAGGTACGTGCCCATCAGACCCAGAACGAGGCTCTGAGCTTCGAGAAGTCATCGCCCGGCAAGCGCGCCTACAAGCTCGCCCCGCTTGATGTCCCTGCCATCAACCCTGGGGCCCTGCTCGGTGATGCGGCCCGCGAAGATCCCGCGCGGCTGCCGGAGCTGAGCGAGATCGAGATCATCCGCCATTTCACCCGCATGTCCACCTGGAACTACGCCATCGATCTTGGCATGTATCCACTTGGCTCCTGCACCATGAAGTACAACCCCCGCGTCAATGAGGTTGTTTCTCGCATCGAGGGTATCGCCGAAGCCCACCCCTACCAGCCTGAAGCTCTTTCGCAGGGCTCGCTCTCAATCCTTCGGGAGCTGGAGCACCACCTCATCGAGATCACCGGCATGGATGCGATCACGCTGCAGCCTGCTGCCGGTGCGCATGGTGAGTTCACCGGCATCCTGCTGGTGCGCGCCTACCACCAGGCCCGTGGCAACGCCCGTCGTACCGTCATCATTCCGGATTCGGCCCATGGCACCAATCCCGCCACGGCTGCGGTCTGCGGCTACGAGGTCCGCAACCTAAAGTCGAATGCCGATGGAGGCGTCGATCTGGAAGCGCTACGCGCCATGGTCGACGAAGACACGGCCGCGATGATGCTGACCAATCCCTCAACGATCGGCGTCTTTGAGAACGAAATCGCCGCTATCGCCGAGATCCTTCATAGTAAGGGCGCTCTGCTCTATATGGACGGCGCTAACATGAATGCGCTGGTCGGCAAGACTCGTCCCGGCGACTTCGGCGTCGACGTCATGCACCTCAACCTCCACAAGACCTTTTCCACTCCGCATGGCGGCGGTGGACCCGGTTCCGGTCCGGTCGCCTGTAAGGCGATCCTCGAGCCCTTTCTGCCTACCCCCATCGTCCGCACCGACAAGCAGGGAACCCACAGTCTCGACTGGAACCGTCCTGCTTCCATCGGCCGCGTCCGCATGTTTTACGGCAACTTCGGCATGTTCGTCCGCGCCCTTGCCTACATCCTCGCGAACGGCCCCGATGGCCTGCGCCAGACCACCGAAGATGCCGTGCTCAACGCGAACTACATTCGTGCCAAGCTCGAAGGCATTTACGAGCTCCCTTATAAGACGCCGTCCATGCACGAGGTGGTTTTCTCTGACAAACGCCAGGCACGCAATGGCATTAAGACCGGCGATCTGGCCAAGCGGCTCATCGACTACGGCTTTCACCCTTACACTACTTCCTTCCCGCTCATTGTGCCCGGCGCCCTGATGATCGAGCCGACAGAGAGCGAGTCCCGCGAGGAGCTCGACCTCTTTGTCGACGCCATGCGGCAGATCGCTCGCGAAGCCGATGAGAACCCTGAGCTCATCCTAGCTGCGCCTCATTCCACTCGCATCTCGCGCCTTGATGAGACAGCCGCCGCCCGCAAGCCCATTCTTCGCTGGAAGGCTCCGCCCGCATCTACCCCCTTGGCTGTGGATACGCCGGCAAAGGAGTGGTAAATGGCTAAAAGTGTCTTCGACGAGCGCCGCGACGAGCTCGAGCGTTACCAATTCATGATGGGTGAGGAGCGCGGCCGCCTGGCCGTCTCGCTCGACGTTCTGACGGACGCACTCATTATGATTGGCCAGCACGGCGTGTATTGCGTCTCCAACCGCAATCCATCGAAGCCGGCGCTGGATCTGCAGGCCGTACTCGCCGGTATCGAGGGCGCCAAGGAGCTCATCCAGTCCACGATGGCATTGCTCGAGGCCGCGCCGCCAGCCGCGCGCCCAGACCCTGCCGGCCGGAGCCTGTAGTATTCTGACCCTGCGCCACTACAAGGCGCGCCCGTAGCTCAGCTGGATAGAGCGTCCGCCTCCGAAGCGGAAGGTCGCAAGTTCGAATCTTGCCGGGCGCACCATCCGTTGGCCTCTTTCCCGACGTTCTTCCGCTGTGCCCCTCTAAACTTTCCGCAGGATGGCGGCTGTCGTTACCAGGGATGCTCGCGTCCTGCCTATCCCATCGGTAAGATATGGCTGTACAGGGATGAAGGGCGCCGCTTTGTTAGCACGCGAACGGGAAAACCCTCTGTTGCTTTCTTTCAAACGGCCGATGATAGGTGGCAGTAAGCAGAAAAGCACTCGCCAGAACCTGTGGAGAGCCCCACCCGGGCGAAACTGCACAGGTGACAAGCAGCGCGGGTGAACCCCTAAATGCGGAGCAGCTTGTGAGTTCTTGGCGGCAGTGGAAAGGGCGGATCAAAGACGATTTCAGCGCCGCCCGTGCGCTTGCGTTTGGCGACCTTCTGGTGCTGATTACCTGGTGGATCCGCCTGACCACGCCGCCGGAACGCTGGTACCCCACAGCACTCGCGCTTGCTCGCTTCAGCAATCACGCAGCACGCCGTCTCAAGCCCACGTTCTTTGATCCATCCCTCGTCCCACGAATGCTGCACCGGCTGCTAGACCTGATCGCCGGGGATAAGCGGCACTTCCCCATCCCCATTGAGGTGGAGGGTGAGGATCTCCTGCGCGAGTACGCTGCGCTGCCCGGAGGCTTCATCTGCTGCACGGCGCATATCCCTTTTATTAAGCTCTTCATTCCACTGGCCCGCCGTGTTGCTGCCGGACGCGAGATCAAAGTCGCTGTGCGCTGGCCGCTCGAAGGCGGGAACATCGACGTCTGGAACGACGTCCCGCTTCCGGCCATTAAGACCGACAACTCCATCCTGCTGCACACCCGCTCGCTGCTCCGGCGCAATGGCTGTCTCCTGCTGGTTGTCGACAGGGAGCAAGGCGAAGTCATCTCCTCCAACATCTTCCGCTTCGTCCACAAGATGCGCTCACGCATCCTTATGACCTTTCCTACGCTTCGTGAGGATGGGACCATAGTGATCCGCATCGTGCGCGCTCCAGGTCCCGAGTGTCTCAACGAGGAAGAAATTCGGGCCAATCTGGACTTCGTCGCGGCAAATGTGCGCGCCATTTTTACGGGGACGGCATTGCCCCGGGCTGGCGCTCGTCCTCGCATTGTTACCTGGGACCCAGGAGATGTTGCCGCACGGAACCGCGAGCTGGATCGAATCCAGCTGTACTCACTTGAGCAGCTTGAGTCGCGGGTCCGTCGCCTGGAGCATCTGCTGGCGCGAGAATACCCGAGCCCTGACCGCGCCGCTCTGGAGCAGCGCCTTCACCTGATGCGCAGTGAGATAAATGTTCGTGCCAGTGCCCGCATTGGCTAAGCCGTTGACCCTAGCTTAAGAGATACCTCATCTTTGGTGGAGAGGATTGCCGACCTACGAGGCATTCCCCTCTAAAACGACTAAATGTGGCAGCTGACAGCGCCGCGCTTCTCCAGATATTTCTGGTGGTACTCCTCGGCACGCCAGAAGGTCTGAGTTGGGACAACCTCCGTAACAATCGGCCGCTTGAACTGCTGCGCCGCCGTAAGCCGCGTGATCACCGCGTGTGCCATCTGCTCTTGCTCGGGCGAGTGAAAAAAGATCGCGCTTCTGTACTGACGACCCCAGTCTGGGCCCTGCCGGTTCATCTGCGTCGGGTCATGCAGGCCGAAGAATGCTTCCACCAGGGTTTCGTAGCTCACCTTCTGCGGGTTAAATTCCACCTCGACCACCTCGGCGTGCCCGGTCCGGTCTGTGCACACATCCCGATAGGTGGGGTTTTCGAGTGCTCCGCCCTCGTACCCTACCGCTGTCCCCGTCACCCCAGGGATGCGCCCGAACTCCACCTCGACACCCCAGAAACATCCTGCCCCGAATGTTGCTTTCTCCATGGTCTCCATCCTTTCAACTTAGCCTTTTCTTAGATGTGCCGAACTCTAAACCGGCTTCAGCGCGCTTCAGCAGCTGCGATCCGCAGCGCTATGCCATCCCAAAGCGCCAGCCTTGCCTCCAACGCCTCGGCAGCACTTTGCGCTGCTTCCTTCCAGGCCTGCTCAGTCCGACACAGCTGCCGCATCATCTGCATGCTCATAGGCCCATGCTCATCTCCGTCCAGCTCAATGTGCCGTTCGAGGTAGTAACGGAAGAGCGCCACTCGGCCCGGCTCTCGTCCGTCCATCTCCCTCACAAATGCGGGAAAGATCTCTGGAATCAGCTCCTCACGCCCAAAGGCAAAGGCCGCGGCAATTCGATGCGTCGCTCCGGTGGCCAGCACGGCAAAAGTCGTCCTTACAAAGACCGCAGCCTCGTCCGGCGCCTCTTTGAGCAACTCGTCAAATGCTGCGCCCTTTCGAAGCCTAGCTACCAGTTTCTCGGCCGGCCCGGTCTCCGCTCCAATCTCCCGCATGGCCAGCAAGTACAGTTCGAAATGCGAAATCGCCTTCCCTTGCCAGGTATCGCTCTCCTCGCTCAACACGATTTCATTGATTAGCCGCCGGCTGGTTCCATCCTCGGTTGGCCGCCATGGCAGATCGACGCAGGTCAGCGCCCGCTGCAAGCCCTTCAAAAGTGACATGAAGTCCCAAACCGCAAAGATGTGTGACTGCATGAAGAGCCGCAGCGCCGGCAGCGTTCGGATCGCACCATACAGGGGATGTGCGGCCAGACGGGCCTGCAAAGGTGCAAGTGTCTGGAGAAGACGCTCTTCGCCGGTAGCGGTGGCAGAAGCTGGAGAGGCGAGCAATGTGTCCATGTTCATTGGACACCTCCGCGGCTCCCGAGGCTGCAACGCACCTCACAATCGCTTCCTTTATGCGGAAAGGGCAGCGCTCCTGAGCGCTGCCCTTCTTTACTGCTCTCATAGGAACGGGGTGTTCTAGGCTAGTTCATAACCTGCAAAGAAAAAGTCGATCTCAAAAGCCGCCGTGTCCTCGGCGTCTGAACCATGGATTGCGTTTTCCTCGATTGAGGAGGCGAACTGCTTGCGGATCGTTCCTTCCTCGGCATTTGCAGGGTTGGTTGCACCCATCAGCTTGCGCAGGTCGGCGATCGCGTTTTCCTTCTCCAGGACCATGGGAAAGATTGGTCCTGAGCTCATAAACTCTGTCAGAGAAGCGAAAAATGGACGCGCGGCATGCACATAATAGAAACCCTCAGCCTGCTTGCGCGAGATCGACAATCGTTTAATGGCAATAAGCTTGAAGCCGGCCTTTTCGATGGCAGCGAGGATGGCGGCGCTGTCGCCTTTGCGAACGGCATCCGGCTTGATGATGCTGAAGGTACGCTGAGACACGGTGACTTCTCTCCTGGGAACGGTCTTCGATCCACTCGAGCCTACAGGACGCATGCCACACACACAAGAAAGCCACCGCCGAAGCGGTGGCTTTCTTCTAAGGTGATAGGTTCTTAGATCGCTTGTGCCAACTGTGGCAGCAGTGCGACATGGCTTGTCTCATACAAGGCGAGCAACCGCTGGCGCATAAGGTAATAGGCTGAGGCTGCTTCCTGTAGCTGGAAGGGAACAGAGATCCAATGATGGCCGCTCACAAGCTGCGAGAGCATGCCAAGCTGGATTTGGCGTACCGCCGACCGAAGCCGCAGCGCATCCCGGCGCATTCTCTCAGCGACGATCGCACCTTCTGCCTCATTCCATTGAGCAGCTTGAGCCGCGATCAGTAGCAGAAGTTTGGAGTTGGCGTGCATTCGGCGTAGACCCATGTCACCACCGAGCAGATGCCAGATGATCTCCGGCTCCATGGAGATCTGTCCGCGCCGGGGCTCCAGGTAATCCTTCGCGACACAGCTAAGACCGTCTAGATCCACATGCTGGATAGAACCAAGCAGGGAGTTCCAATCCTTACCGTCCAGCTGTATCGAGGAGCGCCGCGCCATCAGCGCAGCACACCCAAAACCAGCCATCATGAGAAGAAACAGGGAAAAGGGAACTAGCGAGTGCATAGTGTCGTTAGGACCTCAGTGTCCAGCTTTGCCAAGATCGTATTGTACTTGATCGTGCAGGGCAACAATATACTTACGCATAGCGGGTGAAATTGGTTTGCGTACCGGCTCTTCGTGCCAAAGTTGGACAGTCCAGTACAGGAGTGTTACCAGGTAGATGGCGGTTCTCACATAGAAAATACCGGTTGACCGGCTTTGAGGGTCTAGATATGCTCCGGCATCCTCAATCGATACCGTAAGAAAGGCCCAGAACATGAGCCCTTGACCGATCGCCATAACGTGGCTTCGCCATGCTAGCCCAGTATGATTTGCAGCTAGCATCATCGCGATGACAGCTTCACAGGTGAGAAGTCCTGTGAAGGTATCGACCTGAAGCTGGATGAGCCTCGATCCGTGAACCATAGGTGGGGAAAGGAGCAGGCTAGCCCCGATAGCAGCGCTCCCGCCAAGGACACATGCGCCTGTGTAGAAGCGTCTTGCTTCGGCCACCCATGTACCAGTTGGCCTGAAAACACTACTCATCAGTTCAAAGACAACCGCGAGCTGAAGCCCAACGCTAAAAGCGTCATCTGTGTAGTAAAGATCCGTATACAGCTTGGTCCTTGCGCTGAAGTCTACTAAGGGTAGAACAGTCGAAAATATCAACCCGCATGCGGTCAGCAGTGCTAATGCCGGGAATTGCCGCCAGCGACCTTTGTAGAGGAGACATGTAAGAAAAAGGCCGCTGAAGACTGGAGTGATCCAGACCGTTGCCCTCTCCAGAAATATAGCGTCCATGCGCTGTACCTCGTTTTTGGAGAGTAGCAGCGAAGAGATCAAAATGACTAGGCCTGAATATTGCCGGACGGGGTACGACCGCCGCTGAAGGGCAGCATAGCGAGATTGCCGGACGGGGTACGACCGCCGCTGAAGGGCAGCATGGCGAGATTGCCGGACGGGGTACGACCGCCGCTGAAGGGCAGCATGGCGAGATTGCCGGACGGGGTACGACCGCCGCTGAAGGGCAGCACCGCGAGATTGCCGGACGGGGTACGACCGCCGCTGAAGGGCAGCATAGCGAGATTGCCGGACGGGGTACGACCGCCGCTGAAGGGCAGCATGGCGAGATTGCCGGACGGGGTACGACCGCCGCTGAAGGGCAGCACCGCGAGATTGCCGGACGGGGTACGACCGCCGCTGAAGGGCAGCATAGCGAGATTGCCGGACGGGGTACGACCGCCGCTCAGAGGCAGCACCGCGAGGTTGCCGGACGGGGTACGACCGCCGCTGAAGGGCAGCATAGCGAGATTGCCGGACGGGGTACGACCGCCGCTCAGAGGCAGCACCGCGAGGTTGCCGGACGGGGTACGACCGCCGCTCAGAGGCAGCACCGCGAGGTTGCCGGACGGGGTGTGCACGGAGCCGCCAGAGAAGGATGCAGATGCGACATTGGGTGCAGCAGACGACAAGGCGAACAGGGTGGATGAAAGTGTCATGACCGAAAGGGTTGCAACCAAGTAGCGTGTGATCTTCATGGGGGCTTTCTCCTGTGCGCATTTGCGCCTGACCGCAATGTAGTCAGCGCGACCGACAAGGGGAATCCTCTTTTTCGTGTTTCACAAGATTTGCTTATTCTCGGCAAGATTGGTTACCAGTTATGGTTACTGATACGAGCAATCGATGGCACGTTTGGGGGATACTCGATGCAATCTAGCGATCTGGGTCTCGGGAACGGTGTCACGGAAGTAACAAGCGAGCAGGTTTGGCCTGCATAGGCTGTGGAAAGCGCGTATAGTCTGGCAAATTTAAAGCGCATACTCTACCCGGCACATGCAGAAGAGGAGAGGCCTTTAGTCCCTCCTCTTCTGCATGAACGATCCAGCTTCTTTGTTGCGTTTTAGGCGAGCCTAGCCGCGGCCGATCACCCGCGCTACGGTTTCGCCGATGGCTGCGGGAGATTCAACGACGTGGATGCCAGCTTCGCGCAGGGCGGCCATCTTCTCGGCGGCTGTGCCCTGGCCACCGGAGATGATGGCTCCGGCATGGCCCATGCGCCGGCCGGGCGGCGCTGTTTGGCCTGCGATGAAACCGATGACCGGCTTGCGGACATGCTGCCGGACGTAGGCCGCGGCTGTTTCCTCTGCGGTGCCCCCAATCTCACCGATCAGGATGATTGCCTCGGTCTCCGGATCCTCGTTGAGCAGCTTGAGTGCGTCGGTGTGCGTGGTTCCGATGATCGGATCTCCGCCGATGCCGATCGCCGTCGATTGCCCGATGCCCCGCTGCGTAAGCTGGTAGACCGCTTCATAGGTCAGCGTGCCCGAGCGCGAGATGATTCCGACGGATCCCTCTTTATGGATACGTCCGGGCATGATGCCGATCTTGGCCTTGCCAGGGGAAATCACTCCTGGGCAGTTGGGACCGATGAGCACCGAGGGCGATGAACGCAGGACTCCCCAGACCGACACCATGTCATTGGTCGGGATGCCCTCGGTGATGCAGATGATGAGAGGCAGCCCCGCCGCATTCGCTTCGAGGATGGCGTCGGCTGCGAACGGCGGGGGCACAAAGATGACCGTTGCATTGGCCCCGGTCTCCCGGGCGGCCTCGGCTACGGTGTCAAATACAGGCCAGCCTTCATGTGTGCTGCCGCCTTTACCCGGCGTGACCCCGCCTACCACTTTGGTGCCATAGTCAGCGCACCCTTTGGCATGGAAGGTTCCTTCCTTGCCGGTGATTCCCTGCACGATGAGCCGTGTGTTTGTGTCGACCAGGACTGCCATGGTTCTCCTTTGCGTTGCGGGGCGACAAGCTGCGTGCGGCGTTTAGCGTGCCGCCCCTGCGGCAGCGGCGACGACCTTTTCGGCGGCATCGAGCATGGTCTCGCCTACCTCGAAGCGCAAGCCGGACTCGGCCAGAATTTTGCGGCCTTCCTCGACGTTGGTGCCTTCGAGACGCAGCACGATGGGAACTTTGACCTGCAGGTTGCGCGCGGCCTGGACGACGCCCTGGGCCAGGGTGTCGACCCGGAGGATGCCGCCGAAGATGTTGATAAATACGGCCTGAACATTCGGATCGGAGAGCAGGATCTGGAACGCATTCTCAATCTGCTGCTGGTTGGCGCCGCCGCCCACATCCAGGAAGTTCGCCGGGCTGCCGCCGGCGTATTGAATGATGTCCATCGTCGCCATGGCGAGGCCTGCGCCGTTGACCATGCAGGCAATGTTGCCGTCGAGCTTGATGTAGTTGAGCGCGAACTTGGAGGCTTCGACTTCGAGCGGGTCTTCCTCAGCCAGGTCGCGTAGCTCCTTGAGCTCGCGGTGGCGGAAGATGGCGTTGTCATCAAAGGTGAGCTTGCAGTCGAGCGCGAGCAGCTGCTCGTCCTTTGCCTCGGGTGCGCTCGGTCTGGTGGTGATGAAGGGGTTGATCTCAAGCAGGGTCGCGTCGGTCGCAAGGAAGACCTCGTAGAGCCCGCGCATGAACGCGACGGCCTTGGACAGCAGCGACGGCTTAAGACCCAGGGCAAAGGCGAGCTCGCGGGCCTGGTAGGGCTGGAAGCCGACGGCCGGGTCGATCGCTACCTTGCGGATGGCATCCGGGTTTTCGGCCGCGACCTCTTCGATCTCCATGCCGCCGGCCTGCGAGGCCATGAAGACCAGACGCCCCTGCGCCCTGTCGAGCACGATCCCCAGGTAGAGCTCGCGGTCGATGGCTGCTGTCTCCTCGACCAGAAGCCGCTGGACCTTCTGCCCAGAGGGCCCGGTCTGGTGTGTGACGAGCTGCATGCCCAGGATCTGAGAGGCGTAGCGTTCCGCATCCTCGAGGGTGCGGGCGACCTTGACGCCGCCGCCTTTGCCGCGGCCGCCTGCATGGATCTGCGCCTTGACAACCACGCCGGTGGCGCCGCCCAGCATGAGCCGCTTTGCGACGTCCACGGCCTCTTCCAGAGTGTTGGCCACCTCGCCCTGGGGCACCGGTACGCCGTGCTTCCGCAGGATGTCTTTTGCCTGGTACTCGTGTATTTTCATGGGTTTCGTGTCGGCTCCATAGTACAGGCTGGGTTGCGGAGGGAGCGAAGCGGGACTGGCAGAGGTTCTGACGAAGCTCTACGCGAAAGAAAAAGCAGATCTTTGGCGAGAGGCGCTACCGACGGCGCAGACTGGATCCCGCCTCGCTCCGGATGGCACCAAGCCAGCGGGCCGGATCCTGCTTCGCTCGGGAGGATTCCTGACTGCGGAAGGAGGGCCGTCGGAGCGGCCAAGTCAAGACACTTTTGTGGTACTCGCCCGAAGATTGTTGAGGCCAGACCTGGATGATTTGGACAGTTTTGGGCTCATTTTTGTGCTATTTTGCGCGCTCCGGGAAAGAGGCAAATGTATATATTCAGTCATCCGTGCATAAGTATGCAGTGTAAAGAGTACGTCCGTACCAAAAACTAACCTGTTTAGGGGATGGACAAAAGCGGTGGGCAGGGAGCGCGGTTGTTGCTCCTGTGTTCAGGAAGCCATCCAAGCTGCCCCTTTTGGGGGATGGACAATGTGGCTGCAGGTGGAGGTGTTTTGCCTTCGCTTTGAGGGTTCGATCCTGCTGGCTTGAAAGCCATGAGGGCGCAAAGTATTTACGCCCTCATGGGGAGCATGAGGGATCAGAGACATCGGCAGAGGAGAGGTTTGCTTTACTGCGCTTCCCCGGCCAGCGATGCAGGTGCCGGGACGATGGGCAGGCTGATGAAGCTGGCCTGTCCGGAGGAATGCCAGATGTGCTGGGTGGCCTTCTGGTAGTCGGCGGGCCTGGCTTCAAAGATGTTCGGGACGAAGTGCTGAGGATTGCGGTCATAGAGCGGGAAGAGGGTGGACTGGACCTGCACCATGATGCGGTGGCCGGGCAGGAAGGTGTGGTTGACCATGGGCAAGCCAAAGACGTAGGGCAGCGGCTTGTCGGACGGGATAGCTTGAGGGTGCTCGAAGCTGGTTCGGTAGCGACCGCGGAAGATGTCGGTGGCGATCGGGAGCTCGTAGCCGCTCATATCGACCGATGATGCGGAGGGCGGTGCGGCGGAGGGCCCAGCAGGCATGACTCGGTTCGGCTCAACGTCGATGAGCTTGACGACCCAGTCCGCGTCGGTGCCGCTGGTGGAAGCCACCAGGTGCACGACGGGCTCACCCGAGAGCTTCATCGGTTCTTTCAAGGGTTCGGTCACATAGGTGAGCACGTCGGGGCGGCCGTCGACGAAGCGCTGGTCGGTGACGAGCCAGGTGCGCCAGCCGGTGCCGTCCGCGGGGTTGACGGGGCGGGGGCGGTAGGGCACAGGCTTTGCTGGGTCGGAGACGTACTCGTCGAACTTCTCTGCTTGTTTTGTGTCTGGAGCACTGAACGAAAGCGTGCCCGCCGCCGATAGATACAGGGGACGGGACTGGGCGGGGCAGCCCTGCTCACAGACAGCGGGAAAGACGGGTGGGGTGTCCCAGTGGTCGGCGCCGGTGTCATAAATCCAGGCTGCGGGGGTGGCGGCGACGGGCGAGCCCGGCTTGAGGTATTGGTTGAAGAAGGGCAGCAGGACGTCGCGGCGCCACTGTGCGGTGGTGTCGGTGGCCCAGGTGAGAGTGCCAATGGAGCGGCCTTCGCGGTTGACCTGGCTGTGAAACCAGGGGCCCATGACGAGGTGGTTCATGGTGTCGGGCGTGCCGGCGGCTTTGAGCGCGCGGTAGCTGTGGATGGCGCCCCACATATCTTCCTGGTCCCACAGGCCCTGCTCCCACATGGTGGGCACGGTGAGTGGCTGTTTGGTGATGAGCTTATCGAGAGCCTGGCTTTGCCAGAAGCCGTCGTAGGCGGGGTGCTCGACCATCACGTGCCACCCGGGTAGCTGGTCAGCGCCTTCGGCGGTGGCGAATGCGCCGGCGGAGCCCGCGTTGAGGAAGTTGGTGTAGTCGTCGAGGCCTTGGCGCGGAACGGGGACGCCCTCGCCGCGATGACTGGTCTGGCCGATGAAGTAATCAATGTTGGGCTGGCGGAAGGCGCCGTAGTGGAACCAGTCGTCGCCCATCCAGCCGTCGACCATGGGGCTTTCGGGCGCGGCGACCTTGAGGGCGGGGTGCGGGTGGAGCAGAGCCATAACGACGGTGAAGCCTTCGTAGGAGGAGCCGATCATGCCAACGCGGCCGTTGGTTTCCGGCACATGTTTGGTCAGCCAGTCGATGGTGTCGTAAGCGTCCATGGTGTCATCTGCACCGGACGGGTTGTAGCCGGAGTTTACGGGCGGCGGCGTCATGAGGTAGGCGCCCTCGGAGCCGTACTTGCCGCGCACGTCCTGGTAGACGCGGATGTAGCCTGCCTCGACGAAAACCTCGTCGCTGAGCGGCAGGGCTTCGATCATGCGCGGGCTTTTGGTCCGGGCGGCGCGTCCGGCGGCATTGTAGGGCGTGCGGGTGAGCAGGATAGGCGCGTCCTTGATCCCTTTGGGGACCACGATGACGGTGTAAAGCTTGGTGCCGTCGCGCATGGGGAGCATGACCACACGCTTGTCGTAGTCGCTGGCCTGCACGGGGGCTTTGAAGTCGGGAGCGAGCTCGTCTTTGGGGAGGTTTGACAAGAGGTTGGGCTGGGTGGGCTGTTGCGCGAAGGCGGACAGCGCCAAAGCGCAGAGTAGGTTGGCAATGCCGACGACGCGAGTCCATTTCTTCATCAAGTTCTCTCAGAGGCGGGTGGAGTGGTTTCGTGCGGATGCATGGAGTGGTTGGAGCTTGTGGCCCGGGGAAGGACTGGGCCGCAAGCGATGGTTGCCATAGAAGCGCGCGTCCCATTCGACAAGCGCGTTCAGCAGATAGATCACCCCAGGGTGTCTGATGGAAGCCGTTCCCAGATGGTTCCTGAGTTGTAATCGCGAAAGCCCGCAAGTGCAACAGCTCACGGCTGAGAGCGGGGCAGCTGCCTTCTTACTTTGGCAGGAGAATGGCTGTGGTCAGAAGATCCGGGTTGTTGTTGCGTACGAGTGCGGAGTACCGCTCGCCGCCGTGATACCGGACCGCATAGATTGCGGACTCGTCGTCGCGCACAGCAGTGAGCAGGATGGGGCCGACATCGGTTTTGGAGTCATGCACGGCGGCGGTGAGCAGCTCAGAGGTATAGGGCTTGCCGTTGACGGCGGTCAGCTTGTCACCGGGGCCGAGACCCGCGGCGTAGGCGGGGCTTCCGATCCAGACGTCCTGCAGAGTGCCGTCGGGCATGGCCTGGAAGCCGAGCGAGTGGTAGAGCTCGGCCATATGTGCTGCCTTGATGTAGCCGGCCTCCAAGGGGATCATGGTGTCCTGGTAGACGTAGCTGTAGCCGCTGGCTTCGAGACCACCGGTGAGTGTTTTGAAGTCAAGGGCGTTGAGGCGTGTTTGCCAAAAGCCCTGCCAGTCGTAGGGAGCTGTGGCGTTGAGTGCCTGGATGAGGTCAGCAAGTGTGTAGGGCAGGACGCCGGGGCCGGTGTCGCGCGAGATGGAACCGGGGACGGGTGGAGCAAAGAAGAGGGCAGCGAAGTCGTCGAGAGATTTGCGGCCCTGAGTGAGCTGCCGGATTTTGACATCGGCTTCGAGCCAGAGGAGTGTGCCTGCGTGATAGTAATCCTGGCTGAGGCGCCAGCTGGCCCAAGCGGAGTTATTGCCGCGCAGGATGGCAGATGCGTCGGCGGTGTCCTGGATGGAGCGCCAGGTGCGTCCGGGTTGGTCGAGTGTGAAGGCCTCGAAGTCAAGGGCGCCTACGGTTTGCGCAGGCGTACGAAAGCCGGCACGCGCGGTAAGGACGTTGCCGTAGTACTGCGTAAGGCCTTCGTAGACCCAGATCAGGTCGTTCTGCATGGGTGTGTTGTCGTTGGGTGTGGCCTCGCCGACGGGGCGGCGGTACTTGCCGCACCAGGCATGGATGTACTCGTGGGGCAGCAGGGTGCTCAGGAGTTCTGAGGTCATAGGTTCAGAGGTGTCGGTGCTCCGAACGATGTAGTCGGCTGACTGCGTGTGTTCGGCGCTGTCACCAAGAACGTGCGGCGAGGAGGCAACGAGGAAGTCGTAGTGATTGTAGTGGTGACCGACGAACACCTTGGTGGCCTGCTGTACGAGTGCGGTCATGTTGGCAAGGAAGGCGGCTGGCAGGTTGAGGTCTGCGTCCTTGTCAGCGCAGACATCCAGCGTGTGTACGGGATGGATCTCCGGAGCGAGCGGGTACTGGCGGCAGTGATCGCCGGTGAGGATGGGCGAGTCGATCAGCTGTTCGAGAGAGACGGTTTGGAAGGTGGTGTCCGGGCCGTTGAGGGTGGTGGCAGTGGAGTCGCCGGATCGCAGAGCCGTGGCTGCTTTCCAGCTGGCAGGCAGGTGGATGGTTGCGGTGATGGGGATGTCGTGGACAGGACGGTCACCGGGATAGAGCACCACCTCACTTGGTTCCAGCATAACGACGTGAGAGCTGGTGTGATCGGTCCCGATGGTGTTGGCGCGGCTAGGGACTTCAAGGATGTCGTAGGAGGCCGTGAGCGTGGTGACGCCGGCGGGGACAGGGACGTGGAACTTATAGGGGTCGGAGAGGTCGCGGCGCCACGGCACGACTGCCCCACCGGAGGCGGCGGCATGGAAAATGAGGCCGGTCAGGTTGTCAATGGGTCCGCCGGGAAGCTCCTGGCTGGGAATCCATTCCGGGTACGCGAAGGTGTTCACGCCGGGATGGACGGGAAGCTGCTCCAGGACATGGATAAGGCGGCGCGGAGCGTCGGTGAAGTCTATGTGTATCTGAATCGGCGGAGGGTCCTGCGCTCTTGCGAGCACGGAGACAAAAAGAACTGCCATAGCGAAGAGCGGCTTTGCCGACATCGTCCTATCCTCGTCCGAGACGTGTTTGTCGCACGACGCGAGTATAGGGGTAAAAGCCAGGATTGTTACTCAAAGAAGTAAGAAGACCACGCAGGCCGGGGAGCGACTGCTCCCGACGGCCCGCGAAGTCCCTCCTGCATGCTTCTGATGTTATGTCTCAGGTGCAGTGGGTCTTGTTTGTTAGCCGGCGGCGACGGTGCGGGCTTCGGCGAGGGCCAGCTTGCTGCCGCGGAGGCTCTCGGCCAAGGCGGCGATGGCAGTGTCTTTGCCGCAGCCGAGCACGGCTTGGACCACGCCGCCTTTGACGTAGTAGGCGAGGAACTGTTGCTCGGCGGGTGAGCCGTCGATCTGGAGTTCGTCCCAGGTTTCGGCATGGCCCACGTAGCCGAAGCGCTTGCCGAAGTGAGCTGTCCAGAAGAAGGGGATGCCTGTGTAGCGCGGGGTTTTTGCGGCGGGCGCATCGGCGTTTGGGGCTTGCGGTTCAACGCCGCCGTAGAGGCCGGCGGCGAGCATGGCGGAGGCGGCGACGCGGCCGTGCTGCTGGGCGAGACGCCAGTGCTCGATGCGTGTGCCGTTGACGGAGGCGATGTCGCCGGCGACCCAGAGTTTGGGTGCTGCACGGAGAGAGTCATCGACGACCACGCCGCCATCGTCCTGGAGTTTGAGGCCGTGGGTGAAGTCGGTGGCGGGCTGGACGCCGATGGCGATGACGACGAGGTCGGCCGGGAGGGTTTCGCCGTTTTGCAGAGTGACGCCTGTGGCTGTGATCTGAGACGCCTCGGCTCCCAGCTTGAGCGTGACGCCGTTCTTCTCGTGAAGCGCGGTGATGGCTTTGGCGGCGGCTTCGCCGAACTTTTTGGCGAAGGGCTGCTCTTCGCGCGCGACGACGGTGACGGCGAGGCCGCGGCCCTTGAGGGCGGAGGCGGCTTCAAAGGCGATGAAGCTGTCGCCCAGCAGGATGGCTTTTTTGTTATCGGCTTGCTCGCCCAGCAGCGCGGCGATGCCGGCGACGTCAGCTGCGTGGCGGATGGTAAAGACGTGGGGGAGGGCTTCGCCGGGGAGGCCGGGCTTTTTGGGCTTGCCGCCGGGGGCGAGCAGGGCTGCGTCAAAGTGCAGTTCGCGGCCATCTGCGAGGCGCAGGGTGCCGGCTTCGCCGTCAAGTGTGGTGACGGCACCTTGCACGCGTTCGACCTGGAGCTTTGCGGCTTCGTCGGGGCTCCAGAGGGGGAGCTTGTCGAGCGGCTTTTTGCCGGCGAGGGCCATTTTACTCAGTGCGGTGCGGTCGAGAGGCTCGTCGGAGACGGGGTCGATGACGGAGAGGCGGCCGGTGAAGCCGCCCTGCCGCAAGGCGCACACGGCGGCAGCGGAGGCTGCACCGCCGCCGATGGTGATGATGTGTCTTTTGTCCTCGCTGGCGGCGAGCGCGGGGGCGGTGTCGTTGTAGTGGGCGAGCGAGGGACTGTTGAGCGGCTGCCCGTTGAGCAGGATGCTGTCGCCGTCGATGGTGGTGGCGTAGTGCCGGAGGGAGCGCAGCGGTGGCGGCTCGATGACGGTGCCTTCGGGGAGGCCGTCGCCGTTGAGGGCGAAGGTGCCCATGTGCCAGGGGCAGACGAGGCGGCCATGGCAGACCGCGCCTTCGACCAGGGGGGCGCCTGCGTGTGGGCATTTGCTCTCGACGGCGTGGAGGGTGCCTTCGGCGGTGTGGATGAGAAGGATCTCGTCGTCGCCCAGCTTCACTACTTTCTTGCTGCCGATCGGTAGCTCTGCAACTGTCAGCACTTTCTCAAATGGCATGTTCGCTCCCAGAATTTCTCTCCCGCTTTGGGATGCTGTCGGGGGCGGGTTTTGAGTCGCCGGGTAGACTGGCGGTTGTGGCGGATACAACCCAGATTGTGCCGTTTGTGACGCCGGAGCGCTTCCGGGGGCTGGTGCGCGCTGTGGTGGAGGATGCGCACACGCTGACGCGGGAAGAGGCGCGGGGGGTGCTTGGGAGCCTGCTGCTTGAGGCCTCCGACTTGAGCGGCACAGATCAACTGCTGGGGGCACTGCTGACGGCGATGGCGGTGCGTGGGGAGACGGGCGAGGAGCTTTGCGGGTTTGCGGAGGCGATGCGGGCGGCGGCGCACCCGATGCCGCTGATGCCTCCGCTGACGGCGGAGGAGCGTGGGCAGCTAGTGGATACCTGCGGCACGGGCGGGGACGGGCTCGATACCTTTAATATCTCGACGGCTGCGGCGCTGGTGGCCGCGGGGGCTGGGGCGCGCGTGGCCAAGCATGGCAACCGGGCGGTGACCTCGCGCTGCGGCTCGGCGGATGTGCTGGAAGCGCTGGGGGTACCGGTGGAGCTTTCGCCGGCAGAGGCTGCGGAGTGCCTGCGGTCGACGGGCTTTGTGTTTCTGCTCGCGCCGGCGATGCACCCGGCGATGCGGCGGGTGGCGCCGGTGCGCAGGGCGCTGCCGTTTCGGACGGCGTTCAACCTGTTGGGGCCGTTGAGCAATCCGGCGGGGGCGCGGCGGCAGCTGTTGGGGGTGTACGCGGAGGCGCGGCTACCGGCGATGGCAGAGGCGGTGCGGCTGCTGGGGACTGAGCATGCCTGGGTGGTGCATGGGCGGGTGGGGGAGCTGGTATCAGACGCGGGACCGGCTTCGGCGGGGCGTGGGCTGGACGAGCTGACGGTGACAGAGGAGAGTGTTTACATGGAGATCAGGGCTGTGGGTACGCAGTTTCCGAATCCGGTGGCTTGTACGCTCGATCCGGCGTCGCTCGGGCTTTCTCTGGCTCCATTGTCGGCGCTGCGGGGCGGAGCGACGGCTGCGGAGAACGCGGCGATGCTGGAGAGCATTGTGCGAGGGACCGATATTTACGGCGTCGCTGTCCCTGCGTCGACGCATGACGCTCGGCGGGACATCGTGGTGCTCAATGCCGCGGCGACGCTGCTGGTCGCGGGGGTTGCATCCACGCTTGCGGAAGGGCTGGAGCGGGCCCGTGCTTCGGTGGAGAGCGGGGCTGCGGCGCGGGTGCTGGAGCGGCTGCGGGGCTTTGGGGCCGCTGCATCCAGGGCTGGTTTACGCTCCTCCTGACTGGCGCCGTCGGGTCTTCCACGGTCACCTTGGCATCGCCTGAGTATCCCCCTGATCCCCTTTGTGACGAAACATGGTCAGCCTATGTCTACTCACCGTGACGCTCTTGCGAAGGAGAAACGAATATGTCCGATCAGCCCATGTGCAGGCGCAGCCTACTTTCGGCGCTGCTGACAATGCTCTTCATCGCGGGCACGGCAGTGCAGGCGCAGCAGATCCAGGTGAGCGCGGGTAACAGGACGGTTTCTGTTGCGGCGACAGCAGAGGCGGAACGGCGGGCGGACACGGCGTTGATCCATGTCGGGTATCAGCTATATGCGGCGAGTTCGACGCAGGTGAGTGAGCAGGCGGGCGCTGCGTCAAAGGCCATTGTGTCAGCCATTCTGCGCACGGGTGTGAAGGATGATGCGATCGAAAGCGTCTCACAGGGCACGGGCCCGGTGCAGGCGTACCAGGCGAACCAGTTTTCTCCGGAAGAGCGGGCGGAGCGCAAGTTTGGTGAGGCGCAGGAGTGGACGGTGCGCGCCACCCCGGAGTCGGCGTCCCTCGTGCTTGCCTCGGCTGTGGATGCGGGCGCGAACCAGAGCGGCGGGATTGACTGGTCGGTTGCGGATGAGGCTTCACTGAGCGCGGAGGCAGCGAGCAAGGCGCTGCAGCGTGCGCGTGCAGTGGCCGAGCAGATGGCAGCCGGGCTAGGCGCGAAGCTGGGAGTGTTGCTCTATGCGAGCAATGAGGCGCAGCAGGTGCGTGTGCTGCCTATGACAGCCCGGGCGGCCCCGGTCATGATCAGTGATGGGCCGAGCATCGAGATGAAGCGGCTTGACCTGAGTGCGCCGAGGATCCATCGCTCTGCGACTGTTTCGGCTGTGTTTGCAATCCAGTAGGCGGAAGCCGCTTGGGTGCCGGTGCGACCGTTGGAGGGCCGGCGCATCAGAACAGAGGAACGATCAGAGGAGAAACGCCCAGCATGCCCCGTTATGGATACCGCGAGCTCCAGCCGACGCGCGAAGCAAAGGAAGTGTTTGAGCGCTGGATCGCTTATCTCGATCGAGAGCTCAGCAAGAAGTCGCGGCCTGCGCTGCGGGAAGAGCTGGTGTTGGACAACCTGCACCAGCTGCAGATGGGTGGGCCCAAGGGCGGGCGGCTGAACTTTAATCTGAACTCGGAGCTGCCGTTTAACGTGCTCCAGCTTTCGCTCGATCCCAAAAACATCACGCTGGAAGCGGAGTACTACGGCGATGTGGATGAAGAGAAGTACGCGCAGATCAAGCCGCTGATCTTTTTCTGGCAGATGTTTGACCGCTCGCCGGTAGGGCTGAACCACTGGCTGGGGTTTCGGTTCCGCGCCATGCTGGGCAAGCACATCTTCAAACATATCGGCGAGAACGTGAAGATCTTCCATGGTGTGGAGTTCTCGTTTGGCTACAACCTGACGATTGAGGACGACTGCGTGATCCACCGGTACGTGATCCTGGACGATCGCGGCGAGATCGTTATTAGGAAGGGTACGTCGATCTCTGATTTTGCCGCGGTGTATTCGCATGCACATGACCCGGTGGACGGCGCGATTGTGGAGAACCGCAAAACGGAGATTGGCCCTGCTGCGCGGCTGACGTATCACACGGCGGTGATGGCGGGAGTGCGTGTGGGCGAGGATGCCACCCTGGGTGCGATGGGTGTGGCGACGAGGCCGGTGGAAGACCACTCCATTGCCGGGGGGATCCCGGCGAAAGAGATCAAGAAGAAGGACCAGGCGAAGCGGTTTGAGGATGCGGACGAGGGCTCAGACGAGAAGGATGGAAGCGAGCAGAACGGGCAGGTCGGGGATGAGCAGGAGCACGACGAGCGGCGTGTGAGCGCGCTGGATCGAGGGGGCAACGAGTAGCTGCGAGGTCAGCTTCAGCTCTGCTTCGGACGACTCTCCGGAAAGTGACAAGGTGGACTTCGGGAGCCTGCTTGCCCAAGTATCAAAGGCGAGACCTGGGGCAACCGAGTGTCAGTGACAGAAGAGTCGGGTGCTGTGAAAGGGTGTGGCGGCGCTGCATGCTACGCTCGAAGAGGCCGCGCCATGTCGCAACAAGAGATCGTCCTGAAGATATTCGAGTTTGTGCTTCTGCTGTTTTCGTTGAGCTTTCATGAGGCAGCACACGCCTGGACGGCTTCTCGCCTGGGCGACCAGACGGCGCGTATGCTGGGCCGGGTGACGCTGAATCCAGCGAAGCATATCGATCCAATCGGCACTGTTCTGCTGCCGCTGGCGATGTTGTTTCTGGGCCCTTACGGCGGCCGGTTTTTAATCGGTTGGGCGCGTCCGACGCCGGTGAACACACGCAATTTTAAAAAGTACACACGCGATGATGTGCTGACCACACTGGCCGGGCCGGTGAGCAATCTGTTGATTTCGGCGGCTTGCGTGGTGGTGTTGATTGCGCTGGCGAAGAGCTCACCGATTGCAGCAGGACTGGTCCATGGGCTGGCGTATGGCGGCTTTGACCCGAGCCTGATGCAGGCGGCACCGGCGCTGTTTCCGGTGGTGATCCTGCTATACATGGCGCTGACGCTGAACCTGTTTCTGGCTTTTTTCAACCTGCTGCCGCTGCCGCCGCTCGATGGCTCGCACTTGATCCGGCACCTGCTGCCCACCAGCATGCTGCGCGTGTATGACCAGCTTGGCATCCTGAGCCTGCTGCTGATGTTTATCTTCGGCGGGCGGCTGGTGAACCTGTTTGTGGGTCCGACGCTCGCGGTGATTAATCAGATTTTGCTCTCAATGTGAGGGCTTGCTCTGCGTGGGAACGAGGCGGCCTCTTGTGCAAAGTGCCGTTTCGTACAATGAGTGGCGTGTCTGAGACTCCGCAGGTTTCCTCTTCTATCTCCCAGCGCCGCGTACTGAGCGGCATGCGCCCGACCGGTCAGCTCCACCTGGGCAACTACATGGGGGCGCTGCATAACTGGGTGCACCTGCAGCATGCGTATGAGTGCTTTTTCTTTATCGCGGACTGGCATGCGCTGACGACAGACTACGAGAACCCGACGAACGTCAAGCATTACATCCATGAGATGGCTGTGGACTGGCTTGCGGCGGGGCTTGCCCCAGAGAAGTGCACCATCTTTGTGCAGAGCGCGGTGAAGCAACATGCTGAACTCCACCTGCTCTTATCCATGATTACGCCGCTTGGGTGGCTTGAACGAGTGCCTTCGTACAAGGACCAGCAGGAAAACCTCACGGGAAAAGATCTAACGACGTATGGTTTTCTTGGCTACCCCCTTCTGCAAAGTGCAGACATACTGCTGTATGGCTGCCGAGGCGGCTCACTGCACGTGCCGGTGGGTGCCGACCAGGTAGCGCATGTGGAGCTGACGCGCGAAGTCGCACGACGCTTTAATAACATCGCACACGTAAACGGCCTCTTAGGACAGCACCTTAGCGGGACTGTGAACGAGGGTGAGAAGGGTGGCATTGTCGAGACCCTCCTGCCGGAGCCGCAAGTGCTGCTGACGCCGACGCCAAAACTGCCCGGGACGGATGGGCGCAAGATGTCGAAAAGCTACGGCAACTTCATATTGCTGGCGGACAGTGAAGCGGAGATTCGCCGCAAGCTGAAGCCGATGGTGACGGACCCGGCGCGGGTGCGGCGTACCGATCCCGGCGACCCGGATAAGTGCCCGGTGGGCGATCTGCACAAGGTGTTTTCTCCCGCGGACATGCTGGAGCGTGTGTACGCAGGCTGCCGCTCGGCGGGGATTGGCTGTATTGAGTGTAAGGGCTGGCTCGGCGATTCGATCGTGACGGCGCTGGCACCGATGCAGAGCAGGCGCGCGCTGTACGATGCCGAGCCCCGGCTAGTAACGGAGATCCTGGAGCGCGGGAATGCGAGCGCGGCCGCGGCCGCTGAGCAGACGATGGCCGGAGTGCGCGAAGCGATGGGGCTGCACCGGTGAGTGAGCCTGTGAGTGAGCCGATGAGTGAGCCGGAAGCAGGCGGCGGAGCTGCGAGCGAGATGCCGGGTAAGCAGGGGAATACGGAGCGGCTTGAGCGGCCAAGTGCGCAGCCCGAAGCAAGCACGGCTACCCGGGCTGCGCGCTCGCGCGCCCAGGCAGCGGTTGACAACCTTTTTCCGTTTTCCGTAACGGTGGGCCGTGTGTACGACGGCCCGCTTGATCTGCTGCTGGACCTGATCCGCAAGCAGGACATTGATATCTGGGATATCCCGATTGCGCGGATCACCGGACAGTTCCTCGCGTATGTGGAGCGGCTAAAAGAGACCGACGTGGACAATGCAGGCGAGTTTATCTACACGGCATCGCTGCTGATTCACATCAAGAGCCGTATGCTGCTGCCGCGTGCGCCGGCAGAAACTGCCGAAGAAGCGGGCGATCCACGCATGGAGCTGGTGGAGCGGCTGCTGGAGCATGAGCGCTTTAAGAATGCTGCGCAGATGCTGCTGCAGAAGCAACAGATTGAAGAGGCGACCTGGACGCGTCCGCAGTTGAAGTCCTTGCTGACGGCGACCGATGCCGATGGGGAGATCGCGGCGGATATCCCGGACCTGGTGCGTGTGTTTCGCGACGTGCTCGAGCGTTTGCGAGCGCGACCTGTACTGGATGTGGAGGAAGACGCAAGTACGGTGGGGCAGATGATCGACTATGTGCGCCGTCGCCTGCTGCTGGAGGATCGCCCGGTGGCGCTGAGCCGTTTGCTGGGGCCGACGCGGTCGGAGCGCGCGCTGATCAGCATCTTTCTTGCGCTGCTGGAGATGGTGAGGCTGCAGGCGATCCTGCTGCGGCAGGACAGCCACTTTGCGGAGGTGCTGATCAAGAAGCAGGAGGGCTTTGAGTCGCTGCTGGGCGAGCATCTGCAGGCAAGGGATGACTGGCGCTGAGGACGCAAGTGCACTGGGACTGGAGCAGGAAGCGGGTAGGATGCAACCGGACTCGTCGATTCACGCGATATTCACGATTCCGTGGGGCCGGATTGATGCGATAGCGCGCTTTGCGTTGGTAATGTCCTAGCATCGACCGCGAGGATTCAGCATGAGTCAGACAACCGTTCCGCTTGCCCCGAAGAACACCGACTACGATCCATCCAAGCCAAGCTCACTGCTGAACTCGAAGATGGACCAAGGCCCCGGTAAGGTGGGCATGGTCCTCTTTGCGCTGGCGCTGATCGGCGGGCTCGGCTATGCAGCCGGGCAGATCATCCATGACCTGGCGCAGTCGCCGCAGCCGACGTTGTGGCCCTACGTGCTGCTGGGCGTGGCGCTGTTGATCGCGCTCGGTTTTGAATTTGTGAACGGCTTCCATGACACGGCGAATGCTGTGGCGACGGTGATTTACACACATACTCTGGAGCCGCATATTGCGGTGGTGTACTCCGGCATGTGGAACCTGATCGGGGTGCTTACCTCGTCAGGCGGCGTGGCTTACACGATCGTGTCGCTGCTGCCGGTGGAGCTGATTCTGCAGGTGGGCTCCGGCGCGGGCTTTGCGATGATCTTCTCCCTGCTGATCGCGGCGATTATCTGGAATCTGAGCACGTGGTTCTTCGGGCTGCCGGTATCGAGCTCGCATACGCTGATCGGCTCAATCATCGGCGTAGGTGTCTCAAACCAATTGATCCAGGGCAAGAACGGGTTGAGCGGGGTGGACTGGTCAACCGCGCTGGGGGTCTTCAAGGCGCTGGTGATTTCGCCGCTGGTTGGGTTTGGCTTTGCCGCGCTGATGCTGCTGATCCTGAAAGCGGTGGTGAAGAAACCGGAGCTGTATAAGGCGCCGGAGGGGGATGCGCCTCCACCGTTTTGGATCCGCTGCCTACTGATTCTGACGTGCACGGGCGTGTCGTTTGGGCATGGATCGAATGATGGGCAGAAGGGCATGGGGCTGATCATGCTGATCCTGATCGGCACGGTGCCGACGGCGTATGCATTGAACCATGCGGTCGGCTTCAGCCAGGTGCAAACGTTCTCGGCGATCAGCGAGCAGGCAGAGCGCGTATTTACCGCGCATGTGCCGAACCAGGCGGCTCTGCAGGCGCCGCCGGCGCTCCCTTCACAGAAGGCGGCGCCGCAGAATGCTGCTCCGCAGGCGGCGCCGCCTGCTACACCCCCGAGCCCCATGCAGCAGGCAGACCGCACGGCGCTGCTGGACTACGTGCGGGATAAGGACTTTACGCCGGCGACGATGGTGGGGCTGCAGCAGATGTCGCAGCAGATTGAGCAGGAGCTGCTCTCGTACAAGTCGCTGGCAAAGGTGCCGCCTTCGCAGCAACGCAACGTGCGGAATGACATGTATCTGGAGAGTGAAGCGCTGCGCGTGGCGGGTAAGGATACGAAGACTGGCTTTACCGCGCAGGACAAGGCGGTGCTGGCGAACTACAAGTCACAGCTGGACAAGAGCACCAAATTTATTCCGAGCTGGGTGAAGGTGGCGGTGGCGCTGGCACTGGGCCTAGGCACCATGGTGGGCTGGAAGCGCATTGTGATCACGGTGGGCGAAAAGATTGGCAAGACGCACCTGACGTATGCGCAGGGCGCCTCGGCAGAGCTGATTGCGGCGGCGACGATCATTGCAGCGGACCAGTTCAAGCTGCCGGTTTCGACCACGCATGTGCTGTCATCCGCGGTGGCCGGTACGATGATGGCGAACGGCAGCGGGCTGCAGATGTCGACGGTGCGGAATATCGCGCTGGCCTGGGTGGTGACGCTGCCGGCAGCAGCGCTGCTTTCCGCCGTGCTGTATTGGGCGATGCGGCTGTTTCTGCACTAGAGCTGAGCTGCAGGCAAACACAAGCGGCGCTCCGGTTCCCTGTTGAGTAACATGGGACCGGAGCGCCGCTTGTGTTTTAGCTCGGCGGGCGAGGGCGAGACGTGAATGGGTGTGCGCGGCAGAGTGGAAGCAGTGATCTATGCGGCGGAAGAGCCGGTGACGCTGCAGCAGCTGGCAAAGCTGTTTGGTGGAGAGGCCCTGGCAGAGCGGGCGGCTGCCCGGCATGAGTCGGCGGAGACGGCTGGACCTTTGCCTTATGGTACTGCTGCCGCAGCAGGCGAAGAGAAGCCCGAGCCGGCCGTTGCAATAAGCGCGGGAGCCAAGATAGGCGACGAGATGAGTGCGGGTGGTGATACGACTGCGGCGCCGGCTGTGCAGGTGAGCCAGGCGTACCAGGCGGAGGGCGAGCCGCTGCGCCTGGGCGACCCGGATGCGGACAAACGTGCCGCGCATCATCGCGAGCGGGAAGGCCGGGAGGCTATGCAGCAGATCCTCCGTGAGCTGACTGCGGAGTATGACCGGGCGGACCGGGGTATGGAGATCCGCGAGGTGGCGGGCGGCTACCGCATCGCGACCAAGCCGGAGTACCACGATGCTGTGCGTGTGTTTGCAAAGAGCCTAAAGCCGCCGATGAAGCTGACGCTGCAGGCATTGGAAACCCTGGCGGTCATCGCGTACAAGCAGCCGGTGACGTCGCCGGAGATTTCAGAGATCCGCGGGGTGGACTCGGGCGGTGTGCTGGGCTCACTGATCAGCCGCAAGCTGGTAACGACGGCAGGGCGCAAGCCGGTGGTTGGGCGGCCGATTCTTTACAAGACGACGAAGGAGTTTCTGCTGCGGTTTGGTTTGAAGGATCTGGCTGAGCTCCCGAGTATGGAGGAGTTTGAGAAGCTGGCCGGCGAGCTGCAGGCGTCGGGCGAGACGGCAGAGGCTGAGGAGCCGGGTGCACTGGAGCCGACGGCACCGATGCCTGCTGGCGAGGATGCTGCGCCGGAGCCTGCTGCGAGTGAGAGACCGAGCCTTGCTCCCTCAGAGATCAGCGTGAGCGTTGAGGAGGCAGAGCCGGCAATAGGCGTTTCCGTCAACAACAGCGGCAGGCCGGTACCGGATCCGGACGTAGCACAGGTACAGAAAGCAGAGGAGTAGATGGCAGAAGAGCGGCTACAGAAAATCATCGCCGCGGCAGGGGTGACCTCGCGGCGCAAGGCAGAGGAGCTGATCACGGGCGGCGCGGTGCAGGTGAACGGGCAGATGGTGACGGAGCTGGGGACCAAGGCGGACCTGGAACGCGACCATATCCGTGTGCACGGCAAGCTACTGCAGGGTGCGGAGCGGCACCGCTACTACATGCTAAACAAGCCGCGCGGCTACGTGACGACGGTGAGCGACCCGGAGAACCGGCCGACGGTGATGCAGTTCTTTGAGCGAGTGAAGAATGCGGGGCGTGTGTACCCGGTGGGCCGGCTGGATTATCTGTCAGAAGGGCTGTTGCTGATGACCAATGACGGGACGCTGGCAAACCTGCTCACCAAGGCCTCGACCCAGGTGGAGAAGACCTACCTGGTGAAGGTAAGCGGCAAGCCGCCGGAGGCGGCGCTGGAGCAGCTGCGAGCGGGCGTGATGATTGAAAAGGGTCGGCATGGCGCGCGCGAGGGGCGCGTACTGACGGCCCCGGCGAGGATCAAGCTGATTAAGGATGCGGAGAACCCCTGGTACGAGATGGTGCTGATTGAGGGGCGAAACCGCGAGCTGCGCAAGATGTTTGAAGAGGTAGGGCACCACGTGGAGAAGATCAGGCGGGTGGGCTTTGGGCCGCTGGTGCTGGACGTGCCGCCGGGTGAGCTGCGCGAGCTGGACGAGGGAGAGATTACTGCGCTGGAGCGTGTGACGCGGCGCAGGCCAGTGAAAAAGGCGGTGGCGGAGACAGGTATTGCGGAGGCGGCTGCGCAGCCGGGTAAGCAGGCCAGCAAGCAGACTGGCAAGCCGAGCGCTAAGCAGCCTGCGAAGCGTGCTCGCCCCGCGGCGAAGCGTTCTGTGAAGAAGTTGATTGGGTAACCAACCGCCGCGACACACAAACAACCACCTGCCGGGCTCAGGTGCTCCTACTGGTGCTGCACCATTTCCGCGGCATGCTTAGGAGCTCACGATGGCTGAGAAGGGTGACAAGAAAGATTCACGGTGCTGGCCCGGGTTTGAGCCGGTGCCCGGCAAGGGCGAGCATGAGCAGGGCAGCTGCAAGCCTATGGCCAAGAGCAAGAACAATGGCAAGTCGCCGGATCGGGAACGCTCGCGCAAGGAGCAGCTAGCCAAGGGCGGCGAGCGCGCCAAGCAGGCGAAAAGCAAGAGCCCGAGTGCAAGTGAGCGGCGGAGCGTAAGCAAGACAGCGGGGAAGAAAGCGCCGGCGAAGAAGTCGGCTGCAAAGAAGACGGCTGCAAAGAAGACGGCTACAAAGTCTGCAGCGAAGAAAACGGCCACGAAGAGGACGGCCAGAAAGACCGCAGCGAAGAAGACTCCGGCGAAGAAGTCAGCTGCCAAGAAGACGAGCGCCAAGAAGCAAGCGGCTTAGCCTGGACTTGCCGCACGGCTGCGGGCACAGGCGGCAGCCATGCGTTTTGTCTCTTACTAGACGTACATCGCTCATGCGCCGTACGCTGCCATGCGGCTGCACTGGTAAGTCGCACGGCTGCGCAGGGCGATGCTTCCTCGGTAAGCGCAGGCCTGATCCTGCCGCCTGGCAGGGCTTGTGAGCGGGAGCGGCTGCCCTCTGCTTTAGAGGCGTGAGCGCCCGCGGCCCAGCAGCAAGTAGAGAACGACGACCAGCAGGATAAGGCTGAGACCGCCACCGCCGTAGTAGCCGACGCCTGGGCCCATGTAATAACCGCCGCCGCCGAAGAGCAAGAGAAGAACAACGAGAATGATGATCAAGGGCATGCGCGGGAGTGTAGCACGGCTTCCGGTACATCTGCTTCACCTTTTCGATGTTTCGCCGGGCCGTTATGCCGTTGCGAGCTGCGCCAGGAACAGCAGAGCGGAGCAAACAAAAGCGCCGAGGCTGAGCAGTGGCAGAAGCAAGCGGCCTGTACCGCGGGTATAGCGAATGAGCAGGTACAGAGTGCACGGGCACACAGCAAATGCGAGCAGGGCGAGCACCATAACCGCGTGAACCTCGAAGCTGCTGGGCGGGACCGCGGTGCTACGTAGGTTTGTTAGGAATTGCAGGAAAGGAACAATCGTTTGCAGTAGCAGCAGGCGAAGCCCTAGACGCTCCAAACGGGCGCGGACGCGAGCGCTGTGGTGCTGCGCGTCTGCTGCGGGTTCGTCGCTTTGCGGTGTGGGCCGCGCCTGTCGCAGCAGAGCGGCAAGCGCCAGGAGCAAAGGGCCGGTCAGGATCAGGAGCGTCCAGGTGTAGAGTGTGGCGGGTGTCATCGCAGAGCTTCCGGGCAGGGTAGAGAGCAGCTTAGATAGATTACGGCGGGCATACTTCTTTGCTGGCCTTGGCCAGAAGAGCGAGCGCTGTATTCCTCAAGATTCCTGCACATCTTGAGTGGCTATCGCGCGTCCCGATGCGGCTTTCACTCGTATTCTTCCGGATGAGGAGACTGCGATTTGCCTCCACCGCCTTTGCCGAGAGCAAGAACCCTACGGACTATCGTTGCGTCTTCCTATCTTTAATCGCAGCGAGACGAACTTTTACCACAATCGCCTGGAGGAAGAAGCCAAGGGTGGCGGGCGTGCCAACCTGTGTGAGAACAGCGAGCCGCATGGGGTGGACTTCTCCTTTGAGTGCGAGCAGAAGCTGCGTTCGTCTGTCGGGTACGAGACCTATCCGGCGAAGTAGCACAAGCAGGGTAGAGAGCTGACGGTGCTGCTGCCGGTCTTCGGCAAGACGGGGAGTTACTGGACCTGCAACCTGAAGACGGATGTGAAGGATTCGCGTACACCTCGAACAATGGGAATATGTGTTCGGAGCCGGTGGCGCAGTTCAAGGAATGGATAGTGAAGCATGATTATGATCCGGAGTGTGGGAAGGATCAGCCGGTGAAGGTGTAGGGAGTGGGTGGGGTGCAAGGGGCACCTGCGCTGCCACCGCTATAGATTGTGCTTGGCTCTAGCCAGTCGAGCCTTACTCCAGCAATGCTTGCTTCTTGAAAAAACACTCTTACCGAAAATAGCAAGTTTCATTCGCAGCTTGAGCTCAGCGCTTGATAGTAAAAAAGTAGCATTTTGTGGTCCCCAGCTTGGGGGTTTGCCTCACATGGAAGTATTTGATACTAAAGGCAAGCGAAGGTTTGTTTATCTTCATCCCTCTCGATGGAACAACGATCAACTTGAAGCTTACCTTCAACTTCTGACTGTCGTTGTTGAGGCAGAGTTTCAAGCGCAAGCTTCAGATCTTTGGGTGATTGATCTAAGAACTCAGCAAACCATGAAATGGAAGAAGTCAAAGCCTCGATTAATTGGCCGATGTAAAGAAGCTGCCGATTTGTATAGAGTTCTTGCGACTTCGATGCAACCCGACATCTAAATGAATAGGCCTTTGCGCTTCTAGCAGTTCGGTGTTTACTTGCTGGGACCCAGGGGCTCTACTTTCTCTGCCGCCAACCTTGTCATCCCATTTGAGTCCCGTGATTTTCCGCTCGCCTTCTTCATAGGCGTAGGTGGTGTCGTCGTTCTTGTAGGGAGCGAAGGTGAAGTAGGCGCTTGGCTAGGTCTTGATCTTCTTGTGAGCTGTTTTGTTGTGCGTGCTTTCGAGCGCTTCGCGGGGGCAGGATGGAGCCGGCTCGGACGAAGACGGGAACTGGTTCCAGAATGGTCCTGGAGTAGCCTCCCAACATGCAGCAGCTTCGCTTTTGGCAGCGAGGCACCGCGGCTCCGCAGTATGCTCGGACGGTGAGCCGAAGACTGTTCTGTCTGCTGTGCTGCCTCGTCGCGCTGCCCTGGTCGTTGTGGCCGGAGACGCCGGCTGTTGCTTACAAGTACGCCGACGTGCAGTTTGTGGGCGGCGGTTTTATCACCGGCTTTGTGGCGCATCCGGCGGAGCGGGGGCTGCGCTATGTGCGGACCGATATCGGCGGGGCGTACCGGTGGGATGAGGCGGAGAAGCACTGGACGCCGCTGCTGGACTGGCTGCCGATGGCTGAGCGCAACCTGATGGGGATCGAGAGCGTGGCGGTGGACCCGACCGATCCCAAGAAGCTGTATCTGGCCGCGGGTACGTACTTGAACAATCGAACGCCGAATGGGGCGGTCCTGCGTTCGAGCGACCTGGGGCGGCATTTCGAGATCGTGCATGTGCCGTTCCGGATGGGCGGCAATGAGGACGGTCGCTTTGCAGGGGAGCGACTGCAGGTGGATCCGAACCACCCGCAGTCGCTTCTGCTGGGGACGCGGCTTGATGGGCTGTGGGGCTCGATCGATGCGGGGATCAGCTGGCACAAGGCAAGGCAGTTTCCGGGCGTGGTGCTCAACAACGATGGGCTGACGTTTGTGGCCTATGACAAGGGAAGCGGCCGCGCGGGGCAGCCGACGCCGGTGATCTTCGTCGGCCTGGCGAACCCGGCAGCGAGCCTGCTGCGCTCGGATGATGCGGGGCGCACGTGGAAGACGGTGCCGGGGAGCCCGCTGGGCGTGTTCCCGAACCACGGCGTGTTTGCCGCGGACGGCACACTGTACCTGAGCTACACAGATGCGGAAGGGCCGAACGGAATCGGCAATGGGGCTGTGTGGGCGTATACGCCGCGGACCGGAAAGTGGCGGGATGTGACGCCGGAAAAGCCGGGACGGGGCGGCGCGCAGGGCTTTGGGTATGGAGTGGTCGCGGTGGACGCCCAGCATGCGGGCACGCTGCTGGCGTCGACGATGGATCGATGGCATTCGGGCGATACGATTTTCCGTTCGACAGATAGCGGGGCGCACTGGAGCTCCTTGAAAGAGGGAGCGGAGCGTGACCCTGCGCTCGCGCCCTGGACTGCTCATACAAGGGCGCAGCCGCTACATGCCGGGGCGCAGCCGACGCATACGCTGGACCAACCGCCGTTTGGGCACTGGATTGGCGCGGCGATGATTGACCCGTTCGACCCGGCGCATGTGCTGTACGGGACGGGCGAGACCATCTGGGAGTCGCATGACGCTCTTGCGGCGAAGACGCACTGGAGTGTGGGGGCTGCGGGGCTGGAGGAGACAGCGGACATCGCTTTACTGAGTCCGGCGCTGCCTGGCGATGAAGGGCCTCATCTGTACTCCGGGCTAGGGGATATCGGGTGCTTCCGGAATGATGACTTCTCGAAGTCGCCTGGGGGCGGAGCGATGAAGAATCCTGAGTTTTCGAACTGCGACGCGCTGGCACTGGCGGCTGGGAAGCCGCAGGAGATGGCGCGGGTGGGCCGAAGCTGGATGCCCGGCTCGCCGCATGGAGCGGTCTCGCATGACGGCGGAGAGCATTGGACGCCTTTCCCCAGTGAGCCGGCCGGCGGCGAGCGTGGCGGCAGCTTGGCTATTTCGGCCAACGGGCAGGTGCTGCTATGGGCGGTGCGCGGTGGGCCGCTGGCGATGAGCAGGGATGCGGGTGCGCATTGGCGAACGCTGTCGCCTGCCTCGAACGAGAAGCTGCCGCTTGCGGTGTTTGCGGATGCGCGAACGGCGGAGGATTTTTGGGTGTGGGATCCGGCAACGGGGGAGCTGCACGCGATCGCGGCGGATGGTGCGGCACGGCTGGTGAGCAAGGGGCCGGGTGACCTCACCGCGAAGAGTGGGGGCAAAGGGGCAAGGCTTGCGATGGCTCCGCAGGCACCGGGCACGCTGTGGCTGGCGGGGGACAAGGGCTTATGGCGCTCAGCCGATGCGGGGGCGCACTGGAGTGCTGTGAGTACGGTGGCGGCTGCGTATGCGGTGGGGTTTGGAAAGGCTGGGCAGGGCGGGTTGGGCGGATCGTTCGGCCCGCAGGCGAAAGAGGCACCGCCGGTGATCTATTTGGCCGGGGCGCTCGCCGGCACGCCCGAGGCACAGGTGCCGAAGGGTGAACAGACCCGCGGGGGCGGTCTTTATCGGTCGCTCGATGACGGAGGGAGCTGGCAGCGGATGGATGATCCGGCGCACCGGTTTGCGACGGTGGAGCAGATCATCGGCGACCCTCGGGTGTTTGGGCGGGTGTACGTCGGGACGAATGGGCGTGGGGTGTTTTGGGGGGAGCCGGCGGGGAGGTAGGGCGACGACGTTGTCAGCCGATTACTGTCAGTCATTGTTTGTTCGAGGTACCTGTTGCTCAGAGCAGGCGCGTTAGCAGGTGTGCGCCGACGTGCCGAGGTCGATCCATCCAGCGGTGTGGTATCGCGCTTCCATGCAGCAATGCTCACGTTTTGCGAAAGCCCACGGCTTGCATGGCGCGCACCATCTCCGGCATGCGGGTGAGGGTGGAGCGGACGCTGCCGGTGCGCTGGTTTTCCGCCATGAGCAGGATGAGGGCGAGATCGGAGGCGATCACGTCTGAGTCAAACCAACCGCGTCCGCGCTCTGCGCCGGGGTTGAAGCTGTTGACGAAGCCATATCGGCCGAAGCAGAGCGGATGGTGATCGCGCATGCTTTTCAGCACAACGATGCACTCCTCCGGCATGAGCGGCAGGGAGCCGCCTGCGGCGTGCGGGGCTACGGTTCCATCCCATTGGCCTACCACCGGTGGCGCGGCCCAGGCCGCATAAGTGCCGCGTGGGGCGTCCGAGGCGGAGAAGCCCCAGACGCGTTCGTCAACCCAGGGATAGCGGCCGTGCTGCAGCATGCACCAGGTTTTGTGAGCGCGCGTGGCCGAGATGGAGTTCTGGAAGTAGTCCGTATAGCCGTCGTGGATGCCGCGCATGTCGAGCCAGACATGAAGATATTGATGGATAAAGAGCGCACCGTAGCTGGACAAGAAGCGGATGCCGCCGTAGTCAAAGGTATTGCGCTGGATGGCGTGCCAGGCGGCGGGAGCGATGGGGTGGGTGGGAGAGCCGATGGCAAGCAGGTACATGAGCAGGCATTCGGAGTAGGAATCCCAGCGAGCAGGGAGAAAGCCAGTACCCGGGAGCCAGCCCATACACAGAGCCTGTGGGCGGCTGCCAACAGCAGCCTGGCCGTTGAGCATCCAGGGCCAGTCCACACGGTGGTAGATAGTGTCGGCAAGCGACTGAGCATGGGCTGAGTTGAGAAAGCGGCTGCTGTGCAGTGTGCCGGCCAGGAGCAGGGCTGTGTCCATGGAGGAGTACTCGGCATTGGGCGCGGGCACGGCTCCATCCATGTAGTGCGGGAAGAAGCCATGCTGATGAGGGCAGCGCTCCGCGAGAAAGGTGAGGGTGCGCACGATGCGCTGCTCACAGGCGGAGGCGGAGAGATAGCCGCGTGCCGCGGCGACACAGAAGGCGCTGAGGCCGAAGCCCGTGGCAGCGATGGAGCCGCCTGCGTATTGGCCACCGGAGCCCTGGCCGTTGACAGGCGCGCGGTCAAAGACGATGCCTGTCTCCGGGTGCGCACGCTCTGCGAAGTAGAGGGAACCGCGCTCGCCGATGGTCTCGAGCAGCTGCGTTGCGCCTGTGTCCAGGTTTGTGGTGTGTTCGGTAACGGGCGAAACAGGCCGATACGCTTTGTCAGCCTCGTGAGAAGGAGAGGCGGATGGTGTGCCGGACTCGCAGCCGTTGGCGGAAAGGAGGCTGCTGCCGGCGGCAAGGGCCGGGAGAACTCCCAAGCTTTTGAGGAGTGAACGACGATGCATAGAAGAAGCGATGCAGGCGGGGGCTGCGGCGCCGTGCGACTGCGCAGTGTACCTGGTTACCGCAGAGGTCCTGTTGCGAGTAGGGATTTGACGGTAGGTCGTGCGTCGAGGGGATTGAGGCCTGTCTTGGGCCTTAGGTTAGCGGACTCTTAGATGTTCTCTCAACGGTGCTTCACAGATGCGCGAATGGTCATGCAGGGGTAAAACCGAGGTTGCCAAACGCGACAACGGCCCTGCGCAAACAGGGCCGTTGTCTCTCGTGGAAGGAGTAAGCAATGCTCCAAGCCAGCATCAGCTTCGACCTTGCAGTCCACGTGCCCTAGCGATGGATTGCAGCCCTGCTCTACCTCATGAAGTAGACAGGGTTATAACCTTGTAGACAGGGTTATAACCTTCCGGTGGCGTGAGAACCCATCGAAAGCTACAGGGACAATACTCCCCTTGCTTGCTTGGTTCCATTTTCTTGCGAGATAAATCGTCTCGGACAAGCCCAATCGACACTATGAGCGTACGCGCCAAGCCGCCTGTGAGGTTAGAGCTGTGCTGATGCGAAGCCGCTCCGCTTGAGAAGTCACCCCCCGACATTTGTTGGTGTCAGCCAGCCAGCGGAGCAAGCCGGGCGACGAACCGTGCCCCCGCAGGCGGCTGTGGCATAGTGATGCTTAAGAAGCATGAGGCGCAGCGATGCTGAAGCAGTGGAGCCGGGTGGCATGGTTGGCAGCGGCAGTGTATGTGGCGGGTCTGGCACTTGTTGCGCTAGTTCCCGGGCAAGCGATGGGGCAAGCTATGGGTCCGGCTATGGCAGAGTCGGCCGGGCCAGGAACGAGCGCTACGGCTGAGGATGCTGCTTCGCTGGATAAGTACAAGTGGCTCGAAGACGTGTCGAGCAAGCGCTCGATGAGCTGGGTGAAGGCAGAGAATGCGCGGAGCGAGCAGGTGCTGCATGCGGACCCGCATTACGAGCCTTATTTCCAGGAGGCGCTCGCGCTGGCGGAAGATCCGAACCGGCTGCCTGCTCCGGTATTGCGGGCCGGCGAGATTTATAACACCTGGCGCGATGCCGCGAACCCGCGCGGGCTGCTGAGGAAGACCTCTGTGGCGGACTATGCAGCGGCCCACCCGCACTGGCAGATGGTGATTAACTTCGACGCGCTTGGACAGAGCGAGAAGATGGGTTGGGTTTCACATGGGATGAGCTGCCTGTACCCGGGCAATCGATTCTGCATGGTGGCGCTATCCAATGGCGGCGAGGATGCGGCGACGCAGCGGGAGTTTGACCTGCAACGCGGGGAGTTTGTGCAGGGAGGCTTCGCGCTGCCGCGCAGCAAGCAGACGGTGAGCTGGACAGACAAAAACACGCTGCTGGTTTCGCGCGACTGGGGCGCCGGGACGGTGACAGCTTCGGGCTACCCGTTTGTGGTGAAGGAGTGGAGGCGCGGGACGCCGCTTGCGGAGGCAAAGGAAGTGTTTCGGGGTGAGGCGGGTGATGAGGTAAGCACCGCTCCCGATGTGTTGAATGATGCACAGGGCCATTCGCTGACTGTGATTCGCAGGGGCGTGACCTTCTTTGAGAGCCAATTCTATGTGCGGACGGCGCGCGGAGTGGAGCGGCTGGGTGTGCCCGGAAAGGCCGAGTTGAGTGGGCTGCTGGATGGCCGGCTGCTGGTGGAGCTGCATGAAGACTGGATGCCCGCAGGGCAGGCAGCAAAGTTTGCGCAGGGCTCGCTGGTGGAAATAAAGCTGGCTGACGTGCTGCGCGACCCTGCACATCTGAAGCCGGCGGTGGTGTTTGCGCCGACAGCGACGGAGTTTCTGGAAGGCACGGCGACGACGCGGGACCGGCTGATTGTGACGACGCTTGAGAACGTGCAGGGCCGCGCGTACGTGTACACGCCGGGGCGGGACGGATGGGCGAAGAAGCGGCTGCCGATGCCGGAGAATGTGAGCGTTCGGATCGTGTCGAGCAGCGAGACGGATGATCGCTTCTTCCTGGGGGTGACCGGCTTTCTGACGCCGCCTTCCGTGTGGCTCGGTGATGCAGAGGCGGGCAAGGTGATGCAGACGAAGAGCCAGCCGCCGCTGTTTGAGACCGCCGACTTGACCGTGGAGCAGTTGTTTGCGACCTCGCGGGATGGAACGCGGGTGCCATTCTTTGTCGTGCACCGCAAGGACATGAAGCTCGATGGCGCCAACCCGACGCTGCTGACGGCCTATGGCGGCTTTGAGGTGCCGGAGACGCCCACCTACTCAGCTGCGCTGGGAAAGCTGTGGCTGGAGAAGGGCGGGGTATTTGCCCTCGCAAATATTCGCGGGGGCGGCGAGTTTGGCCCGGCCTGGCATGAGGCGGGGCTCAAGACGAAGCGGCAGAGGATCTACGACGACTTTGCGGCGGTGGCACAGGAGCTTATAGCGCGCAAGATCACGGAGCCCAGGCGGCTCGGCATCCAGGGCGGGTCGAACGGCGGACTGCTGATGGGCGTGGAGATGGAGCAGCACCCGGAGCTATGGAATGCGGTGGTGATTGAGGTGCCGCTGCTGGACATGCTGGGCTACGAGCATATTGCCGCGGGCGCGAGCTGGGTAGGGGAGTATGGGTCGGTGAGCAACCCGGAAGAGCGTGCGTTTCTTGCCGGCATCTCGCCATACAACCAGCTGCGGGCAGATGGGAAGTATCCGGAGCCGCTGATTTTTACAACGACCAAGGATGACCGGGTGGGTCCCCAGCATGCGCGCAAGTTCGCCGCGAAGATGGAAGAGTTTCACGAGCCGTTCTTCTATGAAGAGATCACCGAGGGAGGCCATGGTACGGGCGCTGATCTGAAGCAGGAAGCCGGGACGACGGCGCTGACCTACACATACCTGGCGCGCAAGTTGATGAACTAGGCAGTTGCTTAGTGGCCTGCACGGCGGCGCCGCTCCCGCGCGCGAGCCCGCGAAAACGAGCTGAACGCGAAGTACGCGAACAGGGCTGTAAAGGCGATGTAGACCAGAAAGTGCGCATGCTCAGGGCCGGAGCGGGCGCTCGCTCGCAGACTCCATAGATGCTCGGCAAAGACGGCGGCAAACAGAGCGAAGAACATGCCTGTGATCTCAAGCCAGAGGACGGAGCTGGCGTGGGCAAAAGGATTCCACAGGGAGCGGCCGAGATGGCGACCCCCGCGCCCGAGGTTCCTGCTGACATTGCGGGCTTTGCGGCCTGCGGCCTCAGCCCGTTGCACGCGCTGTGCCGAGGCTACGCGCTGCGCTGCGGGGGTGGGCGGCGGCGGAGCTGGGGGCAAGACCTGTCGGGCAGCCAGGCGTACGCCGATACCGAGCGCGCGGCCAAAGAGACTGGGACGCATGGGATGAGTGTAGCGCCCGCGGAGGAGGCCCAAGGAAGGCCGCGATGAAGGTGAGCCGGTGGGGTGGCTGGTAGGGCTGGCCGAGCGGTTTGACTGGGCCGGCCTGAAAAGACTTCGCCGGCTGCAGCGTCCTTCTTGCTGCGGCCCCTCATCAAACGTAAGGTAAAGCAAACGCCGACGGTGCCAGCCTCCAAAAGCGCAGCAAGCCGGGGACCCGAGCGGGGAACGAGAGAGTGACCGGTGAGTAACCCGGGGGAACATGGGGTGAGGGGATTTGAAGGAACATTTGCGGAAGCTGGTCCAGCAGCTGGGTGAAGCGATTCATGAAAGTGTGTCAGAGTCAGAGCAGATTGCAGGCGTGGTGCAGGATATTCGCAAGCAGGGCTTTGACGTGCTGCTGATGCTGGAAGCGACGATAGGTCTGAACGAGGTGGTAGAGGCGCCCCCTGCTGAAGAAGGTGCGGAGGAGGGTGCGGGCTTTACCGCGCAGGATGTGAACTTCTTGCGCTCGCTGCGCATTGCGATCGAGGGAGACGGCCCGGAAGAGCGTGAGGGCGGCCCGGAGCCGGACAGTGACGCTCCACCCCGGCTGGGCTGAGCTCCGCAGCTCTTATCCTTTGCTAACTCACAGCTGCATGCGGTACATACAGGTGGAACACTCCCACATGGGCAACTTCCCCAACACATACGGCGTGCAGGCAGGGCGCCGCGAGCAGAAGGGACAGGTATGAAAGACACTCTGGGTGTACTGCTGGCGGGCGGCGCGGGTGAGCGGCTCTTTCCCTTGACGCGCGATCGCGCAAAGCCGGCTGTACCGTTTGGCGGCCATTACCGCATCATCGACATTACGCTTTCCAACTGTATTAATTCTGATCTGCGCCGCGTCTACATCCTGACGCAGTACAAGGCTCTGTCGTTGAACCGGCATATTCGTGAAGGCTGGTCCGGTGCAGTCGCGCAGGAGCTGGGCGAGTTTGTCGAGATCCTGCCGCCGATGCAGCGCGTGGGCAAGAACTGGTACCAGGGCACGGCCGATGCGGTGTACCAGAACATTTACTCGATCGGTGCGGAGCGGCCGAAGTACATCATCATCCTGAGCGGCGACCATATCTACAAGATGGATTATGGCAAGATGCTGCAGCAGCACAAGGACTCGGGCACCGATGTGACGCTGGCTACCCTGCCGATTCGGCCGGATGAGGTTTCGCGCTTCGGCGTAGTCGAGGTGGACAAACAGGGCGAGGTCACAGGCTTCCTGGAGAAGCCGAAGACCACGACACTGCGCTCGCCCTGGAACCCGGAGATGGTGGATGCCTCGATGGGCATTTACATCTTCAACACCGACGTGCTGCTGCCGGCGCTGATGCAGGACGCGGAGAAGGAAGACTCCAAGCACGACTTTGGCCACAACATCCTGCCCGACATTCTCGGGCGATACAAGATGTCGGCGTACAACTTTGTGGATGAGAACCGCAAGGAGCTGTACTGGCGCGATGTGGGTACGCTGGATGCATATTACGACGCGAATATGGATGTGGCGTCAGTGAACCCGGTGTTTAACTTGTACGATCACGCGTGGCCGATGCGGACGCGGGTGCGGCAGTATCCCCCGGCAAAGTTTGTATATGGGCAGGCCGGGCATGATGGCTCGGCTGTGAACTCGGTGATTTCGGCCGGGTGCATCATCTCAGGCGCATGTGTGAGCAAGTCGCTGTTCTCTCAAGATGTGCGGGTGAACTCTTACTCATCAGTCGAGTCGAGCATTGTGTTTTCACACGTAAATATTGGCCGGCATTGCCGGATTCGCAACGCGATTATCGACCGCGACGTGAATCTGCCGGAGGGCACGGTGATTGGTTACAACGAGGCGGACGACCGGCGGAACTATTTTGTGACAGAGTCGGGCTTGACGGTGGTGGCGCGGGACCACTCGCTGTATGAGCAGGCGATCCACCCGGTGACGCTGGGGGAGCAGGGCTGAATCCTGAGCTCGGCTTCGGAAACGTTTCGGGTCTTCGCTGCGTCTGTTCTTGTGACAGGAAAGGGTGCCGGCGAGGATGGCAGCAGGGGCGCGAACGGTGGTGAACCGCTGCATCGGCAAGACCTTGCAAGTGGCTGGGCTTTGTGCCTCTCTGCTCCTGACAGGCTGCGGCAGCTTCTTCAGTCCGTCGACAACAACGACTGCGAGTTCCGGAAGCGGCTCGGGGTCGGGCAGTGGAAGCGGGTCAGGTAGTGGCTCTGGCCTGAACAGCGTGTATGTGGCGAACGCGAATCCGTCGTTGGAGTCCTTGGCCGCGTATTCGCTCTCCGGCGGTCAGCTGACGAGTCTGGCGGGCTCACCTTATCTTGCAGGCGTTCTGCCGAGTTCCATTGCGCTGAATCCCGCCGGTACTTTGCTTTGGGTTGGGAGTGAGGTCAACGGCGTGATCTACGTCTACGTCGTGAACTCCGACGGTTCGCTCTCGCTGGGAAACAGCAATGGAGCGGTGGCGAATGTTGTCGCGAGCTCGATGACAGTCGATCCGAGCGGGCAGTATCTGTTGGTCCTTGCGGACACCGGTACGGGCAATGCTCCACAAATTTCCGCTTACACGATCAACCAGAGCAATGGGCAGCTGACCGAGGTAGGTACGCCGCTGAACCTGGACCCAGGCACGGATGGGGGCAGCCCTTTCCAGTTGCAGTTCGTGAATGGCACACAGCTGTACGCGGCCCTGGGAACGACGGGCGTGGATGCGCTGACGTTTGATCCGAGCACCGGTACGATAGGCAAGCCGAGTATTTTGCTGCCTCCGCTCGGCAACGACGATGCCGACCAGGGCCTGGCCACCGACCCGACGGGAACGTACCTATTTGTTACTGAAACGGGCACAAATGGTGTGCGGGTGCTCAAGGTGAATGCGGATAGTACGCTGACCGAGCAGCCGGGCTCGCCCTACGCGACGGGCCTCGGAGCCAAGTCGGTGCTGGTCGATAAGACTGGCGCGTATGTCTACGTGAGCAACTCGGCGACGAATACGATCAGTGCGTTCTCGCTCTCCGCGACCGGCACATTGACGGAGCTGAGCGGGTCGCCGTTCGTGACCGGTTCAAGCCCGTACTCGCTGGCTGAGGATAGCAGCGGAGCCTATCTGCTCTCCGCGAATGCAGGCGGATCGCCTGACCTTCAGGTGTTTTCGATTGCCGGGTCGACGGCGGCTGTTCCCGGTGCGCTGGTGAGCACTTCCTCCGTGAGCACCGGCAACGTCTCGCCTGCGGCAGCGATCGCGGTGGTGACGACGCAGTAAGGCTTCAGCTCTGCGTAGGCAGGCAGGGCTGTGTGGGGCGGGTGCTATGCTTGGGCCACACTTGTGGCCATGTCTCGTCTGCTTCCCCTCTCCTCTCTGCTTCTGCTTGCCGGCTCCCTGCTGCTGCAGGGCTGCGGCCGGTTCCATCCGGGCGGCAAGGAGGGCTATGTGTATGTCATCTCCAAGGGCACGTACATCCGGGAGCGGCTGGCTCCGGTGTCAGACCATGTGGAAGACATCACAAATGGCGAGAAGCTTGCGGTGGTGGAGCACGACCGCCGCTTCTACAAGGTGCGTACACCCAGCGGCAAGGTGGGCTGGCTGGAAGAGCACTCGGTCATCGATCAGGTGGAGTTCGACAAGTTTGCGGCGCTCTCTAGCGGGCATGCCAGCGATCCGATCGTGGCCAAGGCGGTGCTGCGGGACTCGATCTTTCTGCACCTGACCCCAGGCCGCAAGACTGAGCACCTGTACCTGCTGCCGGAAAACGACCATCTTGAATTGATTGTGCGAGCGAGTGTGCCAAAGCCTTTGCCGCCGCAGGCTGTGCTGCAGCCGGGGCCACCGCATGCCCGAAGGGGTACGCCGGTGCGTCCGCTCAAGCCGCTGAAGAAAGAGGAGAGCGGCTCGACCGTCTTTGCCGCGGCACCGCCGCACCCGGACAAGTACACCGCGCCCGATACGGACCCGGATGCGGCATGGATGCAGCAGCCCATGGAGGACTGGTGGCTGGTGCGCGATGCGGCCGGCAAGGTGGGCTGGGTGCTGGCGCGGGGCTTTGACATTGAGGTGCCGGATGAGGTGGCGCAGTACTCCGAGGGGCGGCATATTGTGGGCGCTTACCTGTTGAACACTGTGATGGACAGTGGGGAGCCGCCGGCGCGGCACATCGGGCCGGAGGAGCAGAAGCGCATCGAGAAACGGGCTGAGACGAAGGCGGCCTTACTGCGGAAGCACCCCAAGCTCGCGGAGGAAGAACCGGCGACCCCGCCACCGCCGGCTCCGGTGCCTCACCCGGTGGGGCAATATGTGACGGTGACAGCAGAGTTCAAGGACGGACTGCCGTATGACTGGGACCAGGTGCGGGTGTTTATCTGGAACCGGGCCAAGCACCGGTATGAGACCGCCTACCGCCTGCGCGAGCAGCAGGGCTACCTGCCGGTGGTGACAGGGAGTGAACAGGTGCCCAAGATGGGCGAGGAGCCGACGTTTACGATCCGGACCACTCCGGATGGCGTGGTGACGCAGGACGAGAACGGCAGCTTTCACCCGAAGGATGTACTAGTGACGCAGTATCGGCTGGAGGGCGGCATTGTGCGCCGGGACACCCCATTGCCACCAAGGCCTGGGGACGAGCCGGATACGGCAGGAACAAAGGCCTCGTCTGGAGCGCATGCGGCGCGTGGAACGCGCCGCGCAGCTTCCCCGAAGGGGTTACACACCGCAAAGGAGCGGTAAAAGCTTACATTTTCTGCTGCCTGGATGCGCCATGCAGATTTTACTAACCTCATGGTACGAAAGTTTGGCATTCTACATAGGTGGTTGCACTTTCCAGACGCTTTGCGGCTGGGGATGGAACCCGACCCGGATCTGGCATGGAAACAGGTTTGCGCGGCGGCTTGGGTCGCTTGCTTTGGCAAGCATCCAGACTTGCCGCGGCTTTGGTTGTTGTACGCGGGGCGGTGTGCGCGTGCAGGAACTCTGGCACTTTCACATCGGAGCAGGAGCGCCCGCATGAGGTGCGGCGCGAGGAGATCGGCACATGGATAACAAGCCGGCGCAGAACATCCAGGACACGTTTTTGAACACGGTCCGCAAGGATAAGACGCCGATCACAATCTACCTGGTCAGTGGTGTAAAGCTGACCGGCAAGATCCGCTCATTTGATAAGTACTCCGTGCTGTTGGAGAACAACAGCCAGGAACAGCTGATTTTTAAGCATGCGATTTCGACAGTGGTGAGTACGCGCTCGGTTCTCCATACCGAGCATAGGGCTGCCCACGGGATCGGTTCGGCCCCGGGCTTGGCTCCGGCAGAGCAGCAGGCGCAGGGCGCATAAGGGAGCAGAGACGGCAAGGCGACGGCGCGATTCCGCTCCTCCGAAAGCGGCAGACTTTGATTCTCTCGTGAAAGCATCCTCGACGGACGATCTATCTGACGAGGAGGTTGCAGCGTCTGCCAGGCAGAGCAAGGCTTCCAGTCATGGCGCGAACGAGGCGGCAGGGGACCGTGCGTTTCTGGTCTTCCCCAGTTTTACCGGGCTGAAGCCGACGCTGGGGCGCACGGCTTCGCTGGCCCGGGATGCAGCAAAGCTGCGCCCGCGGGGCATCGAGGACGGACTGGTGGAGACGCCGGCTCGCACGTTTGACCCGGGGACGACGCGGCTCGATGCAGAGGATGCAACGGCTGAGTTTCGGGAGCTGGCGGAGAGCGCGGGTGCGCTGATCGTAGGCTCCATGGAACAGCGGCGTGCGCGGCCTGACCCGGCGACGCTGATCGGCTCAGGCAAGGTGGAGGAGCTAGCGGCGGCTGCGGCTTCGTCCGAAGCCACGATCCTGCTGGTGGACTACGACCTGAGCCCGACGCAGCTGCGCAACCTGGAAGACGCGCTGCCATGCCCGATCATTGACCGAACGCAGCTGATCCTGGACATCTTTGCCCGGCATGCGCGCACGCGAGAAGGGCAGCTGCAGGTGGAGTTGGCGCAGCTGGAGTATATGCTGCCGCGGCTGACCGGGCGCGGTTCGGCAATGAGCCAGACGGGCGGCGGAATTGGAACACGCGGGCCGGGAGAAACGCAGCTGGAAACAGACCGGCGGCGGATTGGCCGACGGCTGGTGATCCTGCGGCGGGAGCTGGAGCGGGTGCGGAGTGTGCGGCGCCAGCAGCGATCGCGGCGCGAGTCAGCACCGGTGCCGACGGTGGCGCTGGTGGGCTACACGAATGCCGGTAAGAGTACGCTGTTCAATCGGCTGACGGGAGCCGAGGTGCTGGCGAGTGCGCGGATGTTTGCGACGCTGGATCCGAAGCTGCGTGCGCTGGAGCTGCCCTCGCACCGCAAGGCCCTGCTCTCTGACACGGTGGGCTTTATCCGCAACCTGCCGCATACGTTGGTGACGTCGTTCCGCGCGACGCTCGAAGAGGTGGAGAAGGCGGAGGTGCTGCTGCATGTGCGGGACGCGGCGGATCCACTGAGCGAAGAGCACAAGGCAGAGGTCGAGAAGGTCTTGGGCGAGCTGGATGTGCTTGCGAAGCCGAGGATTGAGGTCTTGAACAAGCTGGATCTGCTGCCGGAGGGCGAGCGGCTGGGGCTGCTGGGTGCGGGGGCGATCGGCGTCTCGGCGCTGCGCGGAACGGGCCTGGAGCGGCTGCTGGCGGCTGTGGATGCGGCGCTGGTGGCCGATCCTCTAGAGGAGGCGGAGCTATGGGTGCCGCAGAGCGCAGGCGATGTGCTGGCTTCACTCGAGGCAGGCGGCACGGTGCGGGAGCGGAGCTTTGAGAGCCGGGATGGGGAGCAAGGGGTGAAGCTGCAGGTGACGGTGCCACGGTCGCTGCTGGGCAGGTGGCGGCGGTACCGGGAAGAGGCGGGAGCGGGACGCGCTTAGGACTCTGCGCCCTGTTTGAATGGCGCTCTCTATAGCTGTGAAGGCGTAGTTTTCATACTGTCTGTATCACTCTAAGCAGTACCGGCGCATTGTCGCTCGCGCGAGTTTTACGCCCGAGGCCGATGATATTCCTAGTACGTGAGCCAACCTAAGAATACTGGAACCATATCTCTGCCTCGACTTTTGCAGGCTCTGCTGTTGAGCTTGGCTGTTTTCCTCGCAGGTTTGCCGGCTGGGGCGGTCTGTACTGGGCCTGGGCGGACCGGTGCGACGACAGGGCAGAACAAGGTTGCGTACCGGAGCAAGCAGGCACTGCTTCGCAGTCAGGTACCGCACCCGCGCGGTTTTCACCAAGGTTCGGTTCCTGCAACTCTGACCGCTGAGTCAGCCGCTCAGGCTGCCCAGAGTCACCATCGGATCATAGGAGCCGCTCTCGGAACCCCCATACCAGAGGCTGTAACGGTAGCCGATATCGGGTATGCGCCCTCCGCTTCCATCACTGCAGACTTCAACGGCGATGGAAAGCAGGATTGGGCTACCGCTATGTACGGTGACGACACTGTGTGGGTCTTTCTGAGCAATGGCGATGGAACGTGGAAGGCACCTGAGATTTTTCCATTGAAGGGGTCTGGACCAATCGCTATCACGACGGCTGATCTTCGCAAGAGTGGCAGGGTCGACCTCATCGTCGCGGAGTCGGATAGCTCGACAGTAGGTATTCTCCTCGCGAATGGCGATGGTACCTTCCAGGCTGAGTCCACCTTTACGCTGCCGGGGCCACCGCTCAGTGTGACTGCAGGAGACTTCAACGGCGATGGCCACGCGGACGTGCTTATCGGGAACTCCGGCGCGATTGGTCGAGGGCCGCTCACCTTTCTGGCCGGCAACGGAGCCGGGGGACTGGGCGGTGCAGTCTCCTCAGCTCAGGCGAATGACTTTGCTGGTGCTCAATCTCTCGCCGTGGGGGATTTTAACAAAGATGGCAAGCTTGATGTCCTTGTCACGGACGACATCGACGCAGTCTTCATTGTGAGCAGAGTCTATCTAGAATCAGGACAGGGTGACGGCACCTTTCAAGCCGACCGTACGGTAGCCACGCAATCTCCTTTTGTATTTACCGGCAGCCCGGTTGCAGATCTCAACGGCGATGGCTGCCTGGACGCGGTAACAATCACCACCCAAAGCATGGCTCAGGTGTATCTCGGCAACTGCGACGGCTCCTTCACTATCGCCTCGCACGCTGCCACGGCGTTAGGCGACACCACATTTTCGAGTTCGCTGGTGGACATGAACGGTGACGGAGTACTGGACCTGGTTACGGGTGGCTCCCAGTATTACGCAGTTGATGGAGAGAGCGGCCCCAACGCTGGCAACGACGTGTCCGTAGCGTTTGGCGACGGCAAAGGCGGCTTTGCTCCGCAGGCGACGGTGTATCGCACGGGAGGCGCAAACCTCTTCGGCCTTGTCGTAGCCAATCTTCACGGGGGAGGCTTGCCGGATGTCATCGCTCCTTCGGCATCGGCGAGTACTCTATCGGTGCTCTCGAACGACGGAGCAGGTCAGTTTGCAGCCCCGAACGGATCGGCGTACGCCTATTTCGGCGGCGGTACCACGAACATCCCTACGTCGCCGCCACTGGTGGCAGACTTCAACGGGGATGGTCGACCGGATGTGGCCATTCTTCGCATTCCGCAGTACGGAGGGCTCCCGTACACCCTGGCAGTTACATTGCAGAAGGCAGATGGAACATTTGCCGAGCCCGTCATTTCAAACATGTTCATCGGCAACAATGGATCGACCATCGCATCCTCCAACAGCCTAGCTGCCGGCGACTTCCGAAACCGGGGTATGTCGGACGTAGTAGGGATTGAGCAGACTGACGACGAAAGTGACCAGCAAACCGATACCAGCTTCTACGTGCAGAACGACGGTACCGGGCATTTTTCAGCACCGGTCACACTGGGGACGGTACCAAGCAATGGAGCACTGGCTGTAGGAGACTTCAACGGAGACGGCAAGCTCGACTTCGTAGTGGCAGGCAACACCCCCATGCAGCCGCAGCTCACCATCTACCTGGGAAAAGGAGATGGAAGCTTTCGAGCGCAGACGACAGCGAGCCTGGCAATCTCAGATAGCCACGCGAACAATCAGTATCCGACAACGGCCTTTGTCGGAGACTTGAATGGCGATGGGAAGCTCGATGTAATCGCAGAGCTGGGACCGGGTGGTGAGTACAACGAAGCGGACGGGCTCATCATTGAGGGTTTCGGCGATGGACAGGGCGGCTTTTCTTCGCTCCGGGAGCTGGGCCCCTCGTTTCCGCGGGTAAGCGTGGCTGACGTAAACCACGACGGTTGCCCTGATATGGTGACCGGGGGTGCAGCCGCGAGTCTGCCAGGGGTAGCGGTTTACCTGTGTCAAGGCAGCGGTTACTTTAAAGGGCCACAGAATTACTTGTTCGGCCTCGGCTTTCCCGCGAATCCTCCTCAGGTCCTGGAAGGAGGAACACCCTCGCAGCCGCTCGGCTATGCTCCGCTGCTGGGCGACTTTGACGGTGACGGCAATGTAGACATAGCAGCCAGTGAGATGGATCCCTTAACGCAGCAGGCGTCGCTCTTTTACGCGACGGGCAACGGCGACGGGACTTTTGCCGGGCACCTGTTGCGCAAACCTTTGGGTACTACCATGCCGCCGCAGTACGCCGGAGATATCGAAGCGAGTGGCGTAGCGGGACTCATTCAGCTAGACCAGCAGACGTCCTCTCTGAACGCGGCGAAGGGGAGCACCGCCCATGCCGCTTTTTCCTTTCGCTTTCGTGCGTTGCCCATCAGCGGCGGGCAGGCCCATGCGCGCCTGGACCTCGATGCACCCGCGGCAAAGGTCGAGACATTCACTTTTTCAAGTACGGGCGCTTCTCTTGCGATTCCAGCGCAGACAGTTCCGGTAGGTGAGGCAGGGCTGGACGTAGACTTCCCGCTTCCATCCGGGTTCGACTACAGCCACGCGTTTACAGTGACGGCGAGCGGAAATGGTGAAAGCCACCAGGCGCAGGGCTATGCCGTTGCGCAAAGTATTGCCGCCATCGCTCTCTCTCCTGCTGTTCTCGACTTCGGCTCTGTCGCGCCGGGTCAGCAGTCGGCTTCGCAGAACCTGACCATTACGAACTTCGGCAGCGCGCAGCTCAGCAGCTTCAGCTACAGACTCTTAGCCAATGCGTACGGCTTCTCACTTGGAGGCAGCACTTGCGGCAGCACCCTTGCTGCCGGTGCAAGCTGTACCATCCAGGTGTTTGTGACCGGACCGCTTTACGCGGACAGCTATGGTGCGTCAAACGAGCTTTATGGCTCCATCGGTGCGTCCGGGGATGCCGGTGCTGCCGGGATTTATGCATGGGCCTATCTTGACCCTGCGACCACAGCTACTGCGCCTGGGGTGACCCTGTCACCCGCTTCACTGACCTTCCAGGTTCCATCTGTCGGCACCAGGACGACTTCGCAGTCGGTCACAGTGAGCAACAGCGGAACGGCAGCGCTGGCACTCGGGGCTATCAGCAATGCGAACCTTTCAGGCAGTGGCGCCAGTGCCTTCCAAGCCGCTTCCAACTGCGGTGCGAGTTTGGCCGTCGCTGCAAGCTGCGCGATCAACGTGATGTTCCAGCCAGCCGCTGCAGACACATTCACTGCGAACTTAAGCGTTTCTGACAACGCATCGGGTTCTCCCCAGCTTGTAAGCCTGAGCGGCACTGTGATCGCTGCTGCCACGTATTCCCTCAACGCAACGCAACTCACTCTTGTCGCGGGAACCTCCGGCGTCTCGACGGTCACAGCCACCGGCGATGGCGGCTATTCCGGGAGTGTCACCCTGAGGAGTTGCACGCTGACAAACAGCCCGGCAGGCGCGGTCAATGCCCCGACCTGTACGGTCGGCCAGACGCCGATCGTGGTTGCTTCCGGATCTATGTCAGGGAACGGCACTGTCTCTGTAGTGACTACGGCACCACCTGGCTCCGCGAAGCTTGCGCCTGCGCAAGACACGAAGAGATGGTCAGGAATCGCGGAGACGGCTCTTTCGGGGTTACTGCTTTTGGCCCTTCCCTGGCGTAAGAGAAAGAGCGCCATCCTGCCCGGGTTGCTGCTTCTAGCCGTTGGTCTGGGCGCAATCGTCGGCTGTGGGGTGACCATAAAGAAAAGGAGCTCAACGACGACTGCATCCGGCTCAGGGACGTCGCCGGAAAGCTACACGTACAACGTGACCGGAGTGGATACAAACGGGCTGACTCGATCAACGACTCTATTCGTGACAGTGAATTGAAGGCGAGCAGCCTCTGTGTTTCTCGCTAGCGGCGTTCGAGCGTGAGAGGGATGCCGTGGGTGGGGCGGAGATTGATGGCGGGGGTGATGGGGAGCTCAGAGGGAGAGCCTGGGGCGGGCCGGAGTCTCCATGCGCGGCAGATGGTGGAGAGGACGAAGATACCTTCCATCCAGGCGAGGGACTCGCCGATGCACTGGCGGGAGCCTCCGCCGAAGGGGAAGTAGCTGAATTTGTGCCGGGTGGTGCGGGCCTCGCTGCCGCTGTTGCTGTTACTGCTGCTGTTATGGATATCGCCGCCGGAGGCGGACCCAGGTGCGTTGCCGTACTCGGGGTCGAAGCGGCGGGGTTGGAAGCGATCGGGCTCGGGCCAGAAGCGGGGGTCGCGGTGGACGACGATTTGCGGGGCGAGCAGGTTGGAGCCGGGTGGGATGGTGAAGCCGCGGAACTGGTAAGGCTCGGGGCCGGCGGCGCGGCCCAGGACCCAGACCGGCGGGTAGAGGCGCATGCTTTCGGCAAAGACCATGTAGCTATAGCGCAGGGCTGGATAATCGGCTGCTGCGGGTGGGCGGTCGCCGAGTACGCGAACGGCTTCGTCGTGAAGCTCGTCCTGGGCTTGGGGGTGTTTGGCGAGCAGCCAGAGCGCGAAGCTGAGGGCATCGGCGGTAGTTTCATGGCCGGCAAGCATGACGGTGAGGCATTCGTCGCGTACTTGTTTGTCGCTCATGCGGTAGGTGTCGTTCCTGCCACTGCCGCGGTTGCTCTTCTCTAAGCTCTCGACAGCGCTGCTGCCGGAGTGGTGGGCGGGGCAGGCGGCGGGGGCGGCTGCTGATCCTCCGGCCACGCCGCCGCCTTCGTTGTCGACAGAGCTGAGCAGCATGGAGAGGAGGTCGCCGCGGTCGCCCGGTGAGCGGCGGCGCTCGGCGATCATGCCGTAGAGGATGCGGTCGAGGTCCTCGATGCCGCGGCGGATGCGCAGAGGAGGGCCGAAGGGAAGCTTCTGAAGCTGCTCCTGAAAGGGGAGCCAGGCGGGCGGGGGCGGGACCATAAAGCTGTCGACGGCGGCGGCGATGCGGCGGCTCTCCGCCTCGGTATTGAGGTCGAAGAGGCACTTGCCGACGATGCGCAGGGCGAGCAGAAGCATTTCGGGATGGAGGTCAAGCGGGCCGGGCTGCCAGCGCTCGACCATAGCGGCAGCGTAGCCGGCGATGATCTCGCCATAGCCGGCGATGCGCTCGCGATGGAAGGCTGGGGCGGCGAGGCGGCGCTGCCGCATGTGGAGCGGCTCTTCGCTGGTGAGGAGGCCGTCGCCGAGCACGGCGCGGGCTCGCTGCATGACGGAAGCGCGTCGGTTGCGCCGCTCATTGTCGACCATGAGCTCCTGAATGAGCGCGGGGTGGTTGAAGAGGAAGACGTGGCCTTCGAGCCCGCGGAAGTGGACCAGGTCGCCGAACTCGCGGGCGGCTTCGGTGAGGAAGTCGATGGGGGTCTGGCGGAGGAGTTTGCCGGAGAGCAGGCGGGGAAGCAGGCGCGGGCCGGCGGGGTAACGGGCGTTGGGAGCGGAGCGGATGTCGGGGGATGGGAGTGAGCTGGGGAGCACGGGGTGATGATAGCTGGGTTTGTTGTGGGTTCAGGGAGAAGACGTTTGTGGGATGAAGGGAGTGGCGAGGCGGCCTTGCGAGGCTATGGCTTGTACTCGGGGCAACGGCTCTCCTGGTGCACGTTGTTGCACGCTTTGCGTGGCGCAGACAATGGAGAAAGCACTAGCTCTTCATCAGGGATGAGAATGGTCGGCTGCCGGAGGATGCTGTCACTTCTTTTCGCCTCTGAAACAAGTCGCTTCCGGCAACGGCGTTTCACAGGACTTATCCTGCGTCGGGGCGGCTCAAACCAAGTTCAATGAGCGCATTGGCCTGTTCTCGTCAGTTGATGCCGGCACGTGACGTCTCCATCGATGCCAGTCCGTGGCTAAATTTTTTCTACAGCTCGATGACGTGCAAGAAACGTTTGGACCGCCTCTTGAACGACTTCTTTGCGGCGTTCTTTTGAGGGAGACTTGCCCGCACGAATAATGCGTGATGAGAGCAGCGGCTCGTTGATGAGACCGATGAATTGAGCTGCCGCTAATTCCGGGTCGGAGAACTCCAGGGCCCTGGTATCGCGCAGCACGCCCAAGTACTCAACCACGGAACGTCGAGCCGAACCCCGGCCGAAGGTAAAGAAGCTTTCGGCCAACTCCGGAAAGTGGATGCTTTCGGCGATAACCATCCGCAGGAAAGCGACTGTCTCTTCAGGGACCCAGAACTCCGCGATGGCATTGCCGATCTCAAGCAGTGCCTCCTCCGGAGTGCGCTCCGGTGCCGTCCGGCTGACGATGCGATCAATCGACATCTTCTCCCACAGCAGAGCCAGGGTGGCGTCGAACAAAGCCTTCTTGCTTGCGAACTGGTTGTAGACGGTCTGACGGCCTGCGCCAGACTCCTTCGCAACCATCTCCATGCTGGTGCCTCTATAGCCCTGCGTCAGGAAGATGCGAGAGGCGGCTATCAGGATCTGCTGTCGCTTTGTCGAATCTTCTGTGTCAACCGCCGGTTTCGTCCGAGCCAATGTAGGCATAGTGCTCCCTCTCGCTATTGTCACCGGACTACCGATTTTCGTGCGGATCGTTGAACCTTGAGCGAAGCCCTCAGCATCTATGACACTGTACTGTACAGTACAGTCCAAAGGCAGAGCCCACGGATCAACTCGGACGGATCGGCCGGATAGAACAGCGCTCCGGCACTGGAGGGAAAGATGAAAGTTGCATTTAAAGATGAGTCGTTTGCTTTTGAATTCGTACGCAACCTGGGCTTCACGTACTACGGAGGCGCCGACATCGGCGAGATGATAGCCGTTTCAGGACGTATCGAGGAAGGAGACTTCGAGAGCTGGTTTACGGAGTGGGACAAACTAGCGCAACGTATCTTGTCGCGGGCTGACGCCAGCCTCGCCGCAGGGCATTTGGAAAGTGCCCGCGAAGCATATCTCCGCGCCTCCACCTACTTCAGGACGGGCGAGTTCTACCTGCATGGCAATCCTGAAGATCCCCGCATTCTGTCGGCGGCCAGATCGTCGCAAAAGGCCTATCTGGAGGCAGCAAAACTCACCGGTCCCACGTGGGAGCCGGTCGAGATTCCCTATGAGGGCACCACACTTCCGGGATACTTCTACAAGGTGGATACTTCCGGCCAGCCGCGACCGACACTGATCTTCCACGGTGGCTATGATTCAAGCCTCGAGGAACTCTTCTTTTTCGGAGCCGCCGCTGCCGTCCGTCGCGGATACAACTGTTTGACCTGGGACGGTCCTGGACAGGGCATGCCCATGCGCGAGCAGAAGCTTACCTTCCGGCACGACTGGGAAGCCGTCGTGACACCAGCGGTGAACTACGTACTGAGCAGGCCGGATGTCGATGGCGAAAACCTAGTCCTCATGGGGATGAGCATGGGGGGTTATCTCGCAGCCCGCGCCGCCGCATTTGAGCATCGATTCCGCGCAGCCATCTTCTTTGGCGGCGTGTACGACATGCACCAGGCCATTCAACACATGGTGCCGCAAGAGGCCTGGGCTGCTCTCGAGGCGGGAGCTACTGAAAAGGGCGAGACTATGATCCGTGCAGCCATGGAGAACAATACGGGCCTGCGCTGGGCCGTCACACAGGGTGTCTGGTCGTTCGGCGCTGCGAGCATTAGCGAATTCATCTTAGAAACAAAGAAATACACAATCAAAGATGTCATCGATAACATTCAATGCCCCTGTCTGGTCATAGACGCTGAAGGTGACATGTTCTTCAAAGGCCAGCCGCAGGAGGTCTATGACGGCTTACGGGCGCCCAAAAAGTTCTTCGAATTTAGCAGCGAAGATGGGGCCGAGAACCATTGCCAATCCGGCGCTCTGGCTCACAAAGATCAGGTCGTCTTCAACTGGGTCGATGAAACGCTCAAGTTGCGCAACGGCCACAAGGCATAACGAAGAGCTCGACTTCCATCTTGAGGGATGCGACGCGGGACCGGTCCATGCAGTCAGCAGTATCGACTGCAAGGACCGGTCCTTACGCCGGCGGCTCAGTCAAGGGTACGAGTCTGCCCCGGACCACTTCAGACAGGCTGAATCAGCCTGGCTTGGCGCATGATCGCCAATGCGCTCACCGGCCACGGATTAGTACTGGGAAGTCGCATTGTGCAAAGTGATTCGGCGGATAAGTGCGACAGAGGTAAATCATCGGACAGAAAGGAGCAAGGTTCTCCACTCTGCTTGGACATGTCGCCGAGGTTCGGATGGAGTGAGGACAGCGCGAGGGGACGCTTGCCATCTCAATGAGCAGTAAGAAGGCAGCATGGTGGTTTTTGTCACCACAATATCTTCCTGAGCAGCTGAGAGAATGAAGCATCAGCGGAAGTTCTTTCGGCTGATTTCTGGTTGAGCTAGGTCGGGAGTTGGGATGGGGTGGGTGCCAGGGTTTCCGGGCGGGTTTCATCCGCGGGTGCGGCTGCAGGCGATTGTGTCGCTGCTGGATTATGCGGGGATTGCGGTGGGGAGTATCGGCGGGGCGCTGCATGCGCGGGGGCATCGGCGTTACGAGTATGACCTGGTGGGGGCGTTTGGACTGGCGCTGTGCTCGGCGCTGGGAGGCGGGGTGCTGCGCGACGTACTGCTGGGGCATGGGCCGCCGCTGGCGCTGGAGAACCCGGGCTACCTGTATACCGCCCTGGTGGCCGCTGCTGCTGCTCTGGTGCTGGGGGCGGAGATTGGGGAGCGGACGCAGAAGGTGCTGCTGTCTGTGGATGCGGCGGCGATCTCGTTGTTTGCGGTGGCGGGGACAGCGCGGGCCGAGAGCTTTGGGCTCCCGTGGCTGGCGGCGGTGATTCTGGGGCTGTTGACGGCGGTCGGTGGCGGATCCTTGCGGGATGTGCTGAGCGGGGCGACGCCGAAGGTGTTTGAGCGCGGGACCTACTATGCGGTGGCGGCGCTGGGAGCGACGCTGGTGTACCTGCTGCTGGACCACCTGGATTTGCCGGATGGATGGTGTGTGGGGGTGGCGGCGGTGGCCGGCTTTTTGCTGCGGATGGGCAGTGTGTGGTTCGGGTGGACGACGGAGGCGCTGCGGGGTGGGCAGCGGGGGCGCGGGTGAGAGTGGCGTTGCGCTGGAGCCGCCTGCGGTCGCGGCTCGGCGGGGCCATGTGGTATCTATAAAGGAGCGCGCGCGCTCTAGCTCTCCTTGCGTAGACGCGTGGGCCGCGCCTGCGATGTCGGTTTCCTTGCTTTCCCAAACACCTTATGAATGATTTGCTACACCAAGTCGAAGGGCTGTTCCTTGGGTCGATTCCGACCATGGTGCTGTTTCTGCTGCTGATCCCCTGCTATACGGTCCTGGTGCATCGGCCGTTGACGCGGACGCTGGCGGAGCGGAGGGAGCGGACAGCGGGAGCGGTGGAGCGGGCGCAGGCGGCCATTGCGGTAGCCGAGGGCAAGGCGCAGGAGTACGAGGCGAAGCTGCGCGGGGCGCGGCTGGAGGCCCAGCGGAGCCGCGAAAAGCAGGTGGCGGGCTGGAATGCCGCGCGGGAAGCGGCGGTTGGGCAGGCGCGGGATGCGGCTTCAGCCCGGGTGCGGGCGGCGCGCAGGGCGCTCGAGGCCGAGGCGGAGGCAAGCCGCGCATCGCTTGAGCCGGCGATTGACGCGCTGGCGGCCGAGATTGTGCAGAAGGTAGTGCCTGCGGCGGGGCGTGGACAGAGGCGGGATCTGGGGCAAGAGCAGGGAAACAACCAGGAGGCGAGATCCTGATGCGGTCTCCCTTTTTGCGTGCTTTGATTTGCGGGCTGATGCTGCTGTGCGGCGCGTTGGGCCATGCCGGGGCGCAGGGGGCATCGGCGCTCGAGAATCAGGGGCAGGGGCAGGGGCAGCGAAAGCCGCTGCCGTTTACAACCGGTACCTCCAAGACGGCGATGGATGCGCCCGAAAGCAACAACGAGCTGGAGCAGTATGCGCACGCGCCTTCGGTGGCAGCGGTGTCGCGCCGGCTGGGGCTTTCGACGAATAAGGGATCGCGGCTGCTGGAGGACATCAACTCCGGCGTGCTGATTGCGGTGGTGCTGTACTTTCTGCTGAAGCTGGTGCCGGGCAGGTTGCGGGCCAAGCGCGAAGGCATTGACCGGGAGCTGCGCGAGGCACGCGAGGCGACGGCCGGCGCCGAGGCGCGCATGAAGCAGGTGGAAGCGCGGCTGGCGGCGCTGGGCGGCGAGATTGAAGCGATGCGGGCGCAGGCTGCGCGGCAGAGCGGAGAAGAAGAAGCGCGGATCCATGCGGCGCTGGAAGCGGAGCGGGAGCGGATTGTGCGCTCAGCCGAGCAAGAGATTGCCGCGGCGCAGAGCAATGCCGAGCGCGGGCTGAAGCGCTACGCGTCAGACCTGGCGGTGGATCGTGCAGCAGAGCGGGTGCGGCTGAGCGCGGATGGCGATCGGGCGCTGGTGGATGAGTTTCTGCAGGGCTTGGCCGGGCAGATTGGAAAGCAGGGGCAGAACTAATGGCGACCCCGTATGCAGGCCGGTATGCGCGCGCACTGCTGGATGTGCTGGAAGGGAACAGAGCAGATGTGGAGCAGGCAAGCGGGCAGCTAAGCGACTTTGCCGAGGCCTGGGCGGAGAGCCCGGCGCTGCGGAATGTGTTTCTGGACCCGAGCTACTCGGCGGCAAAGAAGGTTTCGCTGCTGGACAAGCTGAATGCCCGGCTCGGGATGCAGGTGGCAGTGCGGAACTTTGTGGCGGTGGTGATCAATCACGAGCGCATGGAGGGGTTTGAGGCGATCGTGGAGGAGTTTCGGCGGATGGTGCGCGGGGACCTCGAGATTGCGAAGGCCGAGTGGACCAGTGCGCGGCCGCTAAGCGAGGACGAACGGCGGGCCGTGGAGCAGCGGATTGGGGAGCTGACCGGCAAGCGTGTGGAGGTGACGTTTCGGGAAGATCCGGCTTTGCTCGGTGGCGCACGGTTGCAGATCGGCTCGACGGTCTACGATGGCAGCGTGCGTGGGCGGCTGGATGGATTGCGGGAGCAGTTGGCTTCAGCGTAGGGGTGGGGCGAGGGCGGAAGGCAGATGTTTTGGCGCGGAGCGCTCCCGGCTTCGCCCAGATGACTCCCCTTCCGATTCATAGGTGGACCGTGGCGCTTGTAGCAGAGTCGCTTTGCGCCGCAGATGCCTCAGAGGCATAGGTAGAGAACAGCGAGTTGGATGGGAAGGGCTGCAAGGAGCCGATGGCAAAGATTAACGCAGACGAGATTACGAGCCTCCTCCGGGAGGAGATCCAGAATTACGACAGCCGGATGCAGGTAGACGAGGTCGGAACGGTGATCTCGGTCGGCGACGGCATAGCGCGCGTGCATGGCCTGGACAAGGTGATGGCCGGCGAGCTCGTGGAGTTTCCGCACGGGATCTTCGGCCTGGCGCTCTCGCTCGAAGAAGAGCAGGTCGGCGTGGTGCTGATGGGCGAGGGCTCGGAGATCCGCGAGGGCGACGAGGTCAAGCGTACGGGCCGGATCATGAGCGTGCCGGTGGGCGACGCGATGGTGGGCCGCGTGGTGAATGCGCTGGGTCAGCCAATTGATGACAAGGGTCCGATTGCGACAACCGAGACGCTGCCGATTGAGCGGCTGGCGCCGGGCGTGATCGACCGCCAGCCGGTGAAAGAGCCGATGGCGACCGGCATCAAGGCGATCGATGCGATGATCCCGATCGGCCGCGGGCAGCGCGAGCTGATCATCGGCGACCGCCAGACGGGCAAGACCGCGGTCGTGATCGACACGATCCTGAACAATGCAAAGAACAACCTGATCTGCATTTACTGCGCGATCGGGCAGAAGCGTTCGTCGATTGCGCAAGTGGTGCAGACGCTGACCGAGAACGGCGCGATGGATTACACGATCGTGGTCGCGGCTTCTGCTTCCGAGCCGGCGCCGCTGCTGTATCTGGCTCCCTTTGCGGCGACGGCGCTGGGCGAGTTCTTCCGCGACAACGGCAAGCATGCGCTGGTGATCTACGACGATTTATCGAAGCATGCGGTTGCGTACCGTGAGCTAAGCCTGCTGCTGCGGCGGCCTCCGGGTCGCGAGGCGTATCCGGGCGATGTGTTCTATCTGCACTCGCGGCTGCTGGAGCGCTCGTCGAAATTGAGCAAGGAGAAGGGCGGCGGATCGCTGACAGCGCTGCCGATTATCGAGACGCAGGCGGGCGATGTGTCGGCATACATCCCGACGAATGTGATCTCAATTACAGATGGGCAGATCTTTCTGGAGACCGACCTATTTAACTCGGGCATCCGGCCGGCCGTGAATGTGGGGCTTTCGGTGTCGCGCGTGGGTTTTTCGGCGGCATACAAGTCGGTGAAGCAGGTGGGTTCGACGCTGAAGCTGGACCTGGCGCAGTACCGGGAGCTGGCGGCCTTTTCGCAGTTCGGCTCTGACCTGGACAAGGTGACGCAGAACCAGTTGAACCGCGGCAAGCGGCTGACGGAGCTGCTGAAGCAGGATCAGTTCCACCCGCTGACGGCCGAGCATATGGTGGCGGTTCTGTTTGCGGGCACGCAGGGTCTGCTGGACGACGTGAAGGTCGAGGACATCCGGGCGTTTGAGGGCGGCTTCCACGCGTATCTGGACGCTTCGCAGCAGGCGCTGCTGAAGGACCTGGCCGAGAAGCGAGCGCTGGATGATGACTTGCGCGGACGGCTGAAGGGCGCGATTGAGGAGTACAAGCGGGACTTTCTGGCGCAGCATGACCAGGCCAAGGGGCGCGACACGGTGGCACCGCTGACGCCGGAGGAGCAGAAGAAGGCGGAAGGAAAGACGCCGGCAGGCTCGCAGCCGGGAGCGGCCACGACCGCGGGCGGTGGCGCGGGGCAGAGGCAGGCGAACCAGAAGGGTGTGGAGCAGTCGCAGGGAGCGGGGAAGTAGACTCAAGCCTGGGAGAGGGGCTCCAAATAGCAGGAGAGGAAAAGCCTCGTTGGTCGGCGATCTTTGAAAGCTGCTGGATGGACATTGTCACGCCGGATTCGAGGGCTGTGGCCAGCGAGTTCAAGGAAGAGCTCGGGAGTTCCGTCAGAAGCTCCATGACCGTGACGAGCGGATAGAACGTCATTTCGATCGCATCCTGTCAGCGCTTGATGTTTATAAGGGTGTGCAGGAGTTTGAAGGAATTTCGCATACGCACGGAAGAACGGCAGAAGGCAAGCGCGTAGTTCCTCGGAAGATCGCGGAGCGAAGCAGCCGGTCAAGGATAGATTTGGGACCGCAAAGGAAAGTTCGATAAGCAGATGCCAAATGTACTGGATCTTCGGCGGCGCATTCGCAGTGTGCGGAACACGCGCCAGATCACCAAGGCCATGAAGATGGTGGCGGCGGCGAAGCTGCGCCGGGCGCAGGAGCGCATGACAAATGCGCGGCCGTACGCGGTGATGCTGGCCACGGTGCTCGCATCATTACGGCGTCGGCTGGGCAATGTGGATGAGGCAGAGAACACGGAGCGGAGCCCGCTGCTGGCGACGCGCGAAGAGAAGACGGTTCTGCTGGTGGTGATCTCGGGCGACAAGGGGTTTGCCGGGGCGTTCTCAACAAATATTGTGCGGAGCTCGACGCAGTTTGTGGCGGAGCGCGAGGGCACGAAAAAGATTGATGTGCTGGCAGTGGGGCGCAGGGGGCGGGACTTCTTCCGGCGCCGGTACCCGGCAGCTGAGTTTGCGGCGACGCCGGAGGGTGCGGAGGGAAGTGCGAATGGACCTGAGGCTGCATCTGCGCCTAGGCCAGCACGGCGGCGTGCCGCAGCTGTGGAGTTTGTGGCGAGCGGGCCGGCGGCAGAGATCCTGCTGGACAAGCTGCGGTTTGAGCAGGCGCGTGCGGTGAGCGAAGAGGTGGTAGCGAGCTATGCCGCGGGGGAGGTGGACGCGGTGTACCTCTGCTACAACCAGTTCCAGTCGGTGCTGTCGCAGCGTGTAGTGGTGGAGCGGGTGCTGCCGCTGGTGGAGCGGGAAGGTGCGTTGGCGGGGCCGGAGATAGCGGCCAGCGTGGAGCAGACCAAGGAAGAGCGCGAGCGGGTGGCGCAGGCGGCGCTGTCGGCGGGTTTGTCGCTGCGCGATGACGAGCAGGCAGCAATCCGGGCGCAGTATGAGGATGAGTCGAAGCGCTTTGGAACGGCCGAGGTGGACTACCTGTATGACCAGTCGGCCGGAGCGGTGTACCAGGCGATGCTGCCGCGGTTTGTGGCGGCGCTGCTGTATTACGCGATGCTTGAGTCGGTGGCAAGCGAGCACGCGGCGCGCATGACGGCGATGGATTCGGCGACCAGCAATGCCTCGGACATGATCGATGCGCTGACGTTGACGATGAACCGGGTGCGGCAGGCGGCGATTACCAAAGAGATTATTGAGATTGTGAGTGGGGCTTCCGCGGTTTAGAGCAGGGAGCAGGAAGCCTGCAAGAGGCTGGCGACCGGTAGCTGGATAGACCGAGCTTGGGCGTGTGCAGGTAGAGTGCAGGGGTAAGGTCCGAGAGTAAGGAAAGTGATGATGGAAGAGACAGCAGTACAGATGGACCAGACAGAGCAGCAGAAGTTCACCGCCGAGAACCTCGAGCGCGGCAAGAACAACTTCGGGCAGGTGATTCAGATTTCAGGGCCTGCGGTCGATGTGCAGTTTGAAGAGTCGAAGATGCCGAGCATTTTCCAGGCGCTGCGCGTGGTGAGCGAGGGCTTCCACGTCCCGAACCCGGTGGATGTGGTGCTGGAGGTGCAGCAGCATATCGGGGATGGGCGGGTGCGCTGTGTCGCGATGGAAGCGACCGAGGGCATGGTGCGCGGCATGAAGGTGATCGACACGGGCGCGCCGATCACCGTGCCGGTGGGCCGGGAGACGCTGGGTCGCATTTTGAACGTGATTGGGCAGCCGGTGGATGAACTGGGGCCGGTGAATGCGAAGAAGCACCTGCCGATCCACCGCGAGGCGCCTACGTTTGAAGAGCAGTCGACGGGCGAGGAGATGTTTGAGACCGGCGTCAAGGTGATCGACCTGATCCAGCCGTTTTTGAAGGGCGGCAAGATCGGGCTGTTCGGCGGCGCGGGCGTGGGCAAGACGGTCATTATCCAGGAGCTAATCAACAACGTCGCGACCAAGCATGGCGGTTTTTCAGTGTTTGCGGGGGTAGGCGAGCGGACGCGCGAAGGCAACGATCTGTGGCTGGAGTTTCAGGAAGCAGGCGTGATCGACCTGAAGGATCTGCCCAAGTCCAAGGCCGCGCTGATTTACGGACAGATGACCGAGCCGCCGGGGGCGCGGCTACGGGTGGCGCTGTCCGCGCTGACGATCGCCGAAAACTTTCGCGATGAAGAGGGCGCGGATACGCTCTTGTTCATCGACAACATTTTCCGATTCACGCAGGCGGGGTCGGAAGTCTCGACGCTGCTGGGCCGCATGCCTTCGGCTGTGGGCTACCAGCCGAATCTGGCGACGGAGATGGGAGAGCTGCAGGAGCGGATCACCTCGACCAAGAAGGGCTCGGTGACATCGGTCCAGGCGGTGTATGTGCCGGCCGATGATTTGACCGATCCGGCGCCGGCGACGACGTTTGCTCACCTGGATGCGACGACGGTGCTGTCGCGGCCGTTATCGGAGCTGGGCATTTACCCAGCGGTCGATCCGCTGGCTTCGAGCTCGCGCATTCTGTCGCCGCGCGTGGTGGGGCAGGAGCATTACGACGTGGCGCAGGGTGTGAAGCGCATCCTGCAGCGGTATAAGGATCTACAGGACATCATTGCCATTCTTGGCATTGATGAGCTGAGCGAAGAGGATCGGCTCACGGTAAGCCGGGCGCGCAAGGTGCAGAAGTTCCTGTCGCAGCCGTTCCACGTGGCGGAGCAGTTTACGGGGATTCCAGGCTCGTACTGCAAGGTAGCGGACACGGTGCGGAGCTTCAAGGAAGTGATTGAAGGCAAGCACGACACAGTGCCGGAGCAGGCGTTTTACCTGAAGGGCACGATCGAGGATGTGCTGGAAGCAGCGGAAAAGCTGAAGGCGCAGAACTAGATGGCTGGCGCAAACCAGGGTATGGCGGACGCAAACCAGACGCAGTTTGAACAGAACCGACTGAAGGTGCGGGTGGTGACGCCGGAGCGCATCCTGATCGATACGGATGCGGCTTCGGTGACGCTGCCGGGCGAGGCCGGGGTGCTGGAGGCGCTGCCAGGCGCGGCGCCCTTGCTGACGGCGATCGGCGCGGGCGAGCTGTTGCTGGGTGGCGGAGCCGGCGGCGACCAGCGGCTGGTGGTGGCGCGCGGGTTTGCCGAGGTGCTGCCGGACCGGGTGACGGTGCTGGTGGAGTATGCGGAGCAGCCGGACGCGGTGGACAAGGGCGCGGCTGAGCAGCTGCTGCGCGATGGGCAGAAGCAGGAGCAGGACGCGGGGCAGGACCCAGGCAAATACCAGGCGGCGCGGCTGGTGGTGCTGGAAGCTGAGGCGAAGCTGGGGCGGACGGGGCAGTAAGGCGGGCTTTCGCGCTTGCCTAGCAACGCTTGCCGGCCCAGGCGCGTACCCCGACTCGAGCGACTGGCCGCGACAAAAGGCTTCATGCCGCTTTCCGACTCCTTGCCAGGTATTGCCGGTACTTGCCTGGCGGAAAACTTAGGCCTGCGCCGGTCGTTGCGCATTGAGCTGCCGAAGAAGTTTGCCTTCGCTGTCGGGCGAGATCAGCAGCAGACGTTTCCCCATTTTGAGCAGTACCTGATGACGTGGATCGTTCGCCATGGCAAGGATGATCCCGCGATCATGAGTCCACACCCACCCATGTCGCTTGAGTGGCCAGCCTACTGCGAAGATTCGTACGGAATTTGTCCAGGTGATTCCTTTGTCGTCTAGGATTTCATAGGAGTTCACCTTCTCCAGCTCGTAGTGAAAGGTTTTCATCCAGGTATGGAGACAGGCTTCTGACCCAATGATTTCTGTTGAGCGTGGGGCTAAGCCAACCGCGAGTGCCAAGGTGATGAAGAGGAGGGCGCAGATGGTGACGAGCATGAGAACCTCCGGCTGAGCGCGTCCCCAGCCATCGCGATTCTATTCCCTGCAAGAGGACCGGAGCTGTGCTAGGACTTCTCGCCGTGAAGGGTAGGCGTGTCTCGGCTGGCGGAGGTGCTTACGCGGAGAGGCGAATGGCTTGCTTCTCTCCTGGGCGGCATGTGGGTAGCGGTGCCGAGCTTTGCAGGCGGGCAGGTGCCGACGCCCGCGAGCAAGGCGCCGGTAGTAAGCGTGGGGCAAGGCTGAAACCGGAGGGGAGACCTGGATTGTGCCGGAGCCGAGCCCGTTGGAAGGGAGAAGGCCTGCAAGCAACGACGGATCATCGCGGCATGTACCGCATCGATGGATCGATGGATTGTCGGGTGGACTGTCGGGCGGATTGCAGGGGAGCCCGCAGGGGCGGGAGAATCTGCTTCGTGTGGAGCTCAGCATCAAGCGGGAGCGCTATGACATCAGCGCCGGCAGCATGAGTATGAGCAACGACAGCGACGATTCCATGATTCCGGTGTACGGAGGGAGCAAGCTGCGTACGGCGGATGCTGTGCCTTTTGTGCTGAAGACCGGGGAAGAGCGGCCCGGAGAGGACTTGACGGTGCCGCTGGCGAAGCTGCATTCGCTAAGCGGCAGCATTGAGGCGGCGAAGGATGGGCAGGCGGTGAACAGCGGGACGGTGACGCTGCTGTCTGCGGACGACCGGTCCACCGCTGCTACGGCTCACCTGGAGCATGGTGAAACAAGCTGGACGATGAGTTTCGTGCCGGAAGGCGATTATCTGCTCAGGGCGAGCGGCGCTGCGGATGATGTATTTGAGGAAATCCCGTACCCGGCTGGGACTATGCCGCCGACGCACCCCGAGAGCAAGACTGTGCACAGCTATGGCGAGGGAGAGATGCCGGTGCATATCGCCGGCGATGTGGAGGCGGTTGCTGTTTCCGTGCCGGAGCCGGGAACGAAGAAGGCGGCAGCGGGAAGCCAGTAGCCGGTCGCTTCCGGGAACAGTGCCCTTTTGGGACCGCCGTGACGGCGGTGACTATTTTTGCGTGGGAGGTGAACGGCCGGGGAAGCAGGGAGGCGTGTAGAGTGGGGCCGTGCCTGCTACTCTCCAGACCGCTGTAGCTGCCGCGAGCGAAACCGGACCGGTGCGCCGGACGAACCAGGACAGCTGGAGCTACTCGCTGGAGGCGGGGCTGTTTGCGGTGTGTGACGGGATGGGCGGGCCGGCGGGTGGGGAGATCGCGAGCCAGTCCGCATCAGAGGCGTTTTTGGAGCATCTGACGGCGCTGCCCAGCGAGCAGCGATCGAACCGGGTGATGAAGGAAGCGGTGAACGCCGCAAACCGGCGGGTGCATAGCCGCGCCGCCCAGGAGCGGCCGCTGCGCGGCATGGGGACGACGCTGGTGGCACTGGTGGCGCGCGGCGAGCGCGAGGTCGCGGTGGTGCATGTGGGCGACAGCCGATGCTACCTGCTGCGGGCCGGGACGCTGGTGCGCTGCACGGAGGACCACTCACTGGTAGCGGAGCAGCTGCGCATGGGTGTCATTACCGAGGAGCAGGCGGCGCGCTCGCCCCTGCGGCATGTGATTACGCGTGCGGTAGGGACGCGGCGCTCCGTGGCACCCGATGTGCGCACGCTCGAGGTGAAGGCCGGGGATATGTTTCTGCTGTGCTCCGACGGGCTGACGCGGGAGCTGCCGGACGCGGCGATTGGAGTGCTGCTGGGACGGGCTGGGACGGTGGATGAGCGAGTGAGTGCGCTGATGAGGGCGGCGCTTGGGGCGGGCGGGCGTGACAATGTGACGGCCTTGCTGGTGGAGTTTGCGTAGCGGCTTTCCGGTGGCTCTCTGTGTGCAGACGAGGCCGGATCACCCGTGGCAAATGGGATGCCGGAAGTGGCGCGGAGCCTGTGTTGACGCGGGCTGTGGAGTATGGTGAAGAGATGGTGAGGATGACAGTGCTGGCGAGTGGTTCACGGGGAAATTGTGCCGTGATCACAGGCGGACGCACGTCGGTGCTGGTGGATGCGGGGGTGAGCTGCCGCGAGATTTTGAAGCGCATGCAGGTGGCCGGGGAAGACCCGTGCCGGCTGAGCGCAATCCTGGTGACGCATGAGCACCAGGACCATGTGCAGGGCTTGTCGGTGCTGGCGCGGCGGCTCGGGATCCCGGTGTACTTTACCGAGGCGACGCACCGGGCGTGGATGCGGTGGATGGTGCCGCAGCGCCGGATGACGTATGCCGACTGGCTCGCAGCACGCAAAGCGGAGATGGCGGCCAAGCAGGCAGGTGTGGCAGGCCTGGGTTCGGGCTCAGGTTCAGGTGCTGCGCTGGATGCGGAGGCAGCGAATCCTTTTTACCGGGAAGCGGGATTAAAGGAGTGCGTGGAAGAGGCGGCGGCGTTTGCGCGGGAGAAAGATCCGGCAACCGAGGCAGGCGGACGCGCGTTGCTTACGGAAGCAGTACAGGAATGCGCGCCGAGCGAAAGCCCGGCGGCGGACCCGTGTGCGCTGCCGGGTGTGGAGTACTTCCGGGCGGGGCGTGAGTTCTCTATCGGCGACCTGAAGATTACTTCGTTTACGATTCCACACGATGCGACGGATCCGGTGGGGTTTGTGCTCGAAAGCGAGGGCATCCGGGTGGGGCTCGCGACCGATTTGGGATACATGCCGGCGAATGTGTCGCAGCAGCTGCGGCGGTGTGATGTGGTGATGCTTGAGTCGAACCACGATCTGGAGATGCTGCGGGATGGGCCGTACCCATGGTCAGTAAAGCAGAGGGTGCTTTCGCGGGTGGGGCACTTGTCGAACGCGGCGGCGGCGGAGTTTCTGGAGAAGGGGTACGACGGCCAGGCGGCGTATGTGGTGCTGGCGCACCTGAGCGAGAGCAACAACATGCCGGAGCTGGCGCGGCTGGCGGCGGAGTGGGCACTGCGGGATCGCATGAACCTGCTGATGAACAAGCTGGTGGTAGCGCAGCAGCATGCACCGACGGAGTCAATCTGCCTGTAGGGGCGGGCTGAGGCTGTTTCCGGCGCTTGTTTTCTCCTCACGGATGTCCCGATGGTCAAGGCGGACTTCGGGGCTGAGAGTGAGAAGGGGAACGCGGCGGGGAGTGAGGCGGTGTGATCGATCATGTTTTCCTGTTCATCGAGGCCGAGGGGCCGGAGATCGCCCATCTGGCTTCCTTAGGACTCGTCGAAACCTACCGACGCATTCATGCAGGGCAGGGCACGGAAAACGTTTGCTACTGCTTCGACAATCTGTTTCTCGAGCTGCTGTGGGTGAACGACCGCGATGCGGCGCGCAGCGACGCTATCCGACGTAGCCGCTTGTACCAACGCTCTTTATGGAGGACCAATGGGACATGTCCCTTTGGCATTGCATGGCGACGATCTCAGGCCGGTCCTGCGTCCGCGCTGACAACTTGGGCGTTTACGCCGCCCTACCTGCCCAAAGGTATGTCGGTCTCAGTCGCCACAGATAGTGATGATCTGCAACAGCCGATGATGTTTGAATCGCCCGGGGCGACATCCCCCGTCGATTTGCCGATGGAGAAGCGTGGGACGCTTCAGCATCGTGCCGGGCTGGGAGCCGTCACCGAGATCAGGCTGGGGATGCCTGCAGATGTACCGCCGAGTCGTGCTTTGATAGCTCTTACTCAGAGCGAAGATCCAAGGGTCTGCGTCGATGAGCATCGAGGGGGGCCGGGAGCTTACGGTCTTCGCCTCCGCATTGCTTCCCTGGTCAACGGGCCGGAGTTGGAGATCGTGCTGCCGCTTCCTGTGTGAAGGAGACGAAGCGATCTTGCACCCAATGCTCGCTTTTCGCGTCAAAGCCTTGAATCCTGAAGGGAGCCACGCTCAGACAGGTTCGCTATCTGGATGATGCGCGCTTACAATCAGAGAATACATGGGGGTACGAAGACACATGCAGAGCCCGCTTTGCAGCGTGGCTTCATCCGGAATTATGTTTCGGCCATGCCGGAGTGTCGATGCGACAGCTCCGGATTCTGCTCTGAGGCTTAAAGGCCGGAGCGAAGCGCCTCCGAGGCGCATCGAAAGATGGATAGGCTTAGGGGAGAGGATTAGGAATGAGTGTATGCACTGACCCTGTGATCGGGGACATCTTGTCATCCTGGCGCTATGACCTTTCCGGCTCCTCGCCGGCTGTGGCGGGTGACCTGCAGGAGCATTTGGCGGAGTGCCGGCACTGCCGCACGAGGCAGAGGCTCCACCGCACGGTGGATGTCACACTGATCGGGCTAGCGACGTTGTCGATTTTGGCTTTTTTGCTGGCGATTGCGGTCATCCATCACCTGGAGCCACTGCGCACCTGGGCGATCGCGCTACACCTGCACCAGATCAGCTTCGCGCTGACGCTGCAGGACTTGGCAGTGACGGGGCTGGGTGTGTCGGTGCTGCTGTGGCTGCTGATCGCGATAATGACGCCGGTGCCGACATTTCTGCAGGAAGTAGCGGTGACGCAGGCGCGCGAGCTGAGGAACAGGGCGCCGCGCAGGTAGGTGTATGACTCCGGCTTCAATGGGCTCCCTAATGGGGAGCCCATTTGCGTTGGGGGAGAGATGGAAGCGTAGAGCCCCCGGCTGCGCTTGGGGGACTCTCAATAGTTGGTGGGCTGTGGGGTGCTGCGGGATCTTGCTTTGCCCAGGTCTCAGAAAGTGAGATCTGGGGCACCCGGATGGTTAAGCTTTGTCGCCGGGGCGGGTGCCGGGGCGGTTCCCGAGCTCAGGGATGGACGGGGCCCCTTCGGGCAGGCTGCTGACCATGCCGGGGGCTGGAACGGCCGCGTGCCGGTCGGCTGCGTTTTGAGCGGCAGACGCTGCGCTGTGGCCGGGGCGGGGCTCAAAGCTGCCGGTGAGGCTCGTGACCTCGGTGATGCCATTGCGGCTGCACCATTGCTCAAGGCCGTCGGCGACGCGCTCGACAGCGCGCGGGTCAGCGTAGGAGGCGGTACCGACCTGCACGGCTGAGGCGCCGGCCATCAGGAACTCGACCGCATCTTCGCCGGAACGGATGCCGCCGGTGCCCAGGATGGGGATGCGCACGGCCTGGGCTGCTTCCCACACCATACGGACGGCGATGGGCTTGATAGCGGGGCCGGAAAGCCCGCCGGTGATGTTGGCGATGCGGGGCTTTCGGGTGCGGATATCGATGGCAAGCGAGAGAAAGGTGTTGATAAGGGTGAGGCCGTCGGCGCCTGCGTCCTCGGCGGCGCGGGCCATGGCAGCGATCGAGGTGACGTTGGGCGAAAGCTTGACGAAGATGGGGCGCTCGCTCGCCTTACGGGCGGCGGTGACAAGCTCAGAGAGTAGGCTGGCGTCGGCGCCGAAGACCATGCCGCCATGCGCGGTGTTGGGGCAGGAGGCATTGATCTCGTAGGCGGCGATGCCCTCGGCTGCGTTGAGGGCGCGGATGACGGTGAGGTAATCCTTGATCTCGTAACCGAAGACGTTGGCCAGGATGGCGCAGGGCGGAGGGTTATGGCTAAAGCTATGCAGCTTTTCGCCGATGTACCTATTCACGCCGACGTTCTGGAGGCCGATGGCGTTGATCATACCGGCAGCCGTTTCGATCATGCGCGGCGCCGGGTTGCCGGGCATGGGCTCGGTGGAAAGGCCCTTGGTGACGAAGCCGCCGATGCGGTCGAGGGCGACGATGTCTTCAAACTCGACGCCGTAGCCGAAGGTGCCGCTAGCGGCGAGCACGGGGGTGCGCAGGGCGATTCCGGCGACCGAGCAGCTCATGTTGGGCTTCATGGCTGGGTGGCCTGCGGGGTGGGCGGGGTGGTTGTTGGGGCTGCTGCACCAGAAGCTGCAGGCGGAGCGCCACGGCGGATGTGGCTGGTATGGCGAGCCGGAGCGGGCTCCCTGGGGTAGGTGAACTCCGCGGTGGGCCGGAGGGCCTGCGTGAGGACGTGGCCGACGGCGGCCGAGGGCAGGTTGATGCCGAGCAGGGAGGCGAGGGTGACGGCGAGGTCAACCGGCTCGACGGAACCGCGGTAGGTGCCGGGCAGAAAGGGGGCACCGAAGAAGCCCAGGGGCACGTGGCGGTCGTAGGAGTAGGGCGAGAAGTGCGTGGTGCCGCCATTGCCGTAGCCCTCCATCTGGAAGGCGATGGGAAAGGCCGCGACATACCAGCCGCCGTTGGGGCTGTAGCTGTGGGCCATCAGCTGACCGAACTCCGTAGGGGGTACCTCGCCTGCGGCGAGCTGGACGCGGGTGTAGGAGCGGAAGAGCTGCGGGTTGGGCGCGAGGCGCGGCGGTGCGGGCGCAGGCGGCTGCTGCACATTTGCGGGGGCCGGAGCAGGGGCTGGAGTAGACGCCGGAGTAGACGTCGCTGCTGTTACTTTGCTTCGCCCGGCTGCGGTCCGAGAGGCAGAGGCCTTGCCGAGGGTGGGCGCAGCTGATACGGGGGGCTGGGCCGGGGTGGGCGGCGGGGCTGGCGGGGGGATTGGAAGCAGGGTTCCGGACGGGGCGGCCAGTGTGGCAAAGGCGGGCTCAAGCGCGGCTTTCACGGCGTCCTCGGCCTCAGTCTCATTGATGCCGGCGCGCTCAAAGGAAGGGCGATTGAGGGATAGGTACGGCAGCTCCTGGTGGGAGAGGACGTATTCCACGTGCTCGCCGGGGGAGAACTTGGCGTTCATGGCCTGATTGAGATCGGTTACGAGCTTGCCGGTGCTGATGTAGGCGGCAGGAAGGCCAAGCGCAGCGGCGACGGCGGGCACGGGGGCGATGCCGTGATCGGCAGAGAGCGCGATGACGACATTGCCGAGGCCGCCGGGCACGTGAGTGTCAAGCCAGGTAAAGAAGCTGTCGAGGCTCCCGTCAAGACCGGTGATCATGGTGTGTTCTTCGGGAGAGTCGGGCCCGTAGTGGTGGCCTTCAATGTCGTTGGGCGAGAGGGATAGGGTGAGCAGGTCGGTGGTGGGGTGCGCGCCTAGGCTTTCGCCGGCGATGAGGGCTTCAGCAAAGTTGATCTCGTAGGTATTGGCGGCATTGGTGACGCCGACCTGCGAGTAGAAGTTGGTAGGGCTGCTGACGCCTGCTTCCGCGGCTGCCTGCGCGATAGCCGGGCCGGTGTTGAACTGCTGCGCCCAGGCGGGCAGCTGCTGCATGTAGTAGGACGAGGTGACCCAGCGGCCGCTTGCCGAGTCGATCCAGAAGGCACCATTGGCGCCAGTGCCCGCGGGCAGGATGGCAGCGCGGTCTTTGAGGGAGACGCCGTAAACGCGCGAGGCACCCCCGGTGGCGAGGCGAAGCTCATCGCCGATGGTAGAGGCCAGGAGGTTGCGTGGGGAGGCGCCAGGCTCGGGCTTAGCCGAGGGCTGGGGGGCGGGGCTGGATTGAGTCTGGCCTGTGATGGACTGAGGAGCCTGGGTGACGGTGGACGGGGACTGGTTCGCGTTAGGGGGCGCACCCTGGGGGGAAGGGCTGGGGGTGTTGGCTTCCTCCTGCTGGACGGCAACCGGGGTAGCGGTGGCCGCGTCAGGGCCGGTGCTCACGACTGTGTAGCGGTCATCTTCGACCGAGGAGATGGGGCGCTGCTTGTTCCGTGCGAGGTCCCACCACTCATTGGAATTGATGCCGTGGCCGTCAGAGTAGCTGCCGGTACCGAGCGTGGCGTGGCCGGGTGCGGTCTTGGTATTGCCGTAGCCGTAGTAGCAGTCAGGAAAGTAGGCGCCGCGATCGAGAAAAAGGCGAAAGCCGCGGCCGCGGAACTCCGCGCGGTAGCGCTGGAGATAGTCGGCGCGAAACTGGTCGATGACCACGATGACGATGAGTTTTGGATGGGCATCGTAGGCCGAGGCCTGGGCCAACGGGGTGCCGGTGAGTGGCAGAGAAGCAGCAAGGAGCAGGGCGAGCAGGCGCTTCGGCATGTGCTGGAGGGACCTTCCGGTGGGCCATGGTGGCGTCGCCTCTTATGGTAAAGCCGCATGGTCCCGGTGCGGAGGGAACGCGTATCGCAGCGAATCATACCTAGGCGGATCTCTTTGCGCTTTCGGGGGGGGGCGCATTTGATGGAGAACCATGATCGAGGAGCAGGCCATTGTGCCTGCCGGAAGATAGGCTCCAGTCCAGGGGCAGACTGGTTCGGCAGGGGATCGACTGCGATCGTAACTTAGAGCAGGCGGGCGATATATGGCGGCAATGACTTTGTCGAGGTTACCGCGCGGAGCTGGTGAAGAGCCTGAGCGGCAACTTGCTGGTGTGTGTGCCAGAGTTGCAGGAGAAGCTGCTCTCGTACATGGACCAGGCGACTGTGGAGTATGGCTGCCTGGTACGTGAGGCGCTCAAGGACCTGCAGGCTGCGCAGAACGGCAGCGAGCAGGAGGAGCATGCCGGTGCCGAGGAGATGGCGAGGGCAGGCAGCCATGGGGGTAAGGTGCACTAGGTTGTTGCAGTAACACAAAAGGCCGGCCCGCGAGGGCCGGCCTTCTACTTATGTTTGGAACGCCTGCAGCATCCCCCTGTGTGCCCAGCTAATGGATGTCGTAAGTGACTATTACGTCCCTCTCAGTCACTGTCGATTTGTCCGCCGAAGGATCAGGCTCGAAAATCCAGCGATTGACAGCATCCTTGCTGGCGTTGGAAAGGGGCAGCCCTGGAGATTCAAGCACGTCCTGCACGGTGGTCTTTCCGTCCGTATCGATGCGGCACGCAAGCAGGACTTTGCCTTGCATCCGAACTTGTTTTGCCTCCACTGGGTACGTGGGTTTCATCTTCTGCAGAAAGTGCGTGGGCGTTACGTAGCCGGGTGTGCGATCTTGATCCGGCAGGGCAAGAGTGACTATGGCTCCGGGGGCCGGGGTGAGCTTCGCCGCATGTTCCGTGTCGACACCCTGCAGAGCGTCGACCTGTAAATCGAGCACCGGTTCGGGTCCGAACATCATGTTGATTTTAGTTGCAACTAAGTGGTGCTGAAAGCCAACGATCTGGTTGAGATAGAGGATGTACTCGCCTTCTATCAGGCGCAGGAGCGGTTTTCCTGGATCGGAACAGACACGGACCGTGGAAGAAGGGTCAGGCATTAAAGATGAGCGGGGCTCGCCGCTGAGGCATTGGAAGGTGTGAGAGGAGATCTTCTGCATGCCGATGTGTTCCGGGATCTGTTCGGAACGCCACGCGGTTGTAAGCGGATTGCGTAGCGCAGGGAGGAGCCGGTCTTCCGGGTAGGGCAGAGGAGTCTGACCCGGCAGCGTGTATGTGCCTGTGTCGGTCTTCCAGGTCTGCCAGATACTCCCTCCCTCGGTGTAGCTCACAAACCATCGATCCGGTGTTGCCCAAACGAACTCAATGGTACCGTCGGCTTTCTTTTTCCCGTAGGCGTCATAGGTGGTGTAGTGCCCGCGCATGGACCATGGTTTGAGATGGTCATCGTGGAGGCCATTGGCATTGCCCAGCATCTCCCAGGCCGCCAGACGGTCGCCGGGCAGGATTGCTGTTTCATAGGCGATGTCGGAGTTGGCTGCGGTAGAGGAAGCAGCGGCGGGCGCGACGACAACCGGGGCGGTATCTTGGGCGGCGATCTGCGGCAGGGCTGTACCAAGGCTGTTCCTGGTGAAAAGCAGAAAGGTAAGCAGGAAGCGCAGAGTCTTCATGGCTGGATCATTCTGCTGCACTTTCTGTTACGGATCAAGCGTGAAGATCGCTGTTTGGTGACGGAAGAGCCAGGAGGTCGCGTAGCGTCGCGAGAAATGTTCACGTGCTTTGTGCGCGAGTCGTGGCTGCCGGTATCTTGTCGAGCTTGCGAAAGGGCGTTATTGTGAGGGCCATGACGCGCCTCCTCCTGACCGCGATCTTGTTGTTCGGCATGGTTGTGCCGGGGATCCTGGCTGAGGATCCCGTGCCGCGGCTGACAGGGGTGGTGACAGATGCCGGTCGCGCAGGCGATTTCGCGGTGAACGGTGTGCATGTGTTGTGCTCTACCGAGACAACGATGGGTATCGCTGTAGGAGCGGTCGTCCATGACCATGTGGGCTGCGATGGGATGCAGCTAGGGCAGGCTGTACAGGTGTTTGGCGAGAAGGACAAGCACGCCCATGTAGTGAAGGCTAGCTCGGTCTTGCTCCAAAGCCACGTGGGCGAACGAGTGACGGGCTACGCAATCGTGGATAAGGTGCTGCCAGATGCTGGGAGTGGCACACGAGTGGTTCGGGCTGACGGGTATGCGATTGTGATCAGCCAAGCCACGATGCTTACCTGGAAGCCTCCGTTGAGCGGGCTTGCGGATGTGCAAACAAATGTGTGGGTTCGCTACAGCGGCCATCGGAGGGCAGATGGCGCGGTGGTCGCGGAAAGTGCGGTATTTGGACCGAACAAAGCGGGAGCGCGCGAGCAGAAGATTGCCGAGAAAGAAGAGTTTGACCCTGCAGCGACGAAGGAAGCAGACAGGCAGGGCCGGCTCGACGCGCATTTTCGCGGACTCGATCCGAAGCGTATCCCGGCCTGGCAGGACCAGGCGATGCAGCAGCGGGTGCAGTCCCTAGGGGCGCGACTAGTGCCGGCGTACCAGCGGACGCTGCCGGATGGCAGTGCGGGTAAGTTGCAGTTCAGGTTCCAGGTGGTGGACGAATCCAAGCTGAAGGATGCGCTGACGCTGCTGAATGGCATCATCCTGGTGCCCTACCAGGTCGTGGAGCAGCTTCAGAATGATGATCAGCTGGCGACCGTGCTGGCTGACAATATGGCTGGAGCGATTGAGAAGCAGGATATTCGGGCCATTCCCATGCAGCAGGCTATGGGCACTGCAGAGATCGCGGGGGACACGGCAGGGATTTTTGTTCCGGGGGTGGGGCTTGCTGTCTTGGCAGGGAAAAGTGCGGAAGCGGCGCGAATGCTTCGTCTGACAGAAGAACAGAGCGGTCGCGTGAGCCTGGGGCTGCTGCACGATGCTGGCTTTGACATCCGAGAAGCGCCCAAGACGTGGTGGCGGCTGGGAACAGGCAAGGGAAAGAAGCTGGAGGGCGACATGCCGCGTCGAGCTGCGTACTTGTATGGGGTACTCGCAGAGAACTGGCTCGCTCCAGGGGAGCTGTTAGGTAAGGGAAGCCAGGCAGCTTTGGCTGGGACGCGGTAAGCGGGCTGAGAGTCTCGTCGGTGCTCGTGAGTCCGGCAAAACTCTCAGCAGGTTGCGCATAGGAAGAAGAGAGCGGGCGCTTACGGCTCGAGCTTGACTTTGAGCCAGCCCAGGGTTGTGCTGGTCGAAGTGGCGGTAGGCGTCGATGGCGGAGGCGACCCGGACCTTTTCGGTGAAGAACTGCTCGGGATGCATGACGCCGGAGCGGACCAGCTCGACCAGGCGCGGAAGGTACTTGCGGTGGGTTACACTTGCTGGCGCGCACCGTGAGATTTTTGTTCATCATGATGCCAATGGGGAAGCTTTTGAGCGTCGGCGGGTAGACGCCGATGATCGAGACGGTGCCGTGGAAGACAACTGCTTTCATGGGGGGAGGATCGTCTGCTGAGGTGGAATGTGCGGAGCTGCTTGTCTCACTGAGGGGCTGCGGGGCTGGCAGCCATGAGGAATGAGGAAGCTCCCCGCAGCTAAGTCCATGAAGGCGGTGAGATGATGGGGCGGATTCCATCCAGTGGGGTCTGAGCGAGAGGCAGGATTATGCGGCGTGTCTTCCGGTGGTTTCTGGGCCTGGCTGCATGCATGTTCATTCAGGCAGCTTCACCTGCGCAGGTGAAGCTGCCTGAGACGATCCTCTTCGGTGCCGCTTACTACGATGAGTACACGCCGAACGACCGAGTGGAAGAGGACGCGCGCATGATGCAGGCAGCGGGCATCACGGTGGTGCGTATCGCAGAGTCGACCTGGGGCACGGAAGAGACAGCGCCGGGCGTCTTTGACTTTACCCACATCGACCGAACGCTGGCGGCCATGCAGCGCCACGGCATCCAGGTGATTGTCGGTACGCCGACTTACGCTGTACCCACGTGGCTGGCGCGCGAGCATCCGGATGTATTGGTGACGCGCCGCGATGGCCGCGCAGCATATGGGCCGCGTCAGAACATGGACATTGCCAATCCGGATTTCCGGGAAGCGGCGAAGAGGATCATCGTCGCACTGGTCGAGCACGTGAAGGATAATCCCGCCGTGATCGGTTACCAGGTCGACAACGAGACGAAGTCGTACGGGAACTTTGGCCCAGCGGTCCAGGCTGCCTTTGTGGCAGATCTGCGCCACCGATTTGCAAGCCTGGATGCGCTGAACAAAGCGTTCGGCCTCGATTACTGGAGCAATCGGATCAACAGCTGGGAAGATTTTCCGCTGGTGAATGCTTCGATCAATGCCAGCTTGTCGAACGCCTATGCGGCGTTCCAGCGGAAGCTGGTGACGGAGTACTTGACTTGGGAGGCAGGTCTGGTCCGCGCCCACGCGCGGCCCGACCAGTTCCTTACGCAGAACTTTGATCTGAGCTGGCGCGGCAGCTCCTACGGTGTGCAGCCGGAAGTGGACCAGTGGGAAGCGGCGAAACCGCTCGATGTGGCGGGCATCGACATCTACTATCCAAGCCAGGATCGACTGACGGGCGAGGAGATTGCCTTTGGTGGCGACCTTGCCCGCTCGCTCCGCAATGGGCAGAACTTCCTGCTGATGGAGACGGAGGCGCAGGGATTTCCTGAGTGGACCCCTTACCCGGGGCAGCTGAGGCTGCAGGCTTTCAGTCATCTGGCTTCAGGCGCCAACATGGTGGAGTACTGGCACTGGGCAAGTACCGCGAATGCGGCGGAGACGTATTGGAAGGGGCTGCTCTCGCAGGACTATCAGCCGAACCCTACCTATGACGAGGCGAAGACCATCGGCGCGGATCTGAAGCGCCTGGGTCCGAGGCTGGTGAACATGCAGAAGCATAACCAGGTGGCCCTTTATGTGAGCAACACGGCGCTGGACGGCTTCGACGCATTTCCGATCAAAGGGGTTGGCGGCGCGGATGGCGGTATCGGGTACAACGACGTGGTGCGGCACACCTATGACGCGCTCTACCTGATGAACGTGGAGGCCGATCTGCTTTCCCCCTCGTCGACCGTTCCACTGAGCCAGTACAAGCTGATTCTTGTTCCGGCGCTCTATGCTGCCAGCGATGCTGAGCTCCAGAAGCTGAATGCGTATGCCAAAGCAGGCGGGCACTTGCTTTACACCTTCAAAAGCGGCTTCTCCGATGAGAATACGAGGGTCCGCTCCACGACGCAGCCGGGTGGCATTTCGGAAGCGGCCGGCGTGCGGTATAGCGAATTTACGATCCCGAAGGACGTCTCACTCGACGGTGATCCTTTCCAGGTTGGCGAGAAAGAGAATCAGGTGAAAGGGTGGATGGAGTTTCTAACGCCGACCACGGCTACGGTTGTGGCGCGTTACAAACACCCATCCTGGCCTGCTTATGCGGCAGTCACGCGCAACAGCTATGGCAAGGGCGAAGTGACGTACGTCGGCTTTCTGCCGACCGATGCGCTTAACGAGAAGATCCTGGGCGACACCGTGGCGAGGGCCGGCGTTGCGGAACTTCCGAAACAACACTTTCCTCTGATCGTCCGCAGCGGGACCTTACGCGATGGCCATGTGGTGCACTACCTGCTGAATTACTCTGCCGTGGAGCAGGCACCGGTTTACAGCTTCGATTCGGGGGTTGAACTGCTTACAGGTGTGCCGGTGAGACACGGGATGTCGGTGCCTCTGCAGCCCTGGGGGTTTGCCGTGGTGGAGGAGGATGGTGCTTGTGTCTCACCGCCGTCTCACCGTTAGTCGCGCAAGACAAGCCCGGGAGTGGTTGGGCGGGATGGCTGCCGAGGATGCTGCGGCCCGCAGGGAAGGCGCTTGTAAGATGGTGCCTGTATGCACGACTTAGGTTTGCTGCGGGGGAATCTGCCCCTGGTAGAAGAGCGGTTGCGAGCGCGTGGGCTGGATCCGGCGGTGGTGCTGGGAGACTTTCAACGGCTGGATGCGCATCGTCGGGCGCGGATTACGGAAGCGGAAAAGCTGAAGGCTGAGCGCAATAGCCTGAGCGAGGAGGTCGCGCGGGCGCGGCGCGCGGGGACCGATTCGGCACCGATTGTGGAAGAGGTGCGGCGGCTCAAGGCGGAAGGCGAGGCGCTTGAAAAGGCTGCGGCTGAGGCGGAAGAGGAGGTGCGCACGACGCTGGCTGCGCTCCCTAATCTGCCGCAGGCGGGCGTGCCGCCGGGCACGGATGAGCGGGCAAATGTCGAGGTAAAGCGGTGGGGCGTTCCGGGAGAACGCGGCTTTATCCCGAAGGCACATTACGAAATCGGCGAAGCGCTCGGGGTGCTGGATTTGGAGCGGGCGGCCAAGCTGAGCGGGGCGCGCTTTGCAGTGTACTGGGGCGCGGGCGCGCAGCTGGAGCGCGCGCTAGGGCAGTGGATGCTGGATGTGCAGACACGCGAGCATGGGTACACCGAGGTGGCTCCGCCACTGATGGTGAACAGCCGGTCGCTGTTTGGGACTGGGCAGCTGCCAAAGTTTGCCGAAGACTTGTTTCGCTGTGCCGATGGGGATAGTTACGAGGCCGGGGTGCTGCGGGAGAATGACCACTGGCTGATCCCGACGGCGGAAGTGCCGCTGACCAACCTGCTGCGGGATGAGATGGTGGAGGGAGCGGAGCTGCCGTTGAACCTCACAGCGCTGACGGCGTGCTTCCGGTCCGAGGCTGGCTCGTATGGGCGCGATGTGCGCGGGGTGATCCGGCAGCACCAGTTCAGCAAGGTGGAGCTGGTGAAGTTTGCCAGGCCGGAGGAGAGCGAGGCAGCGCATGAGCAGATGACGCGCGATGCAGAGCGCATCCTGGAGCTGCTGGAGCTGCCGTACCGGCGCATGCTGTTGTGCGCGGGCGATATGGGCTTCTCTGCAGCGAAGACGTATGACCTGGAGGTGTGGCTGCCGGGGCAGGGTGCGTACCGGGAGATCTCGTCGGTTTCGAATTGCGAGGCGTTCCAGGCGCGGCGTGCGAATATCCGCTTCCGCAACAGCAAGGGCAAAGCGGAGCATCTGCATACATTGAATGGGTCAGGCCTCGCGGTGGGGCGGACGTGGGTGGCAGTGGTGGAGAACTATCAGCAGGCGGACGGGACGGTGCGTGTGCCCGAGGTGCTGCGGCCGTACATGGGTGGGCTCCAAATGATCGAGAAGCGGCAAGGCGCTTGAAAGCTGAAGGGTCTCTCGCCGAGCGGGAGCAAGGGTGAGCGTGGGACTGATCAAGAACTACATCTTCTGGAAGTATGAGCGGGGCAGCTTTCACTACGACGTGATGGTGTCGCTGATCCTGCTGTTTTTGTTTGTGTCGCCGCATGTGATCAACTACCGGGACCATCCAGTGGCAGATCACTTGTCGCCGAGCACGGTGCTGGTGCGACCCACCGAAACTGGCGCGATTTACGAGGTGCCGGCTGACCAGGTGCATCCTGCGACCGGGGTGCTGGCGCGGCAGATGGAAGCTTCCTTGGAGACAGCCATTGCGCCGGTGTCGGGGCCGGTCACGGTTGATCGCTGGGAGTCGCTGAAGGACGCAAGCGGTACGGTGACGGCGTACAAGGTATGGGCGCACCGGTGAGCGAGGGCATGGATATGCGTAGAAGGCCGTGGAAGGGAGCGGGCGCGTGGGTGGTTGCAGCATTGGGGCTCGTATATGCCACTACAGCAGTTACCGTTACTGCGCAGAGTGCCCCCGCTGCACAGCCGAGTGCCGATGCGCAGCTCAGCAAGGTGCTCGCGCAGATGGATGCATCGGCGGCGAAGTTTCGGAGCGCGCAGGCAGACTTCAGCTGGGATCAGCTGACGGCTGTGGTGCAGGAGCATGATGTGCAGAAGGGCACGATTGCATTTCGACGCGCAGGCAAGGGCGGAGCTGCCGGCGGGACGGAGATGATGGTGCATGTGGGGACGGAGAACGACCAGCCGTTGCCCAAGGATGTGCTGTTTCGGAATGGTCAGCTCATGCTGTATCAGCCTGAGATCAAGCAGGAGACGATTTTGCAAGCCGGCGCGAACCGTGCTCAGTTTGAGAGCTACGCGACGTTGGGCTTTGGCGGCACGGGCAAAGATCTGCAGGCGCAGTGGAACGTGAGCTACGAGGGTGCGGATACGATCGACGGCGTGGCGGTGGCAAAGCTGGGGCTGACGCCGAAGCATACGGCGCCGAACCAGATGTTTACGCATGTGGAGATGTGGATCGACCCGGCAACGGCGACCTCGCGTAAGCAGATCTTTGTGGCGGCAGGCGGCGATACACGGACGGCGCTTTACACCAACATTCGGCTGAACAACGCGGACAAGGACGCGTTTACGCTGGATGTGCCGAGCGGCACCCAGGTGATCCGCAAGTAGCGCTGGCCGCGCGGGCGGGAACGCCTGCGGCGTGTGGACAGGCTCGCGCGCTGCGCACCGCTTCTATCAGTCACGCGCTCGATTATGGCCGCTTTGCGGGGCAGAGCGCCTGCTTACCCTTTGTCAGCGCAACCTTTTCGTGGAGGCTTCCTCGGGAGTGGGCGTACGCGTCGACGCTTGCATCATCTGGGAAGCGAGATCTGGGGCATCCGCAGCACTCGCCAGGCTCAAGAGAAGTAACCGAGAGATGTACAAATACGTCATTTATCGACGTTTCTTTTAAGGCTTGCCGCCGGGATTCCACTGCGGCTTCCAGTCTGTGTTGCTAAGCCACTCGATGGGCTGCTCCATCGATTGGATCGCTGCGTCCATATGAGCGAAGTCGATGGTGCGGAGCTCGTCGGAGACTCGGTGGTAGTCCTTGTGGAGGCCGAAGCTGGAGACGGTGTGTGCGATCACGCCGTCCTTGGCAAGCGTGTAGTTGTCAGAGCGGGTAAAGAACTTCTCGGCCGGGTGCGGATCCTGCACGAGGTGCGCGCCATGCTTTGCGAGCTCCGGGCCAAGCGTGCTGCGCTCAAAGCCGGTAAGCCAGAGTGCGTCAGAGGCGATAGCAGGGTCGGCGCGCCCAATCATTTCGAACTCCAAGTTGGCAACGATGGAGGGAAGCGGCACGGGTGGATGCGCGAGAAAGCCGCGTGCGCCGAAGCCGCCAATCTCTTCGCTGCCGAACAGGGCGAAGACGACCGTGCGCCGGGGTGCCGGCTGCCTTGCGAGGAAGCGAGCCAGGTTGAGCACGGCGGTGGTGCCGCTCGCATCGTCATCGGCACCATTGAAGATGCGATCGGTACCGGCGGGCTGGCCCGCGCTCTCACGCAGCACGCCGAGGTGATCGAGGTGCGCGGTGAGCAGGATCGTCTCTGCATGGAGGGTGCTGTCGCGCCCGGGCAGGATGGCAACGGCGTTCCAGGTCTCGGTGCGCGGCACGTTCTCGTAGCGGGCCATGTTTCTCCCCTGCGCCGGGGTGAGGTGAGAAAGATCGACGGGGATGTGCTGGATGTAGGTGCCGTTATCGCCGGCAGGCTGCAAGCCTAGTTCCTCAAAGACAGTGACGCAGTACTGGGCGGCGAGGTGCTCGTCGCGTGTGGCGCTGCCGCGGCCTTGCAGTACGTCAGAGGCGAGGAAGTCCATGTCAGCGTGGATGTGGGCGAGGAGTGGATCGGCGGGCGCCTGCGCGGGGCACGGGCTAGAGGAAGCAAAGGCCAGAACAAGCAGCAGAAGAGGCCAGCGTAGCCGTGAACACATGGGCTCAAGCGTAGCGGCGCGGCTCCTTTGCAGCAAGGGGCGGCTGCGCGGCCAGAAAGGCTAAGCAGGGTCGCCGGACCGCGCCTGAGCCGGGCGCCACTGTGCGAGGGCAAGGCCGCCTAGTACGAAGATGAGGGGGAAGCACTCGAGGGTGTAGCGAGGCTCCGGGGCCTCAATGGTGAGCAGCAGACAGCAGCGGAGAGCTATGAGGGTGAGGAATACGCCGAGCAGCGGCGGCTTGCGGAAGCAGCCGGCGATGGCGAGTGCGAGGTAGAGCACGTTGAGCACGACATAGCCCCAGGCGTAGAGCGTGTCAGGACCTTCAGGTCCGTAGCGCCACCAGCGCAGGTCGATATTGAAGAGCTCGACGCGGGGGCGAAACCACATATCCGCCAGGCGGAGCAGGGGCATGCCGAGGCGCGAGCGCAGCGGGTGTGCGGCAACGCGTTCGCGGGCTAAGGCAGCGAAGCGGGCATCAAGCGCGGGCGTGATGGTGGTGCTGCGGTTGTAGTCGGCGAGTAGATCGGCAGTTTCACGCAGCTGGCGGTCATTGTCAAAGGCGCGGTTGGGAAGCTCGTCGATGCCGATGCGGTCGTCATCGGCCGCCCAGTAGACCTCGGCGGTGCAGACCAGATCGGCGCAGACGGTGCTGGTCCAACGTTGGAAGCCGGGATTGGTGGGCTCGCCAGGATCTGTGGCATAGCGCGGGGCAAGCGGCTGAAAGACTTGAAAGGTGTGCCAGTTGCGCGCGGCCCAGGGAGTGAAAGCGAGCAGAGAGGCAAGGCTGGCGAGCGCGGCGTAGGGGAAGGCGCGGAACAGAATGGGCTTTGTGCGGCGCGCATAGAGGACGAGCGCCGGGCAGAGCACGAGGCCGAGTAGGGCGCCGTCAGGACGCAGCAGGGCGGCTGCGATCCAACCGAGGGTACTCCAGGCGAACCAGCTTGGGTACGGGGGAGATGTGGTTTGCGGGAGGAGGCGCGAAGCGGAGCTATCGCCCAGGCCGAGGGCGCGGGCAAAGCAGAGAAGGGCCGCGCTGATGGAGAAAAGCTCGAGTGTTTCGGTGAGCGGCGCGGCTGTGTAGCAGGCGGTAAAGGGGCAAAGTGCCGCGAGCCACAGGGTTGCGCGCGCGGCGTGCCGGCTGCGAGCGGGTGGGGCGAGACGGCGCGCGAGTGCAGACAAGACGAGGCAGCCGGCAAGATCAATGGCAGCCTGGAGGTAGAGCACGGGGTAGTAGTGCCCGAGGCCAAAGAGGCGGAAGCACGCGGCCAGAAAGAGGGGGTAGCCGGGCAGGCGGATGAGCGTCGGAATGTCGGGTGTGAAGCCGTAGATGCCGTGCTGCAGCAGGTTGCGGGCGATGGCTCCGTAGAGGAGCGGGTCGCCCGAGAGATCGGGATTGTGGTGGATAAAGAAGAGCCGCAGCAGGAGGCCGAGCGTGAGGGGCAGGGCGAGAAGTCGGGCAGCGGGCAGCAGAGCGCGGCTGCGAAAGTGGGGACGAGCGTGCGCGGGGCGGGGAGGCACTGCGTTGCATGATACTGCGGCGTCGCAGGAAGTTGATGCGGTTGGCGCGGATGGAGGTGCGAAGGCGCTGATCTCGGGGGATTGTCTCGCGTGGGAGGTCGGGATGCGCTCCCTGGAGTGGCTTACGGTCCCAGAATGGGCTTCTTTGCCAATGCAGGAACGAACCTGCGATTGCGATGGAAGGAGATGTGGTGAAAGGTGGCTCCAGGCGGGCTGCGGGGGTAAGCTGGTCAGGACGCTATGAAGCCCGTCTTTTACGACCCACAACGGAAACGCTGGAAGCGCCTGCGGCGCCTGATTGATGTGGTCGCGGTGCTGTCGACGCTGGTGCTGGTGCTGTTTTCTGTCGGGGTATTGCGCAAAGACCAGCTCCCGGGGCTGCCGTTTCCGGGTGGGCGGCACAACGTGCGGGCCTATGTGCCGGCAGCCACCTTGAAGCTGAAAGGGGCGCGCCCGGCGCGGCGCAAGACACATAAGCGGCCCAGCGATGTGATGCTGAACCAGGAAGAGGGCTTGCGCGCGGCGTTCTATACGAACGATGAGGAAAGCTATGCCTCGCTGAAGGCTCATGTGCACCAGGTGGATCTCCTCTTTCCGGACTGGCTGCACGTGGTGCAGCCGACGGGCGCATTGCAGGCGATCGGCATGTATGCGCCGGCGCATTTCTACAACGTGGTGGACAAGGCGGGCGTGCACGGGATTGACCCGGAGAACCGCGTAGACCATGTGATTGCCGCGGCCAAGGAAGATACCGAAGTTCTGCCGATGTTGAACGACTACAACACGGAAACCGGCAAGTGGAACGGGGACGTGATTGCGGCGGTGCTGAAGGACCCGGTTGCGAGCCAGCGCCTGCATGTGGACCTGGATAAGCTGCTCTCTGCCAACCCCAAGTACCGGGGCATCTGCATGGACTTTGAGGAGCTGCCGGATGCGGCGATGAAGCCGTACGCGCAGTGGCTGGATGAGCTGCACCGGGACTTTGCGGCCAAGGGGCTGCGGATCTATGTGAACATGCCTGCTGAGTCTGAACCCGTGGACTTGAAGGCTATGGGCGCGGCGACTGACGGCGTGATCCTGATGAACTACGACCAGCACGAGGACTCGTCGGAGCCGGGGCCGGTAGCTGCGCAGGACTGGTTTGAGGCCAATCTTGGCCGTGTGCTGAAGTACGTGCCCAAGCAGAAGATCATTGTGGCGATGGGCAATTACGGCTACGACTGGCAACAGCCTATCGACGGCAAGGGGAAGCAGACCTCAAACAAGGTCGAGGGTGTGGACGACGTTTCCGTGCAAGAGGCCTGGGACCGGGCGGCGGATGCGGGCGCGACAGTGCGGTTGGGCGGCGATGAGCTGAACCCGCATTTTGCCTACGATGACGAAGACGAGCACTCGCGACATGAAGTGTGGTTTCTAGATGGAGTGTCAGCGCTGAATGAACTGCGCGCGGCGAGGCAGCTGGGGCTGCGCACCTTTGCGCTGTGGAAGCTTGGCTCCGAGGATGATTCGCTGTGGAATGTGTGGGACCATCCCTCCGACCCGAATGCCCCGGCTGCCTTGCAAACCGTCCAGCCAGGCGCAGGTGTGCAAACCGATGGGACCGGGGACATCCTGCACATCGATGCCACGCCCGTAGCAGGACGGCGGCAGGTCTTTCTAGACTCGGACCGGTTTACGCTGACGGACGAGACGATGCTGGCGCTGCCGCATCCGTTTGAGATTCGCTACTACGGCTACCAGCCCAACAAGGTGGCGTTGAGCTTTGATGATGGGCCAGACCCGGTGTGGACTCCTCGCATCCTGGACGTGCTGAAGAAGTACCAGGTGCATGCGGTGTTTATGGTGATCGGCGAGGCGGCGCAGGACCATGTGGGCCTGCTGAAGCGCTACCTGCGCGAGGGCCACGAGATCGGCAACCACACCTTTACGCATCCGGACATCTCGGAGATTTCTGACCGCCAATTGGGGCTGGAGCTGAACCTGACGGAGCGGCTGTTTGGCGCAGAGCTCGGGGTACAGCCCCTCTACTTCCGTCCGCCGTACTCGATCGACCAGGAGCCGGATACAAACGACCAGGCGGCACCGGCCTACCGGATCCAGCAGATGGGCTACACCATTATCGGTAACAAGATCGATACCGATGACTGGCAGGAGCGGCCGCGTAAGACGCCGCAGGAGATCGTGGACCGCGTCATGGGACAGCTGCGAACGATGAAGGACTCGCCTGCAGGCCCGGGCTCGATCATCCTGATGCATGACGGCGGCGGCGACCGTAGCGTCACGCTGGCTACGCTGCCGCTGCTGATTACCACGCTGCGCGCGAATGGCTACGAGTTTGTGCCGGTGAGTGAGCTGATGGGCAAAACGCGCGCCGAGGTGATGCCGCCGCTCTCGCCGAAGATGTGGTTCCAGGCTCGGGTCGACTCGGCGGCCTTCTTTCTGTTTGCATCGATCACGCACTTCGTTGTTGGAGTCTTTGTGGCAGGCGACGTACTGATGAGTGCGCGGCTGCTGCTGATCGGTGTTTGCGCGCTGATCGACCGGTTCCGCAAGCGGAAGACGCCGACTGGACCGTTCTCGCCGCAGATTGCTGTGCTGGTGCCGGCGTACAACGAGGAAACGGTGATCGTGCGGACGGTGCGCTCTGTGTTGCGATCGGATTACCCGCACCTGCGCGTGATTGTGATCGATGATGGGTCCAGCGATACGACGCTGCAGGTGACGCGCGAAGCCTACCGGGCTGAGATTGCGGCAGGCCGCGTCACGGTCTTGACCAAGCCGAATGCCGGCAAAGCCGAGGCGTTGAACTATGCAATCGAGCAGCTGGAGGAGGATTTCTACGTCGGCATTGACGCGGACACGGTGATTGCATCGGACGCGATCTCGCGGCTGGTGTGCCACTTTGCTGACGCCCGCGTGGGCGCGGTGGCCGGCAATGCCAAGGTAGGCAATCGGGTGAACCTGTGGACGCGCTGGCAGGCTTTGGAGTACATCACCAGCCAGAACTTTGAGCGGCGCGCGCTCGATCTCTTTGATGTAGTCACGGTGGTGCCGGGTGCGATCGGCGCATGGCGTACCGATGCGGTGCGCAAAGGCGGCTGCTACCCAATCAACACGGTGGCGGAGGATGCCGACCTCACGATGAACTTGCTCGAGCAGAACTATAAGGTGATCTACGAGGACCGGGCGCTCGCTTTTACCGAAGCACCGGTGACGGCGCGGGGCCTGATGCGGCAACGGTTCCGCTGGTCGTTCGGGATTCTGCAGGCGGTCTTCAAGCACAAGCAGGCCGTGCGGACGAACCGTGCAATGGGCCTGTTCGCACTACCCAACATCCTGATCTTCCAGATCCTGCTGCCGCTGGTTTCGCCCTTTATCGACATCATGTTTCTGGCCGGGCTGGGCAGCTACCTTTGGCAGCGCTACTTCCACCCGGAAGCTGCAAGTGCAGCGAACTTCGAGAAGCTGCTGACGTACTTTGTCACCTTTTTGGTGATCGATTTTGTGACATCGGCGCTCGCGTTTTCACTCGAGCGCCGGCACCCAAGCAGCAAGGGCGATGGACTGCTGCTGTTCCATATCTGGCTGCAGCGCTTCTCATACCGGCAGCTATTTTCGCTGGTTCTGTTTAAGACCCTGAAGCGCGCGATTGATGGCCGGCCGTTTAACTGGGACAAGCTGGAGCGTACGGCGCAGATGTCAAAGCAGACGGAGAGCATCACGGCGGGGGATTGAGGATGCGCTTGTGGAAAAGCGTATCCTGGGCTGCCGCCGTGACGGTGTACTTGTCCGGGGCCGCCCTGGCAGAGGGGCAGCAATCGCCCGGGGCGGTGCTTTCTACGGTGCCATCGGCAGTGTCACCGGCGATTACCGACGCGCTCGGGCTCTCGCCAGCCCTGGCGCAGCTTCAAGCATTTGCACAGAGCGGAGAGGCGGGTTCCCCAACCTCGCTAGCCCTGCGCCAGGAAGTCCTGGAGCGGGTGCTGCTCGCCTCCTTCGATGTCGACGAAACTCTGGGCCGGATTGATGCGGAAGCAGCGCACGCCAACGACATTCGCTACCTGCTTGTAGCCGAAAAGCAGCGCCGGGATGCGGCCTTCAACCTGGCAACCTTTGCTGTGGGTGGAGCGCTGGCCACGGCCGGTGCGGCGATGCAGCTGACCAGGGGTTTGGACCACGCCGGCAACGCCGTAAGCACCGCCGGAGGTGGTGCGGCGCTTACACTCTCAGCCCTACAGCTGAAGGGCGGACAGGAGAAGCGGGTGTTTCGCTCGCCCTACAACATGCTGGCTGAGATTCTGGGTCAACAGCCGAACAGCGAAAGCCGCTACCCGGCGCTGATCCATGCTTACCTGCATGCCCCGACCAGCGGTGACGGTCAGATACCGGATGAGCAACCGCCGGAGATCTCGCTGGTAGATGCCTGGCACCGGCTGAAGCGCCTGCAACAGGGTACGGGCAAGGGCGCCAGTCTGCAGGCGGTGACAAGCGACCCGGCGCAGGGACTAAGGCTGACTGGGGACGAGCTGGCCGACCGGGAGGCAATGCTGCGCGACCTGCATGGCGCCGTGTCGTTGCTAAAGGTGGAGTTGCGGGATCTGCTAAGGAGTGTGCCGGCAATGCCATTGAACCCGACCCGCTGAGGCATAAGAGCCGTTCTCATATAGGTGAATAGAGACAGTTGGGGCGAAGTGTGGATTTCCAACGGAAAGACACGTCCTGTATCGCTGGTCGCGTCCCGTGTGCAGGAGAACGGCTTAGCTGGCGCGGCCCAGAACGCGTGCTTTTAGCACAGCGAGGCGGCTGTCGTGCTGGATGCGGATTCTGTATCGATGACATCGAGCTGCCGCTCCAGGCGGCTCAGCCGCTGATTGGTTTCGTCCAGGCGTCGGTTCGTGTCTTCAATCCGCTGGTGGACAATGCCGAAGCCGTTCTGCATTTCGGTTCGGAGCCTCGCGTCGCCGGAGCCCATCTCGACCCGAAGCGCTTCGTCGGCAGCTTTGATTTCAGTGCGGAGTCGTTCAAAGCCGGCATGCATGTCGTTGCGTAGGGCATTATCACCAGCCTTCATCTCACTGCGGAGTGCTCCATTGGCCCGGTATTGGCGATGAAGATGACCAGAAGGGTAAACAGAGGCAGCGCGATGGACAGGTAGAGCTGTGCATTGTTCATCGTGCCGCTGTGCCTCCCCCTTTGACTCGTTGCCCCTTCGTCTAGCTGGCGTTAGGGTGTCGTCGCTTCTTTCACGAGGCAACGGCTTTACCGCCGGCGATCACCTTTGTACCTGCCGCCTGTTCCCTTTGCGACGTTTCCGATAGGCTGGCGCGATGAAGGTTTGTGTCTGCGCGGTCTTGTCTCAGTTATGTCTCGCTTCCTTTGCCGGTGACCTCCGGGCGCAAAGTGTCGCGCCGCCGCCGCGGCCTACTGTGCCCATCCGGCAGTCAGCTCCGGTCAAGGCAGGCCCGGGCCCGCAGGACTTGGCCGCCAGCCGGCTGCGTGGGGTGTACGGGCCGTACCGCGCAAACAACGACCTGCTCTCGTACAAACTGCGTGTGCGCGTGGATCCTACGGCCAAGACGATCCGCGGAGACAACCAGATCCGCTTCCGGATGCTGGCGACGGACTCGCGCATCCAGGTGGACCTATACCCAGATCTGGCAGTGGAAAAGATCCTGATGGATGGACGGCCGCTTGAGTACACACGCGAGGGCGGGCAGGTGTTTGTAAACTTTCCGCAGCCTCTGCATGAGGGCGAGGAGTACACGATTGACTTCTTCTACGGCGGCCAGCCGAAAGCCGTGGGGCGGTTTGGGGGAATGACCTTTGGGAAGGACCCGTCTGGGGAGCCGTGGATCGTGACCTCGTGCGAAGACGATGGGTCGAGCATCTGGTGGCCCAGCAAGGACCAGTGGCGCGACGAACCGCAGGATGGCATGACGATTGAGGCCGAGGTGCCGGATGGGCTTACCGACGTTTCGAACGGCAAGTTTGTAAGTGAGCAAAAGCTGGGCGATGGCTATACACGCTGGAGCTGGCAGGTGCACTACCCGATCAACAGCTATGACGTGTCGCTGAACATTGGCAAGTACGCGCACTGGAGCGATATCTACAGCGGTGTGCCGGTGGACTTCTATGCTTTGCCGGCGGACCTCCAAAAAGCGAAGACGCAGTTTGCGCAGAGCAAGGGAATGCTGGACGCGTACCAGCACTATTTTGGCGAGTACCCGTTTATCAAGGATGGCTACAAGCTGATCGAGGTGCCGTATACGGGCATGGAGCACCAGAGCGCGGTGACCTACGGCAACCACTTTACCAATGGCTACTACGGGCGCGACTGGACGGGTGTGGGCATCAGCCCGCGCTTTGACTTCATCATCATCCACGAGAGCGGACACGAGTGGTTCGGCAATGCGGTGTCAGCGCGCGATGTTTCAGACATGTGGATCCACGAGGGCTGGGACACCTACATCGAGAGCCTGTACGTGGAGTACCTGTACGGCAAGGCTGATGCGCAGCGCTATGTGAATGGCTACCAAAAGAAGGTCGAGAACCGCGAGCCGATCATCACGGAGCACAATGCGAACCAGCAGCCGACCGAGGACCAATACTTCAAGGGTGCGCTGTTTCTGAACACGATGCGCTCGGTGGTGGATGACGATGCGAGGTGGTTTGCGCTGATCCACGACTACTATCAGCAGTTCAAGTACCGGACGATCCTGACCGAGGATGTGGTCGCCTTCTTCAACCAACATACGGGCACCGACCTGACGCCCGTATTCGACCAGTACTTGCGGCATGCGGCCTTGCCGGTGCTGGAGCTGCGTTTTGACCCCGCAGCCGGCCAGGTGGCCTACCGATGGAAGGTCGACGAGGTGAAGTTTGCCATGCCCGTGCGGGTGGGCGATCCGCAGCATTGGCAACTCATCACGCCGACGGTGGATTGGCAGGTGATGCCGACGACACTGAGCAAGGAGCAGTTCGGGGTCGCCACCGACCTGTACTACATCGGCGTGGAGAAGCAGTAGCTGCACCGGCGTTACACTGGGCATCTATGGCTACCCCTGCGTTGACGACCCAGATAGCGCCCCGAACCCCCAAGGGCAAGTTCGAGAACGAGCCGTTTACCGACTTTACGCATGGCCGGCACGCGCACGAGATGGAAGCCGCGCAGAACTGGGTGAGCGACCAGCTGGGCCGCGAGTACCCGCTGGTGCTGGGCGGCGAGCGGGTGATGACCGGGACGAAGTTTGAGTCGCGCAACCCGGCTCGCCCGGCTGAAGTGATCGGCGTGCACCAGGCCGGCGGCGTGGCCGAAGCCGGTCGTGCCGTCGATGCGGCGCTGAAGGCTTTTGAGAGCTGGCGCTTTGCATCGTTGGAGGATCGTATCTCGCTGCTGCTGCGCGCGGCGGAGATCATCCGGGAGCGCAAGTTCGAGTTCTGCGCTTGGCTGACGTTTGAGGTGGGGAAGAACTGGGCCGAGGCTGACGCGGATGTGGCAGAGTGTATCGACTTCCTCGACTTCTATGCGCGGGAGGCGATGCGGCTCGCCGGGTCGGAGACGCCGATCCAGTACCCGGGCGAGCGTGACGAGCTCCACTACATCCCGTTGGGCGTAGGCGCGGTCATTCCGCCGTGGAACTTTCCGCTCGCGATTGCCGCGGGTATGACGGCAGCAGCGGTGGTGACGGGCAATACGGTGGTGCTGAAGCCCTCGCCGGATGCGCCGACGATTGCGGCGCGCTTTCTGGATGTGCTGGAAGAGGCAGGCATGCCGCCGGGCGTGGTGAACCTGCTGCAGGGCGATGGTGCGAATTGCGGCAATGCATTGGTCGAGCACCCAAAGGTACGGTTTGTGGCATTTACCGGCTCGCGTCCGGTAGGGCTTGAGATCCACGAGAAGGCGGCAAAGCCAAGGCCGGGGCAGATCTGGATCAAGCGCACCATCCTGGAGCTGGGCGGCAAAGACGCAACGGTGGTGGCGGCGGATGCTGACGTGAATGAGGCGGTGGAGGGCGTGCTGGCGGCAGCCTTCGGCTTCAGCGGGCAGAAGTGTTCGGCCGGCTCACGCGCGATTGTGGAAGATGCGATCTACGATGTGTTTGTCGAGAAGATCCGGGACGGGCTGGAGGCGATCTCGGTGAGCGACCCGCGGGAGAACCCCCGCATGGGTCCGGTGATCAATGCGGCGGCGCGAACCAAGATCCTCAGCTATATCGAGGCGGGCAAGAGTGAGGGACGCCTGCTGGCCGGCGGCCATGCGGTGGAGAATGAGAGTGGCGGCTATTATGTGGCGCCGACCGTCTTTGTGGATGTAAATCCCCGAGCGCGGATTGCACAGGAAGAGATCTTTGGACCGGTACTGGCAGTGATGCGGGCAAAGAACTTCGGCGAAGCCATGGAGATCGCGAACGGAACAGAGTTTGGCTTGACGGGCGCGCTGTACTCGACTGCGCCTGAGAACCTGGATCGCGCGCGGCGCGAGTTCCATGTTGGCAATCTGTACCTGAACCGCAAATGCACAGGCGCGATGGTGGGGGCGCACCCGTTTGGAGGGTTCAATATGTCCGGGACCGACTCAAAGGCAGGCGGCCCGGATTACCTGCTGCACTTTACACAAGGCAAAACAGTGGCAGAGCGCTTGAAGCCGTTGAAGTAGAGATTTGCTCCGATGCCAGCTTGGCCGCCCGGAGAAGGGCGTGAGGGACGGGAAGGTAGCCAAGCTGGTACCGGCAGTATGATCGCTCCTAGCTGGCTTGCATGATCAGGTTACCTGCCGCAGCTGCTGCTTCGGCCAGGATGCGATGGTGGATCGTAAAGAGGGCGAGTTCCAGCCGGTCCGAGACGCCGGTTTTGTCGTAGACACCGCGCAGGTAGTTCTTGATGACCTGCTCGGTGGTCCCGAGACGCATCGCGATCTCCTTGTTTTTGCAGCCCTGGACGATCAGGGCGACGATCTTCATTTCCTTGGGTGTAAGACGATCGCGCACGCGTGCGCCGACCAGGTCTTCATCCGGGACCGCGGCGGCATTGGACGCAGAGTGGATGGCGCGCTCGCCACGGCCGACGCGGCGAACACAGTCCACCAGGGTGGGCCCGGTGATGGAACGGAAGAAGAGGCCATGGACATGCGCGCTCAAGTAGGGCTGGGGCGATTCGTTATTTTCAAGAATGGCGATACCGCGACTGCCCAAGGAGCAGATCTGCTGCATCAACTGGTGAGTGTCCTGCTTCAAGGTCGAACCGAAGAGAACGGTGACACCGCGGAAGGTGACCAAGGCATTCTGAAGGCGGTCGGCGTCCGGGCACTGTGCAATGATGCGGAAATCGTCTTCCATCGAGAGGACCTTGGCGGTACCTGTACGGAAGATTGCCTGATTATCGGCGAGGATTACCTTGTTCATCGTCTTGATCCTTGTGGCCTCAGAAACATACATGTCGCGCCATGATGCTGGTCTGGCGGGATCATGGGTCTGCAAAGCGGCAAACGGCAGCTTTGCAAGTGGGCTCACAGAATCGGGGAGAAAAGTACCTCAGTGGAATAAGCCGGGACGGGAAGATTCTTTCCTGCAGGATCTTTCGAACGTCTACCGGCGACGCTCTTTAGTGACGACAGACTAACGTGTCCTGGATTCATTGCAAGAGAAATCTTTCAACTTTTTTACATACCACCTTTGCGTGATGACGCAAGGACCTCCCGAAGATCCATCAAGAGCTATGTAGAAATTACCGTATTACTGGGTAAGTAGGAAGATAGATCAGCTACTCGGAGATACAATCAAGAAGCCATGAGCAAGCCGGTGATCCTCGCTGTAGATGACGACATAAGCGTTCTAGAGGCTGTAGTGCAGGACCTGCGGCGGGAGTATGCGCAGAAGTATCGCATCCTGCGCGCGGGCTCAGGCCCGGCGGCACTGGATACATGCGAGCAGCTGCATAAGCGCGGAGATGCCGTGGCCTTGATTGTCTCCGATCAGAGAATGCCGGGCATGACTGGTGTGGCCCTGCTCGAGAAGGTTCAAAAGCTTTACCCGGAGGCGAAGCGTACGCTGCTGACGGCGTATGCAGACACCGAGGCAGCGATCCAGGCGATCAACAGCGCGCGCATCCACTACTACCTGACCAAGCCCTGGGACCCACCGGAGGAGCGGCTATACCCAGTCCTGAACGATCTGCTGGATGCCTGGAACAGCGGCCATAAGCCGCAGTATGAGGGACTGCAGGTGGTAGGGCTGCGCTGGTCGCCGCGCGACCACGAGGTGCGCGATTTCCTCACCAGGAACCAGATCCCCTACAAGTGGCTGGACCCGGGCCGGGGCGAGCAGGCGGCGGCGGCACTCACGCAGTACGGCATCCCCGAATCGAGACTTCCAGTGGTTCTGTTTCCCGACGGAAGCTCGATGGTGGAGCCGAAACTGCAAGATCTGGCGTCCAAAGTGGGCTTGAAGACCGAGGCAAAGAGCGACTTCTACGACCTGGTGATTGTAGGGGGCGGGCCGGCTGGGCTGGCCGCCGCGGTGTACGGCAGCTCGGAAGGGCTCAGGGTGTTGCTGGTAGAGCCGGAAGCCCCGGGTGGGCAGGCCGGTTCGAGCTCGCGCATTGAGAACTACCTGGGCTTCCCGGCCGGGGTAAGCGGGGAAGACTTGGCCCGCCGAGCGATTACCCAGGCGACTCGTTTTGGAACGGAGTTTATTACCCAGTGTGCGACGGCGATTGCTACACGCGACCAGTACCACCACATCACGCTGGGGGATGGGCGCGAGGTCAGCTGTCGGGTGGCGCTGCTCTCAACCGGCCTGCTGTGGCGCCGGCTGGATGTGCCCGGAGCGGAGCGGCTGCTGGGCGCCGGCGTGTATTACGGAGCAACGCTGAGCGAGGCTTCTACCTGCCGCGATGAGGAGATCTTTATCGTGGGCGGCGCCAACTCGGCAGGGCAGGCCGCTGTGCACTATGCCAAGTTCGCCCGCAAGGTCACGATGCTGGTGCGCGGGGAGTCGCTCGATGGCACGATGTCAAAATACTTGATCGATCAGATCGCTGGGACATCGAATATCCAGGTTGAAACAAGGACCGAGGTTGTAGAAGTGTGCGGCGAGCGGAACCTGGAGTGCATTGCGGTGCGCAAAGGAAGCCAGGTGGAGCAGCGGACGGCATCCTCGCTGTTCATTTTTATAGGGGCGGCGCCGAAGACGAGTTGGCTGCCGGACAACATCCTGCGGGACGAGTTTGGTTTTGTGCTGGCCGGGCCTGACTTGCGACGTGAAGGCAAGCTGCCGGCCGGCTGGACGGAGGAGCGGGATCCGTTTTTGCTGGAGACCAGTGTGCCCGGGATGTTTGTGGCGGGGGATGTGCGATTTGGGTCGGTAAAGCGAGTCGCTTCCTCCGTCGGTGAAGGGTCGATCGCAGTACAGTTCATGCACCAGTATCTAGCGCAATTCTAAAGCAGCCGATACGGTGTTTATGAAGGGGAAGGCAAGCGGAGCTCAGGAGTTTCAGACCGCAGCCAGACGATGATGCACAACAATGGAAACGGCTTTGTAGTGGAAAGCCCGCGACGGGAAACGGCAAAGCTTGATGGTGCGCTGCTCGATGAGCTGCAGCGATTCCCAGCTTTGCGCCATCTGCAGCTGAGCGACCTCCCAGTGCTGGGTGAGGTGGAGTGGCTGCTTGCTCCCAAAGGCGCGGACGTGATGATTTTGACCAATCATCGCCCGGCCTATTGGGCCTTGGTCGAAGGCGAACTCACAATCCTCAAGGAAGAAGAAGGCCGCGAGGTGGTTCTGCTGAACTTGCAGGAAGGTGAGTCGAGCGGGGAGGTCCCGCTCCTGCAGGGGTACCGAGTCATTGACGCCCGAGTGATTGCAGAAGTACCAAGCCGCGTGCTCACGATTCCTGAAGATGGTTTCTGGCGGATGCTTGCGCAGTCGCCGAAGACCCGCGAGGCGGTACTGGCTGATTACGCCCAACGCTACCAGACCTACCAAGCCATGGCCCTGCATCGGGAGAAGCTGATCTCCCTGGGAACGCTGGCTGCCGGGCTCATGCATGAGCTTAACAATCCGGGAGCAGCGGCACGCCGCGCATCGGCGCAGCTGCGTGAGAACATGACCCGCTTGCAGCAGCTGTCACTCCGGCTAACGCGGAGCCCCATGAGCCAGGAGCAGCTGGACTGCCTGACCACGCTGCAAGAGCATGTGTTTGCGCTGTGCCAGCAGGGTCCTACGCAGAACCTGACGCCGATGGAGCAGTCTGACAAGGAAGAAGCACTGGCTGAGTGGCTGGAGGAGCTGCACATCGAGAACTCGTGGCGCCTGGCTCCGACGATGGTGAGTGCCGGGTGGAGCTGCGATGACATTGCATGTGCCAGCCGCTCCTTCTCGTCAGAGGTCTTTTCTGACGCACTCAACTACCTTGAAGCCTTGATCAGCAGCATGCAGCATGTGGGCACGATTGAGGAAAGTATCGCGCGGGTGACAGATCTTGTTTCCGCGGTGAAGAAGTACGCGTATGACGATAAGAATCGCCAGCAGATGGTGGATGTCCGGGACACTCTTTTGAGCACGCTGACGATCCTGAGCCATAAGTTCCGGCAGAAGAGCATCCACGTCGAGCGCGAGCTGCCTTCGGCAGAGACGAAGATCTCCTGCGTAGGCGCAGGCCTGGCACAGGTGTGGACGAATCTGCTCGACAATGCGATCGACGCCACACCGGAGGAGGGCCATATCGCGGTAAAGCTGTGGACCGAAGCAGGCTCCGTCTTTGTGGCGATCCGTGACACAGGAGCCGGTATCCCGGAAGAGCACCGGGAGCATATCTTCGAGCCCTTCTACACCACGAAGGAGGCGGGCCGGGGCACAGGGCTTGGGCTCGACATTGCCCACCGCATCGTGGTCGGCAACTTCCATGGAGAGATCCACTTTAAAAGTGATGGGAAGGGAACGGAGTTTACGGTGCGCCTGCCCATCGGCGAGGTTGCGGCTTCTGGAAGCGGCGGTGCATCGGCCGAGGGCGATCGCCAAGGCTGCTCTGTGCATTGGAAGGCAGACGAGAAGCCTGCTCCACGCAAGGCTACTGAGGCAACAGCTCAGTAGCCTGAACGGCTCGGTGAAGCCGCAGGATGTGCAGGACTCCGATACGATCGCCATCCGGGTATATCCTTCAGGCGCTTTCTGACGGCGCCCGCACCTTCTACCTGGCGCTCGGCTTTCAGGAATCGGCCGGTCAGCCCCTCACTCTCACCACTACCTGAAAGAGCTGCAGCCGCGCTTGCGCCTCCAGTGGATGATTTAAGTGCGTTGCGTCAGGACGCGTAGCGCGGCACCATGGCCGCACCCAGCAGCCCGGCATCGGTGCCGAGCATGGCGGGCAGCACATTGCTTTTGCCGGGAGTAAAGATGTCTGTGCTGTCAGGCCGGGTCAGCCGGTACACGTAGCTGGCACGCTCCAGCTCACGGAAGAGCGCCGGCGCGAACAGTGGCCACGCTGCCGAGGCACCGCCGCCAATGACGTAGAGCGGCACGTTCAAGGTGTTGACCAGCCCGGCCAGGCTAAGGCCCAGTGCGCGGCCCACGGTGTCATAGACGATCAGTGCGCCCTCATCGCCCTGCTCGGCAAAACGGGCGACGTCCCGTGCAGTCACAGGCGCATTGTGGTCGATGAGCTCGCGTGTCCGGGGGGAGCGTCCTTCGTAGGCCGTTTCCCTCGCCATGCGGGCGATGCCGGTGGCTGAAGCAAACAGTTCCAGGCAGCCACGGTTGCCGCAGGGGCAGTTGATGCCGTCAGGCCATACCGAAACGTGGCCGGCCTCCCCCGCCATGCCGCGGGCGCCATGCCAGATCTTGCCTTCAAAGATGAGGCCATTGCCTACGCCGGTGCCCAGGGTCAGCATGCACAGGGAGGTGCTGTGGTACTTCTCACCGGTCCCGGCGTGGGCTTCTGCCAGTGCAGCGGCGTTGGCGTCGCTTTCAATCACAACGGGCAGATGCAGCAGGGCTTCGAGCTCGGTCTTGAGCTCGAGAGCATGGAAGCCGGGAAGGTTGGGCGGCTGAAGCAAGCGGCCTTCCGGCAGCTCAATAGGGCCGGGGCTGCCGACGCCGATGCCTTCGAGCTCGCCCGTGCCGCCACATAGCTCAACCACCTGGAGGATCGCCTCAGCCATGTCACCAAGAACAGCTTTCGGTCCCTCGGTGACGCGGGTAGGGACGGCGCTCGACGCAAGCTTTTGCCACTCGCTGGAGTAGCCTGCCACGCGCAGGTTGGTACCCCCCATATCTACACCAACCGTGAACTTCGCCATGGAACCAACAGAATCCTTCAGAAAAAGTTTAGCTCTGCTCGGCAAGGGTACTATGCTCATGCGTTTGCGAGAAACGGAAGGAGCGCGCATGCGAGCCCCGGAAGAGAGGCGCTGCGCTTAGTAGTGCCCGCGAATGATGTTGAGCGGCTCCTGCCCATCGAGCAGGCGCTGCAGCTGTGTGCCGACGAAGCGGTACACCCGCTCGTAGAAGGCCGGCACAGACCCGGCGATGTGGGGCGTGAGCAGCAGGCCCGGCGCGGTCCACAAAGGGTGCCCGGCAGGCAGGGGCTCCGGATCTGTCACGTCGAGCGCGGCACGGAGGCGGCGTGCCATGAGAGCTTCGACCAGCGCGTCTGTGTTGATGACTGCCCCGCGTGCGGCGTTGACCAGGATCGCTCCCTGCTTCATGAGGGCCAGCCTCGGCCGGTCGAAAAGGTGGTGTGTTTCCGGTGTCAGCGGCGTGATCACGATCACGATATCCGCCTCCGGCAAGAGAGCCGAGAGCTGCTCAGCAGCGGCTACGCCACTCCGCGCAGTGCGTGCCACCCGGACGATCTTTGCGGGTTCAAATGGCAGAAGCCGTGCTTCAATCGCCTGGCCAATGGCCCCATACCCCACGATCAGCACTGTTTTCCCGGCCAGCTCCTCCAGCATGACCGGGGAAGGCGAGTCCTGGGGTGCGCCGTAGGTCTGTTCCCAGTAGGGATCGGTCTCCGCGCGTGTGCCCCAATGCCCAGCCTGCTGCAGGCTGTTGTAAAGCGGGAGCCACTTGAGTACAGCCAGGGCAGCGGTGACCGCCCACTCTGCCGTGGAGCTGTTGTGGACGCCTTGCGCGTTGCATAGGGTCACCCCTTCCGGCACAAAGGGCTGGATCGTTTCTACGCCGGCCGAGATGGTCTGGATGTAGCGTGCGTGGATGCGCGGCAGGACCTCTGCCGCCTGCTTGCCGAAGCTGGGCGGCACCAGCATGTCCACTGCGAAGCGCTCGCTGCCGTCGACCTGGTAGCGCACCACCTCGACGGCAGATGGCAGGTGACGCAGATAGCAGTCGTCAATGGTGGAGGGAACAGCAACGCGGAGCCGGGCGGTCGTCTCTGTCATGCGGGGCGCCGCTTAGTCTTTCTGGTGGAAAACTGCATTGTTAATGTCAGGCCAGAACTCCTGGAACACATACGTCGCGCCATCGATGATGACATTCGTGAGCCAGCGCTGACCGGTCTTGGTCCAGGTCTTCTCCGGCCCGGGATAGTAGGTGGTAGAGATGCCGGAGGCGGCACCGGCACCCACAACTTCAGAGAAGTTAAAGGTCTCGCCGCCTCGATCGCTGCGGGTGATCAGGGTACGGTCAAAAGCGTAGAGGGCGCGCTTGGGTATGCCGCCATGGCCCAGCGTGTAGTAGCGCGAGTCCTCATGCGTGACGGAGGGAATGATGGCCTGCACCATAAAGTTTTCGTCGGTTTGGTCAGCAAAGGTATGCCAGAAGTAGCGGCCATAACCGGCAGCCCCTTGGTGAAACTCCGGCGTCTGGTCGTCAAACTGGGCTACGCCGGCGAGGATGGCGGAGAAGAGGATGGACGAGTAATCAAAGCTTTGCTGGAAGGTGCTGCCGAACTTCTGCCTGACAGACTGCGGCGGCAGCTTGGTGTCTGCCGAGACAGCGCGAAAGTTGGGGACGATGCCCAGGATGCGCTTGGTTTGCTGAGGCTGGCCGGCCGTGCCTGCGCCGCCCTGTGTGCTTTGTGAGGGCTGGGCAGAGGCGCCATCTTCTGCGGCGAGCACCGCCGAAGGAGCGTCGGGGATGGACCCAAGCACCCGGTCTACACGCTGCGCGGAGGCAGGGGAGGCGAGCGAAACAAGCAGGGCAGCTGAGCCGAGAGAAGCCAGTGCACGCAGAAGAAGCGTCGCGCGCTGGACGCAAAAGTGCCTCAAGATCATGGGGGTTCGATTCACAATGCGCCCTTTCGGCTGCAGGAGTGTGCTGCCTGCGATGGAAGCAGGCTCGCTGCGCCATGAAAGCTTGGACGCAGAGCACAAGCCAAGAGACGCTTTTTCGGCGTAAATTGCATAACCCACTCCGTGAGCTGCGGGACTCCGCACCTGTTAAGAGAGGAGGAGCTGGCGCAGGGAAGCGAGCCCTGCCTCAATGGCGGCGATGGGCACGGCATAGCCAAGACGCAGATGGCCCTCGCCGTGTGGACCGAACACGGAGCCCGGGATGGTAGCGAAGTGTGCACGATCCAGCAGGATGGCCGCGGCTTCACGGCTCGTCGGGGCGAGGCGATCGGACTTGGGAAAGGCGTAGAACGCGCCGGGCGGCAGCGCGCAGGGCAAACCCAGCTCATGAAGGCCGGAGACCAGCAGGTCGCGCCGGGCGCGGTACTCTTCGCGCCGGGCATCAAGCACCGCGCGCGGTGTACGCAGTGCCTCGACAGCGGCCCACTGGACAGGCGTGGAGACACCGTTGGTGGAGTAGAGAACGAGCTTGCGCAGCGCCGTCATCCATGGCTCTGCGGCCACCACGTAGCCCACGCGCCAGCCAGTCATCGCATAGCTCTTGGAGAGCGTGTAGGTGGTGAGTGTGCGCTCCTGCATGCCGGGCAGCGAAGCGATGGAGACATGCTCCCCGGCGTGACCGGGCACATCGCCGTATATCAGATCCTCATAGGCCTCGTCCGCAATCACGAGGAGGTCGTGCGCGACAGCAAACTGCGCGACAGCCTCGGCATGCGCGCGGGTAAAGACGACGCCGGAGGGGTTTTGCGGCGTGTTGTAGTAAACGGCGCGGGTCTTGCTGCTCAGGTATTTCGCAAGCGTGGCGGCGATGCCTTCCACAAGGGCTTCGTCCGTGGACACCAGTATGGGCACAGCTTCGGCCACCGCGATCATGTCCCGGATGGGTGTCCAGTAAGGCGAGAAGACCAACACCTCGTCACCGGGATCGAGCGTAGCTTGGAAGGCGATAAACAGTGCGTGCGCGCCGCCCGCGGTGACCAACACATCCTCCACTGTCGCATCGATGCCGTTCGAGGAGCAGAGCTTTTTCGCGATGAGCTCGCGGAGCGGCAGGATGCCGGAGGAGGGCGCGTAGCGGGTGTGGTTATGAGTGAGTGCGTGCACGGCTGCGTACTTGATCGGCTCCGGAGTTTCAAAGAAAGGTTCACCGCCATGGAAGGCGTGCACAGGCAGACCCTGCTCGCGCAGCTCCAGCACCTTGTTGCGGATCTGCACGATGTCAGAGAAGCCAACGTGATCAAGGCGTTTCGCGACGTGCAAGCGAGGGGTGGCCATGGCGGATGTTCCTCTTTCCGTGGGTGCTAGGCTCAAAGGAGTATGCGGATTTGGATGATCTGGGCAGCGCTGGCGGTGATCTGGGCGTTGCAGGCCAGTGCAGCCCTGCTGGTGCATCGTACGCGGCCCGCAGTGGTGATGTACGGGATGGCGGTGTTGTTTGCTGCCACGGGCGCGGTGGTGCGAAGCAGGATGGTGAAACGGTAAAGCGCTTGCGCAACCTACGTGGCGATGAGTCCGGTGTAGACAGCCATGCCGGCGACCGCATCCACGCCCAGCCGGTCCAGTGCGTCAATCTCCGCCTGCTCGCGGATGCCGCCCGCCACGATGAGCTGACGGCTGGTGAGTGCACGCAGGCGTTCGGCGACCGGCAGCGGAAAGCCCTGCAGAGTGCCCTCCGTATCGACGTGGGTGTAGAGAAAGCCTCCACAGAAAGGCTCCAGGGCGCGTACCGCATCGTCGGGGGTGAGCCTCGTCTGTTCACGCCAGCCGCGTACAGCGATGTAGCCGTCGCGCGTATCAATGCTGGCGAAGAAGCGCTCCGGCCCGATGCTATCGGCGATCTGGGAGGCAAGCTGGATGTCAATGCCTGCCGATGGAAAAAGAGCTGAGCCGAAGATGACACGGCGTGCTCCGAGCGCGAGCAGTGCTTGCGCATCCCCAGCAGAGCGGATACCGCCGCCGACCTGCACTGGCAGCTCCCGGGCAATGCGCTCAATCAGGCTGCGGTTGTTGCCCTCGCGCTTCGCTGCGTCCAGATCAATGAGCTGCACCAGCGGGTAGGCGCGAAAGCGGTCGATCCAATATGCGAAGTCATCGGAGCTAACGCGGAGCTCTTCACCCTGCACCAGTTGCACGATGCGGCCACCCATCAGGTCAATAGCGGGGATCAGCATGGAAGTCTGACCGGTACGCCGGCTCTCGCGAGCTCTTGCTTCAGAGCGCGTGCGTCAGCCACGCCGAAGTGGAAGATGCTGGCAGCGAGCGCGGCATCGGCATGGCCGCGCTTGAACACATCAGCAAAGTGCTGCGCGGTGCCGGCGCCGCCTGAGGCGATGACCGGGATCTGCACGGCATCAGAGACCGCAGCGGTGAGCTCGCAGTCGAAGCCGGCGCGGGTGCCGTCAGCATCCATGCTGGTGAGCAGTATCTCGCCGGCACCACGCTCTTCCGCTTCCCGAGCCCACTCGACTGCTTTGCGCCCGGTTGTTTTGCGTCCACCGGAGACGAAGACTTCCGCTGCTTCCGGCGCGCTGCCGGCGCGCCGCGCGTCGATGGCCACGACGACGGCCTGCGCTCCGAAGCGACGGCCGATCGCATCAATCAACGCGGGGTCAGCGAGTGCGGCGGAGTTGATCGAAACCTTGTCAGCGCCCGCGTCGAACACAGCCGTAGCGTCGTCGCTCGACCGGATGCCGCCGCCCACAGCGAAGGGAACAAAGAGTTTGGCAGCGGTACGCCGCACGGTGTCGAGCAGTGTACCGCGGCCTTCGTGGGTTGCCGTGATGTCAAGCAGCACGATCTCGTCTGCGCCGGCCGCAGCATGGCGCGCAGCAAGGGCGGCCGGGTCACCGGCATCAATGATGCCTTGGAATTGCACGCCTTTGACAACGCGGCCTGCGTTGACGTCGAGACAGGCGATGATGCGTTTGGTCAGCATCGATCTAAAGCCTCATGAAGTTGCGCAGAAGCTGCAGGCCGGCTTCGCCTGACTTTTCCGGATGGAACTGCGCACCCATGATGTTGCCGCGTTCTGCGATGGCAGTAAAAGCACCGCCGTAGTCGCAGGTGGCTGTGGTCTCAGGCACCACCGGGGCATGGTAGGAGTGTGTGAAGTACACGTGTTCGCCGTCGCGCAGGCCACGCGTCAGGCGAGTGGCCGCTGGGATCGAGAGCGCGTTCCAGCCGACGTGCGGGCACTTGAGCTCGCCTGCAGCAAAGCGGGTGCATTCCCCTGGGAACGCGCCGAAGCCGGGAGTCTCCGGCGCCTCCGTGCTTCCCTCGAATAGCCATTGCAGGCCGACGCAGATACCCAGAAACGGTGTACCGCTTTCCGTACGTTCGCGCATGGCATCGGCAAGGCCGCGCTCGCGCAGGTGCCCTGTTGCGGCAAAGTGGCCCACCCCGGGCAGCACGATTTTGTCAGCGCGGCGAACCACCTCCGGGTCTTCAGTCACCTGTGTGTCCGAAGTACCGGTGCCGCTTGCTGCCGCAGCCAGTGCTTTGAGGACGCTGGTCAGGTTGCCGGCCTTGTAATCCACCACTGCGATCACAACAGGCCCTTGGTCGAAGGCAGCATCTCGCCCAGCTGCTTGTCACGCGAGCAGGCGACGCGGAGCGCACGGGCAAACGCTTTGAACAGAGCCTCGAGCTTGTGATGGTTGGAGCGGCCATACATCGTCTTGAGGTGCACGTTGGCGCGTGCGCCGCGTGCAAAGCCGTCAAAGAAGTCTTCGACCAGCTCACTCTGCAGGTCGCCGACCATCTCGGTCTTGACCTTGGTCCGCACCTTGCAGGCCACACGCCCGCTCAGGTCGACCGCGGCGATGCCGAGCGTTTCGTCCATCGGCATCAGAAAGTAGCCGGCGCGGTGGATGCCTTTTTTGTCGCCCAGCGCTTTGTCGAACGCCTCGCCGAGTGCAATGCCTGTGTCCTCAATCGTGTGGTGCTGGTCCACGTCGAGGTCGCCATGGCAGTGCAGCTCCAAATCGAATGCGCCGTGCCGCGTAAAGAGCTCCAGCATGTGATCAAAAAAGCGAATGCCGGTGCTGATCTGGTAGCGGCCCGCGCCTTCAACGGTGAGGCGCAGGGTGATCTTGGTTTCGGTCGTGTTGCGCTCCAAGGCAGCGGTGCGCGGGGCCTGCGTCGTGCTCGGTATGCGCCGGCTGGAGCGTGGTTTTGCCTTGGCCTTGTTCTCGCGAGCCGCAGCGGGCTTTGCTTCGAGCGCAACGGGCTTTGCGGCTTCTCTCGCTGCTCTCTTCTGCCCGGCCTTGCCAGGCACGCTCTGCTCCGGCCCGGTGTTCACGCCGGCCACCACGCTCTCGGGCGCTTTCACTTCATCCGCCTTGCTCGCCATTGTTTCCTGCACTCCTTACTGTAGCTCGCGCAGCACGGCGCGGAGCGCAACGTGGCTCTGGTCCATCTGCGCGCGTGTACCTAGCGTGATGCGAACGGTGCCGTCGCATCCCGGATCGTTGGAGCGGTCGCGCACCAGAACACCCCGTGCATGCATCGCCTGCGTAAACGCCGCGTGTTGTGCGCCGATCTCCATCAGCACAAAGTTGGCCTCGGAAGGCCAGGTGCGCAGCTCCAGCTGCGCGCAGACTGCATAGAGCTCAGCGCGCGCGGCCTTGACTTCGTCCACATACCAGTCGAGGTAGGCACTGTCTTCGAGCGCGGGCGGCAGGCAGGCGAGCGCGAGCGCGTTGACGGAGTAGGGCGAGATGACGCGGCGCAGCCACTGCATCACGCCGGGCGCGGCAGCAAGCATCCCCAGGCGCAGGCCCGCGAGGCCATACGCTTTCGAGAAGGTGCGCGCGACGACGAGGTTTGAGTAGTGTTCCCGGTCACCCTGTTGCTCTTCGCCTGAGGCGACACAGTCCAGTACGGTCTCGCCAAAGAAGTGGAAGTACGCCTCATCGGCCAGCACGATGCTGTGCGGCGCGCGCCGCGCGATCGAGAGGATTTGCTCGCGGCTCAGCGCTGCGCCGGTGGGGCTGTTCGGGTTGGCGAGCGCAATCAGGCGTGTGCGCGGTGTGATCGCAGCAAGCACCTGCTCGTAGGGGAAGCAGAAGTCGGCGCGATCTGCCTGCATTGTCACGATGGTTGCGCCCGTTGCGGAGGCGTACACCTCATACATGGAGTACGTAGGTACGGGCAGCAGAATCTCATCGCCAGGCTCCAGGTATGCCTGGCATAGGACGTGGATTGCTTCATCCACGCCGTTGGTGAGCAGCACCTGCTCCGTGGGCAGCCCAAGGTGCGCTGCAACAATCGCCTCGACTGGACCACGCTCGGGGTAGCGCGTCAGGTCGCCGGCCGTGATGCGCCCGAGTGCTTCGCGCACGCGCGGCGAGCAAGCCAGGGTGTTCTCGTTGAAGTCAAGCCGCAGGCCGGAGCGGTCGCCCAGCGGCGGGTGATACTCCCGCATGGCGCGCACCACCGCGCGCGGCTCAGGGCAGCCGGCGGCCGGCGCAGCCGCTAGCTCAAGCGCGGATCGGGAGCTCACGCGTTGACCCCTCGTACGCGTACGGCTTCCGCGTGGCCGGTCAAACCTTCCGCCTCCGCGATGCGGATCGCTGCCGGGCCAAAGGTCGCGAGGCCCTGCGGCGTGTAGCTCTGCACGGTGATGAGCTTGAGGTAGTCATACACGCTCAGGCCGCCGCGCAGGCGCGCCTCACCGCCGGTGGGCAGCGTGTGGTTGGGCCCGGACACATAGTCGCCCATGGGCTGCGGTGACCATCGCCCAATAAATACAGATCCGGCATGGCGCACCCAGGCCAAATCTGCATCGCTGTCCACCGTCAGGTGCTCGCCTGCCAGGAGGTTTGTGATGTCATGTGACTCGTCGAGGGAGCCGGCGATGATGGCGACGCCATTGCGCTCGAGCGCAAGCGCGGCAATGGGGTTGGCGCGCGCCTGCTGCCGGGCTTCAGCCACGACGCGACGCGCAAGCTCGGCCTTGGTGGTGACAAAAATTGCGACCGCGTCCGGGTCGTGTTCGGACTGCGCGACCAGGTCCGCGGCAATCTCGCGCGCGTTGCCGGTCTCGCTCGTCACCACAATCTCTGTGGGGCCGGCGAGCATGTCGATGTCTGCGTCAAAGGCCACCAGCTTTTTGGCCGCGGTCACGTACGCATTGCCGGGGCCCACGATCTTATCGACCTTCGCAATCGTTTTGGTGCCGTAGGCCAGAGCCGCCACAGCCTGCGCGCCGCCTACCTGGTAAAACTCCGTCACGCCCACGAGAGCGGCCGCGGCCAGCACCTCGGGCGCCGGGCGCGGCGAGACGGCCACGATACGCGGGACGCCGGCGACCTGCGCCGGGATTGCGGTCATCAGCAGGGTCGAGGGCAGGGGGTGCCGTCCGCCGGGAACGTAGCAGCCCACCGAGTCCAAAGGACGTACCCGCTGGCCCACAGAGAGCCCCGGCGCGGGCTGGAAGTCCCACTCCGGCGGCAGCTGCCGCTGTGCAAAGGCGCGGATGTTGCCAGCCGCCTGCTCGAGCGCTTCGCGCAGGGCCGTGGGGATCTCCGCCAGGGCTGCCCGCATGCGTGCCGGGTCGATCGCGAGCGGTGCTTTTGGGTCTAGGCCATCGAGCTTGCTGCTCCAGGCGCGGAGGGCTTTTTCACCATCCTTGCGCACCGCCTGCACAATACGCTCCGTTGCCGGGAGCACGCGGCGGTCGAGTGTAGCTCCGCGCTCAGCCAGCTTTTCGATCCGGGCGCGGCCGCGTCGGCCGCCCAGCCCCGTGGTGCGAATGATCTCCATACAGCTTTCCCTCTCTCCTGCTAAGCCTCAGTTGTTTCGATCCAATTCTCATCTACCAGCACGACCGACGTATCGATCTGTCGCTCCGGAACGGTCCAGTACTTCCGCAGCAGCAGCTGCTTCTGCATCGGGTCCACAACATGGAAGCCATGCTTCTTATAGAAGCGTATGGCCCAGGTTGCATCCGCCCAGGTGCCGATCAAAACTGGTCCTTGCACCCCGCTTCGAAGGTGCGCCAGTAAACGGCTGCCGACGCCCTTCTGCTGCGTGCCCGTCCGGACATAGGCATGCCGGATCAGGGTGACATCCTCCACGCGTTGCGAGCCCATCACGCCGATCAGCTCGCCAGCCTGCTCGTCTCCCCAAAAGACCACGCCTGCTTGCAACTCATGCTGCAGCTCGGCACTCGACATGTAGGGTTCATGCCAGCGATCCGCCGGGATCACCCCTCGATACGCCTGCGCGCCCTCGTTGATGATGGCGAGAATGGCGTGGAAGTCGGGTTCCGTACACGGGCGAATCATGGTCGAGAGTTCCTGCTGAAACTATTCGGCATCCTGCGCTGCAGAGAGACCTTGTTACAAAACCACCTTGTTCAATGGGTACTCGACGATACCGGTAGCCCCGGCTGCTTTGAGCTTGGGGATTACGTCGCGTACATCACCCTCTTCCAGGATCGTGTTCACGGCCGACCAAGCTCCATCGCTCAGCGCAGAAATCGTCGGTGAGTTGAGCGCGGGCAGCACGGACAGAACCGCGGCAAGCTGGTCGCGATGCACATTGAGCATCAGCCCGACCTGCCCCTGCGCGGCGATCGCGCCCTGCAACATCAGCGCCAGGGTCCCAATTTTGCCCCGCTTCCAGCTGTCCGCCTGCGCGGCGCTGTTGGAGATCAGGCGTGTTTCGCTTTCCATGACCGTATCAATGATGCGCAGGCGGTTCGCGCGAAGCGATGAGCCAGTCTCGGTGATCTCGACGATTGCGTCGGCGAGCATTGGCGGCTTGACCTCGGTTGCGCCCCAGGAGAACTCGACCTTGACCGGTACGTTCTTGCCGGCGAAATACCTCTTTGTGACCTCGACCAACTCCGTAGCGATCGTCTTGCCGGCCAGGTCTTCGGCTGTGTGCCAGGGCGAGTCTTCCGGCACAGCCAGCACCCACTTGACGCGGCGTCGGCTCTGCTTGGCGTACACGAGCGAGCAGATGCTTTCCACCGCGAGCCCGCTTTCGACCACCCAGTCAATGCCCGTAAGCCCGGCATCGAGAACCCCGGAGGAGACGTAGCGCGCCATCTCCTGCGCGCGAATCAGCATGCACTCGATCTCGCTGTCATCTACCTGCGGAAAGTAGGAGCGGCCATTGGCATAGATCTTCCAGCCTGCCTTGGCAAAGAGCTCGATGGTGGCGTCCTGGAGGGAGCCCTTCGGAATCCCGAGGCGGAGTTTCTGACCCGTTTCCTCACCCATGACTCAGCGCGCCTCCGTCGTCACTGCGTCCTGGAAAGCCGCAGCGGCCGCAGCCTTCTCGCCGATTGCGAGCGGCCGGGTAAAACAGCTGACTGTGCCTTCATGGCACACCAGCCCATCGCCTTCCACCTCCACGCGGAAGAGCAGCGTATCGCTGTCGCAGTCTGTTGCCGCGGAAATGATGCGGAGGCGGTTGCCGCTGGTCTCGCCTTTGGTCCACAGCTTGGCACGGGTGCGGCTCCAGAAGGTGACGTAGCCGGTCTCCTGCGTGCGAAGGTAGCTCCCCTCGTTCAGGAAGCCGACCATCAGCACTTCACCGGAGCGGGCATCCTGCACAATGCCCGGTACCAGGCCTTCCATCTTTGCGAAATCAATCTTTGCGAAATCATCAGCTGCGGGTGTCATCTGTCCTCGATTGGAACGTACTGAGCAGGAAAAAGCCCGCCTGCGCGGGATGTGCGGCGGGCGGGCCTTGAGATTTGAAGGAGAGACAATGCTGATTTACTGGATGCTCCTCCAAAGCGCCGACACGCCGTGAATACGATGGAGTGGATGCGCGGGATGGTGAGAGAGCATCATGGTCTGTCTAACTCCCACGCTAAAGAGAGGGGCGCAGGGTGTCAAGCGTCCCTACCTTTCCCTGCGGAACGGGGTGGGGTACCATCACGGCTGGTCGCTCGCCCCCGGGCCCGCGGGCAGGGAAGCCCGGTGTATCCGCCATGAGTCAGCTCCGCGCCGCACCCAACCAGCTCACCTTTCTTCGTCTCTGTATGGTGCCGTTTCTGCTGCTTGCCGTGCTGGAGGGCCGCTTCGGCCTGGCATTCGGGCTCTTTGTGGTGGCCGGTATCTCTGACGCGCTCGACGGCTTGCTGGCGCGGCTGCTGAAGCAGCGTACACGCCTTGGGCAGTACCTGGACCCCGTCGCGGATAAGCTGCTGCTGAGCTCCCTTTTCCTGACCCTGCACCATGTCGGGCTGGTATCGCGACGGGTCACCCTGATGGTCTTTGCGCGCGACCTGGGCATTTTGGTGGTAGGCGCTCTGCTATTTGTAGCCCTGGGCTGGCGTAATTTTCGGCCCAGCATCTTTGGCAAAGCCAATACGCTGGCGCAGGTCATTGCTGTCGTCGCAGTCATGCTGGCCCAGTTTGAGCCATGGCCGCCGGTGCTCTTGGTACGGCACTGGTCGCTGATCGCGACCGGCGCCCTGGCCTGCATCTCCGGCTTTGACTACGCCATCAAGATGACTCGGCGGCTCAGCGCACCGATCCCGGAGGCGCCGGAGCTCTTTGATTAGCGAGGGTGTGTCGAGTTGGGGGCGTGACCAGCCCACCCGCCCGGACCACAGGGCGATGATTCCGAGCTACTCGGCTTCTTCCTCCAGGCGGGCGCCGTCCGGCGAAAGCTCCAGCCCGGTCTTCTCTTCTATCTCCATGTCGCGGAACTCGTCGGAGTCAAATACCTCTCCGCAGTCCTGACACTCCACGAACTCTATATCGTCCTGACGGGATACAACGCGCACTCTGGGATGTTTGCAAGGAGTTTGCATGATCGAAAGCAGGCTTGTGTGAGCCTGACAGCGACGATTGTAGCGCTCGCTCCGGCTCTCTCCAAGAGCCTGGACCAAACTCCTTCTGATCCGGATCAACGCGACCAAAAGCGATCCAACCTGCCGCTAAGAAGAGCCTGTGGGCATGAGGACAGAGCTCCTCAGCTGCTGATGGATAACTTTTATCAACAGAAGCAAGGAATTGCCCCCAAGAACGTTGCTACACCCCTGGGGCGGACCTATACTAAAGGTCGATGCTGCGGCTGACAAAGAAGGCGGACTACGGGTTGATGGCGCTCAAGTACCTGGCGGAGCGCCCCCGATCAGCCGCGTTAAGCGCCAAGGACATCGCGGAGGCTTACCACATCCCGCCGCAGTTGCTGGCCAAGATTCTGCAAAGGTTGGCGAAAGTCGGGCTGGTTCGCTCCACAGCCGGGATGAACGGCGGCTATGCGCTGGTGCGGGATCCGCACAGCATTACGGTTTTTGAGGTGATCCGGGCGGTCGACGGCCCTTTGTTTTTGACTGCGTGCAGCAGCGGCCCAAAGCCGTGCGACCTCACGGATAGCTGCACCATCAAAGAACCGATGGCCAAGGTGAATGAGTCGATCTCGGACCTCCTGAAAGGCATCCGCATTGGCGATCTGGTAGACAGTGACCCGCACAATGCCGCCCGGCCCGCCTCGCCCCTGGTTTCCATCCAGATGTAGCAGCGGCTTCCCGGCCGCGCCTTCCGGGTCGTTCTATAACGAGTTTTCTTAGCAAGTTGGGAGAGCAGGACCGATGAGCACAGCAACGCAGATGCAGGAGAATCCCCCGCTCAACGCGCCGGAAGGCGACCAGATCGTTCCCGTTGTGACCGGGGAAGCAGGCACAGCGCCGCACGGCGTCAAGCTGCCGATCTACATGGACAACCACGCCACCACGCCGATGGACCCGCGTGTGCTTGAGGCGATGGTGCCTTACTTCACCGGCAAGTTTGGGAACGCGGCCAGCCGCAACCATGGCTTTGGCTGGGAAGCTGAGCAAGGAGTCGAAGGTGCGCGTGAGCAGATTGCGAAGCTGATTGGCGCAACCACCAAAGAAATCATCTTTACCTCCGGCGCGACGGAGTCAAACAATCTCGCGATCAAGGGCATCGCTGAGATGTATCGCGAGCGCGGCAATCACATCATCACTCAGGTGACCGAGCACAAGGCGGTGCTGGACACCTGCAAGCGGCTCGAGAAATCCGGCTACAGGGTGACGTACCTGCCGGTACAGGCCGACGGCCTGATCTCGATGGACGACCTGAAGGCTGCCATGACTGACAAGACCATTCTGGTCTCGATCATGTGGGCCAACAATGAGATAGGGGTTGTGCAGCCGATTCGCGAGATCGGCGCGCTTTGTCACGAGCGTGGCATCATCCTCCACACGGATGGGGTGCAGGTGTTCGGAAAGATCCCGGTCAACGTTGTGCAGGACAACGTTGATGTGATGTCGTTTACGGCGCACAAGATTTATGGACCGAAGGGCGTGGGCGCTCTCTACGTGCGCCGGCGCAATCCGCGTGTGCAGATCTCTGAGCAGATCAACGGCGGCGGCCATGAGCGCGGCATGCGCTCCGGCACGCTGAACGTCCCGGGGATCGTGGGCTTCGGCAAGGCGGCCGAGATTGCCCGCGAAGAGATGCAGGCGGAAGGCGAGCGCGAAGTGGCTTTGCGGACGCGTTTGAAGAAGAAGTTTGAAGACGCGCTGGACTACGTACACGTCAATGGTTCCATGGAGCACCGGCTGCCCGGCAACCTCAACATGAGCTTTGTGTACGTCGAAGGCGAGTCGCTGCTGATGGGCATTAATGATATTGCCGTTTCGAGCGGTTCGGCCTGCACCTCAGCGACACTTGAGCCATCGTATGTGTTGAAGGCGCTGGGTCTCGGCGACGATGTGGCGCATAGCTCGATCCGCTTTGGGCTGGGACGGTTTAACACGGAGGCCGAGGTGGACTACGTGGCCGACAAGCTCATCGACGTGGTGCAGAAGCTGCGTGAGCTTTCGCCGCTGTACGAGATGGTCAAGGAAGGCATTGACCTGACCAAGATTGAGTGGGCTGCGCACTAAGGCGAACGGGAGGGTGGAATGGGCAGCGTGAGTTTCACGGCGTACCGGCTTTTGCGTCCAGGGGCTGGAGCGGTAGCGATGCTGGCCCTGGGATTCTGGTACGAGATCCATCCACTGCATCACGTGCCCGGCGAGGGCTGGACGATTTTGGTGTTGGCCGGTCTTTTTATAGGCAAACTGTTCTATGAAGCATTGCGCGTGACCAGCCATTAGCGTGGTTGAGTATCAGGCTTAGATCAAACAAGGTTCGGTTCCAGGAGGAACAACATGGCATACAGCGATAAGGTAGTAGATCACTACAGCAATCCCCGCAATGTCGGAACGCTGGACAAGAGCTCGAGCGAAGTCGGCACAGGTCTAGTCGGCGCACCGGAGTGCGGCGACGTGATGCGGCTGCAGATTAAGGTCAACCCGGAGACGCAGGTGATCGAGGAAGCCAAGTTCAAGACCTTTGGTTGCGGCTCGGCCATTGCTTCGAGCTCGCTCGCAACGGAGTGGGTCAAGGGCAAGACTGTTGCCGAGGCACTGACGATCTCGAACACAGATATCGTGAAGGAGCTGGCACTGCCGCCGGTGAAGATCCACTGCTCCGTGCTCGCCGAGGACGCCATTCGTGCAGCGATCGGTGACTGGAAGAGCAAGAATGGCGTGGCAGCCGAAGAGGAAGCGGCGCAGCCCGTAGCAACTGCCTAGGAGAGTCGATAAGCTTTGTCGAGGATGCGCGCAAACTGATGCAGCATTTTGCTGCTCCAGAACTGCGCTCCATCACCATCCGTTTGGATTCAGCGGACAAGCTGGTCATCGAGCAACAGGCGGCGATGCTCGAGAAGATCGATGGGCTCCGGCGTGAGATCAAGCTACGGATTGATCTCGCGTTGGAAAACCGAAAACTTGAAAAGCTAGAGCGAAAGCAGCAGGCCTTGCTTGCGCAATCCGAAGATGCACCCTCGGCAACGGTGTAAGAGAGTCTATGAGCACACTCCCAGCAGTTCTTCAACCCGACAATCTCGCAGCGACCCAGAAGGGCGTCCAGGTCACCGAGCGCGCTCTCGGGCGCATCCGGATCGCGATGGCAAAGGAAGGTGTCGCGCCGGCTGAGGGCGGTTTGCGGCTCGGCATCCAGGGTGGGGGCTGCTCGGGGCTGAGCTACAACATTCGCTTCGACACACAGCCGCGCGAGCGGGATCGGGTCTACCAGTTCGGCGATGTACGTATCTTTGTCGACCCCAAGTCGTTCCTGTACTTGCACGGCATGGTGCTTGATTACGAAGAGACGCTGATGCGCCAGGGCTTCAACTTCATCAATCCGCACTCGACCAAGTCGTGCGGCTGCGGGTCGTCCTTTTCCGCCTGAGACCGACTGACGATCGCCTGAGAGACAGATGCAAGCTAAAATAGCAAGCCTGGACACACCATCCGCGCCTTCGGGCGCGGATTACTTTTCTGTCTTCTCTCTTCCGCGCAAGCTCGTGCTGGACACCAAGGCGCTCGAGCGCGCCTTCTACCGTCGCAGCCGCGAGGTGCATCCAGACCGCTTCGCCCAGGCTGGCGCAGAGAAGCAGCAGTGGAGCCTCGAGCAAACCTCCCTGCTGAACGATGCATACCGCGCGCTCAAAGACCCCATCGCGCGAACCGAATACCTTCTTCGCCTGCAAGGCGTCACGCTTGCGGATGATGCCGCCACGGCCGACCGGCAAGGGAAGAAACAAGTCCCGCCTGAGCTGCTCGCAGAGGTGTTCGAGCTGAACATGCAGCTCGAAGAGATGCGCATGAACGCCCAGCTTGGCGAAGACGACCCGCAGCTCCGTGCTGATCTTCTCGCAGCGCAGCAGCAGTTCAGCGCACGCTTCGCCGCACTTGACCGGCAGATCGAAGCCGAGTGGGACCACTGGGACCACGCGCTGGAAGCAGAGGATAATGCAGGCAAACAGGCGGCCACGGCCCACATGGCCTCGCTCCTCGACACACGGCGATACATCCGCAACCTCCTCCGCGATGTCACCGAAGCACTGGGCACCAGCTAGACTGGATCAACATGACAGTGGAACAAAAGGATCTCCTCTCCATCGACAGCGCCCCCGGATCGCCCGGCGAGCCAGGGCGCATCGACCGGATTGTCGGCATCGATCTTGGCACGACCAACTCGCTGGTCGCGTTTATGCAGGGGGAGCAGCCGGTGGTCATTCCCGGCGAGGACGGCACAAATCTCGTGCCCTCGGTTGTAGCCTTTCCCGCGGGCGGCGACAAGCGTGTGGTCGTGGGCTACCCGGCGCGCCGCTACCTGAGCGAGTCGGCGGACCGAGTCGTGTATTCAGCTAAACGGCTCATGGGCCGCGGGCTTGAAGATGTACAGGAAGAGCTCAAGCTGTTTCCCTTTCGCCTGGCTGCGGACCTCGCGCCCGGCGAGGCGCTGCGCCTGGACATTGGCGGCCAGCAGTACACGCCGCCCGAGATTGGCGCGCAGGTACTGCGGCAGCTCAAGCGTAATGCCGAACGCTACTTCGGCGCACCCATCACCAAGGCGGTCGTCACGGTTCCCGCATACTTCAACGACGCGCAGAGGCAGGCCACCAAGGACGCAGGCCGCATGGCCGGGCTTGATGTCCTGCGGCTTGTCAATGAGCCGACCGCGGCTGCGCTTGCCTACGGGCTCGACCGCCGCAAGGAAGGTTTAATCGCCGTCTACGACTTCGGCGGCGGCACCTTTGATATCTCGATCCTGCGCCTGCAGGAAGGCATCTTCGAGGTGGTCGCGACCGGCGGCGACACGCACCTGGGCGGCGACGACATTGACAACCTCCTGCTTACGATCGCGCTCGACGACATTGCCGGAAGCACGGGAGTCGATGCCCGCCTCAACGGTGAGTTGGTGCAGGCCGTGCGCAAGGCTGTCACTGACGCGAAGATCGCGCTTTCCAGTGAGCCCTCAGCCAAGATCCTGGTGGAGCTTCCCGGGGCCGAGCCCTACGCGCGCGAGCTGACGCGCGAGCAGTATGAAGCCCTGATCCGGCCGACGATCGAGCGGACACTCGGCCCCGTGCGCCAGGCCTTGGTCGATGCCAAGCTGACGCCCTCGGAGATCGACGAGGTCGTGATGGTCGGCGGGTCCACGCGTATCCCTCTCGTCAAGCAGCTGGTCGGCGAGCTCTTTGCCCTTGAAGCGCGCGGCCGCACTCTCCACACCGAGCTCAACCCGGACGAGGTTGTGGCATTGGGCGCTGCCGTGCAGGCTGATATCCTCAGCGGCGGCTCCGCTGCCACCTCTGACATGCTGCTGCTCGACGTCACGCCTCTCTCCCTAGGCATCGAGGCGCTGGGCGGCGTCGTGGCCAAAATCATCCAGCGCAACTCCACCATCCCGGCGAGCGAGACGGAGCACTTCACCACCGGCGTCGAAGGGCAACTGAATGTGGCGATCCACGTGGTGCAGGGTGAGCGCGAGCTGGCCAAAGACTGCCGCTCCCTGGCACGCTTCGATCTCAAGGGCATCCCGCCCATGGCTGCAGGTTTGCCCAGAATTGAGGTCAAGTTCCTGATTGATGCAAACGGCATCCTGCATGTGTCTGCCCGCGAGCAGCGTTCCGGCAAAGAAGCAGAGATTGAAGTCAAGCCTACCTACGGGCTTACCGACGAGCAGGTGGAAACGATGATTCTCGACTCCTTTGACAATGCTGAAGCCGACTTTGAAGCGCGTCAGCTTATCGAGGCACGAGTCGAAGCCGAAGACATCCTAGCGCGTGTCGAGAAGGCAAAGCTGCAGCCCGCCTGGCAGCAGCTCACCTTTGAAGAGCAAACCGAGATCGGCCTCGTCACCGACGAGCTTCACATTTTTAAGAGCGGGGAAGACCGGGTCGCAATTCGCGGCAGCATCGAAGCACTCGATAAAGCGACCCGCCGGCTGGCCGAGCTCATGATGGATACCGCGGTCACCGCGGCGCTGGGCGGCCAGACGATGCAGGAGGCCAGTGAGGGGATGGGCGAAGGTCCGAGCGCACCCCACCCATTTGCCAAGGCTGAGATCCGCTGAAGACGCAACCGGAACACGGAAGAAAAGAGAACAAGCGATGAGTGAACATGCAATCGAGCACGGGGTCATTGACCTGAGCCAGCCGCCCGCGGACAACATGGTGCGCGTGACCTTCCAGCCGGAAGGCCGCACAGTCGAGTTTGCTTTCGGCACGATGCCCTATGACCATCATGGCCTGCCCATGTCGTTTTTGGACGTGGCCGAAAACTACGGCATCTTTCTGGATCATGCCTGCGGCGGCGTGTGTGCATGCACCACGTGTCACGTGCACATCAAGCAGGGGGAGCCCGGCTTGAACGAGCCGACCGAGGATGAGATGGACCGCATGGAGAAAGCGCCGGGGCTGCAGCTCAACTCGCGCCTCGGCTGCCAGGCGGTCATCGAGCGCCCGGGCAGCTACACCGTCGAAATCCCGAGCTGGAATAAGAACTACGTGTCCGAAGGCAAGCCGCTGACGCTGAGCGAGAGCAAGTAGCCTCGACTCACAAGCGTCGCGCACACAAAGAGGGAAGCCGTTATGCCGCAGGAGATCACATGGGCAGATGCCGAGGAGATCGGTATCCAGCTCCAGGAGAAGCACCCCGAGCTTGACCCACTCAAGGTCCGCTTTACTGAGCTTCATAAACTCGTCATTGGTCTCGAAGGCTTTGCGGATGATCCCGCAAAGTCCAACGAGTCTAAGCTCGAAGGCATCCAGATGGCCTGGTATGAGGAGTGGCAGGACGCCCAGAAGTAGCTACCCTACAACGCTACGGTAGCTCCCTCTCCGTCCAGCCAAACGCACCGCGAAACAGCTCAAACTCCGGACGCCTTGCTGCCTGATCCGGCCTGCGGTAGATCGACAGGATGTCGAACCGCGTCGGTGTTCCGTCCGGCAGCTGCCGTAGATAGTAGCCGGCTAGCCGTCGCAGGCTCATGCGCTTATGCCTGTCTACCGCCGCCTCGGCCGTCGCCACAGCGCGGCCGGAGCGGGTCTTCACCTCCACAAAGCAAAGCTCTTCGCCTTCCCAGGCCACCAGGTCCAGGTCACCTGGCGCGCGGCCGGACTGCCACTTGCGCGCGATGACTGTAAAGCCTGCCTCGCGCAAAAAGAAGAACGCCGCCTCTTCTCCAGCAAGACCAGTCTGCAGATGCTTCGGCAAGGCTGCTCGCTGCCCAGGCAGACGGTCCAGCAGTAAGAAGGTTTTCTGCCAGGCAGCGGTCCGCAGTTTGGTAGGGATCATGGGCATGTGGCTCGAGTCTAGCGCCGGAACCCCATGCCCGAAACATGACCGCCGTGACCTCTGCTTCCTCTTACCTCAGGAGCCGCTCTCCGCCTTCTGCTCCACATAGTGCTGGATGTGCTCATACACGTGGTCAGGGAAGTTCAAGTCCTTGTATACATTGCACGTATCCGGGTCCTCAGAGTTCGGGCAGATCGTAAACTCCTGCTCCTTCTGCCAGGCCAGGATCCGGTCGCGCTTCGGCGGGTTGTAGTCCTTGCCTTCGACCTGGCGGATCAGCAGACTTGCCTGCTCCTCGGAAAAGTCATGGTCCTTGGTGAGCATCGCCAGCAGCTCTTCCTGGTCTAGAAAGTGCCGAGCGACCATCGCGAAAACCAGCCGGCCATAGTGGCCTATGTCTTTGCCTTCTTCCAGCGATGCAATGAGGTGCGCCATCATGCCATTCTTCTTCAACTCTTCCATCTTCACTCTCCCTCTACTTTCGCCTTGTCTTCTCCTTCTGATGCAGGTAGGTGGCTTCTCCGTTGCAGTGGAAAATAGCAAAGCCCGCCAGGCACGGCGGGCTTTGTTTACGAACACAGGTGCAACAGAAGGACTAGGTAGTCGGCCGCGGCTTGCTGACCAGAAACTGTGCCGGCACCGCTGCCCCATTGCTGTCAGTCAGCTGTGGATTCAGCTGCTCCGTGTCCGTCTGGGTGGTTGTATTTACAACGTGGATCAGGTTGTCGCCCGTGGTGCTCGCGAAGAAGAGTGAGGAATCCGGGCTGAAGACGCCGGCAATCGGGTCCACTGCGCCGGCCGCAAGCTGCAGGTTGTTAAGTGTGCCAGTGCCCCCCAGTGTCGGGGAAGGCGTATAGAGAGGCAGCAGTCCAGTAGCCGCGGCTGCTGTGTAGGTGACAAACGCCCGTGAGGAGTCAGGCGAAGCCAGCACCTGGTCGATCTGCGTCGGAGTAACGCCGGTCAGCGCCAGCTGGCGGAGCGTCGTGTTGATCGCAAGTACGCCGGGCGTTGTGCCGGAAACCCCGGGGCAGGCACCGCTCGGCGCAATCACGTTGCCCGCGTCGGTGGTCGGGCTGTGCTGCACATCAAAGATCGTCGTTGTGTTGGCGCCGAAGATGTGTGCACCGTCATTTGTGGCCGCTACGTGGTCGGCGCTGTCACCGGCGACGCTTGCTGACAGCGGGTTGTAGTCAACCGCCGGGGAGACGCTGGTGTCCGGGCAGAAGGAACGGGCAATGACCGGGTTTCCGCTGACAAAGACAGCCACCGAAGGAACCGTCAGCGTCACATCCGGCGAGCAGAAAGGGTCTGTGTTTGTGTTGTTGAGCTGGCAGCTGGTGGTGGCATCAGGGTTGGCGATCGGGTACTGGCTCCAGCCGCTTACGATGTTGTGCACATACAGCGTAGTAGGGCCGACGATGTACACGTTTTTGCCATCCGGCGAGTAGATGGCATGGTTGGCCAGGCCACCGGTGCTGATCACAGATGAGTTGCTCGTTGAGGTGGTACCGGAGGCAGAGGTCGTGGCTGCGGCCGGCGTGTACAGGTAGATCACCTGACGCAGCTGATCGGCGACGACCACCTGGCTGTTTGTAGGCGAAACAGCAAGCACTACGCCAGGCACGGTGATGTCCTGACTTACCAGCGTGTTATTGAGCGCGCTGTAGGTCATCAGCTCACGGTACGACCCGAAGTAAAGGCTGGTGCCTGTCGGGTCCAGCACCATGGAGTTGGGCGGATACGGCAGAAGTGTCGGCGCGCCCGTGGTGCTCAGGCTTAGGTCGAACGGGGTAAAGCGCTGCGAGTTCGGCGAGGCCGCCCATAGCAGCGTGTTGTTAACGCCCGGCGAGCGGACCTGGATCGGGTTGGAGACGATCGGCAGCCCGGTGCCGTACTGCCCCAGCTTGTTCAAAGGGGTCGGATTGCAGCTCTGTCCCGTCGCCGTACTGGAGGCAGTGGCTGTGGAGGTGGTCGACGCGACAGGTGCGCCCGGCTGACATATGCCGCTGATCGTCGCAAGGCCGGGCAGTGTCGTGCTCACCACGCCTGCACTGGTCACCTGCACCTGCTGCGGCGTGGTAGAGGTGTAGTCCGGGCCGGCATTGCTGGTCGGGGTCACCAGAAAGCTCTGCCCCTCCGGCGTTGTTCCAGACAGCACGGAGGTCAGCGTCTGCGGGTTACCGGCCGTAATGTTCACAACGCCGTTGGTGGTTGTTGTCGTAGAGCTGCTGGGCAGGGTCAGCGCTAGGCTGCTCGGCGGGCAGGTGTAGAAATATCCTGCAGCTGAGCTGGTGGCGGGTGAGCTCGAGCTGTTGCCAGCAATCGTTGCGGTGATGACGGTACCGCCGGGCTGGTTGGCCGTGGTCGTGCCATTGGTGCCCGGCGCTGTAGTCACGCCGTTAGCTATATTCACGCTGGTGTTGGTGATGTTGACAACAGCTGGCGTATTCGCTGTGTAGGTGATGGTTCCGACAATGTTGGTCGTCGTGCCCGTGCCCGTACCGATCACCGCACCATCCTGTCCAAAGACCGATGTATTGGTAAACAGGTTTTGCCCGGGCTGCCCGGAGGCATAGCAGGTGCCGGGATCCTGGAGCACGATGGAGGAGACCTGCGGGTGAACGTAGACCGTGACCGGATTGCTGACCACGCCGCCGATGCTGGCTGTCACGGTTGCCGTCCCTGAGCCTGCGGGCGGGGTGCAGATCGTGTAGTCAGCAATGCCGCCTGCGCTCAGCCGGTTCCAGGTGCCGCCGCAGATCGATCCGGTCGGGCTGATGTCGACCAGCTGGAGATTGGAGCTGCCATAGGTTGCGGCGCCGGAGGTAAGCGACGTGCCCTTGCAGTTGAACGCTTGCGCGGTGCCGACCTGGCCGATCTGGCCGTACGACAGAGAGATGCCGGTCTCTGCCTGCAGCGCGGGTAGATTCACCGCCAGGATATCCGTCGTTTTGGGGCCATAGCCGGCGTTGTTGCAGTAGGCGGACACATTGGTGACACAGCCCGTCATGGAAATGCCTACGGGAAAAGCACACAAAAGCAAAGCTACAAGGGTGAAAAACCGCTGCATGAAACCTCCCCGCCTGCCGGAAATGGTGCGCAGACGGTTGTTGCCACTCACTCGCTTGAGGTCTTGCGGGAGAAGAGTGATGCCAGCAAGAAGTTTACAGCAGCCATGCGCACGCTGGGAGTCCAGAGCTCTTCTCTCGCGCTCCGGCCATGCTTCTTTCCGATGAGCCGCGGCTTGGATCATCAGCAGCGCGTCCGAAGCTGGCTACGCTTGCCGTCGCTATGCCCAGGGAGTGCCAAGGACTGCCGCGCTACTCAAAACCTACTCTGGGCCTACTCTGCATGCCAGGGGTTGAGCAGGGCAACGCCAGTCCCTTCGAAGTCGGCGACATTGCGCGTCACGACCGTCATGCTATGCACCAGCGCAGTGGCGGCGATGAGGGCATCGCGTTCGGCCTGGAAATGCGGGACGTGGAGGCGTGCGCATCGTTGTGCGACGGCGGTATCAATCGGTAAAACGCGGCTGCTGAACTCGGGCAGCACATGACCGTCCATCCAGGCCCGCAGCAACGCACCCTGTTGAGAGTCCCGGCGCTCCATCTGGAGGACGCCGGTCTCGATCTCAAGGACAGTCACGGCAGAGATATAGAGGCTTGCGGCATCCACGCTCTCAGCCCAAGTTGCGACCGAGGCGTCAGCTTTGCCGAACCGCACCTTGCGCAACTCTGAAACAACATTCGTGTCGAGAACAAACATCAGGAGAAGTCGACTTCACGGCTCTTGAGATCCACCCGGGGCGGATCGAAGGCACCATCCTCAACGCCCGGCATGGCAAGGGAATCCGCGATGTTGCGCGGTGCTCCAGTCAGCTGCCGATACTGCGCAATGCTCAGGAGCACGTGCGCGGGCTTGCCGCGATCCGTCACAAACACTGGACCATTGCCGGTAGCCCTCTTCGCCCGGCTAATATCCTGGTTGAAGTCACGGCTGGAGAAGGTAGTAATGGTCATTAAGGTGTGTACCTTCCGCGCGTCTATGTAGATACATTACTACATTTGTTTTTCCGGCGCATTCATACGCCGCATACCAGCAGACACAGCCGGACGGCACGGAGCGCTTACAACCGTGTGTGGCTTCCTACTGCAGGTGCTGGTTGAACCATGCGACCGAGCGCTCCAGCACATCCCTCTGGTGGTCTGGGTTTACAAAGCCATGGCCCTCATTTGGGTACACCACCAGCGTCGTCGGCACATGGTAGGCCTCGAGCGCATGCCAGAACTCGAAGCTCTGCGGTGCCGGGCATTCGCCGTCACGGTCGCCCACCACCACCAGCGTCGGCGTCGAGACCTGGCTGATGTAGTTGATTGCCGAGCTCTTGGCATAAACCGCCGGATCCTTGTAGACACTGGCGCCGAAGAACGGCGTCATCCACTGGTCGATCGAGTTCTCACCGTAATACGAAAGCCAGTCGCTGATGCCTGCTCCGGCGACCGCTGCCTTGAAGCGGTGCGTCTGCGTCACCGCGAACATGGTCATAAAGCCGCCGTAGCTCCAGCCGGTAATGCCGAGCCGGTTGTTGTCGATCGGCAGCTTCTTCTCGATCTCATCGACCCCGGCCAGAATGTCACGCAGATCCCCGTAGCCGAAATCCTTGCGATTGGCCTCTGTAAACATCTCCCCCTCGCCATACGACCCGCGCGGGTTGGGCTCGAGAACGAAGTAGCCCGAAGCTGCGAGCGGGGCTGCGCCAAAGCCGGCACGCGGCCAGCGCGGCGTCACCGCTGAAGAGGGACCGCCATGCACCATCACGATCAGCCCGTAGCGCTTCGAAGGATCATAGTTCGCCGGATACAGCAGCCATCCCTGAACGTTGAAGCCCTCATTGGCCCAGCGCACGGACTCTGCCTTGCCCCAGGTAGGCTTTTCTGTCGCGTTGATATGCGTGACGGCCGGCAGACTCTCTTTGGTCAACGGACCGGCGTAGACCTCGGGTGCCGTGCTGTAGCTCGACGCAGACCAGGCAGCGACCTTGCCATCGCGCGAGACTGCGAACGAGCCGGCGAGGCGGCCATCGCCGATCGAGTATGGAACGGTCTGGATCCTGTGCTGTTCGGCTCGGCCTTCTGCCGGAAGGTTGACCATGTCGATTTCTTCTTCGCCGGCGTCAATGGCAGTCGTCAGTATGGTGCCGGAAGGCAACCAATCAGTCCACTGGAAGGAGACATGGGTACCCGGGGTGGTGTCGGTCGGAGCCGCCGAGCCGTCCGCGGGCACCGTATAGAGATCCCCTCCTGTCGCGCCCTGATCGCTCATCAGCCCGCCGATGAACGCAATGCGCTGCCCATCCGGAGAGAAGCGGGGTACGGCGATTTGGAGGCCGTGCAGCGGCCCTTCCACAGTGCCGGGGTCCAGAACCACTTTGGGCGCTGCGCCGGGCGTGACCGACTCGGTATAAAGCTTCGCCACCCACCAGTTGTTCTCGCCCGGCGGCGCGGCCGCCACAAAGGCGATCTGCCGGCTGTTCTGGGCAAACGAGAACTCATAGACATGCAGCCCCGCTGGGCTGATCTGCCGCAGCTCCCCACTTGCTGCGTCGAGCATGGCGACTCGCTGCACCTCCAGGCCTTCTACGCCGATCTCCCCGGAAGGCGGCTTCATCGCGGCCAGCGCTCCGGAGGGCCGGGTGGCGCCTTCGACATAAAGCATGGCCAGCGCACGCCCATCCGGCGTGTACTCGAGTGATTTGGCGAAGCCGTGAAGCGTCGTCAGGGTGCGCGGCCTGGCACCAGCCTCCGCGGTGGTGACCACCACCTGCGGGCTGCCGCCGCAATCAACCAGTGCAGCCAGGTGCGTGCTGTCCGGTGACCAGCTCAGCGCGGAGACAGACTCTTTTCCTCCAGCGGCTCCCGTGCAGAGCGTGGCCATGTGCCCGGACTCCGGCTGGCCAACCGGCGCGATCACTAGGTTGCCGGCCACCTCCATGGCGAGCGTCCGGCCATCCGGCGTGAGCGCCACATCGCCAACGCGCTTGCTCCCCGCCAGGGTGCGCAGCAAGGCGCCGGTCGTCGAGCTGCCCCCGGCTGAGGGCGTCGCCTGCGACCAGGAGGAAGTGGGAAGGACGGAGAACAAAGCCGTGGAAAGGCTCAGCAGCAAGGCAGCGCGGGCAGGGGACATGCCGTGAATACTAGCAGCGCTCTTTGCCGGAAACCTGTCCGCCGAATAGCTAGCTGTGTAACAGTTTGTATGAGGACCCAAACAGATAAGGATCTGCTTCCGTGGTTCCAGCGCAGATCAACCAAAGCAGATCGTGAGTTTCCAGGTATCGCGGAGACATGGCACATCGTTCCGGCCCTGTATGCTTACGCCGGATTGACGAGCGGGCTTCGCCTTGCTACTCTAAAAAGGTTCTGCCCCGCATTGCATTGCTCGCCTCTGGCGGGTCTGCGCGGGAGGGAACGAGCAGGACTTTCTGAAGCGCCCGAGACGAAGCTGAACTCGATTCGGGCAGATGGATGGCTTCAGAGCTGTAAGCGGCCAAAGCAGTGGGCCGCCGAGCAGCCTTCGCATGTGCTTGCGACACCCGTCACCTAGGCGGGCTATGCAGGCCAGGGACTCGCGAAACGGAACTAGGCTTGCCTTTGCTCCCTGCTCTTCGGGGGAGAGCCAACGCATGGTCACCGTCGGGGTCTGATCGCCTGGGTTTGTGTGTATTGCTTTGCGTCGTATGCTGTAGGGCCCTTCAGGTAGATGTGCGCCCGCCGGCAGCAGCAAAGGAAGTGGAAAGAGTGGCTGGGAAAGCCGCCGGCTTGTTGCTGCGGGAAGTTTGTCCGTGGGGCGGGTCGTATGTCCTAGTGGTGTTGGTCGCATCGATTTATCGGTTCTACGAAGGAGTAGCGGGTTTGCCTACATTCAGTCAGTTGGTTCGCAAGGGGCGCACCGCGCCGCGTTACAAAACGGCTTCGCCGGCTTTGCAGGGCTCGCCGCAGCGGCGCGGCGTCTGCACCCGCGTCTATACGCAGACACCCAAGAAGCCGAATTCAGCCCTGCGCAAGGTAGCGCGTGTACGCCTGACCAATGGGATTGAAGTCACGACCTACATCCCCGGCATCGGCCACAACCTTCAAGAGCACTCGATCGTGCTGATCCGTGGCGGCCGCGTGAAGGATCTGCCCGGGGTGCGCTACCACGTAGTCCGCGGCACGCTCGATTCCGTTGGCGTCGCCGGCCGCAAGCAGAGCCGGTCAAAGTACGGAGCCAAGCGCGCCAAGGGTGGCGCAGCGGCTACCACCGGTAAAAAGAAGTAAGCAAGAACACGAGATAAGGCGAGAGACGAGACGATGCCAAGAAAAGGCCATGTTGCCAAGAGGGAAGTCGCAGCGGACCCGGTCTATCAGTCCACGCTGGTGACCAAGTTTGTGAACTCCATGATGTGGGGCGGGAAGAAGTCCACCGCCCAGGGCATCTTCTACACCGCGATGACCAATCTCGAGCAGAAGGGCGGCGGCGACGACGCGCTCAAGCTGTTCAAGAAAGCAGTCGAGAACTGCAAGCCGCTGCTGGAAGTCAAGAGCCGGCGAGTCGGCGGCGCCAATTATCAGGTGCCGATCGAAGTCAACCCGGAGCGGCGGACCTCGCTCGCCATCCGCTGGCTGGTGAACTACGGTCGCGCCCGCGGCGAGAAGGGCATGGTCGACAAGCTCACCAATGAGCTGCTCGACGCAGCCAACGGCCGTGGCGCTGCGATGAAGAAGAAGGAAGATATCCACCGCATGGCCGAGGCCAATAAGGCCTTTGCCCACTACCGCTGGTAGGCCTAGGGGCTTAGGCGCAGGTAAGTTGAGTACGAGCGCGCAAGCGCCGCAGGGGCAGGGCTCACGCAAGTGGCTCTGCTACAGTGCACTACCATCGTAAGAGAGACAAAGAGAGACACCATGGCTCGCCAAGTACCGCTCAATCGTTGCCGGAACATCGGAATCATGGCGCACATCGACGCCGGAAAGACCACGACGACCGAGCGCATTCTTTTCTACACCGGCATCACCCACCGGATCGGTGAAGTGCACGAAGGCACTGCCACCATGGACTACATGGAGCAGGAGCAGGAGCGCGGGATCACCATCACCTCCGCTGCCACCACGTGCATGTGGAACAACATCCGGATCAACATCATCGACACACCCGGCCACGTAGACTTCACGGCCGAGGTGGAGCGCAGCCTGCGTGTGCTCGACGGCGCGGTTGCGCTATTTGATTCGGTTTCCGGTGTGCAGCCGCAGTCTGAAACCGTATGGCGCCAGGGTGACAAGTACAAGGTGCCGCGGATCTGCTTTGTCAATAAGATGGACAAGGCCGGCGCAGACTTCGAGTACGTCATCGACACGATCCGCAAGCGGCTCGGCGCCAAGCCTGTCGCCATCCAGATCCCGATCGGGGCGGAAGCCAAGTTTGCCGGCGTCGTCGATCTCATCGAGATGCGCGCCATCGTCTGGCACGACGAGACCATGGGTGCCAAGTACTCGATTGAGGAGATCCCAGCCGGTCTGGTCAAGAAGGCCGAAGCCTTCCGCATGCAGCTCATTGAGTCGGTGGCCGAGCATGATGACGTGATGCTGGCGCAATTCCTTGAGGGCGAGATTCCGACTCCGGCTCAGCTCAAAGCCGGTCTCCGCAACGCGACCATCGGTATGCATGTATTCCCGGTGATGTGCGGCTCCTCGTTCAAGAACAAAGGCGTGCAGACGCTGCTCGACGCAGTGGTCGATTACCTGCCGAGCCCGCTCGATCTGCCGGATGTCACAGGCATCGATCCATCGGATCCGGCGCAGACGCTGACGCGGCCCACCACGGATGAAGCGCCGCTCGCGGCGCTTGCATTCAAGATGATCAACGATCCTTTCGGCAAGCTCGCGTTTATCCGGGTCTACTCAGGTAGCTTGAAGACCGGCGACACGATCGAGAACCCGCGCACCGGTAAAACCGAGCGCGTGGGCCGTCTGGTCAAGATGCATGCCAACAAGCGCGAAGATATTACGGAGATCCTGGCCGGTGATATCTGCGCATGTGTAGGCCTCAAAGACATCAAAACTGGCGATACGCTGAGCTCGCCACAGGCGCCGATTGCATTAGGCGCGATTGACTTCCCGGAAACGGTTATTTCAGTTGCAATCGAGCCCAAGACCAAAAGCGATCAGGAGAAGATGGGTGTCGCCCTCTCCCGGCTCGCCGATGAGGATCCGACCTTCAAGGTGCGTACCGACCTTGAGTCCGGTCAGACCATCATCTCCGGCATGGGCGAGCTGCATCTTGAAATTTTGGTCGATCGCATGAAGCGCGAGCACAAGGTCGAGGCGAACGTCGGTGAGCCGCGCGTCGCTTTCCGCGAGACTATCCGCAAGATCGCCGAAGCCGAGGGCAAGTACATCCGCCAGACCGGCGGCTCAGGCAACTACGGCCATGTCAAGATCCGCCTGGAGCCGGGCGAGCCTGGCACAGGCTTTGAGTTCGTCGACGCAATCCGGGGCGGCGTAGTGCCCAAGGAGTACATCAAGCCGACCGAGCAGGGCATTCGCGAGGCGCTGACCGGCGGCATCCTGGCCGGTTATGAGATGGTCGACTTCAAGGCTTTCCTCTACGACGGCAGCTACCATGATGTCGACTCAAATGAAATGGCATTCAAGATCGCCGGCTCGATGGCGTTCAAGGAAGCGGCCCGTAAGGCGAGCCCCGTGCTGCTCGAGCCCATGATGGCCGTCGAGGTTACGGTGCCTGAAGAGCATATGGGCACAATCATCGGCGACATCAACTCGCGGCGCGGCCGGATCGAAGGCATGGAGCACCTGGGCGGTTCGCAGGTGGTCAAGGCCATGGTTCCGCTCAAGGAGATGTTCGGCTACGTCAATGACATCCGTTCGAGCACACAGGGCCGCGCCAGCTACTCGATGCAATTCGCACGCTACGAGGAAGCACCTCGCATGATTTCGGAAGAGATCATCGGCCGCAACTCAGGCAACAGCAAGTAGGGCAGACGTAACGGCGCAACAGGGATTTGTTCCAAGATCGGTTACAGACCGCAAGAGGGAGCCAGTATGGGCAAGGAAAAGTTTGACCGGAGCAAGCCGCACGTCAATGTAGGGACGATCGGGCACATTGACCATGGCAAGACGACGCTGACCGCGGCGATCACGAAGGTCTTGTCGAAGCACAACCCGAACAACAAGTTTCGCTCGTTTGACACGATTGACAATGCGCCCGAGGAGCGGGAGCGGGGTATCACGATTGCGACCTCGCATGTGGAGTACGAGACCAAGAACCGGCACTACGCGCATGTGGACTGCCCTGGGCACGCGGACTACATCAAGAACATGATTACGGGAGCGGCGCAGATGGACGGCGGCATCCTGGTGGTGGCGGCGACCGACGGGCCGATGCCGCAGACCAAAGAGCATGTGCTGCTGGCGCGGCAGGTGGGCGTGCCGTACCTGGTTGTTTTCCTGAACAAGTGCGATGCGGTCGATGACGAAGAGTTGACGGACCTGGTTGAGATGGAAGTGCGCGAGCTCTTGAGCAAGTACGACTTCCCCGGCGATGATGTGCCGGTGATCCGCGGCTCGGCGCTGGGCGGGCTGAACGGCGAGGCACAGTGGGAAGCGAAGATCGACGAGCTGATGGATGCGGTGGACGCGAATGTGCCGCTGCCGGCGCGGGCCATCGAGCTGCCGTTCCTGATGCCGATTGAGGATATCTTTTCGATCTCGGGCCGGGGCACGGTGGTGACCGGGCGGATCGAGCGCGGCAAGGTAAAGGTAGGCGAGGAAGCAGAGATCGTCGGGTTCCGCGACACGCGCAAGACGGTGGTGACGGGCGTCGAGATGTTCAAGAAGCAGCTGGACGAGGGCATGGCGGGCGACAACGCGGGCTTGCTCTTGCGCGGCGTAGCGAAGGAAGATGTGGAGCGCGGCATGGTGCTGGCAAAGCCGGGCTCAATCAAGCCGCACACCAAGTTCAAAGGCGAGATCTATGTACTGAGCAAGGAAGAAGGCGGGCGGCACACCCCGTTCTTCAACGGCTACCGCCCGCAGTTCTACTTCCGGACGACGGATGTGACGGGCACGGCGAAGCTGCCCGAGGGCACAGAGATGGTGATGCCGGGCGATAACATCGCGCTGGAGATCGAGCTGCACACCCCGGTGGCGATGGAAAAGGGGCTGCGCTTCGCCATCCGCGAAGGCGGCCGCACCGTCGGCGCCGGCACCATCTCGGAGATCATCGCGTAAAGGTTCACTCTTATGAGGGCCGCTCCTTCGTCTCATGAGCGGCTTTCGGCCTTCCCTTAGAACTCGTTCTTTGCGTAGCAAGAGCCGCGGCGCAGCATGTGCCTGCGAGCAGAAAGATCTGGAACAGCAATGGTAGGACAAAGAATTCGTATCCGGTTGAAGGCGTATGACTACCGGGTGCTGGACACCTCGACCGGCGAGATCGTTGACACGGCCAAGCGCACAGGCGCGCAGGTTGCCGGACCCATTCCCTTGCCGACCGTCAAGAACAAGTACTGCGTGCTGCGCTCGCCCCACGTCGACAAGAAGTCGCGTGAGGCCTTCGAGATCCGCACTCACAAACGGCTCATCGATATCCTCGAGCCGACACAGCAGACGGTCGATGCGCTCATGAAGCTCGATTTGCCGGCTGGTGTCGACGTCGAGATCAAAGCCTTCGAGAAGTAAGGACTAGCCGTCCAGGCGGCGACCCCTTCGGGTGTAAAAGCAAGAAAGCCGGCAGTGCGGACCGCAAAACATACGGCGCATGATGAGGAAGGATACAGATGGCAGTTACAGGCATACTCGGTAAAAAGATCGGCATGACGCAGGTATTTGATGAGAAGGGCGACGTTCACCCGATCACCGTCCTGCAGGCAGGCCCGTGCGTGATTACGCAGCTCAAGACCCTGGCACGCGACGGCTACGACGCCGCGCAGATCGGCCTGGTTGAGTTCGTCAAGGCCTCCAAGGTGACCAAGCCGCAGGCTGGCCATTTTGCCAAGAACAACGTTGCGCCCGTGCGCCTGATCAAGGAAGTCGGCGTCGAAGCCGTCAAGCCCGTCGCTGAAGGTGAGCAGGCTGAGGTCGGTGTCAAGGCCGGCGATCGTGTGCTTGTCGACATCTTCTCTGACGAGAAGTATGTCGACGTCATTGGCACCAGCAAAGGTCGCGGTTTCGCAGGCGTCGTACGCCGGCACAACTTTGGCGGCGGCCCCAAGTCACATGGACACATGTTCCAGGTGCAAGGCTCGATTGGAGCATCCTCGTTTCCGTCGCGTGTCTTTCCGGGCCAGCGTATGCCGGGCCACTACGGGGTGGACCGCACCACGGTTCGCAACCTTCGGATCCGGGGCATCGACCTCGAAGAAAACCTCATCATGGTTGAGGGGGCAGTCCCTGGTTCGCGAGAAGGATTCGTACTGATCTCGAAGCCCAAGGCTCCTCCGCGTGAGCGTCGCGGTTTTGCCGGCTCCGGCACAGTGGATCCATTGAAGGCTTCAAAGAAGGCATCCGCCAAGAAGAAGTAGCTGGACTCGTCGTTCAGGCAAGAACGCCCTTTCAGGCGCGAGATCAAGAACTATGCAGCCGCGCCTCCAGCGTCGGGTCTGCGAGAAGAGAAAAGCAATGGCAACCATCGATGTACATAACCTCCGTGGAGAAACAGTCGGCTCTTTTGAGCTGGCGGACGAAATCTTCGCGCCCGACTCGGTGAACCAGGGCCTGGTTTGGGAAGCGGTCAAGCACTTCCGCGCCGCCATGCGCCAGGGCACCGCGGCTACCAAGAATCGCAAGCTGGTCTCCGGTTCCGGCAAAAAGCTGTGGAAGCAGAAGGGTACAGGGCGCGCCCGTGTAGGCTCGGTCCGCTCGCCCCTCTGGCGCCATGGCGGCACTGTCCACGGGCCACAGCCCCGCTCTTACGATTATGCCTTTCCTCGCAAGAAGGTGCAGGGCGCGCTCCGTTCCGCGCTCGCTGCCAAGCATGCTGAGGGCAAGCTGATTGTGGTTGACACACTGCAGCTTGCGGAGCCCAAAACCAAGCTTTACCGCGCAGCCCTCGATACGCTCGATGCCAAGCGCACCGTGCTCCTGGTCGAGTCATCGGCCGAGCTTGCGGTCAACACGGTTCTGGGCGCGCGCAACCTCGCGCAGGTGCAGCTGCTGCTCTCAACCGAGGTGCACCCCTACGACGTCCTGCGTCACGATCGCGCGATCTTTTCAAAGTCGGCGATTGAAACACTGCAGGAGTCGCTTCGCAAGACGGTGTCCAAGCGTAAGCTGGCTGCTACCAGAAAGGCACAGGTCGCTTAAACATGCCGACACTCCACACCACGCTGCGCCGGCCGGTGATCACCGAAAAGGGCCTGCAAAACAAGGAAGCCGAGTCCACCCTCGTCTTCGAGGTAGCACCGAAGGCAACCAAGACCGAAGTCAAGCAGGCGGTGGAAAGCTTGTTCAAGGTCAAGGTGGCTACGGTACGTACCATGAACTACCTGGGCAAAGAACGGCGCCGGGGCAAGTTTGCCGGCTACCGACCGGACTGGAAGAAGGCCTATGTACGTCTCCAGCCGGGCGAGAAGATGCCGGAATACGTAGATAGCCTCTAAGACAGCCTTTAAGCGCGCGCCCCCCTCCTGTGCGAGAAGCGCGAAGACGATTGAGCAAGCAGGGCGGATGCGGGCTGCAAACCCCATCCGCCGGAACAGACGAGCGAAACGATGCCGATCAAAACATACCGACCCCTTACGCCGACCCTGCGTTTCAAGACCACGCTGGTGAACGATGACATCACGACCGACAAGCCTTACAAGCCGCTTGTGGTTGTGAAGCAGCGTACCGGCGGACGCCGCAACGCGGGAGACCTGACCATTCGCCATCAGGGCGGCGGCCATAAGAAGATGCTGCGCCTGATCGACTTCAAGCGCGAGAAGTATGGCGTGCCCGGCAAGGTCGCCACCATCGAGTACGACCCCAACCGCTCGAGCCGTATAGCGCTGATTTCCTACGCGGATGGCGAGAAGCGCTACATCATCCAGCCCGTCGGGCTCAAGGTTGGCCAGTCCATCATGAGCGGCCCAGACGCGGACATCCTGGTCGGCAATGCACTGCCGCTCCAGAACATCCCGGCCGGAACCACGGTGCATAATGTCGAGCTGCGTCCCGGCAAGGGCGCGCAGATGGTCCGCTCCGCCGGCGCCTCCGCGCAGCTGGTTGCCAAGGAAGGCGATTACGCTCTGCTGAAACTCCCCTCAGGCGAAACCCGGCGGGTGCTCGTCACCTGCATGGCGACCATCGGGCAGGTCGGCAACACAGATCACGAAAACGTGACCATCGGCAAAGCGGGACGCAATCGCTGGAAGGGCATCCGCCCGGCCAACCGCGGCGTCTCCATGAACCCGGTCGACCATCCGCACGGCGGCGGCGAAGGTAAGACCTCCGGCGGCCGTCATCCGGTCACCCCCTGGGGCCAGCCCACACGCGGCTACAAGACACGCAACAACAAACGGACCGATGTGTTCATCGTCAATCGCCGCAAGAAGTAGGTCCTACGGTCCTGCGCGGACGGCGAACGGCTTCGCGTAATTTGCACAAGTATGGCGCCCCGGCGCCGCAAAGGGAGTAAGCATGGCACGGTCTACAAAGAAGGGTCCTTTTATCGACGGACACTTGATGGTCAAAGTGGAGGCAATGAATACTGCGAACGAGAAGAAGGTCATTCGTACCTGGTCGCGGCGCTCCACCATCTTCCCGGAGTTTGTCGGGCACACGATCGCGGTCCACAACGGCCGCAAGTTCATCCCAGTCTATGTGACGGAAAACATGGTCGGGCATAAGCTGGGCGAGTTCTCAGCTACCCGCACGTTCAAGGGCCACACCGCCAAGTCCAACGAGTCTTCGGCCAAGGCACGCTAAGGGCGTGACGTTCTAGGGGCGCTCTAAGCGCAGGCGCCGGCAAGATCTGCGATGAAACCATCGCGAGAGAGTGAGACACGAGTCATGCAGCAGCAGGTGGAAACACGGGAGTTCCGGGCTGAGGCCCGCTTCCAGCGGGTAAGCCCGCAAAAAGCGCGGCTGGTGCTGGACCTGATCAAGGGTCAGCCGGTCGAGCAGGCATTGAACATCATCATGTTCACCAAAAAGGGTGTTGCGCCTCTGGTCGAAAAGGTTCTGCGCTCAGCCGTGCAGAATGCCAATTACCTAAGCGGCGAGCAGGGTCTCGACATCGATGTCGACAACCTGTATGTCAAGACCGCTATCGCTAACGACGGCCCTCGCATGAAGCGGATCCGCCCGGCTCCGATGGGCCGCGCTTTCCGCTATCAACGTCGCATGTCGCACATTGCCATCTCCATCGCCGAACTAGGCGACGGCGGTGAGACCGGAACCGACTTTGGCGCAGGCGCCAAGCCCGCCCGTGGCAGCAAGGCTACAGCACGCGCTGCCTCGAAAACTTCATCGAAGGCCGGGGCCAGTGCCCCAGGCAGGAAAAAGGCTCTCACCGCCTAAACGCGTTTGATGGGCTCGCGGCATGCCGGCGAGCGGAACAGCAGAGGAAACAATGGGTCAGAAAGTTCATCCGTACGGATTCCGTCTGGGCGTCAACAAGCCCTGGCGCTCGCGCTGGTTTGTGGAGCGCGACTATGACAAGCTCCTGGTGGAGGATGTGCTCCTCAAGCGCGAGCTGAAAGAAAAGCTCAAGGCTGCCGGTGTCAGCTCCGTCGAAATCGAGCGTCCCGGCAACAAGCTGCGCCTCATCATCCGCACCGCGCGCCCCGGCATCATCATCGGGCGCAAAGGCGCGGAGATCGATAAGCTCAAGCTTGAGATCCAGAAGCGCACCAACCGCGATGTCTTCATCGACATCCTGGAAGTCAACAAGCCGGAGCTGGATGCACAGCTGGTCGCCGAGAACATTGCGTTGCAGCTTGAAAAGCGTGTCGGTTTCCGCCGCGCCATGCGCAAGGCTGTGGACTCGGCGCTGCGCTTCGGCTGCAAGGGCATCAAGGTCCGCGTATCAGGCCGGCTCAATGGCAATGAGATCGCACGCTCTGAGTGGTACCTGCAGGGCCGTCTGCCGCTCCATACCCTGCGCGCTGACATTGACTACGGGTTTGCCGAGGCGCACACCACCTATGGCCTCATCGGGGTCAAAACCTGGGTGTACCGTGGCGACATCTACCAGCAGCGCCGTAGTGCGCCGCAGGTTGCCGGAGCCACTTCGCCCGTATTCTAAAAGCGAACCCTGGAAAAAGGGGGAGCGACATGGCGGAAGAGTACGCGACAAAAGAAGACATCCCGCGAGTGTTAGATCGAATTGACCGAGTCGCCGAGCGTAGACTCGGGCGTCTCTCCAAGGTAAAGCTCGAGTTGATCGAACGGGATGAGGCCGTCGTAACCAAGTGACTGAAGGAGTTCAACAAGTGAGCCGTCAGCTTCGAATCGAAGTTCAAAGCGAACAAATCCCTTGTTGTTCATTCCAGTGAACGTATGACCAGTCTCGAGGAGCGTGGAAACGATCTCGAGTGTCGGGACTAACCGAGCTGTCGCAATGCGAATGCCGGAAAGAGGATCAAAGCAATGTTGATGCCAAAGAGGGTCAAGTTCCGCAAGCAGCAGCGCGGACGCATGAAAGGTAAGGCTTGGCGCGGCTCGGAACTCGCCTTCGGTGAGTTCGGGCTCAAGGCCATGGAGTGCGGCTACATCACCGATCGGCAGATCGAGGCCAGCCGTATCGCCATGACGCGGTTCATCAAGCGTGGCGGCAAGATCTGGCTGCGCATCTTCCCGGACAAGCCCATCACCAAGAAGCCAGCTGAAACCCGTATGGGCAAGGGCAAAGGCGCACCGGACCACTGGTCGGCTGTAGTGCGGCCCGGCAAGCTGCTCTTTGAGATGGAAGGGGTCACCCCGGAGATCGCTGAGGAAGCCATGCGGCTCGCCGCACACAAGCTGCCGCTCAAGGTGCGCTTCGTCAAGCGTCACGATGTCGGCAGCCCGGCTCCCGCAGCAGCCAATTGATCGTCTTTGTTCGCTTCGGAGCCGCTCGCGTGCGGCTCCTGCGTCCCAAGTCGGTTACAGGAGCAGTCACAGTAGCGTTCTGTGCCGTGAAGCGTTAGAATAGGTAGGTTGAGCGCGTATTCCATTGCGCTTGCCTGCTGCTTTCCGCCCTATTGTTTGGAGCGGAGGATCAAGCAGGAAAGTCGCTGCGTAAGCAGATGACGATGACGAAGGGAGACCCGTTCCTCGCCTGGCAACAGGTTCAAGGGATCGGCGTCCCGGGAAAGAGAAGAGACCCATGGAGAGCACCAAGGTACGGGAGCTTGGCGATGCCGAGCTGCGAGAGGAAGCGCGCAAAGCAGCGGAACAGCTGTTTCGCATCCGCTTTCAGTTGTCCCTCGGGCAAAAGGAAGGCGTCAAGCGCCTGCAGATTCTGCGCAAGGACATTGCCCGCTTTAAGACCATTGAGCGGGAGCGCTCGCTCGGTATTCGCGGCGCCGCAGCTATCGCCGCCGTAGCGGCACCAGAAAAGAAGGGGCGCAAGAGCAAGACCGGCGCCGGGGAAGCGAGCTAACGCATGGCAGAGTCAACAGAAACACAGGCAGGCCAGGTTCCATCACAGGCCGGCACGCAGACTGAGTCGCGCCGGAACGAAAAAGTAGGCGCCGTCGTCTCGACCAAGATGGAGAAGACCATCGTCGTCAAGGTAGAGATGGCCAAGGCTCATCCCAAGTACAAGCGTGTCATGCGGACCAGCAAGAAGTTCTACGCGCATGACGAGCAGAACTCCGCACGCGTCGGCGATGTGGTTCGGATCCGTGAGACCCGTCCCTTGAGCAAGCTCAAGCGCTGGCAGCTCGAAGAGATCGTTCGTCGCTCCGCGCTCGCGCAGGCTGAGGAAGCCGCACGCGTCAGCCAGGTCGCCGCAGCGAAGTAGCGTCCCGTATCACCGAACACGCAAGTCGCGGCCGCCCCACGGTAGCCGGAGGAGAGCAGCATGGCAGTCCAGATGAGAACGATGCTCGAGGTCGCGGATAACTCCGGCGCGCGCAAGCTCCAGGTGATCCTTCCCTTGGGCGGCGGCACCGGCAAAATCGCCTCACTCGGCGATGTCGTTACTGCAGCCGTTAAGGAGAGTTCGCCCGACGGTCAGGTCAAAAAAGGCAAGGTCGTCAAGGCCGTCATCGTGCGTACCCGCAAGGAAGTCCGCCGCAAGGATGGCACCTACATCCGCTTTGACTCCAATGCCGGCGTGCTGATCAATGATGCAGGCGAGCCGGTCGGTACCCGTGTCTTCGGCCCGGTTGCGCGTGAACTGCGCGACAAGAAGTTTCTCAAGATCGTTTCACTCGCGCCCGAAGTCATCTAGTTTGATCGTTTGATTGTCGCTCCGGCCGGTTGCCGGGCAGTTTCGTGCCGCATTGCCTTCGGCAGCGCGGTTCAAGAGGAGTAAGCACCATGGCAGCATTGAAGATTCAGCGCGGCGATACAGTCGAGGTGATCACCGGCTCTGAGAAGGATCGCGGACGGCAGGGCCGCGTCCTGCGCGTCTTCCCTGATACCCACAAGATTCTGGTTCAGGGGATCCGGGTCATCAAGAAGAACGTCAAGCCCAATCCGCAGCGCAACATCAAGGGTGGCGTGGCCGAGCAGGAAGCTCCGCTTCAAGTCTCGAACGTCATGCTCGTCTGCCCAGATTGCGGGCCCAGCCGCGTCGGCTTCCGCTTTGAAGGCGAAGGCGAGCAGCGGACGAAGGTACGAGTCTGCCGCAAGTGCGACAAGGTTCTGCCCGCGAAAAAGAAGTAAATACCGAGCGGCAAACGCCGACGAACAAGGCTCCGCAACGGTACACGGCCGGCTTCCCAGCGGCTACTCCGAGACCGGAAAACCGCAGAGACAGAAAAGAGAGAATCGATGGCATCCCGCCTCAAAGAGAAGTACCTATCCGAGATCAAGCCTGCACTCCAAAAGGAGTTGGGCCTTGAGAACACGATGGCCGTGCCCCGCATCGAGAAGATCGTGCTGAACATGGGTCTTGGCGAGGCGACGCAGAACTCCAAGCTGCTTGATCCGCTTGTCGCCGACCTTGCCTCGATCGCCGGGCAGAAGCCCGTCACCACCCGCGCCAAGAAGTCCATCGCGGCCTTCAAAGTGCGCGAAGGCATGCCGATCGGTGCCATGGTGACGCTGCGCGGCCACGTCATGTACGAGTTTCTCGACCGCCTCATCCAGATCGGTCTGCCTCGCGTCCGCGACTTTCGCGGCGTCTCCACCAAGAGCTTCGACGGGCGCGGCAACTACACGCTCGGCATGCGCGACCAGCTCATCTTCCCGGAGATCGACTACTCCCGCGTCGAAAAGCTCAAGGGCATGAACATAACTATTGTGACCACGGCGCCCGATGACAACCAGGCTCGCGCTCTGCTGAGGGCCTTCGGTATCCCGTTCCGAGCCGCGGCCTAATCGAACCCGACATAGAAGAGAGGCAGACACCATGAGCACTACAGCAAAGCGCGTCAAAGATGAGCGAAAGCCCAAGTTCAAGAGCCGGCAGCACAATCGCTGCAAGCTGTGCGGGCGCCCGCGGGCCTTTCTGCGCAAGTTCGGTATTTGCCGCCTGTGCTTCCGGCAGCTCGCGCACGAAGGCCACATCCCCGGCGTCGTCAAATCCAGCTGGTAATGACCTGAAGCCCTAGTGGCAAAGGGTTTGTACAAAGTTTTGTAAAGACCATCTTCGCTGGTTCTCTGCCAAGGTCTACACAAGGCAGAGCGAACGGGAGATGAGGAGAACCGATGAACCTGACCGACCCAGTAGCCGACTTTCTTACCCGCATCCGTAATTCCATCCGCGCACGCCACCAGAAGCTGGATGTGCCGGCCTCCAAGCTCAAGGCCGAGATCGCCCGCATCCTCAAGGAAGAGGGCTACATCGCTAACTACAAGGCGACCGAAGAAAACGGTCACCAGGTGCTGCGGGTCTACCTCAAATATGGGGTCAATAACGAGGCTGCCATCCGCGATCTGCACCGCGTCTCGCGTCCCGGCTGCCGTGTCTATATCGGCCGTGACGAGATCAAGCGTGTTCAGGGCGGGCTCGGCATCTCCATCCTGACCACACCGCGCGGCGTCATGACGGGTCGCCAGGCCCGGCGCGAAGGCGTCGGCGGCGAGTTTCTCTGCGAAGTCTGGTAACGCTCGCCGGATAGACGATGCGCGTACCGCGCGTCCGCTACCCTGGCCAGCTCTTTTGATCGAACGCAGCTTCGGCTGCAGGTAAAACAAGTTGCAAGGCGGACGAAAGCTCGCCGGCTGCAGTGGAACGTGGAGCCACTCGCTCTGCGAGACTCGCAAGCCACTTTAAGGACAGAGATCGATGTCACGTATCGGCAGACAGCCCATCCCACTCCCCGCCGGAGTCAAGTACACGGTGGAAGGCAATACCCTGCGCGTTGAAGGCCCCAAGGGCAAGGTGACGCAGCCCATCCCGGCCGGCATCCGGCTCGTTACGCGTGAGAACTTCATCCACGCCGAGCGTGATAATGACTCACAGGCCGCAATCCACGGTCTGACGCGCGCACTGGTCTTCAACGCCGTCGAGGGCGTCACCAAGGGCTGGACCAAGGAGCTCGACATTGTTGGCATCGGCTACCGTGTGGAGCTTAAGGGTGCCGCCCTGGTCGTTTTCACCCTCGGCTACTCGCATCCCATCGAGTTCCCGCTGCCTACCGGCATCACCGCGACGATCGACGCAAAGCAGACGCGCCTCACCATCTCCGGCATCGACCGGCAAAAGGTGGGCCAGGTCGCAGCGGATATGCGCTCCTTGCGCAAGCCGGATCCGTACAAAAACAAGGGCGTTCGCTATGTTGGCGAGAAGCTCAAGAAGAAGGCCGGCAAGACCGGTTCCAAGTAAACCGAACGGAGTCGCAGGGCGGCTCCGCCTCTAGGAAGGAACACACATATGATTCCCAAGCTCAAGCGCAACGAGATACGCCGCCGGGTTCACTCCCGCATCCGCCAGAAGGTGCACGGCACCGCCGCGCGACCGCGCCTCAATGTCTACCGCTCGCTCAATCACATCTACGCGCAGGTGATCGACGATAATCAGGGCGTTACCCTCGCCTCGGCTTCGACCATCACAGCCAAGCTCGCCGTCGGGGGCAACCTCCAAGCCGCGCAGGCAGTCGGCAAGCTAGTCGCAGAGCAGGCGAAAGAGAAGGGCATCCGCAAGGTCGTGTTTGACCGCGGCGGCTACCTGTATCACGGCCGCATCAAAGCGCTCGCCGACGCGGCGCGCGAGGCAGGGCTAGAGTTTTAACTTAGACTTCGAACGTAGACTTCTAAGCGGACACAGCACGTAAGCCGGAGCACTGCTTACGGCGGCAAAGATCGGGGTTTCCGCAAGGAGCCCGAAAGGACCAAAGCAGCTATGGCAATCCTCAAAAAGAAACTGGACGCCGGGCAGTACAACCTCAAAGACCAGGTCGTCGCCATCAACCGCGTCACCAAGGTCGTCAAGGGCGGCAAAAACATGAGCTTTGCCGCGCTCGTCGTCATCGGTGATCCTGGCTCCGGCGTCGTCGGCTACGGTTCTGGCAAGGCCAAGGAAGTGCCCCAGGCCATCCGCAAGGGTATCGAGTCGGCCAAAAAGAACCTGGTCCGCATCAATCTCACCGAAACCACCATCCCCCACCAGGTGCTGGGGCGCTTCGGCTCCGGCCAGGTGCTGCTCAAGCCCGCGCCGGAAGGCACAGGCGTAATCGCCGGCGGTGCCGTCCGCGCCGTCATGACCTCGGCTGGCGTCCAGAATGTGCTCACCAAGAGCCTCGGCACCGCTAACCCGCACAATGTCATCAAGGCTACGTTTGACGCGCTTGTTCAGTTGCGCGACCGCGCTGAAGTCGCTGCCCTGCGTGGCAAAACTGTGGAGGAGCTCTAAGCCATGGCCGACACCGCAGCCACAGCCAAGCCGAAGATCCAGATCCAGTACTACCGCTCCATGATCCAGGCACCAGTTAAGCACAAGTCCGTCGTCAAGGGCCTGGGCTTTACCCGCCTCCAGCAGGTGGTCGAGCGTGAAGACACGCCGTCCATCCGCGGCATGGTCCGTAAAATCCCTCACCTCGTCCGCGTTCTGGGCGAGCCCAACTTCTACTAGGCTTTCTGCGGGCTTTTCAGACACCCGGCACGAAGTGGCCGCCAGCCGCGCAGGCGGGCTGGCACTTGAACGAACAAGCGAGTCGATCTTAGGATCGGCGTTTAGCGAGGACACCATGAATCTTTCCAATCTCCGCGCCCCTGCCAAGGCCAACCGGAATAAGAAGCGCGTCGGCCGCGGTATGGGCTCTGGGCACGGCAAAACTTCCACCCGTGGTCATAAGGGCCAGGGCTCGCGCTCCGGCTCCAGCCTCATGCGCGGTTTTGAGGGCGGCCAGATGCCCTTGCATCGCCGCCTCCCCAAGCGCGGCTTCACCAACATCTTTCGCGTCGAGTACACCGTCGTGAACCTCAGCCGTTTGGTCGAGCTCGGCGAGACCGAGCTCACCCACGAGCGGCTCCAGCAGCTCGGTTTCCTCAAGCGCCGCAATGAGCTGCTCAAGGTCCTTGGCACCGGCGATCTCTCGGGCGCACTCACCGTGCACGCACACAAGTTCTCCAAGTCCGCGCAGGAGAAGATCGAAGCCGCCGGCGGCCAGGCAATCCTGATCGCCGCCTAGCAGCCTTCCATCGACGAAACAAAGCAGGCGCCCCGACACAGGGGCGCCGCTGTATCGTAAGCAAGTACCCGTCTTCCCATCAGCTTCCGAGAAGAGCCGCCGCATGCTTGAGAAGTTCCTCAACATCTTCCGCATCCCCGAACTGCGCAACCGCGTCCTGTTCACTTTCGCCATGCTCGCCGTCTACCGCCTGGGTGGCCACATCCCCACGCCTGGCATCGATGCCAAAGCTTTGAGCAGCTTCTTCAACTCCCAAAGCGGCTCCCCGCTCGGCCTGGTCGACCTCTTCAACGGCGGCAACATCCGCCGCATGACCGTCTTCGCCCTGGGCATCATGCCTTACATCACGGCGTCGATCATCTTCCAGCTGCTCACCGTTGTGTATGAGCCGCTCGCGCGCCTCCAGAAGGAAGGCGAAGTCGGCCGCCGCAAGATCACGCAGTGGACTCGCTACGTCACCGTGGTGCTCGCGCTCGTGCAGTCCGGCTTCATCGCAGGCGCGCTCTCGCATGGTTCCGGCGGCGTTTCGCTCGTGCTTCATCCCGGTGCCGGCTTCGTTCTACTCACTATGATGACCCTCACCACCGGCTCGGCCTTCATCATGTGGCTCGGCGAGCAGATCACCGACCGCGGCATCGGCAATGGTATGAGCTTGCTCATCTTCTCCGGTATCGTCGCCGGTCTGCCTCGCGGCATTGCGGAGCTCTATGAGACCGCGCGCGGTGAGAAGTTCGGCGCCTTTACGGTCCCGGCCTTGGTCCTGCTGGTCATTGCTATGGCGCTGCTGGTCGCCTTTATCGTCTTTGTCGAGCGCTCAGAGCGCCGTGTACCCGTCCAGTACGCCAAGCGCATTGTGGGCCGCCGCATGATGGGCGGCCAGTCCACCCATCTGCCTCTCAAGGTCAACTCAGGCGGCGTCATGCCCGTTATCTTTGCCGCCTCTGTGCTCTCAGCGCCCCTGCTCTTCAGTCAGGCTCAGTTCGTCAAGAACTCCGCCGTCCTTACTCGCATCTTTGATTCGCTCCGCGCCGGCGAGCCCTGGTACGTCCTGCTCCAGGCCATCGCCATCATCTTCTTTGCCTACTTCTACATCTCCATCGTCTTCCGGCCGGACGACATTGCCGACAACATGCGGAAATACGGCGGCTTCATCCCCGGCATCCGCCCCGGCAAGCGCACGTCGGACTACATCAACGACATCCTGACCCGACTCACGCTCGTCGGTGCCGTCTACCTCATCCTCATCTCACTGGTCCCGACCATCCTCATCTCGGGTATCCACTTCAATCACCTGCCTTTCATCGGCGGCCTCTTTGAGCACCTGCCCCTCTGGATGACGAACGGCCTTGGCTTCAACTTCTACTTCGGCGGCACCTCGCTGCTTATCGTCGTCGGCGTCGCCATGGACACGGTCAACCAGGTGGAGTCGCAGCTCATCATGCGGCACTACGAGGGCTTCTCGAGCAAGAGCCGCGTCCGCGGAAGGCGGTCCTGGTAGTTGTCGTCCCAGGCATTTCTTCCCGGCCCCCTCCTGCTCATGGGTGCCCCCGGCGTTGGCAAAGGCACTCAGGCCAAGGAGCTCGTCACCCGCTGGGCGATCCCGCAGATCTCCACCGGTGATCTGCTCCGTGCCAACGTCGCCGCCGCAACCGACGCCGGGCGGCACGCGAAGCAGCTCATGGATGCGGGCATCCTCGTTCCCGACCCGCTCGTCAATCATATGGTCGCCGAGCGGCTCATGCATCCCGATACAGCCCGCGGCTACATTCTTGACGGCTTCCCACGTACCCTGGCGCAGGCCGAGTGGCTCGATGGCAAGCTCGACAAAACGCCCGCGCCTTCTGCAAAGGGGACGGCAGCCTCAACCCCTGCCCTGCCCCTGGTTGCTGTGTCGATTCGCGTCGAGTATACTCAGTTACTGCGCAGAATCACGGGCCGACGTATCTGCCCGCAGTGCGGCAGTATCTACAACATCTACCTGCAGCCGCCGTCGCGGGAAGGCCTCTGCGACCTGGATGGCACCCCCTTGCAGCGCCGGGATGATGACTCGGAAGCAGTGTTCGAGGGGCGCATGCGTGCCTACTCTGCGCAAACGGCGCCTGTGGTCGATCACTACCGCGCCCTCGGGCGTCTGGTAGAGGTTGATGGCGAAGGTCCCTTGGACGCTGTCAGCACGCGAGTCGAAGCAGCCGTCCAGCAGCTGAGAAGCAGCACGAACGGGAAGAAGGAAGACGCAGCATGGCAGTGATGCTCAAAACCGGCAAGGAGATCGCGCAGATGCGGCGCGCCGGCGAGGTTGTGCGTGCCCTGCTTGATGCTGTGCGTCCCCATGTTCGGGCTGGCGCTACCACCATGGACCTCGAAGAAGTAGCGGTTGCCAAGGTGCGCGAGCTACGCGTCACCCCCGCCTTCCAGGGCTATCACGGCTACCCCTGTGTGCTTTGCACCAGTGTCAACCAGGAAGTCGTCCACGGGATTCCTTCGCGCAAGAAGGTGCTGCGCGACGGCGACATCGTTTCGATCGACACCGGCGTCGTCATCGATGGGTTCTACGGCGACTCTGCCACCACCATCGCTGTAGGTGAAAAGCTTGATGAGCGTGCCCTGCGTCTCCTGGCCGCCACTGAGGCTTCGCTTGCCGCCGGCATCGACGCCGTCGCTGAAGGCGCGACCTTTGGCGATATCGGCGCGGCCGTGCAGCAGAGGGTCGAGCGCGAAGGCTTCAGCGTGGTACGTGAGTTTGTTGGGCATGGGATCGGCACGCATCTCCATGAGGATCCGCAGGTGCCCAATTACGGCCAGCGGGGCCGCGGCATGAAAATGCGTGAGGGTATGGTCTTCTGCATCGAGCCGATGGTCAACATCGGCAAGCCCGCCGTTCAGGTGCTTGAAGACGGCTGGACAGCCGTCACGGTGGACGGCAGCCTCAGTGCTCACTTTGAGCACACCGTGGCTGTCACGGCAAACGGAGTCGAGGTACTGACCCGCTAAAAAGCGGGACAGCGGTAAGGGTCCGGCACAGGGCTCGAGAGCGCAGACGGGAAACACAGCTTCGCCCAGCTTCTTCCAAAAGCCTGTGCGAAGCGGAATTGGAGTCGGGTGTCCAAGGAAGACGCAATAGAAGTAATGGCAACGGTCGTCGAGACCCTGCCAAACGCGATGTTTAAAGTGGAGCTCGAAAACAAGCACCAGGTGCTTGCGCATGTTTCCGGGCGTATGCGGAAGAACTTCATCCGCATCCTCCCCGGCGACCGGGTCGCCGTGGAGCTCAGCCCGTACGATCTGACCCGTGGCCGGATCGTGTACCGCTACAAATAGATCGAGTCAGGTCTCCGTCCGCACAGCTGCTCGCAAAAGCCTGCTGCCTTCCGGAACCTGTACCCTGAGAGAAGGAGTTTTCCGTGAAGGTTCGTGCGTCCGTTAAAAAGATCTGTGACAAATGCAAGGTGATCCATCGCCGCGGTGTGGTGCGGGTCATATGCGAAGTCGCCAAGCATAAGCAGCGCCAGGGCTAAGCTCTCGCCCGTTATCGCCCGGTTTCATAGCCGGCGAAGCAACAGCAGGAACAGAGGCGAGTTCGCTCAGCACCACCAGAGCGTGCGATGAACCTCCCTTCCGCTCCACCTGCCGGGCCCACGCGCCCGGCCTCAACCGCCCAGACGGAGCAGCTCCGAGTCGAGGCACACGCAAAGAGGCAAGCATGGCACGTATCGCCGGTGTGGATCTGCCCAACAACAAGCAGGCACGGATCGCACTCACCTACATCTACGGCATCGGGGACCCGCGCGCGCTGCGCATCCTCACCAAGGCCGACATCGATCCCTTCCGCAAGCTCGCCACCCTGAGTGAGGAAGAGGTCAACCGCATCCGTCAGGTCATCGAGCAGGAAGGCCAGATCGAGGGTGACCTGCGCAAAGATGTTTCGATGAACATCAAGCGCCTTATCGACATCCAGAGCTATCGCGGCCTGCGCCACCGCCGCAACCTGCCTGTCCGCGGGCAGCGCTCGCACACCAATGCACGCACCCGCAAGGGCCCGCGTAAGGGCACCGTAGCCGGTAAGAAGAAGGTGACCAAGTAATGGCGAAGGCACAGGGCAATAAGGGCACCGCGGCAAAGTCTGCCAAGAATAAGAAGTTCAAAAAGCGCGAACGCAAAAACGTTCCCTACGGGCTGGTCCACATCCAGGCGACCTTCAACAACACCATCGTGACCATCACCGACGGCCAGGGCAACACACTCTCCTGGAAGTCCTCCGGCTCGCTCGGCTTCCGCGGCTCCCGCAAGGGCACCCCTTTTGCCGCGCAGCAGGCCGCACAAAATGCCGCCAACCAGGCCCGCGACCATGGTCTCCGCTCCGTTGACGTACGCGTCTCCGGCCCTGGCTCCGGCCGTGAGTCCGCGGTCCGCGCACTCGCCGCGGCCGGCATTGACGTCCGCTCCATCCGTGACGTCACGCCGATCCCGCATAACGGCTGCCGCCCACCCAAGCGTCGCCGCGTCTAACCGCCTGAGCTACCTGCGTATACACGCTGGCCGCCACGCAAGTGGCCGCCAGCTGCGCAGGCAGCTTCAATGTTTTTCAAACAAGGATCGGGACGAAACGCCCTCCGCTGCAACCCCCAAGTTCCCGCGGCGCGTAAACCGATCGACACCTGCACCTGAGGAGAGACCCACGTGGCACGTTATACCGGACCTGTCTGCCGTCTTTGCCGTCGCGAAGGCATGAAGCTGTTTCTCAAAGGCACCCGCTGCTTTTCTGACAAGTGTGCCATCGAGAAGCGCAACTTCGCCCCCGGTCAGCACGGCCGCGACCGCAAAGCCAAGATCGTCGGCTACGGCCTACAGCTGCGCGAGAAGCAGAAAGCCAAGCGCATCTACTTCGCCCTCGAAGGCCAGTTCCGCGCCTACTACGAGAAGGCTGCCACCGCGACCGGCGTCACCGGCGAACTGCTGCTTCAGCAGCTTGAGCGCCGTCTCGACAACGTTGCCTACCGCCTTGGCTATGCCAGCTCTCGCCGCCAGGCCCGCCAGATCGTGCGCCACGGCCACGTTGAAGTCAACGGCCGCAAAGTCAACATCCCGTCCTTCCAGGTTTCCATTGGTGACGAAATCAAGATCCGTCCCAACTCAGAGAAGCTCACGGTCATCGAGAGTTCGCGCGAGTTTGCCTCGCACCAGCCCGCACCGGTGTGGCTGCAGACCAATCCCACTGAGCTGTCCGGCAAGGTCATCGCCCTGCCCCGCCGCGAAGATATCCAGCTCCCGGTCAACGAACAGCTGATCGTCGAGCTGTACAGCAAGTAACAGCAAGACCTCCTACGCGGGAGGCGCCCACTTCGTGGGGTCTTTACTTTGAGAAGCGGTGCAGGGCTTCACCCTGCAGCGTTTCTCAAACGAGGACCCGTCCCGAAGGGACCGCCAGCCGCGCAGGCGGTTTTGCCCTCAGCTTCACCGCACCACCGCACGAGCTGAGCAGAATGCCTCGCAGGCCGTGCCAAGGAGAGCACTATGTTGTGGAGAGGTTTCCAGCGCCCCAAGCGTCTTCAGGTTGACACCGAAACACTCACGGACCGTTACGGCAAGTTCAGCGCGCAGCCCTTTGAGCGCGGCTTCGGCACCACGATCGGCAACGCCCTGCGCCGCACCCTGCTCAGCTCCATTGAGGGTGCCGCCGTCACCGCCGTTCGGATCGAGGGTGTTCTGCATGAGTTCCAGTCCATCACCGGTGTAGTCGAGGATGCGACCGATATCATCCTCAATCTCAAGCAGGTTCCATTCAAGCTGAACGGCGAGGGACCCAAGGCCCTGTACATCCGCGTCGATGAGCCCGGCATCGTGACCTCCGGCATGATCGAGGCCGACGGCGACGTCGAGATCCTCGACCGCGATGTGTATATCGCGACGGTGAGCGAGGGCGGCAAGCTCGACATGGAGATGCGTCTCAAGCGCGGCCGCGGCTACATCTCGGCCGACCGCAACTTTGACCAGGATCTCGGCATCGGCTTCATGCCCATCGACTCCGTGCACTCGCCGGTCCGCAAGGTCAACTACGCCGTCGAGGCAGCGCGTCTCGGTCAGATCACCGACTACGACAAGCTCACCCTTGAGCTCTGGACCAATGGCTCCGTTGTCCCTGCCGACGCGCTCGGCCTCGCCGCCAAGCTGCTCAAGGACCACATGAGCATCTTCATCAACTTCGAGGAAGAGATTGAGCTCGAAGGCCACATGGATGATGGCCGCATGCAGCTGCGCAACGACAATCTCAACCGTTCCGTTGAGGAGCTTGAGCTCAGCGTCCGCTCCTACAATTGCCTTAAGAACGCCAACATCCAGTCCATCGGCGAACTCGTGCAGAAAACCGAAGCGGAGATGCTCAAGACCAAGAACTTCGGTCGCAAGAGCCTCAATGAGATCAAGGAAATCCTCGCGCAGATGGGCCTCTCTCTCGGCATGAAGATTGACGAGCAGGGCAATGCTGTTCCGGGGCCGACCTCGGTTCTTCCCTCCGCCCAGCTCGCCGCCGGCCAGTACAGCCGCTTCGACGACGAGGAAGACGAAATCCTCGACGACGAAGGCGATATGTCGCTGCAGAATGAGCCGGAGAACTTTTAACAAGTCGCCGTTGAAGCAAATCGGGTGCCCCACGTCTCGCGTTGAAACGTGGGGTTCTCCGCACAAGTTCGAAACAAAAGAGAGACCGCCATGCGCCATCGCAAAGCAGGATTTAAACTCGGACGCAAGACCCCGCATCGTCGCGCGCTGCTGCGCAACCTGACCACGTCCATCCTTATGGAAGATCGCGTCGAAACCACGCTCACCAAGGCCAAGGCCGTTCGCCCGCTCGTCGAGAAGATGATCACCCTCGGCAAGCGCGGCGACCTCCACGCCCGCCGTCAGGCGCTCGCCTTCATGATGACCCGTGAGTCAGTCAGCCGCCTCTTTGACACCGTCGCCCCCCGCTACGGCGAGCGCAACGGCGGCTATCTCCGCATCGTTCGCACCGGCTTCCGCAAGGGTGATGGCGGCGAAACTGCACTCATCGAGCTTCTCGGCGCCGAGCAGGTCCTCGACGAAAAGCGCCAGAAGCGTGCCGAAGCTCGCGAAAAACGCCGCGCCGAGATGCAGGAAGCCCTTGCCGCCAACGGTCCTACCCCCGGCACCGAAGGCGAAGAGCCCCAGCAGTCCTAACGGGCCGCGGAAGAAGGGAAGCGGCTTCCTGCGATCTGCGGCAGGGAGCCGCTTCCCGTACTGCCCCACCACCCCTTGCTACAATCAGGCGAAGGCTGCGCCAAGCCCGTGATCGCGAACTCGTTCTTGTGCGAGGGCGCATCGCCTCGCAGGCGCGGACACTTCACCATGATTGAACACCCGATCCCCGAAGCACTCACCTTTGACGATGTTCTGCTCGTCCCCGCCTTCTCCGAAGTGGTTCCCACTCAGGTCACCACGCAGACGCGCCTCACCCGCCGCATCACCCTCAACACACCCCTGCTTTCCGCGGCGATGGACACCGTCACTGAGTCGCGGCTGGCTATTGCCATGGCGCAGCAGGGCGGCCTCGGCGTCATCCACCGCAATCTTTCCGTAGAGCAGCAGGCTTCTGAGATCGACAAGGTCAAGCGCTCAGAAAGCGGCATGATCGTCGATCCCGTCACGATCGCGCCCGAGCAGCTCATCCATGACGCTCTCGAGGTCATGCGCCGCTACAAGATCTCCGGTGTCCCCGTCACGCAGGGCAAGCGCCTCGTCGGCATCCTCACCAACCGCGACCTGCGCTTTGAGACCCGCACCGACATCCCCGTCTCCGATGTCATGACCAAGAAGGACCTCATCACGGTCCCGGTCGGCACCACGCTCGAGGATGCGGAAGAGATCCTGCATCAGCACCGGGTCGAGAAGCTGCTGGTTGTCAATGACGCCTACGAGCTCAAAGGCCTCATCACCGTCAAAGACATCCAGAAGAAGCTCAAATACCCCAACGCGTCCAAGGACGAGCAGGGCCGCCTTCGCGTGGGCGCGGCCATCGGCGCCACCGGCGACTACCTGGAGCGCGCGGCCGAGCTGGTCCGCAACCGCTGCGACGCCCTCTCCATCGACTCCGCGCATGGCCACTCCTCTCGCGTGATCGAGGCGGTGCGCGAGATGAAGAAGCACTTTCCCGAGGTCGACTTGCTCGCCGGCAACGTCGCCACCTATGAAGGCGCGCTCGCGCTCATGGAAGCAGGTGCTGACGGGGTCAAGGTCGGCATCGGCCCCGGCTCCATCTGCACCACCCGCATGGTCACCGGTGCCGGCATGCCGCAGATCACCGCGATCTCTGAAGCCTACCGTGCAGGTCGCGAGCGCGATATCCCGGTTATCGCCGATGGCGGTATCAAGTACTCGGGCGACCTCACCAAAGCCATCGCCGCCGGCGCCAACGCCATCATGATCGGCAGCCTCTTTGCCGGTGTCGATGAGAGCCCTGGCGAAACCATCCTCTACCAGGGCCGCAGCTTCAAAGCCTACCGCGGCATGGGCTCGCTCTCTGCGATGGCGCAGGGCTCAGGCGAGCGCTACTTCCAGAGTTCGCGTGACCTTGAAGGCGGCACCACGGCCCGCTCCGAAGGTGTCGTCGAGCTCGAACGCGCCGGGCAAAACCGCCTCGCCAAGTTTGTCCCCGAGGGCATTGAAGGCCGTGTCCCGCACCGCGGCCCGCTCGAGGCGATGGTGCACCAGCTCGTCGGCGGCCTACGCTCCGGCATGGGCTACCTGGGCTGCGCCTCCATTGAGGAGCTCAAGCAGAACGGCCGCTTCGTCCGCATCTCCGGCGCCGGCCTGCGCGAAAGCCACGTCCATGACGTCATCATCACCCGCGAAGCCCCCAACTACCACGTCGAATAGCCCTCGTGCGATGGAAGGAAGCTCACGCCCGGAGACAGCCCGGGCGCCCCAGGTCTCGCCTCAGAGACCTGGGGCAATCGCACTCCCGCTACGCTCCCAGTCCATAAGACACTCGCGAGCCCCATAAAAGAATGAAAGAGCGAAGGGTTGAAGCGGTCAAGCCAAGGCGGCCTCGCGAGCGCGACTTTTACTCCACCCGCAGCGTCCAAGCGAGCATTCCGGTGCGCTATCCCGGTTAGAGAACACGCATGTGCACGAGCCGCACCAGACCCATCACCGAACCAGACCATCGCGCGTCGCGCAGCGGGTCCATACTCTTGCTTCTGCTCTTAGCCTCTCTCCCCGCATCGCTGCTCGCACAAACAACCACCCTCCACGGCACCGTACTCGACGCAACCACAGGCCGCCCCATCGCACGGGTGCTGGTTGAGCCGCCCGGTGTGGGCCAGGGTGTCTTGACGGACAATGCGGGCCGGTTTGCCCTGCCTGTCGAAACAGGCACCGTCCAGCTCCGCTACCGGCGCCCCGGCTACTTTGACCCAGTCTCCCAGGGGGCAGAGTCGTCCCAACAGATCACGGCAGCAGCCGACACACCGGACCAGACCCTTCTGCTCGAAGCAGCGGCTACTCTGCGGGGCTCGGTGCTTCTGCCGGAAGGCGACTCGCCCGCCGGACTGCGTGTGGATCTTTACCAGGCGCACGTCATTGACGGTCGGAGGCACTGGAACCTTCTACAGACGCAACCGGTGCGAAGCGACGGCAGCTTCGCTTTCGAAGACCTCCCGGCCGGCAACTACCTTCTACATACCCAGGCCTCCATGGATCCCCTCGCAGCCCCGTTTGCGAAGCCCGCCACAAACCCGGATACTCCACCCACTCTCCGCTCCGGCTACGCTCCGGTCTTTGCTCCCGATGCAGGCGAGATCAGCGCCGCCACCGTCTACACCCTGCAGCCCGGGCAAACCGCCGACGCGCGTCTGCGCATCAATCGGGTCACCTTTTACCCCGTCAGCATCCACGTCGCGGGGGATACGCCGGTGCGGAGCTTGCAGGTCACCGGCAATGGCTTCACGGGCCTCAATGCCCGCTACTCGCGTCAGGATGAGGCAGCCACTATCGATCTGCCTAGCGGACGCTACCTCCTCCGCACCGCAGGAGGCGGCGGCGGAGACCGGCAGGCCGGCATGGGCGAGCTGCCCTTCCACGTGGACGGTGCGCCAGTCCAGGGCCTGTCACTCACCGTGGCACCGGCCGCGCTCAGCACCCTCCTCACAACAGTAGCCGCGGAAGGCGCAGCGACCGGCACGGGAGCTGCGCCCAGACTCTCCTTGCTCACTTTCATTTCAGCAATCGCCCCGGAACAGCCTGTGCTGTATGTCCCCATTCAAACCGACCAGAACGATGAAGCGACCGGCACAGCCATGCTCACGCGCTCCCTGCCCCCGGGTCAGTACTGGGTCAGCGCGGTCGCCAGCGGCGGCTACGTCGCAGCGCTTGAAAGCGGCGGGACCGATCTCCTGCGCGCACCGCTGACAATCGCCGCAGGCGGCCCGCCGCAGTTCACGGCAACCCTCCGGCAGGACAGCGGCTCGCTCGCCGTCACCCGCTCCGGCGATCTGCTCAGCCGCCCGGGCGTCATCCAGCTCTTGCCGCTCTCGCCCGGCAGCCGCTACCAGGCCTCCACCGGCTCCACCTCTGGCGATACGGGCGCGCCTGTCCAGTTCGGCAATCTCCCACCCGGCGAATACCTGGTCCTGGCAACGAGCTCATTCACAGCCATTGCCTTCCGCGAGCCCGGAGCGCTCGGGCAGCTCAAAGGCCAGCGCGTCACCGTCACCCCCGGCGCAACAACCCCGGTCACGCTGTCGAACCTTTCCACCGTGCCGCTCAGCCTCACGGGACTGCCGTGAAGACCCCCCTGCTCCTCGCCTGCGCGCTTCTTCTCGTTCCAAGGCCCATGGCTCTCGCCGAGGGCTTTGCTCCCCGAGGGTTTGCCGTCGAAGGCCGCATCGTCGACGCCCTTACCGGCCGGCCGCTCGCACGCGCAAGCGTCAGCCTGCGCCCCGCCGGCGAAGATGCGCAGGCGCGCCCCGACGAGCTGCGAGGTCCAAGCTCCGGGTTAGCTTCCGGCTTAGGCTCCGGGTCAGGGAACAGGCCTGCATCAACGCAGCAACCGCCTTCCGAAACCACCGGCAGCGACGGAACCTTCCACTTCTCCTCCATCCCCGCAGGCCGGTACCGGCTCTCCGCCACCCGGCGAGGCTACCTGCCCGGCGCGCTGGAGCAGCATGGCAACTTCTACGCCGCCGTGGTCGTCGGTCCCAGTACAGCTGGCACAGGCCCCATCCGCTTCGCTCTCCAGCCTCTAGCCACCATCAGCGGCACGGTGCTCGACAGCTCGGGCGACCCCGTGCTGGGCGCAACCGTCAGCCTCTTCGCCGAAAGCCCGGATGGCACAGGCGAGATCCGCCTGCGCCAGACCGCCTCGCTCACCCGCGGCAGCGCCGAGTACGAGTTCGCAAACCTTCAGCCCGGCACCTACTATCTCGCCGCCGCAGCGCGCCCCTGGTTTGCTGAAAGCAAGACCGACACCAACACCCCAAATGCTCTCGACGTCGCCTACCCCGTCACCTTCTTTGACGGAGCCGACCGCGCCAGCGCAGCCCAGCCCCTCACCGTCAAGGCCGGGGATGCCGTCCAGGCCAACTTCTCCCTGCGCGCCGTGCCCGCCGTCCACCTCACCGTGCCGCCGTCCGGCACCGGCAACCGCAACGCCCTCCCCGACCTCAGCGCACCGGCCTTCGGCACCTCCATCCCCGTCAACCTCGGCCAGGCTCTCGGCCGAACCGCCTTTGGAGGCGAGGGCTCCGGCCCAACCGTCACCTTCTCCGTCGCGCCCGGCACCTACCAGGTACGCCAGGGCGGCGCCACGGGCACCGTGCAGGCAAGCAGCGATACAGAACTCACCGCCGGTTCGTCTGCCGTCAAGCTCTCGGCGCGCGTCGGGATGGCCGATGGTTCTGCGCTGCCGGCAAGCTCGACCCTGCGGCTGATCCCCGAAGTCGGTTTCGGAGGCAACGCCGGTGGCCGCTTCGGAGGAGTCTTCGACGGAGCACCGGTGCCAAACGGCAACCGCGGTGACCCCGGCAGTGAGCCGCCGCGCGGCGGCTTCTTCGGCGCCCGTCCGCTCGAGCTCCGCCTCGGTGCCGATGGCGTCGCATCTCTCGATGCCGTACCGGCAGGCAACTACCGCCTCAGCGTCACCCTGCCCGGATTGCGCGACGCTCTGGTGGAAGACGGAGCCGCCAGCGGTGCCCAGCTCAGCACCCAAACCCGCGACTTGCTCCTGCGCGTCGGCGCGGATCCAGTCCTGCTCGCCGTCACAGTCGGGGTGGCCAGCGGCACAGCCTCAGGCCGCGTCGTAGGCCCGGGCGGCCGCCCGGAGAGTGGCGTGATGGTGCTGCTCATGCCCTCTGGCCCCGGCCCCGCCGCCCTCTTCCGCGCCGGCGAAAGCGACTCCGACGGCACCTGGACCATCCACGACGTGGTGCCCGGCAGCTACACCGCCGTTGCCATCCGGGACGGATGGGACCTCGCTTGGACCCGCGCCGACACCATGCGGCGCTACCTGCCGGGCGGCCAGGCCATCACAGTAGGCGCAGGCACCGCGCCCGCTCTCGCACAGCCGCTCGTCGCCCAAGCCCGCTGACACCTCGCACTCGCATCCCCACGGTCGCATAGCACCAAACGCCCCCGAAACAGCCCCGCCGGGTGTACCCTCCTCTCGTGAAGTCCCAAGCCAAAAAAGACGACGTCGAAACACTCGAGCTCGACGGCTATCAGGTGCAGGTCACCCACCCGGATAAGCCCTACTTCACCCAGGAGGCGCAGCTCTCCAAGCTCGACCTCGTCCGCTACTATCTCGCCGTTGCCCCCGGCGCCCTGCGTGGCATGGCCGACCGCCCGCTGGTGCTCAAGCGCTTTGTCGGGGGCGCCCACGCTGAGCCCTTCTACCAAAAGCGCGCCCCCTCCGAGCGCCCGCCCTGGCTCCGCACCGTCACGCTCAATTTTCCTTCCGGCCGTACCGCCGAAGAAGTCGTGATCGAGAACACCGCCGGCCTCATCTGGACCGTCAATATGGGCTCCTTTGAGCTCCATCCCCATCCCGTCCGCGCCGCCGACCTTGACCATCCCGACGAGCTCCGCATCGACCTCGATCCCGGCCCCGGCGTCCCCTGGGAGTCCGTGCGCGCTGTCGCAGCCGAAGCCCGCTCTGTGCTCGAGGAGGCCGGCCTGCAAGGCTGGCCCAAAACCAGTGGCTCCCGCGGCATGCACATCAATGTCCGCATCCAGCCTCTCTGGAGCTTTACCGAGGTTCGCCGCGCCGCCCTCGCTCTTGCCCGCGCCGTCGAGCGCCGCGCCCCCTCCCTCGCCACCTCCAAGTGGTGGAAGGAAGAGCGCCACGGCGTCTTTCTCGACTACAACCAGAACGCAAAAGACCGCACCACCTGCTCCGCCTATTCCATCCGCCCCCTGCCCGACGCCCGCGTCTCCACCCCGCTCGACTGGGATGAGGTCCCGCTCTGCAACCCGTCTGACTTCACCGTCGCTACGGTGCCCGCCCGCTTCGCCGCACTCGGCGATCCCCACTCTGCCATCGACCGGAACCCTGGCTCACTCGAAGCTCTGCTCGCCCTGGCTGACCGGGATGAAGCCGACGGGCTCGGCGACGCCCCCTGGCCACCCCACTTCCGCAAAATGGAAGGCGAAGCCCCGCGCGTCAGCCCCTCCCGAGCCCGCTCGGCTGCCAAAAAGGCCGCACCCGCGAAAGCAGGCACTACCCACTCCGAAGGCGAGCAAACCGCCGGAGGGAACACCATTACCCCTGCCGGCGGTGAAGCTGCACAAGCACCCGTGACCCGCAAGCCGCGCGCCGGCACAATGCCGCTGCTTACCATCAGCCACTCACCTGACCGCGAAGCCGCCCTCGCCGGCCTCGAGCGCTGGAAACTTCGCTACCCCGAAGCCGCCGCCCTGCTCGCCATCGACGACATCCTCATCGACCGCATGCGCGGCTCCGCCTACGTCTGGACCCGCATCCGCGTCAACCTGCGCCACGTCCCCGAAGCCGCCCGCCCTCCGCAACAAACCCCGGATCCCGACGACGACCCCACCCGCGGCAACCCAACCAAGCCCCGCACCCGCAAGCCCCAAGCCTGACGCACAACGCCGGCCGAATCGTAACGAGCCGCGTACACAGGGTGACGAACCAGAACAGTCACTGGAACTCCTTCAACCCACGCCGTAACTTCTAAAAAGCGATCCTCCTCTGGTCGCACCTCACTCCATAGAAGAAAGCAGCCCACACCTTCTCCGTATCTCGCAGGTGCGGAGCTGCCTGGGTGTCCTCATGCCGCGTTCCTTTCGCAGGCTGGCCGTACACGTTGTCACGGCTGCTGTCTTTAGCGCAAGCGCTTCCGCTCAACAACATCTTCCGCCGTGGCAGCCGTCGCCAGGCCACCGGCAGATGCAGATCTGGCCCGGAGCCGCACCCGACCCTGTCGCTTACAACGGCCCCGAGTACTCCGTTTCGGTCAGTGACAAGAAGGAACTCGTAGCAGGGAAGCCCTGGATCTCGGAGGAACGCGTATCCGTGCCGACCATGACCGTCTACGCACCAGCGACCACGAACACCGGAGCTGCCGTCCTCGTCTTTCCCGGAGGTGGCTATCAAATTCTGGCAATGGATCTGGAGGGTACAGAGGCCTGCGATTGGCTCACATCGCGAGGCATCACCTGCGTGCTCTTGAAGTATCGCGTTCCCGGTGTATCGAAGGATCCGCTCACAGGTGGGTACCCGCACGCTCCGCAGGCTCTCGACGATGCCCAAAGGACGATCAGCCTCACCCGGCTTCATGCTGCCGAGTGGGGTATCGACCCAAAGAAGATCGGCGTCATGGGTTTCTCTGCGGGCGGTCATCTTGTCGCAGCCACAAGCGTCCATTTCGCGAAACGTATCTACGGGCGCGTGGACGCAATAGATGACGTGAGCTGCCGTCCGGATTTCGCCATAGCCATCTACCCCGGCCACCTAATGGTCGCCAAAAACAGCTTCACTCTCCAGAAAGACATAAAAGACCATCTCTCCAGGCAAACGCCGCCGACGTTTCTCCTCCAGAACGAGGACGACGAGGTAGATGGCGTGGAACAAGCCCTCGCCTACTACGCCGGGCTCAAGCAGACCGGAGTCCCGGTGGAAATGCACCTATACGCACAAGGCGGCCATGCCTTCGGGCTACGGCGCACCGATCTCCCCGTCACCGCCTGGCCTGATCTGGTCGACAAGTGGCTGGTCACCATCGGTATCCTGCCAAAGCGGTAAAGCAACGAGGCGGCAAAGAGTGATCCTGCCACCACCCTCCTATCGAAGTGCCTACCAAGCAAAACAGGGAGCCCCTTTCACCCCCGCCGCTCCCCCGCAAAAATCTCCATCAACTCTTGCGGGGCCACCACTTCCAGCTGCGCATACGTGCACTCACGCGGGCTCTTATCCGCCCGCCAACGCCTCCAATGCGCCAGGTGCCGAAAGCGATCCCCCTGCATATGCTCATACGCCACCTCGGCCACCAGCTCCGGCCGCAGCGGCTCCCATGAGAGGTCTTTGCCCGCATTCCACCGGCTCGGCCCGCCCGGCATCCTCTGCCCTTCGACGCTGCCGTCTCCGTGCTCGGCCCCAGCCCAGTGCCGCCATGGGTGGCCTTCGAGAGCCCGCTCCCGATACGGCGCCAGAAACGCCACCAGCTCCCCGCGCCGCTCCTTCGTAAACGACGAGCAAACTCCCACATGCTGCAGCGCGCCCGCCCCGTCAAACAGCCCCAGCAGCAGCGAGCCCACCGCCGTTCCCTCGCCATCCTTGTGCCAGCGAAAGCCCGCGACCACGCAGTCGCAATCGCGCTCATGCTTCACCTTCAGCATCACGCGTTTGCCCGGCTGGTAGGTGCCGTTTGCCGCCTTGGCCATCACGCCATCGAGCCCCGCCCCTTCAAACTGCCCGAACCACTCGGCAGCTAGCGCTCGATCACTCGTCACCGGCGTTAGGTGCAGCGGCGCCGCCCGCCTGCCCAGTACCCGCTCCAGCTCCGCCCTCCGCTCCGCAAACGGCTCGCCGCGCAGGTCCCGGCCGCCCACTGTCAGCAGGTCGAAGAACACCACCGACGCCGGCGTCTGCTCCGCCAGCAACTTGATCCGCGATGCCGCCGGGTGCACCCTCTGCGACAACTTGTCGAAGTCCAGCCCGCGCTCACCCGCGATCACAATCTCGCCATCGAGCACACACTGCTCCGGCAGCTGCACCCGCATGGGCTCCAGCAGCTCCGGAAAATACCGGTTGAGTGGCTTCGCATCCCGGCTCTGCAGCAGCACCTCATCGCCGTCCCGAAACACCACCACCCGAAACCCATCCCACTTCGGCTCGAATAGCCAGCCGTCACCCTCCGGCAGCGCATCCACACGCTTGGCCAGCATCGGCGCCACAGGCGAGCTCACAATCGCGGTCACGCGACCATCCTACGCGCCCATCCGCCAACCGGAACTCTCATTCTCCTCAGCAACTCCACCCTCGTCCCACTACGGAATCCGCTCCGAAACAGGACCCGGGTTTGGCCCGGCTCTCGCCCCTGAGATCTCCGGATCACAAAAGCGCGTGCCCCAGGTCTCTCTCTTGAGACCTTTGCCAAGCAAGCCCCTACGACTCACCCCAATCCACAATCCCCTTCGCCATGGCCATCCCGAGCGAACTCGGTAGCGCTCCGTGTCAAAGGATCCTCGCTTAGCCCCCAGCACCTGCACCCCATCTCACCCCGGCCGCTCCAACTCAAACAAATCCCTCGTCCGCACATACGCCGACCCCGCCATCCTCCCCACCGCCTCCAGCTTGCCCGGCGCCACATGAAACCCCGGCTCCAGCACCGCCTCGCTCACGTGGTATCGCACCACCTCGCCCAGCACGATCACCGCGCCAAAGACCGCCTCGCTCACCTCCACAATCTGCCGCAGCCGGCACTCCATCTGCACCTTGGCTTCGCCCACCCGCGGGGCACGCACCATCTCCCCCGGCACCGCTGTCAGCCCCGCCTGCACAAATTCGTCCTCGCCCGCAGGCAGCTGCGCAGCCGTCGCATTCATCGCCTCCGCCGTGTCCTCGGCCACGATGTTCACCACAAACTCACCCGTCGCCCGGATATTCTCCAGCGTGTCCTTGGTCGCCCGCAGCCCGTTCTTCGCCTCCCGCACCCCCGGGCAAAAGCACAGCACCGGCGGGTTCGCGCTCACCACCGTGAAAAACGAGTACGGCGCCAGGTTCCGCGCCCCTGCCGCATCCACCGTCGAAACCCACGCAATCGGCCGCGGCACCACCGACCCCGCCAGCAATTTATAGTTCTCCATCGGGCTCAGCGCCGCGGCCGCAAAGCTTTGTGTCTTCTGCATCTCCATACGGTTCCTTGTTCAGCCTTCGCTTCTCTGGACTAGTCTTGCCTAAGGTGGATGCATCTTGGCCATGCCGGTGCATCTACCACTCATTACGGCGACAAAGCACTCACGAGAGCTTGGCGTCTAAGGAACCCGAACCACGCTCGCACCCCGAGGAGAAAGCCGCTCCGCATGTTTGAATTCCACATCTCACGCGCTGCCCGTGACCGCTACGGTGTCACTGACGTCCTTTTCGCCTTCGACGGCAACGCCGTGTTTGCCAATCCGGCTGCCAGCCGCGAGCTTGCCCACCGCATCAATCAGGTCCGCGGCGCGGAGAACGACCCCGCGCGTCCAGTGGAAACAGTCCAGCCCGCTGCCCTCTTCGCCATGGGTCTCATCGACGAAGCCGCCCACGCCCTGTTCGAGTACTACCGCAAAACCGTCGCCCCCCAGATCATGAGCGAAGCACTCCAGCACTTTGAGCAGCAGGTCGGCGCCCCCGCGCTCGGGCAGCTCCTGCTCGCCTTTACTGAGCAGTTTCCCAACGCTGAGGTCTATGCCGGCACACTCACCGCCGCTGACTGGCTCGCCGGCTCGACCGACAGCACCCCGCACACTGAAGCCGCGCTCGAAGAGCTCATGCTGCTCTGGTTTGAAAACCAGAACCCCGCTTTCGCGCCTTTCCGTGAGCTCTTCGACGACACGACCCTCGCTGAGACCACCGTCTACCGCCAGGTCACCGCCCAGCTGCCCGCCTTCTTCGCCGCCATGCCCGACCTCGGCGCCGGTCGCGGGGGCATCTTCTCACTCCTGCTCTCGGTCCTCACCGTCGGCGGCCCGCTCTCTGACCAGCTCTCCCTCCTGCGCGGCCGCTGGGGCTTCGCCGTTGACGACCTCCTACGCCGCCTCCTCATGGCCGGCGACATCCTCAAGGAGGAAGAAGTCGCCCTCTGGCTCCAGTTCAATCCGGCCAATGCCGACACGCAAGCCCGCCGCGCTCGCTTCGGCGGCCAGGGCGACGCTCACGGCGAAGTCCCCACCTTCACCACCGCGCCCAACGAGTACGAGCACTTCTCCCCCGACCAGGAGTGGATGCCCCGCACCGTCATGATCGCCAAAAGCACCTACGTCTGGCTTCACCAGCTCTCCCGCTTCTACGGCCACACCATTGAGCGGCTGGACCAGATCCCCGACGCCGAGCTCGAGTCCCTCGCCCGCCGCGGCATGAACGCCCTCTGGCTCATCGGCGTCTGGGAGCGCTCGCGCGCCTCCAAAACCATCAAGAACCTCTGCGGCAATCCCGACGCCGTCGCCAGCGCCTACTCGCTCTATAGCTACACCATCGCTGGCAACCTCGGCGGCGAGCCCGCCTACCGCGACCTCCGCGACCGCTGCCTGCGCTTCGGCATTCGCCTCGCGTCTGACATGGTCCCCAACCACATGGGTATCGACTCCACCTGGGTCGTCGAGCACCCCGAGTGGTTCCTTTCCCGCCGCGACTCGCCCTATCCCGCCTACTCCTTTACCGGGCCTGATCTCTCCGGTGACGACCGCGTCGAAATCAAGATTGAGGACCACTATTACGGGCAAACCGATGCCGCCGTCGTCTTCCAGCGGCGCGACAAGTGGACCGGCGACACCGAGCTCATCTACCACGGCAACGACGGTACCTCCTTCCCCTGGAACGACACCGCCCAGCTCAACTACCTCAGCGCCCAGGTGCGCGAGCAGGTCATCCAGACCATCCTCGACGTCGCCCGGCAATTCCCCATCATCCGCTTTGACGCCGCCATGACGCTTGCCAAGCGTCACATTCAACGCCTTTGGTTTCCCGTTCCAGGTGCCGGCGGTTCCATCCCTTCGCGCGCCGAGTCCGCCATGACCACCGAAGACTTCGACCGCGCCATCCCCGAAGAGTTCTGGCGCGAGGTCGTCGACCGCGTCGCCCGTGAAGTCCCCGGTACCCTCCTGCTCGCCGAAGCCTTCTGGCTCATGGAAGGCTACTTCGTCCGCACCCTCGGCATGCACCGCGTCTACAACTCCGCTTTCATGGTCATGCTGCGCGACGAGGACAACGCCAACTACCGCAAGGTCCTCAAGAACACCCTTGAGTTCGATCCCGGCATCATGAAGCGCTACGTCAACTTCATGTCCAATCCCGACGAGCGCACCGCCATCGACCAGTTCGGCTCCGGCGACAAGTTCTTCGGCGTCGCCTCCCTCATGGCCACACTTCCCGGCCTGCCCATGTTCGGCCACGGCCAGGTCGAGGGCTTTACCGAAAAGTACGGTATGGAGTACTACCGCCCCCGCTACGACGAGTGGAGCAACGACGCCCTCGTCGACCGCCACAACCGCGAGATCGCCCCGCTGCTCCACCGCCGCGACCTCTTCGCGGAAAGCGACAACTTCCTGCTCTACGACCTCTGGCATGAGGGCGGGGGCGTCAACGAGAACGTCTTCGCCTACTCCAACCAGCGCGACGGCGCGCGCGCCCTGGTCGTCTACAACAACAGCTATAGCGTCGCCAGCGGCACTCTTCATCACTCCGCCGCCTACATGGATAAAGGAGCAGGCGAGCTCCGCCGCCGCCCCATCCACGACGGCCTCGCTCTCTCCGGCGAGGGCAACGTCATCTACGGCTACCGCAACAATGCATCCGGTCTCCACCACCTGCGCCGCGGCTCCGCCCTCCACGAGCACGGCCTCCACGTCGACCTCGGCGGCTACGGCTATGCTGTCCTGCTCGACTGGCGCGAGCTACGCGCCGACGAAGCTCACCAGTGGGACCGCCTCTGCGACACACTCAACGGCCGCGGTGTCGAAGACCTCGACCGCGCCCTCATCGCCCTTGAGCTCGAGCACGTCCACCACGCTCTGCGCCAGACCCTCGAGCCCCGCTTCGTTCGCGAGTTCGCCGCCCTCGCTGCCCAAACCGCAGCCATGCAGACGCCCTCCGGCACCGCGGCCCGCGCCGAGTCCGAAGACCTCATGCCCCACAGCGAGCTGCTCGAACAGTGGATCGAGCGCGCCGCCGCTTTCGTCGCCATCACCCGCGACGAATACCTCAAGCGCATCGGCGCTCCGCCGCAAGACTCTGCATCCGTCACCATTCCTGCGACAGATTCCACCGTTGCCCCAGGTCAAAGCTCGAGTCACCCTGAGCGCAGCGCAGCAGAGTCGAAGGATCGGCGGTCGTCCCTATCCGTAACCATTCCTGCAACAGAAAGCCTCACCCCCGAACTCACTGCCGCCGAGCAAACCAACGAGGACTCTCTTACCCAAACCCGCATCCGTGAGCGCATCCACGCCCTGCTTCGTCTGCCTCTCTCGGAAACGCAATTCGCCCAGCCCTGGCCGACTGAAGCCCGTCGCGTCCTGCCCAGCCAGAGCCCCCTGACCAACGCCGGCTGGGTCTGGTCCCCGGTGCTCGCTTACACCCTTTTCGCCGCCTTTGGTGAGTCGCTCTCGCTCGCCGCGCCCTCCGATCCAGCGCTCGCCATCTTCGACACCTTCGGCCTCCGCACCGTTCTCGCCGAAGCCTTCGCCCGCCTCGAGTTCATCGGTGAAGACATCTGGCGCGCTGCCTCTCGCGTCCGTATCGCGCTCTCTGCCGCCGTCAAGCCCGCAGAGGCCGAGCCCTCCGGCAAGCACGCCGAAGAGGTGCAACGCGAAGCAGGCGCCGCACAGCACGGCCTCCCACTCTCTGCCTGGGAGGACGGCGAGCTCCGCTGGCTCACCGGCGTCAATACCCACGCCGGCACCACCTACTTCAACCGCGAAGCTCACGCCGAAATGCTCTGGTGGCGCGCCCTCCCCGAGCTGCTCCAGATCACCGAGTCCTCACCCATCGACCGCAAAGCACTCGAGGCCGTCGCCTCCTCCATCGCCGGCGGCCTCGCCAGCGCCGCTGCGGCCGGTTACCAGCTGTCTAGCCCGGTTCTGGAACCGGAACCGGAACCGCCAACCGGTCAGGCGAAGGGTCTGGAAACAGACTCAACATCGACCCCCAGCCCCAAACCGCCGTCCTCCCCTGCCGAGCACACTGCCGAGCACACCGACGGGCCCGCCGCCAGAGCCTCGGACTCCGAGCCCATGCCTGAGGACGAAGCAGCCGATGCCTATGGGACCGGCGACCGCAGAGGCGCCGCCGGCAGCGTTCAGGCTCCTTACCATCCCAAAGACAAAGCGCACGAAACACACACCGCCCATGTCATCGCCGCACTCACCGAAGCTGTGCGCGAAGATGCCGTCGCCATCGCTCTCGAGACCGCCGTTCCCCCTCTCGAAACAGAGCGCCCCTCACCCCTCACCCCTGGCGATCCCGAGCCAGAAATCGTCGCCCACATCGAGTCGCTCCGCCCCGCTCCGCCTCCTGCACCCGCCGTCCCTGGCAAGAGCAAAGGACGGAAATCCAAGAAGTAACATTGGCTCCTGTGTGACTCACTCGGTTACCCCCGGGTCTCGCTTCTGAGACCCGGGTAAGCAAACACCCGCCATCCCAGCACCTACGTACACCCCCACTGAAGGTGGTGCCAGCCGCAATACGCTATGCGCCAGCAGGCGGTTTACCTATCTCTTACCTGCAAACGAAGAAAAGGGCGGAGCCTTTCGGCTCCGCCCTCTCTTTGTCCTGCATCCTTAGAACTCCTCGTGGAACGCGACCTCGCCTTCCACGGCTACCTGGTACGCTGACACGCGGCGCTCGAAGAAGTTCGTCAGCTCCTGCACATCCTGCAGATCCATAAATGGGAATGGGTTGTGTGAGCCGAAGACCTTCTGCATGCCCAGGCGTTCCAGCCGCTGGTCTGCCACGTACTGCAGGTACTCGCGCATGTCCCGCGTGGAAAGTCCGGCCACGCCGCCTTCCAGCAGATCCTCCGAAAACTGCAGCTCCGCATCCACTGCTTCTCGCATCATCTGCGTGACCTGTTGCTGCATCCGCGCGTCAAACATCCCCGGGTGCTGCTCCCGCACCGTCCGCACCACTTCAAACGCAAACTCCAGGTGCGCGCTCTCATCGCGGAACACCCAGTTTGTGCCCGCCGCCAACCCATGCAGCATCCCGCGCGAGCGGAAGAAATACACATACGCAAACGCCGCGAAAAAGAAGAGCCCTTCGATGCAGCCTGCAAAGCAGATCAGGTTCAACAGAAACTGCCGGCGGTGCTCCTCGCTCTCGAGCGTATCCAGTTTCTCAATCGAATCCATCCACTTCGTGCAGAAGTCGGCCTTCCTCGCGATCGACGGAATGTTATCGACTGCTGCAAACGCCGCATTCCTCTCGGAAGGCTCCGGGATGTAGTTGTCCAGCAGCGTCAGGTAGAACTGCACATGCACCGCTTCCTCGTATAGCTGGCGCGACAGGTAAAGCCGCGCTTCCGGCGAGTTGATGTGCTTGTACAGGTTCAGCACCAGGTTGTTCGACACAATCGAATCGCCCGTCGCAAAGAACGCAACCAGCCTCTGAATCGTGTGCACCTCGGCTGGCGTCAGCCGCTGCTTCAAGTCCACCAGGTCGGTCGAGAAGTCGATCTCCTCCACCGTCCACGTATTCTTGATCCCGTCCTTGAACATCTCGAAAAACGTGGGATACTTCATCGGCCGCAGAGTCAAACACATCCCTGGGTCAAGTATGGAATCAGGTACATCAACAGATGACGACATAAGTAACTCTCCTTGTGACAAATTCGATCCAAAATCAAAACCGCCTGCGCAGCTGACGGCTACTTCATGGCATGCCTAGCTGAACCTCTAAACTGCCTATCACTCCGGGTGCCCCAGGTCTCGCTTCTGAGACCTGGGCAAAGCAAACTCCCGAAACACCACCCAGCCCACACCCACCAAGAGCGGTCCACCCCACTGCCGCCCGACCAGCGGGAGGACCACCTCTGCCGCGAAGCGGCCGCTAGCCCCACCGCAGGTGGCCGCGAAGCGGCTGTTGGCCCCACTGCAGGTGGCCGCGAAGCGGACGCTGGCCCCACCGCAGGTGGCGCAGGTGGTTACTGGCAAGCCTCGCAACTCTCCGGGTTATCCAGCGAGCACGCAACCGCATCCGTCGGCTTCGCTGTCCCTGCCAAGCCTGAGGTTGCGAGTGTCGGCGCATTCCCCTGCGCCGCTTGGCCCACCGTCGTCTTCGCAATCCGCGTCGCCGGCCGCGAGCGCAGGTAGTACGTCGTCTTCACCCCGCTCTTCCACGCATACATGTACATCGAGCTCAGCCTCCCAATATTCGGTGACTCCGCGAACAGGTTCAGTGACTGGGACTGATCGATCCACGCGCCGCGCGCCGCACCCATATCAATGATCGCGCGCATCGGCAGCTCCCACACCGTGCGGTACTTCAACCGCACATCATCCGGCAGCTCCGTCAAGCCCTGCACACTGCCCTCGGCCATCTTGATCCGCGTCCGCACGTCGTCGTTCCAGATCCCGCGCCCCTTCAACTCCTCCACCAGGTAGCGGTTGATCTGCAAAAACTCACCCGACAAGGTTTCCCGCTTGAACAGGTTCGAAATCTGCGGCTCAATGCACTCGTAGCAGCCCACAATCGAAGCAATCGTCGCCGTCGGCGCAATCGCAATCAGCAGGGAATTGCGCAGCCCATGCTTTCGGATCCGCTCCTTCAGCACCGACCACCGCGCCAGGTCCTTCGGCACCACGCCCCACAAGTCAAACTGCAAGTGCCCTTGCGCCGCGCGCGTGTCCGCAAACGCCGGGTGCGGTCCGTTTTTCTCTGCCAGCTCGCAGGAGGCCACCAGCGCGTGGTAGTAAATTTCCTCCTGAATCCGTGTCGACAGCTCCTGCGCTTCCGGCGCGTCAAACGCCAGGCCCAGCTGGAAAAACACATCCTGCAGCCCCATTACGCCCAGGCCCACCGGCCGCCACACTGAGTTCGACCCCGAAGCCTGCGGCACCGGGTAGTAGTTAATGTCGATCACCCGATCCAGCATCGGCACCGCCAGCCGCACCGTAGCCGCCAGCTTCGCAAAATCAAACTGCCCATTCAGCACATGCCGAGCCAGATTGATCGACCCCAGGTTGCACACCGCCGTCTGCTCCTGCGAGGTCACCTCCGTGATCTCCGTGCACAGGTTCGAGAGGTGCACAACATTGCCCGGCTTGCCCGTCTGGTTGCAGCGCAGGTTGGTCGTGTCCTTAAACGTCATCCAGCCATTGCCCGTCTCGGCCAGCGTCCGCATCATGCGCGCATACAGGTCGCGCGCCTTCATCACGCGCACCGCCTTGCCTTCGCGCTCCGCCGCCTCATACGCCTCATCAAATGCTGGGCCAAACAGGTCCGTCAGGTGCGGCACCACCTTCGGATCAAACAACGACCACTGCCCATCCTGGTCCACCCGCCGCATAAACAGGTCCGGGATCCAGTTCGACGTATTCAGGTTATAAGTCCGCCGCGCCCCATCCCCCGTGTTATCCCGCAGCTCCAGAAACGACTCCACATCTGCATGCCACGGCTCCAGGTACACACATGCCGCGCCCTTGCGCTTGCCGCCCTGGTTCACCGCCGCCACACTCGCGTCCAGCGTCCGCAGCCATGGCACAATCCCGTTTGACAACCCATTCGTCGCCCGGATCAGCGAACCCTCCGAGCGTACCCGGTGGAACGCCAGCCCAATCCCGCCCGAGAACTTCGAGAGCAGCGCCACCTGCTTGTACGTGTCGTAAATCGCATCCAGCGAGTCCGCCGGCGAGTCGATCAGGTAGCAGCTCGACATCTGCGGGTGCTTCGTCCCGGAGTTAAACAGCGTCGGCGACGACGGCATATAGTCATGCGCTGCCAGCATCTTGTAAAATGGCACTGCCTCGGTGACAGTTAACGCCAGCCCGCACGCCACCCGCAGAAAGAAGTACTGCGGCGTCTCAATCACCTTGCGCGTAATCGGGTGCCGCAGCAGGTAGCGGTCGTACACTGTCCGCAGCCCAAAATACTCAAACCGGTCGGAGAGTTCATCCTCCACCGCATTATTCAGCTTGCGTGCATTGTTGCGCACAAACTCCACCGCCGCCTCGCCGATCAGCCCCTGCTCATGCCCCAGCTCAATTGCCTGCGAAAACGAGTAGATGTTCTGCCCCGCCACTTCCTTCAAAATCGTCGCGTGCAGCAGCCGCGCTGCCAGCTTTGAGTACTCCGGCTCCTCCGCAATCAGCGCCGCCGAGGTCTGGATCGAGATCGAGTCCAGCTCCCGCGTCGTCGCCCCGTTAAACAGCCCGCCGATCGTCTTCGACGCCACCCGCATCGGGTCAATGTGCGCCAGCCCATGGCTCGAGCGCTGCACCGCCTTCACAATCTTGTTCACATCCACCGGCTCCAGCGAGCCATTGCGCTTGCGCACCTGCATCTGCGGCGGCGCTTCCGGTAGCGGAAAGTCAGGGATCACATCGGCAAGCGTGCTCTGCTGCGAAAGACTCTGCGGGGCTGTTTGCTGCATCTCGAGGTCGGCCAATTGGGTCTCATTTCTGCCCGCCGGCCTCAGGCCCTTGGGCTGTTATCGCGTTCCATGTAGCGTGCCGAGCCGTTCTCAAAGCGGCGGCCCATCCAGTCGTGCACTTCTTCAGCAAAACCGTCTCAGGCCACAACCATTTGCGTGCGCCTTCGATGTGTTCCCACTATATCTTGTGTTCTTTCCTCGCCCCGCCCCAACCTGCTGTGTAAAACGTGGGACAGATTCTGGAAGTAACCTTCCCGTCAACAAGACCATCAGCAAGAGGGGAACCACTACACTTTCGCATTCTATTCGCCTTTTCTCGCCTGCGTACAGCAATCCTCTTGTGGGAATCTATTTCCCACCCCTGAGACGAACGCCAACTCATCCACCAAATCCCTCCCACACGTACTCCAGCGCCTCCGGCAGCGTTTGCGCCTTCACCGCCCCATCCACATGCCCTCCATTCCGCGCAAACACAAACTCGTACCGGTATCCCTTCGCCGCCAGCACCCGCGCCATGCGCTCATTCGCCTCCACCCAGTCATGCATTCCGTCCCGCATCCCGTTCGGGTTCCGTAGGTCGCGGTCGCCCACCTCCATCCATAGCCGGATCGGCTTCCGCGCCGTCCCCGGAATCAACTCCGTATGGAACCCCCACGCCCCCTGCGGCGTACGCGCGTCAAACGGCCACTGCTGGTTCACAAACGTCCCGGAGTAGCTCAGCACCCGGTGGTACCACTCCGGGTGGTACCAGGCCATCGTCAGCGCGCACGCCGCCCCTGACGACCCGCCCATCGCCGCCCGTCCCTCCGGGTCCTTTGTCAGCCGCACATGCGCCTCGCGCTCCACCCGCGGCAGCACCTCCTGCTCCACAAACTCGGCGTACCGGCCGCTCATCGTGTCATATTCCAGCCCGCGCTCACTGCCCTGCGCATCGCCCCCGCCGTTCCCAATCGACACAGCCACCATCGCCGGTACCCGGTGCTCCGCAAGGAGGTTGTCTAGCACCGTAAACAGCAGCGGATCCGGCCCATCCATCTCCACCAGCAGCGGCGCAGCCGTCCCCGCCACATACCCTTCTGGCACATACACGGTGACAGTTCGCACATAGCCCTGCGCGTGGCTCGTCGGCACATCAAGCTTGGCCGGATCTGCCGCGTCCGGCGTTCCAAACGTCCCCGGCGTCCGCGCAATCCCCGGGAACAACCGGCTCTCCCGCGAGTCCATCGTGAACCGCACCAGCCGACCCCGCGGCACCCCCGGCTGCACCACCGACTCCCGCGCCCCCGGATGCGTCGGGCCCAGCACAAAGTTCCCATCTGGCAGCCTGCCGTTCTGGAAGTGTCCAGTACGCCCCGCCCCCGGCACACTCCCATCAGGCAGCTCCATGGCCTGTACGTAGCCTGCACTGTGCGGGTCCCTGGCCGGGTAGTTGCTTCCGGGGGTCCCAGGCGGCACGGCCAGGGTAAACAGCGGAAGAAGCGGCGAAAGAAGCGGCGGAAGAAGCAGAGGGTGGAGTCGCATCGCGCCATCCTACCCGAGCCTTCGCGTCAAGGAACAGCGGGGCCCACTCGGTAGTGGCTCAGGCTCAGCCTGCAAGGCGTTGCGGCAAGCTGGACGGCCTAAGACCATAGGGCGGGGCGTCTGGGGGCTGCGCCCTCCCGTGCACAGACTGGATGGTGTCGTACGAGTCGGGCAAGCGTCAGATTCCGGTATAGCAACCCGATCACGGGCATCAGCCCCCTTGCAACCTGACCCACTCTCAAGACCTGCGGGCAGTCTTCGCTAGATCTGATCTGTGCCTCGCATCCCAATCGCCATGGCCCCACCCCCAACCCAAGGGCGCTCCCTGCTGGTCCTCGGCCTCGCCGCCACCGCCGGCTCGCTCGACAGCTGGAGCTACTTCGGCCCCGCTCACGTCTTTGTCGCCAACATGACCGGCAATACCGTCGTCCTCGGCTACTCGCTGGGAACAGGGAACTGGCCGCACGCTAAAGCCTCTGCACTGGCCATCGGCAGCTACCTCCTCGGCGTCTTCGCCGCCTCCTGCTTCACCGGCCCCATCCGCGCTTCCACGGCTTCTCCCCAGCACGAAGCCCACCCCGCCCCGGCTGGTTCTGATTCGGCAGCCCCGCCACATTCCCGCACGCCCGGGTCACCCGCCGCCGCATTCGACCGCACCAACCTCTTGCTCGCCTGTGAGCTCTCGCTGGTCCTCGCCAGCGCCCTGCTTACAGCCCTCGCCCCGCCAAACCTGCAGCCGCACGGAAACCCGCACTTGCATCCGCACTTCGAGCCGTATCTCCGGCCCCTCCTGCTCTCCCTCGCCGCAGTCGCCGTTGGCGTCCAGAGCGCCACCATGCTCGCCCTGGAGCTCCCCGGCATCGTCACCACCTACATCACCGGTACCTGGACCACCATGACCGCCACCCTCGCCCACCTCCTGCAACCGGTTCGCTCCAGCGACCCGGCAGGCAAGCCGCCGCCCGTTCTCTGGGCGCAGCTCCGCAGTCAGGCCGCCCTGCTCTTCGTCTATTGCAGCGCAGCCGCCTTGTCCGGAGCCCTCCGCCGCCTCAGCCATCCCGCCCACCCAGCTTTCGCCCCCGACGCCTGGCTTCCGGCCTGCACCCTCACCCTGGTCGTCATAGACGCTCTCTGCCGCCAGCCCCGCAGTCTCCGGGAAGAATCATCCTGAATGCAGCGCGACGAGTAGGTAGCGCTCCCCGCCAAAGTATCTCGTGTGCCTCTTCGACCGCAGCTTACAGACCAGGTGCTCCAGGTCTAGCCCTCGAGACCTGGGCAAAGTGAACTCACGCCCACACAGCCCTGCCACTCCCCGAGAGCAGGCATCCTGAGCGAAGTCGGCAGCGCTTTGCGGCGAAAGGGATTCGTGCTTCCTATACAGATCGATGGACCGAACAGCCTCAAAGCCTAGGTTCTTCAACGCTGCCCGGCCGGCTAGGCCTCACAAAGGTCGGCCGCACCCGTTTCATTCCGCCCGCAAACCGCACCAGCAAGTTCTCCCCATCCCGTTCCACTACACGCCCCGGCCCAAACTTCGCATGCTTCACAACGTCTCCCGCCGCAAAGCCCGGCTCCTCCCGCGGCAGCACCGTCTCCGGTGCCGTGGTCACAATCGCCCCTGTTGCCGTCTCCAGTACCGTCACGGCCTGCGCATCCTCCCGCACACTACGCGGCAGCTCCACCTCGCGCTGATCGCTGCCCGCTTCCCCCGCCTCGCAGTTGTCGCAGTGCCCACACGGCGCGCCCGCATCCTCGCCGAAATACTCTCGCAGCAGCTGCTTTCGGCACCGCGCGCTCTCTGCATAGCGCATCATCTCGCCCAACCGGTGCCGGTCTTCCTCCGCTCGCTCTTTGAACTCGTTCACCAGCGCCAGCAGGTCGTTATCCGCCACATTCTCCTGCACCCGCACATACCCCCGCGCCGTCCTCCGCACCAGCCCCGCATCCTTCAGGATGTACAGGATCGCCTGCACCCTTCGCCTGCCCACCCCCGCGTCTTCCGCTCCACCCGCAGCCTCTTGGGTCCGCTCGGCGACAGCCTCCACCGTACCCGGCCGGTCCAACGCCCCCAGCACCGCGCACAGCTCCTCCCGTCGCGGATACCGGCCTATCAGAAAGAACCGCTGGATCCGCTTGTCCTCCAGCCGGTACAGCAGCACCGCCTTGGCCGGCTCCCCGTCACGTCCCGCGCGCCCTGCCTCCTGGTAGTAGCTCTCCAGCGAGTCCGGAAACTCATAGTGGTACACAAATCGAATATCCGGCTTATCTATCCCCATACCAAACGCCTTGGTCGCGATCAGCACCCTGTACTCCCCCGCCATAAAGCGCTCCTGCATCGCCTCACGCTCGCGGGTCGGCAGCTTGCCGTGGTAGCGGCCCACCGTCACATCGTTGTTCGCAAACCACTCCGCCAGCTCCGTCGCCGTCTTCACGCTCGCCGTATAAATGATCCCGGAGCCCTCTTCTGCCGCCACCATCTCGGCCACGCGCTTCAGCTTGGTCTCCTTGTTCACCGTGTGGTGCACCATAAAGCGCAGGTTCTCGCGCTCCGTCCCGGTGTTCACCACCACCGCATCGGTCGCCCGCATCTGCCCCAGCATGTCTTCGATCACCGGCGCGGTCGCGGTCGCGGTCAGCAGCAGCACCGGCGGGTTCCCCAGCTGCTCCCGCGCATACCCCAATCCCATATAGGCCGGCCGAAAATCATGCCCCCATTGTGAAATGCAGTGCGCCTCATCGACCGCCAGCAGGCTTATACCGGTATGCTTCAGCTGCTCCAGAAACTCCCGATTCTCCAGCCGCTCCGGCGTCACATACAGCAGCTGTGCCGAGCCTTCGGCAATATGCGCCTCCGCCTCTGCCTTCTCCTCGGCGTTCAGGGTCGAGTCCAGCTTCTCCACCGCGATCTCCGCCTCTTCCGCCTTCTGTTTCTGGTCTTCCATCAGCGCAATCAGCGGCGACACCACCACCACCGGCTTCGGCAGAAACAGCGCCGGCAGCTGGTAGCAAAGGCTCTTGCCCGAGCCGGTCGGCATCAGCGCCAGCACATCCCGCCCCGCAAAGATCGCCTCCATCACCTCCCGCTGCCCCGGCCGCAAGCGCTCAATCCCAAACCGCTCGCGCGCCGTCCCCAGCACCCGCCCCCAAAGCGCCTTTCTCTTTGCTGCCCCGGCGGTCGCTTTGCCCGCCTTGCCCCGCTCTTCCGCCCGCCCGCCTGCCGCTCTGCTCATCCTCTTTTGGATGCCAGGCGCTGGCACCCCAGGTCTCGCCTCGGAGACCCGGGCAAAGCAAGCTCACGCGGTCCACCCAGCTTCCAGTCCTGGAAGCAACCCTCAGCAGCACCTACCCCCGGAGCGCTGCCGGCGGCACAACCACCTCCACCTTCCCCGTTTCCACGTCATACACCAGGCCAGACACAATCCACTCCCCCGGCAAGGCCTGCACCTGCCGCAGCGCCTGCACATCCACAGCAACAGCCGTCCGAGGATCACCCACAGCCTTCTCCTCGAGCGCCCCCTCCGAAACCTGAAAGAACTGGGCCAGCAAGGCAGGGTCGCCCGTCAGCCGGGTAATGCCGCAGTCCGTATGCTGCAGCACAATCAGGTGGAACGGGCCGCCGCCTCCAGGCACTCCGCCCGCCACCTCACCGATCCGCCCCAGCAAGCCCATCTGCGCCAGCAACCCCGGCGTAACTCGCCCCCCGATGTTCCGCATCACCACGGCCTCTCCCGGTTCGAGCCCAAGTACGTGCACAGGGTCCACGCGCATGTCCGCGCACCCAATCACAATCGCCTTGACCTCCGGCATCGCCGCGGCCAGCGATGGCCTCAATTTGCCGGCACCCGCCTGCTGTGCGGCAAAGCTCCTGTTTCTCTCTAACATCTCGTCCAAAGCGCTCATCCCTGTTCACCTCGGCCATAAGACAGAGCTCCGCAACCCAACGCTTCACAAAGGTCACCAGGCCCTCCCGTACGCCGGTACGCCCGCTCCCAAACCTCCAGGTCTCGCCTCTAAGCCCCGGCAAAGCAAGCTCCCACGAAACCACATACTTCACCGCACCATAAGAGGGTCATCCTGAGCAAAGCGAAGGATCTGCTTTTGCCTTACGCGACCGCGCCCACACATCCGGCCTCCCCAGGTCTCGCCTCTGAGACCTGGGACAAAGCAAGCGCCCGCCCGGCCTTCCCAGTCCACCTCACCCCGCAAGCTCCATCCCGAGCGAAGCCGCTTGCGCTCCGCGCCAAAGGGTCTGCTGTCCCGACTGAACCATCCCCGCTATCATCCCCGCAGTGATCCTCCACCGCCTCCGCGAAGAAACCAGACCCCAGCACCAGGCCCTCGAAGCCGCCCTCCCGCTCGGCCGCCCCGGTCTTGATCTCTCCAAAGACCCCACCCTCTACCGCGCCCTGCTCCTCCGTTTCTGGGGTTTCTACGTCACCTGGGAGGCTGAAGCCGCCCAGCACGCCACCCCCACGCTCGCCCACGTCCTCGCCGCGCGCCGCAAGCTCCCCCTGCTTACCGCCGACCTCGCAACCCTCGGCGCAGACCCCACAGCCGCCCCGCGCCTCCACCCCGCCGCCCTCCCGTCCTTCCACGACAATCCCGCCGCCCTGCTCGGCTCCATGTACGTCGTTGAAGGCTCCACCCTCGGCGGCCAGCTCATCAGCCGGGAGCTCGAGTGCGCCGGCAGCTTCCGCCACGGTTGCGGCTACAGCTTCTTCCAGGGCTACGGCGCGGCTACCGGTAGGCAATGGCGCAGCTTCACCCTCCTTCTGGAGTCCGCTCCTCCCGGCCAGGCCGACTGCATCGTCGCCGCCGCGCAACACACCTTTTCCGCCTTCGCCGGCTGGTTCGCGCCTTTTTCTCGTACGGCTCCCGGAGACGACCAAGTACCCCGGTGACCCGCGCCCCTGCAGGGGCAAGCTGCCGATGCCGTCACCCGCGGCATCCGATAGGGAAAGCCACACCGCAGGCAGGGCAAGGACGCACCATGGCCGGAATCGCAGGAGATCTCAGAACGGCAGCCGCCACGCGCACCCTCGAAGCCATGCCCACTCCCCCGGTGCCCGGCGAGCTGGACCTCACCTCCTGCGATCGCGAACCCATCCACATCCCCGGCAGCATCCAGCCTCATGGCTTTCTTCTGGTACTTGATAGGGCGGGCCGGGTCACTGTCAGCAGCAGCAATGCCGGCGACTTCCTCCATCGCCCTCTCCACTCCATCTTCGGCGAAACGCTTCCCGGGCTCCTCGGCCAGACCGGCCACCGCATCCTCTCGGAGTTTGGTTCTCAGCCGCTTGGCTCTCAGCCGCTTGGTTCTCAGCCGCTTGCCCGGCCCGCGGCGGAAGACTCCCGCCCCTTCGCCTCCCGCCTTCTCGCCTCCATTGATATCCCAGCCGCCGACGGCCCCTCTGCCCGCTTTGAGGTCGTCGCCTCGCAGGCAACCGTCAGCGGCGCCCCCGCCACCATCTTTGAGTTCGAGCAATCCCTCGAGCCCGTCGATATCGACGCCCTCAATGCCCGGCTCTACAATTTTGTCGCCTCCATCCGCCGTCTTGAAAGCACAGAAAGCATCTGCCAGGCCGCCGTCGAGGAGATCCACACCCTGTCCCGCTGTGACCGTGTCGTGCTCTATCGCTTCGATGAGCAGGGCCATGGCCTCGTCCTCGCCGAGGTCCGCGCCCACGACCGCTTTGAGTCTTACCTCGGCCTGCGCTTTCCCGCCTCGGATGTCCCCGTCCAGGCCCGGCGCATGTACCTCCAGAACCGCGTCCGCATCATCCCCAACGTCGACTACGAGCCTTCCCCGCTTCTCGCCGCCGGACCAGTCGCAGGGACAGCAGACGCTCCGCGGCAGGCTCCGGAGATCGACCTCTCCCACTGCATTCTGCGCAGCGTCTCACCCATCCATCGCCAGTACATGCGCAACATGGGCACCGCCTGCTCCATGAGCATGTCCATCATCATCGACGGCAAACTCTGGGGCCTCGTCTCCTGCCATCACCACTCTGCGCGCTACGTCCCCCTGCGCCTGCGCTCCGCCTGCGACTTCATCATGCAGATCGTTGCCTCGCAAATTGAGGCGCACACCAGCAGCCTTCGCTTGCAGCGCGCCCTCGTCGCCAAAGGTGTGCAGGGCCGGCTGCTTGCCTCCATGGCTGCAGCTGACAACTACATGGACGGCCTCATCCAGTCCCCGGAAACACTGCAGGCGCTCACCAACGCCAGCGGTGCCGCCCTGGTCGTCGGCAGCACCGCTCGCCTCTTTGGCGTCACGCCCTCTGAGTCTCAGGTACTCCAGCTAGTCGACTGGCTCTCCTTAAGAGGCCACGACAGCAGCCCCAGCAGCTCCCCCGGCACCATGCACGATAGCGGGAAGGACGAGCTCTTCTCCACCAGCCAGCTCTCCTCCGTCTACCCCCGCGGCGAAAGCTTCGCCGCGCAGGGCAGCGGCGTGATCGCCATCACCGTTTCCCGGCTTCATAACACCCACGTCCTCTGGTTCCGGCAGGAGCTCGTCCAAACCGTGCGCTGGGCAGGCAACCCGCAAAAGCCCGCCGAGCCCGCCAGCAGCGCAAGCAATGGCATCGTGCATCCCCGCCACTCCTTTGACGAGTGGTCCCAGATCGTCCGCGGCTGCGCCCAGCCCTGGGCCGACGAAGAGGTCGAGGCAGCCGCCGAGTTCCGCGCCGCTGTCCTCCAAATCGTCCTCCGCCGCGCGGAAGAGCTCGCCGAACTCGCCGCCGGTCTCCAGGTCGCCAACGAAGAGCTCGAAGCCTTCTCCTACTCCGTCTCGCACGACCTCCGCGCGCCCTTCCGCCATATCTCCGGCTTCTCCGAGATGCTCAAGGAAGAAGAAGGGGAGCGCATGAGCCCCCGCGGTCAGCACTACCTCGCCACCATCATGGACTCCGCCCGCTTTGCCGGCCTGCTCGTCGACAGCCTCCTCGAGTTCTCCCGCTTCGCCCGTGCCGAAGTCGCCATGGTGCCCATCCACATGGAAGGGCTCGCCGACCGCGAGTGGGAAGCCGTCCAGTACGACGAAGCCTTGCGCCCCGTCGATTTTTCCCGCGGTCCGCTCCCTCGCGTCCTCGGCGATGCCCAGCTCCTCCGCCAGGTCCTCCGCAACCTCTTCTCCAATGCCGCCAAGTACTCCGGCAAGCAGCCGGATCCTCGCATCCGCATGGAGTGCCGCACCGAAGGCAGCGAGTACATCTTCTCCATCGCCGACAACGGCGTCGGTTTTGACCAGCAGTACGCATCCAAGCTGTTTGGCGTGTTTCAACGCTTGCACCGAGTGGAAGACTTTGAAGGAACAGGCATCGGATTGGCCAACGTGCGCCGCATCATCGGCCGGCACGGCGGCCGCACCTGGGCTGAAGGGGTGGTCGGCAAGGGCGCGACCTTCTTTTTCTCCCTGCCTGTCGTATTCCTTCCGGAGGACGTATGAGCTCTCTCAAACCGATCCTGATCGTGGAAGACAATCCCAACGATCTGGAGCTGACCCTCAACGCCCTCGCAAAAAGCCGCCTCGCCAATGAGGTCATCGTGACCCGCGACGGCGCCGAAGCAGCCGACTACCTCTTCCGGCGCGGTCCCTGGGCAGAGCGCCCGGTCGGCAACCCCGCCGTCGTCCTGCTCGACCTCAAGCTCCCCAAGATCGACGGCCTGGAGCTGCTCAAAATGGTGCGCGCCAGCGATGAAACCGGCCGCACCCCCATCGTCCTGCTCACCTCTTCGCGCGAAGAACGCGATGTCGTAAACGGCTACCGCCTCGGCGTCAACGCCTACGTCGTGAAGCCCGTCGCCTTCTCTGAGTTTGTGCAGGCCATCCAGGACCTCGGCGTCTTCTGGGCGGTCCTCAATGAGCCGCCTCCAGGCAGCGCACGGGTGGTGCGTAATGGCTGATCCCGCCATGAAGCGCCCCGTCTCCATCCTCCTGCTCGAAGACAGTGAGCTCGATGCAGAGCTAGCCGTCGCTCGCCTGCGCAAGGCAGACCTCGCCCCCACCACCACCCTTGCCTCGAGCCGCGCAGAATTCGAGCGCGAGCTGCTCGCCCGCCCCTACGACCTCATCCTCGCCGACTATGCCCTGCCTGATTTCGACGGCGTCGCCGCCCTCTCCCTCGCGCGCGAGAAGCTTCCCCACACTCCCTTCATCTTCATCTCCGGCCGCGTCGGCGAAGAAGTGGCCATCGACACCCTCCAGCGCGGCGCCACCGACTACGTCCTCAAGCACCGTCTCGAGCGCCTCGTCCCCGCTGTCCTCCGCGCCCTCAAGGAGGCTGAAGAACACAGCACCCGTATGCAGGCTGAGGCCCGCCTTAACGAGAGTGAGCTGCGCTTCCGCCACGTCATCGACGCCGTCTCCCAGCTCGTTTGGGTCGCCGCTCCCGATGGCACCCTCACCTACAGCAACCAGGCCTGGCGCGATGTCATTGCCGACGGCGTCCATTGCTGGTTCGATGAAAGCCTCTTCCATCCCTCGGATTACCCGGCCTGCCTGCGTGCCTGGCGCAATGCCCTCGCTCACACCGAGCCCTTCACCATCGAGCTCCGCCTACGCCGGCGCAGCGATGCGACCTACCGTTGGTACCTCCTGCGCGTCGCCCCCATGCATAACCCGGACCTCTCGCAGGATCTCCCAGCGCACCCATCCGAAAGCGAGATCAGTTGGCTCGGTACCGCCACCGACCTCCAGGACCAGAAGCTCAACGAAGAAGCCCTCCGCAACGCCGAGAAACTCTCCGTCACCGGTCGCCTCACCGCCGCCATCGCCCACGAGATCAACAATCCCCTCGAATCGCTCACCAATCTCCTCTTCCTCGTTCGCATCGAGTCGCAGGGCAATGAGCGCGCCATCAACTACCTCAACATGACCGAGAACGAGCTCGAACGCATCTCGGAGATCACCAAGCAGACCCTGCAGTTCTACCGCGATCCCGTCACGCCCGCCGAGATCGACGCCCGCGAAATCCTCAGCGAAGTTCTGCGCCTCTTCGCCACCCGCACCACCGCCAAAAGCATCTCTGTCTCCTTCACCGCGGAAAGCGGCATCGTCTTCCGCGCCATCAAGGGCGAGATCCGCCAGGTCATCATCAATCTCGTCACCAATGCCATCGACGCCGTGCAGCCCTACGGCCACATCGAGGTGGAAGCCCGTCGCTTCTACGCCGATGGCGAGCCCTGGGTCGAAATGCAAGTGCGCGATGACGGCTCCGGCATCTCCCCCGAACAAGCCGAGCGCCTCTTCCAGCCCTTCTTCAGCACCAAGGGCATCCACGGCACCGGCCTCGGCCTATGGGTCTCCAAAGGCATCGTCGAAAAACACGGCGGCACCCTCCGCCTCGGCAGCGTCCCCGCCGACAGCATTCCCAACGCCGGCAGCGTACCCGGCTCTGGCAGCGCACCCAGCTCTGGCAGCGCACCTGGCTCTGGCAGCAGCCGCACGGTCGCCTCCGTCACGCTCCCCCTCCAAGCCAGCCCCGAGCTGCAGCAAACCGCCGCCACCGCCGCCTCCTAGCCTCGCGCGCGCCGCGCCCTGTGCCGCTCTTCGCCGCGCCGCCTCACCTTCACCGCCGCACCGCCTCCACCGAGTCATCCTGAGCGCAGCACAGCCGAGTCGATAGCGCTCCGCGCCCAAGGATCTGCGGTCTCGCCATCCAGGTGCCCCGGGTCTCGCCTCTGAGACCTGCTAAAACAGCTTCCGCCACATCACCCCAATCCACGGACCTTCTGGGACGAGTCATCCCGAGCGAAGCGCAGCCGGAGGATCTGCCCCTGGACTCCGCGCATGTTCCGAATCGCAGCGCTATGGCGAAAGCCCAACACACAGTCCATGACAAATACCGCGAACAGTACCTTCTGGACCGACTGGACCGACTGGACCGACTGGACTGACTGCCCGCTCATCCACTCGGATCGGTAGGTCGTCCATGGGGGCCCATCTTTCTTGGAAAATGTCTGCCGGCCGGCGCAGTCGTCGAGAACTTCGACGCATTCATGGAAGCAGCCGGTCTGTCAGAACAGGAAGCTCTCGAGGCCACTCTCCAATGCTTTCTCACTGGATCGGGCGGCGCTGCAAACCTTCGCGCTCTCTTGATCTACCGTAAGTCCCGCGAACATCAGCTGCAGCCTTGAAGCGGGTCATATTTGATAAGGGTGTCCCATGACAGGTGGCCGCAGTATCTGCCCGGTCACGAAGTCACGACGGTTCCTGCGATGAGCTGGGCGTTTGTCAACAACCGCAAACTGCTGACTCTGATCGAAGAAGACGGCTTCAACGCTCTCATGAGCAACAACAAGCGCATGGAGTTTGACTAGAACTGTTCGAGCCGACCCTCGCCACGCTCCTGCTTCCTACAAACAATGGGCACACGCTGAAGCCAGAGGTCGCCGATACCGCACCCGCCCTGACCACAGCAAAATCTGGAAAAGGCACGCGAATAGACGTAGGGAGCTTCGTACGAAAGCAGCGCAAGGGAAAGGAGGAAGGTGCCCCAGCTTTCGCCTCGAAGACCTGTGCAAAGCATGCCCAACACCCTCTCCTGAACTCCTCAGAACGAGTCATGCTGAGCGCAGTGCAGCGGAGCCTCACTCGACCCCCGCCTCATGCCTCACTCGCTACTCCGCCCTCAACGCGACAGCCGGATCAACCCTCCCAACACGCCGCGCCGGGGCAGCAAGCGACAAAACGCTCACGGCAACAAGCGTCAGCGAGGCAACCGCGCAGCCCGTAAAATCGCCTGGGCCGGCCGGCGCAAACAGCTTCGTAAGAGCCTGCGTGAGCAGGACTGCCGAGAAGCAGCCCGCGATCAGCCCCATGCCGACGCCTCGCAGCGTGGGCCCGGCGAGCGAGCTGAGGACACGGCCGCGCGTCGCGCCAAGCGCTAGCCGGATGCCGATCTCGCGACGACGAAGCGTCGCCGCGCGCATGAGCAGACCATGCAGCCCGAGCCCTGTTAGCAGGAGAGCAACCAGGGCGAATGAGCCGGAAACGGCAACGAGCGCGCGCTCGCGCCCTAGGTCAGCGTCGGCCCGCTCGCGCAAGCTCTGCACGCGGATGATGGCTTCACGCGGAATCGTGGAGGACGCGGCGGCGCGCAGGGCAGCCATCGCCAGCGGGGTCGAGGCCGCGCGCACCAGCACCTCCATGCCGCTGCCGTCGGTGTAAATTGAGTGCACGAAGGGATGGAAGAACTCGTACATCATCGGCGGCGCAGGCTGTCGGAGCGAGATGTACCGGGCATCCTCAACCACGGCGACGACACGGCAGGCAAGCTTCGGATCGAGCTTCGTGCCGTCCGGTACGCCATCGGTTGAGAAGTACACACTTCGCCCCAGCGGGTCTTCGCCGGGGAAGAACGAACGCGCCAGACTTCGACTAAGCGCGCAGGTTTGCGCGTCGTTTTCCAGCTTGAGCGCATGGAAAGAAGGGTCGGCGGCAAGCACCGCCGTTCCCGCCGCGCGAAACGCGTCCGGCGTCGCCATCTGCGAGTACAGGCTGGATTGCGAGTGGATGCGGTAGCTGTGATCGACGGAGAAAGCACTGCTGACGGTATAGTGACCGGAAAACGGCAGGATGCCCAGAGAAGCCACCGCCTCGACGCCCGGCTGCGCCGCGAGCGCATCAGCAAAGCGTTTCAACATCACGTTGCCGTCCGCGCCTTTGGGCTGCAGTGGCGAGAGATCAATCGAGGCGGTCGCGGCATGGTCCAGATCGAAGCCGGAGTGCCCGTTGCTAAAACGCAGCAGCGCCCCGCCAAGCAGCCACGCCGCACTGACCATCGCCACCGAAAGCGCCACCTGCAAGGCGATCGCCCAGGTGCCGGAGCCGCCTGGGGAGACCGTGCGGCTGCCGAGCTTTAGGTCGAGCGCCGGTTCCCGTCGGGCGGTTTGCCACGCCGGGACCAGGCCTGCGCCGAGCGCGAGCAGCAGCATAAGCCCGGCGCTGACCGCTACCACCACAGCGTCCGGGCGGGTCGGGATCGCCTGCGGATGGATGGAAGGATCCCAGTTGCCGTCCAGCATGGAGACGAGCCCGTGCGCGCCCAACGCGCCGAACAGGAGGCCTAGCGCAAACGCGGGCAGGGCAAGAATCACGGACTCCACCAACACCTGCCGGACCAATGCACGTCGTGGCGCGCCGAGCGCGAGCGCCACTGCATACTCGTGCCGCCGCCCGCTGACCCGCGCCAGCATCACCAGCGCCGCGTTGGCTGCGCACAGCAGCAGGAGCAGGCCGGTGAGCAGCTCAAGCGCGAGCAGGGGCGTCTGGTAGGTGGCACGCAGCCATGAGTTGCCGCTGTTGCCGGGACGCGCGGTGAGGCGGAAGTCCTGGAAATATCGCGCGAGTCGTCCGGAGGTGTCGGCGTCCCGGCGCAGAGCGGGATCGAGCGCGTGTGCCTCCGCGAGCGCCTGCGCGAAGCTCACGCCGGGCTTGAGGCGGCCCAGGACGGAGAAGTGGATGTCTGTCGGACGAGTCAGCGAGTCGGGCTGGTCGAGAAACCTGGCCCAGACAATCGGTAGATAAATCGCCGGTGGCAGATTCGCGGTCAGGCCGCGAAAGCCGACCGGCAGCACGCCGACGACCGTGACCACGTGCTCGGCCAGCACCAGCGTCTGCCCCAGCGCGCTCTCGGGGCTGCCAAACTCCCGCCGCGCGTAGCTGTCGCTGAGCAGGGCCGTACCATCGCCCGTAAATCCCTGCCCGGCGGCAGGCGCAAGCTCCAGTAGACCCAGCGCATCGGGCGTGAGCATCTCCACTGTTTGCCTCGTTTCGATTGCGCCGCGCCGAACTGCGATCCCGGTCTCATCCTCGAACGCGAGCAGCCCGGTAAGGCTGCGCTGCCGCTCCCTCAGTAGCCGGTAAACGGGGATGCTCACACCCGGCGAGGCCACGCCGTTCGACATCGTGTATTCGACCAGCTCATGCGGCCGAGGCACGGGTAGGCTCTTGAGCACAATGTTCCAGGTCAGCGTAAACATGGCCGTGCCCGCGCCCAGCCCAAGCGCCAGCGTGAGCACCGCGACAAGCGTGACTCCAGGCGTCGCGCGCAAGCGGCGCAACGCGTAGCGAAGGTCAGCGAACAGGGTGAGCATGGGATTGACTCCATTCTTTAACGTTCGCCGGAGCGGGCGAGATCGCCCAGAGCCGACATGCCTTTTCACTTCCTAGCTGAGGCCAAGGAATCTGGCCGCGACTCGCACCGCGGCGCAGGCGCCCTGCTCAGCACACCCTGACACATCTTCACGCCCTCAATCTGCCGCCACCTCAGCCTTCCTCGCACTCTAGCAGCGCACGGATAAAGCGCACAGATAAAGCGCACAGATAAGAGGAGAAGAAAGCTGGCCACCCTGCCCGATCCAGCGCACTCCCCGGTGCTCGGCCACCGCCGGCGCCCGGTCTCCCCGGTGCTCCATATCGGCCATGGGCAACGCCAGTTCTAGTCACTAGCCCGTCATTTTTTCGTTTGTGTCCCATTCCGGAACGCGCTCAACCACTACGCTGCAGTCCACCTGTTCCCTCATTCCCTAAGATGAGCCTGCTCACCCTCCCCGCAACATCCCGCCTCAGTCCGGGCATCACACGGGGTGAGAGAGGAACCCATGAGCACAACTACCAGCCCCAACGAAGAGGTCCAAAGCAGGGAAGAGGCCATCGCGAAACTCGCCTCCCTGGTCAAGGAAATCCGCATCGCCATGCTCACCACCGTCAGTTCCGACGGCTCGCTCCACAGCCGCCCCATGGCCACCCAGGACACGCCCTTCCAGGGCGAAGCCCTCTTCCTCACCAGCGAAAACACCGGCAAAGTCGGCGACATCCGCGACGACGCCGAGGTCAGCCTCACCTACACCGACAAGCATTCCTTTGTGACCATGAGCGGCCGCGCCACGGTTTCGAACGACCGCGGCCTTATCGCCGCCCTCTACACCCCGCAGTCCAAAGCCTGGTTCCCTGAGGGCCCCACCGACCCCAAAATCCGCGTCCTCCGCGTCCACATTGACCAGGCCGAATACTGGGACACCCCGTCCAGCGCCCTCATCCGCAACGCCCAGATCCTCGCCCGCGCCGCTTCCGGCGGCAAAACCCACGTCGGCGAACACGCCCGCGTCACCCTCTAACCTCCGCAAAGCTCACCCGGGAACGTCCTCCCGAAGCTCGCCCATCACACAACGCGGGTACCCCAGGTCTCGCCCCTGAGATCTGGGGCGAAGCACTATCGCCCTGCCCATCAAATCCCGCCCACCCCACTGCCTCATCAATCCTAAGAACTCCTCACCCCCTTGACCTCGCGCATCCCACCTCCACAGCGACAAACCAGGAGCACCCCCCGTTCATGCCGCTGCCCGCCATCAAGCGCAAACCCGCCGTATCTGACTCCTCCCAGCAGGACCTCGACCGCCCCACAGCCGGGCAAATTTACGAGCAGGTCACCGTCAATGGCCGCCGTGAGCTCGACCGCTCCAACGTCTCGCTCGCCATCTCCGGCGTCGCAGGCGGCCTCCTCATGGGTCTCACCGGCCTCAGCGTGGCCATCCTGCTCTCCATGGTGGGCAGCACACCCGCGGGCCGCGTCACCGCCATGTTCTTCTACCCGCTCGGCTTCATGGTCGTGATCCTCGGCCGCTCCCAGCTCTTCACAGAGAACACGCTCTACCCCGTCGCTCTCATGCTGGCAGAGAAGCGCCACTTCCTTTCCACCCTTCGCCTCTGGTCCATCGTCTTCCCCACCAACATCCTCGGCGCCCTGCTCTTCGCCCTCCTTGCCGTGCGCACCGGCGCCCTCCGCCCCGAGTTCACCCAGCAACTCGTCCTGCTCGGCAATGAGGCCGCCCACATCACCGCCTCGCATGCCTTCTGGTCCGGCGTTGTCGGCGGCTGGATCATCGCTACCGTCGCCTGGCTCGTCTCCGCCTCCCACTCCATCACCGGCTCCGTCATGCTCATCTGGACCATGACCTTCATCGTCGGCGTCGGCCACTTCGCCCACTGCATCGCCTCCAGCGGCGAAATCCTCTCGAGCGTCCTCGCCGGCTCCCTCTCATTCGGAGCCTTCTTTGCCTGGCTCCTCCCCGTCACCGCCGGGAACATCTGCGGCGGCGTCCTGCTCGTCACCCTCCTCCAGTACGGCCAGTCCAAACTCGAGTAGCGGAACGCCGCGCTTGGCGCAATACTGGGTGCTCCGGCTCTAGCCCCTGAAACCCGGTCCACCCCGATCGGTCCAGCGCCCCCTTCTCAAACTCATCTTGAGCAAGCCACACGATCCCCCGGTCCCCGCGAGAAATCGCCATCTGCGCGCAAACCACCTCCACACCTCGCATCCAACCCCGCGAAGGAACACGTCTATGAGACTCGAAAGCAAAGTCGCCGTGGTCACCGGCGCAGGCACAGGCATCGGCCAGGGCATCGCACTCGCACTCAGCAAACAAGGGGCCTCCATCGTCGTCGACTATGTCGGCAAACCCTCCGTCGCACAGGACACCATTGAAAAAATCCAGGCCGGCGGCGGCAAAGTCCTTGGTATCGACGCCGATATCTCCCAGCAGGCCGACGTGCAGAACCTCGTCGACCAGACAGTCTCACACTTCGGACGCCTCGATATCTTCGTCAACAACGCCGGTATCGAGAAGAAGTTCGCCTTTGTTGACTACCCTCTTGAGGAGTGGAACAAGATCATCGCCGTCAACCTTACCGGCACCTTTCTCTGCTCGCAGGCTGCGGCGCGGCAAATGATCAAGGCAGGCCAGGGCGGCCGCATCATCAACATCTCCTCCATTCACGAGGATCTGCCCCTGCTCACCAACGCCCCTTACTGCGCCACCAAGGGCGGCATCCGCATGCTCATGCGCACCATTGCTGTGGAGCTCGCGCCGCACAACATCACTGTCAACAACATCGGTCCCGGCGCAGTCTACACACCGATTGACAAAGACGTAGAAGAGAACAAGGAGATGAACAGCAAAATCCTTGCCGGCATCCCCCTTGGCCGCTGGGGCCGCCCCGAAGATATCGGCGAGCTCGCCGTCTATCTCAGCTCCGACGCTGCTTCCTACGTCACTGGCAGCACCTACTTCATCGACGGCGGCATGCTGCGTAACGCCGGCAGCCTCTAGCGCCGCGCACTGCGGCGGCTCTTCGCCGCAGTGCGCCGCATCCTACGTCATCCGCTCCAGAAGCAGATGCTCGCTTACCCGAATTGCATTGGCAATCACCGTCAGTGAAGGGTTCACCGCCGAAGCCGACACAAAACACGCCGCGTCCACCACGTAGAGGTTGTCCAGCTCATGCGCCTTGCAAAACGCATCGAGCACGCTCGTTGCCGGGTCATCCCCCATCCGGCATGTCCCGTTCTGGTGGCCCACCCCCTCGATCGGGATCCGCTTCTTAAAATACGCATGCAGCGGCACCGAGGTCGTTGCGTGCCCCGCCTTCTTCAGCGTATCCACCCACCGGTTCTTCAGCCGCTCAAATGACTCCACATTGTTCGGCGTATACGCCAGGCGTATACGCCGTGACGCCGCATCTGTCACCGCGTCTGTTTCATTCACACATCCCGTGTCACCCGCCGGGTGCGCCCCGGCAAGTCCCGGCTGCTGGGACTGTGCCTCCCCCTGCGCATCTCCTGGCGTCGCATTCTCCAGCGTTACCCGGTTCTCCGCCGCCGGCAGGTCCTCGGTCGTAAGCCACCACGGCACCGCATGGTGCTTCATCGCTGTCAGCACAAACTCCGGCGTCAGCGGCGGCGCGTCGCCCTTCATCATCTCGAAATGGAAGCTCCCCACCGGCTGCACCTGCCCCAGCGGAAATGGGTAGCTTGAGTCCGTGTCCCTCAGGTAGAACTCGTTCGTTCCCCACGTCTTCGTGTACGCGTCCTCGTTGCGCTCAGTCCCCAGCGCCAGCAGCGCATCCGCCTGGTGGTACATAAAGTTCCGCCCCACCTGGTCCGACCCATTCGCCAGGCCGCGCGGATGCTTCTCGCTCGCTGAAGCCAGCAGAAGCACCGCCGAGTTCACCGCCCCGGCACACACGCAGAACAGGTCCGCCGTGTACTCCACCGTCCGTCCCTGCGTTGACTCCGGCGCATCGAGATCTGCCTCTGGAGCAGCGCCCCCGCCATACCGCCTGCACGCGCCCGCATGCACCACCGCAGCGGCCACCACGGCCGTGCCATTTGCATCGGTCCGCAGACGCACGACCCGCGAGTTCACCATCAGCGTCACATTCGGCAGAGGAAGGATCTCACGGATGCAGTTGATGTCCGCGTCTGACTTCGCATGGACCAGGCACGGGTATCCATCGCACGTATCGCACCGCACGCACTTTGACTTCAGAGGGTCTGCCTCATCACGCTTCAGTCCTAGCGGGATCGGAAACGTCCGCACCCCTAGCTTCTGCACGTCGTCCTGGATAGTCTGCATCCGCGGCTCATTCGCAAGCGCCGGGTACGGATAAGGCTTGGAGTGGAACGGCTCCGTCGGGTCAAACGAGCTCCCGTACCCTCCCGGCACGGGCGGCGCCGTCCCCAGGTCCCCGTGCACGTGGAATAGCTCTTCTGCCTGCGTATAGTACGGCTCCATGTCTGCATAGCTGATGGGCCAGGCCGGCGAGATCCCGCCCTTGTGCCGGATCTCCCCGAAATCCTCCGCACGCATCCTGAACATCGCCGCGCCATATACCTTGGTCTGCCCGCCCACAAAGTACGCCTGCTGCGGATGCAGCGCCTTGCCGTCCTTGTCCTGCCAGGTCTCCTTCGTGTGGTACCGGTTGTCCAGAAACACCGCCGAGGTGTCCCAGTTCAGCTTCTCCTGCGGCATAAAACCGCCGCGTTCCAGGATCAGTATCTTCTTGCCGGCCCGTGCCAGGTGCAGCGCTAACGTGCCGCCGCCTGCCCCGCTTCCAATCACAATCACGTCATAGTGCGTCGCCATACCCGCTTGGGATGCCGCGCGGTCACGCCCCTTCGGCTTTTCTTTTCGGCGCGCCCCGCGCTAACTAATCTCCTCCAGCGGCTTCCTCTCTGCTGCCACGCCCCACACCGCTTGCGCCACCCCGGCCAGCACCATCACACACGCGCTCGCCATAAACCCGTAAAAGATCGGCGCCCGCTCGCCCTTGTTCAGCAGCATGCCAAAGATCGTCGGTCCCAGCACCCCGCCCAGCAGCGTCCCCGCCGCATAAAAGATCGCAATCGCCGATGCCCGGATCTGCTGCGGAAACAGCTCACTCGTCGTCAGGTAAGCCGACCCCGCGGCCGATGCCGCGAAAAAGAACGACACCGCCCACCACGCCACCTGCGCCACCGTCCCCAGGTGCCCGCCGCGAAAAAGCAGGCTTGACACCGCAAACACTACGCCCGTCGTGATGAAGTTCAATGAGATCATCGTGCGCCGCCCCACCGTATCAAACAACCGGCTCAGCAGCACCGGCCCTACAAAGTTCGTAAACGCAATCGGCAAAAACAACACCCCCGCATGCGCCGCCGACACCCCGTAAAACCGCAGCAGGACCAGCGTGCTCGAGAAGAACACCGAGTTGTAAAAGAAGCTCTGCGCCATCGTCAGTCCCAGGCACAGCAGCGCATGCCCCCGATGCCTGCTGCTGAACAGCAGCCCTACTTTCGCCAGCGTATTGCCGGTACTCTTCTTCAGCGTCGTCGTGCCTTCAAACGGCGGCAGGGAGCCATGCTGTGCCCGCACCTCCCGCTCAATCTGCTCCACAATCACCACGGCCTCGTCCGGCCGCCCATGCGTCAGCAGCCACCGCGGGCTCTCCGGGATAAACCGCCGCATAAACAGCACCAGCACCGCAATCGGCACGCCAGAGAGCATTGCCATCCGCCAGCCCACGCGCAGCCCAAACACACCGTCTGACAAAAACCCCACTGCCACCAGCGATCCAGCAATCACCCCGATCCAGAACGTCGAGCCGATCACCAGATTCGCCGTCCCGCGCACCCGCGCCGGGATCAGCTCATCAATCGCCGAGGTGATCGCCGTATACTCCCCGCCGATCCCTGCGCCCGTCAGCACCCGGCACAGCGTAAAGCTCCACAGGTTCCACGTCCCCGCCGTTGCCGCGGTCGAGCACGCATACAGCGCCAGCGTCCAAAAGAACAAACTCTTGCGCCCATATACGTCCGCCAGATACCCAAACACAAGCGCCCCCAGCACCGTTCCAAATAGGTAGCCCGTCGAGCTCAGCCCCAGCTGCGCGTCTGAGAAGTGCAGCGTCGTCGTCGACTTCAGCGCGCCTGACAGTGATCCGCCCACGCCGCCTTCCAGCCCGTCCAGCAGAAACGTAATGCCCAGCGCCATGGCCATCTTCAGGTGCCATTGGCTCCACGGCAGCCGGTCCAGCCGCCGCGGTACATCGGTCTCAAACGTATCGGCCTCAGCCTGCAGCAGGGCAGTTCCCATCAGCTCTTCTCCTTTATGCCACCGCGGTCGCTACACATGTTTGTTCGCCCAGCTTCCCCGTAAAAACAACGCCCCGCTTAGTAGCAGCGACAACACCTGCGCCAGCAGCACCGCCACAAACACCCCGCGAATCCCCAGGTGCGTATGCTTGCCTAGCAGCCACGCTAGCGGCAGCTCCACAATCCAGAACCCAATGAGGTTGATGTAGCTCGGGGTGACGGTATCGCCCGCGCCATTAAACGCCTGCAGAAACACTGCGCTGAACGCGAAGAACAAGTTGGAAATGCTGAAGATCCGCAGGCACTGCACTGCGATCGGCTCCGCCTGCTGCTCATGCGAGAAAATCCCCACAATTGGCTTTGCGAAGAACAGAAATAGCAGGCACGCCGCGCTCAGCAGTGCCAGGTTCCATATCCCTGTCCGCCATACCGACGAGCGCGCCCGATCCACAATCCCTGCGCCCAGGCTTTGCCCCACCAGCGTCCCCGCTGCGTTCGCCAGCCCCAGCGAGGGCAGCATGATGAAGTTCAATATCCGGATCGCAATCGTATAGCCCGCAATCGCGGTCGCGCCAAACAGGCTCACAATCCGCACCAGCCCCAGCCAGCTCCCCTGCTGCAGCAGAAACTGCACCATCCCCGTGCTTGAAATGCGCAGGAACCGCACCATCTCGCCCGCATGCAGCCGCACATGTTTCCGCTCAATCCGGAAATGCTCGCTACCCCGCATCAGCAGGTACACCTGGTACAGCAGCGCCGTCCCGCGCCCAATCAGCGTCGCCACTGCCGGCCCCGCCACACCCAGCTTCGGGAACGGCCCAACTCCAAAAATCAGCAGCGGATCCAGCACCAGGTTGATCCCATTCGCCACCCACAGCAGCCGCATCGCCACCGCTGCATCGCCTGCCCCGCGAAACACCGCGTTGTTCAACGACAGCAAAATCACCACGCCTGAAAAGCCCAGCGTGATCCGCGCATACAAGCTCCCTGCCTGGATCACCGGCTGGCTCGCTCCCAAGAGCCCCAGCAGCTTCGGCGCCAGAAAAAACATCGGCACCCCGATCAGGACAGAGATCACCAGCCCCACCACAATCGCCTGCACCGCATCGATCGCCGCCTGATCCTTGTCGCCTTCGCCGATCCTTCGCGCTACAAGCGCCGTAATCGAGGTGCTCAACCCCGCAGCCACCGCAAAGGCCAGCGTCATCAGCGACTCGGTCAATCCCACGGAGGCCACCGCATTCGGCCCCAGCGCACTCACCCACAAAATATCTGCCAATGAAAATACCGACTCCAGCCCCAGCTCCAGCATCATGGGGATTGCCAGCAGCACCACTGCAGAGTTCAAGTCCCCCTTCGTCAGGTCGCGCTTGGTCCCGCTCACCGCCTCCTTCAGCAGCCCCCGCCACCCCTTCTTCTCTCCCGCTTCTGCTGTGACCTGACTCAATCCATTCCCTCTCCGCCAGCAGACTCGCGCCATACGCGATGGCTCGTCTTATCGGAAGCTCATTTCACCCGGCCCGGATGTCCGCTTTCCTGCGCAAGCAGCATCTACGGTGTCCCTACGCACAATCTGTTCTTCTTCTCAGTCATTTCAAGCGTGGGCCAAACCAAGTTGCCGCGATCCACCCCAGTCCACCCTCCCTCGCGTGATCCAGGCCCCACTGCAGCCCAAACCCGCCACTTCGCAAATCTGCAACCATCCTCGCGCCCTGCCCATCGGTATCAGCATCTCTACGCGCAAGGGCACCATCACCAAGCAGGAGCCTCCTGAAGTGCCGTTCCCAGATACCCGCCAGCCGCATGCGCCATCATTGCCAAAGCTCTCCATCCGCGAGCTCCGCCCGGGCGACGACGCCACCGCCTTCCGCACCCTCAATGAAGAGTGGATCTCGCTTTACTTCGTCCTCGAGCCCAAGGACCGCGAGCAACTTGAGCACCCGGAAATCTTGCTCAACCGCGGCGCACATATCTACATCGCGCAAAGCAGCTCAGCCCAAAGCAGCCCGGCCCAGACCAGCCAGGCCCAGACCAGCCCGGCCCAGACCAGCCCGGCCCAGACCAGAGAAGACGTTGGCTGCGTCGCACTCATCCCCATGGGCAACGGCGTCTACGAGCTCTCCAAGATGGCTGTGGCACCGCATGCCCGCGGTCTCGGCATCGGCCGCGCTCTGCTCACGCACGCCATCGCCCAGGCACGCACTCTCGGCGCACACCGCCTTTTCCTCGGCAGCAACACCAGGCTCGAAAACGCCGTCCGCCTCTACGAGTCCGCGGGCTTCACCCACATCCACCCTGACAACCTCCCCAAACTCGCCTACACCCGCGCCAATGTCTTCATGGAACTCCCCTTGCGCTAACCCTCCTGCTATACGCAACGAGTGCTAGCACAAATAGACAGCGCCCTCCTGCAAGCGTCTACTCGGAACGATCCTGAACGAAGCACTGCATCTGCGCTCCGTTCGGGCCTGTGATGCCGGATGGGAAGGTCTCGCATCTCAGAATCTCGGGCAAAGCAAGCTCCCATCCGACCCTCTCGTCTTCTAGATCGGCGTGGCCTCGCCCTTGCGCCCCATCACGGCAAAGCAAGGCACAAACAACGGCAACAGCAACAACCAGATCATTCCCGGCACCCGCGGCACCCTCTCCTGCAACAGCACATACAGGCTTGAGGCCGCGATCGGGCACAACACCGCAATCACCGATGTCAAACTCGTCAACACCCCTTGCAGCTCGCCCTGCCGTTCCTCGCTTACCCGCGACGAAAGCAATGCCTGTAACGACGGCAGTGACAGACCGCTCAACGCAAACAGTGGAATGGTTCCCAGCGCCCCGGGCGTCGCGCGCACCAGTCCGAACGACAGGAAGCCCAGCGCATCCGCCACCATCCCGGCCAGCACCGTGCCCCTCCGTCCCAGCCGCCGCTCCGCCCGCCCCGGCAAAAAGGTCTGGCACACCGCCGAGAGCAGCCCATACACCGCCAGCGACACGCCCACCATCCCCGGCGACCACCCAAACCGCGCCGTCCCGTACACCACCCACAGCACACCTGTGACCTGGTTCACCGTGTTCAGGGTCCCAAACACAAACAGCAGCCGCCCAATGCCCGGCACACTCCCGATGCGGCCCAGCGGCGCCAGGGGGTTCAGCTGCCGCAGCGTCACGTGGGCCTTCTTTTCCGCGGATGCAGGCGCCACGCGCGATTCCGGCAGCAGAAGGAAGCACAGCAGCGCACTCACCCCGTTCAGCCCCGCCGCCAGAAAGAACGGCGCTCGCACCGCATAGTTCCCAGCGAGGCCGCCCAGCATCGGCCCCGCGATAAAGCCGATCCCGAAGCACGCATTCATCCGCCCGAACTCCCGCGCACGGCTCTCCTCATCGCTCCGGTCTGCTATGTAAGCCGTTGCCACCGTCAGGCTCGCGCCCGTCACCCCGGCCAGCGTGCGCCCCAGGTACAGGAAGGGAAGTGTCGGAGCCAGCGCCATCACCAGGTCGTCAAATGCCGTGCCAAACAGCCCGGCCAGCAACACCGGCCGCCGCCCATACCGGTCGCTCAACACCCCCAGCACCGGCGATGAAAACAGCGTCGTGCTCGCGTAAGCCGCTAGCAGCCACCCATAATGCCGCGCCACTTCTGCATTCGACCCGCCATGCAGCAGCTGCCGCAGCAGCGCCGGCATTGTCGGAAACACAATCCCGATCCCCATCGCATCCAGAACCACAATCAGCAGGATCAGCTGATATCGCCCACGCATCGCCATCCCGCCCCCACCCTCGTTCACAATCCCAAAGGAAGGGTCGTCCTGAGCGAAGCGGTAGCGCTCCGCGTCCAAGGATTCGCTTTCCTCCGCTCAAGCCCATCTAGGAACGGCGGCCACAACCACAATCACCCCAAACCTCGCGCCAGCCTGGCAGCGACTCCCACGCCCCCGGTCACACACCCTTCCCAATCTGGGAAAAAACACCAAAAAAAACCTTCCCCGACCACACTCCCGTCAACCCCTGCAGAACTCTCGAAACCCTGTGCAAACAGTACCGAAGTACCGTAGCGCCTGCATATCTATGCAGCACCTCGCATACTTATACATTTCGCGCACAAAAAGGCGTGCGAACTCACCACCATTCGCACGCCTTTCTGCACCCTGAAACAGCCTAAAACGGACCCAGCCCAGCCCCAGCTCAGCCCTGGCCCTGCACCTTTCCATGCCACGGCGTCGCCGCCTCCAGCGCCTTGTTCACGTTCTGGATGTTCTCCGTGCCCTGCGCTCCGAGCCAGTCCGCAAACGCCTTTTCCCCATCCTTCGCGAAGATCGCGACCCCATCCGCCCAGGTGGCGCGCCCACACAGCACCCCGTTGAAGCTGGTCCCGCTTTCACCCGCTAACTGCAATGTTTCAATGAAGATAGCGTTCGTCACGCCGGCGGAAAGGTAGATAAACGGCTTCGCCGTCACCGAGGCCGTATCCCGAAACAACGCCAGCGCCTCGTCCCGCGTATACGCCGGCTCCCCGGCAAAAGCCTTCGTCCCGGCCACAAACTTCATCTGCACCGGCACCTCCACCTTCAGCACGTCCACGCCATACTGCGCCTTGCTGAACTCCTCCATCGACCCCTTCACGATCGACGGCTTCCGCTTCGCATACCCCAGCCCCTTTTCATCTTCGCCATGGACGTCGTAGCCCACAAACTCCAGGAAAAACGGCATATCGTGGGCCCGGCACTCATCCCCTACACGCTCGATAAAGGCGTGTTTTACATCGTTAATCGGCTCTTTTTCAAAGGGGTTGTAGTACAGCAGGATCTTGATGCAGTCCGCTCCCGCTTCCTTCAGCCGTGCCACCGACCAGTGGTCCAGCAGGTCCGGCAGCCGCCCCTCGTCGCTTGCGTCATAGCCCGTCTTCTCATAGGCCAGCAGCAGCCCCTTGCCATGCCGCTTGTGGGTCGCCGGCAGCCCAAACTCGGGGTCCAGCAGGATCGCCGAAGCATACTGCGTGAGCGTATCCGTGACCATGCTCTTGAAGTCCTCCAGCATCGAGTCCGGCACCTCCGCCACGCCCTTCGCCTTTGCCAGGCTCTTCTGCAGCGATCCACGCTGGTCCATCGCCGCGGCCGCAATCACTCCACGTTCATTTGAAACGGCTTGCAGCCCGGCCAGCTTCCCTGGGGTCAGTTCCATCGCCATCCTGTACTCTCCCTGTCTGTGTTTTCGCTTCTCTCCGCGGCGCGCTTCGCTGCCCACCACGTCTCTCTAGCTGCGTCTTTAGCCCCGCGCACTTATGGTAGATGCACCCGCAGCACCCGCTTTGTCACCTGGCACCGCAACCCCTGCCTCTTCGAGCAGCGCCCGCTGCGCAGCCAGCAGCTGCTGGAGCCCGCCCTCTGCTAAGTCCAGCATTTGCAACAGCCGGTTCCGCGGAAAGCTCTTGCGCTCGGCCGTCGCCTGCACTTCGATCAGCTCACCATCTGCCGCCATCACGATGTTGGCATCGACCTCCGCCTGGGCATCCTCTTCGTACTGGAGGTCCAGCAGCGTCGTCCCTTCCACAATCCCCACACTCACCGCCGCAATCAGCTGCAGCATCGGGTTCGTCTTCAGCGCGCCTGCCTTGGTCATCCGGCCCAATGCCAACGCCAGCGCCGCGCATGCTCCGGTGATCGCCGCCGTCCGCGTCCCTCCATCGGCCTGCAGCACATCGCAGTCCAGGATCACCGTCCGCTCCCCCAGCGCTGCCATATCCACGCCCGCACGCAATGAGCGCCCAATCAGCCTCTGGATCTCGTGCGTCCGCCCACCTACCTTGCCCCGCTCCGCCTCGCGCGCACTCCGCGTCAGCGTCGCTCGCGGCAGCATCCCGTATTCCGCTGTGACCCATCCCCGGCCCTGCCCACGCATCCAGCCCGGCACACCCGATTCAATCGACGCATTGCACAGCACCCGCGTCTCCCCCATGCTGATCAGCACCGAACCCTCCGCCGTCCCTACAAAATCAGGCTGCAGCCGGAAGGGACGGAGCGTATCGGTGCCGCGGCCCTGGCCGCGGAAGAAGGGAGCGAGTGTCTCTGTCATGGCTCCCATTGTAGGGCGGGCAAGGCGGAAAGGAACGGCCCCTGCTTCCCGGAATGGGCAGCGGCATACACCCTCCCATTCCGGCACGCGCAAGCAACTCATTCATAACGAATGACTTACCTTGGGCGCAGACTGTCTACGTTCCATTTCGGGCCAAATCCAACATGCACGGAAAGCTCTGCCCCAAGTCCGACCGGGGTTCCATCTCATTCATTCCACATGGGTTAGAACAGTTGTGTGACTTTGGCATACAAGCTGCATAGAAGGGAAGTGCAGCGTCGACCAGGCAGCTCGTCGTCGACTCGGACAAGGATCATCATGCAGACATTCGGCGATGCCGCTTCCGCTTCCTCCTCCGCTTCCATCCCGGCTTCCGTGAAGGTCCTTCCCTTTCTCCGTCCAGGGAAGCTGACGGTGCCGGTTCGCCCCACCCCATGGCCCGCGGAGGGTGTCGAGGCTGCCGGACGGCTCGGAGCAGAGCCGGAAGCAGAAGCCCCAACCCTTTGCCCCACTCTGGTCCCAACTCTGCTCCCAGCAACGCAGCCCGCGCCCCCACGCTCCTCCCTCTCACCCTCCGCCGCACTCGAGCACGATGCCCGCAGCGCACTCACCTCCCTGCAGCTGCTCACCGGGCTCCTCGCCGAGCCCGGCGTGCTTCCAGCAGACCACGCCCAGTACGTCGAAGGCCTGGAGGCTACGACCCGGTCCCTCGGCCAGCTCATCACAGACTTCGCCCAACTCTGCGCGGAGAGCCACAGCCCCCATCCCTCACGAGAGCCAGCTCCAGAGCACGCCGCGAAGCAAGTTCCGGAGCACGTTCCGAAGCGCGTTCCGACGTCAAAAACCGATCTAAAGCCAAGACCGACTCCAGCCTTCTCCCCCGCCCCCCGCCAGGCTTCTAAGCCGGTCTCCGAAGCCCTCGCCGCCGCCACCCCTCTGCTCCGCGCCATCGCCGGCCCCCGGGTCGCTGTCCATGTCTCCTCTGAGACCAAGCTGCCTGCCCTCGCCATCCCGGAGGACGCGCTCGAACGGGTTTTCACCAATCTGGTCAAGAACGCCGCCGAAGCCATGCCCACCGGCGGCACCGTCACCATCACCGCGCGCCGCGCCCTCAGCCGGAGCGCTCCTGCCGTGCTCATCCACGTCTCGGACAACGGCCCCGGCATCCCCTCGCTCGCCCTCGGCCGCATCTTTGAGCCCGGCTTCAGCTCCAAAAACAACGGCTCCGTCTGCGGTCTGGGCCTGGCCATCGTCCGCCAGCTGGTTGAAGCCTCGGGCGGAGAAGTCCGCGTCGCCAGCACCCGCCGTCGCGGCACCACCCGCGGTGGCACCACCTTCGAGCTCCGCCTCCCCACCCGCCCATCGCCCTCCAAAGAGCGCGAAAGCGTACTTCCGTAACTGGAGCGGGGGCAAAAGACGTCCTAAAATCAGGCGCAACACTACGGCTTACACACAACCTATGGGCAACCAGACCGCAGCGAAATTGCGCGTCCTCATCCTCGATGAAGACGCCGCCGTGCGCTCCGCCGTTCTTGAAATTGCGAAGACGCAAGGCTTTCATCCCCACTCCGTCGACTCGGTGGACGAAGCGCGCGCATACCTGCGAGGCAACAGTACAGATGTCCTGCTGATCGACCCCAAAAGCTCCGCCGGCAAGGCTCTCGATCTGCTCGATGAGATCAAAACCATGCGCCCCGATACCTCCGTGATCGTGATGACCGCCTATGCCACGGTCACCTCCGCCGTTGAAGCCATGCGCACGGGCGCGACGGACTACCTGACCAAGCCCTTCTCCATGGACGAGCTCACCGCGCTGCTCGAGCGCACCGCGGAAAAGCGCGATCTCGCCTCGGAGGCCCGCCGGCTCCGCGACCGCATGCGTTCTCAGGGCGCCCTCGGCACCATCGTGGGTCAGAGTGCCGAGATGGACAAGATCTACCGCATCATGTCCAAGGTCGCGCAAAGCTCGCATCCGGTCATGATCCTCGGCGAAAGCGGCACCGGCAAGGAGATGGTGGCACGCGCCATCCACGCCAATGGCCCCTCAGCCCAAAAGCCATTCCTCCCCGTCGACTGTGGTTCTCTCGTGCCCACCTTGGTTGAAAGCGAGCTCTTCGGCTACGTCAAAGGCGCCTTCACCGGTGCCAACCGCAACAAGGATGGGCTGCTCGTCGCCGCCGGCGACGGCACCGTTTTCCTCGACGAGATCGGGGAGCTTCCCATGGATCTGCAGTCCAAGCTCCTGCGCGCCTTGCAGGAGAAGGAGGTGCGGCCCGTTGGCGCCAATCACCGTCTGCCCATGCGGGCCCGCGTTCTAGCCGCCACGAATCGCGACCTCAAGCAGATGGTTGAACAGGGCCGCTTCCGCAAAGACCTCTTCTACCGGCTCAACGTGGTAAGCCTCCGCCTGCCGCCTCTCCGGGAGCGGCGTCAGGATGTGCCCCTGCTCAGCGCCCACTTCCTGGATCGCATAAGCAAGGAGTACGGCAAGCAGTTTGAGCTCAGCGACGAAGCTCTGCGCGTCCTCGACGAGTACGACTGGCCCGGCAACGTCCGTGAGCTTGAAAACGCCCTGGAACGCGCCTGCTCCTTTGCCTCCGGCACCCTGGTCCAGCTGGGCGATATGCCCACCGGACTCCAGGACTTCCGCATGCAGCAGCGCAAAGCCACCATGCCCCTGCGCGAAGTCCTCGAAGCCGCGGCTGCCGCCGGTCCCGGCGTGACCTCGCTCGCGGCTCTTGAACGGCAGGCCATTATTGAAGCCATCGCAAGGCTCAACGGCGACAAGCTGAAAGCAGCCCAGCTGCTCGGCATCGGCAAAACCACGCTCTACCGCAAACTCAAGGAGTACAACATCGTCTCCGTACTCACGCAGGCCACATGAGCGCCTGTCCCGATACGACCCTGTCTGCCCCACCCGCAACCCGCAACGGCCCCAAGGAGAACTCCATGCAAAGCGCTCTGATCATCACCGGCATCTCCGGCGCGGAACACTGCGCGGCCAGCCTTTCCAAACAGCTGGGCTTGCCGGTCGATGTCGCGCCCAGCCGCCGGGAGGGCATGGCTGCCCTGCGCCGCCGCGAGTACACCATCGTCGTCATTGACGAGCCCGTCGCCGAATCCAGTCCGGAAGCCGCCGATCTGCTCTGGAGACAGGCAGGTTTGGCCATCCCCCTGCAGATCAATTTCGCCATCTCCGGCACCAATCGCCTTATCCGCGACGTTCGTGCCGCCCTGCAGCGGCGTGAGCACGAGCAGCAGCTGGCGATGCGGGCAGCCACCGCCGCCCTTGGCAATGACCTGCGCGATACCGTGACCGGCCTGCTGCTTCACTCCCAGCTCGCTCTCGCCGAGCCGCTGGTCTCTGCTCCTTTAGCCGTTAAGCTCCAGACCGTGGCCGAGCTCGCCGGCCATCTCCGCACTCGCCTGGAGAACCCCGTCCCCTAGTCCTGACTCCCCTAGTCCTGACCGGGTCTAGACATCACGATCAGCAAACAGCGAAGCCCCGTGGCTCTCTCCCGCGAGGCTCCCACCCACCGAACCGCAGCGTCTAGTGCACCGTCTTCATCTTGCGCTGCATATAGTCCATCAGCAGGTACTCGCCCAGCGTGTCGGGCGTCGTAAAGTACGCCTTGCCCCGGCACATCTGCGTCACCTTCTGTACAAACTGCATCAGCCCGTAATCCGAAGCCAGCATGAAGGTGTTGATCATCACGTTCGACCGCTTGCAGCGGTTTACCTCTTCCAGCGTTTCGCTTACCACCAGCGGATCCAGCCCAAACGCGTTCTTGTAAATCCGCCCATCCGGCAGCGTCAGAGCGGAGGGTTTGCCGTCCGTGATCATCACGATCTGCTTCATGTCTTTGCGCTGCCGCTCCAGGATGCGCCGTGCCACACGCAATCCCTCCCGCGTGTTGGTGTAGTGCGGCCCCACCTTGACCCGGGGCAGCTGCGAGATCGGCAGCTCCTCCGCCGAATCATGGAACAGCACCAGCGAAAGCGAATCAGCCGGATACTGCGTGCGGATCAGGTGCGAAAGTGCCATAGCCACGCGCTTGGCCGGCGTAAACCGGTCCTCCCCGTACAGGATCATTGAGTGCGAGCAGTCCAGCATCACCACCGTCGCGCAGGAGCTCTGATACTCCGACTGATGCACATGCAGGTCGGAGTACTCCAGGTTCAGGGGCGATTTCACCCCTTCCCGCGCTATCGCCGAGCTCAGCGTCGCCGTCGTATCCAGGTTCAACACATCCCCAAACTCATACGCCTTGGACCCTCCACTCGCCTCCACCCCGGTCGCATAGTGCAGCGTGTCGTGCCGTCCTGCGCTGGCCTTGCCAAGCGAGCCCAGCAGGTTGCTCAGTGTCTTGAAGCCTAGAAAATCCAGGCTCTTGTCCGTAACCTCAAAACGCGCCTCGGTCTCGCCTCCGCCGGCCTGCCCCTGTCCTGGCTCCGGCGAGCTCTCGCCCTTGCTCTGGATGTAGTTCTCCTGCTCCATCCGGTCCATCAGCTGATCCAGGAACTGCTCGAACTTACCCTCAGCTTGTAACTGCTCTATCTTCTGCTGAGTATCCTCATCAAACAGCTCACCCGACTCCATAGCCCGCCGAAGAGCCTCCTTCAGGTCGTCCATCGTCTGGTCCAGATCTTGAAACTGCATCATCGGGTTCTGAAAGCCCGAGTCCAGCAGATAATCCGAGAGCGCTTCGAGCAGGTCTTCCATGTCCAGCTCGGCGGCCAGGTCGCCGTTGTACTTCGTATAGCGGACGCGTTTCATCGCTTTATTCTCAGCCTTTCCATCGGGCACCGCAACTACGCTCGCCGAAAGCACCCCTTACGCCGCCATTCTGTTTTCGAGCCGTCAAGGATTCCACCTTGTACCGCTTTCGCGTCATGTCTCGGGATAGCACGAGGCAGTACCGTTACGGATTCGTTACAGGAATCCACTCCCGCTTCTTTTCTGCTGCCTGCGTACCGTTACGCAAGACCTGTGACCACGCGCATTCCTCCGCATTGCCCTAACTGCGTAGATAGTATCCACTTACTGGACTTATAACTTCCAGCTAGCAAATGGAACAGTCTTTGATGCATTCATTCGGATCTCCCCTTGTGCGAGGAACTGAACTCATGATGGACGGCAGTAAACATCCCCCCATTCTCGTTCGCAGACTTGCTCGTCTTCTTTGCATCGCAGCTGCGACCTTCCTCTGCCATGCAGCGACCGCGCAAACGAGCCCGGTCGTCAACACCGGTTGGAACTCCTCCACCTCCACATCCATGATCGCCGCCGGCCGCATCCTCAACCAGGCCACCTTCGGCAACACCGCACTCGGCGAGTACAACGTCGAGCAGTCGGGCATCACCGCCTTCGTCGATCAGCAGCTCGCCATGCCTCCTTTCGTGATCCCCGCTGCCGATCCCAAACCCGAAGAAGCCGGCGATTGCAATAACTTCCAGTGCGCTACAGAGTATTTCTGGTGGAACGACATTCTCTTCGGCCCTGACCAGCTGCGGGAGCGTGTCGCCTACGAGCTCAGCAAGCTCTTTGTCATCTCCATCAACTCCGTGGACCCACGCTATCTCCCGAACTACCTCAATTTGCTCAACCAGGACGCGTTCGGCAATTGGTTCACGCTCATGCAGGACGTCACCCTCAGCCCGGCGATGGGCACCTACCTCAACATGGCTGACAGTGTGGCGCCTGCGGCCGGCAGCCACGCCAATGAGAACTTCGCACGTGAATTCATGCAGCTTTTCTCCCTTGGCATCAACAAGCTCAACCAGGACGGCTCGCTTGCTCTCGATGCGAACGGCGCACCGATCCCCAACTACACCGCAGCCCAGATTCAAAACTTCGCCCTCGCCTTTACCGGCTGGACCTTTGCCAACTACGACTGCTCCAACCTCGGCTACATCGTCACGTACTGGTACGCTGACCCTTTGGGGCAAACCTGCCCCATGGTCCCGCTCCCGGCACAGCACAGCACCGTCGCGAAAGCGCTGCTGCGGGGTGTTACGCTGCCGGCCGGTCAAACGCCGCAGCAGGACCTCGTCGGCGCACTCCAGAACATCTTTCTTGATCCCTCTCTGCCGCCCTTTGTCTGCACGCGGCTGATCCAGGACCTGGTCAAGAGCAACCCCAGCCCCGCCTACGTCTCCCGCATCGCCGGCGTGTTTGTTAATGACGGCACCGGCGTCCGCGGCAATATGAAGGCCGTCATCCGCGCTCTTCTTCTCGATCCGGAAGCTCGCGCCGGCGACTCCGGCGTGGTCGATCCTGCCGCCGGGCGCCTGCGAGATCCCGTGCAGTTCTGGGCTGCCATGATGCGAGGGCTGCTGGCCACCAGCAATGCCGTATGGCCCAATGTTGCCTTCATGAACCAGGCCTTTGACCTGTGGTTGGCCGACTTTGGCGAAGCCCCGCACGCACCGGGCAGCGTCTTCAGCTTCTATTCGCCACAGTTCGCGTTGCAAACAAGGCAGCTTGCGCCGGAGTTCCAGAACGAGAACGGCTATACGCTGCACTGGCTCACTCTCCACGTCCAGGACGCTCTGGATAACAACTTCAATCTCAGCGGCCCGGAAGCCAAGGAGTTCTCGCTCGACCTTTCCATGAACAGCGTCCTGACCCAGTACGCGGCGCAAGCCGGACCTACGGCTCTGGTCAACCTGCTTGACGCTCTGCTCCTGCACAACACCATGACGCAGGACATGCAGCAGGCGATCGTGCAGGCCGTGTCGGGCGACGATCCATCCACCATGACAAAAAACGTGGCCTACCTGATCGTGACTTCGCCACAGTTCCGCGTGATCCAGTAACGGCAAACGGCAAGCGGCAAAACAAACACAAGCACAGGAGATAGACAATGGACCGCAGAAGCTTCATGAAAGCGGCGTCATGGGGAGCGTTGGCTCAAGTGGCAGGGGTTTCGCCCCTGCGTTCCATGGCAGCTCTCGCCCAAAGCAGTAGCAGCAACGACTACAAAGCCCTGGTCTGCGTCTTCCTGCGCGGCGGCAATGACAGCAACAACCTGCTGGTGCCGCTCGGCAGCGCACAGTACAACCTCTATAACCAGGCGCGCGGCTCCGTGGCGGTGCAGCAAAGCAATCTTCTTACCCTCCCTAACACTGCGTACGGCCTCCACCCCGCCTTCAGCAATCTGCAGGGGGCTTTCAAGGGCGGTCAAGCAGCCTTGCTCGCAAACGTAGGGCCCCTGGTGCAGCCCACGACGGCGCAGCAGTACATCGCAAGCAGCGTAGCTACCCCGGTCTGCCTCATGTCGCATGGTGATCAGCAGGAGGTCTGGGAGCTTGGCGGCTACCAGCCCGGCACCGGCGCCAGCTGGAGCGGCCTCACCGCAGATCTGCTCTCGCCCACCTACAACGCCCCGAACCTGCCCATGGCTACGGTCTTCGGCAACACCACCAGCTTCGGCATCGGCAAAAACAATGCTCCGTTTACCGCAGCGCCGGCCAACGCCGCTGAGAGCTTCTGGTGCTCCGCGGGGCTCTCCTGCTACCCGCGCAGCGATGCGGCCCAGCAGCTGCTCAACTTCAACAACGGCGTCAGCCTCATCCAGGCCGATGAGCAGATCTACAAGCAGGCCTACCAGTACAACAACTTCTACAACAGCGTGATCGTCAACGCGCAGCCGTTCAAAACGCCCTTCCCCAGCTCCAACCCGGTCATGGGGCAGCTGCAGACCGTCGCGACCATGATGCAGCTGCGCAGCCAGATCGGCGCCCGCCGTCAAATCTTCCTGGTCAACGTCAACGGGTTCGATACCCACACCTCGCAGGCCGGGACGCAAGCCGCCTTGTTTGCCCAGCTTGACCAGGCAGTTGGCACCTTCATCTCGGCCATGCAGGAGTTGGGCCTTTACCAGGACGTGACACTTTTTACGGCTTCTGATTTCTCCCGCACCCTACAGATTAATAGCCTCGCCGGCACCGACCATGCCTGGGGCGGCCACCACTTCGTCGTCGGCGGCGCGGTCAAAGGTGGCGCGGTTTACGGCACCTACCCCAACCTGCAGCTCAATGGCCCTGACGACTTTGCCGGCACAGGCAGCTTTGTGCCCACAACGGCACTGTCCCAGTACATGGCGACGCTGGCCAGCTGGTTTGGCGTTCCCGCCTCTGCCCTGCCCGGCATGCTGCCCGGCTTAAGCAACTTCAGCACCATGAATCTAGGCTTTGTCTAGAGCAGCGCCTGTGCCCTGGTTCCATCCAGGTCCGGCATGCTCGTAGCAAACAAAAGGCCCCGCAACCACGGGGCCTTTGTCGCTTCCGCTATGCCTGGAGCCAGGCTAGTTCAAGCCCCCGCGCTTCGAGCGCTTCGTCTGCCAAGCCTCATACGCCTGCTCGTCGCCGCCCTGCCCGCGCTCTCGCTCGTTGCGGCGGTTCTTGTCTCCGGCTGCAAAGCCCCGCTCCTCGTTTCTGCTGAGGCGGCGATGAGCCACCATACCCTCCAGCAGGAACTCGGCCGCGGCCACTACCCGCTCCGGCGCATCGCCGCTCTTGATGCCAAGAGGCGTCAGCTTATCGAACAAGCCCTGGATCTGGATCAGCTCCGCCGCAATCGTCTTCGACGGCTCTGAGTCGTCGACCTTGAGCGAACCGCCCAGGTTGAACCACTGCTCAATCTGCTGCGTGTTGGTGTCGGCAAAGTAGCGGTCATACACAGCGCCCAGTGCGCCGCGGATCAGCTCCCGCACCACCACATCCGCGCCTCGCATCTCGCCCTCATACTCCAGCTCGATCTTGCCCGTGATCCCCGGCATCGCTGTATACAGGTCTCCGATGCGCGGCAGCACCAGCGCTTCTCCGTGCATCAGCGCCCGGCGCTCGGCGTTTGAGATCACCAGCTCCATCGTGGAGATCGGCAGCCGCTGCGACACACCCGAGCGCTTATCCACACGCTTGTCAGAGCGCGCCGTAAAGGCGATCTGCTCCACCAGCTCACGCATGTACTGCGGTATCTCGATCTCGCCGGCGCCACGTACCGCCCAGGCTTCCTGCTCGGTGATGGCGATGCCGTCTTCCAGCGTCTCCGGGTAGTGCGTCCGTATCTCGGAGCCGATCCGGTCCTTCAACGGCGTCACGATCTTGCCGCGTGCCGTGTAATCCTCAGGATTCGCGCTGAAGACGATCGCCACATCCAGCTTCAGGCGGACGGGATAGCCTTTGATCTGCACATCCCCCTCCTGCATGATGTTGAACAATGCCACCTGGATCTTGCCCGCAAGGTCCGGCACCTCGTTGATCGCAAAGATGCCGCGATTCGCACGAGGCAGCAGCCCATAGTGCATCGTGAGCTCGTTCGACAGGTCCTGCCCGCCGCGCGCCGCCTTGATCGGGTCCAGGTCGCCCACCAGATCGGCCACTGTCACGTCCGGGGTCGCCAGCTTCTCGACATAGCGCTCATCCCGGCTCATCCAGGCGATCGGCGTGTGGTCGCCGTGCGCTGCCAACAGCTCACGAGAGTGCTTGGCCAGCGGGTTCCACGGGTTGTCCCGGATCTCTGAGCCGGCAATGTACGGTGCCCACTCATCCAGCAGATGCGTCAGCGCCCGCAGGATGCGGCTCTTCGCCTGGCCGCGCAGCCCCAGCAGGATGAAGTTGTGCCGCGACAGCACCGCATTCACGATCTGCGGGACCACCGTATCGTCATAGCCGACGATTCCGGGAAAGATAGGTTCCGGATGCTCAGCGTGGGCGCGCAGGCGCGCGATCAGGTTCTCGCGCATTTCATCCTTGACCGTACGCTCACGCAACCGCGCTTCTCCGTACAGAGGATGGTTCCGCAGCTCGCCTAGCGTGTGCGGCAGCGTCTGGTGCCCGATCGTTCCCTGGATAGCAGCTTGTGACAGTGAGGACATGAGGGAGAGCTCCTAAAGAGAAGGGATGCAAGATCAAGAAGGGAAGCGGGCAACGGCCACAAAACGCTTGCCATACTTGGGATCTGGGCGAACGGCATGCCATGTGCGGGATAGCAGCCGAGAACAAACAAGGGAAAAGAGAAGACTAGGAACAGGATAAATGAGCGGTCCCGCCGACCTGAGAGCTCCGAAACCCGGAACCCAGATCATCCCGCCATCCTGCAAAGCTGAGCTATCTAATGCGCTCAGATCACGCCCCTACATCACGCGTCCATTGCCGTTGTTGGAGTGTCCGCTGCGGGCCAACGCACCCAGACGCAGCTTTGGCAAAACCTCCCGGTAGAACTCCAGCAGCATCGCTGTCCGCTCCTGATCACTGCGGCTCATCAGCATCTTCTGCTTAAAGCTCAGATCGGCAGGCAGCTCCCAGGCCAGCTGGAAGGAAAGTCCCCGGTTCAGGTCGAGCGAGTAGCTTTCGCGCCCTACGCCGGCCAGTGCAAGCACCTCCAGGTGCAAAGCAACACACTCCGCGCGCTCCTCCCGGGTCGCATCCTCCGGCTCATCGTCGAAGAAGTCCACCTCAGCCTGTAGATACGCACGCCCGTCTTCCAGCTGTTCAATCTCGAAGCGACGCTTTCCTTCGCAGAGCACATCCAAGCACCCATCAGGATACTGGCGCAGCACACGTGTGATCGCCGCGGTACAGCCTGCGATTGCCAGCCCGTCCTGCTGGGCACGCACTACGCCAAACTCCAGGTCCGCAGCCAGGCACTCGCCCATCATCTCCTTGTATCGCTCCTCAAAAATATGGAGCGGCAAAGGCACGCCCGGAAATAAAACAACATCGAGAGGAAACAGGGCGATCTTCATCGGAAATCAATGCCTTTCGGGCCAGGTCGCCAGGGTTCAAACCATGCATGAGGGTCATATGGAGGATGGAGGCTTGCCGACCCTCTCCTGGAGCCTTGCAACCTGCCGAGCGACCACACTCCACTCTCGCACGAGGTGCGGGCTTACGCTAAGTGTCTAATTCCAGCTCATCAAGCATGGCCTGCATCTCGCGCTGGGCATGGCTGTTTCCCGTCCGCGCTGCGCTGCTGATGCCAAGCTCAAGGTGCTGTTTCGCCTCCGGGATGCGCCCGGCGCGAGCATATGTCTGTGCAGCCATGAAGTAGCCGGGCGTATAGTCCGGGTGGTCACGGAGCAAGGTGGTGAACTCAGCAAGTGAAGCCTCATAGGCATCCCGTCCCGCGTACTCCATGGCTAAGCCATAGCGCGCAAACGCGTCCGTCGGGTTTGCTTCGAGAACCTCCTGTAACATCGCCGCCTTGTCCATCCCTTACTCCTCATAGCAAATAGATTCCGGTGCCCTGCGGCTGGTAGCAGCTTTGTGCAGAAACGCTTGCGAGCGCTCAAACTATTCTGGTGCGATTGTACCGAAGCTCTCGGACGCCCTAAATGGCGTTCTCCGTGAAAGGAAGCACATGCCGGAGCCACTGGAACCACCAGGAAATGACCCGTCCAAAACTCGCCCTGAAGCTCAGAATGAAAGAAAGCGCAGCGCCCGCCTCTCTGAATCCGAGATGACCGAGCTCATCCTGCCCAATGACGCAAATACCCTGGGAAACCTGCTGGGCGGCCGGCTCATGCACTTTATCGACCTGGTCGCCGCCATGGCTGCCTACCGGCATGCCCGCACTCATGTCGTTACTGCGTCCATGGATCACATCGACTTCATAGCTCCTGTTCACGTCGGCGATCTCCTGATTCTGCACTCACGCGTCAACCGCGGCTACCGCACCTCCATGGAGGTGGGCGTCAAGGTTTGGTCAGAGAACGCGATTGAGGGAACACACCGTCACGTGGCCTCGGCCTACCTCACGTTTGTGGCTGTCAATGCAGCCGGCAAGCCTGTCCCTATTCCCCAGCTGGCCGTCGAAGGCGCTGAGGGGGAGCGGCGCTATGCCGATGCAGGCCGCCGGCGCGAGCAGCGCCAGTCCGAGCTCGCCCGCCGCCGGGCCCTCGGCGCAAACTCCATTTTGCCCTGAAGCATCTGCGTAGCGCGCAGATAGCTTTCGCCCCGCCAATGCGCCGGCCTCGTGCTTCGCTTCTCCTTATGCCTCCTGCCGTACTCTGGTGAGAGCGAAGGGAAGCGAGATCACATGGCACACGCACAAGCACCGCAGCCTCAGGCACCCGCAGCCCTCCCCGGCATCCGCCATATCGTGGCCATCGGCTCCGGCAAAGGAGGAGTCGGCAAGAGCACAGTCGCGGCCAACCTCGCCATTGCCCTCGCAAAGCTCGGACAGCGGGTCGGCCTCATCGATGCCGACATCTACGGGCCCAACATTCCGCTCATGTTCGCCACTGCCGGGCAGCCCAAGGTCCTGCCCAACAACCAGATCGAGCCCAACTTCGCCCACGGCGTCAAGATCATGTCTGTCGGCCTCATCTCCCCCGGCGACAAGCCCATGATGATGCGCGGGCCCATGCTCCACCAGATCATCCGCCAGTTCCTCCAGCAGGTGGAGTGGGGCCAGCTCGACTTCCTCTTGATCGACCTGCCGCCCGGCACCGGCGACGTCGTCATCTCCCTCGTACAAACAGTGCCGCTTACGGGCGCGGTGGTCGTTTCCACCCCCTCAGATGTGGCTCTGCAGGACGCCCGTAAGGCGCTCGAGATGTTTGGTCAGGTCAATGTCGAGGTGCTGGGCATCGTCGAAAACATGAGCCATTTCACCTGCCCGCACTGCCATACAGAGATCGACATCTTTGCCAAGGGCGGTGCCGCCCGCACAGCCGAGCAGTTCAAAGTGCCGTTTCTGGGCTCCATTGAGCTCGCGCCTGCCATCCGCGAAGGCGGCGATCATGGCGCACCCATCGCAGTCCTCGGCGAGAACGCCCCCTTCGCGGGCGAGTTCTACGACATCGCCCGCAAAGTAGCCGAGCGCGCCGTGCAGCTCGAAGGCAAAGGTGCTGACGTCTTCGAGATCGAATAGCCGAAGAGATAAACAGAATCACGGACTCTGTGCAGGCAAATACAAACAGAAAAGCCAGGGCGTTTGCCCTGGCTTTGTCTTCGCCAATTGGGATGTACGTGAGCCGGTGCTTAGGAAGCCTTGGCCGTCGTCAGCGCCTTCACACGGGCATTCAGCCGGCTCTTATAGCGCGAAGCCGTGTTCTTGTGCAGGATGCCCTTCTGCACACTCTTATCGAGAGCAGAAGTCGTCGCCCGGAACTGTTCAGCGGCTGCCGCCGCGTCGCCCTTCAGGAGGGCCTCACGCAGCAAGCGCAGGCTGCCGCGGATGCGGCTCTTGTTGGCGCGGTTCACGCCGGTCTTGAGCTTGGTCTGACGAACGCGCTTCAGCGCGGAAACATGATTTGCCATAAACGAGAACCTTCTCTGCTGTGTGGGATGAGTCGGGATACGCGGACACCGCTCTCCCTGCAATCCCTAAGTCTAGGCGAGCACCCGGCCTTGGTCAAGCAGCGAGCTGCCTTAATAGGCCTCTCCAAACAACAATGGCGGCCCAGGGCCGCCATTGTTGTTTGCTTACAATGCTCCTGCCTTCGGTCCGCAGGGCACGTTGCAATTACTGCCGCGGCGTCGCCGCAGCTGCTGCATTGATGCGGGCCGAAAGCGAGTTCAGCAGCTGGTCGGCATGCTTCTCCTCGTCCAGGGTCTTCTGCAGAGCTTCGGCATGCTGTGAAAGCCCGAGCTGCTGAGCCCAGTCGCGTGCCGAGCCGTATGAAGAGATCTCGTAATGCTCGATCTTCTGCGCCGTCGCCAGCAGGCCTGCATCCCGCACCGCGCCCTCTTCGGACTCGCTGGTGATGTTCTCAGCCGACCCGGCAAGCGCTGTGATGATTGGATCCTTCTTGTCATCAGCATCGCCATCATTGATCTCGGCGATCAATGTCTCGAGCCGCTGCGCCTGTACCTGCGACTCCTGCAGGTGAGACTGGAAAACCTGCTTGAGCTGCGGGTCCGATGCGTGCTTCTCCATCGCCGTCAACCCCTTCACGCTTTGGTTTTCGGTCGAAAGAAGATACTGAATCTGTTGCGCGTAGAGAGCTCTGAAATCCTTGATGCTGTTCGGTGTAAGCAAACCCATGGGGAACCTCGTAGGGGAGGGTAAACGGCACTCCCATGCTAGTAAGAGGGCAGATCGCAGCGCTGTGTTGGCTGGCCTCCGCAAACAGCCCGAGTCAGTGCGCTCCGTCCTTTTGTCCAATCCGTCTTCAACCCGGCCTATCGAGGACCGGTCTTCCACAGATTGGAGCTCTTTTCTACCTCAAGCTGTTACCAGAAGGGCAAAAAGCAGCTTCCGCTTTGCTTGACGCGTCCCGAGCCCGGCGCTACTCTTGCCCCATCGACCCTCGTTGCAGCTTCGGTGAAGCACTCCAGCCGGACCAAAACACGCTGCTTCGCGCGCTGCTCCTTCCCAAAAACCTGACGCATCACATCCCTGAGAGCTGCTCAACCCAGCCCACAGATGGAGGCCCGTTCGCCGCTTGATGACCACCAAAACGCTTGAAATCACGCCCAACCTTGAGCCCCTGTTCGGGACCCGCGATGAAAATCTCAAGCTGATGGAGCGTGAGCTCCAGGTGCGGATCGACCTCCGCGCCGATGCGGTACACGTAAGCGGACCGGAAGAGTCCATAGCCCGGGTAGAAGGCATCTTCGCTGACTTTGAGCACCTGCGCCAGCGCGGTGTCCATCCACACAATGGCGAGCTCCATGCCCTGCTGAAGCTGGTCGTCTGCGATCCCTCCGTCACCCTGCGCTCGCTGATCGAGAGCGGCAAGCAGCGCTCCACCGGCGGAGTCAAACGCATCGTGCAGCCCCGCTCCGTGAACCAGCGCTGCTACGTCGAAGCGATTGAAGCCAACGATATGACCTTCGGCATCGGCCCAGCCGGCACCGGCAAGACCTACCTGGCCGTCGCCATGGGTGCTGCAGCCCTGCTGGCCAAGAAAGTGAGCCGCATCATCCTGGTCCGGCCGGCGGTGGAGGCCGGCGAAAGGCTCGGCTTCCTGCCCGGGTCCCTGCAGGAAAAGATCGACCCGTATCTGCGCCCACTCTACGACGCCCTATATGACTTGCTGGAGCCGGAACGTGTCGACAAGATGATCGAGAAGAGCATCATCGAGGTCGCACCACTTGCTTTCATGCGCGGCCGCACCTTGAGTGACGCTTTCATCATCATGGATGAAGCCCAGAACACCACCTCGGAACAGATGAAGATGTTCCTGACGCGGCTGGGCAACAACTCAAAGGCTGTGATCACAGGCGACATTACCCAGATCGACCTGCCGAACCCTCGCCGATCCGGCCTGGTTGAGGCTATCCAGATCCTCAAAGGGACCGACGGCATCAAGTTCATCCACTTCGAGGACGGGGATGTGGTGCGCCACCACCTGGTGCAACGCATCATCCGCGCCTACGATCATTTCGGCCGGTCCGAGCAGATACCCCTCGGCATGAACGAAGGGAAGAACGAGACACAGGCAGGAAAACCGCAGTAGCCCCCCAGAACTGCGATAGCATGAGAAGGGCGTAAGGGTAACAGGAGAGCATCGCTCTCCTGTTGCTGTTTGCGGCGCAAGGAGCAAAACCGAGGCCGCGATACGGGCCGACATCATGATCGCCATTGCACCGGAAGTCTGTGTGCCCCGCGGCGCGCTCCCCAGGCGGGAGTTGAGCAGTTTTGTGCGTGATGTCTGTGCTGCGATTCCGCTCGAAGGGGAGGTCTCGATCCTGCTTACGACGGACGGGGCCGTGCAGGAGCTGAACCGGACTTTCCGCCGCAAGAACAAGCCGACCGATGTGCTTTCCTTTCCAGCCTTCCAGCAGCTTGAGCTCTCCGGCGAGCCCCTGCTTGCCGGTGACCTCGCTATCTCGCTCGATACCGCCGCCCGCCAAGCGGTTGAGTTTGGTCACAGTCTCCTGCTGGAAGTAAAGGTTCTGCTTCTACACGGCCTTCTTCACCTTTCCGGTCTGGACCATGAGCAGGACGAGGGAGCAATGGCGCGGCGCGAGCGTGCCTTGCGCCGGCAGTTTGCTCTGCCGGAGGGACTCATTCAGCGCGCCACGCCGGCGAAGGCTGCAGCTGCTGTGAAGAAGACAGGCCTCCGCCCACCCAGCCAGGCGCTCCGCGCAGGCAAAAGAGCCACCTTATGAGCCTGTTGCTTGTGCTATCGCTCGTGCTGCTGCTTGCCATCCTCACGCTGGTCTCCTACGTCGATCGCCTCTACTCCGAGATGGGCAAGTTCCTGTCCCGCGACTTTCAGGAGAATATCGACGTCTGGGAGACACAGATCGAGCGCCGCCTCGGTCTGGAGCGTGAGCAGCTGGCGCTCTCCGCAGCCATGCTGGCGCAGCTCTCGCTTGGCGCCATTGCACTGGTGCTCACCCTGCTGGTCTTCAGCAAGGAGGGCGTCCTCACTCGGCCGGCCCCCTCTGAGATCGCGCAGGTTTTGCTAGCCATCGTTCTCGTCGTCATTCTTTTCAATCGTCTGGTTCCCTACCTCTTTTTCACGCGCACGCGGGGAGCGTGGCTGCTTCGCTGGATTTGGCCGCTGCGCCTTCTGTTTATGCTTTTCTGGCCCATCACCCTGGTGATGAGCTTCCTGTTGTCCATCGTGACGCTTGCGAGCGAGCCCGGGGCGCATGGCGAGGAAGAAGCAAATGGCGCAGCCGTGGACGCGCTGATTGAAGCGGGACAGGAGGAAGGGATCCTGGAGGAAGAGGATCACGCGCTCATCCGCTCGGCCGTGGAGTTCGGCGATAAGGTGGTGCGCGAGGTCATGACGCCGAGGCCGCGCATCTTCGCCGTGCCTGAAGAGATCACGATTGAGCAGCTGCTGGTGCAGTTGGAGACCAATCCCTTCTCACGTGTTCCGGTCTTTGCGGACACACTCGATGCCATCACGGGAATTGTGTTTGCACATGACATCCTGCAGATCACGGACATTGATGCGCACACGCAGAAGGTGAGCGCCATTGCCCGCCCTGCTACCTTTACGCCCGAAACCAAGCGCGCCAACGAGGCTTTGCGCGAGATGCAGCGGGAAAAGCAGCATATGCGCATTGTGATCGATGAGTATGGCGGCGTGGCCGGGCTGGTCACGATTGAAGACCTTTTGGAAGAGATTGTCGGCAGCATCACCGATGAGCATGAAGGCGAGGACGCCGAAGCTGTGCGGGAAGAGAGCACAGGGATCTGGAGCGTGCCCGGCGATCTGGAAGTCGCGGAGCTGGAAACGCTGCTGGGCGGCGACTGGGAAGCGCCGGAGGATTACGAAGCAACCACGGTCGCCGGGCTGGTGAGCGAGACGGCCGGACGCATCCCGATGCCGGGCGAGGTGGTGGAAGAGAATGGGCTGCGCTTTGAGATCCTCGCCTCGACCGATCGTCGGATTGACCGCATGCGTGTGTCGCGCGCAGGCGACGGGGCTGCTGCCTAGAACGACGCCCTGAGGCGTGTAAGGAAGAGGAAGAGCTGTGAAGAGTGGATTCGTATCGATCCTGGGTCGGCCCAATGCGGGCAAATCAACGCTGGTCAATGCGCTGACAGGCGAGAAGGTGGCCATTGTCACGAGCAAGCCGCAGACGACCCGCACGCGCATCCACGGCATTGTGGATGTGCCGGCGCGCAAGGGTAAAAGTCCTGCGGCGCAGATCGTCTTTGTGGACACACCGGGTGTGCACAAACCCAGCACGCTGCTCGATAAGCAGATGATGCAGGTGGTCTATGACGCGCTCGAAAGCCGCGATGTCGTGATGGTGATGATTGACGCGTCCCGCCGGCTGGAGCTTGCGAGCGCGCCCGACAAGGAGGAGCGCCCGCTAACGCCGGGCGACCCTGTGCCGGAGCACGTGGCCAGCGCGCAGGCACGCCATGCCAGGCGCGGGCGCGAGATCAGCGAGGATGCGTTTGTGTTCGAGCTGATCCGCAAGCTGGACTGCCCGGTCTTTCTGCTGCTGAACAAGATCGACCTGGTGCCGCGCGAGGACCTGCTGCCGATGATTACGGAGCTCAGCGCGCTCCATCCCTTTAAAGAGGTTCTGCTGCTCTCGGCGCGCAAGCGCGACGGGCTGGAGCTGCTGGTGGAAAAGCTGGTGCAGTACCTGCCTGTCGCCGAGCGCTACTTCCCCAAAGACCAGTTCACCGATCAGCCGGAACGCTTTTTAGCTGCGGAGCTGATCCGTGAACGCATCCTGATGGAGACCGGCGAAGAGGTGCCATATGCCAGTGCTGTCGTGATCGAGCAGTGGGAGGAGCCGCCTGCGCAGACGCGCAAGCGCAAGCTCAAGCTCAAGCCCGGCGAGGTGGAGCGGCTGCCGCTGACCCGCATTGCCGCAGCGATCTACTGCGAGCGCGAGGGGCAAAAGGCCATCCTGATCGGCAAGGGCGGCGCGAAGCTCAAGGCAATCGGCGCGTCTGCGCGCAAGGAGATTGAGCAGCTGCTGGGCACGCGCGTCTTTCTGGGCCTGCACATTATCGTGGAGCCGAACTGGCGGGAGCAGCGGGGCTTTCTCGATACGCTGGACTGGCGCCGGCAGCTGGATGAGCTGGCTCGCCAGAGAGAGCGACTGGAGCAGGACTTTGAGCCGGAGCCCAAGCCAAACACCGAGACCGACGCGCAAGGCAGCAAGTAGAGCCTGCAGGCAAGTTGTTCCACGTGAAACGTAACTATGGAGAGTGCAGATAGAAAAAGTGCCAGCCGAGGCTGGCACTTTGTTTTGCGCTTCTGTGAACGGCGCTTAGAACTCGAAGCGTGCGGCAAACTGCAGCTGACGTGACGAGCCTGCATCGCCGGTGGCGGTACGGGTTGCGGTGATCTGGCCGAAGGTGCTGGTGGCCGAGGTGGTTGCGGTTAGGTTGGGGTTGCTGAAGTTGGTGTGGTTGAAGGCGTCGAATGCATCGACCCTCAGCACAAAAGCTGTCGCTTCTGCGATGCGGGTGGTCTTCTCCAGGGAGATATCGGCGTCATTGAAGCCGGGGCCGGTAAAGGCATTGCGGTGCAGTGTGCCGTAGCCAACAGCGGGCGCGTAGAAGATGCAGCCCGGGGTCGTGGCGTTGGTGCACACGCCGGGCGAGCCGGCGGGCCCGGTGATGTATGGGACATTGCCGGTGGCAAGCGTCGCCTCTCGACCGATGGTCGGCGCAGCAAGCAGCGAAGGGCGAATGGTACCCGTCGAAGAGTTGCCGTCAAAAGCAGAGGTTGTGACGACGTTGAGAGGGTTGCCGGTCTGGAGCTGGGTGATGTTGGCCAGCAGCCAGCCTTCTGCAAAGCGGCTGCCGTGCAAGGGCAGGTTCCAGGTACCAGAGAAGACAAAGTGGTTGCGTGTGTCGAAGTCTGACAGGGCGTAGTCGCCGCGAGGATTGGTGTTGTCCTGCAGGGAAGCGCCGCCTTGCGAGCCGAGCGAGTTCTCGTCCTGCGACTTGGACCAGGTATAGGTGGCGTTGACCTGGAGGCCATGCTGCAGGGCTTTACGCACCGTAAACCAGAGCGCGTTGTAGTTTGAGAGCGAGTCCGAGTCGATCTCATTGATGGCGCCTACGGTGGAGTTGGGGCGCTCCGGGCTATCGCCTGCAAGGGTGGGGAACGGGCGAACGCCGGCCGCTGTGATGCCACGCGGATAGGTGAACTGGTTGACGTCGCGCGTAAGGCGCAGATGCTTGCCTTCAGATCCGACATAGTTGAGCTCAAGCACTGTACCCGCGCCCAGTTGTTGTTGCAGGTTGAGGTTGTAGCTTTCGGTATAGGCGTTGGTGAGCAGGGGATTGACGGCATTGGGCGCCAGCGTGGAAAGCCCGGCATCGGTAAAGACGGTGCCGACCGGGGCGTACTGCTTCGCGCCTGCCACAGTAGGCGCGCTGAAGCTGGTGGGCGTGGCAAACGGCGGATTGCTGGCAAGGTTGCCGGCAACGCCGGTCACCGGCTGGTCGGCCATGATGCCGTAACCGCCGCGCAGGACAGTCTGCTCATTGCCAAGGATGTCCCAGATGAAGCCGACGCGCGGCTCGTAGTTGTAGTTTTGCGTGTACGGCTGGCTGACGGGGGTGAGCGAATCGGAGGCAGCCAGGAAGTTGACGAGCCGGCCACCGCCCTCGGTCGGGGTGCCGTTCCACTCATAGCGGAAGCCGATCTCTGCGTTGAAGCGCGGAGTCACCTTGTAGTTGTCGGTGACAAACGCACCTACGGCATTCGCAAAGATGCGGCTGGTGACCTGGGTGGGCGTCACGCTGGCGCTGTTGACCAGGCCGAGAGCGAAGTTGTTAGCGGTGTCGAAGTTGAGGGTGCCGGCGGTTTGCGAGAAGCTGTCGACGATGGCGCGGCGGTACTCGCCGCCTGCCCTGACCGTGTGCTTGCCGCGCGTCCAGGAGAGCGTGTCAGAGAAGACGCCGGTGGTGACGAAGCGGCCCTGCGGAAAGCCTGAGGGACCGCCGAAGTTGAGGCTGATATCAGAAATAGAGATCTGCGGTAGGGCGGCGTTGTGGGCCACGCCGTTAGGGATGCCGAAGCTGGCCGGGTTCTCCGGCGTGTTGGGATCGAAGGCGATGGCGATGCGGTTGAAGCCGATGCGGGCTTCGTTGACGAGGTCGGACGAGAAGATGTGCACCTCGTTGACGGTGCCGATCTGGCGGTGCGCGGTGCGATGGTCGCCGAAGCCGGCGATGGTGTTTCCCTGCAGGTTCGGCTCAGTGCGCGCGTCCTGCTGCCAGGCGTAGTAGGCGTGGATGTTGTCTTGCGCGCGCAGGGTGTGAAAGAGGTCACCGGAGAACTGGTCGGTCTTGACCGGCCCCGGAGCCACACCGGTGACGGTGGCCTGGCCGCCTGCCGCTACGCCTGCAGGAGGTGGAGGAATGAACTGGAGCAGCCCTGCGTAGCCGGGGATGGTGCTTGCAGCCAGCGTCGCGCGCTGATTGGCATCGAGTACGCCGCTGGTGAGCGGCAGCCCTTGTTGCTGGCGCAGACCCTCATAGCTGAGGAAGAAGAAGGTGCGGTCCTTGAAGACGGGCCCGGAGAATGCGCCACCGAAGTTGTTACGGATGAACTGGTTCTGAGTCTGCGGCTTGCGATTGAAGTAGTTGCGCGCGTCGAAGTAGTTGTTGCGGAGGTAGTCGAATGCTTCGCCATGGAACTGGTTGGTGCCGGAGCGGGTGGCCACGTTGACGATGGCGCCGGAGGAGCGGCCATACTCGGCCGAGTAGGTGGAGTTCGAGATCTTGAACTCGGAGGTGGTATTGATCGAGGGCTGGAAGGTGATCTGGTTCTGGGTCAGATCATTCAGGTTGATGCCGTTGATCATGAAGTTGATTGAGTCTTCGCGCTGGCCCGCGGTGTTGAAGGAGTTCGCGCCCAGGCCGCGGCTCGCGCCGGTAAGCGAACCGGTGACGGGCGGCACCACGGTGCCGGGTGTCAGGTTGGTCAGGTCAAGGAAGTGGCGGCCGTTGAGAGGGATCTCCTGCACCGTCTTCCGGTCGATGACCTGGCCAACGGTGATGGTCTGCGCATCGATAATAGGCGCAGCGCCCTGGACCTCAATCTTCTCGCCGGTGGAGCTGACGCCCATGCGGACGTTGGCGGTCACGCTCTGGTCTACCTGGAGGGTGACGGAGGCAAGCTTGTAGTCAGAGAAGCCGGACGCCTTGACCGAGACGCTGTAATTGCCGGGCTGGAGCGAGGGCACTGTGTAGTTGCCGGCTGAGTCGGAGGTTACGACGCGGTCGACGCCGGTTTGCAGCCCATGCACGGTGACCTGGGCCTGCGGCAGAACGGCGCCGGATGGGTCAGTAACGGAGCCGGACAGGGTCGCGGTGGATTGCGCATAGGCAGCGCTGCCGGCGAGGGTGAAAGCAGAGAGGGCAAGAGCGCGGGTGCGGTAGTTCAAAAAGGCCTCCGGGAGATGCGCAGGTAGAAATGGGTGCGCATGGCTGGAGCTCGCCCTGGGGGGAGCAGGTGAAAGGAGTGTGAAAGAGGTTGTATGTACCTTAGTATCCAACCGGCGCTCCGTCAATTCGCTTGTGAGCCCTGCTCTCTGCTTGCTTCGCGCGACTGCTCATAGAATGAGGGGCATGGCTCTCTTTCAAACAAGCCGTTCCTCGCTGAAGGGTGTGGATTCGCTCCTGGCAGCGGTTGGTCTCGAGCATGGCAAACGCCGCCTCCTGCGTGCCGGCTACGAGCCGCAGGCGCGGCATCCTCGGCAGCAAGCGCCCGCCCGGCAGGAGGGGGAGACTGCACCGCGCACTGGGCTGCATGTGCTGCGGGCGGGGAAGCTCGACGGCATTGCGCATGGGTTTTCAACCAGGAGCGGAGGCTCCAGCCGGGTGTATTTGCGCGACAGCGCGGCAGATGACGACAGGGGCGAGCTCAATCTCGGCTTGACTGCGTCTGACAGCCCGGAGCATGCGAGGAGCAATCGCGCGCAGCTGGTGCAAAAGGTTTTTGGGCGAGAGTTGCCGCTTTCCACGCTCCGGCAGACACACTCAGCGTTGATTCACAGAGTGGACCGGTCGCGATCGGGCAGGGAGACCGTGCTTCAAGGCGATGGGCTGATCACCGATGAGCCCGGGTTGGTGTTGGCCATCCAGACGGCGGATTGCGTGCCGGTGCTGCTGGCGGACAAACGGCGAGGAGCGGTGGCGGCCTTCCATGCCGGGTGGTGCGGGACGCTAAGCCGGATTGTCGAGCGCGGCGCCGGGAGGATGCGTGCGGAGTTCGGTTCCGCGCCGGAAGATATGGTGGCTGCGATCGGGCCGTCGATTGGGCCGTGCTGCTATGGCATCGGTGAGGAGGTCGAGCATGAGTTTCGCTCGCAATTTACGTATGCGGAGGAGCTTTTCTGCGAGGTGTACGACGCAGACCCGATCCGGAAGAAGTATCCGATGCTTTTCCTCACACAGCGGGCACCGGGGCACAGCGACCTTGGGCCAAGCCTGCACCTGGACTTGCAGGAGGCAAACCGGAGGCAGCTGCTGGCAGCGGGGCTGCGGGCGGATGCGATTGAGGTGCTGCCGCACTGTACAAGCTGCCGGACGGACCTGTTCTTCTCGCATCGGGCGGAGGATGGCTTTACAGGCCGGATGATGGCGGTGATTGCACGGACGGATCGTGGCTGATTGGGGTAGAGGCTTTGTGACTGGCTGTATTTACTCTTCGTCGTCAGCCAGAGCGGTGCCGGCAGCGGTGGGGTTTACCAGGTCACGGAGTTCTTTGCTGGGCTTGAAGTAAGGGACCCGCTTGGCCGGGACGTCCACGCGCGCACCTGTTTTTGGGTTGCGGCCGAGCCGGGAGTTGCGCTGACGGATGCGGAAGGAGCCGAAGCCGCGGATCTCAATCTTGTCGCCTTTTTTCAAAGCTCCAATTACTGCATCGAAGACCGTGTCCACGATGACCTCCCCATCCCGGCGGGTCAGGTCCCGGAGGGTGAGGACCTGTTCCACCAGATCTGCCTTGGTCATTGTGACGGTGTCGTTAGGCATGCTGCCTTTCCATGCTTGTGAAGCGGTGGATCGGACGGGAGGACGTCCATACTGCTGTTCTCCCGTCTGAGTGGAAAGCTATTTCGAGGTTCAGGCCGCGGCGATCCCGGCTGCGTTAAGAGGCAAGGGCAGCGGTCCGGCTGGGAAGCGACGCCTTGTTGCGGACCGAGATGCCAAACTCGGCATCGTGTTCGACGATCATGGATGGGGCACAATCGCCGCAGAGCCAGTAGTGCTCCAGATGCCGCTCCCTTTTGCCGTCGGGACCAAGCCTGGCACTGGCGACTTCAAACACGAAGACGCGGCCATCGCGAAGGTAATGCAGTGGCTTGCTGCACTTGGGGTTTGCACAGTTGTTGACCATGGTGATGACTCCTAAAGACCCCGCCGACCATGCAGCGGGCTCTTTCAACGTACCTGTTTCGTAAAGTCCTGCTCGCCCGAAGACGAAGTAGGACGTCCTACTTCAGAGGGATTAAGATGCCTGAAAAGAAGGCTGTGTAGCCTCAGTTTGCGCTCTACTTCCTTTGCCTTGCGTTTCTGAAGTGCTCTGAAACAAGGCTTCAGGCAGGCCTAGGTCGGACTGCGGGAGGCCAGATGTTCAAGAATGACTAGACAGCGCTCCTTTGACGATCGTCAACGGAAAACGGGCTGGAACAGCGTCGCGGAGGGTGATCTCCTTCCCAAAAGCGAACGAGGCGGTTTTCCCGGAGCGTCAGTCAGGCGCGATGGACAACATTCACGGGGCTACAGGTCTCTTTTGACACTCCGCGACCTGCTTGCTACTGTCGTAACTGGCGCCTGGAGAGGGCGCTTTGGTGTGTCCCCGTCGTCCAGTGGCCTAGGACACCGCCCTTTCACGGCGGTAACACGGGTTCGAATCCCGTCGGGGACGCCAATAGAATGAATGACTTAGCAGATTAGGTAGCTGCAGATCGTGCTTCACACGTCACGGACACGTCATAGGCTGAGTCACACGTCGCGACATGTCATGCTGTCGAAAGCCGACAACCGGCTGCAGGATCGTTTCACATCCACAATCATCATCTGTGCTGCTATCGTGGCAGCGATCCGGCTAGCACGCGCATCAGACCTATCACCTGAGCGTCAGGAAGTGGCAAACGCCATCAATGATGCTGTGCGACTCGCGCGATACCTGGTGCGACGTGTCGCAAGCTAGCAAGTCGCTTCCCACTCTGTGTCTGATCCGCGATCTATGAAATATGTAATTACATAGCTCAAAGGCGAGTGATAGCAGCAAATTGACGCGAAAGTCAGCGCAACACAGGCAATGCGGTGTGGACTTCAGGAAGGTTACCCCTGTGGAAAACTTTTGCCTTCCACGAAGAATGCATCCACATGCCCGAAGACTACTCCTTGAATTATGTGCATTCTTGGGTAGCCTTGGGCATTCTTCCTTTTTTATCCGAAGACTGCAGAAGACTACTGAACAATACCGAAGACTACCGAAGAATACATATATTGCTAATAGAGCCTTCGGCAAAACGCCTCAAAGTGCCCTATCTAGCCTCACCAGCACACTTACATCGTGTTCACCATACACGATGCTCACGCCTGTGACGATGGCGTTAGAAACAAGGCCAAACGACACCTGCGAACCTACAGCAGGTATAGCCATGGCGCTCGCGTACCTGTAGCTACCTGCGCGGGAACCATTCGCGAATAAGAAATGGATGATGTGTTCCATCGTCGCTAGACTACTCGCGTCACATCAACAGTGGGGAGCTTTGCGACGTTACGTGCGTACCAAGTGGAAGACTCCACATCCATGCGCCTTTGAACCCTGCTTTGCTCGCTTGTACGCCGATTCGCTTACGTGCCCTTAGCAAAATCGCCTCATTCCACCCGTGCTCTTTCTCTGCACGTTCGATCAGCGTCTTTGCGTACACAGCGCCGTGCTGCAATTCTTGGATCAGGAACTGCGCAGCCGCTTGCACCATGTTGACAGGCTTGTACTCAGCTTCGCCTTCCACACTCGCAAGGATGGAACGCGCATTGCCTTCTACTGCTGCTCCCCAGACCGCTCGTGTCGTTTCAATCACACCCAACGCACTGGGAAGCGTGACGGCTTCGATGGTGTAGTGAATGCCGCCCGTGTCCACTGAGATGTTGGACTTTGCGCGCGTGAATACGCGCTGGTCGCTATCTTCTTCCTTCGCTGTCACCAGCACCATGCGCGCGAGCGCTGCGAATGCTTGCGAGCCTATGACTCGCTCCGTCGCATTGCGCCCGGATGTGTTCTTCGCGAAATGGGTGATCCCAAGCACTGCGCAATGAAACTCAGCTGCAAAATCCACTATCGGCTGCAAGCCGCGGCGCACGTCATTCGCTTTGTGCATGTCGCCCGCAATGGCGCTCACGATGGGGTCGATGATGAGCAAAGCGACGCCTCCGATGCGTTTGGCAGCCTCGCGTAGCGTGTCGATGTCATGGGAAGGATCGAAGGGCAGAATCTCGCCAAACTCGTCCCTAGTGCCTTGGATCGCATGCACCTTGGCGAGGTCCGCACCAGCGGCCATCAACCGCGGCTTGATCGTTCGGGCAAGGTCGTCTTCACTGCTCCAAATCAACACGTTTTCTGCCTGGTGGTAGGTCTGACCATCGGGCCAGCTGCCGGCAGTGGTAATAGCAGCTGCGAAGTTGAAAGCTAGAGTGCTCTTCCCTGTGCCACCAGCGCCGCTCAGAAGCGTCAACATGCCTGCGGGCAACCATCCGGGCCACAACCATGACACGGGCGTCTCCTGCACAGCCTGGAGGCTCTGCAGAGCAACGTTTCGCTTCCCAGCCTTCGCACCGCTCAGGGCCTCACGAGGAGACTTGCCGCCCACCGTGAAGTTGGCATCGGGCACGTCCTCATCCGGAAGAGGATCGCGCGGGCGCTCTATCCCTGATTCCAGCCCGGAGCGCAGGGTCTTGCGTGCTACCTCATCCCCGCGCTTGTTCCGATAGCCGTTCATGGCGCACGCGTCCCAAAGTGCTTGCTCCACTATCTTGCGGGTGATCCAACCCGCCCCTACGCACGTGCCCATGTTGAAGGCTGCATGGTTCAATGCATTGTTGCGACCGGATGTAGTCGCACGCAGCTTGCTGACCTCGTACTCTAAGCCTTGCAGAGCGTAGGCACGTTCTCGCTTCGTAGCTTTATGTTCCACTTGCGCGACTGGCGCTGGTGCGGCTGGGCGCGAGCGCGACGCAGTTCCGCCCACGTGCTGTGCGACAGAATCCCCGAATGCTTCCAACTGTGCGACTGAGACCTGAGTGAGCGAATCCCACCGAATAGCTCGCAGATCTTGTGACCACTGATAGGGAACCTTGCTTGGGTGCACACCATCTACCACTACCTGCGTTCCATAGCCGCGAAGTTCCACAACCTGCCTTCCAGCTGCATCATGGATCGCTGCGGACTTCCACTGCCCCTCTACAGGCCGGTACAGAAGCAAGCAGCGAGGCGAGTTCTCGCGGAAGCGTCTAGGCGCACCCCCAAGCATGGTGAGCGCCGTGTGCGTGATCCACTGAGCGAGCTTCGCGTCGTCTGTATCCACATCCAATGCGATCAGATCGTCGCACAGCACGCCAGTGCTGAGTGCTGACGGATGCGGCCACTCTGCTAGTGACGATGACGTAAGCGAACGAGCGACCACGTTCCACTCACGTCCTAGTGGTGTTTTAGTAGCCGTTTGCACAGGCACCGGCTTAAAGCGATTCGTTAGCAGCGACTGCCGAAGCGATTGAACAGCAACAGGGCTGCTCATCTAGTTCACCAGCCTATCTGTCTCTGTTTCATCCGGGATGCGGAAAGCTTCTAAATGTCGCTTATATTCCAAATGCGTATTTAAGCTCATTCCTTGGTTCATGCACGTGTTTTTAGCTAGGGACCATGCTTCGCCGTCCGATGGGATTACGGCGTGATGCGCATCACCAAAGGCGACCGCTTCCCATATAGCCGGACCACGCCACAGCGGTATTTCCATATGAAAGCCTGGTGCCATTTGAACCACAAGCGAATGCAAAAGCGGCGGCTTGCTTGCGTTCATCGCGAGCTTGGCTTCGCCGAAGGAGAAAATAGCGGTCCTAATCGTGACGTTGCGTTTGGGGTTTGCGAGGAACCAGCGACAATCACTGTCGTAATGCACACGCCCTTTATCTGCAGGACTGCGAAAAGCTGCGATGCCAACAAAGCCGATTGGAGGGATACCCATGAACACACTCACAGTGCACCGCCTTGCTGCGACAAACGCTCTACTAGTTCGCGAATGCTTGAGACAGTAATCAAACGCGATTGACCAATCTTTACTGCGGTGAGGTCATGCGAGTTAATCAAACGATAGATACGCGAGCGACTAACGCTAAGCATTTTCATCGCGTTAGGCACATTGATAAGCAACGGTGAAACATCCATAACACCCTCCTAGACTGCTCTTTTAGCTGTCATGGCAGGATGTATGTCCCCGCTTCGGCTTCATTTGGTATATACCTATTGACTTATAAGGTCAATCCTATTAACTTCTTTTCAGGCGAGGAAACCATGAGTACAGAGCAGGCATACGCTCCGCGTGGTGAAGAGCGGCGGGAGCTTTGGTCGATGAAGATGAGTCCTAGAGTGAAGTACCTGGCGACCCTTGCGGCGAGGGCGCGCGGCGTAACACTGTCTGCGCTTGTAGAGGCCGCACTAGAGCGGGAGTTCAAAGAGGTCACCATAGAAGATCAGCGAGACTCTGCCGGCAGCAGAAACCTTGCGGAGCTTGGGGATACCTTCTACGCCCCTACTGAGGCTGACAGGTTCCTATCCCTGGTAGGCGTAGCACCGTGGCTCAGCGCTGATGCGGACATGACATTGCTTCGCATCCTTCGCCACTCTCCCTACTACGGGCCCAAGGGCGTCCTGCACGCCGGGCGTATCCGGCATGATTGGGAAACACTGAGCGCGATTCGTCATGGCCAGCTTGGGATAGATATCCTGCCCCCAGATCATCAGCCACCAGCCGCCTTGCTCTTTGGTCTGATGGGTGACCGCGAGCGCACTGAGCTGTACCGGGTTGATCCCGACAGGTTCAAACAAGAAAGTGCTGCATACCACAAAGCGATGAAGGCGAGGAAACTATGAGCGAGCAGACACCTACACCAGAAGCCGAAGCTGAGCTAGTCACATTGCGCAAGTTGCGCGATGAACTGCTAACAAGCAAGAACAAGCAAAAGGCGAAAATTGATGAGTTAGAGTCGCAACTGCTTCAAGCGAATGAGCGTGTCACTAGCGCCGAAGCAAACGTGCAAGAGCTAACCATCAATGGCCCGTTGAAAGCGATGGCCGAAGTCATATCTAAGACGCCTGGCACATTCCTAGATGTCTTTCATCGCACGTACAAACTAACAATGAGCAAAGATGGGGAGCTTACGTTGCTACACGCGAGAGACGATAAGCCTGTGCTAGACGAAAAAGACAAGGCCATCCCATTCGAGCGTGGTGCCCTGGTGAAGCTCTTGCTTGCCGATAAAGACCCGGCAGCTCTGGCTTTCTACCAAACAACGCTGCTGATACCTGCAGCAACAGGTGGCGCGGATCGCACCATCGCGAAAGGTCGCAGCCCATTCGCGAACGGAAGTAAGTCAGAAGAGCCGAAAGTCGTTGCTCCTGCCTTTGGCCTGAGATAGATTGCAAAAACAGCTAGGGCGTTCCTGTCGGATCAGCCCTAGCATGTTCATCTCCGCAGTCGCGGAACGGTCTGAGGCAGTCGCCTTCGCCGGTGAGTTAGCAACACACACTCCCGTTTCGAGGTGAAAGACTATGGCACAGGTACAGATTGCGGACGTAATCGTTCCCGCTGAGTTTACCGATTATCAAGTTGAAAACTCATTCACAAGCACTGCTCTTTATGAGTCTGGCGTCGCTGTTCTGTCCGGCGTTATACAGGATCAGCTACAGGCTGGCGCTACTCAGTTCGCCGTTCCGATCTGGAATGACATAGCGGATGTGGAGCCGAACTACAGCACGGACAACCCTGCTCAGCTCAGCGTCCCGAACAAGGTAGCGGCCTACTCGCTGAACGTGCGAAAGACCTTCGCGAACAACGCTTGGAGCACCATGGACCTTGCCGGTGAGCTGTCCGGCAGTGACCCGCTTGGGCGTATCCAGAGCCGCGTACAGGCGTACTGGCAGCGGCACATGGAGAAGCGTCTGATCGCGAGTCTGACCGGCATTCTCTACAGCAACGTCGCGAACAACGCTGGCGATATGGTGGTGGATATTAGCGGCCAGACCGGTGCGGCTGCAAACTTCAGCGCAACTGCTGTCATCAATACAGCGGCAACGCTGGGCGATAGATTGGAAAACATCAAAGCTATCGCCATGCATTCGCATGTTTACTCGCAAGCACTTATCAATGACGAAGTGCAGTTCATTCCCTCATCGCTAGGCACACCCATATCTACATATCGCGGGATGTTGACCCTGATTGATGACAATCTCACTGTGGCGAATGGCGTGTACCTAAGTGTGCTGTTCGGGTCCGGCGCTGTCGGCTTCGGCACCTCGGCACCACGCACAGGGTTGGGGACGGAGCTGTGGCGGGCACCGGCTGCGGGCAATGGCGGCGGGCAGACCATTTTGTACAGCCGAATGAACATCGGCATGGCACCAGCCGGGTATACCTGGTCGGACTCGTTCAGCTCCGGAGGGACGCAGACCACGATTGCTGGTGAGAGCCCATCTCTCGCTGACCTCGCGAACCCCGGCCATTGGACCCGCGCCACGTCGCAGCGCAAGAGCATTCCACTGGCCTTCCTTCTAACGAAGTAGGCCAAACAGCATCTCGGCCCGTCCTTCCCGAGCTAGAAGCCGGATTGTGTACGCCATGCACAGCCCGGCTTCGACCCTTTCCATCTGAGGCTTCCCATGCGTGATCTGCAGCACTCCAATCGCATCAACCCACCCGCCTATTTCCGTGAGGACATAGAGAAGCTGGCCGCGACTGGCGGGAGTAAGCAAGGCATAGCGAAGCACTTCGGGGTTTCGTTGCGGGTGCTTCAAGGGTGGATGGACGAAAACGAGGACTTCGCCGAAGCCTACAAACAGGGACGCGATCAGGAACGACAGAAGCTCCACAACGTCCTGGTGCGCGAGGCAGAGAAAGGCAACATCACTGCTGCGATGGCGCTGCTCAAGTCCCGGCACGGCTATCGTGACAACGAAACGAGCGATCAGGCGAACAAGATTGCCATCACCTTCAATCTCCCCGGGGCGATGAATGCAGCGGAGTACCAGTCGCGCGGTAAGACGATAGACGCGGTTGTGAGGCCAGCAAAGGAAGACGCAGATGGGTAGCCAAGCCATTGAATTGAACGAGTTCCAAGAGCAGCTACTCGCGATTCCAGAAGACTTCGATGTCTTCCTAGGCGGTGGCCGTGGGGGTGGCAAGAGCTGGGGCATCGCGTGGCTGCTGCTACGCCATGCGGAGCAGTACGCGGGCAAGGCTCGCATGCTGTATCTGCGCAAGAGCTACAAGGGCCTGGAAGACTTCGTGCTGACGTGCCGGGAAGTGTTCGGCATGGTGTACGGCACAGCGGCCAGCTACAACGCGCAGAACCATGTCTGGATTCTGCCCAATGGGGCGTACCTGGAGCTGGGCCAGCTGGAAAGCCACAGCGACTATGCCAAGTATCAGGGCCGGTCCTTTTCGCTCCTGGTGGCGGATGAGGCGGGCCAGTACGCGACGCCTGACCTGCTAGACATGATGCGCAGCAACCTACGCGGGAGCATCGGCGTGCCCATCCGCATGGTCATAGCCGCAAACCCTGGTGGACCTGGGCACCAGTGGCTCGCCAAGCGCTACGTGTTTGCCTGTAACGCGCCCTGGGAAGTCTTTCACGAGGCCCGCAGCAAGCGGCGATGGGTCTACGCGCCATCCACGTTCGCCGGCAACAACCTCATCGACCGGGAACAGTACAAGGATCAGCTGGAAGCCGCGTGCCCGGATGATCCTGAGTTGCTGAGGGCTTGGACAGAGGGTGACTGGAGCATAGCGCGGGGTGCTTACTTTGCTTCCTGCCTGGAGGAGAAGCGCAACGCCGTAGCGCCCTGGCACGCGCTGCCCAGCTACGGCTTGGGGGGGGGTTTTACCTTGCTCATGACTTCGGCAGCGCAGCTCCCAGCGTCACGTTCCTGGTGGCCAGAAGCCCCGGGGCGGAGCACGAGGGCGTCTACTACCCTAATGGCTCGCTGATCCTGGTGGATGAGCTGGCAGCCGTCTCGCGCACGAATCTGAATCAGGGCCTGGGATGGACGGCGGCTATGACGGCTGACGCGATCCGGCGCGACCTGTGTGCGAAATGGGATGTTGACCCGCAGGGCGTTGCGGATGATGCATGCTTCGCCCGCACGGGAGCGAGTGCCGGAAGCATTGCGGATGAGTTTGCTACCCATGGTGTGTTCTTCTCACCGGCTCACAAGCAAGATCGCATCTCGGGATGGCAGCTCATGAAGCGCATGCTCGCAGACGCTGGGAAGCCCGATAAGGCTGGCTTGTACATCAGCCGTGCGTGCGAATACTTCTGGAGTACCGTGCCGTTCCTTGCGCACGATCAGAAACGTAGAGAGGATTTAGACACGCACGGATTGGATCATGCGGCTGACGCGTGCCGGTACGCTTGCTTGGCTGAGCGTCCTGCTACGGATATCGTGATGGCGTGGCCGCTCTAAACCGGGATGGCAGAGGACAGTGAGCGACGCCGCTCTACAGCGTATGCCTCTGCCTGTATCACTTCGCCAATCTCGCTCTTCTTCCTTGGCTTTGAAGTTGTCAGCTCGCTAATTAGAATCCAGAGTGAGTAAACAATCATCGTCGGAATAGAAGCCAGAAGCATGTAAGCCAATATCGCCTCACGAGTATCCTTCATGATCCCGCCAAGCTTGGCCCGAGTCTGCGGGGGTAATGTTTCTAATTGCTCCATCAGTTCCACACGTAAATCTACGTAGCCGGGCAACTTCTTAGCACGCTCCTGCTCAACTCTAGAGTAAGCATAGGTGAGGAAACTCATGCGATGAGCGAATCGAATGACGCCATTGATAATCAATTCAGCCGTTCTATAAGGTTTGCTATCAAACTCAAGCTCGCCGCTCATCCCCATTTCGTACAACTGAAAGCGCAATCTGAAAAGCCTCTCACGAAGCGCATCGAGCAGGAGCTTTTTAAGCCCGTACTTCCAAACCTGTGAGGCTGCAAGAAGAGCTACTACCCAAAGCAAGAGAAATAGTGGATTTTGCAATTCAGTGATCCTCAGGGCTAGTGTCTCCAAGTTCTGTCAGATTGCTAGATCGCCGATTTGGGTCCATTTTCATTAGCAGTGTGCTCATTTCACTAGCCGCTCGCTTGACATTGTTCTTCCTGAGATGCCGCTCACCGTACCCCCACCCGGCTGACATAATTGCGAGTCCCCATGATGTCAAAAGAGCCATCCACTGGTTTGCTTTCAGGTCCGCGATGGCCTTAAACGTTAAATCCGCTTCAGTCTGACGCCCAGCGATCTGTCGAACACACAAGTATACGCAAACGAAAAAGGCGACGCCCAACACTAGCTTGACGAAGCCGCGACCGAAAGATGCCAAAAGTTGTAGCCTCTGCATCCGGTACTCATGAGCAGCCTCCCGTTCAGTCAACGTCTCCATTGCTCGGGAGTGTACATGACTGCACCGCAGCTTGTGCAACAGCCTTGGCCCTCGCGCGAGTATAGCCTAGCTCGCGCTTTGCACCAGCTGTGGCCCTGCTTTGCTCGCTCCAAAGCCGAACGAGGGGGCATTCTCGCGGATCAGCTTCTGCTTGTACGTCTGCGCCAGATGCGCGTAATGGCGTTCCGTCACTCGCGTGTCCTTGTGCCCAAGCTGAGCTGAGAGAACAGCAAGAGGCATGCCGTTCATCACAGCATGGGAAGCGTACGTGTGCCGCAAGATGTGGAACGTGACGCCTTCCAGCTTCGCCAGCTCGCATGCCGCGTCCATCGGTCGCTTCTGTTCTGATTTCAGCCACGGCTTGCCGTTCGCTTTGAGGAAGATGAAGTCCTTAGGATCGCGGTTCGCTGTGAGCGCAGCAAAGAAGCTCACGCCCTCATCGTTCAATCCCACGTAGCGGGCCTCCCCATTCTTGCTCTCACGCACGTAGACGCTGCCCATGGTGTGTTTGAACTCTTCCACGTGCATGATCGCCAGCTCCCCAAAGCGGCAGCCTGTGAGCAGCGCTCCCTTCACCAGCGCCCCAAAGGACGGCTCACAGCCCGGGGTGAATGCCGTGACCTCATCCTCTGTGAGGAATCGCACCTTGGGCACATCCACCCGACGGAAAGCCTTCACGTCTTCCCAGCCTTCCGCTGTGCTGATCCATCGCAGCTCCTCTTTCGCATGGTTCAACGCCGCCTTGAGGACTGTGAGGATGCGGTTCACGGTCGCCTGGCGCTGGCGCTGTACGTCAGGGTCGCTTAGGTCTACCTCGCGATGGGCCGGGGCGCTGCCGGCCTTGCTGCGGACCCGGGGCGCGGCTGCCGCAAGCGTGTCCCGCCACTCCCTGACCCTGGTGTGCTTTAGCTTCGCCAGAGGAATCGCCCCAAGATGTGGCTTGATGTGGCTTTCGACGATGATCCGCGCTCGCTCTTGCCCCTTGCGCTTTTCCCGTTCCTTGTCGATCAGATATCGGTCTAGGGCATCCGCTACCGTGTAGCTGATTTTCGGCGTTGTGTCTTCCACAGCTTCGCCACTGTCAGCTTTGTTGACTCGTTCGATCCATGCGGTAGCAGATGCTTGCGCCTGATCGAAGCTGAGCACGTCTTTACCGTTCGCCTCAGAGATGTCGTCAGCAGCTCCCAGCTTTTCTGATCGCCGCCCGTGCTCTGTCGTGTAGTAGCGGGCTACCCATGTGCTGCCGCGTTCGCTCTTCCGATAGCCAATATGCTTGCCTTCGGCAATCAGAAACCAGTATGGCTCTCCATTCTTGGAGTTGGGGAGTGCGGCTCGCTGGGTGCGGTTTCTGAGGCTCGGGGTTTTCTTTGTACGGGGCATTGGAACCTCCACACGTCATCCACACGTCATAGATTAGCTCAAACGCAGTGACACGCGATGACACGTTGCGAGATTTTTATTCGGCGGGCAGGAGGGAGGGCGCGCGCGGCTGGGATGGCTCAGAAGGGGGTGCCGGGGGTGTTTCGATCAATGATGACGTGGGTTCCAAGCTGTGTCGCACTGTGTCACCATGTGTCAACTTGATCGAAGCGGAGACACAAGAGCGAGCAAGCACGCTTGTAGCCAAGCATGGATGTTACGACTCTTTCACGGCGGTAACACGGGTTCGAATCCCGTCGGGGACGCCAAGCCTGCTCTCGTTCAAAGCTCAAGCTGAGACATATGGACGCGCCCGCAAACGCGCCGGTGGGACAGGTAGTGCTGGTGAGCCAAAGGCTATGCTGATCCGGCGTGAGAGGGTGTAAGAACCGATTCGCCAGGCTGCTTATTCGCTGAAAACTCCTGCGGAGGTCGGCTGTGTCACCGCCTCGGGGGCTTTCTTTTCGGAGGTTCCTTCCACTAGACTCACCCCTATCCCTGCTGTGATGCGAGTTTCCCGATGAAATCAACCGTAGATGCAGCACCGCTTGTGACAGACTGCACCGTGGCCAGAAAGCACTTCCGCTCCTCGTCCGGGGAGATCTTCGACGGCTATTTTGCTGAAGGCCGTACCTGGAGCTTCAAGAAGCAGGACCTGCTGGATGCGCGCGCGCGGCGGCTGTTTGAGTCGGCTGCGCTGGCGTGCTCGGTCGATGCGTACCCGTTTCAGGCGCCGCTGACGAACAAGACGGGCCCCTGTGTACTGACTGACGGGCATGAGATGTTGATGCTCTCAAGCTATGACTACCTGGGGCTGATCGGGGACCCTCGGATTGACGCTGCGGCGATTGAAGCCGTCCGGCGGTATGGGACCGGCACCGGTGGTGTGCGGCTGCTGACCGGGACCCTCGAGCTGCACCGGGAGACCGAGCAGGCCATTGCGCGCTTCAAAGGTACGGAAGCCGCGCTGACGTTTACATCAGGCTATGTGGCGAATCTGGCCGTGATCTCGTCGCTGTTTGGCCCGGCGGACCGGGTCATCGCCGATACATTCTCGCACCGAAGCCTGATGGATGCGTGCCGGCTGGCCGGTGTACAGGTGCAGCGCTTCCAGCACAATGACCCGGCTTCGCTGCGGCATGAGCTCGAGAATGGAGCGCCGGCGAACCGTACGCTGATTATCTCGGACGGCGTGTTCTCGATGGACGGCGATATCTGCTGCCTGCCGGAGCTGATCGCGCTGAAAAAGGAGTTCGGCTGCTACCTCCTGATGGATGAGTCGCATGCGACGGGCGTTCTGGGGGCAGGGGGCCATGGGACGGACGAGCATTTTGGCATCCAGACGAGCGATGTGGATATCTGGACCGGCTCGCTCGCGAAGGCTATCCCCTCCGGCGGAGGCTTTGTCGCCGGCTCGCATGAGCTGATGATCTTTCTGCAACATGCGTCCGCACCGTTTATCTTCTCGGGTGCCATGCCGGCTCCCTCGGCGGCAGCCGTGCTGACGGCGATCCGCATTGTGGAGGCGGAGCCGGAACGGGTGGATCGGATCCGGAGCAATGCCGAGCTGCTGCGGGGAGGTTTGCAGTCGCTGGGCTTTGACACGGGGCTGTCAGAGACCGCCGTCATTCCCCTGATGCTTTATGACGATGCGCGTACGGCGCTGTTTGCACGGGAGCTCCGCAACCGGAGTGTGCTGACCTCGCCGGTCATGTTTCCGGCGGTGGCGCAGGGTTCTTCGCGGCTCCGCCTGTGTGTGACTGCGGCACATACGCCGGACCAGCTGCAGTATGCGCTGGATGTGTTTTCGACTTTGCGCGACGCCTAGCCGGGAAGTGCATGCGCTGGTCACAGGGGCGAGCGGCTTTCTAGGGGGCAGGCTGGTAGAGATGCTACTGGCCCGGGGAGCGACCCTTACCGTGCTGGCGCGGCCTTCGTCGCAACTGCCTGCGCAGCTCGCTTCCGGTGTGTCGGTGCTCCGTACGGAGCTGGACCCAGAGCTGCTGCTGGGCGCGCTTGCGCCTGGGCTTGCGGACGGCCTGGCTCCTATCACCCATGTCTTCCATTGCGCGGGCTGCTCGACGGACTGGGCGCGGCGCGACACCTATGAGACCGGCAATGTAGCGGGTACGGTGGCGATGCTGGGCCTCGCGCTGCTTGGTATGCCGGGGCTCGAGCGGTTTGTGCATGTGAGTACGACGGACGTATACGGCTACCCGGAGCGCGCCGGCGACGAAAGCATGCCGCCGGTGGACGTGGGCCTGCCGTACAACAGCAGCAAGCTGCGCGGGGAAGCGCGTGTGTGGCAGGCGGCTGCGGGCGGGCTGCCTGTGACGGTGGTTCGTCCGGCGAGTATCTACGGGCCGGAGGGACGCGCGTTTGTTACCGACCTCGTGACGCTTCTGCGGCAGCGGCTCATGCTGCTGGTGGATGCCGGCCGCGCGCCGGGTGGGTTTGTTTACGTGGATGATGTGTGCCGCGCCATGATGACGGCGGCGGATGCACCCCAAGCAGCGGGCGAGAGCTACAACCTGAGCAGCACGGACGGCACAAGCTGGCTGGGCTACACGCAGGCGCTGGCCGCCGCGCTGGGGCTGCCTGCACCATGGCTACGGCTCCGCTTCTCGTCGGCCATGGCTCTGGCGCGGGCTGCGGAGTTTCCGCACAAGGCGGGACTGCCGGGCCGGCCGCTGCTGACGCGCCATGCCGTGTTTCTGCTTGGCCGTGATCAGCAGTATGGAACGGAGAAGGCGCGGGAGCAGCTTGGCTGGGTGCCGCAGGTCGGTCTCCAAGAGGGCATTGCGCGCTCTGTCGCCCCCATGCGCCGGTAAGGGGCTGCGTTTGCGTGGCTGCCGCTGCGCGCCAGATGATGAAGGAGAGAGGCTGCCATGAGAGAGCTTGCAGACGCTGCCCAGGACTTCGCTGAACATCATCCGCAGCTTGCGTTCAAGCAGCAACCGCGGACCAACTGGGCCGGCAACTACACCTTTATCGCCGCGGCACTTCACGCGCCGGAGAGCCTGGAAGCTCTGCAGGAGCTGGTGCGCGCAGGCGCTGGGCGGGGTGAGCCGCTGAAGGCGCTTGGGGCAGGGCACTCGTTCCACGGGATCGCGGATACAACGGGTACCCAAGTGTCGCTTCGGCACTTCAGAGCGATGGCGCTGGATGCTGAGGCCGGAACAGTGACGGTGGGTGGCGGCGTGAGCTATGGCCAGCTGGCCCCGTGGCTCCAGGCGCGAGGCTTCGCAGTCCACAACCTGGCCTCGCTGCCGCATATTTCCATCGCGGGCGCGTGTGCCACGGCGACCCACGGCTCTGGAGTGGGCAATGGTTCGCTGGCGACGGCAGTGCGTGCATTGGAGCTGGTGGACGGAAGCGGAGAGTTGGTGCGGCTCTCGCGTGAGCGGGATCCGGAGACGTTTGCCGGTGCTGTGGTTTCGCTAGGCGCGCTGGGCCTGGTGACGAGCTTGACGCTTGCGGTGCAGCCGACGTTCCAGGTAGCGCAAGCCGTGTACCGGGATCTCCCGTTCGCCGAGCTGGAGCACCACTATGAGGCGATCCTAGCGGGCGGCTACAGCGTGAGCCTGTTTACCGGGTGGCAGGGGAGCCGCGTGACGCAGGCATGGGTCAAGCGCCGGATGGCGGAGCGAGAAGTGGCTGAGGTCGCGCCGGACTTTTGGGGCGCCCGGCTGCAGACAGAGCCGATGCACCCGCTCGATGGGGAGCACCGGGCAGAAAACTGTACGCCGCAGATGGGCGTGGCTGGCCCGTGGTTTGAGCGGCTGCCGCACTTCCGCATGGAGTTTACTCCGTCGAGCGGCGAAGAGATGCAGACGGAGTACTTCGTTCCGCGGGAACGGGGAATGGAGGCGATCCTGGCGGTGGATCAGCTCGGGGATGTGATTGCGCCGCATCTGCTTGTGTCAGAGCTGCGGACGGTAGCAGCGGATGACCAGTGGCTGAGCATGGCATATGGGCGCGACTCACTGGCCCTGCACTTTACGTGGAAGCCGGACTGGCCGCCCGTGCGCGAGCTGCTGCCACGGATCGAGGCGGCGCTTGAGCCATTTGCGTACAGGCCCCACTGGGCCAAGCTGTTCAGCACGCCGGTGGAGCAGGTGCGTGCGATGTACCCGCGTCTGCCGGAGTTTCTCGCGCTGCGGAGCAAGTATGACCCCGCAGGGCGGTTCAGTAATGCATTCCTGCGCGAGTCTATCCTGGGCGACTAACGACAGCGCTGCTATGCTGGCGGTCTCGCTTGCCGGAGGACGGATGCTGGATGTACACGCGCCACATGACCGGATGGAGGGCTGGAGAGATTTCCTGCTCCATCTGCTGACGATTACGATCGGCCTGCTGATCGCGCTGAGCCTGGAGGGCCTGGTGGACTGGCGGCATCACCGGCATCTGGTACACGAGGCAGAGACGAATCTGCACGGAGAGATCGTGCGCAATGCGCAGGCGCTTGGGAGTATCCGGCAGCAGGTGAAGGACGAGAATCAGGTGCTGGATGATGATCTGAAATCCGTCAGAATGCTGCAGGCCGACCCGAGGCGACGCGATGCGCACTTCAGCATCACCTTCCGTATCGGCTACTTTGATGACCTGAGCTGGAAAACAGCGCAGAGCACCGGTGCGGCGGCTTACATGCCCTATGGCGACGCGCAGGTGTTTTCAGACATCTACGAGATCCAGGACGAAGTAAGCACCATACAAAAACAGGCTGTGAGCGACGGCATGCAGGCTGCATCCCTTGTGTCATCAAAGAGCGATGAACAAGTCCCGACGCCTGCGTTATTGGAGCAGTTTCAGGAGCGGATCGGGCTGACGCAGCTACGCCTGATCCTGGTGACCAGTTATCTGGATGCCCTGGACAAAAAGTACAAAGATTACCTCGCTGCGCATCCGGAACATGCCTGAGCTGAGCGGAATGCCTACTGCCAGCGCTTGAAGGCGAGGACGGCGTTGAGGCCGCCGAAGGCGAAGGAGTTCGATAGGGCGAATTCGACGGCCTGGGCACGGGCTTGATTGGGGATGACATCAAGACGGCAGGCGGGGTCCGGCTGGTTGAAGTTGGCTGTCGGGGGCAGGCAGCCATGCCTGAGGGCAAGGATGGTGGCAACGGCCTCCACGGCACCGGCCGCGCCGAGGGTATGGCCGTGCATGGATTTAGTGGAGCTGACCGGCAGCTTGTCAGCATGCCTGCCGAAGGTGAGGCGGATGGCTTCGGTTTCGGTGCGGTCATTGGCCTCGGTGGCGGTGCCATGGGCGTTGACATAGCCGATCTGCTCGGGCTGGAGCCCTGCGTCGGCGATGGCTTGCTGCATGGCGCGGGTAGGTCCGCTGGCTGTGGGCTGGGTGATGTGTCCGGCGTCTGCCGTGGAGCCGAAACCGACGATCTCAGCCAGGGGCGTTGCGCCGCGGGCCAGGGCTGCGTCTACCGTTTCCAGCACCAGCATGGCGCCGCCTTCGCCGACGATCAGCCCAGATCGGTCGGCGGAAAACGGCCTGCAGGTGTCTTTGCTGATGACGCGCATGGCCTCCCAGGCCTTGAGCCCGCCCAGAAATAAGGGTGCTTCGCTGCCGCCGGCCACGGCTGAGGGGACGATCCCCGCGCGCACCATATGAAAGGCCTGACCGATGGCATGCCCGGCAGAGGCGCAGGCGGTCGAGACGGTGTAGGCGGGACCCATGAGGTTCCAACGCATGGAGATGTGGCTGGTGCCCGCATTGCTCATGCCCAGGGGGATGGTGAGCGGGTGGACGCGGGTGCGGTGATTGTGGAAGAGCTCCCAGTAACCGGCTTCTTCGGCACCGCGGCCGCCCATGCAAGAGCCGGTAATGACGGCTGTTCTCTCCGCGTTTTCAGGCGTCCACTGGATGCCTGCCTGCGTGATCGCTTCCCCCGCGGTGCACACGGCAAACTGCGCAAAGCGATCCATCAGGGAGAGTTCCCGCGGGTCAAAGAGAGTTTCGGGTTCGAAGTCACGGACTCCGGCGACGTTGTCAAACCGGAGCGGGGCGGAATCAACGCGATTGACAGACTGGTGCATGGGCCGAATGCCGCTGCGACCATGGATCAGGGAATCCCAGAATGTTTGAGTGTTATTGCCTAGAGCGCTGATGACGCCCATGCCGGTGACGGCGACGCGGTGCGGTGCGCCCAACCTAGCGCCCTGCTTCCGGCTCTGACTTGGCGCCGGCTGCCGCAGACAGAGCGGGCTCGGCACGGGGAAAGTGCGGCGCGGGGAGCCCTGCTTCCCGCGCAGTCACGATCAGGGTAATGCCTTCGACCATCTGCGGGATGCTTGCGACTTGTTTGGCGTCGCCGTCATCAATTTCTATGTCGAACTCGCTTTCGAGATCAAACAGGATGTTGAGGCGGTCCAGAGAGTCGATGCCCAGCGACTCAAAGCTGCTGTCGGGCCTTACGTTTTCCAAAGGAATACGTTTCGTCGTGGCGATCACACGCAGTACGCGATCCTGGATCGATTCGGGCATAATCCTCGATGATTGGCTTCAGCGTGCCATTGCCCTGGAAGCAACCTTCCGGGATGTGCACGCGAAACTCTGATTTTACTCCGGGACTCCCGTTCCGTCAGCGGAGATCCTGGCGAAGTTTGTGCCGGGGACCCCGGGCGCACAACATCGCGGCAAATGGGGCGGCTTAGGCCAGATCCGCCCGAGAGCCGAATTTTAGAACTCTCGCTCGAGAAAACACCGGATACCTAGAGAAGTTGTTCCGCGCGGCTCTGGGGCCGGCAGCACAGAGAGTGGGCTGAGAAGGCTGCGGCGAAGCTGCCTTTATAGCCGTTCTCGCGAAGTATTTCGTGCCGCCTGAGCCTTTCCGGGTTTGTTGTCCGTATCTGTAAAGGTCGCGTGAGAGCAGTGCGCTCCTGATGGAATCCTTACGTCCTCTTTGCGGGCCCCTCACGGGGTCTTTGCTACCTTTACGGTTGGGCGTGCGGCGAACGGCGTGCCATCACGCAGAGGTGCAACGATACACTGGGTCGAGTCTAGGTGCGTACAACGTATTTTCCCGGTCCAGGTGCCAGGCTGCGGGCAGAATGGGCCGGCAGCAAGGACATAGAAGGCGTCCGGGAGCCGCGGCTGCCGATCGCCCGGTACTTCCAAGGCAAGGAGTTTTGTCTGCATCGTACCCTCAGATCTGAAACCAGGCAGCGCCGGGTAGGCGGTGCGCGAGCGAGTGGCTGGGCAGCTTTTTGCATCGCAGGCTCGCTGCTGCTCTCGGGCTGCGGCGAGAAGCATCGCGACCAGAGCGCGGAGGGCCCGCCCATCCCGAAGGCTGTGGTGCCGGCAGGCGATCCGGCGCTGGTACACCTGGAGCGGCCGGACCAATTTCCGACGATCGCGGCGGTTGAGTATCAGGCGGCCTCGAGTCTGAATGTGACGGGCCAGGTGCAGCCGGATCCTTCGCGCGAGATCCCGGTGATTACGCTTGCGAATGGCCGCGTGGTCGCAACGCACGTGCGCCTGGGTGATTACGTGCACAAGGGCCAGCTGGTGCTGGAGGTGCAGAGCACAGATGTGACCAATGCGTTTGATCAGTATTTGAAGGCTGTGAATGATGAGCGCCTGACCCGGGTGCAGCTGGACCGCGACAACCTGCTCTACGCAAAGGGTGCGATCCCGAAGAGCCAGGTGGAGATCGCGCAGGACGCCGAGGACGATGCGGCGGCCGACCTGCGCGCGGCCGAGCAGCAGCTGCGCGTGCTGGGGGTGGACCCGCAGCATCCGGGCGAGACGGTCAAGGTGCTGGCGCCGGCTTCCGGCTTCATCATCCAGCAGAATGTGACTGAGGCCTCCAGCGCCGGGAACAACATTTCCGGCACGCCGAATGCGTTTGTGATCGCCGATCTTTCGCACGTGTGGATTATCTGCAACGTCTATGAGAACGACCTGGCCAAGGTGCGCCTGGGCCAGCAGGCTGACATCCGGCTCAGCGCCTATCCAGATCGCATGCTTTCGGGCGTGATCGGGGACGTCGGCTCAATTCTGGACCCGACGCTGCGCACCGGGCAGGTGCGTGTGCAGGTCAAGAATCCGGCCTTCTTTATGCGGGTCGGCATGTTTGCGACCGCGACTTTCCATGGACGGTCGCTGGAAACGCATGCGTCCGTGCCGGCGACCGCGATCCTGCACCTCCATGACCGGGAGTGGGTGTATGAGCCGATCCCGTCGAGCGAACAGAAAGGCAGCCAGAACGGCGCACAGTTTCGGCGGGTCGCCGTGACCGGGGGCGATATGCTGCCAAACGGCATGCAGGAGGTAACGAGCGGCCTAACGCTGGGGCAGCAGGTGGTGCGCAACGCGCTTGAGCTGCAGAATACGGCGGCGCAATGATGCGGCGTACTCCAGGGCAGCCGGCCTGGCCGGCTTTGGGTCCTTCGTGTGCCGGGCGCGGCGTGTCGGCGGGGGTTGTTGAGCAGGTGCTTGCATGATCCGCGGCATCGTCGATTTCGCGCTGAACAACCGCTTCATCGTGCTCATCCTCGCGATCCTGCTATTCGCCTGGGGCATTGTCTCCTTCCACAACCTGCCGGTGGAAGCGTATCCCGATGTCGCGAACAACTATGTGACGATCCTGACGCAATGGCCCGGGCGTGCGGCCGAGTCGGTCGAGCAGCAGGTGACGGTGCCGCTTGAGATCTCGATGGCCGGGATCCCGCATATGTCCGCGCTGCGCTCAACCTCGCTGGCCGGGCTCTCAGCGCTCAACATGGTCTTTGACGATGATTCGGTGAATGACTGGAACCGCGAAAAGGTGCTGGAGCGGCTTTCTCAGGTGACATTGCCGAACGGGCTGCAGCCGCAGATCGGCACGGACTGGAGCCCCGTCGGACAGATCTACTGGTACACAGTCGAAAGCAGCAATCCCGAGTACGACAGCATGGAGCAGAAATCGCTCCAGGACTGGACGCTGATCAAGCAGTTCAAGTCGGTGCCCGGGGTGGTCGATGACTCAAGCTTCGGCGGCCAGACGAAGGAGTACCAGGTTCATCTGGATCCGGACAAGCTGGTGGCTTACGGGCTGACGATTGGACAGGTGGAGCAGCAGCTCGAAAACAACAATACCGACGCGGGCGGCTCTTTCATTCAGGCGGGCGCGCAGCAGATCAATGTCGTGGGCCGGGGCCTGTACAGGACCGTGTACGACATTGAGAACACCATGCTGCTGACCAAGGCCGGCACGGCGCTGCGCGTGCGGGACATCGCGACAGTGGACCAGGGAGCGAAGATACGGCTGGGGCAGATCGGTAAGACAATCCACCGGCCGGATGGCACGCTGGTTGATAACCCGGACACGGTCGAGGGCGTGGTTCTGCTGCAGAAGGGCGATAACTCCGACTCAACGCTGGAAGGCATCCATGCGAAGACGGAGGAGTTGAATCACCGCATCCTGCCGACGGGTGTGCATGTGGTGCCGTTTCTCGACCGGTCGGACCTGCTGCACTTTACAACGCACACGGTGCTGCACAACCTGACCGAAGGCATCGTGCTGGTCATCGTGATTTTGTTTCTGTTCCTCGGCAATGCGCGCGGGGCGTTGATTGTCTCGATTACGATTCCCTTCGCGCTTCTGTTCGCTTCGATCTTGCTGGACCTGGCGCATATCCCGGCCAACCTGCTGTCATTAGGAGCGCTGGACTTCGGGATGGTCGTGGATGGCGCGGTTGTCATGGTGGAGAACATCGTCCGGCACCTAGGGCACCGTCAGCAGGGCACCCCGGGGCAGCAAGGGGCGGTCGACAAGCCCCCGCCGCGTCCGATCGACATGATCCGCGAGGCGGCGCATGAGGTCCAGCGCCCGGTCTTTTACGCGATCGGCATCATTATTACTGCGTACCTGCCCATCTTTACGCTGCAGTCGGTCGAGGGCCGACTATTCCGGCCTATGGCGTTCACGGTGGCATTTGCGCTATTGGGCGCTCTGATCTTCTCGATGCTTCTGGCGCCGGTGCTGTCGAGCTTTCTGTTTCCCCGCGGCACCACCGAGTGGGAAAACCCCTTGCTGGTATGGCTGATCGCGAGATACCGCCACCTGGCGACCGCGGCCATCAAGCACCGGTATGTAACGGTCGGCATCGCTGCCGGCGCACTGGTGCTGACTATCTTTCTCGGTACGAGCGGCGTTGTCGGGTCGGAGTTTCTGCCTCATCTAGACGAGGGTGCGATCTGGGTGCGCGGGACGCTGGCACCCTCGACGGGGCCGGATGAGGGCAAACGCGTCACGGATAGGGCGCGATTGATCCTGGCAAGCTTTCCGGAAGTCACCGATGTGGTGAGCCAACTAGGGCGGCCGGATGACGCGAGCGACGTCACGGGTTTCTTCGATACGGAGTACTTTGTCGACCTGAAGCCGAAGGCCGCATGGCGGCCGGTGTTCGGAGAGGACAAGGACGAGCTGATCGCGGCGATGAACCGGCAGCTGGCAGTGATGCCGGGCGTGATCTGGAACTTCTCGCAGCCGATCTCAGACAACGTGGAGGAGGCAGTGAGCGGCGTCAAGGGCGAGCTCTCCGTCAAGATTTACGGTGAAGACCTGCGCACGCTGGAGGAAAAGGGCGACGAAGTGGTGAATGTGATGAGCCATGTGCGCGGCGTCGCCGACCTTGGCTTGTTCCGCGTGATCGGCCAGCCCAACCTGAACTACACGGTGAACCGCGAGGCTGCGGCGCGCTACGGCATCAACGTAGCGGATGTGCAGGACGCGCTGACGAACGCGGTTGGCGCGGCACCGCTGACGCAGGTGCTGCGCGGCGAGGCTCGGTACGACCTGACGATGCGCTACCAGCCGCGCTTCCGCGAGACGGAGGAGGCGCTGGACCGGGTGCGCCTGGTGGCTTCGACCGGCGAACGAGTGTCGCTGGCACAGCTGAGCCAAGTCGAGACAACCGATGGCGCGGAAGAGATTTATCGCGAAGGCGGCATCCGCTTTGTGCCGATCAAGTACAGTGTGCGAGGCCGCGACCTGGGCTCTACGGTGGAGGAGGCGATCAAGGCCGTGGACCGCGACGTGAAGCTGCCGCCGGGCTACAAGGTGGAGTGGGCGGGCGAGTACCAGAGCGAAAAGCGTGCGATGGCGCGGCTGTCGCTGGTGGTGCCGGTGACGATCTTCGCGATTCTGATCATCCTGTACACGATGTTTGGATCGTTCAAGTGGGCGCTGCTGATCCTGGGCAATGTGGCGATGGCTCCCTTTGGTGGCATGCTCGCGCTGCTGCTCACGGGCACACATTTCTCGGTGAGTTCGGGTGTAGGTTTTCTGGCGCTGTTCGGGGTTTCGGTACAGACAGGCGTGATTATGCTCGAGTACATCAACCAGTTGCGGGTCAACGGGCATACGGTGGAGGAGGCGGCGATCGAGGGAGCTGTGCTGCGTCTGCGGCCGATCATGATGACGATGCTGGTTGCTACTTTAGGCCTGCTGCCGGCGGCCACCTCGCACGGCATCGGCTCAGACTCACAGCGGCCGTTTGCAATCGTGATCGTGGGCGGGCTGATCGGGGCGCTGCTGCTGAGTGTGTTTCTGCTGCCGACCTTGTATGTGTGGATCGCGCGCGATGGCGACCGTTTGCCGGCCTCACAGAACAAGGAGCTGGAAAGCTAATGCGCCACTCCTCCCCTATCGCCTGCCTGCCGCTGGCACTCCTTCTCCTGCTTCCGACCTTTGGACGGGGACAGGCCCAGCAGCCTCAGCAGCAGGCTCCGACACAAACGCAGCAGGCGCCTCCGCTTCCTGAGGAGCCTGTGCCGACTGCGCCGGCGCATGTGCCGGAAGGTGTGCCGGAGCTGAATGGCGCACCGCTCGACAACCCCGCTGCACATCCGGAGAAGCAGAATGGCGGCAACTTGAAGCAGGTCGGGCCGCCACCACCGCCGCCGCCGGACCCGCGCCGCCCGATTTCGTCACTGCCCGGGGCGCTGACGCTGGATCAGGTGGTTACGCTTGCAGAGAGCCAGAACCCGACTCTGATTGCTGCGCGGCGGAATCTAGATGCCACCCGCGCGCAGGAGATCCAGGCGGCAGTGCGCCAGAACCCGAACCTGGGCGTCGTCGGCTCGGATGTCACGCTGCCGGGGACGGGCGCTCAAAATCCGGATCAGTATGCCTTGCAGGTGACGCGGCTGTTTGAGCGCGGGCAGAAGCGGCGCTGGCGCATCGACATCGCAAAGGCCACGACGACGCAGACCGCAGCGCAGCTGCGTGACCTCGAGCGCGGAACCGTCCTCTCGGTCAAGCAGGCGTTTGTGTCCATGCTGGTTGCGAAAGCGGCCCTTACGCTTGCGAACGCGAACCTTGCGGATTTTCGACGTGAGGTCACCATCAACTACGACCGCTATACCGCGGGCGATATAGGCAAGCTCGACATCGAACGGCTGGACCTACAGCTGGCGCAGTTTGAAAGCGACCAGGCAGCGGCGGCGATCAGTCTTCGCCAGTCCAGCGACCAACTGCAGACCTTGATTGGCGTTGTGAATCCGGGAACTGGTTTCGACATCCTGGGCGACATCGTGCCCCCGGCGGTGCCCGTAGACCTTACCAGCCTTGAGGCGAAGGCGCTCAGCGCACGGCCTGACTACCAGGCGGCCGTAGCCGGCGTCGCGGTCGCGCAAGGCAATGTCAAGCTCGCGTATGCCAATGGCACCGCGGACCCTACGCTGGAGGGCGGCTATGACGCGAGCCAGACATATAACACTGCGGATTTCAGCGTGCTTATCCCGCTGCGCATCTTTGACCGCAACCAGGGCAACAAGAAGACGAGCGAGTACAGCCTTGAGTCCAGCCAGTTCACCGTCATCGCGGCCAGGAACCAGGTCTACTCCGACGTGGACCAGGCCTGGATCGGGTATACCGAATCCAAGGTGCTGTCTGACCGCTACAACCACTATCTGGATGAGGCCGGGGATGTGCTTTCCATCGCACAGTTCGCCTACGAGCATGGCGGAATCGCGTTGATCGATTACCTCGATGCCTTGCGAGACTCCCGGCAAACCACGGCTAATGCGCTGCAGGCTTTCGAAGCGACCTGGATGGCGATCCATCAGCTATCAGCCGCCGCGGCGACGCCGGTTCTTCCTTAGTTCCGGTCGCCCTGCCTTGAGGGCGGAGGGCGGGCGCATGCCTGCTGCCCCTGCTGCCTCGGAGCTGCCTAGGATGCTGCCTCTCTGGACATTACAGACGAAAATGTGGCCTTCCTTACCTTGAGGAGAGGCAAATGGAGAAAAGACGGGTCCATAAGTTTTATGGATTCCTGGAGGGCGCTGCCGCCGCTTCATCGGGCAGGTGTTGCTCTTTCCGGCTTTTCTCGCCTTCTGGCTTGCTATCCCGCGTACTTCTTCTTATTGTCGCTTTAACAGTCCAGACCGGCGGGCGCCTGCATAGATGCTTTGCCACCCTTCGCGATACGTTCGTCTGCCCGAGGTAGCTGTTTGCGACGTTGGATCCACTTTTTCGGGGGCGGCTCGGCATCTGCAGATGCCTCCGAGGGGCAGGGTGCGCTGCTGGTCCCCACGCAGGCGCTGCAGCAAACGCTGCTGGAGCATCTTGAGCTGGCGAGCGGTCCGGCAGCCCGGCTGCGGTCGCCAAGGCGGCAGCTCCGGGTGCTGCATGTGATTGCGCGGCTGTCGCCCGCGGAGGGCGGGCCGCCCGAGATGCTGCGCCAGCTGGCTGCCAACTACGTGGCCATCGGTGACTTGCTGGAGGTGGCGACCATTGATGACCCGGCGGCAGCGTACCTGCAGCACTGCGCGTTCCCGGTGCATGCGTTTGGTCCGGGCCGCTCGAAATACGGGCTGTCACGAAAGCTGCTGCAGTGGCTGCGGAGCAATGCCACCCGCTTTGATCTGATTGTGATCAACAATGTCTGGCTGTTCCCGGCGGTGGCGGCGTGGATAGCGGCCTCCCGGGCCCGGGTGCCCTATGCAGTGTTTACACATGGGGCGCTCGATGTGTTCTTCAAGAAGCGCTATCCGCTCAAGCACATCAAGAAGCTGCTGTACTGGCCGCTGCAGTACCAAATCCTTCGCGGCGCCTCAGCCGTGCTGTTTACCAGCGAGCTGGAGCGGGAGCTGGCACTGGCCAGCTTTCGGCCGAACCAATGGACGTCCGTCGTGCTGCCGTACGGGACGAACCGGCCGGAAGGGGAGCCGAAAGCACAGCTTGAAGCATTTTTTGCGGCTGTGCCTGCTTTGCGCGAGCGGCGGTTCCTGTTGTTTCTTTCGCGGATCCATGAGAAGAAGGGCTGCGATCTGCTGATCCACGCCTTTGGGGCGGTGGCAAAGGCCTACCCGGATGTGGACCTGGTGATCGCAGGACCGGACCAGATGCACCTGCAAAGAAGCTTGCAGCAGCAGGCAGCCGCGCTGGGGATTGGCAATCGGGTATGGTGGCCCGGGATGCTGCAAGGCGCGGCCAAGTACGGGGCTTTTCGGGCAGCGGAGGCCTTTGTGCTGCCTTCGCACCAGGAGAACTTCGGCATTGTGGTGGCGGAGGCGCTGGCCTGCGGAACCCCTGTGCTGATCTCTGACCAGGTGAACATCTGGCGCGAGATCCTGGCGAACGGCGTGGGGCTGGTGGAACCGGATACAGCGGAAGGGGTGGACCGACTCCTGCGCCGTTGGCTGGAGCTCCCGCCGGAAGAACGCCAGACCATGGCTGCTTCGTCCGAAAAAGTCTTTGAGAACCTGTTCTCGCTCCGGCGCTCAGCCGAGTCGATCCATGCGCTGGGCGAGATCTTCCAGGCGGGCCGGCAGACCCTCTGACCGGCCTGATTTACCTTCCAGGCACGAATGCGGATGCGAGCGCAGGCGCGGTTTGGAGCAGGGCTGCACGCACAGCGGGGGCGACCTCGGTGCCAAGCAGCTCGATGGCGGGCCCGAGTTTCTCGAAGGGCAGTCCAGCGACACTCATCTGGAAGTTGAGTCGGGCGATGCCTCCCAGAGACTCATGCATGCGCAGGATCTTGGCGGTGACGGTCCGGGCATCGCCGACCAGCAGGGCACCGGTGGGCCCGAGCAGCGCGTTGAACTGGGCGCGGGTGACTGCGGGCCAGCCGCGCTCCTTGCCGATATTGGTAAAGACCTGCGCATAGCCAGGGAAGAAGTCGTCCTCAGCGGCTGCCTGGGTTGCGGCGACGTAGCCGAGGGCGTGGATGCCGACCTCCAGCGACTCCAACGGATGGCCGGCGCGCAGGCCGCTTTCCCGGTAAAGGTCGATGAGGGGGCGAAAGCGGTGCGGCTCGCCGCCGATGATGGCGACCATCAGCGGCAGGCCGAGCGCGCCGGCCCGAGCAAAGGACTGAGGCGTACCGCCGACGCCCAGCCAGATGGGGATGGACTTCTGCAAAGGGCGCGGATAGACACCCTGGCCGCTGAGCGCGGGCCGGTGCCTGCCGGACCAGTGGACGCTGGTCTCGGCGCGGAGCTTGAGGAGCAGGTCCAACTTCTCAGCGAAGAGGGAGTCGTAGTCTGCCGTGTTGAGTCCGAAGAGCGGGAACGACTCGATAAACGAGCCGCGGCCCACTACCATCTCGGCGCGCCCGCGGGACAGGAGATCGAGCGTCGCGAATTCCTGAAAGACGCGCACCGGGTCTGCGGCGCTTAGGACGGTGACTGCGCTGGTGAGGCGGATGCGGCTGGTTCGGGCTGCCGCGGCGGCGAGCAGGACGACAGGAGCGGAGTCCAGGTACTCAGGGCGATGGTGCTCGCCGATGCCGAAGGCGTCGAGACCCACCTGGTCAGCGAGTGTGATCTCCTCGAGCAGATGGCCGACGCGGTCGACCGCGGATGGAGCGATCCCGGTCCGTGGATCCGGGCTGATGGCGGCGAAGCTGTCGATGCCGATCTGCATGGGACTGTTCTCCTGAACTGGCCTCTGGACTATCTCCTGGCTCGATGGAGGCATGGGGCTGGTTCAGCGGTTGGATGAGAGTGGGGGGCGGCGGTTGCAGGATGTGAGTGCATCTTGCCTCGTGCCGCTGCTGGGCGTATGCTCGGAAAGTTGAGTCTACCTGACGGGAGCCCTGTGACCGGGCGGCCGGAGGGCAGTGGGCGAAAGCCCACTTTTTCTTTGGGTGCAGCTTTGCGGCGAGCGTGGAGCAAAGAGGCAGGAGCGCAGGCAGGAAGCGGAAATGAGCTTGGTAAATCAGCAGATCCGGCGGCTCGCAGAGCGCGTGGCCGCCTCGCACGGGCTGGATGTGGTGGACCTGGAGTCGCAGGGCGGCGGGGGGAAGCACCGAACGTTGCGTGTGTTTCTGGAGAGAAATGCAGAGGGACGAGCCGTGATGGAGCAGCGCCTGGCAGCGCTGCGTGCCGGGAATGGGACGCAAGGAACGCGACCGGAGTTATGGCAAGGAGCGAGGCAGGGCGGGCAGGAAGAGGAAGCGCACGAGCTGGAGCAGGGCGAAGAAGGCAGCAACTCACCGGATGGCTTCCCGTACGAGGATGACAAGCTGGACGAGCCGGAAGAGCCGGACTCGGACGATCTGGATGAGCCAGGTGAGGATGAAGGGGACGAGCCGGGCCACGAAGCGAGTGCCGGCAGCGCTGAGGTTGGGGCGATCGTGCTGGACCTGGTGGATGCCGGCGAGGTAGCGGGCCTGAGCCCGGATGAGGATGAGCTGGCGTACCTGCGGGAGGTGCCCCCGGGTGTGCCGGTCGCCCAGCTTTCCGGGATCACCCACGGGGACTGCGAGCGGTTTTCGCGGGATTTCGGTACGGCTCTGGATATCGAGGACCTGATCCCGGGCGCCGAGTATCTGCTTGAAGCAAGCTCCCCGGGGCTTGATCGCAAGCTGAGCACGGCCGAGGAGTTCCGGCGCTTTGCCGGCTGCTTGTGCAAGGTGCAGACCTTTACGGCTGTGGCCGGCAATCGGCACTGGCAGGGGCGCCTAGAAGCGATGGACGGCGAGGGTCAGGATGGCGAGGGTCGGGATGGAAAGGTGCTCCGGCTTACGCCCCTGGCTCCCAAGGGGGCGAAGAAGAAGCGGAAGAACGGCGAGGCGGAGGCTTCGCCAAGTGTAGAGATCGCGCTGAGCAATGTAGAGAAAGCGCAGCTGGTTCCCGAGTTTTAGCCGCCCCCGGGGTGGGAGCAGGGTAGGCCCGGCGAACCAGGGCAAGGCAGAGCAAGGCACAGAATGGGCGGAATGAGCGCCCGAGAACAGGACGCCCAAGCGCTTGCGCGCCGGGCGAGAAGGGCAACAAGAGCATGGCGAGTCAGCTGTACCAGAGCATTGAGATCCTGAGCCGCGACAAAGGCATCCAGCCGGAGGTCGTGGTCACGGCGGTGGAAGACGCGATCGCGCTTGCGACGCGCAAGTATTACAAGACGCTTGAGAATATGCGTGCCGAGCTGGACAAGGAGACGGGCGAGATCCGCGCCTACGCATACAAGACTGTGGTGGAGACACCGGAAGAGGTTGAGGACGAGATCAACCAGATCACGCTCGAGGCGGCCCGCGAGCTGGCGCCGGAGGTCGAGGTAGGCGGCGAGATCCGCTACTACAAGCCGACCGAGGTGCTGGGCCGGATCGCCGCGCAGATGGCCAAGCAGGTGATCTTCCAGAAGGTGCGTGAGGCGGAGCGCGATACGGTCTTCCAGGAGTATGGCGGCCGGGTCGGTGAGGTGCTGACGGCGACGGTGAAGCGCCTGGAGCCGCAGGACGTGATCTTTGAGCTGGGCAAGACCGAGGCGCGGATGCCGCGGCGCGAGCAGAGCCGGCTGGAACAGTTTGCGGTGGGCGAGCGGGTGCGCGCAGTGCTGCTGCGGGTGGATCGCGCAGCCAAGGGGCCGCAGGTGATCGTAAGCCGCGCTGCGCCGGAGCTGGTGCAGAGCCTGTTCCAGAGTGAGGTTCCGGAGATCTACGACGGGACGGTGCAGGTGCGGGCGATTGCGCGGGAGGCAGGCGAGCGGACCAAAATAGCAGTGCAGTCGCGCGACAAAGATGTGGACCCGGTGGGCGCGTGTGTCGGCATGAAGGGTATGCGGGTACAGTCGATCATCCGCGAGCTGCGCGGCGAAAAGATCGACATCATCGAGTTCTCAGAAGAGGTGACGACCTTTGCTGAAAAGGCGCTGCAGCCGGCCAAGGTGAGCCGCGTTTCCATTGCTGACCTGAACGAGAAGCAGCTCGAAGTGATCGTCGATGATACCCAGCTGTCGCTGGCCATCGGCAAGAAGGGGCAGAACGTACGGCTGGCGGCCAAGCTGCTGGGCTGGAAGATCGACATCAAGAGCGAGGAAGAAAAGCGCCAGGAAGTGGAACAGCAGATGCAAGCCTTCTCCGGCGGCCCTGCGACGCCGATCGAGCAGGTGGTGGAGTTGGGTGAGCAGATCATCGAAAAGCTGGTGGCTGCCGGCATCACAACAGTGGAAGCGTTAGCCGACATGACCCCGGAGCAGCTCGAAGAGGTGCCGGGCATTGGCGAGCGGACGCTTGAAAAGATCAGCACGGCGGTACGGCACTACTTTGGCCAGTATGAAGAGGGCGAGGTGCAGCCGGGAGCCGGTGCGGTGGAAGGCGGAGACGTGGCGGAGAATAGCAAGCTGGTTGAGGATGAGGATCGGAAACATGTGGAGGTCGACCTGAGCGAGAGCTCGGTGTACGGCAAGGACGAAGCGGCGCCCGTACGCGGCAACGGGGACGGGGACATCGCCACCGAATCAACGCTGAACCAGCTGGAGACGCTGACCGGCGGCGCCGACGTGGACGATGAACCAGGAACCTATGACAGCCCAGTGGACGCAGAGATCGACAAGTCCAATGCGGGGCTCGATGAGGAACTGGACGCGCTTGAGGTGAACCTGATGCAGGATGACGCGATCCCGGACAGCCGCGACGGCTCAGGCCGGATCACCGACGACACAGCCGAAGAGCGGCTGGCGGAGGTGACCGAGACCGGGCCGATGCTGGACGGGGAAGGGGCCGAGGCGATGACCCCAGGGCGCGATGACACGAGCGCGGTGCTACGGAAGCACCACCCCAACATGGAAATTGCCCGTTCCGAGGCGGTGGTGGAAGGCAATCTGGACGAAACGCGGGATGAGCGGCGGGAAGACAGCAAGGTTGACGAGGGCGGCGCGTAATGGAGCGCCGCTCCATCCCGCTTTGGCGGCTGAAACTGTCTGAAGCCAAACAGACGGTTTCGCGTCATAATGGAAGGTACGACGATTCCCGCTGTGCCGAGGTAGCAATGAGCATGTAAGCGGTTTTGGGGAACTACAAAAGGGGCGAATGAGTAAGGTTCGAATCAACGATCTGGCGCGTGAGTTGGAAGTAAAGAGCAAGGCCATCCTGGATGTGCTGACGGTTGTCGGTGTCACCGAAAAGAAGACGCACTCCAGCTCCCTGGAAGAAGACGAAGCGGAGCGTGTACGCGGGGCTTTGACGCGCGGCGGCAGCCGTGGCGGATCCCCTCAGCGGCGCGAACCAGAGCTTCGCGCAAGTATCGATCTGTCCCGGGTATCAAAGCCCGGAGACGTATTGCGAGCGATCCAGGAGCGGCAGGCTGCCGCCCAGGGCGGACAAGGCCAACAAGGACAACAAGGACAGGGAGGGCAAAGCAGGCCGGTCGTCGCGGCAGCGCCGCCGCCTGTTCGTCCGCCTGCCCCCTTGCCGGGACGTCCGGTTGTTGCAGCGGCTCCGCCGTCTGCCTCTCCGACGCGTCCCCAGGGCGCTCCCATTGCTCCAGGTGCCGCAGCAGCTGCGCCCTCGCCTGCGTCTTCAGCCCTCCCTGCGGCTTCTGCCTCGCCGGCAAACAGTGCTCCTGTAGCACCTGTGCAGGCAGCCCGGGTTGCTGCCCCGCCGCCGCAAGCAGCGACTGCTCCGACGCCGGCCTCTGCTGCGCCGATCGCAGGTTCTGCGACAGCGACCCCGGCGGGGCCTGCTGCGCCTGTGTCTCAGGCGCCTGCGCCGGTTTCCGCGCGCCCTGTCACGGGTCAGACACCATCCGCGCCCCAAGCTCCTCCGGCACCAAGGGGCGCTCCGAGTGCCCCGACCTATGGGGAGAACCGGCCTGCTCCGCGCCGGATCGTACCGTTGCCGCGCCAGGCACCACAGATTATTGCTCCGCCTGCCATTGCAGCTAAGCCACCGGCAGGGCCGGTTGTGGCTCGCCCGCCCGCGGGTGGAGTGCCACCGCGGCCTGCCATCGCTTCGAGCGCACCGACGGCTCCGGTGGTCGTGGCCCGGCCTCCGGTGGCAGCGGCTCCGCCGCCTGCGCCGGTAGCCGCTGCGCCGGCACCCGTTCCCCCTGCACCGGTTCCTGCGCCGGCACCCCCGGCTGCTCCTGAAGTGGCTGCGGCGCCCCTGACCCCGGAGCTGGCAGCTGCTCCGGCACGGCGCGTCATTATGCCGCAGACTGGGCCTCGCCCGGTCTACACAGCGCCACCGCCAGTGGCTCGCCCGACTCCTCCGCCGCCGAGTGGGGGACCGTCGTCCGGGCCCGGCATGAACGCAGGTCCAAACTCCGGTCCAGGCGGGATGCAGCGCGGCCGGCCTATCTTTGATCGCCGTCCCGGCGGAGCTCCCGGTGGTTCGGGTGCGCCTTCCGGCGGCTACGGACAGCGGCCCAGCGGCGGCTATGCAGGCCCCAGCGGACCCGGTGGTCCGGGTGGCCCTCCGGGAGTACGTCGCCCGATGCATCCGACACGTCCCGGCTTTACGCCCGGCGGCCCCGGTGGACGACCCGGTGGTCCGGGTGGCCCTGGCGGGCGTCCCGGTTTCGGTGCTCCACGCCCGGGCGGCTTTGGTGCGCGCCCCGGGGTAGGAGCAGCCGGTTCCCCGCCTCCGATGGGCGAGGCACCGCGTCCGCAGCGGCCGAGCGGCCCGAAGGGCCGCGGCCGGCAGCAGTACCCGAAGAGCAAAGAAGGCCCAATGAAGGGGTTCAATCCGCCGCCGCGTTATGGCGGTGCGATGACCTCGAACGAGCCCCTGCCGATCACCCGCAAGATCACGGTGACTGAAGGGATCAGTGTCAAGGATCTAGCCGAGAAGCTGGATGTGCGCGGCAAGGACTTGATCGCGAGCCTGCTGATGCGTGGTGTGTTTGTCACCGTCAATCAGTCGCTCGACGGAGAGCTGGTGAAGGAGGTGGCTGCACAGTTCGGCGCAGATACCGAGATCATCACGTTTGAAGACGAGATGGCCAACGAGGCGATCGAGAACATCCTCTCGCAGGAGAACATCGACGAGCTGGAAGTGCCGCGCTCGCCGGTGGTCACCGTCATGGGCCACGTCGATCATGGCAAGACTTCGCTGCTGGACGCGATCCGTGAGACGGATGTGGCCGGTGGCGAGGCCGGTGGAATCACGCAGCACATCGGCGCGTACAAGGTGCGCATTATGAAGCCCGACTCGCCGGCTTTCGGTCGCGAGATTGTCTTCCTGGATACACCGGGCCACGAAGCGTTCACACGTATGCGTGCACGCGGTGCCAAGGTGACGGATATCGTGGTCATCGTGGTGGCTGCGGATGATGGCGTGATGCCGCAGACGCTGGAAGCTGTCGACCACGCGAAGGCGGCGGGCGTGCCGATCATTGTCGCGGTCAACAAGATCGACAAGCCGGAAGCGCAGCCGGATCGTGTGATGAAGCAGCTGGGCGACCGTGGCGTTGTTCCTGAGGTTTGGGGCGGCGATACGATCTTTGTCGACGTCTCGGCGAAAAAGCGGCTGAACCTCGACCTGCTACTCGAAAACATCACGCTCACCGCCGATGTGGCTAGCCTGAAGGCGACACCGGGCCGGTCTGCAGTCGGAACCGTGGTCGAAGCGAAGCTCGACCGAGGCCGTGGCGCGGTGGCGTCAGTGCTGGTGCAAAATGGCACCCTGCGGGCTGGGGATTCCTTCATCGTCGGCAACACCTTTGGTAAGATCCGCGCGATGTTCGATGACCGTGGGCGGCCGATCGAGATTGCCGGGCCGTCGACGCCGGTTGAGATCCTTGGACTGGAAGCGATGCCGGATGCGGGCGACACGTTCCTGGTCGTGGCAGATCGCGACAAGGCGAAGGGCATAGCCCAGTACCGGAAGATGAAGGACCGCGAGGCCACGCTGGCGAAGTCGTCCAGGGTGACGCTCGAGGGGCTGGCCGACCAGATCAAGCAGGCCGGTATGAAGGAGCTTGCCTTGATCATCAAGGGCGACGTGCAGGGTTCGGTGCAGGTGCTGGCCGACTCGCTGCAGAAGATGTCGACCGAGAAGGTCAGGATCAAGGTCATCCACTCCGGGGTGGGCGCGATCAACGAGTCAGACGTGCTGCTGGCATCGGCTTCGAACGCGATCATCATCGGCTTCAACGTGCGGCCGGAACGCAAGGCAGCCGACCTGGCGGATCAGGAGTCAGTCGAGGTGCGGTTGCACTCGATCATCTACGAGCTGCAGGACGAGATCCGCAAGGCGATGCTGGGGCTTCTCGATCCGGTGTTCCGGGAGAACTACCTGGGGCGTGCCGAGATCATGGAGGTCTACCGCATCCCGAAGGTGGGCACCATTGCCGGCTGCCGCGTCACCGATGGCTCGCTCAAGCGCGACTCCGAGATCCGGATCATGCGCGGCGGGGAACAGGTGCACAAGGGCAAGCTGCAGTCGCTCAAGCGCTTCAAGGACGATGTCCGCGAGGTCACCAATGGGATGGAATGCGGTATCGGCATCGCAGGCTTCAGTGATCTTCAGCAGGGCGACCTGATTGAAGGCTTCACAACGGAGCGTGTAGCTGCGGAGTTGACGGCGGCCAGGCCGGCTCCAGCGGTGCAGGCTGTGCAGTAGAGTCGCTGTAATTGGAAAGGGCCCGCGCGTAAGCGCGGGCCCTTTTCTTCTCCGGATGGCCTACTTGGTAAAAGTAGCTGAGACGCTCGGGCTTTCGTTCAAGCTCCGCTCGCATGCATGACAAGACTGGTTTTTCGATGAGTCCCAATCTCGCAACACAAGCTGGCCACATTCACAGAGCCGCATCTTCTTCTCGGAAAAATCAAGAGCGTTGATATCAGAGAAGATATGTTTGAGGACTATCGGCGAGGTCACAGCATAAACGTTGCTCGGGCGATTGCCCTTCTTCTCTTGGCGATTGCCAATCTTTATCACAGCCCCCGAATCCTGCCATGATTGAACTTTCTGAGTGCCTGATCCCTGAGAGATCCTAAAAACGTCGGCGTAGACATTAGTAACCGTGAAGTCTGCTCGCTTCAACTTCTTCAGGTCCCTCAAAGCATTTTCGGGAACACTTTCTGCTGCGATCGCTTCGGCTATCAACTCTATGCCGGTCAACACTGCGCGCTCACTCACGATGGTGCTGTTCGCATCAAATTCGCTCTGCTGATCAAAGATAGCTTTGCAGATTCTTATGATGTTGCGAGGAGAACCGCCGCTTAAACTAACTACCAGGTCATCTATATCGACTTGCCTACCAAGCGCAACGATTGATGCTAGGCTTAGAACCTTATTGCTACTATGTGCGGCAAGACGTCGAGAGAGCATGACCTTAAGCTGTGAAGAAGTCCATTGAAGCTTGAACGTTTTAACCCTATCGGGGCGAGAGAACTCGCGAGCATCCGCCTCAATGCGATCCCACAGGAAAAGCTTAAAGGCCATCCCGTTAGTTTCGAGGATCGGCAGATTGGAAAGCAGCGGGCGGATAAATCCCAAGGAAGTAGCAGTTCCTCCTGTAAGTAGATTTTCATCAATCTTATCTACAAGCACGTATGTAGAAAGAAAGCCGAAGTTTGGAGCTAACTTAACGAGAAATCTAATTTGCTCCTCAAGGGAACCTGCTTTAGCTTTAGTTTCTTCAAATTTTGAAAGTTCTGGCGCTTTGAATCCCCAATGAACTAGGACGACACCTAGCCCGGCCGAAATAGGTCCAGTCAAGTGATTCCATACAGCTTTGGCTTTATCTGAAATGTGAGTGACAGCGGTGATTGCCTCCCTGAGGTCTGCTCGAGTGAGTTCGCTCAAATGTTCCTTGCTTAAGATGTAGAGGAAGTGACGATCATCCCTTGTAAGCTTATCGACGCCGCTTGTCGTGGCTTCACTGAGGATTGCAACGAGAAGTATGCGGGCGATATTTCGCAAGTGGTACTCGAGAGTTATGTCACGTAATTTCATTCCCGTCGTTGGAAACGAGTTGTAGGTCACACTCAAGAAGCTTTCGGTACGTGCCGATAGCTCAATCCTGCGTTTTAGTGCAGTCTTGCCGCCGCCGCGTGGAGCATAAACTATCGCGCTTTTTGGTTCACGAATATCGCCATAAACCGCCTTAAAAAAGGGCGGTTCGATGAAGTAATCCTCAAGAAGATCCTCTTCGTCCGCATTTGTCTTGGCGAAAGGGTCTCGTTCAAAGCCCAAATTCTGGAGCAAAGTTGAGTAGCTCATTGTGCTCATAGCATAACGCTAGATAGGAGGAAGCGTTGCTGCTTTCAGTGCGACGAAGCAGTGGCAGTTCAAACAGCGACGGATTCGTTGCTTCTTGCTGAACCGGACGGACCTGACTCAAGCCATCTTCTACAACCACCGCAGCATCCGCGCCGCAACCAGCAGCACGATCGTGAACACCACCGTCATCCCCGCCACGATCAACGCCCCGTGCGGGTTATCGAGGAAGGGGAGGCCTTTGATGTTCATGCCGTAGATGCTGCTGATGACCAGCGCGGGGAGGGCGATGGTGCTCAGGGCGGTTAGGACTTTCATGACTTCGTTGGTGCGGTTGGCGAGCGAGGAGACGTAGATGTCGAGGGCGTTCGAGAGCAGGTCGCGCTCGCTTTCGACGGAGTCGAGCAGGCGGGCGACGTGGTCGTAAAGGTCGCGGAGGAAGAGCTGGTGGTCCGCATCGATGACTGACCCTGGATCACGCTGGAGATGCATGCTGGCGTCGCGGGTGTGGACGAGCAGCCGGCGGAAGCCGACCAGCAGGCGCTTGACCTGGAAGATGGACTGGAGCAGCTCGGGCCGGGGATTGAGCACGCGCTCTTCGAGGTCTTCGACCCGCTCGTCAATGGGCGTGAGCGCGGCGAAGTAGGTGTCGACCACTGAGTCGAAAATGAGGTAGATCGTCCGGCCGGGCGAACAGGTGGAACCCTCGCGCTCGGCGCGCTGGAGCACCTGCGCGACAGCAGGCTCTTCCCGGTCGGCAATCACGATAGAGAAATCGCCGCCGGCAAAGATGCAGATGGGGTGCTGTACGGGCTCGAGGCCCTCAGGGCCGGGCGTGAGCTCAAAGGTGCGGAGGAGGGTGAAGGTGTAGCCGCGGGTGACTTCGCTTTTGGTGCGCTCGCCCTCGGTGCGGCAGTCCTCGATGTGGAGCTCATGGAGGTGGTAGCGCTCGGCAAGCCGGTCGAGTTCGGGGTCGGCGGCGTGGTCGAGGTGGTACCGGGTCATGCGGGCTCCTTGTGGCATCTTCGCCATGATAAGGTGCGCTGCCGTGGCATGGCAGGCAGGCTCCCGACTGCGAGAGCTTGCCGGAGACGTCGGCCGACGCGGCCTATGAGGAGTGGGTAGCCGGTTCTTCCTTTCCGCTTTACAATTCGTGAAACGAAACGCTTCTTCCGCTCATAGGCTTTTTCCTTCTCTTCGGGATGAGTTGTTTAAGATCGTGCCGCCTTTCAACCAGGCGGACTTTGCCTCAGGAAGACGAGCTTAGGAGTGCATACCATGCGAGGCCTTGCTTTCAGGATTGTGTTCGCCCTTGGTGGGCTCTGCTGCCTGCCGATGGGGGCCGTGGCTGCCACGGACGCTGACGCGTCGAAGGGGGTGGTTGCGGCCATTGAGAAGAAGTATGCGGTCACCCAGACGACGCCGGACTTTGCGCAGATCACCAAAGATGGAACCACCATGGAGATGAAGTGCGTTGGGGTGTACAGCATCCCGACAAACCTGATGGTGAAGCCCGAAAACAAGGTGCAGGAAGGCAAGCTGCAGACGCCGGGATCCATCACGCGCATGCTCTGGACGAGCTCCGGAGCACACATCCTGCAGGCCGGCGACAAGGTAGTGATCACCAAGATTGATAGCAAGAGTGAGAGCGCGGGCGACTCGCTGCGCTTTACGCTGCTGACGGCAGACTATGTGGACGTAGCCGGTTCGGCAGAAAAGAAAAAGTATGACGCGATTGTAAGTTTCCGGTTCAAGAAGGGGTACCTGGAGGAGACGCCGCCCGAGCAGGTGGAACAGGCGGTGGAAGCGGTGCTGGCGCCTGCCGCGGAGGAAGCCCCGCAGGCGAAGCAGGCTCCTCCGGAACGGCCGGCGGCAGCGGCTGCTTTTGCTCCGCCTGCCGCGGCACCGGCACCGGCACCGGCCCCTGCACCGCAGGCGGCACCGCCCACCATCAGCATCGGTGAGTCCTCAACAGAGGTGCTGCAGGCGATGGGGATGCCGCAGCAGATGGTCGATCTGGGCAAGAAAAAGACCTATATCTACAAGAATATGAAGGTCATTTTCCTGAACGACAAAGTAAGCGACGTGCAGTAAGGCCTGGACGTGAGGGGATGCAGTGGACGAGGTGAGAGGGATGCCGGGTAAAGAAACAGGCAAGCAGGCGGCGGCTGCATGGTGTTGCCAGGCGGCAAGAGCAGGCTTGATGCTGATCGCGACGCTGCCGTTTGCCGTAGGTGGCAGTGCGCTGGCGCAACAGGGGAAGAAACCCGCGCCCGCTCCGGCTGCTAAAGCTCCGGCCTCGGCGCCGCATCCGTCGGCAGCCGGCGCCAGGCCGAGCACGGCAACCGCAGGCCATGCGACAGCAGCAGGCGCGCCGACAAGGTTGCCGGGGGTGACGCGGGATACCCGGGGAAACACGGTGACCCGCTCTGCATCCGGCACGGAAGTGGTGAAGAACCCGAGCGGGCGCGTGACAGAAGTGAAGACTGCAAACGGCGCGGAAGCCCGCTTCAGCTCGACCGGACGGGTGCGGGAGGTGCGTGCGAATGGCATGACGGTCCACCAGGGACCGGGCGGCGTGCGGCGCACGGAGTTCGAGCGACCGGACCACTCCCGCCTGGTGGCCGAGGGGCATGGCCGCGGGTATATTCAACGGCCTTACAGTTATGGCGGCCACACGTACTATAGCCGCGCCTATTACTACCATGGCGGTTATTACCGCGCGTACTACCGCGGTTACTACTACAACGGTGTTTACCTGAACGGATATATGCCGGCGTACTACTATCCTCCGGCTTACTATGGCTGGGCGTATACCCCCTGGGCCGCACCGGTGGCTTACGGGTGGGGATGGGCCGGTAGCCCATGGTACGGCTACTACGGCGGCTATTTCGCGCCGTACCCGGTGTACCCGAGCGCAGCTTACTGGCTTACCGACTACATGATCAGCAACAGCCTGCAGAGTGCGTATGCGGCGGGCTATGCGGCGGGCTCCGGCAATGCGCGGCTTGAGGGCCCGCCGAATCGGTCCCACGCCTCAGGACAGCCGCACCTGCTGTATGCGTCCTATGAGGTGCCCTATGGAGCGCCTGGGGATGCGACTGCGCCTGCCATGACAAAGGATGTGAAGGACGCGATCGCGGAAGAGATCCAGAGGGAGTTGGCCGCTCAGAAAGCAGCCGGTGCGGAGGCGAACACCGCCAATCTTGCAATCCTGCTCGAGGACGGCAAGCCGCATGTTTTTGTGGCCTCGTCCGGCATTACGGTCAGCTCCGCCGGCGAGGAATGTGCGCTGACGGAAGGGGACGTGTTGCGGCTGGCGGCACCGCCCGCAAAGGACGCAAGCACTGCCGACCTGCAGGTGCTGGCAAGCAAGCAGAACGAGTGCGGGAAAGGCGCAACGGTTGCAGTCGACACCGCCGAGCTGCAGGAGATGTACAACAGCCTTCTGGCTGGGGTGGATAAGGGCCTTGCGGAGATGAAAGATCACCCGGGACAGGGAGGGCTGCCTACACCGCCGGCGGACGCAATCGCCGGCGTGAAGGAGGCACCTTATGCCTCGGCAGCGCCCGCGGCTGATCCGAATGGCGGGGCGGAGCTGGACCAGCAGGCGCAGCAGGGGGCGCAGGTGGAACAGCAGGTGGTGGCGGAGGCAACTGCTTCCGAAAGTGCCGGTACTGGCACTGGTACTGCCACGTCGGCCGCACAGCCTGGGTCTGCCTATGCCGCGGCTCCGGCAACGACGCCACGGCCTTCCGGCCCGGTCACGATCGCGCTTGGGCAGTCGCCGGAACAGGTGATGGCGGGCAAGGGACAGCCATCCAACAAGGTGCAGTTCCCAAACAAGATGGTTTATATCTATCCGGACATGAAGATTACGTTTGTGAACGGGAAGGTAAGCGACGTGCAGTAAGCCGTGGCAGCTCGCGGCGCTTGGGTTCCATCGCGGTAGCTTAACCCGGGAAGGGTTTACGGGTTGCCGGATGTGCAAGTCAGGGGTGCTTTCGCTGCCGGCGCTGCTCGAGATTGCCCGCTCGGCCGTGTGCTGCTCGCCCAGTAGGCTCCGCTCGGGACAGGCGGATGACTCCTGCCGCGAGCTCGCCGTGCCCTCTTCTGGGCGACCCACAATCCGGAAGGCAACTTACCTCCCAAAGCGGCAGCCCATCCAGATCACCGCAATGACCCTTGGCCGCCGTCTCACGCTCTCCCATCCCGACCCAGGAGAACCCGCATGCCCCTCGCTCGTCGCCTTCCCGTTGCCGGTCTTCTACTGTGTCTCTCCTTCTCACCCGCGCTTCTCGCGCAGATGACCGAATCCTCTCCCAACGTCGGAGCGCCGATCGCAATCAAGGTCCATGCACCGATGGGAACTCCGCAGATTCTGCCGCCGACTCTCTTCGGCTCCTTTCTCGAGCCAATCGGCCACTCCACGTACGGCGGTCTATGGGCGGACCCTGTCGAGAACCCATCCTTCGAGAACGACATGTACTCCGCTGGCAAGGTGGTCGACATGCTGAAGCAGCACCCGGAGCAGCGCCAGGCCTCCGAGCTCGGCCTGCCGCTGCCATGGCGGCCGCTCTACCCGGAGCAGGGCAACCGCTACGCGCCCGTGCGCGGCGACGCGGCCAACTCCGACCAGTCTCTGCTCATCATGTCCAATCCGGACAAGGATACCGGTGTCGCCGAGACTGTTTACCTGCCCGTGCATCGGGAGCTGAGCTACCACGGCTCCATCTACGTAAAGCACGTGCTCGGCAGCGCGCAGCTCACCGTGAGCCTGCGCCGACACATGCACCCGGAGCAGACCTTTGCGATAGCCATGCTGACAGCTTCTCCATCGCAGTGGACCCGCTACGAGTACAAGCTCGCTCTCCAGCCCGATGCGGTCGCGCCGCTTGAGCCGGTGGACCTGGTCATCGCCCTGCACGGTGACGCTCGCGCGATGATCGACAACATCACGCTCAACCCGGATGACGCGATCGACGGTCTGGACCCAGACGAGGTAACGCTGGCCCGTGAGCTGCACACGCCGGTGGTCCGCTTCGGCGGCAACTTTACCTCGGCATACAACTGGCAGGACGGCATCGGCCCGCTTGACAAACGTCCTTCGCTGATCAACCTCTCCTGGGGTATCCCGGAATACAACACCTTCGGCACCGACGAGTTCCTGCGCTTCTGCCAGCTCATCCATGCCGAGCCGCAGATCGCCCTCAATCTTGGCACCGGTACGCCGGAGCAGGCGGCCGCGTGGGTCACTTATGTGGACCAGCATTGGGGCACTCACCAGGGCGGCCTCTTATGGGAGCTTGGCAACGAGCTTTGGGGCAATTGGCAGATCGGCTACCCGGCCTTGAGCCAGATCGCACAGCGCACACTTGCCACCAGCCAAGCCGTGCGCGCAGTCGACCCGCATGCCCGGCTTATCGGAACCGGCGAGGATGAAGATCACTTTCAAGAGTGGAACGCGCAGCAGCTGACCAGCCCCGACGGCACAATCAACTATCTCTCGACCCACTACGTCGTCGGTGACCAGGTCGAGCTGTCGAAAGCCACACCGGAGTTCCGCACGATGGCCGCGCTCGCTCTGCCTTGGGGGCTCGGGCCAAAGATGCACGCTATCGCGGAACAGGCAGCTGCAGCCGGTAAGCCGGACGTCAAGGTTGCTTTTACCGAGTGGCTCTTGATCTCTCATGACCACTCCGGGCCCGACTACACCAATATGGGCGGTGCGCTGTTTGCCGGCGGTTTCCTCAATATGGTCATGCGCAACTCCGATGTCGTAAAGGTTTCCGACATGACGGGCATCATGGAGTTTGGCGGCATCTGGAAGAAGCGCGGCCAGGTCTACGGCGCGCCCGCGTACTGGGTACTCCGCACCTATGCCAGCACAAAGCCCCATTTCCTGCTGTCGGTCGCAAACGACTCTCCCACCTACTCCATCAGCAAGGGAGTCGATCGTCTTCCGGAGATTACTGGCACGCCCTACCTGGACGTAATCGCGGCCGAGTCCGAAGACCGCTCGAAGCTGCTGCTGTTTTGCGTGAACCGGCACCTTACCCGTCCACTGGCCGCGACGTTTGATCTATCAGACTTTTCTGTAGGCGTGTCGGCGAGCGTGTCGACGTTGACCGCGGAAAACATCCTTTCTGAAAACGACGAAGAAGCACCGGAGCGGGTGTCGCCGGTCACGCGACAGGAGACCGTTGGTTCGCAGTTGAGCTATACGTTTCCCAATGCCAGCGTGACTGTACTTTCTATCCCGCTTAAACATTAGCGAAGTCACCATACAATCGAGCGCATGACTCTTGAAAAGGTACAGGCGGCGCTGCGTGAGCAGAGGCTGGAGGGATGGCTGTTCTATGACCATCATGGCCGAGACCCGCTGGCGTACCGGGTGCTCGGGCTGCCGCCGGCCGTGCATGTGACGCGCCGCTGGTACTACTTCTTGCCGGCGGAGGGCGAGCCGCGCAAGCTGGTGCACCGGATCGAGGCCGGCAAGCTGGATGCGCTGCCCGGCACGAAGCAGGTGTACTCGTCATGGCAGGAGCTTGAGGCGGAGCTGCTCGCGATGCTGGAAGGGCAGACACGCCTGGCTATGCAGTACTCGCCTCGTAACAGCATCATGTATGTCTCGATGGTGGACGCGGGCACGGTGGAGCTGCTGCGGTCCTGGGGCAAGGAGATCGTGAGCTCCGCCGACCTCATAAGCCAGTTTGAGGCAGTGCTAAGCGAGAAGCAGATCCGCAGCCACTATGCGGCGCAGGCGAAAATTGATGCAATCTTGCCGACGGCCTGGCAGTGGCTGCGAAGTGAGCTTGACGCCGGCCGCGACCCGACAGAGTACGGTATGCAGCAGTGGCTGACGGAGCAAATGGCTCGGGAAGGCCTGCTCTGGGACAATCGGCCGAATGTCTCAGCAAACGAGAATAGCGCGGACTCGCACTACGAGCCCACGGCTGCGCGTTCCCGCGTCATCCGGGATGGGGATTTTCTGCTGGTCGACATCTGGGGCCGCCTCCAGGAGCCGGGCACCACGTTTTATGACATCACCTGGACGGCAACAGTCGGCCGTGAGCCGCGTGAGCGAGAACAGGCGGTATTCGCTGCGGTGCGCGACGCGCGCGATGCGGCGATCCGTCTGGTGCAGGAGGGGTTTGCCGCGGGGCGTGCCGTGGCCGGCTGGGAGCCGGATGCGGCAGCGCGTACGGTCATCCGGGACGCTGGCTTCGGCCCTTATTTCACACACCGGACAGGGCATAATATCGCGACGGAGATCCATGGCTCCGGGGCGCACCTGGATGACTTTGAAACGCACGATGTACGGCGCCTCCTGCCGCATACCTGCTTTTCTGTGGAACCGGGCGTGTATCTCGAGAGCTTCGGCATCCGCAGTGAAGTCAATATGATGACCTCGGCAACGGAAGCAGTCGTGACGGGCCGGATCCAACGCGAGCTGTTGCGGATTTGACGGGGACAGGCTCGGAAGCAGGCGCCGGGTTTTGTCCGGGCAGACGCGCAGGTGCCCGGGCGTGGCTTGGCTGTCTGCAGTTCTTTGTAGCCGAGGCTCTCAGCAGTCTGGGATGGGACGGCCGCTACAGTTACCGGACGAACTATATCTCTGACCTGGGCGCCGTGTTGCAGTCGCCGAGGCACAGCCTGATGAACAGTTCTTTCCTGCTCCAGGGGCTGCTTATCGCGGCCGGTGCGCTGCTGCTGCCTCCGCGTGAGTCAGACAGGCCTCTTCGGCGATGGGCGCAGGTGTCTTTTGTCCTTGCGGGGCTTGGCGTGGCAATCGTTGGTCTCTGCCCGGAAGACAGCACGCCTCGGCTGCATGTTTTGGGTGCCGCGCTGCACTTCAACCTGGGCATCGCCGGGATGCTCCTGTGGGGTGTGGGCTGCTGGAAAGCTGCCCGACTTGAGGGGGCGATTGCACTTCTGGGCGCTGGGACGGCAGCGCTGGGCGAGACGCTGCTGTTCAACAGGGGAGCTGCGGCGATGTTGGGCGCCGGGCTGGTGGAACGCATTACGGCGTACCCGCTTCCGCTTGTTCTGGCTGCGACAGGGTTTCTGCTTTTGCGTAAGAAGGCCGGCTACGAGCCGGTGATTTATAGTCAGGGGAATGCCCGACGCTCGCCAAGGTAGCCGTAGTCCCGTTTCGCTGGCATTGTTGCTGGGCTGGTTTGTTCCCGGGGCAGGCCACCTGCTTACGCGGCACTGGGTCCGCGCGCTGCTTCTGTTTGTGGCCATCTCGTCCATGTGGTGGATGGGCATCGCGATGCAGGGACGCTTGTACCTGCCTGGAGCAGAAGATCCGTTGAGCCTGCTGGGCTTTGTCGGCGACCTGGGATCCGGCCTGTACTACCTGGCCGGTTTTGCAGGCGGTCTGGGCCGTGGCGTGGTCCAGGTGGTCACGGCAGATTACGGAACGAAGTTCATCGTGGTAGCCAGCCTGCTGAATGTGATCGCTGCCGTAGACGCGCATAATCTGCGCATCGGGCGTAAGCCGAGCGGGGCCGCGCAGTGAACCTGACGCTTTCCCATCTAGGTGCGGTGCTGGTGTTCGCGACGGTTGCATCCATTGTTTTCGGGATCACGCAGCGGAACACGACGCGCGCCATGCTGCGTTATGGCGTGGCGTGCTGGGTAAGCTTTGTAGGTGTAGTGATTGCCGCAAGCTGGCTGATGTACTTCGTCCGGCACTAAGGCTTCCGCCTCCTCTCAGCGGCTTTCGGCACTTCAGGCGCCTCTTCGGCTCCCTAGCGGTTCTTGTGAGCAACGGAGACGGGCTTCCTTGCACTGGCGCCGCTTTTGGCGATCGAAAAAGCTGCGGAGGGTTTCTCGCCCGGCTTGGCGGCCAGCCAGACCATCGCATCGAAGCTGTGCCGCTGCTCAAAGCCTACCCTGCTGTACAGAGCGGCCGCCCGCTTGTTGCCGGCTGTGACTGTGAGGGAAAGCCTGCTAAAGCCTCGGTCGGCGAGCGCACGCGCCGCCACCTGGAGCAAAGTCGTACCCAGTCCGCTGTTGCGAGCCCTTGCGGCGACGCACAGCTGCGTGACGTGTTGCACATCCTCGCGCACGCGCGAGCAGAGAACCAGGCCTACCAGCGCGCCGGTGGAACGGTCAGCCAACACATGCGAGGACTGAGGATCAAATACACCGCAGCCTGGGAAGCGGATGATGTTGTGCAGAAAGCGTAGAGAGCCGGCGACGGAACGGTACTGGTCATTGATCGTGCTGTCGAGGTGGCCCTCGTAGGCGTTGGCGATCAGGGAGCCTGCTGCCTGGAAGTCTGTCTCGCGCCAGGTACGCAGCTCAAAGCCGCGCGCAGCCAGATCTTCCTTTTGCCTTGCGCCGGCCTGCTCAGCCGGGAAGCGAGCCAGGGGCAGGTCCATAAAGAGGCGCTCGTAGACGGCAAAACCATGCTCATGGAAGAGGGGTGCATGGGCATTGTGCGGATGGAGCAGCAGCTGCGACTCGATACGCTCCACCCCCGGCGAGTGCTGGAGCAAACTGAAGAGCTGCCGCAGCAGCGAGGCTTCCACGTCGCTCTGCGTGAGACCCTCCGGCGCGACCTCCCGGTCAGGCAGGCCAAAGACATCGCCGATGACTGCCTTGCGATCTTCGTAGACACAGAAGGTGTAGCCGACGACACGCTTGTCGAGGAGGGCCACAAAGCCGGGAAGAACACGAGCGTCCAGGTACTGCAGAAGCAGCTGGATGGAGGCGCTGTAGTCCCAGTCGAGCCGCTCAGCCCAGACGCGGGACTCCGCTTCCAGCACAGGCCGAAGGCTGGCGGCAGCAAAGTGACGCAGGTCCAGGATGCTGAGCTGTGGAGCTACCAGTTGTGCGGGAGAGGTCACCAGGCGCGCCCTTTCCTTCGAAGCATACTCCCCTCGTCAAGGGAACCTTGTCAGGGCTGTTTCGCGTCCACCTGGTAGACGATCAGGCCTTGCTCGGGGACGCGGAAGAGCTCGCGATAGCTGCGCCCGGCGAGCCGCTCGGGCAGGTCGCGCGCAAGAAGGCTGCGGGAACCATCGCGTGTGACGAGCAGGTGTGCACCCTCAGGGACATGGTTGCGATCGTAGTCAAGGACGCGCTGGTTGCGGTAGAAGGAGATGCCGTACTCGACATCGCGGCGGACCCGGAAGACGGCGATGGAGCCGGGCTGCGGCGAGACTTTGTAGAGTGCGTCGGCGAGCGGGCGGGGCGAGTAGGTGAGGTCCAGCAGCGCGATGGTGCGCTTGCTGCCCGGGAGGGCCGGGATGCCGAACACCGGACCCACGCCGAAGATGAATAGAAGCATGATCAGCAAGGGAACCAGAGTGGCCGTACGCAGACGAATGAGTCCGAAGCGAAGAACCACGATCAGGATCAGCCCTGCCGAGCCCAGCCCTGCCATGCCGGCAGCCAGCGCGATCCGGGCCGGGGGATGCAGCCCATCTTCCACGATGTAGGAAGGAGCGAGCAGAACGGCGGCCGTCATAAGGCCGACAAGCAGCGCATGCCCGGCTAGCAGCCAGGGGGAGAGTCCCCGCGCACGCATGCGGTTGAGATAGTCGCCGGTGAGGATGGTCAAGGGCGGAATGGAAGGCAGGATATAGCCGGGAAGCTTGGAGTCAGAGCTGGTGAAGAAGACGATGGGCAGAACGGCCCAGATCACCAAAAACTCCGGGAAGGCATCGCCCGCCCGTTGAAAGCCACGGTAATGCCCCTTGGCATGGCGTGCACGCCACTCTGCAAAGCTGCCCCGTATGGCTGAGACCATAGCGGCGACCGACAACACGGCCCAGGGAACCAGCGAGAGCAGCACGACCGGCACGTAGTACCAGAGGGACTGCTCATGCTCAAAGCGGTTGGTGGCAAAGCGCTCCAGATTGTGCTGGAGAAAAAAGACGCGGAGGAAGTTGGGGTTACGGCGCTGCACGGCAATGAACCAGGGCAACACCATGACGAGGTAGAGCAGGGCGCCGGGCCACCAGAAGGTACGCCGCAGCACCGTCCACTCACGCCGGAGGGCGGCAAACACGCCGAGGATGAGGAGCGCGAGAAAGGGCGCAACGGGTCCCTTGGCCAGGGTAGCTGCCCCAAGAAAGAAGTAGAGATCGAACAGCCAGAACTTGGAGTCTGTCTCATACCAGGCGTACCAGCCAAGCATGGCGATGCCGAAGGGAGCGGCCAGCTGCATGTCTGTCGAGGCGCCGCGGGCAAAACTCAGGATGCCGACGCAGGAAGCAGTGAGCAGGGCTGCATCGAGCTGACCGCCCGGGCGGAAACGCTTCATATGCAGGTAGATCAAGATGACGAGCGTAAAGGCGAAGGAGGCAGAGGGCAGGCGAGCCGCCCAGTCGGAGACGCCAAACTCCTTGAAGGCGAACATGGCGCGCCAATAGTAGAGGGCAGGCTTCTCGAGCCAGGGATGGCCGTAGAGGACCGGCGTGACATAGTCGTGGCGCGCGAGCATCTCCCGAGCGACTTGTGCGTATCGGGGCTCGTCTGCACCGACCAGCCCAAGGCCTGCGCCGCCGAACAGGGGCACAAGACCGTATAGAAACAGAATGAGCGAAGTGCCGACCAGCGCCGTCAACTCCGCCACTGTCGAGGGCTGCCAAAGGCGGTCGCGCCAGGATATGGGACGCGTCGCGGTGATGCTTTTTCCCTTGATGGTCGCTTCTTTCACCGGTATGTGCGGCTTCTGGCAGATTCGGGATGAAGCGTGCTCTCTGTCTGCTCCACACCTGTTGAAGGCTCCCTGCCGCCGGCCCTCAGGCTATCAGACGGGTAGGGAAGTTAGTTGCCGGGCGTCTGCCCTTCAGGAGTTCCGCCGGCGGGTGGATACTTGTTGCGCTTGCGGGTGCGGGTCAGCAGTTCGTCGATGCGGCCGGTCAGACGCTCGGAACGGTCGGCAAAGAACTGCAGCTCCGGGACGTGGCGTTTGCCAGTTCGTGCCTTGAGCTCAGCCCGGATCCACCCGCGCGCCGCTGTGAGCCCTTCCACCGTGGGAGCTTCCATCTCCGCTCCACCATCGACCTGGACGTAGACCACTGCCGACTTGCCGCCCGGGTTGAGCAGCACCTGGGTGACATGAGCGGACGCGATGCGCGGGTCGGAAAGGTCGCCGAGGATCATGGCATCGATCTCCTCGCGGATGGTCTCAGCGATGCGGTCCTGGTGGTACTTACGCGCGCGTTGTTCCGGCATGGTGGGGTTTCCTCTAGCTTGCGTGTGGCTGTGCTTCGCCCGGCAGTGGTGCCGCTTTCTTCAGTCTACAAACTCCCACCAGCTGTCTGTGATCTCCGCGCTGAGTTCGAGGGCGATCCGCTCGGCCGCAGACTCCACCTGCTGCATCTGCCCTTGCAGGTAGTCGCGTGAGCCGGATACAGCAGCGATGCCGAGAGTCGCAGACTGCCAGGTAACCGCCTCATCCAGCTCAGCGATAGAGATGTTAAAGCCGTGGCGGAGCTTGTCCTTCATGCTCCGCACGACCTGGCGACGGTCCTTGAGGGAGTGGGCGTGCTCAATGCGAAGCTGGAGAGTGAGGAAGGCGAGCGGCATAACCAGCAGGGGAGAGCCCTTACGAGCTCTCCGTAGTTGAAGCATAGGCCTGGCTCGCATAGGCCTGGGACGTCTGAGAGCCGGATAGCTCAGCAGTGTCGGTCGTTATGAAGCTTTCTTGATCTCAGCCTCGATATCCGACCACTCCTTCGGGCTGAGCTTGAGAGAAGCAGCGGCCGTGTTCTCTTCCAAGTGCTTGACGGAAGAGGTACCGGGGATCGGCAGGATCACCGGCGAGCGATGCAGCAGCCACGCCAGCGCGAGCTGAGCCACACTGGCGCCGTGGCGCTTGGCCGCGGTGTCGAGCGGGCCGCCTTCGCGGGCAAGCTTGCCCGCCGCCACTGGGAACCAGGGGATGAAGGCAATGCCGTGCTTCTCGCAGTACTCGAGGGTGTCCTCGTGCTGGCGATCGCCAATGTTGTACTGATTCTGCACGCTGACGACTGGTAGGATCTTGCGAACCTGCTCAATCTCAGCCGGCTTGACCTCAGAAAGCCCTACGTGGCGGATCTTGCCCTCGGTCTGCAGCTTGATGATGGGAGCAAGCGACTCTTCCACTGGGACCTTGCTGTCAATGCGATGGAGCTGCCACAGGTCGATGCGCTCAAGCTTGAGGCGGCGCAGGCTCAGCTCCACGCATTGCTGAAGGTATTCCGGCCGACCGACCGGATGCCACTGGCCTGGACCCGTGCGGGTAAGGCCGCCTTTGGTGGCGATGACGAGACCCTTGCTGTAGGGATGAAGTGCTTCCGCAATCTCGCGCTCTGAGACTTCAGGACCATAGGCATCCGCGGTGTCGATGAAGTTAATACCCAGTTCGACGGAGCGAACCAGCACGCGCCTGGCTTCCTCGGCATCTTTGGGTTCGCCCCAGACACCCTCGCCTGTCAGCCGCATCGCTCCAAAACCCAGACGATGGACCGGAAGGTCGCCGCCGAGCTGGAAGGTGCCGCTGTCGGCGGCGTGGATCGTCGTTGTTTGCGGTGCGTTTGCGGTGGTAGCCATGGTCAATTTGATGACTCAAGAGGCAAACGGTTTCGCCGAAAGCGAGATGACTCAGGCGAGGACTCAGCTGTCGGACGTGGCCCGGAGCGTCGCCAGTTTGGCAGGGTCGGGCGGGGCTGTCGCATAGCTGACGCCGAAAAGGCAGATAAGCGCCACCACCAAGGCTGGGACAATGGCGTCGCGTGCTGCGAGGGCCGCCGGCAGATGTGCGTGCACGAACGGCGTATCCCAAAAGACGGTGATGACCGTGCCGGCAGCAATCGCAGACACGGCGCCGTTCGCGTTGGTGCGCTTCGAAAAGAAGGCAGCGAGCACCACCGGCGTAAGGGTGGCTGAGTAAATGGTGTAGGCATACAGGGTCGCTTTAAGGACGGAGCCTGTATGCAGAGCCTGGTACAGCGACCAGATGCCTAGCAGAACGACCACGAGCCGGGAGACGATGAGTACCTGCTTATCTGAAGCCTCAGGCGCGATGTAGCGGGCAAAGATGTCGTGGATCAGGTTGGTGGCCGGCGAGAACAGATAATTGTTGGCGGTCGAGATGACCTTGGCAAAGACTGCGCCCATGAGCAGGGCACCGAGCAGCGGCGGCAGCCCGTGGAGACCGGTATAGGCGATGATCTCGCGCGGCTTAGGCGTGCCGTGCTGGCGCATGGCCAAGACGTGGCCCAGCATGGCAATGAGCACGATGGTGGATTCGAGGATGATCGTTCCAATGATCCAGCCGACCACAGCACGTCGAGCGTCTCGCGCTGATTTTGCAGAGAAGAACTTCTGGTACATGGACTGGTTTCCAAGCATGAGCAGGCACGTGGGCAGAAAAAGTTCGAGCGCGCGAATCGGTGTGAAGTCACCCAGTGCTGTGAAGTGCGATGGTGGCAGGCTCCGGTGAAAAGCGGCCCAGCCGCCAACGGTGTGCAGCAGGACAGGAGCAGCGGCAAGCAGCGAAAAGGTCGCGAGCAGGCCGATGAAAAGATCCATGTAGGCCACCGAGCTCATGCCGGCAAGGGCAGTAAGCGAAATGACGAAAGCCGCGATGATGTACTTGCCTAGGTCCGGAGTGACCTGCTGCGGAAAGATGAGACTGAGCACGTCGCCTCCGCCGATGAACTGGTACGACGTGATCGCGGTGTAGGCGAACAAGATGGCAATGACGCCGAGGACGCGCGCTCCCTGGCTGTAGCGTGCTTCCAGCAGGTCAGGAATGGTGTACTGCGCGAAGCGCCGGGCTCGCGGCGCGATGAAGTAGATGAGCAGCAGCCCGGCCCAGCCGCCGGCCGGCTGCCACAGCGCCACCAGGCCATTGTTGAAGGCGTTTTCTGATGTCCCAAGAAGTGACCCGGAGCCGATCCAGCTGGAAAGCAGTGTAAAGATGAGCACGAACGCAGGCAGGGAGCGCCCGGCGAGAAGGTAGTCCTGCTGGGTGTGCGTTTTGCGCACCTGCGTCAGCGAGACAGCCAGCAGCGAAATCAGGATGATGCCGAGAACGGCTACGTAGAGTGGGCTCAACAGGGCTCCTCAGGCTGGATGGATTGCCTGAGTGTAGCCGCGGATGCGTATGCTGCAAACCTGCTCTCGGAGCGAGCCGGCTGCTCGGCTGCGAAATCCTGTGTCAGAGGGCGCGCAGAATCCGTGCCGGGAGAGAGAAAAGAGCCGCCACGAGCTGGAGCACGCCACCCACGGCAAAGCCGAGGATGCGGAAGGGCAGCAGGATGAGCCAGACGAATGGGTACAGGACCAGTGCCAGCAGAGCGAGCGGCCAGCACACGAGCAGGAGGAGGATCCAGAGCAGCAGTGTAAGCATGTTGTTTGCGCGGATTTCGGCTGCGGCTATGCGACGTCCCGGAGCGTTGCGCCTCCTGGAAGTCATACGCAGCTTCTGGCTAGCCGGTTCCCGAGGTCGACGTAGTTGATTTGTTTTCGCCTCCGGCAAACGACGTCATCAGAGAAGAGGATGGTGCCTTTACGGCGCGCGCCATGCCTTCGGGATAGCGAGGGATAGAGCACAGGCGTAGGACGCTAGCTGCGGCCGGGCTCGTGATCACAGGAGGCTACGGGTCGGGGATGGCTCGTGCCGAACTCCGTGATCTTGCACTCCTCAAAGATGGAGCAGTAGCAAGCGCTGGCGTGCAGGTGGAAGCGGGTCTGGTTGAGATCGTTCCATGCAGCCAGGGCTGCGGGATTTTGGCTTCGGCCATTTGAAGATGTTGCGTGTATCGCCGCTGCGCATTAGCGTTCCGCCTATATGTTGGGAAAGAATGCCCGAACCCTCGCCCAGCCTGGAAAGTCGCGTTGTAAGCGCCTCGCCCGAGTAGTCAACGCCTTGCGCGTCGGAGATACGGAACCAGCCGATCTGGGCCGGCCCTGTGCCCACATTGCTGATTGTCATATCTAAAGCGGATCGGCCCTGATCATCCTGGTTCCCGGAATCGAGCATCAGCAACGGAGTGGACTGAGCGCTCACCAGGCGTCTGTTCTGTTCAACAAGGGCATGCATGGATCGCTCGGACTGCAGCGAGGTAAGCAGCGCTGCGACCGAGATGGCGAGGATCGCCACAGGGATGATCAGGTCGAACCAGGGAATGCCTGTCTTGTGGTGATGGTGGGGTGGTTCCGGAACCTCAATCATCCTGCCGCATGTCCTCCAGGCTCAGCTTTCAAACCATCCTATTGCAGAGCAGAACAGCGCGGGACCTCAGCACTACGGATCAGGTTTTGGACGGGCACCAAAGATCGCGGTGCCGATCCGGATCGTGGTCGCCCCTTCCTGAATGGCTGCTTCGAAGTCGCCGGACATACCCATCGAGAGCTCATCGAAGCAGAGCCGTGGATGCCGCGAGGCCAGCTGCTCCCGCAGAGTGCGTAGCTTGCGGAAGCAGGCGTGTGCGACTTCGGGATCGTCGGAGATGGGTGCGACGGTCATCAAGCCTGTGAGCGGAAGGTGAGCGGCCATGTCGGGCAGGCGCTCCAGGAGCTCCGCCAGCCCAGGGCTGCCGGGTAGAAGGCCTTCCTTGTTTTCTTCCGGGCTCAGCTTGATCTCAAGCAGGACGGGGAGCTTGCGATCCGCGCGCTTCGCTGCGTCGAAGAGCCGCTCTGCCAAACGGAGTGAGTCCAGTGTGTCGATAGCAGAAAAGATCTCGGCTGCGCGGGTAGCCTTGTTGGATTGGAGGTGGCCGATCAGGTGGACGTCGAGGTGGGCGTTGAGAGCCGCTTGCGGAGACGGCTCACCGGCAGGTGTGCAGAAGCCGGCAAGGCTGTAGCTGCTTGCCTGCAGGGCTGTGGCTTTTTCCCCGAACTCCTGCACCCGGTTCTCACCGAAGAGCCGATGGCCGGCGGCGACGGCCTCCAGCAAGAGTTCGACGGGATGGGTTTTGGAGATGGCCATGAGCCGGACGCCTTCACGCGAACGGCCTGCCTGGCGGCAGGCCGTCGCGATCGCATCCTGGATGCGGGACAGGTTCTCAGCGACCGTGCTCACGCGCGATGACCCCAGATCACCGGCCTTCTTCTTCCAGGAACTTTTCTACCTCAAGTGCTGCCATGCAGCCGGAGCCCGCCGCGGTGATGGCCTGGCGATAGCGGCGATCCTGCACGTCACCACAAGCAAAGACACCCGGCACGCGGGTAAAGACGTTGTCATGCGTGCGGATGTAGCCGTCGTCGTCGAGATCGATCTGGCCGGCAAAGGCTTTGGCATTCGGTTCATGACCGATGCCAAGGAAGAGGCCGGAGATGGGCAGATCGGTGAGCTCGTCGTTGCGGCGGTCGCGCAGGCGGACGCCGCGTACCTCGCGCTCCTCTACGCCGAGGACTTCCTCCACCGCGACATTGGTGCGGAACTCGATCTTCTCGTGGGCCTTGGCGCGCTCCAGCATGATGGCTGAGGCGCGGAAGGTGTCAGAGCGGTGCAGCAGGGTCACCTTGGAAGCGAAGCGGGTCAGGAATAGAGCTTCTTCCATGGCAGAGTCGCCGCCGCCAACAACCGCTATTTCCTTGCCGCCGAAGAAAAAACCATCGCAGGTGGCGCAGGAGGAAACACCGTGGCCGATCAGCGCCTGCTCAGACGGTAGATTCAGCCAGCGTGCCGAGGCGCCGCTCGCGATCACCAGGGTATGGGTGAGGATCGTTTGCTTGCCGAAGTCGAGCACAAAGGGCCGCTGCGTGAGATCAGCAGAGACAAGATGGCCATTGCGGAACTCCGCGCCAAAGCGGCCGGCCTGGGTCTTCATGTTCTCGATCAGATCGGGGCCCTGGATCCCTTCGGGCCAGCCGGGAAAGTTCTCAACCAGTGTGGTGATGGAGAGCTGGCCGCCGGGCTCGTGCCCTTCAATGACCAGGGGACGGAGATTGGAACGTCCGGTGTAAATGGCTGCGGTCAAACCGGCGCAGCCGGAACCAAGAATTACAACATTGCGGATACTGTTCTCTGCCATGGGGTCGTTCCTATCTTACCCGCGGCACTCCAGCTGCCTTGCTGCCGATGCCTGAGTTGTAAGGGTGTGCCTAAGAGATGCAGGCCTCTGGATGACGATGCAGCGCAGCCTTGATGCGATGGTACGGCTGAGCCGAAGCGGAAGCCGTACTGGGAGCCGTACCATGAGAGATATGGCAAACCTGACCCTGGTGTATGGCATGCGATTGTTGCCGGCGGACGAGATCGCCGGTGTGAGTGACGCTCCGGTGGCACTGAAGAACGGCAACGAGGCGCGCGTGACCATGCACATCATGGAAGGAACGCGCGAGCAGATTGAGGCTCAGCTCCGGCAGAGTATCGATGCCTTTTTTGACTTCTTTCCCGAGATCTGAGGTTCCGAAAGCGCTGGGCCCGGCCGCTCCTTTGCGGTTTGGCAGCGCACGTGCCCTTGCCTATGGGGCTCGCGTGTGTAGGCGCAAGCGCCAGCCAGGCGCGCTGATGCGGCCCTGATGCGTTGGCCGGAGCAGCTTGCGTAAGCCTCAAGAGCAGGGAATAAGCAGCCGTGCATGAAAGGCTGCGCCCGAAATGGCACAGCCTTTCATGCCTCTCCCGAAGTGGACAGCGCGGCGCCTGAGGGCCGCAGATTGCCCTCATGGAAGGCCTGCGGCCATGGCGAAATGGCGGAGTGCCCCGCTGCGGCAGCCGTACAGCAGCGAGGTCGAGGAGCCATCGCATGCTGCGCTGCTGGACTCGAACCCTGCTCTCGTTGCTGCTTCTGCTCTCCCTTATCGACGGATTCCGGGCGGACGCGAGTGGCCCACATTGGGTCGCCGGCGTGAACTACTTCAACCCGGCAGCCAAGGGCAACCCGGTGACCTGGGCCAACGGGCAGGTGAGCTACTACCTGGACCAGGGAGCCTTGTCGAGTTCCGTCTCAAACAGCCAGGCAGGCTCGCTTGTGGCGGGCGCGGCTGCGGTCTGGTCCAATGTGCCTACTGCAGCGCTTGCCATCACAAATGGAGGCTCGCTGAGCGAGGACGTAAGCGGCAGCAACGTAACCGCCAATACACCGGCCGGTACAGGCGCTACGCTACCCACCGACGCACAGCCTACAGCAACAAGCAAGCCGGTGGCCGTCATCTTTGACGCCGACGGCAGCGTCATCGACGATACCTACGGCATCGGTGCGAGCGATCCGAACTCCTGCACCAGCACTGGGGTGTACTCGTCTGTCGACAACTTCTCGACGGCCGGCAAGATCGCGCACGCGGTGATCCTGGTGAATGGCCTTTGCGCCAGCTCGAGCGCGTTGGACGGCCTGCTCCAGTACGAGCTGGTACGCGCGTTCGGGCGGGTACTCGGGCTGGACTGGTCCCAGGTGAACGAGTGGATGTGGCAGGGGGATAACACCACGAGCGATGGACTCGCAGGCTGGCCCATGATGCACGCGCTGGAGCGGCAGTGCACCGGGTCCATGACAAGCTGCCTGCCCAATCCAACGTCGCTGCGCCTCGACGACATCGCGAGCTTGAACCAGCTCTACCCCGTGACAGGAAGCAATGCGAGCGCGTGGAGCGGCAAGACGCTGACCGCAGCCTCCACCATCACGGTCAGCGGAACGGTGCAGTTCCGGAACGGCCAGGGCATGCAGGGCGTCAACGTCGTGCTTGTGCCCATCAACGCGACAGCCAATGGCAACGTGCCCGATTATCGCTACACAGCCAGTGCGGTCAGCGGAGCCTCCTTCCGCACAGACGCAGGCAGCCCTGTCAGCGGCCCGACCGACCCGCAGGGCAATCTTTATGGCCGTTTCGGTACCGACGACCCCACGCGGGAGGGTGCTTTTGTTCTAAGCGGCATTCCGCTGCCGCCGGGTGCGAGCTCCGCAACCTACGAGCTTTATCTCGAGCCCATCGACGCGCTTTACACGGGGCAGGCGGCTGTGGGCCCTTACGGCATGAGCCAGGTGGTCCCTTCCGGTGCGATGCAGACCATCAGTCTTGGAACCCTCTCCGCAGGCGCATCAGTAACCGAGAACTTTGTTCTTCCGGACTCGGCTGACGGAACGGCGACAGACGATGGCCGGGAGACCCAGCCGAACGCAGCGCCCGGCAACGGAGAGTGGATGGCCAAGTTGGCGGGCTATGGGCATACGGGCTGGTTTCAGTTCCACGCACGCGCCAACCGCCTCTTCACCGTGGAGGCTGCGGCTCTGGACACGACCGGCCTGCCTTCTGAGGGCAAGTCCGCCATGATGATCGGTCTGTGGAACGCTGCGGACGCGACTGGAACGCTGCCGGATTATGCAACAACGGTGCCGTTTAACGGCGCCATGGTGGGCCTGACCACGTTATCGGGCGAAACCGATGAAGACCAGGAGGTGCGCGTCGCATTCGCTGATGCCCGCGGGGATGGTCGGCCGGACTTCAACTACCGGGCGCGCCTGCTCTACGCTGAATCCGTTGCGCCATCGCGGCTTACGCTCGCAGGCGGCACGATCGTGATCCGCGGCCAGGGATTTCGCACGGGCGATACCGTGCTGGTCAACGGCGCTGCTTCCTCTGTCACCAGCGTATCGCCCACGGAAATTACGGCGCTAGCGCCAGCCGTCAGCGCGGCGACAGGGACGGTCATCGTGGCTGTGCGCGATCCGCAGACGCTGGGAACGGCTGAGATCCTGGACGGGCTGAGCTACGACGCGCAAGGCTCCGACGGCGTGCGGCTGGTATCAGCGCCGAGCGGCACGGTGAGCACAGGTGTGCCGGTGCCCATGACAGTCCAGGTGCTTGCCGGCGACAACAAGACGCCCGCCGCCAACGTGCAGGTGAGCTTCGCGGTACCGACCGGCTCAGCGGAGATGGGCTGTGGGGCAGCCTCGTGCATAGCCATGAGCAATGCGGACGGCATGGCGACAATGATGGTCGCGCCGGCATCTACGCAGGCGACGCAGGTGAGCGCGTCCTTGTCGAACGGCGCGAGCGTGATAGCGGAGTTTGATGGCGGTACCGCGCCTCAGATCGCGCCGGTCAATACGCTGTACCTGGCCATCGGTGCCCAGGTGAGCTGGACGCCGCAGGCCATCGTGTTGAACAACAGCAGCCCGCTCCAGGGAACCACCGTGAACTGGACTGGCTCTGCCGGGGCGCAGGTGCAGACCGGGAGCTCAACCAGCAATGCCGTGGGGATTGCTGCCAGCACTGTGACGGCCGGCCCTCTCGCAGCCGGGGCGACAGCCAAAGTGTACGGCTGTGAACCGCAGGCGGGCCCCTGTGCCACCTTTACGATCAATGCCGTCCATGCAGAGCTGGCCGCTCTGCTGCCCGTCAGCGGCGTGGGGCAGAGCCTCCTGGCGACGGCGTCGCCGCTCCCTGTGACGCTCCAGGTCATCGACGGTGGAGGGCAGCCGCTGGCCGGGGCCACGGTGAACTTCTACCAGCAGATGACTGCCTGGCAGCCGCCTTGCCCCACAAGCGGACGCTGCGCGGCGCCCTTGCAGCTTGGGTCGGCCACAAGCACGGCTGTGTCTGACATGAATGGGCTGGTCACACTCACGCCCATGAGCAATGCCGGCCAGGCTGTGACAATCCAGGTGCTGGCCTCCACAGGGCAGCAGGGGAGCCTCCGCTGGAGCATCGTGCAGCGACCGTAAAGCGCAGCAGGCTCTGCACAGGGGCATCCGCACCCTATGCTGGTCCGCAGAAGACCGCAAATGGCCGAGAATGCCTTTATGCGTCTCTCCGGTTCCTGGATCCTGCTGCTCTTCGCTTGCGTGCTGGTGGCAGCTATTCTGCTCGCGCTGCACCTTACAAAGCTGGGCCACGTGGTGCATGAAGGGCTACCGGATCGCCCCCGTCGACGCTTGTTTCTGGCTGCGGTGAGCTTCTTCTTCACTTTTCTTGCCGTACGCCTGCTGGTTGCCTCCATCACTCACCACGTGGGTCCCTTCTCCTACGTGGAGATGGGCGGCCGCCACATCCATCATCTGGTCTGGGGCATTCTTTTGTTGCTGCTCAATGGCTATGCCGAGCTTGCGGAGTGGGGCGCCGGCAAGTCTCTGCGGGCGATCCTTCTAAGCCGCCTGTTTGCCCTGAGCTACGGGGTCGGCGCTGCGCTGACGCTGGATGAGTTTGCCCTATGGCTGAACCTTGACGCGGCAGCGTACTGGTCGCGGCAGGGTCGCGAGAGTATCGACGCAGTGGTGCTCTTCGGTGCCCTGCTGGCCATCGGCGCGTGGGGTGCGCCGCTGTTTCGGCACCTGGCGCGTCCTCGGGCAAGCCAAGCCCGGTAGTTCTCTGCTGCCTTCAACTGCCCTGTTTTTCAAGTCGCCGCCTAGTCCATGGAGAAAGGCGCGTTTCGCTGCGCAAAGGCAAGCGCAGGGATCCGTGCCGCGAAACAGCCTTCCGATGCATCTTTGATAGCAGCGCAGGTGAGACCGTGCGGACGGAGGAGTAGATGGCGGCTGGCAAGTCAACAGGAAAAGTCTTCAAGATACAAGCCGTAGAGGAGAACCGCAGGCCTCGGGTCGTGATACTGGGCGGCGGTTTTGCCGGCCTTAACGCAGCCAAGGCACTAGGGAAGCTGCCGGTGGATGTGACGCTGATTGACCGCAGCAACCATCACACCTTTCAGCCTTTGCTCTACCAGGTAGCGCTTGCAATGCTCGCGCCCTCTGATATCGCCTCGCCGATCCGCCATGTGCTGCGTCACGAGCGCAACGTGGACGTGCTGATGGAAGAGGTGGAGAGCATCGACACCGCTGCGCGACGGGTTGGGCTCAAAGATGGTCCGCAGTTGCAGTATGACTACCTGGTTGTGGCTACGGGTTCCATGAGCTCGTACTTTAATCACCCCGAGTGGGAGGAGTTTGCGCCAGGACTCAAGAGTGTTGAGGATGCAACCGAGATCCGGCGCCGCGTCCTGTTGGCCTTTGAGCTAGCCGAGCGGCAGGCTGTCGAGACGGGCTCGCACCGGCCGCTGAACTTCGTTGTGATCGGCGGCGGCCCAACTGGAGTGGAACTGGCTGGAGCGATCGCAGAGATCGCCAAGTTCTTTCTGGAGCAGGACTTCCGCCACATCGACCCGAAGAAGGCGAAGGTGGTGCTCATGGAGGGTGGGCCGCGTATCCTGCCCAGCTATCCGGAAGACCTAACCGAGAAGGCCGTAAAGCAGCTGAACCATCTGGGGGTCGAGGTCCACACGGGCATGATGGTCGAGGAGATCGGCCCGGGCTTCGTCAAGACCAAGGGCGGCGGCCAGCTGGATGCTGTGGTCACCCTCTGGGGTGCAGGCGTTGCTTCGTCGCCGGTCGGGGCTATGTTGAAGGTGCCCCTGGACAAGAAGAAGCGCGTCATCGTCGACAGGACGCTCAACCCTGACGGTATCGAAGATGTATTTGTGTGTGGTGACCTGGCAGTTTTTGTGCAAGAGGGCAAGGAGCTGCCGGGCGTAGCACAGCCTGCTCTGCAGATGGGTGCTCATGCTGCGAAGATGATCGCGCAGGATCTCGCGCGCAAACCGCGGCAGGAGTTTCGCTACTTCGACAAAGGCGATATGGCGACGATCGGCCGCTACTCCGCGGTTGCCGATATCCAGTGGCCTTTCAAAGCGCACTGGGGAGGCTTCCCTGCATGGATGACGTGGCTGCTCGTCCACCTTGTGTTCATCATCGGGTTTCGCAATCGTCTGTCTATCCTGTCCCAGTGGGCCTGGACTTACCTGTTCCTGTCCCGGGGCTCTCGACTCATCACAGGCAGTCCAGAGCTTGTGGGCTGGCGAGAGACAGCACACATTCGTGATCCGGAGGTAAGCCGACCCGCCGATCCGCCCTCCCTGAAGTCGGCAGGAGACTTACAAAAAGCATAGCTCCGGGCAGCAGCTTACTCACTTGGAAAAAGGGCAGCCAGGTGGCTGCCCTTTTTCTTGCTCTGGGAACAAGGATGGTGGTCTCAGGCGTTCACAGGAGTTGGTACGTTGACCGAGGTGAGCCAGCCGTAGCGGTCAGCTTCGGTCCCATTGACGATGCCGAAGAACGCGTCCGAAAGCCGCCGTGTCAGGGGTCCGGGCTCACCATTGCCAACCAGGATGCGATCCACAGACCGAATGGGCGTGACTTCAGCGGCTGTCCCTGTAAAGAAGGCTTCTTCGGCGATGTACAGGAGCTCGCGCGGAAGCGCCTGCTCTACAACCGGCATGCCGAAGTGGCGGGCCAGCGTCAGGATGGCATCGCGTGTGATGCCGTTGAGCACGGAGTTCGCAAGCGGCGAGGTGTAGAGCGTCCCGTTGCGCACCAGGAAGAGGTTCTCGCCGGAGCCTTCAGAAAGGTAGCCGTTCACGTCCAAACCGATGCCTTCGGCATAGCCGTTGGTTTCTGCTTCCATGCGGATGAGCTGTGAGTTCATATAGTTGGCACCCGCCTTGGCGAGCGATGGCATGGTGTTCGGCGCGAGTCGGTTCCAGGAGGAGATACACACGTCTGCTCCGCCATGCTCGCCGGTCAGGTACTTGCCCCAGGGATAATTGCCGATGTAGACGTCGATGGGAGCATTTTTCGGGTTGACGCCAATCTCCCCATAGCCGCGAAAGACGATAGGCCGGATGTAGCAGGGTGCTACCTTGTTTGCTTCTATGACCTCAATTACTGCAGAGCAGAGCTGCTCGAGCGTGTAGGGCACCTGCATGCGGTAGATCTTTGCGGAGTCAAGCAGACGACGCATGTGTTCTTCCAGCCGGAACACCCCAGCGCCTTCCGGCTGCGTGTAGCAGCGGATACCTTCAAACACCGAGGACCCATAGTGCACAACGTGGCTCATGACGTGGATCTGCGCGCGATCCCAGGGGATCAGCTCGCCATTACGCCAGATGTTGGCGGTAGGTTGGATAGGCATGGAAGAGTGCTCCTTGGGCTTGAACTGGATGGAACCGAGGCGATGTGTTCTCGATTATAGCGACGCTTTTTCCTTCTCCGGCGTAGTGACAAGAGGGCGAGAAAGGTTGCGAAGCGATGTTCGTCCGTCACGATCTTCGCGTAAGGTGCTGCTATGTTCGGACCGGCCTCGCATGCGCTGCAGGAGATACACCAGTCAAAGTATGTGGGTTTTTCCGTGCTGGCGCTGAGCTCGATCTTCTTCCTGGTGGACCCATTTGCTTCGATCGGTTCCTTTCTGGCGATCACCGCCGGCGCGGATCGCGAGAAGCGCAAGCGGATTGCCGGCAGGGCATGCCTGACTTGTTTTCTTGTGCTGGCCGCCTTTGCGTTGGGTGGGCAGCTTCTATTCAAGATGTTTGGCATCACCCTGCCGGCTTTTGAAATCGCCGGGGGTCTGATCCTGATGCTGATCGGGATCGACATGCTGGAAGCCCGGCGTTCGCCGACGCAGGAGAGTACGAACGAAGCAGAGGAGGCAGCGCACAAGGAGGACGCCGGTATCGTGCCTCTGGGTATCCCGATGCTTGCCGGTCCGGGTGCGATCTCGAGCGTGATGGTCATGGTGGGCCAGGCGGCAAGCCATTGGCAGATGGCTGCCATTCTGGGCTCGATCGCGGTGACAGCGACAGCCAGCTACGGCGTCTTGAGCGGGGCAGAGCGACTACAAACGCTGCTGGGGGAAACAGGGATCCGCATCCTGGTAAGGATCATGGGCCTGCTGCTGGTTGCGCTGGCCATGCAGTTCTTTGTGAATGGCCTGACGGTGCTGGGTGTCATTCCGCGTGCGGGGTGAGGGCTGAGGCTGCTGCTCGGTACTTGTCCGGTGCAACCGGATGGCTTCCACTCAGTTCGCTGCGCCCTTTGAGGAAATCTGTTTTCAACAAGGATCCTGTTTTTTCAACAGCTGGCGCAGTGTCGCTGGAGACGCTAGGATCAAACCTGTTGATTGCACGGTGCTGGAGCGGCCACGCGGAAGCGGATAGGAACAACAGCTCAGGTTCCGGACAAGCAGCAAGGTAAAAGCAGCTAAGTTGCAAAGCGCGAAGTACAGTGTTATGGTTTTGAAAGTGCAGCAAGGCGAAGCGAACGACCTGCTTCCTGCCAGCTGTGAAGGCGCTGAGGGGTATGTCGGCGTCACAAGAAGAGGAACTGGTAAAGAGACTCTCAAGTCAGGAAAATCTGACAGTCGAAGAAACTTTACGGCGAGAGTGTTCGACGGCACCCCCGAGGTGCCCAGAAGGTACTACCTTCCAGAGCGAACAAACCCAGACAGATGGCCTTAGGCCGACTCGCAGCTTTGTCTAACCGATCATGGTTGGCGAGCAACAAGCGAGAGTTCATTCAAGTTTTGCGCTCTAGAAGCACTTCCTGAACCGCTCCGCCCGTGAGGGCCACCTGAAGGTGGATCCACGGTTGGGAGCCGCATTGTAGCAGGCATGAATCAACCCAATGTAAAGGGTGGTTGACAAGAACAGCCTGTGAATGTAGAGTTAGGAAATGCGCTGAAGAGCGCAGCAAGTTCGAGGACACACGGCGACACAGTCGTGGATCCCGATCCTAGCGACCCGCTCAGGCGGTCCCCGCTTCGGATCTTTGAAAATCAGGTTGAACATGCCAGTCGTGAGAACCAGACCAAGTCTTGGTTTGATCATTCTCACTGTTTTAAAGGCTTGCATTGCTCTCGAGCATGCAAGTCCGATCTTTCCGCCTTGGACCTCCGTCCAGAGCAGGGAAGATCACAGGATTTAAACGAGAGTTTGATCCTGGCTCAGAATCAACGCTGGCGGCGTGCCTAACACATGCAAGTCGAACGAGAAAGGGGCTTCGGCCCTGAGTAAAGTGGCGCACGGGTGAGTAACACGTGACTAACCTACCCTGGAGTGGGGAATAACTTCGAGAAATCGAGGCTAATACCGCATAACACCTACGGGTCAAAGGAGCAATTCGCTTTGGGAGGGGGTCGCGGCAGATTAGCTAGTTGGCGGGGTAATGGCCCACCAAGGCAGTGATCTGTATCCGGCCTGAGAGGGCGCACGGACACACTGGAACTGAAACACGGTCCAGACTCCTACGGGAGGCAGCAGTGGGGAATTTTGCGCAATGGGGGAAACCCTGACGCAGCAACGCCGCGTGGAGGATGAAGTCTCTTGGGACGTAAACTCCTTTCGATCGGGACGATAATGACGGTACCGATAGAAGAAGCCCCGGCTAACTTCGTGCCAGCAGCCGCGGTAATACGAGGGGGGCAAGCGTTGTTCGGAATTATTGGGCGTAAAGGGTGCGTAGGCGGCCCCGCAAGTCTTGTGTGAAATCCCGAAGCTCAACTTCGGGACTGCACGAGAAACTGCTGGGCTGGAGTATGGGAGAGGTGAGTGGAATTCCTGGTGTAGCGGTGAAATGCGTAGATATCAGGAGGAACACCTGTGGCGAAAGCGGCTCACTGGACCATAACTGACGCTGAGGCACGAAAGCTAGGGGAGCAAACAGGATTAGATACCCTGGTAGTCCTAGCCCTAAACGATGATCGCTTGGTGTGGCGGGTACCCAATCCCGTCGTGCCGTAGCTAACGCGTTAAGCGATCCGCCTGGGGAGTACGGTCGCAAGGCTGAAACTCAAAGGAATTGACGGGGGCCCGCACAAGCGGTGGAGCATGTGGTTTAATTCGACGCAACGCGAAGAACCTTACCTGGGCTCGAAATGTACAGGAATCCAGTGGAAACATTGGCGCCCCGCAAGGGGCCTGTATATAGGTGCTGCATGGCTGTCGTCAGCTCGTGTCGTGAGATGTTGGGTTAAGTCCCGCAACGAGCGCAACCCTTGTTACCAGTTGCTACCATTTAGTTGAGCACTCTGGTGAGACCGCCTCGGATAACGGGGAGGAAGGCGGGGATGACGTCAAGTCCTCATGGCCTTTATGTCCAGGGCTACACACGTGCTACAATGGCCGGTACAAACCGTTGCAAACCCGCGAGGGGGAGCTAATCGGAAAAAGCCGGCCTCAGTTCGGATTGGAGTCTGCAACTCGACTCCATGAAGCTGGAATCGCTAGTAATCGCGGATCAGCATGCCGCGGTGAATACGTTCCCGGGCCTTGTACACACCGCCCGTCACATCACGAAAGTGGGTTGTACTAGAAGCCGGTGAGCCGACCCGCAAGGGGGGCAGCCGTCCAAGGTGTAATTCATGATTGGGGTGAAGTCGTAACAAGGTAGCCGTAGGAGAACCTGCGGCTGGATCACCTCCTTTCTAAGAGAGAACGCTGTGCTATCTCTGCCTTCCTGCGAATGCAGGCTGCTTCGGCAGTGGCATAGGTATGCACACACCCTTCCTTAAGTAGCTTCGGCTTCTGAGGAAGGAGCCTGAATCAAGCCATCTCTGCTTGGTCTTAAGATTCACGACAGTCACGCGCGGCTTAGCTGCGCGGCATGTTCAACCTGGTCCTCGAAACTTTTCTCGAGTCTGTCAGAAGTCGGGCTGCTCTTTAAGGGCCGATTCGCCAGGGTTATCTGCCCTCGCGTAGGCGGGCCTGTAGCTCAGTTGGTTAGAGCGCACCCCTGATAAGGGTGAGGTCGGTAGTTCGAATCTACCCAGGCCCACCATGCATCTGTTCCTTGCAGGCGCACATTGGGGCTGTAGCTCAGCTGGGAGAGCACCTGCTTTGCAAGCAGGGGGTCAGGAGTTCGATCCTCCTCAGCTCCACCATCCCTTCTACTTCGCTGCTTGTGTATCAAGTCTGCGATTCGAGACTGCTCAAAGTTTGCCTCCAGTGTTTCATCTCTGGCCTGGGGCCAAACTTTGAGCAGATGCCGGCCGTATAGGTTGGCAGCGGTTCAAGCCCATAGGGGCAGCAGTATTCCGATACAGGAGGCTGCGGGATCTTTGACAACGAAATCGATTGGGTAAATATATTACAAGGCTGAGCAGCTGCTCATGCTCTGTAGGCGGGAGCCTGCTGGCATGGGTACTGATTAGTGTTGAGTGTCTTTAGGATGTATCGCTCCGGGCTCGTACCCGGACGGTACGCATGGCGATTATCACATAGAGGCTCCTGCATGGAGTTAATTCTATGGTCAAGCTACTAAGGGCGCACGGTGGATGCCTTGGCAGAAACAGGCGATGAAGGACGTGGCAAGCTGCGATAAGCTTCGGGGAGCCGCACACAGGCATAGATCCGGAGATTTCCGAATGGGGAAACCCTCGTGAGTGAACCTCACGAATGACCCGCTGAATACATAGGCGGGATCAAGCAAACTCAGGGAAGTGAACCATCTCAGTACCTGAAGGAAAAGAAAGAAATCTCGATTCCGATAGTAGTGGCGAGCGAACTCGGATGAGCCCAAACCCGTTGCATCTCGGTGACACGGGGGTTGTAGGGTCCGCAACAGTAGAGTTACCAATCTGGTCGGTAGTCGAAGGTCGTGGAAAAGACCTCCAAAGAGCGTGACAGGCGCGTAGACGAAACTGATCCAGACTCGAAGCGGATACCTGAGTAAGGCGGGGCACGTGAAACCCTGCTTGAATCCACGGGGACCATCCCGTAAGGCTAAATACTCGTTTCTGACCGATAGTGAACCAGTACCGTGAGGGAAAGGTGAAAAGAACCCCTGTGAGGGGAGTACAAAGTACCTGAAACCGTGTGCCTACAAGCAGTGGGAGGACTATGCCCGCAAGGGAATGTCTGACCGCGTGCCTATTGCATAATGAGCCGGCTAGTTATTCTTGTCAGCAAGGTTAAGCGTAAGCGAGCCGAAGCGAAAGCGAGTCTGAACAGGGCGTTCAGTTGGCAGGAATAGACGCGAAGCGGGATGATCTACCCTTGGCCAGGTTGAAGGTAGGGTAAAACCTATTGGAGGACCGAACCGGTGTTTGTTGAAAAAAGCTCGGATGAGCTGAGGGTAGGGGTGAAAGGCTAATCAAATTCCGTGATAGCTCGTTCTCTCCGAAATAGCTTTAGGGCTAGCCTCGGATGATTTGCAGCGGTGGTAGAGATCTGGATGGACTAGGGGGCTTTCCGGCTTACTGAATCCAACCAAACTACGAATGCCGCTGACAACCAGTCCGGGAGTCAGACTGTGGGGGCTAAGCTTCACAGTCGAGAGGGAAACAGCCCAGATCGTCTGCTAAGGTCCCAAAATTACAGTTAAGTGGGAAAGGAAGTCGGAACGCTCAGACAGCCAGGAGGTTGGCTTAGAAGCAGCCATCCTTTAAAGAAAGCGTAATAGCTCACTGGTCAAGCGGTCCGGTGCCGACAATACAACGGGGCTAAAACTGTATACCGAAGCAGCGAATGCACACTTCAACAGTGTGCGTGGTAGGAGAGCATTCTCAACAGCATTGAAGTCCGACTGAGAAGACGGATGGAGCGTTGCGAAGAGACCCTGCCGGCATAAGTAGCGATAACGGAGGTGAGAACCCTCCGCGCCGAAAGTCTAAGGTTTCCTGAGGAAGGTTAATCCGCTCAGGGTTAGGCGGTCCCTAAGTCGAGGCCGAAAGGCGTAGATGATGGACATCCGGTTAATATTCCGGACCTCCCAACTCTCGTTTGACGATGGGGAGACGCAGAAGGATAAGCAGGACCTCCTATGGCTATGAGGTTCGATACGCGTAAGGTGGCACCCGCAGGCAAATCCGCGGGAGCATAACACTGAGGCGTAAAGTAGTAGGGCGTATGCCCGAAAGCTGCTGATTCCACGCTGCCAAGAAAATCCTCTAAGGAGAGTAGTTGGGAACCGTACCCCAAACCGACACAGGTAGACGAGGAGAATATCCAAAGGCGCTCGAGTGAAGGCTTGTTAAGGAACTCGGCAAATTAGACCCGTAACTTCGGGAGAAGGGTCGCCCCGTTAGCGTGCAAGCGCGAGGGGGCCGCAGTGAAACGCGTACGGCGACTGTTTAACAAAAACACAGGTCTCTGCAAAGTCGAAAACGACGTATAGGGGCTGACTCCTGCCCGGTGCCGGAAGGTTAAAAGGAGAGGTTAGCCGCAAGGCGAAGCTTTGAATTGAAGCCCCGGTGAACGGCGGCCGTAACTATAACGGTCCTAAGGTAGCGAAATTCCTTGTCGGGTAAGTTCCGACCTGCACGAATGGAGTAACGATCGTACGACTGTCTTAACGAGTTGCTCGGCGAACTTGTAGTACCGGTGAAGATGCCGGTTACCCGCAGCTAGACGGAAAGACCCCGTGCACCTTTACTACACCTTAACTATGAATTATGACCCTTGCTGCGCAGGATAGGTGGGAGGCTTTGAAACCAGGCTCTTGGGTTTGGTGGAGCCAACGGTGAGATACCACCCTGTGAGCGTTGTGATTCTAACCTGCTTCCGTAATCCGGAAGAGGAACATAGTTAGGCGGGTAGTTTGACTGGGGCGGTCGCCTCCTAAATTGTAACGGAGGCGCGCGAAGCTACTCTCAGACTGTTTGGAAATCAGTCGTCGAGTGCAAAAGCATAAGAGTGGTTAACTGTGAGACCTACAAGTCGAGCAGATGCGAAAGCAGGCTTTAGTGATCCGGTGGTTCTGTATGGAAGGGCCATCGCTCAACGGATAAAAGGTACGCCGGGGATAACAGGCTGATCGAAGCCAAGAGTTCATATCGACGCTTCGGTTTGGCACCTCGATGTCGGCTCATCGCATCCTGGAGCTGTAGAAGGTTCCAAGGGTTAGGCTGTTCGCCTATTAAAGCGGTACGTGAGCTGGGTTCAGAACGTCGCGAGACAGTTCGGTCCCTATCTGCTGTGGGCGTAGGAGATTTGAGGAGGGCTGTCCTTAGTACGAGAGGACCGGGATGGACGAACCTCTTGTGTTCCAGTTGTCTTGCCAAAGGCACGGCTGGGTAGCGAAGTTCGGTTGTGATAACCGCTGAATGCATATAAGCGGGAAGCACGCTCCAAGATGAGATCTCCCTGAAGGGCCCAGGAAGACCACCTGGTTGATAGGTTGGAGGTGGAAGCGCAGTAATGCGTGCAGCTTACCAATACTAATCGCCCGTTCGGCTTGTCCATAGAATTAACTCTGTGCAGTCATGCACCGATGGACATTCAACACAAGCCTTGTATCAGGAGTACACGCAAGACCCCAATCGATTTCGTTGTGAAAGATCAAGGCGGTCCGGTGAAGATGACACCGGAACTTTGCACTGTAAAAAGTGCGGCGCAAACGCCCAGCTTTACCGGTGACCATACTGCGAGGGTCCCACCCGTTCCCATCCCGAACACGGAAGTTAAGCCTCGCTGGGCCGATGGTACTGCGCGCGTAGGTGCGTGGGAGATTAGGAGATCGCCGGTAATAACTTTGACAATGCCCGCCTTGTGCGGGCTTTGTTGTTTGTATCTGCGCCGCGGCTGGTCTTCCTGCGCATCCATAGGTGAGTGACGGATGCCATGCATAGCACCCAGAATCCTGTGACCAAGCCACTTCGAATCCGTAGAGCAGGGGTGGTAAGTCTAGGAATCCTAGCCCTTCTCCCCATGCCTGGGCGCAGCCAGGTCCGCTCCGTACCCCAATGCCCACATGTCACCCTGACCGCCGCTTACCTCGCGCAAGAGCAGCCTGGCCAAGGCAGCGGCTTTCTGCTGCAGATCAACAACAACGAAGCTGCGGCGATCGCGACCCCCGACCCCCTCCCGCTCAGTGTGCACTGGTATGCCGAGCATGCGGGCCATTGGTTGTGGCGTGCTTCTGGTGGATCCGGCGGCAGCCTTGTGAACGCTCTGCATGAGCATGGCCCCCTGTTCGCCGCAATCCAGGCACCCGGTACTATCCCATCTGCAACCCGCGTCATTCAGCCGCACGCCTCCTACAGCTGGACTGTGTTTACAGGGCAGACGCCGGCGCTTCAGTTTCGTCCCGGTTGTGAGCATTGCACCTACCAGGGCGAGGACCAATTTCGCGCCGTCCTGGCCTATGCTTTTATTCCTGCTGCGAGGAGTGCCTCGTCGGGGCAGATTCCGCTCTTACCCTGTGGCCTGCGTAGCGCGCCAGTCGTGATGCCACCATTGAGTTCCTCCGGGAATGCGCACAACTCTCTCAGCCGTCCTGGGTCTCTACAACCGTAGGAGGAATCAACCATGAGCAATCTTCGCTCTCTCGCCCTCACCAGCGTGCTGTGTCTAGGCTTTGCATCGGGTGCAACCGCATTGCTGGCCCAGGATGCAGGTTCGGATCAGAACTCACAAGCCATGCAGCATGGCGGCCCCCACGGACCGATGTCGCCCGATCGCGAATTAGCGGGACTCACCAAGCGTTTGCAGCTGTCCAGCGATCAGCAAACCCAGATCAAACCCATTCTGCAAGACCGTCACGATCAGCTCATGCAGCTGCATCAGGATCAAAGCCTTTCCCGCCCAGATCGTATGGCAAAGATGAAAACTCTGGATGAGGATTCAAACACCAAGCTGGAAGCGGTGCTCAATCCCGATCAAAAGACCAAGTACGAGAAGATGGTCGCGGAGCGCAAGGAGCACATGCAGGAGCAGCGCGCAGAGCGTAGTGGCGGCCAGCCCGGCGCCGGGGATGCTCAGCCTCAGTAAGGCATAGGCGGCCTGTTCCGCAGCGCAGAGAATGCAAAGGGGGAAGCGAAAGCTTCCCTCTTCTTCATGGACACAGCGGAGTCGGATCAAAAGATCTCGCACACTCCAGGAGTAAGACCGAGCTACTTGACCGGATCACCGTCCTGCTGCTGCGCCGACGCATGGAAACGATGGTATTGGTCATCAGTGATCTGCACCTGGATGTGATATCCGAGAAACAAGGCGGCTTTGGCTTCGATATGGACCGTCGCCCCGGTGGGGAGCCAGACCTCGTTGTTTACGATCTTCTGATCGAAGGTGAAGCTAGACCCGGTGGAAAGCGAGATCAGGCCAAGCTCAAGCCGGAGCGGGCTGTCCAGGACGGCCTGGACGCGCCGAACCTGGCGATCCTGCTCGTCGATCCAGATGGTTCCGGAGAGATGTTTGGTAGCATCTTCGGCGATGCCGTGGCTGGCCGCCTTGGTATCCCCCTGGAAGTCGAGGGCGATCATGGGGCGATTGTCCATGACGACGCGACGCTCATTCGAGAAATGCTGCAGGCTGAGCAAGCGCGCAATGCTGACTTGGTGTCGTGTATTGAGTGGGTCGCCGGGCGAAACCTGCTGGGCCTGCTGCACCTTGCTTTGTATATGTTGAGTTTCTTTGGCTTCTTCGCCGGCATCCAGGCTCTTGCCGTCTCGCCGCATGAGCCGTTGAATGGGGTGCCCGTTGACATAGAAGACGTTGAACTCGCGTGACTCTTCCTTCTTTATGCCCCCATGCTTATCGAGCTGGTGCATCACCTGCTGTTCGCGGAACGTGTAGTCCTCGCGTGTCTTGTCCAGCTTCTGCTGGTTTGCCCCGACCTGTTGCACCAGAGTGGCAACGGGAGGAAGTGCCTGCGCAGAAGCGAAGCCTCCTGAAGCTAAAGGAAGCAGGACTAGCACGGACGAGCAAACGACAAAGCGAGCAGCCATACGCTAGACTCCCACAGGTACTACGAGGTAGTACATCCCGGCTCTAAAAGGATCGTAAAAGCACAGGCCTTGCGCTATGATTCAGCCGAACGCCTGCACAACTATGATCCTGACACTTTTCTCCTTTGGTTTTACATGGGCCATACTTGCCTTCACTTTCACTGGGCTGGCCAGTGAGCTTTCCGGATTCCACAGCTCTTACATTCAATCCACGTTCACGGTCGGCTTCCTGATCGGCTTCATCGACGCCTTGATCATTAAAAGCTCCAGGGTCATGGCTTTTGTCGTGCCGTTCGGGCTGCTCTACGTCCTGATCGGCTTTCTTGACTACGTGCTTATCAAGGCTACAAGCAATGGCCCTATTGGGTACTACGTAACCGGACATAAGAGTGCCGTGATTGCCTCTGTTGTGCTGGCTTTCGTCGCATTCCTCACGGAGTTTGTGAAGGAAAAGTTCCGGGCAGATGCGCGCTAAATGAAGAAGGCCTGCACTTGGCAGGCCTTCTTCTCCACTCCATGTGAGCGTCTACTTGCCTTCGAGCTTCTGCGTTGCTATCTGCGCAGCAACCGAGTTCTTGTCTGAGTCCTTGACCTTGGCGTAGAGTTCGCGCGCGCCTTGCGGATTGGTCGATGCCTCAGCGTCCGCCAGGGCCAGCCTCGCAGCACTGGCTGAGACGGTCGCCGCGGGATGGTCGATAAGTGTCTGTAAGAGCGAAGTGGCCTGTGGAGCTCGGCCCGTCTGCTCGTAGAGCGAAGCGAGCGCCATCTTTGCCAGAGCAGCGAGGTCCGCATCATGAAGCCCCGCAGCCTTCTTCAGATCAGTCTCTGCTTCGGCGCTGTTGCCTGCGTCTTCGGCGGTAAGGCCGGCAAAGTAGAGTGCATTCTTGCCCGCCTTGAACCAGGAATACTGATCAGCGATCGCGCGGAAGAGTGGAAACGCCTCCTTCGCTCGAGCAGCGGCGGTCGGATACGTTTTCACATTCGGCGTGGCAGGCTGGCCGGCTTGCTGGATCGGTGCTTCGTACACGTCCATGGCACTGCTGAACGCGGCCTGCGCTTTTTCTGACTGGTTCCCAGCCCAGATGGACCCAGCGATGATCGCAAAAACGAGGGCAGCGCCTAACGCGGAAAAGCGGATAGCCAGCTGCTTGTTCTGTTCGAACCACGAGGGTGGTGCAGCCGTGACGCGCGAGAAGCTGCCGGTTGCACCGGTGGAAGGGGTCTGCATGTTCACGGGAATGTAAGCCTTCTCTCGAGAAATAACCGCGGCCCGCGCTCAGGCGCGGGCCACCTCCCCAGTCTAGCAGCGCGGCTAGGCAGCGCGAACCGGGTCCGCGATCTCACCCTTCTCGATCTTTTCCTGGCAATCGATGCAGTGAGGCGCCCAAGGCACAGCCTCCAGCCGCTTTTCACCAATGATGTTGCCGCACTGCAGGCATTCCCCGTAGGTTCCTTCTTCCATGCGGTCCAGGGCCGCGCGAACCAGCGCAAGCTGGTTGTGACCCTGCGTGCCCTGCAAAAAGAGCAGCTCTTTCTGGTACGACTGAACAGCTTGGTCGGCCGGGTCCTGAAGGTCGTTGGTGTCAGTCTGGCGGCCCTCCTGCACGGCAGAAAGCATGGTGCGCTCAAGAAGAGCCTGCTGTGCGCGAAGCTTCTGCTCAAGATTCTGTAGGAACTCTGGGGAACGGGTCGTCACGGGGAAACTCCTGATGGAAATCGGTTGGCCAGGGTGATGGTCGCTTGTTGGACGCGCAGGAGACCGATTCATATGTTTGCCTGCAGCGTAATTCTTTTGCAGATGGAAACATCCCTTGCCGCCGGCGAGCCGTGCCGGTAGGCTCAAGAAATCATGTATGACGACTTTCATGTCACGGATCACTGGACAGGTGAAGATCTGCACTGCCGATGGAAGGCGATTGTGGTTGCGATCGCGACGCGCCATGCCGATGCAGTGGACGTCCGCTTCGATGTCAACGGGCGGCCCTTGTGGATTGCCATGCCATGCGAGGCATGGGTGCAGCATAAGCAGAAGACCGGCTTTGTGATTACCGACCAGCTGGCCTCTCAGATAGCAGGCCGTCATCTGAAGCAGTCAGCCGAGAATGGCTATGACAACGGCCGCGAAATGTACACGATGAGCACAGAAGAGGTCCTGAGCGGGCTGGAAGCGGTGCTGAAGGAAGCCGGCAACACAGGCGCCTTGCCGCCGCTGCCCCGCACAGGGGATGCCGAAAACCTCACTTACTGGGGCAGGCTAGCGCCGGGCGACTCATAAGCTCGAGCACGCTAGCGAGCGGCCAGTGTCCGCTGCACACCCTGCGCGTAGGGCGTCCGCTCGATCGGGCCAATCTTCGCTTCGAGGCGCGCGTCATCCAGCAGGACGCTGGTTTCGAGTAGGTACTGCATCTCGCCCATCTCGCGGATGTAAGGATTCATCGCACGCACAAAACGCATCAGGAGGCGACCCGGCACTTTGTACTTCGCCGGCTTGCCTTCTGTGCGGAAGATCAGCTCAGCCATCTCCTGGATGGTCGTGGTTCCGGCACCTGCCAGGTTCCACTGCTGGGCAGAGGCTCCCTGCCAGGCACTGTCCGCCTCAAGGAGACGTTCGATTGTGGCCGCTGCATCCGGTACAAAGACAAACTCGTGCGGGCGGTCGATCGGACCCAGAACCTGCGACTCGGTGCCGCGCTTGGCTGCCTGAAACATGCTCCACAAATGGCTGGCTTCAATGCGCGGGCCGTACATGTCAGCGATACGCAGCACCCCTGTGGCGAAGCTGCCCTGCGTGTGTGCGGCGAGAACAAGATCTTCCTGCTCGCGCCGTAGCTTCCCCTTGATCGCTGGAGACTCGCGGGGGTAATCCTCGTTGATGCGCCCGGTGCCTGAAACCCGGCTGTAGCTCCAGTTGGAGCTGACGAGCAGAAAGCGTTGAACGCCCGCTCCCTTCGCGGCTCGCAGCGTCTTCTGTATCAGCGGGAGGTGGTCCTTGAACTTCCAGAGAGCGACGCCCACCAGGTAGACGACGGTGCCCGCGCCGGCACAGCCCTCGGCAATGCTCGCCTCATCCTCAGGGTCCCACTGGAAGTGCTCGCACAGTGGATCCTCATGGAAGCGCACCTGTAAGCCCAGCAGAGAACGCCCCACGACCCGGTAGCTGTGTCCATGGGCACTGAGCAACGGCCCCAGTGTTCGTCCGACGGCTCCGTTTGCGCCCAGCAGTGCCACCTTGCCTGCAATCGCCATAGCCTTCTACGCTAAACGCCGCGCCACGGGGCAACAAGCATGTTCAGCGTAGGTGCTTGATGCAGTCGAGAGGGATCGAGGCAGCCCGGTGCTTCGTAGGACCTGTCTTGCGCACCTTGGCTTACGAGCAAAAGCTTACCCGGCCTGCAGGCAGGCTGCATCCTACAAGGCGAATATGCTGCGGCCGATGCGCCACGGTACCTACCAGGAGGATATGCAGGATGGAGCTCAGGTCACTTCGCGCATTGCTCATCGATGAGTTGCAGGAGATCTACCACTCGGAAGTGTTGTCGCAGAGCGCTTTCGGCCGGATGGTGCGCGGGGCGGACGCGAAAGAGTTGAAGGACGCCTTCAGCAAGCACGTAGAAGACACCAAGGCACAGCTCACGCGCCTCGACAAGGTCTTTGAGTTGCTTGGCGAGAACCCGCGCGGCGGCCGGGGCGGCAGCATGAAGGCTCTGCTGACCGAAGCGGAGGATCGCATGGGCAATGGCGGGGACCGCCACGTTGTCGATGCTGCCTTGATTGCGATCGCTCAGCGCATCAAGCACTGGGAGATCGCCTCCTACGGCATTGCACAGACATTCGCATCTTTGCTGCCGAACCCGGAGGTGGCTGATCTCTTAGGCAAAACGCTGCAGGAAGAGAAGTCGACGGACTCATCATTGACAGAGATCGCACGCGAAGTAAACATCGGTGCCAAGACGACGGCCTAGAAAGTAGGCGGCCGGCAAACCTTTTTTTGCCCGCTACATCCGACAAGGTGCATAGGGCTGATCGGGTTTGTTGATAGCTCTGCAAGGGAGAGTGCTTATGTTTCTGATCCTAGGACTGGTTTTGTTTCTCGCATGGATCGGTGGCTTTGTTGTATTCCATACTGCCGGCTTCCTGATCCACATCCTGCTGATCTTCGCTGTGATCTCGATCGTCTTCCACTTCATTCGCGGGGCGCGCGCCTAAGGGCTTGAACGTACAAAAGGGCTCAAGCCAACCGGCGTGAGCCCTTTTCAAATCCAGCGGGCTCTTACCCGCTGCTCTTACTCGGAGTAGTGCAGCAGGCTGAAGACGTCGTAGTCCGCAAAGCGGCTGCGGCCTTTGAGGAAGTCGAGTTCCACCGCAAAAGCCAGCCCGGCGATGGACCCACCCAGCTCGCTTACCAGCCGGATTGTCGCCTCCATGGTTCCACCGGTTGCCAGTAGATCATCCACCAGCAAGACCCTTTGCCCTGGCGTGACCGCGTCCTTATGGAGCTCGAGTGAGTCGGAGCCGTACTCGAGGTCATAGGAGACACGGATGACCTCGGCCGGAAGCTTCTTGGGCTTGCGCACGGGCGCAAACCCGGCCTTTAGACGGTAGGCCAGCGCAGGACCGAAGATGAAGCCTCGTGCCTCGATGCCCAGCACAACGTCGATGTCCTGGCCCATGTAGTGGGCTGCCAGCCCGTCGATCAACGTTGCAAAGCCCTGGCTATCCTTGAGCAGCGTCGTGATGTCGTAGAAGAGAATGCCGGGCTTCGGAAAGTCGGGCACCGTGCGCACAAGACTTTTAAGGTAGTCGCTTCGGTCGTCGTTGGCTGAAGTGGCTACAGCCCCGGTGGATTCAGTTGGCATGCTTTACCAGGCTCCTTCGATAGTGAAAGCACCGAGCGCATCCCCTGCGCCCGGTGCCAAATCTTCTTGAAGCACTCGATCGACGCGGCTTCCGCGTGAGCCCCGCTCGAGCGCTTCCCGCAACTGTTTGAGTTTCTCCGCAGGGCCTGCGGCAAGCACTTCCACCGTGCCATGGTCGGTATTGCGCACAGAGCCTTTCAGCGCAAGCGCTGCTGCTTCACGGTGTACAAACCAGCGAAAGCCCACTCCCTGCACACGGCCTTCCACACAGTAATGTCGCACCAACACTAAGTCGACACTCTCGCTCATCGCAGCCTCAGTCTCACAGAAGCGCGGATGCAGTGCAAGGCGCGAATCCGCACGAGGTACGGCGCGTTTATTTGCTACGTCATCCAATAGGCACAGACCGAAAGGTCAGGAGGCAGGCAGTTGAGGACCGAGCAGGAACAGAAGCAGCAAGATGATGCGCAGGGCGAGCCTGCATCGACGCAGGAGCCGGTATCGCGACGCGCCTTTGTGGGCGCAGCCGCCATTGCCGGGCTAGGTATGGCCGGCGCACGCGCCGTGGCGCAGACTCGGGCTGAGTCAAAGAAGGGAAGAACAGGCAACAGCGCGAGTGACCCGGGTGAGGAGAACAAACCGCTGCTTGCTGAGAATCCAAACTCAAACGAGCCGCCCTTCACCGATCACGGCGATCCTGGCACCATCTGGTACTCGTTTGATCTAGCCAAGAAGCGTCTGCAGGGCGGCGGCTGGACGCATCAGGTGACGGATCGCGAGCTCCCGAATTCAAAGGAAATTGCCGGCGTCAACATGCGGTTGACCGTAGGCTCCTTCCGCGAGCTGCACTGGCATACTTCCGATGAGTGGGCCTACATGATCACGGGTGATGCGCGCGTAACGCTGCTGCAGACAGACGGCAAGATGTTTATCGACGATGTGAAAGCAGGCGACCTGTGGTATTTCCCTGCGGGGCTGCCGCATTCGATCCAAGGCACAGGAAACGACGGATGCGAGTTTCTGCTGGTCTTTAATGACGGGCACTTTTCCGAGGACGACACGTTTCTACTCTCGGACTGGCTGGCCCATACGCCGCCGGAGGTGATCCAGAAGAACATGGGCTGGACCGAAGCGGAGTTCAACAAGCTGCCGCCGAGCGAACTCTACATCTTTGAGGCGCCCTTGCCTAAGTCGCTCGACGAAGACAAGAGGTTCATCGGCGCCAATCTCGAAACGGAGAAGCAGTACACCTTCAAGCTGAGCGAGATGCCGCCAAGTAAGACGAGTGCAGGCGGTGAGGTGCGCATCGTGGACTCTTCCAACTTCCTGGTTTCAGAAAAGATCGCTTCCGCGCTGGTGCGACTCAAGCCCGGCGGCATCCGGGAGCTGCACTGGCACCCCACCGGTACTGAGTGGCAGTTTTACATCCAGGGGAAGGGTCGTATGACGGTCTTCAACACCGCGGCCCGTGCACGCACCATGGACTTCAACGCGAACGATGTCGGCTACATCCCAAGCATGGCCGGCCACTACATCGAGAACACGGGGACAGAGGATCTCGTGTTTCTGGAGATGTTCAAGGCACCCCGCTACCAGGATGTTTCGCTCAACAACTGGATCGCGCGTGTGCCGCCGGAGATGGCAGAGGCTCACCTGAAGCTGACCGCGGCGGCGATTGCGCGCGTGCCGTCAGAGAAGAACGTAATCCTGCCGAAGTAGCTCTCTTGACGCTGAGGCCTGCGCGGCGCCCGAGCCTCAGCCTTCGAGCTCAGACTGGGCGAGCGTAAGGGAGCGGATGGTGTTTGCATCCGCATGTTCGCCAAAGCTCTGCACCTGAGCCAGTGAGGTACGCAAAGCTTTCGCAAGAGTCGCTTTCTCTGAGGAGCCGAAGCGCCGGACCGCGTTCAGCAGCGCAACGGAGGCGTGGAAGAAGACGAAAGGCTGCTCCAGGCGCATGCGATCCGTGAGCCAGGGTACATACTCCATGTCGGGCTTCAGCTGCAGGATGCAGATCGCGGCAAGGCGCCGCCCGGGTGAGTTGCCGGCGTTCATCAGCTCGTCGAGCAGGAAGTCAGACGCAAGCGCGAGCGTGCGCATCTTGGCCACCACGCCGTTCATCGCCCGCGTGCGGTCTGCTCCGGCATGCATGGAGGCGCGCATTGTCTCGTACTCCTGCGCAAAGCCAAGCATGCGCGCCTTGATCGCTGCTTCGGCTGATTTGCGCAGGGAAGAGTTGGGCGCGGCATCCAGCAGAGAGCGGATCCCAGTCGCTGCCGCCACCTCACTGCTGGGAATGGTGGACGCCTTCTCGGTGCTCGCAGGTTCACTCGTAAGCGCGCGCGGGGAAGCAGCACCGGCTACGGGGGTGCCTAGGGCTGCGGACTCGCTTTGTGCCACCTGCTGTTGCACATCCCGGTCGAATTCAATCTGCCAGATCTTGAAGCGGGTCGCCCCCTCGGCAACGCCAACCGCCGCGTGCAGCAGTTCAGCCGCCGGCTCACGGAACCACCACAGGATGAGGCCGATCAGGACAGGCCATGCGACGGCCGTACAGATGGAGGCGACGCCGGCGAGCACGCCGGGCCAGCTGCTGTCAGGCGCAGCCCCGTGAGGCAGAGACGGGAGATCGACTGCGAAAAGGATGCCGAGCACTGGTTCTCCTGCTTGTGACTGCTGGATCGAGAGCTACTGGTAAAAGCGAGCGCGTGGTGCGCCGGCTTCGCCTACCGAGTTGCCTGGCAGAAAGCCTGCCAACACCCAGACCGTCAGCCAGAGCAGTGCTCCCAGCACGAGCAGCATCAGGCCAAGCGGCCAAAGTGCGCCGAAGATCTGAACGAAGCCGGGGTTTGGCGCGTAGCCCAGCAGCTGCGTCAGCAGCACGATGGCCAGCAGAATGACACCTGATGCAAGAGCGGCCGCAGCCACGATGCGAATACGCTTGAAACCTCGTTGCCAATCCATTGTGCCTGCATGTTAGCTTGCGGCTCGTGACCAGGCAAGGTGACTTTTGCTGCTCGGCTGCATGCCGCATTGCGCAAGAAAAGCGCCGCGTGCCGGCGGCGCTTTCTGTGCATAGCAATGCGCTTACGCGCGCGAGAGGTAAACACCTTCCGCCGTGTCCACGCGAATCTTCTCCCCTTCGTTAATGAAGGGCGGCACATTGACCACGAGGCCGGTTTCAAGCTTCGCCGGCTTGGTCACCGACGATGCAGTCGCCGACTTCAAGCCCGGCTCTGTTTCCACCACCGTAAGCTCCACCGTCTGCGGTAGGTCGATGCCGACAGGCACGCCGTCAAAAATCGACACCGTGATCTGCAGGTTGCTGGTCAGGTACTCCACTGCATCGCCCAGCGTGTCTCGCTTCAGGTTCAGCTGCTCATAGTTGCTGGTGTCCATGAAGTAATAATCGTCGCCGTCGTTGTAGAGGAACTCCATCGGCACTTCGTCCACGATGACTCGCTCGATCGGGTCGGGCGAGCGAAAGCGATGCTCAAACATAGACCCGGTACGCAGGTTCCGCAGCTTGGCCTGGATAAAAGCACGCAGATTTCCTGGAGTGCGATGTTCCACGGCAAACACAGTGTGCAACTCGTTATTGAACTTGATGATCATGCCCGGACGCATCTGGGTGGCGGGGATCGCCATACGGGAAGGCTCCTTGAAAGTGGTTCGTGAAGCACAAGACGGGCGCGTAGCAAGCGCGGCTGTGATGGGCGGTAACAGCCTCATTCTATAGTAGCGAGCCGAGCCCGGCAGCGCTGGCTGCGCCTGCCCACACAGGCCTGACTTGCGCCCCTGGCTTGCTTCCCTAAGTTGCTCCAAAAATGCGAGAGAAGAAGTGCCCAAGCTTTCCGAAGAAGCCATGACCTTGTGCGCGAGGCTGCGCTGCTGGTGGCGGGGGAGCCGGAGCATTTGCCGCAGGCGCCGCAGGAGGCGGAGGCCCCGGCGGTGTGGTCGAAGAAAGCGTAGCGGTCACCTGCGCATGTGCTTCGCCTGCTGCCACAATAGGCGGCCCGGCGAGTTTGGGTGGCGCCTCCAGGCCTTCGCTCACCGCAGTCGGGAAGGCTGTGTCCGCCGGTGTGGACGAGGGGCCGCCGGGAGCTTTGCCATTCGCCGCAAGTGTCGCCGGGGGAAGAGCCGGAGGGCAGCCGCACGGCTCCTTCTCGTTATCCACCACCTCCTGCAGGGAGCCTTTCACGAAAAGCACACGCTGCCCTGGGCGCACCCGGTAGGTGCCGCCATCCATCAAGCTGCTGGCCACCACATAGGGCGCATCGTCGCCGGCGTTGTCGACGCATGTGTCCCCTTGCGTGTTGACGCGCACTTTCAGCCGGGCTTCGCCGGGCCCGGAAATCAGCAGGCGCAGGTCGGGGGTCAGCACCACATCGGAGTAGGCTCCGGGCTGGTAGTTTGTCTCAAATGCCCCGCGGTCCAGCGACATCATCAAGCCGGCGCTTCCCGAGCCTGCGGCTGCATGCGGCGTCATGTCTCTTGCCAGATGCACCGTTGTGCTTGCACACACATCCAGAGTGCCTCCGCGCGTCAGCTCCAACCTGGCCCTGCTTTTGCCTGCGGAAACCTCCCCGTTATTACTGATCGAGGCGCGTCCATTGGCTACGCTCATGGCGCCGCGCAGGCTCACGCCTTCCTCCGTAGCTACGGAGGCAAGCGGCTCCTGCGCCGGTGGTTGCGCCGGCTGCTGGGCAGCCGCGAGCCCGGCCAGGCAGCACATGGAGAGAGCGAGAAAGGACTTCGAGCCTAGGGTCACCGTGCTCCTGCTTCTCAACAGACGTTGCCCGCTCTGCGTAGTCACAGCTCGAGAAAGTTGGCGACCAGGTGCTTGCCATCCTGCGTCAGTGCGCTTTCCGGATGAAACTGCACACCCTCCACCGGGTACTCGCGATGGCGCAGGCCCATGATGATGCCGTCTGCCGTACGTGCTGAGATTTCGAGCTCCGCCGGAAGCCCCTCTTCGGCCACAATCAGCGAATGGTAACGAGTACACGTCATAGGGCTGGCAATATTCGCAAAGATGGTCCGGCCGTCATGCTCGACCTCGCTGGTCTTGCCGTGCATCAGCTGCGGGGCACGCACCACCTGGCCGCCGAACGCCGCACCCAGTGCCTGGTGCCCCAGGCAGACGCCCAGGATGGGCACACGCCCGGTAAAGCGGCGGATCAGCGCGATTGAGATCCCCGCTTCCTGCGGCGTACAGGGCCCGGGAGAGAGCAGAATACGCTCCGGTTCCAGTGCTTCCACATCCTCGACAGAAAGCTCGTCATTGCGCCGAACCACCATCTCCGCCCCCAGCTCTCCCATGTACTGCACCAGGTTGTAGGTAAAGGAGTCGTAGTTGTCGAGGACGAAGACCATTCACCCTATCTTACTGCCGGCCTTCGCGGGCTGAGCGTCGTGCCCGCCGGATAGGTGATGCTAGCTCTTTCACAGAAGCTAATACACCCAGCTCGTCACATCCGCTCCCTTGGGCGCAGTGGCTTTCAAGTGCTCGGCCATCTGCGGCAGCACACGCTGCGGCCAGTTGCGATTGTTTTGCGCCATCGTGTAGGCATCAGGACCGCCTGTGTAGCAGTGCGGCGCGCCCGCGCCATACTGGAAGCTCGCGTCAGAGTGAGGGTTGCGGGTGCCATCGAGCATATGCTGCATCCGGTGCACAGCATTGTTCAGGAAGTAGGTATCGCCCTCACCGGCCTGCACGTGGATCTTGCCCTCCAGCTTCGGACCCAGCATGGGCCAGTCTCGCTGCAGCACAGCGGTCAGGTCCCAGTGGTCGTGCCAATACTGGACTGTCTTCTTGTCGATCGCGCCTGTCTGGTCATCCCAGATGGGCACCGGCAGCCCGTCCTTCCCCTGCGGCGAGTACACGGCCTGCCAGATGTTCCACTGCTCCGTCGAGCGGCCATGGGTGCCGAGGACGTACTCAAACTGGACTTCATCGCCCGTCAACGCCAGCACCGAGCCATCGGGCTTGCGGTCGGCTGCGATGGGCACCGAGCCGAAGTCTGAGTGGCGCGTGAAGGCGTTTGTGTCCTCGTAAAGGTTCACGTTCTGGTAGTCGTGGAAGTCCACAGGATCCGGGCAGGCCGCCCAGGTTCCATTATAAAAGTCCGGGTAGAAGATCTGCGAAGCCAGTGCCTCCCAGCCGCCGGTCGAGCCGCCAAAGGTAGCACGCGCCCAGCCCTGACCCAAGCCGCGGAACTGGTGCTCGACCGCGGGGATCAGCTCCTCTGTCACAGCCGACCCATACGGGCCGACATTAGCCGAGTCCATAACGTAGGAATCGTCATAGTAGGGGTTTGCGTTCTGAATGGAGATAACAAGCATGTGCGGCAGGCGGCCGCTCGTCCATTCCTGAAAGAAGCCATAGCCCTGCTCAGCATGGGAGCGGCTTCGGCCCCGCAGATCAGCCGCAGGTGGCGTCGACTGGAAGGCGAGCCCGAATGCCGGCGAAAAATGGTCCTGATAAACGACAGTCGGGTAGTGCGCGCCAGCGTGCTCGTTGAAGCCGGGCGGCAGAAGCACCCACGCATTCAGGTACATATCGCGGCCCCAGAAAGCAGAAAGCTTTGCGGATCGCATATGGACGAAGCGCAGATAGGGCTTGGCGCCCGGGTCTTTCTCGAGCAGATCCTCGGCTGTAGGCACCGGCGGAATGATCCGATCGAGCGTGAGCTTTGCCGCCGTACTGCCAGACCAGTCCAGCGATTGTGGTGCGTCCAAGGGGTTGCCGGGTTTGCGGTTCCAATGCTGACCCTCGCCATGGTCAGGCGGTAGCAGCACCGTCTGTCCGCTCGCCAGGTGGAATGGCTCATACACGTTGAAGACTGCCTGCACAAAGTAGCGGCCCGCCGGAACCTCGGCAAGATGACGCAGCGGGTAGCCTGCTGTGCTGTTGTCGATGGTGACCGTGCCGCCCGGTTTCAAGTCTGTGACGTCGAGGCCAAAGGCCTGTGCGGAGGTGTACTGCTCCTGCACCTGGTCGCGTGGCTCGTCGCCCTCGGCTGTATGCATGGCAAAGACGACAAGCAGGTGCCCCGTGAGCGACGCACCACCCTTGGGGAATGCCGATGCGGTCGCTGTGATGGTGATGGAAGGGCTGCTCTGAGCAAGCGACGAAATGGCAAACAGGAGTGTGAATGCAAGAAAGGGCAAGCGCATGGTTTGAGCATCACCATAGCACCTGCCCGGAACACACCCTAAGCCATGCAAGCAAAAAGACCCGGCTTAACGCCGGATCTTTTGTTTGGAGCGAGTTTGATCTCTTACTTGTTGTAATTCGTTGTGGTTGTCGTGGCCTGCCCGGCGGGGAGTGTTTCATCTTCCACCTGCAGCTCTTCGTGCCGTACGCTGCCGCCTACTTCCTGCACGCTCTCGATTGCGCGCTTGCCAACCGAGACTTCCTCGCGAACCACCGTCTGCTTATCGATCGAGGCCTGCTCCTCAGAAAGAGGAATGCGGATCTCGCTGTCTTGCCCGATGGCGCCTTGCACAGCTGCACCTGTCGTCGCGATGCGCTCGATCACCAGCTCTTCGCGGGTTACAGGAACCTGCACAGATTGGTTCTCGGTAATCACTTCCTTGCGGATGCGGACCTCGCCACGGCTGATCCGGTCCTTGTGGACGCGAAGCACCTCACCCAGCAGCTGGATCCGCTGTGTGCCTGCCGCTGCTGTTGTCGAGGCTGCGGGAGCCGCGCTGTAATCGTAGGTGGCTGCGCTCGAACCGAGGTCGCCGCCATTCTCTTCAAGGATGGATGCTGCTTCCTGCTCGCGCCCTGCTGCATTCACTGTGACCAGCACGCCCGTGCTGCCAGTGAGGCGGTGCTCGAAGTAGCGGGAGTGCTCGTCCGGAACAGACATGCCGCCAAGCGAGTGCGATACATCACCAGCTTCGTAGCCGTACCCACCCGTTACTTCGTGTGAGGAGCGGTCCCGGGCGTTCTCGTCCGCGTACTGCTCGATGCCGCCCTCATTGCCCTCAAAGAAGTTCTTGATCTTGTCCCATGCGCCTTCGGTCTTGTTGCCTACCGTGCCGGCTGCGTTGGAGAGGGTGTCTGCCGGCTTGTTTGTGCCGTAGGTGGAGCCCATGCTTGTGGACGTGTCGGTCGACAAGGAGCTGCCTGTGGTGTCATCTGCGCCGGAGCTGGTCGCAGCACCGATCTGGTTTGACTGGAAACCAGCTGTCTTCAAGGCGCTGATAGCCGTTGTGGCCCGCGCTTCCGTCGTAAAAAATGCAACAACCGAACTGGTGGAAGTAGTCGCCATAAATAGTCTCCGGGGATGGTACCTTGCGGCAGCTGGGTTCGCCTGAAATACGCGTCCACATCTTGTTGGAGCTATATCTCGGGACAAACAATGAGGAGTAAGAGAGTTCGCACCTTCGGGTCGATACCTGCAGTGTGTTTTCTCAGTAATTCAGTCTTTAGGAGGTATGGGCAGGCGGGCAGGTTGCTTTCTTCACGCGGGATTCATAGGAGCCCGGCAAAGGGGTTCCTCAGCTCTGCCGGCGCGCTCGTTCCATGGCGCGCAGCACCGCGCTTGCCTTGTTCTCACACTCTTCATGCTCGCGCTCAGCGACCGAGTCGGCGACGATGCCGGCCCCGGCCTGCACAGAGCCTCGGCTGCCTTGCAGCAGCAGCGTACGGATAGCGATGCAGGAGTCGAAGTTGCCGGAATAGTCGGCATACACAACCGCGCCGCCATAGATGCCGCGTCGCGCCGGCTCCAGCTCCTCAATAATCTGCATAGCCCTCACCTTGGGCGCGCCCGATAAGGTGCCGGCCGGGAAACAGGCGCGAAACGCATCCACCGCATCCAGGCCAGTCCGCAGCCTACCCTCAATGGCGCTCACCATGTGCATCACGTGCGAGTAGCGCTCGATCTTCATCAGGTCGCGCACCCGCACACTACCGAACTCGCTCACGCGGCCTACGTCATTCCGACCCAGGTCCACCAGCATGACGTGTTCCGCCCGCTCTTTCTCATCCAGCAGCAGATCCTCTCCCATACAGCGATCCTCTTCTTCGTTCAGGGAGCGCGGGCGCGTGCCGGCAATCGGCCTGTACTCTACTCGCGAGCCTGTGACGCGGACCAGCATTTCCGGCGAGGAGCCTACGATGTGCGTCGGCCCTCCCGCGCTGTTTTCTCCTTCCAGATGGAGGCGGAGAAAGTACATATAGGGCGATGGATTGACAACCCGGAGTGAGCGGTAGATCTGGAACGGATCGACCTGCGGCTCCACATCAAAGCGCTGCGAAAGAACCACCTGGAAGATGTCGCCGGCGGCGATGTACTCCTTGGCCGTGGCGATAGACGCTAGAAACTCCGCTTTCCCCGTGCGAGGCACGACGGTCAGCGGGCTCGCCGCGGCACCCGCGGACCGTGGGGCAGCCGCGGGCAAAGGCCGCTGCAGTCGCAAGGCAAAGTCCCGGAGCCGCTCAAGTGCTGCCTCGTAGGCCATGGTGGGCAAGTCCCGGCGAACGTCTGCCGTCACCATCAGCACCATCTCTTTGCGCAGGTGGTCAAACGCGAGTACTTCGTCAAAAAAGAGCAGGCAGGCATCCGGCATGCCCAGTTCATCTGCGGCGGTTGAGGGTAGGTGCTCAATCTGCCTTACCACGTCATAGGAGAAGAAGCCGACCGCCCCGGCCGTAAAGGGGGGCAGTCCAGGCAAACGGGCCGGGTGGTGTCCGCTGAGAGCCTCTTGGAGAGTCTCAAAGATATCGCCCTGCCGGATCTCTATGCGTCCTCCTTCAGTGACTGTCAGCTCCTTGCCCCGGGCCACGATTTTGCGAAAAGGCCGCACCCCGATAAAGGTGTAACGCCCGATCCGCTCGCCGCCCTCGACCGACTCGAGCAGAAAGCACTCCGGCTCGGCGGATCCCTCGCCCGCCAGGCGCAGAAACGCGCCGACCGGCGTTTCCAGGTCTGCATTCAAAGTCAAGGAAAGCGGAACAAGCGTGTGCCGCTCCGCAAGCGCCAGGAACTGCTCACGGGTTGGCAACGCTGCATGCATTGCGGACTCAGAAACTTCAGCCATGTGCGTTCTGCCATGGTAAACGGGAGCCTGCCATCAGAATGGCTCCGGGCTGCGTCCAATCGGTTGGCGTTGCAACCCGCTCGATTGCCCAGGCAGGAGAGGAAGCCTATACTCGGGGACGTTTGCTTGCCCGGCCGCTTGGTCCGGACTTCCACGGAGACACTCAGCATGGCCACCATCGTTTCACTGGAGCAGGAAATCAATCCGTGGGAAGCACAGGCCTCCCGCTTTGACTATGCGGCGCGGAAACTGAACCTGGATGAAGGGATCTGGAAGGTCCTGCGGCAGCCGTCGCGGGAGATCATCGTGCACTTTCCCGTGCAGATGGATGATGGTCGCTTTGAAGTCTTCACCGGCTATCGGGTGCAGCACTCGCAGGCTCGCGGCCCTGGCAAGGGCGGCATCCGCTACGCGCCCGATGTGACGCTGGACGAGGTTCGTGCGCTGGCCAGCTGGATGACCTGGAAATGCGCCGTCGTCAACATACCCTTCGGCGGCGCGAAAGGCGGGGTCATCTGCGACCCCAAGAAGATGTCGCAAGGTGAGCTGGAACGGATGACCCGCCGCTACACCGCGGAGATCATCGACTTCATCGGGCCGGAAAAGGATGTGCCGGCGCCCGATCTGGGCACCAACGAGCAGACCATGGCTTGGATCATGGACACCTACTCGATGCACATGCGGCAGACGGTGACCAGCGTCGTAACCGGCAAGCCGCTGAACATCGGGGGCTCACGAGGCCGCCGCGAAGCAACGGGTCGAGGCGTGCGCAAGGTCTGCGACGAGGCACTGCGCTTTCTTGAGCTGCCGCGTGATGGCTGCCGCGTCATCCTGCAGGGGTTTGGCAATGTCGGCTCCAACGCAGCCCGGCTGATGATGGAGGCCGGCTACCGGATCATCGGCATCGCTGAATACGATGGAGCGCTCTTTCACAGCAACGGCATGGATGTGCATGCGCTGATCGATCACAAGCTGCGGAATGGAACCATCCTGGGCTTTCGTGGAGCGGAAGCAGCAGACCCCGATGAGCTGCTGACACGGGACTGCGAGATCCTGATCCCTGCAGCCATGGAGAACGTCATCACCAGCCGGAATGCTGACCGCATTAAGGCGCGCATAGTGGCTGAGGGTGCAAATGGACCCACAACGGCAGTCGCGGATGACATCTTGGCGGAGAAACGTATCTTCGTGATCCCCGACATACTGGCCAACGCCGGCGGCGTGACTGCCTCGTATTTCGAGTGGGTCCAGGATCGGCAGGGCTACTTCTGGAAGGAAGAGGTCGTCAATGAGCAGATGGAGGCCATCCTTGCCGAGAGTTTCGAGGATGTAGTGCGCTACGGTGAGGCCCACGCTGTGAACAACCGGATCGCGGCCTACATGCTAGCTATTGACCGCGTGGCTTTTGCCATCAAGCAGCGCGGCATCTACGCCTGAGCGGAAGCCTGGTACCCCGGTAATGCAGAGGGAAATGACTCCTTTTCCGGGACCGGCCGCGAGCTTGATGCTCATGCAAGAATGGGAATCCGAAAGGGACATCTCCACACGGCTCTAGAGCCGGACGGGGAGACTGCCGATACTGCCCTCATGATTGAGACTTCGACTCCCGATCCTTTGAAGCCGCCGGCAGGCGGCATCGCCGCAGAGCCGGTTCGGCCCGGTCATTTCCCTGTAGAACTTGAGACCGAGTTTGCTGAAATGCAGGCAGCGGCGCCGACCGGCGGCATCCTGCCGGGTCTGCTGGGTGCCGGGTTGCTATTCCACGTGCTCTTGATCTCGGAGCGGGCGCTTCTGCTGCTTCCCCCTCGCGCATTCGGCCTGCGCGGAGGCCCGGTCACGGTAGCTCTGCTGCTTCTGCTGCTTGCCCCTGCCCCCTTCCGACAGAAGGAAGTAGGCCGCGCCTGTATGGTGCTCTTTGCTGTGCTGCTGGTGGCGGTGCTGCTGGCGGGGGTGCCGTTTGCCGGAGCCTCGCAGCTGCTGCCCATCCAGACCGGCGTTGCCCTGCTTCTGCTGGTGATGGGGATTCTGGTTGCGCTGCCCCGGCAGTGGGCGGGCATTCTGACCATCAGCGCCCTGATCGCCGATGGCGCCTCGCTCTTCCTGGGGCCGGCTGCGCAGACCACAGGTCTGCCGGTCATCGCTGAGTCCATGTGGGCCCCAGGCTTTGCAGCCGCCCTGCTTCTGATCATCGCCGGCACACGGCAGAACGAGGCGCGGCGGGACTTCCTGCTCCTGCGCCAGGCAGCCTTCGCCGGTGTGCCGGCGAGCTCGGCTGAGGTCGCAGCCACCAGCCCGCACCTGGACCCGGAAACAGGTGTTGCCAACCGGCTTGCTTTCGATATGCGTTTTCGTGCTTCCTGGGAGCAGGCCGCTGCAAGGCGTCACTCTGTGGCGCTGCTCTTCTTCTCGATCGACGACCTTGCCGAACACAAGCGGGAGAAAGGCTTTCGCTTCGCCGAACAGCTGCAGGGGCAGGTCGCCACACTGCTGAAAGACAGCCTGCGCCGCTCTGACGACATGGTGGCCCGCTTTGACAACCAGCATTTCGTAGTCATGCTGCCCGGCGTAGGTACCGACGGAGCCACACAGATCGCCGAGCGTCTTCGTGGTTGTATTGAAGAGATGGCGGTCTTTATGGGGCAGAAGCGGCACAGCGCGACCGTGACGGTAGGAGCGTCCAGCATGCGAGCCAAGCGCGGTGTCCCGCGCGAGAAGCTGGTAGATGGGGCCGTGCATGCACTGGACCAGGCACGATCGACAGGTACCAATATCGTGTGTGTGGAAGGCCGAGGCTGTATTCCACGCATGAGCTAGGCAGCCTGGCTCTCGGGTTCGCCCCCCGGCTGCCTGTGACGCTGGAACTTGGGCGCAGACCTGGCTCCGGGGATCTTGGCCTGGCTCCGCTTTGCGCTGCCATGCGATCGTCTCGTATGGATGGAGAGGGAGAGTTTGGATGGAATGCGGCCTCTCCCGAAGAAGAGCCGTGTCCTGCATCGCTGGCCCGTTACGTGTGCACAAGAACGGCGATAGACGCCCCGAAGCACGCGCTTTCATCCGGCACACGGAGTCTACCCTTTCACCGGATAGCAGAAAAGGCTGGTGCATAATGGACCTACGTTTGCCAGCCATTCGGCCCAGAAGAAGCATGTGAACCTTCCAAACTCCATCACGACAAGCCGCATCCTGTGCGTGCCGCTGCTGATCTGGATGCTTTCTCCTCATTTTCCCTTGCGTACGGCACCCGGCGCGCAGGAGCTGTGCGTCGCTATCTTCTTCCTGTTGGCCTTTGTCACCGATGGCGTGGACGGCTACCTGGCGCGCCGCCGCGGGCAGATCACCACCCTGGGCATGCTGCTCGACCCACTCGCCGATAAGCTGCTGGTCACAGCTGCCTTTATCGCTTTGGTGCAGTACAACCCGCATATCGTGAAGCCGTGGATTGCGACGGTCGTGATCGGGCGTGAGTTTCTGGTCAGCGGCCTGCGGTCCATCGCCAGTTCAGAAGGCTTCACCATCGCTGCAAGCGACCTGGGAAAGCTCAAGACGGTGATCCAGATCGTCTCGGTCGTTGCCGCGGTACTGGATCACCAATGGCACCAGTGGTACATCGGTTGGTTTGTTTTCCCCCTGGACTCGATTGCGATTGCGGCCATCTACTTCATGGCGCTGGTGTCCATTCTCTCGGCGACAGACTACTTCTGGGCGTTCTGGCGCAAGATCGACCGGGCAGGCGAGATGCGGCGCGCCGCGGAAAACAACCTCCTGCTGGGACGCAAACAGCCGAACTCCTGACTCAATCGGCTTTATGCAAAGGCAGCCTCCGGGAGGCTGCCTTTGCTTTGCGATGACTGAGCCGCTTGACTCAGGCAGAGATCGCCTTCGGCTGAGGCGTGGCCGGGGCAGCAGCGGCTCGGATAAGGCTTTGGACAAAGTGGTAAGGAGGCCAGGGGCCGGAGAGCTGCATTTGGCAGTCCCGCATCTGTTCCCGCGTCGTCTGAAACTTATTGCCGTACCGCTCGACATGTCTTGAAGCGATCAAGTGGCTGACGTCGAGCTGCATCTTGCCGTTGTCAAGCCGTCGGCAGCTGATCTCCTCAGCCAGAGGAGAGAACATGCGGTGGATCTGCGTGGACAGGGAACGGGCCCGGGTCTGACGCTCACGCTGCCGTGTCGCCGTTTCCCGCATATCCGAGAGATAGGTGCGGCTATTGCCCCCGTTGCCGAAGATATCGCGCATCTGCTCACGGCAGCAGTCATCCAGCGTCAACTTGATATGCATCTCGGATTTGCCTTCCAGCTGCGCGAGATTGGAAACAAACTGGCGCTGGTTGGAGCGGATGGAGCGGCGAAGCAGTTCATCGTTGGCAAAGACGGTGCCGAAGCGGAAGGGTAGGACCGTGGCTGTGCGGAAACAGTCCGCAATGACACGGGCGTGGTCTCTTGCAGTTTGTTGGGAAGGGATTTCTGAGGTGGTGTGTTCCGAAACAAGAACGGCAAGATCACTGGCGGGGTATAAAAAAACCTGATTTCCTTCTATGCCGGTGACAGATTCGAGGGGAATCGGTTTACGGTGGCGAAGCAGTTCAGGAAAGGCTTGTTTCTCGGTCACACAGTAGGCATACCACGCCATTGTTGGCACTCCGCGGGCTAGTGTTCCGTCGCTTGCAAGCACCGGAACGGCTGACGCACTCACCAGAATCCATGCGCGCTCGCCCAGCACCAGGGCGGCTCACACGTCCGCAAGCAATTGTGGGGCATCCTAGCGGGCTCCTGTAACGATTGGCAATGAAAAAGCTGCCACTTTTGTTGCACTGTTTGCCGTGTTTACACACTGACTTGTGCATCCTGACGCACCAACATGCCGCTCGCGCGACTGGCTCTCCCCAGCTATCTCCCCCAGCTACCTCTCATAGTGCAGCAGGATCACCGACAAGACCATCTCTGCCCCAACCAGCATGAGCAGGATGATGACGCCGGCCGTAAGCAGGCGCATCCGGTCCTTGATCTCGCGCAGCTGGTGCGACTGAGCGTTCTGCTCCGCTGCTGTCCGCTCCAGGATCTCCCGCATGCGGCGCTGCTGGTCTTCCAAAGCGACTGCACGCTGGGTAAGAGCTTTAAGCTCCTCTGCACCTGCGCCTTGCCGCTTCTCGAGAGCTGCAAGGCCCTCCGAAAGAGGGTTCGCCTTGCCGGCGACCTCTGCCCCGGCGGCGCCTGCCGCGGTTGCGCCTGCCCCGGCCATCCCGCCCAACAACGGCAGCACCCGTGCCAGCGCCTGTGCTCCGCCATGGTCGACCATGCGCAGCGCGCCGCCTACGACGGGCAGGAAGGGCCGCAGAGCGGAAAGCAGCTGTCTTCCCCGGTCAACCGCCGGCGTGGGGCTGTGCAGCGGGAGGGGGGCGCTTGCAGCCACGCTACGCTCTCTGCCGGGTTCTTTCCGGGCCACCTGCTCTTCCAGCACCTCTTCAGCGCGGCGCTCGTGCGATGCAAGCGATGGCTGCGAGGAAGCATCCTGCGCCGCGGGAATCGATCCTGCGCTGCCTGAAGCGCCCGCCGTTGCTTTCCCTGTGGCCATATCCATCAGCCGGTCTACCGCACTGTACTTTGCCATATGTGTCTCCCTCACCCAAGTGCGTCTTGCCCGCGCAGGCTCGCTTCCACGGCCTCGCGCATGGTTGCTTCCGGAGCGGCCTTCCCGGTCCACGCCGACCACTGTTGCGCGCCCTGATGCACAAACATCTCCACGCCTGTAATGACTTCGATGCCAAGCGACTCCGCCAGCTGCGTAAAAGCCGTTTGCCGGGGACGATAGACCATCTCGAACGCGACTTTTGCACCACGGAGAGTGTCGGCATCGATCGGGGCTGCAGGCTGCCCCTGCATGCCTGCCGGCGTAGCTTGGATAACGGCATCAAAACCGCGCAGGCTGGCCCGCTCTGCGACGGACGCACCACTTTCCCGCGCCAGCTGCTCGGCCGCGGCGACGGTGCGGTTCAGGATTTCCACACGTGCGCCCGCCCCCGTTAGCGCAAATGCCGCGGCACGGGCAGCGCCGCCTGCTCCCAGAAGCAGGATCCGTGCTCCGGAAAGCTCCATCCGCTGACGCAAAGGATCCAGGATGGCTGCCGCGTCTGTGTTTGAGCCTCGAAATCCGCCCTCTGCCCGTCGCGCAATCGTATTCACGGCGCCGATCTGGGCAGCTTGGGGGGCGACCTCTTCCAGCAGCGGCAGAACTTCGACCTTCCAGGGCATGGTCACGCTGATGCCTTGGAGGGGCAGCTCCCGCGCGAGATGCAGGAGGTCTTCCGCCGACTCTGTGTGGAGCGGCAGGTAGACCGCATCGAGCCCCGCATGGCGAAAGGCAGCATTGTGCATACACGGCGAGAGCGATTGACCGATCGGATTGCCCGCGACCCCGAAGAGCTGCGTTGCAGCCGTCAACTTGCTCGCGCGATACTCCTCCAGAAGAAGCCGCGCCGAGACCTGCCCGGGTGCGCTGGCTGCTCCCTCCTCAGGCGCGGCAAAGGTAAAGGGCGCACCGGCTTGCAGCGCGAGCACCCGGCTGGGCAGTCCGGCACTCCCCATGCAGATCCCCACAACCGGCGCATCCGCGGCGGCTGACCGGATCAGTGCCAGCATGGCAAGATTGTCCGTGAGCCTGGTCGCGGTGGACACCACCTTATACAGGACGGGCGCGAGAGGACGGCCTAAAGCTTGCAGCTTGCGGAGCGTGGCCCGGAGATCGCCTGTCTTTTGGAAGTCATGGGCGCTGACCAGGGCAGCGCTCCCGCAGCGGGCAAGACCCTGAGCCAGGGTGAGCAGCTCCTGGGCTGAGGCGGCCTCCAGCGTTTCGAGCTCCACATCCACCAGTGCGGCGCCGGCCTGCGCAAAACGCAAAAGCAGATCCAGCTGCTCGGCCGGGGTGCCTCCGTAGCCGCCACCGCCGGCCGTGCGCCGGCAGGTCGCGAGCAGGGTCGCCTCCCCGTGCGCCGCATGGAACGTGCGGAAAAGCCCGAGTGTCTCAGCCGGCTTAGGGAGTGCATCAAGGCGCAGCTCGAGGAAGCGGCTGCCGGTAAGAGCAGAAGCAGCCCGGGTAAACATGGCTGCGGGATCCGGTGCCGTAATGGCGATGCAGACTGGAGGGAACGGAGCAGGCAGGCTGGAGTGGAGCGTAGGCAATGGCACGGGCAAAGGCGAGCTATCCTTCTCGAGCACTCGAGCAGCTGGACCGCAACAGGTGTGTGCCCCTGATGCTAGATGCTCGGGTCCCCTCATGCAATCCGGTCGTGCAATCCGCCGTGCAATCCGCCGTGCTATGAACCGTGCACTGAAGTGGTGCGGTACGGGAGCGACGACCCTCCGGCGAGCCCTTTCGAGAAGCAGCTAAAATGCGAGTACTTTATGGAACCGACCGCAGCTGCTTCGCCCGCCCTTTCTGCTCCCTCGCCACTTGCCTCTCTCCCGCATCCCTGGACTGTAAACACAGCTGCCGAGCTGCAGGCCTGGGCGACGGATGCCCTGCAGCAGCACCGCACCCTGATTGAGGAGCTGACGCAGCTTGCGGGCGAGCGGACGCTTGCGGGCACTTTGCGGCTGTACGACGATGCCGTTGCCGTGCTGAGCGCAGCCGGCTCGCAGCTCTCGCTGCTGAACAGCGTGCATCCGGACAAGAGCATGCGCGATACAGCGCAGGCCGAGCTGCAGCATGTTGCGGAGGCTGGCGTCGCGCTGGGGCTCAATCGGGAGGTATATGCGGCGCTGGGCGCAATCCCCCTCCCGAGCGGGGAGGCGGCTACGCGTCACTACCTGGAGCGCACGCTGCTGGGCTACAGGCTTGCCGGGGTCGACCGCGACGACGCAACGCGCGAGCAGCTGCGGGCCCTGGGCGAGCGTGCGACCATGTTGTCGCTCACCTTTGGCCGCAACGTGCAGGAAAGTGTGGGGACGGTGTTTGTGGACTCGGCCGAGGAACTGGCCGGGCTGCCGCAGGACTTCATCGAGAACCACCAGCCTGCGTCGGAAGGTGAGAACGGGGGCCGGATCGTGCTGACGACCGAGTTCCCGGACTACCTGCCGGTGATGACCTTTGCCAAAGATGCAGCGCTGCGCCGGCGCATGTTCCTGGCCTACCAGACCCGCGCCTACCCGCAGAACACAGCTGTGCTGATGGAGCTGCTGACGGTGCGCCGGCAGATTGCGGAGCTGCTCGGCTTCCCGACCTGGGCCGACCTGGCGACGGCGGACCAGATGATGGAATCCTCGGCCAACATGAAGGCGTTTCTTGATGATCTGGAGCGCGCCACACGAGACGGCGCCAGCCGCGAGTACGGAATGATCCTCGAGTTTGCGCAGAGGGTGGCGCGGGAGGCAAGTGAGCCGGTTCCAGAGGCGATCGATGCCTCGAGCCGCGGCTTTTGGATGGAGCAGTTTCGTCGGGACCGCTATGCGTTCGACTCGCAGAGCGTCCGGCCGTACTTCGCCTATGACAAGGTGCTAAGCGGTGTTCTGTCCTTGGTAGAAGAGCTCTTCCGGGTGCGCTTCACTCCCGTGAGCGATGCAGCTGTGTGGCATGAGAGTGTGCGGACATGGGATGTGGTGGATGCGCGCAGCCCGGGCAAACAGCTGGGCCGTTTCTACCTGGATATGCACCCGCGCGAAGGCAAGGACAAGTGGTTCTCTGCCGCGCCGCTAATCCCGGGCATCCGAGGGCGGCAGGTGCCGGAGGCTGCACTGATCTGCAACTTCGCCGGCGGCAGCGGCAAGGGCGAGGACCCGGGGCTGCTGCAGCACTCCGACGTAACCACGTTTCTGCACGAGTTCGGCCACCTGATGCATGCGATTCTGGGCGGGCACCAAGAGTGGGCCGGGGTGAGCGGCATCGCCACCGAGGGGGACTTCGTCGAGGTGCCCTCGCAGATGCTGGAAGAGTTCTTCCGCGATCCCGCTCTGCTTGCCCGCTTCGCCCACCACTACCAGACCGGCGAGCCGATCCCGGCTGCGCTGGTTGAAGCGATGAACCGGGCCGGTGCCTTTGGACGCGCCGATGCGGTTCGCACGCAGCTCTTCTACACCAGCTACTCGCTTGACACGCATAGGCTCGACCCGGCCACGCTGGACCTGGATACGCTGCTGGAAGAAGACTACCGGCGCTTCCTGCCCTATCGCTGGGTGGACGGCAACAAGCTCTACGCGAGTTTTACGCACCTCACCGGCTACTCCTCGAACTACTACACCTACCTGTATGACAAGGTGATCGCGCTGGACTTCTTCCGGGAGTTTGCCGCGGAGGACCTGTTGGCCGAGCCGGTAAGCCGTCGCTACCGCGAGCAGGTGCTGGAGCCGGGTGGCTCCAAGCCCGGCAAGGAGCTGGTGCAGGCCTTTCTGGCAAGGGAGCAGAGCGCGGAGGCTTTCAGCGCGTGGCTGGGACAGGCTCTCGAGGGGTGATCGCTTGATTCCGAGCTCCGGCCGCGACGGGTAAGCCTTAGGAAGGCGCGTCCCGGATTGTGATCGTAAGGAGCGCCGATAGCGGCGTCGGCTCAAGCACCGCTCCGCGCAGCCAGACGATCTCGCCCTGCCACTCGATCACAGGCCAGCCGGGCCGGTCAGCCGGTGGAACGCCCATGCGCTCCAGGATCTCCTTGATGCGCTTGGGCGCACCGCCCGAGTACCGCAGGGTGGCGCGATCGGAGGGGCGCGCAGGCCGCAGAGTCGCCGCCGGAGCGCCCGAGCCCGAGAGACCGCCCGAGCCGGATTCATTCCCGGAGCTCGACAGGGCAAAGTGCAAGCCAAATCCCATGGCCTCTCCGGGTACCGGGATCTCAATCTCCGCTCCAACAGTCTGATCAACGGTCTGAGCCGCTGACGAAGCCTCCGCATACTCGGCATAGACGAAGCGCAGCTCGCGTGGACTGCGTTCTGCCCGCAGCCGCGCCGTCAGCTGTGCGCGCCGAGGCACGCTGCCGACGGAACCTTCCAGCAGCGCCAGCGCAGCTTCCGTCTGCGCGAAGTTGAGTCTTTCGCCCAGGCGCTGAGCGGTGGCGCGCAGCAGGCGGCGCGCCACCGCTACCGGAAAGCTGCGAAGGCGCTCGACCTCCATCGCCAGCGAGCGCTCGCCGGGCAGGGTGGAGCTGGCGCGGCCGCCGCCCCGCGCCGGCTTGCCCGGAAGCAGAAGTCCGGGGAGCAGCCGCTCTATCTCTCCCGCCCAGTACTGCTCTTCATCGCGGGCCAGCGTGCTGAGCTGGCTCAGCTGCGCCGTGATCTCGGGCTGAAAGGAAGCAAGCGCGGGGAGCAGCTCGTGACGGATGCGATTGCGCATGTACTGGGGATCCGTGTTGGTCGCATCCTCGCGCCAGGGCTGTTCGATCGCGCGGAGCCAGCCTCGCAGCGCCTCCCGCCGCGTTCCGAGAAGCGGCCGAACAATGGAGCCTACCCGTGCCCAGTCTGTCCGCGCCGGCCCTTGCTGCCGGGCGGGCGCAGGCTGCGGGTCGGCTGCTTGTTCAGCAAGCGGATCGCCGGGGAGGTCAGCAGCAGGCAATGCCGGCGAGATGCCGCCCAGGCCGCGCGTCCAGGCACCGCGCAGCAGCTTTGCCACCACCGTTTCTGCCTGATCGTCGAGAGTGTGCCCGGTGGCAACAGCATCGAGGGTGCCGCTTTGCAGTAGACTGCGGAACCAGCTATAGCGAATCAGGCGGCCGGCTTCCTCAAGCCCCGTATGTTGGGCGTTTGCCGAGGCTGCAGCGTCAGCATCCAGCTGCTGATACGGCAGCGAATGCTCCGAAGCGAGAGCGCGCACAAAGTCGGCATCCGCAGAGGCGGCCTCACCTCGCAATCCGTGATGCACATGGAGTACATGCAAAAGCCAGCCGCGCCCCCCAGCAAGGCTGGCTGCCAGCCGAAGCAGTGCGACCGAATCCCCGCCCCCGGACACAGCCAAACCGAGCCTGGTGCCGGGTGGGAGAAGCGCTGCTGAAAACGCGTGAGCCGGGAGTGGCTGGCTGCCAGCCGAGCCCCGCACCGGACTTGGAAGCTTCACCACTGCGCCCTGCTTTGTGCTCCAGCTTGCACCCTCATCTGCACGCTGCAACCTTTCACGCGGGCGAGGCGGCTTAGGATCCCTCGCTGGTAACCATTCCGCTGTCCCGTTGTACTGCAATCTGGCCAGTGGAGATAGACGGGAAAGGTACCCTGCGACGTAGAATGAAGGATACGTTGTCCCGATCGCTCCTGTAGTCTGAAGCTGGCACTCTTTGAGCACATGGATGCGGCCAGCACGGTACCTGCTCCTTATGAGTGGGGAAGCGCGTCTAAATTGTAAGTTCGGCCCCGCATGTGAGCGTGGTGCTCGGAAGAGAAGTGAGGGTTCCAGGTGAATTCGACGGTAAAAACGGTAATCTTCTGGGTGTTTATCTTTGCCTGCCTGATTCTCTTGTGGCAGGTTTTCCAGAAGAGCGGCAACTCGAGCCATGATCAGGATATGTCGTTCTCGACATTTCTGACAGATGCTCAATCAGGACAGGTGCAGGACGCGACGTTGACCGGCGCGGATGTACACGGCAAGTTGAAGAGTGGAACGCCCTACCACGTCACGGTTCCGGCGAACTACCCACACCTGTTTGACATCCTGAGCGACAACCATGTCTCAGTGACAGTACGTGATAACCAGGGCAGCTCGTGGTTGCCGATCCTGTTCAACCTTGGCCCCATCCTGATCATCGCGGCGCTGTGGTTTTTCATGCTCCGGCAGATGCAGAGCGGCGGCAACAAAGCGCTCTCCTTTGGTAAGAGTCGGGCGCGTCTGCTCTCCATGCAGCAGAAGAAGGTGACGTTCAAAGATGTTGCCGGCGTCGATGAGGCGAAGGAAGAGCTCAAGGAGATTATCGAGTTCCTACGCGAAGCGCAGAAGTTCCAGAAGCTCGGCGGCCGCATCCCCAAGGGCGTCCTGCTGGTGGGACCTCCGGGCACAGGCAAGACGCTGCTGGCCCGCGCTGTAGCGGGTGAGGCCAACGTGCCGTTCTTCTCGATCTCCGGTTCAGATTTCGTCGAGATGTTTGTCGGTGTCGGTGCGAGCCGCGTCCGTGATTTGTTCGAACAGGGCAAGAAGAATGCTCCTTGCATCATCTTTATCGACGAGATCGACGCTGTAGGCCGCCATCGCGGTGCCGGGCTCGGCGGTGGACACGATGAGCGCGAGCAGACCCTGAACCAGCTGCTGGTGGAGATGGACGGCTTCGAATCGAACGACGGCGTGATCCTTGTTGCTGCGACGAACAGGCCGGATGTGCTGGACCCTGCGCTTCTGCGTCCGGGCCGGTTTGATCGCCGGGTGATCGTGGGTCGTCCCGATGTGCGCGGCCGTGAGGAAGTGCTCGCGGTTCATTCGAAGAAGGTGCCGACAGCAGAAGACGTCGATCTGCGCGTCATGGCACGGGGTACACCGGGCTTCTCTGGCGCTGACCTGGCCAATATGGTCAACGAAGCAGCCCTGAGCGCGGCGCGTGCAAACCGCAAGTCGGTGCACATGATCGACTTCGAGAATGCCAAGGACAAGGTGCTGATGGGTGCCGAGCGCAAGAGCATGCTGCTGAGCGACGAGGAGAAGCGGGTCACCGCTTACCACGAAGCCGGACATGCCCTGGTAGCGGCAATCCGTGACCATGCCGATCCGCTGCACAAGGTCACGATCATCCCCCGCGGCATGGCTCTGGGTGTGACGATGCAGCTGCCGGTCGACGATAAGCACACCGTCACAAAGGACTATCTCGAGACGCAGCTGGCGATCCTCATGGGCGGCCGGATTGCGGAGGAGATCTTCCTCAAGCAGATGACAACGGGCGCAGGCAATGACATCGAGCGTGCTACCGAGCTGTCGCGCAAGATGGTCTGCGAATACGGCATGAGCAGGCTGGGTCCGCTAACCTTCGGCAAGAAGGAAGAGCAGATCTTCCTGGGCCGCGAGATCGCGCAGCACCGGGACTTCTCGGAAGAGACGGCGCGGCAGATCGATGCGGAGGTCCGTTCGATGGTGGACGATGCGTATAAGTCGGCGTACAGCATCCTCGACGGCAAGCAGGACGTGATGCACCGCATGGCGAGCGCTCTGCTGGAGCGGGAGACCCTCGATGCGGCAGACATTCGGCTGATCCTCGACGGGCAGGAACTGCCGCCAGTCAAGCAGCCTGGTGGGCCTTCCAATGGCTCCCCGACGGGCGACGTGCAGCAGGTTTTGAAGCCGGAACCCAAGCATGGCGGCTTCCCGGAAGGCAGCCCTTCGCCGGCATAAGTGCTTCAACAGTGGTGCAGAAAAGGCAGCCTTCGGGCTGCCTTTTTTGTTGCCGGGAGGGTGGTTTTCAGGTCGTCGTTTGTGCCATTTTCTCCCATCTTCGCGGAGTGCAAATGTATAAAAAGTAGCGATGGTGCATAAGTATGCAGCAAGACAGTACTTCCGTACCGTAGAGCTCCCACCTTTGAGGGTTGCGCTTTTTTGGCCTTAGACAAGGTGCTGCATGAGCGGATGCCACCTCTGTGGGATGGACAAGAAGGTGGCTCTCGAAGGCAAGATGTCTACGCTTCGAATGAGCTTGACGGAGCCAACCGCGGATCCTTCAGCTTTGCTCAGGACGACTTCCTAGTCGGCGTGGGATCAGGATGGCGTCTCGGGTCTTGCTTCGCCCAGGTCAAGGGCAAGATCTGGAACACCTAGATAAGTACGAAGCCTGAGATCGCCTGCACCGACGAGATCTGGGAGCTTCTGGCAGGGCTGCGACCTTTGTGGGTTGCGCATTCCGCTTCGGAACACCCCTTCGTTGCGAAGCAGCAAAAAGCACGCTGATACGGCTTACCCTGCCCGGAGAGCAACGATCGGCTCGATGGACGCGGCTCGGCGGGCGGGTAGCACGGACGCAAGGATGGCCGTACCGAAGAGGGTGGCTGTCACTGTCAGGATGGCTGTCAGGTCAATTGCGCCCACGCCATACAGACTAGATTGCATGGTGCGGCCAAGGAAGATCGCGCCAACAAAGCCAATGGACAAGCCTCCTGACGCCAGCAGGGAGGCTTCGCGGAAGATGAGCAGCAGCACACGGCCGCGGCTTGCTCCAAGCGCCATCCGCAGGCCGATCTCCTGCGTGCGCTGCGAGACGGCGAAGGCCATGAGGCCATAAATGCCGATCGCAGCCAGCACCAGCGCGATCAGTGCGAAGGCCGCGAACAGGTACATGGTGAAGCGATCGCCGGCAAGCTGCTCATCCTTCACCTGGTCCAGGGTTCGCACATCGCCGAGGGCGAGCTGCGCATCGATGGCGTGGACGGCAGCTGCAAGGGTCTTGCTCATGGCTGCCGGTTCTGCTTCGGTCCTGACGCCCACGTTGAAGCTGGGCGAGAGAGATTGGGAGAACGGCACATCGATCTCCGGCCCGTCACGGCGGAAGGTTCCTCCACGGACGTTATGGAAGATGCCCACAATCTGCCACTGAACCTCAGGCCCTAGCTGGGGCGAGCCGGGGACAAGCTGCTGGATGGAGAGCCGCTGCCGCAAGAGATCCACACCTTTCAAGTAGCGAGCCGCGAACTCCTGATTCACGAGCGCGACGCATTTCGAGGACCATCTTATCTAAGGAGCTATCTTGTTTACTTTGTAGGCCCTTAGCAGGCGATGGACGAGCAATGCCTCCTGGCGCGACGCACGGAATGGAACACCTCTGTCCGGTTCTGGCCAAGAGCAAGGGAGGGACTACGCCACTTGAGCCGCAAAGGAGGGTGCGCCTGACGCGACAACGAGGGATGAGTCCCGGCCAGAGTGAACACTGCCGTCGCGGAGTCCGGATGGCGGAAACGCTTGATACTCGCGCCTCCCGGAGCGGCCATATGCGTGGCTCTCGCTGAAAGCGCTGATAACACCTTGACGGTCTACAGCACATAGGTAGATAGTCTAGGCCTATGGGAAAACCAAGTGACTTGGTGCAGGGGACGCTGGACCTGCTGATCTTGAAGACGCTGCTGCCTGAGGCGCGGCATGGCTGGGCGATTGCGAAGCGCATTGAGCAGATCTCCGGCGAGGTGCTGCAGGTGCAGCAGGGTTCGCTGTACCCCGCGCTGCACCGGCTCGAGCAGCAAGGCTGGCTCGTCGCGCACTGGGCGGGGACTGACACGGGGCGGCAGGCGAAGTTCTACGCGCTAACGGCGGCAGGGCGGGGGCAGCTGGCGCAGGAGCTGGCGCAGTGGGAGCGGCTTTCGGGGGCGATTGCTCTGGTTCTGCAGAGTGCTTAGAAACGGGCCTCAGGGAGAAGGGAAAGCAGATCCTTCGGCGCACCACGGCTTCGCTCAGGATGAATTCCTCTATCGATATGTAGACGTGTAACAAGCAGGGAGGGTGCCGTGCGCGCTTGGGATCAGCTACGGATGTGGTTACAAATGCTCGGTCGCGGAAGAGCTGCCCGGCAGCTGGACGACGAGATGCGGTTTCATCTGGCGGAGCAGACGGCAGAGAACGCGCGCGCGGGGATGGCGCCGGATGAAGCGCGACAAGCGGCAATGCGGGCCTTTGGCAATGCCGCGATCGTGAGGGAACAAACGGCGGAGAAGTGGCACTGGACTGGGACGGAGCTGCTGCTGCGCGATGTGCGCTACGCGTTGCGGAGGCTGGGGCGGAGCCCGGGGTTCTCACTTGCCGTGGTGGGGATTATGGCGCTGGGGCTCGGCGCGGTGGTGGCGTTGTTTACGGTGGTGCACGCGGTGCTGCTGCGGCCGCTGCCATTCCCGCAAGCAGACCGGCTGGTGGAAGCCTATGAGGTGAACCGGTCAGGGCATGAGACGCAGGTGGCCGGCGGCAACTTTGTGGCGTGGCAAGCAGGCAGCCACAGCTTTGCGCAACTGGCAATGGCGGTGAATGAAGACCTGAACCTGGCGGGCGCAAGCGGGCAGCTGCCGGAGCGTGTGGCGGTTGAGCTCGCCGACTGGAATATGCTGACGGCACTTGGGGTGCAGCCGGTGCTGGGCCGCGCATTTGTGCCTGCGGATGATACCTATCAGGCGCCGCAGACGGCGACGATCAGCTACTCGCTCTGGCAGAGGCGCTTTGGCGGCAGCCCGACAGCCGTGGGCCGCTCGCTGCTGCTCAACGCAAAACGCTACACGATTGTGGGCGTGCTGCCTGTCGGGATGCGGTACCCGGATGCCAAGACGCAGGTATGGATCCCCCTGCTTGCGGAGTTCCAGGCCGATGATCTGGTCGCGCTGCGCTCTCATGACGCGCACAACTTTCATGTATTTGGGCGGCTAAAGCCAGGGGTGCCGCTCGAGCAGGCGCAGGCGGAGCTGAGCGGCATCTCGGCGCAGGAGGCCAGGCAGTTTCCAAGTCCGTTCTCGTTTGGGCAGGCGCGGTTGCGGCCACTGCTGGATGCGCAGGTGCACGGGGTGCGGACTGAGCTGCTGGTGCTGCTGGGTGCGACGGCGTGCCTGCTGCTGATTGCCTGCCTGAACATCACAGGGCTGCTGCTGGCGCGGGCGGCAACGGTGCGCAGGGAGGGCGCAATCCGCACGGCACTGGGCAGCAGCCGTTTGCGGCGGATGCGCACGAGCCTGGTGGAGACGCTGCTGCTCTCGCTCGGCGGGAGCGTACTGGGCACGGCCCTCGCCTATGCGGCGCTGGCGTGGCTGCGGCATGCGCGGGCAGACCTGCCGCGGGTAGAGTCGATCCAGCTGGACGGGATGGCACTATGTGTAGCCATAACGGTTGCAGTCTTGTGCGGGCTGCTTGCCGGGTTTGTGCCGGTGGCTGCGGAGAAGGATGAGCAGCTGCTGCGGGCTCTGCATGAGAGCTCGCGCTCGCTCAGCAGCGGGAGGCCGCGGCTGCTGCTGCGAAGGGTGCTAATGGTGGGGGAGATCAGCCTGACGGTGGTGCTGCTGGTGGGCGCGGGGCTGCTGCTCAAGAGCTATGCGGGGATGCGTGCGCTGCCGTTCGGCTGCAACCCGCGCCATGTCTTGACGATGGACATCAGCCTGCCTGTAGCGCAGTACCCGTCTGCGGGGCGCACGGTGTTTTTTGATGAACTGCTGCGGAGAGTGCGTGCGCTGCCCGGGGTACAGGCGGCGGGCGCGTCCACAGCGCTACCCGGGAGTGGTGGCGCTGAAGATGACGGCTACAGCATCGAAGGAGACCCGCCGCTGCCCAAGGAGGCTGCGCTCGATGCGGACATCAACTTCGTCGACCCTGGCTACCTGCAGGCGATGGGCATTCCGCTGCTGCGCGGGCGCGGCTTTGCGCCGGGGGAGCGTGGAGAGCGCAACCATTACGCACTTATCAATGCAACGCTGGCGCGCACGATCTTCAAGGGGCGTGACCCGATCGGACGGCGCATTGTCGACGGGAACAACTCTGACCCGGCGCACGTGGCGACAAGCGAGATCGTGGGCATCGTGGGTGACACGCGGCTGAACGCGACGCGGGAGATCGGGCCGATGATCTACTACCCGCTGTATGGCGGGTTGCGCCCGGACGTGTCGCTGGCGGTGCGGACGTTTGGGGATCCGCTGGCGGCGAGTGAGGGGATTCAGAAGGTAGTGGCGGGGATGGATCCGATGCTGGCGGTGGCGGATGTCGTGACGATGGAGGAACTGATCGGGAGCACGGCGGCGGATACGAGCTTTGAGGCCACGCTGCTGCTGGTGTTTGCAGTAGTGTCACTGGTGCTGGCGGCAGCGGGCTTGTTTGGGGTGCTCTCGTACCTGGTGGCGACGCGGATGGGGGAGCTGGGGATCCGTATGGCGCTGGGCGCACAGAGGGGGCAAATTCTGTGGGGGGTGCTGCGAGACGGGTTGCAGCCGGCGGTGTTGGGAGTGGTTGTGGGGATGCTGGCGAGTGCGGCACTGGCGCGGGTGCTGGCCTCGCTGCTGTATGGGACCAGTCCGCTGGATGCCGTGGTGTTTGTGACGGTGCCGCTGTGTCTGCTGATGGTGGCGGCGCTGGCGTGTTTGTTGCCGGCGTGGCGGGCTTCGCGGCTGGATGTCATGGAGACGCTGCGGCTGGAGTAGCTGCTTTCTCGAGGGCTCCGTGTCTGCCACTGCAATCGCTGCAGAAAGCAGATCCTTGGGTACGAAGCGCTACCGGCCTTGCTCCGGATGACGCGATGGAAAGAAGCGTGGATGGGTGGCTGGCGCTGAGTTCTCTTGCCCAGGTCTCAAAGACGAGACCTGGGCACTCTTTGTATATGTAACTTACAATGGAGCATATAGGACAGATGAAGCTAGGCGGCTTTGGTGTCGCCGATGCTGTTGAGGGCTTGCATCGTTTCTTCAGGCAGGGTGAGCGTGGCGGCAGCCAGGTTCTCGCTGAGGTGTGTGGGCGACGAGGTGCCGGGTATGAGCAGGATGTTGGGTGAGCGGTGGAGCAGCCAGGCCAGCGCGACCTGCATGGGCGTGGCGTCCAGCGTGCTTGCGGCTGTGTTGAGGACCTCAGACTGCAGGGGGTTGAAGCCGCCCAGGGGAAAGAAGGGGACATACGCGATGCCTTCGGCGGCCAGGGTGTCGAGCAGGGCATCGTCGTTCCGGTTGGCGACGTTGTAGAGGTTCTGGACGCAGACGACAGGGGCAATCGACTGGGCCTCGCGGAGCTGCGCGAGAGTGATGTTGCTGAGGCCGAGGTGCTGGATAAGGCCTTGCTGCTGTAGCTCGGCGAGGACGGCAAAGGGTGCGGCGAGTGTGTCGTCAGACGTCCCCTGGGGTCCGCCAACGCGGAGGTTGACGACCGGGAGGGCATCGAGACCCAGGTTGCGCAGGTTGCTGTGCACGGCGTCGATGAGCTCATTGCGCGAGAAGGCCGGTACCCAGGAACCATCAGCGGGACGCCGGAAGCCGACTTTCGTGACAAGCACGAGGTCCGGGCGGTAGGGATGCAGGGCTTCGCGGATGAGCTGGTTGGTGACGTAGGGGCCGTAGAAGTCGCTGGTGTCGATGTGGTTGACGCCAGCATCGATGGCCTGGCGGAGAACGGCGAGGGCGGTGGCGTGGTCGCGTGGTGGGCCAAAGACGTGGGGTCCGGCGAGTTGCATGGCGCCGTAGCCGAGGCGGTGCACGGTGGCGCTGGTGCCGGGGAGGGTAAAGGTGCCGCCGAGCGTCGTGGGTCGTGTCAGCTGTGTCTGTTCTGTCATAGGTTGCAAATCTCCTGCGCCGCGGGTCAGGGTCGCCGGTGGCGACGGGTCAACGCGGCTCTAGACGTCTCTTTATAGGATGAAGGGAGGTTCAGATCGGCGCTTCGCATTTGGGTGAGAAGATCGCGCTTGCGGCAGAGCGCTGCTGTGCGCGGGTTAGGCGCGGGTTTCGCTGCGCTGGAAACAGTGCAGGTTGCGACCAGGTTTCAGGTTTGGTGGAGCGCTCGCGGCACCGGTTTTGCCTTGTCCGGGGATAGGTTGCGAGCCGCTCGCGAGACTATTTACGGCGCCAGCGGACTCCTTCCTTGGAGTCTTCCAGCAGGATGCCTTTCCCCAAAAGCTCGTCGCGGATCGAGTCGCTGCGGCTGAAGTCGCGGTTGCGGCGGGCATGGCGGCGCTCTTCGATGAGGGCCTCGATCTGCGTGTCCGTGAGGGCGCGCTGGGCGAGCAGCGCGGCAGGTGCCTCGTGGAGGCGGCCGGCGCACTCGGCCCACTGGAGAGCCTCTTCGGTGATGCGGGCGTCGTCAGTGGAGAGCACGGCGAAGACGCGGTCAAAGTGCTTCAGCACAGAGAGCATGGCGGCGGCATTGGCGGGGCCGACTGTGCCTGCGTCGGCAGCCGTGTTGCCGGCGCGGACCATGTCAAAGATGGCGGCGCGGGCTTCGGCAGTGTTGAGGTTGTTGCTGAGGGCTGCGTCAAAAGTGCCCTGCGCCTGCGCCGCGAGGGCAAGGAGGTCAGTATCCGTGGGGGCAGACCACACAGAGTGCTGCATGCGCTCGCGGAAGGCGCGCAGGCGGTCCAGCGCAGCGGTCTCGGCGGCAAGGCCCTCAAAAGTAAAGTTGAGCGGCTGGCCATAGGGGACGGAGATGAGCAGGGAGCGGATGGCGGAGGCGCGGTAGCCACGCAGCAGGAGGTCGCGGAGGGTGAAGAAGTTGCCCTCCGACTTGGACATCTTGCGGCCTTCCACCAGCAGGAAGCGCACATGGAACCAGTGCCGGGCAAAAGGCTGGTGGGTCGCAGACTCGGATTGGGCGATCTCATTCTCGTGGTGCGGGAACATGAGGTCTTCGCCGCCGGCATGGAGGTCGAAAGAGTCGCCGAGATAGCGCAGTGCCATGGCGGAGCACTCGAGGTGCCAGCCGGGGCGGCCGGGGCCCAGGGCGGAGTTCCAGTGGTGCTCGCCGGGCTTGGGGGCCTTCCAGAGGGCGAAGTCGCGGGCCGAGTCTTTGTCGTACTCGTCGACCTCGACGCGCGCACCATCGGTGATGCCGGCAAAGTCCTTTTTTGAGAGTTTGCCGTAGTCGGGGAAGCCGCTGATGCGGAAGTACCAGGAGCCGTCTTCGGCCTGATAAGCGATGTGCCGGGCAGCGAGGCGCTCGACGAGCGAGATCATTTCGGGGATGTGCTCAGTGGCACGGGCGACGACGGTGGGACGCTCGACGGAGAGGGCGTCGAGGTCTTCAAAGAAGGCTTCCTCGAAGCGGCGGGTGTAGTCGCTGATGTGGAGCCCGGCTGCGGCAGCATTGCGGATAATCTTGTCGTCGACGTCGGTGATATTCATGACGTGGCGGACGCGGACGCCATTGAGCTCCAGGGCGCGGCGCAGCACATCGACATGAAGAAAAGTGCGAAAGTTGCCGATATGGCCATAGTCGTAGACGGTGGGTCCGCAGGCGTACATGCGCAGCGTGTCGCCATCCATGGGCACAACCGGCTCGGGGAGGCCGCTGAGTGTATTGAAGAGGTGAATGGTCATGCCGACTGGTCGAGTTTACCAGCCGGTTTGGCGGGAGAAACCGGCTGCGCGTCTTTGTGAGAGCAGCGCTTGCCCGCTACCTGAGTTGCAAGCGGGGATTGGCGGAGAGCTCATCGCTTGAGAACTGACGGGCTTGCAGGCGCGGCCAGGCAGCGGCGGCGATCATGGCGGCGTTGTCGGTCGAGAGCCAGCGGGACGGGAAGAGGACAGGTAGGCCGGTGCGCTGGCTCTCGCGCGCGAAAGCTGCGCGGAGCTCCCCGTTGGCGGCGACCCCGCCGGAGACCAGGATGGACTGCGCGCCATGCCGGGCGGCGGCAGAGGCGGTGCGCTCGACGAGATTGGTGACAACGGCGCGCTGGAAGGAGGCGACGAGGTCGAGGGTGGGCCGGTCGCAAAGGGCGAGCATGTCGGTCAGCGTAGGGTCGGGAAGCTGGGCGAGTGCCTGAGCGCGGCGCTGGATGGAGGGTGCGAGGCCAGCGGCTTCAATGTGGCGAAGGACGGCCGTCTTGATGCCGGAGAATGAGAAGAGAGTTTCGGATTGTTCTTCTTGTTTCGCTTGCTCGGCTTGTTCGCGGGGAGCTTGCTGTGTAAGAGAAGCCGCAGTCCGCTGCTGGGTGCTGCGCGGGCGGACCTCCGCAAAGCGGAAGCGGACGGCGGCAGGGTCTCCGTGAGGGGTAAGGCGATCGATCCAGGGGCCGCCGGGGTAGGGCAGGCCGAGGAGCTTGGCGACTTTGTCAAAGGCCTCGCCGGCGGCGTCGTCGACCGTGCGGCCGACGGGCCGGTAGTGCCACGTGTCGCCGTCGAAGGCGGCGAGATAGAGGTGCGTATGGCCGCCGGAGACGACGAGGGCGAGCGCGGGTGTTTGCGGTGAGCCGGTGGGCCCGGCGCCCGCGTCCGCATGGCTTGTGTGGGCTGCGTGTTCCAGCAGGACGGCGTGGATATGGCCTTCGAGGTGGTTGACGGCGAGCAGCGGCTTGCCGAGTGCCCAGCTGAGGGTTTTGGCGTAGGTAACGCCGACAAGCAGCGCGCCGGCAAGGCCTGGGCCTTCCGTAACGGCGATGGCGTCGAGCTGCGCGAGGGTGACGGAGGCTTCGCGCAAGGCGGCGCGGACGACGGGAACGATGTTGCGGAGGTGCTCGCGTGAGGCGAGCTCCGGCACGACGCCGCCCCAGGGAGCGTGCGTGCTGATCTGCGAAGCCACGACGCTCGACAGGGTGGTGAGGCCCCCGGCGACGACCGCGGCAGCAGTCTCGTCGCACGAGGTTTCGATGCCGAGGATGAGACCGGGAGGCATGGGGTTATGGTAGCGGTTTCGAGTGGGTCGCCAGGTGTCGAGGGTCCATCAAACTGTCTGGAGGCTCCGCTTACGACGAGCTACCTCTTCACTCCCTCTCAACCTGCTCAGACTCACCTCAAAAAGCATTGCCTGAATCAGCGGAAAGCGTAGGCCGAGAACAATGGAAGGTGAACTCGATCGCGCACGCAACGACGTGCTTGGTTGGCTTGCCGCGCGACGACGCATCGCCCAGGAGGAATGGATCGACTCGCGTTGCGTCAATGCGCGGTGCGCACCAACTTCGCTATCTGCCCAAACGGCAAGGATAGAACCAGCCGGCTCATCAGACAGAGCATATTCGAAAGCATGTTTGTCGGGTTAGGAGCCTGTAAGTGCGGCACCGAGAAGAAGCGCTGCAAACAGGGTGACGGCGGCTCGTGGCTGCGGATATTCCATAAAGCGCAGACAAAGAATGAACCACGCGCAGGCAGCCAGAAAGCCCAGTGCAAGCCCGGATCCCTGCCCCATGGCAGTGACACCGTGGCGGATGGCAAAGAGGGCCAGCGTACCGAACAAGATCTGGCTTACGGCATAAGTGCTATGGAGGCCGTAGTAGAGGGTGGTGGCCGGCCCCGGGACGCGCTTGCCGCGGACGTACTGCGATAGGACATCGACGGCAAAGTGCAAAACTCCACTGACAAAGAGCCAGCTGTATGCCCCAGAAAGCAGCAGGCTGTGCAGCCGCAGCGTGTGGTGGAACAAAGTCAACATGAGCCTCAGAAGATTTCCGCTCTCCGTGAAGTAAACCTCGTGTGTCACCATAGCCCAGCTGCTCTCTTTCAGGAAGAAGGCACTTGAAAGTGCAATACGCACCAAAAGGAGAGTGTTAAGCACCATGGCAAAGACCAAGTTCTTAACAGAGCAGAGCGCCGCTCCTGACATGCCCCTTAGCTGTGACCTCAAGGCGTTTGAAGACCCGCGTGTCGCGGTGTTAGTCCACGAGCTGATAGACCATGTTGCCGACAAGTGGACAATGATCGTCCTGGAAGTGCTTGTGGAGCGAGGAGAGCTTCGCTTTACGCGCCTCAGCGAGCAGGTGCCGGGCATCAGCTACAAGATGCTCACGCAAACGCTGCGCTTGATGGAGCGGGAGGGCTTTGTCGCGCGAACCATCCACCCGGTCGTCCCTCCCAGGGTCGAGTACAAGCTGACGGAATTAGGGCTCAGTCTGGCTGCTGCCTTTTGCGGAGTCTGGCTGTGGGCAGAAGGACACCTGGAGCAGGTCGAGCGGGCACGCGCCGCGTTTGATCAAAAGTCTGCACGCCCTTAGCAGAGCGCAGAGTTCCGTAGAGGCACGGCGGCTGCGACGGAATCATCCAATGCCAGGCGGCAGCAAAGAGATGGAGCAGAAGGAAGGGGCGACGTGAGGGCGTGAGTATGGCTGCGATGTCGAGAATGGAGAAGGCAGCGCTGCAGATTACGGAGCGGCTCCGCGCAGCTGGCTACGAGGCTTTCTATGCGGGCGGGTGCGTACGAGATCGGCTTCTAGGGGTGGCGGCGAAAGACTTTGACGTGGCAACGAACGCGACGCCTGACGCCGTGCTCGGCATGTTTGAAAAGACCTACGCGGTAGGGGCGCATTTCGGAGTGGTGCTTGTCATGACGTCGTTTGCCGGGGACGTGGATGAGGCGAGCGAGCGTGGCGGAGTGCCGATAGAGGTGCAGACAGAGGTCGCGACCTTTCGCACAGACGGCGTGTATCGAGACGGCCGGAGGCCGGAGGCCGTGCAGTACTCGCTTGATGCGCGCGAGGATGTAGAGCGCAGAGATTTTACAATCAACGGGATGCTGTGGGACCCGCTTGCGCACGGCGGCACGGGCGAGGTGCTGGATTACGTGGGCGGGCAGCGGGATCTGGCGCTCCGGCTGGTGCGCGCGATTGGGGAGCCGGCACGGCGCTTCAAGGAAGACAAGCTGCGGATGCTGCGGGCGGTGCGCTTTGCGGCGCGCTTTGAGTTTGCCATCGAAGAAGAAACAGAGCAGGCGATCCGCGCGCAGGCCGAGACGATCCACCAGGTTAGTCCGGAGCGGATGCGCGATGAGCTGACGCGCATGCTGTGCGAGGGGCATGCGCGCACGGCATTTCAACTGCTGGACCGCACGGGCCTGCTGCGCGAGGTGCTGCCCGAGGTAGACCGGATGCACGGGGTGGAGCAGCCGCCGGAGTGGCACCCGGAGGGCGATGTGTGGGTGCACACGCTGCTGCTGCTCGAGAAGCTCGAAGCCGGCTGCGCGCCGACGGTCGCCTGGAGCGCGCTGCTGCATGACGTGGGCAAGCCGCCCTGCGCGGTGCGTGATGCGGAGAGGCGCATGCGCTTCAACGGGCATGCGGAGGTGGGTACGCGCATGACCGAGGCGATCTGTAATCGGCTGCGCTTCAGCAATGAGGACCGCGAGCAGACGAGCCTGCTGGTGGCCAACCACATGCGTTTTGGCGATGTGGAGAAGATGAAGGAGTCAACGCTGAAGCGGTTTTTGCGGCTGCCGCGCTTTGGGGAGCACCTGCAGCTGCACCGGATGGACTGCCTCTCCAGCCACGGGATTTTGCGGCTGTATGACTATGCCAAGCGGCGCTATGAGGAGACGCCCGCCGAGCAGGTGCGGCCCCAGCTGCTGGTGACCGGGCGCGACCTGATTGCGGCCGGCTACCAGCCGGGGCCGCGCTTCAAGGAGATGCTGGCCGCGGCCGAGGACGCGCAGCTCGAAGGGCGCATCGTGACGATGGAGGAAGGGCTGCGGTTGCTGGCTGAGGGTGAGGAAAAGGCGTAAACCGCCTGCGCGGCTTTCCTTCTTCCGATAGGTTGCCGATAGGAGCGATCGCCAAGGTGCGCTTCCCCTAAAGAAAGCGCACAGCCAGTGATGTCGCGCGCGCAGCCTGTCGGGAGAAAGGAACCGGCGGCCACTTCGTGGCTTGTTTTTGATGAAAGGCAAAGGCTGAGCATGTTATTCCGCCAGAACTTGCTAAGTCATGAGTCCTTCCTAGCAGCCGAGAGCATATAAGAGCTGACTAACAACGCGAGTCCGGGAAAGAGAACCATGAGTCCGCACAGGTACGCGGGTTGATGGGGAGTCATAGCTCCAAGGAAGATCATGATGGCCAGGCCTACGGATGCTGTAACAAGGCCGCCCTCGCGCAAAGAGGCTTTGCGGCGCAAGAGGGCGACTCGGCTCTCCTCACGAAGCAGCTCCAATGCTGAGCTTGCACCCTGGCCTTGATTCTCACTGAGCTTCTTGAGCATGTCGTTTTTGTAAAAGCTTTCGCGTTCCTTGAGCCGCGCATTTGACCACAATGCGACAGCAAGGAAAGAGAACAAAGAAACGATCGCTGTACTAAGAAACAGGAATACCGAATAAGGTCCCATACCACTCACCCCTGCAAGAGCCGCTTCAGCGTGGCTGTTGCCTTCACTTGGTGCGACCGGTGCTCCGAAAGAAGGGTTTCAAAACTTGCACGCCGAACTGGCAAAACAAGTGAAACTGCATGGGAAAGATCTCGGTCGTACTAGGCGGGATGTGAAGTGTGGATCAGAGCCGGGTAGCGAGCGCAAGGGAGAAGAGCGAGGATGAGGCGAGCGTGGACCGTGTGCTTGCCGGCGACACCGCTGCGTTTGCGGCTCTTGTGCGGCGCTGGCAGGGCCCTTTGCTCAACATGGCGTGGCGCTTTTGCCGGGACCGTGGACGGGCTGAGGACATGGCGCAGGAAGCCTTCTTGAAGGCGTACCGCAACCTACACCAGTGGCGGCGCGAAGCCGCTTTTTCCACCTGGCTGTTTGCGCTGGCGGCAAATGTGTACCGGTCTGAGCTGAAGCGGATCCCGGCAACGGCGTTGACGCTGGAGGAGATCGCCGACCCGCCCCACACGGCTCTCCTCCCCGAAGCTCGAGGAGGCAGAGCAAGCTGCAAGGCTGCGTGCAGCCGTGCTTGCGCTGCCGGCAAAGTACCGCGATGCGGTGACGCTTCATTACTTCCACGAGCAGGATGTGCCTGCGGCCGCCCGCTCGCTTGGTGTACCGGAAGGCACGTTGAAAATCCGCTTGTATCGCGGAAGAGAGCTTTTGAGAAAGAAGTTCTCGCAAGCGCGTGGAAATCCGGATCCGGCAGTATCTTCAAACGCCTATCAGGGGAGGGAAAAATGAAGCGAAAGTGGACAGATGGAGAGATAGACGCTGCTCTTCGCGAGGACAAGGACAGCCTTATGCCGTCTTCCGGCTTTCTCGATGGAGTGATGGCGGAGGTACGCACGGAGGCTTCTGCTCTGCCTGCCATTCCCTTTCCCTGGACGCGCGCTTTGCCGGGCCTTGCGGGAGCCGCTTTTGTGTTTGTCTTGGTGTTCATTGGGGCTGTGAGCTTCGTCTGGAAGACGATTGCTATGCGGTCAGACAGGGTGGCCCAGTGGCCGACTTACTCTGTCGCCGTCGCTGCCTTTCTTGAGCAGCCGGCCATTCTGTGGACGATCGCGTCGGTGCTTCTGGCGTTTTTCTATCTTGGCTTGACCCGGCGGCTCACGAGCGGGCGTTAGAGAAAGGCTGCGGCGAAACGCCGCAGCTAGCTTTGTATTGGCTCGCGGCGTGAGCGCTTGCGCTACTGGGGCGGCTGCTGGCCGTAGCCGGGTGCAGCCTGTCCCGGTTGCGGGCCGGGTTGCGCGCCATTCTGCTGTCCGGGCTGGTTCGGGTCCGCCTGCGGCGGCGCGCCTGCGGGTGGAGCGACAGGCTTGGGCCGGTTCGTGAGCTTGAAGCCATCGCGGACAACAAAGAAGTTCTGCGCATTGAGGTCGGCCTCAAGCAGCTCGCCCGAGGAAGCGTAAAAAAGCTCGATGACAACCGAGTTCTGGTCGCTGAGCGCAACCACTGCGTGCTTGACCGTGAGAGGCTGCCCGTTGAGGGTGCCGCGCAGGTCGCTCAAGGGGGTGTACTGCGCGGGGACCAGGATGCCGTCCTGCTTGGGGATAAGCACCCAGGCGCCCTGCGGATGCGCGATCGCAATGTGGGTCATCAGCGTGTAGGCGGCGGGGTCCAGGTCGGGGGCGAGCACGGTGTTGCGATGGCGGTCCACCTGGTTGGTGGTCTGTTTGCCGTCGGCGTTGATGCGGATCGAGAAGGAGCGCCCGGTGCTATCGGCCTCGGTGTCAAAGCGGATGTTGTTGCCGGAAGCTTTCGCGCCGTGCACGGAGCCCGTGAGCTCGTCGCGCACCAGGTTGCCCTGCGCATCGACCGTGGCCGTGTTGTTGAAGCTGTAGGAGAAGGTGTTGAGCTTCATCTGTCCGCTGGAGGCCAGGGTGCTGCCGCCGGCAATGGGGGTGACGGAATACTGCGCGTCGCCGAGTGTTTTGCTGTTCTGGACGATGCTGTAATGGCCGCCGCCGGAAGGCAAAGAGGTTTGCGCAAAGGCAGAGGGAAGAGAAGCGGGCATAGTCAGCGAAAAAGACAGAAGAGCAGCGGAAGCAAAGCAGCGCATGCAGGACAGCTCCTTAGTAGTGCAGACCCGGAAAGAGGGCGAAAGTCGCGGTTGGGCTGAGCGCAAGTGGCATTGGCCCCGTAGCTGAAGGCCCGCGATGAAGTTACAGCCCTCTATGCCGAGGGCGTGCGGACGAGCGCGTACCCAAAGGATAGCCTGCTCCCCTTGCGCTTCTACATGGGATCAAATTAACGTCCTTGTAGAAGTGCAAGGGGAGGAAAGCAGCATGCCAACCAAGCGCATGGATCTGCCGCAGGGTACTCTCGACCTGCTCATTTTGCGAACCTTGGCACTGGGTGCACAGCATGGCTGGGCTGTGTCTGAGCGGGTACAGCAGATGTCGAGCGATGTGCTGAGGATCCAGCAGGGTTCGTTGTATCCGGCGCTGCATCGTCTGGAGCGGCGCGGCTGGATCAAAGCGGAGTGGGGGCTCTCGGACAATAACCGCCGAGCCAAGTTCTATGCGCTCACCAGAGCTGGCCAAAAACAGCTGGAAGTCGAAAAGGACGCCTGGCAGAAGCTGACGGCTGCTGTCGGCCAGGTCCTGAAAGCGGTTTAAGTGTTTCGCCCGGGAGTTCCCCATATGTGGAGTGACCTGTCTATGCGTGTTCGTTCTATCTTTCAGCGCGGCGCCGTCAACAGCGAGCTGGATGAGGAGCTGCGCTTCCACCTCGAGCAGCAGACAGCCAAGCATGTGCAGGCAGGTTTGACTCCGGAGGAAGCGCAGCGTCGCGCTCGCTTGGAGTTCGGCGGCCTTGTACAGGTGAAAGAGAACTGCCGGGAAGCGCGGGGCGTCACATTTTTGGAGACGCTGGCGCACGATGTGCGATTCGGGTTCCGCCTGCTGCGGAAGTCCCCCGGCTTTACCGCGGTGGTGGTGTGGACGCTGGCGTTGGGCATCGGCGCCAACACGGCGATCTTCACCCTGGTGAATGCAGTCATGCTGCGGTCGCTGCCCGTGGAGAAGCCGGACGAACTGGTGGTGCTGCAGTGGCAGGCGCGCGCAGAGCCGACGCAGCTTGGGAGGCACAGCTACGGAGACTGCGGAGCCGAGAAGCTGGGTAGCGGCGCGAGCGGCTGTTCGTTCACGGGTCCGATGTACAAGGAGATCGCCGGCCGCAAGGATCTCTTCCAGAGTGCAATGGCGTTTGCAGGGCCGGCGACCTTGAATCTGAGCGAAAATGGGCCGGCGAGCGTCGCGCAAGGCGACCTGGTGTCAGGCAACTACTTCGGGACGCTGGGCGTGCAGGCGGCGCTGGGACGCACGCTGGAGCCCGAGGATGAAAAGCCGGGAGCGGCGCCCGTAGCCGTATTGAATTATGGCTATTGGCAGAGTGCGTTCGGCGGCGCAGCAGGGGTGGTTGGCCGAACGATCCGGCTGAACAATGTCGTTTTCACGATCGTCGGCATCGCGAGCCCGCAGTTCACCCGTTTAACGCCGGGTAAGTCCGTGAACCTGTGGGTAGCGGTGACACAAGCCGCCCCGCTCGGGATCCACTGGGGAACCATGCAGGTGGAGAACAGCTGGTGGCTCACGGTGGTCGGACGTCTCCAGCCGGAAGTCTCGCGGACGCAGGCAGAGGCAGCCTTGAACAGCTGGTTTGGAAACGAGGTTATGCAGAGCGCTAAGCCGGTGTGGAAGAAGGGAGACGATCCTCGTCTCGTCGTGCTGCCGGCGCAGAAGGGGCTGGTGGGATTTCGTCAGAAGTTTGCCGAGCCGCTGGTTCTGCTGATGACGGTGGTCGGCATTGTCCTCTTGATAGCCTGCGCGAATGTGGCGGGATTGATGCTCGCGCGCGGAGCGGCTCGTGAAAAGGAGATGGCTGTGCGGCTGGCGGTAGGCGCCGGCAGAGGGAGGGTCGTCCGCCAACTGCTGACGGAAAGCCTGCTGCTCTCCTTCGCGGGCGCGGCGCTGGGTGTGTTGGTCGCGTACTTGGGGGCGACGGGGCTGGCCGCGTTTTTCGCGGAGAACGCTGACGCGCCGCTCCCGATGGATCTGCATCCGAATGCGCCGGTGCTGCTGTTTACGGTCGGCGCGGCGGTGTGGACGGGGATCGTCTTTGGGTTGGCGCCGGCACTGCGGGGAGCGCGGGCGGATGTGGCGACGGAGCTCAAAGGGAGTGCGGCAGGCAGCCCGACAAACGGGCAGGGAAGCGGACGTGGCCTGGGGTTCGGCAGCGGGCTGGTGGTCCTCCAGGTGGCGCTCTCCATGGTGGTGCTGGTGAGTGCGGGTTTGCTGCTGCGCACGCTGAGCAAGCTGCACAGCATCGATCCCGGCTTTGATACCCGGAATGTTTTGTTGTTCTCGCTGGAGCCGGGGCTGGCGGGATACAAGCCCGAGCGGATCCCGGAGCTCTATGCGAATCTGCAGAGACAGCTGCTCGCGCTGCGGGGGGTGCAGGGCGCGAGCTACTCGTCAGACGCGCTGCTGACCGGAGGACTGTGGACGCAGGGTGTGCATGTGCAGGGGCAGAGCGAGAAGGCGACCGTTGAGACGCAGATGCTCTACGTGGGCCCGGACTTCTTCAAAACGCTGAGGATCCCGGTAGCTGAAGGACGCACTCTGGGCCTGGCGGACATGACTCCGAACGCGCGGGCTGCGCTGGTGAACCATGCGTTTGTGAGCAAGTTCGTGGCAGGTAAGAACCCCATCGGGCTGCACTTTGGCGGCACCGACCTTAAGGAGCCGCAGTGGGAGATTGTAGGTGTTGCCGGAGATACCAAGTACGCCCACCTGCGGGAGCACGATGCACCGACGGCCTTTGTGCCCCTTACCGACGGTGGAGCGACGTTTGAGGTGCGCACTGCGGAAAGCCCAGAACTCCTGATGACAGCGGTACGCGATGCGGTAAACCGGACGGACAGCCGTCTGCCGGTGATGGAGATGAAGACACAGTCAGAGAGCATCGACCACCTGCTCTTCAACGAGCGGCTGGTGGCACGCTTGTTTGGGCTGTTTGGCGCGCTTGGACTCGTGCTGGCGTGCATGGGGCTGTATGGATTGCTGTCATATGAAGTCGCGCGGCGCACACGAGAGATCGGCATACGGGCGGCGCTGGGGGCGCGGCGTTGGGATGTGTGGTCGCTGGTACTGCGGCAGGGCACTATGCTGGTGGCTGCAGGGGGAGCAGCGGGCGTAGTGGCTTCCATCGCGGCCACGCGCCTACTCGAGAGCATGCTGTACAACGTCAGGCCCACCGATCTGACGACGTTTGTCGGGGTTTCAGCGCTTCTGGTTGCAGTCGGAGTGCTCGCCTGCCTCTTGCCTGCGCACCGGGCTACGCGTGTGGATCCTATGGTGGCGCTGCGTTGTGAGTGAGTGCGAGGGGTGTATGCCCAGGTCTGAGGAGGACCTGGGCATATCTTCTGCTCATGTGGACACATCGCCAGAGAACGCCCCGCAACTTCCAGGAGGGACCGTAACGGCTTGAGCCACTCTTCGCCCGCTAGCTCTTCTGCGCCGTACCGTACCGGGTATTCACCTCGTCCCAGTTCACCGTGTTCCACCAGGCGGCCAGGTAATCGGGGCGCTTGTTCTGGTACTTGAGGTAGTAAGCATGCTCCCACACATCGTTGCCGAGGATAGGGTACTTGCCCTGCGAGAGTGGGTTGTCCTGGTTGGGGGTCGTAACGATCTTGAGCTTGCCGCCATCGAGCACGAGCCAGCCCCAGCCGGAGCCGAACTGCTTCGCGGTCGTCTCATTGAACAGCTTCTTGAAGTCCTCAAAGGAGCCGAAGTCTTCCTTGATCTTGTCTGCAATGGGCCCGGTGGGTTCGCCGCCGCCGCCCGGCTTCATGATGGTCCAGAACATAGTGTGGTTCACATGGCCGCCGCCATTGTTGCGGACCACCGCCTTGACGTCGTCGGGGATGGTATCGAGCGCGCGAAGGAGATCCTCGGGCGTGTGCTTGGCGAGCTCGGGATGCTTGTCGATGGCGCCGTTGAGGTTGGTGACGTAGGTCTGGTGGTGCTTGTCGTGGTGAAGCTTCATGGTGGCTTCGTCGATGTGGGGCTCAAGCGCGGCGTAGTCGTAGGGCAGAGCTGGGAGTTCGTAGGCCATCGATAGATCTCCTTCCGGTTCGGCCCCGCGCTTTTTCCAGGCGGGGCGGGTTCCTGTATAAGGATGCGCGCCCGTGGGTTTGGAAGCAGGGAAGCACGCTGAGTACCCGCGGAATGCAAAGGGATGCGAAAGCGACGCGAAACGGATGTGACGGGGCGGCGGAATGCTGCATCCTTTGTGAGGGTGGTGCGAAAGCACCTCCGACGCCTCTGCCATAGATGTGGAACCCCGCCCCCGACGAACCAGCCGAGCGGTAACAGGAGCAGGATTGACCGATCGCCGTATGACCCGCCGCGAGATACTGCGGGCCGCCGCCGCTGCCAGTGCCGGCGGAGCATTGACGCTGGGCACCTCGCCGGCAGCGCTGGCGTATCAGAACCAGCAGCAGGCACCCAAGGCAGCACCCGGGCAGCAGCCGCAGCCGGAGCAGTCTGCGCAGGAACGGTACACCCACCCGCCGGGCGTATTCATCAACCGGCCGCTCACCCAGGTAAGCAAGGAAGCAGACAACCTGCTGGACGAGATGGAAGAACGGGGCTGCCTGTTCTTCTATAACGAGGCGAGCCCAAAGACAGGGCTTGTGCGGGACAGGGCCTCGGCGGTCGGCATCTCGCCCTCCAGGGTGGCCTCGATCGCAGCAACCGGCTTTGGATTGAGCGCGCTGTGCATCGCAGCCAAACGTGGCTACCTGCGGGCCGGGGACTGCGAGGCGCGTGTCGAGAAGACGCTGGCTTTTCTGCTGGAGGACTGCCCGCACGAGCACGGCTTCCTCTACCACTTCATCGATATTGAGAGCGGACAAAGGATGTTTGACTCGGAGCTGAGCTCAATCGATACAGCGCTGCTGCTGTGCGGGGTACTGCTGTGTCGGCAATACTTCGCGGGCAATGCGCGGATCGCAGCGCTGGCAACGACGTTCTACCGGCGCATCGACTGGCAGTGGATGCTCGCCGAAGGGGAAACGCTCTCCATGGGCTGGCTGCCGGATGGCGGCTTCCTGAAGCATCGGTGGGACATCTACGCCGAGCTGATGACGATGTACCTGATGGCGATCGGCTCGCCGACGCACCCGATCCCGGTGACGACCTGGAACGCGCTGCAGCGGCCGCTGGTGCAGTTCGGGGGCATCGAGTACATCTCCGGGCTGGCGCCCTTGTTTATCCACCAGTATGCGCATGCCTGGTGCGACTACCGCGACCAGCGCGATCTGCATGCGAACTACTTCACGAACTCAATCGCCGCCACGCGGGCGCACCAGCTGTGGTGTGTTCACCTGGGCCAGAAATACAACTGGATCGACCAGGATATGTGGGGAATCACAGCGTCGGACTCCAAGGATGGCTACCGGGTGTGGGGTGGGCCGCCTTCGATTGGGCCGCTTGATGGGACGCTGGTGCCCTGCGCGGCGGCAGGCTCGCTGCCGTTTCTGCCGGCAGAGTGCTCCCACGTGCTCCTGAGCATGCGGGAGAAAGGCGGCCCGCGGGTATGGACGCGCTACGGCTTTGTGGATGCCTTTGACATCAAGGGCAACTGGTTTGCGGAGGATGTGCTGGGCATTGACCAGGGCATCAGCGTGCTGATGGCCGAGAACCTGCGCTCCGGCTTTGTCTGGCAGTACTTCATGCAGAACCGCGAAATCACGCATGCCATGAGCGAGGTACAGTTCCACCCAGACCCCGATGCGAACACGCAGGTGCTGTAACGAACCTCTCAGATGTCGCAAGCGGCATCCTGCTCGCTGCAAGTCTTCCCATGACGTACTGGATTCCACAGATGCTGGCTAGTTTGTCAGCGATCTAGGGGGATTCAAGAGACTGGGGCAACATCAGTCTTCCCAGGGATTGATCACCGAAAGACCCGCTGCGACGAACGGTCCAATGTCCCGCGTTGCCACAGCAAACCCCCGCGACTTGGCGACGGCTGCAATCTGCCCGTCACTAATCGCAATCGCAAGCCCGCGACGTCGCGCTTGACTCATCAAGCTTGCGTAAGTCTCGGCGCACTGTGCGTCGAAGCTCAGGACTCTTGCGCCGAAGCGCTCATCCACGGTGGTCTGGACGGCCTCTGACATCTCGCGCTTTCGCCGACCCTCGTCCAGAAGCGCGATGCCGAAGAGCAACTCTGCCAGGCTGATTGCCGTCAGGTACAAGCTCCCCGGCTCCTGCCGATTCAGCCATGCGACAGCCTGCGTGCTAGGACGTGTCTTCACAGATTCGGACACGACGTTCGTATCAAGGACGATCACTCGAAGTCAGCAGCTCTCGCAGGACCGGAGTCCCGCCGCACCGCTTCAAGATCGATATCGATCCCGCCAAACCGTGCTCCCAATTCCGCGAGCGCCGTACCCAGCCCGACTTCCTTCTTCGGCTGCACCGGCTTTACCGCCTCCTCCAGAATCGCGCGAACCTCCGCCTCCGTGCTCTTCCCATGCAGCTTGGCACGCTGCTTCAAGGCCCGGTGCGTCTCATCCGGTAGATTGCGAATCGTCATAGCGTGCATAGCCACCTCTTGACCGAATGATATCACTGCTCTAGCAAAGTGATAGCAGAAACCGCCGGGTGATGAAGCCAAGGGCCGTGCATGCCACTCCGGCTCGGGTTCCCATTCCGGGGCTGCTCCTTCCCATGGTGTGACCGCTTTGCCTGCGCCGGGACGGCTCTGTGCTACGCGCAGGATAGGATGGCCGTGAACAGGAGCACCAGTAGGCGAGTTCCAGTAGGCGAGTACCAGTAAGCGAGTACCAGTGAGCGAGGAGCAATGAGCGAAGCAGGCGCGCTGACGCCGGAGTATCTATGGCTGGAGCAACAGGGCGAAGCGCCGGGAGCGCCGGGGCTCGAAGGCCGCTGGACCTCCAGCGTGAAGAATATGGTGGGCACGGCGTACTCTGCTTCGGCAAAGGTGTGGTTCACCACTTCGCACGGCATACTGAACGAGCTGTACTACCCGACGATTGACCGGCCGCAGACGCGGGACATGGAGTTCCTGATCACGGATGGGTCGTCGTTTTTCCACGAGGAAAAGCGCGATATGTCGCGCTCTTTTGCGTATGTGGATGCAGTGTCGCCCGCACCGCGGCAGGTCAACCGCGACCCGGGCGGGCGCTACACCATCACCAAGGAAACCATTGTCGATCCGCATGCCTCGGTGGTACTGCTGCGGGTGCGTTTGCAGGCAGACCCCGAGCTGCTGGGGCGCCTGCAGCTGTATGCGCTGCTGTCGCCGCACTTGGGCGGGGGCGGAGCAGGCAACTCAGCGCGGGTGGTGGATGTGGCGGGGGCGCGCGTGCTGCTGGCCTGGCACAACGCGGTATCGCTCGCGATGGCGGCGGACTGCGGCTTTGCACGGGCTTCGTGCGGGTTTGTGGGCGCAAGCGATGGCTGGCAGGACCTGAAGCACGACTTCCAGATGCACTGGGAGTACGGCTCGGCCACCGACGGCAACATCGCGATCATGGGTGAGGTGGACCTGCATCGGGCTGTCGCTGTGGATGCCGGCACCCGGGAGTTTGTGCTGGCGATCGGCTTTGGCGAGAGCCACCATGCGGCGCTTTCCGCCACCATGAGCTCCCTGGCACTGCCGTTTGCAGGGCAGCTGCAGCGGTTCTCGAAACAGTGGGAGCGGGTGAGCCTGCCGGAGGGCCTCGAAGCGTGCACGGGCGATGGCGGACGGCTGCTGCGGATCAGCCAGAAGGTCGTCCTGATGCACGAGGACAAGACCTACGCGGGCGCGTTTATCGCGTCGCTTTCGATCCCATGGGGATACGCCAAGGGCGATGACGACCTGGGCGGCTACCACCTGGTATGGACGCGCGACATGGTGCAGTCCGCCAGCTCCATGCTGGCGATGGGCCGCGTGGAAACGGCGCTGCGGGCGCTGGTGTATCTGGCCTGCACACAGAAGCCGGACGGCAGCTTTGCGCAGAACTTCTGGGTTAACGGCACGCCCTACTGGACGGGGATCCAGCTGGACGAAGTGGCGTTTCCGATCATTCTGGCCTGGCGCCTGTGGAAGGCAAAGGGCCTGGCCAACTTTGATGTCTTCCCGTTTGTGTCGCGAGCGGCGGGCTTCCTGGTGCGGTACGCGCCAGTGACGCAGCAGGAGCGCTGGGAGGAGAATGCCGGCTACTCGCCCTCCACCCTGGCAGCAGTCATCAGCGCGCTCTGCTGCGCTGCCGAGATCGCCCTCGATCACGGATCGCCCGAGCTGGGGATTTTTCTGAACGAGCATGCGGACTGGCTACAGTCGCACCTGGAAGACTGGACCGTCACAAACGAGGGTGTTCTGCACCCGGAGGTAAAGCGGCACTACATCCGCGTGCAGCCGCCGGCGCAGGGTGAGCCCTGGTACCGCAACGATGTGGCACCGGGCAATATCCGTCTGAATAATCGCGCGCCTTGGGAAGAGAGTGAGTTCCCGGCGAACGCGGTGATCGACGGCGGATTTCTGGAACTGGTGCGTTACGGGATCCGGCGTGCGGACGACCCGCTGATCATCGACTCGCTGAAAGTAGTGGACCGGGTGCTGCGCATCGACGCGCCGCAGGGGCCATGCTGGCGGCGCTACAACCATGACGGCTACGGGGAGCAGAAGGGCGGCGGGCCTTTTCTGCATTACGGCCAGGGCCGGGCATGGCCGCTGCTGACCGGCGAGCGTGCGCACTACGAGCTGGCCGCGGGGCACGATATACGGCACTATGTACAGTCGATGGAGCGCTTTGCCTCACCGGGCGGCATGCTGCCGGAGCAGGTGTGGGACCAGAGGATCGCGCTCGACACCACAGCGGGTCCGGTCGTGCTGGGCGACCCCGCAGGCTCGGCGATGCCTCTGGTCTGGGCGCATGCGGAGTACTTGAAGCTGGTGCGCTCAGTCAAGGATGGGCGTGTGTTTGACCGGATTGAGGCAGTGGAGGCACGGTACGGAGCCGGGCCGCGTGCCAGCGCGATCGAAGTATGGAAGATGCGGCGGCCGGTCACAACGCTGGAAGCAGGCAAGACGCTGCGCATCCTTTCCGGCTTTCCGTTTGAGGTCAAATGGACGTGCGATGGCTGGGTGACGCAGCGGACGGTGACCTCGCGAAGCCTGGGTGCGGCCGGGTCAGCGGCGGACCTGCCGAGGATGCCGGCGCAAGCCTCCGAGCTGGTCTTTACTTTGTACTGGTCCGCATCCAAGCAGTGGGAAGGCCGGAACTTCACGGTCAAGCTCCTGGGGAAAAAGGAGCCCGTTCCGGCCGCAATCACGCCGGAGTCCCCATTGCAGGCATAAAATAGCGCTGACCCGCTGCGACGGCCCTTGCACATTCTGCCCGGGCGCACCCACCATTTCAACGATCCGGAGAAGGTTTCCTGCCCATGAGCGACACGACCACGAGCGATCTCGACCTCTTATCTATCAACGCCCTGCGCTTTCTCGCAGTCGATGCCGTGGAAGCAGCGAATAGCGGCCACCCGGGCGCGCCGCTCGGCGATGCGCCCATCGCGTACCTGCTCTTCCACAAGTACATGCGGCACAACCCGAAGCACTCCAAGTGGACCAACCGGGACCGCTTCGTGCTCTCGAACGGGCACGCGTCCGCGCTGCTCTACGGCATGCTGCACTTGGCCGGCTACGATCTGTCCATCGACGATCTGAAGCAGTTTCGGCAGTGGCACTCGAAGACGCCCGGGCACCCGGAGTTTGGCGAGACCGATGGCGTGGAGGTCACGACCGGTCCGCTGGGCCAGGGCTTCGGGATGGCCGTCGGCATGGCCATCGCGGAGAAGCATCTCGCGGCGGTCTACAACAAGCCGGGCTACGACGTGGTAGATCACTTCACCTACGGCATCTGCGGCGACGGCGACTTGATGGAAGGGATCTCGCACGAGTCGGCATCGCTGGCCGGGACCCTGAAGCTGGGCAAGCTGATCTTTCTGTATGACGACAACCTGATCTCGCTCGATGGGCCGACGGATCTCTCGTTTACTGAGAATGTGCAGGACCGCTTCAAGGCCTATCACTGGGATGTGCAGACGGTGGCCGATGGCAACGATCTCGATGCCTTGTCCAAGGCGATCGAAGCAGCAAAGGCTGTGACCGACAAGCCCTCGTTGATCGCGGTGCGGACGATCATCGGTTACGGCAGCCCCGCGGCCGGAACAAGCAAGGCCCATGGCGCGCCGCTGGGTGAAAAGAATGTGAAGGAAACAAAGCGGACGCTGAACTGGCCCGAGGACAAGACCTTCTACGTGCCGGAAGAGGCCGCGCAGAACTGGGGCAAGATCATCGAGAACGGCGCCCAGTTTGAGCGCGAATGGAACGAGCTGTTTGCCAAGTACAAGGGCGAGTTCCCGGAGCTGGCTGCACAGTATGAGCGGGTGCAGTCCGGCAAGCTTAAGGACGGCTGGGAAAAGACCCTCCCCGTGTACCAGGTCGATGCGAAGCCCATGGCAACGCGCAACGCAGGCGGCGCAGTGATGAATGCGTTTGCCGACGCGGTACCGGAGCTGCTGGGCGGCGCAGCCGATCTGACGGAGTCGACCAAGACGATCCTGAAGAAGTCGCCAAACTTCCATATCGACCCGACCGGCCAGAACATCTTCTTCGGCGTGCGCGAGTTTGCTATGTCAGCCGCGGTGAACGGCATGGCCGTGCACGGCGGCGTCATTCCTTACGGCTCGACGTTCTTTACCTTCTCTGATTATGCGAAGCCGGCGATTCGCCTGGCCGCGCTCATGCATGCGCACTCCATCTGGGTCTTTACGCATGACTCGATCGGCCTGGGTGAGGATGGGCCGACGCACCAGCCGATCGACCAGCTGATGATGCTGCGCGCCGTGCCGCACCTGATCGACTTCCGCCCTGCGGATGCGAATGAAACGGCTGCCTGCTGGCGGCTCGCGCTTGAGCACAAGGAAGCAAGCTTCATGGCGCTTTCCCGGCAGGACCTGCCGATCCTCGACCCGAAGAAGCTTGACATCTTCGAGGGCGTGAGCAAGGGTGCGTATGTGGTAGACCACGGCAGCGATCAGCCGGACTTGCTGATGCTTTCGACCGGTGCCGAGGTGTGGCAGATCATCAAGGCTGCCGCGGAGCTGAAGAAGGAAGGCATCGTGGCGCGCATCATCTCGATGCCAAGCTGGCAGCTCTTTGAGCGGCAGCCGGAGAGCTATAAGCTCGAAGTCCTGCCCAACCACATTCCCAAGTTCGCGGTCGAAGCGGGCGCTACCCTGGGCTGGTGGAAGTGGGTCGGCCGGCATGGCGACGTGCTCGGACTAGACCGCTTTGGCGCCTCGGCGCCGGGCACCCTGGCGCTCGAAAAGCTGGGCTTCGGGGTAGACAACATCGTAAAGCGGGCAAAGGAGCTGCTGGCAAAGTCAGGGTCGGCCACCCCGGCGCTGGCTGGGGTGGCGGAGCTGTAAGGGCCGCCCTTGTTGTGAGCAAAACAGGCGCCCATAAGGGCGCCTGTTTGCATTTGCCTTGCGAGTAGCAGGATGGCTGCCTCCCGGCAAAGAAGTGCGTTGTTCACCGCATCAAGTGCATCCAACTCTGAGTTTGGACAGGTCGCGGGCTGAGGCAAGAGCTCCGACAGCAAAAGGCAAGCGAGGGCAATGAGCCACTTCAGCACTGTGTTGTGGGATGTCGGGGGAGTGCTGCTTACCAATGGCTGGGACCATAACCAGCGCAAGACGGTCTTCGACCAGCTCGGGTTCGATGACCGGGATGCTTTTGAGGAGCGGCATGCGGAGGCGAACGATCCCTGGGAGAAGGGAACGATTGACTTCGAGGAGTACATGCGGCAAACAGTCTTTTTCCGCGAGCGCCCGTTTACGCCGGCCCGGTTAAGGGCTGCGATCGAGGCACAATCGGTTGTTCTGGAAGACACAGCAATGCCCATCCTGCGTGAGCTGCATGAGCGGGGCGACGTGCAGATGGGGCAGCTCAACAACGAGTCGCGCGAGCTGAATGATTTCAGGCTGGAGCGGTTCGGGTTGAAGCAGTACCTCTCTACCTTTTTTTGCTCGGGCTACGTCGGGCTGCGCAAGCCTGACCCGGCGATCTTCCGGATGGCGCTTGAGATCTTGCAGCGGCCTGCGGCGGAGGTCATCTTTATTGATGACCGTGAGAAGAATGCAGCGGCTGCTACGGCAATGGGGCTGCACGGCCTCATGTACAAGGGTGCCGCGGCGCTCCGCGGTGAACTGGAAACACTCGGAGTGCTATAAGGCTTTCCGAGCAAGATGGAGATGAAAGAGGAAGATGAGCAACAGTGATGTCGTAATGAACCCGGAGCTTGCCAAGCAGGCGATCGCGGGCGTGGCCAATCGCAACCCTGAGCCGACGATTATCGTCATCTTTGGCGCCTCCGGCGATCTGACGAAGAAGAAGCTGCTGCCGGCGCTCTTCCACCTGGAAGAAAGTGGATTGCTGCCGAAGGAGTTTGCGGTGGTAGGTGTGGCGCGCCGCGACCTGAGCAAAACGTTCAACCCGGATATGCGCAAAGCCATCCTGGATGGGGGCGCGAAGGACGGCGACCCGAAGCTCGACCCATTCATGGAGAAGGTGTCGTACTTTACGACTAATTTCGATGACTCAGACGGATACAGGCGGCTCAAGGAAACGCTCGCCGGGGTCGATAAGAGCAAAGGGACCAAGGGCAATCGGCTCTTTTACCTTGCGGTCGCGCCCGAGTACTTCCAGGAGATTGTGGACAAGCTGGGCGAGCAGGGCATGGACAAGCCGGAGGGTGATGCCAAGATCCGGGTCATCATTGAGAAGCCGTTCGGGCATGACCTCGAGTCAGCCAAGGCATTGAATGACGGCGTGGCAAAGGTTTTCAAGGAAGATCAGATCTACCGGATCGACCATTACCTGGGCAAGGAAACGGTGCAGAACATCCTGGTGTTCCGGTTTGCGAATGCCATGTTTGAGCCGTTGTGGAACAGCACGTACATCAGCAATGTGCAGATTACGGCAGCGGAGTCGATCGGGATTGAAGGGCGGGGGCCCTTTTATGAGAAGGCCGGCGCATCGCGCGACATCCTTCAGAACCACATGATGGAGATGCTCTCGTTCGTGGCCATGGAGCCGCCGGCGAAGTTTGAGGCCAAAGGTGTTCTGGAGGAGAAGCTGAAGCTGTTTCAGGCCATTGCGCCGCTAAGCGAGGAGACGGCAGCGCGCGGGCAGTACGGCCCGGGCAAGGTTGGCGACGAGCAAGCGAAGGCTTACCGCGAGGAGGATCGAGTCGATCCGCAGTCCTCGACCGAGACCTTCGCCGCGGTAAAGCTGGCGATCAACACCCCCCGGTGGCAGGGTGTGCCGTTCTACCTGCGCGCCGGCAAGCGGCTGGGCAAACGGGTAACCGAAGTGGTGGTCGAGTTCCGGCAGCCGGAGAAGCAAATATTCAATGGAGGTGAGGAAGCTGCAAAGGATGGTCCGTGCCAGGGAAACCACCCGAACCTGATCCGGATCCGCATCCAGCCGGAAGAGGGGATCGCGTTTACCTTCGGCAACAAGCTGCCAACGCCCGATACGACGATCTGCCCCGTGCAGGCAAAGTTCAAGTACGTGGACGCGTTCGGCAAGTACACGGCAAATGGCTACGAGCGGCTGCTGCTGGACGCCATGCTCGGGGACGCGACATTATTCTCGCACCGTGAGGCGGTCGAGGTCGCATGGGCTTTGTATACCCCCCTGCTGGAGCGCTGGGCGGCGAACAAGCCGGGCGACTTCCCGAACTACGAGAGCGGAAGCTGGGGCCCGGAGAGTGCGGAAGAGCTTCTGGCCAAGGACGGACACAGCTGGCACGCGGTGTAGCAAAAGCTCAAGGAAGCGGCAGACAGGAAGAAGAGGAGAGCAGTGGCCAAGCGGCTGGAAGTGACATACCGGGTGTATGAGGATGCAGGGGCGCTCGCGCGCGCCGCGGCCGAGCATTTTACGGATCGGGTGAAGCAGGCAGTAGCCAAGCGGGGCCGGGCGCGGATAGCGATTTCAGGCGGCTCGACGCCGAAGGTCACCTTTGCCCTGCTGGCGGATCCGAATGAGCCCTATGGGCGCGAGATCGCCTGGGACAAGGTCGAGCTCTTCTGGGTGGATGAGCGGACGGTCGGGCCGGATGATCCAGATTCGAATTACCGGATGACCAACGAGGCTCTGCTCTCGAAGGTGCCCCTGCCGCCGGAGCAGGTGCACCGGATTGAAGGGGAGCTGGACCCGGAGGAAGCCGCGGCGAAGTACGAATCGGCGATCCGTCAGGCATTCCGGCTGGAAGGTGCGGAGGTGCCACGCTTTGATGTGGTGTGGCTGGGCATGGGCGATGATGGGCACACGGCTTCGCTATTTCCGCATACGGAAGGGATCCATGAGCTCGGCCGGATCGCCTTTGCCAACCACGTGCCGCAGAAAGATACCTGGCGCATCACGCTGAGCGCGCCGGTAATCAATGAGGCGCTCGATGTGGTGTTCCTGGTGGGCGGCGACGACAAGGCCGCGCCGCTCGAGCGGGTGCTCTACGGTGAGTACGACCCTGAGGTCACGCCGACGCAGCTGATCCAGCCGAAGAATGGATCGCTGTTGTTTCTGCTGGATACAAAAGCAGCCGCGAAGCTGCCCAAGCCGGAGGGTGCGGAAAATCTCGGCCATGTGGAGCTTGCACGATGATCTTGGCCGGGGATGTAGGCGGTACCAAGGTGCACCTGGCTCTGTACCAGTTTGAAGAGGGGCGCCTGAAACATGTAGCGGATGAACGCTTTCCGGCCAGGGACTACGGAGGGCTGGAAGCAGTAGTGCACACGTTTTTCGAAAACAACAGCAAGCCGGAGGTTACCTCCGCCTGCTTCGGTGTGCCCGGGCCAGTACGCAACGGCCGCCTGAAGCTGACGAACCTGCCCTGGATGCTGGACAGCCGGGAGCTGTCGCGCAATCTGAACATCGACCATGTCTTTCTGATCAATGACCTGGAAGCGAACGGCTACGGCATCCCGGAGCTGACCAAGGACCAGGTCTTTACCCTGCACCCGGGCGATCCGAGCGTGGTAGGGAATCGGGCGCTGGTTTCGGCCGGAACGGGGCTGGGCGAGGCGCTGTTGATGTGGAATGGCAAGACGCATGTGCCAGTAGCGTCCGAGGGCGGGCACTGCGACTTTGCGCCGCGCAACGAGCTTGAGGTGAAGCTGTTGCTGTACCTGCAGAAGATCCTCGGCGGCCGCGTCAGCTATGAGCGGGTGGTCTCCGGGCTGGGGCTCAAGAATGTGTACAGCTTCCTGCGCGATGACCAGGGCATGAGCGAGTCCCCTGAGCTAAAGGAGCGGATGGCAGCGGAAGACCCGAACGCGGTCATCGGTGAGCTGGGCGAGAGCGGCAAAGATGAGCTGTGCACGCGGGCCCTTGATATTTTCGTCTCGGTCTACGGCGCGGAAGCAGGAAACCTGGCGCTGAAGGTGCTAGCCACCGGCGGCGTCTTTGTGGGTGGCGGTATCGCGCCCAAGGTGCTGGCCAAGATGCGCGATGGAGTTTTTATGCACTCGTTTGCCGACAAAGGGCGCCTGAGTGAGTTGCTGGTGCATACGCCGGTGCACATCATCCTGGAAAGCCGGGCGGCGCTGATGGGTGCGGCCGCGTACGCGGAAGCGCGTGCGTCGGAGATCAGCGGACAGTCTGTGCGGATGGCGTCGAGCCGGCTCGGCTGAGGCGAGCCCTGTACAGATCGCTGCCGTAGCAGCAAGTTCATTGGGTGTTCGGCTTAGAGCTTCGGTTTGCTTTGCGAAGGGACGACAGCTTCGATGGGTTCCGCTTCGATAACATCGAAGCGCGACAGATCGACATCCAGAAGACCCGTCTGCTCATCGCGGCGGTAGACCTCTGCAAATGTGCCACCCCAGATGATCTCGGCTACCGTGTAGGACGTGCGTGCCCGGATGACCTGCGAACTGACGACATCCAGGCCGCTGACCTGCAGGATGACTTCCCCACGGAGGGACTTGAAGTGATCTTTACCCATGCCGTGCAGAGGGCTTTCGGGCGTGATGCGATGCACCAGCGTCCAGGTGAGTGGGAGCAGGGCTATTCTGTCGTCTTCGAGGGGGAGTGTCAGATAGCGCCGGGCCGAGGGATCAGAGACGTCAACGACGGCTACGGTCGCTGAGGCTTCCACCTGGATCACCTCGGTACGGCTGGTGTTGGTGACGCGAAAGAGCAGGGCAGCGGAGCCGCGGGTTTGCAGAACACCCAGGCGGCTGAAGCGCAGGCGGGTCGCGGGCCGGGAAAAGCGCGCAAACAGCAGGCCGGTGACCAGCGAGAAGCCGAAGAGGCCGATAAAGGATTCAAAGGCGACCAGCGTATTAGCCGCCGTGCCGACGGGCACGACGTTGCCAAAGCCGACCGTGGTGAAGGTGTGCACGCTGAAGAAGAAGGCGCGGGCTGCGCGGCTGACCGCCGGTGAAGGCCCGTTGCCTGCCAAGGCACCGGGGCCGCATAGCAGATAGAGGATCTGAAACAGCAGGTTTACCGCAAGGAAGCTGAGCACAACAAAGAGCAAGAATGCAGGCCAGGACGTTTGCAAAAGGGTGGAGTAGGAGAGGAAGTCCCGCAGACGACGTTTGTTGCCGAGGATGTTGTAGCGGCCATCACGGCCGATGAGTCGGCCGCTGTTCAATGGATCGCTGAAACTCGGGGTTTCCCTTCGAGCCTCGGGTGGTGTGGCGTGCATCCTGCTATCTGCTCCTGGATTGCTCCTGAAGTGCTTCTGGATTGCTCCTGGGCTCTCACTCTCGCGGAATCAGGCCAAGTGTATGCCACGGAAGGCGCAAAGCGGGAGCTCCGCAGCGATCTGGCCGGGGGATAGCCAAGGGAAGAGCCGCGCGGGGCACAGCGGCAATGCCGCTGCGTGGCACGTCAACAAACGATTTCTGTGCCGGCGCATAGACCGGGAGCGGAGCAGCCGCTATCCTGAGGGTTCGATCCATGGTTCTCAGAGGTTTCGTGATGCTGAAGTTTGTTCGGGTGCCTGCTCTGGCTGCACTGGTCGTGTCGTTGCCCATGGTGGCGCTGGCCCACGCGGTGTTGGTTGCTTCCACGCCAAAGGCGGGTGAGGTGGTCCATGCGCGGAGCCTGGATGTGGAGCTGCGCTTCAACTCCCGGGTGGATGCGCCGCATTGCACGTTGATGCTTGCTTCGGCCGGCGGCGCGGCCGTGAGCCTGCCGATCGGCAAGCAGGAGCAGCCCAATGGGTTCCGCTCGCATGCCGATGCTCTCCGTCCGGGAGCTTACACGCTACGCTGGCAGGCGCTCGCCAGTGATGGTCATATCACCAGGGGAGAAATCCCGTTTCGCGTGGAATAAACGCGCCCTTTGCAGCAACTGGTACACGGCACAAGCAGGTTTGATTGATCTGGCTGTCAAAGGACTTTGACCTCCTCAGTGTGCTGCTTCGCGCGCTGCTGCTCGCGCTCGAAGCGGTCACGGTTGGGGGCGTTCTGTTTCTGCTCCTTGCTGCCAGGCCAGTGCTGTTACCGGCGCAGTCCATGCTTCTAGCCCATACCCGCGGCGCAGTGCGCCGTGCGGCTCTGTTTCTGCTGCTTGCCCAGGCAGCCTCACTCGGGCTCACTGTGTTGCTGCTGACGGCAGGGTCTGGCTTGCCGCTCCGCTCCCTCCTCTCCTCTGACTTTCTCTGGAGCGGCTCCCTCGGCATGGCCGGGAGCCTGCTTCTGCTCCTGCTGCTCGGGCGGCGCTCGCCGGGTGCTTTGTATGCGGCCATGCTGCCGGCTTTGCTCGTAGCGGGCGCCGCCGTCGCGCAGAGCCACGCGGCCTCGCGGATGGAGGAGCGCGGGCTGCTGGTGGCCTTTACGGCCATGCACCACCTGGGCACCGCCGGGTGGGTCGGGGCCATGTGCTTTCTGCTGCTCACGCTGCGCCGGATGGACGAGGGTCCGGCGGCCCAGGCGCTGGCCCGTCGCTACTCGGCCATGGCGATGGTGAGCGTGGCCGTGCTGCTGCTGGGCGGCCTGGGTATGAGCTGGTTCTATGTGGGCAGCTGGAACGGGCTTTACGGCACCAGCTATGGCCTGATGCTGCAGGCCAAGACGTACCTGCTCTTGCTCATGCTGCTGCTGGGCAGCGGTAACTACCGCCTGCTGCGCTCGCCTGCCGCGCGCGCGATATCCGGAATCGGGACCGGCACCCGAACGGGAACCGAGCAGGGCGGGGTTTTGCGCAGGCTGCGGAGCTTCTCCGAGGCGGAGATCGGGCTCGGGCTGACGGCGATCCTGGCGGCTGCTTCACTCACCTCCATGCCGCCGGCCGTGGACATGCAGGGGCAAGCCCTGCACGGAAGGGAGATCGCGCAGCGGCTGCGCCCGGTCGTGCCGCGGCTGCGAAGCCCCGCTTTTGCCCAGCTGACGCCACCGACAACAGGCATGCGGGCATCCCTGGAAGCGGCGCAGTATGGCGGAGGCTCAGAAAGTGATGCGGCCGACCGTGCCTGGAGTGAGTACAACCATCATTGGGCGGGAATCGATGTCTTACTGGCCGGGCTGATTGCTCTTCTTGCGGGTGCCTTACGCCCCGGCGCATGGCAGCGAGCAGCGAGGAACTGGCCGCTGCTGTTTGTGGGTCTGGCCGTCTTTATCCTGCTGCGGGCTGACCCGGAAAACTGGCCGTTGGGGCCGCGGGGCTTCTGGCAAAGCTTTGCCTCGCCCGATGTGCTGCAGCACCGGATGTACGCTCTCCTCATCTGCTGCTTCGCCGGCTTTGAGTGGGCGGTAGCCACGGGGCGGTGGCGCAGGCCGGGCGCGGCCTATGTCTTTCCTCTGCTGTGTGCAGTCGGAGGCGCAGCCCTGCTGACGCACTCGCACGGCATGAGCGATGTGCAGGAGGAAACCCTGGCCGAGCTGGCGCATACGCCCATCGCGGTGCTGGGGGCAACGGCTGGCTGGTGCCGGTGGCTCCAGCTACGGCTGCACGGAAGCCGCGGCGCGCGGATCGCGGGCGTCGTGTGGCCGGTGGCGCTTGTGCTGGTGGGCTTGCTGCTGCTTAACTATCGCGAGGCCTGATACGCTGCGAGTGGTTGCGGTTGGCCAAGTGGGAACCGGTGCAGCGCCAACTGCGTAGCGGCTGCGTACCGGCTGTGTGCTCCAACAAGTTTCCTGTTCCACCCTTCTCACTGCGTTTCAATGTGTCGCGCTTTATGTTTCCGCGCTTTGTGTTTCAGTGTGTTGAGATCTGCTCCTTGCATTGTTCTTGCGAAAGAAAGGTTCCTTATGTTTGCTTTCCCTTCCCGCTCTCTGCTACTTGCCTCGGCCGCGCTTCTAACGGCGGCATGCCCTGCCTTGCTCCACGCGCAAAGGCTGCCCGCCGGCGCCATGCCTGAGCACTACACGCTCGCGCTCGCGCCGGACCTGAAGGCCGCCACCTTTACCGGGGACGAGACCATTGAGCTGCGGCTTGCGGCACCGGCAAAGGCGATCACCTTGAACGCGGCGGAGATCACATTCAACTCTGTGACGGCGGGCAGCGCCAAGGCAGATGTCAGCCTGGACAAGGACAAGGAGCAGGCGACATTTACCTTCCCGCAAGAGCTGCCGGCCGGGCCGGTCAAGCTGCACATCCTCTACACAGGCATCCTGAACAATGAGCTGCGCGGATTCTACCTTTCAAAAACAGCAAAGCGGAATTACGCAGTGACGCAGTTTGAGCCAACTGATGCGCGGCGGGCCTTTCCGTCCTTTGACGAGCCGGCCGACAAAGCGACATTCCACGTAAGCCTGACCGTGGACGCGGGCGATACCGTCATCTCCAACACAAACATGATCGCGGACAAACCGGCGGGCGCGGGCAAGCACACCGTCGAGTTTGCGACGACGCCGAAAATGTCCACCTACCTGGTCGCGTTCCTGGTGGGTGACTTTGTGTGCAGCAAGGGCGAGAGTGACGGCGTGCCGATCCGCGCATGCGCCACGCCCGACAAGCTGCCGCTGACGCCCTATGCGGTCAAGGCAGCAGAGTTTGTGCTGCACTACTACGACACATATTTCGGGATCAAGTACCCGATGCCCAAGCTGGACATGATCGGCATCCCGGACTTTGAAGCCGGCGCGATGGAAAACTTCGGCGCGATTACCTATCGCGAGACCGCGTTCCTGGTGGATGAGCAGCACTCTTCGCCTGCGCAAAAAGAAAACGTGGCGCAGGTCATCGCGCATGAGATGGCGCATCAGTGGTTCGGCGACATGGTGACCATGCAATGGTGGAACAACCTGTGGCTGAACGAGGGTTTCGCGACCTGGATGGAGAACAAGCCGGTAGCGGCGTGGCACCCGGAGTGGCATGTGCCGGAGCAGGAAGCCGTCTCCCTCGACAACACGCTGAACCTGGATGCGCAGGGAGTCACGCGCACCATCCGCGCGGAGGCGAACACGCCCGACGAGATCAACGAGATGTTTGACGGCATCACCTACCAGAAGGGCGGCGCGATCCTCGGCATGGTGGAGAGCTACCTGGGCGAGGAGCAGTTCCGCAAGGGCGTGCACAACTACCTGCAGGCGCACCTATTCGGCAACGCGACGGCCGAAGACTTCTGGGGTGCGCAGACCGCGGCCAGCGGCCAGCCGGTGGACAAGATCATGAGGAGCTTTGTGGGGCAGCCGGGCGTGCCGCTGCTCACGTTTGCGGAGCCGGCAGGCGGCAAGGTCGCGGTGACGCAGACGCGCTTCTTCCTGAGCCCCGCAGCCCAGCGCGCGCATGCGAGCGATCCGGCGCAGAGCTGGACGATCCCGGTATGCCTGAAGGGGACAAAGACCGAGTGCCCGCTGCTAAGCAGCGCGGATGCGACCCTGCCCGTAGCTGGGTCCAGGATGTTCTTCGCGGATGCGCGGGGCGAGGGCTACTACCGCAGCCAGTATCCGGCATCTGTCGAAAAGCAGCTGGTGGCGGGGCTTGAAACAGAGCTGACGCCGGAAGAGCGGATCAGCCTGATCGGGGACCAGTGGGCGCAGGTGCGTGCCGCCAAGGCCGACGTAGGCGACACGATGAACCTGGCTGAGGCGGCACGTGCCGACGCGAGCGCAAATGTGCTGGATGCGGCGGTGAGCAACCTGCGTGCCGTGCAGGCACGGCTGCTGGCCAGCCCTGAGCAGCGGCAACAGTTTGCCGCCTGGGTGGACCGAACCTACAAGCCGGAGCTCGCAAAGCTGGGCATGCCGAAGGATGGAGAGACGCCGGAGATCGCGGAACGCCGTGCCACGCTCTTCTCGGTGGTGGGCAACATGGGCAACGACCCCGAGACGATTGCCACAGCCAAAAAGATGGCGCTCCAGTCGCTGGCCGACCCGAACTCGGTGGACCCAACGCTCGGCCCGGTCGCTCTGACGGTCGCGGCGTACCACGGTGATGCCGAGCTGTTTGCCGCGTTCCAAAAGGAGTTTGAGACAGACAGCAATCCGCAGCGCTCGGAGGGGGCTCTGTACCGGTTGGCTGCCTTCCGCGACCCTGCGCTGTCAGCCCGTGCCATGCAGTACGCGACCAGCAAGGCGGTGCGCAACCAGGATGCGGTTGGCGTCTTTGCCAGTGAGCTGGGGAACCCGGATACGCATGATGCCGCCTGGCAGTACCTGCAGACGAACTGGCCCGCTGTCTCGGCGCAGCTGACAGAGATGAGCGGCGGCTACATTGTGCAGTCAGCAGGATCGTTCTGCTCGGCAGACAAGGCCGCGGAGGTGAAGCAGTTTTTCACCACGCACCCGGTGCATGCTTCGGCGCGTGGGCTGCAGAAGGCTCAGGCGCAGATTAACGATTGCGTAGAGTTCCGGGAGGCGCAGGAAGCGAACCTGAACAAGTGGCTTGCGGCGCACGCGCAGTAAGCCTGCTTGTTTGCGGGGAAAGGCCGGGGCGTTTGCCTCGGCCTTTTTGTTGCTGAGAGCAGACAGAGAGCAAAACCTGGCGTCTATGAGCTGCTAAAGCATAGGCGACGCCTGCGCCGGGGCATGGCGCTCGGCATGGGCGCGAAAGACGCGGGCGCAAGCGCGGAGCAGCGGCTTGATGGGAACAGTCGGCTCTGCGGCGTCGGCGAGGAGGAGTTCGCCCTCGCGTTTCCCCTGGGGGCGGAAGTACCAGCGGGCGAGCAGGGACTGGTGGTCCCCCAGCTGCTGCTTGTCGGGGGTCCGGGCCTGCTCCTGCAACTGCTCGAGAGCAGCGAGCAGACGGTCCTCCGGCGTAACATTCCCGGGCTCGTTGCCGGGCTCGTTGCTTATGGAGACTGAAGCGCCGAGCAGGACGGGCGCAATCGCCGCCGGGTGTGCGAACAGGGAGCTGGAGCCGGACTGCTCATTGGGCAGGCGCATGCCCAGGACAGAGAAGCGAACCGGCCCGGTGAAGACCCCTTGCCGAAGCAGGTAGAGGGCGACGTGGTCGGTTTCCGTGTCGGGCTGGACGAGGATGCCCCCCTGCCCCGAAAGCGCCCCGGCCAGCTCGGGTGCGAGCGCGGCCACGTCCTCTGCCTTGCTGTAGCGGGCGTGGACGGCGGCCGCGGCTTCAAAGTCGAGGGCGACGCTCGCCTGCTCGCGCTCGGCCGCCAGGGTCGCGAGCAGGCTCTGCCCACGTGTGCGGAGAAACGCGTGCACGGCCGCGGCTTCCTCGCTATAGCGCTCGTCTGAGCAGCCGCCGAAGCACGGCGCGAGGCACTTGTGCATTTCGGAGTAGATACAGCCGGGGAAGCTCGGCTCAGGGTCGAGATCCTGGAAGCAGCGGCGGAGCAGGTGGAGGTCCAGCAGCTGCTCCGCATAGCGCTCCGCCGCATGGCGCGATGGGAAGGGCCCGAAGAAATCCTGTGCCGCAGCAAGCGTGATGTTGTTGGTGACCCAGAGCCGCGGGAAGCGGTTGCGCATGCCCATGCGAAGAAAGAAGGGCGTGGAAAGGTGCAGCCGCGCCCGGGCGCGCTCGCCGAAGCTCGCCAGCGCAGCCTGGTAGAGCAGGAGCTGCGCGGAAAACTCGGAGGCCGTCTCAGCCCACTGGATGGTGCGGACCAGGCCCGCGAGCGCGAGGCGTTTCGACTGCGCGGGCGCAGGCGTAAGGAGCTTGCTGAGCCGACGGCGCAGGTCGGGCGTGCGGTTGAGATAGGGCTCGCCCGTAGTGCCGCGCAGCGCAAAAACAGCCGGCCGCGACGGAAGCTGCGCAAGCGTCGCCGCTGCGTCGGCAGGATCGAAGTCGAGCTGGTGCGGGAAGAGCATGGGGCTGGGTTAAGGATACGGCGAGGTGAAGCAGGAATCGCGTAGGGAAGCAACTTCGACGCGCTCGCGTGATCCAGAATGGGTTTGCCGGGATTGTGAGCGCAGGTGGAAGGGTCGGTCTTTGCGCACGACGTTGGGCCCACTTACTTGCCGTCGCGCTTATTTTGGAGCATGTCTAACGTAACTTGCCGGGGTCCGAGGCCACCTTTACGCTGCTCTAGTGGTTCAGCCTTGCCGCTACATTCCAGTAAGAATCCGAGGACAATGCATGAAACGTTTGCTCACATTGGGCTTGTGCCTCTGCTTCACTTTGACGGCTATGGCATCGGATAACGGTTATAAGGTCACGTACGATGGCGGCTCAGTCCAAGGCCTAAAACCAGGCAGTGAAGCTGAGATCTACATCGACGCGAACCAGATCCGGCTCGTGGAGAAGGGCGTCGAGCCACTAATCATCCCAGCCTCATCGGTAACGGATCTCTCCTATGGGCAAGACGTACATAGGCGGGTGGGTGCGGCGGTAGGGCTCGCCGTCGTCTCGTTTGGGCTCGGTGCCCTGATGCTTCTCAGTAAGTCCAAGAAGCACTATGTCGGGATTACCTGGGAGAACGCGGGCGCGAAGGGCGGCTTTGCTCTTCAGTGCGACAAGAACGACTACCGCGGCGTACTGACGGGTCTGGAAGGCGTAACCGGGAAAAAGGCTGTTGACTCCGAAACACTGACAGTAAAGAACTGAGGGGCGCTGCGTTCAGCGCATAGCCTGCACCAGGCCGCCATTGTGGAACCCAGGTCTCAGAGGTGAGACCTGGGCGCCGGTTTGTTCCACTCCGCAACCGACGCGCTACTTCGAAGTCGTCGCCGGGGCAGCCGCCGCCTTCTTCTGGCCGATCGGCGACGCCTTTGCCAGCTTGTAGCCGGCTTTCTGCGCGTCGGCTTCCGTCATAAACTTCCCGTGCTTGGTCTTGCCGAAGAACGCGTCATCCTTGTGGTAAACCTTCGTATTGCTGTTCGCCCAGACCATGCCTTTTGTTTTCGCATCGGCAATCTGTGCATCGGTCGGCATCGCTGCCGCGGAGCTCGCACCTGCTGAGGGCTTGGTCTGGGCAGAGGTCTGGCCAGAGGTCTGGCCAGGGGTCTGAGCCGGGCTCTGGCTCTGGGCCAAACCAGCCAACCCGCTCGCAGCAAGGGCGATCGTCAATATGTATGTGAGCCTGTGCATGGTTACATCCTTTCGGCGGCTCGCAGAGGCGAGCCTGCCCGATGGTGACTACACACGAGATGACACTTACATGGCAATCGCAAAAGGGTCACCGCCGGTCACCACAACTTGCGTTCCCTCACTCCGTCCGGCGCTCAAGCTCCCGCAATCGTCAGCCCATCCACCCGCAACGTTGGGCACGCCGTACTCGAGCGAAACTCGAGATCATTGCCGATGGCCGTGATGTTCTGGAAGATCTCCTTGAGGTTGCCGGCGACGGTAATCTCCTGGACCGCATAGGTGAGCTCGCCCTTCTCGATCCACAAACCGGACGCGCCGCGAGAGTAGTCGCCTGTGACCATGTTCACGCCGCGGCCAAGAAACTCCGTCAGATAGAGCCCCTGCGGGATCGCAGCGATAATCTGCTCCGGAGTCTGCTCGCCTGCCGGCAGATACAGGTTGTGCGTGCCGATGCCGGGGTTACCGGCGAGGCCGCGTGCGGCGCTGCTGGTGCTCCCGAGCCCAAGCTTGCGGCCCGTATAGGTGTTCAGCAGGTAGGAGCGCAGGATGCCCTTCTCAATCAGCACCGTGCGGCGCGTAGCCAGCCCCTCGCCATCAAAAGCAGCCGAGCCGAACAGCCCGGGGAGCGTGCCGTCGTTGATGACGGTGATTCCGGAGGAGGCGACCTGCTCGCCCAACTTGCCGGCGAAAAACGAAGCGCCGCGCCGGATGCTGTCGCCGTTCGCCGCATCAGCCATGGCCCCGATCAGCGAGCGAGCCACCTCCGGCGCAAAGACGATGGGAACCTGCTGCGTGGGAATGCGGCGGCCATCGAGCCGGCGCAGGGTGCGGCGCGCGGCCTCGGCACCCACCTGCTCCGGGCTCTCCAGCTTCGCCAGCGTGCGTGCACTCGAGCTCCAGCCGTCGCGCTGCATCTCGCCGCTGGCGCCGGTCGCGATTGGCACGGCGGAAAGCCCGCAGTACGACGAGCGGGACGCACCGGTAAAACCGCGCGAGTTCGCGAAGACCTTCATGCTGGTCGCGGCAGAAAAACTGCCACCATCACTGTTGCGAATGCGTGGGTCCGCGCTGAGGGCCGCTGCTTCCACGCGGCGCGCGTACTCAATACGCTCCCGGTCCGGCAGCGAGTAGACGTCATCGTGATACAGCGCAAGATCCCCGTCAAGCGCGCCGAAGCTCCCCGGCTCAGGCAGCCCCTGGTGCGGGTCAGGCGAGCTGATGCGCGCCAGCGCGACCGCCCCTGAGACCAGGTGCGCAATGCCGGAAGGCGTCAGGTCGCTTGAAGAAGTAGAGCCGACGCGCTGGCCTCCGTCGCCGGCAATCAGCACACGCAGCCCGATGCCGCGGGAACCCGAGTTTTGCAGGCTTTCAAGCTCGCCCATGCGCACCTGCGCGTCGAACTCGTCGCCTTCGCGGATCACGACTTCAGCATCGGTGGCGCCGCTCGCAAGCGCCTGCTTCACAACAGCTTCGGCCTGCTCAGCGAGTGCCTCAGCATAGGCGGGGATGGTGCGTGTTTCTGTCTGCATCGGATCCCCCTAGCGGCCTGTACCGCCCACGGTCATGTGGTCCAGCTTGATAGTGGGCATGCCCATGCTCACCGGCACCCATTGGCCGCGCTTGCCGCAGTTGCCCATGCCCTCGTCGAGCGCGAGGTCGTGCCCGACCATCGAAACATGCTTCAGCGCCTCGGGGCCATTGCCGATCAGGGTGGCATCGCGTACCGGCGCAGTAATGCGCCCGTCCTCAATCAGGTAGGCCTCGGATGCGGAGAAGACGAACTTGCCGCTCGTAATATCCACCGACCCGCCGCCGAAATGCACCGCATAGAGCCCGCGCTTGACGCTGCGGATGATGTCCTCCGGCTCTTCCTGCCCGGCCAGCATGTAGGTGTTCGTCATGCGGGGCATGGGCATGGACTGATAATTTTCGCGCCGCCCGTTGCCGGTGTCGGCTGTGCCCATCAGCGAGGAGCTCAGCCGGTCGCTCATGTAGGCGCGCAGCATTCCGTTTTCAATCAGGACGTTCTCGCGCGAGAGGGCGCCTTCGTCGTCCACGTGGATGGAACCGCGCTGCGAAGGCAGGGTGCCGCTGTCGATCACCGTGACCTTGTCGCCGGCCACCCGCTGGCCGATGCGGCCGGAGAAGGCAGAGGTGCCCTTGCGGTTGAAGTCGGCCTCCAGGCCGTGGCCGACCGCCTCGTGCAGCAGCACACCGGGTGAGCCCGGCCCAAGCACCACTTCCATATCGCCGGCTGGCGCGGGTACCGCGTTCAGCTGCAGGATGGCCTGGCGCGCGGCCTCGCCGGCCAGGTACTCCGGCGTGCGGACCTCGTCGAAGTAGGAGATCGCGAAGCGTCCGCCGCCGCCGCCGGTGCCGCGTGCGGTCTTGTCGCCGTCCTTCGCCAGGACCGAAACAATCAGGTGCAGCAGCGGCTGCGTGTCCGAGGCATAGGTACCGTCCGAGCCGGCGACCAGGATGTGCTTGGTCTCGTCGCCCCAGGAGACGCGGACCTCCGTGATCCGCGGGTCGTATGCGCGGGCCGCTGCGTCAGCCCGCATCACCAGGGCCAGCTTGGTGCTGAGCTCGGGATCCAGTCCGGCCGCGGGCGTAGGGTAAAGGCGCGGGCGGTCCGGGTGGATCGGCTGCGGCTGCAGCCCGACAACCGTCTGCTTGGCCGGGCCGCTGGCGATCAGGGCAGCGGTGCGGGCCGCACGCAGCAGGCGGTCGGAGGAGAGCTCGTCGGTATAGGCGTAGCCGGTGCGCTCGCCTGAGAGCACACGGATGCCGCAGCCGGCGCTCACACCCTGCGCCGCAGACTTCACGAGCGACTCGTCTACGCCCAGTGACGTAGAAGCCACGGACTCGAAGTAAAGCTCTGCGTAGTCGCCGCCGGCGGAAAGCGCTTCGCCCAGGCAGCGCTCCATGGTGCTATCGGTCAAGCCGAACCTGTTCGCAAAGAAAGATGTCTGCTGCTGTTCTTCTGTCATAAAAGAGGGGATCAACCTGCAAAGTTAAGATGGCGGCCGGAGCCTGATGATTCGAAAGTCCGGTCTATGTGCCCGGCGTACCAGGCTGGTTGAACCGGCAAAGCGGAATTTACACAACGAGATGGATGCGCTCTTGCTAGTATGGGCGCATGAAGAAGCTTGTCATCCTTTCGCTCACTCTTTTGTGCACTGCCTCGGCTTTCGCCGCAGCTCCGCGTCATCATCACCATCATCATCACTATCACCACCACCAGTAGAGAGCTCGGAAAGAGAACCCCTACCGCACGGGCGCTTCCTGCCTTAAGCAGGAAGCGCCCGTGCGCGCGGTTTGGCGTATACGCCGCGCTGTGCTCACCACATGATTCGTACGATCGCCATCGAGGGGTACCGCTCCCTGCGGTCCTTGGCGCTGCCCTCGGGCAGCTCAGCCTGATTGCCGGAGCCAACGGCAGCGGCAAATCGAGCGTCTACCGTGCGCTCCGGCTCCTGGCAGACGTGGCCCAGAACGCAGCGCTGGCCTCGCTGGCCCGCGAGGGCGGCCTGCCTTCCACCCTGTGGGCCGGGCCGGAGACCATCTCGCGGAGCGTCCGACAGGGTACGCATGCCGTCCAGCCGCTCGCCCGCAGCAAGCCGGAGAGCCTCAAGCTCGCTTTTGGCAGCGATGCGTATGGCTACAGCATCGACCTGGGTTATCCCCTTCCTTCCCGCACACTTTTTGCTCTCGATCCGCACATCAAGCGCGAATGCCTGTGGCATGGCCCGGTCTACCGCAAGGCGGCTGCCCTGGTGGAGCGCCGCAACAACTTTGTGTGGCTCAGCACCCTGCAGGATCGAGAGCCCGTGATGCTGACCCAGCATCTCCCGGACACCGACAGCATGCTTGCGAGCGTGGCCGACCCGCAAAGGGCGCCGGAGATGCTTGCGGTCCGGAGGCGCTGCGCGGCTGGCGCTTCTATGACCAGTTCCGCCGCTCCTGATGGAAGCGCTCTCCGCCGAGGCGGGGTGCACACCCTTGCCTCTGCGGAAGGAGTTTGGCGAGACGGTGCTGGAGGGTGCCACCGTCTTGAACCGGACGAAGTGGCACTGGCCAGCGCGCTAAAAGCGATGGCTGCATAACTCCGGTACCCTTGCAGCGGTGCCGCCGCCGCGTCATCCTGACTGCACCTTGCCTGCAAACCTCCCAGCTCCCGGGGCTACCAGCCTCCGGCGCACCGCACCGGTCTTCGCGCCGGAGGCTTTGGCGCGGGCGCTCGAAAGCTTTCTGACGGACAATCCCCGGGCATGTGTGGTGGAGGACGGCGTGGTGCTGTTTGACATGGCGCGCGCCCGCTGGACGCTCGACGCGGGGAGCGGGCGCTGCCTGCTGCAGCTGTGGAGCGAGGAGCGGACTCTGCAGCGGACCGTGGTCGGCCTGCAGGAGAGGCGCGACGCGCTGCGGCTGGAGGTGCGGCGCTTTGGGCAGACGAAGCCGCAGGTGCTGCGGCTGGTGCCGGACCGGGACCAACGCTCGCCCACACAGCGCGATACAACCCGGCGCAACTTCGTGCCTCTGCTGCAGCGTGTACTCCTGCGGGCCTTCCCCGACCTGCGGCTGGGCGAGATGACCACCGCCGCGGACCTCGAGCACTCCTTCGGTCCCGCTTACGTGCGCGGAGCCCTGGAGCGCGGCCAGACCAGTTGGGCGCTCGTGGCTACAAACGCCGAGGAGACGCAGGGGACGGTCGACAGCATCGTGGCCGTGGGAGTGCTGTGGCTGGCGCAGTGCCGGGAGCGCGCCGGCGGCCGGCGCATCGTGGAAGGGCTAAAGCTGGTGGTTCCCGCCGGGATGGCGACCCCTCTGTCGAACACCGTGGCGGAGCGGCTGGCCTGGCTCCATCCCGGAGCCGCGAAGTGGGAGCTCTACGCGCTCGACGAGCTGCGGGAAGAGCTGGAGCGGCTGCCCGCAGCCGAAGGCGGCAATCTCCGAAGCCGGCTGGTGCGCGCCTTTGCTCCGGAGGCTACCCTCGAGCGCATGGCTTCGGCTGTGGAGCGTGTGGTGGCGCTGCTCCCGGCGCAGGATCGGGCACGGGTCGAAGTGCTGCCGAGGACGCCGACCGAGGTCAGCTTTCGCCTGCACGGGCTCGAGTTTGCACGGGTGGAGCAAGGGGTGAGCGCAACCTCTTTCGCGCGGGAAGATCGCATCAGCTTTGGGGCCGGCGCGAGTGAGACGCCGCTCAACGAGGACACAGAAGCGCTCTTTCAGCAGCTCGTAGGGCGCTTGTTTGCGTCGCGGCACCCGGCGGGAAGCGTGCGCGATCCGCTCTACCGCCTGCAGCCGGAGCGCTGGCTGGAGTCGGTCTTGCGCGAGGATCTTGCAGCCATCGAGTCGACGCTGCTGCCTGCGCCGGTGTACACCCAGGTGCCGGCGCTTGCCTCGGCAGACCGGGGCATGCTGGACCTGCTCGCGGTCACCCGCGAAGGCCGTCTGGCCGTGCTGGAAGTCAAAGCCGGCGAGGATCTGCACCTGCCCATGCAGGGGCTGGACTACTGGATCCGCGTCCGCGCGCTGCACGCCGCCGGGGAGCTGAGCCGGGCCGGGTATTTTCCCGGGATGGTGCTCTCGCCCGAGCCGCCGTTGCTGTACTTCATCGTGCCGGCGCTGCGCGTGCACTCCACGCTGGACACCCTGCTGCGCTACCTATCGCCGCAGGTGGAGTGGCGCCTGCTTGCGCTCGATGAGCACTGGCGCAAAAAGCAGGCGGTGATCTTCAGAAAGCGCGGCGGGACCGGCAAAGGATGGCCGCGTGTGATCGCGGGAGAGTGAGAACAGGCTCAGTGCCGGTCAGGATGGAAGACCTGTAGTCCCAACAGCTGTTCAAAGGCGACGAAGTCACGGTCGCGATGAAGCAGGGTGTGCTCACCCTGAAGGCAGAAGGTCGCAGTCAGGCAGTCGATGGTGCCGCGGACAGTCACGCCCCGGCTGCGCAAGGTGCGATAGCTTCCTGCGGCACGGACGGCCAGGTGCTCACCGCCGCCGTCAAGGATTCGGAACTGCGAGAGCGCCTCAAGAGCAATCGATGCTGAGCTCTCGTCGCGTACTCCGCGAAGGACCTCAGCCAAGATAAGGTCCGTGAGACCGATGCATTCCGTTGCGAGGAGGTCATCGAGCAAAACAGTATGGGCGTTCTCGGTTCCGTTGAGATAGTCGATCCAGACGGAGGAGTCCACAATGACCATCAGAGCAATCCAACGCTTCCTAGAAGCGGTGAAGGCGATCGGCGAGAACGTCTTCATAGAAGGGGATCGTACCCTTGATCTTGCGGATCTCTGATTGTGCTTTGAGCTGAATAAGCAGCCTCAAACCTGCCTCTACGGCCTGCTTTTTCGTTTGACTGCCGCTGGCGCTAAGGGCCTGTTTCATCAATGCATCATCGATCTCTATGTTTGTGCGCATAAGCCGTCTGTGTAAGATTCGCGCAAAGTATGTGTGTCATGCAAGAGCTGTTGATATCCCTGCCTAAACCACTTCGATCTCGGTCATCGCGTCACAGGGTGCGGCAGCTGGAGCCAACGGTACCAGCCTTGGCTCAAAAAAGCGCTCCACCGCATCAAGGATCGCGGAGCCCGTCTTGGCTTCGTAGATGCTCTTGCGCAGCGCGCCGCCTCCGGGCACGCCGTGGGTAAACCAGGAGGCGAACTGCTTCATCTTGCCCTGCGCTTCCTTGTGCTGCAGGTGCTCGGGCATCGCCTCGGCCTCTTCGCCCAGCAGCATGCCGAAGTACGAGCGGATGAGCGTGTAGCGGTCGGCCTCGGTCGGCAGATCGTAGCGGCCGGAAGCGGTGTACTGCGCAATCTGGCGGAAGATCCACGGGTTCGACGGCGCGGCGCGGCCGATCATCACCGCGTCGCAGCCGGTGGCGGCAACCATCGCGCAGGCATCTTCCGGCGTGCGGATGTCGCCATTGCCGATGACCGGGATGCGCACGGCCTGCTTCACGGCCCCGATCCACTCCCAGCGGGCCTGGCCGGAGTAGCCATCCTCGCGGGTGCGGGCATGGAGCGCGACCGCCGCCAGGCCTGACTCTTCGGCCAGCCGAGCCAACTCGACGCAGATGATGTGGCGGTCGTTCCAGCCCATGCGGAACTTGACGGTGAAGGGAATGGTGACGGCGGCGCGTACGGCTTCGAAGATCTTTGCGATGAGCGGCAAGTCGCGTAGCAGCCCCGAACCGCCATTACAGGCGACGACGCGCTTGGCCGGGCAGCCGAGATTCAGGTCGACCGTATCGAAGCCTGTCGCCTCCACAATGCGGGCAGCCTCGGCAAGCGTCTCGGGATTGGAGCCGAAGATCTGCGCGGCGATCGGGTGCTCATCGTCGTAAAAGGTGAGGTAGCGCTTACGCTTGGACTCGCGCATGCGCGTGAGCCCGTCCGCCGAGGTGAACTCGGTCATAAGCAGGCCGCAGCCGGAGTGCTGGTTCGTGACTGCCGTCTCAATGTCTCCACTCTCGACATCTCCAGGCGAGCCCGCAGGCGTAAAGAGGCTGCTGTGGCGGATAAAGCGGCGGAAGATGGTGTCCGTGACGCCGGCCATGGGAGCGAGCACAGTCGCGGGCGCTACCCGGACGCTGCCGATCGAGAAAGATGCCGGGACACGGGTCTGCGCGGGCATGGCGTACTCGACCGGATTGTCCCAGCTCTTCTTCATAGGTCGTGACTCCCGGCCCATACTCCCGGCCCATCAGCACAAAGCAAAGCCCCCGCGGGGGGCGGAGGCTCGGCTGAACGTGCGCGGCGCCCTTACTTCGCGGCCGGTGTTTCCTTCTGTGCGAACTTGCGGCGGAAGCGCTCGATACGGCCAGCCGTATCAATCATCTTCTGCTTGCCGGTGAAGAAGGGGTGGCAGGCAGAGCAGATCTCGACATGGATGTCGCCCTTGTGCGTGGAGCGTGTCGCGAACTGCGTGCCGCAGGCGCACTTGACATGGATCTCGTTGTAGCTGGGGTGGATTCCCGGTTTCGCCATTGCTGTTTCCAAACCTTTCCTGCAGTCCGTCCATGGTATCGCGGTGAGCTGCCGATAGCAATTGAGAGTGCTCGTTTATAGATGCGCGAGATTCGGAGGCGATGCAATCATCACTCCGGTTCGAGCATCGGCTGTCAACCCCTGCACACCCGCGCCTTCCTCGTGCCATCCTCTTTGTGACCGATGGCACCCCATTTGTCCCAAAACGGGCCGAGTGCCCCGCGAACAGACCCCCTCCTGTCAACCCCCGCCACAAAACGCCGAAGGGTATGCACGCGGTACCGAAGTACCGTGCGGAACGCATAACTATGCATCACCCTGCATATCTATACATTTCGCTCGCAAAAGCCCGCTCCTAAACACGCACAAAACGGCACGAAGTGGTACCGCAAAAAGCCAATTTGCCATACTGGAAGGATGAGCGAGGATCCGGTCTGCCCGGTGTGCGACGGGATGGGGATGCGGGTGGTGGCGCAGCCCGGCGGCGGCCAGGCTGCCGAGCCCTGCGAGTGCCAGTATCAGCGCAAAATGAACCGGCTGCTGCAAAGGGCACACATCCCGGCACGCTACGCGGAGTGCACCCTGGAGAGCTATCGGGCCACAGGAGAGCTCTTTCTCCCCTTCAACACAGCCCGGCGCTTTGCCGAGGTGTACCCCGGCGAGAACGACGGAACGGGCCTGCTGTTTACCGGTTCCATCGGGGTGGGCAAGACGCATCTGGCCATTGCGATCCTCCAGAAGCTGGCCTTTGAGAAGGGTGTCCCGGCCTTGTTCTGCGACTACCGGGAGCTGCTGAAGTCGATCACGAACTCCTACAACGCGCGCGTCGAGACAACGGAGCTCGAGGTGCTGCGCCCGGTCTTTGAGGCCGAGGTCCTGGTGCTCGACGAACTGGGCGCGGCTAAGCCTACCGAGTGGGTCTGGGAGACGGTGGCGCACATCCTGAACACGCGCTACAACCACAAGCGCACGACCATCATTACGACCAACTATCCCAACCTGCCGCCGGGCGCGGGCAGCGCAGCGGACGCAAGCGGGATGGCGCGGCAGGCCTTGCGCGAGGAAACGCTGGGCGATCGGATCGGGGAGCGCATGCGCTCGCGTCTGCAGGAGATGTGTGTGCCGGTGGAGATGCGTGGAGTTGACTACCGGCAGGGAGCAAAGCGCGCTCGCTTTGCGTGAGTAGGGTGCTAAAAAGCGACAGACAGAACGGTGAGCAGCGCGGCTAGAGCAGCTGCGATGCGGTAGGGCTTTTCGCCCCGGGTACTGGAGCCGGATGGGGCGCGAAACAGGGGCATGGTCGCCTCCCGATGTGCAGGTTTCTGTTGCCTATGAGTGAAACGTACTTTGCTGCCGCTTTCCATGAACAATGTGCAGGAGCTGAGCGGTTCTCCTGTCACCGAGGTAACCCGACTCTCCCGAAAAGGGTGCGGCATGGCCTCGGAAAAGCGGATTCGCTCGCCGCGGGCTAGAGGGCGATCCAGCTCGGCCTGCTTTGCCAGGCGACTGCACCTCCTGAGCGCAGCGTTACGATGGACGCATGGTGCAGAGTGAGCGGGGAACGGACCCGGGCGGCGATCCGGCTGGAAGCGCAAACAGGAGCGCGAACAGGGGTGCGGAGGAGCGGGCGTTGTTTACCGGCGGGGGCGCACTGCAGAGCGAGGAACCACGGTCCTGGAAAGCGTTTCTGATTGCCTCGGCCGCGGTGATCACGGTGCTGGTTGCGCTGATCCTCCTTGGGCGGCATAGCCGGGCGAACAGCAACCCGGGAGGAGCAGGCCCGGCGCCGCTGGCTGCGTATGCCCCTTCGCTGCCGATCACGGACGTGCAGATGAGCGACTCGGCGAACCTGTCGGGCGGCAAGGAAACCTACCTGGACGGCACGGTGACGAACCGGGGCGGGCAGACGGTGCGCGGGGCGACGGTCCAGCTGCTGTTCCGGGATGTGGCCGGCCAGCTGGCGGGTAAGGAAACATTGCCGCTGAACCTGATCCGCTTTCGGCAGCCCTATGTGGATACCGAGCCAATCGCAGCGGAGCCGATTGCGCCGGGGCAGAGCCGGCCTTTCCGGCTCATCTTCGACGCGGCCCCGGAGAGCTGGAACGGAGAATACCCGCAGGTCCGCGTGGTCGCGGTCGAGCTCAAGTAGTACAAAGGCGTACAAAGCGCCCGCACTTTTTACCGGCTTGCACACTCGGCGCTGCTCTGGTTGTTTTCGGGGAACCTGGAGCTGGACATCTCCTCTGCTGCATGTGCTCATTCGAGGCGGTTTGCTGGGGCAGTTATTGCAGGAACCTGACGAGGCACTGGACCTATGAATCTTTGGCCACCTAAATGCAACCTGGTAAGCGTGAACTGTTTCTCCAGTAGGCAGAACTGCTTTTCTTGTGAGGTGTAGGACCATGAAAACTATAAGGATGACGGTACCGGCGAGCACAGCTTTGCTGCTTGCCGCGTCGATGGCTTTACCAGCCCTGGCGCAAACAAACTCAGGATCAACGACAGCACCCGTGTCCGCACAAAGCGGGCAGGGCAGCATGAACCCGGCTGACAACAGCACCTATGCTTCGGGAGCACCGCTCCAGACGCAGTCGAAAGAAGGTTTCTGGGGGCATCTGAACCCGTTTGCCCGTAAAAAATGGGTAAAGCGGCAGCTCGACCCAGTGAAGGGTCGCCTGAACGAGCTGGACCAGCTGCAGGCCAAGAACAGCAACGACATCCGGGCCCTGGACGCGAAGACGGGCGCGGGAATCCGGCAGGCGCAGAGCACGGCCGACCAGGCAAGCCAGACAGCCGGCACGGCAAACACGACAGCCGGGCAGGCGCAGCAGACAGCGCAACAGGCCAGCGCGCAGACCAGCCAGCTGAACACCACCGTGAACGGGCTGGACCAGTACCAGAAGGTCTCTGATACGGAGCTGCGCTTTCGCCCTGGGCAGACGATGTTGAACGCGAAGGCCAAGGAAGCACTGGATCAGGTGGCGACACAGCTGCAAGGGCAGAAGGGCTACGTGGTCGAAGTAGCCGGCTACTCGCACCAGCGCGGGCAAACGGGTATTGCGAGCTCACAGCACATGTCGGATGCTGTGGTGCGCTACCTTGTGGAGCAGCACCAGGTGCCGGTGTACAAGATTCACCAGATCGCACTGGGCGATGCCAAGCTGCAGGATGGGACAGCCACCCCTGTGGGCAGCGCGGTCCGGGTGAGTGTAATGCAGAACAGTTTAGCGGCCACGGGTACACCAGCTGGGACGGGCAATGCACCCGCCGGCGGTGCCAGCCCAGCGCCTGCGGGTCCGCCCGCGGGAGGACCGACCCAGTAAGAGGTCGCGTCTGAAGCAGCCGCAACAAGCTCTCGACCAACGAGAGAACCAAGGCAGATTGGCCCCTCTGAAAAGAGGGGCCGTTTTTTGCGCGTTGAGTCGGGCTCGGCTGCGGTTCAGATCGAGATCAGCCCCGTATGGATGGCGAGGAGTGAGGCCGTGCCGACAAGGACCCAGAGGATCACGCCCTGGAGAAAGGGTCGGATACCAACAGCCTGGAGCGTCTTTCTCGAAAGCGACGTTCCGATCAGAAAGAGTGTCGCTGTTAAGCCCGCTTTGCCCAGATGGTTCAGATCCAGGTACGTGCCATGGAAGCGCGGCAAGTACGTCGTGAGCACTGAGGCGCCGACAAAGAGGAAGATGAACCACGGAACTTTGACACGTACAGGGTGCCCAGCCGAGCTCCTGCGGCGGGAAGAAGTGCTCATGTAAGCAGCCGTCGCCAGCGAGACGGGAACAATCCAGAGCGCTCGTGCGAGCTTTACGGTCGTACCGATGGCCAGAGCCTGGGTGCCGTACTTGGCCGCCGCGCCGACCACCGATGACGTGTCATGGATGGCAAGTGCTGCCCAAAGGCCAAACTGGTTCTGGCTTAGGTGCAGCCACCAGCCGATCGCCGGAAAGAGCAGGAGCGCCACTGAGTTCAGGAGGAAGACAGTGCCCATCGAGACAGAAATCTCTTCTTCGCTCGCATCCGTGATGGGCGCGAGGGCGGCTATGGCTGAGCCGCCACAGATCGCTGTACCTAGGGTGATCAGGTAGCTTGCTTTGCCTCCCACCTTGAAGACCTTACCCAGGAGCAGGCCCAGCACAACTGCGGAGCAGATACTGAAGGCCGTGTACAGAAAGCCCGACTTGCCGGCATGGATCACCTGTTGAAGGTTCATGCCGAAGCCCAGAAAGATGACGGAGATCTGCAGCAGCAGCTTGGCGAGCGAGCTTGCCTCTTTGCGATAGGGGTGAATGACGGTGAAGCCAAAGGCGATCCCGCCTACAAGCGCCACCGGTGGCGAGACGAGTCCACTCCCGGCAAGCAACAAGCCGAGAAAGAAGATGGTTCGCGCATCAAAGCCTTTCTGCGGCTTGCCGCGCTCTGTCTTTCCGAGGTGCCCCGAAGCTGGCAGCGAAGCGGGCCGAATCTGCTCTGCTGTTTCAGTGACGGAGTCTTGCGGTGCGGCTCCTGCTTCCGTCAGCTCCTTCATCATCATCTCGGTCACGTCGATTCCCTCTCAGGAAACTATCGACGCGCGCGCGGGCTGCGTCCAAGTAGAAGTTCTTATGCCTCATTCCCTTTGCTTGCATGAACAGTGAAGAGGCGCCCCGACCGCAATCGCAGAAGGTATGTCCGGAACCCGATCACGGCCTCCGTTTTGCAAGCCCCCTCGGCGCAATCGCGGCTGCGTGGCTCAGCAGGAACGTACGAAATGCACCGACGCTTCCCCATGGCTCCGGCCCTGCGGGATAGGCCAGGGAGAAGCTTCGCGAAAGCTTGAGACCCTCAACACGAGCGAGCTTGAGGGTACCCAGGGCGAGTTGATTGCGCACGGCCCAGCGGGAGACAAACGTGACTCCCAGGCCAGCCTCCACCGCACTCAGGAGGCCTTCCGTAGAGTCCAGCTCCATCCGGATGAAAAGATCTTTCGTCTTCAGGCCGGCGTTTGCCAGTGCCTGCTCGACGATCCTTCGCGAGCCCGAGCCGAACTCGCGCGTCAGCAGAGGCTGCGCCCGCAGCTCGTTGAGAGAGATGGTCTCACCGGCCCACTCATGGCTTGAGGGCACAACCAGCGCCATGTGATCCTCCATAAAGGGCTCGATGTGAAGATCGGTGCGTTGTTCCGGACCTTCGAGCAGCGCTAGCTGGATCTCGCTGGAAACCAGGGCGCCCAGCATCTGGTCGGTGTTGCCGCTCCGGGCAGTAATGCGAACCTGCGGGTTGGTTTGCAGAAAAGCAGCGATGAACGTGGGGAGCAGGTATTGCGCGATGGTCTGTGAGGCACCGAGGCTCAGCTCGCCAGCCTGTTGCCCGTAGGCATCGGCAACGGCCGCCATGGACGCATCGCTCAGCTCCTTCATCTGCCGCGCAAACGGCAGGAGGGCTGCTCCACCTGGTGTGAGCGAGATACGTCCGCCTGCACGGTGAAAGAGGGGAACGCCAAACTGCTCTTCGAGAGCCTTGATCTGCTGGGTGACTGCAGGCTGCGTTAACAGCAGCTCCTCCGCAGCTCTGCTGAAGCTCAGGTGGTGGGCGACGGCACGGAAGACGGTCAGGCGAAAATTCTCGATCCCCAATGAAACCAGGCCTCGCGGTGGATAGTGACGCCGGAAAGCTACTTGACTCCGGCTACTGCTGGCTGCGTGCAATCGAGGGTAGAAAGCGCAGGAGGCAGGTTGGCTTTGAGGTGCAGCAGCGGTGTTTGACCAGCCACGCTGCGGATGTAGGCATCGGTGAAGACCGTGGCGCAGGCATGGGTGAGGTGAGAGCCTTCCGGCAGGTTGAGATTTTGCACGGCGGCGAGATCGTCGGCGTGCGTGCCCTTGGCGTGAGTGTAGGCAAGAAGTGCGTCCCAGGCCCTGGCCCTGGGTGTGTGTTTGTCTTCAATCGCGCGTATATCCGGAGCAGAAGGAGGGCGTAGAAAAACCACGTCGCCGCCGCGTGCACGAATCTTATCAACCGCGATCTTGGAGCGGACGAGGATCTCATGGATGTTGCTGTCGGCGATCGGGAAGGGCGGGAAAAGCTCATGCCAGACAGCGCGAGCGTGTGCGCTTAAACGCGGATCATGTTCCAGTCCGGGCCAGAGCCAGGCCTGGCCGTCCGCGTTCGTCACCCCTATCTTCCAGACATCGTGGTAGGGCCCTCGCACCCCGGCCCGCCACTCAGGATCGAGGTGAAAGATGACTCGGCTGAGTTGATGGTCATCATCCAGCATGGCCAAGCCTTGTGAGATCACGCGCTGAATCTGGTAGGACGCGCGCTTTGATGGCGACTCCCATCGGCTTAGCTCGAGTGCCTCCATCGAACGTCTGACGGTGAAGCGTGTGTCGAAGTAGGAGCCTTCCGCCATACCGACAATCGCCAGACCTTTAAAGTGAGGATCGTCAGCCAAGTCTTCGAGAATAGGTAAGCCGGTGCCGCCGGCAATGCCCAGCTGGATAGGGCGAATGCCGGTAAGCTGCGCGGCGCGACCGAGGTCCGTGTCATACAGAATGCGTGAATCGCCAACGAGAGCGACGCGCACGTCGCGTTTGTCCACTTGCCGCCGTTGTTCCGCCCACACGTCATAGGTGCTGCTCAGGTCTCCCGGTACGAGCTCCAGGCTGCGCATCTTCCACTCCCACCCGGACGTGAGCAGGAGGACCAGGACCAGCACGATGAGCGATATTCTCCCCCAGGGCTGCTGGGGAACATCCCGTTCCGGAACCGGCTGGGCTACGCCGGGACGGTCGGCGGCAGTCAGCCGCAGGCCGGAGGGCAGCGCCTGGTGGCTGGTTGCGCCGGCGCCGTGTTCAGAATTGGAAGTAGATGAAGCCATTGCTCTCTCCATGCTGGATTGCGACAGCGAACGCCATGATGGTCCACAAAGCGGTGAGCGTTGCAGGGTGGGTACGAGCGATGGCCGCCTCAAGCGTCTGATTGCGCATGAAGCAGTGCGCGCACACCAGGCCGACGATGATAACGGCTGTGGTGAGCAGGTAGATGGCCGCCAGTACTGGCTCTGCATGCGCGTTTCTGCCGAACATGCCTCTGAGGACCACCATGGCCTCATGGAAAGTTTTCGCCCGGAAGAAGACCCACGCAATGTTCACGAGGACGAAGGTCAGCAGGCCGAGTCCGGCAGCGGCAACGCGGCCCGGCCGAAATGCGCGGAACGGCTTGCGCAAAACTCTCTCGACGGCGAGATAGAGGCCATGCAGTCCGCCCCAGACGACAAAAGTCCAGCTGGCACCATGCCAGAGGCCGCCGATGAGCATGGTCGCGATCAGGGAGAAGTAGGTACGCGCATTGCCGTGGCGATTGCCGCCGAGCGGGATGTAGAGGTAGTCGCGCAGCCAGGAGGAAAGTGTAATGTGCCACCTGCGCCAGAAATCGGTGAAGCCGATGGCTGCGTAGGGGAAGCGGAAGTTGTCAGAGAGTGCAAACCCCAGGCAGAGGGCCGCGCCGATCGCGGTGATGGAGTAGCCCGCGAAGTCGCAGAAGATCTGTCCGCTGAAGGCCAGCGTGCCGGCCCATGCATCGAGAAAGCCCGGAACGACCCTGGCACTGTAGACCTGGTCGACAACCGGACCGAGGAACCCATCGGCCAGCACTGACTTTTCAAAGAGGCCCAGGGTCATCAAGGCCAGGCCGAAGCGCAGCTCGTCGGGCGTGGCTTTGTGGGGCACTTCAAACTGAGGAACTAACTCGGTAGGTCGCATGATGGGCCCAGCGACCAGGTGGGGAAAGAAGGTGACAAACAAGGCGTAGTCCAGGAAGCTGCGCGCCGGTTCTGCACGACGCAGATAGATGTCCAGGGTGTAGGACATGGTGGCAAAGGTGTAGAAGGAGATGCCGATAGGCAGGACGATACTCGATTTGGGAGGGCTGTATTTGAAGCCCGCCAGCGCTGCCAGGTGCGCGAAGTTCTCCACCAGAAACTGCCCGTACTTGAAGTAGCTCAGCAGACCGAGGCTGACGAGGATGGAGAGCAGCATCCAGGCGCGGCGCTTCCATGGCTGCTCTGCCTGCACGAGCCCTCGCGCAGCAAACCAATCCACAACGGTCGAAAGCCAAAGAAGGATGACGAATGGTGGATTCCAGGCCGCGTAGAAGATATAGCTCGCGATAAGGAGATTTATCTTTTTGACGCGCCACGAGAAAGGCAATGCGTGCAGCGCGAGGACGATGGCGAAGAAGGCAACAAAGACCAGGGAGTTAAAAACCATGGCCGCCCTCTGAAGCGAGGAGCGCCATCTCGGCACTTACCTGAAGCAGATGCTTCCCGCGTGTACTGTTCGCACTCGATCGACCGCCGGTGAGTGAACCGTACTTCACTGATTTCGCTTGAGCAGCTAAGCCATGAAGGCTACCCGATGCACCGTGATCCAGCCACACGTAGCCCATCCGTGCACACTCCCATGCAAGACTTCAAAAGCATTTCATTGGGGGAGGGAAAGGCTTGTGCCCGGAGTTTACACGACTTCGCGGGAAGCGCAAGGACGAAGCGGGCCGATTCTCGCAACCTGGCCTAGGCTACGGATCGATAGGGAGCAGGAACGCGAGCGTCAATCTGCAGCGGCCCGGCGAGGTGCATTCTCGTGCAGAGCGAGCAGGGTTTCAAGCAGGGGCTTCAGGAGGTGGAGGTGGAGGGCGTTGGCACCGTCGGACTTGGCTTGAGACGGGTTGTCGTGGACCTCAAGGAAGATGCCGTCGATGCCGGCGGCGACGGCAGCGCGGGCAAGCAGGGGGATGAACTCAGGCTGGCCGCCAGAGACGCCGTTGGCGGCGGAGGGCATCTGGACGGAGTGGGTGCCGTCAAAGACAACGGGGGCAAGGCGGCGCATGATGCCGAGGGCGCGCATGTCGACGACCAGGTTGCCGTAGCCGAAGGTGGTGCCGCGCTCAGTGAGCGAGATGCGCTCGTTGCCCGTGGACAGGATTTTGCCGACCGCGTGCTCCATGTCGCCGGGGGCGACGAACTGGCCTTTTTTGACGTTGACGGCGCGGCCGGTCTGGCCGGCAGCAATGAGCAGGTCGGTCTGGCGGCAAAGAAAGGCCGGGATCTGCAGCACATCCGCGCCTTCCGCGGCGATCTCGCAGTGGGCAGGCTCATGCACGTCGGTGAGCACAGAGAGGCCGGTCGATGCGGCAATGGTGCGCAGGATGCGCGTGCCCTCGCGTAGACCGGGGCCGCGAAAGCTGGTCACCGAGGTGCGGTTGGCTTTGTCGTAGGAGGCTTTGAAGATGTACGGAATACCAAGGTCGGCGGTGATGCGGCCGATGCTCTCGGCCATGTGGCGGGCGTGGTGTTCACTCTCAATAACGCAGGGACCGCCGATAAGAAAAAGCCGGCCTGCGCCGACCGGAACGTTGCCGATTTCGAAGTCATGGATCACCCAGACATTGGAACATAGGGCCGGATCAGGCAGTGCGCCGCTGGGAATGCCCAGTGAGGATGCAGCTGCGAGTTTGGCTTTCCCCCGCGGCGCATGCTTGTTACACTCGGGCGCAACCTGAGCATGGAGGTGCATGCATGCGAATACTACTGCTTTGCTTTTCCCTCTTGAGCGGCTCTCTCAGCTTCGCCATGGCGCAGAGCAGTGGGCAGCATGCTTTCCCCAAGCCGGTGCTGGCCGCCAAGACGGTGGCGATCCTCAACGACACGCACGTGCAGGCGGTCGAGGATGGGGCAGTCGAGGAGTTGCGGCAGTGGGGGCATGTGCGGGTCATTGACGATCCGGAGAGTGCGGATGTGGTGCTGCACTTTATGAAGACCACGACACGCTCAACGAGCAACACGCAGAAGCAGGACTCCACGCTGGGGGGCGACAAGGACAACGATTCGAGCTATGGCTTCAGCGTGAGCTCGTCTTCGTCGGTGCACATGGAGGCCAGGGCCAGGGATGGCCTCCTACCGTTTTACTCGACTGCCACGGAGGATGCGAAGGCAAAGGCTGGGCGCACATGCGTGCAGAAGTTTATCGGGGCTTTTCAGGACTCGGTGCGGGCAGGGGCGACGCAGTAAAGCTGCAGCCGGCGAAGGCCGAGAAGGGGCGGCGGCCAACACTTGCGGCGTAGGGCTCGTCTTACTTGGAAAAGGGAGACAGCATATGGCACACCCCACGACGCCCCACACAGAGTCAGGGCAGAACAGAACGCATGAAGAGAGTGACTCGGAGCCCGGCGTCCACACCGACACAGTGGCACGCGGTGAGGATGCCGCGCTGCACAGCGACAGCGAAGGGCCGCAAACGGGTACTAATCGCGGGCCTGCGCATGCACCCTCTGCCGGCGGACCCAAGCACGACCTGATCGGTCAGCCGGAGACGGTACTGGAAGGGTCACTGAAGAGCCGAGCACCGGAAGGCTCAGGGCAGGGGATTACGAACCGCTCACAGACTGAGGAGAGCGAAGGACAGGGCAAGGTTGTTGCCGACCGGCCAGATGTGCAGTCAGCCATTAACAAGGCTTAGTCTCACAAGGTCTTCGTTTTCATAAGGTCTAAGGCAGCAAGAAAGGGTACGGCCTCGGCCGTACCCTTTCTTGCTGTGCCGTCTCGCCTGCGAATGCTTAACGCCGGCCTCCTCCACCGCCGCCATGGAAGCCGCCGCTGCTGGCCAGGCCTCGTCCGGCAAAGCTACCGCCCACGAAGCCTGAGCCCCCGCGGACGCCATAGCTCCCACGATAGCCATAGCCTCCGCGGTACCCGCCGTAGCCGAAGTACAGCGGCGAGTAGAAACCGTAGCCGAAGGGGCTGTACAGGAAACCGTCGCCGGGGAGCCAGGTGTAGCCGACCAGGGCCGGATCCCAGAACCAGCCGGAGCTGAATGCCGCGCCGCCATAGCCTGCGGCGAGGTGCTCATTGGCTTCACCGAGGTATTGCGAGCGGAGACTGCTCCAGTTGTAGAGCTCGTCTTCGTCGGTTGCCTTGTTGAAGTGCTGCGGCTTGCCGGAGTCGCTCGCAAGGTTGAAGTCGTGGCCTCCGCCGACCAGGATTGGCTTGCCTGCAGGCTCCCCATCCTTGGGGAAGACAGCGGCCTTGCCGTCGAAGACATGCAGCGACCCGTCTCCGGCATTGAAGGCATAGATGCCGGTCTTGAGGAGCTGTGTTTGCGTATGGGCCTCGTCGACCAGCAGGTCATTCTGCTTATAGACCTGGTCGACCTCGACGTCAGCGCTGCCGCGGTTGAGTTCGACTTCTGTATGCGTGAGATTGGGTGCAATCATCTGTACGGAGCTGTTGGCGCCGACGCGGAGAAAGACGCCGGGCGTCAGCAGCAATTCGGCTTTGCCATTGCCGGTCTGCAAGGACTGGCCTGGAGCGAGCGTGGTGGTGCCCACAGAGTGGGAGTTCAAGGGCTGACCGTTGATGGTGGCAGAGCCCTCAATGTAGTTAATGGTCCCTGGCTGGGCTGGGTTTGCGTCCTGAGCTAGCGCGGGCGCGCACAGAGTCGCCAGGGAGAGCAGCAGAGCCGCTTTCATCCTAGGCATGATGTTTGTTTCAACCTCTCCATCATTGGATGAAAGACGGGCTGCAAAGTTTCGGGTTGCTATGCCTGCTCGCGCCTGGCGAGGGGTTGATTTTAGTCGCGCGAAAGAAGGGGAGCAGCATCAATCTCCGCTGCTTCGCCGGCCCGCAAACGGTGCGCGTAGCTCGCCTGGATGAAGGCGGAGAACAGCGGATGCGGTTCGAGTGGCTTGGACTTGAATTCCGGATGGAATTGGCAGCCGACGAAGAAGGGATGGTCGGAGATTTCGACAATCTCGACGTAGGTGCTGTCGGGAGTGGTGCCCGTGATGCGCAGCCCGGCGCCGGTGAGCAGTGCTTCATATTCGCGGTTGAACTCGTAACGGTGGCGGTGGCGTTCGGAGACTTCCGTGGTGCCGTACGCCTGGGCAGCGAGCGAGTCCGGTCGCATCACGCAGTCCCATGCGCCGAGGCGCATGGTGCCGCCCATCTCCTCCACCCCGGTGAGCTCGCGCAGCTTGTAGATAATGCGGTGCGGCGTGGCGGGGTCGAACTCGCTGGAGTTGGCGTGGGCGAGACCGCACACATGGCGCGCGTACTCAATGCAGGCGGTCTGCATGCCGAGGCAGATGCCGAAGTAGGGGATGCGCTTTTCCCGTGCGTAGCGTATGGCGTTGAGCATGCCCTCAATGCCGCGCTTGCCGAAGCCGCCGGGCACCAGGATGCCGTCAAAATCTTTCAGCTGCTCAGCATACTCCGGGGTTTCCAGGCCTTCGGCTTCAATCCAGGTGATGCGCAGCTTGAGCTGATGGGCAAGGGCGCCGTGAGTCAAGGCTTCCTTGAGCGATTTGTAGCTGTCTTCGTACTCGACATACTTGCCGACGATGCCGATCGAGACCTCGTCGCTTGGATGGTACGCATGGTGAACGAGTGCGCGCCACCGGTCCAGGTGCGCTTCTCCCGGGGAAAGGTGCAGGTAGCGCAGGATCAGCGCGTCCACGCCTTCGTCGGCAAAGTTGAGTGGCACTTCATAGATGGAGTCCACATCGCGGGCGGCGATCACCGCTTGATCTTCGAGGTTGCAGAACTGAGCGATCTTGCCTTTGATCTCGCGGGCCAGGGCACGGTCAGAGCGGCAAAGAAGGATGTCAGGCTGGATGCCGATCGAGAGCATTTCCTTGACGGAGTGCTGGGTGGGCTTGGTCTTGAGCTCCTGCGCGGCGCTGATCCAGGGCACCAGCGTCACGTGGATAAAGACGGTGTTTTCGCGGCCGAGCTCCTGGCGCATCTGCCGGATCGCCTCCAGAAAGGGGAGCGACTCGATGTCGCCGACAGTGCCGCCGATCTCGACAATAGTGATGTCCGCCGGGCCTGTGCCGATGATGCGGCCGGCCACCTTGCGCATGGCGTTCTTGATCTCGTTGGTGACGTGCGGGATAACTTGTACGGTCTTGCCGAGGTAGTCGCCGCGGCGCTCCTTGGTGATGATCTGCTCGTAGATCCGGCCGGTGGTCAGGTTGTTGTCGCGGGTCAGCTCCGCGTGGGTAAAGCGTTCGTAGTGGCCCAGGTCTAGGTCCGTCTCCGCCCCATCGTCGGTGACAAACACCTCGCCGTGCTGAAAGGGCGACATGGTGCCGGGATCGACGTTGAGGTAGGGGTCAAACTTCATCAGGTTGACGCGGAGGCCGCGGCTCTCAAGCAGGCAGCCGATAGAGGCTGCGGCGAGGCCCTTGCCGAGGGAAGAAACGACACCGCCTGTGACAAAGATGTACTTGGCTGACACGGAACCCCTCCCAAACGCTTTCTGTGCAGATAGAGAAGCAGGCGTACCAAGCGAAACGGGCAGGTACAATCCAGTATGGCAGAGCCGGCGCAGCGAGGGAAGCGCGCCCATGGTCTCTCCACCCTATGCTGAGGCTTCCGAGGTTCTCGTCGCGCCCCTGGGAACAGAGTCTGCGCGTCGCTGGAACCGCCTCTGCCATCGCGCTGCTGGGGATGGTGGCCGGCATGGCCATGGGCACCAGGCACTGGCCGCTGGTGAACGACCCGGCATTGATGCACTATGTGGTTCTGCTGGCACAGCATGGCAGGGCGCCTTACCGGGAGATTGGAGACTACAACCTGCCGGGAGCCTACCTGCCGGAGTGGCTTTCGACTGAGTCTGCCCGGGTGCTGCACCTGCCGCTGAGCGTGATGTGGCGCTGCTTTGACTGGGCGGCGATGGCGCTGGCAGGGCTGGCCATGATGCACCTGGCCGGGCCGGACCGCCGCTTTGCGGGCTTGTGGGCCGGTGCCCTATTTGCGCTCTACCACGGGAACGATGGGGTAGGGCAGTCGGGCCAAAGGGACCTATGGATGACCGTTGCCGTACTGTGGGCTGTTGCTTTGCTGCAGGCCGCAGCCAGAGCGAACGAAGTGGTACCCTGGCGTGTGCTGGGCTTTGGCCTGTGCGTGGGGACGGCTGCGACGATCAAGCCGTTTGGGCTGCTTTGGGCGCTGTGCCTGCTGCCATGGCTTCCGCCGCTGGGCGCTGCGAGGCATGGGCGGCTGCTGCTAGGCGCAGCGGCAGGGCTGCTGTTGCCTTGGCTGGCCATGGCGGTGCTGCTGAGCCACTGGCGCGCATGGGCAGCCTTCGCGGCCATGATGCGGTGGGCGCTTCCGTACCATGCCTCGCTGGCCAAGGGGCAGGTGTCTGCCCTGCTGCTTGCCAGCAGCCCTTCGTCGATCGTAAAGCTTCTGCTGGTGGCGGGCCTTGTGCTGCCGGCCCTGTTATGGAAGGAGAGGGGGCGCTTCCAGCGGCTGCGCACGCCTGAGTACAGGATGCTCCTCCTGGCTCTCCTTCTGGGGCTGGGGTCCTTTGTGGCGCAGGGCAAGGGGTACTCCTATCAGCGATATCCGTATGTTGCGTTTGTGTTTCTCCTGTGCTCGCTTTTGTTTGATGAAGGGGTGCGGTCCCCCGCGAGTCTACTGCGGGCGGCGGGTGTGTGCGGGTTCGGCTTTGGGGTGCTGTTCTGTGCTCCAGCCTATATGCGGCATGCGGTGCGTTCCGCGTGGCCGGTGGATGTGCCGCAAGCGATAGAGCAGGCCCTCCGCGCGCAGGCGCCCCTGGGCGAGCTTGCCCGTTTCAGCAGTCGGGTGCAGTGTGTGGACGTGGTGACAGGGTGCACAGACGCGCTGCTGGCCTTAGGCTTGCCGCAAACGACCGGCACGGTCTATGACGAGCTGCTCTTTCAGCAGACACCCTCGCCGTGGGGTCACGTGTACACAGGGCCTTCGCCGGGTGCACCGGTGCCGGAGGCAATCGTGGGGGAGCGAAAACGATTCCAGGCCGGGATGCTGGCGCAGCCGCCGCAGGTGGTGGTGGTCACAAGCTGGCTGTTCCCAGAGGGGCCTGACGACTACAAGAAGCTGGCTCTGTGGCCATGGTTTGACACGTTTTTACAACAGGGCTACACGGTCGCTGAGGAGCGGCGGTTCGCCCGGGCAGAGAATGGTCCCATGGGGTTTCGGGTGTATGTCCATCGCTAGAGAGAGACGGGCCAGACAGATGCGGGCCTGGCTGGTGCGAACAAGAGTGATGCGTGCTCAAGTGACGCGGTTCTGGGTCTGCTGCCTGCTCGGCCTGCTGCTTGTGCCTATTTTCGCGCAGGATGCGCCGGGGCGGAAGCGCTTGATCCTGAAGGATGGCAGCTACCAGGTGGTGCTGCGGTACGAGCTGAAAGGGGACCGGGTCCGGTATCGCTCGGCGGAGCGCGATGGCTGGGAGGAGTTGCCGGCCGACCAGGTGGACTGGGCGGCGACCGGGCGCTTTAACCATGACCATGCTCGGGGTGGAGCGGGCGGTGCGCCGGCCTCAAGCGAGCAGCAGGACCAGGCAAATGACCCGGGAGCACAGGCGGCCGCGGAGCTGGACCGGCAGGCCGCGGCGCAAAGGGCGGACGAGGCAGCGCGCCAGCCTGAAGTGGCCAAGGGCCTGCGGCTGCCGGATGAGAGCGGCGTGTGGGCGCTGGACGAGTTCAATGCCGTGCCGGAGCTGATCCGCATCCGGCAGAGCGATGGCGATCTGAACCTGGATACGGGCCATAGCGTAAAGGGCGCAGCGATCCCGCAGGGCGGCGCGCGGGACCTGATCCGCCTGGAAGGTTACAAGGCGGTGGTGGCGTTCCATGTAGCGCGGCCCGTGTTCTACATCCGGCTGGATGAGCCGAGGAGCACCGAGGCACCGGAGGATGCACTGGTAGTTGATACGCATGGGGCATCCCGCTCCATGCAGGACAAGACAGAGCATGCCTCGCCGGATAGCACCTACGCGCTGGTGCGGCTTCGCGTCGTCAAGAACCTGCGGGCTGCCTCCGCCGAGGAATTGCGCGGCTTGCGGAGCGGCGGAGAGCTGGATGGGAGCGCGGAGGTAGTGGCGACCGAGCGAACGATTTTGCCGGGCCGGCACTGGATGCGGGTGAGCCCGCGCACTGACCTGAACCTGGGCCAATATAGCCTGCTGGAGCTGCTGGGCGGAGGCGGTCCGGTGGCCCCGGGAGGCTTCAATCTCGACGGCTGGGACTTTGGCGTAAACCCGCTGGCACCAGAGAACAAGGGCGGCTTTCGCCCGGTGGTCAGCGACAGCGCACCCTAACGGGCCAGGCGTGCCTGGGCAAGGCGGCTGGCCGCTTGGGAAGGCGCGGATGTGGGGGAGGGCCGCCGGGCAGGGGTTCTGCGCCCATGCCCTGGCGCGGTGCATCCAATAGACTCCCGTCATGGCAACGATCCTTCCTGATATCCCGGTTGCGCTTCCCCATCCTCCTGCGGTTTCCTTTGCAGGCGGAGGGCGTGTGCTGACCGACAAGTTCGGCCGCCGGATCACGGACCTGCGAATCTCTGTAACAGACCGCTGCAACTACCGCTGTGTTTACTGCCGCAGCGGCGAAGAAAATGTGTCCCCGCGTGAGCTGCCGCTCGAGGACTATCTGCGCATGGTGCGCATCTTTGCTGAGCTGGGCGTGGAGAAGGTGAGGCTGACCGGCGGCGAGCCGCTGCTGCGCCGGGGACTGGTGGACCTGGTCACAGAGCTTGCCGCGCTGCGAACCCCGGAGGGCGGCAAGCTCGACCTGGCGCTGACGACGAACGGACACCTGCTGGGCTCGCTAGCCCGGCCGCTGGCCCGGGCGGGGCTCAACCGCGTGACGGTGAGCATGGATGCCGTCGAGCCTGAGACGTTTGCGCGGATCACCCGTGTACCGGGATCGTTTGCGCATGTGCTGCGGGGCTTGCGGGCAGCGCAGGAGGCAGGGCTGGGACCGGTGAAGGTGAATTGCGTCCTGATGCGCGGCTGGAACGAGGAGCAGATCGTGCCGTTTGCCGAGTTTGCCCGGGCCGAGGGCGTGATCGTGCGGTTTATCGAGTTTATGCCGCTGGAAGAAGACCGGCGCTGGGCCCCCGACGTAGTGATCCCGCTCGACGAGGTGCTTGAGCGGCTGCGTACGTTTCGGCCGGTCGTGGCGCTGCCGGCAAACTCGCCGAGTGAGACGGCGCTGCGCTACACCTTTGACGACGGACTTGGCGAGATGGGCGTGATCGCGCCTGTGTCACAGGCGTTTTGCGGCGCGTGCAGCCGGGTCCGGGTGACCTCGGATGGCAAAATTCGAACCTGTTTATTTTCCCATTTCGACCACGACCTGCATGGCCTGATGCGGCGTGACGGCACCGATGAAGAGCTGGCACGCTTCATTGAGACGACAATTGGGAAGAAGGAAGCCCGGCACCATATTGGAGAGGCCGGCTTCCTGCAGCCGGGCCGGACGATGGTGCACATCGGCGGTTGACCGAACCCGAAGCGGCTCGGGATCGTTTTGTGATCGGTTCTGCCTGTAACCTGAGAAGAGTCATGGCTATTCTCCGTTCTACTTTCATCTCTCTTTCTCAGAATCAGCCGCTTCGTCGCTTTTCGGAAGCTTCCGCAGCAGGGCGGCGCATCTCGTCCCGCTTTGTGGCTGGGCTGGAGGCGGAGGAAGTCTTGCTGGCCACCGCAACCCTGAACCGGGACGGCTTGCTTGCGACCCTCGACAGCCTGGGAGAAAACGTTCACTCGCCGGATGAGGCGCGGAACTCGGCAGCGATCTACCACCAACTGCTTGATGCTGTGGCAGAGCGAGGTCTCGAGAGCAACATCAGCGTTAAGCTGACGCAGATGGGCATGGACCTGAGCCCGGGTCTTGCGGAAGAGATCGTGGCGGGCCTGGTAGAGCATGCGCGGCGCACAGGGACGTTTGTGCGTGTGGACATGGAAGGCTCCGCTTACACGCAAGCGACGCTGGACCTGGTGTGCCGGCTGCACCGGCGTTTTCCGGGGTCAATCGGCGTGGTGATCCAGGCGTACCTGCGGCGCTCGGCTGAGGATCTTGCCATGCTTGTGGCCGAGGGCATCCGAGTGCGGCTGTGCAAGGGCGCGTACCAGGAGCCTGCGACTCTCGCCTTCCCGAGCAAGGCGGACGTGGATGCAAACTACCTGCGGCTGACCGGGCAGCTGCTGGGCAGCGGCATCTACCACGGCATCGCGACGCATGACCCGGCCATGATCGCCGGCACGGAACACATGGTGGCTGAGCGTGGCCTGGACCGACGCAGCTTTGAGTTCCAGATGCTGTACGGGGTGCGCCGCGACCTGCAGCGCGCATTGAGCGAGCGCGGCTACCCGGTGCGGGTATATGTGCCGTTCGGGCGGGAGTGGTACCCCTACTTTATGCGGCGGCTGGCTGAGCGCCCCGCGAACGTGCTGTTTCTGGCGAAGAACTTCTTTCGCAACTAAGCCTTTTTGGCTTTCGTTAGGCTGCAACCAGCGCTGCTCAGGGCTGATAGGGTTCGATCGAGAGAAGGCTGCCGAGTACAGCACGCTCCTGCGGGCTGTATTCGACCTGGAAGCGCGCTGAGTCGAGCGCGCGCTGGCGGTCCTCCTCGTGCAGGTTGCGAAGGTCGTGAAAAGCCTGCCGGACGGCTTGGCGGCGATCCGGCGGAAGCTGGCCTAATGTCTGGCTGGCGCTACGAATCTCCTGCTGACGCCCCGGCGGCAATGCCATGAAACGCTCATTGCGTTCCAGCATGCGTTGGCGCTGCGCAGGGGGCTCCATATCCAGCCGGTGCAGGCGGTTGATGAGCTGCTGCTGTTGTTCATCGGGCAGATGCGAAAAGCCCGGCTCGTGCCGCAGAGCCTCTTCTTGAGCGCTGGGCGGCAGGTTCTGGTGTTGGGCGAACCACTGGGGAAGATGCTGCCCTCGTTCCGGGTGACCGCCGACCATGGGCCCGCCGCGGCGGATGCCCTGGCCGCCACCGTAGTGGGGCGGCTCACCGCCTGCGCTGGGCCGGCTGCCCGGGGGTGGGGCTGGGTTGCTGCTAGCCTGCGCCAAGAGGGCAGTGGGGAGCAGCAGGGCGAGCGCACAAGCAGCAAGGTACAAGGCAGCCCGCCAAGCGCTGTATTCCTCCCCGAGATGGCCCCGCTGTTTCACCTGGCGCTCCTGCTAGCTGTCCTGAACGTCTTCTTCTTCTTGCTTCTCGGCCTCTGCCGGGCCCGCTTTCGGCCTTTTACTTCAGGAACCGGTTCCTGGCTTGCCCGGCTGAGGCTTGCTTATCAGCATCTTCTTCCCGCAGCATGCGGCGATCACGCTTCGGACCATGCGCTCGCGTTAGTTGTTTGACTGCGTGCTCTCGTCCGGTGCATCCAGTGCGGAAAGCTGCTGGAAGACCTGAGCATTCTCGTTGAGCGATTGGAGATCCTGGACGGTGTTGGAGGCCTGCGCAGCTACGGGCGCAGGGTGGCTTGCGGAGAGCTCAAGCCATGTGCCGCCGCCGCCGGCAGCCACAAGCAGCGCCAGAGCAGCGACACCGGCGGCAGGCCGGAGCGAGTGATTGCTGAGCCAGAAACGAGTCCGCATGCGCTCGCGTACCCCCGCCCAGCCCCGAGCAGGCTGTGCCTGCTCTTCCCGCAGACGCGCGCCCATGCGGGCCACCCAGAACGGAGAAGGTTCAGGTGCCTCCCAGCTGTCGAGGACCAGCATAGTGCGCTGAAGGCTTGCGAGCTCCTCGGAGCACGGATCACACGAGCGGACATGCTCCGCTGCCGCGGCCGGCGCCGCTCCCGGATCAAACAGCAGATCGGGCATGGCCTTCATCGCTGTCTTGCAGTCCATTTGATTTGTCATGACATTTCCCATCCGGCATTGCTGCCCCATCTATGTTTGCTCACACGTAGCTCTTGAGCCGTTCGCGCAGCGTCTGGTAGGCGCGGAACAGCAGTGACTTGGTGGCGGACTCAGAGAGCTTGAGCACGGCACCGATCTCCCGGTAGTCCATCTCCTGATACTTGTGCATCAACACGGCTTTGCGCTGTCGCTCCGGCAAAGCTAAAACGGCAGCCCGGATGCCGGCGAGCCGTTCATCGCGAAGCAGCGCCTGCTCGGCGGTGATGCGGCTATCCGCCACGTCGGGGGTTGAGCCCGTTTCAGCATCCGGCTGGTCAAGGTACACACTCTGCGCCGCTCGCTCGTGCTTATGGTCTCGCGCATAGTTGACCCCGAGATTGGTAGCAATGCGGTACAGCCAGGTGGTGAACTTTGCCTCCGCGCGGTAGCTTTCCCGCGAACGGTACACACGCAGGAAAACCTCCTGCGCGAGCTCTTCGGCGACAGCCTGATTTCCGGTCATGCGGTACATAAAGTGTACGATCTGCTTGCGATATTTCTCGATCAGAAAGGTGAAGCCGGAGTCGTCTCCCTCGCGGACCCGCAGCATGATGGCTGCGTCTGACCCCTCCTCAGGAGCAGGCGGCAGAGGTGCGGCGGCAGCATGCTCCGGTGCCATGGCTTGCCAGGGAGCGCCGAAACCCGTCGATGCAGCCGCAGTTGCCATGTCCGGATGAACCCCAGAATGGGGGGAATGTTGCGCCGGGTTCGAGGGGTGCGCCGCGGCAGGCTTGCCCGGAAGATCGCCCAGATGCAGGCCGAGATCATCCTCGGCGTCATCGTCAGAAGCTGCTTCAGATTCCGCTCCGTCGTCTTCGTTCAGACTGTATTCAGGAGCCTCGGTAGACTCTTCACCTGGGCGGGTATCCTCAGCAGCTTCCTCCGCGTCGCGGCCCGGGCGAATCTTTCGGAGGTCGCGAGTTGGGAGGTCTGGCTTGTTTGCTGGATCCATGGACGCCGTCCGATTATTGTACGCAAGCCCGAAACGCCCTGACCGGGCAAGAGGCTGCAGGAGAAAGCGGCCTCCCTGCTTGTGGACGAGAGCCGCCGTGGAAGCGTGGACAATGCTATGATCAAGCGGTCGAATGAGCTGACGCATACTGCGGGCAGCGATCTGTCGGGCGCATAACTCAGCGGTAGAGTGCCACCTTCACACGGTGGAAGTCGTAGGTTCGAATCCTGCTGTGCCCACCAAAATCAACAACTTAGCGACTTACAAACTAAAGTTACGGAATGGCTACGGAAATGGGCGTTTCTAGCAGGCCTCGTTTTGCTTTGCGCTGCTAGCAATTCCTGCAACTTTCGGCATGTAGGTAAATGTACCGATTCCATTCATTATGCTGAGGGAGGAACTTGGTTATGAAGTACTTGCTCAGAATAGAACTTCATCAATTAGCTGCCAGCGCAAAGGTGCCAGAAGAAGTCTATGACAAGCTTCACACATCCTTAGCGGGCCTTGGTTTTAGCACTACCGATCCGTCGGCATTTAAAGGACTATTCAGCACGCCGACGCCATTTCCTAGCGGAACGTACTGCGGAATCCTACTCGAGAACGATTCAACAAAGGCCCGGGACCACATTAGAAACTATTTGCTACAGCAAAAAGTTTGGCCTAAGTGGACATTCCTAATAGCACAAGCTGGGACCATCTCGCTAGGTAGCAATTGAAGCTATGTTTCGGCTACAGCCAGAGTGTGTCTTTTTAGCTACACTAGCACAGATGCGGCTTGGACTTTCATCCGCAAACCGGCCCGCAAACCGAATTTTCAGACGTGTCCGCAAACTGACATCCTGCTTTCCCATAACCTGTTGTTTCTATTGGGTTAGCGGGCCGCAAACCAAAATCCGCAAACTCGCCAACTGGTTTGCGGCGGATTTCACACCCTGGAAGGGTGAAAGCCGCAAACCCAACATCCGCAGACCGCAGACCCAAACCTATTGCACTACGTTGAAGGTTTCTTGCGGTGCGGGAACTGAGCCTTTAGCCCTCAGCAATTTTGCGCCATTTGCGCCTGATATTTCAGTGACCATGCCAGCGGCAATGGACATTCTGAGCCATTCACGCAAAGGATCACGACTGAGACCAAATCTGACCATAGCTTCTGCTATGAAGGCCGTCGTTTTCATATCGGGGTTTTCCTGCAAGTATCCAAGCAGTGGTTGTGTGTTCTCCCTATGGGAAACAATGCCGTCTACGCTGAAAGTCCCATTGCAGTAGTGAACCTTGCTGCTAAATTCCTGGCGTTCCCGCTGCTTGGTGGACCGGATGGTTATGTCTGTCAGCAATGTTTCGCCAGCATTATGCATGGTAAAGGCGAAGTCACTGGCTGCTGTGAAGTCGTAAGCACCTCGCCCTTGCTGCGTGGATTCGCCTTTGCCGGTATGGTGCAAGAACACAACAGCGGCACCTCTGTCGGCAAACCAGCGAAGTTTCGCCATGAAGTCGCGCACATCTTCCGTGCTGTTTTCGTTGCCGTCAATGAATCTCACAGCCGAATCCAAAAAGATGACCGGGGCAATCGTTTGCCGTTCCACCCAATCTTTAACCATGGGCGATTCAGGCTCAGGATATTCCCCAAGCCAGCCACCAAGGTATTTGAAGTTTGGCCCGGTTTGGCAGTGAAGACGCCGAAGCCTTGCTTGCACGAAAGACTTAGAATTCTCCCGGTCCAAATACAAGCATGGCCTGTTCTGAAATGCTGGCAGGTTTAGGAAGTTGGTCCCATTGGCAATATGACTACTCATGGCTGAAATGAAGGATGATTTGCCGCAACCTGCTGAGCCTACCAACATGGTGATGGCCCCGGCAGCGACTAGCCCGGGGATGATCCATTGGATCGGCTCATCTTCAAGCTCTAAAACATCCGGTACATCTTCAATGCTTGCAATGATGTGCTTAAGTCTTGGCTTCGGGTCGTAACTTTTGCAAAATGCTTTCACTGATTGCAACACTTCTGATTCTTCGATTGCTAGCGGTGTTTTCATGCCATGTTCCAATCCGCGCCGAATAAGGTTTAGAACGTAGTTCGCACTTTGCCTATGGTGTTTGGCTAAATAGCCGTTTTGCTCCATGGCCCATAGCGTCCAATTGCTAGCATCTGCATAATCGAGATTGCCAGCAGCGACGTATCCGCCAAGCACCTGGGCAACAGCATTCATCGCGTGGTAGCGGTGCGGGTGCTTTTCAGCTAGCTCGCTCTCTGGCCACGCGGCAAGTTTAGTAAGCATGGCTCCAGCTTTTGCTTTTGCGATAGACCGGCTACCTTCCGATGCCTCGGGAAAGCTCACACTTGGCTCAGAGCGCGTTGGGCGCTCTTCCTTGATGCTTAGGCCTGTGAGAGGTTCGCAAGCGCTCAGGAAGGCGAGCATCTGCGCTTCCGTGATTTCTGGCAGATGTTGCAAGCGGCAGTCTTTGAGATGGGCACCACGGTAGAAGTAGCGCCCCTCTTCTGTGCTCCCATCCACCAGTTGATAGAAGCTGCTTGATGAGTCAAGAGATTGTTGACGAAGTTCAATTTGCATCCGTTTGCGGGTTTGTACCAGCTTGGGAAAGCAAAACTTTGCACGGTAGAACAGAGCGACTTTTGAGGTGTTCTCCCGCGCACGGACTGCTGTTTTGCCGAAGTGTTGAATCGCTAGCTGCTCGACCTGTTTGGAAACAAACGCATCAAGAACATCCACGTCTATGCAGCTAAGCCCATGAACCAGCCGTACCGCCGTGAGGAGACTGCCAGCCTCAGCTTCATATGGGATATAGACCGGATTGCTGTCCCCATCCCACAGGCGCTCCTTTACGTGGTACCCGTCGCGAGGTTCCTTGTTGGGTTTGCAAGGGATCGGATAGAAGCCGTTGGCGAGCAACGAGTCCCTTATCCCATCCGCTTGCATCTTCTGAATAGCGTTCATCAGTGTTTCCAATCGACCGGGGTACCTTGTTCCGCCTGTGCTGCTTTGCTATTGAGCTTGTCCCACTCTTTCCGCCACGACGCGAGGAAGCGAGTGAACTCCACCGACTCCAAGCCATGTCTCATCTGCATTTCAACTAGCACCAGCATTACGGCTTGGTCGTTGCTGGCTTTCGCGATTTCCACACCGCAGACCTTCTCAGTGGGGAAGAAAGCATCAAAGGGACCTGACCGGTAACAAGGCATATTAATTTGGTAGGTTGCGTCACCAGAAACGAAAACAAACAATCTAGGCCTTTGTGAATACATGCCGGTGATTGTTTCCATACCGGGTATCCCGTCCACTATCTGAGCATCGAATTCAAACTGTGCTTGTTCCCGGATGAAGCAATTCCGGTTCTTGAGCTTGCCAAAGATTTGCCGGTTAAGCTGAAACGTCTCATGGAAAAGTGCAGCACTGCTTACCATGCAAATGTTTGCATTGAAGACATTCTGAGCAAAGGGATTGATCATTACAGCATTATTTGTGTTCACGATTGCTGCTCCTATTTTGTGGAAGTAAAAGCATCAGATGTTGGCACTTTAACGTCGGCAGTGAATGGATGAGATTCGATGAATGCAATTAAACTAGCAGTGTCGATTAGTCGACGCTTACCGACGACGAATGACTTAATGCGGTTAGTAGAGATAAGCTCATATAAATACGTTTTGCCCAAGCTACTAGCCTTAATAGCATCTTGGACACTTAGGTAGATTGGCAACGAAGTTACAGTTATCATGCGGTAGGCTCCACACCCAAACGCGGGCAAGTAGGCCAACTTTAACATGGGTTAGTGCGTGAACGCATTATTAGTTTGCGCAAAAGCGTACTATATTATAGTGTGATCTAGAGGCATACTTATGGGCAGACCACGCGAGCAAGATATTCCCCAGAACTTAACCATTCGCTTTGATCCAAAGCTTCGGTACCTGACCGAACTAGCCGCCCGGATCAAAGGCGTTGCCTTGCGGGACTACATAGAAGGTGCAGTCCTCAAAAGCCTTTCTGAGGTTTCGCTGCGAACGCCCGATGTAGAGGAACCGCTTTACGGAGTGCATCCACAACACGGCCTGGTGACGCCCAAACGTCAGAACTCAGAAGATGACCGCGAACATTCCGTGGCTGCCCATGCTGATGCTCTCTGGCATGACAACCCATATGCCCGACTAGAGGTTATTGCGCTCTCGCGTCCGTGGCTGCTGACCCCTGAGGAGGAAAAACTTTGGAAGTTTTTGCATTCGCGGGATGAGGTGAAGATTAAAGCCGAAGATGGGGAAGGCTACCGCATGGACCGCAAGAAGATTGCGGAGCAATGGATGCAACTAAAGGCCGCTGCCGAAAAGTGGAGGAACTAAATGGCTACTTTGCAAGAGCAAGAAGCGGAACTTCAACGTTTGAGGACCGCAAATGCGGAACTGACAGCGAAGGCATCGACCCGCAAGGAACGGATCGCTGAGCTTGATGCTGAGCTTGCCAACATAAAAAGTAAGCTTGCCGAACAAGCGGCTTCACATGAGGCGGAAAAGACCCAAACACAAGCCTTCATCCACAAACATTTCGTGGATTCTGTAGCGATTGAACTGGCTGCTGATATGTCTACCGCTCCCGACCTTATGCTCCCCTTCATCAGTTCTCGCTTATCAGTTGACACAACGGACGGGCAAGCACCTAAGACAACAGTGCTAGATATCAATGGGAAGCGAAGCAAGCTTACTCTTGCGGATTTAAGACAAGAGTTATCAAAACGTAAGGATTTGGCACCAATCATCATTGCTAGCAGGGCAAGCGGTGGCGGTGCTACTGGCAGCGGGCGTAGCAGTGCTACTCCTCCTAAAGAAAAGAAACAGGAACCTACTAAGCCAGCCTTGCATTTCGGCCTAAAGTAAGCAATAGTTACTTTATCGGGGTTTGCTCTAGCAGAAGCTAGCGCAGGCCCCAACAGGTTCTATCCTATCCGGTCGGATGGCATGATCGTTGGCAGTCGCCATGACGTGAATCTCTTCTAAGGATTCTTCCCATGGCTACTGTGCAAATCTCAGATGTAATCGTCCCAGATGAATTTACAACGTATACCGTTGAGAATAGCTTCGTTTCATCTGCTTTCTTTGAAAGCGGCGTAGCTACTCCCAATGGAGTGATCCAAGAGCAGCTTGCGGCTGGTGCTGAGAGCTTCAACGTCCCGGTTTGGCAGGATATTGCAGACACGGAACCGAACTACAGCACTGATAATCCTGCTGATGTAGCTGTGCCAAACAAGATTGGCGCTTACAAGCAGACTGTGCGCAAAACGTTCGCTAATAACTCCTGGTCAGCTTCGGACCTTGCTAGCGAGCTGTCTGGCAGCGATGCTCTTGGGCGTATCCAAGGCAGAGTGACTGCATACTGGCAGCGCCAGATGGAAAAGCGTCTGATTGCATCTTTGCAGGGTGTTTTGCAGGCAAATGTCGCTAACAACAATGGCGATATGGTGCTTGATATTAGCGGGCAAACGGGTACGGCTGCAAACTTCAGCGCAACTGCTGTGATTAACACTGCGGAAACGCTTGGTGACCGTCTGGAAGATGTGAAAACGATTGCCATGCATTCCCACGTATATACCCAAGCATTGATTAATGATGAGGTCCAGTTCATCCCAAATAGCTTGGGCCAGCCGATCAAGACCTATCGTGGAATGGCGGTAGCCATTGACGACAATCTGATGCTGACAACGGGAACCTACGTCAGTGTCCTCTTCGGCGCTGGTGCTGTTGGCTACGGCGTGTCTGCTCCCCGTGTTGGGTTGGGAACGGAAATCTATAGGCAGCCGATGCAGGGCAACGGTGGAGGTGTCACCTACCTTTACTCCCGCATGAATATAGCGATGGCTCCTCTTGGGTACTCATGGTCGGATGGTAGTGGAGCAACGGCGGTAGCCGGTGACTCTCCCTCGCTCGCTGACTTGGCAAACGCTGCCCATTGGGCCCGTGTCACAAGCCAGCGCAAGAGCATTCCCCTGGCGTTTCTCATCAGCAAGTAATCTTCCTCTGGTCCCGAGCTAGGCCAGTTTTCCGGGTGAATGGCTATTCCGTAGCGTTCACCCGCTTCTTTCTATGGAGTGTTCCAAGTGGCGAATGTTCGCAAGAATCCACCTGCCAATGCAGCAGAAGAAATCAGAACGCTAGCCGCTACAGGATTCTCTAAAGTAGGTATAGCTGCCCATTTCGCTGTGGGGCAGAGAACGCTAGAGCGCTGGCTAGAGGAGCAAGATCGTCTGCAAAGGGCATTCGATGAAGGCCGGGAACAGGAACGCCATGCCTTGCACAACACCCTATACAAGCAAGCGACGGATAAGGGAAACATCGTCGCAGCTATGTTCTTGCTAAAAGCCCGCCATGGCTATCGGGAAGGTGACCAAAGCGAATCTGCCAACAAGGTCACCATCAATTTTGCGTTACCGGGTGCAATGAGTCCCGAAGACTACAAGCTGGCCCGCGTTGTCAGCAAATCTCAGAAGGTACTCAATGCAGACGCAAACGCTTGAATTAAACCCATTCCAAGAGCAACTGCTTGCCATCCCTGAGCAGTATGACGTGTTCTGCGGTGGCGGTAGAGGCGGTGGGAAGAGCTACGGGCTGGCGTACCTCATCCTGCGTCACTGTGAGCAGTATGGCGCTAAGGCGCGGGTGCTATACGTCCGTAAGACCTACCGTGGCTTGGCAGACTTTGAGCTGGTACTGCAAGAGTTGTTCGGCACCATCTATAGCAAAGCAGCCCGCTACAACACTACGGAACATGTGTGGCGTTTACCAAATGGCGCTTACGTGGAGTTGGGCCAGATTGAATCGTTTGCTGATTACCAGAAGTATCAAGGTCGCAGTTTCACCCTGCTACTAACGGATGAAGCTGGCCAGTATGCAGACCCGCAACTCTTGGATATGCTGCGTTCTAATCTGAGAGGCGGTGCTGGGCTTCCCATTCGTATGGTTGTGGCTGCTAACCCTGGTGGACCCGGCCATGCTTGGCTTGCAAGCCGGTACGTTTTCAACTCCGCACCATTTGTCCCATTCAAAGAAGCAAAGTCTAAGCGGGAATGGGTATATGCACCTTCCACTCTGGCAGGCAATCACTTCATAGACCGCGAGCAGTATACGGAGCAGCTTGGGGCAGCTTGTGCGGATGACCCCGAACTGCTGCGAGCTTGGACGGAAGGCGATTGGAGCGTGGTCCGTGGTGCCTATTTCGCTGGCAGCATATCGGAAGAACGGAACACCATAGACCCATGGGAAGCCATTCCCGAAGGTTGGGACACCCATTTAGCCCATGATTTTGGTTCTGCTGCTCCATCTGTCACGTACCTCATGGCTACAAGCCCGGGTGCGGAGCACAACAGACGCTGGTACCCGCGTGGCAGCATCATTCTGGTAGATGAGCTTGCAACTGTCCGCAAAGGCAATCTAAACCATGGCTTGTATTGGAACGTGGACCTTTTGGCCGAAGCTATTCAGCGCGATTTGTGCAGGAAATGGCATGTTGCTGCCCATGGGGTCGCAGACGACGCCATTTTTAGCCGCTCAGGTTCATCGGCCGGCAGCATCGCAGATGAGTTTCGAAGAGCTGGCATTGATTTTGAGCCTGCTCAGAAGGCAGACCGTATCACTGGCTGGCAGAGGATGAAGCGGATGCTGGCGAACGCTGGGAAGCCCGATGTGCCGGGGTTATACGTCTCACGCTCTTGCGGCTACTGGTGGGCTACTGTGCCTACGCTGGCGAGGGATGAGAAGAGGGTAGAAGATTTGGACACTACCGGCCCAGACCATGCTGCTGACGCTTGCAGGTATGGATTGTTGGCAAGAAAAATGGTGCTAGGAAACGTTGTAATAAAATGGGCTACCTAACTCAACCCGTTCTTGTTGAAGACTCGTTCTGAGATGAATTTATAGCAGGAAAGAGGTGCTTGGCAACAATAATTAATAAGGCTAGGAAGTTTGCTATTGAAGTTGTAAGTAAAGCGATTAAGACAGTATTGTCCAAGTGGAAATTGGACCTAGCTCTGCCAGACTCCCAAACCATCTTCTGTACGTTGCGATCCCACCAAAGATTCAATCCAAGCACAAATAGAAAAAGAGCAGGTTTCATGACGAATCGAGCCCCGCGGTCTAGGCCTTCGAATCGAGTCTTTAATTTGTTACTGCTGTAGAACTTTTCCTCCTGAGCCGCAGCAATGAGTGCCTTTTGCTCTACCACGTTAAGCGAGGGTAACCCTTCCCCTGGCAGGTCGGGAATAGGAAAAGAAGCTTCAGCTTCCTTCTTATCTTCCATGTCGCTCATACGTGCTTTTGAAGGGATGCTCTACGGCGGAACTCATCCAAGATCAGGTAGTCAGGTATGTGAGGACTGTTCCAATCCTGTTCGTGACCACGCCGCGCTAAATCCCAGGCGTAGCCTGCTTCATGCGTATACATGGAAAGCTGGAGTGGCGTGTTGTTCTTGTATTTGTCCCACACTGCCTCAATCAACTTCCTATCCTCTACGATCAGGGGCATCTCAGGGCCATCGGCCAGTCTCGTTATTGGGTCGGAGCGAAACTCTCTGAACTGTCGATACAAGGACGGAACTACGGGGCCATACTTCCAAGCTTCAATACTTTCATGGATCAATGGCGTACCCAGAAAGGCCAAGTGCCAGCCATGCGCGAGGTACACCAGCTTCTGCAACTTCATCGGGCCAATCGGAATGCCGTCTCTCTCCCCAAGCCTCAGGAATTCATTCGCGATGGTTGCTGCAAGGTAAGACATGCAGTTCGCTCTCTCCTTCATTAAGAATTCCCTTGTCAATCATCTTGATGCGTCTACAAGAAGCCGAGAGAAGTTCTTTTACAGACACGTACCTACTTTTCCACAGGCGTCAGTACTTACCTTAGCATCTTCGCCTTTTTTTCGCCACTAGCCGGCCTTCTCTACCAAGCGTAGCCCACCAAAGCTGGGCTTGTTGGCTCGGATGGTGTCTTGGACGTGGGATGGTGAGTAGTGGGCGTAGAAGGCTTCTGTAACGCTGCTGCTCGCATGTCCAAGATGTTTGGAGATGATGGCCATGGGCAGATTGCGCTCTGCTAGCCAGCGCCCTACCGAATGACGCAGTCCATGGAAGGTAACCCGCTCCCGTGGCTTGGCAATCGCTAAAGCATCCTCCATCCGCCATTGCTGGTCGCTCTTCTTCCATGGTTCCCCATCCTCCCGTAGGAAGATGTGCTCATCCTGAGCCTTGCCAGCCACGTTCTCAGCGATGAAGCCAGCCTCTTCCTCTGTGAGTGCTACATGCTTCTTTGTTCCGCCAGACTTCTCTTGGACAATTGTTAGCAGCTTCCCATGATGGTTGAATGCTGACACCCTCAAGTGGCAAAGCTCGCCCCATCGTGCTCCCGTAATCAAAGCAGCATGGACCATTTTGCGGAAATCAGGCTCGCATGCGTCCAAGAGCTTCCCAGCCTCTTCCACGTCCAACGTCGCACGTCGCGGCTGGGAAGCGTTGCCAAGCGGACTCACTGTTTCCCATGCTGCTTTATCCCCAATGCCATGGTTCCGATATGCGTGTGTCAATAATGCCCGAAGATCGTTGAAAACCCGATTGGCGCTATCCCGTCGCTTCCGCTGTGTTTCCGGGTCGCTCATATAGCAAACAACTGTGCTCTTTTTGCCTTTGCTTCTTATCGTAGGAGTCGCGGCTGTTGTCCGTAGCCAACGTTCTACATGCAAACGGGTCAGCTTTGTCATTTCAATGGAGCCAAGCACAGGCAATATGTAGTGTTTAACGTTTGCTGCTGAGGTCTGGTGCGAACGGATGCTGCGACCATCGAAGGTTTTAAGCCATTCTTCGGCAGCATTTGCCACTGTCAATTTGAGGAGTTTTCTCCCGTTGCCATCCGCATGCTTTACAGTCGCAATCCATGCCTGTGCTGCTTTGACGGCTTGCCCATAGCTGAGGACGGCCATGCCATCGGCTTCTACGATGTCGTCTGCCAGCCCTATGGTGCTGTAGCGGTTCCGTGCCTCCACGGTGTAGTAGCGAGCCTTCCACTGGCCGCCTCGCGAGCCTTTGCGGTAGCCAAGGTATTCGCCTGTTTCGCCGATCTTCACCCATTCCGGCTCATGGCCAGCAATGACCTTGCGACGTGAGGACGGGAACTGGAGGTTGGTTGCGGTCTGCGGCTTGGCTGCCATGGCGTCCTCTTTCGATCTTACGGAAAGCTTACGGAATGGATTGTGGCGAACGCAAGCGGAATCGTATGGACGCAGACTCAATTGTTAGCATCGAATAGAAACATGAATAGCCGCTTGGTTATTGGCAGAAACGTTGTTCGGAGGTGTTCGCTAGTGGCTGAGGGAGACTGCTGCGAAAGTGCTATTTGCCACCTTCACACGGTGGAAGTCGTAGGTTCGAATCCTGCTGTGCCCACCATGCAAGGCTAATCGAATAGTGCTGCGCAGCAAGCCGCATCTTCCGTCGTGTTGCCACACGTTACAGACACGGCAAAGATCGTGTTCTCTGGAACGTGCCTGTAGGTACGGCGGGCGACAGACTAGCCCTCAGAACGATGAGTACCTTCGGACTGAGGCTTATCATGTTCGGCAAACCTGCCCACAGAATCATTCAGTTGGACCGCATGCCATATGGCATCGCCATCACGTTTGCGGATCAGCGCACGATCCTCTTTCACGAGAAGTTTCTACATGCGGTTCGCGATGAGGATGGGAACCAGGATTTAGCGAACCTGAACCTGGACGCGTACCTGGAAACGGGCAAAGCAAACGACAACGAATGCTAGCCGCTGCGAACGCGATGTAGCGCGAAATAAGCGCTGCGATGGGGGGAACATCTCCCAGCATGTGTTTGAGCCCTGACGCCGGGCGACGCCAGGCGTCGCTTGCCAGCGCGGCGCCGGCTAGGCGAGAGGTGTTGCGATAAGAACCGGGTGCTGCTCCTCAGGCAGCCGGAGTGTCATCGTGAGCAAGGCCGACACTACATACAAGCCCGCGAAGATCCAGATCACGCCGGATACGCCAACTCTGGGCAGAAAGATACCGGCGATCGCAGGCCCGAGCCAGATGCTGGTTCCCGAGCCGAGATTCATGATGGACATCGCTGCGCCGCGTGACTGCGGAGCAAGCGTCGCCATAATGGCGCTTAGGGGCACAAAGCCGGCCAGCGTCGCTCCGTAAGCCATGCCAGCAAGCAGAACAAGAGCGTAGTTCCTGCCGAAGTAATTTGGCACATAAAACAGCCCGAGCGTTGCCAATGCGCATCCGCAGGCACCGATGAGGCCGACAGTTCTGCGCCAGCCGATCCGGTCGCCCACGTAGCCCCAAAGCAGATTGAAGACGACGTTGGTTGCAAACATCACACTGAGGATTTGCAGCCACTGCTGGAGGGAGAAGCCTATGGTGTGGATATAGAAGATGGGTAGAAAGAGCAGGAATCCGAACTCCGATGTTGTCGTGATGACGGCGACCAGACCGCCGAGCCCGACTTTTGGCTTCTTCCAGACGATAGACAGCCCTGAAAACAACACGGCAAACGCACTACCTGTTCTGTTTGTTTGCAGGCCGCGCAAGCCTCGTACTTCCTTGACCCCCAACAGTGCAATCAGGCCTCCGAGGACCACAAATCCGGTCGAAAGCCACAGGGATCTGTAGGCGCCATAGCGCGGCACAGAGTAGCTGGCTAGCAGCGAACCCAGTGTAGGCAAGCCGCCGGTCCTGGCGACCCAGAACCAGCCCACAGCTGTGGCCAGATAGCGCTGCGGAGTGACAGCCGTGACCCATACCAGAAAGCTGAAAGCGAACAGCGGGTAGCCGAAACCGCGGATCATATAGCTGATCGCGATGACCGAGTAGTTGGCATGGGCGATGCCGACCAGCAGGAAAGGTATTTCAAAGAGCACCCAGATCAAAAAGCCGAGCCACATCACCTTCTTGGGCCCGTACAGGTCAGACAAAGTACCGCTGAGCCATGCAGCGATGGCTGCGGTCGCTCCATAAAGGGTGAAGACGAGCGCGACCTGCGGCTGGGTAAAGTGCATGTCGACGAGCATGGGCGAGAGAAAGCCCGACTCTACGCCGTCGCCGATCATGAACAGCAGCAAGCCGGCGTAGCCGATTGCCAACTCCGGATAGAGGCCAACCTTTTCAAGCCAATGCGCCGCCCGGGTCAAGAGGTAGCGTCTCCGCCCGGGAGGTATTGACGCATGCAGCTGGCTGCGTCCCTCTCGCTGAGCATGGCGAGTGCCCGCGCGACCTTGCTCACAAATTGCTCCGACGCAGGCAGCAGCGGGCCGAAGATCGACGTGACGGCCAGCATAGGTCGGGGATCTATGCCGGCTCTTAGCGCGATGGCGCGGAGCTCCCCTGCGCGAGCGTCCACAATCTCCAGAGGCCGACCCCGCTCATCGGCACCTCCCTTGAGATAGTGGATCCAGCTGGCAATGACCAGACTGAGCAACTCAGTCGGTCTCCCTTGTTCCAGGAGTTCGACGATGGAGGGCAGCACCCACTTCGGCATTTTCGCTGAACCTTCCGAGCAGATCCGCGTCACCTGGTCATGGATCCCCGGATTGGCGAAGCGCTCCAGCAAGACCTTTTTGTACTCGACTACGGATGTGCCGGGGATCACTGGAACGACCGGCGTCACCTCCTCCATAAAGGCAGCGATGAAGGAGACAAACAGCGGATCCTGCATGACTTCATGCACGTAGGTATAGCCGCTAAGCGCTCCGAGGTAGGCCATGGCGAGATGGCTGCCATTGAGCAGCCGCATCTTCATGAGCTCGTAGGGCGCAACGTCGGTGACAATCTCGGCTCCCACCTTTTCCCAGCTTGGCCGGCCATTGCAAAAATGGTCCTCAATGACCCACTGCTTAAAGGACTCTGTCATGACCGGCCATGCATCCTCAAAGCCGTAAGTCGTGGGGAAACTGCGAACATCTTCCGCAGTTGTGGCGGGTGTGATGCGGTCTACCATGCTGTTTGGGAAAGCGGCATGTTCGCTGAGCCACTTGCCCAGAGCTTTGTCTTTCATCTCTGCAAAGGCGAGCATCACTTCTTTGAGAACGTCGCCATTGCCCTGCAGGTTATCGCAGGACATAAGTGTGAAGGGCGGCAAGCCGCGTCGACGACGGCGGTCCAGTGCTGCAGCCATATAGCCGATTGAGGTGGTGGGCCGGTCTGGATGGGAGAGATCATGCTGTATCTCTGGGTGCTCGGGGATGAATTGCCGTGTTCCTTCGTCGATGAAGTAACCGCCTTCTGTCACAGTCAGCGACACAAGTCTGGTGTCTGCAGCTGCCAGCTTTTCGATAGCGGCTTCCTCATCCCCGGGCCCAAGCAGGTACTCTGCTATTGATCCGATCACGCGAGGGATCTGCGAGTTTGCGCTCTTCTCGACGACGGTGAAAAGGCCATCCTGCGGCTTCAGCGCATCTCTCATGCGCGCATCGCCCGGCAGCACACCCAGACCGCACTCTCCCCACCGCGGCTCACTGCCAAGGGCAAGCAGGTCATCGAGGTAGACCGCCTGATGTGCGCGGTGGAAGGCGCCGACGCCGATGTGGACCGTGTGTTGTGCCAGCTCCGCACGGTTGTATGCAGGCTTGCTTAGCCCACTATCGAGCGCTTTCAGATTCGTGTTACTCAACCGCAAGGCTTGCTCCATTGCGCCTTTCCAAAGCCCTTCAACGTTCCCCAAAGTGCCTAACCATAACCGGAAAGGGTGGGGAATAGCAATGTTCGAGCTGCTCGCCTATCAGACAATCCCCTTCAAAGCGTGTTGGGAGCAGAGTGCTCCCCGGACTTGTACAAGCGGCGGGCTTGCGAGTGCGCCTGACGGAAGCGTAGCGTTGGCCGTGTATCAAATGGAGCATTGCCTTTCGCCTCCGACGCGCATCGCCATACCTCTTGGCCGTTGCTGGAGCGCCTACTGCGCCGAGGAAATCTTTCGATGAGTCAGAACCCGCTGCCGACGCGCAACAGCACTCCCCTCTACTCTTCTCGCGATGTGGCCAGGCCGGATCGCCCGACCGATGCTTTTCCGGCGTTGCACCGGGTACGAGAGAAAAGCGGCATGGCTCCGCAGCCTCGGCTTCCCGGGTCGTTGCCGCCTATACCCTTTCGCGTCCTTGTGTTTGCTATGTTGAGCGGCGCTTTCCTGACTGGTGGCCTCCTAGCGCTGCATCGGCGGCAGATGGAGGGGATCGTGCCTTCGCATACCTACCAGCTGGGCCCGGGGCGACTGGATGGATGGCAACAGCTTGGGGGCAACTGGCGCACTGTGGATGGTGTGGTGCGGAGTCATGCAGGCGAGCGCGGAGCCAAACTGCTTACCGGTTCCAGCCTGTGGAAGAACTACACCGTTGAATCCGATGTGCAGATGGATCGAAGCTACGGGGACATGGGCCTGGTGATCCGCTCGAACTATGAACGGGTTGGCCTGGATACATATGACGGGTACTACGTCGGGCTTCGCCCAGTGGATGGCACGATCATCATCGGGCGCTCCAATTTCGGTTGGACCGAAGCGCGGCCCGTTCCGATGCCTGGGGGCTTGCACGCATCGGTCTGGTACCGGCTTCGTGTCACGGCGGTCGGTTGCAAGATCGCAGCGTCCGTCATCAATCTCCAGACAGCGCAAACGGGCTGGATCGCGTTTGAGGATCGCGGCTGTGTCAAGTCCGGCCGCATCGGCTTGCGCTCGGTGGATACAGGCGGCATGTGGCGCAACATCAGCATAAGCAATGCCGTTGCGGGCGACTACCTGGCTCTGCGGCAGCACGCTGCCTTTGTGGATTACCCGCCTGTGCCGGATGGGCCGCCCTGGTGGACCCCCTGGCGTGCGGGCATGTTCTTCGGGAGCAGCCTTGCGCTCGCGTTGATGATCCAGTTGGTCTACTTTCGCATGCAACGATGGAAGACCCAAGCGCTTACACAGGAGCGCGGCCGTCTGGCTCATGAGATTCACGACACCATGGCTCAAAGCTTTGCCGGGGTCGGCTACCAGATCCAGGGCATCCGGAACGGGATCATTCAAGGCGACTCTCAGGATGTCGGTCACATTGCCGAGCAATTGAACCTTGCCTACCAGGTCATCCGCAAGTGCCATGAAGAGGCGAGTCAAACGATCGCGATCCTCGGCTCCCCACCGGATGCCCAGCAGGATCCATTGAAGAAGCTGGAAGAAACGACGCGAAAAATTACGGGTAACCGCATCACGGTAGTCACGAAGCTGCATGGGAACCCTCGCCCGCTTAGCCTTCGGCTTACCAATGCGCTGGTGCAGATCGGGCAGGAAGCGATCGCCAACGCTGTAGGCCATGCCGACCCGACCGTGCTCGCCATCAGCCTGACGTACGAGGAAGACGGCGTAGAGCTGATCGTGAAGGACAATGGGCAGGGGTTTACCGTCACACCGGAAAGCTCCGGCTTTGGCATCCTGGGCATGCAGAAGCGGGCGCGAGAAGCGGCCGGCGTCCTGCAGATACTCAGCACTCCAGGCAGCGGCACGCAGGTACGCATCCGAGTCAGGCTGGAAGCGCAGGGACTTAGGAGCCGCATCGTTGCCGTGCTGAGCCGGAGCAACTCTACAGGCGGCCTCCACAAGACTGCGCCCTAGTTTCGTAGGAGCGTGCGGCTACTCTGAGAGGTGGATCAGCCCTCGCCGAAGTGCCGTCGTGACCGCTTCGGTCCTGTCGTTCGCGTCGAGCTTCAGCAGGCAGCTTGCTACATGGTTCCGCGCAGTTTTGTCACTGATGAACAAGCTCTGCGCGACCTCTTTGTTGGTCAGCCCTTTTGCGACCAGGGTAAGCACCTCCAGCTCGCGCTGGCTGAGCTCCTGTCGGCCGATGGTTTCCATCAGGCGGTCTGTGATGTTCGGCGGAAAGAAGTGGTGGTTCGCGTGGACTGTTTCCAGAGCCTGCACGATCTGCGCCTGAGGAGCGCTCTTAAGCAGGTAGCCCATGGCGCCTGCACGCAGAGCGCGAAGAATATACTCGTCTTCTTCGTAGTTGGACAAGACAAGGATGCGTATGTCGGGCTGGATACGGCGTAGCTCGGCAATCGCTTCGGCACCTTCGATCTCCGGCATACGCATGTCCATTAAGACGACGTCATAAGGGGTGCGCTCTACTTCCAGCCAGGCCTCCCTGGCCGACGCGGCCATCCCTGTCGCGGCGATCTTCTCTTCGCTGCGCAGCATTGTTCGAAGGCCAAGCCGAACCACCGGGTGGTCGTCGACGATAAGCACCCGGATGCCTCCAGGTGGCTTGGATGTAGTCATCATCTCGTTTCCTTTCAGGGGTCGCCCCAGCCTGAGGAACGCCTTGCAACCTTACACGACGGCATGAGGACTCAACACGGCTATGCGATGGCGAAGAAGCCGATCTGATCTGAAAAAACAGGAGGTTGAACTAACCTGGTAGATGTTTATGCGGTAGTACATATGAACCATTCGGAATTAGGTTGTTTGCCAGCTTGTACATTCTGCAACTTGGCCCGTATGATTCGCCCCGGCTCGCAAAAGGTGTCGCAAGCATGCATCCAGAGTTTCCGGATGCTCTATGTAGCACCAGCGAACAGTGGTGAATTGAGGGGGCAACACGTGAAGCAATCTTCTATGAGATGTAGCCAAGGGAAGGGAAAGCGCCTGCTGCGTTCTACGCTGATGGCCGCAACCCTGGTTCTGGGCGCTGCGGCCGGCCACGCACAAACAACCAGCGCGATCTCGGGCACGGTCACGGATGGTACCGGAGCAAGCGTAGTCAGCGCTTCCATCACGGCTACAAACACCGGCACGGGTCTTGAGTACCATGGCGTGACCGACGGCTCGGGTTCTTATCACATCACGCAACTGCCTCCGGGCACGTACTCAATGAAGATCGTCAGTACGGGCTTCTCCACGCAGGAGCTGCAGCCTTTTCCGCTTCTTGTCGCCCAGCAGTCCGAGCAGAACATCACCCTGGCAGTGGGCAAGGAAACGCAGTCGGTCTCGGTTTCAGCGGCATCCTTGCTGATTGAAACGGAATCCTCCAATCAGGGTCAGGTGATTGGGAACCAGCAGATCGAAGATTTGCCGCTGAACGGCCGGGATTACCTGCAGCTTGCACAGCTTTCTGCCGGTGTGACGCCCATTGTTCCGAACGTATCGTCTCCTGCCTCCCAGTGGTCCGGCACGCAGACAGTCTCTGTGGCGATAGCTGGGCTTCGCGAGGACGACAATAGCTATCTCTATGACGGCATTGAAACCCGGAACGCCTGGTATGGGGCCGAGGGGCTGCTGCCTTCTACAGACAACATTCAGGAGTTCAAGGTCGAGCAATCGGGCGCGCCGGCAAACTACGCAGGCGGCGGCGCCTTCATCAATGTTGTGACGCGCTCCGGCACCAACGATCTGCATGGATCGGTCTACGAGTACTTCCGCAACAACGACCTGGACGCGCGAAACTATTTCGACCAGGGCGCGGCTCCAGCTTTCCATCAGAATCAGTTCGGCGCCACGCTCGGTGGTCCAATCAAAAAGAACAAGATCTTCTACTTCTTGAATTACGAGGGCTTCCGGCTGATCCAGCCGAATGATGAGTTCAGCCTGGTGCCTACGGCTAGTCAACTCGCCGGCAACTTCAGCGCGGATACGAAGCAGCTCACCAACCCGTTTACCGGTGCGGCCTATGCCGGGAATCAGATTCCCACGACGCAGTTCAACAGCACCGGCCAAAAGATAGCTGCTTACTATCCCGCGCCCAATGGCGTTTATTCCGGAGGTACCAACTACTTCAACGTTGCCGATACGACGGAAGGTTGGGATCAGGAGAGCGGCCGCATCGATTATCAGATTTCCAGCAAAGACAGCATCTTCGGCCGCTTCACCAATCAGAGCCAGACCACGACGGTGAGTGATATCACCCCATCTCGAACTGTTATCTTTCCTTCGAACCCGAAGAATGTTGTTGTTGGGTGGACACATATTTTCAGTCCAAATCTCGTCAACAATGTGCGTTATGGATGGACCCACACCGCGACCGGTGAGCAGCGCGCCGATGGCTACAACGCCTCGCAGGCAAATCCACTTGGTTTGATCAATGAGGCAGACCAAGCTGGATCCTACGGTCCGCCGTCCTTCAGTGTCACCAACTATGCCAATCCGGGCTCAACCGAGGGCACGGACATTGTTCGTGAAGGCCTGAACCAGTGGACAGAGAGCATCAGCCTGCAGAAGGGCAAGCAACAGATCTCTGCCGGCGCCGATATTCGCTATGAACCTATCTATCTCTACGAAGATTGGGCCGCGACGAATTTGGCATTCAACGGCGTCTATACAGGCGATCCGGTGGCCGATCTGCTTTTAGGTGTACCGGTTTCGGGCTTTACTGCCATCGGCGACCCGCTGCTGAATCTGCGTATGTGGTACCAGTCTTACTACGGGCAGGACAACGTCAAGATCAATAATCATCTCAGCGTGATCGCCGGTTTGAACTACGAGCATTCTTCGCAGCCAATCGACACAGCAAATCACGTTGGTAGCTTTAATGTGGCCACGGGGCAGGATCTGACGTACCCGGATAGCAATGCACTGGGCCTGGGGAGAAACGTTGTGCAACCGCGGTACCTTAACTTTGCACCGCGCCTGGGCTTTAACTATGTCCCTTTCGATGACGCTAAGACCGACATCAAAGGCGGCTTCGGCATTTACTTCCTCCAACCGAATATCAACCAGTACGAGGTCGAGGTCGACACAACGAAGTATTACCTGATCCAGAGCTACAACAACACCACGCCAGTCACTCCAACTACAACCAATCCGCACCCAGCGCTGGTGACACCGAGCTTTAATCTCAACCAGCTCTTTGGCCCCACAGTACAAGGTGGGGGTCAGACGGCCTCCTTCATCCAGCCAGACGGTAGGACTCCTTACACCTACGAGTGGAACTTTACCCTGGACCACACCATCAAGAGCTGGCTGCTTGAAGCGGTCTATCTCGGCAGCGCAGCACACCACTATGAGGAGCGCCCAAACATCGCACCGCTCGAGACGCTTCCTCCGGGAACCGCTGCAAATCCCAGCGCTGCACCGATTGTCGGCACGCGCTACACGACCGACGGGGTCACACCCTTCAACGGAGTGCAGGAGAATACCAACTCCGGCAGCTCGCTCTACAACGGCATCGTCGCCCGAGTGGAGCACCGATACAGCAACGGCTTTGAAGTGCTTGGCAACTACACGTTCTCAAAGTGCCTCGGCTACCCCTACCAGGATGAGTTCACCTGGCACCCACTTAACCTAAGACAAGACCGGAGCCACTGTGACACGGATCTGAACCAGAACCTTGTCGCGAATGCTATCTACGAGCTGCCTTTCGGGCAGGGCAAAGCTTACCTGAATACGGGCGGCTGGCTGAACCAACTCGTAGGCGGCTGGAAGGTCGCTACGATCGCTTCGCTCCACTCGGGTCCCTGGCTTACGCCGGGGAGCAATCAGAACCTAGGCATCTTTGTAAATGCCTTGCCGAATGTAAGTGGACCAATCAACAACTCCAGTCTGCATGGTGGTCTGGGCCGTCATGGTCGGCTTGGTCCTTACTTCAACACCCAGAACATCACGGCTGAAACGGGTGAAGCAGTGCAGGGGACAGGGTCCCCCCATAGCATTGAGGCACCGGGTTCTGCAGACTGGGATATCTCGGGCTTCAAGAAGTGGACGTACAATGAGCGCTATGGTCTGGAGTTCCAGGCACAAGCGTTCAATGCCTTCAACCGCGTTAACTTTACCGGCCTCGACACTGGCGTCAATGACAATAGGTTCGGTTTGGTTACCGCCGCAAACGCCGGACGGGAGATCCAGCTCAGCCTGCGCGCTACGTTCTAGGCGCATGTGGTCGCCCCTCCGTTCGGTAGCAAAGTCGTGGCTTACCCTGGCCCTTGTCGCTGTCAGCTGCTCATGGGGCAGCCTCCCAGCGGCAGGGGCCGCACCATTTGGAAGGGCAGCGGGCCCTGCTACGACGGACGCGAAATGCCCCTCAGCAGAAGATACTGCCACTGCTCTCTCAGAGGGCGGCGGCCTGATGCAGCAAGGGCAGTACGCCGATGTTGTGAAGCGCCTACAGCCTCTGACCGCACTGCGTTGTGAACCCCGCGTCAGCCTGTTGCTGGCAGCCGCCCTGGAAGGGACCGGCAACGCGGCAGCAGCGAACAAAACGCTCGAAGAGGCACACACGTTGTGGCCGGCGAATAACAGCATTGCTGCCTCGCTTGCGCGCGAATGGCTTGCCGCCGGATCCGTGGACGAGGCGGCGAAGGCGCTGGATCACTTCCACGCCACGCCCGATACGCCTGCACAGGAATCGAACATGGCTGTTGTGGTGCTGCTCGCCTCGCATCAGCTTGTGCCGGCGCAGCAGATCGCTGAGGTCAATTATCAGTCGCATCCTGCTCTTCAACCACTGCTGCTGTTGGCCAACACGCTCCAGTTAGAAGGTAGGTATAAGGACGTTTTGACATTGCTGGAGGCGCAGCGGAAAACGTATCAGACCTCGCCCTCGTTCCTGATCACCGTCGCGGAAAGTGAATACGATGACAAAATCCTGGACGGTGCGCGCAGGGACCTGGAAGCAGCAATTGCTCTGGATCCGAAGCTCTACCAGGCACATTACCTGCTTGGCAATGTTCTGCTAAACCTCAGCATTGCGGATCGTGCAGCCGATGAGTACCGCGTGGCGATTGAACTAGCTCCTAAGCAGCCTCGGAGCTATTACCAACTGGCACTCGCACTGCGGGCGCAGCAGGATGAAGCCGGCGAAGAAAGCATCCTGCGGCAAGCAATCGCGCTCGACAGCCGGTACGCACTGGCTCACTCGGAGCTTGGTCGCATTCTGATGAATGGGAACCGCCTTCAGGAGGCGGTGACGGAGCTGAACTTGTCTATTGCGCAGAATCCATCATCGGAGCAGGCCTACTATCTTCTGGCCAAGGCATATGACCGGCTGGGCGACACGGCAGACAGCGATGAGATGACGAAACGGCTGGCGAGTGTGAAGCTTGCAAACAGGGCGCGGCAGGCAGTAGGGGGCGCCGGTGCGGTAGGAAGCAAATAGCATTGCTGCTGGAGCCGCTTTCCTAAACCATGCAGCGTCTTCCATAGCCCTTCAAGAGCAACGTATGCAGTAGCTCGAGCACTGCCCTACCGCAACCAGCCTGCATTGGGAACGATGCCTGCCCCTTCTTTCACGGTAATGAGCCGATCTGCCTGTACTCCGTGCAGAGACTCTTTCAGGCCGCTTGGCCAGGAAAGATCCACATCCGCAACTTTTGCATCGCCCAAGCCGAAGTGGAGCCGCATGTCACTTGCCGAGTAAAAGCTTGATTGGCTGAGTACCGTCTGCACCTGGACTTTGCCGCCGTAACGCAGCAGTACGCGGGCGCCGATCGCGCTGCGATTCGACTTGACCCCGACCAGCTTGATTTTGAGCCAGTGATGGTCACCCGTCACATCGTTGCGCAGGAGCGACGGCGGCTCATTCAGATTGATGATGAGCACATCTAAATCGCCATCGTTGTCGAAGTCACCGAAGGCGCACCCTCGACTCGAGTGCGGTGCTGCGACACCGGGCCCGGCCTCGTCCACCAGCTCTTCAAATGCGCCGTTTCCTAAGTTTCTAAAGACCAGCCGCGGTGTTTTGTAAGGGTAATCCGCGACCTTCTTTTCGATCTCAGGATAGACATTGCCCGTCACCATGAAGATGTCCGGCAGGCCGTCGTTATCCAGGTCCACGATGCCTGTACCCCAACCTGTGTAGCGTGTTTCTACGCCGATTTTGGCTACAAAGGTGACATCGGTAAAGCTGCCGTTGCCGTCATTGCGGTACAACACATTTGTGTCATCCGAGAAGTGAGTCTTGAAGATATCGAGGCGGCCATCAAGGTTGTAGTCCCCGACACCGATGCCCATACCTGCCTGTTCCATCCCGTCATCGCTCAGAGCGACCCCGCGCGCGACCCCGCGCTCTTCCAGGCGCGGCTTGCCTGCGTTGACAAAGAAGAGACTGGGCGTCGAGTCGGCGGCAAGGTAGATGTCTTGCCACCCGTCACCGGCAAAGTCAGCCGCTACAGCTGTCATGCCGTAGCTGTCTTTCTTCTCCGCGATGCCAGCCTCATCGCTGACATCCTGGAATGTGCCGTCACCTTTGTTGCGGTAGAGCGAGTGCCGGCCGAGTGGAAGCCCACGGGGACCGCAGCTGACAGGCACGCCTTTCCAGGAGCAGTTCGCCGCGCTGCCGGGAAGTGGGACCCGCGAGAAATCAAAGCCTGTGTAGTTTGCTACAAAAAGATCCAGGTGCCCGCTTCGTCCAAGCTCAACAAAGGTACAGCCCGAGCCCCAGCGCGTAGGGTCGTTGGTCAGCCCGGCTTCTTTTGTGACGTCGGTAAAGGTGCCATTGCCATTGTTGCGGTAGAGCCGGTTCTGCCCATAGTAGGTGATGAAGAGATCTTCAAAACCATCATTGTTGTAATCGCCTACGCACACGGCGGAGGCCCAGCCTGTCGCAGCAAGGCCTGCTTCGTGCGTCACGTCGGTAAAGGTGCCATCCCGATTGTTGTGGTAAAGCCGGTTGCTGGCCTCAGCTGGAGGGGAGTGGAGACGCGTGCCGCACAGCAGGAAAACATCCACCCAGCCATCGTTGTCATAGTCGATGAAGGCGCAACCGCAGCCGACTGCCTCCATGATGTAGTCCTTGTGGTCCAAGGGGCCATAGATCGTCGGCATACGCAGGCCGGCTTGCGCGGCAATATCCACCAGCTGCGAATGAAAGGGAAGTCCGCTCTTGGAACCCTTCGCTTGCGCTTTGACGTGGCGTTCGGCCACACCCTGTGCCAGCAATGGAAGAGGATGGTGGGCAAGAGCGCCAGCCAGGGAAGTCTGCAGAAAAGCACGGCGTGACAGATTCATGGGGTGAAGTAGGACAGAGCTGAAGCGGGGCAGAATCATCGTCGCATACAGCAGGTGGCGCTTGCTAGAACCGCCCTAGGGAGCGCCAGCCTCTTGCGATGTGGATGCGACAGCTGTTCCGCGGCCGGTAAGCTGGCGGATCAGATCGACTTCATGCTGCCGATAGGGTGTGTCATCCTGCTGGAAGACCTCATGGAACCAGACGGTTGGCTTCGATAGAACATAAGGCCGCTGCCAAGAGTCCCAAGGCAGGTAGGTCTGCGTTTTACCGGCTACCAGTCCCCAGTTCATTGCTGCAACGTGGTACTTCTTGGCGACAGGCAAGCTGCCATCAAAGGTTGAGCCCGCACCCCTGGCCATGTACTCGGTGCAGAGGATGGGCCGGTGCAGCGGCTCGAGGCTTTTGATGCGCGCCTCAAACTCTTCAGGCCATCCGTAGTTATGGAAGCTGATCACATCCGACTCGCGTAGCTGGATCTTCGTCGTAGCGCTTTCCTGGGATGGATCGCTCCAGTTGCCCTCCCATACGCCGCTTGTTAATGGCTGCACCGGATGAACAGAGCGTGCCCACGCAAATGCTTCCGGAAGCAGCTCATCCACACGCGCCACCTTTGCGGCAACATCCTCCGCCTTGTCGCCGCCCTGGTTATCCGGCTCATTCCAGATGTCCCAGCCAAGTATGCGTTGATCGTTTGCAAACGCACCCACAACGCCTTTTACGTAGGCTTCCAGCTCAGGCTCGTCCGCGCGGTCAAGCAGGCGCTGTTTGCCTGGGCTTTGTACCCAGCCTGAATTATGGATGCCGGGGATCGGCGGGTGCTGAGGTCCGGGATGCGGGGTCGCTTCCCAACAGGAATCAAAGAGGACCAGCAGTGGGCGGATGTGGTGCTTTGCGGCGATCGTGAGAAAGGCGTCTAGCCGTTTCTTGAAGCCTTCCGGATCCTGCTGCCATAGCTGGTCCTGCAGAAATACTCGAACCGTGTTCATGCCGATGCCTTCGGCCAGGCCAAGTTCTTTATCGTTCAGCGGCGCATTCCAGGTAGCAGCCTGAAACATCTCGAACTCGTTGATCGCATCGGATGGTATGTAGTCAGCGCCTACGAGCCAGGGCTGCGCTGCGTACCAGGTGTTCGCTCGGGCTTCCGGCCAACGCTCCTCGCCGGACTGGGCGCGCAGTACGAAGCTGGTGCATGCTGTCAGGGTAAGCAGAAGTGCTGTGCGTAATTTCAGGTTCATGTTGGTCTCTGCGTGCGTGGCATTGTGATCCGCCGACGCTTCACCATACAACAGATCGCACAAGGTACGCTTGCTCAGTCGGAGCCTGCGCAGAGTTTCGGGACGGGTGTATCTGCCCGGCTGCTCAGAGCGGTTAGCAAAGTAGAGCCATCTTGCTGCAAGCAGCGAAGCCAGCCTTGTCGCCCGGAAAGGATTGCCGCCGGGCTGGTCAGCCGAGCGGCGAAGAGAAAAGGCAGGATCGAGAGGTCACAGGAGCTCAGAATCGCAAGCACGCCGCCCAGGTACGCCATGACAAAAAGGATTATGGGGCTTCCACTCTGCATGCGACCTCATTCCTTCCCGGAACAGTACAACAATGGCCAGCGGCTTTGCGGGAAGATCCATGGCTTCGCGGGAAGCTAGGGGCTCTCCGGGGGAAGGCAGCAGATGAGCGATCTAAGGAGATCATCTCACTTCACTGCAGAGCACCGCTTTCCTGCGCCGAAGCCTCCATGACGGGTGATGCGGTAGAAATGCAGGAACCAGGGACCAGCGGAGTGGTTCTTTCGGCAATTCCATGCATCCTTGTGTGTAAGTTTCTCATTGCGCGCGGGCGAGAGGTTCTGTTCGGGCAGAGGAGCATGGGCTTACAGTATCTAAAGTAGAGGAGAATCGAATGAAAGTTACCGCAGGGCTCTTGGTCGTTGCCAGTATGCTTCCCGGCGTTGCACTCGCCGCTGGAGCTGACACCTCATCCAAGCTGGCTGATCGTGTCAGCTCAGCAACAAAGGTGCTCCATCAGCTCGCAGGCGTCCCGGATAATGGCATTCCGGACCGCATCGCCCACAAGGCTCGCTGCGTTCTGGTGGTTCCAAGCTTCAAGAAGGGTGCCTTTATCGGCGGAGCCCAGTATGGCCAGGGTCTTGCCACCTGCTTCGTCAGCAGCAAGGGCTGGAGCGCTCCCGTGTTTGTGCAGATGGCCGGAGTGAGCTTCGGGCTACAGGCAGGTGGGCAGGCCACAGACCTGGTGCTGGTGGGTGTTACGAAGCAGAGCGGGGATGATCTGCTGAAGGCCAAGATAAAGCTAGGCGGAGACGCTTCCGTGGCAGCCGGTCCTGTCGGCCGTGACTCACAGGCGGATACAACCGAGATCGCCAGCGCGGAGTTTCTGACCTACTCGCGCAACAAGGGCATCTTTGCCGGCCTCGACCTAACCGGTGACGAAGTGAACCAAAATACCAAGGACACCGAGGCGTTCTACGGCAAGGATATCCCTTACCAGACCATTCTGAACGGCGCCACACCAACCCCGGCAGCGGCACAGCCCTTTATCCGTGAAGTGACGCGCGTCTTTGGAGGTGCCAAGGTACGCAAGTAAGTCTCCCTCCGGGCGCTTCGCGCTGGCGGCTTCAGACCGAGGCGAGCGGGCGCTCTTTTCACTCGTTCCGTTGTTGCAAACCGGCGGCCATGCACAGCATGGGTCGCCGGTTTCTGCGTGGCAAAGGGGGCACGGGCGAAGTCTTCGAGTTACACGGGAAGCTGTGTATACCGGGTTTGCAGCTTCTCGGCCAGGCGAAGAGCAAGGGCCACAATCATGAGAGTCGGATTGGCATGTCCACTTGTCGAGAAGACGGAACTGCCTGCCACATAAAGATTGTCGATGCCGAACACCTTGCTGTCTCTATCGACGACGCCGTTGCTCTCGTTCTCTGACATCCTCGTTGTGCCGGTCGGATGGGCAGGGTCATGGAAGATAGCCTCCTCCGGCTTACCGTCCCGGATCCATGGTGCGAGGTCCACCGAGGGCAGCATCTTCTGGGCAAGTGCCCGCTGGATGGTGAGGCCGAGCTGCATCACTGTACGCCGCTCCTGCTCCCCGATCCTCCAGTCGATGCGGGATAGTGGCATGCCAAGAGGGTCGAGCTTCTCGGAGAGGCTGATCCGGCTGGCTGGATCGGGGACCTGTTCCACCATCACATCCAGGTCGATGCGGCGCAGGCGACGCTTTACGGGGCGGCGCCGCACATACTTGCTCCAGACACCGGCTACGAGTTGATCCGCGTGGCGTAGTGCAACCCGTCCGCGAGTCAAACGACCATCACGCAGCCGCGCTCGCATCGCTTTCCAGACGTCCCGATCGTCGATCTGCTGCGTGATCCACGCTGCACAGTTCAGAAGCTTCTCCTTGCGCTGCCTTTCAAGCGAGAAGGAGAGCCCGCGCTGCATCCGCGCGCCGGAGGCATGGTCCAGGAGGAGAAACTCTGACCGGAGCGCAGGTTCTGCCTCGTTTGTGAAGGTACCGATCGTAAGGCGCGGATGATCCATAAGGAAGCGCCCAACCAAACCTTTGCGATTGCCTATGCCTGCAGGGAACACGCGATTGGAGGCGAGCATTAGACGAGCATTCTCAATGCCGCCTGCGCACAAAACGTAGAGCCGGCTCCGCACTTGGTACGACACACCCTCCGGCGTGGCCACTTCGAGCTCTGAAACGTGTTGATCCTCGTCGCCTGTATGGATGTTGATCACCGTTGCGTGAGTAAGCAGCCGGATGTTGGGTGCTTTCAGCTTTTCGAAACTGATACCGAACCGGACGTGATCGCGGTCGGAGGCCGAGCGGCGGCTGAACTGCCAAAACACAGAGCGCAACCCTTCGCCTTCCCGTTCTTCAAATCGACGGGGCAGCCCGAGTTCATCAAGAAGACGTTCGTCATACGTGGTCGGGGTCAAGCCCAGGTGCTCAGCAGCTCGATGCAGGTATGGGGCCATCGCTGTAGCAGTGAGCGGCCAGCCTGAGAAGTTGACCCAGGGCCTCTGCTCATAATCAATGGCATCCAGCGCTGTGCAGCGGCCCGACCAGCTATGCGAAGCCCCGCCCAAGATTCGGTTCCGAACCTTGCTTTGGTCTAGAACACGCGGTACGCCGACCGTTTCAATCTCGTTCTGCGCAGTGACAAACTCACTCTCCCCGTCGCGCCCTCCGCTTTCCAGAACAAGAACACTCACCGAGGTCTGCGCGAGAGTGGTGGCGATGGCAAACCCCGCGGGCCCACTGCCAATGAGGCAGATATCCGATGTCAGAGTTGTGCCGGGTGCCACGCCTCGCAGATCACCGATTTGCATTTTCAAATACATCCTTTTGAGGCAGTGTAGGCGAGGGTAACCTTCGTAGAATGTTCGTCTCTAACGATTTCGAGAAGAAACTGTAAGAACATTTGAGCGGATGGAATAGAGCACAGCTCGCCGGTCGACAGGAAGCATGGTATGCAGGATGAAGGGTTTTCAGTCGTCGATGCGGAGCTCAGCACTCTGGCGGTTCTCCGGAGAAGCTTCCTGAGGAGTACTGTGGGAGGGAAGGCGCGCTTGGCACGGGAATGGCCCTCCAACCAGGCGTATACAGTCGGTGAGGACCTATGAGGTTGAGGTGTCACTGTTGCTGATTGAAAGGGAACATGCAGACAGCCGGCGAACAGCCTGCACAAGCAGATAGAGCAAAAGCCATACGCGCGCTCAGCAGTACACAGACCGTTGCGAAGAGCGCGATGTGGAATCTAATTGGCCGCGCTGGCCCGCTGCTTGTCGCAGTGGCCATTACACCCCACCTTGTACGCGATCTGGGCCCAAGCCGATGGGGTGTTTTCACGCTGGCTCTCAGCCTGATCGGGATCTTCGGGATCTTTGACTTCGGCATCGGTCGGTCACTGACGCGGGCTATTGCTGAGCTGCTGACGGAAGACAAGGCCTTGGAGGCTGCGGTTCTGGCCCGGAGCGGGTTAGCCGCGCTTACTGTTCTGGGAGTGCTGGGAGGCGGCATCATGGCCGCCCTTGCGCGTGTGTGGGTGGACAAGGGGCTGCATATTCCACCGGAGCTGCACCGGGAGGTTCTCTATTCACTCTATCTGCTCTGCCTGTCGGCCCCGATTGTGATTTTGTGCTCGGCACTCTGGGGCATCATTGCCGCGTTTCAGGAGTTCCGAGCAGCCAACCTCGTGAATGTTCCGATTATGGCGATGTACTACATCGGGCCGCTCATCATCTTGCAGTTCTTCGACAGTCTTGTTGCTGTGATCGGGGTACTCGCCCTCTGCCGTGTGGTGACCTCGCTGGCCTTCTGGCGCATCTGTTTGCGCGCCATGCCGGAGCTGCGGCAAGCCCGGGTCGATGTCCGAAAGCTCAAGCCTGTGCTGCGGATGGGCGGCTGGATGACAGCTTCCAACGTGACCTGGCCTATCTTGACCTACGTGGATCGCTTCATTATCGCTTCTGTTCTTTCCGCAGCCGCGACGGGCTACTACTCCACCCCGTTTGACCTCGTGATGCGCTTCAGTATCGTCCCGGTTGCGATTATGAGCACGGCCTACCCGGCGATGGCGGCGTCCTACCGCATTGATCCATCGAACACGCAGGCGCTCTTCCGCCGCAGCCTTGTGACCGTTGCCGCAGCGCTCTTTCCCGCGTGTTTGCTCTGCGTCGCGCTCAGCCACTGGATTTTGAATCTGTGGCTAGGGCCGGACTTTGCCAGTCACGCAGCCGTGGTTCTCCGTTGGCTAGGTGTCGGGATCCTGCTTACCAGCATGGACGGTGTTGTCTCAGGGCTGCTAGACGGAATTGGGAAGGCGAGCGTCAATGCCAAGTTCTCCTTTGTCGAGCTGGTGCTTTACGTCCCTTTGCTGGCCGTGCTTGTCCGCGTGACCGGGATCCGAGGCGCGGCGATTGCCTGGACCCTACGCTGCGTGCTGGATCTCGGTATCCGACTGTGGATTGCGCAAAGGCTGTACGTGCCGCTTCGGTCTGTTGCCGGTGCGCTGCTGCCTCTGCTGATCGGGTCGGTAGGAGCGCTCTTTGCGATCTCACTGGCAGCCGGCACTCGGGCCCTGCCTGCCTTCGCCTGCGTTGGAGCTTTGCTGGTGATAGCTCTCCTGTGGCGCTCACTGACCGGCACTGAGCAGATCCAGATCTTCGCTACAGTGAAGCGCTTGCTGCCGCTCCCTCGCGAAGCCAATAGCTAGCGGCTCGTTAAGCGAGGATCATAAGGAAAGGTCTTATGTCGCTGCCATGCGGTGTTTGTCCCGCTGCGCAGGATCTGGGTATGGCCGAGGAGCCAGAAATACCGTGCAATCCGTACCGCGGGTGTGTCATTCTGCAGGTCCCTGAAGATCGCGGGCCGCTTCCCGTATCAACGGGAGCCTCAAGCCTGTCTTTTCCGCCTCTTTGCGCACGTGCCGCGCTGTAGCTCTGTTGCTTCTGCCTACTTTCGGCAGCACATCCCACTATCCCGGCAGGCCAACTGCCCGGAAGGGAAGCGATATGACAAGCAGACCTGAACAAGGGGCAACATCGTCTTACCCTGTACTGCTGCGGACGCAGGCGGCCTAACCATGGTGGGCCTCTTGCACAGCCGCTTCCAGCCTGGTGACGTTCTGAGCGACCGCTTCACGGTGGTGCGCATGGTGGCGCGCGGTGGCATGGGCGAGGTGTACGAGGTGGAAGACCGCCTGCTGGAAGGCCTGCGCGTGGCACTCAAGGTGATCCTGCCGGAGCTGGCAGCAGACGCCGAAGCGGATCGCGAGACCGACCATAGCTTGAAGGAGCGCTTAAAACAGGAGGTGCTGCTTGCAAGGCAGACCGTCCATCCGAATCTTTGCCCTATTTACGACATCTTTGATTGCCGGCATCCGGAGCCGGGCTTTCTCTTCTTGACCATGAGGCTTTTGCCCGGCGAGTCGCTGGATGCAAGGCTAAAGCGACAGCGGCTGCTGTCTCCAGACGAAGCAGCTTCGGTCCAGGCCCAGTTGGTCGCCGGGCTTGCCGCGGTCCATGCAGCAGGCATTGTGCACGGAGACATCAAGCCGGGTAACGTGATGCTGGATGGTGAGGGCGCCGGGTTGCGCTTGTGGATCACAGACTTTGGCCTTGCGCGCATGTACGCCGAAGAGACCACCCTGCTGAGCCGGAGCCGCTTCTCCGGGACGCCGGGCTATCTGGCACCAGAGCTGTTCCAGGGGTACCCGCCGTCGCAGGCCAGCGACATCTATGCGCTGGGTGTCCTGCTGCAGGAAGTGTTTACCGGCGAACAGCTGCACGGGAGAGCGTCCGGACGTCCTGTGCAGCGCAGGGGGGAGCTGCGGTCCGTCCCGGCCTGCATCGCGGAGTTCCTGGCCGACGATCCTGAGCGACGGTGCCGAGCTTTTGCGCGGGTAAGTGGGCGGGCGTTGCCTTCAGCTAAACAGACCCGGCAGATCTGGACCCGGCGCAAAGTTCTGCTCAGTGGCGCCGGCGCAGCGGCACTGTCCGCCGGCGCCGTGCTGCTTGAGAGAAAGCAGTGGGGGCGCTGGCTTCATCCCTTGCCGGAGAAGCGGTTTGTGGCGCTCCTGATTTGGCCGCCGGCCGGCTCACGCGAGATTGGCGCCATGCTGGGCGGCGTGATTGATGCAATCGAGGCGCAGCTGTCGCGCGTGGAAGCGTTTGACCACAACTTCTTTGTTATGGCGGCGCCCGGCTTCCGAGAGATCAAGGACTCTGGACAGATCGGGGAGGCGCGCGAAGCCCTGGGCGCCAACCTGGTTCTCGCTGCCTCCGCGATGCCGCAGGATGGCGACATGCATGTTGGTCTCAGCGTCTTGGACCCGGCCTCGCATGCGGCGTCGCGAACAGCCGAGTTTACAAGCAAGGCCGGCGAAGAGCTGCAGCTTCCGGAGCGTGCGGTGCGCGCAGCAGCGGACCTGCTCGACGTGTCCCAGCACCTAAACGCACAGCATGCGGCACCTTCCGGAACGCAAAGCCTGGAGGCCTACTCGGCATTCCAGACGGGTGAAGCATTGCGCAAGCAGGAGAATGATAAAGGCCTTGATGCGGCAATCGAGGCTTACAAGAGCGCGATCGAGCTGGATCCGCGCTATGGCCTGGCCTATGCCAAGCTGGCGCTTGCCTACGGACGCTATTTTGGCGTGCACCGGGATGCCGCGGCGCTTGCGCTGGCACGGCGCAATGCGGAGGCAGCTTTGCGGCTCGCCCCGGAGCTGGTGGAGGGCCACCTGGCCAAGGGCATGATCCTGGAGCAAAGCGGCGACCAGGAGGCTGCCCTGCGGGCGCTGGCGTACGCGCTGTCTCTGGACCCGGGCAATGCCCGGCTGCTGCTGGAACAGGCGCAGATTTATGACAACCTAGATCGCTGGGAGCAAGCGGAAGGAGCGTTCGAGCAGATCTTCAAGCAGCGGCCCAACTACTGGCAGGCCTATAACGAGCTGGGTGCGGTCTACAGTGAGCAGGGCAAATACCCGCAGGCACTGAATGCTTTCCGGGCCGCCAGCCTGGCCGCGCCGCGCGTGGCTATGGCTTTCGCCAACATGGCCTGGGTGCAGATGAGCCTGGGCCAGCTGAGTGAAGCAATGGAGAACTGTACCCGGAGCCTGAGCCTGGGAGAGAGCGCCCTGCCTCAAGCGACCATGGCTGCGATCTGGCGACTCCAGCGCAAGCCCGATCAGGCAGTTAGCCGAGCGCTGGAGGCGACCAGGCTTGATCCGGCGGACGGCACCAACTGGCTGGAGCTGGGCGACAGCTATGCGATGCTGCGCGAGCACCGGGCGGATGCGGCCCATGCATACGCGCACGCGGCAGCGGTACAGCAGGAGCAGCTTGCCGATGTACCCAGGGACGGTCCCGGGTGGATGGTGCTTGGGCTCTGCCGGGCTAAAGCGCAGATCGCCGGTGCGCCGGAAGCCCTGCGTACTGCGAGTGCTTTGCCGGCCGATGATCTGGACTCGCAGCTTTACAAGGGCAGGGCACTCGAGGTGCTTGGCCTGCATACGGAGGCGATTGAGGTTTTGCGGCGCTGTTGCCAGCGGGGTGCGACGGAGACGCAGCTGGCGTTGATGGCGGACCTGGATGCGCTGCGAGCCGACCCGCGCTTTCGGGGAGCAAGCCGTAGCCTCCCGGAGGGTCACACGGCTTCGTGATGAAACAGTGCACATCATCTTTGGCATGTCTGGAGGAACCATGAAAACGCAAACAGCACTCTTGCTGGGAATCACCGGTGTTGTGTCCGGCATCTGGATGGGGTTGGCCCGGCGGGGGAAGGTAAGCACGTGGGTAGGGAGCCCGCCAGCCTGCCCGCCTCTACCACCCGCGACAACCGTGTACTACTACGTGGACAGTCACGGCAGGAGGAAAAACTTCCATGCGAGGCCTGGAGACTGCATCGGTGCACGGTCCTGGCCGGATGGGTCGAATGTGCCATTCCCACCTCTGTATGCCAGCTTCGCCGGAATCGGCCAGGTTCGTGTGGATGGTGATTGCCTCCAAGTTCCTAACAACATCTACGGGGAGGAAATCAAGAAAGGAGAGGACCCGATCCGCATTGTGGTGACGGTAACAGACGGAAGTACCGGCCCAAAGAAGGAGACATTCGATGCACATGTAGGCCGCTGCATCGGCTGCTGAGACTCGTCGCGCGCAAGCGGCTCGCCGGAGCTTAAGCAGCGTACAGAATGCATGAAAGAGCAGCCGCGGTGTTCAGGCGGCCTATTTAAACGGTGCCCCGGAAGCTCACCTGGACCACTGTGCAGTCATCGCTCGCGGGATGCGCGGCACAGAACGCGCGCAGCTCGTCGAGGATGCTCGCGAGGCATGTACACAGGGCGGACTGGTCGAGCCGCTCTTCGCCGAAGAAGTTGCCCTGCGCGTCCTCTGCTTCGGTAAAGCCGTCGCTTACCAGCAGCACTCTCCAGCCTGGAAGCAGGTGAGCTGTGCCGGCCTGGTACTCTGCATCCGCGAGCAGACCCACGGGCAGGTTTGTGACCCCGAGCTTTCCGACGCGGTCGCCCTGGCAGATACGGGGCTGCACGTGACCGCAGTTGATGTACTGGAGCCGCCCATCGGCATGCAGCTGCAGCATGAGCATGGTGGCGTACTTGCCCAGCCTTTTGCCGCACAGGTACCGGTTCATCGTCGCTGCGATGGCTGCGAGCGGAAGCCCGGCTTCCAGTTGGATCTGCAGCATGCCCTGCAGGGTCGAAGCCAGGATCGCGGCAGAGATGCCTTTGCCGGAGACATCCACCAGGGCGACGCTGACGGTCTGGTCTCCCGGTAGCACAGCGACAAAGTCTCCGCCTACGGCACTGCAGGCAGCGCTGTGCGCTTCGATGGAGGCAAAAGGGATCTCCACCGTGCCGAGTGCCATAAGACCCTGCTGGATGGCAGCCGCAATGGCGAGTTCACTCTTCTGCTGCCGCGCATCCTCCTCGACCTTCGCCAGCTGCGCGATTTCTACCAAGGCGGCGGCTTCCCGTGCGATCGAGCGAAGCAGATCGTGGTCCAGAGCGCTCACCCGCCCCGGCTCGAAACGGCTGTCGAGATAGAGCACGCCCAGGTTTGTCTGTCTCCCTGCGCCTTTTTCCTCGGGAGAAACTTTGTGACGCAGCGTACGCAAGGGGATGCAAAGTACGCTGCGGATACTGTGCGCGACGATGCTGGCCGGCACAACGCCTCCGCTGGCGCGCAATGTGTCAGTGATGAGGAACTGATCTGTTCCTTCGGCCGCCTCCTCCAGGACGCTGCGGGAGAGCGTATCGCTGCTCTCAAGCAGACGACCCTCCGCATCCATGCCGAGCGCCGCTTGCAGAGAGCCTCCTGCCCCGGGGAGGAAGATATAGCCGCGCTCCATCCCCGCCAGCCGCAGTGTTGTGCTCAGCAGGAGCGCGAGGACCTGATCGAGCTTGCCGGCGCTGTTGAGCTCGCGCGTCGCTTCCACAAACCAGCGCAGCTTTGCGAGGTCAGAGCTGTCTTCTTCCGCCTCTTGCGCTGGATGTGGGTACACGGGACTCTTCGTGTCGGCCTCAAAAGATAAAGCGTAACGCGGGGCATGGAGGGATCCGAACTGTAGCCGATCGCCGTTCGAAAGGATCTGAGCGCTCACACGCCGCCCATTGACGAAGGTGCCGTGGCGGCTTTCGGCATCGACAAGCCGGTACTCGCCCGCCTCGCAGCAGAGCGACGCATGCCGTCGAGACACATAGGGCTGCGCGAGCACGAGGTCGCTCTCCGGAGCACGGCCGATCTGCAGGCAGCTCTTCTCCAGGCGCAACACCTGCGGCTCCGGGCCATCCAGAAGCCGAAGCAGGGCGGTGGAACCGTCAAAGAAGTTCGATGATCTACGCAGAAGGGACATCGCTTGCTGTACTCCAGAGCTGCGCGCAACTATCAGCCATAGCATAGGCCGATCGCTGCAGACATGACTCGAAGATTGTGTCAGTGATGCAGTCAGGTTCCCAGGCAAAGCTGGGCACCGGATGGGCCGCCTAAGCTTCGCCGGCCATTGCGCGGTACGCCGTGACCTTTTCCCATTCAGAGCCGAAGCGGTCGGCGGCACGATCTTCCGGGCTCATGGGCAGGCACTCCTCCCAGGTAAAGCGGAGCCACGGCAGCGCGCGCAGCATAGGGTTCAGCTCCGGGTTGGTATAGAGCAGCCATGCCTCGCGTGGTTCTGCGCGCAGGGAGGCCTGCAGGTGCGCAAGGAAGCGCCGCATGACCGGCGCTGCAAACGGATGGTAGATCCACACCACCAGCGGCCCTGCCGGGAGCGGTGCCACTGCTGCATCAGCGCACTCCACCATCGCCTGTGGAGCCCGGCGCCACGGTGGTGCAAAGCGCTTCAGGTTCTCCCGCGCAGTGGCACAGAGTGTGGGCGAGAGCTCAACGCCGGTGACAGCGCGAAAGGGATACGCCGTGGCCAGCATCATTGCGCGGCCTTTGCCGCAACCGATGTCCACAAAGGTATAGGCCGGCCAGCCAGGATCAGGAAGAGCGGGGCCCAGGCGCTCGAGCGCTGCGGAGAACACAGAAGGCGATACACCGTAGTAGGCGGTAGCCCAGTAGGCCTGCGGATCAGGGGTGTCCAGCTGCTCCCCGAAGATGAGCCCACTGGTCTCAACTCCGTAGGCTTCGTCAAACGGGTGGATGGAGTGCACAGCCGGCTTGGCATCGCCGATGCGGCGCTTGCCGCTGAGCTGGATACGGAAGCGGCGCCACAGCTCTGCCACAAAGCCCTGCCAGCCGCGGTTGACGATCCAGTGGTGGGATCTCCGAATAATCGACCCTCGCATGGCTCCACCTTCCGGGTGCGCTTATGCAGCTCACTTTTCTACGATGCTTGTGCCGCAGCATCGACTGTCGAGTCGTGCCGCCTAGGGAGAGCTCCGCGGCGGCTTCTTCCCGCGCACGCGAAGGCTCGCCGCATTGCGCGCCCGGAGAACAGGCAGCCCTTGTGCTGCCAAATCTTCAGCACACGAAAGCGCCCGTTCGAGCGGAGCACCCACAAGGTGCCGCTCTGCCGGCCGGGCGAGATGCTTGTACCAGACGTCGCTGAAGGCATAGTCGAGAGTGATCCGCTTGAAGCAGTGGTCCAGACGGATGGGCCAGTGCTGCTCTCGCGCCAGGGCAGGCAGCGCGACCTCTGTCAGCTGCTTCCAGCGATGGAGCTGCTCTTGTTCCACCGGCGAGTGAACCGGATTGTCTTTCAATGCCATGCAGGCCTGCCGACCACGTCCTGTTCTAGGATGCGGTGGCAGGCCTGCTTCCGATCACCGGCAGGGCAGTTAGTAAATCAGCTTGAGAGCGAACTGGATGATGCGCGGCTCAAACGTGCTGGTAATCTGGCCGCCGCCGCTGGGGGCTCCGCCGAGTGTTCCCGAAAGGGTCGGATTGCTGGGCAGATACAGATTGGTGTGATTGAAGAGGTTGTAGAACTCTGAGCGGAACTCAACTTTGAGGCTTTCGACCGGAGTATTGAACTTCTTGTTCAGGTCGAAATCCGTTTCGTTGAAGGCGGGCGTCCGCGCTGGATTGCGGGCCGCGTCGCCAAACGGGCTCAGCAGGGGTGCGGTGGTGCCCGCGGGTGCCGTGCCGCGGGTTGCGGGCAGCGTAAAGGCGCCGAGGTTTACATACTGCACGTAGCCGGTGTTGGCCTGGCGGACCGTGCGACCCTGCGTCAGCTTGCTGCCGCCCACCACATTGGGGCGGTACTCATTCGCGCCGCGATAGGTAGCCGCAATCTGCGGCGAAACCACGTTGGCGCTGTTCGGGGTGTATGTCAGGTTGAACGGCGTACCGGCCTGCGTCGTATTGATGACGCTCACCTGCCAGCCGCCCAGAACGTTGTCGACCACGCCGTTGCTGTTGCTCAGGAAGCGGCGGCCATGGCCGGCTGGTAGCTCGTACACAAGGCTGGTGACATCGGCAAGCGGGAGGTTGTAGTCCGATTGCGAGTAGTCGGCGGACAGATTGTTGCCGTCCTGCGGGGAAGGCGTGTTGCCTTCGAGCGCGGCACTGGCGTTGTCAAAGGAGTGTTCCCAGGTGAAGGAATTGAGCAGCGTGAGGCCGGCGACGGCGCGCTGCTCATACCGCACCTGGAGCGAGTTGTAGTTGGAAACGAAGCCGTTGTACGCCTCGGTAATGTCACTCGGCCACGCCGTTAAGGGCCTCTTGAAACCTTCCGAGGGATTGATCTGGTTAGCGTTGAGGAAGCCCTGCAGCTTCAAGCCATGGTTGCCGACGTAGGCGATGTCGACAACGCTGTTCTTGAAGAACTGCCGCTGCACGCTGAGGAAGTAGCTTTCCACATAGCTGTCGCGGGTGTTGCTTGGAACATAGGTGATGTTGTCTGTCGCAGGATTGAAGGTCGTCGCCAGCGCGCTCGGGAAACCCTGGTCGGCTGTGGCGTAGCAGGTAGGCGTGGCCTTGCCCACAGGCACGATCTGCGCGGGCACTGTCGCACAGTGGTTCGTTGCGGAAGGAATGATCTGCGGAACCGAGGCAAACTGTGCCTGCGGCGCGTTGATGGCCAGGATGTCACCGGAGCCGGCACGTGTGTAGTGCACATAGCTGGTGCCGAAGCCTCCGCGGATGGCCGTCTTGGTATCCGGAGCGAAGGCGAAGCCGACGCGGGGAGCAAAGTCGTTCAGGTCAGGATGGACGAGGGTATGCCCGTACACGCCGCCCGAGGTCACAGGTGTAATGCCGTTGCCGGCCACCGCACCCGGGCTTGCTGTCAACACCGTCTGTGTACTTGGGTCAAAGTTGGAGATGTAGTTGTGCTGCTCCGAGTAGGGCGAACCATACTCCCAGCGCAGGCCAAGGTTCAGCGTCAGCTGCGGACTTACCTTCCAGTCATCCTGCGCATAGCCGCTTACCAGCGTCTGCCGAAGGTGGGCGACAAAGAAGTTGGCCAGCGAGTAGTTGCTGGTCAGTCCAAAGAGAAAGTCAGCCCAGTAGGAGTCGGAAACAGGCGTGCCTACTGCACTGTAACCGCCGCCGTAGCTGAAGGAGCCGTAAAGCGGATTGTTGTCGTTGACCGCCATCCAGACATGCTCGTACTCCGCCCCGAACTTGAGCGAGTGGTTGCCGAGCACCCAGGTGTAATTCACCTTGGGATCCAGCAACGCAGGGTTCTGCCACTGGGGATTGGTGCTTTGGCGGCCGAAAGCAGTAAAGCCCGTGATGTTGGTGGAGGGTAGCCCGCCGGCGACGACCGCGCTCGTAGGCAGCCCGGGGATGTTGAAGGCATCGTCGCCGATGGACAACGAGTACTTGCCGGCTTTGGTCTTGGAGAGGCCGAGCCGGGCGTCGAGGATTTTGTTGGCCCCGAACAGATGTGTGTAGCCGAGCGCGACCTGCTGGTCGAGGACCCGGATCGTGCCATTGGTCTGCCCATCCAGCGGCAGCGGGATGGTGGGGTTATTGACGCCTGTCTCCTTGCGGTCGCTGATGCGCAGGAACCAGGAGCTGGCAGGGTTTTGGACGTAATCGAGGCGCAGGTCGCCTTTGTCAGAGTTGTCAGTAAATGGAGCCTGCACGGCGTAGTCGCTCGTAGCCAGGCCAGTGGTCGCGAGGCCGCTTACCGGCAGCTGCTGGATGGTCTTGAAGTAGCTGATGAGCTGAGCAGACAGCGGATTAATGGCGGCAGCCGGGATCGGCGTGTTCTTTGGGTAGGTGATGCCGGTGAGTGGGTTTTTGACTGGGACGACGAGGATGCCGTTCAGCTCATTCAGCGTCGGCAGGGTGAGGGCGCTCAGCGGCCGCAGCACCTGGCGGAAGCCCTCGTAATCCAGGAAGAAAAAGAGTTTGTCCTTGAGGATGGGACCGCCGATGTCCCCGCCGAACTGATTGCGGTTGAAGGTAGGCTTCCGGAATGGCACCACGGAACCGGTATTGCTGACCGAGTTCGGCTTGAAGTACCCGGCCGCGTTCAGGTCCGTGTTGCGGAGAAAGTCATAAAGGATACCATGAAAGCTGTTGGAACCGCTTGCCGATGCGACGTTGATGGTGGCGCCGGAGGAGCGGCCGTACTCTGCGCTCTCGTTGTTGGTCACCACGCTGAACTGCGCGACAGAGTCCGGCGGCACCGCGATGATCTGGTTGTCGAAACCCTGATTGCTTTCGCCGTAGGCGTTGTTGTCCATGCCGTCGAGCAGGAAATTGTTGAAGACGCTGCGCTGGCCGTTTACGTTGTAGGCTCCCTCGCGCACGAGGCTGCTGATAGAGCTGGTGGTGGCCGCAGACGGTGCCTGGCGGACGCCGGTCACCAAGCCCAGCAGGTCAGAGTAGTTGCGGCTGACCAGCGGCAGCGCTTCTGACTGGTACTGCGTTACGGTCTGATCACGCTGGCTGGTCTCTGTTTCCAGCTGCAGGGCCACATCGGTGACCTCGACCGAGGTCTCGGTCGAACCGGCTTTCAACGAGAGATCAATATGCTGGCGGGCTCCGACAGAGACGGTGATGTCTTCGGCAATCGCGCCGGAGAAGCCCGGGGCCGTGGCTTTGATGGTGTAGTTGCCGACGCGGAGCGACGGCACATCGTAATCGCCGGAGTCGTTGGTCTCAGCCTGTGTGGTGGCGGAGGTGGCGTTGTTGGTGACCTGTACTTGCGCATGGGCCACGGGTGCCCCGCTGCTGTCGCGGATGGTGCCGGTCACGCTGCCGTCCTCGTATTGGGCATGGGCCGGGGAAGAGGTCAAACTCAGGGCACAGACGAGGCCGAACCCTGGCAAAAGGATTGCAGAACGCTTAAACATAGCTCCGAAGGTAGAGGAAGGCTGCGGGCGGAATATGAAGCGAGCGTGAACAGGAGGTAAACAGCTGTACACAATCGGGCGCCCGTAGGAGCTTTTTGCGGCCTCCTCATGCGCGTGAGACTGTGCTGCGACGTAGCTCTGAAGACGGAGGGACCGAGTGAGCCGCACCAGCGTGAGCCGACCCGGTTCTCTCGGCGCATCGTACAGAGTGGCAGCTGAGAAGCAACCCTGCTTCTTTACCAGGATCCCGCAAGCAGGCACAGAGCCAACCAGGAGAAGACGAGCCATGGAGACATTGACCGGCGCACAGCCGCAGCGCGCTTTCGTCCACTACTCCGCAGATGTGGAGCAACCGGACGCCGACGAGCAGCAGACGATCGAGAAGATCATCGCGGCCATGGGCAAAGGGGGCGAGCAGACCCGGGCTCGGCTAGGGCACTCTGTGCGAACCTCCCATGCCAAGGCGCACGGCCTGGTGCAGGGGGAGCTTCGTGTGCTTCAAGACCTGCCCCTATACCTGCGACAGGGCTTGTTTGCCAGCCCTCGTATCTATCCGGTGATTGCTCGGCTGGCCCATGTGCCCGGAGACCTGGACGACGACCGGAAGGTGTCCGGCCCGCGCGGCTTATCGATTAAAGTACTCGAGGTCGAAGGCGAGAAACTGCCGGGGCACAGTGGGCAAACGACGCAGGATTTTGTTCTGGATACGGGTAAGGTCTTCAACGCGATTGGTGCCAAGACCTTTCTGGCGCAGATCAGCGGAGTCGAGCAGCTGGCGCCGAAGCTTCCGCAGGTTGTCAAAGGTGTGGTGACCGCAGCGAGCCTCGCGACAAATACGGTGCTGGGAGGCAGCAGCGCGGCTCTCGACTTCTTTGGGCACCCGTTCCTGCACCCGATGAGCGAGCCCTACTACAGCCAGGTGCCTATCCGGTACGGGGACTACATCGCCAAGATCGGGGCCTTTCCGGACACCGCTGCCATGCAGGCGCTGGTCCATGAAAAGTTTGAACCGGAGGACTACGACGGGCTCCGCACAGCCACCGTCGCGTTTTTTCGTGCCCATGCGGCAGAGTTTGTGGTCAGCGTTCAGCTGTGCACGAACCTCGAAACGATGCCGATCGAGAACGCCAACAAGGAGTGGCCGGAAGAGGAAAGCCCCTACGTGCCGGTGGCGCGGCTGGTACTGCCTGCCCAGGAGGCGTGGACCCCTGCGCGTCAGAGCTTTGTGGATGAGGGCTTGATCTTCTGCCCGTCTCACAGCCTGGCGGCACACCGGCCCCTTGGCTCAATTATGCGTGCACGTATGCAGGCCTATGAGGCACTCGGCAAGGTACGCCGCGAGTCCAATGGCTGCCCATTTCTAGAGCCCAGGAGTATCAGCGAGCTGCCGGTCTAAGGGTCGATCGCGGGGAGCGATTGCGGTCTTCAGCCCCGGTGCAGCCCTGCGCCGGGGGCTGCCTGAAGGTGTGCAGCATGAAAGCGCAAGCCTCGCTCTACCCTGCTGCTGCGTGTTACGGTCGCTTGTCTCCATGGCGCAGTGTAGGCTTGGTCTGCAACTTTTGTGGCAGCAAGCAGGAACAGAGGCAGAGCGGGAGCGGAAAAGCTTGAGACGTATGAAGTCCAACGGACAGGCCGGTGCGTTGTTATGAACAGAAAGCTGACAGAACAGGACCCTGCAGCAGGTGACGGTAGCCTGCTGTTTCGGATCCATGAAGGAGATCAGCAGGCGATGGTGGCGTTGTTCGACAGGCATTCCTCTGTCGTGTACGCCGTGGCACTGCGGGTTCTCAGTGATCCGTCGGCTGCCGAAGATGTGCTGCAGGACATCTTTCTTCGGATCTGGCGCAAACCTCCGGTGATGGAAGCGCAGAGCGGTAGCTTGGCCGGGTGGTTTGCGGTGCTTGCCCGCAACCGGGCCATCGACCAGTTGCGCAGGCGCAGGCATACCGAATCGCCGGATGATGTGGTCCTGCTTTCTCCGGTGAACGTGGCGGAAGAGTCAGAGCGCAATCTGCTTTTGGCGAAGGTACGCACCATGATCCACGAGCTGCCGGAAGAGCAGCAGACAGTGTTGCAGTTGGCGTTCTTCGACGGGCTCAGCCACTCGGAGATTGCCGAGCGGTTACAGAGTCCACTTGGCACGGTCAAAACCCGGCTCAGGCGAGCTGTCCTGACGCTGAGAAAGGCGGCACAGGCGTGAACACGAACGAACACACAAGCGTTGAAGATCTGGCATTGTTTGCCCTGTTGCTGCTGGATGAGGAAGAAGCAGCCCGGGTGCGGACGCACGGGCAGAGTTGCGCGCTGTGCACCGAAGAGCTTCGACGCGTGCAGGAGGATCTTGGCCACTATGGCCTGGCGGTCGATCCGCAGCCTCTACCTTCCGGGGCTCGCGATCGTTTCCTCGCGCAGTTGGAGCAAGGGGAGCAGATAGGCCGCCTGGAGCGCTCGAGCGCCGTCACGCCGGCTGCCGGTCCGCTGTCCGGCGCAGCCCCTGCGGGGCCGATGCTGGTTTCCGGCAAGGGCAAGAACCCGGTTGGGCGTGTGCTGCCATGGGTTGGCTGGGCAGCCGCTGCTGCAGCCATCGTGGTAGCGGTAGGTCTTCGTCAGGAGCGCGACTCCCTCCGTGCTGCGCTGGCAAGCCAGAGCACGCAGGACGCGGCGCTCCAGTCAGAAGCTGCACACGCCCGGCGCATTGTGGAAGCATTGACGGATGCACGAGCTGTGCGAGTGACCCTGAGTGCTCCCAAGGCACCGGAGGTTCCTTCAGCCCGCGCGACCTACCTGCAGCAAACAGGAACGCTGCTATTGCTGGCGAGTCATCTTGCTCCCCTCGGGAGTGAGAAGGTCTACGAGCTGTGGCTGATCCCTGCAGATGGGAGCAGTCCTGTCGCGGCTGGGACCTTTGCGCCGGACACGCATGGCAATGCCAGCCTGCTTGTGCCCTCCCTGCATGGTGCGGTGCTGGCCAAGGCCTTCGGCATCACGGTCGAGCATGCCGGCGGTTCCGCCACACCGACCATGCCCATCCTTTTAGCAGGGGCACCGTCCTAATCTTCTGCAAGCAATTGTTTGTTCTCTTGTTACTTAAGGCATGTAGAGCGACCTATTTCGGGTCGCTCTTTTCTTTTTGGTACAGAATCCAGGATTACTCTTGGCACGTTCTATCAGCGACGGTGTTATGCCATCGCACCTGGTCAAGAGAAGGCATATGGACAATTTGAAGTCAATCATTCGGAACAAAGTATCTCGCCGCAAATTCATCTCCGGCGTAGGCGCTGGCGTCGGCGTAGCTGCCGCAGCCTCGATAGCAGCAGGCTGCAGCAGCAACAACAGCAGCAGCACTCCCCCGGTCACACCGACTCCGACGCCGGTCACGACTGCACCACTCACAGACTTCGACATTCTCAACTTCGCGTTGAACCTCGAGTACCTGGAAGCCGAGTTTTATCTACGCGCGGTGACCGGTTCCGGTCTTGCGACCACGGATATCGGCACAAACCCCGGCGCGGTGACGGGTGGCGCACAGGTTCCCTGGAAGACGCCGGCCATCCAGCAATATGCAACAGAGATTGCACAGCATGAGCAGATCCATGTGGAGTATCTCCGCTCGGCGATCACCTCGCTCGGCGGCACACCCGTCGACCGCCCGGCCATTGATCTGACCAATTCCTTCAATGCAGCAGCATCGGCGGCAGGCATTGGCCCCAGCTTCAATCCTTTCGCGGATGAGAACAGCTTTCTGCTGGGCGCGTTCACCTTTGAGGATGTGGGCGTAACGGCTTACAACGGCGCGGCTGGGCTGGTCACCAGCGACATGAACAAGGCGACCGTGCTGGCAGCAGCTGGCAGCATCGTTGCAGTCGAGGCTTACCACGCGGGGCTGGTTCGGACGCTGCTGCTTTATATTTCGGGCCTCCCCGGGGCGACAAACTATGTCGCGCTGGCTAACCAGATCTCGGCTCTTCGCGGCACGGCCAGCATGGCAGCGGCAGGCAGCCTTTCTGCTGAGGTTGCGCTGTCGACGACCACGATTGTTCCGACCGATTCCAACTCGCTTGCCTTCAATCGGACAACGGATCAGGTTCTGCACATTGTGTACCTTGACCCGACTGCCGGCGTCGTCGCAAAGGGTGGCTTTTACCCGAACGGCATGAACGGCACGATCATCGCGTCCGCGTCCTAGTTCTGTTGCATAGCTGAAGGAGAAGGTATGGAAAACGTCGCAGAGATTATGCAGCAGAAAGACGAATCAAGGCGCAGCCGTCGGGCCGCGCTGATGTTGGGCGGGGCAGCGTTGGCTGGCATGGCAATGAGCCGGGCCGCCAAAGCGCAGTCTGCAACCATGGACACCGAGATCCTGAACTTCGCGCTCAACCTCGAGTTCCTGGAAGCCCAGTTCTACACCCTGGCCACTGCCGGTATGACGATCGACAAGCTGAGCAGCGGAGCGATTCCGACTGCCGGCGGCAACGGCGATGTAGGCGGCTCTGTCACCCTCAAGCCGAACTTTGCTCCGGTGCCGTTTGTGGCCGGGTCACCCGCCATGAACTATGCCATGGAGACAGCCGCGGAAGAGCGCAACCATGTCAAGTTTCTGCAGAGCGCACTAAATGCGAACAGCGCCGCTGCATCGGTCGCGATGCCGAACATCGACCTGTTTAACAGCTTCAATGCGCTGGCACAGGCAGCGGGTCTTGGCTCCTTTGACCCATTTGCGAGCCCGACCAATTTCCTGATCGGTGCTTTCATCTTTGAGGATGTGGGCGTGACGGCTTACCTGGGCGCGGCACCGCTGATCTCCAGCACGACTATCCTCACGGCTGCCCTGGATATCCACGCGGTGGAGGCTTATCACGCGGGCAGCATCCGTACGCAGATCTTCCAGGCGGGCCCAGCCGTGCAGGCTATCTCGCAGGGGGTCGCGGCGGTACGCGCCCAGCTCGACAGCAGCATGCCGCCGGACGATATCGGCGTGAGCGTGCAGGCCAACAACCTGGGCCAGGCGTCCACAATTGTGGACGTGATCCCGAGCGTGGCCCGCGTTGCTCCGCGGACCACAGGCCAGGTGCTGAACATCGTATACGGGGCAACGAACAAGGCCGGTATCGGCGGCGCTTTCTTCCCGAATGGCATGAACGGCTCGATCCGCTAGGTTCTGCCCAAACCGTTTCACCGAAAGGCGCTGGACTTCTTGTCCAGCGCCTTCTTTTTTGGTCGGCGCGCCGCACTTCTTCCAGAGAGATGCCCAGCCTTACAATGGGCAGCAGAGAACCAGGAGGCAAGGCTGCGGGGCATGGAAGTCAACGAGGTGCAAGAACTGCAGGAGCAGCATGAGAAGGCTCGCGGCGGCGAAGGGGAGCACGCAGCAAGCCTGAAGAGTGTCAGCTTCACCATGAGTGTGCTCGCCGTGGCTGTCGCGGTCATCTCCGTGCTCGGCCACAGGACGCATACCGAGGCGGTGCTGATGCAGGCCCGCGCCAGCGACCAATGGAACCTGTACCAGGCGAAGAAGATTCGTCAGAACGATACGCAACTGGCAGCGGATTTGCTGGGGAGCCTTGCCGTGCGCGATGCTGCCGCGGCCGATGCGATGCTCTCGAACTACAAGTCTCACCTCTCGAAGTGGAGCAGCGATCTCGGGCAGGAACAGGAGACAGCGCGGCACTATGAAGAGTCAGTAGAGCACGCGGAGAAGAAGGCAACGAGCTTCGACTTGAGTGAAGCCTTGCTGGAGATTGGCCTGGTTGTGACCTCGATCACGCTGCTGACGCGGCAGCGCGTGTACTGGCTTCTGGGCATCGGCTTCGGCGTGATCGGGCTGGCTGTGGCTGCACAAGGGCTGTTGCTGCGTTGAAAGAAGAGTCGGCACGATGAGAAGCAGGACCAGAGAAGTGCTCCGTCAGATCGCTTGCGCCCTGCTCTGCGCCGGGTTGCTCCCAGGCATGTGCGTGAGCTTACCCGCACAGCAGGTGCCGGCCCAGGGCAGTGCCGTGATGCACGAAGACCATGGGCCCAATGCACTGGTGCAGGAGGCGAAGCACTACGTGGTGCTGGTGTCGCTGGACGGCTTTCGCTGGGACTACGCGCGCAAGTATGGCGCGACGAACCTGCTGGCAATGGCTGCGCACGGCGCGAGCGCGCCGGACGGCATGATCCCTTCTTACCCGTCTATCACCTTTCCGAACCACTACACGCTTGTGACGGGCTTGTACCCCGAGCATCACGGCATAGTGGCGATGAGCTTTTACAACGAGGACCACAGCCGCCGCTTCAGCTATAACGATCCGCAGTCTGCAGGCGATGGCAGCTGGTATGGCGGTGCGCCGCTATGGGTTTTGGCGGAGCAGCAGGGGATGCGCGCTGCCTGCTTTTTCTGGCCGGGCTCGGAAGCCGCGATCCAGAATGTACGGCCCTCCTACTACCTGCACTACGATGACAAGTTCCCGAATGCTGCGCGGGTCGACCAGGTGCTTGCCTGGCTCAAGCTTCCGCCGGCGGACCGCCCGCACTTCATCACCCTGTACTACGCGGACGTGGACCATGCCGGGCACGAGTATGGGCCTGACAGTGCGCAAACCCGGGCTGCCGTTGTGCAAGTCGATGCGATGATGGGGCGTTTGCGCACGGGCATCGCTGCGTCGCATTTGCCGGTAGATCTGCTTGTCGTGAGCGATCACGGAATGATCAAGGAGCAGGGGCCCTGGATCAATCTCGATAAGTACGCGGACCTCTCCAAGCTGACGACCGTGGGTTCGCTGCTATACAGCAACAACGACGCGGATGCGCAGAAAGCCTACGACCAGCTCAAGATCGCGAATGCGGATTTCAAGGTTTACAGACGCGCAGACGTCCCGAAGGAACTGCACTACAACAGCAATGCACGGGAAGGCGACCCGGTCATTGTGCCGACGGCGCCGGTCGCTATCCGCGCGCATGCGCCGGAAGCAGGCCAGCCCGACCATGCTCCGAACGTGGGCTCGCACGGCTTTGACCCGGAGCAGTTCCACGAGATGCGGGCCATCTTCTATGCGGAAGGTCCGGATATCCGGAGCGGCGTGCGGCTGAAGCCGTTCCAGAATACGAACATCTACCCCTTGATCACGGAGATCCTGGGGCTGCAGCATCCGCCAGTGGATGGCAGCGTGACGGTTCTGTCACCGGCCTTGAAGACCCCGGCCGGCGAGAGCCGCTAAGCGCGTCCGGGCAGCGGTTTATCGCTGTCCTTGTGTGCATGTTTTGGACGTGTTTAGAGCCGGCTTTTGCGAGCGAAATGTATAAGTATGCAGGGTGGTGCATAGTTATGCGCTTCCTGCGGTACTTTTGTACCGTGTGCACACCATTCGGAGTTTTGTGGCGGGGATTGACAGAGACGGGTCTGTTCGCGGGGCGCTTGGCCCACTTTGGGAAAAAAGGGGTGCCATCCGTCACACGGAGAGTGGCACAGAGGAGACGCGAATGTGCAGGGGTTGACAGCCTGCCTGTTGTGCGGGCGGTTAGTGCGAGACGAGGCTGCCGCCGAGATAGGTGGCCTGCAATGCGCCCTCGGGTGAGAGCACGTTGAGGTCGGCGCGGCTGCCTTGCTCCAGAGCCTGGCTGTTGCCAGGTAGATGCGTCATGGCAGCTGGATTGCGGGTGGCTGCGTACACGGCTGCTTCGAGCGGCACACCGGCGAAACGGCTGTAGTTTCGTACCGCTGCGTCCATGGTCAGGGTTGAGCCTGCCAGGGTGTTCTCGCCGGTGAGGCAGCGGCCTTGACTGACGCGGACATCGAGCTCGCCAAGCTTGTAGTTGCCGTCGGGCATGCCGGTGGCAGCCATGGCATCGGTGATGAGGATGGCGCGCGCCGGACCCTTGCTGCGGGCGAAGAGCTGGACCATGGCAGGCGCGACGTGGATGCCGTCGCAGATGAGCTCTGCAAAGAGAGAGTCCGCCGAAAGAACCGTGCCGCAGATGCCGGGTTCGCGATGGTCGAGGCGGCGCATGGCATTGAAGGTGTGTGTGGCTGAGGCGGCGCCGAGCGCGATGGCGTGCTCGGCCTGCAAGCTGTCACCGTCACTGTGACCGATAGAGACGCGTACACCAAGGTGGATCGCATGCTCGATCAGCTCAGGGGCCCCGGGCAGTTCAGGCGCGATGGTGAGAACGGTGATGCGGCCTTGGCATGCCTGCCACATGCGGTCAAAGAAAGGGATGGATGGCTCAAGCAGGTCGGCGGGCGGATGGGCGCCGCGTTTGGCGTGCGAGAGGAACGGGCCTTCGAGATGGATCCCCAAGGGGCGCGCCTGGCCCGGCTGGGCGGGCGCGTCTGCAGCCAGGAGCTTCGCGAGCCTCTCGAGCGAGCGCAGGAGGGTGTCCTGCGGGGCAGTGATGGTGGTGGGCAGGTAAGCGCCTACGCCATGCCGGGCGAGGAAGCTGCCGATGGTTGCAAAGGCCCCAGGCGTCGCCTCCATCACGTCGTGCCCGCAGCAGCCGTGGGTGTGCACGTCAAAGTAGGCGGGCACCAGGGAGCCGCCGGGATAGCTGTGATGCGCGGCGGCTTGCGGCAAGGGAGACGAGGAAGCTGTCTCTATCGAGGCGAGCACGCCGTCTTCAAGGAGCAGAACAGGCGAGGGGAGCCAGCCATCTGGCGTGAGAAGTCGGTCGGCAGTGAGCAGGGTGCGCATGGGGGGGACTCGTGAAAAGACCTTCTCACTTTACACGGCACGCAGCGACGGGGATGAGCGGGCAGCGCCCTAGAATGGAGAGGATGAGCACACCGCATATGAAGACACCAAGGATCGGCATACATCTTTCCACAGCAGGCGGAGCGCACACAGCGGTGGAGCGTGCGCATGCGGCCGGCGCCAATACGTTTCAGATCTTCAGCTCGACTCCGCGGATGTGGCGGGCTGCTCCGATCTCGAGGGATGTCGCGGCGAAGATGCGTTCACTGCGGGAGGAGCATGGGATTGGGCCTGTTGTGATCCACGCGAACTACCTTATCAACCTGGCTTCGCAGACAGAGGATGTGCTCAAGAAGTCGTCGATTGCCTTTCGTGGAGAAGTGGAGCGGGCGCTGGCTCTGGGATCGGAGTATCTGGTGCTGCACCCTGGCTCATGGAAAGGGCTGACGCGTGACGAAGGGCTGCGCCGCGCGGCCGCCGGTATTGAGCAGGCGGTAGAGGGTATGGACTTTGCGGGCAAGCCGTTTCACCTGCTGATCGAGAACACGGCGGGCTCCGATTACTCACTGGGCGGCAGCTTTGACCAGGTGGCGGAGCTGGCCGAGCTGCTGCGCGCGCACCTGCCTGTGGGGGTGTGCCTGGATACTTGCCACACGCATGTTGCCGGCTACGACATTGTGAGCGAGGCCGGCTGGGAGCAGACGGTGGCGGAGATCGAGAAGACGATTGGAGCGGCGAACGTGCGGGTGTGGCACACCAATGATGCAAAGGCGGCGCGCGGCTCGAAGCTCGACCGGCATGAACATATTGGTGAGGGGATGATTGGGGGTGGGCCGTTTCGGCGGCTGCTGCATGATCCGCGCTTTGCGCATTGCGCGTTTATTGCGGAGACGCCGGTAGATGAGCCGGGGGATGTGGAGAAGAATGTGAGGGCGTTGCAGGGGCTGTATGCGCTGGGGGCGCGCGAGGCGGTGAGTTAGGCGGCTTTAGGTCCGACAATGTTCACAGATCCGAGAATCTTTCTACAACAGATAGGTTCGCTGATGCTTGATCAGCGGTAGCGCTTTTCTCGATGCGAGGCTATAACGGTCTGGAGTTAAGAAAGGGACCTAAATGGATCGACGTAATTTTCTCACTCGAACTGGCGGAGCAGCAGTAGGCCTCGTGCTGGTAGGAGACTTGCAACCAGCAGCAGAAGCGCAGGCCGGGCCATTTTTGCAAGCTCCATTCACCTCTGCAACCTCAGCAATGGCTGCCGTGGCTGGTGCTGTTTTCTACGACACTAGGAACGCGGGGGTGTACCAGTCAGCAGCAAACGCTCTCCTTTCCTGCTACACAGCCTGGATTTCAAGCAGCGAAAATTATGACCAGCTAGTTTCCAGTGCTGCAGCGAACTTCAATCCTGCAAACGTCAATAGCTCAACTTCCCTTTGGGCACTATGCTTCAGCAGGTTCAGTCGTTCTATCCGCAATTTACGATGGACAATCTTACGTCCTCTCTTAGCTTCATCGACAACAACCCAAGCGTAGTACAGCAGGCAGTGCAAAGCCTCCAAACGCAATTCAGTATGGCCTCAGATCAGATCCGAGAGATGTACTGGACGATGAAATCTTTCGCTGATACTTACTCGAATGGCGAGACGCCCAGTTTTGCGCCAGGCCCGCCTCCCATTGACCCGGGCGAACCGGACCCGCCGCCGACCCCGCCGCAACAGCCACCACCCACCGGAGGGGGAGGCGGAGCAGGTACGTCGGACCAAGAAGCTCATCCTTTCTCATGTAAGGATCAGGATGCGGTACTTGTTCTGGCCGCCGTATCCCTTGCAGTTATCACTGCCATGACTCTCGGCGCTGACGCACCCCTTGTGGCTGCAACCTGGCAGGGGTTTTTCATCTTTGGAGCCCTTGGCTCCGGAGCTGCTGGGGCGGCGCATCTCTTCTATTGTGTAGAACACGGAGGTTAAGCCATGATTGCGCACTCAATCATCGTCATAGTTTGTATGTTGATATTGGTGGGTCTGCTCCTCTATGACCGGCGCCTTAAGCGTCTGGGACAAATGACGCGCCGCAGCGGCACAATCCTGCGGTTGATTGGAACGCTCACGTTGGTTGTCCTGTCTGTCCTGCTCGGCATAGATATAGCCCACCTTCGCTCATAATGCGGGTAAGGATAGCGTTGTTCCGTAAGCATGGAAAAGCCCGGAGCTAAATACTCCGGGCTTTGTTTTGAAGCTTAGTTGGAGCTTCTTCGCTCTTCTTGTTCCGGCAGGGATCGCCGCTTCGAGCCCTGTCGGGAGCGGTCGGGCGTGGCGGGCTAGTAGACTGGGCTTCTATGGACGAGGCAACGAAAGCGGGAAGTGCGGAGAGGGACGCCCGCTACACGCCGGCGGAGATGGAGCCGCGGTGGGCGGCTGCGTGGGCGGGGGATCCGGAACGCTATGCGGCCGAGGGGCCGGGCAGCGGCAGGCCCAAGTATTACGTGCTGGAGATGCTGCCTTACCCCTCCGGGCAGCTGCATATGGGGCATGTGCGCAACTACGCCATTGGCGATGCGCTGGCGCGCTATAAGTGGATGCAGGGCTACGATGTGCTGCACCCGATGGGCTGGGATGCGTTTGGGCTGCCGGCTGAGAATGCGGCGATCAAGAACAAGATGCCGCCTCGCGAGTGGACCGAGAGCAATATTGCGGCGATGAAGAGGCAGTTTGAGCGGCTGGGCATGGCCTTTGACTGGCGCAATGAAGTGACCACCTGCCTGCCGGAGTACTACCGCTGGAACCAGTGGTTTTTTCTCCGCATGTTTGAGCGGGGCTTGGCGTACCGCAAGCAGAGCAAGGTGAACTGGTGCCCGCAGTGCGCGACCGTGTTGGCCAACGAGCAAGTGGTAAATGGCTGCTGCTGGCGGCACGAGGACCAGATCGTGGAGCTGCGCAGCCTGGAGCAGTGGTTCCTGCGGACAACCGAGTATGCCGAGGCGCTGCTGGAAGGGCTGGACCAGCTGGAGGGATGGCCCGAGAAGGTGCGGACGATGCAGCGCAACTGGATTGGCCGCAGCGATGGCGCTGAGCTCCAGTTCGCAGTGGTTGCGGGCGAGCGGATGAGTGGGGACGCGGGCAAGGAGATTTTGCCAGCGAGCGGTGTGCTGCTGACGGGCGATACGATCCGTGTGTTTACCACGCGCATTGACACGATCTATGGAGCATCGAGCCTGCAGCTGGCGCCGGAACACCCGCTGATTGCAGGCTGGGCCGGCACGGACGCCGCGCTGGGGCTGCATGTGGAAACGATGCTGGAGCAGCAGCGGGAAGCACGCGAGGCGGGCGAGATGGCGGCGCTCGATAAGCATGGGGCTTTTACTGGCCACTATGCGCAGAACCCGTTTACCGGTGAGCTGCTGCCGGTGTGGATTGCGAATTACATCCTGGCGGATTACGGCACAGGCGCGATTATGAGCGTGCCCGCGCATGACGCGCGCGACTGGGAGTTTGCGGGCAAGTACGCGCTGCCGGTGCGCGCGGTGGTGGAGGTCCCGGGTGCGGAGGCGCAGCTGCCGCTGCTGGCTGACACAGAGGATGGTGCGGTGCTGGTGAACTCTGGCCGGTGGAGCGGCTTGCCCTGCGAGGAAGCACGCAGGCAGCTGTGCGCCGCAGCGGAGCAGGGTGGCTTTGGGAAGGCGACAGTGACCTACCGGCTGAAGGACTGGGGCGTAAGCCGGCAGCGCTACTGGGGCACGCCGATCCCGATGCTGTACTGCGAGGCGTGCGGGATTGTGCCGGTGCCGGATGCGGAGCTGCCGGTGTTGCTGCCGGAGCAGGTGACGATTACGCAGCAGGGCGGCTCACCGCTGGCGCAGGTGCCCAGCTTTGTGCACGCGACCTGCCCCAAGTGCGGCGGCCCGGCACGGCGTGAGACAGACACGATGGACACCTTTGTCGACTCCAGCTGGTACTTCTACCGCTACACCGATGCACGGAATGCCGAGGCGCCGTTTGCGCGGGACGCCGCAGCGTACTGGTTCCCGATCGACCAGTACATCGGCGGGGTGGAGCATGCGATTCTGCACCTGATCTACTCGCGCTTTTGGACGCGGGTGATGCGCGACATGGGGCTGATCACGAATACGGAGCCAGCGGAGCGGCTGTTTACGCAGGGCATGGTGATCAAGAATGGTGCCAAGATGTCGAAGTCCAAGGGCAATGTGGTGTCGCCGGACGAGATGATTGCGCGCTACGGAGCGGATGCTACCCGGATGTATGCATTGTTCGCCGCGCCGCCGGACCGTGATCTGGATTGGCAGGAAGATGGAGTGGCGGGGGTCTCGCGCTTTTTGAGCAAGGTGTACCGCTTTGTGCTGCGGCATGCCGGCGTTGTCACGGGCTTGTCAGCCAGCTACTCGACTGGCTCTTCGGCCGGCTCTTCGACTTTGGGCAGCGGCGCAGCACATGGCCCGGAGGCACAGGAGGTACTACGCAAGCTGCACCAGACGATCCGCAAGATCACCGAAGACTTTGACGATCGCTGGCACTTCAATACCTGCATCGCCGCGGTGATGGAGTTAATGAATGTGGTGACCGCGGCGGACGAGGCGTTTGGCTCGGGTGCGATTGCGCCGGAGGTGACGCGGCATGTGCTGGTGAACCTCGTGCTGCTGCTGGCGCCGTTTGCGCCGTATTTGACCTGTGAGTTGTGGTCGGTGCTGGGGCAGGAGGGCAGCCTGCTGCGCGCGCCATGGCCGCGCTACGATGCGGAGCTGGCGAAGGCTGCGGAGCTGGAGTTGCCGGTGCAGATCAACGGCAAATTGCGGACCGTGGTGCGCCTGGCTGCCGATGCAGAGGAGCTCCACATGCGGGAAGCAGCGCTGGGCGACGACAAGGTCCAGGCGGCGTTGATCGGCAAGCAGGTGATCAAGGTGATTGTGGTCCCGGGCAAGCTGGTCAATCTCGTCGTGCGATAGGCGCGCAGGGAGGCGAGCGCATGAAGAGTATGTCGGCCGCTTCGCCTTCTCGCACCGCATTGTTTGAGGCACTGCGTGAGCGGCCCGGCCTGCTGGCGTGGGAGCTGCTATGGCGTTGGCTTTGCGGGGCACTGCTGCTGGCCATGGCTGCTTTGGCTGGTTCGCGGATTTGGGCGCAGGCGCGGCCGGCGATGGAGGCAACCGGGGTGCTTTCGCTTTCCGGCGACAGCCTGCTGGAAGACCCATCGCGGCCTTTTGTCGCATTCTCCTCTGCTCTGCAGGTGTTGCGGCCGCAGATGGAGCATGCTGCTGTGGGCCTGGCGCCGCTTGGCATCTTTTGCTGGCTCGTGGCGTTTGCGCTGGGGCGGACGGCGGTACTGGCTCGCTATGACGGGCGCCTACCGCAGCGGCCCTGGCTGCTTGCGGCCTGCGAGGGCGTTCGGCTGTTGTGGCTGGGGGCGGCATCGCTGGGTTGGAGCGTGTGCCTGCAGGGTGCCGCGGCTCTCGCGCTGCGGGGCTCCGAACCAAATGTGCTGCTTTACGTTTGTATTGCTCTTGGGTCGATCCTGCTCTTGGCGCTGCTCTGGGTGAAGGGAGCCCGCACGCTGGAGCTGCTTCTGATGTTTGCTCTTCTCAAGCGCTTGAGTTTTCGGGAGGCGTTCCGCCGGGCGCTGCAGCCGCTGGACTTGCAGCTGAAGGCGCATTTAAGCCGTGCGAGGCGGGCAGCGGGGCGGATGCGGTTCCTGCTCGTGCTGGCCGCCTTTGCCCTGGGGCTGCTGCCGAGCCCGGGTTCGGGTGCGATGGCGGAGTGGCTTTGGTGGGGAGCGCTGTCACTGGTGCTGCTGGGGGCAGCCGGTGCTGTCCGGCTTGCGCTTTTGTTTACCTGTCTCGAGCTGGTGCGCGTGAGCCTTGCCCTGGCGGAGGAACCATTCTCGCGTGTGGCAGCAGCGCACAGAAGCCCCGAGCCAAGGCCTTAGACTGGTGGTGTGGAAACCACCGCAAGCGTCTCTTCTTCCATCGTGATTCTTGATTTTGGCTCGCAGTACACGCAGCTGATTGCGCGGCGCATCCGCGAGCTGAATATCTTCTCGGCTGTGCTTCCTTGCACTGCATCGGTTGCCGAGATCCAGGCGCTACAGCCGCGCGGGTTGATCCTCTCAGGCGGACCTTCTTCGGTCTATGACGCAGACGCGCCGAAGGCAGACCCTGCTGTGCTGCGGCTCCGGCTGCCGGTGCTGGGTATCTGCTACGGCTTGCAATTTATCGTGCACCACCTGGGCGGCAAGGTGCGGCCCGCGGCGCGCCGGGAGTACGGCGATGCCGAGGTCACGCTTGTTGACCGGGAGACGGCATTGTTTCGCGGCCTGCCGGAGACGATGCGCGTGTGGATGTCGCATGGTGATGAAGCGCTGGAGCTGCCGCCGGGCTTCCATGCCACAGCGAAGACGCCGAATGCGCTCGCCGGGATTGCCAATGCGGCGGAGCGTATCTGGGCGGTGCAGTTTCATCCGGAGGTTCATCACACGCGACAGGGCCTGGAGCTGCTGCGCTCGTTTGCGGTAGGGATTTGCGGCGCGACGCAGGACTGGACGCCGCGGCACTTTATCGAAGAAACAACAGCCACCATCCGCGCGCGCATTGGTGCAGGGCATGCCATCTGCGCCATCTCCGGCGGTGTGGACTCGTCGGTGGCAGCTGTGCTGGTGCATCGCGCGATTGGTGACCAGCTGACCTGTGTGTTTGTGGACAATGGCGTGCTGCGCAAGGACGAGTTCCGCAAGGTGCAGGAGAACCTGCGCGGCAAGCTGGGGCTCAATCTTGTCGCTGTGGCAGCAGGGGAGCGCTTTTTAGCCAGGCTGGCTGGGGTCGATGACCCGGAGACGAAGCGGAAGGCGATTGGGCGCGAGTTTATCGAGGTGTTTGATGAGGAAGCCGCGCGCATTGCGGAGACGAGGGGAGGCGTGGACTGGCTGGTGCAAGGCACGCTTTACCCGGATGTGATCGAGTCTTCGTCTGTGAAAGGACCGTCCCAAACCATCAAGAGCCACCACAATGTGGGCGGGCTGCCGGAGACGATGCGGCTGAAGCTGATTGAGCCGCTGCGCGATCTTTTCAAAGATGAGGTGCGGCGCATCGGCCGGGATCTCGGCATGCCGGAGGACATTTTGCAACGGCAGCCTTTCCCCGGGCCGGGGCTCGCGGTGCGCATCCTGGGTGAGGTCACGGCCGAGCGGGTGCATATTCTGCAGCAGGCAGACGCCATTGTTGTGGAGGAGATTAAGGCTGCCGGGCTCTACAACGAGATATGGCAGGCATTTGCGGTGCTGCTGCCGGTGAAGAGTGTTGGGGTGATGGGCGACCAGCGGACCTATGCCGCGACATGCGCGATCCGTGCCGTGCACTCAGAGGACGGGATGACGGCGGACTGGGTGCACCTGCCGTATGAGGTGCTGGCGAGGCTTTCGAACAGGATCGTGAACGAGGTGCGCGGCATCAACCGGGTGGTTTACGACATAACCTCCAAGCCGCCCGGCACGATCGAGTGGGAGTGAGGAAGCGTCGCCTGCGGGAAGCCACGCCGTTTTTGCACATTCTGTCGACCAGACCGAGACAAAGAAGCGGGTTTCGGAAGCGACTTTCAGAAGCGCTGCGCATCCTAATAGCCGCTGTGGTGAGCCGGGGTTCTGTTCGGCAGGGGAGTCGTTTGCATGGGTTTTCTGGAAGGCCGCGTGGCGATTGTGACGGGAGCGGGCTCGGGTATCGGGCAGGAGATCGCGATCCGCCTCGCAAAAGAAGGCGCGAAGGTTGTTGTGGACTATATCGGCGGGGATGAAGGAGCGCAGCAGACGGTGAAGAGCATCACGGATGCGGGCGGGCAAGGGCTCCCGTTCCAGGCAGACGTGACGCAGATGGATCAGATTGAAGCTTTGATGGAGGCGGCCCACTCGACATATGGCGGCTGCGACATCCTGGTCAACAATGCCGGTTTGGAAAAGAAAGCCGAGTTCTGGGACGTTACCGAGCGGGACTATGAGCAGGTGTTGAATGTGAACCTGAAAGGCCCCTTCTTTCTGACACAGGCTTTTGTTCGCAGGCTCCGGGAGGCAGGAAAGACGGGCAGGATTATTAACATCAGCTCCGTGCACGAAGATATGGCCTTCCCCGGCTTTGCGACTTACTGCATGAGCAAGGGCGGTTTGCGCATGCTCACTCGTGACTTATCGGTAGAGCTCGGTCCACTGGGCATCACGATTAATAATGTGGCCCCTGCGCGATTGTGACGCCGATCAACGCAAGGCTGCTTGAGGATGAGACCAAGACAGAGCGGCTGCGAAGTAACATCCCTCTGGGCCGGATGGGCAGCGTCAGCGATGTCTCGGGCGTTGTTGCCTTTCTTGCGTCGGATGAAGCGGCCTACGTTACTGGTGCAACATTCACGATCGATGGCGGACTTTCCCGCTCGTATCACGAGCAGTAGCGGTGGCGAATCCGATTGAGGATTACGGGATTATCGGCGACTGTGAGACCGCAGCGCTGGTCGGCAAGAACGGGTCGATCGACTGGCTGTGCTGGCCTAGCTTTGCCAGTGATGCCTGCTTTGCCGCCCTGCTTGGGGACGAAGGCAATGGACGCTGGCTGCTTGCGCCGGCTGGCGAGGGTTGGCAGGTCGCGTGGCAGTACCGTCCGCAGACGCTGGTGCTGGAGACGATCTGGACACGCGGCGAAGACTCCGTCCGTGTGACGGACTTTATGCCGGCGCGCAGCAGCCACTCGCATATCTGCCGCAAGGTGGAAGCGCTGCGTGGGCACGCCGATATGCGGATGGAGCTGACCCTGCGCTTCGACTATGGACGCTCTGTGCCGTGGGTGACGCGGACGGGCGATACGACGCGTGCCATTGCCGGCCCGCATATGGTTTTGCTGCGGACCGCCCTGGAACGATATGGCGAAAGCAACAAGACGGTGAGCGAGTTTACGGTGCGGGAGGGTGAGCATGTCTGGCTCACGCTTTCCTACGGGCACTCCGCCGAGCCCGAGCCGCACGCGATCGACCCGGACAAGGCGCTGGTAGACGCTGTGCGCTACTGGTCAGGCTGGGCCAAGAAGTGCACGAGCGCTGGCCGATACTCCGACGCTGTGCAGCGCTCCCTCATTACGCTGAAGGCACTGACCTTTCGGCCGACAGGCGGCGTGGTTGCAGCGGTTACCACTTCACTACCGGAGGCGCTGGGCGGGCCGCGCAACTGGGATTACCGTTTTTGCTGGCTGCGCGACTCCACCTTTACGCTGCTGGCGCTGATGAACGGCGGCTTTTACAAGGAGGCGGAGGCGTGGCAGGACTGGCTTCTGCGGGCGATCGCCGGTAGCCCCGACCAGGTGCAGATTATGTACGGCATCGCGGGTGAGCGCCACCTGATGGAGTGGGAGGTGCCGTGGCTTAGCGGCTATGAGAACTCAAGCCCGGTGCGCATCGGCAATGCCGCAGCCGAACAGCTGCAGCTCGATATCTACGGCGAGGTGATGGATGCTTTTCTCCACTCGCTGGGCGGCATCAAGGCACCGCGCACGGTGGATCTCCATCTGCAATCGCTGTTGATCGAACACCTGAGGACGGTGTGGCAGATGCCGGACCAGGGCATCTGGGAGACGCGCAGCGGGGCGCAGCACTTTACCTACTCCAAGATGATGGTGTGGGTTGCTTTTGACCGCGCGATCCGGATAGCCGAGCACACCGGCTCGGAGGTTCCGCTGGACGAGTGGAAGGCGTTGCGCCAGCAGGTGCACGACGACGTATGCAAGCAGGGTTACAACGAGGCGCTTGGGGCCTTTACGCAGGTTTACGGGGGAGACGAGCTGGATGCCTCGTTGCTGCTGATGCCGATCGTTGGCTTTTTGCCGGCAAGCGACCCGCGCGTGAAGCAGACGGTGGAGCTCATTGAGCAGCGCTTGATGCGCAACGGCCTGCTGCTGCGCTACGACACAGGCAAGAGCGGAGACGGACTGCCGGAAGGCGAAGGCGCGTTTTTGGCGTGCTCGTTCTGGATGGTGAGCTGCCTCAAGATGATCGGCAGACCGCAGGATGCGCACAAGCTGCTGGAGTACCTGCTGAGCCTGCGCAATGAGCTGGGCCTGCTGGCAGAAGAGTACGACACAAAAAGGCACCGCCAGGTGGGGAACTTTCCGCAGGCTTTCTCGCATATCGCGATGGTGAACGCGATTTTTGACGTAGTGGGAGACGAGACGGGTGTACGTCACAGCCGCGGCAGCAAGAAGGTGCCTGCGGCTCCAAAGCCGGACGGTAAGCACTCGAAAGCTGAACACTCTGAAGTTGGGCACTCGGAGCTGGACCCACAAGCGCCGCAGAACATGCCGAGTGACGCGGTTGCCGAAGCATCCAAGTAAGCCAGGAGCTCTCATTCAGCATGCACACGTTTAACGTATGGGCGCCGAAAGCCAAGTCGGCTGAGGTCAAGATCAATGGCAGCACGTTCCCTCTGACACAAGCCGAAGGGGGCTGGTGGAATGCACCGGTTGAGGAAGCGGCGCCGGGCACCGACTACTTCTTTCTGTTGAACGGCGAGGCGCAGGAGCTGCCTGACCCTCGATCGGCTTTTCAGCCGCATGGCGTCAATGGGCCGTCAAGGATTGTGGATCATGGGGCGTTCCCGTGGACGGATGCGCAGTTCCACGCGAAAGCTTTTCAGAGTGCGGTGATCTATGAGCTGCATGTGGGCACGTTTACGCCTGAGGGCACGTGCGACGCGGCGATCGAGAAGCTGGATTACCTGCGCGAGCTGGGCGTGACGCATGTGGAGCTGCTGCCGTTTGCCGAGTTCCCGGGAAGCAATGGATGGGGCTACGACGGGGTGGACCTGTTTGCGCCGCATGCAGCGTATGGCGGCCCCCATGGGCTGAAGCGCTTTGTGGATGCAGCGCACGGCAAAGATCTAGCCGTGATCATGGATGTGGTTTACAACCACTTCGGGCCGTCGGGTAATTACGTGGGGCAGTTTGGGCCGTACTTTACGGACCAGCATAAGACGCCCTGGGGCGATGCCGTCAACCTGGAGGATGCCGGTTCGTTTGAGGTGCGGCGCTTCTTCTGCGACAACGCGTTGATGTGGCTTCGCGATTACCACATGGATGGCCTGCGGCTGGATGCTGTGCACGCGTACATCGATCGCTCGGCGATCCACTTTATGGAACAGATCAATACGGAGGTGCATGCTCTGCAGGCAGAGACCGGGCGGCCCTACATGATGATTGCGGAGAGCGACCTGAACGATCCGCGGCTGGTGCGGTCAAAGGAAGCGCACGGCTACGGTTTCGACACGCAGTGGAGCGATGATTTCCATCACGCGCTGGTGGCTCTGCTGACAGGCGACCGGAGCGGCTACTATGCTGACTTCGGCGATTTTGCGGATCTTGGCAAGGCTTTGTCCGAAGCGTTTGTATATGACGGAGAGTTCTCAGAGTTTCGTAACCGTGTGCATGGCAGGCCTGTGCATGACCTTCCGGGATGGCACTTCTGCGGCTACTCGCAGAATCACGATCAGGTGGGGAACCGGGCGAAGGGCGAGCGGCTTGTCGCGCTGACGGATGCGTCGCGCGCGAAGATCGCAGCTGCGCTGACACTGCTTTCTCCCTTTCTGCCGATGCTGTTCCAGGGCGAAGAGTGGGCTGCGTCCACGCCGTTCCAGTACTTCACCGACCATGAGGACAAGGAGCTGGGACGGCTGGTTTCCGAGGGCCGCAAGAAGGAGTTTGAGGCCTTTGGATGGGACCCGGACGACATTCCCGATCCGCAAGATGCAGGGACGTTCGAGGCGTCCAAGCTGAAGTGGGAGGAACTACAGCAGCCTGAGCATGCCGACATGCTGCGCTGGTACAAGCAGCTGATCGCGCTGCGCCGCTCTCGCCGTGATCTGAGCGATGGTGTGCTCGCGCAGGTCGATGTCGACTTCGATGAAGAGGACCGTTGGTTCACGATGCAGCGCGGCGGCATCGTGCTGGTGTTTACGCTTGACGAGGAAGGCTACTCGGCAGGGCTGGAGGAGAATGTGAAGCTCCTGCTTGCGTCGGAGCCGGGCGTCACTCTGGACGAGGGGCAGTTGATTTTGCCGGGTGTGGGGGTTGCGATTTTGTCGGTTGATTAGCTGGCTGGGAAAGCGGGCGCAGCGACATGCTGCGGCCCGCTTTCTATATGTAGCTGTGTTTGTGACAGACTATGTCGAGCGTTGCTCGCGGAAAGCATCCTGCGTCGCGGGGGGCTGCTGGCCGTAGTGTGCGGCTGCATGCTCGATCGCGTGCAAGGGCTGCTGCGCAAAGACCTCGCCGCCCATCAAGAGCACGGGCGCTGCTCCAGGGCTGGTGACATGCAGCAGGCCTAGCGTGGTGCGGGTCACCTGCTGCTCCGGGCGGCCTGCATGCGAGACCAGAACGCAAGGGTAGCTGCCGGGCAGACCCGCGGCGCGCCACTCGCGCGCGACCGCTGTCAGGTCACGGCCCGGCATGTAGACGATGCGCGTGGGCTCAGCGCTCGGGGTTCCGGCGGGAGCATGTCCCGGCGCATGGTGCGCGGTGCTCAACAGAACGCTTGAGGCGACGCGGCGATCTGTGAGGGAGCAGGGCATGGCTGCTGCCGCTGCGGAGGCGGCGGTGACTCCGGGAACGACGGCGAACGGAACAGCTGCTGCGCGTAGCGCGTCTATCTCTTCGCCGGCGCGGCCGAAGAGGAGCGGATCGCCGCTCTTGAGGCGAATGACCAGCTTGCCGGCTTGCGCGCCGGCGATCATGAGTGTGTGGATCTGCGCCTGCGTGATGCCGGCTCGTCCGCAGCGCTTACCTACATTGACGATCTCGGCTTCAGGGGGAGCGAGGGCAAGAATCGCATCGGGGACAAGATCGTCATGCAGCAGCAGAGTGGCCTCCTCGATCAGGCGGGCGGCTTTCACGGTCAAAAGGTCAGGGTCCCCGGGGCCTGCGCCGACGAGCCATACGCGGATCGCCGGCGTTGGTGCATCGTCAGCGCGTGTGTTGGTTCGTGCGTCCGAAGGTGGTACCTGTGCGGCAGCAGGCGCAGGCAGTGCGGCGACGCGAGAAGGGCAGCTTGCCGCATCACACACAGCGCGCTGCGCAAGGGTTTGCAGCAGCAGCTTGCGGTCTTCGCCGGCAGGGTGGGCCTCCAGCACTTCGCGCCGCAGATGCCCGACCGCGTGCAGCCAGGGTCCCAGGTCTGTCGGCAGCTGCGCGTCGATTTCGCGGCGGAGCCGCTGCGCCAGCGAGGGGCTTTCGCCGGCAGTGGAGATCGCGATCTGGAGATCACCCCGGCTGACGACGGAGCCGTAGTAGAAGTCGCAGTGCGGAATATCATCGACCGCGTTGCAGAGTACGCCTGCAGCCGCGCACAGCCGGAAGACGTGCTGGTTGACGGCAGCGAAGTTGGTGCCGGCGATGACAACGAAGCGGCCTGCGATGTCGCCGTCGAGGAACTCGCGCCGGTGCCAGCGGATGGCGCCGCGTTCTGCCAGCCGCTCCACTTCGGGCCGCGCCCAGGGCGCGACGACCGTGACCATGGCGCCACTCGCGACGAGGCTCTCGATCTTGCCGGTCGCGACTTCGCCCGCGCCGACAACGAGGGCATCTCTGCCGTCGAGCTTGAGGAAGATGGGCAGCAGGCTCATGCGTCGGTCCCGGGCGCGGGGCCTGCGCTTGCGTCGCGATCGGCCGGGGCTACCAGCTCACCGGCAAGCTGCGCACGCAGTTCCTCGTTGGTGTGGCGGCCAAAGTAGGCGCGCAGGCTTTCGCTTTCGCCCAGGCGCTTGCCCTGGTAGGTTTTCAGCAGACGTTCAATCGCCTCCGGCACCTCGAGAGCAGGAATGCGGTAGCCAACCGGCCGCGCCGTGGCCGCGAACTGGCCCACCGAGCCGCCGACGCAGAAGTAGTAGGCATCGACCAATTTGCCATCGTGCTTGATCTTTTTGCCTTCAATGCCGAGATCGGCGATCCAGTGCTGGCCGCAGCTGTTGGGGCAGCCGGTGACGTGGAGGCGCAGCTGCTGATCAAACTCCGGCATGCGCTCCTCCAGCTCATCGACCAGCCAGCGGGTGAAGCCTTTCGTTTCGGTGAGCGCGAGCTTGCAAAACTCTGTGCCTGTGCAGGCGACGGCGCCGCGCCAGAACTGGGAAGCTTCGACGCGGAGGCCGACCTTGCCAAGCTCGGCTGCAAACTCGCCTGCGCGCGCTGTTTCGATGTCGACGAAAAGAAGGTTTTGCCCAACGGTTGTGCGCAGGTGCCCTGCGCCGAAGCGCTCAGAGAGCTCGGCCGCGGCGAGCAGCTGGTCCCCGGTAAGGCGGCCGCGCAGCACAGATGCGCCGACATAGCTCAGGCCCGGCTGCTTCTGTGGATGGACGCCGACGTGGTCGCGCAGGATGTCGTCGGGCACATTTTCCGGCGCCGCTGCTTCGAGCTGGTAGCCCAGCCGTCGCTCCACTTCCGCGAGGAAGCTCTCTGCTGTCCAGCCTTCCTTGAGAAAGAGGTGCTTCATGCGGGCGCGGTCGCGGCTCTCGCGCAACCCCCCCTGGTCGCGGAAGAGCTCGGTGATGACGCGTACGACTCCCAAGGCCTGCGCCTTCGGGATCCAGGCATCGAGCTTTACGGCAAGGTGCGGGTCTGTCGAAAGCCCACCGCCCACGCGGATCGAGAAACCTTCTTCGCGGCCCTCCTCGCCCTCTCGCACAGTGGCGGTGAGGCCGATGTCGTTGATCTCCGGGTACGAGCACCAGAGGGGGCAGCCTGTGACAGAGATTTTGAACTTGCGCGGCAGGTTGTAGAACGCAGAGTTGCCGATCAGATCCTGCGAGATGGCCATGGCCACCTCCGAGGTGTCAAAGATCTCGTGACCGTCGACCCCGGCGAGCGGGCAGCCTGTGACGTTGCGCACCACATCGCCGCATGCACCCTTGGGCGAGAGGCCGGCCTGCTGCAGCGCATCAACCACCTCGGGCAGACTCTCGATGGTAAGCCAGTGCAGCTGGATGTTCTGGCGCACAGTGATGTCAGCCTGGTTGCGCGCGTGGACGCGCGTCAGTTCCGCCACGGTGCGCAGTTGAGCGGCGGTGAGCTGGCCGGCTGGCGCGCCGATGCGGAGCATGAAGTACTCGGATGCGAGGCCTTCTCCACCTTTGCCGCCCGTGACGCCGGCACCATCGCCCTGTGTGTAAACGCCCCACCACTTGAAGTAGATCGACGCCCACTCCGGCAGGACGCTGCCGCGGCCCTCCCGCGCGAACTGGCGCACTTCGTCAAAGACGTCCCATGGGTTCTTCTCGACCTTTAAGCGCTCAACGCGCTGCGCTTTTGTTTCTTTGGACGGGGCTGCGGGAGTCGGGTTCAAGTCAGGCATAGGTCCTCAAAGAAGGAAGCATTGGAGCGCAAAGAAGAAGACCCGCCCGGGCAGAAGCTGCTTTGCCGGGCGGGTCTGAGACGGATCGCAGAAGGATCGCAGCGTCAGCGCACCAGCCAGACGATAGGGCAACAAACTTTGCTGAGGTCTATGCGCATGCAGTAAGGATACGAGCGGGTCAGGAGAGCGGTCAATGCGTAGAGCATTCCGGTGGTGGGTTCATTACAAACGATCAGGAGAACGGGGAGGATGGAGTCTAGGATGGCTGGGTTGAGAAGGGCTCGATGAAGAAGCGCCTGTTTCTGTGATCAAACTCGACGCGGTGCTTGTCAAAGAAACCGTGCTGCCCAAAGAGCGCTAGGCTCTGCTCTTCTAAACCAGGCGTGAAGCCGACGTATGCAGAGAAGCGTATGCCGTTGCCTATGTCAATCTCCAGATTGGCAAACGCCAGCGTCGTCTGTCCGCCCACGCCGCTGCAGATCGTCTTCTTCATTGTGAGGAGGTCTAGGCCAAGTTCAGCCGCAAACGATGCAGGCAAGCAGCAATGGTCGGCTCCAGAATCAAGCCATGCGACACAGCTGAGCTTGCGTCCGTTCAGAGCAGTCAGGTGAGCCAAAACAAGCGGTCGCCAGCAAACCTGGCCTTCAGGAAAGGCCTCGTTGGCAGGTACATGGATAGGAAGCATTCGGTATTCGGCTGGCGGCAATACGCGATCCTAAAGAATGTAAATCGCGTTGGAATTGGGCACCCGCGTAACGATTGGATCACTTTCCCCGTCTCTGTGCGCTCGGTCCACCACGCTATGCAGATCGGCCCCATAAGCAATCACGCGCTGTCCGTCCTGGGAGATGGCTACCCATGCACCGGAAGGTATGTTGTGGGTCAGTGCCGGGATGTCGGGCACGGATGTAGACATGGTTGTTCCCTCAATCTTCTAAGGAGTATACCTGCGGTCGCGCTTCCGCTTTTAGAACGCGAACACAGCCTGGAAGAAGATGCGCCGGGACGCGGAGCCATCCGGCGAGGAGTAGATCTGCCCCGCCAGCGCGTTTGAGAGGCCGAACTGGGGTGAGTCCAAAGTGCCTGTGGGCGGCGCGTAGTTGGCGATGTTGAGAAGGTTGAGAGCTTGCGCATTCAAGGTGAGGTTGAAGCGCTGCCCCGTGTTCCCGCTGTTGCCGAAGGCACCGCCGCCGGGACCGCCGCCGCGCCCGCCGCCGCCACCAGGACCACCACGGCCGCCGCCGGGAGGTGGGCCGCCTCCCCCCTGCTGAGCGTCGGCTGCTCCCTTGGGCTGGAGGCGTTTGCCGAAGCCGAAGGTCTTGCTGACGCGCAGGTTCAGCGTGAAGAGGGAAGGGCCGTTGCCGTAGAAGATCGGGATGGGTGCAGCGCCGGCTGCGGGGGCCGTGTTGAAGGTGCCGTAGCTATTGGCAATGATGTCTGTTCCGGTTGTGCCGGCGGTGGCAAAGGAGGGGCGGTCATTGAAGAACGAGTCGCCGTTGAGGTCCTGCGAGGTTGTGATGTTGAAGGGATTGCCAGAGGCCGCGACCAGGAACGGCGAAAAACGGAAGTAGTGCGGGGCCGAGTAGGTGCCGATGAGGAAGAGGCGGTTGCGCGTGTCAAAGCCGGCGCGCCCATAATCCTGCTTCAGGTTGCCGGAGTTGGAAGGATTGCTGCCGACGCCATTCGCATCAGCGTTGGCATAGCTCAGCCCGTAAAAGCCGAACGCAGAAAGCGACCGGCTGATCTGCGTGCGGAAGTTGATGAACAGCTGGTTCTGGTTGTAAACCGCCTCAGAGTAGTACTGGTACACATTGCCGAGCGCCGGCGAGTACGTGGGTAAGTAGGGGGCGTTGGCATTGATGGTGTCGAGGGCATGCGCGCCGTGCGAGTGGATGTAGGTGACGGAGAGAGTCGTGCTTTTGGTGAGCTGATGATCCAGGCCGACGGAGTCCTGGATGTTTGCCGGCGCATGCACGTTGGGGCCGATCTGGTAGATTGCGCCGGCGGTGCTGCTGTTGCCGGAGGTGGTGACGCCGCTTGAGCCCACTTCGCACTCCGCTTCGGTGGTGGCGATGTTGGGCAGGCCATTGGGCAGGTAGCAGCTGGGGTTCTGGAGCACTACCTCCTGCTGCACGATCCCGTTGACGCGCGCTGCCTGCAGCACCTGCGCAATGGCGAACCGGTCATAGAAGTAGCCGAAGCCCGCGCGCAGAACGTCCTTGGTGGGCTTGCCGTTGTGGGTCAGGCCGTAGGCGATCGCCAGACGGGGCGCAAAGTCGCTGTGGTCGTGGATGTCGTTCTGGGTCTCCCAGCGCAGGCCGTAGGAGAAGGTAAAGTTCGGCTTCACCTTCCAGTCGTCCTGGTAAAAGAGCGCGCCATCTATCAGATTGGCGTCGGCCTTTGGGTTGCCGGTCACAAAGACGAGCTGCGACGGGCCGCCGCCCGCGGCCTGGATCTGCGCGAAGCTGAGGCCCTGCGCCTGCCCCTGCAGGGTTTCAGCGTAGGCGCCCAGTGCGCTGATCTTGTTGGTCGTTAGGTCGGCAAAGGGGCAGCCGGTTGCGGTGGGGCAGGTCCGGGTGCTGAAGGTGTACAGGCCGTTGAAGCTGCCGTTGCTGCTGTTGGCTTCGCGCGTGGCGCGCAGGCGTCCACCTACGGCGATGGCGTGCGCTTTGAGGGCGATCTCTGTCAGGTTGGAGAGCTCATAGCGGTCAGTATGGTCGTTGACCGACTGCTCACTGTAGCCGCCGAAGGTCTCATCGCCCTGCACCTGCACCTGCGGGATGGTGTTTGCGGGTGTCTGGGCGGAGCGGTCATAAAGCAGCTGCAGATTCGTTTCGGTGATGACGCGCGGACCGAAGACGAGGGTATGGCTGAGCTGAACCGTGTTCTCGCTCGAGGTGCTGTTGTAGGCCTGCGAGGTGAGAGAGAACTGCCCAACACCCTGGTTGTTGAGCGTGTTGCGCTCGTACTGGTAGCGGAGACTGAGCGTGTTCTTCTCATTGAGCTGCAGGTCAACCCGCGGGCTGATGTTGGTGCGGCTCTGGGGCGTGTTGAGAGCATCGCTGAAGTTGGCGCCGACCGCGGGCAGGACGAAGTCTGCCGGATTGCTGAAGTTGCCGGCAGCGAAGTCGCCGTCGACCTCCCCGGGCAGGCGGGTCGCGCTGACGATGGAATCGTCCTGGATGTTGCGGTGCTGCGCGGTAACGAAGAAAGAGGCTTTCTTGTTGATCGGTCCGCTCAATGTGCCTTCGTACTGGATGGTGTCGTAGTCCGGCAGGTTCTTGTCAAAGGGATTGCCTGTGTTGAGCTGACGCGCATTGCCCTGGATGTATCCCTGGCCATGGAACTTGTCAGTGCCGGGCTTGGTGAAGACTTCAATGCGGCCGAAGCCGAGCTTGTCGAACCGTGCGCTGTAGGGGTTCTGGTTGACCCGGATCTCGCGGATAGAGGATTTCGGCGGGAGCTGCCCGCCGGTAAAGCCGTCGATATAGATCTGGCCGCCGGACGGACCGGCAGCGGGACCGGCAAGTGCGGTCAGCTCATTCGAGAGCTCATCCGGGTCGTCAGAGAGCGCGTCCAGGTCCTGACCCTTAATGACGACGCTGCTTGCATTGCTGTCCGGGTCGACGGAGACGGTTGGCGTGTCTGCATTGACCTGGACGGTCTGCTGCTGCACCTGGATGACCAGCGTTGGGTTGAAGACCTTGCTGCTGCCCGGGGAGATGAGCACGTTCTGCGTACTGAGCGAGCCGAAGCCCTTGGCCGTGACCAGAACCACGTAGGTGCCGGGGCGTACACCGGCAAGCGAGTAGCTGCCATCGCCCGCGGAAGCAGTGCTGGCCAGGGTATGGCCCTGCGCGTCGGTGAGGCTGATGACGGCGTCGGGGATGACGGCGCCGGAAGGATCGGTGACCGACCCACGCAGGGAGCCATTTGCGACGGGAGCTCTTTCCGCCGGCTGGGCGTCCTGGGCTTGCGCTAGAAAGCCCGTGGCAAGAGGAAAGAACAGGGACAAGTGGCACAGGGCTCGTTGCTTCAGCTTCACAGGGCTCCTGGGATGGTTGGAAGAGTGGAGACGATGCTCACGGGAGAGGGGCGATCAAGCCTGAAGAAGGAGCGGACGGGAGAGGTCAGCGCGGAGTCAGCGCGGGGCGCCGCCTTCGCCGCCCCCTGCGTCGCCGCCGCCACCCAGGTTCCAGGATGCAGAAAACAGCCCGGCGCTTGCCTCGGGAGAAGCCTGCAGCAGCGGCTCAACCCCTGCAATCAAGGTGATGGCGGTAGGCTCCGCTGCTCCCGGGCCGCTGGCGACGATCATGACGGCGTCACCTTTTTTGAGGTCGGCCAGAGTGATGACCGGTGCGCGCCCCAGCAGCGAAGCGGCATCGCCGCGGCCGCCGGTGCGGGGCCGCGTGTCCCCGGGGGGCGTGGCGCTGTTGTCGGGCGCTGCGCCACTGGTGCCGGCCGCTGCGCCGCTAGTGGCAGGCGCTGCTGCCGGTGCGCCGGCTGGTGCCTCCCGGTGGGCCAGCCGTGCGGCCATCTCCGGCGGCAGCTTGCGCAGCTGTGCGCCGGGCCCCAGATGCAGGGTGATGGGCTTCTTGGTCGCGAGATCTGTTACGGAGAGGCTGTTGGCGCCTGGGTCTGTGCCTAGGACTGTGCCGGCGATGTTGCGGAAGGTGCCGACCACAATCTCCTGGGCATCGACGGAGAGCCCGTCCGCGCTTTTGGTGCCGCGCGCCCGAAGCTGGTCGCCCGGGTGCACATCAGCCAGGGTGGACTTGTGTGCGTCAGCAAAGGCGGTGGACTCCGGCGCATAACGGCGGACGACCGTAGCGGCTGTGGCATGAATGACGACGGGCTGCGCCGCGCCGCTTGCACGGAGGGTGATCTCGCTGCCTGGTGCGTCCGGAGTCTGGCCTGTTTGAACTGTTTGAACTGTTTGAACTATGCCGCTGGCGCCGTTTTTCTGCCATTGCGCGCTTTCCTGCGCGTGGGCCTGGGCGATGTCACTGCCCTTCATCGCGACCAGCACGGTGGCTACGGGGTGGGCCGGGTCGCCAGCGCTAGGGCTGGGGCGGATCAGGACGCGGTCACCGACCGCGAGGTCTTCCTTCTGCAGAGGGGTTGCGTCCTTGAGGCTGGTGGCACCCGGCACCGTGCGCAGCAGGCGCGTTTGCGCTGTCAGGGTGACCACGATCTCTCCGCCGCTGCCGTTTTCGCCGCCGTTTTCCCGGTGCACGGTGACCGATCCGTCGCCCAGGGCTGAGACGGTACCGAGGATCCTCTGCGTGGGAGCCCCTGCTGCAGCAGGGGCGCTGGCGGTTTGCGCGCGCAGGGGCGTCGCCGGGGAGAGCAGCACCAGGCTCGCCACTCCATACCTAAACATGACTTGCCATCCCGAGCTCAGCATGCAGGTTCTCTTTCTCTTTCCCGTGAACACGGCACCTCTGTACCAGAGGCAGGCAGACGTGGAAGATCCATTCTACGGACGCCGGAACAAGGGGAAAGTTTCAAGAAGGGCAGCCTGCCTGCCTGCCGCACACTGCCGCGCCGGGCGCTCGAGGGTACCGTGCCGGGCAAGAGTATGTGTCAAGAGAAAGGAGCGGAGCCATGCTTTGATCATGTAGCATCGTGCGAAATGGTTTCCCCCGACTCGCGAAGCGCGCCAAGCTGGCCGCCGTTCGAGAAGGGACAGGAGCCACAAGACCTGAGAGCAGCGTTTGAGGCTGCAGCGGAAAGTGACTCTCTTCGACAGATGGCGATAACAAGCGTAGGAAACACGCGGAGTCTGAGCAGCGCCCCCGGCACAACCAACTACAGCGCCATGGCCATGGTGACGACCCTGTTTTTTGTGTGGGGGTTTTGTACCGTCATCAACGATTCGGTCATCCCGCACCTGCAGACGATTTTCGGCCTTAGTTATCTTCAGGCATCGCTCATCCAGCTCGCGTTCTTCGGCTCGTATTTCTTTTTTGCGCAGCCGGCGGGCTGGTTGATTGAGCGCGTCGGTTACCAGCGCACCATGGTGAGCGGCCTGCTTACGATGGGTGTGGGCGCGCTGCTGTTTGTGCCGGCCGCCACGCTTGCCGCCTACCCGCTATTTCTAGGCGCTGAGGTCGTTCTTGCTGCCGGGGTCACTGTGTTACAGGTCGCCGCGAACCCCTACGTCACCATCCTAGGTCCGCCAGAGACAGCATCAAGCCGTTTGAACCTGACGCAGGCTTTTAATACCCTAGGCGATACGATTGCACCCTATGTCGGCGGCATACTCATTCTTGGCGTTACAGAGGCGGCGACCTCGGGCGCGACGCCGCTGCATGGCGCAGCTCTAAGCGCCAGCCGCATCCACCAGGCTGCCAGCATTAAGCTGCCCTTTATCGTGATTGCCTGTGCAGTCATTGTGCTGGCGCTTGCCGTGGCCCTCTACAAGTTTCCCCGCCTTGAGGTAACGCGAGATTTTCGCCCAGCGAGCTTGAAGGTCAAGCAAGACAGTGTGTGGAACCACCCTCATCTCTATCTTGGGGCGGTCGGGATTTTTATCTACTGCGGAGCCGAGGTCAGTGTAGGCAGCTTCCTGGCCAAGTACCTTGCTGATCCGCAGATCGGTCATATGACGTTGCAGACAGGAGCCAAGCTGGTCTCCTTCTTCTGGGGCGGCATGATGGTGGGGCGTTTTCTCGGCTCGGCTGTGATGCAGCGAGTCGCTGCAAATAAGCTGCTTGCCTGGAGCGGTGTGGGTGCCAGCCTTATGGTGCTTCTCTCGCTCCTGGGGTCCGGCTACTTCGCTGTCGTCACGATTCTTTGCGTCGGCATCTTCAACTCCATTATGTTTCCTACCATCTTTACCCTGGCGGTTGCGGAGCTGGGGCCGTTGACCGGACGCGGCTCTGGTCTGCTGGTGCAATCCATTGTCGGCGCGGCGGTCATTCCGGTGTCTATGGGTTGGCTGGCCGACCGCTTTGGCATCCACCACTCGCTGCTTCTCCCGCTGCTCTGCTACCTCTTCATCATCTACTACGGATGGCGCGGCTACCGCATTGCTCCTTCTGAGCCGCACGCCACGCTCCAGGCCGTCACGAACTAAGCCGTCGTTTTGCCTCAGACCCGCTCCCTGGGCGACACTGGTGCTATGGTTTCCAGCGTTGCCACGGAGCGCTCCAGCCTGGCCATCACCCTTGCCGATGTCCAGGCAGCGGCTGCCCGGATTCGAGCCAGTATTTACTGCTCCCCGGCACCGCACTCCGCGGCGCTCTCCGCGCTGACCGGTCAGACTGTCTTTCTCAAGCTCGACAACCTGCAGCGCACCGGCGCTTTTAAAGAGCGGGGTGCGCTGAACCGTATTCTGACTCTCGCGCCGGACGTGCGAAGCCGCGGCGTGATTGCAGCCAGTGCCGGCAATCACGCGCAGGCTGTGGCCTACCATGCGGCCGCGCATGGCATCCGCGCTCGCATCGTGATGCCGGAGTCCACGCCGCTGGTCAAAGTTTCAGCAACCAGCGGCTTCGGCGCGGAGGTGGTGCTCCACGGTGCGAACTATGACGAGGCGTATGCCGAAGCATTGCGGCAGAGCGTGGAAAGCGGCCTCTTTCTGCTGCACCCATTCGACGACCCGGCTGTGATCGCAGGGCAGGGAAGCATCGGGTTGGAACTGCTGGACCAGATTGAAGGATTGCAGGCGATTGTGGTGCCGATTGGCGGCGGCGGGCTCATCAGCGGCATCGCGTGCGCGGTGAAGGAGCTGGCACCGTCGATCCGGATTATCGGCGTGCAGACGGAGCGTTTGCCGTCGATGCTGCGCGCCTGTGAGCAGGGCGGCCCGGTCACATTGCCGGCTGCGGCTACCATCGCGGACGGCATCGCTGTGCGGCGGGCGGGCGCGCTCACCTTTCCCCTCGTGGAGCGGTATGTCGACGAGATCGTCACCGTGGATGAAGAGGAGATCGCGCAGGCGATCCTGGTCCTGCTGGAAAGCGAAAAGACGCTGGCGGAAGGCGCCGGAGCTGTGGCGCTGGCGGCCTTGCTGCAGCGCAAGACTTCGCTGAGCCGTGCGGAGGAGCCGCAGCGGACGGCGGTGCTGGTGTGCGGCGGCAATATCGACGTGAGCCTGCTCGCGATGATGATCGAAAGAGGCCTGGTCAAGGACGGGCGCCGCACGCGGCTGCGCATCCACCTGACGGACCGCCCGGGCGCACTGCACGGCATGACGCGCATCCTTGCGGATGCGCGAGCGAACATCGTCCAGACCTCCCATGACCGCGCCTACTACGGCGTGAACCTGGGGAATACAGTGATCGATGTCACGCTGGAGACGCGCGGAGCCGACCACATCGCGGAGATCCGTGCAGCGCTGGCGGCAGCCGGCTACCAGCATGAGCGCATCCTGTGAATCGGCTAGACCGACGGACGCGGCAGGGGCTGGACCCGGAAGCGCTGGATTGCGACGCAGACGCCCTCACCCGAATGGCTGATGCGCCGCCAGAGCTGACGCTAGACCCACCCGACCCCGCCGCCTGGGAAGAGCTGCGTGCAGAAGCGCACCGCATCCTCGACGACACGCTGGACAGCATGCAGGAGCTGCGCGGATCCCCGGCGTGGCAGCCGATGCCTGCGCACATCCAGACAGCTCTGCGCGAGGCCCCTGCGCCGCAGGGTGAGCGCTCATTGGGCGCCGTGTATGCGGAGGTAGCGAGCCGCATTCTGCCGTACACCAGTGCGAACCGGCACCCCCGGGCGTGGGGCTGGGTGCGCGGGCAGGGGACGCCGGTGGCGATGCTGGCTGACATGGTGGCTTCGGCAGCAAACGCTCACGTGGGAGGCGGTTTTTCCGCACCCGTGCTGGTAGAGGAGACGGCCTTGCGCTGGCTGGCCGAGGCGCTCGGGATGCGCGCCGAGGGGGACCCTGCGCCTGGACCGAGCGGCCTGCTGACCAGCGGCGCCACGATGGCGAACCTGCTGGGGCTGGCTGTCGCGCGGCATGCCAAGGCGCCGTTCGACGTGCGCGCCGAAGGCCTGAGCGATCGACCTCGCATGCTTGTCTATGCTTCGACAGAGACGCATGGCTGGGCGCAAAAGGCGGTTGAGCTGCTGGGGCTGGGACGACAGTCTCTGCGGCTTATCCGCGTGGACAATGCGGCGCATATTCGCATCGATGATCTTGGCGAGCAGGTGGCTCGCGATCGAGCCGCGGGGCATCTGCCCTTCGCCGTGATCGCGAACGCAGGCACAGTGAACACGGGCGCCGTCGATGATCTGCGGGCGGTGCGGAGCTTCTGCGATGAGCAAGGCCTCTGGATGCATGTGGACGGTGCATTTGGAGCCTTGCTGAAGCTTGCTCCCGCGTACCGGCACCTGGTGGCAGGGCTGGAAGCGGCAGACTCCGTGGCGTTCGATCTGCATAAGTGGATGTATCTGCCGTTTGAGACGGGCTGCCTGCTGGTGCGGGACAGGGAGGCGCATCACGCGGCTTTTGCTGCCCATGCCGCCTACATGGAGCGCAGCCCCGGCGGCATGCTGGCCGGCGAGCTCTCGTTTGCGGACCGCGGCATCGAGTCGTCGCGGGCGTTCAAGGCGCTGCGCGTGTGGATGCAGCTTTCGGTCCACGGCTTGCGGAAGCATGGCGCGCTCATTGAGCAGAACCTGGCGCAGGCTGCCTTTGTTGAGCAGATGGTGGCGCAGGACCCGGCGCTTGAGCTGTCCGCGCCTCGGGAGAGCAATATCGTGTGCTTTCGGTATTGCGGGGGCGTGCAGTCCCTTGCCGGCCTGAACAGGGTGAACCGGGAGATTGTGACACAGCTGCAGCGCAGCGGCCGCTTCGTTGTAAGCGGCACGACGCTTCCTGCAGACGTATTCTGCCTGCGCGTTGCGGTGACGAATCATCGCTCGCGCAAGGAGGATCTTTTGGAGCTCATCGAGGCTGTTCTGCAGACGGGGCGAGGGCTGCTCGATGGTAAGTCCGCCGCGCCTCTCCTGACTTAGGCCGGCGCAGAGCCAGGCTTTTTTCGCGTGCCCAGAGGCCATGCAGTAGATTAGCTGCATGTTTCCCGAGCAGGTCCCCAAGCTCCTTCTTCTTGGCGTATGTTCCGCGCTCTCGTCCCTCACGCCGGCTGCGGCGCAGCAAGCCGGCATGCCTGCTTACAAGCAGGAGGATGTGATGATCCCGATGCGCGATGGGGTGAAGCTCCACGCCAGCATCTGGCGCCCGGTGGAGAGTAAAGCAGCTTTGCCCTTCCTGCTGAACCGGACGCCCTACGGAGCCAGCGCGTTGACGCAGAAGGGCCTGGCCGGGAGTTATGGCGAGCTGGCACGGAGCGGTTACATCTTTGCCGTGGAAGATATCCGCGGACGCTACGGCTCAGAGGGAACCTTTGTGATGATGCGGCCGCTTGCTGCGCACCACGATGCCAGGCTGTACCCGCGCGACGTGGACGAGAGCACCGATGCTTACGACACGGTGGCGTGGCTGCTGCAGCACGTAGCAAGGAACAATGGGCGCGTCGGCGTGATGGGTGTTTCGTACCCGGGATTTTTGACGATGGAGGCCGGCATGGATCCCCATCCGGCGGTGAAAGCGATCTCGCCGCAGGCCCCGATGACGGATGTCTGGCTAGGGGACGACTTCTTCCACAATGGAGCCTTTCGCGAGACCTACGGCTACGATTACGGGCTCGGCATGGAGAGCAGCAAGCAGAACGCTTTTGCCACCATGCCCGCCGGTCAGGATGCGTATGACTTCTTCCTGAAGCAGGGCTCGTTTGCGCGGGCGATTGAAGCCTCTGGCACGCCGAACCTGCCGACCTGGCAGGCTTTTCTGGCGCACCCCGCCTATGACGGGTACTGGCAGGCACGTGCCGTGGAGGCGCACCTGCACGCGCCGCAGGTCGCGACGCTGGAGGTAGGCGGCTACTGGGACCAGGAGGACATGTGGGGTCCGCAGGAGGAGTATGCGCGTTTACACGCAGGGGTAAGCGCTGCGGATGCAGATGAGGTGCGCCTGGTGCTAGGGCCGTGGAACCACGGCGAGTGGCGAGGCCCGGCACAGACCCTGGGTGCCCTGGACTGGGGTGAAGCGACCGGGAGCGAGTTTCAGCGGGAGCTGGAGGCGCCTTTCTTTGCCCACTACCTGAAGGATGTGCCTTTGCAGGAGGCGCGTGTTGCCTCCTTCCAGACTGGCACGAACCGGTGGATGCACTACACAGACTGGCCGCCGAGCCAGGGTGTGCAGGCGCAGAACCTCTACCTGGGAGCCGCCGGGCAGCTTGCGCCGGCAGCGCCGTCGGGCGGGGATGCTGCGGGCGTTACCAGCTACACGTCTGACCCCTCGCAGCCCATCCCGTACCGCGCACGGCCAATTGAGGCGACGTATGCGCCGAGCGGTTCGCAGTGGTACACCTGGCTGGCCCAGGACCAGCGCCCTTCCACGGGGAGGGCCGACCAGGCATCCTGGCGCACCGCGCCCCTTGCGAAAACCATGACCCTGACCGGCGAGGTGAAGGCTGACCTGTGGGCAGCGACCAGCGGCACGGATGCTGACTGGGTGGTGAAGCTGATCGACGAGTACCCGGACGACCCGAAGCTCGGGAAGATGGCCGGCTACCAGCTGATGGTGGCCGAGGAGATCTTTCGCGGCCGCTACAGGGAGGGGTTTGAAGCGGCCCGCCCCATAGCTGCCAACACTCCACTCGAGTACAAGTGGAGCCTGCACAGTGTGGATCACGCTTTTCTGCCCGGGCACCGCCTGCTGGTCGAGGTGCAGAGCAGCTGGTTCCCGCTCTACGACCGGAACCCGCAAACCTTTGTCGCCAACATCATGGAGGCCAGCCCAACGGCTTACCAGAAGGCGACAGAGCAGATCTTCTGGTCTGCCGAGCACCCGTCGCACCTGGTTCTTCCTGTGGTGAATGCGCGCTGAATGCAGCGTGAGCGGCTACGGCCCGTTGACCCCCGGCGGTCTGCTTGCTAGTATCAGGGTGCGGGGTGGAGCAGTCCGGTAGCTCGTTGGGCTCATAACCCAAAGGTCGTAGGTTCAAATCCTACCCCCGCAACCAAATCTCTTCGTCAGTCTAGATTTGGCCGAGTTTGAACAAACCCCTAAAACTTCGAGTAAGAAGAGCCGTCTCGGCGCCCGCTGCGATTGGCTTGAGCGCCCTCGCTTCCCGCGATGGCGCTTTTATCGTGCTCGCTACGCTTTGGGAGCAGACATCCAGGGGCCGCCGCCGCCGGCATGTTCTGCCAGAAAGTGTGCCATCAGCTCGGCATCTCGAAAGGCCTCTGTTCCGCCTGCTCTGAGCGTAGAGAGGGCGCCCGTCACGGTGCCGAAGTTTGCAGCAGCTACTGCGCTTCCACCTCGAGCGAAGACATGCAGGAAGCCGGCGTTGAAGCTGTCCCCGGCTCCGATGGTATCGACGGGATAGACGCGGGGCGCTTCAACAAGGGTGCGGGTGCGGCCTTGTTGGACGATCGCTCCGCGTGGCCCGCATTTCACGACGACGACCGGAACGCGATCCTCCAATGCCTGGAGCGCCTGCTCCAGGGTAGGCTGCTGTGTAATTCGTTGCACTTCCTCTTCGTTCGGTAGCAGTACGTCGACGCGATCAAGCAACTCGTCGAGGACCCCGCCCCATTTGTCGTGAGGGTCGTCGTTTGTATCGAGGGAAAGGGTCAGCCCGGCATGCTTGAGGGTTGAAAAGAGCGCGGGCATGCCAGCCTGCAAGGCAGTTTGAAGGAAAAGAGAAGAAAGATGAAAGTGGCTGGAGGAGGAGATGTAAGCAAGATCGAGGTCGCCTACTGTCATCTCGGCCATCACTCCAAGATGGGTGAGGATATGCCGATGCGCGCCGTGCGGCAGAACGAGTGTGATGCCGGTTGTCTTCTCTTCCCGGACAGTGACGTGTGATAAGTCAAGCCGGGCTTCGCGAAGCCGTTCGACCGCCAGGCTGCCCATCTCATCACGGCCCACCTGTGTCGAAAAGCCAACCTTGCTGCCCAATTTTGAGAGATTGTGAGCCAGGATGGAGGACGATCCTCCCAGCGTGAACTCAAACTTTGAAGCCAGCAGCTCGCGATCGACGGGCATTTGCTCCGGCAGCCCGTAGAGAATCAGGTCCAGATTTGTCTCGCCGGCGAGGGTGACATCAAACTGCGCTTCCCTCCGGAGAGGGACTTCATTCGCCACAATACCATCCCCCTGTCGTAAGTCTTTGTTCATTGATGCCATGGCGAGAAGTGGCTATGATTGCTTTTGTTTGCTTACGTTTGGAATCACAGCACGAATATAACCGTTCTTAAAGGACACCGTGTCTACATTGGCAAGTTTCGCCTCTATGAGCATTGAGGAACAGATGGATCGCGGCCTCATTTTCACCCTACGCGAGATCGGCCAACAGCCTGATACATGGAAGAGCACACTTGCCATCTTCCTCCAGCAAGAGGGTCAAATTACAAAGTTTCTCGAGGAAGTCGGTTTGCGAGAAACATTGGAGCGAAGGCCTACTGTTGTGCTGGTCGGAGCGGGTACCTCGGACTACATCGGTCAGACGCTGGTTCTGCTGCTTCGCCGAACTTGGAAGTGCGAAGTCTCTGCCTGTGCAAGTACGGATCTTCTACTCAATCTGCAGGATTACTGCGTTCCTGGACGTCCTTACTTATTTATATCTTTTTCACGCTCCGGGGATTCGCCTGAAGGTGTCGCGGTCCTGGAGCGAGCGATTCACGAGAATCCAGATATCGCGCATCTGGTCGTGACCTGCAATGCCGAGGCGAAGATGATTGAGTGCTGCAAGCGAGCGGTGCGTTCCTACGCCATCGTGCTTGACGATGCAGTCAATGATCGTAGCCTGGTTATGACGAGTTCTTTCACCAACATGATTGTGATGGGCCACTGTCTTGCGCATGCGTGGTCGACAGAGCAGTACATCGCGGTCCATGAGCAGCTGGTCGACGCCGCCCGCATGCTTATCGAGGTCGCCTCCAAGCAGGCTGAGCGGATAGCCTCGCTGTCTTTTGAACGGATTTGTTTTGTTGGCTCTGGCTCGCTGGCGGGTATTGCGAAAGAGGCGGCCCTGAAGGTGCTAGAGATGACAGCAGGGCAGGTCAAGACGATGTCTGAGACCTTGCTCGGCTTGCGCCATGGCCCGATGGCGGCACTTGATACCAGGACGCTCCTTGTTTGTTTCGTACCGAGTGACCCGCAATGCGCCTTGTATGCGCGCGATCTGTTGTTTGAAATTGGAAGTAAGCACATAGCGGCCGAGCGGATCGCGCTGGGTCCAGTGTCGGACACAGCCGAAATTGCTGAGTGCTGCGAAATCTACCTGCCAGTCGAGAAAGAGATCCCTGATCTTTACAGGCCAGCACTCGATGTCATCTTCGGCCAGTTACTGGGACTTCATTGCTCTATGGTCCGCGGCCTGAAGCCGGATGAGCCAAGCCCGGCGGGTGTGATCAGCCGTGTGGTGCAGCAGTTCAGGATCTACTAAAGATACCGGCGTGTGGATTTATGAAGAAAGCTGCGGCAGCAGGCGAAGAGCATTCTCGCGATACACCTTGCGAAGGACGTCCTCCGGCAAGAAAAGCCCATAGATGTTCCAGCGGCCTTGTCTCGAGGCGTGGGAAGGATACTCAAAATATTCATCGGCTGTCTCAAGAAATCGATAGTGGAGCCGGTACATATCGATCTCCGGTAGAAGGTCTGTGCCAAAGAGAATGCGATCCGCGTATTTGAGGAAGAAGTTGCGCGCCGTATAGGGCTGGCGGCCTAACTCAGGAGTGCGGGCGCTGATATCGATGTATAGGTTTGGGTGTGCGTCGAGCAGCTGCGCAAGATAAGCGAGGTCTTCGCCGCATTCAGCGAGATGGGCGCCGACAAAGGTCGTGTCGGGATGGCGGGCGATCACGCGATTCCGCTGCTCAAGTAGCTCACGCTTGGTCACGGGAGCATTAGAGAAGCTCCAATCCGGATGGGCTGCCAGCTCTTCGTAGCGCTCATTCTGCGGGTCGATAGGCGCAAAGAATGCATCGGGATCCGCGGTGTGGAACATCACTGGTAGCTTGAGCTCAGCAGCCTTGGAGAAGATGGGAGCGAGCCGATCGTCGTCGATTGAGAGCAGCGCACCGGTGCTGTCGCGCACACGTAAGCCAAGATCTTTCCAGAACTTGATGCCGCAGGCGCCGTGCTCCACCATTTGCTCGAGGCGGCCGCAGGCCACCGCAGCAAAGTCACGCCGCTCCACGCCGCTCCAGTCCATCCAGCCAATGGTTGCAAATCGATCGGGCGCGGCTTGCCGCAGACGATCCATCTGCCGAAGCCCGGCCTTGCCTGTCTCCATGGTGATGGAGACCAGCAGCTGGATGTCGCAGGCGTCCATAATGCGGAGCAGCTTGCCCGCATCCTGCGAATCCAGGTGGTTGTGGTAATCGATGACGGGGAAACGCGGGCGCTCTACAACGTGTTGTGCATTCTTGAGCGAAGATCGTGGCTTGAAGTCGCTGAGTGGTAGGTCTACCGACGCAAAGGCATTGACCATGTCAACGAACTTATCGTTCCCCGGCGTCGCTTCGGGATCGGCCGTGTTGATGCTGTCCTTCGTTCTTTCCACGCTGCTCCTACTTACTCGCACACTACCAGGAGAGTGGCTTAAGCTTCACCCTGAGTTGCTATCGCCGAGGCTTGCCGATCCTTCCACCTGCCGCCGGTGAAGTCGGGAAAATCGATCGGGCCGCTTCCGCGACTTACCGACTCTACACTAAGCTCCGCCACTGCCGACCAGGCTGCGGCATCATACACATCCATGTCGGGTGTTAGACCCTGGCGCACGCACTCCAGGAGGCGATAGAGCATGATGTAGTCCATCCCACCGTGGCCGCCTATCTTCTTCGCGATCTCGCCCTCCTTTTGCCACAGAGGGTGTTCGTAATGTTTCCAGGCGTCGAGAGTCGCCCAGGACTCATCTGTGTTTTGACCTTCTAGATAGATGCGAGGAGGGTAGTCTTCAAAGATGCCTTTGGTCCCGGCGATCATATTTACGCGGTCGTACGGACGGGGTGTGGAGACGGTGTGCTTCACTGTGATCGTGAGTCCGCGCGCGGTCTTGATCAGCGACGTATTCATGTCGCCAGTGACGTAGTGCTCACTGAGCCTGGGGTCGTCGGGCTTCAAGTGCTCCTTGCGGTAGGCGTCGAGGCCCAGCTCGCGCGAGCTCATGGAAACCAGATAGCCGAAGCGGTCTCCCCGTTGTATGCCCATGTAGTTGGCTACCGGGCCGAGTCCATGAGTCGGATAGAGGTTGCCGTTGCGCAGAGTATGCTCAGTGCGGCGCCAGAGGCCCTCGCCGGCACCCGAGAATAACTCCTCACGCAGATCGTGCAGGTAGGCGCCTTCGCCGTAGAGCAGGTCGCCGAGCTTGCCGTCATGGGCCATGCGCAGGATCAGCGTCTCGTTGTACCCGTAGCAACAGTTCTCAAGCATCATGCAGTGTTTGCGAGTTTGCTCGGAGGTGTGCACTATCGCCCAACACTCATCCAGGGTGCGTACCGCCGGCACCTCTACCGCGACGTCCTTGCCATGCTTCATGGCCGCGATAGCCATTTCAGCATGCCAAGTCCAAGGCGTTGCGATGATCACTAGATCAATGTCGTCGCGGCCAAGCATTGTCTCAAACGCATGAGGACTCTCTGTAAAGAGTTGTGGCGTCTTTTGACCGGCCGCGACGACTAGCCCTGCTGCATGCTCGGCTTTTGCCTGGACGACGTCGCAGAGGCTTACTACTTGTGCATCGGCGGCGAGGAGGTTGCTTAGCAGAGTTGTTCCTCTACCGCCTGTACCGATGATGGCGATGCGTGGGTTTCGCTTCTCGAAAGGCACGCCGATCATGGAGCCTGAGGCGACGGGTGCCGAGCTCGTCGAGCTCTGAGCAAGAGCCTCCGGCGCAAACCCTGCACGCGTGCCGGTGATTGCTCCCGCAGCGCTGACCGCGCCAAGTTCTAAGAACCTACGCCGCGTCCATGCACCTAAGTCCCTCGCCTGCTCGCTCAGCCTTTTCGTCATCGCTATCCTTAGCGCCTTCTTTGAGTCGTGACTCTTGTCCGTTCTTGCGGGGACTTTACCTCAGATACCCCGGATGCGAGCTCAGCATCTCAGGCTACTCACAGTCGGTGTGATTCGAAAGCATTCGCAAGAGTCTGGCGTACGCTGAGGTTAGGCTGAGAGAGCTGCCATGTCAAAGAAAACCTTCTCGGCAGCTCTGTTTACCGGCTTGATCGTTGCCGAAGGTCTGCCTCACATACTCTCTTCTTTCCGCATCCGCAGCCAAACGAAAGCGCTTCACACTTCATCAAACCGGAGCAGCCGAGGTTGTTCCGGTAAGCTCTGGCTCCAGCTTTGCAGTGGACTGCATGCGGTGCGTTCCTCACCGGTGCTTGTTTTACCCGAGCGCTATGATGAACGTGTTTAAAGACGGAGTAGAGGCGAAAGAGATGAAACATGAAGTGGCAGGGAAGGCCGGCAAGCTCAAACGAGAAGATCCGGCGCCAGACGCCATGATGGCAGAAGAGCGCCGCATGCAGATCCTTCATATCGTTCGCACAGAAGGCAGGGCAAAGGTCAACGAACTGGTTCATCGCTTCAAAACTTCTGCCGTGACGATCCGCAGCGATCTGAATGAGCTTCACCAGCGGGGGGTCATTCAACGTTCGCATGGCGGGGCTGTGATTCAGGATACGGTTTTCCGCGAGTCGCCTGTGCAGGAGCGGATCAAAGATAAGTCCGGAGAAAAGCGGCGTATTGGTGCCATGGGAGCAACGCTGGTCCAGGAAGGCGAGACGATTATCCTCGATTCTGGAACAACTACCTTAGAGGTCGCTCGCCATATTCAGAACATTCGCCATCTACAAGTCATTACCAATGGACTTAACATAGCGCTCGAGCTTCTCGGATCGCGGACGATCCAAACCATCATGATGGGCGGCAGCGTACGGAATGACTCTGCCTCCGTCGTCGGCCGTGCTACAGAAGACATGCTGGAACAGTTTTCCGCGGACAAGCTCTTTCTCTGCGGAGCGGGGTGTGATCCCGAGTTCGGCGTAAGCGGGACAAACCTGGAAGAGACCATGGCGAACAGGGCGATGCTTCGTGCTGCGCGGGAGATTATCGTCGTTGCCGACTCGAGCAAGTTCAGCAAGCGGAGCATGTCGCTGATCGCGTCTTTTGCCGAGGTAGATGTGGTCATCAGCGACGTGGGGATGAGCACCGAGATGCAGGACAGGATCCGCTCTTTCGGGTGCAAGCTGGTTCTTGCTTAAGTTCCTCGTCGTTTTCAGGGCGTGGAGCATTACCTAGAAAATCTAGAAGGTGAAGCCTCCTAGAAGGGTAATCTGTCGCTGCTGACCGCTTTCAAGTGAGTCAAACGTGCCGAACTGTGACGTGAACTGGTTCCCGCCTGGCACGGAGATATCGCCACTCGGCGACAGGAACTGTGGGTGATTGAATAGGTTCGATATCTGCGAAATGAAGATAAAGTGAACACGCTCGCTAAGTGCCACCGACTTTGTGAGCGACACGTGTGTTTGGTAGAGATTCTGGCTTTCAAGGCTATTCGGAAGGGCATCGCCAAAGTGCCCTGGCTGCGGGACGGCGAAGGCTGCTGTGTTAAACCAGTTCCCGATGCTCTTTCCGCCGGGAACCGCGTTGGGGTTGCCAACCAGATCAGGCAAGCCGCCAAAGGTGCCCGTGTTCGAAGGGTCGGAGCCGTCATAGGAGGGAGAGAACCATAGCCCGGACGCGAGGAAGGTAACAACGCTGGTCGACCATCCGCCAACAGCGCGCTCTAACAGAGCGCCGTCGTTGCCAAGAAAGTGGCGGCCTCGGCCGAAGGGAAGCGGCCACACCACACTCGCGGAGGCGTAGTGCCTGCGCGTGACGCCATCGTTTGCCCAATCGTCCAGCACGTCGTAGGGGTTCTGCGTATCCAGGTAGTTAGCGAGGCTGCGCGAGTAGGAGTAGCTGCCATCAAAATTAAGGCTGCTGACACGGCGCTTCGCTTCCAGCTGCAGGGCGTTGTATCTGGCACTGCCATCGAAGCGCAGCAGATTGGTGCTGAAGAACTGAGGGTAGGGGCGGCTGCTCGCAACAAACGGGGTCAGGCTCGGTTCCGGCAGGTTGGTGTTAAGGGTGTAGTTCAGCCCTGTACTCCGCGAACCAACATAGGAAACGCGGAATCCTACCCGTGCTATTTCATCTTCGTAGGTCGCGCTGAACTGCTGAATGTGTCCGTGGCTGCTCTGCCGAGGGTAGCCGGTGACAGTCTGGCTCGGTACCTGAGCGCTGGTTGTGGTGGAGGGAAACGGATTTGGGAAGGAGAGAAGCGGCGTTTGCCCGGGAGCCACCACGTTCTGATAGACCTCGCTTAGAGAGAAGGGTCCGGTCGAACCAAGCTGTGGATTGATAGGTAGGAAGTTGTTGAAGGCACCGGCACTATCGAAGCGTGACGTATAGATGCCGTAGCCGCCGCGTAACACCGAATGGTCGTTCATCGCATAAGCGGCATCTATGCGGGGCACAAAGTCTGATTTATCGGCGACGGCTTGTACCGGCCCTGCCACCACCGAGATGTTGGAGGGGTACAGCGGGCTCACCTTGGAGATCGCGGCAGGGTCAACGACCACGTCACCGGTAGCTGGGTCGAAGTTGTACTCAAGGTTATTCGTCGCAGAAGGCGTGCCGTAAAGATCCCACCGAAGCCCGTAATTCAAAACCAGCCGATGATTGACCTTAAAGGAATCCTCAGCATACAAACCGTACTCGTTGAGCTTTAACTCCTGCCCGTTGAGGGGGGCTTGCCGCTGTGTTCCTTCCGGCAGTCCGAGCAAGAAGTCTGCATAAGCGTTGCCGGTGATGGAGCCGTCAAAGGTGAATGTACCGTAGTTCGGCACCACGCCCTGGTAGATCTGGAAGCGCTCGACACTGCCGCCAAACCGCAGGACATGTTTGCCGAGCTCCCAGGTGAGGGAATCGTTGAAGTTTGTGGTGTGGTTGTCTGCCTTGACTCCGCCCGGTACGTCACTCAAGGAGGTGAGTCCGGAGATATCTACTGCTGGAAAGCCCTGACCTGTCAGCCCGCTCGGGTTGGCGCCCTGGAGCCCGATGGTGGACAAGACAGAGGCTCCATTCGGCGGCGTCTGCCCATACTCCTGCTGACCGTCTACGATGTAATCGATGGAGTAGCCGAAGCGGAAGTTATTTACGATCTGCGGAGAGATGATCTGTGTATCGCCGGCCGCCCACTGCTGATTGCGCCTGCTTCTGGTCCAGATGAGGCTAGGCAAACCATTGTTGAGGACATAGGGAGTCTGCCGCATCAGCCATCGCACAAAGAGCGTGTTATTTCTTGTCAGATTGTGGTCGACGCGCCCAATCGGCCAATCGCCCCGGTATAGATCGCTATTGAAGGGGAAATGGTAAGCATAGTTGTTTACGGTGTTAGCGCTATTTGTACCCGCAACGGGGAAGTAGTTGTTCTGGATAGCGGTTGCGACGCTGCTGATGCGTGCAGCGGGAATGGTGTTGTTAGCGAATGGCAAACCCGTCGAAGGATCGATGATGGCTGTCGCAAAGACGCCATTTCGCCAGGCGTTGGTTGGAACGTTTGCCGTAAAAGCAGTCCCCAGGGGAATGCGTTGGGCAAACCATTCTCCAAAGAAAAATGTGCGGTCTCTCCAGATGGGCCCTGATGCTTCGAGGTCCCACTCGTGTTGCAGGAAGGGAGTCTTGGTCGCATTGAAGTATCCACTTGAATCAAAGACGGAGTCGTAGATGCGATATGTCGCGCGGCCGTGGAAAGCGTTCGCTCCCCGCTTGGTGATGGCAGAGAGCTCTACCGGCTGGGCGCTCTCGGCAGGTGCGTTGAACAGGGCAGCAGACACCTGCTCAAAGAAGTTGGCGTTGTTACTCTGAATGCCGGCGAGATCATTGGGGATGCCGTCAAAGGTTTGGCTCTGTTGTGATTGCTGCTCGCCATTGGCGACCGGGACACCTACGCCACCCTGCACGCCGGCGAGCGTGGTCAGCTCATAGTAAGTCGAAGGGTAGGGTGTGACCTGGGGTGACTCATCGTGCTGCTTGGAAGTAAAAGTGTCCGAGATAGTCGCAGATTCAGTACTGATAACCGCTGCTCCCTCCGAGACAGTGACTTGTTCCGCGGCTTGACCGATTGCCAGTTGGGCATCGACGCGCCGGATCTGTCCACTGTCGAGCACGATGTTATCGGCGACGAAGTCCTTAAACCCGGGGGCGGTGCAACGCAGCTGGTAAGTGCCCGACTTGAGTTCATCGAATTCGAAGTCGCCGCTGTCGAGAGAGCTTGCGCTGCGCACGACCTGCCCGGTGGATGGCTCGACCAGAACAAGCTTCGCAGAGGCAACAACCCTGCCTTGGCTATCGGTGATTGTGCCGCGCAGGGTTGCGTTGATCGTTTGGGCGTGGGCGGCCAAAGGTGTTCCGAGCAAGAGGGCGAGCATGGCAGTGTGCGAGAAAGAGGGTCTGCGCATAGACCGCGAAGTCTTGTGACAATACTTTGCAAGGAACAAAGACATGCAGATTCTCCAGGACAATGAACTTAAGCGCGGAGGGGGAGAAAGCTCGGCCGCAGTTTGTGAAAGCAGGTGTGGCCACAGTATGGGTTGTCTTCATTTATCTTGCAAATCCTTTCTTTACTTTCGAAAAGTTTGACGGCTCGGCAGGTTTCCGTGCGCGGAGTGGCCGACTCTTCTCCCCAGGGGCCAGGGAAAGGCGCGGGACGGGCCGGAAGCGAGAACGTTCTTCGGCAATGCGGCTTCCGTGCTATAACAGTGTCGTTTTCTTCCGTTTGGCTGCGAACAGTATGGCACCCTGGCAACAGGAGCTCCTTTGCACCGACTACGCTCCACGTGCTTCGTCCTAGCCTTCCTGCTTGCGGCAGGAGCATCGACACAGGCTTCGCACCGGTTTTCCTTCGGGGCGGGGAGCCTCGCGGTCACGGCTGCCGCCAAAGACGGACATCTTACGGTCCGGGAGCTTACCGACACATCTCGATGGATCGATAGGCTTGTCGAAAGCCATCGCGCCAGAACAGGAAGGCTTCATGGTTGTTGAAAATCTCATCATTGTGCAAGGCGGCGGCCCAACCGCGGTCTTCAATGCGAGTCTGGCCAGCGTGATCACGGAAGCGCTTGCGCATCCGCGCATCGGGAAGATTTTCGGAGCCAGATCGGGGATGAAAGGGCTCGCTGAGGGTGAAGTTTTCGATCTGAGTCACTTCACAGCCGGCGAGCTCCTATCCATGCGGAATAGTCCCGGAGCCGCCCTGGGCTCGTCGCGGTTCAAGCCGACGGAGGATGACCTGGCGCGCTGCCTTACCCATCTTCGCCGCCTGGATGTTCGTCACCTGGTGTTTATGGGAGGGAACGGCACGATGCGGGGTGCCGAGGTGGTCCGCACATTCTGTAAGAACGCCCACTTCGAGATCTCCATCATCGGCGTTCCTAAAACGATTGACAACGATATAGCCGCGACCGACCGTTGCCCCGGCTTCGGCAGTGCGGCACGCTTTGTCGCGCAATGCACTCTCGATCTGGCCATGGACATCCGGTCCCTCCCGCAGCCGGTCTCCATCTTTGAGACGCTGGGCCGCGATGTAGGCTGGCTGGCGGCAAGCTCGACGCTCGCCAAAGTCGATGCGGACGATGCTCCACACCTTGTGTATGTGCCCGAGATTCCGTTCTCGCGCGGGACGTTTCTTTCCAACCTCGATCGTGTGGTGAGCCGGCTTGGATGGGCCGTCGTGATTGTGTCAGAGGGCACGGCTTACGCTGACGGCACACCCGTGTTTGAGCAGCGCGTTGCATCTGCCAAAGGTACGCAAAACCGTCCGCTCATCGGGGGCGTCGCACAGTATCTTTCAGGCATGGTCACAGAGCATCTCGGTCTTCGTTGCCGAAGCGAAAAGCCCGGCTTGATTGGTCGATCCTCTATGGCTCACATCTCCATGCAGGATCGTGCGGACGCAGAGTTAGTCGGCCGAGAGGGTGTTCGGGCGCTGATGGCCGGCGAGACCGATCAGATGGTGTCTCTTCGTCCGCTTGGCGACGGAGCTGCGCGGAGCTTCGCACTGGTGCCGCTGCACGCGGCTGCAGCCGGGAGCCGTGCTCTTCCCTCGGACTGGCTGACCGATGATCAGCTGGCGGTTTCCGATGCCTTTCGAAACTACGTTCGTCCCGTGGTGGGAGAGCTCTCGCATTATCCGCGGCCGCTGAGGCACGGCGGCAGGCCATAACTCTCTGACGCCCTGCCTAGCTTGCGCGCTGTGCGGCAGCGCTCCTGCCGGCACTGCCGGTTACTTGAAGCTCCATCCGGCTTGGCTCCAGGTGGTGGTAGGGAGAGGGTGCAACGTCCTCCCGCAAGGCATTCCGTAACCCGGAAAGGGAGTTCCATAGATGCTGCCGGAGCCTCTCCGCGCGCGAAGGCTTGCTGGTCTGCAGCAGAGTCAAGAGCTCGTCTTCGCCGGGGAGATTGTCCGCTCGGTACTCAGGGAGAATGCCTACCTTGTCGGCCCACTCTGAGCCTTCCGGGTGGAAGCAGATGGAGGAGCCCAGGCTCTGTGCGCCAAGCGGCGCCTTGAAGCCTGGGATCCACCGAGCGCAGAGATGCCCGGCCAGGTCAGTGCCGCCGGCGACAGCGATATGGCCTAATTTGGTCGAGCGCGGATTGAGCTCGATCAGAACCGGCTCATTGGTTTCCGACTTAAGGATGAAGTCGAGGCCAAAAAAGCCTGACAACTCGAGCTTCTGCGCCAGCAATCGGCCGGCTTCCGTAATGCGAGGATCCTGCATCGTCTGGATGACGAGCGAAGCGCCTGTCTTTCCTTTGGAGGCGAGCACCCGCGCCTGTACCTCACCCAGGATCTCTCCCCGATGGCACGCGTACATGGAGTTTGCAGGAACGCCACGGATGACCTCCTGCGCCGTGATCTCGGGGTGGCGCAGGCAGGCGAGCCTTGCGAAAGCCGTGCCGTCGCCTTTGCGCAGCCATTGGGCTGTTCGCTCAGGCAGGCCTGGAGCCGTGTTTAGTTTCCGAAAAGCTGTGAGCGCCTCCTCGGGTGTGTAAACAATTTGCACGCCCTCGCCGCCCCATGTGCCGTCTTTCTTCAGAGCAAAAGCAGGGCTCTCGGCAAGGCACAGCGCCCTCAGGTCTTCTTCCTTCGTGACCAGCTCTGTTTTGGGTACACGGATGCCAAGCTGATCGGCCAGTGACAAAAGTCGGAAGCGAGAACGTAGGGTCGGATAGTGTTCCCTCGCTCCAATGGAGGCTTCGATCAAAGGCCGCAGCGACGGCTCCTGGTCGGCAAGCTCATGAAGAAGAAAGACAGAGAGATCATCCGTGGGCAGAACGTAGTCAGCTTTGCTCATTTGCAGGGCACGCCGGAGCGAGTGGAGTGGCTGCAGGAGCTGGAAGCGGAAGCGTTGCGACGGATGTGGCGCCTGAAAGAGCTGGCTTTCCTCAGCGGCGAGAATTGAAATCTGACAGCCATTTGCAGCAAGGCGCATGATCAAGCGGGTGACCTGCAACCAGGACTGTGTCCTTACAATCAGAACAGTGGGTTGGACTAGCATATTTTTTCTGCCTTCTGCCGTGTGGCATGGCAACTTTTGATGAACTTTGCCGATAGTAGAGGAAGCGTCTTCATTACTGCATAACTTTTCAGTAACGATTACCGCATTTTTCCCACTTTGGGTAAAAAGCACTCGCCTATACTTCTCGTGAGCCAAGGATATCCATGCAAACCTCCGACCCATTCGACACAGATGTTGCAGTGATCGGCGCCGGCCCTTATGGACTTTCGCTGGGAGCCTATCTTCAAGAGGCCGGCGTACGGCACCGAATCTTTGGCCGCCCTATGCAAAGCTGGCAATCCAACATGCCGCAGGGCATGTTTCTAAAATCAGACGGCTACGCCTGCGACCTGTACGATCCAAAGCGCTCCTTTACCTTGGAGCACTTCTATAAGGAGCAGTCCAAGCCCTACCAGCGCGTCGGCATGCCCATTCCCCTCGAGATGTTTGTCGCTTACGGCAAGGCCTTTCAGGAGCGGATGGTGCCCCAGCTGGAACAGGTGAATATCCGTCATCTGGAGCGCGCCGGGAAGGGCTTCCAGATGGAGACCGAAGACGGTGAGCGCTTCACGGCGCGCCGCGTCGTGCTCGCTGTAGGCATCACGCACTTCGGCTTTATGCCTCCCAAACTGCAGGGGCTTCCGCCGGAAGCAGTGACGCACAGCTTTGCGCATGGCGATGTCAGCCGATTTACCGGCAAGCGGGTGCTGGTCGTCGGCGCGGGAGCATCAGCCGTGGATTACGCTGCGTCCCTTGCGGATGTGGGCACCGATGTGCACCTCATGGGGCGTCGCCCGAAGATCGCTTTCTACGATCCGGAGCTCGATCCAAGGCCGCTGCGCCGGCGCATCACCCGTCCGCGCTCGGGTCTGGGCTTTGGCTGGAAGTATGTCGTCTGCGTCGATGCGCCCCATCTTTTCCGCGCCCTTCCGGAGCGGCTGCGCCTCCGTGTTGTCCGCAGGCATCTGGGCCCCTCGCCGGCCTGGTTCATGAAGGAAAAGGTGCAGAACCGCATCCCCATGCACATGAGTGCCGAAGTGACGGCGGTCTCCTGGAAGGATGGCCAGGTCCATGTCACCTATGACCAGCCGGGCCAGCCGGGGCAGGTCTTTGTCGCCGACCATGTGATTGCCGCAACCGGCTTCAAACCCCTGGTGACACGCCTGCCTTTCCTCGATCCGGCACTGGCCGCCGAGGTAAAAAGCTCGGAAGGAACGCCGGTCTTGGGAAAGACCTTCCAGACCAGCGTCCCAGGATTGCACATGGTCGGCCTTGCCGCGGCAAACTCGTTCGGCCCGGCACACCGGTTTGCCGTCGGAGCCAAGTTCACTTCGTGGTTTCTGGCCCGCTACCTGCGCAGCAAATCTTCGCGGGCTTTGCAGCCGGCAGGCCGAAGCAGGGAAGCGGTGGCCGGCAGCAGTCGTCTGCCAGCCTGAGCTTGGCCTACAGCTCACACGCCCCGCGGCAAGCCAGGCTGCGGGGTGTGTGTCGTTTACCGGCTTCATGGCTCGCTAAAGATCTCGATCCTTGACCTCGGCCGCGACCGTATCGGCTACGCCTCGGCTGCCGGTCACACGAAACTCCCGCACGTTGTGAAGTGAAAACAGCGACTTGCTGCCCACGGGCCCACGCACGTGGAAGAAGTCCGCGTCCTCCACATCCGTCAGGGAGAATGCGGGCCTGGCGTCAGGGCTCTTCGTCTGTATCTCCACATGGCTCACCTGGAGATTGCGCACATGCCGGCAGAAGAGACCTGTCGCCGGGAGCTCGCCGAACATGGTGGGCTCCGGGTAAGCATCCTCATTCTCCGGCGGCACACGCGCAGCCAGCGCCGGAGGGCCGCCACCTCCTTGCTGAAAGAAGGCGTTGCTGATCTGGATATCTTCGATGGGGAAGCCCGGAAGGCCGCTGAGAATCGAGGGCAGCATGGACGCGCCCGAGCAGGTGATGTTGCTGAGCACGATGCGGCGAAGCGTCCCAACCGGTACGCCTGCCGGCCCGCGCAGGCGCCTTCCCAAGCGGAGAAAGAGCGGTGCTTGCGCAATATCGCGCATGGAGACATTTGAGAAGGTGATGTCTTCGCAGATCGCTCCGTCCACGGTCTCCAGCGCGAGCCCACGGCTGCTTTCAAATACACAGTTTGAGACGGTGATGCCCACGAAGCCGCCGTTCGACTCGGTACCGCACTTGATCCGGCCGGTGCGGTCATTGGCAAAGGAGGCAGGCATGGGCTTCCAGCTGCCATCAAGAAGCGAGCCCAGCTCGTAGCCTCCCGTCACATAGCAGTTGGTGATGGTTACACTTTCCGTCGCGCGCGCGTAGCCCAGGGCAAAGCTGCTCTTCGGGCAGATGCCATCGTCCCATGGCGAGTTCACCGTGCAGTTGGAGACTCGCACATTACGGCAGCAATCGATGTCCATGCCATCGCGATTGGTGTCAATCTTCAAATTATCGATCGTGAGGTTGTCGACGCCGGTTGCGAGGATGCCAAACCATCCGCCCTGCAGGATGGAGAAATCGCGAAGCGTGACATTGCGGCAGTTCTTAAGCGCAATCGCTTTGTTGCCGACGCCTGGCTTGGTCGTATCCGGCAGGTTTGTGTCGTCGTCATGCCCGCGGCTGAGCCCTTTGCCCCAGATGAGTCCGGGGCCGAGAATCGAAACATCATGAAGCCCCTCGCCCCATAGCAGCGAATTGTGCCAGTGGTTGTGGCCGTAATCCTGATAGGCCTCAAAGCTTGCACCCTGCGGCTCGGCTGCATCGTAGCCTCCGCCCGTCGTGCCTTCGAGCGGCGTCTCTGCAGCGAGAATGGTCGCGCCCTGGTCAAGGTACAGGCACACGCGGCTGCGGAGATGAAGCGAGTAGCAGCGGTACACCCCGGCAGGGAAGTACACCGTACCGCCGCCAGATCGGGCCACCTCATCAATCGCCGCGTTGATGCGCGGAGAAGCGAGGGTGACGCCGTCGCCGGACGCGCCGTGTTCGCGGACGTTGAGCCAGCCCTGGCCGTTTGTCTTCGTTCCACCCAGAGCGGGCGGGCTCGCTGTACCCGCTTGTGCAGGGAGAGCTGCGGCAGAGCGGGGCAGCCCGCCGGCAAGCGCTGCCATCGCCAAGCCGCCACCCGCGGCAAGACGCAGCAAGGCCCGTCGGTGTAGCTGGCCCGAGGAGAGGGAGAGTTCAGAGCTGTTCTCGGAGCTGTTCATGGGAGGGAGCGTTCCTTCTTGCCTGCGCGGCGAAAGAGTCGGGAGAGACGGGAGATAAGCACTTACGGCTGCAGCTTGAAGGTGTAAGCAGGCAGCCCGGCAGGAGCCTTCGCCGGCACAAACAGCGTGAGCCCGTCTGCTCCCTGCTTCCACTGGATGGGGGAGGAGCTGCCGAGCAGCGAGACGTGCGCGACTTTCAAGTGGACGTCGGAGCTGCCGCCATCCCGGATGGAATGGATCACCAGCTTGCCATGCGCCGGCCAGCCCAGCGCCGTGGCATACAGCGTGGAGCCGCGCGTGGTGAAGCGGATGTCCTGCGCGGTATAGGGCTGGAGCTTCGCATCGTTGAAGCGGCCGCCCACCATCTGTGTCGGCCCCTCGCCGTAGGTGGTCCATGGCCGCGTCGCGTAGATCGCCTCGCCGTTGACCCGGAGCCACGCGCCCAGCGCACGGAGTACCTGCTGCGCTTCCGGTGTGATGGTGCCATCCGGTTTGGGTCCGACATCAAGCAGCAGGTTCCCGTTCTTGCTCACTATGTCGATCAGCTGCCACAGGATCGTTTCAGGTGTCTTGTAGGTGTCGTCCTCGATGTATCCCCAGCTTGCATTGGTGACCGGCGTGTCGGTCTGCCAATGCTCCGGCAGGATCCTGTCCGCCTGCCCGCGCTCGATGTCCATCACGGTGGTGTGCGGGGGGAACGCATCGTTCTTGCGGAACAAGACGACCTGCTGCCCATGGGCCGCAGCCTGGTTGTAGTAGAAGGCGGCAAAGCGCTTCAGGTAGGGCTGGAACTCCGGCTGCTCCACCCACCAGTCGAAGTACACCAGCTCCGGGTGATACTTTTCCACGATCTCCGCAGAGCGCGCCAGCCAGTCGTTGAGGTAAGCCGGATCCGGGTGGCCAGTCTGGTCCTTTTCGGGGTCAGGCCCTACGTGCGCCGGGCCGTAGAAGGCGGCATACCGCGGGTCCTGCACATCCGAGGGATGCGCCCGTCCGCCGTTCATGAAGAAGTAGTGTTCTGCCCGGTGCGACGACGCACCGAAATGCATGCCGTCGGCGAGAACAGCCGTACGCAGCTCACCAATCACATCGCGCTTGGGACCCATCTTGGCAGCGGACCAGTCCGTCAGGTCAGAGCTGTACATCGGGAAGCCGTCATGGTGCTCCGCGACCGGTATCACATACTTCGCGCCGGCCTCGCGGAACAGCGCGGCCCACGCGTTTGCGTCAAAGCCCTCCGCGCGGAACATGGGCAGAAAGTCCTTGTAGCCGAACTTTGTCTCAGGTCCGTAGGTTTGGGTCTGGTGCTTGTACTCCTTGCTGCCCTGCAGGTACATGTTGCGCGGGTACCACTCACTGCCAAAGGCCGGTGTGGAGTAAGCGCCAAAGTGGATGAAGATGCCGAACTTTGCATCCTGGTACCAGGCGGGGATCCGGTAGCCCTCGAGTGAAGGCCACTCCGGGTGAAAAGGGCCTTTTGCTGCACCCAGATCCACATCATGGTCCAGCTTTGCTCGCTGGCCGTCGAACTGAGCGACAGACTTCTCCCAGACGAGGTCATCCGCGTTCGGCTGTCCTATGGGCGCGGGCTCCGCTGTCTTCCAGACATCCGGTTGCGACTGCGCCAGGAGGGCCGTCGACGCCAGGCAGGGCAGTGCGGCAGCGAGGAGACCGGACCAGAGAAATCTCACGCCACCGTTATACCGCAGCTACGTCGGTAGGGTCGCGAGAACCTCGCGAGGCTCAGGCCGTACCCGAAAGTCGGCATAAGCCCGTGCAAACAAGACGGTGCCATCCGCTGCCAGAACATAGGTCGCAGGTAAGGGAAGTCGATAGCTCGGCTCCCCGTTCATAAACGGTATGTTGACCAGGATCGAGCGGTAGTACCGCTGCAGGTAAGCCGGCACTGTGTACACCAGGCCGAACTGCTCCGCAACGCGCGCGCCCGGGTCGGCAAGCACCGGGAAGGGCAGCTCGTGTTGTGTAGCTGTAAAGTCGTTCTGCCGCACTGTTTGCGGCGAGACCGCGATGATCAGCGCGTGGCGCGCCCGCAGCTCGCCGTAGAGCTCACGCCAGGCTTCCAGCTCATTCACACAGTAGGAGCACCAGCGTCCACGAAAGAAGTTAATGACCAACGGACCCAGGGCGAGCAGGTCCGCCGAGCGCACCCGGTGGCCGCTTCCATCTTCGAGAGCAAACTCGGGAGCGCGTGCGCCCACCGGCAGGATGCCATCTTCCATGCCCGATGCAAAAAGCTCCGCCACCGCCTGCTCACCGGGTGCCAGGCGCTCGGGCTGCACCAGCCTGCGGGTCTGCGCTGTAATCGTATCCAGGCGATCCTGCAAGGAGAGCTCCAGCATCTCCGGGTCCGGCGCGGGCGCATCGCTCATGCGGCTACCGGCCACCCATGCCCTTCATCCCGCCCAGCATGCTCATGGCGCGGCGCTGCATGGCACCGCCGCCCTTGCCCATGTCCTTGAACATCTTGCGCATCTGGGCATACTGCTTCAGCAGCTGGTTCACTTCCTGCACGCTGGTGCCGGAGCCGTCGGCGATGCGCTTCCGGCGCGAGCCCGAGATGATCTCGTGATGATTGCGCTCGCGCTTCGTCATGGAGTTAATGATGGCCTCCACACGCACAAACTGCTTCTCGTCCACCTGGTCGGCCATCTGCTGGATGCCCTGAAAGGGCCCGACCGAAGGCAGCATCTTGATGATGCTTTTGAGCGAGCCCATCTTGCGGATCTGCCGGAGCTGGTCGCGAAAGTCTTCGAGCGAGAAACCATCGCCGGAGAGCGCCTTCTTCGCGAACTCCTCTGACTTTTTCCTGTCGAGCGTGGACTCGGCCCGCTCAATCAGCGACATCATGTCGCCCATACCCAGCAGCCGGCTTACGATGCGGTCCGGATGGAAAGCCTCAAACGCATCGGGCTTCTCACCCGTGCCGAGAAACTTGACCGGCTGGCCGGTGATGTGGCGGATCGAGAGTGCTGCGCCGCCGCGCGCATCGCCATCCATCTTGGTCAACACGGTGCCGGTCAGCGCCAGGCGATCATGAAACGCCTTGGCTGACTGCACCGCATCCTGGCCTGTCATCGCATCGGCAACGAAGAGGATCTCCTGCGGGGCAAGCAGGGTCTTGAGCATCGCCATCTCGTCCATCAGGACGTTGTCGATGCCGAGCCTGCCGGCCGTATCGACGATCAACGTGTCGCAGCCGGTATTTACGGCCTCGCGCCGCGCTTCCTTGGCAAGCCTCTCGACCAGCGCCGCGCCGGGTTCTTCCCCGCGCAGGTCACCCTCGTAGATGCTCGCCTTGATCGACTGAGCCACGACTCGCAGCTGCTCTCGCGCAGCCGGCCGGTACACGTCGACCGAAACCAGCAGCGGGCGATGGCCGCCTTTTTGCAGCCAGGCTGCCAGCTTGCCGGAGGTCGTCGTTTTGCCCGAGCCCTGCAGACCCGCCATCAGGATCACCGTCGGCGGCCGCGAGGCGAACTGGAAGCGCGCCGTATCCTTGCCCAGCATGTCCACCAGCTCATCGCGCACAATCTTGATGACCTGCTCCGTGGGCGAGAGCGCTGTCATCACTTCCTGTCCAAGAGCCTTGACGCGGATATGCTCGATCAGCTCTTTGACGACGGCAAGGTTGACATCGGCTTCCAGCAGGGCAAGCCGAATCTCACGCAGGGCGTCGTTGATGTTGTCTTCGGTGACGGTGCCCTGGCCGCGCAGATTCTTGAACGCGCGCCCGAGCTTGTCCTGCAGATTCTCAAACATGGCTGTGTGTGTCTTCCCGCGTACAGGCTCTTGCCGCGCCTACGCATCCAGCGCTAGTCTACCAGCGGCTTCTCTGCTCACCGCAGCGCTGGCGCAAGGTGCTCAGCAAGGCGGTGATAGCGGCGCGCTTTGGCGATGTCGAGTCCAATCTGCTGCTTCAAAGCCTCCGGCGAGGGGAAGCGCCGCTCCCCCCGCAGCCGATGAAGAAACTCGAGCTCGAGCAGCGTGCTTTCCGTCAGCTCCACAGGCTCAAAGTCGAGCAGGTGCGACTCCACCGCATACGAGTCCTCGCCAAACGTCGGCCGATTGCCTGCGTTGGTAATCGCTTGGAAGATACGGGCATCCGCTCCCTCGCCGACGCGCAGCCGCGTGACATAGACCCCGTGTGCGGGCTTGATCTCATCAGTCGGCGCCAGGTTGACTGTGGGCACCAGCAGGCGCGTGCCAATGCCACGGCCCCGCGCCGGAGTGGACCTGATCGCGTACGGCCTGCCCAGCAGCGCGCGCGCCGGCGCTACCCGCCCGCCCGCCACCAGGGAGCGCACCTGGCTCGAGGACACGGGCAAACCGCGCTTCGTCAGCACGGGGTGCGTCACCACGGAGAAGCCAAGCGCTTCGCCCAGAGCCCGCAATGTCTCGACTCCTGCTTCCGCACGGTACCCAAAGCGGAAGTTGTCGCCCTCATGCACGGCGGTAGCGTGCAAAGCCTGTTGCAAGACCGAGGTGGCAAACGTATCGGCGCTCTGCCGTGAGAGCTCGGGTGTGAAAGGGATCACCAGCGTCGCTTGCACCCCCGCCGCGGCCAACAGCTCCAGGCGTTGATCCAGTGTGCTGAGGAGCAGCGGCGCCTGCTCCGGCCGGAGCACCTGCAGTGGATGCGGGTCGAATGTGACAACCACAGAATGTGCCCGGGCAGCCCTGGCACGCTCGCACACCTCCGCAAGGATGGCGCGATGCCCGCAGTGCACTCCGTCAAAGTTGCCGATAGCGACGACGCTGGGACCGAAGCCGGCGGGCACTGCACCGAGTGTGCGGAAGACTTGCATCACTACAACTCGATCGGGATCCGCTGCCCGTCAAACAGCAGGCGGATATGCGGCGGCAGCGTAGCCTCGGTGGCTGCGTGGGCCAGCTCGTGCGACATGTGGGTAAAGAACGACTGCCGCGCCCCGATCCGCTCGACCCACGCGACGGCTTCGCTCACATTGGCATGGCTGGGGTGGTGCTCCCAGCGCAGAGCGTCCAGGATCACAACATCCAGATCGCGCAACAGCGCGAAACTCTCCTCGGGGATGCTGCTCATGTCTGTAAGGTAGGCGGCGGAGCCGAAGCGATACCCGGCGATCGGCAGCCGGCCATGCTGCAGGGGTACCCGCTGGAAAGCAGCTCCGGCTACAGCGATCGAGTCGCAGCCGGCGATACGGTGCAGGTCCACCCGCGCCTTGTTCGGGTAGGTCGAGCCCGGCGAAAACGTGTAATCGAAGATGCGCTCCAGCACATCGGCAGTCGCATCATCGGCGTAGAGCGGCAGCCGCCCGGCGCGATGCCGAAAGGAGAGCGGCCGCAGGTCGTCCAGGCCGAGGATGTGATCCGCATGCGCATGCGTGTAGAAAACCGCATCGACAGAGCGGATACCTTCCCGCAAAGCCTGCATGCGGAACTCCGGGCCGGTATCCATAAGCACGCGATAGTCCGCTCCTCCCGCCTGCCAGGACACAGCGATGGAAGGTCGCGTCCGGTTATCGCGCGGGTCCGCGGAGGTGCAGGTGGCGCAGGTGCAGCCCAGCATGGGGATGCCCATGCTGGTGCCGCTGCCCAGCACCGTAATGAGAGCGGGCTGCGCCATCCGCTAGCGAAGGCCCGCGCCTGGCGGCAAAGGCCCGCGCCCCGGTCCGCGCCCTGCCCCGCCTTGCGCCGGCCCGCCCTGCGCCTGGGCGCTGATGGCATTGGTGAGCTCAAGAAACATCATGCGGAGCTCAAAGGTGATGCCCTGCAGCAGCTGCCCCTCCTGCGCGGACAGGTTGCCACGGGTCTTCTCTGCCAGGAGGCCCAGCATGTCAATCGATTGCCGTGCGCCCAGGATGTCAATGCGCGGCTTCTGGCCCGGCTCCGTGCCGGCACCCATCGCCATAACGCCCGACAGGTAAAAGCTCTGGATCACATGCTCAAACGTAACCTCGCCGGGGGTCTGCATGCCGGGGTTGGCCTGCTTCAGCATGGCATCGAGCTCTCGGCTGCTGCGCCGGTAAGCCGCGTCCTGCGCGGCTGTTTCTTCCGGGCTGCGCGAGCCGCTGGGAGCACCGTCTAACCCCTCCTCGCCTTCGCGAAAGAGCAGATCGTCGTCACCGTCCAGGTCGCCGCCCAGCCCGCCGCCAAATCCACGATCGAGCCCGCCGGCTTCGGCGCTGCCCGAGGAGAGGGCCGGCGCGATCGTGCCCGCCATGTCCTCCTCGCCTAGATCATCGGAGCCGTAAGGGAAAGCACTGGTGCGGTCCTCCACGGCTTCCGGCGTACGGGGCGGCATCGTCACTACTTTGGCAGCAGGCACCTCTGCCGCGGACGAGGGGGCGGCCGGCTCGGGTGCCGGGATGCGCGGTGTTTCCGGCTCAGGCGCAACGTAGCCCTCGCGGATGGTGCCCTCCGAGGTGAACTTGCGCTTGTCAACAACAACAAAGGAAGGTGGCTTTTCTGCCATGGCTGATCTTGTTCCTTTCGGCTTTGTGCAGGGCACTTGGATGCAGCTAAACAGTCTGGAGCGGGGCCCGGGGGAGCACACGCGCGACCCCGCCGCTGTACTCCAGCGATAAATCCATAGCCTCGGTACGTACCGTCGCTAGAGCGTAGATGCCGCTTGCTCCCGGCCAGGCGAGGGTGGCAACGCTGGTGAGCTCACCCACAGCCGTGCCCGGCTTGCCGGCAACAAAGAGAGAGGTACCGGGCATGGCTGGGGCACCCTCAAGTACCAGGCAGCGGATGCCGCGATGGACCGTGGCTCGCGAGCGCACCCGCTCCACAATCTCCTGGCCCAGGTAGCACCCTTTGCTGAAGTTGAGCGCGCGCCCCTGCCCTGTCTCCTGCGCAAGCGTTTTCTCGACCATGTCTGCGCCATACCGGGGAACACCGGAGAAGATCCGCTGCGCCTCCACGGCCTCCACACCACAGGGCACCGCGCCGGCACTCTGGAGCTGCTCCCACAGGGGCCGCACCTCCGCTGCTGCGAGCCACAGCGTGTACTCACCCGGGCGCTCCTGCGCCAGCAGGCACCCACCGTGCTGCAAACACGTGCCTGCTTTCGGAACAGACGAGAAGCCTGCCTTCGCAAGAACCGCCGGCGTGGCCGGTCCGCTGATCCCAAGCGCCGTCACTGTGCCGTCGGTCGCGAGCTCCACATCGTCCATGATGATGAAGTGGTCGAGGTGCTGCATCAGCTTCGGAGCCTGCGCCCGATCTGTCGCCAGCAGCAACGCATCGGCAAGCGCGTACACATCGCCATCCCCCTGAATGCGGCCCTGCGCGTTCAGCAGAAAGGTATAGTGCACGCCGTTCTCTCGCAGGTCGCGCACCGTATTCGTGACCATGCCATTGAGCCAGCGCACGCGGTCTTCGCCCGTGATGCGCAGCCGGGTCCGCCAGCCCAGGTCGTATACGCCGGCTGCCCGGAGCAGAGCGCCGAGCTCCTGCTCCGGATCGCCGAATCTCCCAATCGTCCGCACACCTGCAAAACCAGGGAGGTTGTTCCCGAGTCCAGCAGCCGTCAGCGAAGAGGCCAGCGGCGTCTCCGCTGCAGCAGCAGGAGCATGCTCTTCCGAGTGGTCAGGCAAGGTGTCAAGAGAAGGATCAGGCAGGGTATCGGGCATGGCTTCAGGCATCGCTTTGGCGTGGCTCTCCAGCCTGATTATAGGACTCGGCTTGAGCGTGCCTTGGCCTCACCCTGATGCGCGCTACCATGCAGAGAGACCATGCGCCCCCGCCGTCTCTCCCCACAAAAGCTCTGCTACGGAGCATCACTCGCTCTCGCTGTTTCTTTGAGCACTGCGGCAGCCGCGTTTGCCGTTGCGCAGGGAACGGGCGCAGCGCCCGGTACGCAGGAGCCTCAGAAACCCAGAATCAGTCCTGATCAGGCCAGGAAGCTCTTCCGCTCCGTCGATACCATTCTTCACTTTGACGCCCAGGACACCGGTTTGCCCGTGCATCACGGCGTCAAGCGGCGCCTCATTACGCGTGCGGAGGTCCTCCGCTTCCTGACCGAGAAGATGAATGAAGACAAAGACACAGCGCGGGTGGAGCGTTCGGCTCTGGTGCTGGAGAAGTTCGGCTTGCTGCCGCAGGGGTTCGCGCTGCGTCCCTTTCTGCTCAAGCTCCTTGGCGAGCAGGTAGCGGGCTTCTATGACAGCAAAACAAAGACCGTCAACCTGCTGGACTGGATTGACGCAGATACCCAGAAGCCGGTGCTTGCCCATGAGCTGACCCACGCCCTGCAGGACCAGTACCAGGCGGGGCACCATGTAGACCTGGACAAGTGGGAAAACGCCGGCCCGGACGATCCATCGAAGACAGTGTCGGACGACCGCGAGCACCTGCGCTACGACGAAACCGGAACCGCCCGCGAAGCAGCCCTGGAAGGCCAGGCCATGGTCGCCTACATGGACTGGGGCCTCGCCGGCAAAGGCCAGACGCTGCGCACCTTGCCCGATCTGACGCTGGGGCAGATGGAAGGCGCAGCGGGCGACGGGGATGACTCACCCGTGCTCGACAGCGCCCCGCCCGTGATGCGTGAGTCCCTGCTGTTCCCCTACGGGGAAGGCGTGATCTTTGAGCAGCGTCTGCTCAAGGACGGCGGCACAGACGCAGCCTTTGCCGGCACCCTGAGGCGGCCGCCGGACTCGAGCTGGGAGATACTCCACCCCGGCTTCTACGAGAAAGGCGAGAAGGCTCCTCTGCTGTCAATGCCGGATCTCCACCCGCTCCTGGACGGGCAATGGGCCCCCTATGACATCGGCGTGATGGGTGCGCTGGATGTGCGGATGCTCGCTGACACGCTAGCCGACAAGGGCGCGGGAGCCGATGCCGCGCTTGCCTGGGACGGCGGCCTCTACTACGCGGCGCAGGCCCGGTCTGCCGTGGGTACCGCAGCCGCGGGCAGCACTGCATCGTTGGCGCTGGTGTACTTCTCGCGTTGGAGCACAGCCGACGCTGCGCGCTCCTTCGCAGCTTTGTACCGCGCCAGCCTCCCCAAGCGCTTCGGCAAGGTGGACGCGCCCGAGGGGACAGAGACGCGCACGGTCGACGAGACAGGCGAAGGGCCCGTCGTCATCGACCGGCAAGGCCGCTACCTCTTCATCAGCCACACGCTGCCGGTGGAGCAGGCAGCGCAGGTAGAAAAGCTCCTGGTGGACGCGCAAAACGGGACGGAGCCCGCGGCTGCGAGCGCTTTGGGGAGTACGCTCTGCTCGCCTCTTCGGCAGTTCTTCGCACGCCAGGGCTTTCTGCGCGCCGCGATACCGCGGGTATACTAGGCGAGGTTTCGCGAGAGCGCCCACAGGAGCACCATTGCAGCAGGCAGAGATCGGCATCATCGGGGGCAGCGGCTTGTATGCCATGCCGGGTTTGAGTGACATCCGCGAGCACGCGGTTTCCACACCCTGGGGTGAGCCGAGCGATCCGCTTGTGCTGGGCACGCTCGATGGCCGCCGCGTTGCTTTCCTCGCGCGCCATGGCCGCGGCCATCGCCTTCTGCCTTCGGAGCTGCCGTTTCGCGCCAACATCTACGCTCTTAAGTCCGTCGGCGTGGAGCAGATCCTTTCGGTCTCCGCCGTGGGCTCGCTCAAGGAAGAGCACAAGCCGACCGACTTCATCATCCCTGACCAATTCATTGACCGGACCTTTCTGCGGCAAGCCACTTTCTTCGGCGAAGGCATCGTCGGCCATGTCGCCTTTGGTGATCCCATCTGTGCTGCCGTGGCACAGGGCCTCGAGCGCGCCTGCGCGGAGGCAAAGGTCACGGGCAAGCGCGGCGGCACCTATGTCTGCATGGAAGGTCCGCAGTTCTCCACCCGCGCGGAGTCGAACCTGTATCGCTCGTGGGGCGCAGACATCATCGGCATGACCAACCTGCAGGAGGCCAAGCTCGCGCGCGAAGCAGAGATTTGCTACGCCACGCTGGCGATGGTGACCGATTACGACTGCTGGCGTGCCGGCCATGACGATGTCACCGTCGAGCAGGTCATCGCCGTGATGCACCAGAACACCGCAAATGCCTGCGAAGTGGTGCGCGCGGCGGTAAGGCTGCTGCCGCAGGAGCGCACCTGCCCCTGTGCCACAGCCGCCCAGTACGCGATCATGACCAATCGCGACGCGATCCCGCAGGCGACCCGCGACAAACTTCACTTGCTCTACGGCAAATACCTCACCGCGTAACTCGAAACAGAAAAGAGAGCCATGAGCATCCTGGTAGTCGGCAGTGTTGCGTTTGACGGGATTGAGAGCCCTTCCGGTCAGCGTGACCGTGTGCTTGGCGGGGCAGCGACACACTTCGCCCTGGCTGCTTCCTTCTTCACAAAGGTGCGTGTGATCGCGGTGGTGGGTGAGGATTTTTCGCCTGCCGAACAGGCTGTCTTCGATGCGCGCGGCATCGACACCCAGGGCATCGAGCACGTGCCCGGCAAGAGCTTCTTCTGGCGCGGCTCCTACGTGCAGGACCTCAACAGCGCCCAAACGCTCGCGACCGAGCTGAATGTCTTTGAAACCTTCGCGCCGAAGATCCCCGCAGCCTACGCCGACACGGAGTATCTGTTTCTGGCCAACATCGATCCCGTGTTGCAGGGGCGTGTCCGCTCGCAGCTGCCCGGCGCGCGCATGGTTTGCGGCGACACGATGAACTACTGGATCACAGGGCATCGTGAGAACCTCCTGCGCGTGCTGCACGGCCTTGACACGCTGCTGATCAACGATGGCGAGGCCCGTCTGCTTGCCGGTGAGCCGAACCTGCGGCGTGCCGCAGACGCCATCCTGGCCATGGGTCCCAAGAGCCTCATCGTCAAGCACGGTGAGTACGGCGCAACCGCCTTCTTCAGCAAAGGGAGCTTCCCGGAAGCGCAAGCCCCGCAGTCCGTCGCCTTCCGTGTAACCACGCTGCCGCTGGGCGAAGTCGTGGACCCAACCGGCGCCGGCGACTCTTTTGCTGGAGGCTTCTTCGGCTCCCTGGCAGAATCCGGTGCAGTGACGCCATCCTCCTGGAAACGCGCGATGTTCTACGGCTCCGCCATGGGTGCTTTTGCGTGCGAGCGCTTCGGCACCGAGCGGGTACAGGCCCTGACGCGCGGTGAGATCGACGCGCGCTTCGCCGAGCTTCGCACTCTTTCGCACCTCGACTAGCTAAGCTCTGACTCCGACGCCCATGCGCAACCGCTCGTTGCCAGCCACCATCGAGAGCACTCTCCGAGACGAGTACCTGCTGGTCGCCAGCATCGCGCTGATCCTCTCGCTCTGGGCGCTGGTCTATTGCATGGAGCACGGCATGCTTCTGCTTTACGGCGATGCGGTGGCCCACCTGCACATCGCGCGCAGGCTGGGCGACTCGCTCTACCCCGGCTTCCGTCAGCTCGGCTCGGTGTGGCTGCCCTTTCCTCACATCCTCGAATACCCCTTTGCGCAGAGCATGCAGATGTGGCACAGCGGTCTGGCCGGTGCGCCGCCCTCCATGCTCGCGTATGTACTTGGCGTCGTCGGCATGTATCGGCTCACCCGTGCTGAGCTGCCGCTCCGCTTCGCTGCCCTGGCCGCAGCGATCTTTGCGCTCAACCCAAGCCTGCTCTATATGCAGACCACAGCCATGACCGAGCCCATCTTTCTGGCTGAGCTCGTATGGGCCGCTGTCTTTGTAGCCGAGCACACACGTGCCTCGCGCCGGGCTCCGAGCGCGGCGCGCGAGCAGCTCCTGCGAGGGAGCTTGACCGGTGCCTCGCTGGTGCTGGTCGCTGCCGTGTTTACCCGGTATGACGGATGGATCGTAGCCGCCGCCGCCTGGTGCGTCCTCGCGTGGAGCACCTACCGCAGCGGCTCCTGGCGCGAGCGCTCAGGCGGCGCATTCGTGTTGTGCACAGCACTGCTTATCGCGGCGCCGCTATGCTGGCTGGTCTACAACGCGCGCCAGTTTGGCGACCCGCTGGACTTCATCCGCGGGCCTTACTCGGCACGAGCCATCGATGCCCGCACCAGCGCGCATGGCGCGGGGCACTATCCCGGCTGGCACAACCCGGGCATCGCTCTGCTCTACTTCCTCAAAGCCGGGGAGCTTGATGCAACCACACGCTGGCTGGCCGACCTCGTCCTGCTCGGCGCCCTTGCGGGCACAGCCTTTGCGCTGCGCACACGACGGGCCCTGCTTGGACCCTTTTTGCTCTTCTGGATCCCGGTACCGTTCTACGTCTACTCGGTGGCCTACGGCTCTGTGCCTATCTTTCTGCCGCGCTGGTACCCGCATGGCTGGTACAACACGCGCTACGGCATGGAACTCCTTCCGGTATTCGCCCTGAGCCTCACCTTCTGCGCCGCAGCGGCTGAGGAGCGGCTGCGGGCAAGGTATCCACGAGCCGCTCTGCCTGTCTTGTCGCTCATCGCCCTGCTTATCGCTTTGAACAGCTACGTCGTCCTGCGTCAAAGGCCGCTCGTCCTGGGCGAAGCTGTCGTCAACTCCCAAACCAGGATCCCCTTCGAGTCCAGCCTGGCCGCCGCCCTGGACCGGCTCCCTCCCGCCGGGCTGATCCTGATGTACACCTCCGATCATGTCGGCGCTGTGCAGCAGGCATCCATCCCCTTGATCCGCACAATCAACGACTCGGACTGGACGCTGTGGCAGCACGCCCTCCAGGACCCCGCACACTCCGCGCGCTTTGTGGTCGCGCTCGAGGGCGACGCCGTCAGCAAGGCTGTGGCGGCACACAGCGAAGGGCTAACGCTGGTGGACATCATCTGCGGAACAGGCCAGCCTTGCGCACGCATCTACCAGTCCACGGTGCGGAGAAGGTTCTGAAGATCTTTATGGAGAATGTTCTGAACAGCCAAGGGGAGGAGCAGCCATGCTGAAGTTTGCCAAGGCGCATGCCTGCGGCAACGATTTTTTGATCGTGGAACAGGATGCGGAGCAGGATGCCGAGAGCCTCCGCATGAATGCCGAGAGCGTGCAAATGGAAGACGCGGAGCAACGCGCTCTGGCTGTGGCACTCTGCGCGCGCACAACCGGCGTGGGTGCGGATGGGGTCGAGTTTCTCGCATGGACTGGCGAGGGCTCCGCGACCATCCGTCTGCGCAATGCCGATGGCGGCGTCGCCGAGATCAGCGGCAATGGCACGCGCTGCGCGGCGGCATGGATGGCCCACAGTAAAGATGCCGCGGTAGGTGACGCCTTCCACCTGCTCACCGATGCGGGCGAACGTATTTGCATTCTAGAAGCGCGAGACGGTGCAAACATGAGGCTCCGCTCTGCCATGGGTGTGCCCACGGTCGAGCAGGCCGCCATCGCGCTCGATGAGGATGCCTTGCTCATCGAGGGCGCGATTGTCTCTACCGGCAACCCGCACTTCGTTGTCCGCGTAGACGATGACAGCTTCACAGTGCGAGGCATGGACTGGCAGACACTGGGCAGCGCCCTGTGCTTCCACCCGCAGTTCCCCGCGCAAACGAATGTTGAGTTTGTGCACGTCCTCTCACCGGCCTGTATCGCAATCCGCATCTTTGAGCGCGGCGTAGGGCCCACATCCTCCTCGGGCACCGGCACCTGCGCAAGTGCCGCCGCTGCCATCGCCCTCTACGGGTGCGCGCGCACACTGGAGGTCCACGCCCCTGGCGGCATACAGAGTGTCACATGGCCGGCCGATAGCGCCGAGATGGAGCTCACCGGCCCCGCTGTGCTCGTCGCGCAAGGCAGCTTGCTCGGTCCCCTCGCATGACGGTCCCTGTTACGCTCCCGGTTGCGCTCCGGGTGCCGCTGCGCAAACCGTATGCGCTGCCTCGCCGGCCTGTGGTCGCGGTAGTGGCTCCAGCCAGCAGCGCCCGGCAGGACCGTCTCGACGCAGGCGCAGCCGCGCTTGCCCAACGTGGCTGGCAGCTGCGCTGGGCGCCGCATGCCCGGGGCCGCAGCGCTCCCTACTTCAGCGGCGCAGCAGAGGAGCGGCTTGCCGATCTGCACGCAGCCTTTGCCGATCCGGAAATAGACGCGCTTCTCTGCACCCGGGGCGGCTACGGCAGCAACTATCTGCTGCCCGGGATCGATCTCGATCTCATCCGCAGCCACCCCAAACCCCTGCTTGGCTACAGCGATATGACAGCCCTGCAAACCTGGCTCCTGGACCAGGCGGGCCTGCCCATCTTCCATGCGCCCATGCTGGCCGCGGACTTCTTTCTGCCGGACGGCGTTGATGCGCCCAGTCTCCAAGCCGTCCTCAGCGGAAAAACACACCGGTATGCCTTCGGCGAAGGGCTGCGCGCGCTACGCCCCGGCACTGCGCAAGGCACTCTGTACGGCGGCTGTCTCACGATGCTCACTGCCTCCCTCGGCACGCCGTATGCTCCTCAAACAGAAGGCAAGCTGCTGTTCCTGGAAGACGTGGGTGTGCGCCCCTACCAGTTGGACCGCATGCTCCGCCAACTGCGCCTGGCCGGGAAACTCGATAGGGTCAGCGGCATTGTTTTCGGCGAGATGCTCGACTGCCACTCGCCCGGAGCGCCGAGCGACCTCCTGGAGCAGGCGATCCTCCATGCGCTCGGTGATTTCACCGGCCCCATCGTCATCGGCCTGCGCTCCGGGCATGTGTCGCGCGCGAATGTGACCCTTGCTTTCGGCGTGGAAGCGAGCCTGGTTGTCGAGGGTGGCACCGCAGAGCTCCAGCTGCTGGAAGCCGCCGTGCTGCCCCGCACAGATGTGCGAAGCTAGAGCACAGCAATGGACGCGATACCCTCCCGCACGCAGACCGCGGCACGCAGGCACATCCACCTCCTCGGCATATGCGGCACCGCCATGGCTTCGCTGGCCGGGCTGCTGCAGCAAAAAGGCTACTTCGTCACAGGGTCTGACCAGGCCGCGTACCCGCCCATGTCCGACCTTCTGCGATCGCTCGCCATCCCGGTGGCAGAGCCTTTCGGAGAACGCAATCTCGACCCGCGGCCGGACCTTGTCGTGATCGGCAATGCCCTTTCGCGCGGCAATCCGGAGCTCGAAGCGGTGCTGGACCAGGGCATCCCGTTTACCTCCATGGCACAGCTGGTGCAGGAGGAGTTTTTGGCTGGCCGCGAGTCCCTCGTCGTCGCAGGCACCCACGGCAAGACCACCACCACCAGCATGCTCGCATGGATCTACGAGGTCGCCTCGCGGGAGACCCCTGCGCTCGCGCCCTCTTTTCTCATCGGAGGCGTTGCTGAGAATTTCGGTACAAGCTTCCGCGTGGGGGAAGCGAGCCGTACGTTCCTGATCGAAGGCGACGAGTACGACACGGCCTTCTTTGATAAGGGTCCCAAATTCATGCACTACTTTCCGGATGCCCTGATCCTGACGCATATCGAGTTCGACCACGCCGATATCTACAAGGATCTTGCCGCGGTCAAGCTCGCCTTCAGCCGGCTGGTCAACCTCCTGCCGCGCCGAGGGCGCATCGTCGCCTATGACGGTGCGCCCCATGTCCGTGACTGCGTCGCCAGGGCATTTTGCCCGGTGGAGTTCTACGGCTTCGAGGCAGACTCTTTCTGGCGCGTCAGCGAAATGACGCACGAGGCTGGCCTGACACGCTGGCAGGTGAGCCGCGCCGGGCAGCCCTGGGCGCGCTTGCAACTGCCCATGGCCGGGGAACACAATGCGCTCAACGCCACAGCCGCCGCCGCTCTGGCTGCCGGCCAGGGTGTTCCGGTTGCAGCCATCGAGCAGGCTCTCGCAACGTTTCAAAGCGTCAAGCGCCGGCTGGAGATCCGCGCCGTCGTCAACGGCGTGACGATCATCGATGACTTTGCGCATCACCCCACCGCGATCCGCGAGACCCTCCGTGCGCTGCGTACCGCGTATCCGTTAAGCCGCCTGTGGGCCATCCTCGAGCCCCGCTCGAACACACTGCGAAGAAACATCTTTGAGCGCGAGCTTGTCGAAAGTCTCTCCCTTGCGGACCAGATTGTGCTGGCCGGGGTCTTTCAGCAGGGGAGCATTCCGGAAGCGGAGCGCCTGCACCCTGAGCAGGTGGTGCTCGCACTGGCCAAGGCGGGGCATGAAGCAGCCCTCTATGCGCATGCCGACGACATTGTGGAAGCGATCACCCCTGAGCTGGCCGAGGGAGATGTCGTGGCCATCCTCTCGAACGGCGGCTTCGACGGCATCTACGAGAAGCTGCCCGCGCGCCTCGCCGCCCTGTGCCGGCAGTAGCCCCTGTGCCGGCGAGAGCCCTATGTCTACGGTAAAAGGATCCAGGCTGCGCGCCTGGCTGCTCCTGGCAGTCTGGGGGCTTCTCGCCATCCCTGTCGGGCTCATCGCGCTGCCATACACCGTGCTCACGCGCAGAGCCGGCCTCCTGTATCGCTGGGGTGTCGCCATCGGGCAGGCGGGGCTGCGCGCTGTCGGCGTCCAAACGGTGGTTCATGCTTCGGCGCCCCTGCCCGCCGGGGCATGCCTGCTGCTTTGCAACCACGCCTCCAACCTCGACCCACCACTTATCGCCGCGGCCCTGCTGCCGCGCCGCAGTGCCATGCTCATCAAGCAGGAGCTGCTGCGTATTCCCCTTCTCGGCTGGGGTATGCAGCTGGCCGGCTTTGTCCCCGTCGCCCGCTCCGGCAGTGTAGAAGATGCAAAGCGCTCCCTCGAGCAATCGGCTGCCGTCCTGCGCTCCGGGGTGTCGCTGCTGATCTTTGTCGAGGGCACGCGCTCGCCCGATGGCCGCCTGCTTCCTTTCAAAAAAGGGCCTTTCTTCCTGGCGATGGAGAGCGGGGTACCGGTGGTACCGGTCACGCTGGTCGGTACGGGAGCCCTGATGCCCAAGGGAGCGCTCCGGCTCAAGCGCGGCACTGTGAATGTGTTCTTCCACGAGCCGCTGATGCCGAGCGATTTTGCAAACCGTGACGCGCTTCGCCAGGCCGTGCGCCAGGCAATCGCCTCCGCACTGCCGGATGGGCAAGCAGCTAGGGCTTGATAAAAGCGTTGTAGCCGGTATCCGCCAGGCGGGTGCGCATCGCCTTGGCCGCCTGGAGCGTTGCGAAAGGCCCGACCTGCACGTGGAATAGTGGGTCGCCCGTCGTGCTCCGCACAATCGCCGCAAACCCGTCATGCCGCAGCGCCGCTGCCAGCGTCTGCGCGTCCGCGGCGTGGCTTACCGCGGCAATCTGCACCATAAGATTCAGAGACGGCGCTGCCGCAGCCTGTTCTCCAGCATTCGCGTCAGCAGTCGTCGGGATCGCAGGCGTAGCCGCAGGGGTGGCGCGGCGTAAGGCAGGCGAAGCAGTAACCGTGTCGGTAGCCGATCCTCCAGCAAACGATCCTCCGGCAAACGATCCTCCGGCAACAGATGTCCCGCCCGCAGGCGCGAGCGGGGCTGTACCCGCACGGCGCACCGGCTGGGAGGGTGCTGGGTCAGCACCCTCCGCCGATGGCTTCCCCTTGCGCGCCGCCGCGGCTTCTGCAGCTCCCTCCTGGCTGTCCGGCGGCCAGGCCTGGTCGGTTCTATCTCCCGCAGACGTCGATGCCCCGACGCCGGGCACCGGCTTTGCTTCGGCCTGCTCAGCCTGGGGCTCCTGTAAGGGAGGCAACGGCTTGATCTCAGACCCCGGCGGAAGCGTCGAGAGCGGCTTGCTCGCGCCATCCGCCGCGTCAGCTCGGGCCGCAGCAGCAGGTGTTTCCGCTGTCCTTGCTGCCGTTTGGGCCCCATGCCCGGAGGAGTAGCCAAACCCAAAGCAGACCGCGCAGATCACCGCGACCGCAAAAAAGATCCCGAGCAGCGCAGGCGCGCCCAGCACTAGATCATCCTGCGGCTCCTCCTCGCCCAGCAGGTCGTGGCCGCGGTCTACTGCGCGTCGCATCAGCTCTTATCCTCGCTGGGGCCTGTCGCTGCCGGCTTTACCGCGTCCACCGCATGCTTCAGCAGTGAGAGCATCTCGATCGGCAGGGGGAAGATGATGGTCGTGTTCTTCTCGTTGCCGATATCGCGCAGCGTTTGCAGGTAGCGGAGCTGCATCGTGGTCGGCTGTTCAGCCAGCAGCCTGGCCGCGTCGACCAGGCGCTGCGCGGCTTCAAACTCGCCGTCTGCATTGATGATCTTCGAACGCTTCTCCCGCTCGGCTTCGGCTTGCCGCGCCATCGCCCGCAGCATGGACTCGGGCAGATCGACCTGCTTCACCTCGACGCTGACCACCTTGACGCCCCATGGCTCGGTGCGCCCATCGATAATCGTCTGGATGCGCTGGTTCAGTGCATCGCGATGCGACAGCAGCCCATCCAGGTCCACCTCGCCCAGCACCGACCGCAGCGTGGTCTGCGCAAATTGCGACGTCTGGTACACGTAGTTCGCCACTTCGATGACCGCGCGCGCAGGGTCCAGCACGCGCAGCGTGATGACGGCATTCACCTTGATCGTGACGTTGTCGCGCGTGATCACATCCTGCGGCGGCACTTCCAGCACTTCCTGCCGGAGCGAAATGCGCACAATCTGGTCAAAGGGCCGGAAGACAAGGATCACCCCCGGCCCTTTCGGCGGCGTCAGGGCGCGGCCCAGGCGAAAGATCACGCCCCGCTCGTACTCACGCAGAATGATGACCGAGGAGAAGAGATAAAAGCCGACAATCACGATCGCAGCTATGCCAAAAATACTCATGGGTCTGGCCTCTTGTTTGCTACAGAAGTGTACAGGGTGTCACTCAGGCCGCCGGTTTCGCACGCTCAGCCGAGAGGGGTTCGACCAAAAGAGTCAGCCCGCGCACCGCACAAACCTTCAGCTGTGTGCCGGCAGGCACAGGGACCGGTGACTCCGCGAACCAGAGCTCGCCCCGCACCAGCACCTGCCCGCGCGGTGGTGCTGCTTCGGCGCTCGCCGGCATAAGCGGCAAGGCCTCCTGCGCAATGGCAATCGCGCCCACCATGGCTGCCGAACCGGTCAGCACCTTGTTCCGTCGAGCCAGCAAAGCAATACGAATGAGATACACCGTGATGAGCCCGAACCCGGTTCCCACGCCGAATGCCGTGGCAAAGCGGACCCGCAGCTCCGGCACCGGGCCTGCCACTAGCGTAAGCAGGCCCACCACCAGGCACACAATGCCGGCAGTAGCCAGAATGCCGTGGCTCGGCACCTTGATCTCAAGCAGCAGGAGCCCCAGCGCCGCAAACAGCAGCATCACCGCCGTGTAGCGCAGCGGAAGCAGGTTCAGTGCAAACAAAGCAGTGAGCAGCAGCAGGGTACCGAGCGCACCCGGAATAATCGTGCCCGGCGCATTGAACTCCAGGTAAATGAGCAAGGCGCCGGCCACCAGCAGCAGCACCGCCAGGTTCGGGTCCATCAGCGTGCCAAGCACCCGCTCGCGCACCGAGGGGTAGCTATCCACCAGCCTCGGATTGCCCAGGTGCAGCACCGAGGAGCGGCCGTCCATCCTCACAATCGTCTTGCCGTCCAGCGTGCGAAGCAGGCTCGGGACGTCCGGAGAAATCTGGTCGATCAGGTTGAGCTGCAAGGACTCCGCAGCAGAGTAGCTCTTCGAGTTCAGCACAGCATCCTGCGCAGCCGGGATGTTCCGCTTGCGCACGCTCACGTAGGAGCGCAGCAGGGCTGTGGCATCATTCTCCAGCTTCTGCTTCATGATCGGGTCGAGCTTGCCGCCCTCAACCACAGGATGGGCCGCGCCTGCGTTGGTACCTGGAGCCATCGCTGCAATGTCTGCCGCTTCCAGCAAAAAGAAGCCGGCAGAGCCTGCGCGGCTGCCCGCAGGCGCCACATACACAATCACCGGCACCGGCGAAGCCAGAATGCTATGCACCATGTCGCGCATGGAGTCGAGCAGCCCACCGGGCGTGTTCAGCAAAATCAGCGCCGCTGCCGCGTGCTGCTCCTCTGCTTCGTGCAGCCCGCGCTCCAGGTACCAGGCGCTTACCGGCTGCACCGTCATATCGAGGTGGATCACAGTGACGACAGGCTGTGCCACGGATGGTTCGGCAGCAGCGCCGGCCGTGCTGTCAGCCGCAAAGCAAAAAGCAAAAGCCAGAAACAGTAAGCAAGCCGCTAGACGCAGTGCACGAAGGAAAGAGAACGAGGATGCGGCGCGAAGGCGCATGAGAAGTCAAGTGTATGCCTGCAGACAATTCTTTGCCGCCCAGGTTTTATCCCTGTCAAGGTGCTCTAAGGCACCTGGCCTCCACGCGCGATCACAGCCTGTCGCAGCCCCTTGGCCTCGGTATTGCCCGGGTCCAGGTGGAGCGCCGCGCCTACCTCGCTTGCCGCGGAAGGTACCGCGCTGTCGAGCAGTGCAAGCCGCGCCAGCACCAGGTGCGCGGCCGGATTGTCGTGCAGCTGCAGCGAGCGGCTCGCAAGCTGCCGGGCCAGGTCCCGCTCGCCCGTCCGCTCCCGGATGCGCGCCAGTCCCGCGTAGGCCTCGGCAGAGTTGGGGTCCTGCGCCAATGCCGCCTTGTACTCGCGCTCGCTCTCCACCAGCAGGCCGCCATTGCTGTAGCGGTTCGCTGCTTCCAGCTGGCGGGCCAGCCGCTTGCCCGCGGGCTCCGTCGCTGCCCGCAGCTGTTCCATCTGCTCCATCTCAAAAGCAGCCTGGCGAAACGCCGCCTCGTCGTAGGTGCGCTTGATCCTTTCCAGAGGCAGGTGAGACGTCGCCGCCGTACTTGCGCCTGCCCCGCTGCCTGCCTGGGCAGGGAGGTACCCCGGCGTACGCAGCGCAGTGCTGAAGCTTTGGATCTCTGTATCCCCCGGCTGTAGCCGCAGCGCTTCCGCCGCTTCCTTCTGGGCGTTCGGGAGGTCGCCCCGGTGGGCGTAGGCCAGGGCCAGGTTGAAGTGGTAATCCGCCTGCTGCGGATCGCTCGTGATCGCCTGCTGAAAGAAAGGTGCGCCGTCTTTACCGCGCCGCGCCGCGGCCACACCCTCGTTGTTGACCACCTCCGGCAGCGGCAGCCGGTTGCTCACAAACGCAAAAGCATCCTGCGCGGGCAGGTACTTGCCGGTAAAAAAGTAGGCCAGCCCGCGATAAAAATCCGCCTGCAGCGCATTGGGGTCGTTACGCGTCAGGTGCCCGTAGGCCACAGCGGCCTCGTCATAATCCTGGGCTGAGAACAGGGCATCGCCCAGCGCGAGCCACGCCGGTCCATAGTTGGGATCAAGGCGAACAGCATCCCGCAGGTGCCGGATGCTCTCCTCGGCAGAGCCCGGCAGCAGCCCGCGCACATAGCTCTCAAAAGCATCGAGGCGCAGCGCGCTGTCCGCCGCGATAAAGGTCGGCTCTGCTACCGGGTATGCAGGGTCAAGCTGCCGAACGACCCTCCAGGCTACTGCATTTGCCACATCAGGCAAGCGGCTCAGCTCCGCCGACTCACTGATCGGCTGGCTTTCGCGCAGGTTCACCACATCCAGGATGCGCGCTGTCGCCGTGATGCGGTCCCCATCCACCTGGTAGGTCCCGAAGATGACAGAGTCAGCATCGAGATTCTGGGCCAGGCGCAGGGTGCTGGCCCGCGTCGGCCGAAAGTCGGCCGGCAATCCCAGGTGGTCCAGCGCATAGGCGCGGTCACTGCGGCTCACCGGTAAAAAGCCCGCAGCAGCAAAGCGCTGGTTCAGGATCTCCGGCATCGCCTCGCCGATCCAGTCCACGCTGCCCTCCGCGCCCGTATTGGTAAACGGCAGCGCCAGCAAAAACTGCCCATGGGCCTGCGCAAGCGTTGCCGGCGTGGTCGGGACAGGGGCCTGCGGCCTGCCGGCAGTGGAAGGCTGCGGCACACCCGTACCAGCCTGCGCCCAGCCCGCAGCAGTCACGGTCGTAGAAAGAAGAACCCCCAGCAAAAGCTTGGCGGAACGACGGGAGAGAAGCGCAAAGCGCAGAGGCAGGGAACAGCGCAGGTTCAAACTCCTTGCAAGGGCGCAGGCCCTCGGCTCACTGCCGATTATAAGAGCTGTAAACCGGCCCAAACGCACGCGCAAGCTGTGGGCGGCTTACGCGCACCACGGCAATCCACTGCCCCTGCCGATGCGCCTGCCACACCACCTCGCCGCCCAGCAGCGTGGCCACCGCGGCAGGCCCGAGGTCTGTATGCGCCTGGAAGTAGCGCTCATCCTGCTGCTGGTTCCATCGCCCGAGCACTGTCTGCCTTCCGGCCTGCTCATATTTCGTCGAGAACACGATGGCCGTCGCGATACTCTGCGGCGCCAGCAGGTAGGCCCGCATCGTGGCCAGTGAGAAGTTGTCAACGGAGACAACGGGGACAGGCTGCCGCACATAGCCGAGCTCCGGCTTTCGCAGTCCATCCGTGACCGGCCACGCGGAGAGCACCGTGCCGTGCGGGTACTCGCGGCTTACCAGGTCGATAGCCTGCTGCTCCAGCGCGATGGCGTCGCTGTAGGCCAGCGTGTCCTCCGGCGCAATCTGGTACGGGGGCGGAAAGACCAGCGCCGCCACAAACGCGAGCACCCCCACAGCCGGGAACCACAGCCAGTGCCCAAACCGCCGGTACACCGCTGCGACGGCCAGCAGAAGAACCAGCGGATACATCGGGAGCAGGTAGCGGCACAGCAGCGCACCGCCCAGCAAAGAAAAGACGATGCCATTTGCAACAATCACCAGCACAATCTCTCGACGCACATGCCCGGGCAACGATGTTCGCTCCGGTAGCAGGGGCAGGGGCAGGCAGCCAAGCGCCAGCAACACAGGGACAAACAGATGGAGGTGCGCTGTCAAGTGCAGCGTGCGGTGCCCAAGCGCAAGCAGGATCCGAGCCGGTGTCAGAGTGCCTGTCGCGTTGTAGCGCAGGTAGCCTGCGTTGCCAAACAGAAAGCCGGTCCGGAGCCGGTGATAGCCGAACCAGGCAACCAGCGGCAGGGCCGGCGCACACAGCGCGGCCACTCGCCGCAAACTGCCCTCACCCGTGCGCAGCCGCCATGCTTCCAGCGCGGCCAGCGCCAGCGGCGTGCAGATCGCAATCTCCTTGGTAAGCGCCGCGAGGGTGAAGCACACGCTCGCCTGCCACAGTCCCTCATTGCCCACACGACTTGCGCGCTGACTCCCACCCTGACTCCCACCCTGACCCCCACCCTGACCCCCACCTTGGACCGCCGCACGCCGCCATAAAAAACAAAGTCCCCAAAGCGTACCTGCCGCTGCCGGCAGGTCCGCATGCGCCAGGGTGCTTTGCGCAAACCACACCGGGTACACGGCGGTCAGCACCACCACGCTCCATGCAGCCGCCCGGCTCGCCAGGAGCTCCCACATCATCTGCCATACCGCCGCCAGCGCCAGTGAAGCCGCAAGAGCCATGCTGAGGCGCGTCGTCAACGGGAAAAAGCCGAAAAGCTTCCACGCACCCGCCAGCAACAGCGAGAGCCCGGGTGGATGCGCATTGCTCAGCGTAGAAAAAGGAATGGGAGTTCCGCTGCGCAGAAAGTCATAGGCAGCAGGAATGTAGTAACCCGCCTCGTCCCAGTAGTAGGGCAGGCGGAGCAGCGTGACGTGGGCGGTCAGCTCGGCTGCAAACAGAAGAAGAAAAAGAAGAAAGGGAGTGAAGCGGAGGGCGTGCGTACCGGCAGCGCCCCCCTGCCTGAAGCGTGGCAAACGGGTGCTACTGGACCGGGCGCGGCCCCACGGGCTCCAGCGCGATCTGACCGAATGTCTGCTCGTACTGCGCGAGGTTCTGTCCCAGGATGTTGAACAGAGCCTTGGCCTGCTGCGGGCTCAGGTAGATACCCTGCTGGTTCTCGATCACCACATCATCGGGTGAGGTGGGATGGGCCAAACCGAAGAGAAGAAAAATGTCCCAGACGCTGACGCGAACCTGCACGCTGTTCGCGTAGGTTTCGCGGTAGTTGGCGCCCTGGGTAACGGCAAAGGTGGGCTGGTTGGGTGAGGAACTCATAATGCTCTCTAGACTACACGGGCTCTTCCCCGGTCCTGGCTCCTGACAGGCCCCGAAGAGATCGAGGCGCCCGCCAAAGTACAGGGTGTGGTGCGAAAGGGGGGACTTGAACCCCCATGGGTTTCCCCGCCAGATCCTAAGTCTGGTGCGTCTGCCAATTTCGCCACTTTCGCTTCCGTTCCACAGGGCGCAAGGGGCGCGTCTGCACCCCTAGCCTAGATGCAACGGTGTGCTGAAGGCAATGCCGGCTGCCGGCCCGGACGCGCCACCCGATCACGTCACCCAGACGCGCCACCCGATCACCCAGGCCGCCCGGCTTACCCCTTCCGCTCTTCGTCCTCAGAAGGATTGTGGAAAACATAGCCAAGGGCGTTCACGGTCCTTAGGTATGCAGGTCTTGAGGGGTCGTCTTCCAGTTTGCGTCGGAGTTGGAGGATATAGGTGCGAAGATACTCCCGCTGGTCAGCATACTCGGCACCCCAAACCGTACTGAGAAGCCTGGCATGCGGAATAGGTCTGCCGGCATTCTTCATAAGGAACGCGAGCAGATAGAACTCAGTCGGGGTAAGAGGGATGTTCTTGCCGCGCTTGGTGACGAGACGGGGAGCTGCCTGCAGTTCGTAGATACCGACAAGGAGATTCTGCGCCGGGGTTGCGAGCAGGATACGCTTACGCCGAACAGCAGCTCGGATCCGAGCCGTCAGCTCGCCGATCTTCAATGGCTTCGTAACATAGTCATCAGCCCCCGCGTCCAGGGCTTCTATCTTGTCCTCTTCTGTGTCGCGGGCAGAGACGATAAGGATAGGCAGCTGAGGGTAATCGCATCGAGCGCGCCGACAAGCTTCAATCCCACTCATGCCCGGCAGGTTCAGATCCATCAGCACAGCATCAAAGTCAGCCTCGCGCAGACGTGCAAGAGCCTCCTCAGCAGAGGAAACATCCCAGATCCTGAACCCCAGCGAAGAAAGTGTGATCTGAAGGCTGCGGCGAACAGCAACGTCATCTTCGACGATCAGCACAGTACCTTGCTCATGACTCAAGCAGCCCTCCTTCTGCGGCGCAAAGAAGAATGGGAGCTATCTCAGCTCACACCCAATCAGGCGCAGCGACCTTCCCACGCGCAAGGCTGTCTAAGCTCCGTTGCAAGCCCGTGTAACAGCAGAGATAGCAGGCTGCGAGTCAGGAACGCATAAGGACGCGGAAGCGTCGCTTTGCTACGGTTAGAGCATCAAGAATTCATAAGTGACTTGGACTTCCAGGCACGATGCCTCCCTTACGGCTTCCCATTTCTCCTTGGATAAGCAGGGTATGTACGCTGCTTAAAAGGAACACCCATGAAGAAGCCAAGGCCGGTACGCACCAAATCCGTTTGCTCAAAGACCATCCTAAGCGCCGCAATCTCGTACTTTCCGGTCACGCCGCCCGCACGCTCGGGCTTGTTCGGTGGATCGATGGCACGTCTCATTCCTCCGCTCTTTGTAGCGGCATGCATGGTGTCTGCTGCGCGGCCCGCTGATGCGCAGTCGACCTTCGGCAGCGTCCGCGGCGTGGCGACCGATGCTTCCGGTGCCCTGACTCCCGGAGTCGCGCTTGTACTGCATAGTGTGGAAGAAAATACAGATCGCAGCGCCGTGAGTGATAGCTCCGGTAACTTCCTCTTTGAGAATCTGAAGCCCGGAAACTACAGCCTCACAGCAAGCCTCGCGGGCTTCGCTACCACCAACTTGAAGGGCATCACACTATCGGCCCGGCAAGACTTACGCGTGCCGATCGCGCTCAGTGTGGCGACACAGGCGACAACCGTCGAGGTGACTTCGTCAGCGGACCAGGTGGATACCGAAGACGCGACGATCAGCGATTCCGCAAGCAACCTCCAAATCACGCAGCTGCCCTTGAATAACCGCGCGACGACGACGAGCCCGCTAGGAGCGCTCTCGATCTCAGCAAACGTACAGCAGGACAGCTCAGGCAATATCGCGCTCGATGGCGCAAGCTCGTCCATGGTGAACTTCTCGGTCGACGGTATCTCCACGGTGAATGTTCGCCAGAATGGCGCGCTGCAGGACGCCTATCCCTCGCAGGAAGGCATTGCCGCCGTTAAGGTGACGGCCTTTAATAACAGTGCGGAGTTCTCCCAGGTCGGAGATGTCACCTTCACGACCAAGAGCGGCGGAAACAACTATCACGGCAGCCTGTTCGAATACTTTCAGAACTCGGCGCTCGATGCCAGCCCGTATGGCTTCAACGGCAAGGCTCCGAAGAACTTCAACACCTTTGGTGGATCACTCTCCGGCCCGGTGACGGTGCCGCACTTCTACACCGGTCGGAACAAGACCTTCTTCTTCGCCGACTATGAAGGCAACCGGCGGACCATCTCAACCAATGAGCAGTATGTGGTCCCGACACTCGCTGAGCGGAACGGCGACTTAACCGCAATTGGTGGGCCCGTGATCCCGCAGGCCAGCTTCAGCCCGACAGCTACCGCCTTGCTGCAGTACTACCCGCTCCCCAACGCCACCAGCGCTAGCGGCTTCAACTACGACAACTTCCAGCCGACTCCGGCAAGCACCGATGGCGCGGATGCGCGAGTCGATCAGACCATCGGCTCCAGGCAGTCCATATACGCACGCTTCAGCCGGAAGAACATTACGGAGCAGTTCGCCAATCCACTGCTGCCGAATGACGTTGATAGCGTCCATAACCGGAGCTTCCTCGTCTCTCATACCTTCACCATCACGCCGCGCCTGCTCAATGAGTTTCGCTTCGGCTTCACGAACGTGCTCACCAACACCGGCTTTGCGATCGAAGGTGCCGCAGCTCTCTCCCAACTCGATCTGACGGGCGTTGACATCAGCCAGCATCCAACCACACACGCCTTCCCGACTTTCAACTTCAACACAGGCACAGGCTTTCAGCCGATCGGGCGCGATAAAACCGGCACGCAGCTATCAAAAACCACCCAGTTCAGTGACAACCTGACCTACACAGTCGGCAAGCACACGCTCAAGGGCGGCGTCGATATCCGCAAGGTTCGCTATCAGGATGTGGAGCTTTTCCTGCCGTCGGACGACTTCGGTTCCTTTACGTTTCTACCGACCTTCTCGAGCGGCGCCCAGGCCTACACAGGCAACGCCTTCGGCAACTTCTTGGAAGGCGTTCCCAGCAACGAGTTCTTCGCAGTCTCCAGCCCCGATGTAGCCGGCCAGGCATGGCAGTCGGGCTTCTTTGCGCAGGATGAGTGGCAGGTCAACAGCCGTCTGACTCTCAGCTACGGGCTTCGCTATCAGCTGCTCCCAGCCTTCCAGGAAGAGGGCGGCAACCTGGCGAACTTTGACCAGAATACGAACTCGATCGTGGTGCCCAACAATCTCGCCGCCTATCTACAGCAGCAGGGCATTCAGGGCTCGAACCTGGCATTTCAGCAATCTTTCAATGCCTGCAACCTCAACTACACAGCGCTGCCTTGCACCAAGTACGTCACTGCATCGCAGGACGGCCTGCCGCAGGGTCTGCGCAACACCTACCATGCAAACATCCAACCGCGCTTCTCCTTTGCGTACCGGCCATTCAATGACACAAAGACTGTCGTGCGCGGAGGCTTCGGCGTCTTTACAATGACGAACCTTGGCCCGCTGTCCTTCAACAACAGCGGCAATCCAACTTCCAATTTGCACACCTATACAAATACCGTGATGGCCAATGGTCAGCCTTTGATCCAGTTCCCGAACACGGCACCGCCGGCGGACGCAGCCGGTACGATCATTCCAGGTGGAGGAAGTCTGGACCAGGGCGACGATCCAAACTTTCGGGATCCTCAGGCAAACCAGTACAACATCACAGTCGAGCGCGAGATCGGCGGCAATGTCGCGCGCGCCAGCTTTGTGGGGATGCACACCTATCGGCTCAACATCACAGAAGACCTGAATCAAATCCCGGCGAGCACCACGCCATATAACTCTGCTGCCGCCGGGACTGCGGGCGTCTATGTCGACAGCCGTGCCCCCTATCAGAACTGGAATGAGCTCTACAGCTCTTTCAACGCAGGCAAAGAAAACTATAAGTCGCTGGAGCTCGATCTTACTCACCGCACGGCGCGCGGCTTCTACTACGACGCAAACTACACCCTGGCCACCAACAAAGCCGACAATCAGGGTGATATCCCAACCGCTTTTGCCGGGGAGGTCAACTACGGCATTCCGATTGCCGACCGCTTCCATGTCAACAGCGACTACGGCAACGTGGAGGGAACGCGCCGCAATCGCTTTCTTCTCACCGGCCAGGTCGAGCTGCCATTCGGTGTGGGACGCAGATACTTGCATGAGGGAGGACTCCTGAATGAGGTGCTGGGCGGCTGGAACCTCAACACCATCACACTGATCGAGAGCGGCCCGTGGCTGACGCCCAGCATCAGCGGCAGCGCTGATCAATCCAACACAAACGTGGCGAACCGCGGTGCCTTTCTCCGGCCCGACGTGGTCTCTAACAACTTCTCTGCGGGACGCAGCAGGGCGCAGTACTTCAACCCGGCCGCGTTTGCTCCCACCCCGTCCGGCGCAGGGCGCTTCGGCAACGCCGGCGTCGGCATCCTGGAAGGGCCGGGCACCAAGACCGCAAGTGTCGGCGTAGCCAAGGTCTTCCGCGTGACAGAGGGTAGCCAGATCCGTTTCGAAAGCACCTTCACAAACCTCTTCAACCACACCAACTTTGCGCCGCCTTCCACCGCTATCGATCAGCCGACAACCTTTGGGCAACTGACGGTAACCACGGCAGCGGAGAACGCAGCAAACCGCACAGGGCAGTTCGCTCTACGCTACGACTTCTAGCACTCCGCTAGGAGCAAAAGGAAACTGTACGCGGCCGGCAAACAAGTGGCATATGCCGGCCGCGTATTTGTGTGCTCACTTAATTGTGCTCACCTATTTCCCCACATAGAGAAACGTCGTTGACCGACGCAACACGATCGATCCGCGGACGCAGCACAGGGAACAACACTCCTCTATGGTATGGCTGGACTTAGGGAATGCATGCGGGTCCATTCGTCCCACCGCCTATCTCATGCGCGGAACTTTCGCTTACCTATAAAGGCCAAAGCACTCACTTAGCTCGCTGCTAGTTGGATCTCCACGGGCCTATCTTCCGTCTTGATAACCACCGATACGCAGAGTGCGCGCTCATGCCCCGCGCTGTTCCAGGCCTCGCGTAGCTGCTTCTCCTGCACATCCAGGCCGCGGCTGCGGGAGGCGGCAAGCCAAAGACCGGAGGCCTGCAGGCAGCCTGCAGCCTGCAGCAAAAGCGCCGTCGCGTCTTCGCCAATAAGCGCGAGCAGCTTGACAGGTTTCCCGGCTTTCTCGGCAGAGAAGACAGCCTCGCTGAACACGTCGCCCTCGGTGTCGCTGACCAGGCGCGCCGGCGGGATCTGTCCCTGCTCGTAAGCGAGCGCGCCGCAGTTCACGACAATCACAACAACGTCCTGCGCAGACGGATCTTCTTGAGCGAGCAGCCGATCGAGAGCGCGGAGATCCGTGGCTCGCTTCAGGCCGACGATCTGGCACCCGGGGCGCAGTCCGAGCGTCTCGAGAGAGAGCGCAGCACCCTGCTCCAGGCGGAAGCGCTCGCGTGCTTTCTCGCGGAACGGGTCGCTGGGGTCTGGATTGCCCTTGATCTGAACGGCAGCCTGCTCCTTCGCGTAGCGGCGCTCAGAAAGACTAAATATGAGGAAGAAGACGATCGTGAAAATGCTTCCCGAGATCGTTGCAGTGGACTTTGTAAATAGGTTCATCAAAGCCATCAGGAACAGCGCAGCAGTGGCAGCAATGAGGCCGAGCGGCAGCTCATAGCGGCCGACACGGACGTTGAGCGGGAACTTCCAATGCTTTGTTTCCGGGTGTTTGAAGCGAAGAACAACGACGGCGAGGCCTTTCATCGCGAAGCTCCAAACCACGCCGAAAGCGTAGGCTTCACCCAGGGCATCTACGTTGCCGCGGCTAAGCAGAATAGTGAGCAGCTGGAGCGCGACGATCAGCGTTATGATGCGGTGCGACGTGCCGTGTGTGCGATGGGGCTCGCGAAACCAGGGAGGCATCACGCCGTCTTCAGCAACGCGGGAGAGCACGCCATTCGAGCCGATGATGGAGGTATTCACAGCACCGGATAGGATCAGAACACCGACAAGAACCACAAAGCCGTGAAAAAGCAGGCGCAGCGCAAAGGGACCGGCAAGGAACATGGAAAGCCCGCCGATCAAGTTATCCAGATACTTCGGCCGCTCCGCATCAGGAATAATCATGACGGCAAAAAAAGAAACGAGCGAAGTAAACAACAGGCTGTAGACAAAGATAATGAGCCCGGTCTTCAGCAGGTTGCGCTGCTTGGGCGCTTCAATCTCGCGGTACACCTGTGCAAGTGTTTCCTCACCGCTCAGGGCAAGTACCGAGTGCCCAAGGCCGATCAGGATGGCCAGCACCGTCACCTTGGGAAGAGCAGTATTCCGGAGCCAGCCCAGAGCATCCGGGCCGAACTGGAAGTGCGCCGGCGTAGGCGCAGGCACCGGCTGAAAACCCCGGGTGAAGATCGTATACAGGCACCACGCGACGAGGATCACCACCATCACAGTGGTGATCTGCATAATGCGTAGCGCGCGCGTGCTGGAGAACGGGATCCCGACGCGGTTGGTGTACCAGAAGTACACCGTCACAAGCATCGCGAAGAGCGCGGCAAACCAGGGCGCAGGTACATGCAGCTGCGCTATGTGGAAATGCTCACCGAGCTCGTTGATGAGGGCTGCCAGGTAAAGGCCCGCGCTCACCCCGCTGATAGGACCGGTCAGGACATAGTCGAACATCAGCGCGGACACTGAGAATTTGGCCGCGGTGCCGCCCATAGCCTCGCGCACGACGCGGTATACGCCTCCGCGCACAAACATGCTGCAGCTCTCGATGTAGATAGCCCGCACAGCATACGAGAACAGCATGATGGCCAGGATGAACCACGGTGCCGACTTGCCAATGGCCTTCTCCGAGATACCGCCGACATAGTAGGCAGACGACGCGATATCGCAAAGAACAATAGACGCGGCTCTCCAGAACGAAACAAAGGAAAGCATGACCGTGACAGGGATGACGAACTGCCGGATGGATACTTTGGGGAAAGAGCTCACAGTAGCTTCCTAGGAATCGTTAAGTGGTTCGCTATCAAGCCGGCAACGCAGAAAAGCACCCCAAAGTAGGGGCGCTTCTCCGCGTTTGATGAGCAGGGTGGCTGAAGGTGGATAGCGCCTCGTCATCGTGTCGCTATTATTCCCCTCCGTCAGCTTCATCGCACAACAGCCGTGTCAAAGCTGGACCAGCTCGTGGGCTCCTGCAGCCGCGGCAAGCGTGGCCGAGGCAGAAGCCGGCAGTTCACCCAGAGCCATGGCGACCTCGTCGCAGCGGTCGCGGCGCGGGCAGCGAACGCAATCCTTCGCAAACTTGTCCGGGATCGACGACAGCGAAACAGCGTGAAAGCCATAATGCGCAAAGAAAGAGGGCAGCCGCGTAAAGAGGCAGGCGCAGCCGGTCCCTGTGTTCTCAATGTCACGCAGGAGCTTCTCCAGGAGCATGCCGCCCGCTCCAAGGCCGCGCGCTTCCGGCTTCACGGCAATTGAGCGGATCTCTGCGAGGTGCGGACCATAGCGATGCAGGGCAGCGCAGCCAAGGAACTCACCCATATCACTCTCGGCAACGACAAAGGTGTCGAGATGCTCTTCAATCTCCCGTTTGGTACGCCGCAGCAGAGTGCCGTCACCCGTCATGCTCTCGATCAAGTAGAAGATGTTGCTTAAATCGGACAGCGCTGCGCGCCGTACTACCGGACCAGGTTCCAATCGTTCGCCAGAAGACATGAAACTTCTCCAACAACATATCCATGCTAGCCAGAAGGTCATAAGGAAGGAATCAGGGCGGGATAAGTTCTAGGAATAGCCGCCCTCGAAGAACGGAACGCCGGAAAGGCAGCTCCCGCTCTCACTGGTGCTGCGGATGCGCTCCCAGGTGAGGGAGAGCATCGGAACGGCGACCTGAGAAGCCGTGACTTGACAAGGCTGCCTTCATGGCGGATGTTCCTGGTGCAACACTTCACCTTAGCTCCTCATCCTCATCCCAAGGAGATGTAATTCATGCCTTCTCTGACCGCGACACAGCCCTCCAGCCCGCTTGAGCAGCTCGATGCGCCTTTCCGGCTCACGCAGTCGCAGGTCGACTCCTACGCCGCCAACGGCTACATCAAGCTCAAGGAGGTGCTCCCGCCGGATCTGCTCGAGCACTACCGCAAGGTCATCCACAGGCGCGTGGCCGCGCTTTCTGCCAACGCCGTGCCGCTTCACCAGCGCTCCACCTACGGCAAGGCTTTCCTGCAGATCATGAACCTCTGGCAAGAGTCTGCCGAGGTGCGGGAGTTTGTCTTCGGCAAACGCCTCGCACGTATCGCTGCCGAACTCATGGAGGTCTCCGGCGTCCGCATCTACCACGATCAAGCTCTCCATAAGGAGCCGGGCGGCGGCATCACGCCATGGCATGCTGACCAGTATTACTGGCCCGTCGATAGTGACAAAACCATCACCGCCTGGGTGCCCCTGCAGCACACACCACAGGAGCTCGGGCCGCTCATCTTTTCTGCAGGCAGCCACAAAGTCGAGCTCGGGCGCGATCTTGAAATCTCCGACGAGAGCGAGACCACGCTGGGGCAGGCCCTCGCCGGCTTCCGCCTGGAGGACAGCGCCTACCATCTGGGCGAGATCAGCTTCCACAGCGGCTGGACCTTCCACCGCGCCGGCGCCAACTCCACCGATCATCCCCGTGAGGTGATGACCGTCATTTACATGGACGAGAACATCCACGTCACCGAGCCCAAAAACAAGAACCACGTCACCGATCTGGAACGCTGGGCGCCCGGCCTCCAAGCAGGAGATGTTCTAAGTTCTCCGCTCAACCCGATCCTCTACTCCAGCCGCGCCTCCCGGTAAGGAGCGTGTCTCTCTTGAGCTGCGTGTCGACTCCTTTCACGTCGCCCGCAGATAAACGCAGGTGCTTGGCCTCATTGTTTCGGACCTTCAAAATCCCTTCTTCGCGGAGACCGCGCAGGCCATGGAAGAGGAGGCAGCGCGCCGCAAGTTTCAGCTCTCGCTCACTTCAGCCGCTTTCTTAGTCCGCCGCTCACAACCGTTGACGTTCCGCGCAGCGATCTCAGCAGATTGGCTGTCGGCGCGCTCTTGGACAAAGATGCAAAGAGGCTCAAGATCATGCACCTTCGCACCAAACTCATCCTGCGCGACTCCACAGCACCACCAAACCTGACGCCACTTAGGCGCAGAGCTAAGTCGTAAGCTAGGTATGAAGTAAAGACAGAACATCCCGGTCACCAGGAAAACACACCTGCCGCAAGCCACTACACTTATCCGCGGCTTGTCGAGCAAAGGACGTGCAGCGGAATCACCCGCCAGGCAATGCTGATGTTTGTCAGCGCATATCTCAGTAAGCAACTAAGATCGCCGCTTTTCTATAAGCGTGCCCTTACTGCTCAGTAAAGCGGAAGCGGCTCAACTGGTCGGCTTGTTGCTTTTCCGCGCGGCGGGCAGCCTCCAGGCGGGGGAGTAGGGACTGTTCAGCGGCGGCGTTTCCTAGCTTATGCTGCGCGCGGATCTCAGCGAACAGAGCCTGTGTGTCATTGGGGTCATGCGCCAGGGCCTGTTCCGCGGCCTGGACGGCCAGGGCAGGCTGGTCGGCACGCAAACAGAGCGTGGCGAGCAGATCGAGAGCCGGGCGGAAGCCGGGCTCAAGGCTCGCGGCCTGCTTCGCGTGGTCGATGGCTTCGGGCAGCGTAGCCGCATCAGAGGACTGGCTTAATGATTCAGCAAGCAGGTACTGGAGGAGCGGATCGGCGGGATGCAGGCGGCTCTGCTCGCGGAAGAGCGTGAGCGAAGCAGCGTCCTGGTGCTGCTGGGTCTGGAGGATGCCGAGGGCGTCCACCGCAGAAGAGAGCTGGGGATCAAGCGTGTGGGCGCGCTGTAGATCCGCCTCGCCATCCGTAAGCTGCGACAGGCGAATATGAAGCACGCCGCGGGCAAGATACAGCGGGGCCGAGCCCGGCAATCTCGTAAGCCCGGCATCGATCATATCGATCCCGACCTGGAAAGATTGGTGGGCATCGGCAAGGCGCGCAAAGGCGAGATAGTTGTCCGCCTCGTCCGGGGCGGCGAGGATCGCCGAGCGGAGCAGGGCAACCGCGCGCGGGGTGTCGCCGGCGGCTTCGGCAAGCATGCTCCCGAGCGCGAGCGTGCGGGAGTCAGGGGAGGCGGCCGCGGAACCTGGCACCGTAGCAGTGGCAGATGCTGCGCCGGCTTGTGCTGCACCGACAAGAAGCGGCTCAAACGTGGCAAGGCCCGCATGCGGATCGCCGCCGCGCCACTGCGCAATAGCAAGGTCGCGTATCGCAGCGGCGCTGGGGTGCTCACTTGATAGCTGCTGAAACACAGCCACGGCCTGAGGCCAGTGCTCCTCCTCTGCGAGGCAAAGGCCGTAGTCGAGCAGCAGGTCGGGCTGGGCGGGGAACAGGCTCTGGCTGGCAGCAAAGTGCGGCTCTGCCTCAGGGCAGGCGCCCTCACGGCTCAGCACGGTGGCAAGCATGGCGTGGGAGGTCGGGTCGGCAGGCTGGAGGGCGAGGATCCGCTGGAGCAGGGGCTTGACGGCGGGGTCGGCAGCCGCAAACCGCAGCTGCGCTGCGCCCTCAAGCGCTGGGAGCGAGTGAGGGCACAGCGCCAGGGCGTGGTCAAAGGCGTCGAGCGCGTCCGGAGAGCGGTGAAGCGCGGAAAAGGCGACGCCTTCCAAGGACAGCAGCCGGCAGTCGCGCGGAAAGCGCCCAAGCTGCGCTTGCGCTTCAGCCAGGGCAGCGGAGGGATTCTGGGCGCGCAGCTGCGTGACGATGGGGTGGAGGTCAGGCTCTCCAGCCGGTGAGGCTGCCTGGGCCGCCGCTCGGCGTTGAGCGAAGAGCAGACCCAGCAACAGCAGCGCCGGAACAACCGCGTGAAAGCATCGTCTCGACCGGCTCTCTTGGGAACAAGTCATAGTGCCGCAATCACCAAACAGCACCGGGATAGCCCTCGCTTGCAATCCCCTGCTCTTGCCGCAGGCCATCCGTTGTCTGCAAGCGACACCACCCTCATCACTCGCCATATGCAACAGTCTCAGGAACACACCCTCAACTCACAGTGAACTGCACGTGCCCACCATGGACAAAGAGCGCCGGCGCAAGCACAACCCGATCTCGTTCCACTCGTCCCATGCTGGAAGAGCGAAGCGACGCTCCATCCGGTGGGTGGATGTGCACAGCAACAGTGGCCGCGTAGCCGGGCACCACGTCCACCGTCACATGCCAGCCGCCGTTGCTGCCTGTCTCTGTGGACCGAGCTTCCGTTGTCCAGCTGATCGCGCCCCACCGCGTCGGGCAGTGGCCCACGCGGATGCGCTCACCGGGAGCGAACCAGTGGCGCGGCGCAGCTTTCTGCAGATGGCACAAGGCGCGGTCCGACTCCTCATAGCAAAGCAGCCAGCGGAGGCCAAGCGTAGGCTGGAGCGCGCTATTGACCACCGAAGACCAGCCGTAGCGGTCCCCCTCGCCGGGATAGGAGCCGGGCAGGTAAGCGTCTTCGGGCGAGTAGCGATTGCCGGAGTCAGCCGCGTAGCAGACCAGGCCATAAAGCGTAAGCAGGAACGGCCGATAATCCTCCTGGCGGATGCGCGCAGCAAGCGTGCCATGCTCCATAAAGTTCGAGGTACGCGCCACGGGCCCATCGGTGTGGAGGCCGCAGATCTGCTCGCCCGCAAGCTCGCGGTGGCGCAGGTGCCCGAGGTCGAGCGCCGGATCGCCCCAGTCCGCGAGAAACCAATCCTGCATAAAGCGGTGATTCTCGTAGCTCGAGAGCTCTGTCGGCTTGCGGCGGGTATCGTTCGGCTCAAACGGGGTAATGCCGGCCGCTTGCATGGCAGGGTTTGCCGCCGCGAGGGTCGCCCGCAGCGAGACCTCAATATTCGCGCGCATCTCCTCGGCGAGCCGCGTGTACCTCTCCGCGAGCGCGGTGATCTGGGGATCGGCACCGCGTCCACCAAGCACCGTCAGGGCACCGGCATGCTCGTGGAGGCCGCGCCAAACACAGGCCGCGTTCTGGTAGTAGAAAGGGTGCGAATTCGGCGTGTCGTTGGCAGTTTCGCCCAGGTCCGCTTCGGGCGAGCCCCAGATCAGCCCGTAGCGGCGGTCTGGGCGCGGGTACGCCTGCTTGCTAAAGTCGTATCGCGCCAGCACATAGCCGAGCATGCGCTCAAGCATCGGTAGCCGCCGGCGCAAGGCAGCCGCATCGCCCGTATAAGCAAAACTGCGTGCAGAGTTCCACAGGAAGAGCCCGACATTCAGCGGGCCCTCGACCTGGTCCTGCGTGTTGTAAAGGAAGTTGCCGTCGGGCAGGATGTAAAGGTCAAGATAGTGCTGGAAGTATGCGTCGGAGGACGCCGTCAGGCCCCAGAGCTGGTGCGCCCAGATGAACTCGTAGTGAGCGACTGGAAACAATGCATGGCTGCGCTCTGGGATCTTGGTGTAGCCGCCTTCGCCGATCTGGTACGTGGGGTCCAGCCCGCGGTAGGAGCAGCGGCAAAGCGTGATGCCCGCACGCGCAGCATCCAGCAGCCACGGGTCAGGGATCTCAACCGGCATGGTGTTCTCGTACAAGTTGCTCCAGCGATCCCACAGGCCAAGCATCTCCGCGTAGAACTCGCCCGCGGAGCTGTGCCAGAAATGCTCTTGCACCGGAGCAGCTGCCGCCTCCATACGCACGCGGGCGATAGGCTTCGCATCCTTGCCCGGCGGCAGCAGGACGATCGCCTCGTAGCCGCAGTGGGTCGCCTGATTCCAGACGCCGGTGCAGGCAGCGGGCAGGTAGCCGCCGAGCAGGGTCCGTTTGCTCCAGCCATGCTCGTAGGAGAACCGCGCCGGGTCGGCGAAAGGGAACCAGTCAGAGGGGTTGAAGAGAGAGCCTTGAAGGTCGGGAGCCCACTGCGCCTGCGGGTTCTGTGCAGGCTGGCGGCTGCGCCCTGTTTCGTCCAGGTAGACGCAGCCGATGGGCCCGGCTTCCTCGTTCGCGACCAGCGACCAGCCGATGTACTCGGGGCCAAGGGCGGCGACATTCTCGTAGCAGGGGTCTTCTTCGGACCCGAGGATGTACTCGCCCGGGATGTCGGGGCCGGGAACCTGGTCGCGGTGGAAGCGCTGCGGCTCGGCAACAGGCCGGGGACGGATGCTGGAGAGCTGCCCGACCTGTTTGGGGAGGATGGCGATGGCACCGCCCAGCTCGGTGACGTAGGCGAAGGCGCCCTGATGGGTGGCGCGCCGCTCCCAGACAGAGGTGAACACGCCATTGATGTCGCCGACGTGGACCAGTCTCCAGCCGTCGAGCTCGCCGTTCACGGCGATGGGTTGGAAAGCAGAGTCCGGGCTGGATGCGCCGGCAGTCGGAGGCACGCCGGGTGCCGCTTCCAGTTGCCTGCCGCCGGCTTCGCGGATCCGCGGCGGGCGCGCCAAAGCATCGCGCTCACCGGGTCCATACAGGCTGTACTCGTTGGGTATGCGTGCCGGATGGTAGGGCCGGGCAGGTAGCTGGGCCGCGGAGGCAGTCTGGGCGTACGCGGCGGGCCCGGCAGAAGCGGCTGCGGCTCCCGCCGCGGCGAGAAGCTGGAAGAACTGCCGTCGGTCCAGGGAGGGACTGCCGCTCCAGGCGGTTTGCGGTTCGTTCAAGGCAGATCTCCCCCGTCAGTCCTTGTTGTGCAGCGCTGTCATGCAGCGCTCGAAGCTGGGGAAAACCGCACTTCACCCAAACCCTCGTCGGAATCACTACCAGTACGGTGAGGAAGCATCGGCTGTCAACCCCCTGCACACCTTCGCCTTCTCTGCGCAAATGCCCACGTTACGCAAGGAAACCCGTAAGTCCCAAAATGGGCCGAGCGCCCCGCGAACAGACCCCCGTCTGTCAATCCCCGCCACAAAACGCAAAACTCTATGCACACAGTACTGAAGTACCGCATGGAGCGCATAACTATGCATCACCGCGCATACTTATACATTTCGCACGCAAAAGCCCGCTCTTAACACGCGCAAAGTGGCACGCGGAAAGGAGGCAAGCGGGTGCGAGAGGTCTCGCTTTTGAGACCTCCTTTCCACACCCGCACAACTTACAATCAGTCTCTTGTCTACTTAGAAAGATCGGCGACGCAAGCCACACTCCACCGGCCGGTGGCTATAAGTCAAGCCAAGGACCGCCCTCACTTCGTATCCGCGACGAGCAGCGTCCCTTGGCTTGCTATCTTACTGCGCGACTGCGGCAATCTGTTCCTTCTCCCACTGTTCGCGGAAGTAGCCGAGCGTCTTTTCAAGACCTGTCCGCAAAGGCACAGTCGGCTGCCAATGCAGCAGCGCTTCTGCCTTCGAGATATCCGGTTTACGCCGGGTTGGATCATCCTGCGGAAGGTCCTCAAAAACAATCCTGCTTGCCCCTCCGACAAGCGCCTTCACCTCGTGGGCGCACTCGAGGATCGTCCACTCATCCGGATTGCCGAGGTTCACTGGATAAGCCTCATCCACTTCCATCAAGCGCAGGATGCCTTCTACAAGGTCGGAGACATAGCAGAAGGAGCGGGTCTGTGAACCATCGCCGTAGATAGTCAGCGGCTCACCTCGCAAAGCCTGATTCAGAAACGTCGAGATGACGCGGCCGTCCGAAGCCTGCAGGCGTGGGCCATAGGTATTGAAGATGCGTACAATCCGCGTGCGCAGTCCGTACGTACGGTAATACGCCATCACCGCAGCCTCTGAGAAACGCTTCGCCTCGTCGTAAACAGAACGCGGCCCCACCGGATTTACATTGCCCCAGTAGGACTCCACCTGCGGGTGTACAGCCGGGTCGCCGTAACACTCGGAGGTGGATGCCTGCAGAAAGCAAGCGTTGTATCTGCGCGCCAGCTCCAGCATGTTCAGCGTGCCGGCAGAGCCTACAAGCAATGTATCCACCGGGAGCCGCAGATAGTCTTTCGGGCTCGCCGGTGAAGCCAGGTTAAAGATACGGCTGACCGGCCCAGGATCAAAAGGCTGCGTAATATCGTGCTCCAGGAACGAGAACCGAGGCTCCCGTTCCAGGTGCGCGAGATTCTCCAAATCGCCGGTACACAGGTTGTCAACACCGACAACCTCGCATCCGGACTCGATGAGGCGGTCACATAGGTGAGAGGCAACAAAGCCCGCCGCACCTGTTACAAGAACTTTCTTTGATTGCACAGGAACTCCCTTCAGGCTATCTATTCGTTGCGCTCCTACGAGACGCTCGCAGTCAGGAGCTCGCGGTCAGGGACAGCATCCGCGCGCCCGATGCTCAGATAAGTAAAGCCCATCCGCTGCATGACAGCAGGGTCGTAAAGGTTGCGTCCATCCACAACGATCGGATAGCGAAGAGCCTGGCGAAGGCGAGCAAAATCAAGCTCCGCGAACTCCTTCCAATCCGTCAGCACCAGCAGGGCGTCAGCATCCTTCGCCGCACCATACGCGTCTTCCGCGTACTGCAGCCGGTCCGTCGCAGGCAGCGCGCTTTTCGCCCGCTCCATCGCGGCAGGATCGTAAGCGCGGATCGAGCAACCTTCCGCAAGCAGCATCTCTACTAAGTCCAGTGCAGGCGACTCGCGGATATCATCGGTCTCACCCTTGAAGGCAAGGCCAAGCACCGCAAGCCGTTTGCCGCGCAGGTTCCACAGTGCCGAGCGCACCTTCGAAACGAAGCGTATCTTCTGCTGACGATTGACCACTTCGACATCGTGGAGCAGGCTAAAATTCACACCCATACGGTCAGCAATCGAGCGGAATGCAGACACATCCTTCGGAAAGCAGGATCCGCCGTAGCCAATACCGGGACGCAGGAATCTGGGGCCGATGCGAGAGTCCAAGCCCATGCCCGTTGCTACTTCCTCCACATCCGCCTGCGCGGCCTCGCACACATTTGCTACCGCGTTGATGAAAGAAATCTTCATTGCGAGGAAAGCATTCGAGGCATGCTTCGTGATCTCCGCGCTTTTGATCGATGTGAAGACGATGGGTGGCTTCTGCTCGGCGGAGCAGCAGCCGGCGATGCTTTCGCTGTTCTCGTAGTAGCTGCCGGATGTAAGCGGAGCATAGATATCGCCCAGGATTTGCCGTGAACGCTCCGTGTCCGCGCCGACAACAATCCGGTCAGGATGCAGGAAGTCTGCGACCGCGGTACCCTCGCGCAGAAACTCGGGATTAGAGACAACATCAAACATCTTGGCGTCGACTCCGTTGCGCTCGAGAATGCGCCGAATCCACTCGTTGGTATAGACCGGCACCGTGCTCTTCTCGACGATGACCTTGTAGTCCTTGATAGAACGCGCGATCTCGGCTGCTACTGCTTCTACGTAGGAAAGATCCGCGTCGCCGGTCTCGCCCATGGGCGTACCCACTGCGATAAAGATCGCCGATGCATCGTGTGTAGCTTGTGCAAGATCGCTGGTGAAGCGGACATTCTGGTTGCCGTGCCGCCCAAGCAGCAGCGGCAGGTGCTCCTCATAGATCAGCGTGTCTCCGGTTTGCAGCGCGGCGATCTTGCGCTCGTCATTATCGACGCAAACAACATCATGGCCCATTTCAGCGAAGCAAACGGCAGCAACCAGGCCGACATAGCCGGATCCAATCACCGCGATTGATACTTTCTTGCTGGACATAGTGGTCTCCTTGGAATTGGTGAGATAAAGTGATCCGCCGTGACACTGCGAGTCTGCGTACGCGTTTACATCGCGCCGCTTCCACGCAGGACTGTCCCGACGGTTTTAGCTAGAATCTTGAAGTCCAGCCCGAGCGACCAGTTATCGATATAGGTCAAATCCTGCCGGACCCAGAAGTCGAAGGTTGTATTGCTGCGGCCGCTTACCTGCCAGGTGCAGGTGAGGCCAGGGCGCACACTGAAGCGCCGCAGCAGCCAGGCCTCTTCAAAGCGGTGCACATCGCGGACAGGCAGGGGCCGAGGCCCCACCAGCGACATATCTCCGCGAAGCACGTTGATAAGTTGCGGCAGTTCGTCGATGGAGGTCTTCCTCAGCAACGCACCCACGCGCGTGATACGTGGATCGCGCTTGATCTTGAAGACCGGACCGCCGACCTCATTCTTGGACTCCAGGGCCGCCTGCAACGCTTCCGCATTGACCACCATGGTGCGCAGCTTGAACATCGGGAAGCGCTGGCGATGTTGGCCGTAGCGCTCTTGGACGAACAAGAGCGGCCCAGGATCGGTGATCAGGATAGCGATGCAGGCAGCCAGGAGAATCGGCGTCGTGCAGACAAGCAGTACCAGTGCCCCTATGATGTCGAGGAAGCGTTTGATATGTCTGCGTCGATCGCGCCGCGTGACACGGAGAACGGTCATCGAGTGATGCTGGTCCGGTCCCACGTGGCGAGCAGCTACGGAGGTGTGGAAGAGGTCTGTTAGGTAGTGCGCCTCGACTCCGACGCTCTCGGCGGTGCGAATCGCGTTCTGAATGGCGGCGTAGCAGGATTTGATGGGTAGGCCGATCAGGATGGTATCAATCGGGTTGCTGCGAAGCAGCGACTCTAGGATGTCAAGGCGACCAAGATAGCGATCTTTCTCCCGGTCAGCCCCTACATATTCATCATCGATACAGCCGACGATCTGGTATATCTCCGGAACTTTGGCCAAGTTCTCACGCATAGAAAGGGCGCGTGGACCCGACCCAACCACCAGGCATCGGCGCGCCGACGCGATACGGGGACCGAAATGGCCAAAGGTGAACCATGTAGCACAAAGCAGAAGGCAGGCAAGAAAGATCAAGGCCACACAGAGGAAAGCAAAAGCGATGACGTGAACCTGGTAACGGCTGCTGAGTAACTGTGGCAGCAGCAGCACGGATGCGCTGAGAACAGCCGCTATGAAGATCGTTCGCACTTCCTGGAAGAGGCGAGCTCGCGGCTCATTCGACTGACCGTATTTCCAGATAAAGCAAAGGCTCCATACCGAGAAGATCAGCACGCTTAGGATAAGGTGGCGAACGGTTATGGTTCGGTCAAGGAAAGTAAAGATCGAGCCGAAGCGTAGCCTTGAGGTCACCAGTATCCAAACAACTCCCATGGCAAATACAGCTACAGCCGAGCGCAAGGTGGCATAGGTACGGCTGCGATGAAGCCGCCGCAGCGCAAACAGTGAGTTGGGCGCTCGTATTGTGTCCCAGCCATGAAGCGAGCTTGTGAATCCCGTGACTTTAGTCCCGTTCTGCGCGTTCTCGGTCATCAGATTTATCCAGGTCGAGGGATTTAAGTGTTACAAATGTCTGGCAAACAGGCATTTCGTATCGGACCCGTCTTGTGTTCCCGCAAATGGCAGAGAGAAGTTCATGAAATATGGAGGCTGGAATGGTTAACAAATGTTGGGTACGCCTGAGTACGGCTGCCATCGGAGTACTTGCGCCGAGCCTTTTGCACGCTCAGGCAACGGCGGCGGTTGCTGCAAATAGCGTTGTCAATTCCGTCGGCATGAATATCCACCTGGGCTTTTCGAACACCCTCTACACCAAGGACTTCCCGCTGGTGACCAATGCACTCGGGCAGCTGCATATACGGCACGTGCGCGACGGTGTGATGGACTGGGGCAGTGGTGACTCGACTTACTATCAGCATCACCGCGAGCTTCTCAATCTCGGTATCCATGCAGACCTGATTAGTGCACTCGGGCAATCGGAGTCCTTTCTTCAGAGTTATCCAGCGCATGTCGCAGATATGGAAGCTATCGAGGCGCCGAATGAGGCAGATACCAGCGCAGGCCCCTCCTGGGCTAGCCGGCTGCAGGCTTTTCTTCCCGTGCTGCGTGCCGTCGATGGCACGGCACAGTACCGGGGCATCCCCGTCATCGGACCGTCGCTGGTCAACCAGAAGTGGTACAGCGTCAGCAACTCCTACGCGGCGCTTGGGAATGTGAGCCCAAGCTTCGACTACGGCAATCTGCACGACTACCTTGCCGGAAGAAATCCGGGTACGCCCGGCTGGGCCAGCCAGGGCTACGCGAGCATCAGCTGGGCAATGCAGACGGCAAACCGCGCCTGGCCGAGCAAGCCGTTGATGGCGACGGAAACCGGATACCGCACCGACCTTCCTGCCGCGCAAGCTATTCCGGAGAGCATTCAGGCGAAGTACATGCCGCGTCTGGTCCTGGAGCAGTACATGCACGGCGTTACACGCAGCTACCTGTATGAGCTGGCCGACGACCAGGACTCCGGCGGCTCGTACGGCCTGCTGCACAGCGACGGCAGCCCCAAGGCTGCTTTCCAGACTCTGTCGGCCTTGATGACGGCGCTGGCCGAGAGCGAACCGCTGACACCGGGCTCGGCAAGCGTGGTCGTGGATGCTTCGGCTCCCGGGATACAGCACCTGCTTGTTGAGCGGTATCCGGGCAAATATCTCCTGCTCCTGTGGCTCGAGGTCCCGAGTTACGACCCAGACAAGCGAGTGGTCCTGCCGGTCACTCCGGCCTCCGCAACGGTGTCTCTCGGATCGCAGCTCAGGATCATAAGCGGCAGCCATATCCAGCCCGACGGCTCGCTCGAGTCGGTCCCCGTAGCCCGCCAGTTCACAGTGGATGACTCGATCACGATGCTGGAGATCGACCAGCAGTAGCGGCATCCTGTTTACAGCGCGGAGGCACGGGCTCATGGCTGCCTCCGCAGCCGCGCCGGCGCAGCGCCATCAATGGGAGTGTCGCGGTTCGGCCGCATGGGTGCGGCAGGCAGTTGCAGAACGGCCCTCGGGTCCCGACGCCCGCTCAGTAGGTACCGGATTCCGAGAAAGTTGCCCAGCAACCGTCCCGGCCGGTCTTCTCCCGCCTCTCCCGTGAAGAGGCCCAGCAGGTTCCCGACTAGGCAGCGTGCCCAGAAATGGAGGGCGATATGTGCAAACGGGAAGACCCGCGACTTGTGCCAGAGATAGAAGGGATTCACAAACTGCGAGAACCCCAAGCGCCTGCCGTGGATCCGGCTGCCGCGCGAACCAAGGTGGACGGCTGTGGCGGCGAGATTGGTCACCGGGCCCTTGCGCGCACGGGTCGCCTGATGTGAAAAGTCGCTGTCTTCCAGCCAGGCATAGAGCGGGAGGTTCTCGTCAAAGCGAAGCGCGCGTACTGCCTCCCAGCGGAACGCCATGTTGCAGCCATAGGCAAACGGGCGTGGCACCGAGGCGACTGCTTCTCCCGGTCTCCAGGAAGAAGCGCGGGGCCCACAGCAGAGCGCCCGGGCTTCTTCGCGCTCGACAAAGGTGCTGATCCCGCCATCGTGCAACAGCACGCCTGAGCTTGCGATCAGCTCCGGCGAAGACGCGAACAACGCGGCCATGGATTCGATGTAGGTGGGCGTGAGCTCGACATCGTCATCCAGGAACAGAAGCAGATTGCACTCCGACGCGGCCTGGTCTATCTGGCTCATCTGGTTCATGCATGCGTTGCGCTGACACGGCAGACCCAGCGGCGTGAGGATCAGCCGCACACCGGCAAGGGCAAGCGTTGCCGCCCGAACGTGGTCGACGGCCGGCGTGCCGATGAGCACCTCAGAAGGCGGCAGCGTCTGCAGCGCGAGACCCGCGACTGTGTCGTGCAGTGTGTCCGGCCGCCCAAGGGTGCAGATGACGACAGATACTTTCATCGATGCATTCATCGCGCTGCTCCCAGCGTAGGGAGAGGGCCCGCCTGGACAGCTTCTGGCAGAGTTTCAGTTTCTGCTTCAGCCTTCCGCGCCAGGTGCGCCGCGCTTCCAAGCAGGGAGAAGATCAAAAAGCCGGCAAGCGCCACGGTCACGCTGCCGAGCAGCGAAATACTCAGCAGCGCTATGACGGGCAGGGTGAGTAGAGCGATGTCGGGATCGCGCGCCCGGAGCACACCACCAAGCGCCGCCGCGAAGATCCCAAGCAGGCCGAGATAGTAGGCGATGCCGAAGATCCCGAAGGTTGTAAATACGTCAGCCGGAGACGAATCAAGAAGGCTGAAGCTCCCCTGGATGTCGAAGATGTCCTCCGGCACACCGAGCCCTGCACCGAGCGGATCACTTTCGAGGTAGGAGGCGGCTGCGTCATAGCCCTCCAAACGACCGCTGGCGCTCGTGTCCTCGCTCGGGTGCGAAAAGGTCTCAATACGGTCTGAGATAGCCGCGGCGTTCGAGCCGAAGCCTATGGCGGAAGCACCGATGCCCAGCAGAAGGAGCACGAGCAAAGGAGCGCCTGCCCGGCGGGGCGCTTTCCAGAGGCACAGTACGACGCCGATGGCCAGCGCAAGCCACCCGGCCCGTACCTGGGTTGTGACCAAGGCGACCGCAAGAAGTGCGAAGTAGAGAATCCTCAAAGCACCGCGCCGCTGCAGCAGGTACACGCCGCCTACCGTGAAGACGAAGGCTGCAGTGCCGGCAGAGTTCAACGGCCCAAAAGCCCGCAGCTCAAAGGGTTCGGTACTGCCCATGCTGGGTGCGTCCAGGTTGACCAGCCACGCGATATCCCAGGGAAATGCAAAGGCGAACTGCGCGATGGTGTAGGCGGCCGTAAGGCCCAGCAAAGGCGGCAGCCAACGTGCCAGCGTGTCGCGGAAGGTGACGGCCTCGCCGTCAACGATGTACAGAAACGCGCCAAACAGAACAGGCGTGCTCCAGTTGAGGAGATCGTGAACAACACTGGTGGCGTGGTAGTGGAAGTAGCCGCTCACAGCGCCTGCGACGACGGCGAGCATGCAGAGCAGGAAAGGTGCGGCCAGCGCCAGCGGCGCCTTCAGCAGCCTCCGCGCTGTCGCCAGCGGGGCGACGAGCGTGACCGCGTAGGGAGACAGCAGGATCGGGTTGGGGTCGACATAGCCTGCGTTGAAGTCGACGATCCGCCGAAGAAAGGGTGTGAAGAACCAGACTGCGAGCACGAAGCCGATGTAGTGTGAGCGATTGTGGAAGAACAGCCCCCATGCGCAAAGAGACAGGAAGGCGGGAAGAAGATACCGGAGCAAGGCCTCGTGGTGGCTGGCCATGCAGGCGCCAAAGATCGCTACAAAGGCAAGACAGCTGAGCGTGCCCAGGGGCAGGCGGTAGAAGGCTTCTCGCAAGGCCGCGGCGACACGGATCGACTTCTGGTTCATAGACCGGGCTCCGTCAGACGGCGGCTGAAGAGCGGCGACGCTTGCCGCGGCGTGGAGGGCAGCACCGCGTCGTAAACCGACTCCAGCCGATCAGCCACGCGCGCCCACTCGTGGTACTGCGCGACATGCTGGAGGTTGTACTCACCCATACGCGCTTGCAGGGCGGTGTCCTGCAGCAGATGGAGAAGCGCAGCGGAGAGAGCCTCGGCGTCCCGAGGTGCCACCTTCAAGGAGCCGCCATTCGGCACCAGGTGGCGCAGTCCGCCGGCATCGGTCACGACCAGCGGTTTGCCTGCGGCCATGGCTTCCAGTGCGCTCATCCCGTAAGGCTCGCCGTAAGAGGGTAGGCAGTACACAGTGCAGCCGGCGAGCGTCGAGGCGATCTCCTCGCGCGGCACATTGCCGAGCATCTCCATCTGCCCGCGCACCGGGCTGCTCTCCACCCGTTGCCGAACCTGCTCCGCCTGGCCGCCGGTACCCGCTATGCGCAGGAGTGCCTTCGGCATGGCGGCAGCGACCTTTTCAAAGGCGTCGAGAAGAGTAAAAATCCCTTTTCTCTCCTGCAGATTGGCCAGGAAAAGAATGGTAGGCCGGCTCGGCGCAGACCGGCGCGCGGCGAGAAACGCATCGCTATCAATGCCCAGGGGAAAGCTGAACACTTTGCCGGACGCAGAGAGTGCCTCCGGTAAGCGCGCATGGCTGGCCGGCGTCGGCGCAAGCACAGCGGCCGCACGGCGGAATTGGAAGTCAAGGATCCGCTCCTCCAGAAGCGAGCGTAGCCCGTGCTTTGGGCTCGGGCCCTGCCAGCCCGGCCACACAGGCCCCAGCACCACAGGGGTGCCCAGGCCAAAGAGCAGCGCACTGAGGCCGGTGACCACGGGATTGAGCTGATGAATAAGATCAAAGGGCGCTTCTCGCGAAAGGCGCCGAAACAGGGCACGTACACGGAGGGCATACTCGGCGCGAAAGGCGGCACCCTGGTCGTTGCGTGAGAAACGCGAGCGAAGACGCAGCGGGTGCAGGTGCACGTTCGCCGGCAGCGCACCCTGCATATCCTGGAGAGCGACGGCCACGTGCAGCGTGTGCCCTCGCTGTGCCACCGCGCGAAGAAGCCCGCTGGCAATCAGGCCGTCGCCGTGCGGCTTGTGATCGGTAAGGAAGTGGGAAGGATGCGAGATAAAGATGCGCAGAGGCTGAGCTCTCATGCGGAGACCTCCTGGACGCGGGATGGCAACGCGCTGTTATAGAAGCGCACGAGGTCCCGGCGCATGGCCTCGCTCGAGAAGCAGCGCAGGACCTTTTCTCTGCCCTGCCGCCCCAGCTCCTGAGCCAAAGCCGGCGACTCGAGGAGGGGTACGACACAGCCGGCTGCATCGGCTGCGTCGCCTACGCGGAAGAGGACGTCCGAATGAGGTCGGGCAGGGCCGGAGGCAGAGGTGGTGTCGAACACGTCAAGTACGTCGACGGTGCCGCACACCCGGCTGCCCACGCCCGGGCGCTCCATCGCAAGCGCCTCGGCCAGGTTGTAGCCGAACGACTCAAAAGCTGAGGTGCTCAGAACCACATCCGACGCGGCGATGTAGGGGCGTACATCAGGTACCCAGCCCGTCACCTGCACCACGTCCTGGAGACCCAGCTGCACGGCCCTGGCAGTGAACGCGTTACGCAGTTCTCCATCCCCCACCCAGATCCCGAGGCAGCCCGGTACCTGCGTGCGTACCCGGGCCAGGACGTCCAGGTAGTCCAGCGGCCGTTTCTGCTCCGTCATACGCCCGATGCCGACCAGCAGGCGCGGTGCGTGCGGGAGCCCGAGCGCGGTGCGTGCGTCCGCCCGGTCCGCCGGATGGAAGAAGCTTCCATCGATCGTGGGGTACACAATGCCGGCTTCCTCCGGCGTGCGGAGACCGAGGAGGCGCAGCTGTTCTTCTTCACTCGCGGAAACAGCGAGGAAGCGGTCTGTCAACCCGCATAACATCTTCTCGATCCTGAGATAGTGCGCGCTTGGCGCCAGCGCGTGTGGGCTGTACACAAGGCGCGGCCGGGGATTGAGACTGCGGAGAGTCTTGCCGGCAACACGCCCGAGGGCGCCTGCCTTGGAGCTGTGGCAATGCACCAGGGTGGGCTGAAAGGCCTGCATAGCCCGGCGCAGAGCAAGCAGTGCTGCCGCGTCTGCAAGTGGCTGCACCGGCCGCTGCATGGGGATCTCGTAGAGCTGCCAGCCGAGCTGCCGCGCGCGCCCGAGCGCTGGCTCCAGACGATGGTCGGCGCGGCTGATGCCGTAGGCAAAGCCGGTCGGGATGGAGAGAGGAGCAAGCGCCTCCATCAGGTTCTCGATGTAGCGCAGCGTGCCGCCGAGCGTCGCCTCGAGCACATGGAGGACGCGCAGCGCGGGCCGGGGCGTTTCGCACAGCAGTGATGGCGGCAGGCTCCCGAGTTCAGTTGTGAAGGACGTCACGGTAGAGTGCCTCCAGTCGTTCAAGGTGCAGATCAAGCGTGGGTGGCGCACACCAGTAGCGCTCGTACGCGGCGGCGCCGAGCTGCTCGGCGTATGCAGGGTCCTGCAAGGCAGAAAGCTTCCGCGCCAGGTCGCGCGCGTCCCCCATCCGGAACCAGAGGCCGGTCACGCCGTCCTCGACAAGATCGCGCGCGGCTGACTCGTCGCCGACCACCACCGGAATGCCGTTGGCCGCGGCTTCGAGCGCGACTAGCGGCTGCACCTCAAGCCAGCGCGAGGGCAGCACGAGGGCACGGGCACCGCGCAGAGCGAGGAGCGTGTCAGCATACGGGAGCCACCCGAGCATCTGGACATCGGGATACTTTGCTCGGATCTCTGCGTTCTGCGGACCGTCGCCGATCATGGCCAGCTCGACGCCTGCCTCCTGTGCCGCTTCGGCTGCCAGCAGGGGCGCTTTTTCCGGAACCAGCCGTCCGCTAAAGACAAAGGTGCTGTTGCGCGCGACGGGCGCCGGCTCCACTTGGTCCATATCGACAAAGTTGGGCACGTAGCGGACGCGGGCATCCTCCGGCAGATACGGCCGCAGAACGTCCAGGCTGTAGCGGCCCAGCGCGACAAAGTTGCCGATGCCATCCCCGAAGTGGCCGGCGGAGTGCGCGACCGTGTGACGTGCAGCCCGCCATAGCTTGTGCGCGTACTTGCGCGCATCGCAGTTGGTCGTGAGGCACTGCAGGCTCATGGGGCGCAGGCGGCACACCTCGCCCTTGTTGTGGTCATAAAGTGTGCCGGTCGGGCAGGCGTACAGGTAGTCATGCAGGGTGAGCAGCACCGGGAAGCCGCGCTGAGACGCTGCGGCGACCACGCTTGAGGAGAGCGCCTTGGCCCACAGGTGCACGTGAACAACGGTGTTTTCCGGCTGGAGCGTCTGGAGCTGCTGCTCCATCGCTTCCCCGGCTGCACTGCTCCACAAACCCTGCCGGACGGCCCGCAGGCGGTTGGGATCGGTGAGGATCTCATGCTGGCCGAGACAGTGGACCGCCAGGCCGGGCACGTTGGCGAGCTCGTCTGAAACTGGCCCATTCGCTGCGAGGAAGCGAACCTGCCATCCGCGCCGGGCCAGGCCGATGGAGCTCGCGATCGCGACCTTGGCAGCGCCGCCATTGATGTGCGCGGTATCGTTGACAACCACAACAGTGCGCTGCCCGTCGGTCATGGGCGGCCTTCCATGGCAGGGGCTGGCATGGATGCGAAGCGGCGCAGGGCAGGGAAGCTGGCTCCGAGGCGCTCGACTGCCCAGCGCAGGCTGTCGCGGTCGAGCAGCAGCCTGGGCAGGCGGCCGCTGAAGCTTCGGCGAAAGCTGATCATGGCGAAGGAGAACCGGACGCTTGTCGAGAGAAGGATCGAAAGGGCGGCACCGGTGACGCCAAAGCGGGGAATCAGCAGCAGCAGGCAGGGCACCCCGCAGAGCAGTCCTGCGACGGTCTGCACCGTGATGATGCCGGGCCGGTTCGTCGCCATAAAGGATTGGGACAGGATGCTGACGCAGCCGCTGAGCGCTGCTTCCGCGGTGAGCACCGCGAGCGTGAGTCCGACCGAGGTAAAGGCCGGCCCATAGATGAGGCGCAGCAGCAGGTGCCCGCACAGAAGCGTCCCAAAGAAGGAAAGCAGGGCAAGGGTGGAGCCAAGCCGGAGAGAACGCTGCGCAAGCGCGGCAATCTGCTCGCGTCCGAGCCCCACCATGCTTGGAAATAGGACGCTGGCCAGGGCGGCCTGCGGCACATTCAGCACGCGGGAAGCGCTGAGCGCGACGACATAGACGCCCATCTTTTCCGGGCTTAGCAGGCTGACGACCAGCGCCTGGTCTACGTAGTAGCCGAGGGTCCCGCAGAGATCAATCCCGTAAGACCGAATGCCGTAGGAGAGCAGCGAGCGGGCTGCTTGGATGACAGGCCCGAGCGGCTGGAAGAAGCGCACCGGCAGCCGCGACCAGAGAAACACAAAGACCGGCAGACCGGCGAGCGTGTAGGTAATGCCGGCGGACAGAGGAGTCAGCCCATGCAGCAGAGCCAGCGTCGTGAGTCCGAGCAGTGTGAGGAGCGGTGTTGCGGTGAGCACCGCTCCGGACATCGAGAACTTATGATCCGCCTCAAGCGCTGCCCGGCCCATCAGGAGGTACATGCCGATGATCAGATTCGGCATCAGCCAGCGGCCGATAGCAACAACATGCGGAGAATATTGGTGAAGCAGGTAGGGTGCGCACAGCATCGCGGTCGCGGCGCCGACGCAGCCGATCAGCAGGCCCAGCAGGAGTGCGGCTAGAAGAAAGGTGGGTGCCTTCTCTCGGTGAGAACGCATGTTGTAAGTGAGGGCGCTGGGCAGGCCAAAGGTCAAGGTGCCCGCAAGCATCTGCGGCCATAGCAACACGGCCGCAAGCTCGCCTCGGCCTACAGGATGCAGCGCACGCGCTGTCAGGATGCCGGTACCCGCGTTCAGCCCGACAATCATCAGCCGGGCAGAAAGCGTCTGCAACACAGAGCGCGCTCCACGCCGCTGCGCTGGTATGGCGCTCTCGGCGGCTCTGGTGTTTGTCGTTTTGTTTTCGGCGCTTGCAACAGCTTTCATCGTCGTGGGATCCAAAGGCCCGAGAGAGGGGCCTGCGAAGAGCATGAGACGGCCAGGAAGCAGGTTGCATGTTGGCCTGGATTGCGCCGGAGGCGGCTCTCGCGCTGGGCGCGGATCCTAGAAGTCAAGTGGATTGAAGTAGAAGCCCCAGCTCACAACCTTGATGTAGGGTGCGATCTTGGTGACCATGTTCTGCGGGACATAGAGCATGTCACCCGCCTCAAGGTCGATATCTTCATTCGCTTTGTAGTGGTGCAGGATGTAGCTGTAATTGATCAGCTTGGTCTCCGCAGTATTTTTGTCAATGCGACGGACCAGAATGATCTGGTTCGTCTTGGCGCCGTCCTTGAAGCCGCCCGCTAACTGCACAGCCTGCAGCGCAGAGACGGGACCTTGGATCAGGACGCGTCCAGGCGCATTGACTTGGCCGCCAACGATCAAGTAAGGCGGCTGAAAAGACTTCAGCTCGACCGTGACTTCTGGCGCGTTCAGCCGCTGGGAAGCGGCCTGCTGGATGCGCTGTGTCGCTTCTGTAATCGTCAGGTTTCCGACATCAACCTGGCCCAGCTGCGGCAGCGTTATGTAGCCGTCAGGCTCGACCGGAACGGTCGCATTGAACTCCGGACTCAGCCGAAAATCGACTTCAATCTGATCATTTGGCTGGAGCTCGTAGCGTCTTCCACGATGCAGAAGTGTCGGGTCCTGCGCTTTTGTGGAAGTCGAAGAGCTGACCGAGCCGACTGCCCCAGCAGATCCAGTGGAGCCCGCAGCTGCTGCCGCTGCGGCAGGTAAAGCTGGTGCAGCGGGCGTCGCCGGCACGTTTGCTCCGGTTGGTCCGGTTGGTCCATTTGGTCCATTTGGTCCGGTTGGTCCATTGAGCCCGCCGGCGCCGAAGGCTTGAGTCGACAGAGCCAAAACCGCGGCTGTGCAAAGAAGGCGTGGCGCAAGAAGGGCTCGGCTATTGAGAAGCGGCATGCTTTAGTCTCCTGCGACCTGCGGAGTCAGGTCTTTCCCGTTGAAGTACGTGGACGAGGGCTGCGTGCTGGTAGCTAACGGGTCAGAGCTGGGCCAGATGTAGGCTGTTGTAAATCCGATCAGTAAACCGAAGAGTGCACCTACGGCAAGGTCAAGAGGCAGGATCGGCCAGACAGCAAGAGGCGATGCCATAGGCGTTTCGATCATGGACACGTTGGTAAAGTTCTCCTTGTCCATCTCATGCGCTACCTGTGCTTCTTCCATACGCTGGCCGTAGAGCACATAGCTCTGCTGCGCGAGCGATTCATCCCGCTGCAGATTGCCGAGCTTTGTGGCCTGCGTGTCAAAGGCGTCAAGCTTCGCCAGGTAGTCCCTTTGTAGCGCGGCAAGGGCCGCAGAGCGGGCCTGCAGACCGGTCAGCTGCACCTGTGCCGCTTCTAGGTTCTCCTCCAAGCTCTGGTGAACGATATTGATCGCGGTGGTGTTTTCTGACGAGAACTCAGCTTTGGCGGAGAGGAGCTCAGCTTTGGTGTTGGCCATCTCGCTCTCAAGCTCGACAACTTCGCGATCATCCGGGCGAAACTTCATCAGCATGGAGATACGCCGGTTCTCCATGTCCGCGAGTGCGGTTTGCAGATGGTCCACAGTCGCCGGATTCGCCGACGTGCGCTCATCTGTCGGGATACGGCCAGGTGTCGCGGCGATCTGGCTCTGTAGTGTCTTGAGACGCGCCTGCGCCTCTGCCGTATCGGCGCGGCCGTTCTGCAGCCGTGCCCGTACATCTTCCAGTTGCGCAACCAGCAAGGTGCGCTGCTGATCGGGATTGAAGATGTGCGAGCTTTGCTCAAACGCGCTCGCCTCCGCTTCCGTCTTGTAGAGGTTGTCGCGGTAACTCTTCATCTCGGAGGAGAAGAAGTTGACCGAGCCGGGCGTGCTATGCGCCGACAAATGCGCCTGGAGGTAGCGGCTTGATAGATCCTGCATGACCTGCGCTGCTTCTTCCGGGCTGTGAGCGCGGTACTTGGCCTCGATCACATTGGTCTTTCGTACGGCGCTGACCTTGAGATTCTTCGCCAAGCGGATGGTGGCTAATTCAAGATCTTCTGCTGTCGGTGACTGCTGCCCACGCTTCATATAGGGCCGATAAAGGGCGCTGTCGCGCACCACATCCATAAGTAGATCGTGGCTTAGCAGCAGTTCCATTTCAGAGTTCACATCGGCTTCGGTAAGTTCTTGCTCAGTCACCGGTACCGCGCTACGTTCCGGCGTCAGTGTTAGCTCTTGGCGAGCATTTTTTACTAGGAATTGTACTTCTGACCCATATTTCTTAGGTATCAAAAGCGTTACGACACCGGCAAGCAGAACAAAGCCGGCTGTCCAGAGGCCGATCCATCTCCACCGGAGAAGGCCGAGTTCGAGCAGGGAGTAGTTAGCTTTAGGCCGCAATGTCTATCGGCTCCTTTGAGTCTGCTTTGTGTAAATCTGCTGCTTCGAGCTAGCAGCACGCGCCGCAAGCGTTCGTAAGTGGAGATACGCAAGATATACCCGGCTAAGTCGCGCACGGTATTTCGCTGTGAAGCTGCTATGACTACCGGCGTGGTATGCCTGGATGCGACAAGCCGTGTTGCGACAATAATGTGCTTCACTTCCCGCGTCCATCCCCTAGATGTAACCCCTGAAAGAGGCGTATGCGTAACGTTGTAGTAACAAGCTATAGATAAGCGAACTCTTCGACTCTCTTTTAATAATGTCGTCGTTTGTGTGTACACTGCGCACAAGGTACGAAGTCGCATCGCTCTCCACACTCACGGCATGAAAGGAACGGGCTGTGTCTAAAATGGAAGGCTTGTCGGTCAGCGAACCTACCGTCTCAGTAATTATCCCAGCCTTTAATGCAGCTTCTACCATCGCAAAGAGTGTACTTTGCTGTTTGCGACAGACGCTGACGTCCCTCGAAGTCCTGGTGGTGGACGATGCATCGACAGATGCGACGGTGCAGGCGGTCGAGCAGGCAGCGGCCGGCGATTCGCGCGTGATGGTAGAACGGTCCCCTTCCAACAAAGGCCCGGCGGCTGCTCGAAACCGCGCGATCGCTCTGGCCCGGGGTCGCTGGATTGCCCTTCTCGATGCAGATGATTGCTTTACACCGGAGCGGCTCGCGGTGATGGTTGAACGTGCTGAAAGGCTTGGCGCGGATCTGCTGGCAGATAACGTCGAAATCTCTTATCCAGAGGCTGAACGTGAAGCCACCCTACAATTCAGCACGAGCTGGATGTCAAAGCCCGATCCGATCAAGGCAGCTGAGCTCGCCGCGCAGGATCGCCCCTACCATGGGCGAGCCTCGGCTGGATTTAGTAAGCCGTTGCTCCGCAGAGAGTTCCTGGAACGTACCGGAATTCGCTACAACACCGACCTGCGCATCGGGGAAGACTTCCACCTTTACCTGCAATGCCTTCTGAAAGGTGCCCGCTTTTTTCGGATGCCGGAAGCGTTCTACCTCTATCGCTACGAGCCGCAGTCACTGTCACGTGGGGCAGAGTCAAAGAAGCCTGAACAGTTGTTGCGCGGCAACCAGGATCTGCTTGCGATCGCAGAAGCGGCTGGCGATGAGCAGTGTGTCCGCGAACTTCGGCGGAGAGGTGTGCAGCTTGCGCACTGGATCGATTATCTCCAGCTGAAGCAGGCGCTTCAGAGCAAATCCTTGTCGGAAAGCCTCTTATTTCTGACGAGCACGTCTTCGAGGTGGTTTGCTTTTCAACTACTGATGCGAGCTACTCTCCGGCGGCTCCTTCCTGCTGTGAGCTGATGTCTCCGCACCTCGTGCGCTAACTATCCAAAGCCTAATAAGACTATCGCAAAGCAAGAACAAAGGAGACGAATGCGGCTGTTCTACTTCACAGAAGGTGAGCTGACGAACTTCGGGGATGATCTAAATCGCTGGATGTGGGAGCAGTTGCTGCCGAGCCAGTGGAACCATGACTTCGATCATGGCTTTGCCGGCATCGGCACTCTGATCAGCCGAGACATACTTCCTGAGGCGAAGTGCTGGACTGTTTTCAGCAGCGGCGTAGGATACGCTCCGCCGCCTGAAGATTTTGGCAGTGATCGCTGGAGGCTCGTAGCGCTGCGAGGGCCGCTGACTTGCCGCGTTCTGAACCAGCCTTCCTCCCTCGGCATCACGGATGGCGCGGCATTGCTCAGCGTGCTGCCTCAGTGTCAGCCGTGTCCTGAAGAGGAGCGGCACGGGATCGTTTTTATGCCGCACTATGAGTCGCTGCGGGTCGGCCCATGGAAAGAGGTATGCGCCCTGGCCGGCTTTGAGTTCCTTGATCCTCATGCGGACAGTATCGAGACCGTGGAGCGCATTCGAACAGCAAAGCTTGTCATCGCCGACGCGATGCATGCGGCGATCGTCGCAGATACACTTCGCGTTCCTTGGATCCCCGTGACGACGAGCCCGCAGATCAACACCTTCAAGTGGCTGGACTGGACACTGTCACTGGGTCTTGAGTACAAGCCGACGGTGCTGCCGCCGAGCTCGCCCGTAGAGCGCATCCGCAATCGAACGCTCGGCTTGTATGGTCAGCATTTCCACCTACCGGATGCTACCGCTGACCAGGCCATGAAGCACTATGCGCTTGCGCGGCGCCGCAAGGAGCAGTGGTGGTGGAAGCCCTATGCCAAGCGCAGCCGGCAGCTTTCTTCTGCGTTGCCGCGGGAGATTTTACGTTCGGCCGCGCTGCGCGGGTGGACCCGCCGCAGGGAGCGGCAGGACGTACAGCATGCTGCCGAAGCGCTGCACCAGGTGGCAGAGCAGACACCTTACCTGAGCGAGGAGCGGCAGTTCTTAAGACAGCGGGACCGGTTGATGGAGCGCTTGCCTCTGATCGCCTGACGTTGCCGACAACGCGGAGTATCTAGTGATCGCGTCGCGAAGCGAAGGCGCATAAGGCGGGGACGAGCGGAAGTCTCCTGAGGCTCACTCCAGCCGGCGCGCCTCGCGTGAGGAGGCCCCAAGCTCAGACGGAGCATCTTTGCGCTAATTGGAGGCGGAGCGAAGCCACTTTTGCGCGAGCTGTTCCGCGGTAGGAGCCGGTGGCTGAAACAGCGTCGCGTTTTTGCTCTCCTGTGCTTTTGCCTCCTGCGCCCGAACAAAGACGGGCCCGGCAGGTACAGAACTCATGAGGGCAGACCGCGTCGCCGGCTGAGCTGTACGGGTTGAGGAGGATGGCCTCACGCTCCGGCGCCCGCGGCTGATACGCGCCGGAACTTTCACGGGAACAGGCGGAGCAAGAGTCTCTGCCGGAGCGGGTGCCTGGGCTTCCTGCTGTAGCAGGGGCTCTGCGGGAGCACCGTTGCGCATAGCTGCTTTTCTGCCTTGGATCTTTTGTCTGGAAGGGGTAGGGGAGATCAGAAGCTGCCGGACCTGCTCAAGAAGAGCAAGCTCCGTATCAATCAGGGCGAGCACACGTTCATACGGCATTGTGTCTCCTAGTGTAACGTGTGCAGCGCACCGTTGACTGCTGGGAGTAAAGGTCTCGATCCTTCCGTAACAATATGCGTTCTAGGCGCGGATCGCATAAGTCCTCCAGCGCACCTGTCTGATACTTCTCTCTCAGAATGAAATCGCTTCGCTTATGCTGTAAGCCGACGCGGACCGACCTTTTCACGAGCAGCCCGCATCGTACACATTCGGGAGATAAACATGCCAGAAGCCATTGATCACGAAAAGGTAAAAACAACCCTCAGCAAACTGATCGATCTTTTGCGATCCAGCCATCAAGGATTTACTGACCTGGGCGAGCACATTAAGGATGAGCCTGTCCGCCTTTTCTTTTTGAAGGAACTGCAGGAGCGTGCCAACTTTGCAGGCGAACTTGAAAATGAGCTGCATCACCTGGGCGTGCAAGACGTGCATCAGAGTGGCATGCTGGCGGGCACGGTGCATCGCGCCTGGGGTGAGCTGAAAGCCAAGCTCGGCGGAGGAGACAAGACGCTTCTGGATACAGCGGAGCAGGGTGAAGATGCCGCAAAGAAGGCCTACCAGGAAGCCCTAGAGGTGCATCTTCCCGCAGATATCCGGGATGTGCTCACACGGCAGCAAGCTCACATCCTGATGTCTCACGACAAGGTCAAGTCGTTTCGCGATGCAAAGGCTTCTTCGTAAGCGGTAAAGAAAGGCCCGGTTGCTTAGAGCAGACCGGGCCTTTCGCTTCTCTCGTCAGGGGAATCTAGATAGCGATCCGGCCTTCGATAGCTGCCGTCTTTGCTGGAAGGATACGCTCTTCCTGCTGTGCCAGCCGCGCGTAAGAGCCCAAAGCCTGCGCTACGACCTGATCCATATTAAAGTAGCGGTAGTTTGCCAGTCGTCCGCAAAAGCAAACTGATCCATCCTTCTCAGCGAGCTCCTGGTATTTGCGGTAGAGCGCCGCATTGGCAGGGCGTGGGATCGGGTAGTACGGATCGCCTTCCGCTCGAGGGTACTCGTAAACGATGCTAGTTTTCGCGTGCTTCTGGCCGGTCAAATACTTGAATTCTGTCACTCGTGTGTAGTCGTGATCGTTAGGGTAGTTCACGACCGGCGCGGGCTGGAAGGTCTCCTGGTTTCGGGTTTCATGCTTGAACTCGAGAGAGCGGTAAGGCAGGGATCCAAAACGGTAGTCGAAATACTCGTCGATCGCACCGGTAAAGATGATTTTCGCTTCAGGGTGCACACGCTGCGCATCACGGAAGCTGGTACCCGTACGAATGGTGATGCCCGGCTGATCAAGCATGCGCTCGAACATGCGGGTGTACCCGTGGAGCGGCATAGCCTGGAAGCTGTCAGTGAAGTAGCGGTTGTCACGATCAAAACGTACCGGGATCCGGCCCGCGACGCTCGCGTCCAGCTGTGCCGGGTCGAGCCCCCATTGCTTGCGCGTGTAGTTGCGGAAGAACTTCTCGTAGAGCTCGCGCCCTACTCTGCTCAAAACAACATCTTCCGAGGTGCGGATCACCGCCGGCGTAATGGTCCGGGAAGCAAGGAAGAGCTGCATGCCGGGCGCATCGAGTGCAAGCCCATAGAGCTGGTTGATCGTATCCAGATTGATGGGCACAGGAAGCAGCTGCCCATCTACGCTGCTTAGGACGCGATGCTCATACGGCCGCCACTCTGTAAACTGCGAAAGGTAATCGACGACCTTGTCAGAGTTGGTATGGAAAATGTGCGGTCCATACTTGTGGATCAGAATCCCATCTGCGTTGTAGAAGTCATAAGCATTGCCGGCGATATGCGTCCGGGTATCTACGACTAAAACTTTCTTTCCGCTCTGCGTGGCGAGCCGTTCGGCCAGCACACTGCCGGCGAAGCCGGCGCCGGCTACAAGATAGTCAAAGCGCTCGCGGCGCAGGGCGCTTGTGATCCTGGGCTGCGCGCCTACGAGGGCTCCAGTGTGGCTGCTTTTCACCAGCGGCTTGCCCGTAGTAGGTCGATCAGTCCTGGAGTTCGCTATGCTTACCTCCACGGCGCTGCCGCGCCGGGTGAGCCAGGCTTGGCGCATCCGGTCGAGCATGGACGCCCATGTTCGATCCCAAGAGCCCTGCGCCAGCTTACTTTCCACCGCGGTGCGCCATGCGTCTGCTGCGGGCGCAAGGGCCTGCTCCACGAGGTCGGCAAAAACCTCGGGTGTTTCTGCGATCTGTACAAGCCCCTCTGCGCCGTAACCTAGCACAACATCCGGAATCGGCGTAGACACGACAGGCTTCCCCGCAGCCAAATACTCCGGCGTTTTTGTAGGCGAGATAAAGCGCGTCGCGGCGTTCATAGCAAAGGGCAGCAGCGCCACCTCCCAGCCCGCAAGATATTGTGGCAACTCGTTATAACTCTTGCCACCCAGGTAGTGGATGTTGGGCGCTTGAGGAAGAGCTGCGGGATCGATCTTGACGACGGGTCCGAGAATGACAAAGTGGATAGCGGGCTTGCGGGCAGCGGCAACACGAAGAAGTTCAATGTCGAAACGCTCGTCAACCACGCCATAAAAGCCCGCGCGTGGATGAGCGATGGAAGCCTGATCTGTCGGCTCTATGAGGTGATCTGGCGAGGAGGACTTTGCCTGCGCAAAATGTGCGACGTCGATGGAACTTGGAAAGGCATGCACATTCTTATGCTGGTGGCGCTTTACTTCATACAGGCTGATGCCACCTGTAAAAACCACATCGGTGGTACGAAACAATTCCTGCTCTCGTGCCTGCAACTCGGGCGGTGCGCCCAGAAAGCCCGTCAACTCATCCATGCAGTCGTAAACTGTCAGCTCCGGAGCAAGATGGTTACAGAAGGCCAGGGCCATAGGCGTGTAGAACCATGTGATGTAGCGCGTGATCGAGGAGCCTGCGATCCATGTGTCGAGCAAGGTACGCTGCGATGCCGTCGCATCCATCCCCATGCAAAGGTGAGGGCGCAGGATGGTGATCGCATCGCCCTCTTGCAGCACCTCAAGCCAGCTCTCGTGCTTGTCACCTGCTGCTTCCGGCTCAACGCGCTCGTGCCAGATCGGCTCTTCCCAGAAGAACACCGTGCGGTTGGCGGCTGCTCTGCGCAGCAGGTGCTGGGGTCGTTGTGTGACGAAATGCCATCTCAAGTGGCTGAAGCAAAGAATCGGTAGCGCAGAGAAGGTGAGGTCTTTCTGGTACGGGGATAGATGGACCGCAGACGCAGACTTGCTTTTCAACATGAGCCTCGGAATCGTTGATCCCTCAGCGACACTCTGCTGTCGGCGAAGGACATTTAAAGTAAAAAACGCATGTACTTTGACGGGGAGGCCAGGCTTAGAGTTGGATCACCTGCGCCTGGCATACATCCTTCCAAGCTGCCTTGATTTCATCCCTCTGTAATCACCGTATCACTGTGCGCTCCGCTTCCATCTGCGCTGACTCGAACCGCAGATGAAGCAGCGTGCATCATTGCTCATCTTGTGGTTCAACAATAGAAGGAAATCATTGCAATCGTTGGGACTACCTTGCATCCCCTCCCTGCGTCGTGATATCAAAAGATACAGTTCAAGTTTGCTCCCTAGGAGCGGGCCTGGATTTCATGAAGAGTGGTTGAGGGACGGGCCCTGTGACGCCACGACAACCGGCCGGTGCAATTCCGGACATCGGTGTCAACTCTCTCCCGAAGGCTTAAGCCGGATGGGGAACATGAGATTCGGGGTGTTGAGCGTTCTTCTGCTCGCCATCTCGCCATTTCCGTAGCAGTTGTGTTTCTTGAAGCGTCACGGTGTGCCCGTACCATCGGCCGCTCTCGTTGCGAGGGCAAAGATGGCATCAGCTTACGAACTGCGTTGTCGCGAGTGCGACAAGCGCTATGAGAACGCACCGCTTTCCATATGCGACGAGTGTTTTTCGCCGCTGGAAGTTTTCGTTGACCTTGATCTAGCTAAAGGCCAGGTCACACGCGAAAGCATCGCGCAGGGTCCCAGTTCCATGTGGCGCTACCAGGCGCTGCTGCCCGTTCCAGAGTCCTATAAGCCAACCACCCCTGCAGGCTGGACTCCATTGGTGGAGGCCCCCAATCTCGGTGAGCGCATCGGTGCTTCGAATCTTTACCTCAAGAATGATGCCGTGTGCATGCCGACGCTTTCCTTTAAGGACCGCGTTGTCGCCGTTGCTCTTGCCAATGCTCAGGCTTTCGGCTTCGATACTGTGGGTTGCTCGTCCACCGGCAACCTTGCCAATGCTGTGGCCGCACAAGCTGCGCGCCTCGGGCTCCGCACCTACATCCTCGTGCCGGCTGATCTGGAAGCAGCGAAGATCCTCAACACCGAGGTCTATGGTGCGAATCTAGTACGGATCGATGGAAACTACGATCACGTCAACCGCCTCTGCTCTCAGATTGCGGACCGCTTCCACTGGGGCTTTGTCAATGTGAACCTGCGGCCCTACTACGCTGAAGGGTCGAAGACCGTAGCCTACGAAATTGCAGAGCAGCTTGGCTGGCGCCTACCTGACAACATCGTGTGCCCCATGGCCGGCGGCTCGTTGATCACCAAGATCAAGAAGGGCTTCCGCGAGCTGGTGCAGCTAGGCCTTGTGGAAGACAAACCCGTACGCTTTTTCGGTGCACAGGCGACCGGTTGCTCTCCCATCTCGGTCGCTGTCAAGACGGGTATGGATCACATCGAGCCACAGAAGCCGAGCACGATCGCACGGTCACTGGCCATCGGCAACCCTGCTGATGGTGTGTATGCTGCACGTGCTATTCGTGCGAGCGGCGGCTGGGCTGAGGATGTTTCGGATGTCGAAATCGTCTCCGGCATCCGCGAGCTTGCCGAGTCGGAAGGGGTCTTTACCGAAACAGCAGGCGGCGTCACTACGGCTGTGACAGCTCGCTTGTATGCGCATGGAAGGATCGGGCGTGACGAGTTGACTGTAAGCTGCATTACCGGAAATGGCCTCAAGACAACAGACGCGCTGGCGGGCTGCTTTCCCACACGTGCTGCCGTGCGCCCGCGCCTCCGCGAGTTCGAGGAGTACCTCGAGCAAAACCAATTTGCAGTGGAACTGGTGTAGGGGCTCACTATGGCGATCAGAGTACTGCTACCAAACGCATTCCAGAAGCACACCAACGGTGCGCGTGAACTGGCATCGGAGGCGGCACATCTGCCCGAACTGATCCAGGATCTTGAAGAAAATTATCCTGCCTTGCGAGCGCATCTGCGTGGAGAGGATGGGCAGGTGCGGCGCTTCATCAACTTCTACGTGAATGAAGAAGACATCCGCTTCCTCGGCAATGAGAACTACACCTTCCAGGACGGAGATGAGGTTCTTGTGATTCCGTCCATTGCCGGCGGCTGCACTGCGTGATGCAGCCCCTGTTCATCGCGGCAGTCTCGCTGGCGCGACTCATTTCCGTGCCAAAAGTGATGCGCTCTGCAATTTTTCTTAGACACGAATGGTTCTCCTGGAGCGGTGGATGTTACAACATCAACAAGCTCCCTTATGAAGTGCTGCGAATGGTTTGCCCTTCTCGGTGATGGCGGACCCTGCCGGTAAGGCAGACTTTTCACGGCACCCTCTCGAGTGGGTGGACTCCAGCAAAGGTCCTGAAGATGACTCGAGAAGAGATGATTGCAGCGATCGAAGGGGAAATCACACGCCTGGAACAGGTCCGTGAGCTGCTGCGCAACTCCATCAGCGATCGCTTTACAGCTGCAGTCAGTGGGCAACCCTCTGGAGCGAAGAAGCCTCGAGTTTTGAGTGCGGATGCCCGGCGGCGCATAGCGCAGGCGCAGAAGCGTCGCTGGGCCAAACAGCGCAAGGAGAACCCTGCTTCTGCGGTCGACTGACAAAAGTGCAAGCACCTGCGCATCTTGGCGTTAGGAAGGCATGATCAAGATCAAACTTCTTCATCCGCAGGCACGAACGCCCACGGTTACATATGCAGGGCATGATCTCGGTTTTGATCTGTACGCCGTGGAAAGCGTCCGGCTACAGCCGGGAGTTCCTGTCAAGGTGCGAACCGGGATCGCAGTGGAAGGCCCGACGGGTATGGGGTTCGTCCTCGGCGATCGATCCAGCATGGCCGCCCGAGGCATCACCTATGCCGGCGGCCGCATTGATGCGGGTTACCGTGGAGAGATCCTGGTTTGCCTGATTAACTTGAACCAGCCGCGCTACACGCTCACCGTTGAGAAAGACGGGAACGGGCACTTGATTGACGCGCTGCTCCATGCTGAAGATGCAAGTGTGCTGATTGAGGCAGGAGACAAGATCGCACAGATGTCGCCTTTCCAGGCGATGACGCATATGGAACTGATAGTGGTGGATGAGCTGACTGCCAGCTCCAGAGAAGCGAAGGGCTTCGGTTCCAGCGGTCGATAGCGAAAGTGGGACAGCGAAGGGGCCTGCGCGAGAATTCGCGCAGGCCCCTTTAGCTTTAGTGGACCAGCTGCATCGCCGGTTCCTGTGCTGTCGTCGTAAGCACTCCACCATTCGGACGCACGCGGAAGCGCTTAATCTTAATGTTGAGCTGCCGCTCAATCTTTCGCAGATCGCCCTTCTCATTTGGCGTGGCAAAGGTTGAAGCAACGCCGCTCGCTGCTGCGCGCCCGGTGCGGCCCACGCGATGAACAAAGTCTTCTGCTTCCTTGGGCATGTCGTAGTTCACGACATGCGCCACGTGGGGCACATCGATGCCGCGAGCCGCGACGTCAGTTGCGACCAGCACGCGCTGCCTGCCCTGGGAGAAGGAGCGCAGCGCTGCGTTGCGTTGCGCCTGCGTCCTGTCGCCGTGGATCCGCGCGGCCTCGATGCCGGCACGCTCCAGCCGCATGGCAATGCGGTCAGCGCCGTGTTTGGTGCGGACAAACACGATAAATGAGCCGGACTCTGCATTGATGAGGTGTGTCAGCAGTTCGAGCTTGGAGTCAGCATCGACTTCAAATGCCTGCAGGACGACGCTCTCGGATGGCTTGAGCACCGACCCGATTTCGATCCGGACTGGGTCGCGAAGATAGTCGCGCACCACTTCTTTGATCTGGTTGTCCAGCGTAGCCGAGTAGCAGAGAGTCTGCCGATCTTTCGGTAGGCAGTCAGCAATGCGGCGGATGGCGGGCTTAAAGCCCATATCGAGCATCCGGTCTACCTCGTCCAGAACCAGGATCTTGACCCCTTCCAGCCGTACCAGCCTGCGACCGATGTAATCTTCCAGCCGACCAGGCGTGGCAACAATGAGCCTTGCGCCGCGGCGCAGTGCCTCGATCTGAGGACCTTCTGCCACGCCGCCAACGACTAGGGCAACACTGATGTTGCTCGTAAGCTGGCGGAAGGCCTTCTCCACCTGCATGGCAAGTTCGCGCGTCGGCAGCAGGATCAGCGCGGTTGCTCCGCGTGTTTTTTCTGCCTCTACCTTCTCGATGATCGGGATCAGAAAAGAGAGAGTCTTGCCGGTGCCGGTTTGTGCCGTGGCCAGCACATCCTTGCCTTCGAGCGCCGGTGGAATGGCACCGGCCTGAACCGGCGTAGGCGTGACAAAGTTGCAGGCAGTCATGCGCTTCTTGAGTACTTCAGACATTGCGAAATCAACAAATTGGGTCATGGAGATGAGGGGTTCCTTTAAACAATGCGCTCACCTGGTTATAGATCGCCGAGACTCGCGCACTCCCTGCGCGGCGGCTGCTCAACCAGATGTTTGCTGCAGTGCTGCGTGCGACCCACTTGGACCGAGACGAAGCGAAAAATTTTGCGTAGGGAAGTGCCCGGATCTTGCCGGATCGCAGGGAAATTGGCTCCCCGCTCGCTCTGCCACACGCAGCCACGAGTCGCAACACAGTGTCGCAACTCTCGACCCGGAACCTCGAATGCTGCGAGCATGAGGCGGGTACGCTGTCGGGCTTGGCGGAAGATATGTGCAGGGCGTCTGGCTTGTGAAGCGAGACCAGCTGACAACCAATCACTTGAGCGTAAGAAAAGATTAGCACACTTCCCGGTTGACAAGTGTTTCTTCAATAGTCGCTTAGAAATGGATCCGATGATGACTCTTAACAGAGGTGCATAAGCTCATAGCTGTCACTGAACGTTGAGCCCACAGGCAGACGGCGGAACCGGGATCCTTTGCGGTTCCGCGCCTGCCTGCAAGAGACGCCCAGCTTAGAACTCCAACTTCAATGAGACCTGGCCTGTGCGGTTGCCGCCAAAGTCAGAGCCCCGCGCCTGCGTTATCGTCCCGAAGGCCGGGCTTGTAACATCCAGTGTTGGATCGGCGAGGTTGGTGTGGTTCAGCACGTTGGTGAAACTTCCCTCGGCGCGCAGATGCACCCGCTCCGTTACGGCAAGTGTCTTGTTCACGCCGGTCGATAGATTGACAGTGCCGGGCCCTTCCACGCTGCCGACCGATTCCGTCCCGAAGCGGCCGATCGGTGCCGAACCCACGCCAACCGAGCAGTTGTTGGGCGCAGGCGCTTGCAGCTGTGCAAATCCGCCTCCTCCGGGGCAGGCAAAGGCTGCTGTACTGAACCACTGGCGTCGGTTCTGCGCGCTTGTGTTGCCGCGGGCTACGCGATCGGGCCGCTGCGGGCGCGAATACAGAATGCCCGAGCCGGTTCCGGAAGGATCCGCTATGCCACTCGGGATGAACGGCGTAAGAAACGGGCCAGTCTGCCATACGAAGATGTTGGTGATCTGCCATCCCCCGATGACGGCATCAGCCGCGCGAGGCATGTTGCCGCCAAACTGCCGTCCCCGCCCTACCGGGATGTCGGTGAGCCCGGTCAGCAGCAGACGGTGCCGCCGGGTGCCGCTCACATTGCCATAGTCAAGCGAGCGGTTGCCGGCCCAGGTCGCATAGTAGCCACCCTGCTCGTCAGAGAAGGATGAGGGATTGGTGCCGAACGACCCTTCGGTCCCTTGGTTGTCAGACAGATTTTTTGCCAGCGTGTATGCGGCGGTGAACGAGAGTCCGCGCGTGAAGCGCCGCCGCAGCTCGGCCTGCAATGAGTTGTAATTGGCGCTTGCTTCCGTGTTCCGGCTGTTGATGGTCTGGAAGTTGGGGAAGGGGAACGCCGAGCGGGGCTGAGCGGCCGCGGGCGTAGTCGACGAAAGCGGCAGGTCGTTGTAGTTGGGCTGCCACACCAGGTGCCGGGTGCTGAGCCCCACGTACGACAGGCGTGCGGCAAGCTGGCCCGGAAACTCGTGCTCGACCGAAAGGGCGGACTGCAATGAGTACGGGTCGTGCCAGTGGATATCAACTGCCGAGTTAAAGGGCGCCGTCCCATACTGCGGCACCAGCGCATTGCCGAGCCCGACATTCGGGAACACAAGGGATGGCGTTGTGCCCGGCGCCGAGTTGTTGAAGATCTGCTCATCGGTCTGCAGGGTGCCGGTAAGCGCGTAGAAGATCGCGCCTGAGGTGGTGATGTTGTAGTAGCCCGCTCCGCCGCTCACCACCGTTTTATCGTTGCCGGAAGGCCGCCAAGCAAAGCCAAAACGTGGCTCAAAGCGCAGCTTGGGCGCGAAGCGCAGGCCTGTGGGGATGCCTGCCGCTGAGCTTGAGAGGACCGGGGTGCAAGGTGCTCCGTTCTCCGTCCCGCCGTTCGCTGCCGGGTTTGCCACCCCCGCGGTTGGGCATGCGTTAAAGTTGGCCAGCTCCGGCGCTGACAGCAGGTTGGCATAGCCGGTGGGATAGATGAGTTGGCCTGACTTCGCAATGCTTGGGTCAAAGTTGCCGAGGTTGCCGTCAATCGCCTGGAATGGCGGATGAAACTCATACCGAACGCCGAACGTAAGATTCAGGTTCTCTGTCGCGCGCCAGTTATCCTGCGCGTAGAAGGCATAAGCGTCGCTGCGGCCGCGGTTGTTCGTCGTGATGTCGTCGGTGTACGACTGGTATGGCGCGCCAACGAGAAAGTCGGCAAACTCTTGCCCGGTGTACTGCCCCGGAGCAAATAGGAACGAGCCATAGTTGTCGCCTGCAGTCGCATCGAGCGGTGTATTGGCCTGCAGTGTGCGAACATCCGCACCGAAGCGGAGGGTGTGGCGGCCCTCCTGCCAGCTCAGGTTGTCTACGTACTGGAACAGCCGCGACTGCTCGCTGTAGGTCAAGCGGCCGTTGGTGCCTGGCGTCTCTAGCGGCGTAAGCTGCGTGAACTGTAAGTATGTAATTCCGTTAAAGGGGTAATTAGGCCCGATCCCCTGAAGGCCTGCGGCATTGGTGTAGGACGCGCCATCGAGAGGGTTGGCGGAGCCGTCCTGCTCCAGCGTAAAGCCAAAGCGGAACTCATTTGAGACATGAGGCGTAAAGGCGTAGGTAAATGAGCTTGCAAAGATGCGGTACTGCGTCGACGCTTCCGAGTTGGGGATCAGCAGCACGTTAGGCTGCGTCTGCGAGATGTTCTTCCAGGTGAAGCGGCCAAATACAAACGCCCTCGATCCAATCACCTGGTCGCCGCGTACGTCGAACTGATTCGAGCCGATCGTATTGTCCTTGAGCGTCCGGTAGTTGTAGCCGAGCCCGCTTAACGCGGCGGCCACCGACTGCGTGTTGCCGGTGTTCGGGTCAGGGAAGAGCGAGAGAAACGCCGCTGCGCTTGGATTGATCGCGGGCAGCGAGGCATTTGGGTACGCACCGCCCTGGAACGGGTTTGCAAGCGATGCGGTTTCCTGCGAGAAGTTCCCCTGCTTCATCGCGACCGTCGGTACAACGTACTGCTCGAGCGTGGACTGCGGAAAGCGCAGCCCCTCGTAGGTGCCGAAAAAGAAAGTGCGGTTGTGGCCGTCGTACAGGTGCGGGATCACAATGGGGCCGCCAAGCGAGCCGCCAAAATCGTTCGCTACCTTGTGCGGTTTGGTAGCCGAGCCATACGGGATAGCGTCGAATGCCTGATTCTGGAAGTACCAGAAAGCTGAGCCGTGCAGGTTATTTGTGCCTTGTTTGGTGACAGTTGTAATTTCACCTGGCTGCCCATATTCAGCATTGTTGTTCACCCCATCGACCCGGATCTCAGCAACCGACTCGGCCGAAGGAAACGCATCGGCCTGCACATTGTTGGTCGTCTGGTTCTGTGCGGAGATGCCGTCGACCGTCGTCTCCGATTGAGAAGGCAAACCGCCCTGGATAGAGAACTTGACCGAAGGATTCGGCGATGCCGAGGCCGCCGGAGGAAAGCTGGCCGAGTCAGGCTGCACGCCGGGCAGCGTCTGGATCACCGTCAACGGGCTGGTGGAGCCATTCCCGCGGTAGTTCGCAGGCAGAGCTAAAACATCCGAGGGACTCAACGCATCGGAGATCGAGGAATCTTCTGTGTTGATGGTGCTGGCCTGCGCAGCGGAGACAGTCACCTGTGTCTGTACGCTCGCCGGCTGCAGCGTTAGTTCCACGCGCTGTTGATCCCGCGCTGTCAGCAGGATGCCCTGCTCCTCATCCCGTGCAAAGCCAGCGTGAACCACAGTGAGGGTGTAGGTGTCCGGTTCTAGATTGAGCACGGTAAACGCGCCGGAAGCATCGCTGCTGGCCTGGCGGCTTGCATGGGTCAACGTGCTTGTGACGGTGATCTGCGCCCCGGCTACGGTGGCGCCGGTGGCGTCATGCACGATGCCGAAGAGAGAGGCCTTTGTGGACTGGGAGAAAGCAGGGGAGGCGAGGGGCAGGGTGCAGGCAAGCAGGAGGGCGGCTGCGCAGCCCGGGCGTGAGTGCTCACCGGCTGCGCGAAGATGGGCGAAGAAGACGGTCTTGCGAAAGTTCTTCATAGCGATACCCCACCATACGTCCGACCCGGCTGCCCCGATAGCCTCTCCTGTACTGGGCATCCCCATTGTTTGACAGCCTGAAAGCTATTGGCCTGTGTCCCTCTGTTCGCCAGAGCTCCGTTAAGAGCCCAAGATCGCAGCTTCGATCCGCGCAACCATGCTGTGCTGCTCGCCCGGCGTCAGCATCACCGCAGCTGCGCGGATGTTGGACGCCTCCACGCAGAGCATCTCCTGCCATTCGTCATCGCTCAGGTCCGCCAGGCTTGCCGCCCCGTCCTGCCATGGGTTCCACACCACGGTGCTGCCGGAACCTTGCTTCTTAAGGCTTAGCTGTCGGCCCAGAACAGGATCCAGGACCGCTGCATCGCCGGTCGCCGGCAGGTAGGCACTGTCGGTCTGCCTGGTGAAGCGCACGGCTCCTTGCTGGAACGACTCGCAATTGTTCTCAGTGTTGTCGAAGAATCTGGATCCATCCAGCCCCTCGACACTCGCCTGCCGGGCGTCGCCTACGCGGTAGTAGGTGTGCAATGCTTCTTCAAATTGGAAGCTCTGCTCTCCTGTGTTCCGAACAAGAAGCTCGAGCTCCAGCGCAGCGCCGAGTTGGATCCGGTACTGCACCTGAAAAGGGAAGGGCCACTGCTGGAGGGTCTGCTCGTCACTCTGCAAAGCCAGCAGGATGCTCACGCCGTCTGCCCCAGCCTCCACAGCCTGAAGCTCCCACTCCGTGGTGCGGGCGAAGCCGTGCGAAGGGGCCTGCGGATCGCCGGCCTTGTTACGAAACCATGGAAAACACACGGGGATGCCGCCGCGAATGGCTTTGCCTACCTCCCAGCGGGCCTGTTTGCTGACAAACAAAGCATCCTCCATGCCGCGTGGGCGCCAGGAGGTCACTTGTGCCCCGTAGAGGTACACCTCGCCCGAGGCGGCAGGTGTAGTGAGCTCCAGCTTGGGCAGACCACCTTGGCCGGAGACAACCGCAGCAACGCCCGGGATGCTGAAACGCTCATTCAGTGCTGAAAGGGAAGAGGAGGAGGTCATAGTCGCCCCAGTGTAAGCCCCGTCGTCAGCAGGCAGGCAGCATCGTAGGTGTAGGGAGCACCCTCAAGGATGGCACGCGTCTTCATCACCGGCTCGTCGGATGGCCTCGGTCGCATGGCGGCCCAATTACTCATCGAGCAGGGCGACTCTGTGGTTCTCCATGCCCGCAACCAGCAGCGTGCTGAGGAAGCACGGGCGGCCGTGCCGCAGGCGGGAGGCTGCGTCATTGGCGACTTTGCCAGCATCGCGCAGACCCGCAGCGTGGCGGAACAGGTCAACCGTCTTGGCGCGTTCGATGCGGTGATCCATAACGCCGCCATCGGCTACCGTGAGCCGCGGCGCGTGGAGACGGAGGATGGGCTTTCGCATGTATTTGCCATCAACACACTAGCGCCGTATTTGCTTGCAGCCCTGATCGATCGTCCGAAGCGGCTTGTCTTCGTAAGCTCTGAGCTCCATCGCCGCGGCCAAGGGAAGCTTGATGATCTGCAGTGGCAGACACGTACCTGGCGCGGGAACCAGGCCTACAGCGACACCAAGCTGCACAATGTTCTGCTGGCGTTTGCTCTTGCCAGGCGCTGGCCTGCTGTTCTCTCCAACGCGCTGGAACCGGGCTGGGTCGCAACCAAGATGGGCGGACCCCGTGCCACGGGAGATCTCGACCTGGCGCATCGCACCCAAGTCTGGCTTGCCACCAGTCAGGATCCCGGAGCTACGGTGAGCGGTGAATACTTCTACCACCGGCACCTGAAAGCTCCCAGCAAAGCAGCCCGCGATACAGCGCGGCAGGAGCAACTGCTTGCCGCCTGCAAAGAGGCTTCAGGCGTCGATCTTCCCAATGCCTGACTTGAGCTTGGGTGAGGGCTCGTGCTCTTGGCTAGGCGGCTCGGTTCCACGGAGGCATGAAATGAAGAACGGAACTGGAGCGAAAACCCTGAACTGGATCGAAACGGGATCACGAGAGAACAGCACGGTGATTCTGATCCACCCGGTCGGGCTCGACCTTACCTATTGGGAGCGCCAGATAGAAGCCTTGCGGCCGTCCTACCATGTCGTTGCCTATGACCTCCCCGGGCATGGGCGTTCGCCTGGCGGCCCGGAAGACTGTGGATTCAAAGCGCAGGTGAACACAGTCGCGCGATTGATCGGCGAAGTGAGTGAGGGTCCCGTTCATCTGGTGGGTATCTCGTTTGGAGGCATGATCGCGCAGGCCACCGTTCTGGAGCGGCCGGAGTTGATCCGATCCCTCACTTTGCTCGGGACGGCATCCCGGTTTTCCTCGGAGACCCGTGCCGGCATGCGCAGTCGGGCGCAGGCGACGCGCGCCGGAGGGATGAGCGCCGTACTTCAGCCTGCCATGGAGCGCTGGTTTACCCGCGAAACGAGAGCGGCACGCACGGAGCTCATCGATCGAGTCTCAAAGACGCTTCTGGGCGATGACCCGGCTGTTCATGCGGCTGTTTGGGATGCCATTGCGGATGAGTTTGACGTTTCTGCCCGGCTCGGTGAGATCCGGTGCCCCACGCTGATCCTGGTCGGAGAAATGGATCCAAGTACCCCACCCTCGGCCTCCGCAGCCATGGCCGAGGCGATCGGTGGAAGCAAGATGGTGATTGTTCCCGCTGCTTCACACATGCTCATGCTGGAAGAGCCGGATGCTGTTAACGCCGAGATGCAGAGTTTTCTACTCGCAGGGAAAGCGAGGGGAGCACTGCTGCGCGATAACGCGCAGCAGGAGTAGAGATTGAGGAAAGGTCTTCGAGGTGGGTTGGTGGAGGCGGCGGGAGTCGAACCCGCGTCCGAAAAAGCCGGTAACAAAGAGAGGCTCCATGCTCAGTCGCGTTCCAGAGACTTCGCTCTTAACCCTCAGAACGGACAAGGTGAGTCAAGCGCTAGTCCGATGATCTCGCAGAAAACCCACGGACCGAGGGTTTACCGCCAGCCTGCTGTATGACGTCCGCTCTGGGCCCACAGGCAAAGCTCAGGCAGACGGCAACTTAACTAATTAAGCTGCGAGTGCGAATTCAGTGTTGGCAATTCTGTTTTTGCAGGCGATTACGGGTGCCCACACCCCGACATGCCTCTTTGCCGCAAACAATCCCGTCGAAACCGTGACGCCCCCATGTCGTGAAATGGCTTAGCCCCTGCCACGATTCTTATTCTACGTGAGACTGGGCGCTGCCTCAAGATGGCAAAAAAAAGCGGCACGAACATTGCTGTTCGTGCCGGGAGGCCAGTGACGCAACTTGTAGAAAAACTCGCTGGGTAGGATGGAGAGCCTTGGCTTGCGATCGACACCCTACTGCATGCTGTACTTGCTGCCTCGAAGTGATCCCAGGATACCATTTTTCTGGATATTTGCACGCTCGGGCCTATGTATTTCGGAAGAATGTGCAAAGGAACCTCTCTTAAGGCTTTGAATTTGTGAAAGGCGGGCGACCCATGCCTGCTTTGTTCCCTCCTACGAACATGACAAATCGGGCAGAGGCGCAAGAGCCTGCGCTGGGGCAGGTTCCCGCGCAGGAACGACGTTCCCGCTGGCGGAAGGTCGCTCTTGTGACCAGCTCTGCCTTGCTCAGCGGCATTGCTGTTGTCCTCTGGAATCGGCACGCTCTCCAACGTATGCGTAACACTTCGGGTAAAGAAAGCTGGGATGCGACAAACGAGCTCGGAATCTCCGGTCAAAATGAAGAGGAGCGCGAGTTTGTCTGATTCATCCAAAATGCTCGCCCGGCTAACGAGAGCCATGCGGGGCTGCTACTCGGCGAGGAGCGACGACGAGACTTCAGGCCGCTGTTCGACCCAGGATGGCGTCCCGCAGCTCCTCCCAGACCTCGGAGGGCATAGAAAGGAAAGCGTCCACGACTCTGGGGTCAAACTGCGTGCCGGCGCACCGTGCAATCTCATTGCGGGCCGCGGAAAAGGGCGAGCCGCGCCGGTAAGGCCGGTCTGACGTGATCGCATCCAGGGTGTCAGCCACGGCGAAGATCCTCGCACCCAGGGGGATCTCCTCTGCGCTGAGCATGCGTGGGTAGCCTCCACCGTCATAATGTTCCTGGTGGCTGTAGACGATGTCCGCCGCTTCCCGTAGGAAGGGTATCTTGCGCACGATCTGGTAGCCCGACAAGCAGTGCTTCCTCATTACCACGGTCTCATCCGGATCGAGGCGGCCCGGTTTGAGGAGAATGGCGTCGGGGATCGCCATCTTGCCGATGTCATGAAGAAACGCTCCATGCTTAATCGTCTTCATGTCAGAGGGCTCGACACCCATGGAGCGGGCCAGCGCGATGGTGTACGCGGTTACGCGACGCGAGTGGCCTTCCGTCTCCGAATCCTTCAGATCCAGTGCATCCCCGAGCGCTTCCAGCGTCGTATCGTAGGAGCGTTCCAGGTCGAACATGGCCTCGCGCAAGAGGCCGGTTCGCGCTTCGACCAAGTGCTCCAGACTGTTGCGGTAGGTGGTGTTTCGGCGCGCCACGTTGCCGTAAGCCACCCCGCGTGCCACCGCATCCAGAAGCGTTTCATTCTCAAAAGGTCTCAGAATGACGTCAAAAGCGCCGTTGCGCATCGCGGAGATCGCAGCTGTTGCATCATGCACGGCTGTCACCACAACGACTGGGGTTTGCAGCTGGCGGCCCCGCATCTGGTCAAGCAGGCCCATGCCGTCCTGCTCGTTGGCGAGTTCCGTGAGGATCAGGTCCACTGACTTGACAGCCAGCACCCGCATGGCTTCCTCGCCACCCCGGGCACTCTCAAGCAGGTAGCCCTCGCGGCGCAAAAGAGTAACAAGGATGGAGCGGGTCCGCTGCTCCTCGTCCACCACCAAAATTCGTTCGCCAGCCATGGTCCCAATGCCTCCCGCGCGTTGCTGCCGTGTGCAAGTGCTATAACCTGCTTGAGACTGCCACAAGTCGCGGTTGCTTCCCAGCCAAACTTTTGCCATCATGTTACCCGAAAGAGCAACCTTCGGGATGCGCGCCAGGACACGGAGAAGTAAGCAGCTTTTCGTTATGTTGGTGATGAATCAGCCGGAGCCCGGTTTCGGGCCGGCTTGCCGCGCTCGCTTCATGCGGGCGTCAGCCTAGACAGGAGCCTGTATTTGTTCGAGCCGAACCGGCCATCTCGGGAAACGCAGAGTATGGCTGCTGTGGAGTCGCAGCAGCTGACCGCCGAGCAGAAGCAACGCGATATCTATGAAGCTCACCGTCACCGGGTGTTCTCGGTGTCGTACTACATGACGGCCAACGAAGTAGAGGCCGAGAACATCCTCACCGATACGTTTGTGCAGGCGTTTCAGTCGCATCTTCACCCAACAGCGCAGAGCGTAGATGCGGCTCTGCTCGGGGAACTGGAGCGCCGCTTCCAGCTTGAGGCCTCCGCACCTGCTTTACCAGAAGTCGGAGAGTCTCTGACGCGGAGACAGGTGCGGCGGACAGATCTGGAAGAAGCCGTGGCTGCCCTGCCGTCGCGCGAACGATTCGTGTTTCTCCTGAAAGATGTGGAAGGCTACTCCCCCGGTAGGATCGCCACGCTGCTTGGGGTAGAGGTGGCAGAGGTCCAGCAGACGCTGCTTTCGGCGCGGATTCGGATGCGCAATGAGCTCCGGGGCCTTCAGGATCGCAGCAGCACGGGCGAGCTGGTGGATAGCGTGTCGAGCGTCTAAAACGGCTCGCTTGCCGGAGTGCTCGTGCTCCGGCGCTTTTCCGCCCAACCCTCCTTGTTGGTCTGGCGGGCCCTTCCCAGCGCTAGTGCCCCGGAGGGTACATCTTCGGTGATACAAGAGGCTGCGGCAACGTAAGCACCTTCATGGATCGTTACCGGTGCCACCAGAACAGCGTTGCTCCCGATGAAGCTATGCGCACCGATGTGGGTCTGGTGTTTGCCGATTCCGTCATAGTTGCAGACGATCGTTCCGGCGCCGATGTTGCTGCCCTCACCAATCTCCGAATCCCCGAGATAGGTGAGATGATTCGCTTTGGCTCCAACGCCCATATGGGTCTTCTTAAGTTCGACGAAGTTGCCGACATGCGCCTGCTCTTCCACCAGGCTTTCCGGGCGAATATGCGCGTAGGGTCCAATGAGTGCGCCTGCTCGAATCTCGGACTGCGCAATGATGCAGCCCTGCCGAACCAGAACGTCGTCGCCGATCCGTGCATCTTCCAGCACGGAGAAGGAGCGGATGGTGCTGTTGGCACCGATCTTTGTTGCGCCCAGCAGCTGCACATGCGGCTCGATGACGGTGTCCGGCGCGATCTCTACCGATGCGTCGATCATGACTGTTTCCGGGGCGAAGATGGTGACGCCGGCTGCCATGTGTCGGGCTGCTGTACGGCGGCGCATCAGTCCATCAAGCTGCATCATCTCCTCGATCGTGTTCGCGCCCAGGATCTCCGAAGGGGTCGATGCTTCCATAGCCAGCACGCGCTCACCTTGCTCGGTAAGCAGCCGTGCAACGTCCGTCAGGTAAAGCTCTCCGTGGGCATTGTTCGGCTCTAGGCGGCTGAGGTGAGCCGCAAGCTGGTGCACCCGAAAGCCGTAGATTCCGGAGTTGATCTCGCGGATGGATTGCTGGTCCGGCCGTAGGGATTTCTGCTCCACAATCGCTTCCACCTCCGGCGAGCCGGCCCGGTGCCGCACGATGCGTCCATAGCCGAAAGGCTGCTCTATCTCGGCGGATAGGATCGTCATCGCAGCCTGCCGGCCCAGATGGAAGTCCCGCAGAGTCCCCAGGGTGTTGCTGCTCAGCAGCGGTACGTCGCCTGAGAGCACCAGAACGTCTTCATAGCCCTCAAGCGCCGGCAGCACCTGCTGCATGGCATGTCCCGTTCCGTTCTGTTCCCCCTGCTCGACAAAGTGAACTCGGGTACTTGCGGCGGCCTCGCGGACCTGCTCGGCCTTGTGCCCGACAATGACAAAGACGTCCTGGGGCGAGACAATCTCGAGCGCTGCATCCAGAACATGGAGCAGCAGCGGCTTGCCGCCAATTCTATGTAAAACCTTAGGGCGCTTGGAACGGAGCCTTGTGCCTTTTCCGGCAGCGAGAATTGCGATGGCAAGAGCCAAGGAGCATGGCCTTTCTTGTTGCGATGGTTCTGCTTACTGCTGCGATCCCGGGCTGCCGCCCAGCTGCTGACGAAGAGCTTCGGGGATCGGGATGGTGATGTCTACGGATTGCGCGGCACCCAGGCCGAGCTTGGACAGGGGATCGCTGAACTCAGATTGATTGCCGACGACCAGCACAGCGAGCTTTGTGGTGTCGACGCGCCGCCCGGCCACGCGCTCCAGATCAGCGACGGTCACCTTCTCAATGCCTGCTCTGTAGCGTTCCAGGTAGTCCGCCGGGTAGCCGTAGAAGGCCAGGCGAGCCGTTGCCGCAAGGACCTTGCCCTTGGTGTCGTAGTTGAAGATGAAGCCGTTCAGGACCTGGTCCTTGGCCAGCTTCAGTTCGTCCTCAGTAAAGGGCGTCGTTTTCAGCTCACTTGTATCCTTCAGCATCTCGGCTGCCGCGGCTTCTGTGCTGCCACTCTTGGTCGAAGCGGTCACGCGAAACATGGCGGGATGATCAAAGGCAGAACCGAAACCGCCACCTACGCTGTAGGCCAGTCCAAGCTTCGTGCGCACATCCTGGAAAAGCCGCGAGCCAAAGCCGCCGCCAAAGATCTCATTCAGAACAGACAGAGTATAGAAGTCCGGATCATCGCGCCGGATGCCGAGACCCACGATCCAGACATTGCTCTGGTTTACGTCCTTTTTATCGACGAGATAAAGCCCCGGTTTCGGCGCGGCGAAGGTTGCCGCCGGCTTTGGCAGGGCTGTGCCTTTCGCCAGCGAACCGAAAGCCGAGCGCAGCTTCGTCTCCATGGCTGCGCTATCGAAGTCACCCTCAACGCCGATGATCATATTGTTCGGCAGCACTGTCTTTGTATGAAACGCCTCCATATCAGCAGGCGAAACAGCGAGCACATCGGCAATCTCGGTTGTCCGGCCATATGGGCTGTTTTTGCCGTACAGCAGCGCCGCAGCCTCGCGGCTCGCGATCTCCTCTGGATCGTCATTGCGGCGAACGATCCCGGCGATCTCGGCCTGCTGCGCAAGCTGAAGCTTCCCCGCGTCGAACATCGGATGCAGCAGCAGATCCACAGCCAGGCCCAGCACCTGGTCGCTGTCACCCTTCAGGCATGACCACGACACGGAGCTCGAATCCACATCAGCGGAGGCGTCGATTTTGGCTGCCTTGGCCTCGAGTAGGTCATCGAGTGCGTCGCCGTTCATCGCGGCCGTTCCGCTGGTACGCCAGACGTCTCCATACAGGCTGATGACTGCACCCTTGGCGGGCGGCAGGTCTCGGCTGCCCCCATGCATCTCGACGAAGCCATTGATGAAGGGAAGGTCATGATCCTCCATCAGCAGGATGAGCACGCCATTCGGAAGGGTGACGCTCCGGGGTTTGGCCGGCTCGAACGGTGCCAGCGCCGGTACATTGATCTGTTCCCAGGCGCCCGGCGTGGCACTCTGCCGCGCATCGGGCGGCACCACGGGATGGTTCGGCGTAGCGGTTTGCGCGTGCATCGAGCTTGCGGCGAGCAGCGCTGTGCAAAGCGAGAGGCAGCGCTTCATCGGGATCCCTCGCCCGCCGTTTGGACGGCACCCGCCCCGGACGCGGCCGTTGCCGGCTGGCCGGCCGCAGGAGCAGCCGGCGGATCGATTTGGGCATACGTGCGGTTTGTTGAGGTGAACACCTGATTCGCGACCCGTCGAATGTCCGCCTTTGTCACTTTATCCACGCGGTCCAGCTGCAGAAACAGCTCCTGCCAGCGGCCATACCGGAGCTGGTCCGTTGCCAGCTGCTCGGCAAGGCCCTGGTTCTCGTCCAGGCTGCGCAAAAGGTCGGCCCGGGTCCGGGTCTTGAACATCGCGAGCTCCGCATCCGTCACATCGTTGGTCCGCAGTTTATCGATCTCCTTGTGGATCGCGGTCCGCAGGTCGGCATTGGTCTTGCCGGGCGCGGGTACAGCGAAAAAGCCGAACAGCCCCGGGTATTTGTCCCCCGGAAAGCCGGTAAACCCTTGCGCTTCGACGGCCACGCGCTGGTCGCGTACCAGGCTGCGGTACATGCGCGAGGTGCGGCCGTTTGAAAAGATGTCCTGGATCGCGTCGTACACCGCATCATCCGGATCCAGGTAATCGGGCCGGTGATAGCCCTCCAGATACATGGGTTGCGAGGCAGCCTGGAGGCTGACAAAGCGCTCGCCGGTTTGCGGCGGCTCCACAGTCAACACGCCCTCAGGCTTGGGGCCGCCATCCGGGATGGAGCCAAAATACCGCTCCAGCATGGGAAGAATCCCCTGGTTTGAGAAGTCGCCTACCACAGCGACCACGATGTTGGACGGCGCATAGTAGCGCTCATGGAAGCGCTGCGCCTCGGTGGCAGTAATGTTGTCGAGCTCACTCTGAAAGCCCACATTGGGCCGGTGGTAGGGGCTCGCGACGTAAGCCGTCGCCAGGAACTGTTCCACCAGGCGACCGACCGGGCTCGAGTCGACGCGCATACGGCGCTCTTCCTCGACTACGCTGCGCTCCCGGTAGAACTGTCGCGTCACAGGGTGCGCGATGCGGTCACTCTCGAGGTAAGCCCAGAGCTCCAGGCGATTCTGCGGCATCGACCAGAAGTAGCGCGTGTCATCGAGCGAGGTCTGGGCGTTGAGCCCGTTGGCACCATTGGCCTCGGCAATCTCTGTGAACTCATTCGGAATCACGTACTGGTTGGCGTCGCGCTCGGCTGCCTCGTAGGCCGTCCTAAGCTGCTGAAGCTTTGCCTTATCCTGGCCGACACGCTTCAACTTTTCCGCGTCATACGCGGCGTAGGCTGTCTCCAGCTTCGCAAGCGCCTCTTTTTCCGCCGGGTAGTTCTTGGTGCCGATATCCTCGGTCCCCTTAAAGGCGAGGTGCTCAAACATATGCGCCAGGCCGCTCTCCTGGCCCGGATCATTCGCATCGCCGGCATCGACGATCGTGCAGTAGGAGAAGACCGGCGCGTCCCGGCGCTCTGAAAGCACAAGCGTGAGGCCATTGGGCAGAACCTTAACCAGGGTGTGCTGCTCAAAGGCAGCGAGTTCGCGGGCCGCATCCGGGTCCTGCAGGGAGGGCTGCTGCGCGAACAGGGATGCCGGGCCAAGCAGCCCGGAGAGCATCACCGCGACAAACTGGAGTTGTCTGTGAGCCGGGTAAAAAGAAGAGCGGGGATTCATGACACCTCATGCGAAGCGCTGTAGGCTGGGCGACGAACCCCAAGCGGCAGTATGCAACCTGGATTGCAGCTTTCCTCGAAAGCTAAAGTGAGTACCGGGCCGTGTCAACCTGCAGGCTGCCAGGGAGCGCACTGCCGTGGGTCCGACGCAAGACAGGAGAAAAAAGTGAGCAGCGTCCGCAACTTTCCTTCCCCGGCATGGTTTCCATCGGCGCGAGGTATGTTCCTACGTCACTTGACTTCCCCTTAGGGGCTGCCATACAAACAGGCAGCTTCGGGTCAGGACGGGAACGTCCCTGGCATACCATGCTCCTGGGCGCACTCGCTCGCTGCTGCCCGTCCCTGATGTGCTCGAAAACAGAACCACTGGATACCGCATGCGACTGAAGCATCTGCCCGCCCTTCGTCCGTTTGCCGCGCTGGCTGCCGCCACGCTGGCCTTATGCTCTGCCACCGCTCCTGCGCAAACGCCTTTGCTGGCCACCCCCCTGGTGCGCGTTACCGCGCCGGTGACCAACACGGCACTGGTTACGCTCAAAGGCAATACGCACCCGCTCGCGCAGGCACGCTATGACCAGGGTGCGGCTTCCCCCTCGCTCGCGACCGGACGGATGAAGCTGCTACTGAAGCGCAGCCCGGCGCAGCAGCTTGCCTTGCAGCAGTACCTGGGGGGCCTGCAGGATCTGCACTCGGCCAACTACCACAAGTGGCTCACGCCAACAGCCTTTGGCGCCTCCTTCGGTATTGCCGATGCAGACCTGCAGGCAGTGGAAGGCTGGCTGACGAGTGAAGGGTTCAAGATTGAAGGTGTGCCGGCCAGTCGCAACCTGATCGAGTTCTCCGGCACCACCGGGCAGGTAGCGCAGGCCTTCCACACCAGCATCCATTCCTATTTGATCAACAACGAGACGCACCACAGCAACGCGAGCGACCCGGAGATCCCGGCGGCGCTGGCGCCTGTGGTTCTCGGCCTGGCACCGCTCAATGACTTCCGCGCGCACCACGAGCATGTTCTCGGCAACCGTTCGCAGGTGACTGCCAAGAACGGCAGCGTGCAGGTGGTATCCAGTCTCGCGCCGGGGAGCAAACCCTCGATTACCGGCACGGAGCAGGATGGGACCACCCCCTTTCTTTATGTCACGCCGTCTGACGCGGCGACGATCTACGACTCTCCGAACGTGCTGAACAGGAACTTCAAAGGGACCGCACAGTACACGGGCTCCGGCGTCAACATCGGCGTAGCGGAGTACTCCGACATCCCAACAGCTGACTACCTCAACTATCGCCGGCTCTTCCTCAACGAGAGCACCCCGGTGCAGCCGAACTTGGTCGTGGATGGCGTGGACCCGGGGATCCTTTACTCGACGGGGGACGCCGGCGAAGCATTGCTGGATGTAGAGGTAGCGGCCGGACTGGCCCCTCAGGCGAATATCTACGCGTACTCGAGCTCAAGCGACCTGCTGGAAGACGGCCTGACGGATGCCATCATCCGCTCAATCGAGGATAATACGGTTTCGCTGCTCAGCATCAGCTACGGCGAGTGCGAAGCTGGTCAGGGCGTGAGCGGCAACGCGGAGATCAGCGAGATCTACCAGGAGGCTGCGGCCCAGGGCATCACGGTAGTTGTGGCGGCCGGAGATAGCGGCTCTGCTTCGTGCGATGACGGCGCCTTGGTGGCCAGCCATGGGCTGACCGTAAGCGGCAATGCCTCAACCCCGTACAATATCGCGGTCGGCGGTACCGACTTCGATGTGCTTTCGCTCAACTTCACGCAGTATGTGGGCACCGCCGCGACAGGCGGTTCCAGCCCCTACTACGGATCAGCGCTTGGCCTGATCCCGGAGAATCCCTGGAATGACTCCATCACCAACAACCCTCCAGGCCTCTTCTCGACCAACACCGCAGCCATGTACGACATCGACGGGAGCCAGTCAACAATTCTGGATGCAGGTAGCGGCGGTGCGAGTAATGCTGCGATCTGCCCGAATAATGAGGTAGATCAGAACGGCAACTGCCTTGTCGCGCTTACCGGTTATCCCACGCCGCCTTTCCAGTCCGCTGTCAGCTCCGCTGCCAGCGCAAATGGGGCAACGCCGGCCGGTGTCCGCTACCTGCCGGACGTCGCGTTGTTTGCCGCTCCGGGAACCGAGCACCAGGCTGCCTGGGCCTACTGCTCTGACAGCACGGTGGATGGAGCAAGCACCAGCTATATCAACTGTGCCCCGGCAGCAGACGGCTCCTTCTCTCTGGATGCCATCGGCGGTACATCTGCGTCCACCCCGGCCTTCGCCGGCACGCTTGCCCTCGTGATTCAATCCCAGGGCGGAGCGCGCCTGGGCGTAGCAAACAACGTGCTCTATAACCTGCAGCAGGGCTCAGACGGCTCGGCTGTCTTCCGTGACATCACGGCCGGGAACAACTCTGTTCCTTGCTCCGCAGGCTCCGCCAACTGTTCCACGAACGACTTCCTGGAAGGATTCAACGCAGGCGCAGGCTACGACCTAGCTTCTGGGCTAGGCAGCGTCGACATCTCAGCCCTGGTCAGCGACTGGAGCTCGGTCGCGTTCGGAGCCACTACAACAGCCTTGACCGTGAATGGCGGAACCGCTCCGATCACCATCACCCACGGTACGGCTGTGACGTTGGGTGCGACGGTTTCGCCGAACACGGCAGCGGGTACGGTTTCCGTGACCGGCTTGAAAAACCAGGGATCGGCCGCAGCCTTTGAATACATCCCCATTGCCGCGGGCACCGGCACCATCAGCGTATCGGACCTGCCGGGTGGAAGCTACAACCTGCAGGCGTACTATCCGGGCGCTGTCAATCTTTCCCCGAGCACCTCGAACTCCATCGCGATTGTTGTCAACCCGGAAGCTAGTGCTATTAATTTCTTCCTCCAGAACCTGGATGTGAATAGCAACTCTACGATCCAGGGCAGCACCATTCCCTTCGGCGCCTATGGGTTCGCCTATGTGGAACCTGAGAACGCTAATGCTGCAACGACGTCGTTTCATGGCTATGCAACGGGAATGGTAATACTACTGAATAACGGGACGGTCGATGGCCTGCCTCAGACACTCAATAGTCAAGGTGTCGCCGCCTTCCCACTCTATAACTTCACACCCGGCACATACAGCCTCGGCGCGAGCTTCCCCGGCGATGTGAGTTATGGTGCAAGCAGCACGACCACCAATACCCCGCTGATCGTCACCAAGGGAAATACAACTCTCTCTCTTACGACAACCTCTACCTCCATCCCTGCTTCAGGGTCGACTACCGTCACTGTGGAGCTTTCGACCGATAGCGCCAGCACGATTTATCCAAGCGGCCCCATCACGCTCAGCAACGGCAGTACCTCTTTTGGAGGCACGATCGCGCAGGGTACAAATCAGTTCGGCGCTGACGCCTTGTACGAGAGCTTTGTCATCTCCGGCGCCTCGCTGGCATCCGGCAGCAACACCTTGACAGCAAGCTACGGCGGCGACGGCAACTACAACGGCGCAGCAAACGCCTCTATCGCCATCACCAACTCCGGCGGAAGTGCAACCGGCCCAGGCTTTGCACTGGCCGGGCCGGCTGCCGGCATCAACGTCTCCGCTCCGGGTGCCTCCGGAACGGGCACGCTCACCATCACGCCCACCAACGGCTTCACCGGTACGGTGAATCTGGCCTGCCAGATCCAGGCTGGTCTGGCGACTGGGGTACCCAGCTGCACGATCACGCCCTCGGTCAACATCACCGGCGGTACCGCGGGGACGGCAACCATCACCATCAACACCACAGCGGCAACCTCCAGCCTGCGTGCTCCAGACGCCGGCGGCAACGGGCACGATGGCTCACCGGTACGGCGGCTGCTTGTGGATGGCGGAGGGGCCCTGCTGTGTGGAGTGCTCCTGTTCGCTGTTCCGGCTCGGCGCCGTTCGTGGCGCTCCATGCTGGGGATCCTGCTGGCCTTTGGAATGTTGGGCGCGATCGGCTGCGGTGGAAGCTCAAACTCCAACTCCGGCGGAACGAGTGCGGGCACTTACACGGCAACCATTACGGGCACCAGCGGGACCGTGTCGGCAAACACGCAGGTGAGTGTCACAGTCCAGTAGTGTCACGGTGTACTAAGGCGTGGCAGGCGCAGGCCTGACCGGTCACGATGCTAGGCAAGGGTGGCTCCGCTGAGGCGGAGCCACTGTTGTTTTCGCGAGATCCGGAAGGACGGCAGGTCTTCAGCCGACTCTTAGCCTGCCCTTCACTCGACTCTCGCGAGCTCAGGGACAGCACGGAGAGCAATGCCCGCATCTACTTCGTGGATAAATGCTTTCGGCGCGTCCGGAGAGTTTTTCGTGATGCTGCGCGCAAGCCTTTGAGGGAGATGCCTATGTCTGACAATTCACAGGGTGGAAGTGGCTTTAGCTGGTTTCTGGCGGGTCTAGGTCTGGGCTCGCTCCTGGGCGTCCTTTACGCGCCCAAGCCGGGGCAGGAGACGCGCGAGGATCTGTTTGCCACCGCCGTCGGCTCCGGTGACTACGTGCGTGAGCGGTCCCGCGAGGTAGGCCGCACAGCAGGGGATTACGTAGAGCGCGGCCGCGGCCAGGTCACCGAGTACGTCTCTCGCAGCCGTGGCCAGGTGAACCAATACGTCAATCGCGGCAAAGGCCAGCTCCAGGAGTATGTCGTCCGCGGCAAGGACGCTGTGGAAGCTGGACGCCAGAAGATCAACGAGACGTACGGGCAGAGCGTACAGACGGTCGCAGGGCACAAGGAAAAGCTTGCTGCCGCGTACGATGCCGGCCGCCAGGCTTTCATCGAGACGGAGCCTGCTCCAAAGCCCGTGGATGAGCTCATCCCGAAAAGCGACACTCTCAGCTAGCCGGAACGGGGCGAGTCTCTTGATTCGCCCCGCTCGCTCAGCCCCTACCTGCAGCAAACGGAAGACCGGACATGGAAGTCACACAGTCGTCGCACACCCTCGCGCTCGTCTTCACCATCGCCGTGGTCGCCAGTATCGTGATCCAGGCAGCCGTTTTTATCGGGCTCTTTGTGGTGGTGCGGACCGCCCTGGCCAAGATCACAGCGATTGCACAAGATCTGACAGGCAAGGCGAGCCCGATCATCGCGGAAGTGCGGACGATTGTGCAGGACGTGAGCCCTAAGGTAAAGACGATCTCAGGCCACATCGTGGACATTACGGGGACCGTGCGCGACCAAACGCAGCATGTAAATTCCACGGTCGACGATGTCGTCGATAAGACGCGCGCTCAGGCAGCAAAGGTCGATGACATGGTGTCTGCCGTACTGGGTTCCATCTCTCACGCAGGCAGTACCGTGCAGGCTGGTGTGGCACGCCCAGTACGCAAGGCAGGTGTCTGGTTCGATGGATTCAAGACCACAGTGGAGACACTGTTCAAAAGCACCGCAAAGGCAGGCACGGATGCTCCTGGAGCGAATCACCAATCAACAGTCGAGCAGGTAGCGGCCGACGAGCAGTTCCGTGCCACGCATGCGGCTGCGCCTGGAAGGGAGGTCGGGAGTTAAGTCCAGCCCGGCACCGCCAGAAGCCCAAGCCTGTCCGCGCAACAGCTCAGACGATCCACCCGCCGCCGACCACCTCGTCCTCGTCGTAGAACACCGCCGCCTGCCCGGGCGTAATAGCACGCTGGGGATTATCAAAAACGACCTGCACCTCATCTTCAGAAACGGGCTGCAAGGTGGCAGGGGCGGCCTCATGCCGATGGCGGATCTTTGCTGAAACCCGCATCTTTCCCTCGGGTGCGGCAACGCTGATCCAGTTCAACTGCTTTGCATGGAAGGTCTGCCGATGCAGCTCCTCTTCGCGGCCGACTGTGACGGCATTGGATGCGGCGTCGATCCTGATGACATACAAGGGATCGGGTCCCGATAGCCCCAGCCCTTTTCGCTGCCCCACTGTGAAGTTGTGGATCCCGGAGTGGCTTCCCAGCTGCTCTCCTCCACTTGTGGCAAGTACGCCTGCGGTGTCTGGCGGCTCACGCTCCTGCTCGTTCAGGTAGGCGTCGATGAATTGCTTGTAATCGCCGCCGGGAATGAAGCAGATCTCCTGCGAGTCAGGCTTCTTCGCCAGCCCCAGGCCATGCTCGGCAGCGATCTCGCGCACCCGTGGCTTGCTGTACTCCCCCAAGGGGAAGAGCGTCCGGCTGAGCTGCTCCTGCGTCAGCCCGAAGAGAAAATACGTCTGGTCCTTGGAGCGATCCGCTGGCCGGCTCAGGATCCAGCGCTGCCGATCGCTGTCCCAGCGATTACGTGCATAGTGCCCCGTTGCGATGCGGTCGGCCCCGATCTGCCGCGCGGTGAGGAGCAGCTGGTCGAATTTGAGGTGGTTGTTGCAAAGCGAGCAGGGGATCGGCGTACGCCCAGCCAGGTACTCCTCCACGAACGGCCGGACCACATCTCGCTCAAAGCGCGCCTGCTCATTTACCACGTAGTAGGGCAGCCCCAGCTGCTCCGCGACGCGACGAGCATCGTAGACGTCATCGATAGAGCAGCAGCGGCCCTGCACCTGCTCCGGCATACCTTCTTTGCCGGCCAGGCGGCGCTGGTTCCAAAGCTGCAGGGTAAGCCCGATCAGCTCGTAGTTTTCGGCCTTGAGCATAGCCGCCACTGTCGAGGAGTCCACTCCGCCCGACATAGCGACCGCGACTGTGTTGTTGTAGCTCATCTCCATGACTCTTCCAGTATCTCCTGAGCGCACGCCTCGAGCTTCTTCTGCAAGGCTGGAGGCGGCTTGTACGATCAAAGGGGATGCTTCGCCGTCGACTCGCCGATCCACTCACCTTGCTGCTGCTTTTCACCGGTCTGCTTACGTTTTTGATTCAGTCGGGCGAGCTTGGCACCTCTGACACCATGCACCGCCTCCAGGTGGCGCACTCGCTTTGGACAGGGCAGCCGCAAGTGTTCCCAAGCGAGTACCCGGAGTTTGGGCTGCATGGTCGGGGCGGCCATCTATATGCCTGGTACGGGATCGGCCAGTCATTGCTGTTGCTGCCCATTGACATAGCAGCCACGGCAGCTACGCACCTCCCCTTGTGGCATGCCTATGTACAAGGCGGGGCAGACCCGGCAATTCGTAGCATCCTGGTGAGCTTCCCCACAAACATCCTGCTGGCGGTGCTCACCGCGTTCACCGCTTTCCGCCTGCTGCAGCTCTTCGGGTTTAACGCGCAGCAAGCGATAGCAGGCACGCTCGCGCTGCTTTGCGCAACGACCCACCTGCACTACAGCCAGAACATGACGGAGAACAATTACATCCTGCTGCTCACGCTGGCCGGGCTGCGGTTGCAGTATCTCTGGCTGGTGACAGGGAGCACGCGGGCTCTACGCTGGGGAGCAGGGGCGTTGGGGCTCAATCTGCTCACGCGCCTCACCACCATGCTGGACATACTCGGCGTGGCTGCATTTTTGCTGCTTGCCGCGCTGTTCAGCGCGCGAGAAGGTGCAGGGGATGCGCCATTGAGCCGGGCGCGCGTCTGGCAATATGTTCGCCATGTCGCGCCTGTTTACCTGCTGTTCCTGTTTCTTGATCGCCTCTACCAGTTCCTCCGTTTCGGCTCGTGGACCAACAACTACTTCACCGTCTTTGGCCAGGAGCAGCGACGGCTCGACCCATCGCTCCCCGCAAACTTTCCCTTCAACGGACACCCGTTTGCAGGCGGCCTCCACTCCGGCATCCTGGGTCCTCTTTTCGCACCGGAGAAGAGCATCTTCCTGTTCGACCCACTGTTCCCGCTCGCGCTCCTGCTGACTGTTCTGCTCTGGAAGCAGCTCACGCCGACGTTGCGCGCTTTCTCTGTCGCTGCCCCTTTGCTGGTGGCTGCGTATCTGGCCTTCTACTCTCACTTCATCTGGTGGGCCGGCGATTTTGCCTGGGGCGACCGCTACCCAGCCAGTGTGGTTGAGCTGGGGACGCTCCTTGTTGTGCCGCTGCTGATGGCCCATCGACGCCTCTTGAGCAAAGCCACGTTTCGCTTCTGCTCTGCGGTCCTGGTCTGTAGCGCCGCTATACAAGCGGCGTCCCTGGCGTTCTGGGTGCCGCTTGAGATCTACCAGATGGAGACGCTCGGCCATCCCACGGTGGTGGTCTGGCTGCGCTTGCGCAATGTAGCCGCGCTCGCCCTGGGCAGGCGTGCTGCCTGGGGGCTTAACACACCCGCGATGTTTGAAGACCCCTGGGACGCGGCGCACATCACGACCTGGAACTTTCTGCCCTCGCTGCTGCGTCACATCGGCGCGGCACCGCGCTGGGCAGTGGATGTGCTGGATGGTGTGTGGATCGCGGTGGCCTGCCTTGGGCTTCTGACGGCCGTGCGGCTGTACCGGGTCATACGTGGTCAAACAACGGCGGCTGCGGCCACGGCGACGGCAGAACCCTTGTAAACAGGGCTGAGCTCACGCAGGCGCCCCACAGCAGCGGGCACAAGCTCCAGCACGCGATCCACCTCGGCTTCTGTCGTCTGGCAGGTCAGCGAGAAGCGCAGGCTGGCGCGAGCGCGATGCGCGCCCAGGCCCATCGCGGTGAGTACATGTGAGGGCTCGGTAGCACCCGAAGCACAGGCAGAGCCGCCGGAGAGCGCAAGCCCTTTCAGGTCCAGCGCAATCACAAGAGCCTCGCCTTCCAGGTGGTCGAACCATAGGTTTGTTGTATTTGGAAGACGCGAGCCGGGCTCCGTGGGCCCGTTCACCCCGCACTCGTCCACGCGTGCAAGCAGACCCTGCTCCAGCCGATCGCGCAGCGCAGCGACCCTCGCCTGCGTGCCATTTGTGAGGCGCTGCCGGATTCCCCGGATCGCGGCGCCGAGCCCCACGATGCCGGCCAGATTCTCAGTCCCCGCCCGGCGCTGCCGCTCATGCGCGCCACCGTAGAACAAAGGCTGCAGCGGTGTGCCGCGTCGCACCCACAACGCGCCCACACCTTGCGGCCCGTGCAGCTTGTGCCCGGACAGGCTCAGCAGGTCAGCTCCTAAAGCTCGCATATCGACCGCGATCTTGCCTACAGCCTGTACCGCATCTGTATGGAGCCACACGTCGGCTTCAGTCGCAATCTTCGCGATCTCCGCAAGGGGCTGAAGCGCACCAGTCTCGTTGTTTGCGAGCATGACGCTGATCAAAGTATGGTCCGGCCGTATGTCGCCATGAGCACCCAGGGCGCGCCGGACATCTTCCGGGTCTACGACGCCCTGCGATGACACGGGCAGCCAGCTCACCCGGGCTCCGCGTCTCTCAAGCGCTTCCGCCGCATGCAGAACGGCATGGTGCTCAATGGAGCTGGTGATGAGGTGTGCGGGATGACCCTCATCCAGCGCCTTGCCGAGAACGCCGAAAAGCGCGAGGTTGTCGCTTTCCGTCGCGCCGCTGGTAAAGATGATCTCGCTTGCCCGTGCGCCCAAAGCCGAAGCTACTTCTTCGCGAGCCTGCTCCACAGCCATGCGGGCCTGCTGCCCATAGTGGTGAATGGAAGACGCATTGCCGAAGCTGCCCATCAGGTACGGACGCATAGCCTCAAAAACCTCCGGCAGCAGCGGGGTTGTTGCATTTGCGTCCATGTAGATGCGTTCCATGCCTGCTTCCAGTCTACGCCCCGAGATTCGCGGGCTCTGCTACCTTGGGACCGCAAGCTTCACCCCAAGAATGCTTGATCCAGGGAGAGTCTTCTATGCAGTGGAACCAGTTCACAACATTGTTCGTCGCAGCAGCCGTGCTTCTGCCGGCCGCCATACCGGCACAAAGCACCATGAACATGCCGATGCCCTCCACAAACAGCACGACCACGCCGTCGGGGAACATGGTGAGTCCAGCGACGGTCTTTGACAAGCTGCTCTCCAATGCGGAGAAAGACTTTGTCGGAGCAGCCTCAGCCATGCCTGCTGAGAAGTTCAACTTTGCTCCCACAAACGCCATGGGCAAGTACGACGGGGTGCGCACGTTCTCAGCGGAGATCAAGCATGTGACCGAAGCCAACTACGCCTACTTTGGCAGCCTGAAGCTGCCCCATGCGAAAACAAGGACGCAGATAGAGACTTTGACCGGCCGGGATGCCATCCTCCAGGCCCTCAAAGACTCCTTTACCTACCTGCACGCCGGCATCGCTACCATGACGGCAGCGAACGCCTTTGCACAGCTCTCTCCAGACGGAGACACACGTGCAGGCCTTGCAGCAGGCGTCGTCGTGCATATGAATGATCACTACGGGCAGATGGTCGAGTACCTGCGTATGAATAGGGTCGTGCCGCCGGCCAGCCTCAAGTAGGCGAGATCATCGCTCCGTGAGCGGCTGGTAGGGCGCCGGGTACACGGGGCCCATGTACTCGGCACGCGGCCGGATGAGCCGGTTGTCAGCAAGCTGCTCCATCACATGCGCAGCCCAGCCGGCAACCCGGCTTACCGCAAAGATAGGTGTGAACAGGTCGATCGGGATGCCCAGCGCTGTGTACGTCGAAGCAGAGTAGAAGTCGACATTTGCGTTGAGCTGCTTCTCCCGCTTGATGTAAAGCTCGATGGCGCGCGACATGTCATACCAGCGCGAGTCACCATCGGCCTGCCCAAGCTGTTCTGACATGCGCCGCAGGTGCGTCGCGCGTGGGTCTTCGGTGTGGTACACCCGGTGACCGAAGCCCGACACCTTCTTTTTGTCTGCAAGCATCTGCTGCACATGCTCCACCGGGTCTGCGCCGGCTTTGTCGATAGCGAACAGCATGCGCATGACTGCTTCGTTTGCGCCGCCATGCAGCGGCCCTTTGAGAGCGCCGATGGCACCGGTGATCGCGGAGTGCATGTCGGCAAGCGTAGCTGCAATCACGCGCGCGGCAAAAGTAGAAGCATTCAGTTCATGGTCAGCATGCAGGATCAGCGCGACATCGAAGGTGCGCGTCGCCGTTTCTGACGGCTTTTCGCCCCGCAGCATCCACACGAAATTGCCGGCGTGCGAAAGGCTCTTATCCGCCGGAACAATCTCTTTGCCGCTCCGGATGCGGTCCCAGATGGCGACAATCATGGCGATCTGGGCGGTCAGCGCAAAAGCTTTCCGCAGGTTGCTTCCCGGATCTACTGCTTTCTCATCCGGGTCATGGAAGGAAAGAGCTGAGACGGTCGTCCGCAGCACTTCCATCGGCGTCGCACTCCGGGGAAAGCTTTTCATCATCTCGAGAATGGGGGCAGGCAGTTCACGGGCTTCTGCAAGACTGCGCCCAAACTTCTGCAACTCCGCCTCTGTCGGCAGCTTGCCATGCCAAAGCAGGTAAGTCGTCTCCTCAAAGGAGGAGTGCTGCGCCAGGTCGTGGATGTCGATGCCGCGGTAGGCTAGAACACCTGCTTCGCCATCGATCCAGCAGATGCTGGAGTTTGCGGCAACAATCCCTTCCAGTCCTTTTCCTGCAACGGCAGTCGACATAATTCTCCTCAGGCTGATCTACCTTGCAGGTGCGCCATGGCGCGTGGCGTAAACGGTCCCCTTATACTCCGGCAGACCTTCGTTATAGCGCAGCAAAGAAAGCCTTGTCACGGCTTTGCGCCGCGCGGCAGGGCACAGAGCAGACGCTCCGGAGCGAAGGGCGCGAGCGGTATGGGGGATGGCTCACCAATGCAGAGCTGCCGCAGGATGCGTGCTGTGGCGGGGGCAAGCAGGATGCCATTGCGGAAATGTGCTGTGGCTACCAGGACGCCCGGGCTCAGCTCGCCAATCACCGGCATCGCATCTTCCACACCGGGGGCAAAGCCGGGCCGCAGCCCAGTCCACCGGGCAGTGATCCGCCCCTCGAGTATCGGCGGCCATAAAGCACCGGCTGCCTGCCACAACCGCTCCCCGGCTGCCCGATCTATGCTGCGGTCAAAACCTGCATGCTCCACGGTAGCGCCGATCACAATCCGGCCATCGCCGCGGGGCACCAGATAAAGCTCCGGTGTGCGAATGACCATCGGCAGCTCCGGTGAGCGAAGCGTAACTTCAATCATCTGACCCTTGCGTGGAGCCACAGGGAGCGGCTCCGCTGCCGCAAGCTGCCCGGCCCATGCGCCCGTCGCAAGGATGCAGCGGCTGCATGCAAGCGTCTCGCCGCCTTTGAGGGTGACGCGCACTTCCTCCTCGTGGGCCTGCCAGCCCGAGACTTCGGCATCCTCCCTGAGCTGTACGCCCGCTGCTTCAGCAGCGCCCGGCAAAGCGGCGCACAGGTCGCGCGGATCCAGGCTCGCCTCAGGGAGCAGCTCGAAACTGTAGCGATCAACACGCAGCGTCGGCAGCAAAGGGTGCGGATCCCCCGCGCCTGCGGCGTGCCTGCCCTGCAGCGTACGATCCGTGCGAAAGCTGATCTGCTGCCCGGTAAGGGCTGCGATGCGAGCCAGAAACGCTGGATACAGCGCCCGGCTTAGCCGCGAGAGCTCGCGCAGAGCGGGCGTGTTCTCCGGGTCCTCCACCGCCAGCATCCCAGCTGCGGCCCAGGAGCTTTCTTCCATCACGCGGCCGCGTTCCAGCAGCGTGACCTGAAATGCCTCATCGGCAAGCTCAAGCGCAGCAGCCAGGCCGATGATCCCACCGCCCACGATGATGATGTGCCGTTTCGATGGCGTGGCCACAGCAACCATTGTAGGTGCCGGCCTTGGGCTTTCCGGCCAGGGGAGGACTCTCTCTTTACTGCGCCGGGGCCACTTCCTTAAGGGCCAGGTCGCGCTGGTACTGGAAAGCGATGGCGACTGAAAACTCGCGGCGGCTGTCCCAGACCTGCTTGGTAATAGGCAGAACGAACAGCGCCATGCCTGCGGCCGTCTGGTTCGGGCTTAGGGTTAGATCGCGTGCCATCAAGGTGCCAGGGACCGCCTTGTCTCTCAGGTAAGCGCGAAGCTGCGCTACTTGGATCGGGCTCTCGGCCGGGGCAAACTTCTGCTCTCCATCGGGGAGTGAAAAGGTCGCGCGCTGCCCTGTCTCAAATAACGGCACATCAGCCGTCACATTGCGCATGTGGAAGCGCACCCAGATCAGCATCTGGTCCTGCTTCTCCGTGCCGCCCCCGTATCCCTCGGCCATGGTGCCGCCTTCGTGATACTCCGTGTGGTACGGCATCGCTATGATGCTGTCGATCGCGCCGTCCGCGACCCGCGGCTTCTGGAGAAAAAACACGTAAGACCATACTGACGCGAAGAGAAACGAGATCAGCGCGATCAGGATCGTGATGCGGCGGCTGCTTTCCCGGTTATAGGTCGGTTCCCTGTACGGTGTCGTTTCAGTCGCCAAGGTGCCCCCGAGCGGAGCAATGAAGCTCGCCTTTCTGCATTATGGCCTCTTTCGCAGCCCATCCAGGAAGTGGTCTAGGGGCCGCGTGTTCAGCACATCACGGGCCTCCAGGCCTGCACGCCGCAGCTGCCGGATTCCGTACTGCCACTGCCCCAGCGTCGCGGTCTGGTGCGCGTCGGTGTTGATCACGATCGGGCAGCCCAGCTCATGCGCAAGCCGCAGGTGATTGTCTGAGAGATCGAGTCGCTCGGCCGAAGCATTGTGCTCCACCGCGCAGCCCACTTCCGCAGCACGCTTCAGGACGGCCGTCACATCAAAGCGCATCGGCTCACGGCGAAGCAGCTGCCTTGCCGTCAGATGGCCCATCACACGGACAAACGGGTTCTCGACCGCACGCAGCAGCCGCTCGGTCAGCTCCTGCTCGCCCTGCGCAAAGTGCGAGTGCGTGCTCGCGACCACGACATCCATCTGCGCCAGTACTTCGTCGGACAAGTCGAGACTGCCATCGGCAAGGATGTCGACCTCAATGCCCGAGAGAACACGGATGCGCCCTTCCATCACGCGATCCACCTCCGCGATGCGGGCAATATGCAGTAGCGCACGCTCGTCGTCGAGTCCGTTCGCCATCGCCAGCTGCTTGGAATGGTCCGTGATCGCGATGTACTCGAGCCCGATGGCAGCTGCAGCCTCAGCCATCTCCAGGATCGTGTTCCTGCCATCGGTCGTGTCGGTATGCATGTGCAGGTCGCCGCGCACGTCAGACTGCTCGATGAGCCGAGGCAAGGTGCCTGCTTCGGCCAACTCGATCTCGCCGTTGTTTTCACGAAGCTCCGGCGGGATCCACGCAAGGCCCAGAGCAGCGTAAATCTCCTCCTCGTTCGCGCCGGCAACAAAGGATCCATCCTCCACGCGGGCCAGCGCATACTCGCTCAGGGTGTAGCCCTTGCGCAGCGCACGCTGCCGGATGGAAACGTTGTGCGTCTTTGATCCGGTAAAGTACTGCAGCGCGGCGCCGAAGGAGCCCTCCGGCAGCAGACGCACATCCACCTGCAGCCCAGATCGCATGCGGAACGACACCTTGTTTGCGCCCTTGGCCAGTAAAGTGCCGAGCAGCGGCCAGGCGGCTGTGTACTCCACCGCCGCGGCCACAGTGTCTTCTGCGCATCCCGGGCCGGTCACCAGGATGTCGAGGTCGCCGACCGTCTCGCGCCCGCGTCGTAGGGAGCCCGCCGGCACGATGTGGGTGAGACCGGGGAACTCACGCAGGTAGGCGATCAGCTTTTCGGCAGACTGTTCGGCTTCGCGGATGGTAAAGCGCCCGCTGTTGCGCTTGTAGTCAGCGATGCCCTGGCGCAGCTTGTCTACGCCTTTTTGCCCAAAGCGCGGCAGGGTCAGCGCGCGGCCATCTTCCAAGGCTGCTTCCAGTTCATCGATGGAGCTGACCTGCAGAGCGTCCCAGAAGAGCGCCACGCTCTTGGGCCCCATGCCTGGCAGCCGCAGCAGTTCCAGCATAGAGGGCTTGTAGCGCAGCATCAGCTCTTCGCGCAGCGGAAATGTGCCGGCTTTTTCAATCTCCAGAACATTTGCCGCCATCCCTTTGCCAATGCCCGGGATAGCCAGCAATTTCTTGGGTTCCTCAATAAGGGTGCTGAGCTGGACGGTGCTTGCTTCCACCGCCTCCGCTGCGCGCCGGTAGGAGCGCACACGGAAAGGGTCAGCTGCGGAGATCTCCAGCAGGTCCGCCGTCTCGTCGAGCATCGCTGCGATCAAGCGATTGTCCATGGCTTCTGATTGAAACAGAAGAGGCGGGCGGCAGGGAGCTTCTTCTTCCCGGAAGCTGCCTGCCTGCATCCCGGTACACCGGCCGCTTCCATGCCGAATCGGTCTCGGGAAACGAAAATGCTCCACCGAAGTCTTTCAGCGGAGCACTCGGTCTTCCTAAGCGATCTCGCGCTGCCGGATAACTTGGTCAGCTTGCGGACCTTTCTGCCCCTGCACTACGTCGAACTCGACCTCGTCGCCCTCTTTCAGGCTCTTATAGCCTTCGATCTGGATCGCCGAGTAATGTACAAACACATCCGGGCCATCTTCCCTGCCGATGAATCCGAAGCCTTTTGCATTGTTAAACCACTTCACCTTGCCCTTGAAATGTCCCACCGGCGATGCCTTCCTGTGTGCGCGGATTGCGGTTGGGAGGACCCAGCCTGTCTGTACCAACAGACGAAACGACCTGGCGGTTGGTTTCGCCCAGCAGCTCTCCCAGCAGCGCTGAAGACTTTGACGACACCGAACGGCCTTTCGCTAGCGATCCCGCTTCTTTTTGGCCGCTTTGCTACGGGTCTTTTGCAGGCGTGTGTACATGCTCAAGGCGATCAGAGTTTTTCCATCGATGACTTCTCCGCGGCTGATCAGCCCTTCTACTTCTGAGAGTGGCATGGGGTAGATTTCAAGCGTTTCATCGTCTTCCGGCTTGGCCGTGCCGGTCGTGAGGTCCTCTGCCAGAAAGATCTGCATCCACTCACCCAGAAAGCCTGGGCTCGCGTAGTAGCGCACCAGCTCGGTCCAGGTTTTTGCGGTATAGCCGGTTTCTTCCGTGAGCTCGCGCTGCGCGCCGGCCAGCCTTTCCTCGCCCGGCTCGATCTTGCCCGCAGGCAGCTCCCATAAGTACTGCCCGGCCGCGTGGCGGTACTGACGCTCCATGATCACCAGCGGATCCTTGGCCGGTTTCTTTCCCCGTCCACCATCGACCGCAAGGATCACGACGGAGCCGTTGTGACGGATGATGTCCTTGTGGCTGATATGCCCGTTCGGTTCGCGTACTTCTTCTTTCACCACCTTGAAAAGCGGGCCCTCATAGGCGACCTCCGACTGAAGCACCTCAGCGGTGCCCTCGCTGCGGAGCTGCGGCGTCTGGAGCGCGCTGCCCTTGCCGGCCTTTTTTCCTGCGTCCTGTCTCTTGTCGTGCTTCGTCATGTTTGCCTTTCAATCCTGATCGACTACTGGATGTCCCTAAGGCTCTCGCTGCATACTCTCGGTTGTAGATGAGCAGTCCGCGTGAAGCAGCCGCATGGCCGATCTCCGGTAACAGTCATCGCGACGACCGTGAGAGACTGCTTGGAGGTGGAGGAAGTTTTGTGGCCAGTGCGTGTTACCCGCTTTCTGTGCTGCCGGGGCTTTCGCAGCTCTTCCAGGCGTACATCGCCGGAAACGCAGAAGCCTTCTATCCGTGCAGACCGGAAGGGCACAGCTGGCTCGACGCCGGCCGCCTGACAGGGACGCCTCCTCTCGCACACACTGCAACGCTTGCTGATCTGCTCCAAGCGCAAAACAACGCCTGCCACGGTGGTCCGGCAGCCAGCCGCCATATCGACCAGCTGCGGGAGGGCGCTCGCGCCGTTGTGACCGGGCAGCAGGTCGGCCTCTTTGGCGGCCCTCTCTACACCCTGCACAAGGCCGCTACCGCTGTGCGCCTGGCCCAGGAGGCGACACGCCGCACGGGTGTGCCGCACGTTCCGATTTTCTGGCTAGCCACCGAGGACCACGACTACGCCGAGGTGGACCACGCAACCATGCCCGGCCCGGAAGAGGCGCTACACACCATTCGCCTCGGGCAAAGGGATCGGGAGGGCATCGGAGCGCCGGTAGGTGCGTTGCGTTTAGGGCCCTCGGTTGCAGGCGCGCTGGAAAAAACGGCGACCTTTTTGGGCAACAGGCCGGAGCTCGAACTGCTGCGCCGATGTTATCGCCCCGAGGCTACCTTTGCTGGAGCGTTTGCGCAGTGGCTGGCTGCTACCTTCCGTGAACAGGGTTTGATCGTGTTCGACGCGGCAGGTCGGGCCGCACATGCGCTGGGACGGCCTGTTCTGCGCCGTGCTCTCACCGAAGGGGAAGAGCTGGAGCAGCTTCTGCTTGCAAGGGGTCAGGCGCTGGAAGCAGCGGGCTTTCACCAGCAGGTTCTGGTCAAGCCCGGGGCAAGCCTGCTCTTTCTCCTTGCAGGCGAGGCTGAAAATGAGCCCCATACGCGCATGCCGCTGCGGCGTGGGAGCCATGGGCAGTGGTCCGCAGGGCACACCGCTTACTCCACCTCCCAACTTCTCGATCTTCTGGAAGGGGAGCCGGAACGCTTCAGCCCGAACGCGCTGCTGCGCCCGGTCTTCCAGGACGCGATTCTCCCGACAGCCGCTTACATCGGCGGACCTGCGGAAATTGCCTATTTCGCGCAAACCGCGGTGCTGCACCAGCATTTGCTGGGCCGGCAAACCCCTGTGCTGCCCCGCCTGAGTGCCACGCTGCTCAACAAGCGGGAGGCCGCCGTGCTGGAGCATGATGGCATCGACCTGCCGGATATATTCCGCATGCCGCTGGAAGAGCTGGTGCAACGTGTGGGCGCGCGCCACATGCCGCTCGAGACCAAGCAGCGTTTGCATGCCGCTGGTTCCTCCATGACGCAGGAGCTTGAAGCCTTGACCGCCTGGATGCGCAGCCTTGACCCTGAGCTGGGGCGCTCGGCTGAGGTAGCGGCCAACAAGATGCGCTACCAGCTCAATCGCCTTCGCAGGCTCGCTGCGCGTCGTGAGCTGGAACGCAACAGCAGTATCCGCAAGCGGATCACCGCGGTGCGTGCCGCGGCCTATCCGGAGGGGCACCTCCAGGAGCGCAGCATCGCTGCTGTGGCAGCGCTGGCCCGCTTTGGACCTGGATTGCCGGCGCAGCTGATAGCAGCCGCAGGCGACCCCTGCCCAGGGCACAAACTGCTTCAGCTATAGACCCGTGGAAGAGGGAGGAAGAGACAGGATGCCAGGCAAACAAGCAAGCGCCGCCTTTGAAGTGACCTGCCCTGACTGCGGCTGGATCCTTCGCGTCGACCCGGCAGCCCGCGCCGTCATCGCGCACACGCCGGCACCGCGCAAGCGCACCTTTGAAGACCTGGAAACAGCCGCGCAGGCAATGCGAGCCGGCGAAGAGCGCAAAGAATCCTTGTTTCGTCAGGCTGTCGACGCAGAAAAGAACAAAGAGGATGTGCTCAGCAAGCGCTTTGCAGAAGCGCTCCGCAAAGCGAAGGAGTCGCCTGCCACCGAGCGGCCTCTGCGTGATTTTGACCTGGACTGATCAATCCCCGAGACAGTGGTGCAGCCATGCACCGCATCCCAATGCATGTTGGAGGAGTGGGCACAATGGATCTAAAGGAACTGACATCGCCGGATGAGAATGGTGTTCTGCCGATCAGTCGGGACGTGCACTGGTCGCATAACATCGCGGCAGCGACGCTGGTAGCGGGAGCTGTTCTGCTGATTGCCGGCCGAAAGCGCCAGGCACTGATCATTGCTGCGGCAGGCGCTGCGGCCACCGTCTTTGAACGCCCGGAGGCTGCCTCGGAGATCTGGAGCAAGCTTCCTTCGTATGTCCGTCAGGGGCAGGACTTCCTGGTACGGGCGGAAAGTGTCATCGAACGTCTGGGAGAACAGGCAGCCAGATTGAGGGAGACCATCAACCGGCAGGCGTAGCCTGCCGGTCCTCAGAAGCTCACCGTTCCTTAGCAACTCGCCATCCCTCAGAAACACAGGTGCGAAAAGTCTGGTTCTGCCGAAGCCCTCTCTAGCTAGCTTGCTTGGTCGCTGGCTCGGGGTAGGCGGCGATGCCGAGCTTTCGCTGAGCCGCCGGGCTGATCATGTCAGGTGTCCAGGCCGGCTCCCAGACCAGCGTAACTTCTGAAAAACTGAGCTCCTGTAGGCCGGAAAGCCGGTTTTTCACCTGCTCGATGATCATGGCGTGCGCCGGGCAGCCCTGCGTCGTCATGGTGATGTCGATAGCGACTTTCTGGCGGGGGAGCATCCCGGGAGCATCCGGGTCCGGCAGCAGATCGACCTTGTAGATCAAGCCGAGATCGACGATGTTGACAGGCAGCTCCGGGTCATTCACGTCACGCAAAGCTGTCAGTATGTCTTCTTCCTGCAAGGGCATTTGCTTTCTCCCGTTTCTCTAGTGCGTGCGCTCGACCAGGTAGCCAGCCACTGACTTTAAACCGTCCGCATGGCTGCCAAAGCACTCGAGCGCACTGAAGGCTTCCTCAATCAGGCAGGTTGCATACTCGCGCGATGCTTCCAGCCCATGCACGGCAGGCCACGTCACCTTATCGCTCGCCATATCTTTACCGGCCGTCTTGCCCAGCTGCGCTGAGGTTTGCGTTATATCGAGCACGTCGTCCATGATCTGGAAAGCCAGGCCGGCCTTGCGGCCGAACTCGGCCAGCTGCTCTGTTTGATGCACATCCGCCCCTGCAAATAAGCCGCCGGATACCACGCTGACGCCGATCAAGGCACCGGTTTTTGCGCGATGGATCGCTTCGACCGAGGCAGCCGTAGGTGGCGTGTTTTCTCCCTCCAGATCAAGGACCTGGCCGGCGATCATGCCATCCTCTGTACCGGTAGCCTGCGCAATGCGCCGGATGATCTCAAGGCAGACCGCAGGCGGGCAGGCCAGCTTGGTAAGAATCTGGTAAGCATGGCTTTGCAGAGCATCCCCGGCAAGGATAGCAATGGCTTCACCGAACACGACGTGGCAGGTGGGTTTACCGCGGCGCAGGTCGTCATTATCCAGCGCCGGCAGATCATCATGCACAAGCGAATAGGTGTGCAGCAGCTCAAGAGCCGCGCCCAGGTGCGGTACACCCGCAGGCACGCTGCCGCCGACCGCAAACGCAGACTGGTAGGCGAGCACGGGCCGCAGCCGCTTGCCTCCGGCAAACGTGCTGTGACGCATCGCCGCGTGGATAGATGAGGGAATCGTGTCAGCTGGGGGAAGAAGCTGTTCGAGCGCTGCGTCCGTCTGATGGACTCCGTCGCGCAGCAGTGTTTGTACATCAACAATCATTGCCACTCATAATAGCTGAGCTCGACGGCGCGTTCTTCCCATGGGGAACGCTGCCATCAGCGCGAGCGACAGCGCCAATGTCAAAGCTGACGCGACTCGGCCCAACATAACATCGCCTGTAAGTCCGTAACTCGCATCGATTGTGCTCAAGCGGCCTCCCGGCAAGCGGATCGTCACCAGACCATCCTCGCGTGGAACACATGCCCGGCCGCAAGGCTGTCCATTCAGCAGCACGCGCCAGGCCGGGAAACGCTCCAGCCGGAGCACAGCATAGGCTGGAGCCGCGGGGCGTACCTGCACCCGCAGAATCTCCGGTTGCCACCTGTTAATGGAGATCACGCCCGGGACGGCTTTCTCGTGCTGCCAGGGCGGGTTCGCTGCATTGGTATTGTCGCCTTCGTCGCTGTCCGGCGCAGGCAGGAGCCGCACCGCCGGCAGCCCCTGCTGGATCGCCCCATTGTCGCTATCCGCCGCCGCATACTCGTCTGTGCCTTCAAAGCCGGGCGCGTCCCCGGGCGGGCTTGGCTGCAACAGCTGCTGCTGGGCAGCGATGTTGTCCTCGTCGTCACAGGGCTGGTAGAGCGTTCGCCCAGCCCAGCTGTTGACGAGGAGCAAGGAGAGCGCTGCCCCGCCAAACACAAAAAGCTGAAGGCTCTTCTTCCCCATCAGAGCCGGTGAGAGGGCACACGCTAGGAGCAGAGCTGCTGCTGCACTTGCCGGTAGAAGAAGACGCCAGGGGAACTGCAGAAAGGCAAGCTCCGGCAGCAGGTGCCACAGGCGCGCGCTGAAAGGCAGCGTCAAAAGCAGCACAGACAGAAGCAGCAGGGTCAACAACAGGACGAGGCGCGGCTCCGTGCTGTTCGTGACACATTCCCGCTGCGAGCCCCGCTCTGCGGCGACGAGACCGCTTCGCCGAAGCAGCAGTGCAGACCCTGCAAGCAGCCCAGCCCCGAGCGTAAGCACAGCCAGCCACGAAGCCGAGCGGAGCACCGCGTCATGGAACGGCTCACCAGTGTGGCCGAACAGAAAGCTATCCTCGACGCGCATGCCCGGGCCCACAGCCCGGCTGATGGCAACAAAGCGCTGCTCGTACCAGGCGGGCAGCAGGTAGTCTGCCGCCAGGCCGCAGCCGAGCAGTAAGGCCAGCGCCGCGCGAAGAAGATCGCGGAAAACGCTTCGGAGAAAATCCTTGCGTGAGCGCCGGAGAGCACGCGCGAGCACAAAGAAGAGCAAGAAATAGCAGCCCATCACCGCTGCCGGCGCATTGGTGTACCAGAGCGCGGCAAGCAGCAGCGCTGCCCGCAGGACCGGCAGCTGCGGCTCCAGCACAGCGCCCAGCAGCAGAGCTATCCACCCGGCGGCAAGCACTTCGCCGTAGGCGGTACGCTCGTACACGCTAAAGAGCAGGTAAGGGCTCAGAGCGTACAGCCCGGCCGCGAGCACAGCAGGCCCATGAGCCAGGAAGCGCCGGCTTACCCGGTACATGGCCAGAGCAGCGCCGCCTAGGCACACCGCCGTGAGCACGCCGGGTACCAGCTGCCAGGGCAAAAGCAGACCGAGCAAGGCTCCCAGCAGCCACGAGAGCGGTGGGTAGAAAACAAAGCGTGGCTCGCCCGCGCCATAGTTGGCACCGGGTACCCAGTGTGGGACGAGGATGCCGCTATGCCATACCGCCCGCACAGCGAACCAGCTCTGCAGATGAAAGTCGAAGTCATGCCCACAGGAGGGGCCTCGCACCAGAAGCGGAATCGCAGCCACGGCCACTAGCAGGCCTAGGATCACGCCTGGCCACAGGCTCATCGTCATACGCTGCTGCCCGGCAAAAGGCGACGTGTTCAAGGTAGCAGGCGCAGCGTGTGACGTGCCGAGGCCTGCACGCTGCCGGGGCTAAACGGCAGTACTGCTGTCATGCCGCCGTACCATTCCGCCCACTGGTTGCGGAACTCCGGGCTAAGCGGATCCCCGGACTGCCCCATCACAATGTTTTCGGTCGAGCGGTCCAGATCTCCCAGGTCCGCGGTAAAGCGCTGCGAGGGCCCCAGTCCTCCGGTCACCTGCTTGACCGTGGTAGGGTCTCCACTCTGCGGCAGCGGTCCGATGCCGGCCGGGATCCCTGGAACCAGCTTCCAGAGAGGGTGCTCGATCTCAATGGTATGCACCTCGCCAAAGTGCCAGGTCCGCAGGTCTGACGGCGCGTGCTGGACGGCACTGTTGACCAGCGCCGCCAAAAAGTCGTTCCAGCTGCCGTAGGCAGGCGGCAGCCACGCAGCGGGCTGGCGCGTGATGAGCTGCTCCCGGGCGTAGGTCCCTTCGGACCAGTCATACAAACGCCAGCCGTCGCCGACCTTGGCACCCAGCGCCGCCGGCCAGAAAGCATCCTCCGTCGCCACCGCAATCGCTGCAGCCGGCGAGTTCACGCCCAGCACTCCGTCCCAGGAGCGGAGCAGATCAGCCGCGGCGCGCGCCCGGGCAGACGGATGTGCGGCATGGTCAACCGCGTAGGCGAGCCTCTGCGCGATGTCCTGGTCGACCTCGGAGAACACATCTGTCTGGAGGCGCAGCATATCCTCCGGTGTGAGCTTGTTCTTGCCAGCCAGCCATTTCCAGATGCGTTCATTGCGGTACGGTGAGGCCCAGTCGAGAGTGAGCTGGTGAGGGTAGCCGTCGGGGGTTACCCGCGCGTTCGCTGTGGCGACGATGCCGACTTCCGGGTCCAGAACCGAGGGCAGCTCCCCCGGCGCGACATAGCCGGTCCACTCTCCAACGACGCTCGAAATCAGTTCTGCAGGCGGCGCTACGGGCAGAGGACTCGTCGGTGAGGTCGTCCCGTTCAATCCCCCATCTATGCCTGAGCTCACGCCACTCGGGTCCGGACCGGCAACCTTCGCCGGCAGCGCAGCCTGCGTCACGCCGGGGGTGATCGGCATCGCCTGCAAGCCACCGGCACGGATCGGGATAAGACCTACGGCCTGGTACCCGATGTGCCCGGCATCATCGGCGTACACCACATTGAGCGTAGGCGCCCACCAGGTCGCGAGCGCCGCCTCGAAGCTCTTCCAGTCACTCGCGCTATCGAGCGCATATAGCGGCAGCCCAGCTGCCTGCGCGTCATAGATAGACCAGTGCAGGGCAAGCGTTCTTTGCTCGCCGGGCAGCAGGGAACTGATGACCGGCCCATGTGCTGTGCGCTGGACGTCGAGCTCCACATCCTGGCCGCCGCGGACGCGGATCACCTCACCCTGGTGCGAAAGCGCCTGCCAATGCGCTGTGCCATCCGGAGACAGGACGCGGTACTCCCCACGCGCGTTCACCTGTTCCACATAGATGTCCTGCGTGTCGCCGCCTAATGCTGTGAAGCCCCAGGCGATGTGGTCATTGTGGCCTGCGGAGAGAAAGGGCAGCCCGGGCACGGTGACACCCGCGACGTGGAAAGCCCCGGCATGCAGCTCGGACTCATACCAGAGGTCGGGGATTCCATGTTCCAGGTGCATGTCATTTGAAAGCAGGGGCTTGCCGCTTGCCGTATGCGCGCCGCTCACGGCCCATTCGTTCGACCCCGGACGGCAGCCGGCGCAGGTCCCATTTGCTCCCATGTCGGCGAGTGCCAGGAGTGAACCGACGGGTTCAATCGGTGTGTGGACCCGCACCTGCGAAGGGTCTAGCGGGATCTGCGGCACCGCCTGCGGGTCGCCGATCGCAGGCGTGCTGGGCACCGGCGGATGGTCGCGCCAGGAGCCTGTCGGGTACAGGTCCGCAGCCAGCGCAGCCTCGCCATGTGCGGCCAGGCGCGCGGTCAGCTGCTCGCGCTTGAGCTTGGTCTGCCAGCGTTCGTCCAGCATCTCGGCCATGGAAAGCGCAATGAGGATCGAGTCCTTCGGACGCCAGGGCTGGGGCTTGTACATCAGCAGTGCAAACTCAGCAGGCAGGTTGCCCTGTGCGATATACGCGTTCACTCCGCGGGCATAAGCCTCGAGCTGCCCGAGCTGCTCGGGCGGCATGGTGCGGACCATGCGGTCTGCCACATCCCGGATCCCCTTGATTCGCTCGGCGCGGTCATGCGGCACCAGCTTCGCTCCCAGTACTTCCGCTGCTTCGCCCGCGGGGAGCCGCCGTGCCATGTCCATCTGCCAGAGCCTATCGCTCGCCGTAACCCAGCCCTGCGCCATCAGCAGGTCGTCAACATTGCCTGCCTCCATGTGAGGCACGCCCTGCGCATCACGCCGCACGGTCACCGGCCCACTGAGCCCTGGGAGGTGAAGGGTGCCATCCAGAGGCGCAACGCTGGCCACAAGGCGATGGTGCAGATAAAGCCAGCCTGCCAGCAGTAATCCGATGAAGAGCAGCACCAGCAGCCCGAGCGTCGGCACAGCGCGGCGGCGCCAGGTTGAACGTTGCGGAGGCTGGGCGGCAACAGGGGGCGTCACGCTGTGATTCTCTCACCGGTCTACATTTCAAATGCTTGCCAGAAGCAGGCTGGGGACACCTTAGGTGCGCAGTGCGCGGGATCCTCGCCCCCACCAGAGGTAAATGCCGAGGGCAAGCAGCAGCAGGACAGGGAAGACGAGCAGGCTTCCTTCCGGCCCGGTCGCCCCGCCGCTAAGCAGGGCGTTGCCGACCGGGTGCTCTGTCAACAAATGGCCGGAGACAACAAGGCCGCTGTCGGAAGTGCCCCAGAAGAAGCTCTCGCCCCAGTCCCAGGCAGCATGCGCACCGATGGCCCAGGCAAGCGAACGGGTGTACCAGATGCTAAAGCAGAAGACGAGCCCCACTGCGCCTGCGGAGAAGAGCCCGACCGGTGTTTCGCCGGGGTTAGAGCCATGGATAGCACCGAATGCAAACGCGAGCAGCAGCGCCGCCCAGGGAAAGCCGATCCCGCGGGCAAGCGTAAACAGCAGGTACCCGCGAAACAGCGATTCCTCAAAGATGCCAGTAAGGAGAAATACGCCCGCCCAGAGCAGCCCGTAGCGCGCAAGAGTTCCCGCGGCCATTCCGGAGCGACCGAGTACCAGCAGGTGGCTCACCCAGAGCAGAGCCACCAGCGCAGAGATGGCCGCAAAGCCGGCCGCAAGCCCGCCCAGAAAGCGGGGAAAGAAAGCCCGGTCACGGAGGCCGAAGCTGCCGAACGGGCGGCGCTCGATACGCGCGGTCGTCCACGTGACGAGAAGCACAACCACGGCAGGAACCAGCTCATTGAGCAACATCAAGCGGGGAGAAAGCGTGCCCTGCGGCGCCGGGCGTCGGCCATGGAATACATGCCGCAGAACGCTCTGCACAAGCAAGCTCATGGCAAGGAGCTGCACGGCAAAGAGCAAAGCGCCCCAGCCTGCGCGGAGTCCTTCCCTCCCTACAAAGACCGCCCGAAGCGGCGATCGCGGCCTCTCCGAGGAAAGCAGGTCCTCCCCCGAGCTCAGCTTTCCGGAAGCATCAACTGCTCCGCTGCCGGTCCCGCTTTCAGCTCCAGACAGATCCCGTGCTTCATACGGTTCCGGCATGCTTCATCTCCCCGTGCTTCCTGACTTGAGCGCATGCAAGGCGCTCCCTTGACAGTCGCGGCAGCCAACGCCATCCTAGTAGATTCGTAGAAAGGCCGGAGCAGCCGGCAGAAAGGGAGCGGCCCGATGATTGTTCGCGTTTTCTACCATGACAAATGCTTCGACGGGGCCTGCTCTGCTTCGCTCTTTACACGCTTCCATCGGGAGTGTATCGACCCCGATGCGCAGTACGAGTACCACGGCCTGGCGCATCGCGCAGGCTCGCTCTTCGACGACTCCGAGTTTACCGGCGATGAAAATGCAATCGTCGACTTCAAGTACTCGCCCTCCCAGCGCGTGACATGGTGGTTTGACCACCATCTGAGTGCGTTCCTCTCCGCCGAGGACCACCAGGCATTTGAACGTGGCCTTGCCGACCCGGCAAGCAACTTCCGCGACCGTCGCTTTTACGATCCCAACTACACCTCCTGCACCTCATTTATTGCCGATACCGTGACCGAGCGCTTCGGCTTTGACCGGGGAAGCGTCGCAACGCTGGTGCACTGGGCCGACATCGTCGATGGCGCTTTGTATGAGAGTGCGACGGCTGCGGTGGAGATGAGGGAAGCGGCGATGCGGCTCACGCTGGTCATCGAGTCTGCCGGCGACCCCGACTTTGTGCCGCGCCTCATCCCTTTGCTAACAACCATGCCGCTCGAACAAATCTTGGAGCAGCCGTTTGTCGCGCAGCTCCTGCCGCCCTTGCTGGCCAGGCACCAAGCCGCTCTGGAAGTCATCCGGGAGCGCTCGCGCGAGCAGGGGGGCACTATCTTCTTCGATCTCGCTGACCACGAGCTGGAAGGCTATAACAAGTTCATCCCGTATTACCTGCATCCGCAGGCGACTTACTCCGTAGGCCTTTCGCGCTCCAGCTTCCGTACCAAGGTCGCGGTTGGAACCAACCCCTGGACCAAGGCCAAACCCGAGCAGCTCGTCAATCTCGCGGCCATCTGCGAGCGATACGGGGGCGGCGGCCACGCGCGAGTCGGAGCGATCTCCTTCCCTCCAGACGCCTACGCGCAGGCCAAGGAAGTAGCTGCCGTAATCGTCGACGAGCTCCGACGTGCCGAGCCTGCTGCCTAGAGCCAAGCCGGGTGGGAGTCTTAGGCGCCGGCGAAGAGGATCGCCGCTCCTAGTGCCGCGACATGGAGCAGGACAACGGGCAGCAGCCCGGAAGCCGTGCTTCTCCACCGGGCAGCGAGCGAGGCCAGCAATCCATACAGCGGAAATTGCAGCCACATAGTCCACTCCGCGAGTGTGTCGCGCTGCTCCGGCGCCAGGGAACCCGGCGCGTGTGCCTGTACCAGCGTCACAAACGGGTAAAGCAGCCGCAGCCCGGATGGCCCTGAGAGGGCCAGCACGCTCGCGGCACGCACTGCAAAGGGCGTCGCTATAAGAGCAAGCAGCAGCGGCCACCAGCGTAGAAGGGAAGCGCTCCCGCGTTTACGCCGGGTGCGCCGGCGCTTTCGCTTCATGGGCATGGCAGCACTCTTGGCAGGGCTCATCGTTTACCGAGCATACGCGGCTCTACAGCCCAAGCGCCTCTGCCTTGCCCTGCATGGCCCGGAGGCAAAAAGCGATGTGCGCCTCCAGGGACACACCGAGCTCCTGCGCTCCCTTCACCACATCGGCACGGTTCACGCCTCGGGCAAAAGCCTTGTCTTTCATCTTCTTCTGCACGCCCGCGAGCTCCACATCCGCGATGCGCCGGGTTGGCTTCACCAACGCGCATGCGGTCAGCAGGCCGCTGAGCTCGTCACAGGCAAAAAGCGTCTTGGCCAGGTGACTCGTCCGCGCAACGCCGGAGTAGTCGGCATGGCCAAGGATGGCAATCTGTATCTCCTCGGGCCAGCCCCTCTCCTTGAGGATGCGAACACCCACAAATGGGTGTTCCTCAAGCGATGGGTGCTGTTCGTAGTCAAAATCGTGCATCAAGGCGGTCACACTGTAACGCTCGGCCATAGCTGCAGCTTCCTCCGGGGGGAGCTGCAGGCGCGCCGCTTCTTCCACCCCGTAAGCGCGTGTGCAGGATTCCACCGCCAGCGCGTGCTTCAGGAGGCTTTCCGACCGCGTGTACTCGTTCAGCAGCTGCCACGCCCGCGGGCGTGACCATTCCGTCGCGTGCTCCTGTACTTCCTGTTCGCTCATCTGCTTACCTCTCGCTCGCTTGCAGTAGGTTCCGAAAGTCACCAGTGCCTGGGCAGCTTTGTACTTGACAGAGACCTGAACCGGGCGCACTGTGAAGACATCACCGCCGACGGTGCACAGAAGCCTGTGCACGTCCGGGCCGCCCGCTCTGGCGCTCCGCAGACATCTTATGGCAACAGCCCTGGCAACCCTTGAGTCGCGAGAGGTTCTGCGCTGCGAACACTGTCAGCTGGTACAGTTCCGGTCTCACGCCGGGCAGTGCCGCCGCTGCCACAAGCCGCTGGAGATCGAGGAGCCGCCTCTTCCCGCCATACACCTGCAAAGCCGGGAGCCCAGCGCCCCACAGGAGCTGGACGTCGCCCGTGCGGTGCGCACCCTGCGCCATACGCGCGGCCTCAGCCAGCGGCAGCTCGCGGCTCGCATGCAGGTGCCTCGGACCTACATCTCCAAGATTGAAAACGGCAAAGCCATGCCGACACTATCTTCTATGGAGCGGCTTGCCCGAGCGCTGGAGGCTCCGGTCGCGGAGCTGCTGCATGACGCGCGCTCCCGCCGCGACCAGGCACTTGCAGCGGTTTTCGCCGATCCATTTCTCGCCGATGTACTGCCGATGGCTGTGCATCTGAGCCACTTCCAACAGCAAATCCTGCTGAGCCATGCACGCGATATGGCCAGGGAAGCAGTCTCGGGTCGTCAGCATCTGGCCCGCGCTTAGCTTCCCTTCCCGTAGAGCTGAATCACCAAGCCTTGCTCGCTTTGCGGCCTGTCTCCCGCTATGCTACGGTCCTACTGAGGTCGATCGTTGCCACTGCAGCAGCCCAGCCGCGTTCACGAGCTCTCCGCGGAAGAGGCGGCCATCTACCGTCGTCTCGATCCGGTGCGCATGCCCGAGCATGTGGCCATCATTATGGATGGCAATGGCCGGTGGGCCGGCAAGCGCTCCATGAAGCGTTTTGTCGGTCATAAGGAAGGCGCGGAGTCCGTGCAGTTCGTCGTCGAAACGGCCTCTCGCATCAATTTGCCCTGGCTTACGCTGTATGCGTTCTCTCTGGAAAACAACCTGCGCAGACCTCGGCTGGAAGTCTCGTTTCTGATGCGCCTGCTCTCCAACTACCTGAGCAACAACGTACAGCGGATGAACGACAACAACGTCCGCATCCAGTACATCGGGCGCATCCATGAGCTGCCCCCAGAGGTGCGTGAGCGCATGGAGTGGGCCGGCGAAGCCACGCGCCGCAACACGGGCACAACGCTGACGCTGGCACTGAACTATGGGGGGCGTACTGAAATGCTCGACGCCGTGCGGGAGCTTGCCCGCGAGGTGGAGTCGGGGCTTCTGCGGCCTGAGCACCTGACCGAGCACGACATCCAGCGGCACCTGTACACGCGTGATATGCCTGACCCTGACCTGCTGGTCCGCACCTCCGGCGAGATGCGCATCTCCAACTACCTGCTATGGCAGATTGCCTATACCGAGCTCTACGTAACGGAGCGGCTCTGGCCCGACTTCCGCGGTACCCACCTTCTGGAAGCGATCGAGGCATTTGGCTCACGAAACCGGCGCTTCGGTGGGCTGGGCGAGCCGGAAGACCAGCCCGGCACGCTGGCAGGCAGCCTGCTCGTTCCCCGCTAACGCTCTTCCTTGGCATTTTCGCCATTGTCTTCGTCGACGGGATCCACGCCGTTCCACAACTCCTGCTCGTTTTGCTTCGGCTGCCGCGCGGCCACCAGCAGGTAATCCTCGCGCTCAAATGCTTCTCCAAACTCCGCCAGGACTCGCTCCAGCAGCGCCTTTTGTGTCCTATGTTCGGCGAAGGCGCGTAGTTTGCCTTCCCGCAAAGCCGAGCTGAGCCAGTAGGTCAGGGAAACAGGCACAAGCGTACCGGCCGCCCGGACTTCCGGGTCTGGCGTGGAAAGGAAGCGGGTCGCGGAATAGTAAAGCTTCTGCGGTGCCCAGACTGCGTACTCCTCCAGCTGCTCCGGAAAGAAGCTGGACCGGCCTGACCAGTGAAATGCAGCCGTGGTGACCAGCGAGATCATGGTGTGGTCCCGGTGAAGGTTCACCCCGCCTTCGCCGCCGAAGGTCAGAACCATGTGGGGGCGAAAACGGCGCATCTCGCATGTAATAAGCCCTGCAAGCTCCAGAAAAGATTGCTGCCAAAGTCCCCCATCCGGGTAGTTCAAAAGCTTCGCGTCCCCGACTCCCAGCGCTTTGCAGGCTGCATAGAACTCAGCCCGGCGCAGTTCCGCCAGCTCCTCATCGGACTGACCCTCGACCCGGTAGGAGCCGGCTGAGCCTTCGGTCAGGCAAAACACCGCTGTCTCGACACCCGCGTCGGCAGCCTTGAGTAGCGCCCCCCCAAACGCGCCGGCTTCATCATCAGGGTGGGCAGTCAGGCACATCAGGCGTAGCGGCAATGGAGCTCCTTCACGGGGCAGGGCCCTGTCACCCTTCCAAGCTACCAGTGCTTGGGGTATCCCAGGGCAGCCCTGCCTCCCACACAGGCCGAAAGGTGCGCCGATGCAGCGGTGAAGGCCCATACCGCAGGAGAGCTTTCTGGTGGTCCGGTGTGCTGTAACCCTTGTGCTCGTGCAGCCCGTAAACGGGATACGTCTCGTGGAACGCGCACATACGTGCATCGCGGTAGACCTTGGCCACTACCGATGCCGCGGCAATCGAGAGCGAGCGCGAGTCGCCATAGATGATGCTGGTCTGGCGGCAGGGCAGGTCCAGCCGGAGGGCATCGATCAGCAAGTGGTCAGGTTCGGGCCGCAGCCCCGCCACGGCCTGACGCATCGCGAGCTTGGTGGCCTGGTAAATGTTGATTCGGTCGATCGTCGCGGCATCCACCTCCGCAATGGCAATGGCGACAGCACAGCTACGCACTATCGCAGCCAGCCGCTCACGGTCTTCCGCCTCCAGCTGCTTTGAGTCGCGAAGGCCTGCGGCCATCAACGCGGCGGCATGGCAGTCCTCCGGAAGCACAACGGCTGCGGCCACGACCGGGCCAAACAAAGCGCCGCGTCCCACTTCGTCCACGCCTGCAATCGCGAGAGCGCCGGCGATGCGTGCAGCCTGCTCAAACGCTGCATCGCAGGTGAGCTCACGCAGCATGCGCAGCTTCCGGGTGGCTTTCGAAACCTGAGAGTCAGGCAGGGGAGCGCGCCGAAGTGTACCGGCGGGGCGGGAAGACGCAGCCATGCTCCCAGTGTAACCAGCGGGACGTGACTCCTTGCGAAGCTTCCGAGACGTGGAAAAGGCGCCCTTGCCAGGGCGCCTTTGTCGAACAGCGGGGTTGCAGAAAGCGGATCGTAGAAAACGCGCTAGGCGCGATCGACTTCCTTAAGGCGCGCAGCTTTGCCGCGCAGGCCACGCAGGTAAAACAGCTTGGAGCGGCGGATCTTCGCAGAGCGGAGCTTCTCAACCTTGTCGATCACCCTGGAGTTCAATGGGAAGATACGTTCCACACCCTGGCCGAAGCTCATCTTGCGGACGGTGAAGGAACCCTGCGGGCCATTCTTAAAAGCAATCACAAGACCTTCAAAGGCCTGCAAACGCTCTTTCTCGCCTTCTTTGATCTTGACCTGCACACGAATGGTGTCTCCGGTAGCAAATGCGGGAAGATCGGTCCGCTTGAGTTTCTCGGCAAGGCGCTGCATCACTGGATGAATCGACATGGTGGGATCTGTTCCTGAACTTGATTTATCAGCTGCAGCACTACGGTCTGGGTTGCCGGGCGCGAACCGAATCCTCAGTATAGCAGCATCTTTGCGAGGGATGGCCGGAGCCGCAAAGCTGAGACGGGTGCGGAAAGCGGCTGAGGCCAAGGCGATGGTCGACGAAACGCCGCGGCTGCTTCGCGAGGGTTCAGCCGTCGCAACGCCTCGCATACAGGAGGTCAACGCCCAAAATGCGGCGGCTCATGAATGAGAAAGTCGAGAAGAGGAAGGAGATGCAAAACGCTCCTGCCGCCAAGTAGGCGAAGCTACCGGGAGAGCGTAGCCAGAAAGCGTTGATCCTCCGGGCTCAACTCCGCAGCCTGGAGCAGGTCTGGCCTGTGCCGCCAGGTTTTTTCAAGTGCCCGCTCACGCCGCCAGCGGCGGACCTGCTCATGGTTGCCATCCATCAGAACAGCCGGAACAACCATGCCTCCGAACTCAGCCGGGCGCGTGTACTGTGGGTAGTCGAGCAGCCCGCCCGCACCGTGGGTTGCGCGTGGCGCTATTCGAGGAGCCACTTGCGGCAGCGAGGCGAGCGCCGCATCCCCTGCCCCAAAGCTCTCAAAGGCCCGCGATGCTGCATTGCCCAGGACGCCCGGCACAAGCCGTGTGACTGCATCAATGATGACCGCTGCGCCAAGCTCCCCGCCGGTTAAAACATAATCGCCAATCGAAATCTCGCGATCCGCCAGCAGTTCACTCACGCGCTCATCCACACCCTCGTAGCGTCCACACAGCAGCACCACACGCTCCAGCCCGGCCAGCTCGTGCGCAAGGGCCTGGTGGAACGGCCTGCCCTGCGCAGAGAGAAGAATCACCATTTCCCTCCGGGCTGCTCGTTCCGGCCTGGGCGCAAGCCCTAGCGCTCCCAGCGCTGCCGCAAACGGCTCCGGCTTGAGGACCATGCCCTCGCCGCCGCCAAACGGCCGATCATCCACCGTTCGGTGCTTGTCGAGCGCGAAATCGCGTAGGTTGTGGACGGCTGCTTCGACCTGCCCGGCCGCAAGGGCTCGCCGGAGCATGCCGGAGCCAAAGATTCCGGAGCCTTCCGCGCTCCGTTCCGTAGCTGTGCCAAAGAACAGGGGAAAGATCGTGAGGATATCGAAGCGCATCAGCTAACGGCTCTTGTCGGCGCGGCCCGCTTCATCGCTCGGCAGCTCCGCAAGACCCTCCGGCAGCTCCATGTGAAGCGTGCGCGCCGCGAGGTCCCACCGGGGCGCGTAAGCCTTTACGAAAGGGATGAGCAGCTCTGCCCCGCTCCCACCATCCTCTATGCGCACGATAAGCAATTCCACGTTCGACGATTCCCGGTCCACGTCAATAACGGTCCCGATCGGCCGTCCTGCCCGTGCATCCACAAGCGTGCAGCCGACAAGCTCAGCAACGTAGATTTCATCCTCCGGCAGAACCGTCCTGGCCTCCCAGGGAACTACAAGCTCAAAGCCGCGCAGCAGTTCCGCCTCATTCATGCTGGTGCACTCGGTGAGCTGTAGGATGACGCGGCCGCCTTGCAGCCTGTACTTCTCGACTGTAACCGTCTGATTCGGTTCTTCTGTCCTGGGGCCTCGCATATGGATCTGAGGGCGGCCACTAAAGCGTTCGGGAAAGTCTGTCAGGAGCTCAGCCAGAACCTCCCCGCGATGTCCGTGCGGCCTCACAATGAGGGCGACACGAAGCCAGGGCTCACCGCCGACGTTTGGCACTGACGGTTTCTCTGCCACCGGAAGCACTTACTCGTGCGCCTCTGTGCCGGCCGCTTTGGTATGTGTCTCACGCGGTTCCCGGGTCAATGCATTCTCAACGATGTCCAGCGTGTAGCGGTGGTGGTACTTCATGCTTACGGCGCTTAGGATCGTGCGCAGAGAGTGTGCTGTGCGGCCCTGCTTGCCGATGATCTTGCCAATGTCCGACTCCGAGACGCGAAGCCGCAGAACCGTCGTCTCTTCCCGCATCAGGGCTTCCACTTCGACCGCGTCGGGATGGTCCACCAGCGCCTTTGCAATCTGAGTCACAAGCGCATGGGTCGGGTCGGGTGAGCTACCGGAAACAAGGGGATCATCACTCATAAAAGCACTGCTCCGGCAAGGCAGGCATACGCAGAAACGCACTGCGGGCGAGCCAAGCTGGCGCCCATAGTAGCAGCTTGCAGATGGAGCGCAACAGTGCGTCACGGGTGCTGGAAAAGAGCAGATCCAGGCAGGGATGAGTGCGGTTCTCCGGAGAGCCGATTGCTAGGCTGTTGCTTCAGCTGGCTGTTCCGCAGCCGCAGCCGGAGCCGTCTTCAGCAGCTTCGCTACCCGGTCAGAAAGCTGTGCGCCCTTGCCGGTCCAGTAATCGATGCGCTCCCGCTTGAAGTCGATGGTGGCGGGGCTTGTGCGTGGATTGTAGGTGCCCACCAGCTCAACCGAGCGGCCATTCCGGGCACGATCTTTCTCGATCACAACGACACGGTAAAACGGCTTCTTACGTGCCCCAAAGCGGGCCAGACGAATCATCAACACAGGCAAAATCCTTTCATCGGCAACGGAAAGCGAAACGGGTAGGTTGTGCAGGCAGAGCGTAAGTGCCGGACAAAGCCACTCGGAGGACGTCCAGGGCCAGGCCGCTCCCGCTGCACCAGCCTCTAACTATACCAAAGAGGCTTGAAACGATGGAGAAGCCAAGCCGCCCTACGCGAGCCGCTCCCTTTGCCCGCGCATCCCAGACTGCATGGATGACGCCCCAGCCCACCTGCGATCCGTTACCGTGAAGCCTCTCATCGTCACGCTCGGCTTTGAGGCTGGGGCGCAGGCCCACTTTGAGGCGGAGCGGAAGAGATACTTTCCCGTGCGTCTCAACCGCATCCCTGCTCACCTTTCCTTGTTCCACGCGCTGCCCGGGGAAGAGATCGGAAGCATCAGCGCCCAGCTGGCGGCACTTGCAGCGCAGTCGCCCTCCTTCCCACTTCAAGTCCACGACCTGATGCGCATGGGCCGCGGTGTCGCCTACGCGCTGCGCTCCACGGAGCTTACGGATCTCCACCGTACCCTGCAGCAGGCATGGCTCCCCTGGCTTACGCCGCAGGACCGGCAGCCGTTTCACCCCCATGTGGTGGTGCAGAACAAGGTTGATCCCGGGGTTGCGCGCGAGCTCTACGAGAAGCTCTCGTCCGGGTTCCGGCCGTGGACGGCCGAGGCCGAGACTCTTCTGCTGTGGCACTACGAAGGCGGCCCCTGGAGGCTGGCGGCGGAGTTTCGCCTCGGCGAGGCGGCCGCGGCATGATGCGGCGCAGGCTCCCAAGCTTTTGCCTGCGGGACCTCGCGCCAAGCAGCGCAGGAAGCGACGCTGCATCTCAACCTGCTATGGCGACAACGACAGCAGCAACGCAAGACCTACGACAGCTGGGCAACTCTGACCTGCGGCTGAGCGCGATCGGCTTCGGTGCCTGGGCAATCGGCGGCGGCGACTGGGAGTTTGCCTGGGGCGCGCAGGAGGATGGCGATTCCGTCCGCTCCATCGAGCGCGCCCTCGACCTTGGCATGAACTGGATCGACACCGCTGCCATCTACGGCCTGGGTCACTCCGAAGAGGTCGTGGCACGCGCGCTCAAGGGGAGCGCGCATAAGCCATACGTCTTCACCAAATGCTCCATGAAGTGGAATACCGCCGATCGCACGATCTTTCGGGCTCTCGATGCGCAGTCCGTTCGGCAGGAGCTGGAAGACTCACTCCGCCGTCTCGGACGCGAAACCATTGACCTCTACCAGGTGCACTGGCCCAACCCGGAAGAGCAGATCGAAGAAGGCTGGGCAACTCTCGCGAAGCTGAAGCAGGAAGGCAAGATCCGCTATATCGGCGTATCCAATTTCTCGGTCGAACAGATGAAGAGGGTGCAGCCCATCGCGCCCATCACTTCCCTCCAGCCGCCTTACTCGCTGATCAATGCGAAGGTGGAGCCGGAGATCCTGCCCTTCTGCCAGGAGAACGGCATCGGCGTCATCAACTACTCGCCTATGGTTTCGGGGCTGCTTACAGGCAAGATGACAGCGGAACGCGTGGCGGCCATGCCGGACGACGACTGGCGACGCAGGAACCCGAACTTCAACCAGCCCAAGCTGTCACGGCACCTGAAGTTGGCTGACTTGCTGGCCACCATCGGCAAAGAACATGGCGTCGAGGCGGGCGTTGTGGCGATCGCTTGGACACTGCACCACCCGGCTATCACAGCTGCCATCGTGGGCGCCCGCCGGCCCGAGCAAGTGGACGGCATTATGCCCGCTATGAGCTTTCGGCTGAGTGAGCCTGAGTTCGAGCGGATCAACGCCTGGGTACGGGAGAACCCTGCTTAAAGAAAGGCCCGGGATCCGCTGCTTCAGGGTCCCGGGCCTCTCAGAATCGCTTCCATCGCGGTAGCTAAGCCGGCTTACTTATCGCGATTGACCACAAAGTCTGGAACCCACAGCAGAGCGCGCTTGTACTCAGTCTCCGGAAGGCAGTCGAGTGCACGGCGCGCCTGCTCGGCATGCGCCTGCGCTACGCCCATGGCAAACGTAATGGAGCCATGTCGGTCCAGGATGGCGAGTACATCCTCATACTGCACCTGTGTAAACGCACCATCAGCCAAAACCTGCCGGATTACCTCCTGCTCCGGCAGGCTCGCATGCTCCAGCGCGTGCACCACAGCCAGGGTCGCTTTGCCCTCGCGTAAATCGCTCGCCACGGGCTTACCCAGAACAGACTCAGCGGCCGTCAGGTCCAGCACATCGTCCACGACCTGGAAGGCAAGCCCCAGGGAGTGGCCGTACTCGGCTAGGCACTCTTCGGTCTGCTTGTCAGCCCCGGCAAGCACCGCCCCAAGGCGCATGGAAACCTCAAACAGGCAGGCCGTCTTACGGTAGATCAGCTCGTTGTACTCGTTCTCTGAGACCGGGCGTCCAAGCCTTTCTGTCTGCAGCAGCTCCCCTTCAACCATCACCTGGGTCAAGCTGATGAGCAGCTCGAGCACACGGAAGTTGCGCTCTCCAAGCGCGATGTGAAAGGCCTGCATATACAGCCAGTCGCCAGCCAAAACACACCGGGAGTTGCCCCAGGTGGTATTGGGGGAGGGCCGGCCGCGGCGGAGCTCAGCGCCATCGATGATGTCATCGTGCACCAGTGTGGCTGTATGGACCATCTCTACGACGGCACCCAGCCGGTGCATGGCAGGCCCGGAGAAACCGAGGCTGCGACAAGCCAGCAGCAGCAGGGAAGGGCGGATGCGCTTGCCCCCGCTCTCCCGCAGGTATTCGGCAATCTCGGTAATGGCGGCTACTGAGGAAACGGCATCGCGGCCAAACTCCCGCTCAATGGCGAGCAGATCGTCGTGCAGGAGATCGAAAACCTCCTTGGCCGATGCTATCGCTGCTGTGCCCACACCATCTCCTCGACTAGCAGATGCACATCCTCTGCCGGGGGAACCCAAATCGGCTTGTGTCGCGCCAAAGCTTCAGTTCGAGCGAAAGTTCGTAAACTGCATGTCAATCCCGAAGTCGTGTCCTTTGAGCAACGCAATTGTCTCCTGTAGAGTATCGCGATCCTTACCGGTGATCCGCACCGTCTCGCCCTGGATCGTCGCCTGCACCTTACTCTTGGAATCCTTGACGTGCCGCACGATCTCCTTTGCCTTCTCTAGGGCGATGCCTTGCTTCAGCGTCACTTTCTGCCGGACGCTGGAGCCGGCAGCAGCCTCCACTTTGCCGTACTCCAAGGACTTGATCGAGATGCCGCGCTTGATCAGCTTCTGTTCCAGGATCTGGGTCACAGCTTCCAGCTTGTAGCTGTCAGCTGAGGCCAGCTCCAGGCCTTTCTCATCCCCGTCCAGCTTGATAGAGGACTTGGAATCTTTCAAATCAAAGCGGGCGTTTACTTCCTTCGACGCCTGATCGATCGCGTTCTTGACTTCCTGGATTTCTACCTTCGAGACAATATCAAATGAGTTATCAGCAGCCATACGTTTCCTCGTGCAGTGCAGCGTTCCCTTCCTATTATGGGCGCAAAAGGGTGTATCGGTTCGGTTTAGCTCTCGTGAACCGCGTCGGTGCCATGGAAAATGGAACGAACCGGGAAGAGCCCGTAGAAGTTTTCGGTGGTCTCCTCGGCAAGCGCCTGCAGTGAGATGCCGCGCACCTGTGCCAATACCTCGGCCGTGCGCCGCACCAGTGCCGGCTCGTTGCGTTTGCCGCGCTCGGGCACGGGCGCAAGAAAAGGGCAGTCCGTCTCGACCAGGTAGCTCTCTCGCCGAATCGCAGCGGCGATCTCCCGCAGCGGCGCGGCGCTTGGGTAGGTGAGGTTGCCGGCAAAGGAGACCAGAAAGCCAAGCGCAAGCGCCCGGTCGGCGTGTGAGCGGCTGCCGGAGAAGCAATGCATGATACCGCGCAGGCCGGTAGGTTGCCAATGCTGCTCCAGCATGGCGAGGGTCTGCTCCCAGGCGTCATTTTCTTCGCCGAAGGCCGCGCCGGGCCGGCAATGGATCACGATCGGCTTTCTATGGGCGGCCGCCAGCTCCATCTGTGCGTGAAACGCTTCCCGCTGGACGGCGACGGGTGGATTGTCATTATGGTAGAAGTCCAACCCGATCTCGCCACAGGCCAGCACCTCGGGCTCAGTAAGCAGCGCGTCGAGCTTCGTAAGTGCCTGCCGGTCGCACTGGCCGGCTTCCTGAGGGTGCACCCCAGCGGTTGCGAGGATTCTCGGAACGCCCGGTCTGTCGCGGTAGGCACGCGCCAGTTGGAGTGCGCCATCCATGGTTTCGGGACCATCGCCGATGCCGATGGACAGGATGGTCCGCACGCCGGCATCCCAGGCTCGCGCCAGCAGTTGGTCGCGATCCTCGGCGAAGCGCTCGTGGTCGAGGTGTGCGTGCGAGTCAATGAGCAATCCGGAACCTTTCCGAGCCTGGCGGTTGTTTGCCTGCGCCTCTCCTATCGGAGACGGGCGCCAAGCTCGACGTGATCCAGAAAGCCTGCCAGCGAGGGCTTCCCCTGGTCACCGAGTGAAGCAGCCACGACCATGCCGTTAGACTCCAGCCCGCGCAGCTTGCGCGGTGCCAGGTTTGCGACGATCACAACCTTGCGCCCAAGCAGCGCTTCCGGCGCGTACGTCTCAGCAATGCCCGCGAGGATCTGCCGCCGTTCATAGCCGAGGTCCACCTCCAGCCGCAGTAGCTTATCGGCTTTGGGCACGCGCTCGGCCACAACGATCTGCGCGACGCGCAGCTCCACTTTTAGGAAGTCGTCGATGGTGATCTGCGGCAGGGGATCAGGCTTTTGCGCCGCGTCTCCGAAGACCTGCACTTCAATCGGCTGAGGAGTGCTCACCTGCCCGACCAGCGCGGCATCCTCCATCGCTTGGAGACCCGGCTCAAAGGTCGAGAGGGGCAGCACCGCCTCCGGTGTCGCCTCGGCCGGCGTGGCCAGCGCAGTGGCAGGAGACAAGGGAATGCCGACCGTCATGAGCTCAGACTGAATCAACGTGGCCGTATCGGCTGCCGGCGGGAGAGACTCCGGCGTAGTCGGGCTTGGAGCTTTTTCCTGCAGCGCCTGTTCTCGTGCTTCCTGTTCTGATCGTTCCATGGCTTGCATCCTTTCCCCCGCATCTTTGTCGGCGCGGGGAAACACGGGCCCGAGTGCGCCGAGCCGCGTTCCTGGCTGGAGGCCGCCCCAGCTCAGATGCCGAAGCGGAGCCTGGGCTATGTCACTGAGACCTAGCTGTCCCCACACCTTGGCCGCAGCCTCCGGCATCACCGGGTACACAAGCGCGGTAATGATCCGAATGGCCTCGGCGGCTGTATAGAGCGTATTTCGGACTGCGACGGGTATGTCACGCTCCTCCGCTTGTGCTAGAGCCGCAATCTTCCAAGGTGCTGAGACAGTGAGAAAGCGGTCGACCTGGGCGACAAAGCTCCAGATCTCCTCTAGACCCCGTGAAAAGTTAAGGCTGTCGAAGTGAGCGTTTGCTGTTGAGATGATTCGTGTAGCTGACAAGCTAATCTCAATGTCCACGTCTTCCGCAGTGGGCACTAGAAATGGCCCAGCAGGAGTGCCAAGAACACTCGTCCTTCCGAAGTAGCGCTGGATCATCGCCAGCGTTCTGCTCACCAGGTTGCCATACCCGTTCGCAAGATCAGCGTTATAACGCTGCACCAGCGCCTCAAACGAGAAGCTCCCATCCTGCCCGAACACAATCTCCCGCAGCAGAAAATACCGCAGTGCATCCGCGCCGAGCACCGACAGAATCGTTTCCGCACGGACGATATTGCCGCGCGACTTGGACATCTTCGACTGCTCAAACAGGAGCCAGCCGTGCGCCACCACTGCTTTCGGCAGAGGCAGCCCGGCCGCCAGCAGAAAAGCAGGCCAGTAGACGCAGTGAAAGCGAGAAATCTCTTTCCCGATCATGTGAAGCTGTGCCGGCCAGAACTTCTCGAACCGGCTTTCATCGTCGGACCCGTAGCCCAGCGCTGTGATGTAATTCGCCAGCGCATCGAGCCAGACGTAGATGACGTGCGACTCGTCACCCGGCACCGGAATGCCCCACTGAAAGCTGGTGCGCGAAACAGATAAATCCCGCAGGCCGCCGCGCACAAAGGCAAGCACCTCATTGCGGCGCGCCTCCGGCTGGATGAACTCCGGCTGCTCGGCATACAGCTGCAGCAGGCGATTCTCAAACGCTGAGAGCTTGAAGAAGTAGTTTTCTTCGCTCACCGTCTCGGTGGGCCGGCCGCAATCAGGGCAGGGCGCGCCGGGGCCCGCTTCCACATACAGCTCATCCCACACGCAGTACTGCCCGGTATAGGTGCCCTTGTACAGGAAGCCGCGCTCCTTGAGCACATTCCACAGCTTGCGCACCCCGCGCTTATGGCGTTCTTCCGTCGTGCGGATGTAATCGTCGTAGCTCAGACCCATCCGGTCCCAGAGACCGCGAAATTCGGCGGATACCTGGTCGGTAAACTGCTGCGGAGCCATCGCCGCTCTCTCTGCGGAGCGTTCAATCTTTTGCCCATGCTCATCGGTGCCGGTCAGGAACCAGACCTCGCGCCCGAGCGAGCGCTGACGCCGCGCAATCGCGTCGGCCACTACGGTCGTATACGTGTGCCCAATATGTGGGCGTGCGTTCACGTAGTAGATGGGCGTCGTGATGGAAAAGGGGGTGCTGTCGTTGGGCATGGCAGGCGTGTCGGAGCATTCCACCTGCTCTCGACCCAAAACATCATCCTACCAGCCGAGAAACGAGAACGCGTTCTAAAGGGCCGCCGGCTGCGCAGCGGTTTAGACTCGGCTTTGAAACCAGCGAGAGAAAAGCAGGAACCGTGTACCTTTCCGGACAAAAACAGCTCCAGCATGCGCTCCAGCATGCTTTACGCACCCTCTACAGTCTCGAGCCCGCCGCCCTCGCGATCGAGCAGCCGCCCGAAATCCGCTTTGGTGAATACGCCGTCCCGGTCGCGCTGCAGCTCGCGCGCACGCTGCGCAAAGCGCCGCGCAAAATCGCGGAAGAGATCGTCACGGCGCTCGGCACCGTGGAAGGCTTTGCTGCCTTTGAGGTCGCAGGAGCCGGTTACATCAACGCGCGGCTCGACCGGCCAGCCGCGCTGCGCATGCTTGCGCTCGATGAGCCAGAGGCATCTACCCGCGCGCCCCAGCACGCATTAGTCGAGCACACCAGCATCAATCCCAACAAAGCCGCGCATGTCGGCCATCTGCGCAACGCCATCTTGGGCGACACCTTTGTGCGTCTGCTGCGCGCTACCGGCGACCAGGTCTCGGTGCAAAACTACATCGACAACACCGGCGTGCAAGTCGCCGACATTGTTGTCGGGCTCGAACATCTGCGTGGCTTTACCTTGGCCGAGGTCGAAGCCTGGATGCAGGACCTCCTAGCTCGCGGTGAGCGCATCGACTACGCCTGCTGGGATTTGTACGCGCAAACCTCGCAATGGTACGGCGCAGGCTCCGCAAAAGAGAACGCCGCGCGCAAACAGCTGCGGCTCGACACGCTGCACCGTCTCGAGGAGGGTGGAAACAGTACAGCCGCCGTGGCTGAACAGGTCGCTACCGCGATCGTCCGCCGGCACCTTGAAACCATGCAGCGGCTCGGTATTGCGTACGACCTACTGCCGCGTGAGAGCGAGATCCTGCGCCTGCACTTCTGGGACGCGGCCTTTGCGCAGTTGAAAGAGAAGGGTGTGCTGCGGCTCGAGGCCGCCGGCAAAAATGCAGGCTGCTGGGTGATGCAGCGTGCCGGTACCGCGGGCGTTGCGGAAGGCGAGCTGGATGAAGAAGCCAAGATCATCGTTCGGTCCAATGGCACGGTGACGTACGTCGGCAAAGATATTGCCTACCATCTCTGGAAGTTCGGCCTGCTGGGCCGCGACTTCGGATACGAGCCCTTTTTCGAGTACCCGAACCACACCTGCTGGATCACCGCCGAGCAGGGGCGGCAGCAACATCCGCAATTCGGCGGTGCCGACTCGATCTACAACGTCATCGACAGCCGCCAGAGTGACCCGCAAAGCAACGTCATCGAGGCGCTGCGCGGTATGGGCTATGTCGAGCAGGCAGAACGCTATACCCATTTCTCTTACGAAATGGTGGCGCTCACGCCGCGCTGCGCGCTCGAGCTCGGCTACGGAGTGTCAGAGGAGGACCGCGGCCGCGCCTACATTGAGGTCTCCGGACGCAAAGGCTTCGGCGTCAAGGCCGACGACCTCATTGATCGCCTCGTGGACGCGACCCGTGCGGAGGTCCTGGCTCGCAACCCGGAACAGCCGCCTGCCGAACGCGAGCGCACCGCGCAACAGATTGCTGTCGGTGCGCTTCGCTACTTCATGCTGCGCTTCACCCGCAACACGGTCATCGCCTTTGACTTCAAAGACGCTTTGTCGTTTGAGGGCGATACCGGCCCATACCTGCAATATGCCGTGGTTCGCACACGCTCGATCTTTCGCAAGGCAGGCACAACCGCAGCGCAGGCACTGACGGCGCTCTCTACACTCGACATCGCCTCCTTCATCGAAGGAGAAAGCAACGACAGTATCTGGCAGGTCTGGCTGCGGGCCGGTAAAACGTCTCTGGTACTGGAGCAATGCCGCGAAACAGCAGAGCCCGCGCACCTGGCCCGCCACTGCTTCCAGCTTGCCCAGGACTTCTCAGCCTTCTACCGCAAGCACCACATCCTCACGGAGCCTGATCCCGCGCGCAAGGCCCTGTTGTTGGCTACCGCAGCCGTGACGGATCGCACGCTTGTGCGCTCGCTATCCCTGCTGGGAATCGAAACGCCCGAAGTGATGTAGGCGGCCTCAGAAGTGACCATAAAAGCCTCAATGCTGGCATATCATCAAGTGCGAGAGGGCCCGCATGGCGACCACAACCCTGATCTCCGTTGAAGAATACCTTCGCACCAGCTATGAGCCGGACGCAGAGTATGTGAATGGCGTCATCGAGGAACGAGCGATGGGAGAAGATCAGCATTCCGCCTGGCAGCTCGCGCTATGCCTGTATTTTGGGTCGCGGGCGCAAGAGTGGAACATACGCGTTCGCCCCGAACTACGAACCAAGACGGGCGAGCGGCGATACCGGATACCAGACATCGCCATCCTAGACGCAGACGCTCCGCGCGATGCCGTGGCGATCGTGCCGCCCTTGGCGGCCTTTGAGATCCTCAGCCCGGAGGACCGGCTTTCTCGACTCCTGGTTCGGCTCGGTAATTTTGAGGAAATGGGCGTTCCTGCGCTTTACGTAGTCGATCCAGCCGACAACAGCTTCTTTCGCTATCAAGCCGGCAAATTGAGTGCTGTGACTGAAATATACTTGCGCGAGCGTGTCATAGACTGCTCAGAAATTATAGGTATGCTTTGGTAAGCGACCCTTGTGTATGCAGGGTTGCCTTTGTCGCTAGCTAACTCTTAGCCGCGTTGGGGTCTTCGCGCCGAAGGGCCGGAGAAGTAGTGTATGCGCGTAGTCGGTGCTGGTTGGTGGAAGAGCTTGCTGCTGGCTCTCTCGTCGGGCACGGCTGGCGCAGTGCTGATCGCTTGGCTGACGTTCCATACAGCCATAGTCGTTCAGCCGGACTGCAAGCCTAGCCAAGGAGACGGCCAATGCGGATTTGCGACTTTTACGAACCTGATCAGTGCTCTTGCTGCGGGCGTGCTCGTATTGCTCGTGCTGGTGCCTGTAGCCTTCATTCTTTTGCGCAGGCTACAGGCGAGACGGCTAGCTAAGTAAAGGCCAGACTGTTCTTCCTCGAGCTACCCTACGGCAGAGGCTGCCCGGCCGCCGTCAAAAGCTTCAGCTGTGACTCGTCATACTGCTTCACCGCATCCGGCAGCGGCGCGTAGTTCAGCGAGCCCGCAGTAGCCTGGCCATCGTGGATCACATATTCGGTAAAGCTCTTCAACGCGGCCCGCTTGTTTTTATCCGGCCCGTCCTTTGGGATAATCAAAAACGTGAGGCCCGAGATCGGGTAAGCATCCTTCGCTGTGGCCGGAGGGTTCACGATGGAGTGGCGCGGATCCTGCGCAAGCTCGCCCGCAAAGGCCGCGATCGCCGCCGTGGTGCCTGCCGCCGTCGGTGCCACGTAGCTGCCGCTGCTGTTCTCAATCTTTGCTTCCGGCAGCTTGTTCTGCTCAGCGTAAGTCAGCTCCACGTACCCGATGGCACCTGGTGACTGGCGCAACTGCCCTGTCACGCCTTCACTGCCTTTGCCGCCCAGGCCCACGGGCCACTTCACGCTCTTGCCTGCGCCCACCTGGGACTTCCAGGCTGGGCTCACCGTGGCCAGGTAGTCGGTAAAGATGGCGGTTGTGCCGCTGCCTTCGGCGCGGTGCACCACAACGACCGGCACATGCGGCAGCTTGAGCGACGGGTTGTCCTTCGCGATCTGTAGGTCGTTCCAGCTCTTGATCGTTCCAAGAAACATGCCGGCCAGCGATGCGGGCGAGAGTTGCACAGGCTGCGCCATGTTGGGCAGGTTGTAGGTGACGCAGACTGGCCCGGCTGACTCCGGAAACTGCACGACATTGCCCATGGTGGGCAGCTGCTGGTCCGTCAGCGCCGCGTCCGATGCGCCAAAGTCGACGGTCTTGTTCTTGACCTGCTCGATGCCTCCGCCGGACCCGATCGACTGATAGTTGATCTGCGTGTTGCCGTGGGCCTGGTGGTAGCCCTCAATCCAGCGCGTCATCACCGGGTAGACAAAGGTGCTGCCGGCACCCGACAGCTGCACTGTGCTGCCTGTGCTGTTTGAGCCGGGGTTGCAGGCAGCCAGACTGAGGCACAGCAAAGCCGCGGCTCCAAGCGATCCACTACGCTGCGAAAAAAAGGGCATAGGAAAACCTCCACGTTCTTGCACCATGGCACGAATGCCATCTCATAGATGTTGCGGGACCGCCTGAAGGGCATGGGGCGCCAGCGAAGCTGGCAATATTCACACGTCATTCACATCCGGCGCTGCCAGCGATAGCCTGGTGTGCGATGGCAACACCACTACGCGGCAGGCCGTCCTACACGTCAAGGAAGAGGGAAAACAATGGCGGAGCTGACAGGTAAGAAGGTTGCGATTCTCGCAACAGAGGGTTTTGAGCAGGTGGAGCTGTCTGAGCCGAAGAAAGCACTGGAAAACGCAGGCGCTGTGACCCACGTCATCTCGCTCAAAGAGGGCCAGATCAAGGGCTGGAAGTTCACGGAGTGGGGCGAGTCGGTTGCTGTAGATAAGACCGTAGACGAAGGGAGGGTCAGCGACTACGACCTCCTGCTGCTGCCCGGTGGTGTGCAGAACCCTGACAAGCTCCGGCTGAATGCGAAGGCCGTGGCCTTTGCAAAGGAGTTTGTAGAAAGCGGCAAACCGGTAGGCGCCATCTGCCATGCCGCCTGGACGCTGATTGAGGCGGGTGTGGTCCGGGGCAGAACCGTGACCTCGTGGCCTTCCCTGCAAACCGATCTGCGCAATGCCGGCGCCACCTGGGTCGACCAGGAAACAGTGGTAGACGGCAACCTGATCACAAGCCGTAAGCCGGACGACATCCCGGCCTTCAACAGCAAGCTGATAGAAGCGCTGGTAGGCCAGGAAGCACTCGCCCGTTAACGCACAAAGCGGAGAGGCGCGCTTCCAGCGCGCCTTCCTCTTGAGGCCGGACGAGTCTATATCTCATCAGGGGCGTAGCTGCGCACCCATTCCACCAGGCTGCGGACCGCTACGCCGCTGGGTCCCTTGCTCGACCACGGCTTCGCCTCATCCAGCCAGGCCTGCCCGGCAATATCCAGGTGGATCCACGGCGTGTCTCCCGCAAACTCAGCCAGAAATGCCGCCGCCGTAATAGCTCCGCCGTAGCGGCCTCCGGTATTCATCAGATCGGCAATATGCGAGCGGATCTGCTCGCGGTACTCCTCCTCCAGCGGCAGCCGCCAGAAGCGCTCGCCGCTTGCCGCCAAGCCCTCGGCAAAGTGCTGCCAGGTCGCGTCATCGTTCGAGAACCCGCCCGCATTGTGAACACCCAGCGCAACAGACACCGCACCGGTCAGGGTTGCAGCATCAATCAGGTGGGTCGCTCCCAGCTGCTTGGCGTAGTGCAGCCCGTCAGCCAGCACCAGCCGCCCTTCCGCATCGGTGTTGATCACCTCAATCGTCTTGCCGCTCATGGCTGTCAGCACGTCACCCGGGCGGTAGGCTTTGCCGGACGGCATATTCTCTGCCGAGCAGATCACGCTCAGTACCCGCACCTGCGGCTTCAGCAACGCGATAGCCCGCATCGCACCCAGCATCGCCGCGCCGCCGGCCATGTCGTACTTCATCTTTTCCATGCCGTCTGCCGGCTTGATCGAGATGCCGCCAGTATCAAAGGTAATGGCCTTACCGACGAGGCCAAGCGTGACATCGGCGGGAGCGCCCTCCGGCTCGTAGCGCAGCACCATCAGGGCAGGCGGCTCGTCAGAGCCCTGGGTCACGCCGAGAAAGGCACCCATTTTCAGCTCTCGAAGCTTTTCCGTGGAAAAGACCTCGCACGTAAGCCCAACCTCGGCGCACATCGCAGCAGCGCGTTCCCCCAGGACGGTCGGGGTCAACACATTGCCGGGCTCGTTCACCAGCGCCCGGGCAAAGTTCTGGCTCTCCGCAATCGCAACACCCTCAGCCAGGCCGGCAGCCACACCCGGCTGGTCCACACGCTCGCTCGCGATCAGCCCTAGGGACTGCAGGCTCTGGTCTTTGCGGTCGCTCCGGTACGTGTCCGGCTCAAAGTCCGCGACGATCACGCCTTCCGCAATCGCCCGTGCTGCCTGCACGTCCGTGCCTTCAACCAGCGTCTGCGGCAGGGCGACGCTCAGGTCGCGGAGCCCGCGCTGCCTGGCATAGCGTGCAGCCGTCCCGGCTGCTTTGCGCAGCGCTCCCAGCTCCGGGCCGCGGCCCGTCGTCTTGTGGGCAGCCTTGCCAAGCCCGACCAGCAGAAGCCGCTTGGCCGCGAAGTTTTTGGGCGCATGGACCAGCAGAATCTCATTTGCAGCCGACTTGAACTCGCCGCTCCCGAGCAGGTCCCCGACCGACTCATGCACGGTCTGAGACTCTGTCAGCGGGAAGACCGCCGGGGGGCTGTCAGGGGCACCGCTGCTCTGGTCCACGGTAAACAGCACCAGCAGTTCGGTTGGGGATTGGGAAGCAAGGGCGAAGCGTAGCTCGGTTTTCACTCTTTGACGATAAACCCCAGGATCACAGCCTATGTAGTCTCCTCACCGGAACAGCCCGGCAAAAGCCTTTAGCGGCCCTTTCCCTGGGCCACCGCCTGGCGCGCTTCCTTGTCGGCTTCCCGCTTGCGCTCGGTCGCGCGCTTATCCCAGTCCTGCTTGCCCTTGGCCACGGCCAGCTCGCACTTCACCCGTCCATGGCGAAAGTAGAGCCGCGTCGGGATCAGCGTGAACCCCTTGGCCTGGGTCTGGTCGATCAGCTTGCGGATCTCCCCGGAGTGCAGCAGCAGCTTGCGCGTGCGGATAGCATCGTGCGAGTCAAAGCCGGTATGCGAGTAGGGTCCGATGTGGGCGTTCAGCAGCCACGCCTCGCCGTTCTTCACCAGGCCGTAGCTGTCCTTCAGGTTGGCTTTGCCTTCGCGGATACTCTTCACCTCAGAGCCGCGCAAGGCGACGCCTGCTTCAAAGCGCTCGAGCAGGAAGTAGTTGTGCCCGGCTGCGCGGTTCTGGGCAGCATCCCGCTCGCCGGCAGCCACCGGATCCCGCGGCGGGGCCTTGCTCGCAGGGGCCGCTTTTTGCCCTGCCTCCGTCTGAAATGTGCTCTGGCGTGCCATGACTAAAGGATAGCTGGTGATGAGTTTCTACGCGGGTGGAGCAACTTTTATGCCCGGATTGCAGTGCTATACTTTGCCAGCAATCGTCTGTATGTAAGAGCGAAGTATTCGAAGGCCGTGAACGGTCGCGCCGACCTGAATGCCGCCTAGCCTCTACCTGGAGTTGCATGAACCGCCTGACCCACTGGGGCTTCCCCTTCGGCATCGCAGCACTGTGCGCCGTCCATTCCACCGCATCCGCCCATGCACAGTCAGCCGGCAAGCTTTATGACCGTGGTCGTGCTGCGGAGAGCCGCGACGACGTGGAAGCGGCGTACACAGACTACGCCAAGGCCTACCAAAAGAAGCCCAACGACGAGCGCTACAAAATCTCCTACGAGCGCCTGCGCTTCGATGCGGCCGCAGCCCATGTCAAGCAGGGCGAGCGGCTGCGCGACCAGGGCGACAATACCGGTGCTCTGACCGAGTTTCTCCGCGCACTCGAGATCGACCCCAGCAACGAGCTCGCCACGCAGGACATCCGGGTCACCCGCGAAAAGATCGACGGCGAAGCAAGAGCACCGGTGCCTGAAACAGCCATGGCGCCCGGTGAGCGCAAGGCCCTGCTGGACCTCGGCGGCCCGCCGCAGCTCAAGCCTGTTTCCAACGAACCCCTTACCGTACACGCCACCGACGATAGCAAAGTCCTCTACCAGACGATCGGCAAGCTCGCCGGGATCAATGTCCTGTTTGATCCGGATTACGTCTCCAAGCGCCAGCAGGTCGACCTCTCGAACGTAAGCCTGATGGATGCGCTGCGCATCCTGGGTACGGTCACCGGCACCTTCTGGCGTCCTGTGACGGCGAACACGATTTTCGTTGCCGCGAACACGCGCGGCAAACGGACAGAGCTCGATGAGCAAGCAGTCCAGACGTTCTATCTGACCAACGTCGCGCAGCCAAGTGACCTGAATGACATCCAGACAGCGCTGCGTCAGATCTTTACCACCGGCGCAAAGCTGTACGGCATACCCAGTCAGAACGCCATCATCATGCGCGGCACCCCGGACGAGCTGCTGCTGGCCGGCAAGCTGATCAATGATCTCGACAAGGCGCGCCCGGAAGTCGTCGTCGACATCGCTGTGCTCGAAGTGAGCCGCACACTGGAGCGGACCATCGGTATCCAGCTGCCGCAAACGGCCAGCATCAACTTCCAGACGTCCAATGCCAGTTCAACCACCACGGCGACGACATCGACAGCCAGCACCACGGGTTCCACCAACTCGACGTCGAACTCGCTCACGCTGAATAGCCTGGCGCATCTGAACTCGACAAACTTTGCCATCGGCATCGGAGCGGCGCAAGTCAACCTGCTGCTCAGCGATACCAACACCCGGATCCTCCAGAACCCTCGCCTGCGCGCGACCGACGGGCAGGAGTCTACAGTCAAGATTGGTGAGCGCCTGCCTGTGGCCACCGGCTCCTACCAGGCCGGCGTGGCAACGGCCATCACTTCGTCGCTTGTCAACACGCAATTCCAGTACCTCGACATCGGCGTCAACGTGGACATGAAGCCGACTGTGCACTATGACCGCGATGTCTCGATGAAGCTCAAAATCGAAGTTTCCTCGACAAACGGTACCTCGCCCCTCGGCGGGATCAATGAGCCGATCATCACCCAGCGCACCAGTGAGCAGACGATCCGCTTGCGCGAAGGCGAAGCGACGATCCTAAGCGGCATCCTGGAGCACCAGGTTTCGCAGAGCGTCAATGGCACGCCAGGACTCGGTGAACTGCCGCTGCTCAAGTACGTCTTCGGATCGCGTGATAAGACCACCACTGACGACGAGATTGTCTTCCTGCTGATCCCGCATGTGGTGCGCGCAGCCGAGATCTCGCCGCTCAATCTACGCCAGGTTGACACCGGAACAACCAACGACATCCAGCTGCGCCACATTGATTCCAACGACGATGACGACGCAGCCGCTGCGAACAGCAGGGCCCCACAAAGCAGCATCCCAAACCTTGCCGCGCCACGCCCCTACGTTCCGGCCGGCACCAATCCGGCGCAGATGCAAGGTACAGTCCCCGGCCAGAACACACCGGTCGTCAATGCACAGCCCTCGCCGCAAGCAAACGGGCAGGCCTCCGGCCAGACCGGCATGCTTGCCGCCGCGCAGTCAGCCCTGGGCACCATGAAGGCTGACTCGCCTGCTGCGGGTGGCCCGCCCGTCTCGCTACAGCTTGTGCCGTCGAATGCCACGCAGTCTGTCGGCAACACGTTCCAGGAGCAGGTGATGCTCACCGGCGGCACCGACGTCTACTCGGTGCCGATGCAGGTGCAGTATGACCAGACCAAGCTCCAGCTCATCAACGTGGATGTAGGCGATCTGCTCGGTCGGGATGGCCAGGCAGTTGCGCTCGTCCACCGGGATGACGGCAACGGTGGAGTCGCCATCTCCACCTCGCGGCCGCCCGGCACAGCCGGCATCACCGGCGCCGGTACCGTGTGCACGCTGACCTTCCAGGCCAAGGCTGTCGGCGATGCCTCCATCGCCATCACCCGCCCTGTGGTGCGCGACAGCAAGCAGCAGCCTGTCGCCGCCACGGGCTCCCAGGGAACCGTACACATCAAGTGAGCGGCCTTGTCACAATCCGTCGCGCGGCAAGCTATGGCCGCCTCGGCAGGAGGAGCGAAGCAGGCGTCACACTGGTCGAACTGATCGTGACGGTTGCCATCCTTTCCATCCTCGCCTCCGCCGCCATCCCGATCACACGTTTTGAGAAAAAGCGTGAAAAAGAGCGGGAGCTGCGCTATGACCTATGGACCATGCGGGGAGCCATCGACCGCTACAAGGACGCAGCCGAGCGCGGTGCCTTCCAGACCAAGGTCGACAGCTACAACTACCCCCCAGACCTGAAGACGCTGGTCGACGGCGTCGATGTGCAGGGCAAGAAGGTCAAGTTCCTGCGTCATGTTCCAACCGATCCCATGACCGGCAAGGATGAGTGGGGCGAGCACTCCATGCAGGACGATGCGGACAGCACCTCGTTCGGTGGCCAGAACCTCTTCGACGTCTACAGCAAGTCCGACGGCACAGCCCTCGATGGCACAAAGTACTCCACATGGTAAAGACAGAGATGAAGAGGACACAGGGGGCAGGCGGCTCGCATATAGCTCCGCACGGTAACGGCCGAGCCGGTGCCCGAGCCCTCACCTTCGCCCGATCCGGCCGCTCTGCCTCCCCCTCACAAGAGGACGGCTTCACCCTGGTGGAGCTGATGATCGTCATGCTGATCATCGGCATCCTCGCGGCCATCGCGATCCCGAGCTTCACCGCCTCCATCCGCAATGCGCGTGAGGCGACGCTGCGCGAAGATCTCCAGGTCATGCGCGAAGCCATCGACTCCTTCACCATGGACAAGGAGAAAGCGCCGCAGTCGCTCGATGAGCTCACGCAGTCCGGCTACCTCAAGGTGATCCCCAAGGACCCAATGACGCAGAGCGATGCGACTTGGGTGACGGATACCGACGATTCCGTTGAAAGCGTGGACCAGACAGCCGGTGGGATCAGCAACATCCACAGCGGGTCAGGCCAGACCGGGACCGACGGCAAGCCCTACAGCGAATGGTAGCTCCACAAACAGCTGCATGCCGGCGGGCCAAAGCCTAGAACGAGAAGGAAAGCCCACCCGCGATGCACCGCTGTGACTGCGCGAAGTACACCGTAGTCCCATCCTGCGAGAGAAACGGGCGGTACCCTTGGGCCAATAGGTTTCGCACGTCCAGCACGGCTTCCACCTTGCTGCCTCCGCCACGCGGATGCAAAGGCTGCCGCAGGTACAAGCCAAGATAAGCATCGGGTGCGTCTGGAGAAAACGGGGCAACGGCTGTCAATGTGTTCAGCGGCTGCCAGCGATAGCTCGCGCGCACGGTGGTGCCCGTCGAAGCAAACTGTGTTTGCGCACTGATCGAGACCGCGCTGCTCTTCCGTGCAACAAAGGTCGGCAGCGCTGGAGCTGCGAGCGACTCGGACGCAAGACTCGCGTCCTGCATGGAGGCCGCTTCGCCTAGGGCATATCGAAGGGAAACCCAAGTGTCCCGGCTCAGCTGGTCTCGCAGCACCGCCATCACACCGCCTCCGCCGTACCCCTGGCCTGACACGGCAATCAAGCCGGTTTCGGGATCGTAAAGCACGTTTGCGGCATCGAGCGCAGCCTCATTGCCCTTGACCGGACCCTTTACCAGTCCCTCGACCATCGGGGCGCGCAGGCGGTCATGGAAGACACTCAGCTCGCCGGTCCAGCCGCGCAGGCATTGCTGGAGCAGGAGTTCCTGGTGGAGCCCATCCTCTATCTGGAGCCTTCCGGCCCGGAGTGAACCCGCAGGCGCATCGTCTGCAGCGTCCCCCTCCACATGCCGGGCATCTGTCATCCCGGGCGAGGTCGCGACATGGTAAGAAATGATTGTCTGCCCCGCATGCACATGCACCGCGGCAAATGGGTGGCTCGCCGCGGCGGTGTCGCCTGCGCCAAACGTGAGTGCCTCGAGCTCCGTACCGGCCTCGATATCAGCCAAATCACCGAGCTGGACCGTGCTTGCCGAGCGGATGCGTAGGCTGCGCAGGCCGCTCGCCGCGCCCGCCTGTACTCCGGGTCGATCGGTCAGCGTCGCAACGGCAACCACGGAGCGGTCAGGAGAAAGCTGCTGCTGGTAGCCTGCGCTCGCCGAGATGCGCCCAGCATCGGCAACGGAAGACTGCTCGCTCAGCAGGAGCGCACGTGTCTGCCCATCGCCGCCGCGCCAGGAAGTCTGCTGAGACGTACCACCCTGCCCGAAGTGTCGCGGGCCGCTGGCAATCTCCGCATGGTAAGGGTGCGAAGCAGCGCTCCCTTCATTGCTGTTCTGCACCACGACGAGCTCACTTTGCGAGCCCTCGTCTTCAGCGCGAGAACCCTGAGCAGCCGATCTACCGGCCGGGCTCGTCGGTCCCGCGAAGCGGAGCAGAGGCCGATTCGCGGAAAGCCGCAGCGTCCAGTCCCAATCATCATCCCGGGTCTGTGAACTGCGCCGCTCCGCCGGGAGCCATTGCAGGGCCCGGTACACCGTGCTCAGCGTCAAGTTGACAACGACCCTGGCATTGGTAAGTACGCGCAAATCCGGCCGCAGCGTCGGCAGAAAGGGCGTATCGCTTGCTTTGATCTGGTACACCCCGGCACCGAGCCGTTGCAGGCTATAGCGGCCATGGTCGTCGGTAAAGGTGCGTGCCACCAGGCCGAAGTCCGGATTCAGGAGCTCCACCAAGGCCCCAATCTGGGGCTGCCCCTGTGCGTCTCGCACCACGCCTGAGATGTTTGACCGGTATACGGCGCTCAGCATGCCAGGCGCGGTCGCATGCGGCTGAGGATGTTGCGCAAGCAGCGCGCCAGGCAGCAAGCCAACGGCACCGGCTACGGCAAGACCGACGGATCTGGAAGCTCTTTGAGTCACTCTAGGCTGGGAACCCGTTTTCTTTGCGTTTCGCTCCAGAAAGACTTGCAGGGCTTCAGCTCTAGCGGCCGATCGCCTCTCTCCTCATGTTCTTGCTCTGCTTGGTAGCCGCAGTGTAGCGCAAATTCATAGAGCATGCAGCGATGGTCTGCCTGCATGCTCCCGTTTCTCGCGTCGTTGCTACTCCACCGTAAACGGAGCGGTCTGCGCAATCTCCTGCTTTGACACACCATCATTCACGCTGACCTTCACGCTGTACTTGCCGGCCGGTACTGACGCGAGCGGCACCGTCTTGGCCAGGGTGATCTGGTCCGAGCTGGCCCCCAATGCCGAGGAGGCTTCCTGACTGTTCAGGATCGACTTTCCATCGGCCAGATTGATGATCTGGTAGTTGATAGTCGCGCCGTTCTTCTTGCTTTCCTGGTTAATGCCCAGGTTGTAGACCTGCATCCAGAAGTTGAGGTTCTGGTTCTTGTGAAAGACCGCAGCCTGCGTCTGGTTCGGCGTCACCGAAGGGTAAAGCTTCGTGTTCCCGATGATGAAATTGCCGGTACCAATCTCCTTGGAGGCGACCTTTTCCATCTTCGAGGCCAGGATCAGCGTCGACAGGCTCAGGCGGTCGTCATCGTAGCGCGGCACAATCACGCCCTGGGCCCAGGTACCCACATGGTCCGGGTTGTTTACGTCCTTGATCGCAATATCGATCCGGTAACGGCCGGGGCGCAGTGGCAAGGCCTTCCAGTAGAGCTGTGAGTTGTCGAGCACCTTGGGCAGCAGCTCACTCGGCTCCTCCACCTCCACCGTGTCCTCAAAGGTCTGGACGATCTTGTCAGTGATTGTCGAAACCCGGCCGATGATGTGGACCTCGCCCTTGGAGACACCGTCCTTCGTGCTGAATGTGATATTGCGGTTCTTGATCTGCAGGGTCAAGGGCATCAGCACGGTATCGTCTGTGACCTTGACGTAGTCCGTTCGTACATCAAAGGGGAAGAACGGCCCGCTCAGCACCTTGTGGCTGCTCAGGAACTCTTCGAGCTTCAGGTCCTGAAACTTGATCACCGGCGGCGCCTGCAGCTTGGCGTAGCGTTCCAGGCGGTCAAACTCCTTGCTCTGCTGCGAGCTGCTCATCGGCCCGGTGCCCAGGTTCTCGAGGCCGCCATGGAAGCGGTCTGCCTGTTTCGCCTGGCCCATCTGCTCGTACAGCGTCTGGCCCGCGCCGGGAACGTGCAGCAGCGCATCCTTTTCTGAGCGGTCGATGGTCATGTGGTAGTCGCCGCACATGCAGCTGTCGACGAACTCAATGTCGATGTTGTCGCCGATGCCTTCCAGATAGCGGTAATGCCAGATCTCAAAAGGAAAGGTCGAAGTCTGACCGCCGCCTTCTTCCATCGGCCGGTCATAGTTGCCGCCCGAAGGATGGGAGTCAATTGAGTCGGGCTTTCCGTAGGCAATGTACATATGGCCGCGATCGGTCAGCCAGCCCGGCTTGCCGGCAGCAAAGTGCTCATTCGAGTAGGCGATGCGACGATAGTTCTCGTCGCGAAAGGTGTTCTCCGGCGACTCCGGATCCGGATTGCGGCGCTGCCAGAACTGCTCGATAAAGGCGTCACGCTCTTCATCGTTTGAGAGGCTCTTGAAAGCCTTCATCTCCTGATCCGTGATAATCCAGCGCACATCCTCGTTGGCCCACTTCTTGTAGGGACCCTTGAGCTCTTGGCCCAACTCCTTCTGCTGGTTCCGCCGCTCCTTGTCAGACAGTTTGCGGTTCAGAGGATTATTCGGGTCGTCGGCCTTTTCCGCGTTCAACAGAGCCTGCGCCGCCGCCGCATTCGCCTGGGCCGTGGCAGAGGTGTTTGCCGCGTTGTTATCGGTGCTCAGGGACACGGGCTCGGCTGTGGCCGCCGGTGCAGCTGTCTGGGCAAAGGCCGCGCTGCTTACCAGCACGCTTAAAACAAGAGCGGCCACCGAAAGAGGCGCCGCAGAAGTACGAAAACAAAGGACCGGATTTCTCATCTTGGCCATGGGCGTGGTGCTCCTACAAGCAACCTCATTCTAAGTGGCCGGGGAAGGGTCGGCAAGGACCCACCCAACCTTTCTCATCACAGGACGCATCGCAGCACTTTGCTTTTGTGCACGCACCGGCTGCCAAGGACCCGCTCCTCAGCGAAGCCGGGGCTCCGTGGACAAGTCCGTGGGCACGTCTGCTGCCGCGGCTGGAGCAAGCTTCGCTTCCTCGGGCGCCTCACGCGCCAGCGCCCGATGCAGCAGCTTCTGCAGCGCAAGCCGCGACTCTTCATAGTCAGCCGCACTGATCAGGCTGCGGGCATGCTCACGCTCCAATGCAAGCAGCGCCTGCTCCAGCGCAGGGCGAAGCGCTCCGGAAGCAGCGTACCGAGGCTCAGCCCCTGCCGCTCCCGCTGGCCCCATCGTCTCCTGCCGGTCATTCCCGTCTGCCGGTCTGGTGCGCAACAGCACCACTGCCCCGGCAAGCAGCAGAACACCCAGGCCGCCCAGCAGCCAGGGTTTGTAGCGGTGGATCGGGTCGGGGGTGTCTACCGGCGGTCCCAGGCCGCCGCCTGGGCGCGTATCGGCGGCCATGCTACCGCTCGTCGCTGTCGTTGCTGTGGCAGAGCCGGCGCCCGTCGGGGCACCGTTGCCGCCGTTCGGCTGTGTTTCCCGCGGCAGCTGCCCCTGGCCGTTCACCGTAAACGCAACAGCTTCGCCGGGCGCCACCCCTTTTCTTACAAAGGTCTGCGCGTCCGGGTTCGCGGGCACCGGCTGCCAGTCTGTGCCTGTTGGGCTAAAGCGCATGCTCTTCGGCATCAGCACCACAAGGTTCTCAGTCAGCAGCCCTTCCCGCTGGGTCCAGGCAAGGGTCTTGCCGGCGTACGGCAGCGTGTAGCTCACCTGGAAGCGCGTCTCGCCCGGGCGTACCGGGAACACAAAAGCATAGTGCCCTTTGCCGGGGAGAGGCACCGGAGCAGACTGCACCGGCATGCCCCCCGGACCCATCGCGGCCGTTCCCTCCAGGTGCACGCCCTCCTGCAGGTAAAACTCGTACGCATGGTCACTCAGCTGCGTCATCGCCGGCTCTGAGCTGTTGCGGACAAAAAAGTCCTCTGTGATCTGCAGCTCGCCGCCAGGTCCAGTCTGCATGCTCAGTACATCCGCTTCCGTACTGATGCCCTTGACGGCAGTGGCTACGTCATACACGTCCACATTCACGTCATGCGCGCCGGGAGGCACAGGCTGAAAGTAGGCGGCTTTCTCATGGCTGACCCGGACCAAATGCTGCCCCGTGTCCCCATCCGGCAGCTGTAAGGTGTACTGGCCGCGCGCATCCGTCCTGGTCTCAGAGGCCACCTGCATGCCTTGCGCAAAAGCGATCAACGCAACTGTATCGCCGGGGGAGACCTTGCCCGTGGTGCGGTCCGTCACCGTGCCGGAAAGCGTGGCCGCTACGCAGGCCTGCCCAAGCAGCAGGCAGGCCGCCGGCAAAATCGACAACCACAGCCTGCAACGCCCTTGCCCGATACGAGCCTCATCTGCATAGACCCGCCCACGCCAGGGAGAGAGGGGACGGGAGCAAGCGGCTTTCATCGGTCTCGAAGCTCTTCGAGCTCCACCATCACGGCCGCAGCTTCCCCTTCCAGCGCAGCGCGTTCAAAGTTGTACTCTTCATCGCGGTACTTGCCGGCTCTGTGTTCAAAGCTTAGGTCGCGCAGGTTGTCATAGATGACAGCCTTGCGCTCCTCCAGGTAAACGCGCCGGGGCTTCTGGGTCTGCGCAGCCACCTGCTTCTCCGGATAGAAGACATAGGCAGCCAGCAGAACTGTCAGCAGAGCACAGGCGATCAAGGTGGTCACAGGTTCTCCGTCTGGCGGCCCAGGTCGTCATCGCCGGTTTCACGGCGGATGCGCGCCAGCCGCGCAAGCTCCGCTGCGCTCAGCGGCGCACGTGCCGGTGCAAGCCTGCGTTCTGTATCGCGGTTCTCGCGCCAGCGGCGTACCAGCAGCAGGGCGCCCAACAATCCAAGGATCAGCACTGCCGGGGGCACCACCCAGGCCGCCTGGTTAAAGCGGGTCAGCAGGGGAGAAGCCAATGCTGTCGGCCCATACTCCTGCTGAAAAGCCACCAGCACCTCGTGATCGCTCATCCCCTGGGCGAGATCAGCATGGAGGGTGCGCAGCATACCGCCGGAGTTCGGGCAGCCCACATGGTTGCACTCGCCCAATAGCTGCGCGCAGTTGCAGGTGCACATCATCTGGTGGCTCAACGCGTTGTACCTGCCTTCCACGTCCGTTGCGCCACTGGAGGCAAAAAGCGTCATAACAGTCAGCAGAAAAGCGCCAGCGGTGCGCCCTGCCGTGCGCCAATAACGTGCAATGGGAGGTATGCGGTCGCCCCTCAATCGCCACCTCCAGCAGCAACCAGGCCGCCCTGGGCGCTTTGCGCTGGCACTCTCCGCGGCTCTGCGACCAGGGCAGAGGTGCGGTTCGGTGCAAGCGCCACCCCGGTCCCCGCAACCACCAGCAGCACGCCGATCCAGATCCAGGCCACCAGCGGGTTCAGAAACACCTTAATGATGGGGTTGCCGGTATCCGGGTTGCGCCCGGCATACACGGTGTACAGATCCCAGGCCAGCGTGGAGTGGTTCGCGACAATGGTCTCGGTCTGCTGGCTGGCCGGGTAGAAACGCTTGGCGGGCGTAAGCGTCGTCACCAGCTTGCCATGGTTGTACACGTCCAGCAGTGCGTACTCCGCGTCGTAGTTCGGGTTCGAGTCCTGGGTAAAGCTCTCAGCCACCAGCGTGTACGGTCCCACCTGCATACGGCTGTGGAAGCTCAGCTCCTGCTCCTGGTTCTGGTTGAAGGCAGAACCGGCAAAGCCGATAAAGATGATGGCCACGCCCAGGTGGATGATGTAGCCGCCGTACCGGCGTGTGTTCCGCTGCACCAGCAGCAGCGAGGCGCGAAGGAGGCTGCGGCCTGTCTGCCGGCTCACCACCTGCGCTCCACGCAGAAACTCCGACAGGATCGCAGTGGTCACAAACATGCTCATAACCCAGACGGAGAATGCGTAAAAGGAGCCGAGATCCGTCCACGGCCGCTGGCCCCAGATCACAAGCACGGCAGCCATCAGCCCGGCCCCCGCGACCGGGCGCACCAGGTTGCGGCGCACGGAGCGCAGCGAGCCGGAGCGCCAGGCCAGCAACGGCCCAATGCCGGTAAGCAGCAGCAGAAAGATCCCTATCGGCACAGCGACACGGTTGTAGAACGGCGCGCCCACCGTGACGCGGTTGCCTTGCACATACTCCGACAGGATGGGGAACAGCGTACCCCACAGGATCGTAAAGCAGGCTGCTAGCAGAACGATGTTGTTGAACAGGAAGCTCGACTCCCGCGAGGCAAGCGACTCAATGTGATGGTCCGGCACAAGGTGCGTCCGCTGCCGGGCAAACGTCACTGCGCAAATCACAAAGGTCAGCAGCATAAAAGCGTGGAACCACCCGCCAATCGAGCTCTGTGCAAAGGCATGCACAGAAGAGACCAGGCCCGAGCGCGTGAGGTCAGTCCCCAGCAGCGTCAGCAGAAAAGTGGAGAAGATCAGCCACACATTCCACTTCTTCATCATGCCGCGCTTCTCCTGCATCATGACCGAGTGCAGAAAAGCAGTGCCGGTCAGCCACGGCATCAGGGACGCGTTTTCCACAGGATCCCAGCCCCAATAGCCTCCCCAGCCCAGCACCGAGTAAGCCCAGTGCGCGCCTAGAAAGATGCCAAAGGTCAGGAATAGCCAGGTCACCATCGTCCAGCGACGAGTACTCTGGATCCATTTCTCGCCCGGATAGCGCATCATCAGCGCGCCCAGCGCAAAGGCGAAGGGAACCGAGAAGCCGACGTACCCGAGATACAGCATGGGCGGATGGATCACCATCTCGGGGTACTGCAGCAGGGGGTTCAGGCCGAAACCGTCAGCCGGGATCGTGCCGCCCACCAGGGCAAACGGCGGCGCGACAAAGTTGATGAGTCCCAGGAAGAACAGCTGGATCGCCGCCAGGATGGTCGAGGCATAGGCGAAGAGCTTGACGTCCGTCCGGTGACGAAGGCGGAGAACAAAGCCGTAGGTCGCCAGCAGCCAGGCCCACAGCAGCAGCGAACCCTCCTGCCCGCTCCAGAGCGCGGCAAACTTGTAAGGCCCCGGCAACGCGCGGTTGGAGTGATGCAGGATGTAGGAAACCGAAAAGTCGTTGGTAAAGGCAGCCCAGATCAGTGCAAAAGTCGCCGCCGACACAGCAACGAAGCTCGCAATGCCAGACCGGCGCGCTGTTTCCGCCAGCCGCTCCGGAGCAAACCGGCTCCTGCGGCCCTCCGCATTGCGGAGGGTCGCGAGCTGACGCAGAGCGACTCCGCCCGCGACCAGCGTATAGGCGCTGAGAGCGAAAGCGAGCAGAAGAGCGTAACTGCCAAAGGCTGGCATCATAGGTTTTCGGGCCTGACGGCCGACCGCACATGCCATACCTACCGGCAGGTGCCATCGCCTCACTTCTTATTGTCGCAGAGCTCAGACCGGCTCCTCCCTTGGTTGGAGAACTCTTCGCGTCCTGTCACACGGTCGATCTCTCTCGCCCGAATCACGCAAACGGATCACGCAAATTGAGCTCCTGCTGCTCTGCGGAAACAGGTGGCCGCAAGCGCCGATTGCCCGGCTCTGCGCCTCTCGGCTGGCCCGCAAGCCATACCCCAAACGTGTAAGTACCTCGCCGGTAACCCCGTAGCTCCTCGTCCTTGAGTACAACCCCCACCGGGAAGGCCACATCTTCCTGCCCTGGATCAGGCCTGCACACCCTGCGCCCGCACAAGAAACGGTGGCAACCATGGACTCCCAAGTACTGCTGGTCGATGACAATCCTATTCAGGCAAGTGCGCGTCAGGCGATCCTTTCCCGCGCCGGTGTGGCAGTCCATGTTGCCGAGAGCGCGCGAAGTGCCCTGTCTCTGCTGTCGGACAAGAGCTTCCGCGAGAGCCTGGGCCTGCTTGTGACCGATCACCTGATGCCGGGGATGAACGGGCCCGACCTGGTACGCCAGGTACGTCCGCTGCTTCCGGATCTCCCCATCCTTGTCTTAAGCGGCCTACCGGATGCGGAGGCGGAGTACCCCCAGGGCAGCGTGGTTTTTCGGCTCAAGCCTTTTCCACCCGCGGAGTTGATTCGGCTCGTCCAGCGGATGCTCAATGGCCCGGAGCTCCGCACGGCGTGATCTGCCTAGGACCGAGCTTTCACAGAGTTTCCATCCGCCACTTATAATTTATTAGAAGCTGAAGATTGCCCGCGGGGGCTGGACCGCACTCCCCGTCTCGTTCTTCAGCGATGCTTGACTGGAACGGAAAAGCTGCTTTGAGTAAGCCGGCGGCGGAATCCAGGAAAAAGTCTTTCAAAGTTTTCCGGGAAATCGCCTCTCGCCACTCATGTGCCGGCTGTTTGTGTCGATGAAGAACTATAACTACGGCAAGCGGAGTGCAAGGATGGGAACAGGCAAGAAAATGCCAGTCTTAGTCGGCGATAAGCCGCATTGTCCGCACTGTGACGGGATCGAGCTGCGCCGCCAGGGGCGCTTCGGCTTCTGGCAACGTGCCGTCCTACCACGCTTCGGTTACTACCCATGGGAGTGCGGACTGTGCCGACGCATCTTCATGCTTCAGCAGAGAAACTGGGGCAATCCCCCCTTGAATGTGCGCAGGTCCCCCGGCAAAGAACATACCCAGCGTTCGTCTGCTGCCGCGCTGGAGTCGCCCCAAATCTCGTCCTAGATCTCAGCTCAAGATTTCACCTCTGATTTCACCTGAGAGCGTCGACGCACATTGCATCCCGGCAAAGAACTTCGCAGCCCCGCTGCATGCAGAGCTCAGTGAGCGCGGCGGTGAAGAGCGACAGGACGTCAGGTGGACAGACGAGGTGAAGAAGCGGAAGGCATCGACTTCCGCTCCTCTTCTTTAGCTTCTTGGGAATGCCAATCCCAAGCTCCTTCCGCTCCCTCCACCAAATGCGGCCAGCCGCGCTCAGCCGCGCCAGTAGCCGGAAGCCCAGCGCCACCCATAAGGGCTCTGTTCCCAATGCCCCGGCACCCACATGGCACGCGGGCGGGGCGGCACCACCCACCGTCCGCTAGTCCAAATGTAGCGATGTCCATCCCAGCGATGGTAGCCGGGTATCCATCGGTAAGCGGCTCCCGGCGCTCCATACGGCCGCTCCACCACCGGTGGAGGAGGTGCAACACGCACATACTGTGCGTGGGCTATTGCGGAGGGCAAGCAGGTGCCAAGAAAAAGGATTGCGGACAAAAGGTATAAGGCGGATCGGCGTAGCCGATTTTTCTTCAGCCGTGTTCTGTTCAACCAGCTTTTATTCAGCCGTTTCTTGTTCACCAGTACTTTGTTCATAGGTGCTCTCCTTGCCAGGTCGTCAAACCGGATCGATCGTGCATTCTGACTGCCCCGCCCGGCGGCCTTGGGTCTCTTGCTTCAACCCAGCTGCCGGCCAAGTCCTACAGCTGTGCGAACCCATCTGGACGCCGAGGGTTGCGCACCTGCCGCTCGCTTTGACGCAAGTGTCCGGCTGCAGGCCGGTGTGCCTCCCGCAGAAACAACCTGAGACAAACCTGAGAAAAACAGATGAAGCCTGGCCCAAGGTGCCCTCCGCAGGCCATGAAGGGGAGAGCGCGCGCACTCGCGTCCTAAAACAGGTCAGCCCCCTTCCCCTTTACTTGCTCGCCACCCAAGGTATGATGGCGGCAATCTTCCACGCTGATGCGGGCGAGAACCGCACAGCCGCGAAAGGCTGCGGAGCAGACCCATGACATGGAAGCGCGTGGCTGCCGTCGGAGGTATCGTCCTCCTTCTGGCAGCGGTTGTTCTGTTTACGGTGAAGCGGGCGCAGGCAAGCTATACCAAAGTCCTGGCAGGCACGGTTGAGCGCGGTGAGATCACAGCCATGGTGAGCGGCACCGGGCAGATCAAGCCGAAGACCTACGTCAACATCGGCGCGACTGCCTTCGGGCGGATCACACACCTTTACGTCAAGGAAGGCGAGCACGTCCATCGGGGCCAGGTGCTGGCCACCATTGAAAACGTGCAGCCGGAGTCAAGCGTCGCCGCGCAGCGCGAAGCGATCTCCTCCGCCAAAACCGACATCACCTCGAACCAGGCAGCGGAGCAGACAGCCGTCGCCAACATCGACCATGCCAAGGCGGACCTCGAGCAGAAGAAGCTCGATTACGACCGCTACCAGCAGCTTTACACCCAGAAGCTGGTGTCCAAGCAGGACTTCGATGCGCGCAAAGCTGCCTATGACCTGGACGTAGCCTCGCTCGCGCAGGCACAGGCTGCGCTTGCCCAGGCCCGCGCGCAGACCGCCTCCTCGCGCGGCCACCTGGGCACAGCGGTCGCTACCTTACGCTCCGATATGGATTCCCTGAGCAAAACGGTCAGCGTCGCCCCATATGACGGCATCGTGACCAACCTGCCGGTGCGTGAAGGCGAGACCGTCGTCGTCGGCATCCAGAACGCCGAAGGCTCCACCCTGATGACCATCGCGGACATGTCCGTGATCACCGCCGAAGTCAAGGTGGATGAAACCGATATCGTCAGCGTCAAAATGGGGCAGCCCGTGGATGTCACGGTCGATGCCCTGCCCGACAAGGTGCTCAAGGGGCACGTGACCGAGGTGGGCGACCAGGCGCTCTTGCGCTCAACCGGCATGGCCACCAGCCAGTCGACCAGCGGAACCGAAGAGGCCAAGGACTTCAAGGTCATCGTCACCCTGGATCAGGGGCAGGCGGTCGAGGGTCTGCGGCCCGGGCTTTCCGCCACGGCCAAAATCGTCACCGCCGACCGGAAGGGTGTTTTGTCCGTTCCCGTGCAGGCACTTTCGCCGCCGCCTGCCGGCGCGGGGGGCAGCGGGACGAGCGGGGCAGGGAAGCAGCAGGGAGTGTTCGTGCTGCGCGAGGATCGGGGCAAGCTCCGGGCCCACTTTGTGCCGCTCACAGTCGGGGTGACCGGCACAACAAACGTGGAAGTCTCGGGGCCCGTGGCAGCAGGGGAGTCGATTGTCACAGGAACCTACAAGGTCCTGCGTGCGCTCAAGAACGACGCCCCAGTCAAGCGAAGCACGGAAGCAGAGCTCGCCCCAAAAACAGAGGAAGGTTCCTAGGATGCAGCGCGCTCCGGGCGGCGTAAAACGCAAAACCGTAAGCTAAGGGACGAGGCACACATGGGAGCGGCAAAGCGAAACAGCGGAGATGAGCGCAGGGAAGCGCCCGGTGCGGGGCAGGCTGCCAGCCACGTCATCGTGGTCGAAAACTTGTGGAAGACCTACCAGATGGGTGAGCAGGACGTGCACGCCCTCCAGGGCATCAACCTGGCCATCCAACACAATGAGTATGTTGCCATCATGGGGCCTTCCGGGTCAGGCAAGTCAACGCTCATGAACCTGATCGGCTGCCTGGATTCCCCGTCGCAGGGGCAGTACTGGCTCAACGGTCACCTGGTCTCCACGCTCGACGACGATCAGCTGGCACGGATCCGCAACAAGGAGATCGGCTTTGTTTTTCAGACCTTCAACCTGCTGGCCCGGGCCACGGCGCTGCACAACGTCGAGCTGCCGCTGATCTATAACGGCACCTCGTCCGCCGAGAGGCTGGAGCGGGCGCGCGCGGCCCTGACCGCTGTCAACCTGGAGCAGCGCATGGATCACCGGCCCAATGAGCTCTCCGGCGGCCAGAGGCAGCGCGTTGCTATCGCCCGCGCGCTCATCAACCGACCCTCCATCATCCTTGCCGATGAGCCGACCGGCAATCTTGATTCCCGCACCGGCGATGAAATCATGGCGCTCTTTGACGATCTGCATCGCCGGGGAAACACGATTGTGCTCGTCACCCACGAGCCCGATATCGCTGAGTACGCGCACCGCGTCGTCACCATCCGGGATGGGGTCATCGCCTCCGACCAACCCTCCTCGCGCATGCGGGCAGCGGTGCCTGCTTCCTCGTAAACCGGAGAGCTTCCGGACCTGCACCGCACAGCACCCTCTTGCCTGCCCTCTTCTGAATCGTTCTCCCCGACTAGCGTCGCCGCCGCTCACCCGCTTGCCCTTCAGCCGCGAAGGCCTCGCTCATGTTTCGCTCCGCTTTGCCGATATCTTCGAAAGACCGCAGGTAAGGAGCAGAGGCGATGGGTGGGAATGCAGGATGGACAGGGAGTCAGCCAGACCATGGGATCGAGGGGGTCGGGCAGAGCCAGACCGGTGCTGCTCTTAGCCATCCGCACACCACGAAGAGACCCGCTCCCTCTGCGATAGGCGGTATGGCAGGCGCACAGAGAGCACGCTGGTCGCTCGGCAACATGGTTGGGCGCAGCCCGGCCATGGAAAGGCTCTTCCTCCAGATGCGCTACCTTGCCGGGCACCTTCGCGTGGCTCTGGTGGAAGGCGAACGCGGTACCGGCAAGGATCTGCTTGCAGCCACCCTGCACGGGCTCGGCCCGCAGCAGCATGGCCTGCAGCAGCATGGCCTGCAGCAGCACGGCCCGCAGCAGCATGGCCTGCAGCAGCACGGCTTGCAGCAGCACGGACTGGCGACCTGCCGGGCCCCGGACTTCTTCGGGGGCAAAGCGATGGCGGAGCGGCTGGAAGCCGCACGCGGCGGGACTCTTTACCTGTCCGAGGTCGACCATTTGGATGCGGAAGGGCAGGCGCGTCTGCTGCATCTGCTGGGCTGGATGCAAGAGCAGTTCAGCGCCAATGCCAGTACTGGTACTGGTACTGGTGCTGGTGCTGGAACTGGTGCAGGCGCGTCTGCGGGCGTGCTCAAGCCCGCAATGGTCCGTGCCGGGCAGCCGCTGCAACATGCTTCGCCCAACGATGCTTCGCCCAACGATGCTTCCCGTAACGTAGCCTGCCCAAGGCTTCTTCTGGTCTCAGCCGAGCGCCCGCTTCGCCCTCTGGTGATGTACGGGCGCTTCCGCCATGACCTGCTGCAGCAGCTGGGAGCCGTCCAGCTGACGCTGCCCGCGCTGCGGGACCGCCGCGAAGATATCCCCATGCTGGTGGAGCAGTTCGTGGCGCAGTGCGCCGCGGAGTACGGCAAGCCGCTCTCCGGCATCGCTCCCGATGTGCTGCCCCTCCTGCTCGCCCATCCCTGGGCCGGCAATGTCGCCGAGCTGCGCGAGATGATCGCCCGGGCAGCGCTTCGGGCCAAGGGTGCTCTGCTGCAGCGAGCGGACCTGCTGGGCGGCAGGGCTGCCGCACTCGCGAGTCCAGCGCCCGGCATCGGCCCGGGTGCCTCCCCAGCGTCTCTCCCGAGGATGAATCGAGCGACTTCCGCAGCGACTTCCGCAGCGACAGCCGGATCCGGCATGCGGCCCCTCGGCTCCAGCGCAGGCCAGCCCTTCCCCGTCCTCACACAAAGATTTTACGCTCCGGGTTACGCCGCAGGCCATCTGCAGGCCTCTCCATTGCGCCTGGTCGCCCCCGGAAGGGGCGTCCAACCCACTCCCAAGTCGCAAGCAGAGGAGCTGCGCAAAAGCGAACAAGGTCAGGGAGCTCCACCCCGCTACTGCGCCGCCCAGGCTGATCCAAATTTGGACCGCGCCATCTACCGCCATATCGCGAGCGTGCTGCGTAGCGTGGACGGCAACAAGCTGCGTGCTGCTAAGCTGCTGGGGATCAGCCGTTCCACGCTATACCGCCTGCTGGCTGCGCAGTCCATCGCGGGAGCAGCCACTGGGTCCAGCGGCTCTGGCGAGCCGCGTCTCCCTGCCCGGACGTAGCGGGTCGACGGAGCCGGATAGTCGGGTGTCTCTTTCGAGCCCGCTCACGTCCTGAGCCGATTCACGTCCGGACCTATCCACGTCCATCAATCTACGTCGAACCAATCTACGTCCAAAGCCTCGCGCTCGGCTCCTTGCCGGGCAGTAGGAGCGGCAACGCTGCGCACGGTACACTCGGCAACAAGCGCGTGGAGCTCCGCGCGCTCCCTCGATGAAACCTCCTTCCCCCATGCAGATCGTCCGCCCGTTCCTGCGTTTTCCCATCCTCCGGGGCATCTCTGCTCTCCTGTGGGGTGCTCTCCTGGGGGCTGCTCCCATGCTGGCGCAGCGCCCGGGCAGTTTTTCCAAAGACCCACTGGCACCGATCCCCGCCGCATCGCCCGGATCAACCGCCGCCCCTGCGCGCCCCGCCCCGGGAACCTCCGCCCCGGCGCCTGTCTCCGTCGGCGAGCGGTCTGCCGCGCTCGACCAGCTTCTTGACGAGATCTGGCAGGACACACTTCGGCACCATCCTGAGTTTGCGACTTCGGTCGGCGACCCCCGCTACAACGATCGCTTGGACGACCGGTCCGCCGCGGCCTACAACGAGGATCTGGCGCGCGGCGCCGCCTTTCTGACCCGCCTGGGTGCCATCAGCACAGAGGGTCTCCCCGAGCAGGAGCAGCTTTCGAGCGACCTCATGGTCCGGCGCCTGGTCCAAGCCCAGGAGGAAGCCCGCTTCAAACCATGGCAGATGCCAGTCAATCAGTTCGACGGCATCCAGGTCGGCCTGCCCCAGCTCCAGGGCATCGCGCCGTTCATGACCGTCAAGGATTACGAAGACTACATCGCGCGCATGCATGCGGTGCCGAACGCTTTTGCGCAGGTGACCGACAGTATCGAAGCAGGCATTGCGGACGAGCGCACGCCCCCCCGGATCCTGCTCGAAAAGGTTTTGAGCCAGACCGAGACGCTTGCCGGGCAGAAAGCGGAAGCGAGCCCCTTCGCCCGGCCATTGGCCAAGTTCCCGACGGGCATCGGCGCGGAGGACCAGGCGCGGCTTCGCACAGAACTCCTTCATGCCATCACCGACGATGTACTGCCCGCCTACGCCCGTTTCGCGAAGTTTGTCCGGGTCACGTACATACCCGCAGGACGAGGAGAGCCGGGCGCGTGGTCCCTGCCCGATGGCGATGCTTACTACACGTTCCGGATCCGGCAAAGCACAACCACGGACCTGACGGCTGCGCAGATCCACCAGACCGGTCTTGATGAAGTAGCGCGGGACGAGGCCCAGATCCTCCTGATCGCCAAGAAGCTGGGCTTCCGCGATATCGCCAGCCTCCGCGCCGCTGTGGCTGCTGACCCAAAGCAGCACCCGGCGAGCCGCGAGGTCCTGCTTGCGGTCTACCGCAAGGACCTGGACGCCATGAAGCCGAAGCTGCCCCAGTATTTCGGCATCCTGCCCAAAGCCCCTCTGGTCGTCGAAGCAGTGCCGGGCTACGGGGAGAAGGAGCAGGCTCCGGCCTACTACCAGCAGGGCACAGCCGACGGGTCGAGGCCGGGCACTATCTTCATTAATACCTATGACGCCGAGCACCGCTCCCTCCCCAACGTCGAGTCCATCGCCTACCACGAAGGCGTTCCCGGCCATCATCTCCAGATCTCGATCGCGCAGGAACTGAGCGGGCTGCCGCAATTCCGCAAGTACGAAGGCTACACAGCGTTTGAAGAAGGCTGGGGCCTGTACGCAGAGCGGCTCGGCAAGGACATGGGCTTTTATCAGGACCCTTACTCCGATTACGGTCGTCTCGAGACCGACATCTTCCGCGCCGTACGCCTGGTCGTCGACACCGGCGTACACTCCCTGCACTGGACCCGTCCACAGATGATCGACTACTTTCACGCGCATACCGGCCTCGATGAAGCCACGGTGCAGGCCGAAACTGATCGTTATATCGCCTGGCCTGCGCAAGCTCTCGGCTACAAAATCGGCCAGCTGGAGCTCCTCAAGCTGCGTGCCGAGGCACAGGCGGCGCTGGGAACCCGTTTTGACTACCGCAGCTTCCACGATGAGGTGCTCAACGCAGGACCCTTGCCAATGGACGTTCTCGAAACAAGAATGCATAGCTGGCTCGCCAGGCAGCAGTCGGGACAGCAGTCGGGGCGAGCGGGTGCAGCCCAGTGAGCGAGCCGGGAGTGACTCCGCGCGGGCCGCGCAGGCCCAGGATCGCCGTGCTGGGCGCGGGCAAGATGGGCGGCATCCTGCTGCAGGCTTTTCTGAAGCAGGGGCTGTATGCGCCTGCGGAGATCGCCGCCACCGTCGCGCATGAGGATCGCGCGACCGTGCTCTCTGCGCAGTGGGGCGTGGAGGTCACGGTCGATAACCGGCAGGCAGCAGAAGGTGCCGAGATCCTGCTGCTGGCCGTCAAGCCCTTTCAGATCCTCGAGCTGCTGGAGCGGATCCGCCCTGTGCTCCGGCCCGGGCAGCTGCTCATCTCCATCGCCGCCTCCATCCGGACGTCTGCGCTCGAAGAGGCCGCCGGGGCCGATGTAGCCGTCGTCCGCGCCATGCCCAACACCCCTTCGACCCTCGGGGCAGGGATAGCGGGGCTTTGCCGGGGGCGGTTTGTCCAGGATGAGCAGATGGAGCTCGCCTGCCGGATCTTTGGCACAGTCGGCCGCACCGTGGTAGTCGACGAAAAGCACATGGACGCGGTGACCGGTCTCTCCGGCAGCGGTCCGGCCTTCATCTACATCATCTTGGAGTCGCTTGCAGAAGCGGGCGTCAAAGTCGGGCTGCCGCGGGATGTAGCCACCCTGCTGGCGGCGCAAACGACCTTCGGAGCCGCCAAAATGGTTCTGGATACGGGCTACCACCCCGCACTGCTGAAGGACGCGGTCACCACGCCGGCCGGGTGCACGGTCGATGGCATCCTGGAGCTGGAGGAAGGCGGCCTGCGCGTCGCCCTGATCAAGGCCGTCATGCGCAGCACAGAGCGCGCTCGGGAACTCGGCAAGAGCTAGCCTGACTGACTTGCTGGCCGACATTTTAGCCTGAAGCAGTGGCTGGACTGGACAAAGGGCAATCCTAAGGCAAAGCGGTCCAACAAAACAGGGAGGCTTTTGGCCTCCCTGTTTTGCGTTTCAACTAGAACTCCAACCGGCTTTGCAGAATCACGACCAGCTCTCGCCGCTCTACTGTGGTGTGCTGTCCTTCACCTTCTGCTTGTCCTGGCCCATGGCGTCCTTGGTATCCATGCTCGCTTCCTTGCTGCGGTCGGTCACCACGCTCTTCTTCGCCGCCTTCGGAGCAAATACCTTCTGGATGCCTTCCTTGGACCGGTCATAGGTCTTGACCGTGCCTTCCTTGCTCTTGTCGGCCACCGTGGTGGTTGCTTCCTTGGTCTTGTCGGCGGCTTTGGCCGTGCCGCTCTTCGTGCTGGACGCCGCATGCTTGGTGGCGTGTTTGGTCTTGTGGTAGGCCTTCTTGGTCGTCTTGGTGGTCGCATGCCCGGCATCGGTCGCGGCATTCTTGGTGTCGGTTCCCGCGTTCTGCGCATCCTGGCCCGCGGTCTGAGCGATCATGACGGCTGGCATCAGCAATGAGGAAGCCAGCATGACGGAGGCGAGCGAAGAAAAGACGCGAGACTTTTTCATAGGTGTGGAAGAGATTCGATTCTCGCCGGAAGGGTTGCCGGAGAGAGTTAGAATCGGAGGACGATGGCTACACAGGTGTACCAGCCGGGCCCTGCATTCCAGGCAGGCGATCAGCCCATGCAGGCCGGAGCACGCAGGGACGTATCGATCGGCTTGCGTAGGTATGGGTGGCTGGTCGTGGCCTACAACGTGCTCGTCGTGCTCTGGGGAGCCGTGGTGCGTGCCACAGGTTCCGGCAATGGCTGCGGAGAGCACTGGCCCCTGTGCGGCGGGACCGTGGTCCAGCACTGGAAAACAACGGCCTCCATCATTGAGTTCGCTCATCGCGCCACCTCCGGTATCGCCGTCGTCGCTGTTCTCGGCCTTCTGGTCTGGACATGGCGGGGAACAACCAAGCGTCACTTCGGCCGGGTATGCGCGGCCGCCAGTGCAGTGCTGACCCTGAACGAAGGGCTGCTGGGCGCCCTGCTGGTCCTGCTCGGCAAAACGGGAACCGATCAAAGCCCGGGGCGCGCGGTTCTGCTCTCCCTGCATCTGGCCAACACTCTGCTTCTGCTGGCCGCTCTCGCGCTCACAGCGGAGTTCCTGGGCCGCGAAACAGGCCGCATGCGCGGCGTCGTGCGGTGGCAGTACCGCACAGCTGCCGGCGTAGGCCTGCTGGCCACGCTGATGGTGGGTGTCAGCGGCTCGCTCGCAGCCCTGGGCGACACACTATACCCAGCCCATTCCCTCTCGGAAGCCTTCGCGCAGGACTTCTCTGCCGGGGCGAACTGGCTGCTCCACGTCCGCTGGGTTCACCCCACCCTCAGCTTTCTCGCGGGCGCGTGGATCCTGTTCCTCGCGATCCGCAGCCGCGCAGCCGGCAGCCCCCGCCTCGGCGTGGCTGTTGCTTCGCTGGTAGGCCTGCAGGTGCTGCTGGGCACAGCCGACGTCCTTCTGCTGGCGCCCACATGGCTGCAGATTACCCATCTCCTCGGTGCGGACCTGCTGTGGATCTCGCTCGTCGTGCTGAGCGCCCGGCTCTGTATCCGTCCCCTGGGCTGCCCGGGTGGCGTTTGCACACGGAAAGCCGTGAAAACAGCCGAGAGCTCGGCCCTTCTCAGCGCCTGATCACTTTGAGCTTTACTTCGCCGCTACTGAGCTGTAGTGCGTCTGGTACCAGGCAACCGTCTGCCGCAGCCCTTCCCGGAAGCTGACCCGCGGCTCGTAGCCGAATCCCTCCCGTGCCGCGGAGATATCAGCGAGTGAGTTCTGGATATCGCCCGCTCTTTCCGCCTCGTAGATCGGCCGCTCCCTGAAGCCGAGCAGCTCAGCAAGCACAGTGAAGGTCTGGTTCAAGGTGTGGCGCTCACCGCAGGCGACATTGAAGACCCGCCCCGCAACCCTGTCCGCTGGAGCTTCCGCGGCCAGCAGGTTGGCCGACACAGCATTCGCGACATAGGTAAAGTCGCGCCCCTGTTCCCCATCGCCAAAGATGCGTGGGTGCTCCCCCGCCATCATCATCAGCGTCCAGCGCGCCATCACCCCGGAGTAGGGCGAGTCCGGCACCTGCCGCGGACCGAAAATATTGAAGTAGCGTAACGCCACGGTCTCCAGCCCATACACCTGCCAAAAGGACCGCATATACAGCTCCCCGGTCAGCTTCTGGACAGGGTAGGGTGCGATCGGCATCGGCACCATGGTCTCGACCCGAGGAAAGCCCGGCTGGTTGCCGTACGCCGAGGAGGACGCGGCGTAAACCACGCGGCGCACGCCGGCAGCCCGCGCCCCTTCGAGCACATTGAAGGTCCCGTCGATGTTAGCGGTATGCGACGTACGCGGGTCCTGGATAGAACGGGGAACCGATGGAAGCGCGCCCTGGTGGAAGATGACCTCCACGCCCCGGCAAGCCTCAGCAACAGCCGCCGCATCCCGCAGGTCGGCACGGACCAGCGAAAAAGCAGATCCGCTCTCTCGGGCTGCCGCCTGCACAGCGTCGATATTCTCCTGCCTGCCCGTCTCAAAGTTGTCGAAGCCGCGGACAGACTCGCCCTGGCGAAGCAAAGCCTCCGCGAGCGAGGAGCCGATGAAGCCGGCGCAGCCGGTCACAAGAAAACGTGCCATGGCCTTTATCGTACTTGGTTACCGCCGGCTGCTGCGCACCCGCGTTCGCGGCTCCCCGGCCGGGAAATGGGGCATACTGGGGTGCATGGAACCGCTTTTCCCTTTCAAGCTTTCGCCGTACTTCCAGACCCGTATCTGGGGCTTCGAGGATCTACGCCCCTGGTTCGACTACACGGCGACTCCCGGCGATCCGGTGGGCGAGGTATGGCTGACAGGTGCCAAGTGCACGATCGCGACCGGGCCGCTCAAGGGAAAAAACTTCGCGCAGGCTGTCCGCGACAACGCTCCGCGCATTCTGGGTGCCACCTTTGCGGAAGAGGGGGAGTACCCGCTGCTGATCAAGGTGCTCTTTCCGAAAGAAAAGCTCAGTGTGCAGGTGCACCCGGATGACGCGCTGGCCCAGAAAAAAGGGGAACCGCGCGGCAAAACCGAGTGTTGGTACGCGCTTGAAGCCCAGCCGGATGCCCAGGTAGCCATCGGCCTGAAGCCTGGGGTGACGCCCGGCACAGTGCGCGCTGCGATCGAAGACAAGAGCATGGAGGACCTGCTCGGCTGGCTGCCTCTTGCAGTGGAGACATGGTTTACGTCGACGCCGGCACTGTGCACGCCATCTGGCCGGGCTCGGTCATCCTGGAAACGCAGCAGACCTCGGACACCACCTACCGCCTCTATGACTACGGTCGCCCCCGCGAACTGCACGTTGAGTCATCGCTTGAAGCGATGAGGCTTGCGACCCGTGCTGGCAAAGTTGAGCCGCGGGCAGGAAGCCGGGGAGAGACGGTTGTCGTCGATGAGCAATACTTCCGGGTGGAGCGGTGGGATGGTAAGGCGAGGGAACTGAGCAGGGCGGTCGCCGAAGATGGGGGCACACAGCTGCTCTTCGTGGCCGGAGGCACACTGCGCCTCGAAGTCGAGGGCGGGGGCATAGGCGAGGGCGAGAGCGTAGAACCGGTGACCCTGGGCCGATGCGAGCTGGCCGTGGTTCCGGCCGCGAGCCAGCCCTGGCAGGCCCTGGGCGAAGCGCAGGTCATGCGGATCATTCCGCGAGGTATGTAGCTGCCGGACGCCGGCAGCGAGGAAGGCTCAAGCAAACGCGCAAGATGCCGATGAAACAAAGCGAACGCCTGGAGAGCGGAAAGCACATGGCACAAGGGGAAGAGTTTCGGCCGATCATTCTGGCAGGCGGCAGCGGCACACGCTTCTGGCCGCGGAGCCGTAAGGCCCGCGCAAAGCAAGTGCTGGCGCTCGATGGCGAGCGCACCATGATCCAAAGAACAGTGGACCGGCTCGCGTCGCTGAGCGCCCACAAGGACGTCTGGGTCATCACGAACGACATGCTGTCACCCGAAATCTGCGGCCAGCTGGATGCCGTGCCGCAGGAGCAGGTCGTCTGCGAGCCCGCGGCGCGCAACACCGCCCCGGCGGCAGGGCTGGCCGCTTTTCTTATCGAACGCCAGAATCCTGACGCCGTGCTGGGCATGTTCCCCGCCGACCATGTGATTGCAAACGAAGCAGCCTTTACTTCGGTGATCCGCCGAGCCATCCGGCTCGCCCGGTCCGGCGAGAACATGGTCGTGCTTGGGATCAAGCCGACGCGGCCAGAAACCGGCTATGGCTACATCGAAACCGGCGAGCACATGCCGGGCGGCGAGCTGCGCGTACGCCGCTTCACAGAAAAACCGAACCAGGAACGCGCGGAAGCTTTCGTCACCGCTGGAAACTACCACTGGAACTCGGGGATTTTTGTCTGGAGCGCACGCACGCTCGCAAACGCCATGCGCGAGCACCTCCCTGAGACCGCGCCGATGCTGGAAACCATTGCTGCCGCTTACGGCACGCCCCAGTTCAAGGAAGTTTTCAAAGAGCTCTATCCCAAGTGCGAAAACATCAGCGTGGACTACGCCATCCTCGAGCCGCGTTCCGCCAAGGGCGAGCATCAATCCAACCTTTTCTGCCTTCAGGCAGATTTCGGCTGGAACGATCTCGGCTCCTGGGCCGCGCTCTATGAGCACCAGCTCGAGCAGGCCGAACATGTGGATGGGCAAAACAACGTGACAGAAGCCGCCGGTACCCTTGCCGTCGACTCCCACCGGAACTATGTCTATAGCCCGAAGAAGTTCGTCGCCATGGTAGGCGTCAAGGATCTGGTCGTCGTGGAAACCGAGGATGCCATCCTGGTCACGACCCGGCACCACTCGCAGGATGTCGGCAAGGTGGTCAAGGAGCTTGCGGCCAAAGGCAAGACCGAGCTGATCTAAACCAAGCCAAAGTGGGCGCGCAGCACCGTAAGCATAGCTAGACGGAAGGGAAAGGCAAGGCATGGGAGCGGAAGCAATCAAGTTCGGCACAGATGGCTGGCGAGGCATCATCGCCAACGACTTCACCTTCGAAAATGTGCGCGTCGCTGCTTCTGCCATCGGCAACTACCTGCTGAGCGAGGGTGCCCGGGAGAAGGGTGCGGCCATCGGCTATGACACCCGCTTTGGCTCGCAGGCTTTTGCCGAGGCTGTAGCGCAGGTACTCGCCGAGGCTGGGATCCCCGTTGCGCTGGCCGACCGGATCACCCCGACACCCGCACTCTCCTACGGGGTCCGCGCCCGGGCCGCCGCAGGCGGCGTCATGATCACCTCCTCCCACAATCCCTTCCAGTGGAATGGCGTGAAGTACAAGGCCTGGTACGGTGGCTCTGGCCGGCCGGCCATCATGTCCGCTATTGAGAAGGAGCTCGGCAAACCGCTCGCCAAGGCGGAAACACCGGCCAAAATCGAGAAGGTGGACTTCCTCACCCCGTATGTCACGGCTATCCGCGAGTTTGCAAACCTGGAAGCCATCCGCACCTCGGGGCTTAAATTCGCCGTGGATTGTATGTACGGCGCGGGACGCGGCATCCTTGCCGCCATCTTCGGGGAGCTGGGCGTCGAGCACATCGAGATCCGCGGAGAGCTCAACCCACTCTTCCCAGGGATCAACCCGGAGCCGATTGAGCCGCATATCCGGGCTCTGGGCGAAGCAACAGTCGCGCATCGCTGCGCCGCCGGCTTCGCCACCGACGGTGACGCGGATCGGATCGGTGCTGTCGACGAGAACGGAAACTTCGTCGACCCGCATAAAATCTTCTCGATCCTGCTCGATTGGCTGCTGAGGACCAAGGGATGGCCCGGCGGCGTGACCCGCGCTTTCAACACAACCGCCATGCTGGACCGCATCGCAGCGAAATATGGACGCAAGCTGTATGAGCACGGCATCGGCTTCAAGTACGTCTGCGACCTCATGCTGGAAGAGGAGATCCTCATCGGCGGCGAGGAGTCCGGCGGGATCGGCATCCAGCGGCACCTGCCTGAGCGCGACGGCTTGCTGAATGCCCTGCTGCTGGCGACCGTCATGTCAGAAGAAAAGAAGACGCTGGGCGAGCTGGTTGCTGCCCTGCAATCCGAGTACGGGGAGCATCAGTACGGGCGCATCGACCTTCACATCCAGGATGATCTGAAGAACGCGACGATCCGGAAGGCCAAGGCAGGCGTCCCCCAGTTTGCGGGTATGCCCGTGGAGCGCGTCTCCACCTTAGACGGCATCAAGTTTTTCCTGAAGAACCCCGAAGCCGAGGAGAAACAGAACGCTGCTGAGAGCTGGCTGCTGCTCCGTGCCTCCGGAACCGAGCCTCTTCTTCGCATCTACTCGGAGTCCTGCTCCAAACAGTCGGTGGAACGGCTGCTTGAAGCAGGCCGGCAATTCGCGATGACAAGCCTGAGCGAGTAAATGCCTCCTCAAGCGTGTCGTTCATGAGCAAGCGCCAGCTTGTCCTAGGGCTGCAGGGCAGTTCCAGACTTGCCAGGAACCTTTCGTAACCAGCGCAGGCATGAACGCTGACGCGGCTTTGGCCGATAAAACCCGCATGACGCTCCCCCTTCAGTCCTCCGGTTGCCGCGCATGCAAGGATGGCGCGGCACCGCTTTTCCCCTTCAGTATGGCGTTCCAACCCATTGTGGACACCATGAGTGGACAGGTCTTCGCCTATGAAGCGCTTGTGCGCGGGATCGAAGGGCAGTCCGCAGGCTGGGTTCTTGCCCAGGTCACTGACGAGAACCGCTACACCTTCGACCAGATGTGCCGAGTGAAGGCCATCAACCTTGCAGCCAAACTCGGGCTAGCGGATACAGGGGCGCGGCTTTCCATCAACTTTATGCCGCGTGCTGTGTACAGCCCGGCCGCGTGCCTGCAGCTCACGCTCCGTACTGCCGAACAAACCGGCTTCCCCATTGAGAAGCTCATCTTTGAGATCGTTGAGTCCGAAGAAGTGCTCGATTGCGCTCATCTGGCTTCCATTGTGAATGAGTACCGCCGGCGTGGTTTGCAGGTGGCCCTGGACGATTTCGGCGCCGGCAGTTCAGGCTTAAGCCTGCTGGCGAGTCTGCCGACCGACATCATCAAGCTGGATATGGAGCTGACCCGCAATCTGCCCCGGCGTGCTTCCGCGATCGCCATCGTCAAAATGATGGTCGAGCTCGCCAAGACACTCGGGTGCGTCCTCGTCGCCGAGGGCATCGAAACACTCGAAGAATACACAAAGCTCCGCAGCTGCGGGATCACGCTGATGCAGGGCTACCTGTTTGCCAAGCCTGCTTTTGAGGCGCTTCCGCCAATCAGCCTGCCTGTACTCGGCAGCATGGATCTCCCTGTGCCGGAGTCGGGTGAGCTGCTCGGAGCACGGGCGCTGTCGATGCCGCTTCGTCATGCGCCTGCCCTCTATTCGGGACAGACCGTTCCGAATAGAAGCGGAAATCCAGGAGGCGCACAGCTCACTTGATGGGCCTCGCTCGCTGCTGAATGGCAAGCCATGACGCAGGAGCTCAGCACGGAGGCTCACGGAGGCTCACGGAGGCTCAAGGAGGCTCAAGCAGATTCAGCAGGCGTCCTCAACGTTATGACTCCCCACGATCAAGGGAGCAGTCGCAGGCTGACCTCCCTCTTCGTATAGAAGGGAGTCTCCGGTCCACAGATGGAAAGGGAAGCGTCCTGGCACAGGCGCTGTCTCGCGTCCAGGGGGTTCGCGAGTGTAGAGGAAAGGATCTTGCCGTCCTCCGTGTCCAGAGTGAGGTGAACCTCGAAAGTCTCTCGACCTACCTGGGCCAGGTAACCCTCGTCGGTATGCGTGACCTGGACCCAGTTGTTGGCAGGGCTCCCGGCTATCGCTTGCATCCACGGAGCAGGCAGGGCAATCTGCGGCACCCTGGGCGGCACATGCTTGACGACAAGAACAGCCGAATGCGTACCCTCCTGCTCATCCTCCAGGGTGACGTCAAAGTCGATGGAATCCTGCCCGAGGAGGACGCGGCGGCCATCCGCCCAGGAGTTCGGCTTGCCATAGGCGAAAAAAGCATGCCCCTGGCTATGCCGCATCAGCTGGTGGGCCAGGAACACATCGCTGTAAAAGGTCAGCATGTCCGTAATGGGTCCGACGAGAGGAGGTTGCACGGACTTGAGATCAGGGATCGCCAGGTACTTCGCCGGGCCATCGAGGGAGAGCTTCTGCTCAAAGCTGAGAGCCGCAAGCGAAGGATCAGCGACAGTGTTGGTGTGCATGCGCGACCAGACCAGGTCTTCATAAGGCAGCCCGGCGTCGTCGCGGGCCACGACCAGGTCTGCATGCAGCTCGTACTTCCAGCCATCATTGTTGCCATTCATCAGGTAATGCAACGTCTGTCCAGGCTTGTAAAGCCGAACGAGCGCGGGCGGAAGCTTCTGCGCAGGAGGCTGCGATAAAGCCGTTTGTGACGACCCCGTTTGTCCCAGAGCCGTTTGTGACGGCCCCGCTGACGGGGAAGCAGGCTGCCCGCTTTCCTGTCCACCTCCTTGCCCAGCCTCCTGCGCGTGCAACAGTCCGCCGCACAAAGCCGGAGCCCACAGCAGCCCCATGGCAAGAGCGCCGGTCCTTACGAGCCCAGCCACGCCATCGCTTCTCAACACACGCTTCATCGTAGGCCAATGTAGCAGAGCTTCCGTGGTAGCAGAGCTCCTTCGCCGCGACGGGGAGCGCGTCTTACAGTCCCGATACTCCGGACAGTCCGGACAGTCCGGACAGTCCGCCCCACCCGGCGAGCCCCACCGCGGCACCCCGCGCAATGCACTTTCACAAGGAGTCGCGCTCCTCGCGAGCGGCTTCTGAGCGGGTAGCGGAATCTAATCCGCTGTCCACCACGCTCCGCGTGGTTCATGAAAGGTTGAGACCGAATGAGCACAACTGCACCCACCGTCCTGAAAACGCCCTTGACCCAGCTACCCGCCTGGAAAGCACTCCAGGCCCACTACGACACTATCGGCTCCCAGCATCTGCGCGAGATCTTCAAGGCGGATCCGGAACGCGGCACACGCCTCACGGCCTCCTTTGAGGACTTTTATCTCGATTACTCCAAACACCGCATCACCGATGAAACCGTAAAGCTGTTGCTGGAGCTGGCGGAGCAAAGCGGGCTGGCCGAGCATCGCGACGCCATGTTTGCCGGCCAACGCATCAACACGACAGAAAATCGCGCCGTCCTCCACGTGGCACTACGCGCGCCAAAAGGCGAGGTCATCGAGGTCGACGGCAAGGACCAGGTGCCCGAAGTGCATGAGGTGCTGGACCGGATGGGCGCGTTTGCCGAGCGGATCCGCTCCGGCGCGTGGACCGGACACACCGGCAAGCGGATCCGTACCGTGGTCAACATCGGCATCGGCGGCTCGGACCTGGGCCCCGTCATGGCGTATGAAGCGCTCAAGTTCTATGCGCAAAAAGACCTCCAGTTCCGCTTCGTCTCGAACATCGATGGCACCGACTTCGCCGAAGCGACGCAGGACCTGAAGGCCGAAGAGACGCTGTTCATCATCTCGTCCAAAACCTTTACGACGCTTGAAACCATGACCAACGCGCATACCGCGCGCGACTGGTCGCTCAAGCAGCTGGGTGGCGACGAGAAGGCCGTCGCCAAGCACTTTGTTGCCGTCTCGACCAACGCGCAGGAGGTTTCCAAGTTCGGCATCGACACAGCCAATATGTTTGGGTTCTGGGACTGGGTTGGCGGTCGCTACTCGATGGACTCAGCCATCGGCCTGTCGACCATGATTGCCATCGGCCCGGACGGGTTCAGTGAGCTGCTGGCCGGCTTCCACGCCATGGATGAGCATTTTCGCAGCGCCCCGCTCGCCAGCAATCTGCCGGTGCTCATGGGGCTGCTCGGCGTCTGGTACAACAACTTCTTCGGCGCGCAAACGGTGGCAGTGCTGCCGTATGACCAATACCTGAAGCGTTTTCCAGCTTACCTCCAGCAGCTCACCATGGAGTCGAATGGCAAGCACGTCACTGTGGCCGGCGAAGAGATCAGCTACCAAACAGGGCCGGTCTTCTGGGGCGAGCCGGGCACCAACGGCCAGCACTCCTTCTACCAGCTCATCCACCAGGGAACGAAGCTCATCCCCTGCGATCTGATCGGCTTTGTCGAGACGCTCAACCCGCTGGGCAAGCATCACGACTACCTGATGGCGAATGTCTTTGCACAGGCTGAGGCGCTGGCCTTCGGTAAAACCGCCGACGAAGTAAAGGCTGAAGGAACAAAGCCGGAGCTGGTCGCGCACCGGGTTTTTGAAGGGAACCGCCCGACCAACACTCTGCTCATCGACAAGCTCACACCGCGCTCGCTGGGCAAGCTGGTCGCGCTCTATGAGCACATGGTCTTTACCCAGGGCGTGGTCTGGCAGATCGACTCCTTTGACCAATGGGGCGTCGAGCTCGGCAAAAAGCTGGCGGTCGAGATCATCGGCGACATTGATGGTTCCAAACACAACCGGCATGACAGCTCCACCACCGCACTGATCGCCCGCTACAGCAAAGGAGAGGGCGGCAAGTAGGGAGCCGCTCTGCAGGGCCGATCCTGGATGCCTTGGAAGGCCCCAAAGCGCAAGCGCGGGACGTCGCCGTCCGTGTTTTCTGCGGCAGAATCAGAAAGGCCTGGGCGGCAACTTTTCGCTGCTGCCCGGGTTCTTTCAACAGCAAGGGTTCTCCGCAGCAAGCGGAGCAGATCTTTCTGAAGCAGAGGTAGAAATGGCAATGGAACGGGAGCGGCTTCTCCGCAAGGCAAGTGAAGTACTTGGTGCCGTAGCAGGCACCGGCGTGCTGGCAGCAGCGATGGTGATCGTACCCCAGGCACAAGCTCAATCCCAAGCTCAATCCCAGACGCAAGCCCCAGCCCAGTATGCAGTGAGCGATAAGGCACTGCAGAGCAGCGTGGCAGACGCGCTAGGGAAGGACGGCAAGCTTCAGGGAACAGCCGTGACGAGCACTGCTGCGCAAGGCGTCATCACCCTGACGGGTACGGTCGGCACAGAAGATGAGCGGATCGAGGCCGAGCAGGTGGCCGCCGGCGTCAGTGGGGTTCGCTCCATTCAGGACAACCTGAACCTGTCGGGCGATGCGGCAGCAGGCAAGACGCCCGCGGCTTCAGCAGCTGCAGCACCGGTGCCAGCATCGCCCGATGTAGCAGCAGCCCCGCAAACATCGCCGGAAGGTGCAGCACCGCAAGCGCCGCAGCAGGCGCCACAGCAACCGACGCAGCAGCCTGGCGTCGCGCCTCCTCCGCCCGCGGAAGCAGCCGGTTCGCAGCCAAACGGTATGCCCCCGCCGCCTCCAAGCGACAGTGCGGCGCAGCAGACGTATACGCCTTACCCTAATGGCAGCGCTTCGCAACCGCCGGCGCAGAGCAACTACCCGCAAAATGGCTACCCACAGCAAAATGGCTACCCACAACAGCAGGGTGGCTATCCGCAAAACACGTACCCACAAAACGGCTACCCGCAGCAGGGTTCTGCCTACCCGCAACAGGGCGGCTACCCACAGCAGCCGGGCTACAGCCAGTACCCGAATGGCGGCTACCCACAGCGCCCCTACGCGCAGCCGCCAGCCCCGGCCAGCTTCGGCGTCACCCCGCAGCAGCAGGATAGGAGCGGACCGGTGGCAATCCCGGCCGGCACGCTGCTCAGTGTCCGTATCTCGGAGCCGTTAAGCACCACAAACCTCAAGGGCGGCGAGGTCTTCCAGGCCACAGCAGCCTCTGACATCTATGCCAATGGGGTAGTGGCAGTGCCTCGGGGTGCGGTGCTCACCGGCGAGGTCGTGGAGTCCAAGAACGCAGGGCCTCTGGGTGGCAGCGCCAAGCTCGACCTCAAGCTCACCTCGATCCAGCTGGGCGCCAACACCTATCCCGTGGCCTCGGATATCTGGTCGAGCAATGGCCCCAGCAAAACGGGCTACACCGCGACCAACGCAGCAGGCGGAGCAGTGTTTGGAGCCGTCATCGGTGCCATTGCCGGCGGCGGTGTCGGTGCGGGCGTCGGTGCGCTTGCCGGCGGGGCCACAGGCGTCGCCATTTCGGGCGCAACACGCGGGCCGCGGCTCACGCTTCCCCCGGAAGCGCTGCTGCAGTTCCACGTGGAGCAGCCGCTCACCGTGCAGCCTGTGCCTTTTGCCGAGGCGGAGCGGATCGCAGCCTCCGCACCCCAGCAGCCGGTCTTGCGGACACGTCCGGCCTACGTGGTCGCGCCCTACCCGTATCGCTATGCTCCTTACCCCTACGGCTACGGCTATGGGCCGCGCTACTAAGACCAGAGAAGACCAGAAACAGACAGCACAAAGGCCGGCGCTCTTCGCTCCGGCCTTTTTCTCCACTCATATTCGGCTCTACCAGACGGCCGCTGCTGACCCGACCTTCTATCCCTGTCAGTACGAAAGAGAGGGAGCTCACTCACGCTTCGCCGTTATAGTCGAGCTATGCCCACTGTACCCGCGCCTTCCATGACAGCCGCCTCCAGTACTTCGCTGCTGACGCGCCGTGCGTTTCTCGGCCTCAGCGGCGCGGCAGCAGCGGGAATGGCCTTGTATGCCGGTGAGATCGGGCGGCATCAGCTCGTACTCGAGCGGCAGACGATCCGCATCCCCAAGCTGGCAGAGACCTTTGCCGGGCTGCGCATCGTGCAAATCTCTGACATCCATTACGCCCAGTACACTGAGCCGTTCTTTGTCCGGCGCGTGGTGCGCGAGGTCAACGCGCTGCAACCGGACATCGTTTTGATCACGGGCGACTACATCTCTATGGCGCCGGTCGGCGGCCGCGTTGCCCGCGAGTTCATCCCGATTGTGGCCGGGATCCTGGGCGGCATCCTGTGTCCGCATCGGTGGGGCGTGCTCGGCAACCATGACTGGATGGTTGACGGCGATTACGTCATTGAAAGCCTGAAGGCCTACGGGATTCCTATTCTGCGCAACAGCTACCTACCCTTTGAGCGGGACGGCTCACGTTTTTGGATCGCCGGCATCATGGACGCGCTGAGCTGGGAGTGGGACGTGAACAAGACCGTCCCGCCTACGGCGGCCCGCGATGGTGAGCCGGTCATCCTCATGGCTCATGAACCGGATGTGCTGCCTGCTGTCGCGCGCACGAACGGTTTTGACCTGATGCTCTCTGGTCACACCCATGGCGGCCAGGTCCGTCTGCCCTTCTTGCCGCCTCTGCTGCTGCCCCCTCTGGGTGAGCGTTTCGTAGAGGGTCATTTCCGCATGGGTCGGACCCAGCTCTACGTCAACCGCGGCATTGGCGCGGTCGGGCTCCCGTTCCGCTTCCGCTGCCCGGCAGAGATCACCGAACTAACCCTGCAGCCGGCCTAGGAAGCAGGTCGGTATACTAGGGAAGTCCGCGTCCGGCGCTCGCCGGAGCCCACTTTCTCAAGCGTCCGGCCGCCTTGGCAGCCGCCGCCAAGGCCAGCCCACCTATGATTCGTTTTCTGCAAAAAGACAATCGCTTCATCAAGGCGACTTTCTTCGTCATCATCGCCGTCGCCATCATCACCATGGTGATCACGCTCGTTCCCGGCATCTTCCAGACAGGCACGGACGCGCAGGGCACCTATGCGACCATCCGCGCCGGCAATCCTGTTGCGCGTCTCTTTGGCGGCGCGACAGAGGTCTCCACGCAGGAGGTGCAGCAGGCAGCGCAGCGCATGCTGCAGCGGCAGGGCTGGCCGGAGCAGGCGCTGCCGTTTGTCATGCAGCAGGCAGGCCAGGGTCTCATCCAGCGGGCCATCATCCTCAACGAAGCCGACCGCATGGGGCTGCAAGTGAGTGACGAGACCCTGCGCAAGTTCCTGCACGCCGGTCCGCTCGGTGCCGCGCTGTTCCCCAACGGCCAGTACATCGGGGACCAGCGCTATGCGGAGCTCATCCAGGACAACTTCGGGCTCTCCCGAGATCGTTTCGAATCCGAGATCAAGAAGGAGCTCGAGGAAGCGCGCCTGCGTGACCTGGTCACCGGCGGCGTTTCTGTTCCCGATGGAACGGTTCGCTCGAACTACATCGAGGGCGCCACCAAGATCAAGTTCACCTACGCGGTCTTGAACGCAGACGATGTTTCGAAGAGCATCAACCCGAGCGATGCCGATCTCCAAACCTTCTTCAAGCAGCACAACGCACTCTATGCCACAGCCATCCCGGAGGCTCGCAAGCTCCAGTACATTGTGCTGACGAGTGAAAACGTAACGGGCGGTACCCCCGCCGTGACCGACGCGGAGGAGCAGTCCTTCTACAACGCGCACCTGGCCGACTACAAGCTCGATGAGCAGGTCAAGGTACGCCACATCCTTATCAAGGTCGCCTCACCCGCCGACGATGCCGCGGCCAAAGCCAAGGCGCAGGGCATCCTCGACCAGCTACACAAAGGCGGCAACTTCGCCGAGCTTGCGTCCAAAAACTCGGACGATCCAGGCTCCAAGGCGCAGGGCGGCGAGTTGGGATTTATCAAGCGCGGCGTGACCGTACCGGCGTTTGAGCAGGCTGCCTTCTCGCTCTCCCCCGGGCAGACCTCTGACCTCGTCAAGACGCAGTTCGGCTACCACATCCTCCAGGTCGAGGAGAAGCAGGAAGCACATACGCGGCCGCTCTCCGAGGTCAAGCCGCAGATTCTCGCTGCGCTTACACAGCAAAAGGAGCAGGCCGCCCAGGGAGCCTTTGCCAATCAGCTCGCGCAGGAAAGCAAGAAGAACGGCCTGGCCGCAGCAGCAGCCGCGCACCATCTGCAGCTGCAAACCACCGGCTTTGTGCAGCAGGATGCCGTCGTCCCCGGCGTCGCCGATGCGTCCAAGCTGATGGCTGCCGCATTCACCGCAGGCAAAGGCGCAGCGCCGCAGACGGTGAGCACCGGCGATGGTTCAGCCGTCTTTCAGGTGCAGGACATCCAGGCTGCGCATGCTCCAGACTTTGCGAGCTATCGCGATCACATCCTCTCCGACTACCGTGCACAGCAGGCGCCCGGCCTGCTGCAGCAGCGCACCATACAGCTCTCTGACAAGGCACGTGCCGAGCATGACCTCGCCAAAGCCGCGCAGGAACTCGGAGCAACAGTCAAGACCAGCGACCTTGTCGGCCGCTCCAGCCAGGTGCCGGACATCGGCGCCCTGGCTACCGCAGCACCGCAGCTGTTTGCTCTGCAGGCCGGTCAAATCAGCGGCCCCATCCAGGGCGAACGGAACGGGATCGTCGCTCAGTTGGTAGATCGGCAAGAGCCTCCTGCCGCCGACGTAGCACAGCATCTGCCGGAAGCGAAGGAAGCGCTGCTCGACCAGAACCGGGAAGCCGCCTTCGCCGTCTTTGTCGGCAACCTCACGAATCAATACCAGAAGAGCGGCCGCATCGCCGTCAGCAAGCAGGCACAAGGCGGCATGCAGATCCCCGGGCAGGGCGCCGGCCAGTAGCCGCCCGACTCGGGGACGCAATCCAACAAAGCAACGGGCCTGTCGCAAAGGGAATCTTCCTTAGCGGCAGGCCCGTTGCTTTTGCCCTGCTCCCTGGATACCCGCACACCCATGGCTTTTGATCGCTCCTCAGGACTCCTGCTGCACATCACCTCCTTGCCCTCGCGCGGAGGCATCGGCGACTTAGGCCCGGCTGCTTATGACTTTGCCAACTTCCTCGAGTCAGCCGGCCAGCGCATCTGGCAGATGCTGCCGCTCAACCCCGTCGGCTACGGCAACTCGCCGTACGCGGCGCTCTCCGCGATGGCCGTCAATCCGCTCCTGGTAAGCCTCGAGGTACTACGCGACTGGGGCTGGCTCACTGCGGAGCGCCTCGCGCAGGCCAATCTCCCCCCCGATGCAGGCCCAGTCGACTTCAACGCAGTGATCGAGCACAAGCTGCCTCTTCTGCAGGAAGCCGCGGGCCAGTTCCTCGAAACGCATTCCGAGAAGCAGTGGTCTCGCTACCAGCAGTTCTGCCGGGACAAAGCAGCCTGGCTCGATGACTATGTGGCCTTTGTCATCCTGCGCAGCCTGCACGGCAATGCACTCTGGACGGAGTGGGAGCCCTCGCTCGCCAAGCGAGAGCCGGCCGCGATGGAGAAGTTCCGGAAAGACAATGCCCGCGCACTCGAGATCGAAAAGGCGATCCAGTTTGCCTTCGACGAGCAGTGGCTTCACCTGCACACCTACTGCAAGGCCCGCGGCATCCAGCTCATGGGTGACGTCGCGATCTTCGTCTCCTTCGACTCCGCCGATGTGTGGACCCATCCCGAGCTGTTTGAGCTGCGCGAAGACGGCACACCGGCGCGCGTGGCAGGCGTGCCGCCCGACTACTTCAGCGAAACAGGCCAGCGCTGGGGCAATCCCCTCTACCAGTGGGACACGCTCGAGAAGCAGGGCTTTGACTGGTGGGTTGGGCGCATCGGCCGGGCCAACGAGCTCTTCGACATGATCCGCCTCGATCACTTCCGCGGCTTTGCGGCCTTCTGGGCCATCCCCGCTGACGATGAAACAGCCGTCAATGGCACGTGGGTCGAGGCCCCGGGGCATGCCTTGTTCAGCAAGCTGCGAGAAAAGCTGGGCGAGCTGCAGTTCGTCGCGGAGGATCTGGGCGTCATCACGCCTGAGGTAGACAAGCTGCGCACCGACTTCGGCTTCCCCGGCATGCGCATCCTGCAGTTCGGCTTCGGTAACCGTGGCGCGCATACATACCTGCCCCACCGCTTTGACCCGAACACGGTCGTCTACACCGGCACACATGACAACGACACAACCGAGGGCTGGTGGCAGAACGGCGCGACAACCGAAGAAAAGGCAGCGGTCGAAACCTACCTGCGCCCGGGCAGCGACGGACCGGTCTGGGCGCTGATCCGTGCAGCCTCTGTCTCGGTCGCAGACCTATGTCTCTTTCCTGTGCAGGACATCATCGGCATCGGCTCCGAAGGCCGCATGAATGTGCCCTCCGCGGCAAGGGGGAACTGGAGCTGGCGCTTCTCGCAGAATGCATTGACTGCTGACGTCGCAGAGAAACTCCGCGCCATCTCTGACATAACCGACCGAACGCTGGCTGCGCAGCAGGAGATCGCAAAGAGCAAAGAAGAGGACGCCAAGGCAGCCGAGAAAGCCGGAGCTTCCTAGCCTCCACAGAAAAGGCCGCGCGAGAGCGCGGCCTTTCCGCATCGCAGCCCTAGCTCCTCTTACGTGTCAGCACCGCCACCGGCAAATGTGCAAACACCTCGGCCAACCCCAGGGTGCCGCCATCCGCTTTCACATCCACACCCGTCAAAGCATTCGTCCAGACACTGTCCGCCTGTCCACTCGGCAGCTTCACGCTGAGCCCGGACCACACCTCCCCCAGCGGCAGCTCCGTCCCACCCCCCGTAAGCGTCCACGTAAAGCGCGGCAGCACCACGAGCACTTGCTCGCCCGCTTCCTCGCCCCGCAAAAACGCAAACGCATGCTCCGTGTCGCTCACCTCAACCGGCGTGTAGCTGCCGTTCTTGAACAACTCCAGCTGCGCGTTCCGAGCCGCCAGCGTGCGCTGCATGGTCAGGAGCTTGATCCGCCCATCCGGCAGGCTCGCGCTCACCTCCCGGATCGCCTCTCTTGGCACCTTGCTGCCAAGCTCCTGCAATGCCTTCGTCCGCAACGCGTAGTCCACGGGCCGGCGGTTATCCGGGTCCACCAGGCTCAAGTCCCACATGTCAGTGCCCTGGTAAAAGTCCGGTACGCCGGGCGACATCGCCTTGAGCACCAGCTGCGCCAGCGAATTCACCGCCCCATGCACCCGCACCGAGCTGAGCAAGCCTTCCAACTCCTCCAGAAACTCAGGATGTGCCAGCAGCTTCTCGGCAAAGTTCTGCACAGCCTCTGTGTACTCAGCACGCGGATTCAGCCAGCTCACGTTCACCTTGCCTTCGGAAAGTGCCTTGCTCAGGTACTCCTTCAGCCGATCCGTAAACCCCGCCTTGTCCTCCTCCGCCCAGGGCCAGGCACCCACAATGGTCTGGTAGATCAGGTACTCCTCATTGCTGTCCGGCGCGACGGTGCCATCCTCAAGCGTCGTCTTGAGCCCGGGGTACGCCTCCGCCCAGTGCGTGGTCTGCGCAGCCCACTGCTCCGGCATCTCTGACAACACATTCAGCCGGTTGCGCACATCCTCGCTGCGCTTCGTATCGTGCGTGGAGGTCGTCAGCAGGGCATGCGGTGTGTTGCGCTGCCGCTCGGCATTCGCCTTGTGCAGCACCTCCGGCTTGAGCCCAAACGCGTCCATCGCGGAGCCGACCTCATTCGACGACAGGAAGCGGAAATACACATAGAAGCTCGTATCCTCCACGCCCTTCGCCATCACCGGCCCGGTCAACTGCTGAAACTTCAGCGCAAAATACAGCTGCGCTTCATCGCGTTCCGCCTCGCCTTCCCCACGCCCTTCCAGCATCAGGGTGCGTTCCAGGTACTCAAACGCTGAGGCATCAATGCTCGCATTGCGGCGCCGTGCCGACCGCACCGCCGTGCGGATCGTCCGCGTATCCTCCTCCGAGTAGCTACCTCGCTCGTCAATGTAAGTGCGATAGATCGGGAAGCAGGCGATCGTCTCGCGGATCACAGCTTCCAGCAGGTTGTCCGTGAAGTCGCGTGCGCGCCGATCTTTACGCGCCAGCTGCGACAGCAGATTGCCCAGCACGTGCGTCTCGCTCGAAAGCGAGCTCTGCATCACGTTGCGCTTGGACTCGTAGATGATCTGCGCCGGGTTCACGCGGCCGCCGATAAACTCTGAGTAAATGCGGTCGAAACGCGCCTTGTTCTTGGGCTGGATAAAAAACTGGTTCGCAAAGTGCACAAAGTCGTAGCCGGAGGTTCCCTGCACAGCCCACACCCGGGGCAGCGTCTCGCCCGGCTCCAGGATCTTCTCCACCACACAGTAAAGCGGCAAGGTAGACTCAGCCCAGTCACGGCCGCTCGTCGCATCCACAACGCTCCGCTCAATGCCGCTCGCCGTCACCTCAGCTTCGGCAGCCTGTGCGCCGAAGCACCTCGCCGCGATCATCAGCTGCTGTAGTTGCTCCAGATACACACGCGGATTAAACATGCCATCGCAGTGGTCAATCCGCAATCCCGTCACGTCGCCATCTGCGAGCAGCCGCCGGATCAGCGAGTGCGTATTCGCAAACACCTCCGGGTTCTCCATGCGCAGTCCCACCAGGTCGTTCACATCAAAGAAGCGCCGGTAGTTGATCTGCTCACTCGATGTCCGCCAGAAAGCCAGCCGATACGGCTGCACCTCAAGCAGCGCATGCAGCGCGTCAAAGGAGGCAGGCTCCCCCTCTTTTCCATTGATCGCATCCGCCGCCTTCGCAAGCACAGGCGCAAGCGCCGGGTCCTCAAGCGCCGCGGTCAGCCGCGGCTTCAGCTCGCGCAAGCGCTCGCGCCGGCGCTCCACCGCGTCCGTCTCCGTGCTCTCATGCAAGGGCAGCTGGGAGAGCTCATCCAGCAGCGCGCGAAAAGCAGCCGTTACTCCAAACTCCCCATCACGCTCCCGCGGGAACACCATGGGCAGTGTCCGTGGCGCAACCGGCTGCAAGTGGTCGAAGTACGCAATCAACGCGCGGCCGCCCTCAAACTTCACCTGCAGCTGTTTCGACTCGAGCGCCTCGCCATACTGCATGCCGAGGATAGGCAGCAGCAGCTTGTTCTGCATGTCCGGCTTCAGCGGCTCCCAGTCGATATCGAAGTAGCCGGAGTACACCGAAGCGCGGCCATTCTCCAGCACGTCCTGCCACCAGATGGACTGGTTGCCGACACCCATGTGGTTCGGCACCGTATCGAGCAGCAGCCCCATCCCCGCCGCACGCAGGGCCGCGGCAAATGGCGCAAACTTCTCCTCCCCGCCCAGCTCGGGGTTCAAGCAGTCATGCCGCGCCACGTCATAGCCGTGCATGGAGTGCGGGCGCGCCTCAAAGATCGGTGAAACATACGCATCGCCGATGCCCAGCTGCTTCAGGTAAGGCAGCACCGCCTGCGCATCTTCGAACGTGAACTTCTCATGCATCTGCAGGCGATATGTGGACGCGGGCGTGCGTGCATCTTCGGCAAGAATCTTCTGGAGGCTTTCCGTCATGGCAGGTCTTGTTTTCCTCGGGCTAGCTGTGGCGAATGCAAGGGAAGGATCCGCTCCTCCGGCTTGGATGCAGGCACCCTGCTTCTTAAGCAACAGGGCGCGGCTATACTGGGAGGGCGCGCTATCAGCAGACGCAAAGGAGTCTCCACATGCCACTTTCCGGCGAAGCGATCCGCCTAATGAACTATGTCGATGATGTAGCGGTCACGCTGCGCCGCATCCTGGCGCTCTCCTCGAGCCTTACGCCGGACGAGCGGACCCGTGTCAGCGAGTACCTCACGAAGTCCGAGCCGAGCGCCCAGACCGTGGCAAGCACGCTGGCTAGCAGCGGGAAGTAAACGGCACGGTGGCTAGCGGCCGGCAGGTCCCCGCACCGGCGGCAATCCACCGGGTCGCCATCATTGGCGCAGGCAGCGGGGGCCCGCTTTCGGGAGCGGCACTCGCCCTGCTCTGCGGGCAAGCCGGTTTCAACGTCACGCTCGAAGATGTGCTGCCCGGGAACCTACGTCGCGCTGCTGCCAGCATGGAGGCTGCCGGTTCCCAGTGGTCCCCGCGCTACGCGGGCAGCATCGAGGATGCTGTGCGCGATGCTGACCTGGTCATCGACACAGTGCCCGATGAGCTCGAATCCAAGCTCGAGATCCTCACGCTGCTGGACCGCATGGCTCCTCCAGGCGCCCTGCTCGCGACGCCCATTGAGCACCTGAGCATCGCCGACCTTGCTTCCTGTACCTACCGCCCCGGGCAGTGCTTCGGGCTACGCTTCCTGTCGACTCACCCTCTCGCGATCGCACTCAGCTACGCCCCCGGCATCGATCCCACCGTGCTCGAACGCATGCTCCTCTTCCTCGGCAAAACTGGTGCGGAGGTCGAAGAAGCTGTCGACCTGCGCGCCCTGCCCTAAGCCCTTCCTTACCCCTCCCGATCTACTCCCCCGAGTCAGGCCGCTTATAAGGTGCCTTCAAATAAGCGCGCGCCTCATTCAACGCCCCCTGGGTATTGTCGTTGGTCTGCACCGCCTGGCGATACTCATTCACAGCACGATCCCTCTGCCCGGTCAGGTCAAAAATCTTGCCGATTGCGATATGGCTCCACACCTGCGTCCACGCAGGCTCTCCATCGCCGCGCAGTGAGTCGCGGTAGGAGTTGGTGGCCGCCTGGTAGTTCCGCTGCGTAAACAGCAGCTCGCCAATGCGGTAGCTGGCCAGCGAGCTCGACGAGTTCGCAGCCAGCGCCTTCTGGTACTCCACCAGCGCAGCTCCAAGGTCTCCTTCGCCCACCAGCTGCTGCCCGCGCAGGATCGCTATGCGCACCTGCATGTCCGGCGTGTTCTTCAGGATCCAGTTGTCCGGGTCCACCTGGATATTGCGCGGCAGGCCAAAGGTATCCACGACATACTGCGAGTCCGTGCCCTCCACCTCCACCCGCTTGTTCTCCGTCTTTCCCTCGGTCTCGATTCGCACATCCACAGGCATGTTGAAGAGGTCCAGATCCTGCCCCAGCTGCCCGATCGTGCGGAAGCCCTTGTCGTTGCCGAGCCGGTACACCGCATACTTATTCTGGAACTGCGGAGCGCCCGTGCCGTCCAGCCACTCGGAAAAGAAGGGAGTCAGCTGCTGCTGCGACTGCGCCTCAGCCAGCTGCTCGAACTGCGTGGTTGAGATCCCCTTATCGGCATACTGCGACTGTGTTCCGCGCAGGATCTTGAGCAGGCTGTCGTCGCCCACCTCCCAGCGCAGCATGTGGAAGACCAGCGCGCCCTTCTCCAGCGTCATCGACTGGAACTCAGGCGAGAAGATAGGGAGGCGCCCTGCCGTGCCCAGCGGGATCGTGTCATAGGCCAGCGCGCCGGCGGACACATCCAGAACGGCTGCCTGGAGCGCAGGCTTTCCGTTCAGGTCTTCGAGGTAAAGCAGCTCGCCATAGCGCGCCATGCCATTCGTGATCCAGGTGTCATTCAGCGTTGCCGGCGAAACCTCGGAGCCCCACCACTGGTGAGCAATCGTGTTGGCCAGCAGCCGGTAGTCCGCCTTGTTGTTCAGCCGCGCGCCCGCGATCGCCGCAATCTCCGGCGCCCATGCGGAGGGCACCGTATCGTCCGGCAGTTCCACCACGTTCAACCGGCTGGACTCGGCCAGCCCAAAGGTGCTCGAGAAGAAAGCGAACTCGCGGTTTGCCGTGTCGGCATAGGCAGCAGCCGATGCCTTGTGCGCGTCAGTCGTGTAGACGCGGATATTGGGTGAGCCCGCCTCGGTCACCGGCGGCAGAAACTTCCCGATGATCAGCGTCCCAGGGAAGCCGGGCTTGGTCCAGGAGAAGTCGAACTCCTGCCCGCCGGGAAGCGCAAGCGCCGCATTGCTGGGTGCCTGCGGCGGGGCAGCCGCAGCTTGAGCCGCAGCCGCTGCCTTGGCTGCCGCGGCACGCCGGGCACGGGCCGCGGCTGCCGGGGTCAGCGGCTTGGCTGCTGCCGTGCCAGTCCCTGCGCCTGTAGCCGTGCTCTTGCCAGCCGTTGTGCTTGCGCTACTCGTCGCGGGCTTGCCGGCCACGCTAGGGCGCGTCGGCGCGTCATCATCATCTGTCGGGACCGGGATGCCCGCCTTCCGGCGAGCCTCACTGGCTGTCGTAGGAGCCTCGCCCGCTGCGTCACCCCGGCGCTGCAGCTGCGGGTCGCCGCTGCCAGCCTGTTGCGCGGCCGTCGGGGTCGCATCCCGGTGCGCCTGCTCCGTGCTCACCGTCGTCGCTTTGCTGTCGTTGCCATGGGTCTCGCCGGACCCGATCACGGTGTAGCCCGCCGGCACAAACACATGCATCTCGGCGGTAAAGCGGTCCGTGGTGTAGCCCACCAGCGGAAACCACCGCCCGGCATACAGCAGGTACGAGATCGGGCTCTCCGGCGCATCAGAGATCGACGCCAACTTCAGCCCTTCCACCGGGCCTCCATCGGCAGACGTCAGCGCGCCCGCATAGGAGAACGTCCAGGTATAGCTTTGGCCGGCAATCAGGGGCTGCGGCGGCGTCACTCGCACCGTGGCATTGGCGCCGCGTTCGCCATTCAACGCCGCACCCGAGCCATCGAGCACCTGCGTCACCTGGAGCGCGCCATGCAGCTCAAACACCGCTGCATCGCTCGCCTGGTTCGCGGTAAAGGTCACCTTGGCTCGTGCCGTCAAGGTATGGGTCGCGGGGTTCACCTGTGCGTCGATTACATAGCCAGTCACCGCAAGGGGCGGCTTGGCATCGGCTGCAAAAAGCACAGGGGAAACAGCGAGAAGCAGGGCAGGGGCGGTCGTGCGCAGGGGCTTCATAGGGCGAGGCTCAGGTCTACTGTCTTTGGAGAAGGAGTCGGCTGCTTAGACCCGGGTAGGAGCGAAAGGACGTGCTCGGCGACAAGCTCCACCGGGTTTTTGTTTTGCTCCAGCAGTGGACGGATGGCAGCGAGCGCACGCTGCATGGCGGCGCGCTCCTCTGTTGGCTCGATCAAAGGCCGGAGTGCTTCGGCAACAGCTTCTGCGGTGAAATCGTCCTGGATGAGCTCCGGTACCACCCGGGCACCCGCGATCAGGTTCGCCATCGCCACATGCGGAACCTTCACCACGCGCCGGGCGACGGCATAGGACAGCCGCGACAACCGGTAGACCACCACAAACGGGTTGCCGATCAGCGCTGCCTCCACAGTGGCTGTGCCGCTGGCCACGGCACTGGCGCGGGCATGGTGGAGCGCGGCACGCGCATCCCGCACCGGGGTCACGCGCAGCTGCCCGGGCATGCGGCCCACCTGCTCCATCACCTGATCCACATGCCGCGGCGTCAGCGTCGGCGCAAGCGGCAGCAGAAACTCATATGCCGTCTCACCGGTCTGCCCCAGCAGCGCCGCTGCCTCTAACATAGCCGGCAGGTTCAGCTCGATCTCGCCGGGCCGGCTGCCGGGCAGCAGCGCAATCCAGTGCCGCGCCGGGTCCAGCCCGTACTCCTCCGCCATCTCTGCCCGCGCCACGCTCGGCAGCGGCAGCGCCGCCAGCGGGTGGCCCACAAACGTTGCCTCCACCCCGCGCTCCCGGTACCAACTCTCTTCAAACGGAAAGATCACCAGCATCCGGTCCACATTGCGGCGGATCTGCGCCAGCCGGTGCTGCTTCCAGGCCCACACCTGCGGGCTCACAAAAAAGACCACCGGGATACCGAGCTGCCGGCAGCGCCGAGCCAGCCCCAGGTTCACATCCGGGAAGTCGATCAGCACCGCAACCTCCGGGCGCTCGGTCTTGAGCGACCGGCGCAGCTTCCGGTACTCGCGGTAAATCCGGGGAATATGCCGCAGGATCTCCGTGATGCCCATCACCGCCACGTCCTCGGCCCGCACAATGCGGCGAAAGCCGGCCGCCTCCATGCGCGTCCCGCCCAGCCCGAAGAACTCGATCTCAGGCACACTTTGCCGCAGCGCTGCCATCAGCTGCACGGCATACTGCTCGCCGCTCGCTTCCCCCGCAGACAAAAAAATGCGCCTCGTCCTCGTCTCCATGGCTGCCTCAGTCCGTGCCGACCACGGCATCCAGCGCCGGGCTGAAGCTTTCTGCGGAAGCGCCGGTCTCCTGGTCGCGGTACTGCAGCTGGTACAGCTTCCAGTACAGCCCGCGCTCGGTCAGTAGCTGCTGGTGCGGTCCTTGCTCGCGCAGCTGCCCTTTGTGCATCACCAGGATCACGTCCGCACGCTGCACCGTCGACAATCGGTGGGCAATCAGCACAGAGGTGCGCCCGCTCACCATACGCTCCAGCGCCGAGCGCACGCGCAGCTCTGTGTCCGTATCCACCGAGGAGGTCGCCTCGTCCAGGATCAAAATCGCGGGGTCATGCGCCAGCGCCCGTGCAAAATTGATGAGCTGCTTCTGCCCGGTCGAAAGCCCCGCTCCACGCTCCCGCAGCAGCTCATGGAAGCCCGCAGGCTGCGCCTCGATAAAGTCCAGCAGGTTCACCTCTTCCGCCGCTTCACGTACCCGCTCATCGGAGATGAGCGAGCCCATGCGGATGTTCGACTCAATCGTCCCCGAAAACAGAAAGGGGTCCTGTAGCACCACACCGAAGCGCGACCGCAGCGCAAGGAGATCCTGCAGTCGCACGTCCACGCCGTCCACCAGCACCGTCCCGTGCTGCACGTCGTAAAAGCGCATCATCAGGCTAACGATCGTCGTCTTGCCCGCCCCGGTATGCCCCACAATCGCCGCCGTCTCGCCCGCGCCAATCCGGAAGCTCACGCCGCGCAGAATCCACTCCACATCGCGCATGGCTGCCAGCGCGGTCGCTCCATTTGTTCGCGCCGACCTCTGCTGCTCCGGCGTCAGCACCTGGTAGGTAAACCACACATCGCGGAACTCGATGGCACCGGCATCCTGCCCGGTCCTCTGCGCAGCGCGAACCGCAGCCGGTGAGCCCACCTCCGGCGCCGTGTCCACCAGCTTGAAGACGCGCTCGCTCGCCGCCATCGCCGCCTGCAGGATGTTGTACTTCTCGCTCAGGTCCTGGATCGGCCGGAAGAAGCGCTGCGAATACTGGATAAATGCCACCAGCACGCCGATCGTGACCGTGCCCCGCATCACACCCGCGCCGCCTATCCATATCACCAGCGCGATCGCGATCGTGCTCAGTAGCTCCACACCCGGGTAGTACAGCGCATACGCCAGGATCGAGTCCTTGAACGCATCCATGTGCACGCGGTTGATCGTCTCGAAGTCGTCATACGCGCGCTGCTGCCGGTTAAACAGCTGCACCAGCGGCATGCCCGATATATGTTCCTGTGTGTAGGCATTGATCCGCGCCACCGCAGCGCGAATCCTGCGGTACGAGTCTCGAACGTACTTGCGGAAAATGCGCGTGATCAGCAGGATCAGCGGCAGCACCGCAAAGGTCAGCAGCGCCAGCCACCAGCTCATCGAGAGCATCACGCCCACAATGCCGATCAGCACGAAAATATCTTCAAAGATCGCGAAGATGCCCGAGGTAAACAGCTCGTTCAGCGCATCCACGTCGCTGGTCAGCCGGGTCACCAGCCGCCCCACCGGGTTCTTGTCGAAGAAGCCGATATGCATGCGCTGCATGTGGCCAAAGATCTGCCGGCGCATGTCGAACATCACCTTTTGGCCCATCCACTGCAGCGCATAAGTCTGAATAAACTCGAGGGCATAGCTCAGCAGCAGCGCGCCGAAATACACCGCCGCCAGCTCGGAAACGCCTCGCTCCGCCCCCGGGCTCAGGTATCGCGACAGGAGAGAGTGCTGCGTCGCCGCTCCGCCCTTCGGCGTCAGGTACAGGTCAAGCGCGACCTTGAACAGGTAAGGCCCCAGCACATCCAGCGCAGCCTTGATGAGAATGGCAACCAGCGAGAACGCGGCAACAACCTTGTAGGGCCGCAGGTAGGTAAGCAGCCGCCGCATCAAGCGCCCGTCATACGCCTTGCCGACTACATCCTCATCCTGTGCTGCCTGTGTCGCCTCTGCCATGCTTCCCTCTATTCTAACGATCCGTAACCCCCGCCCGGCGCATGCGCGACAATAGCCTTGTGACCGAAGAGCCGCTCGGCCTCTACATCTCCGTGCCGTTTTGCCGGGCCAAGTGCACCTTCTGCAACTTCGCGTCCGGGGTCTATCCCGCCTCCGCCATGCCCGCCTACCTCCACGCGCTCGAGCAGCAGCTTCGCCTGGCACGCACCTGGGCTCAATCCCATGAGCTTTCCCTCCCCGCCCGCGTAGACACCGTCTACCTCGGCGGCGGAACGCCCTCTCTGCTGCCGCCTCACCTCCTCACGCAGCTCTTCACCGCCATCCGCCAGGAGTTCACCCTCGACGCCAACGCAGAGATCACGCTCGAAGCCGCCCCCCTGCAACTCGACCCCGCGACCCTCGAAGCCGCCATGGCCGCGGGCGTCAACCGGGTCTCCTTCGGCGTGCAGTCGTTTGTGGACGGCGAAGCCCGCGCCACCGCCCGCACCCACTCTGGCCGCGAGGCTCTTGCTGAACTCGACCGGGTTCGCCATGCCGGCATCGAGCACCTCTCCGCCGACCTGATCGCAGGCCTGCCGGGCCAGACCGGCGCCAGCTGGGCTGCGTCCGTGCGCATGCTGGCAGAGGCGCCGGTCGACCACGCCAGCGTCTACATGTTTGAGCTCGATGAAGACTCCCGCCTCGGTGCGGAAGCTCTCCAGGGAGGCACCCGCTACGGTGCCGCGCTGCTGCCGCATGAGGACCGGGTTGCCGACTGGTACGTCGAGGCCTGCGAGCACCTCGCCGCCGCCGGGCTCGCGCAGTATGAGATCTCGAACTTCGCCCGGCATAGCAGCCGCTCCCGCCATAGCGGCCGCTCCCGCCATAACGAACGCTACTGGCTCCGGGAACCCTACCTGGGCCTCGGCGTCGATGCGCATTCCATGCTGCGCGGATTAGATGGTGCAGCCGCCCGCTTCGCCGTCGAAGACGAGCTCTCGCCCTTTCTTCAGCCGAAAAGCCTCGACGCACCCGGATGGAGCCGGCCCCAATGGCTCACCCGCGCCGAGGAGCTCGAAGAATGCTGGTTCCTCGGCCTGCGCCGCACCGCGGGCGTCGCCCTGCCCACGCTCGAAGCCGCCTTCAGCCAAGCAGCTCTCGCTCCCTACCTTCCTGCTCTCGCCGAGCTGGCAGACAATGGCCTGCTGTCCACTGGAGACGGGGTGGTGAGCCTCACCACGCGCGGCCGTCTGCTCTCCAACGAGGTCTTCAGCGCACTGCTTGCCATCCCCGACCCCATGAGGCAGACCCCAGACCCACAGCTCCTTGCCGCGTCCCCCGCCTTTGCATAGATAATGGGGGAGACCATGGCTGCCCATATCGAGACCGATACCGACATCCTCCTGCCCGCCTATGCTGACCACGCCACGCAGATCGCCACCGTAGACCTGCGCAGCGATACCGTTACCCGCCCCACCGCCAAGATGCGCATCGCCATGGCCGAAGCCGAGGTGGGCGACGATGTCTACGGCGAAGATCCCACCGTCAATGCCCTGGAAGAGCGCTCTGCCGCGATCTTTGGGCGGGAAGCCGGCCTCTTTGTACCCACCGGCACCATGGGCAACCAGATCGCCATCCGCCTGCACACCACCCACGGGCAGGAGGTGCTCTGCGAAGCACGCGCGCACCTGGTCGACTGGGAGATGGCCATGGTCGCCGCCTTTGCCGGCTGCCAGCTCCGCACCACCCAGGCTGAGGATGGCGTCTTCCGCTGGGAGCACATCAAGGGCCTCATCGCCCCCAAGATCTACTACCGGCAGCAGCCCGGCCTTATCTCGCTGGAAAACACACACAACATGGCCGGCGGTGTCGTCACCCCGCTCGAGGTCTTCGAGGAGATCTGGGCCGGCGCGCGCGAGCTGGGCCTGCCCGTGCACCTCGACGGTGCTCGTATCTTCCACGCCGCCACCCACCTCGGCATCTCCGTGCGGGAGCTCACGCACGGCTTCGACTCCGTCATGTTCTGCCTCTCGAAAGGTCTCTGCGCCCCGGTTGGCTCCATGCTCGTCGGCTCAGGGGAGTTCATTCAAAAAGCCCGCGCCGTGCGCAAGGCACTCGGCGGCGGCATGCGGCAGGCCGGCATCCTCGCCGCCGCGGGCTTGATCGCGCTTGAAGACATGCCTGCACGTCTGCATGAAGACCACGCCAATGCGCGGCTCCTCGCGGAACGTCTGGCCGCCCTCCCCGAGGTGCAGCTCGATCTCCACTCCGTGCAAAGCAACATCGTCATCTTCCACCTGCGCGGCGGGCGTGAGGCCGGCACTGTCGTCCAGGCGCTCAAGAGCCGCGGCGTGCTCGCCGGTGCCGTCGGCCCAAACGCCGTGCGCTTTGTCACCCATAATGACGTCAACCGGCAGGCCTGTGCTCATGCTGCCCGCGTCGCGGCTGAGGTGCTAGCCTCCACCTAAGCTCCCCGGCATCTCACCTCAGCAGGAAGGAGTCTGCATGGCTATCCGCAACCTGGAAATACGCAAGGGAGGCGCCGGCTTTCTGATCGGCTTTCTGATCTTTGAGCAGGCCGGCTCCAACTACCACGAAGAGAAGCAGGTCTACGCAGCTGCCAACGCTGAGGACGCCTCAAACTGGCTCCGCGAGCAGGGCGGCGCACCAGACCTGGTCGAGAAGGCGCTGGCCGATGCCGCTGCAGGAGAGCGCACCTTTCTCGAAATCGCCGGCAACTACCTGGAAGCCGAGGGCTTCCCCAAGCGCTAGGGCGGAAGCGGTACCTCAGGCAAAAGCCCACCCCAGTCGACAGGATTAGAATAAGCTGCATGCCGAAGTACTCGATTGTTGTCCCCTTCCACAACGAAGAAGAGAACGTCACTGCGCTGTATGACCGGCTCAAAGCCGTCATGGAGAGCATCACGGACTCCTTTGAGCTGGTGCTGGTGGATGACGGCTCTACCGATCGCAGCTACAAACTGCTCGAGGAGATCGCCGCGGTCGACAGTCGGGTCCTGGTCGTTAAGCTGCGCCGCAACTTCGGCCAAACCTCTGCCCTCGCCGCAGGCTTTGACCATGCGCAAGGGGAGTACATCCTGGCCATGGATGGCGATCTGCAGCACGATCCGAATGAGATCCCGAACTTTGTCGAAAAGCTCGAAGAGGGCTACGACGTCGTCTCCGGCTGGCGCAAAGAGCGGATCGACAACTTCGTCATGCGGCGTATCCCCTCGCGCTGTGCCAACTGGCTCATGGCCAAGCTCTCCGGCGTCGATATCCACGACTTCGGCACGACCTTCAAGGCCTACCGGCGCGAGGTCATCCACGCCGTTCCCTTATACGGTGAAATGCACCGCTTCATCCCGGCGCTGGCCAGCTGGTATGGCGCCAGCATCTGTGAGATCCCGATCCGCAACGTGCAGCGCGAGCGCGGCAAGAGTCATTACGGCATCGGCCGCACCTTCCGCGTCTTCTTTGACTTACTCACCATCCGCTTCCTGCTCAAGTACATGACGCGCCCGCTGCACTTCTTCGGCTCCATCGGCGCCTTGTCCATGCTGGGCGGTGCCGCCGTCACAATCCTCTTGCTCTTCCTCAAGCTCTTCACCCATCAGCACGTCATGGATGAGCATGGGCCGCTGTTTGTGGTCGCAGGCATCCTGATCGTCGCCGGCATCCAGATGCTGGCAATCGGTCTGCTGGGCGAGCTGCAGGTGCGTCACTACCACCATGCGGGCCAGCGTTCGCCCTATGCAATTGATCGTCTGGTGCGCCTGCGCGCCCCGGAAGAGCCCAGGATGCTGCGCGAGAATTAGCTCTTTCAAGCCGTTTTCACCGCGGCGTAGCCCACGCTCTTCTTTCTGCCCTCTTCTAAGTCCCATGCCTGCTTTCCCTACCTATTCGTGAGAAAGAGAAGAGGCGTGCCCGCGAAGCGCATCCAAACCGCGGTATGCCGTTACCCTTGTTTGCCTCTCTTGTACTCTCGCTCGGCGTCGTCAATGGCTTGCGCACTCTCACCGCCGTGGCGGTTCTCTGCTGGGGCTCGCGGCTGGGCTGGTACTCCTTCGCCCACACGCCCTTCTTCTTTCTGTCCCATCCCGTCTCGCTCGGCGTCTTCACTGTTCTCGCAGTAGGCGAGCTCATCGGCGACAAGCTCCCAAAAACCCCTTCGCGGATCGGCCTCTTTCCGCTCACCGGGCGCACCGCTTTTGGCGCAGCCACCGGCGCAGCCGTCGCCAGCCTGGCCGGGCTTTCGCTTGTGCTCGCCGGCATCCTGGGCGGCATCGGCGCGCTCCTTGGCTCCTTTGCCGGCTTCCTTCTGCGGCGCTCGCTCACCAAGGGCGCGGGCCTGCCAGACCTGCCCGTCGCGTTGGTGGAAGATGCCGTCGCCATTGGCGGAGCGGTCTTCATCATCTCGCGCTTCTAGCACGGACACCCCGGCCGAGCCGCAGTGCTCTGCCGTCCCAAAAGCAGTCCCCAGCGCCGCCTCAGGAAAGGACTTCCCATGGCAGAGCAAGTCGCAGAGCAAGTGGACGTCATCATCATCGGGTCCGGCCAGGCCGGCAATCCCCTGGCCGGCGCTTTCGCGGGCAAAGGCAAAAAAGTCGTAATGATCGAGAGCAAACACGTAGGCGGTACCTGCGTGAACGAAGGCTGCACCCCGACCAAGACCATGATCGCCTGCGCCAAAGTGGCCGAGCAGGCACGGACCGGCGCCAGGTACGGCGTGCACACGGGCCCCGTCACCGTGAACATGGAAGAGGTGCGTGCCCGCAAGCGCAGCGTCGTCGATGTCTGGCGCTCCGGCAGCGAGAAGAAGCTCAAGGATGAGAAGAACATCGAGCTGGTCCCCGGCCTGGGCAGCTTCACGAGCCCGTCTGAGGTGCACGTCGAGCTGAACGGCGGAGGCACCCGCAGCTTCACCGCCCCGCTCATCTTTCTCAACACCGGCCTGCGCTCGCTTACGCCCCCCGGCATGGGCCTCGAGGATGTCCCTTACCTGACCAACGAAACCGTCATGGAGCTCGCGGAGGTTCCCCGGCATCTGCTGGTACTCGGCGGCAGCTACATCGCCGTCGAGTTCGCGCAGATGTTTCGCCGCTTCGGGGCCGAAGTCACAATCGTGAGCAACGGCTCGCAGCTGCTCCCTCGTGAAGACCCGGAGATCGCCGCCAGCCTGCTCGAGATCTTCATGCAGGACGGCATCGAAGTGGTGCTCAATGGCAAAGCAACAGCCGCCGCCAAAAAGGCTGACGGTATTGCACTCACAGTCCAGGGCAAGGACGGCGAGCGCACCCTCACCGGCTCTCACCTGTTGCTGGCCGCCGGCCGCATCCCCAACACCGACAAGCTCAACCTCGAAGCCGCCGGCCTCAAGCCGGATGAGCACGGCTTTCTCCAGAACAACAGCCGCCTCGAAACCGATGTCCCGGGTATCTACGTGCTGGGCGACATCAAAGGCGGCCCAGCCTTCACCCACATCTCCTACGACGACTACCGGATCATCTCAGCCAACCTGATCGAGGGCGGCAGCCGCTCCACCCGCGGCCGGTCCGTGCCCTACACCGTCTTTACCGACCCAGAGCTGGGGCGCATCGGCATGACCACCGAAGAAGCCAAAAAGGCCGGGCACTCCGTGCGCGTCGCCAAGATGCCGGCCGGCTCCATCGCGCGGGCGTACGAAACTGGGGAAGACCGCGGCCTCTTCAAAGTAGTGGTCGACCGCGACACCGAGCAGATCCTCGGCGCATCCGTGCTGGCCGGCCAGGGCGGGGAGCTCGCAGCCATGCTCCAGATCGCCATGGAAGCCAAAGTCCCTTACACAACTCTGCGCGACGCCGTCTGGGCCCATCCCACCTGGGCGGAGTCCCTCAATACAATCTTCAGCAAGTGGGAGGATGCCTAGCGCTCGGGCGTCCCAAGCAGCCGCCGCCCGGCTCTGACAACTGCGGAGACAATTCACTCATCTCCCTTATCCTTGCTATCTACGTGGCTGCTCGCGGTCACCGCAACACATCCAGGCAAACACACAGGGGAGACGAATGGCAGGCGGAAAGAAGGCGCTTCCAAAGCCGGCAAACGGCCGAAAGCGCGTAGTCATCGAGCATGTGGTCCCTGAAATCGATGCGGGCCGCTTTCCGGCCAAACGTGCCGTGGGTGAGTCCGTCGTCGTCGAAGCCGACATCTTCGGCGACGGCCATGACCACGTCGAAGCCCGTCTTCTGGTCAGCGGCCCCAGGCCACAGGACAGGGAAAAGGAATGGTCGGTGACCCCGCTGCTGCCCATCGGCAACGATCGCTGGCAGGCCAGCTTCCCCGTCCCTGAACCGGGAGTCTACCGCTACACCATCGCTGCCGGCATCGATCACCTGGACACCTGGCAGGACGGTCTCGCCAAGAAGCTCAAAGCCGGTCAGGACATCGCTCTCGAGCTTGAAACCGGAGCCCTGCTGGTCACTGCTGCCGCCGAGCGCGCCAAGGGCAAAGACCGTAAAGCCCTCGAAGCCACAGCCAGGCAGCTGCGCGAAAACGGAACCGACCTGCGCGCGCTTGAAGAGAAGGAAGAGAAAGCAACAGCCGAGAGCGAGCGCGCAGCGTATGCTGCCCCGGGCCTCGCGCCCGAGCTGCTCCAAATCGCCCGCCGCTATCCCGACACAGAGCTCGAAGCACGCTACGACCGCACCCTCGAGGTCCACGTCGACCGAGCCCGGGCTCGCTTCTCCACCTGGTATGAGCTCTTTCCCCGCTCGGGGGGCCCTGACGCCGCCACCCACGGCACCCTCCGCGACGTCGAAGGGAAGCTGCCGTACCTGGCCGAACTGGGCTTCGACGTTCTCTACCTGCCGCCCATCCACCCCATCGGTCTGTCCTATCGAAAGGGCAAGAACAACACCGTCACCGCGCAGCCCGGCGATGTCGGCAGCCCATGGGCCATCGGCGCGGCCGAAGGCGGCCATTCTGAGATCCTGCCCGAGCTGGGCACCCTGGAAGATTTCGATCATCTCGTCACCGCCAGCGCCGGGCGGGGCATAGAGATCGCCCTCGATATCGCCTTCCAGTGCGCGCCCGATCACCCCTGGGTCACGGCGCACCCCTCCTGGTTCAAGCACCGTGCCGACGGCTCCATCCAGTACGCCGAGAACCCGCCGAAGAAATACCAGGACATCTACCCCATCGACTTCGAAAGCAAAGACTGGGAAGCCCTCTGGGACGAGCTCGCGGGCGTCTTCCTGTTCTGGGCAGCACGCGGTGTCAAGATCTTCCGCGTCGACAACCCGCATACCAAAGCCTTCCCCTTCTGGGAGTGGTGTATCGCCGAGGTCAAGCGCCAGTATCCCGACGCGCTGTTTCTCGCCGAGGCCTTTACCCGCCCGCGCGTCATGGAGCAGCTGGCCAAGCTCGGCTTCTCGCAGAGCTACACCTACTTCTGCTGGCGCACCACCCGCGCCGAGCTCGAGGAGTATGGAACCGAGCTCACCGCCACAGAGCAGTGGCAGTACTTTCGCCCCAACTTCTGGCCCAACACCCCCGACATTCTCCCGCTCAATCTCCAAACCGGCGGGCTCCCCTCCTTTGCCCTGCGGCTGGTGCTCGCCGCGACCATGAACCCCTCCTACGGCATCTATGGCGGTGCGTACGAGGAGCTCATCGACGCACCCTACCGCCCGGGCGGGGAAGAGTATCTCGACTCTGAAAAGTACGAGATCAAGCACTGGCCCCTTTCGCTCAAAAACCCGATCGCCAAGCTTCTCGCCACCCTCAACAAGGCCCGCCGGGAACACCCAGCACTCCAGGGCTTTGACCAGACTCTGCGCTTCCACGCGTGCGAGAACCAGCAGCTCATCGCCTACAGCAAGCGCTCCGCGGACGGGGCAAGCACCATCCTGACGGTCGTCAATCTGGACCCCGTCAACCCGCAGTCCGGCTGGCTCTACCTCGATACCAAACAGCTCGGATTGACCGACCAGTCCGTCTACACCTGCGAGGACGTGCTGTCGGGCGCATCCTACACGTGGCGCGGTCCAGGCAACTTCGTCTCGCTCAGCCCGGAGGTCCAGCCCGCGCATCTTTTTGTCATCCGGAGCACCGAGGGTGCATGATCTCTTCAGGGCAAGGAGGCGTCTCGATGCACGATGGATTCCAGATAGGCACCATAGCCGTCATCCTTTTCGGGATCATGCTGAACCGCTACGACACCAGCGGCCTGCGTCGCGAGATGCGCAAACACAGGAGCGACCTGCGTGCCGAAGTGCACCGCAGCACCACACTCGTCAAAAAACTGCTCTTCGGGCCCATGCCGAACGCACCACGAAGCTAGAGAAGAAGTAGGGAGCACCAACCGCGCTTTTCTATCGCGGCTGCACATCAGCAGGAGGCACGTTTGAAGCGGCAGGGAAGCGCAACAGATCCACTTTGGTACAAAGACGCGATCATCTACGAGCTACACGTACGTGCGTTCGCAGACAGCAACAACGATGGCATCGGTGACTTCCCCGGTCTGCTCAGCAAGCTCGACTACCTGCAAGACCTGGGCGTGACCTGCATCTGGCTTCTGCCCTTCTTCCCCTCGCCCCTGCGCGACGACGGCTACGACATCCAGGACTATCTGTCAGTCAACCCCAGCTACGGCACCGTTGACGATTTCAAGCTTTTCCTGAACGCCGCGCACGAGCGCAATATGCAGGTCATGGTGGAGCTTGTCATCAACCACACCTCTGACCTCCATCCATGGTTCCAGGCCGCACGCAATGCTCCCGCCGGCTCGCCGGAGCGCGATTTCTACGTGTGGAGCGACACAGACCAGCTCTACTCCGACGCCCGCATCATCTTTACCGACACCGAGAAGTCCAACTGGACCTGGGATCCGGTCGCGAAAGCCTACTACTGGCACCGCTTCTTCGCGCACCAGCCTGATCTGAACTTCGACAATCCACGCGTCGTGCAGGAAGTGATCGACGTCATGCGCTTCTGGTTGGATATGGGCGTCGACGGCCTGCGCATGGACGCCATCCCGTACCTCATCGAGCGGCCCGAGACCAACTGCGAAAACCTGCCGGAAACACATGCCGTCATCAAGGCGATCCGCAAAGCCATCGACGACGACTATGACGGCCGCCTGATCCTGGCCGAAGCCAATCAGTGGCCCGAAGACGTGCGGCCCTACTTCGGCGATGGCGACGAGTGCCACATGGCCTTCCATTTCCCCCTGATGCCGCGTATCTACATGGCTCTGCGGCAGGAAGATCGCCTTCCCATCACTGACATCATGGCGCAAACCCCCGGCATCCCCGACAACTGCCAGTGGGGCATCTTCCTCCGCAACCACGACGAGCTCACCCTCGAAATGGTCTCGGACGAAGAGCGCGATTACATGTACCTCGCCTACTCGGCTGACCCGCGTATGCGCATCAACATCGGCATCCGCCGTCGCCTTGCACCGCTCGTCGATAACAACCGTCGCCGCATCGAGCTGCTCAACTCCCTGCTCTTCTCCTTCCCCGGCACCCCGATCCTCTACTACGGCGATGAGATCGGCATGGGCGACAACATCTACCTCGGCGACCGCAACGGCGTCCGTACGCCCATGCAGTGGTCCGGCGACCGCAATGCCGGCTTCTCGCGCGCCAGCCCCGCCAAGCTCTACTCCCCCGTCATCATGGATCCGGTCTGGGGCTATGAAGCCATCAACGTCGAAGCCCAGCAGGGCGACCCGTCCAGCCTCCTGAACTGGATGCGCAACATGATCTCCCTGCGCAAGCTCTTCCAGGTCTTCGGCCGCGGCACCCTCCGCTTTCTCTCGCCTGACAACCGCAAGGTCCTGGCCTACGTGCGCGAGGATGAGAACCAGACCATTCTGTGCGTCGCCAACCTGTCTCGCTTTGCGCAGCCCGTCACGCTTGACCTCGCCGAGTTCGAAGGCATGACGCCGGTGGAAATGCTCGGCTATGTCGAGTTCCCGGCCATCACCAAAGCTCCCTACCACGTGACGCTCAGCTCCTACGGCTTCTTCTGGCTGGAGCTGCAGGCCTCGCCGGACCGCCTCGGCCTTGAAGACGCGGATACTCCGGAAGGCACGGTAGAGCTCTCCCTGCGCACCGAGCGCGACTGGGAAGGCGTCTTCGCCGGCGCCAGCCGCCTCTTTGAAGAGCGCCTGCTGCCTGACTACCTGCCCCGCCAGCGCTGGTTCGGCGCCAAGAGCCGCACAATCGCATCCACAAGCATCATCGACTGGTCCCCACTCGGCGACCGCGGCAATGCCTCGCTCGCTCTCGCCATAGTGGAGATCCGCTACACCGAGGGCGAAAGCGACACCTATCTGCTCCCGCTTACCCTGCTCTTCGGCGAGGACGCGGCTGCATTGCGCGAGGCCAACCCAAACGCCGTCATCGGTCAGGTGCTTGCACCCGGGGTCACGGGCATCCTGGCCGACGCCATGTACACCGATCAGGCAGCCACCGCACTGCTGGACCTGATTGCGCATGGGGATGAGCTGCCGATGCGCTCGGGCGTTCTTCGCGGTACGCCATCCACCATCTTCGGCGAGCTGCGCGGCCAAACCACCGCCGCGCTCCCGCCGCGCCGCTCCTCCGCTGAGCAGAGCAATACCTCCGTCTTCTTCGGCGACCGTCTCATCATGAAGCTTTTCCGCCGTCAGCAGTTCGGGCCCAACCCTGACACAGAGATCGGCCGCTTCCTCACCGAGGAGTCCATCTTCCGCAACATCGCGCCCTTCGGCGGCTCCATTGAGTACGCCTCCGCCGGCAAGGAAACAGCCACAGTCGCCATGCTCCAGGGGCTGGTGCAGAACGAGGGCGATGGCTGGCAGTGGACGCTGGAAGAGCTGGGTCGCTACTATGAGGGCCGGCTCGCCTCGCAATTCCCCGCATCGCAGCTGCCCCAGCCTGGAGCGCGCATCAGCATGGCGAGCGCCGCAATGGAGCAGGCGCGCGACGCCGCCGGCTTCTACCTCGAAGCCGCCTGCACACTGGGCCGCCGAACCGCCGAGATGCACCTGGCTCTGGCACAGCCCACCAAGGATCCCGCCTTTGCCGCGGAGACGATGGGAGCTGACGACCTTCGCGCGCTCGAGGGGGATCTCGCCTCCCATGGCGCCCAGGCTTTTGACGTGCTGCGCGGCAGCCTGGCCAAGCTCGAAGAGGCTTCAGAGAATACAGTCGAGCAGGCCGGGCTGCTGCTGAGCCGTCGCCGCGAGGTGCTGCGCAAGTTCAGCGCGCTTACCGCTGTCGGAACAGGGGCGCTCCGCACCCGCGTCCACGGCGACTACCACCTGGGCCAGGTCCTGCGCGCCAAGGGGGACTTCGTCCTGCTTGACTTCGAAGGCGAGCCGGCCCGTTCGCTTGAGGAGCGCCGCGCCAAGCAGTCCCCGATGAAAGATGTCGCGGGTATGCTTCGCTCCTTTTCCTACGCTGCGTATGCCGCCCTCGCGCGCATCACAGCGCGCCGCCCCCAGGACTACGATCAGCTCGAGCCATGGGCCAGGCTCTGGGAGGCAGCCATCGCGCAGGAGTTCCTCGACTCCTACCGCAAAATGACAGCGGGCAGCAACCTTGTGCCGGCCGATGAGGCCAGCTTCCACCAGCTGCTAGATGTCTATCTGCTCGACAAAGCACTCTACGAGCTGGTCTACGAACTCAACAATCGTCCGGCCTGGGTCAAGATTCCCCTGAACGGCATTTTGCAACTCTCCGGCAGCCCCGTAGCATAAGCTGCAACAGACCGGCACTCCTTGCCCAGAATGGAAACAGAGCCGATGGAAACTCAACCCGAGCTCGACCGCAGCATAGCTCTCGAAGATGCGAACTCCCGGGCGCAGGGGTCGCCGCCTGCCACACCGCTCGCGGTCACCCTGTTCGCCGGGGTCAGCGGCCCCACCGATCCTGAGGAGCTGCGCAGCCATGCCTCCGCCCTGGCCTCGTCCGGCGTGCTCGGCGGTGCTCACCTTGTTCTCGCCTACCCCGGGTCAGAGACGGTCCGCACCCCTCTCGAAGAGGGTGTCGATCTGCTCTCCTACCCCTTGCCGACCGCGGAAGGCACCACCTCGCCCTGGGCCCATACCGCAGCCGCTCAAACCGCGCTGCTCGCGATCGCCGGTGACTCACAGGCGGGGGCCGTCGTGCTCCTGCACCCTGACCTCGGAGCTCTGGCTCCCGGCAGCCTCATGCAGCTTGCCGGGCCTGTGCTCTCCCGCCAGGCGGACCTCGTCATGGCCAGCTACACCCAGGCTCCCTTCGACTCGCTCCTCAACGGCAGCATCCTTGCCCCACTCACACGCGCCCTCTATGGCCGCCGCGTTCGCTTTCCTCTGGCACCTGACCTCGCGGTCTCGCCCAGGCTGGGTGCGCGGCTCGCCATGAGCGCGCACAACCGCTCCACCGGTGCCACCCCGGTTCTCTGGCCGTCCATGGTCGCCGCCAGCCTCGATGCTCCAGTCACCGAGGCTGCTCTCGGCATCCAGCATCCAAGCCCGGCTGGTGGCGTCGATCTCAGCACGGCTATCAGTCAGCTGGTCGGCTCCGTCTTTGCGGAGATGGAGGCCCACGCGCCACTGTGGCAAAGGGTCCGCGCTTCGCAGCAGTCGCCGGCCCGCCCGGTCATCGGCACGCCAGAAACCGCGAGTGCCGCCGCCGCCGGGATCGACACGGCCCCCATGATCAAATCCTTCCTGCTCGGCTCACGCAGCCTGCAGGATGTATGGGGCCTCGTGCTGCCGCCTGTCTCGCTCCTTGACCTCAAACGCCTCACGCTCCTCTCGGCTGAGCGCTTCCGCATGCCCGACGAGCTCTGGGTCCGCATCATCTACGACTTCGCCCTGGGCTACCGGCAGCGCACCATCAACCGCACACACCTGCTCGGTGCTTTAACGCCTCTCTACCTGGGCTGGGTCGCCTCGCTGGTCACCGAGGCAGGCAGCGAGCCTGATTTCCACATGGAGACTCGCCTGGAGCGCCTCGCCCGCGCCTTTGAAGAGGGCAAGCCCTACCTGGTACGCCGCTGGCGTTGGCCGGATCGTTTCAACCCCTAAGCAGTGGTTTTGTCGAACAGTGCACGCGCTGCGTCGTCTCGATGCGCGCCGGAAACAGGAGAAGCAGGATGGGTCAGCAGATCGCGCAGTCCTTACATGATTCAGTGAGCCGCGTCATCACCAAGGTCGTGATGCTGCTGCCCGGGATCCTGGCTTTTGTCGTGGTACTCCTGCTCTTTCTGGGGATCGCGGCAGGTCTTGCCTGGGTCACCCAACGCGTCCTTGCCTCGCTCCGCTTTGACGCCCGCTTTGAGCAGAACGAGAACCTCTCCGAGTGGACCCACTCGCCCTCTCGTCTCGTCTCGCGCGTCGTCTTCTGGGGCATCCTGCTGCTGGGCGTTCTCGTCGGGATCTCAGCCTTCGAAGCCGGCTCTTCCGATGTCGGCGTCTCCGCCTACGTCTTCTCCTACGTGCCGCGCGTCGTCGGTGCGCTGGTGCTCCTCTTCGTCGGCACCTTGATCGCCCGGGTGCTGGGCCGCTCGGTCCTCATCTCCGGCGTCAACATGAACCTCCAGTACGCCCGTCTGCTAGGCACCGGCGTCAAGTGGCTGGTCCTGATTCTCACCGCGGCCATGGTCCTCGACCATCTCCAGGTCGGCGGCCGCATTGTGGATCTGGCCTTCAGCATCCTCTTCGGCGGCATCGTTCTGGCACTCGCGCTCGCCGTCGGCCTGGGCTCCCGGGACCTCGTCTCCCGCTCGCTCGAGCGCGAAGTCGCCGCCCGCCCCACCCCCGTCGCCGTCAAGGAAGAACGCATCCACCACTTCTAAGAGGCAGAGAGGCACGGCATGGCTGTGAAGAAGCGCAGCAGCGAAAAGCCTAAGTCGACCGCCCCCTCGGGCAACAGAGCAAACTCCGCCCCAGGGGAAACCGCAAAGGACGAGGTCGACGCCCAACTCGCCCGCTATCGCTCCATGCGCGACTTCTCCACCACCGCCGAGCCCGCCGGCGGCAGCGTGGCCGCCGCTCCGCCCGGCGGCCTGCCCTTCGTCATCCAGAAGCACGCCGCCACCCGCCTGCACTATGACTTCCGCCTCGGCTGGCGCGGCGTCCTCAAAAGCTGGGCCTGTGCCAAAGGCCCCAGCTACAACACGGGCGACAAGCGCCTCGCCGTGCAGGTCGAAGATCATCCCATGGAGTACGGCGGCTTCGAGGGCACCATCCCCAAAGGCCAGTACGGCGGCGGCACCGTGCTCGTCTGGGACCAGGGCACTTGGGAGCCCCTGCCGGACCACGACTTCGACGAAGGCCTGCGCAAGGGCGCGGTCAAGTTCACCCTGCATGGCACGAAGCTGGAAGGCCGCTGGACCCTCGTCCGTATGGGCGGCCACGCCGCGCAGGAAGCGAAGCCCAACTGGCTGCTGATCAAAGAGCACGACGGCAACGAGCGTCCCGCCGAAGCCCCCCTGGTCACCGACGACGAGCCGGACTCCGTCATCACCGGCCGCAGCCTCGAAGCCATCGCCGCTGCCGAAGACCACGTCTGGAACTCCCGCCCTGCCGAGACAAGCGAGAGCAAAAGCACAAAGCGCCCTCGCGCAAAGGATCGCATTCAGGAGCGCCTGAAAGACGCGCGCCTTCAATCAACCGCCCCCGCTGCTACAGCAAGCTCCCCAGCGAAGGCAAAAGCCTCGCTCACGATGCCGGCCGCTGACAATGGTCTTGAGGATGGTCCCGAGACTGCCCCCGAGACTGCGGCAAAAGCAATGCCGCCGCCTACCGGCAAGAAACCGGCAACAAAGCCCCAGCTCCCAGCCGCCCAAAGCACTGCTCAGTCCTGGTTTCAAGGCGCCCCTGCCGAGCCCATGCCCGCCTTTCTCCCACCCCAGCTGGCCACCGCCGCGGAGACCATCCCCCAAGGCAGCGGCTGGCTCCACGAACTCAAGCTCGACGGCTACCGCATCCAGGCCCACCTCCGTACAAAGCCGAACAGCAAAGCCGGCAAAGCAAACTCCAGGCCACAGCGGGAAGCGACCCTCTACACCCGTTCCGGCCTCGACTGGACCCACCGCATGCGCGCCGTAGCCGCCGCTCTCGAGGCCCTCCCCGTCGACCAGGCTGTGCTCGATGGCGAGCTCGTCGTCCTCGACGACAAAGGGCAAACCAGCTTCAGCAGCCTCCAGGCCGCCTTTGAAAAAGGTGAAGCCGCCACACTCACCTTCTTCGCCTTCGATCTTCTCCATCTGGACGGCAAAAACCTGCGCGGCCTCCCCCTGCACATCCGCAAAGCCCTCCTGGAGCCGCTCATGGCTCGGGCCCAGGCGAGCTCTCCGAGTTCGCAGCTGATCCAGTTCAGCCAGCATCTGCAGCTCTCCGCCACTGCCGTCTACGCGCATGCCTGCGAGCTCGGCGCCGAGGGTATCCTCTCCAAAAAGATGGATTCCCGCTACAACAGCGGCCGCAGCGAGTCCTGGCTCAAGCTCAAATGCACCCGCCGCCAGGAGTTTGTCATCGCAGGCTTCACCCTCCCCAAGGACGGCGGCGCCGGGCTCGGATCGCTGCTCCTCGGCTTCTATGACGGAACGAAGCTCGTGCACTGCGGCCGCTGCGGCACCGGCTTCACGCAAAGCTCCGCGCGCGAGCTGCGCCGCAAGCTCGAGCCCCTGCGCCAGGCGAAAGCCGCCTACAGCACCACACTCGACTACAAAGCCAGGAAGGACGCCATCTGGCTGCGCCCCGAGCTCGTCTGTGAAGTCCAGTTCGCCACCTGGACCGCCGATGGCTCCGTCCGCCACGCCTCCTTCCAAGGCCTGCGCGACGACAAGCCAGCCTCCGAGATCGTCAAGGAAGGCGCCCCGCCGTCCGCCGGCATCGGCGCGCCTGAAAACGGAGAAGACCAGGAGATCGCTGCCCAAGCCCCTCCCGTCGAGCCGGAGGAGCCTTCTACTCCAAAGCGGAAAGGCTCAGCGGCAAAGCATCCTGCTCCAAAGAAGGAAGGGAAGCAGAGCGATGGAGAAGCCGCTCCTGCCGCCAGGCCAGACGCGCCAAAGCCTGCCCCAGCCGCGGAGCGGAGTAGCCTCTCCCCGCAAACTGGTTCCAAAACCGCGATCAAAGGCCTCACCCACCCCGGCAAAATCCTCGACGCCGCCAGCGGCACCACCAAGCAGCACCTGGCCGAGTACCTGCTCGCCGCCGCGCCCGCCATGCTCCCCCACCTCACCGGCCGCCCCATCTCCATCGTGCGCTGCCCCAACGGCACCGAAGGGAAATGCTTCTTCCAGAAGCACGCCGGAGCCGGTCTTCCGTCCAGCATCAGCGCCATCCCCGTGCCGGACAAGACCAACCATGACCATAGCGAGGACTACATCGCCGTCGACTCCGCCGAAGCACTCGTCGGGCTCGCCCAGCTCGGCGTGCTGGAGCTGCATCCCTGGGGCTCGCAGGCCAGCGCCCTCGAGCGCCCGGACCGGCTCATCTTCGATCTCGACCCCGACGAGTCCCTCCCTTGGAGCACGGTGGTCGAAAGCGCACAGGCAATCCGCGCCTTCCTCGCGGAACTCCGCCTCCAAAGCTTTGTGAAAACAACAGGTGGCAAAGGCCTGCATCTGGTGGTAGCCCTCGAGCCCACAGCCGAGTGGCCGGAGATCCGGCTCTTCAGCCGAGGCATCGCGGCTGCCATTGAGAGCTCCGACCCCAAGCTCTACCTGATCAAAATGACCAAGGCCGCCCGCAAAGGCCGCATCTTTCTTGACTGGATGCGCAACGAGCGAGGGTCGACCGCCGTGGCACCTTGGTCGCCGCGGGCACGTGCCGGTATGCGCGTCGCCGTTCCCCTCAGCTGGGATGAACTCTCCGGCGGCCCGCCCCAGTTCGCCGTCGCGAACTTCGCAGACTGGCGCGCACGCGTCCACCCGAACCAGAACCCCTGGGCCGCCATGCGCCCACAGACGCTCGAACCCGCTGTCCTCGAAGCTGTGTTGGCGCACAGCGGCGAGGCAAAACCGAAAAGCTCCGGCCGGTCCAGATCTGGATCCCGAGCCAAATAAGACAAGCAAGAGAAACCTACCAACGCGCCAGCGCTGCCTGCGCCGCATGGTACCCACACATCCCGTGCACCCCACCCCCCGGTGGGGTCGACGACGAGCAAAGAAACAGGTGCGGATCCGGGGTACGGTACCCGGCAATGGTCGGCCGCAGTAGCAGCTGTATCACGTCCATCGCACCGCCACTGATGTCCCCTCCGGTCAGGTTGCGGTCCATCGCCGCAAGCCTCTCCGGGCCGGAGATGCTGCGGGCCAGCACACACTCACTGAACCCCGGCGCGAAACGCTCCATCTGCGCCTCAATCTGCGCCGTCGCATCCTCAGGGGAGTCGAACGGCACATGGCAGTACACCCAGGCCACATGCTTGCCTGCGGGCGCCCGCGTCGGGTCCGCCAGCGTAGGCTGCGCCACCAGCAGCATCGGATCCTTCGGGATCCGCCCACGCAGCATCGTCCGCTCACTCCGCGTGATCTCGCCCAGTGTGCCGCCGACGTGTAAGGTGCTTGCTCGCAGGCACTCCCGAGCCCGCCAGGGGATCGGCTCGCTCAGTGCATAGTCGATCTTGAAGGCGCCGGGCCCCGGCCGAAAGCGCCGCAGCTTCTCCCCAAAGCGCCGCGGCAGCCGGTCGCCCGCAATCTCGGCCAGCTGTTTCGGCCGCGTATCGAACAGCAGGATGCTGTCCCGTCCAAACTCCTCTACCGAGCGCACCGGCGTCTCCACCCGCACCACGCCTCCCAGCTCGCTCAACACACTCCCGAGCGCACGCGTGATGCTGCCCGACCCGCCCTGCGGGATCGGCCAACCCCCAACATGGGCGGCCGCCCCAAGCACCAGCGCAATCGCAGCAGAGAACGGCGCATCCAGCGACAAAAAGGAGTGCGCCGCCAGGCCCGCAAACAGCGCGCGCGCACGCTCCGTGCGAAACAGCACATTTGCCAGCAGCCGCGCCGGCTGTGCTGCCAATGCCCCAAAGCGGGCCATGGGCAAAGGGTGGCGTGGCACGCGGAGCAAAGGCCCGAGCAGCGCGGGTGCCATCTCCTCCCAATGCTCCACCAGCGGCTCCATCAGCCAGCGCCATGTCGGCCCATCCTGGCCCAGAGCCGCGACCGTATCGTCCAGGCTCCGCTCCAGCGTCACAGCCGTACCGTCATCAAGCGGGTGTGCCAACGGCGCAGGGTGATGGACCCAGCGCAAACCATGCTCCTCCAGCGGCAGCGTCCGGAAGTAGGGTGCCGCCACAGCCATCGGGTGAACGGCGGAGCCGAAATCATGGAGAAAGCCAGGCAGCGTCAGCGGCAGCGTGCGGCAGGCACCGCCCGGGACCAGCTCCGCCTCGCGCACCTCCGTCGCAAAGCCCGCCTGCGCCATCGCAATCGCGGCAGCCAGGCCGTTCGGCCCGGAGCCGACCACGCCCACCCTCTCTGGCGCATAATGCCTGATGCTCATCGGCCTCCCCCCGCCTTTCGCGCTTACCTTTTCCCGTCCCTGCACCCACCGGGTGCCGCAGGTCTTGCCTCTGAGACCTGAGAGCAAGCAAGACTCCGACAGCCACCCAGTCCTCCTTCTAAAAAGAGGTCATGCTAGGCGAGGCGAAGGGCCTGCCTTCCCCCAAGGCCAACCCCCCCGAGCTTACCTTCGTGTGCTCGTATGCGCTGCCAGGCACCGGATGGCACGTCGCGAGAGCCTATTCTGCAAGCACTGACCAACACCAACACAGCGTGAATCTTGGATGCATCAGGAGACTTGCATGCCTCACCCGCAAGCCCCAGTCAGCGTCGTCATCCCCACCCGCAACCGGCCGGCTTCTGTTGTCGCCGCTGTCGGCAGTGCCCTCGCGCAGGCAACGCCTCCCAGGGAGGTCATCGTTGTAGTGGACGGCGAAGACGCCGCTACAAGCGCCGCCCTGTCTGCCATCACGGATCCGCGCCTCCGCGTCATCCGGCTCGGAACAAGCGTTGGGGGCGCCGAAGCCCGAAACATCGGCGTGCGCGCAGCAACTGGTGATTGGATCGGCCTTCTCGACGACGATGATCTGTGGCTGCCAGGCAAGCTGTCGGCGCAGCTCGCCTTTGCCGCGACCCTGCCTCCCGCGACCTCAGCAGTCCTGAGCTGCCCGGTCTTGGCGCGCAGCCCGGAGTGGGAAGAGGTGTGGCCCCGCGAGCCCTACCGGCCCGGGCAGCCCATGGCGGAGTACCTCTTTTGCCGCAAGGGCTGGAGCTACGGCGCCGCGCTGCTCCAGACCTCCACGCTGCTGGCGTCGCGAGCTCTGCTGCTCCGCCGGCCCTTCACTGCAGGACTCAAAAAACACCAGGACTGGGATTGGCTGCTCCGCGTCTCCTCCGAGCCCGGAGTCGAGGTTCACCCTGTCGGAACTGAGCCGCTGGTGATCTTCCACGTGGAAGGGGAGCGCGCAAGCGTAGGCCGCGTGCGCGACTGGCGCTTCTCTCTCACCTGGGCCTGCTCACACGGCTCTGCCTTTTCGCCGCGCGCCTTCCGCGCCTTTGTCACCACAGAGTGCGCGGCACAAGCGGAGAGCGCCGGCTGGCGCGATCGAGCTCTCCTCCTGCGGGCACTGCTTGGCAAAGGTCTGCCGTCTCCGGCGGAGCTGGCTCAGTTCCTGGTCTTCCTGCTGGTGCCGCAGCCTGCGCGGCGCAAGATCCGGGACCTCGCCCGACGCTTGCGCACCCGGCTCCAAAAACAGGCGGCCGGCGAGGCACCCGCCTCCGTCGAGATTGCTTAACTCTCAGAACCTTGCAGGCTTGACCCGCAGCCTTCATCGGCTCTCCGACCGGGCCGCATCCGTCGTCCGCTCCCTCATTCAGAGAGAGCCATTCTCGGGGAACAGGACCTGACTGCTCATGAGGGAAAGCTGTACTTCACAAAACTTTCCTGCCCCATCCCACCGTGGCTGGAGAGTGCCGGCTGTCAACCCCCTGCACACTCGCGCCTTCCCTGTGCCAATCGCCGCGTTACGGAGGGGAGCCCTCACGTCCCAAATTGGGCCAAACACGCCGCGAACAGCCCTCGCCTGTCAACCCCCGCCACAAATCGCCAAACTCTGTGCAAGCGGTACCGAAGTACCGTGCCGAACGCATAACTATGCACCACCCTGCATATCTATACATTTCGCCCGCAAAAGCCCGCTCTGAATACGCGCAAAATGGCACACAAAGTGACGCCAAATCGGTGCCGGAAGCCTGCCTCGGAACCCGGGTTCCACAGCGCGAGGCTTACGGCTACAGCGCCCGCGATCAGCGGCTCGCGTGCCGCTCCGATGCATCGCGAGACCTCTGCGCTGTCTGCTGCTGCACCAGCTGCGGAGCGGCATGCTCGGGCTGCTTCGCATCGTCTGAAGCCATCTCGCGAGGCTGAGCGATGGGCCCTCCATGGCCCCGCAGCAAAGCCTGGGTTGCGAGCAGCTTGCGCCGGCGCGCCCACTCCCGGGCAGTGATTCCGGCGAAATGGAGGTTGCCGAGAAGATAGCGGCGCCCAAGCCGCCGCGGTTCCATCAGGAGCCGGTAAAGCCACTCAGCGCCGATGTTGTGAGTCCACGCCGGCGCCCGCTTCCGCAGCCCTGCCTGCGTATCAAACGCAGCCCCCACAGAGAGCGCCGCACCGATCGGCAGGGTCGGGCACTCATCCAGCATCCAGACCTCCTGCTTCGGCGCACCAAGCGCGACACAGAGCAAATCAGGCCTGGCCGCTGCTATGCGGGCGCGCACCTGGCTGTTGCGCTCCTCGTCCTGCTCAAAGCCGAGGGGCGGGCAGTCCGTGCCGGCGACACAAAGGCCGGGATACCGCGCGGCCAGCGCCTGCGCGGCGAGTTCTGCCGCCCCCGGCAGACCGCCCAGGAGGTAAACAGACAGCCCTCTGTCAGCGCAAAGCGCGCACATGCGCTCCATAAACTCACCGCCCGGCACACGCTCCGGAATACGTGTACCTAGCAGCTTTGCGCCCCATACCACGGACATACCGTCCGGCAGGCAAAGGTCCGCATGCTGCAAGGCTGTTGCGAAGCTGCTGTTTCCCTCCGCCAGCGTGACCAGAAAAGCATTCGGTCCCATGATGTGCAGCGGCGCGCGCTCCTCTGCGCCCGCGGATCGCTCGGCGAGTTCCGCTGCAACCCACTGCGCGGCCGGCTCCATGGCAATGGCATCCACCGGCGCGTTGCCAAAATAGATGCGCTCTCCTCGCGGCCTCTGCATCGGCTTACACCATTCTCCTGCTCTGCGGCAGGCTTGCGTTTCTTAGCTAGATCGAAGACTGCTGCGGCCAGAGAATATCTTTCCGCTGCTCAAAGAGCCGCGGTTCCACACCATTGCTGATCGCGCTTGTGGGCAGCAGCTCATCACGCACGCGGCGCAGTACATAGGCAGGCGAAGCCGCAAATGACCCGGCAAGCTGCCGCAACGCAGCCCAGTACTCGCCCTGCGCAAGGTGCATGTTGAAGAGCCGGAGCCGTTCCTTGGCAACCAGCGGCGTATCTTCGAGGAGCTGCGATAGCTCTGCTTCCACATCGCTTAGGCGTTCCGGCACAGCGCTCTGTAACTGTGACAGGAGCAAATACTGCACGTACAAGCCGTGCAAAGCCTGCTGCCGCAGGTTTCGCGAGGTCAGGCTGCCGGCGTTCTGTCGAAACAGCAGCAGGATCTCCGGAAGAAAATGAATGTCGTACGCCAGCGCCATGCGCCACCACAGGTCAGCGTCTTCACACGCGATCCCAGGCCTGTAGCCGCCAATGGCCAGCGTCTTTTCCACATGGAGAGCGACACTGGGATGGCAGATGGCCGGCAGATAACCGGCCCGCGCGACAGAGCGGATCTGGTCCGGCGTGCCGCGCGTACAGCGGTAGAGCCCGACACTCTTCGCCCGCGGGTGGTACGCAGCATTCGAGTAGAACATACCCGCGTCCGGGTGCTCTTCAATCGCGCGCGCAAGCTTCAGCAGGCGGTCCGGGGTCGAAAGATCATCCGCATCCTGTCGCACCAGCCAGGGAGTCTCGCACTCCCGCAGCATCCGGTTCAGCGTAAAGGTGATGCCGCAGTGCTGCTGCTCCACGACACGCACCCGCGCATCGCGGATCGAGCGCAGGTATTCGAGGCTTCCATCTTCCGATCCATCCACGATCGCCAGCAGCGCAAAGTCCGCCATGGACTGCGACAGGATGCTTTCCACCGCTTCCGGCAGGTAGTCCATCGCGTTGTACACCGGCAGGCCGATCGTCAGAAGCCCAGGGTTCCACTTGTCGCTCATCTACCGTCCTCTTTGCGGTCTATGTACATTTTACATGTCGAGTGGAACTGCTTTCTTCTTATCTACAACTCTCTTGCACGATGTAAAGCCCCCAACGAGTAGGGCCGTGTAACGAACGTAATCTTCGGGACCTCTCATCCCGGTGGTAGCGTCACCCTCAACAACACTCTGCCAGACGATCAAGCGTGACGCTGCCCCTGCGGTGGCGTAGCTGTGGGAGCCCTTTGCATGAACGCTTCAGGCGTTCCAACAGATGCAGCCGCCGAACCGCTGACGTTCTTGTCGCTCGTCCTGCTGCTCAGGAGATATCGTGGCCTCCTCGCCGGCATGGTGACGCTGGGCGTCCTCCTCGCTGCGCTCACTTGCGTGCTCTCAACAAAACGCTACCGGGCGACAGCAGAAATCGAGGTGGAGAAGGAAGACGGAGGAGCTTTCGGGCTGGAGTCGGCCATTAGGACGCCGGACAGCGCAGGCGCCTCCGGCGACTCGCTGGACTACAACATGACTCTGCAAACAGAGGCGGCCATCCTCCGTTCGCCTGCTCTGGCGCTCGCGGTTATCGAGGTAGAGCATCTGGAGCGCACCCCGGACTACTTCGGAAACACCTCGCAAGACAGCCACCTTCAGCTCCCGTCGCATCTGCCATGGAGCCGTCCGCTGGAGCCCTTGCAGGTACCGCTCGCAGACGCGCCCAATCGTCGCTTCGTCGCCGAGAAGATCTTTGCCTCGCTGCTCAAGGTCACGCCCACTGCCGGAACCCGGCTCATCGACGTCGCCTACTCCGATCCCGATCCGGTACGCGCTGCCCGCGTCGCCAATGCCATCACCCGGGTGCTGGCGGACATGAGCTTCCAGCAGCGCTTTACAGCGACCCTGAAGGGATCCACCTGGCTCGCCGGGCAGCTCGACGAGCTTGAGAAGCGCGTCAAGCAGGCGCAGGCCCGTGCCGCGGAACTCGAGCGGGGCACTGGCATGTTCGGCAGCGATGCCTCTCAGAATGTCGTCCTGGAACGTCTGAACAGCCTCAACCAGACGCTGACCGCAGCGGAAAGCAATCGCATCCTGAAGGAGAGCATTGACCGGGTGGCGGCCGGCGGGAGCCCGGAGCTCATCTCGAGCCTCAGCGGCAACTCCAACAACGGCTCGGTCGCCTCCATCAACACGTCTCTTTCCCTTCTACAAGGGCTTCGCGCCCAGGAAGCACAGGTGCGCTCCGACCTGGCGCAAAACCAGGTTCGCTACGGCCCGCATTATCCCAAAGTGGCAGAGCTGCAGGCGCAACTAGCGGGTACAGAGGAGTCCATCCGTGCCGAAACCGCCCGGCTCGGGCAGCGGGCCCATACCGATTGGCAGATCGCCGTCCGCGAGGAAGCAAGCGCCCGAGCCGCGTTCGAGCAGCAGAAGCGGCTGGCGACACGGCAGAACGACTCTGTCATCGCCTACCAGCTGGCCCGCCAGGAGGCAGACAGCAGCCGAGACCTGTACGAAGGCCTGCGCAGCAAGCTGGACCAGGCCAACCTGCTGGGCGGTCTCCGCGCCAGCAATGTCTCTGTCGTCAGCATGGCGGAGGTGCCTGCGCCGGATCGGCCCGCTTCCCCCAACGTCCTTCTCCGTCTAGCCGCCGGGCTGGCAGCCGGCCTACTGCTTGGCAGTCTCTGCGCGATGCTGGCGGAGCTGACGGAAACCTCCATCCGCTCCGTCGCTTCCGCTGAACGAATGCTGGGTCTGCAGCTGCTCGCCGTGCTGCCGTCGATCGATGCAAGAAAAGCGAACAAACTACGCCTGCCGCAGAGGACGCCAGGGCCAGGTCGATGGGCTGGAGCGCCGCAGGATCGGCAGCAGCCTTCCCGTTTGCCCGTGCTTGTGCAGCAAGCCTCCCTCTACAGCGAGCAGCTGCGTGCCTTGCGCACGACCTTGTCCCTGGCCGGGCGAGGTCATCTGCCGAAGGTGCTTCTGGTGACCAGCTGCCTCCCGAGGGAAGGCAAATCAACGCTCGCCTTCAACCTCGCGGCTCTGCTCTCGCAGGGAAGCAGCCGCGTCCTGCTCGTGGATGCCGACCTGCGTCGTCCCTCACTCGGACTTCCGCTCGAACTGCCGCTCGAAATCCGACCAAACGGCGGCCTGGCCGATGCGCTGCTTGGGGGCGAACCCGCAATCTACCGCCCGCTTCCGGAGTCGCTGCCGAATCTCCAGCTCCTCCCCGGCGGTACTGTCCCGCCATTCCCGTCCGAGCTGCTCGGCTCGCCCCGCATGGCTGACCTGCTGGAGGGATGGAAAGCGCAGTTCGACATGATTGTTCTCGACTCGCCGCCTGTCCTCCCCGTCACCGATGCCGTGCTTCTCTCTCTCCTCAGCGACGCCACGCTATTGCTGGCGCGGCATCGCCAAACCAGCCACCAGGCCCTCTGCCGCGGTGTACAAGTCCTGAGCCAGACCGGGCTCCCGCGTGCGCCTCTCGGCGTGGTGTTGACTGACGTAGCGCATCACTCTGGAGACTTTGAGGAGTACTTCGGCCACACAGGAGCGCATTATGCTGCTCAACAAAGCTAGACCCCGAGTGCTGCTCCTGAGTCTCCTCACGGCCCTACTCGCGCTAGGGGCTGGAGCGCAGGAGCCCAACCCGGCAACACAGCGGGAGAGTCTGCGGATCGGCCCGGGCGATCTCCTCGCGATCCATATCTTCCGCGAGGACGATCTGGACGTAAAGGTCCGCGTCAAGGATGCCGGCACCGTAACGCTTCCCTTAGTCGGATCCCTGCAGGTCGGTGGAATGGCAGCAGCGGACGCATCCTCTGCCATCGCCGACAAGTATCAGGGCGACGGGTTCCTCAAGCACCCTCAGGTTTCTGTCCTAATTGAAGAGTCGGCAGCGCAGCAGGTCGCGGTGCTCGGCGAAATCGGGCGGCCCGGCACCGTGGCTGTGGCGAGCCCCCGCAGCCTGCTCGATGTACTGGCGGAGGCCGGAGGCCTGCTGAAAACAGCAGACCGGCATGTGACCATCCGCCGCTCCTCCGGCGCATCTGTCACGGCACTGGTGCCGAATGATGCTGCGGGCGAGTTAAAGCCGGCCGGCCTTCTGGTGCAGCCGGGCGACACGGTGCTGGTGCCGCGCGCCGGCATCGTGTACGTGCTTGGCGACGTGGGCCGTCCCGGCGGCTACCTCATGCAGGATGATGCGCAGCTCTCCCTCCTGCAGGCCCTTGCCCTGGCAGCAGGCACAACCCGCACAGCCGGCGAAGGCGACGCACGCCTGATCCGCAGAAGCAATGGCGCTACCACAGAGATCCCCCTGCACCTCAAGGACAGGGAACACGGCAGGATGCCGGATATGGCGCTCGAAAACAACGACATCATCTACGTCCCATTCTCCTTCGGGAAGAACATGGCTCTGGGGGCAAATGCGGTCGTGGCGTCCGCTTCCTCAGCCATCATCTACGCAGCCTTCTGATGAGGAGCCTTCTCGCTCGCATCCGCCTGGAAGAGCTGACCATTGTCCTGATCCTCGCCTTCTTCGGCGTGGCGGGCGCGATCCCCGGCATCGCGCCCAACCAGGCCGCTGAAATGACCGGCACAGCCGCGACCAGGCTCCAGCTGCTGGCCGGCATCGGCTCGCAGCTGCTGGTCAACGGCATCATCGTCTTTTTCCTTGTGCGGCATAAAGAGCTCTGGCGGCCGCACTGGCGCAGCTTTGGCTGGGCATCGTCGCTGGCCGTGTGGGCTTTGCTGTCTCTCCTGTGGTCGCAGGATCCCCTCATCACCGCGCGGCGTGTCGTCCCGTTTGCTCTGGCCGCCGCCTTCGGCATGTTCCTGGTGCTCCGTTTCCCTCCGCAACGCTTTCTGGCGCTGCTGCAGAGGACCTTCCTGCTGCTGGCCTGCGGCTCCGCCGTGCTGGCTCTCCTCCTTCCATCGACCGGGCTCGACGCATCAACCGGGCACGGCGGCGACTGGCAGGGTGTCTTCACGCAGAAAAACGCCTGCGGACGAGCCATGGTCTTTGCCTTAGCCTCCTTGTTGGCGTCCGGGCGTTTCAACCCCTGGCGCACCGGGCTGCTGCTGCTCTTCGCTGGGGAGCTTGCGCTGAGCGGCTCCCGGGGCGCATGGCTGCTTGGCGCGCTCGTGGTCTTTGCCCTCCTCGCCCTCCGAGCCAGCTGTCGGCTCGACCGGCAAACCCGTACTGCTTTCCTTCTGACCGTTTCGGTTGCTTCGATCGGCTTGGCTGCCGTGGCGTGGCTGGGCTTTGATGATCTGGCTGTGCTGATGGGCCGCGACCCCACGCTAACCGGCCGCACTGCCATCTGGCATGAGGTCTGGATCGCCATCAAGCACCGCCCTCTGCTCGGCTACGGCTTTTCAGCCTTCTGGCGGGGCGCGCAAGGCGCCTCCTGGAACGTGGTCGTGGCCCTCGGCTTTGTTCTCTTTCACGCCCACAATGGCTTTCTTGAAATCTGGCTGGAACTTGGCGCAGTCGGGCTACTACTCTTCACGGTGGGCTTTCTTCGCGCCGCTGTACTGCTGGCCCCGGAGCTGCGCGCCGGCCGCTATCGCGAGGCTGCCTGGCCGCTGGCTGTTCTTCTGCTGGTCGCGCTCTATGACCTCGACGAGAACACCCTGCTCTCCTTCAACGGCTTGTTCTGGGTCCTCTATACAGCGGCCCTGATGCAGATTGAGCGCCAGGCGCTTGATCGTGCCTTTGTGCGCCGTCACCTCCCGGCGCATCCTCCTGCGCGGACAGCGCTCTTCCAGACAGCCGATGCCGAGCCCGCCTTCCCAGCCTGGTGGATATCGCTGCCGAGCGATCAGCCCGCCGCCTGGCTCTATCCAGGCTCCGCATCTGAAATGCTTTCGGTAAAGACGCTTCCAGTCGGGAAGCCCCGGCGCATGGCAGCACCCCCCGGTGAGCCATGGCTGTGATCACCGGACCAGCCAGCGAAGCCGCTCTTTCCGCACCAGCCGAACCGCCGGCCTCGCGGGCAGCCATCCCGAGCGCAGCCCGCTTCTACCGGCCAGAGCTCGACCTCCTGCGCCTGGCCGCCTTTAGCATGGTCTGGAGCGCCCATGCGCTGCTCTCCTTTCATAGCTACCTGCCGGAACGGCTCCTCGCCATCGCTGAAGGCGTCGGGAGCTGCGGCGTTCCTATCTTCTTCTTTCTATCGGCTTACCTCATCACAGAGCTTCTCCGCCGCGAGCAGCTCCGGACCGGCCGCCTGCAGCTGCGCCTCTTCTACATGCGGCGTGTGCTGCGCATCTGGCCGCTCTACCTTGGCGTCCTCGCCGCCTACGGCTTGCTCGGCCTGCGCTTTCACGGCTTCCGCATCGAGAACGGCCGCCTGCTTGCCTCCATGTTGCTGCTGGGCAACTGGTATCTGGTCTTCCACCCCGCCATCCTCACGCCGATGCGCGCGCTTTGGAGCGTCTCCGTTGAGGAGCAGTGGTACCTGTTCTTCCCCCTCCTGCACCGCTCGCTCTCGAGGCGTTCCATGCTCCTGCTGTGCTTGCTGCTCTTTGCCACCGCGCAAGGGTGGCTGTTCTCTCTGGCTCGTCACAGTGCAGGTTCTGCGCTGCACGTCACTGCCTGGGTCCATAGCGGGGTGCAGTTCCAGTTTTTCGCTCTGGGCACTGCGGCGGCGCTTTTGCTGGATGGCTCCATCCCGAAGCTCTCAGCTGCTTTCCGGTGGACCCTTTTCGCCCTGGCAGCACTGCTGCTGCCTTTTGCTGCCGGCATTTGCCGCTTCAAGGAGGCGCTGCCCGCCCACTCCGCTGCGTCGCTCATCAGCGCTTACCTCCTTATCGGCGCGGCGACTGCCTGCTCCTTTTTCGCCCTCCTCGGCATACGCCCTGAGCGTTGCCCACGCCGCCTGGTTCGGCTCGGTCAACTCTCCTTTGGCCTATATGTCTTCCATGAGACCGGCTTCTTTCTCGCTTCCGCGCTCATGCGTTACATCCGGGCACCTTCTTCAATGGAAGAGGTCGCCCTGGAAAAGCTTCTTTCACTCGCCCTCACCATCCTGCTGGCATGGGTGAGCTACCACGCCTGGGAGCTGCCGTTCCTACGCCTGAAACAACAATGGACGGTGGTAGCCTCACGCCAGCCTGAGTAGCCAACCCGAGTAGCTGAACAAACCGCAACGCCTCTTCAGCGAAGTGTCGCCCCAATCGCCGGCCGCTGGTGCGCGGCGCATTCCAGCGCGCCTAGCGAAGACACAAGGCTGGTGCACAAGCTCTGCAAGACCTCGTGGCCCGGGCCAAGCTGCTCCACCCGCCGGTAAGCCTCTGCCAGCTTTTCCGGTACATCATACGGCGCATCAGCTACCGTAGCCGACGAAGCCCGCGCTGCACCCCGCAAACGCAGCGCAGCATAGCCCTTCTCCCCCGGCCCGGGCAGCGCAGCCAACGCCTCCAGCAAACGAGTCGCTTCCTCCAGAAGGCTGTGCAGAGCTTGCACACTTGCTGCCCCCAGTCTTCCGCGCGCCTCCCGCGGCAAAGCATCGGACTCAAACATCGTCGCCTGCAGCAGAAACACCGAGCGCATGGCAGGCTGCATCCCTTGCATCCGTTCTCGAGCACGTAACTTCCCCGGGCGCTGCGCTCCAAACTCAAATGGAACCGCATCGGCCTGCGCGTTCATCTGGCTGAATGTGTCGTTGATCTTGTCGCGCAGATCGCGAAAGCGTTGCCGTTCCCGCTCTGCTTCCGCCTCCCGGCCCTCCGGCTGCAGACTCCCTCCCACCGAGCTCGCCAGCTCGCCCATCAGGTGGAGGTTGGTTCGCAGCAGGGCGCCCATGCGCTCGGTCGCCAGCGGCGCGGCAAACTGATCAAACACCAGCCACATCGCCATCAGGCCGAGCAGTACGCCCACCACGCGATCCCGCGCCACCGCCAGCGAGATCTGCTCAAAAGGCTCCTGCACATTGATCAGGTAGAAGGCCAGTGCAATCTGCAGCCCGAAGTACGACAAACGTGGGCTTGCCGTCGCAAACCACGCAGCAAGCGCTGATACCGCCGCAAAGAAAATAGTGAAAGCCGTGATCGAATCCATCAGCGGAAGCAGAAACACCTGCGCCGGCAGGGAGATCAGGAAGCCGCCCACAAACGCGCCCGCAATTCGCAGCAGCTGCTTCTGCCGCGAGGAGCCGATGGTGGCCAGCGCGGTAATGATGCACGTGGCGACAGAGGTATTAATCCCGGGCCAGTCGATGCCGTTGTAGATCACGTAGCAGAGGCTCGCAGCCAGGCAGCCCCGCAGAGCAAAGGTCAGGTGCTCCCGGTTGGTGAACGCATCCGGCACCAGGATTGCCGAAGGTCTGGCCCCAAGCAGCGTAAGGACAACGTCAGCCTTGCGCTTGGCCTCGCCCCGTCCTGAGGCCCGCCTTGAAGCCGGCTCGGCACGCTCGCTCGGCGACGTACCAAAGGAGTTCAACACCTCTGAGAGCAGACGCACGCCGCGTGCAATCTCCGGCAGGGCAGGCAGGTAGCTCGAGGCCTGCTCCTCGTCCCCCCAACCTTTCGGCACAGGGAGGGTACGGGTGCAGATCTCCGCAATGTCCCCCAGCGAGCGGATGGCAGCTGCCTGCCCGTCCAGGACCGAAGCAAGCCGGCGGAGCCGCCGCGTGTCGCCCGGCGAGTGAGGCCGCTTGCTCCGAACTTCATCAATGCCGGTAGCGCACAGCTCCAGTACCCGCCCAGTCATCGAGACAACCGCGGACGCACGTGCCCGGGCACCCGAGCTGATGTCCCCGCGAATAAGCTGCCGACGAAGGCTGCTCGGGCCCACCATCGCATACTGCAGCAGCCGCCCTTCCTGCGCCAACGCCGGCCTCCTGCCCTCGGCTGAGGCGCGTAGCATCTCCGCGGCCACCCGCAAACGATCCACCAGCCCGGCCACCACAGGGTCCTGCGGATGGAAAGACCGATAGACGAGTTCGACAAACAGAGTGCAGCTCGCACCTATAACGACAGAAAGCAGCACAAAGAGGGTGAGCGCGACCTTGGTGTTGGTCTCGCCCGCTCGATCCCAGATGGGGATCGCCGTGGCGATCAGAAAGGAGAAGCCAGCGGCAAGCCCGTAGTTTCGGGCGGTTCCCATCACGAAAAAGATCAGATAAAACGAGCCGATCACCCACAGAAAGTGCGTAACCGGCGAGTCCAAGAACAAGGCAATGCCCAGCATCACGTACAAGGTGCCGAGGGCAAAGAAGGCAACCGTTAGCCACGTCTGCTGGACGGTGTTGCGCAGGCTTTCCCGCGAAATGATCAGGGCATAATAGACGCCCAGCGCCCCGCCCGGCAGGTGGAACGTCATGATGATCAGCATGGTGAGCGTGACCCCGATCACCATGCGCGTCACCAGGGAAACGCGTCCCGGGTAGGGTGCGAGCTCGCGCGCGAAAAACTCCAGTAGCCACGAGGCCGCGCCCTGGGGTAAGCGCGCCGGTGTGCCCGCTGCTTTATGCGGCAAAGCCGCTGTGCCGGTACTCACCAGCCCTGCCAGCCCCGCACTACCACAACGGCTGACTCCGAGATGCGGAACTGGTCCGGAGCAGGGTCAAGCACACGAATGCGCACCGGGTAGCGCGAAGCAAGATGCACCCAGGAGAGTGTCCGCTGCACGTCCGGGAGGCCGCCCTCTGAAAGGCGGCCAATGGTGCTTGCGTCTGGCGTCACGCCAAATGAAGCGCTGTCGACCACGCCGCGGTACAAGCGCTTGGGATCGCTGAGCAGGTACACGTCCACGTGCATGCCCGGCAGGATACGGTGCAGCTGCGTCTCCCGAAAGTTGGCGACGATCCACCACCGGCGCGTGTCGATCAGCGTAAACACCTGCTGGCCGGCGTGGGCAAACTCGCCTTCGGAGATAGTGAGATCGGTGACCCGCGCGTCAAAGGGCGCCTGCACCACACAGTTGCTGAGATCGTACTGCGCGTTCTCAATACCAGAGCGGCGCGCTCCGCGCTGACCCGTAAACGGGTCCAGCGTGGTAACGGCACTTGCGGCCTGCTGCCCTTGCGCCTGCGACTGCAAAACGTCCGACTTGGACGCGCTTAGTGCCGCGTAGCTGGACTGCAGCCTTGCCTGCGCAAGCTGCAGCTGCGCCTCCGCCTGGCGTACTGCCAGCTCCCGGGCCGCGGTGCCGGTCCGGAGCTGGTCCACCTGGTCAACGGTGACGTACTGCTTGGCCAGCAGCGGTTCCACACGGTGCAGGTTATTTAGCGAGTAGGTGTACTCCGCTTGCGCCCGGGCCACGCCGGCTTGCGCATTGCCAATGTCGGCCGTCGCCTCATCCACGGCAGCGGTGGCGCGCCCCACGTTGGCCACGGCAGCCCGCGTCCCCGCCTGTGAGGCCTGCGCCGCGCTTTGCAGCGCCCGAATGCGCCGGGCCTCGTCCACGATCTGCCCTTCCAACGCAGCCTGGTCAGAAACCGCACGCTCCAGCGCATAGCGATACGGCCGGTCATCAATGCGGAACAGCACCTCGCCCGCATGCACCTGTTCGTTGTCATGCACCGCCAGCGAGGTGATGGGGCCGTTCACTAGCGGAGCCATGCCGATGTAGTTCGCCAGCACCTCGGCATCATCGGTCCGCGGGTAGCGGTTGGTCTCCGTAATGACGATGCCGGTCAGCACCAACGCAAGCAGCACAATGGCTCCGCTGATGAGGCGTCCGGCTACGTTCTGCCTGGGCTCCTCAGGCTCCCCAGAATCATGATGGTCGTCATCCTGATCCCCCTGCTGGGTCTCCTTCTTTCCTTGCTCGTCCTGCGTTTGTGCGTCTTGTGCACTCTTTTCATCGGGGGCTGGTTTTGCAGGGTCATTATGCCCTTCTTTGCCCGAGCCGCGGCCCGCCTCCGCGGGCTGCCCGGCTCCAGCCTCGGTTTGCTCCACCGGCTCGTCGACTGTTCCGTGAGGCGCGTTGTCTTCTGCCACCCGTTTCGCTCCTGTTTGCATTTGCATCGGTACCGGCAGCTAAAGATGCCGGTGAATCAGCTAAAGAAGATGAGCCAGAAAGTGAGCGTAAACACCGTAGCCAGCGCCGGGTACACCAGCAAAGGCGGCTGCAGCTGCCCATTCCGCCGCAAACGCACAAGCAGCAGGTGAACAAGGAAAGCCAGCAGGATGCCGCCCGCGCCGCAAAACAGCCAAACCGGGAAGAAAGATCCCAGGATGCTGTAGGCGGGCGCTCGCTGGCACCCCGCCAAGCAAGCCGCCGTCAACAGGCCGCAGGACGCCGCTGCCCATCGCCGGCCCACTCCCGCGCGAGGCCGGGCTCGGAGGCATGCCGGTGCTCGACTTAGGCTGCTGTGCATGTTCTATTCTCTCCCGTTCGGTGGCTGGGCTTGTGGTGCTGGTTGCGCCGGCAGCGGTGTCGGTCCGCTATGGGAGCGCAGCAAATCCCCGGTGCGAAAAGCCAGCTCCGTCGTCTGCTGGAACAGGTTGGTCCGCGCCGTCACCTCTTCTGACCGCGCCTGCGCCAGCGCGCGCTCCGCCGTCACCACGTCCACCAGCGTCCGCACCCCATCCGCATACGACTCCGCAGCTGCCGCATACGAGCTTTGAGCCGCTCCCAACAGAGCTGCCGCCGCCTGCTGCTGCGCAAATGCGGTTTGTGTGTTGGTGTAGGCCGTCCATACCTCGTTTTCAATCCGGTCGCGCTCCGCCTCCAGCTCGGCCGCAGCCGCGGCTTTCTCCGCGCGGGCACGGGTGATCTCGCTGCTGCGGCGCCCTCCGTCAAACAGCGTCCAGCGCAAGTGCAGCTGCGCATTCCACGTCCCGACTGCCCCGTAGATCTCCGGGAGCTGGTCCTGCTCGCCGAAGGCCCTTACCCGGCCCCAGTTCGCCATGAAGTCAATCTGCGGCAGATAAGCCGTGCGCGCCTGGCGGATCCGCTGGTCTGCTGCCGCGATGCGGGTCTCCCTCTGTAGCAAGTCCGGGCGGTCGCTCAAGGCGCGCGCAATCGCATCAGCCGCGGTGTCGGCCAAGGCCTCTGGCGGGGCAAGCTGCGCAAGCGGCACAATCGGCAGCACGGTCGAGGCAGGCAGCCGCAGGGTCGTCGCCAGCTGGGCCGCGCTGTTAGACTGCGCACCCTGGAGGCTTGCCAGCTCATACCCGGCCTGCGCCGCGGCGGCGCGTGCTTCCAGCGCATCGGGCAGCGTGGCCAGCCCATTCGCAAACCGCGCATCCACCTCCCCGGCAATCGACTGAGCGTTCTCGAGGTTTGCCTCCGCCGCAGCGATCTGGCCCTGGCTATTCAGCAGCTGAAAGTAGCTGGTGCTCACCGACTCAATCACCTCCAGGTGCACGTTGTTGAAGGCGAAATCTGCGCCGAAAAGATCAAAGCGCGCAGCGCGCAAGGCGTCGAGCCGCGCATTCCAATCGAACACGGTGTAGTCCAACTCCAGCGCAGGCTCCACCAGCCCTTCGGTCTGCCGCACAAACGCCGCTCCAAGCAACACGCCGGTTCGGGTTGTCTGCCCCAGCACCAGCCCCACCAGGGTAGGGAACAGCGCAGCTCGCGCCACGCCCTTGAGCGCAGCCTGCTGCCGGGCCTGCTCCCAGGCCACCCGGGTTTCCGGGTTGCGGCGCTCCGCAATGTCGATCAAGGCAGCGAGCGCAAGCGGCTGCGATGGGTTCGCTAAACCGAGTGGCGGAGGCTCCACGGGAGCCGAGAGGCGGAGATCCTTGGGCGCCTCCCACGCGCGGGTGGGACTCTGCGGAAGCTGCTGCGCCCCGGCCTGGCACATCGCCATCAGAGCGAGGCAGACAGAGGGGGCGCACCTACGTCCCCCCACGGTGTTCTTCGCCTGCTTGCCGGTCAAAGCTTTTGCATCCTGATCCATCTTCCCGAAGAGAGCAGCACCTTCCTCCAGATGCTACCCAAGATCACGATGCCGGGGGGTCTGCAAACCCGGCTACAGCAGCTCTCCGGTCAGCAATAACAGCCTGCCGATGTGTCCGCCGGCTTCCATCGCTTGGTGTGCCTCAGTCGCGTCCTCTAGGCTGCTTGACTTGAACTGGCACGCATGCTGGTGGGATGCTGCCCACGCCTGCCTGCGGCCGCGTTTCACCCGCAAGCGCCCAGGCAATAATGGTTTCCCCAACGCAGCCAGGCGCGCTCTCCAACTCCGCATCCAGCTCTGCTTCGAGTGCATGGTGGCTCAGGTGCATCTCCCCGGCCAGCAGCTCGCTCTCCGTGGCGCCCACATAGCAAAGCTCGCAAACACCCAGCCCGCCCTCGCTCGCCACCGGCGGCCCAAAGATGCGGCACGTCAGCGGCCGGCTCGCATACAGGTCGCAGCGCCCCGTCTCCGGGTCCAGAACCGGGCACGCTTCATCCGCAACCGGCAGGTCTGCAAACTCCTCCCATCCGCTCTCTTCCCCAGCTGCTAATAATCCCGTCACCGCATCCCCCGGAAAGAAGGATGCCAGGCTCCGCACCGCTGCGCGGGCGCGTTGGCTCACGCCGCCCGCCCTCGCCGGGTCGGCAAGCTCTAGCCCGGCCAGCCCCGCTTGAAGCCGCTCCGCGTCCAGAGGGCTGATGCGAAACACTCCGTGGCAGCAGGGCGTACACCCTGGTCGGCAGGCCAGCCACGCTTTCCCCCGACTCGTCGCGTCAGCGAGAGCCGCATCCACAATCTGCACCAGCTCGGCATCGCGCGCAGGGACCATGCTTTTATTGTCTCTCCCGTGCTCCCGCAGCCTCCGGTAGCATGAGGCGAACCGACCCAAAGCGAATCAAAAGAGGGCACCAACAAGCAGCACCGAACCGGAGGCCATGTGCAGTCAGCGGAGAGAAAAGGGAACAAAGTTCCCGTAAAGGTCGCGATTCTAGGCTTCGGCACCGTGGGTTCCTCGGTCGCCCGCATCCTTATGGAAGGCCCCGCAGCCGGCGAGATGGAGCTCACCCACATCTACAACCGGGATGTTGCGCGTAAGCGGGCCGGCTGGGTCCCGAGCCACGTGCAGTGGACTGAGAACGTGGACGCCGTGCTCACCTCAGACGTCGACATGATCGTTGAGCTGGCCGGTGGCCTGGAGCCCGCAGGCAGCTGGGTACGGCAGGCCCTCGCGGCCGGCAAAAGCGTTGTCACAGCCAACAAAAAGCTCATCGCTGCCCACGGCGTTGAGCTCGGCAGCCTCGCCCGCGCCCATGGCGCTCACCTCCTGTACGGCGCTGCTGTCGCCGGCGGCGTCCCCGTCATCCCCGGCCTGCAGCAGGGCCTTGCCGGCGAACGCGTCGAACGCATTGAAGGCATCCTGAACGGCACCTGCAACTACATCCTGAGCGGGATGGAAGCCGGTGCGGAGTACGCGCCCATGCTCGCCGAAGCGCAGGCGCGTGGCTACGCCGAAGCCGACCCGACCGAAGATGTCGGCGGCTTTGACGCGCGCGCCAAGCTGGTCATCCTCTCACGCCTGGCCTTGCGGGCCGACGTGCCCGTTGAGTCCGTTCGCTGCCGCGCCATCACCCGGCTCACCGCCATCGACTTCGACTACGCGCGCCTGCTGGGCTGCACCATCCGCCAGGTTTCGCGGGCTGAGCTCGCCAAAGACGGCAGCGTCGTCGCCCTGGTCGGCCCCATGCTCGTGCCCCAGCGCTCGCCGCTCGCCTGGTCCCGCGGCACAGAGAACATGGTCCTGGTCGGCGGCACCTACGGCGGCGACGTGGTCTTCTCCGGCCACGGCGCAGGTGGCCATCCCACAGCGGTGGCTGTGGTGTCGGATTTACTCGCACTCGCCCACGGCTCCGGTGCTGTCGACCTGCCGAGCCGCAAGGCCCCGGTGACCAGTGACCTGCACCTGCGCCATGCCGTGCGCTTTGTGGTCAAGGATCGCCCCGGCATCGTCGCCGGCATCGCCTCCGCGCTAGCTCGCGAAGGCATCAACATCGACGCCCTGCTGCAAAAGCCGGGTCACAGCAAAGCAAGCCTGCCCTTTGTGGTCACAGTCGAACCCTGCTCCGGCTCAGCCCTGCGCCGCGCCATGGCTGAGGTTGAACAGCTGGATTGCCTGCTGGAGCCGCCGCTTGAGATGGAGCTGCTCGAGGGGGAATAGCCGCTGGCTGCCGTGACAAGAGGCTTTGTCGCGCAAAATCGAGCGGAGTCGCTCGACTCGAACAGGCCTATGACGCGTCACTATGCGCGCCGCGCAGCGGCCCAGCGCTGGAGTCGCCCTGCATGGCTTTCGCATAGAATGGGATGCCATGGCTACGACCCCCCGTACCTACCCCTCGCAGATGCTCCCGGCCGCCCACCCTGCAAGCGACGGCCTGCACGCCGAGTGCTCCATCACCGTGAATGGCGAGAAGGCCCATGCTCTTGCCGGTGAGCCGCTCATCGACGCCCTGCAGCGCACCCTCGGCGGCACGGCGAGCGAGGTCCCACATGTCTGCTATCTCAAGCAGCTGGGTCCTATTCAAACCTGCGACACCTGCTTTGTGGAGGTAGATGGCGAACTGGTGCGTGCCTGCGCCACACGAGTGCAGGCAGGCAGCAGGGTGGTTACCGAGAGTGTCCGCGCCAGGGAAGCGCAGAAGGAAGGCTTTGATCGCATTCTCGGCAACCACCTGCTGTACTGCACGGTATGCGATAACAACAACGGAAACTGTACGGTGCACAACACCACAGCATTGCTGGAGGTCGAGCACCAGACCCACCCCTTCCTGACCAAGCCTTACGAGAAGGACGAGAGCAATCCCTTCTACCGCTATGACCCCGACCAGTGCATCCTGTGCGGCCGCTGCGTGCAGGCCTGCCAAAACTACCAGGTCAACGAAACACTCTCCATCAACTGGGAAGACCCGCACCCTCGTGTGCAGTGGGACGGTGGCCACGAGATCGCCGGCTCCAGCTGTGTCAGCTGCGGGCACTGCATCACCGTCTGCCCCTGCAACGCGCTCATGGAAAAGTCCATGCTGGGCCAGGCCGGGTATCTCACCAGCTGGCCGGCCAAACCGCTCGAGCAGATGATCGACCTCATCAAGGCGATTGAGCCCGAGATGGGCTACGGTCCTATTCTCAAGGTCTCGGAAACAGAAGCCGCCATGCGCCACGTGCGCACCAAGATCACCAAAACCGTCTGCACCTATTGCGGCGTTGGCTGCTCCTTTGACATCTGGACCAAGGATCGTCACATCCTCAAAGTCGAGCCCTCGCAGGGCGCCGCCAACGACATCTCCACCTGTGTCAAAGGCAAGTTCGGCTGGGACTACGTCAACAGCCCCGACCGCCTGCAAAAGCCGCTCATCCGCGAGGGCGAAACCTTCCGTGAAGCAAGCTGGGAGGAAGCTCTCGATCTCATCGGCCGCAAGTTCAGCGAGATCAAAGCGCAGCATGGCCCCGATGCACTCGGCTTCATCTCTTCGTCCAAGACCACCAACGAAGAAAACTACCTCATGCAGAAGCTCGCGCGCGCAGTCGTCGGCACCAACAACGTCGATAACTGCTCTCGCTACTGCCAGTCTCCGGCCACGCAGGGGCTCTTCCGTACCGTCGGCTACGGCGGCGACTCCGGCTCCATCCACGACATCGGCAAAGCCTCGCTCGTGCTCACCATCGGCTCCAATACGAGCGAAAGCCACCCGGTCCTCGCGACCCGCGTCAAGCAGTCCCACAAGCTCCGCGGACAAAAGCTCATCGTCGCCGATATCCGCGAGCACGAAATGGCGCGCCGCGCCGATATCTTCTTCCAGCCGCGCCCCGGGACTGACATCATCTGGCTCTCCGCCATGACGCGCTACATTCTCGAGAGCGGGCTGGCCGATACCGAGTTCATCGAACGCTGGGTCAACAAGTTCGACGAGTACAAGGAAAGCCTGAGCTGGGCGACCATGGAGTTTGCCGAGGCTTCCACTGGGATCCCGGCCGATGAGCTGCGCCGCATCGCAACCATCATCGCGGAGGAAGAGAACGTCTGTGTCCTCTGGGCCATGGGCGTCACCCAGCACGTCATGGGGTCTGACACTTCTACCGCTATCTCCAACCTGCTGCTTGCCACCGGCAACTACATGCGGCCCGGCACCGGCGCCTACCCTTTGCGCGGGCACAACAACGTGCAGGGTGCCAGCGACTTCGGCTGCATGCCCAACATGTTCCCCGGCTACGAGAGCACCGATGACGAAGCCGCCCACGCCCGCTATGAGCAGGGCTGGGGCGCCAAGCTGCAAAAAGGCAAGGGCCTCGACAACCACCAGATGATTGACTCGATCTACAAGGGTCAGCTGCGCGGCATCTACCTGTTCGGCGAAGACATGTACTCCGCTGACTCCAACGCCAACCACGTCGCAGGCGGCTTCGAGCAGCTCGACTTCTTCGTCGTACAGGACATCTTCTTTTCCGAAACCTGCCGCTTTGCCGACGTCGTGCTGCCCGCAAGCCCCAGCCTTGAAAAGGAAGGGACTTTCGTCAACACCGAGCGTCGCATCCAGCGGCTCTACGAGGTTTTTGAGCCGCTCGGTGAGTCGCGCCCCGACTGGCGCATTATTCAGGACATCGCCAACCGCCTCGGCGCAAAGTGGGAGTACAAGCACCCGAGCGACATCATGCACGAGGCCGCATCGCTTGCTCCGCTCTTTGCCGGCGTCACCTACGACCGCCTCGAAGGCTACAAGACTCTGCAGTGGCCCGTGGCAATCGACGGCACCGACCAGCCGCTGCTCTACACCACCGGCTTTCCGCTTGAAGGCAACAAGGCGCAGTTCCATCCGCTCGCGCTGCGCGTCCCCGCAGAAGTCGAAGACGAAGAGTATGACCTGCACCTCAACAACGGCCGCCTGCTCGAGCACTTCCACGAAGGGAACATGACGCTCCGCGTGCCAGGCATCGAGCGTGAAACACCGGAGCGCTGGCTCGAAATGTCACCGGAGCTCGCGAAGAAGAGAAACGTCGTCACCGGGCAGTGGGTTGACATCACCTCCCGTCGCGACACCCTGCGCGTGCAGGTGCTGGTCACAGACCGCGTCAAAGGCAACCAGTTGTTTGTACCGCTCAACACCACCACCAGCCCCATCAATGCGCTCACCAGCAAAGACGTAGACGACATCACCCACACCCCGGCCTACAAGGAGCTGGCTGTCAAGCTCAAGGTACTGCCATGGCGAGGCGAGAATCCCATGCGGCCGCTCAATTTCCGCAATGGCCACCCCACTCCGCAAAACGGCGTGGAAGTCGAGCGCAAATGGAAGCGCGATGACTACAAGCAGCCGGGTACGCCACCACCGCTGATACAGATCTCGATCACCAACGGCCACAAAACCACGCACGCAGGTCGGTAAAGTCGTCCTCGTACACACGTAAAGCGGCCAGCGATCCAGGACGCGGCTTTTCCGTAGGGAAAGCCACACGTCACTCAAACTATCCATCACACCCTGTACGAGGACGGCTTTAGAGGAGCCCTATGGCAAAGCAGGTTCCATTTCGCGTACAGCCCGTGCCGGCCGCAGAGGAAACACAGCGCAAGCTCGACGCTGCTCCTCTCGCCCATGCAGAAGCAGTGCTCAATGCCTTCCGCACACTGCAAACCCTGCATGACACACATACGCTCGACTTTGTGCGCGGGCTGCTTGGCGCAGGCGACGAGGTGCTCTCACAGGTGGTCAGCGTCGCGACCTCGCCCCAGTCCACGCGCGCCATCCGCAACCTGCTCATCCTCACCAACCTGCTCGGCAGTATCGACCCGGACACCCTGCACCGCATTACGAGCGCCGTGACACCGATGCTGACAGAACGCCAGCCGGTCGAGCCGCCTTCCTTGTTCGCGATGACCAAAAGGCTCTTCTCAAAAGACTCGCGGCGCGCCCTGGGAGCAGGGCTTGCGGTGCTGGAAGGGCTGGGCCGTTCCCTTGGGCCCGGCAGCACAAACAGCGACAACCGCTAAGCGCTACTGCTCAGCCACTCAGCTTCAGAGCGGCAAAGCAGCTCTCAGAAATCCTCATCCAGTTCACCGATGGGCTGCCCCGGCGGCGCCTGCAGAACCTCCGGGGCAGCGAAACTCTCCGGCGTCTTCTCCCATTGAGCAATCGTCCGCAGCGCCTGTGCCCAGTGCGCCATGCTCGCCGGGTCTGCCTGCGGATCCGTCTTGGCCTGCAGCCAAAGCTTCATTTCCTGCACCTTGAATGACGCAACCGCCCGCGCCTGGTTGCCCGCGCTGCTGCTCACCGCAAGCGCCAGCAGGTGCGTCAGCACGCTCGCCTCCACAGTCCGCTGCGTCTCACCCAGCAATCCGGCTTGCACAGGCGCATACCACGTCGCTTTCAGCGTCTCCTCCAGCACTCCAGCCAGCCCCGGCATACGCGCGTCGCGCGCATGGTCCTCGACTAAACGCGTCGCCCGCGTCGAATCAAACAGCAGCGAGCACGTCAGGTTTGCCGCAGCAGCAGCAGCCCCTTGCGGGTCAAAGGCCAGCCCGGTGTAGCCGGGAAACGACTCCTGCGTACGCGGCAGCGCAGGCGGACGCGGCGGCATTATGGCAACGAGGGTCTCCGGCAGCGTCAGCACTTCGGGATTGAGCGTGGCCAGCACAGCCTGCAGGGCCTTCTCCTGCTCAGCCGCCGGCACGGCAGCCTGTATCTTTTGCGTGTCGCCGCGCAGTGCGTAGCGGTAATCCATGCCGCCAATCTCCTTCGCAGCCGCCTCGGTTTGGTAGCGGTGCAGCAGGTAGAGCGGCACCAGCGTATCTTCCAGTGAGGCCATCGCCTGCCCCGGCTGGATCGCAGCTTCCCCAAAGCGCGCTAGCGCCGCTTTGCGCACAGCCAGGATGCGCGTCAGCTCATCGAATGGGCTTGTCCCGTTGTCCCACAGGTGTGCACGCGGGCTTAGGCTGCCGAGCGGCCGCGCATCCTCGTCTGTTAAATACAGCAGGCCCGCTGCCGTGTCAGCACGCAGCATCGCGTCCAGCGCCTTCGGCTCGTCCGTACTCGGCGCAAACTCCGTGTAGCCATATGCAATCGCAGCCTTGTCCCAAGCACCCACACCCGTGCCGTAGGCATGGCTCAGGTCCGGTTTGCCCGCTGCATCCAACGTCACCATCGGGTGCGGGTAGTCCATCACCGATGTGCCCAGGGCAATCGAGCTCGCCGCAAAGTTGTGCGCCAGCCCCAGCGTATGCCCCACCTCATGCGCGGCCAGCTGGTGGATGCGCTGCAGCACCATCGCAAGCGCTTCGCTCTGCTCCGCCTGCAACTGCTGTTGTGACGGATGCAGATTTGCGTACGGCGCGAGCAAACCCTCCGCAATCAGAAAATCTTGCCGCGCACGCAGCGAGCCCAGCGTCACAACGCCCTTGATGATTTCTCCCGTGCGCGGATCCACGACACTGGCCCCATAGCTCCAGCCGCGTGTTGAGCGGTGCACGTAGTCAATCATGTTGTAGCGGATGTCCTCCGGGTCCGCACCCTGCGGCAGCTCCTTGACCTGGAACGCATGGCGGAAACCCGCCGCTTCAAACGCCGCAGCCCACCAGCTCGCACCCTCAATCAGCGCCGTCTTGATCGGCTCGGGCGCGCCCCGGTCCACGTAGTACACAATCGGCGTCACCGGGTCGCTCACCTTCGCGCTCGGATCTTTTTTCTCCAGCCTGTGCCGCGTGATCAGGTGCACATCCAGCGGCTGTCCGAGCGGCGCAGAGTAGTCGCGGTAGCTCAGGTCGAAGTAGCCCGCGCGCGGGTCAAATGCACGCGGCCTGTAGCCCGGCTCCGGCAGCGCGATCAGCGAGAAATGCTCCTGTACCGTCACATGGTGCGGGTCCGGCGTTACCGTGCCGATCAGCTTCGCAGGCGGCGATGGGCCGTCGTCCGTAAACGTCAGCAGCGACTGGACCTCCGTGTTCCTTGGGAAGCTCTTCAGACTCTCCGGCTCAATCACCGAGCGCTGCGCATCGAGCTTGTACGCGCCCTGCTTGCCGGCCTGCAGGCTGTCCGCCACGCCGTGGATGTCATGCAGAAAGAAGTCCGTCGCATCAATCGTCACCGCGCCGTCCGGACCTTCACTCTCGATCTTGAATCCCCACAGCACCGAGCGCGCAAATGAGTCGCTCACCCCCAGCTGCTCATCCGGATTTTGGGAAGACGACCGGTACTCAAGGTTCGGCGCAATCAGCAGCATGCGCGGCCCCGAGCGATACCAGCTCACAATGCGCTCCTTGCCTAGTTGGCCGCGGTCGAGAAACAGATCATTCGCGCCGACGCCGGAGCGCAGTGTATCAAGCAGCAGGAACTGTGCATGGCTCGCCATCATCGTGGGTGCAATCGTCAGCAGCAGCTTGCCGCTCTTCGGCTGCCAGGTCAGCGGAAAATAGCCATCCATAGGCAGATCTGCCGCTGATGCAGGGGGCGCAGCCTGTGCCGGCGAAACAACCGGCAACACAAACAGCAGGGCGAGCAGAAGGGAAGAGCGAAGAGGCATTGGGGTCAGCGTACACGCCCGGGCAGCGCGGCAGCTAGAGTGAACTTCGCTGCCCCACCCACGCTTTCGCTTACTACTGGCTCACGTAGCAGGCGTCGTACAGGTGCAGCAGCCGTCCTACACTTGTCGTCTTATACCTGGCGGTGAGCGCAACCGACAGCGCCGGCTCCCTCACCTCGGCTCGCCTTTAGCTTGCGAGAAACTGGTGGATCAGCCGCACCATCAGCGGCTGCAGCGACTCGCCCGTCTTCGGCAGAATGAACTCCGCTGTCTTCTCCTGCCAGTCCAGCTTGAACGAGGTCGACAGAGCCGAGATCCAGATCTGCCGAACCGGCGTGTTCGGCGTGATCACAAACTTTCCGGCAGGCTCTTCGAAGACAACGTTGAGCACGCCGTTGTTCTCCTCTACTTCAAAGCCGCCCTCCGCTTCCTGCTCAATCAATGCCTGCTTCAATGCTTCCACAGCATGGTCGGCTCGTCGGCGGAACTCTTCTTCACCCAGCATGCCCACAGTGTAGCAAGCGCCGCCCCCTGGATTTGTGCTTCCTGCTAGGAGCTCTGCGGGTTCCTCTGGATCGCGTTCCGGATGTGCTGCAGCGCTTCGTCCTTCAACTCGAGGTGGTGCGTCCTGAAAGCGTGATCCTCAATCTGCGGCAGCATCTCCTCTTCTGAGTTGCCCTCCAGGTGCCAGTCGCATTCTGAGTAGCCGACATCTGCACAACGAAACTGTTTCGAAGCCATCGGTCCCTTTCTCCGCCTCAAGTACCCCTAGACTATGCCTCAGTTGCTCGAGCCGGGAGGCTACGCTTTGGTCCTGCTGTAATCCCCTTGTGGTGCATGGAGCAGTGACTAGAACGGGATATCGTCGTCCGTAATCTCGGCATGCGCATAGTCGTCCTGCGGGGAAGAGGAGCGCTGATCAAACGACGCTGTGCTCCCTGATGGAGCATTCCGGGCATATCCGCCGGTCGGTGCACCATCGCCTGCCCCTTCGCCTTTGCCCGACATCAGTACATACTGGTCCACCACAATCTCGGTCCGGTACACCTTCTTCCCGGTCTCCTTGTCGTCCCACGAGCGCGTCGTCAGCCGTCCATCGATATAAATCTTCTGGCCCTTCTTCACATAATCGCGGATGACCTCGGCGGCCCGCCCATAGGCCACCACATTGTGCCAGTCGGTCAGGTCTTTCCAGTCATTCGTATTCTTGTCTTTCACGGAGTAGGTGGTCGCGACGCTGAAGTTCGCCACAGCCTGCCCACTGGGCAGAAACTTCACCTCGGGATCCTTACCTAGATTGCCGAGCAGTGTCACTTTATTGATCGATTTCGCCATGAACAAGCCTTTCCTTTGCGCCGGAGCGCAATCCCGCCTACACGCCTTGGGTGGACCATTGCGAAGAGCATAGCAGCCCCGCAGTGCGAAACAGTCGTGCCAAAGAGCCGGGCCAATCGACCGTCACCCTTACCCTCGGTGCCGCGGCAGCACTCCCTGCGGCTAGCGCTGCCCCCGGCTGCTCAGCGCGTGATTGCGAAGCCACTTTGCCCCGCCCAGCAGCAGCAGAAGTAGCCCAAACGGCATCGACATCAACGCAACAATCAAGGCCAGCCAGCCCAGGTTGGTCCGCGGACCCTCCGGCCCCACGCCGCCGGGCAGCAGCAGCGCCAATGCAGCGCATAGTGCTGCAACGCCCGCTACCAGAAAGCCCGAGTGCAGCAGCTGCAAGGTGCCATCCTCGGCGTTCAAGGCAAGGTGCTGGCTTTGCTGCTGCAGGTCGCCCACTGGGAAGGGTCTGAGCCCTTGCGCCAGTATCGCGCTCGAACCATCCGGCCCGGGAAAGCGAAGGATCTTCGACGCCATCGCTAGTAGCTCGCGCCCACAGCCGCATGCAGCATCAGGTACACAATCACGCCGGTCACCGACACATACAACCACAGCGGAAAGGTCCAGCGCGCCAGCTTGCGATGTTGACTGAAGCGCCCGGACAGCGAAAGAAAGAACGTGAACAGCACAATCGGCAGCGCGACAATGGAAAGCAGCACATGGCTCGCCAGCAAAGCCAGATACACCGGGCGCACCGGATTATTATGCGGGTACAACGTATCGCCGTGGAGCGCGTGGTTTGTGATGTACGACACCAGAAAGACAGACGAAAACACAAAGGCTGTCAGCATCGACGCCCTGTGCCGCGTGATCTCACGGCGTCGGATAAAGTAAAAGCCGATCGTCAAAGCCAAAGCGCTTAGCCCATTCAACACAGCATTCAGCGCCGGCAGAAACAAAAGCCGGTGCCGAAATTCCTCTGATGGATGATGCACGTACAGCAGCCACAGCAGAAAGGCCGTCGCCACTGCACTGACGAGCAGGATGCCCACCATCCCGACAGTGGCGGGTCGATTATTGATGCGGGGGAGCGAAGGATAAGTCGTCTCAGCCATGGGGAGCCTAAGCTGCCGCTTTGTGGCTGCGACGGTTGACCGCAGCCCAGGAAGCCCCGAAACACAGAGCGCAGAAACCCGCCGTGACCAGCAGGTTGATCGGCAGGGAAGCATCCGTCAGCTGCCCTGGGAACAGGAGGTTGCGCAAGGCGTCCACGCCATACGTCAGCGGGTTCAGGCGCATAATGGCATGCAGCCAGGGTGAGGCGCCGCGCGCCGGGAACAGCGACCCCGAGAGCATCCAGAGTGGCACCAGCAGCAGGTTCACAATCGCGTGGAAGGCTTGCGGCGAGTCCATCGGCCAGGCGATTGTGAAGCCGAGCGCCGTCAGCTCAAACGAGAGCATCATGATCACCAGCATGCCCAGCACCACCGCGCCGAAGCTGGCATGCACCCCCACCAGCGGGGCAAACAGCAGAAACACAAAGCCCTGCAGCGCCGCCAGTGTCGCGCCGCCCAGCACCTTGCCCAGCACAATCGCCGAGCGTGAAACCGGCGCAGCCAGCACCGAAAGCAGAAAACCTTCGTTGCGATCCTGGATCAGCGACATCATTGAAAAGATCGAGGTAAACAACACGATCATGGCGACCGAGCCCGGGAAGAAGTACCCCAGGTAGTGGCTGTTGCTCGCCGAACCCGCTGCATGGAAAGAGTTCGCAAAACCCGAGCCCAGCACCAACCAAAAGAGCAGCGGCGAAGCAATGACTCCAACAACCCGTGCCTTCTGCCGATAGAAGCGCACAATCTCGCGCCGCCACAAAGAGTAAGCCGCGATCGCCGTCGAAGGCCGCGCTGGCGTTGCGTTGGGAGTGCTCCGTACGGCTGCCGTGGGAGGCGCCTGGGTCAACATGGTAGCCATGGTGTGCGTCCTTTCTGCGCCCGCCTATCAGGGCTAGGGCGCTCCTTACCTCAACCCAATTTGAAAAACTACAAGGCTTCCTTGAAGCCCTCATGCGAGTCCGCCTCGCGCGTGTAGGTATCCGGCTCTGCTTCCGCGCCGCGCTCCTGCCAAAAGCGATGCCCGGTCCGCTGGATAAACACATCCTCGAGCGATGGCTTCTGCACCCGGATCCCTTCAATACTGCCCGGGAACGCCTCAATCGCCGCTGCAACAAAGCGGCTGCCCTCCGGATGTTCCAGCCGCACCGTAGACCTGTTAGATCCATCAGACCCGAGCACACCCGCCGATATCCCAAACCTGTCTTGGAGCCGCGCAGCCAGCAGCTGCGCTTCACTCGCTCCCCGGGTATCAAACGAAACAATGTCTCCGCCGATCGCATTCTTCAGCGCCGTCGGCGTGCCCAGCGCCACCAGCTTGCCTCCGTTCAGGATCGCAAGCCGGTCGCAGTGCTCCGCCTCTTCCATCAGGTGTGTCGTCACCAGCACCGTCACGCCGTCCTCGTCGCGCAAGGTACGGAGATACTGCCATAAGTCATGCCGTGCGCCCGGATCCAGCCCCGTCGAAGGCTCATCCAGCAGCAGGATGCTTGGCGAGTGTATGAGCCCTTTCGCAAGCTCCACCCGGCGTTGCATCCCTCCTGATAGTGTCTCCACAAAGTCCTTCGCGCGGTCCCGCAGCATTACGCGCTCCAGCACCTCATCGATCCGGCGGCGCAAGGTGCGCCCGCTCAGCCCGTACAGGTGGCCCTGGTGCATCAGGTTCTCTTCCACCGTCAGCTTCAAATCGATCGACCGCGCCTGAAACACGACGCCGATCTGCAAGCGAACCTCTCGCGGCTGCACTGAGACGTCGTATCCCGCGATCCGAGCCCGGCCGCCGGAAGGAATCATCAGCGTGGAGAGAATGCGGAACAGCGTCGTTTTGCCGCTGCCATTCGGCCCCAGCAGACCAAACAGCTCACGCGAGCCCACGGCAAAGCTCAGCTCGCTTAAAGCCTGCCTGCTTCCATACTGATGGCTCAGCAGCTCGAGCTCAATTGGCGAGGCCGGCCGCGTCGAGATCCCGATAGATTCCGGTATAGCTGAGGTGATGCTCATCATCGATATCCTTCCTACCGGCCTAACGAGGCTGCGCGTCCAGCATCAGCAGGATCAACAGGACCGGCAGGTAAATCACACTAATCTTCAAGAGGTCGCGCGCGTACATCTTGCTCTCCGCTGCAGAGCGTGCCCGCGTAATCCGCCCGAAGCGCACCGTGTAAGCCAGGTACACGAGCGAAAGCAGCAGCGCAGCCACACCATACGGCGCACCCGCCAGGTGAAGAAAGACCGGCAGGATGCTGACCGGCACCATCAGCACCGCGTATGTCAGGGCTTGCGCTACAGTCGATGCACCATCCGGCTGCACCACCGGCAGCATCCGGATGCCCGCGCGTCCGTAATCCTCGCGGTACAACCACGCGATCGCCATAAAGTGAGGGAACTGCCACACGAATAAAATCGCAAACAGCGCCACAGCCGGCCATTCCATGTGCCCGCGCGCAGCTACCCAGCCGAGCAGCGGCGGCATCGCCCCAGGAAAGGCGCCGATAAACGTAGCCAACGTTGTGACCCGCTTCAAGGGTGTGTACACCAGCACGTACGTCGCTGCCGTCGCAAGCGTCAGCACGGCGGTCAGCGCATTGGCCTCGCGCAGCAGCAGCGCCGCCCCCGCAGCTGCCACGGCCAGCGCGAGCGAAACGCCATGCACACGCCCAATGCGCCCTGTTGCCATAGGCCGTCGCGCCGTCCGGATCATTCGTGCGTCTGAGCGGAACTCCATGGCTTCGTTTAACGCAGCCGCTCCGGCACTCAGTAGTCCAATCCCCAGCAGAACCCCGATCAAGCCCGGCTGCATGCTGCTCACGCCCGATCGCAGCGACCCGAGATAGAAACCAGCCCAGGCTGTCAGCACCACCATCGCAGTTACGCGCAGCTTGAAGAGCTCTGCGTAATCGTTCATCCGAAAGGCCGTCTCGCCCGCGCGTAGACGAATGGGAAGAGTGGACTGAGTGGTGGCTGAACCAGCAGCCATGCCCACTGCCACCGGCACAGCGACCGGCCACTGCGGCCCTTCGCCTGCCTCGCTAAAAGCACGAGCCGAACGCCGTTCCTGCTTGCTCTTGCTTGCTGCAGTCAGGGGGCTCATCGCGCTCCGGCTTCCGCAGGCAGGGTCGTACCGAAGGAGGTGCATCCCGGCATGACGGCACGAGCTGGGAGAGGATCCGCCGCGTCAGTAAGGTGGGTTCGCACCCTTTCATCGTAGCAGGGCCACCTCTCCCGGCGGCTTTACGTTTGGCACTGTTCCGGCTCGGTTTTGGCCTAGTCAAGTACACGCAAACCGGAGTTCTTGAACCCGCATCCCGCAAGCTGCATCCGAGCGTTCCGCGGGTAGCGCAACCTGTCTAAGCGCCAGGCACAACCTTCTCAGCAATCGCTTGCGCAAGGCTTCTCGGGTCACTGTGCTCCGTCCGGAGATGAAGCTGCGCCTCGCTGTAAGCCGCAATGCGAGCCTCAAACCGTTGCTCAAGCGCCGCCATATCGCGCAAGACCTCACGCAGCAGCGGCCTCGCCTCCGCGCCGCTCTCGCTCATGCATCGCGAAAGGGAAGTCTCCAGCGGCGCAGTCAGGTACACACGCAGCGCTTCCCGGTCCCGCATCATTCTCTGGCGGGTCTCCGCATGCTCTAGCGCCCCACCCCCCAGCGCCAGCACAATCTTCTTCTCCGTGAGAAGCGACTCAACAACTTCCGCCTCGAGCGCGCGAAATCCTGCTTCCCTATGCCGCTCAAAGAGCTCAGGGATCAGGAGCCCTGTACGTTCCATCAGGACGTGGTCCGCATCCAGGAACCGCCAACCCAGCAGCGGAGCAAGTAGACGACCGACTGTCGTCTTACCCGCTCCCATAAAGCCCGTCAGCACCACCCGCCGATAGATGGGCCTCGCCTTTGCCATACCGCCGGCGCTTACTTGCTGTGGGGCTCGGGGCTGCCCAGGGCGGTCTTGATGTTATTCCACACAGCGGGCGACGGATCATGGATCGGCATCAGCAATTTCGCCTGCTGCGCAATGTACTCCAGGTCCCGCACGAGCTCTGAGCAGTTCTCGCAGCCCTGCAGGTGCGGCTCCTGGGCAAAGTCAGCCTCGGCTCCAAAAAGGCTGGGTAGCTTCGCCTGGAACTCAACACAATCTGCGGACAGATTCTGGCGCTTGGCGCCTTGATCACTCATTCTTGTACTTCCTTTCGCAGGCCGGTCTTCAGGAGGTCGCGCAGCTTCATGCGCGCCTTGTGCAACTGGGATTTGCTGTTGCCAATGGAGCAATCCAGCATGCCTGCTATTTCGTTATGCTCGTACCCTTCCACGTCATGCAGCACAAACACGAGCCGGTAACCCGGTGGCAGATTCTCAACCGCCCGCTCCAGCGTGACGCGATCAATCGAACCCGACAGCTGGAGGTCCCGCGCCCCGATATCCTTCCGCGGACCATCATCGCTGGAAGGCTCAAGCGTCTCCTCAAGTGAGACCTGAGGCAGGCCCTTCTTACGTAGATGCATCAGGACCACATTTACTGCCAGCCGATGCAGCCAGGTCGAGAACGCCGAGTCCCCGCGGAATGTACCGATCTTCCGGTACAGCTGCAGAAACGCCTCCTGCGTTAGATCCTCGGCTTCCGCCACATTGCCCAGCATGCGCAGACACAAGGAGTACACCCGCCGCTTGTGGAGGCCATATAAGGTTTCAAACGCCCGGCCATCCCCGCCCTGGGCGGCTGCGATGGCTTCTGCTTCGCCGGCAATCGGGGGATTGCGGCGCATGTGCTGCACTGGATTTTTCGCTTGTTGCGTAGGTCCTGCTGTGCTCACGGCACTCCGATCCGTTTGGTCTATTTCCTGTCGAACAAGTTGTTTCAGGTGATCCGGGGAAGTTCCCGGCTCTGCTTCTGCGTCCTGACGTCACGGCAGAGGCTGGCCGAGAATCGCTATTAAGACGCTGCATCATCTGCAAGGGTTGCTCTGCCTCCCCGGCCCTAAGCCCCCAGAAACCTCGCATAGAGCGACCGCGCCAGCCCAGTATCCGTCGTGCCCTGCACCAGCGTCCGCCCGTCCGGAAACACAGTCAGCGTGTGCGGCGGTCGCCGGAATCGCAGCAGCAGGCTGTTGTAACGCACCTCGCCGTGCGGCGCCAGCACCTCTGCCAGCGCCGCGAAGTCCATGGCGCGCGCATGCTCGTGGATCTGCACAGAGTTGCGGCCGCACAGGGTAATCTGTGCGCGCCCTTCCCCGCGTAGGTGGCTCAGCTCGCGCGCCGGCCCGCACACCCGGCAGCCTACCCGCGGTGAGCCTGCCGCACGCAACTCGGAGCGTTCGTTCGTCCAAAGATCATGCGAAAGCAAAGTCCGCCGCATCGCCGCCCGCGCTCCCGTCAGGTACTTGATTGCCTCCACCGCCTGGACCGAGGCCGCCAGGTTTACAGCCATGCCCAGGATGCCGGCCGTCTCACAGGTCTCGGCCGGGCCGGTCGGCGCCTTTGGAAACATGCAAGCCAGGCACGCCGTCTCGCCCGGCAGGATGTTCATGGTCAGCGCGTAGGAGCCCACCGCCCCGGCGTAGATCCAAGGCGTCGCTTGCTCCACCGCATAATCGTTGATCAGGTACCGGGTTTCGAAGTTATCGGTCGCGTCCAGCACCAGCCCGGCGCCATTCAGCAGGCTATGGATGTTCGCAGGCACCAGGTCAGCAATCTGCGGCCTTACCTCTATCTCGCTGTTGAAGCGCGCAATCTGCCGGCGCGCCGCCTCAGCCTTCGGCAGTCCGGCCCGCGCATCCTCTTCATCAAACAGCACTTGCCGCTGCAGATTGCTCCACTCGACAAAATCACGGTCAATCAGCGTCAGGCATCCGACCCCGGCCCGTGCCAGCAATCCGGCCACTGCGGCGCCCGTTGCTCCCACGCCCACAATGGCTACATGGGCCGCCCGGAGGTGCGCCTGCCCGGCTTCGCCGATTGGCGCAAACAACACCTGGCGCGAGTAGCGCTCGTCCGACAGCTGCCCGTCCGGTACGTCCGAGTCGTCGGCGGAACTCCGGTTACTGCCTTCCATGGTTCCTCTCTCTTAGTATAGAAGCAGCCCAGACGGTCCCATGGCAGCTCCCGCCTTCAAAATGGAGGAGCATTCGTGGTCCACCGCTGATCGCCGAGAAAGATGTGGCGGCCATGGCTGCCGACAAACCGCAAGGACAAAAGCGAGTTGCAGAGTACGAGCCTGCATCCCAGAAGCAAATACGGAACCGAGATGCCTCAACCCAGCAGCCCCCTGCTTCCTTTTACCCTTCGCTGCCTGCGTGTTTCGGCGGCCGCCTGCTTCAGTCTCGTCCTGGGCGCAACGCCCTGCGCCCATGCTCAAGGGGCCATCACCCCCAGCACGCAGACCCCCGCCAACCAGCAGCCTGCCGGCAATACGCCCCCAGCCGGGCAAACGCTGCCCAACGCCGCCAAGCTGCCCTCCTATGACGAAAGCCAACCCATGACCGGAGGCTCGCCCCCCGGCACAGCAAACTCCGGCACAGACAATCTCCAGGCCTGGCAGGGACTTCTGGTCAGCGGGGTAGAGTACCGCGGGGTCCCGCCGGAGCGCCTGCAGCCTCTGCAAAAGATTCTGCCGCTCCAGCCCGGCCAACCTCTCGACTCCGCCAAAATTCGAGCCACCCTCCGGCGTCTCTACGCCACCGGCGTCTACAGCAATATCGACGTGGCCGGTGTGCGCAGCGGCGATGACGTACTCATCATCTTTGATGGCGAGCCACAGCTTTTTATCGGCCGTGTCAACGTCGACGGCATCAACGACGAAACCATCGCCAGCCTCCTGCAAGGCGCGGCCAAGCTTAGCCCCGGGACGCCGTACACCGACGGTAAGCTCACCCGCGGCAAACAGCTCATTGAGAACCTCCTCGTCACGAGCGGCTACTACCAGGGCAAAGTCGAGGCAGGTCACTCCATCGACCGTGTCAACCAGCAGATGGATGTCAACTACATCGTGTCGCTAGGCCCGCGTGCCAAGGTAGGCGCCGTCAAGGTCAATGGCACAACCGGGCTCACCCCGGAAAAGTTCCGCAAGCTTAGCAAGCTCAAAGCCAATTCCGCCGTGACGCGCGACACCTTGAATACCGCGCTCGATAAGCTCCGCGCCCACTACCAAAAGGAGCAGCTTCTCGCCTCCAAGGTCAAGCTCGACGACAAGCACTATCAGCAGCCCACCAATCACCTCGACTACACCTTCAGTGTGGAGCAGGGCTCCAAGGTGCAGGTCGTCGTCAATGGTGTCAAGGTCAGCCAGGGCAGCGTCCGCAACCTTGTACCTATCTACGAAGAGGGAACCGTCGATGAGGACCTGCTCAACGAGGGCAATCGGCGTATCCGGGATCTGTATCAGCGCAAGGGTTACTTCGATATCCAGGTCACGCACGAAGTAGGCAAGCAGCCGAATGGCGCGACACTTGTCACCTATACCGTGCAGCTTGGAAACTTGCATCGAGTCGATGCCGTGACCATCACCGGCAACCAGTACTTCAGCTCGGACTTGATTACACCCCGGCTCAACGTGCAGCCTGCGAGCCTATTCGACCATCGCGGCACCTACAGCGCTGCCTTGGTCGCCAGCGACGTAGCCACGATCACCGCTATCTACGAGGGCAGCGGCTTCTCGCATGTCGCTGTCAAGCCCGTCGTCAAAGATGCAGATGTCGACAAAAAAGGTGCGCCTTCCAAGATTGCGCATATCACCGTGCAGTACCAGATCACCGAAGGCGTGCAGCAGCGTTTCGGCCAGTACAAGCTCGTCGGCAACGTCAAGGAGCCGGATGCTGTGCTGCACCCGCTGCTCAACGCGCAGGTAGGCCAGCCGTATAACTCGCTTAGCCTTACCGGAGACCGCGATGCGGTCCTTACCTACTATCTCAGCCACGGCTATGACCAGGCTCATGTCGAGCTCAAGCAGGTGGCTGATCCGCGCGATCCCAATCTCATCGACATCACCCTTGAGGTCACAGAAGGCGACCAGGTTCATGTCAATAACGTCATCGTCAGCGGCCTTCATTACACCCGGGCCGCCACGGTCGACCCCCATATCCTCGTCCATTCCGGCGACCTTCTCAACCAGACAGCCCTGATCGATACGCAGCGCCAGCTCTACGACCTCACCCTCTTCAACGGCGTCAACACAGCCGTGCAAAACGCCAGCGGCGATGAGCTCAAGAAGAATGTACTGCTGCAGTTCACTGAGGCCAAGCGTTGGGATGTCACCTACGGCTTCGGCTTCCAGGTGCAGACCGGCACGCCCTACACCACCAGCGTCTACGAGAACATCATCAATGGCGTCCCCACTTACACCAACCCCAACGGCAAACTGGGTGCCAGCGCCCTTGTCACTGTCAATATCTCGCGCATCAATCTCCGCGGCAGCGATAACAGCCTCTCCCTCAAGACCACCTATGGTTCACTCGAAAAGATTGCGCTGCTGACCTTCGCCGACCCGCACCCCTTCGGCAAGCGCTCCTTCACCTTCTCGGTCGATGGCGGCTACACCAACGAGCAGGACGTCACCACCTATGCGGCCTCCAAACTGCTCGCCAACATGCGCCTATCTGAGCGAGCAACCCGCGCCACCACCTGGATCTACCAGTACCAGTTCCGGCGCGTCAGCGTCGCTGCAGGCTCTCTGCAGATCGCCGCTGACGAGATCCCGCTCCAGTCCGAGCCGGTCACCGTCGGCGGCCCCGGCGTCACCTGGATTCGCGATACACGCCGCCCCACCCCGCTCGATGCCTCCGGCGGCACCTACAACACCGTCCAGGAGTTCTTCTCCGACGGCAAGTTCGGCTCGCAGTCCAACTTCAACCGCCTCGACGGAACCAACGCCACTTACTACCCCTTCGGCAACGTGCATCGCTATGTCTTCGCGCGCCAAACGCGCATCGCCTATGAGCGTTCCTTCGGCGTAGGCTACCAGCGCCTCATCCCCCTGCCAGAGCGCCTCTACGCCGGTGGCGCAGAGTCGCACCGCGGCTTCGGCATCAACGATGCCGGCCCGCGTGACTCTCTCACCGGCTTTCCCATCGGCGGCGCAGCCGCCTTCGTCAACAGCTTTGAGCTCCGCCTGCCCCCGCCCAAGCTGCCCTACGTCGGCAACAGCGTCAGCTTCGTCCTCTTCCATGACATGGGCAATGTCTTCGTCAAGGGCAGCGATATCTGGCCGAGCTTCCTGCGCTTCCGCCAACCCGACCGCGATGGCTGCCGCGACCTGGACCAGATCTACCAGCAGGAAACGCCCGACGAGCCCTACGGCGTAGAGAAGAACAGCATCGGCCTTGCCGGCCACTGCTCTGACAACTACTTTTCGCACGCGCTCGGTCTCGGCGCCCGCTATGGCACCCCCATCGGCCCGATCCGCGTGGATGCCAGCTACAACCTGAACCCGCCGCTCTACCCTGTCCTGCAGGACAACACCTACGACTCCTCTACCAACACACTGGTCAGCCAGCCGCCGCACTACAGCCAGGCCGGTCACTTCAACTTCTTCTTCAGCATTGGGCAGGCCTTCTGATGCGCATCCCCTCGCCCACCCTCCTCCTGCTGCTCATCCTTTCGGCCGGCTTCGCTCACGCCCAAAACGCTGCCCCCGTGCAGGGCGACACCAAGAACCACGTCACCCCCGGCCAGGGAGCAGCTGCCGCCAACAAAGCCCAGCAGGCCTCCTCCACACAAAAGAGCGGTGCCGCCGCCGCACCCGAAGGCAAGCCCGTCGTCCTTGACAGCGTGGTCGCCGTCATCAACGGCGATGTTCTGCTCCAGAGCGATGTGGAAGCCGAGCGGCGCTTTGAGTCGCTCCAGCTCCTGCCCGCCAACGAAAACACCGACGTCCGTGCAGCCGAGCACCTCATCACCCGCACACTCATCCTCCAGCAGATGAAGGAGCAGGACGGGGGCGCGGCCGACGTCAAGGATAGCGATGTCGACACGTTCATCGCAGAGCTCAAGCATCAGCTGCCCGGCTGCCTGCCCACCCGCTGCCAAAGCGATGCAGGTTGGGCAAGCTACCTGGGCGAGCGCGGCATGTCTGCGCAGGAAGTACGCGAGCGCTGGCGCCAGCGGCTCATCATCCTCGACTACCTCAACCAGCGCTTCCGCGGCGGCATCCGCATCGCGCCTGCCGAGATCCAGACCTACTACGAGAAGACCCTGGTGCCACAGTTCACCGCCAAGCACGAGAAAGCACCGACGCTCAAAACCCTGCAGCCCCGCATCGAAGAGATCCTTCTGCAGGAGCAGGTCAGCAAGCAGATCGATGACTGGGAAGCGACACTCCGCCAGGAAGGCAGCGTCGACATCCTTGTTCCCGCCTATGGCCAAAGCAACCAGCACGCGCAGGATGACGACGATGTTCCAGGAGGTGGCGCATGAGCACGACCCCAAGTTCGCTGTTTGGCCGCCGATCCGGCAGCGGCCGTCTGCCTGCCGGCGCTGAGCCGCCGCGCCGCCATCTTTTCCTTAAGATCGTCCTCGCTATTATCGTCGTCCTCGCTCTGCTGGTCGCCGGCCTCAGCTGGTACGCCTCCACCCCGCAGTTCGCCAACAAAGTCCGCACGACGCTGATTGACCAGCTCGAAACCGCAACCGGCGGCCGCGTCGAGCTCGGTGCGTTTCGCTGGCAGCTCCTGCACCTCCAGTTTGAAGCCGACAACCTCACCATTCATGGTCTTGAAGCCCCAAGCGAAGTCCCCTACGCCCACCTCGACCGCCTGCTCGTCCGCGTCAAAATCATCTCGCTCTTCCGCGCCAAGGTCGGCCTCAACTACCTCGGCATTGACAAGCCCGTCGTCCACCTCATCGTCTACAAAGACGGCTCGACCAACCAGCCCGTCCCCAAGAAGAAAAGCGCGCCGTCGGACCTGAACTCCACTATCAACCAGGTCTTCGACCTCGCCGTGGACCGCGCCGAAATCAACGACGGTACGGTGCTGCTCAACCAGCAGGCCATCCCCTTCTCGCTCGCCGCCAATGACCTTGAAGTTGGCATCAACTACCTGCCCGCAAGCGACCAGTACAAAGCTTCCGTCTCCATCGCCGACCTCACCGCCCGCCGCTCGATCAGCGCCCCCATCCACTCCAAGCTCACCGTCTCTGCGCTCATGGGCCGCAACAACCTCAGCGTGCCGGACCTTCACTTCTCCGCCGGTTCCTCCACCCTCGCCGCCCATGCCAACGTCAGCAACTTCAATGACCCGCACTGGCAGCTCGCGGCCAAGGGCACCATTGATCTGCGCGAAGCCGAAGCCCTCGCCGCCATCCCCGGCCTTGACCGCGGCGTCGTCGCTCTCGACCTGCAAGGGCAGGGAACCAAAGCCCTCTTCAACGTCGACGGCAACACCCGCATCGCCGGCGCCGCCTACCGCGGTTCCGGCGTAGCCGTCAGCGGCCTCAACGCGTCGACCGGCGTCCACATCACGCAGGACATCCTCGCCCTGAATGACCTCCGCGCGACCCTTGCCACCGGCGGTCTTGTTACCGGCGACGCACATATCGACCATTGGCTCGCCCCCACCACGCCTCCCGCCGCCCCGCCCACTGCCGCCGCCCTGCAGCCCAGCGCCAAAGCCGCAGCCACTGCCCAGGCCGCTCGCAGCGTCAACAAGGCCGTCGCTGACGCCACAAGCAATGCCCCTGCCAAGGCGCAGGTCTCGCAAGGCGTCGTCAACGCACGCTTGCAGGGCTTCACACTGCCATCCATCCTGTCCATCATCGCCCCACCCAAGTTCCAGCACCTGGGCTTTTTCACCACTGCTGGCGGCACCCTCAAGCTCACCTGGACCGGCAACGCGTCTGACCTCGCTGCCGACGCACGCATCGCCCTCAACGCTCCGCCGACCCTCTCCAACGGCGATGCCCCCGTCAACGGCATCATGGATGTCACCTACTCCGGACGCAGCAACAGCGTGCTCGTCCACCAGCTGGACGCCCGCACCCCTGGCACGCAGCTCAATGTCACCGGCGGCGTCGGCCTGGCCGCGGGTGCCCGCTCGTCCTTGCAAACGCAGCTCACCGTCAACAACCTGGGCGAGTTCAACAAAGCCCTCATTGCCTTCGGCATCGGCGGCAACGGCAAAAAGGGAACAGCCTCACTCCCCGTCGCACTCCACGGCCAGGCCTCGTTCCACGGCGTCGTGACCGGCAACCTCGCCGCGCCGGACGTTACCGGCCACCTCGCCATCAACAACTTTGACCTGCTCCTCAACAACACGCCCGCCACCGCCGCAGCCCCAGCAGCCACAGCCAGTGCCGTCCAGCCCACCGGCCCTGACGGTAAGCCCATACCCGTGCTCGCCCCGGCCACCCCGCAGCCGCCCGGCACCCCACCCGCTCCTACCGCCTTCCACATCGACTCGCTCACCGCGGACGCCGAGTACTCGCCCGCGCTCATCTCCGTTCAAAGCGCGCTCATCACCCGCGGCAACACACAGGTCCACGCCGCCGGCCAGCTCCATGCCCACAAAACACGTCGCCATGGCTACGCCTTTGACAATGACGCGGCCATCAATGCGACCGCCACACTCAACAACGCAAGCATCCCTGACCTGCTTGCCCTCGCCGGCGAGTCCACCCTGCCCGTCTCCGGCACACTCAACCTCAATGCCAACGTCGGCGGTACCCTCGGCAATCTGAGCGGCGGCGGCCACCTCGCCGTCAATGGCGGCCAGGTCTACGGCGAGCCGTACCAGAGCCTCAACGCTGACCTCACCTTCGCCGGCCAGGATGTCGGCGCATCGCAGCTCACCTTCGGCATTGGCGGCGGGCAAATCACCGGCAACGGCGCCTATAACCTCACCAGCAAGCGCTTCCATGCGCAGGTGCAGTCCACCGGGCTCGCCCTGCAAAACTTCCAGGCCGTCAAGAAGTCCCCTCTCACCGTCCGCGGTCAGCTCGGCTTCAACGTCCAGGCTTCCGGCACCGCCGCCTCCCCCCAGGCGCAGGCAGAAGTCCACCTCTCCCAGCTCGCCCTTTCAAACCCCGCAGGCGGCCCCGCCTCTACCGGCGCTGTCGACCTCACCGCCCACACCGCCAACGGCTCGCTTCTGGCCGACCTCAATGCCCGGCTCAACGGCGCATCGGCTGTACTGCACGCCACCACCGCCCTCAGCGGCGACTACACCACCCAAGCCAAGCTCACGCTCGGCAACCTCGACGTCAACCCCTACCTCGCCCTCTTCAACGTCACCGGCGTCAAGGTCGATGCCGTGATCAACGGCGATGTCGCGGTCAACGGGCCGCTCACCAAACCGCAGCAGCTTTCCGGCGATGCAAACCTCTCAAAAATCGCCGTCAGCGCACAAGGCGCCTCCATCGCGACCGAAGGCGGCCTGCGCGCCTCCCTTCGCGACGGCATCGCTACCCTGCAGCCGCTCCATATCACCGGCTCGGGCACTGACCTGACCCTCGGGGGCCGCGCAGCGCTGTTCGGCACCAACCGCCTGCTTGATGCGAAAGCCAATGGCAGCCTCGACCTCAAAATCGCCCACACCTTCGACCCCGACCTCAATACCACCGGCACCATCGCGCTCAACTTCACAGCCGGCAACACTATCGAGAAGCCCGACCTTGAAGGCTCGCTCGACTTCCATGATGCCAACCTCGCCTACGGCGACTTCCCCAATGGCGTAAACCACCTTACCGGCTCGCTCGTCTTTGACCAGGGGCGGCTCACGCCCAAGGACCTCCACGCCACCAGCGGCGGCGGCGATCTCACCTTCGGCGGCTTCATTACCTACCAGCAGGGCATCTACGCTGATCTCTCCATCACCGGCAAGCAGGTACGCGTCCGCTACCCCGCCGGTATCAGCACTGTCTTCGATACCAAGATCCGTGCCCAGGGCACTCTGCAGAATCTCCTCATCAGCGGTGGCCTTCTCGTCACGCGCTTCTCTATCAGCCCGGGGCTTGACGCCTCCAGCCTTTCCTCCAATGGCATTTCGCCGCCGCCCGATCCCACGGCCTTCGGCAACCACATCCGGCTCGACGTCCACGTCACGTCCTCTCCGCAGCTTGACATCAACAACACCTACGCCAAGCTCGCCGGCGACGTCGATCTGTTCGTCCGCGGCACTGCGGCCGAACCCTCGGTCCTCGGCCACGTCTCCATCACCGAAGGCGATGCCACCTTCGCCGGCACGCACTACACACTCCAGCACGGCGACATCTACTTCACCAACCCCGTCAAGATCGACCCCACCATTGACCTCGAAGCCAGTGCGCACGTTGAGGACTACGACGTCATCATCGGCCTGCACGGCACGCCCGAGAAGCTCACCCCCACCTTCCGCTCGGAGCCGCCCTTGTCTGAGCAGGACATCTTCTCGCTTCTCGCGCTCGGCCGCACGCAGGAGGAGCAGGCCATCTACTCCGCCCAGCAAAGCCAGGCCGGCGTCAACTCCACCGCCGACTCCATCCTCGGCGGCGCCCTCAACGCCACCATCTCCAGCCGCATCAATAAGCTCTTCGGCGGAGGCAGCGTCAAGATCGACCCCACCTTTGTCAGCGGCAGCGGCAACGCCACCGCCCGCATCACGGTCCAGCAGCAGGTCTCCAAAAACGGGACCGTCATGTACGCCACCAACGTCAACTCCACCGCCCAGCAGCTTATCCAGGGCCAGTACAACCTCACCAAGGACGTCTCCGTCATCGCCGTGCGCGATGAGTCCGGCGTCTTCAGCCTCGAGTTGAAGCTCCACCAACGCTACCGCTGATACAACGCATCTTCTTGCGTGTCGGCGTGTTCTTACCATTGAGACTCACGTTCTTCGCAAGGGGTACATCACGATGAAAGCAGGGAAGCAACTCGGGGGTTTCCTCGCAGCATGGTTGGCCATCGCACCCGCGCTGGCTCTCGCGCAGGGCGACAACAGCGAGCTCCAGGGCGCTCTCACCAAGGCGCTCAGCAAGAAGCAGCTCAACGGCGTGCAAGGCACCCTTCAGGGCACCACCGCCGTGCTGCACGGCACCGTCAACGTCTTCGACGACAAGGAAGAAGCCGGTAAGCGGGCACGCCGCGTCAAGGGCATCACCGCCGTCGATAACGAGATCCAGGTCGCCGGCGGAGAAGTCCCCGACGCCGAGCTCCAAGGCAAGCTGCTCCGCGCCATCGAGTACGACCGCGTCGGCTACGGCACCACTGCCTTCAACGCTATAGCCGTCGAGGTGCATAACGGCGTCGTCACCCTCGGTGGCCATGCCTACGGCCCCGTCGACGCAGACTCCGCTGTCGCCGTCGCCAGCAATACCAAGGGCGTGCAGGATGTCATCAACGACATCCAGGTCGACCCGCTCTCCCCCAACGACGACCGCATCCGCGTGCAGGCTTTCCGCACCATCTACGGCTTTCCCTCGCTCAACAAGTACGCCGTTGATCCCGGCAAGCCTATCCGCATCTCCGTCCAGAATGGCAATCTCACTCTCTACGGCGTCGTCGACACCCTCCCCGACAAGGAGACTGCCGGCCTCCGCGCCAACAGCGTCCCCGGTGTCTTCACGGTGGTCAATAACCTCCAGGTAGCCACCGCGGGCGAAAAAGGCAGGTAAGTCGAAGCTTCTTTCGGGCCGCTGTCTGCTCCCCACGGAGACGTCTCCCGTCGGTCAAGGGCAGGCAGCGCCCGGGGTGATACCTTGCGCCATGGGCAGGCAGGCAAGCAAGCGCGCGTCTTCGAAGAAGCACGCACCCCGGACGGGCTCCATCAGCTTCGCCCCTCAGCCCGGCCCCTCCCGCATCGCTCCCGCTTCAGCAGGGAAGGGACATGTCTTCGGAGGCCAAAGAGCGCAACCCCCGAAGGGGGTAGCTCTACGGTACGGAAGTACTGCTTGGCTGCCCACGCTGCCGCTTTATAAGGGAGGTACCACCTCTCTTAAGGTCCAAAAACGCAACCCTCAAAGGTGGTAGCCCTACGGTACGGAAGTACTGTTTGACTGCATATTTATGCACCATCGCACTTTTCTATACATTTGCCCTGCGCAAAAGCGCGCTGAAATGCGTCGAAAACGGCGCGCTTTTGGACAAGTTTTGGACTGTTTCCGATGTTTGTTCTCGCGCCCTAACGCCCGCCTGCCCGGGCTCAGGCGTCCTCCGCCACCTAGCCCTCCGGCTCTGCGCAGGAGCTCCTCGCGACCGATCCGTCCTGCGACCTGCAGCACTCGGCGCAGCTCGTCGAGCTTACTGTCCCAAGCCACGGCTCCGCCATGAACGCCTTTCTCTAACTGGCTCCCGGCATCGCTCTCCCGTCCCACCCTCCTTCTAGTCCACGGCTTTCCCGGCAATGAGCAACCTCGCCCAGGCCATTCGCCGCTCCGGCTGGAACGTGCTCACCCTTCACTACCGGGGCTACTGGGCTCACCCGTCTCCTTCTCCTTCTCCAAGGCCATCGCCGACACAAACGCCGCGCTCGCCTTCCTCCGCAATCCCGCCACAGCAGCGAAGTACGGCATCGACGCGCAGCGCACCGTGGTGATTAGGCACAGCATGGATGGCTTCCTCGCTCTGCATCTGGCCGCCGCAGAGCCCCATCTGGCCGGCGTCGCCAGCATCAGCGGCTGGAACATCGCCCCCCCCGCCGGCATCGCCTTTGCTCAAGCCCTGCTCGCTGCCAGCGACCCCCGCGTGACCGAGCAGCACATGGCAACCGACCACAGCTTCAGCAATCACCGCACTCGCGCTTGAAACCTCGTTCCTCACCTGGCTTGCGACGCTCGAGCTTGCTGTCGGCTCAAAAACGAGCCCCGCGTAGCCTACTGGCTGCCTCACTCGGGTCAGTAGAATCTAGGCTATGGCCCTCGTCCGTTCGGTCGCTCACACCCTCGAGATGATCAAGTGGGAGCATTCCATCTTCGCTTTGCCCTTCGCTCTCACTGGCGCGGTGCTCGCCGCGCGAGGCTGGCCCACGGCTGCGCAGCTGTTCTGGATCATCCTCTGCATGGTCGCCGCGCGCACTGCGGCTATGGCCTTCAATCGCTGGGCGGACGCAACGCTCGATGCAGCCAACCCGCGCACAGCCGGGCGTCATATTCCATCCGGCACCCTGAGCCGAGGCTTTGTCGGCGGCTTTACCCTGGTCGCCGCACTGCTGTTTGTCCTAGCTGCCGGCCGGCTCAATCACCTCACGCTGCTGCTTTCGCCCGTTGCACTGGCCGTGGTGCTGCTTTACTCCTATACCAAGCGCTTCACGCGCTGGTCGCACGTTTTTCTCGGCCTCGCCCTGGGCATTGCGCCCAGTGCGGCCTGGATCGCCGTACGCGGCTCACTCGACGCGCGCATCCTCGTACTGACCGGGGCCGTGCTCTTCTGGGTTGCCGGCTTTGACGTCTTCTACAGCTGCCAGGATGCCGATCACGACCGACTCTGCGGTCTGCATTCTGTACCCGCGACCTTCGGAGTGCCTGCCGCCTTCACCATCGCCCGCGTCATGCACGGGCTCATGCTGCTGCTCCTGCTTCTACTGGTACACGTCTTTGCGCTGGGTCCCTTGGGCTGGTTGGGCGTAAGCCTGGTCGCGGCTCTGCTGCTGTATGAGCACACCATCATCTTTCCGCGAGACATGTCCCGGATGAACGCCGCCTTCTTCACCCTGAATGGCGTGATCTCCATCGTCTTTTTCGCAGCCATGGCAGCCGCGGTTTTTGCAGGCCGCCACACAGCGGCCTAGGCGGGCACCCAGGCCTCGCTCTCGAGACCTGGACAAAACGAGCTCCCGTCCGCAAGCAAGACCGTCTTAAAGCGCGGACCGACGTCCCGTGATCAGCTGGATCAGTAGCACGACGACCGCAAGCACCAGCAAAATATGGATATAGGCGCCGATCGCGTGGAAGCTTACCAACCCGACAAGCCAAAGAACCAGCAGCACAACAAAGATCGTCCACAACATACGGCACCCCTCAACAAACACGGATTTGTAAACACGCCATATAGATCACATCTTTGTGGCCTTGGGTTGCGTGGTATGTCATTTTGGTACGCGGAAGGAAGGTGGGCGTTTGCGGGTAGCGATCCAGGGCGAAAGAGGCTCTTTCAGTCATAAAGCAGCGATGCTGCTTGTTCCCGAGCACACAAGTCTGCAGGCCTGCGGGCTCTCTGCCGAGGTCTTTGAGCGGCTTGCGGGTGGCGAGGCCGACGCTGCAGTCGTTCCCATTGAAAACTCGCTTGCCGGCTCGGTGCTCGAGCATTATGACCTTCTGCTGGCCCATCCGGTCGAGATCATAGCCGAGCTTCCGCTGCGCATCCAGCACTGCCTCATCGCTGCTGCGGGCGTGCGGCTTCAGGATGTGCGCGAGGTCTACTCCCACCCGGTAGCCCTGGCACAGTGCCGGCGCTTCTTCCGCAGCTACCCGGCTCTGCAGGCTCGGCCCTTCTACGACACAGCGGGTGCCGTGGCCAGCGCTGTCAAGGCAGGCGGACCGGCAGCAGCCATCGCCGGCGAGCACGCCGCGCGCGAGTACGGCGGCGAAATCCTGCAAGCCGGCATCGAGGATGACCCGGCCAACTACACGCGTTTCTTCCTGCTCCGGCGGCAGGGAAGCGAGGCGGCGCTCTTGCCGCCGGGTGCGCAGCTGCCTGAAGCCGACAAGGTCTCGCTTGCCTTCGGCGTTGCCAACCAGCCCGGCGCCCTCGTCGAAGCCCTCCAGATCTTCGCTCGGCATGGCCTCAATCTCAGCCGCATCGAGTCGCGCCCCGTTCCCGGCGCGCCCTGGCAGTACGTTTTCTACACCGATTACCAGGTCACCGCCCCAGAGCAGGCGGCTCTGGCTCTGGCCGAACTCGCCACCTATTGCTCCTTTGTCAAGCAGCTGGGCCAGTACCGCGCCGCACCCGCTTCACCCATTTCCTAGCCAGACACAGCATCCAGCCCCAGCCCTTAGGCACCTACCCCTAAGCAGGACCCTGATGTCGCCCCACAGCCTTGCACAACTCCGCATACCCCATTCCTGTGCCATGGCCGGGTACCTTGGTGCCGCACCTTAGACTTCAGGCTCGCGCAGAGCCGCTCACTGGCCGATACAACAGGAAGCATGAGAGCAGCCGAAAACAAAGGCTTCCAGCACAACCATCCTTCGTCTAGCAGGTATATCCACTCTATGGTGGAGGCCTGCTAGAACTTTCCTGTAGAACCCGCTGCATCCTTCCACACGATGCAGCGTCCAATGGCTAAAGGTTGATAAAGGTTCACTCATGTCTAATGACTTCCTCAGCATCATACGTCCGAGCGGTTCAGCCCAGCAGGCCCGCCAGGACGAGCGTAGCGCCGATAAGAAGCGGACCCTTCCCGTTCTGCCCCTGCGGGATACCGTGCTCTTTCCCCACGCTGTTCTTCCCCTGACCGTCGGTCGGGAAGGTTCGATCCAGCTCATCCAGTCCTTGGGCGAGGAGAAGACCATTGTGGTTGTTGCCCAGCGAGATGCGCGCATGGACGCGCCCCAGCCCGCCGATCTACACACCTACGGCACGGTGGCGACCATCCACAAGGTCGTCAAGATGCCGAACCAAAGCCTCTTTGTCTTCACCGAAGGCGTAGAGCGGGTCAAGCTCGACGATTTTGAGCAGCTGGAGCCGTTCATGACGGCTTCCGTCATCCCGGTGCCAGACTCAGCCTCCCCGACCGGTCCTGAAAACGAAGCCCTCCAGCGCAACATCGTCTCGGACTTTCAGCAAATCGTTGCCGCCTCCCCGACTCTGTCAGACGAGCTGCAGGCCATTGCCGCGCAGATCGAAGACGGTTCCCGCCTGTCGGATTTCGTCGCCTCTTCCTTGCCGTTCCTGTCCACCGCCGACAAGCAGGAACTGCTCGAAACCACGGACGTCGCCAAGCGGCTCGAGCGCGTCAACAAGCACCTTGCGAAAGAAGTCGAGGTGCAGAGCCTCCGCAACAAGATCCAGTCGGAGGTGCAGGACCAGGTCCAGCAGTCGCAGCGCGACTACTACCTGCGCGAGCAGATGAAGGCGATCCAGAAGGAGCTCGGCGAGGGCGACGAAGGCCAGCGCGACATCGAAGAGCTTCGCGAAAAGATTGAAGCCGCCGGCATGCCGGAAGACACCAAGAAGGAAGCGCTCAAGGAGCTGAACCGCCTGGCCCGGATGTCGCCGATGGCTGCGGATTACTCCCTGACTCGCAACTACATCGAGTGGCTGGCAGTGCTGCCCTGGGCTAAAAGCACCGGCGGCTCCATTGATATCGCTGCCGCCAAGGATGTGTTGGACGAAGACCATTACGAGCTGCGCAAGGTCAAGGACCGCATCCTGGACTACCTCTCCGTCCGCCGGCTCAAGCCTGACATGAAGGGTCCGATCCTGTGCTTTGTGGGGCCTCCGGGCGTGGGCAAAACCTCACTGGGCCGCTCTATCGCGCGCTCACTAGGCCGCAAGTTCCAGCGCCTCTCCCTCGGCGGCATGCACGACGAGGCAGAGATCCGTGGCCATCGCCGCACCTACATCGGTGCCTTGCCGGGTCAGATCATCCAGAACATCCGGCGGGCCGGTACCAACGATCCTGTCCTGCTGCTTGATGAAATCGACAAGCTAGGCCGGGACTTCCGAGGCGATCCATCCGCGGCGCTGCTGGAGACGCTCGATCCGGAGCAGAACGCGACCTTCCGTGACAACTACCTCGATCAGCCGTTCGATCTCTCCAAGGTCCTCTTCATCTGTACCGCGAACCAGCTCGATACCATCCCCGAGCCACTGCGTGACCGCATGGAGATCATTGAGCTTTCCGGCTACTCCGAAGAAGAGAAGCGGCACATCGCGACGCGCTACATCGTGCCTCGGCAAATCAAGGAGAATGGGCTGACTCCGGAGCAGATCGAGATCCCTGACGACTCCATCGGCTTCCTGGTCCGCCACTATACCCGCGAGGCCGGCGTACGGCGGCTGGAGCAGCTGGTAGGCACGGTCTGCCGCAAGCAGGCCCGGCGCATCGCTGAAGGCAAGCTCGACAAGCTCTTTGTCACGCGAGAGACGATCCAGGAGTTCCTGGGCGGCATCAAGGTGCGAGTCGATACCGAGATCGCCGAGCGGACCGCGCGTCCCGGCGTGGCCGTAGGACTTGCCTGGACACCGGCCGGAGGCGATGTGCTGTTCATCGAGGCCAATCGGATGAAGGGCAAAGGGGGCTTTACGATGACCGGGCAGCTGGGTCAGGTCATGCAGGAGTCGATGCAGGCCGCTCTGACCTGGGTCCGATCGAATGCACTGTCACTCGATCTTGCCGAGGACTTTACGCGGGAGATCGACTTGCACATTCACGTCCCGGCTGGCGCGATCCCGAAAGACGGTCCCTCGGCCGGCGTCACCATGGCTACCGCCCTGGTTTCGCTGCTCACCGACCGCCCTGTGCACCCTCTCATCGCGATGACGGGTGAAATCACGCTCTCCGGCAATGTGCTGCCGGTAGGCGGCATCAAGGAGAAGTTCCTTGCGGCCAAGCGCGCGGGTGTCAAGCACGTGATCCTGCCTGCCGATGTCCGCCAAAATGTCGAAGAGGACCTGACACCTGCACAGACCGAGGGCGTGGAGATCCACTACGCCCGCCGGATCGAGGATGTGCTGGCCATAGCCTTGCCCAAGAACCTAGTCGAGGAGCGCGTCGACGAAGCCGTGCGGGAGGAAGTGCTGGAGCACGCAGACGCATAACGCCCGGCAGCCTGTCAGCATTTGCAGCAGAAAGCCCGGCCTAGGCCGGGCTTTCTTGTCGGATCGCTGTACCCTCGATTGACCGCAGGGCCGGAGGGTGAAGGAGCCGAGCCGGCCTCAACTCAGCGCCAGCCTTCTTTGCGCGCCTTCACGCCCCTGCCCGTCCCCATGGAGGCGCACACTCACGAGCTTCGACACACCGGGCTCCTGCATCGTCACGCCGTAGATCAGGTCCGCGGCCCCCATCATGCGCTTCGAGTGGGTCACCATCACAAACTGCGTATCCATCGCCATGGACCGCAGCATCTCCGCCAGGCGGCCTACATTCGTCTCATCGAGCGGCGCATCCACTTCGTCCAGTACGCAAAAGGGAGCCGGCTGGTACATAAAGATGCCCATCAGCAAGGACAAGGCGGTCAGCGCCTTCTCACCGCCTGAGAGCAGAAAGACGTTCTGGAGCTTCTTGCCCGGCGGTTGCGCCACGATGTCCACGCCGGAATCGCCGGAGCTCTCTTCATCGGTCAACCGCATGGTCGCCTGGCCGCCGCCGAAAAGCCGCGCAAACACCTGGCTGAAGTTCTCATTGATCCGCGCGAAGGCTTCGTTGAACTTGGTCTGCGAGATGCCGTCCAGCTCCTTGATGGTCGAACGGGTGTTGTCAATAGACTCCAGCAGATCCTTCCGCTGCCCTTCCAGAAAGCCGTGCCGCGCTTCTGTCTCCTTAAACTCTTCCAGGGCCATCATGTTTACGGGACCCATGGCCTCGAGCCGACGCTTCATCTCGCGGCAAGCCCCATCCTCAGCCCGGAGCGCTTCCGGCGCCAGGCGCTCCAGTTCGCCGGCAGCAAGCGCGGATCGCAGCGCACCTGCTTCCTGCCCCAGGTCCTGCACGCATGCCTCCGCCACATGCGCAAGCTCGGCTTCATTCCGGGCGGATGCTGCCGCAAAGGCTGAGCGCGCCTCTCGCGCTTCCGCTGTATTCCCGCGCATCTCCTTGAGCCGCGTTTCCACCGTCGCAAGGTGCAGCCGAAGCTCGCGTGCCTCGCCACTCAGCTGCTGGGCGCGGGCTTCCGCGCCGGCGCGCAGCTGCCGCAGCTCCGTTTCGCGGGCGCTCAGGGCAGTATTCTCAGCCGTACGCTGCTCCCGTTCCCCTGCCGCGCCTGCCAGCTGCGCCTGCAGCTGTGCCGTTCGGCGTTCCCCCTCGGTAAACATCCGGTCGATTCGGGCAAAGCTGCCCTCCGCCCCGCGCCGGCGTTCCTCCAAACCCGCAAGTTTTGCAGCCATCTCGGCCGCCGCAGCCTGCGCCCCGTCTCGCGCGGCGCGGGCTTCCATGACGGCAGCCTGCAGCTCCGCCTGCTTCGTATCGAGCGCCCCGTGCGCCTCTTCCAGACGGCCTGCTTCCTCCACCTTCTTCGCGATCAGCGCCGCTTTGTCCTCACGCTGCGTACGGGCGCGCTCGCCCTGCAGGGTCCACTCACTCAGGCGGCGCTCCAGGCGCTGTTTTTCTCCGTCCATCTGCCGCAGGGCGGCCTGCTCGTGGGCGCTTTCGCGCTCAGCCTCCCGCCGCTGCTCGGCCCGCATCTCCAGCTGCCGGATCAGCTCGGCATGGGAGCGGGCGAGTACCGCTACTTGGATCTCCATGCCCGCAAGCTGCTCCTCGACCAGGGCGAGTTTCGCCTGCGCGATGCGTAGCTCGCGCTTGAGCGCAAGCGGCCCCTCCACGCGCGGCTTGCCTCCTGTCACGGTCACATTGTGGAAACATTCGCCATTCGGCGCAAGGAAGAAGCCATTTGGGTTTTCGAGCGCAAGGGCCCGGGCGGTTTCAACGTCTTCGGTCACATAGCCGTCCCGCAGTTTGGGCAGGATCACCTCAAGAGACTTGCCGAAGCCGTCCAGAACGCGGACACAGTTCTTCAGGCCCACAACGCCCTGACGCGGCTTGAGTCCGTGCTCTTCATCGACGACAAAGGAGAACTTTGCCTGCGAGTCCTCCGGATGAACCAGAAAGGTCGCGCGCCCCTCCACCCCGGCGCCCCCGCTGGCCGAGCCTCCTTTGAGCAGGCGCATGCCTTCCTTGGCGGCGTCCCAGCTCTTGACGACGATGTAGTTCAGCTCGTCTCGAAGAAACTCGTCCACGACCGTTTCGTACTGCTCGCCCACCTCCAGAAAGTCAGCTAGGATTCCGACCGGCCTTAAACCATTGGCCAGCGTCCCGGCGACCAGCAGCTTTTTGACCGTATCTGTGGAGTAGCTGTGCTCACGTAAAAGCGTTTCAAGGGAGTTCCGACGCCCCGTGAGGCTGGCCCGCTCTGCACGAAGCGCATCGCTTTGGCGGCGTGCCTCGGCTTCCTCTGTTCGCTTGCTGCCGGCTTCCGCCCGCATCGCCGCGATCTGGGCCTCGAGCTGCTTCAGCGTCTCGCTTGCTGTTTCAAAGCGCAGGGAAGCCTCCCCCCGTTCACCGCCGAGAGCAAGAAGATCCCGCCGACCCGCCTCGAGTTCACTCTCCAGTCGCGCGGCATCCCGGTCCACGGATGCCATGGCTTCTTCCGCCTGGGCATGCTCGCGTCGAAGGTGTCCCAGCCGCTGTAGTAGCTCCCGGGCCTCCCGCTGCGCTGCCTCCACCCGGCCTTCCGCCTGCCCCACGGCAATGAGAGCAGTACGTACCTCGCCCTGCCGTGCAGCAGCCTCTGTTCGGAACACATCTGTTTCCCCTGCAGCTTGCTCGAGAAACAGCCGGTGCTGCTCGCGCTCGCTCCGCAGCCCTTCCAGCTGCTCCTGGGCCTGCGCTAGCTCGCTGGAGGCGGAGGCCGCGCGAGCCTGGAGCTCCGTGATGCGCTCCGCATTGCTGCTCTGCCGGTTGCGCGCCCGCTCCAACTCCACTGCGCTGTCCGCAGCGAGGCGGCTCTGCTCCTTGGCCTCAGCGTCGAGCGCGTAGCCTCGCTGCTGCTCTCCCGTCATCTCCGCACTCAGGCTGTCGATCTCTGCTGAGTCCGCCTCGATCCGGGAGGTCAGCTCTTCGATCTCCGCCGCGAGCCGCGTGCTTTCTTCCTCCATGCCGGCTAGGCGGCTCGCCAGCACGACCCTGAGCCGGCCGCGCAGTTCGTCGCGCAATGCGCCGTAACGCTCAGCCTTGGCAGCCTGGCGCTTCAGGGTGCCCATCTGCCGCACGACCTCGTCAAAGATGTCGTCGATGCGAGCCAGATTCTCGCGCGCCTGCTCCAGCCGCAGCTCCGCCAGGCGCTTCTTGGTCTTAAAGCGTGTAATGCCTGCCGCTTCCTCAATAATGGCGCGGCGATCGTGCGGCTTGGAGCTCAACAGCTGCCCAATCCGCTCCTGGCCGATGATGGCGTAGGACTCCGGTCCGAGCCCGGTGCCCATAAAGATGTCGCGTATATCGCTGAGCCGGCACAGCTTGCCATTGAGCAGGTACTCGCTGTCACCGGTTCGGAACAACCGCCGGGTCACCACGATCTCGCCCTGACGCATGCTTCTTTGAAACTTGCGCCGGCGGATGCGCAGCACAACCTCATCCGCTGCCTGCGGGTCTACTTCGGGCAGCTCCGAGCTTGCGGGGTCGCCGTCCGTGCTCACCGAAGCCGACGGACCGGGCTGTGCATCCGCAGCAAGCTGCTCAGACTCCGCGGCCTGTGCGGCGCGAAGGCCGGCCTCATCCCAGTCGCCGCCGTCCGTGCTCTTGCCGTCCGTCGTGGCGTTGAGCGGAGGTTCTATTGTCAGTGGGCCGCTGCCATACGCGTCCGGGTCAATCAGTGTGATGGACACCTCGGCCATACCGAGGGATCGCCGCTCTCGCGTTCCCGCGAAGATCACGTCCTCCATTTTGCCGCCGCGGAGACTCTTGGCGCTCTGCTCGCCTAGGACCCATGTGACGCCGTCCAGAATGTTGGACTTGCCGCAGCCATTCGGGCCCACCACTACGGCGATCCCTTGCCCCGGCAGAGCCACCTCTGTCTTGTCGCAAAACGACTTGAATCCGAGGATCTGGATCTTCTTAAGCTTCAACAATCGGCCGCACTCCCCTTCGCTGCTCCCAGCCAAAGACTATGCGCCGCCGGAGAGCGAAGCAAGGTATCGACCTGCCCAAGTCATGCGCGTTCTTCGACGGTTGTGGATAAGGCGGCTCAAAACTGGTTATAGGGCATTGCGGAAGGGGGTGCATCCAAGTGCCAGTGCCCAGCCTCTTTGAACACGTCGAGGTCCATGCTGCCCCTTCCCGCCTCATCGGGAGCAGGGCCGTGGTGCATGCCTGGTGGGCCAAGCGAGGACCCCAGAGCGCCACTCTCCGGCGAGCCGGGCTTCTTCTGCTCTACGTGCTCGCTGCAGTCCAGTTTGTCGGAGCGTACCTCTACCTCGAGTTCCCCTACGTCGACCTGCACCTCTGGGAGTTCGGCTATGAGCGGCTCCCGTTCCAGACCCGGCTGCTGCTTGCGCCTTTGTACCGCTTCGTCGACACGAACCACTGGGCGGTGGCCTACGCTGACCACCTGGCCCGGAATCACTACTTCTTTCCTCATGGGGTCACGGCCGGCTTTGTGCTTGAGTTCTTCCTGGGCATCCTTTGCGTGGTCTGGAGCGGCTGGGTAGCCGTACGGATTTATGACGCAAGCAGCCGGCGCGCCCTGCTTCGCCCACTGGTCTATCCCATCTTCCTCGGGCTTTGCGTGCTGGTCTATGTTCTCCACACTGTGCAGAACTTCCGCTACGTGTATGACCTGCCGAGTCTGGCCGCCTTCGCAACCGGCTTCTACCTGATCTACTTCCGAAAGCCGGTGATCTGGTTTGTGCTCCTCTTCGCAATCGCCACGCTGAACCGTGAAACGACTTTATTGCTTCTACCGTTCTGGGCGATCTCTGAAGCCGTCGGGCCTGATGACCGCATCCACTGGCACGTTCTCTTTAGCAGGCGCGTTATCTTGACCGTGCTTCCTCTGTTTGGATACTGGGCTGTGTGGCACCACATCGTCTTCGGCATCTTCGCCACAAACGCATCGGAGTACTACCCTCGATTCTTGTTCAATCTGCACTGCTTTTTTCGCCTGCGCTATTGGCCTCAGCTGGCCAGCGCTTTCGGCTTCCTGTGGCCTTTTCTGCTCCTGTATCACCGGCAGCTCCGGGATGCCCAGCTGCGGGCATGGCTCCTGGTGCTGCCCATCTGGTACTTGTTCATGTTCCAGTGGGCGATCCTGACGGAGACTCGTGTCTTCGGCGAGCTGCTTCCGTTTCTCGCGCCTGTCGCAGCCATTCTGGCTGAGGAGCTTTTCGCTGCCCGGGTGCTGAGCGACCGCTTTTTGGAAGGGCGGCCACGCAGTGAGCCTGGGCGGCGAACCGGACAGGCCGCCTAGCAGGCCGTGTCTCAAGGTTTACTGGTCGGCCGTAACAGGACCTCACTCACAAAGCTTTGCGGCTCCTGCCGCGCCAGCATCTCCACAACATGGGCCACATCTCCAGGCTGGATTTTCCGTTTGGCCCGTTCATCCGTAGCCGCGTCCACTCCACCGAAGCCGGTGTTGACCGACCCGGGAGCGATCACGGAAACGCGAATACCATGCGGCCTCAGTTCCTCAGCGAGAGAGTAGGTCAGCCCATTCAGAGCCCATTTGGACGCAGAGTAGGCGGCACCATTCGGCAGGGGATTGCGCCCGGCAAGAGACGAGATGTTGATGATGTGTCCGCTCCCCGCTTCCACCATCAAGGGCGCAACAGCGCGGATCATCAGGTAAGGGCCGCGCAGGTTGGTCTCCATCGTCTCGTCCCACGCTGCGAGCGACATTTCATGTAACGGTTTGCCTGAGTGGGCAACGCCTGCGTTGTTGACCAGCACATTGCAGCGACGCCATCTGCTTTCGAGCTCCCGGCCGAAGCGTTCCACCGCCTCCGGATCGCGTAGATCGAGGGCAAAGGGCGTAGCCTCGCCGCCGGCAGCCATGATCTCTCTGCGGACACTTTCAAGGCGCTCTGCATCACGGGCCACAAGGACGACGTGCATGCCCATGGCTGCCAGCTTCAGGCTGATGGCCTTTCCTATGCCGCGAGCAGCACCGGTCACGACGGCAAGCTGTGAGGAAGTCATGCAGGAATGGATGCCATCGCCTGTTGCGGCGGTCGACGGAGTTCCGCCTCGCCTCTCTTACCGGTAACGTGCCCCTGTTTCAGGCATGAGAAATGGGCCTAGCAAGCGGCTTCAGGGGTTCATCTGGTTTCTAAGCGACCGCGTTGTGCGTTATAAGAGGGAGAACGGTACCGGCCGGGTTTGTTCTTGTCCCTTCGAACAGAAGCAGCAGGCTACTGCCTCATCAGAGAACATCCCCAGATCTTTTCAGGAGCATTGCATGAACAAGGTTGTTGTTGCTTCGCTGCTCGCGCTTGCGACCGGCACTCTCGCTGCATTGCCTGCCGCGTATGCACAGGATCAGACCACGACTCCCCCAGCCGGCAGTACCACGACGCCAGCCAGCAGCACCACGACTCCCCCAGCCGGCAGCACAACGACGCCAGCTGGCAGCCAGGCCCAGTCAAGCACGGGAGCGGCTGCACCGGCTGGGCAGATCACCATCAAGGATCCGGCCGAGTACAACGCCTACACCAATGCCGTGGGCCAGAGCTCGCCCGCAGCCAAGGCGCAGGCGATCGAAGCCTTCCTGACGCAATATCCAAACTCCGTTGTAAAGCAGGACATGCTGGAGCAGTTGGTTGGAGCCTATACCCAGGCAAACGACACACCCAAGACCATGGACGCCGCACGCCGTCTGCTGCAGGTAGACCCCAACAATCTGCGGGCGCTGACCTATATCGTTTATGTCGAAAAGACGCAGGCGCAGGGCGACCAAAGCAAGCTGGATGACGCGGCTTCGCTGGCCCAGAAAGGCCTGGCCGCGCCCAAGCCGACAAGCATGAGTGACGCGGATTACCAGAAGCTCAAGGGTCTCGCGACGCCGATCTTTGACAGCGCGATTGCCGCCGACGATACCGGCAAGAAGGATTACAAAGGCGCCATCGACTCCTACCAGGCAGAGCTGAAGGCCTACACGGATCCCGCGCAGACGCAAACCGGACCCGGCCTGCTTGACACCTACATGCTCGGCCAGGCCTACATCCAGGAAGATCCGAAGGACCTGACCAACGGTGTCTGGTACCTGACGCGTGCGGCCCAGTTTGCCCAGGGCACCTCCAAAGACCAGATCGAGAAGGCAGCTGAGTACTGGTACACCAAGTATCACGGGGGGCTTGACGGCTTTGACCAGGTCAAGACGCTAGCCCAGGCAAACCTGATGCCGCCCACCGACTACAAGCCGACCCCGGCACCGCCGCCGCCTTCGCCCGCAGACCTGGCCCATCAGGCTGTGACCAGCACCCCTGACCTCAAGAGCATGGCCCTTACGGACAAGGAGTTTGTGCTGGCCAACGGCTCGCAAGAAGACCAGGACAAGGTCTGGGCCGTCTTGAAAGGCCAGACTTTCTCGATTCCGGGCAAAGTCGTGACAGCCACAGCTGACTCGGTCCAGCTGGCTGTATCGCAAGATGCGCAGCAGTCCAACAAGGCGGACTTCACCATCAACATGAAGGAGCCGCTGAAGACTGTTCCACAGACAGGAGCGACGGTGACTTACACTGCCACCTTTGACTCGTACACGCAGAACCCAGCCATGATCATCCTCAAGGATGGCGGTCCCAAGGCTGCGGCTGCTCCCACCCGGCGCGCCGTTCGGCGCTAGTGCATTACCGGGGAGCAGGAGGTTGCTCCGGTACCCCGGTACCCCGGTACCATGAACCTGCAAAGAAAGGGAAAGGGCAGCCTCCAGGCTGCCCTTTCCGCTTTCCTGCCGATGCTAGAGTAAAAAGCGCATGAGAGTCTCTTCGCTGCTCGCCGGCTTCGCTCTGCTGTCACTCTCGCTCCAGCACGCCGGAGCCAACGCTCAGACAGCTCAGGCGGCACACGAGCCCGGAACCGGCAGTACGCAGCTGGCGCCGGCCAACCAGCAGCCCAAGCCGGTGCAGGCCCCCGATATGCGCCTGGACTCCAAGCCGCACACTGATATCGATGCTTCGCTGGATTCATCGATGCCGCCCATGGATCTCGGGCTGGGCGCCTCGCCCTTCCTCGATCTTGGCCCGGACATCGTGCCGACCGCTCCGCCGGAGATGGTGGCGCATACCGTCAATGACGATTCACGAAACGCGTACTACGCGCTGCCGGAGCGAAGGGAAGACTCAATCACTCCGGAAGATCGGAGCACGCTCGCCGCTCGGCAAACCGACCTCCTCCATGCCGCTGGATCGCGGCACTTCGACCTGGCGCAACCCGGCTGGGCTTACCGGCAGACCGTCTGCCCGCAAAGCGCAACTGGCGCACCCAGCCATGCTCTGCTCCTGCACTACACCAGGAACAACGATGATGCGCATGGTGCGCAGTTCACAGCACTGGTGCCCCAGGATGCGGCACAGGCTGTGCTGATCCTTACCCCGGACCACAAGCCGAAGAAGAAAAAGCCGGAGAAGGCCGTCAAGTTGTTGAGCAGCAAACGAAGCCGGGCCGCGACAGCCGAGGCCCTGCCTCCTGCGACGCTTTACCCCAGCCTTGCGCCCCTGCAGCCCTGGATGGCTGCCTCCGCATGCGTAGCCGCAGTTGGGGGTGCTACCCCGAACATCCCGAATGAGCCCTACCTCAGTGACGAGACCCTCACCGCTCCAGCGCCGACGCTCATGCTGGGCCTGAAAGGAACGCGCGAGATCGTTTTTACCGACCGGGAGGATGAGGGGCATTACTCCGTCTGGACCGAGCACGTCACGGCCAAAGGGCGTGTGGAGGATGCGGAGCGGGAGGCGTACACCATCAAGCCTCGCCCCGTGCAGGACCCTCCCGTGCCGGTTGCTCACATGCTGGCCAATATCCCTCAGCCGCCCTCGCGGATCACGCCGGAGCCGCCGAGTCCTTTATCAGGCGAGAAGCAGTAGCGCCAGGCAAGAAGCAGGGGAGAGAAGCGCCAGCCGGGATGTGTGCATCCCACCATCGGTCAGACTGCGGGCGCAACGGCAGCTGTCAGGCGGGCGCGGTATGGCACATGCTCTTGTGATCGGAGCGGGCTTTGGCGGAATGGCAGCGGCTCTGCGTCTGCGCGCCGCCGGCTTTTCGGTCGATGTCTTTGATAACCAGGGGCAGGCCGGCGGCCGAGCCGGTGTTTACCATCGTGCCGGTTACACCTTTGACGCGGGCCCGACCGTCATCACGGCACCCTTTCTCTTTGACGAACTCTGGGACCTCTTTGGTGAGAGCAGGAGCGAAGCCATCGAGTTTCGCGAGCTGACGCCCTGGTACCGGATCCGCTTTGCGGATGGCCGAAGCTTTGATTATGGCGGCACTGACGCCGAGCTGATCGACCGCGTGCGGCAATTTTCCCCGGGCGATGTCGATGGCTACCGTCGGCTGTTGAAGAAGGTCGAGTCCATCTACAAGGTAGGCTTTGAGCAGCTCGGGTCCGTGCCGTTCCACTCCGCGGGCAAGATGCTGGCGGTGCTGCCCCAAATGATCGCACTCCGCAGCGACCGCTCCGTCTACAGTTTTGTCAGCAGCTACATCCGCGATGAGGCGCTGCGGCGGGTGTTTTCGTTTCAGCCGCTTCTGGTGGGCGGCAATCCCTTCCACACCACCTCAATCTACTCGCTGATCCAGCACCTGGAACGCAAGGATGGCGTGAGCTTCGCGATGGGCGGCACCGCTGCGCTTGTTCAAGCGATGGTGAACCTGATGAAACGCCAGGGCATCGGCCTGCATCTGGGCTGCGCCGTGGAACAGGTGCTGGTCGAGGACGGCCGCGCGACTGGCGTCACCCTCGAGAGTGGAGAGCACGTCCAAGCCGACTGCGTGGTCGCGAATGCCGATGCGCCTGCTCTGTACCGGCGCCTGATCGCGAAACGATGGAGGCGCAAATGGACCGACCAGCGCATCCGGCGGCAGCAGTTCTCCATGGGCTTGTTTGTGCTGTACCTCGGTGTCCGTAAGCAGTTTGTGGGCCTCGCCCACCATACGATCCTGCTGGGGCGCCGCTACAAGGAGCTGCTCGAAGAGATCTTCCACCACAAGCTCCTGTCGGACGACATCAGCCTGTACCTCCACGCGCCCACGCGCACTGACCCCTCGCTTGCGCCCGAAGGCTGCGAAAGCTTATATGCGCTGGTACCCGTGCCCAACCTGGAGGTCCTCGACCGTCGCCGTGCCATCGACTGGGCCGTAGCCGGCCCGAGGCTGGCCGAGCAGACGATCGCGCTTTTAGAGGAAACTGTTTGCCCGGGGCTCCGGGAAGCGATCGAAGTACAGTTCCACGTCACGCCTGAACATTTCCGTGACAATCTCCGCACCGAGCACGGCACCGGTTTTTCGATCCAGCCGACCCTTCTGCAGTCTGCCTGGTTCCGCTTCCATAACCGTTCGGAAGATGTGAAGGGGCTCTACCTGGTGGGCGCGGGAACGCATCCTGGCGCAGGCTTGCCTGGAGTTCTGTGCTCGGCCAAGGTGTTGGAGCACTTCTTTGACGAGATGCGGGCCGCCGCCCCAGTCCGCACTGCAGACCGCGTCACCGTAGGCGTGCTGTGAGCGCCGCACAGTTAAAGGCCAGTGCGGTCCTGGCCCGCTCCGGCCGCACGTTTCACCTGGCCTCCAGGCTGCTGCCGCGCCGCATGCGTGAGAACGCGACAGAGCTCTACGCCTTTTGCCGCCGGATGGATGACCTGGCGGATGAAGCCGCCGGCCCAGAACAAAGCGCGGAACAAAGCCCAGAACAAAGCCGGGAGCAAAGCCGGGACCAGCATCAGCGCGTCCTTCGCGCGCTCCGGGAGGCGCCGCTGGGTGACGGCGCCGCTGCCCTGGGCTGGCCCGTCATGCTGGAGCAGCAGTTCCCGCGCATCAGCACAGTGGCCCTGCGCTTGACTGAGGCTCTGGCCGCAGATTCTGGACCATGCCAGATGCAGACTGAAGCCGACCTTTACGACTACGCCTTTGGAGTAGCCGGGACCGTCGGGCTGATGATGTGCCGCATCCTGGGCGCGCCGCCGGAAGGCGCAGGCGCTGCAGCGGACCTGGGCAGCGCCATGCAGCTGACCAACATTGCCCGAGACGTGCAGGAAGATTTCGGCCGCGGGCGGATCTATCTGCCTGCGGAATGGGTCACCGCGGATGAGGTCCGGGCGGCGCTGCTGGGCGACGCGCCCGAGCCGTTGATGCGCGCGACAGAGCGGCTCCTCCAGGCAGCCGAGCAGCGTTACCGGAGCGCCCACGCCGGGATGCACTACCTGCCCTGGCGGGCACGGGTCAGCATCCTGGCCGCGGCTGCCTGCTATCGCGAGATCGGCGTGGTGGTCGGGCGCGATGTGCCTGCTTCCTGGCGCGTGCGCGCTGTGGTCACACCGGCGCGCAAAGCGATGCTGATTGCGCAGGCCCTGCGGCAAACCCACCGCTGCCGGCCCGGTGCTATGCCTGTGCAAGCTGGCGGCAGCCATGCTCTGGAGACGGAGCGATGAAGCCGGACCTGGACATCGCGATCCTGGGTGCAGGCTGTGCCGGCCTGAGCCTCGCCACTGCCCTGGCGAATGCGCGGGTACCAGGACGCATCGGTCTACTGGAGCCGCGTACCGCTTACACGCGCGACCGCACCTGGTGCTTCTGGAATACAGAAGAGCACCCGTTTTCCTCCACGATCTCGCACTCCTGGAATAGCTGGCGCGTCAGCCATGGCACGCGCGAGGCGTTACAGCAGAGCCGCCGCTACCGGTACTGCCATATTGCCGGCGACGACTTTTACCGCATTGCGGCCGGGCGGGTGGAGCGTGAGCCGGCCCAGGAGCTGTGCCACGGCGTTACCGTGCACTCCGTAGGGCCGCATACAAGCGGCCTGACAGCCATCGAAACAAACAAGGGCCGCCAGCTTGCCAAGGTCGTCTTTGACAGCCGCCCGCTGCGTACCGGTACTCACCCTCCTGCTCTTCTGCAGCGCTTTCTTGGCTGGCACGTGCAGACGGAGGAGCCCTGCTTCCAACCGGAGACGGTGGAGCTCATGCGTTTTCTCCCGTCTGGGACGCCGGGTCGCCTGCGCTTCCTCTATCTGCTGCCTTTCTCCAGCACAGAGGCATTGGTGGAGATGACCTACCTGGATGACCCGCGCCTGCCGGAGCCGCCGGCAAACGCTGACCTGCAAAACTGGCTCGCGGAGCGGACCAGCCGCTACCAGGTGCTGTATGCCGAGCATGGCACGCTCCCGATGGACACCTTCCTGCCTTTGACGCAGCAGCCCGGTGTACATGCCATCGGCACGGCCGGCGGCAGGCTCAAACCATCGTCCGGCTATGGCTTTCTGCGGATCCAGCGCCACAGCCTGGCCATTGCAGAGGCCTTGCTGCAAGGGCGGCCGCTTCCGCAAACAGCGGAGCCGCGCCTGTACCGCTGGATGGACGTTTTCTTCCTTCGGGCTCTGCAAAGCTCACCTGCCGCTGCCATCGAACTCTTCCTAAGCATGTTTAGTCACAGCAGGCCCGATGAGCTGGTGCGCTTCCTGGGGGAGAGCAGCGACCCCGGGGAAACATTGCGCGTCGCCTTGACTTTGCCCAAGCTGCCGATGCTGCGGGCGCTGCTGCCGGCAGGCTTACCCGCACGCACCGGGGCACTCCGGCTCCGGTGAGCGCCATCCACGCAGCAACGTGGCCGGCGGAGAGCTCGGCCCGCACCCTGCTCCTCCCGCAGCGGCTCGGGGTCTTTGCGTTTGTCGCCATCACCTGCTGCATTGTCTCGGAGCTCGGCCGCCTGGACGAACGGGTCATTCTTCCCCTTGCGCTCGGCGCGGTAGCTGTCGCCATGTGGCACGGCGCCTGCGATCCCGTGCAGGGGGAAAGCACTCTGCGGCCCCTGCTCGGGCGGCGATGGCTGCCGGTGTTTCTGCTGGCCTACGCGGCTTTGGTGGGGCTCACGCTGCTGGGCTGGTACCTCTTTCCAACCCTCTCGCTAGTCTTCTTTCTCGTCTACTCTGCCTGGCATTTCGGCACCGAGCCTGAGCAGAGGACGCCGCAGCTCCTGACGGCGATCTTCCCCCTGGCGCTGGGCGCCGTGCCTATCCTTGCCGCCTCCTGCTGGCATCCGGCGGCTGTGCTCCCAATCCTTCAAGCGATGCTCCTGCGCGCTCCGGGTGCAGATGCGCGGGCAGCGGAGATCAACCACGTGCTTGCGGCAGCTTTCTGGCCGGCGGCGATCGTTGCTCTCGCAGGCATCCTGCTCGGGCGCTTCGGACGAAATGCGAAGGCTCGCATGGAACTGCTGGCCGTCACCGCGCTTGAGATCGCTCTGTTTGTCTGCTGCGAGCCGCTCCTCGCGTTTGCCGTGTTTTTCTGCGTCTGGCATTCGCCGGAGCATATGCTCACCGTCAGCGTACCGGCAGGGCCGGGTGAGTCGGTCCGCGGCAACCTGCAGCACAATCTGCGTGCCGGCTTCATTCCATGGATTGGGTCGCTGGTGTTGCTGGGGCTTGTGTTTGCCTTCGGACGCCCTGCAGCGAGCTCCTACAGTGGAGAGCTCTTCATCGTCCTGAGCGCGTTGACCGTTCCCCATATGGCTCTGAATGAGCTGCGACGCTGGCGAGCTTCCTGAGGTTTTCAGCAGCGCTAGTGGCTGCGCCAGGTTTTGTCCGGCGCCCAGCAGGTGGTCTCAAGCGTGCACTCGGCACAGCGCGGCTTGCGTGCTACGCAGATCGACCGGCCATGCAGGATCAGCTCATGCGAGAAAGCAATCCAGCGCTCCCGCGGAACCACGCGCATCAGGTCCTTCTCAATCTTTTTAGGGTCCTGGTGCCGGGTCAGGCCGAGCCGGTTTGAAAGTCGTTGCACGTGGGTGTCGACCACCACACCTTCCGCAAGCCCATACGCGACGCCAAGGACCACGTTCGCGGTCTTGCGTGCGGCACCGGGCACCGTGATGAGCTCTGCCAGTGTGCGCGGCACCTCTCCGCCGAAGCGCTCCGTGATGGCCTTGCCGGCGCCCCGGATCGACTTTGACTTTGCACGGAAGAAGCCGGTGGTCCGCACCAGCTCTTCGAGCGCCGGCAGCGGAGCCTCTGCCATAGCGGCCGGCGTCGGGAAGATGCGGAACAGCTCAGGAGTGACGATGTTGACCCGCTTGTCCGTGCACTGTGCGGAGAGGATAGTTGCGATCAGCAGCTCCCAGGCATTGCGGTGCACCAGGGCGCACTCGGCATTGGGCTGCGCGACGGCCAGCCGCGCGAGAAGATCAGCGATCCTCGCCGGAGCCAGATCACGCCGGGGACGCGGGCTGGGCGGGTCGAGCTTGTTCCTGGCAGCGGCTGCCTGTGCCGATACTGCTGCAGGCTTGCGCCGCCGTACCTGCTCCGGCTTGATCTTTTTTCCTGCTGTCGTCACAGCGGTTATTGGCAGCTGCAGAGCGGGGGAGCGGCGCACAGCACACATGTCTTGATCGTAGCGGATGGCGCCGGCAGCTCCCCCAGCTACTGCTGCGGGCTCCCTGCGCCTTCACCGTGCGCCGCTGCCTCGATACTCGCCCGCGTCTTTGCTGCGTGGTCCAGCTCGCGATAGATTTGCTCGTTGCGCATCAGCGCCTGCACATACTCGCGCGTCTGCTCAAACGGGATCGACTCTACCCATTCATCAATGCCCGTGTAACTGCCCGCAGCCTTCCAGTCATCGACGCGTGACTCGCCCGCGTTGTAGGAAGCAAAGGTGTACTCCTGCTGGCCGTTGTAGCGGTCCAGCGTCTGCTTCAGGTAAGCGCAGCCCAGCTTGATGTTGACCTCAGGATCGAGCAGCGCATTCACATCCAGGTGGCTGCTGTAACCCGTCTTGAGCGCCATCTGGCGCCCGGTCGCCGGCACCAACTGCATCAGGCCGTACGCATTGGCGTAGGAGATGACCCGAGGATTGAATTCGCTTTCCTGCCGGATGAGTGAGGCGACCATGTAGGGATCGAGGCCGTTGGCAGCAGCCTCGCGCTGGATAGCGGTCCAGTACTCTTCCGGGAACAGGATGCGCCAGTAGTCGAGCGGCAGCTCATCAATCGGAGCCGACGTGTAGAAGGGGATCGCCTTTTTGAGCGACCGCATAGCCCGGTAGGCTTCGCCGAAGCTTGCGTATAGCTTCGCCTCAGCCAGCGAGCCCCATTCGTCCGAGCCCTCCGACGCGTGGATCTCAGGAGCCAGGTAGTCGTTGAGCCCGGCGTTCGCGAGCAGGCGCGCCTTGGCGAGGTGCGGGTCGTCCTCGGGGATATCCTCGGTCAGCTCCGGGATCTGCTCTGGCTGCATGGCATCAAGCATGGGCACTGAGGCTGGCGTGACATTGCCGATCGCCTGCAGCCGCTGGGCTGCGATCGCTGCGTAGTAGTAGTGCTGGTAGACGCGCGTTTCTGTGGTGAAGTAGGCAGCAGCCATGGCTGGATTATGCCCATTGTCCAGGTACATCCGGCCGCGCCAGTACAAGGCGTTCGCCACGTTTTTGCCTTCGCGGAAGCTCGTGAGCTGCTCATCGGTCAGCCGCTCTGCCTCAGGGTAGTTGCGCAAGCGATAGTTGAGCCAGGCCGCGCGCCAATGCGCATTGTCGGCATTCTTTGAGTCAGGGAAGCGCCGTGCCAGCTCCGTGTAGTAGGGGATGGCCGACGGGTAATCATGCTTGAGCATGTACAGGTTGCCGCTTGAAAAGAGTGCTTCGGCGAGCCACTGGCTGGCGGGGAAGCGGGTCCGCAGCTGGTTGACCAGATCCTGCTGAGTGCCGAGATCCTGCGCCGAGCGTGCGATCTCCATCAGTAGATAAAGCCGATGAGCGCCGTTCTCATCGCTGCTGTCTGGGACTCCGGCGACGGAGCTGCTGCTGAGCCGCTTGAGCTTCATGTCGCAGGTCGCCGCGGAAAGCAGGAGGCTGTCGCGCTCCGTCTGGCTCAGGGAGCTGTCCCCTGCAAGGGTGCGGAACTCAAGCGCTGCTTCGTTCCATCGTCCGCCGTTGAAGAGCGCATCGGCATGGTGGCGGCGTTCTTCCACGGGCAGCTGCAGCCACTGGCCCGTGCTTTGCAGCTGCGCCTGCACTGCGGCTGCTTCCGGGCTCAGCGGGTGCTCAGTAAGGATGCGGCGATCGGCAGCCAGTGCTTCCGCCGCCTGGCCGTTTGCAGCCTTTGCTTTAGCCTCAGCCAGCAGGTAGTCCGGCTTCGCAGCCAGCGGCTCGCCGCTGTGTGCACGCAATGTGGCAAGCGCCTCCGTGCCATTGCCCTGCTGCAGGAGCAGGTTTGCCTCCAGCACCGGCACCTGGACGGTGAAGATACTGTCCGGGTACTTCGCGGCAAAGCCTGACAGAATCGTGCTTGCGGCTGGGAGCTGGTTGGACTGGAGATCAGCCTGGGCTGCAAAGTAGTCCGCATAGTCATCGAGCGTATTGCCCTGCGCGGTGGAGCTGCCGAGGGCGGCAAGAGCCTCGCTGTAGCGATGGTCAAGCAGGTAGGCATGGCCGAGCGCCAGGTACGCGGCTGCTGCGGCTGCGCCTGTGTGCCCATGCGCGTAGCCTTCCACGCCGGCGTAGGCGGAGGGGCTGCGATAGTTGCCGAGCTGCTGTGCCATGGGCCGCAGCTCCGTCGAGGCGACAAAGGCATGCTGCAGCTGCTGCGTCTTGGCTACCTGACGGGCAGAAAGCGCTTTGTGCCGGCCCTGCCGGCGAATCACCACCACACGATGAACCCGGCCGTGCGCCCCTTTGCGGCTGACGGTGAGCGCGCGGGTGTCCCCGGCATGGGAATGCGTGCCTCGCGCGGCTGTCGTGCCATGGCTCGCGTGTCCTGTGGAGCCTTTGTGCGCTGCCGTGTGCTTCACAGGCAAGTGCTTCGCTGGAGCGTGCTGCGCCCAGAGCGCCCCATCTGACCATGGAAGCAGGAAGAATGCCAGAAGCAGGCGCATGGCACGACAGGGCAGCGTGGACCGCCGGCCGAGAGAGAGCCGGCAAGGAAGCAGGCGGCAAGGAAGCAGGAAAGAGAGTGGGCGGAAGCGGCTCACGACGATAGCGGTTCCTCTCCCTTGAGAGTAAGCGAGGCGGCACGCCGCAGGCGAAGGAAAGCTCGTCCCTGGCTACTCCGTTGTACCGCGAACAGCAAGGGTGTGCGGCGATGGCGAGGGACAGGAAGGATTAGCATCGTAGTCGAGGGACAGCTTGCCTCTGGCTTGCCCCAGCTTGCATTTGGCTGCTGTCCATTGCACTGACTTGAAGGAAAGGTGCGAAAAGCTGAAACTACCAACCATGCCTCCCATCCAATCTGATACGCAAGACCCGGAGCAGATCACCCCCGTCGGGAGCCTCGCACCGCCTATGGCGGCAGCCGGACTCGGGGGAGCTGCCGTGGAAGAGCATCCCGACGTTCGCCTGGTGAACCTGGCGAAAGCGGGCGATGTACACGCCTTTGAAACACTGGTGAAGCAGTACGACCGGCAGGTTTTTCGCATCGCGCAGCACATTACGCAGAACCGCGAAGATGCGGAAGATGTCGTGCAGGATGCGTTTCTAAAAGCGTACGAGAAGCTGAATCAGTTCCAGGGGAACTCGAAGTTCTACACCTGGCTGGTGCGGATTGCCGTGAACGAAAGCCTGATGCGGCTGCGCAAGCGTCGCACCGGGCGCATGGTCTCGATTGACGAGGATGTGGAAACCGAGGAAGGCTCGATGCCTCGGGAGCTGGCAGATTGGGGACCGAGCCCGGAGCAGCAGTATGGGCAGTCTGAGCTGGCAGATATTCTCAAGAAGACGGTCAATGGTTTGCCGCCGGGCTTCAGGGTTGTGTTTGTATTGCGCGACGTGGAAGGTTTGTCGACCGAGGAAACAGCGGAGTCGCTGGGGCTGAGTGTGCCGGCGGTCAAATCGCGTTTGCTCCGCGCCAGACTACAGCTGCGGGAACGGCTGAACCGGTACTTCGGAAAGAAAAATGGGGATGGTGGTGCAAAGTGATCTGCTCTGAGTTTCTTGTGCATCTGGATGATCTGCTGGAAGGCTCTCTCGATGCCACGCTGAAGTCGAGTCTGGAAGCTCACCTGGGCGGATGCGAGCATTGCACCATCACGGTGACAACCACTCGCAAGACCATCGAGGTATACCGCTCCAACATGTTGTATGACCTCCCGGATGGCCTGCGCGACCGTCTCCAGGCCGCGATTCTGGCGAAGTGCCGCAAGTGCTGAAGTTCCTGATTGCAGGACTCGCGCTGGTGATCATCCTGCGCATGGTGAGCCGTCCAGGGCGGTAGGCGCCGCTGGCTTTTGCTCTTCGTCCATGCTGGCTTCACAAAAACGCCTCTCCGCTAGCGGGGAGGCGTTTTCTGTTCTGATGGCAAAGCCGCGGAAGCGGGGCGTTGCTTAGTTCCCGCTGTCGTCGCGCTTGTGCAGGGTTGGCCGGTCATCCCCCGGCGTGGTGCTGTTCGGATCGCTCGCATTGGGGTCCTGCGAGCCCACTTTGCGCAGAGTGGGCTTGTTGCCATTCTTCTTGTCTTCCAGCTTGCGCTTGTTCTCGATGCGGGCCAGCCGCGCCTTCACGTCGTTGAACTCAGACGTTGTCTCCAAGTATTCATTGCGCGGAGGCAGCAAGGCGGCGATCTCATCCTGCGTGTGCGCGATCCGGTCGGGCGTCGCCGGGTGCGTTTCGAAAGCCTTCGCGACCAGGCCCGGCTTCTTCTTTTCGAGATTTTCGATCTTCTCGAAGAAGTTGACCAAAGCCTGCGGGTCATAGCCGGCCCGGTAAAGATACTGGGTGCCCAGGAAGTCAGCTTGTGCTTCAAAGTCACGGGAAAACTGCAGGAATGTCATGGGGACGGCCACGTTTGCAGCTTCGTACAAGCCGTAGCCGAGGCCGCCGCCCACCATGATGAGCGGAATGGTGCCGATTTGGGCGTAGTTCATGCGCGTTTGCTCACGGACGGCATGGTGGGCAGCGACGTGGGCAATCTCATGCGCCATGACGCCCGCGACTTCTGCCTCAGTGTCTGCGTTGAGGATCAGCCCGGAGTTGACGAAGAAGAAGCCACCCGGCAGAGCCATGGCGTTGATCTCGTCGGAGTCGATGACCTTAACGGTAAATGGCACACGCGCGTCAGAGTTCTTGACAATGTTCTGGGCGATCCGGTTCACATACTCAGTCACAACAGGGTCATTGATAAACTTCGTGCTCTTTTCAAGCTCGACCGAGTACTGCTTGCCCATGCCCACTTCTGTATTGGTGGAGTACCAGTTGCCCAGGCCGCGGCCGCCGATGTTCCGCTGGCCCACCGCGCTTACGTCGTCCTCGCTGCCCGGCTTCACGCCCTGAACCACGCCGTTCGCACCCACCTTGGCGTCCAGGGGCACAGGCTTATCCGGATTCACAGGCGCGGGTATAGCGGCAGCCTTTGCGTCCTTGCTGTCCTTGCCGTTCTTGCTCGTATCCGGCACGGTAGGCGTCGTCTGCGGCGTACTCGGGGGCGTCGTTTGAGGAGCCGTCTGCGGCACCGTCTGCGGCGTAGAGGGAGCCGGTGACGTGGTCTGGCTCCACAGCATCGCCGTTGGGGCAAGCAGAAGGCTGGAAAGGGCGAGAAGACGCTTCGTCATGGGGCACCTCAAGGGTATGGGAAGAAAACGGCGCGGAAGCGTCGTCACGACCTATTAGACGTAGTATGAACCTCCTTGGGCGCACGCGTCGCGCGCATTTCACTCCCGTCAAGTACCTGCGGGCCGCAAGCGGGCGCCTGCCTGCATTTCAGCAAAGAACACACAACAGCGTTTTGACCATCTACACTGGGTAACCGTATGGACTTCATGGCGGAAGCAAACCCCGGCACCACCTCCCAGGCACCTCCTGCACATCCTGTCACCCTCGCCATCGATATCGGCGGCACAGGCCTCAAGATGATGGCCCTAGATAACGATGCCAAGCCGTTGACCCAGCGGGTGCGGACAGATACACCGATCAAGCCGACACCGAGCCGGGTTCTGGAGGAGCTCGAGAAGCTCCGCAAGGAGATTCCGGCGTTTGACCGTGTGTCGGTCGGCTTCCCCGGCGTCATCAAGAACGGCCACACCCTCACCGCTGCAAACCTGCACCCGGAGTGGGTCGACTTTGACATGCAGGGGGAGCTGGAGAAGCGATGGGGCAAGCCCGTGCGCGTGGCCAACGACGCCGCGGTTCAGGGCTACGGTGCTATCCAGGGCAATGCGGTTGAACTGGTGATCACCCTTGGCACAGGCATGGGTTCTGCGCTGTTCACGCGCGGCCGCCTCTGCCCCGGGCTCGAGCTGGGTCATCACCCCTTCCGCAAAGGCAAGACCTATGAGGACTATCTGGGGCGCCAAGGCTATAAGGCGATTGGGCAGAAAAAGTGGAACAAGCTGCTCAAGAAGGCTATCGACCAGACTGCGCTGACCTTCAACTGGGACCACCTTTTTATCGGCGGCGGGAATGCGAAGTATGTCGACTTCACTTTGCCGGATCGCGTCAGCCTGGTCTCGAACCAGGATGGATTGCTCGGCGGCATCAAGCTCTGGGGCGATCTGGCGTGAGCCAACCAAAGACCGAGTACCTGCGCTATTCGCCAGAGCTCGAGCAGCCTGCACCCAATGAGCACGTCCTCTTCGACGAGCTGTCCCGGACCATGCAGCACATTACCCGCACCATGGCCGCGCGCTACCGCCATGCCTACCGCCCGGTGCATGCCAAGTCTCACGGGGTCCTGACCGGAACCCTCAAGCCCTTCCCCGACCTGCCGCCGGAGCTTGCGCAGGGGCTGTTTTCGCGGGCCAATGCTTATCCGGTCATCCTGCGCTTCTCTACCAACCCGGGCGACATGCTGGCCGATACCATCTCGAGCCCGCGGGCAGTCGCCATCAAGGTACTGCATGTAGAGGGCGATAAGGTCGCGAACCACGCCGGCGAGACGACGCAGGACTTCGTCTGCATCAACGCGCAGGCCTTTGGAGCAGCGGACCCCGCCGGGTTTCTGGAGCAGCTTCGCCTCTTTGATAAGAGTCTCGAAACGCCTGAGGGCGTGAAGCATGCGGTTTCCGTCGCAGCGCGCGCCGCCAATATGGTTCTTAAGGCCGTCCACCTCCAATCTTCCATTCTGGAAGGGATCGGCGCCCCGGCTACGCACATCCTGGGTGAGACTTTCTCCACGGTTTCGCCGGTCCGGTACGGCGACTACATTGCCAAGATCAGCTTCGCGCCGGGCTCTGCCAACCTGAAGGAGCTCGAAGGCAAGTCGGTTGACCTGAGCGAGGATTACAACGCGCTTGAGAACCTGATCCACCGCTTCTTTCGCCGCGAAACAGCTGTATGGGACGTACGCGCCCAGCTTGCGCTGGCCAGCGACGCGGGTCTGCCTGAGAACAAGAAAAGCACCCCGATTGAGAAGGCGGATACGGTCTGGCCGGATGACAAGAGCCCCTGGCGTACGGTCGCACGGCTCACTGTGCCTCCGCAGGAGAGCTACTCGGACGCGCGGCAGCTCTTTGTCGATGAGCAGCTCTCCTTCAGCCCCTGGCATGCCCTGGAGGCACACCGACCCCTCGGCGGCATTATGCGATCGCGGCTCAAGGCCTATGAGGAGGCGCGCAAGTACAGGGCGCAGCGCAATGCTCGACCGATCGTCGAGCCGGCCTCGATTGAGCACATCCCGGCCTGACGCCCATGACCGCTGCGCCCCCAGGCGAGAGCTCCATCAAAGCCATCCGCGTGCTGCTGGCCGAGGACCAGGCGATGCTGCTTGGCGCGTTGGCAGCCCTGCTCGAATTGGAACCGGACATCGTTGTGTGTGGACGAGCCGCGAATGGTCGCGAAGCCCTCGCCGCCATTCCCACCCTGCGGCCTGACGTCCTGGTGACCGATGTAGAGATGCCGGAGCTGAGCGGTCTTTCGCTTGCCTCCGAGGTGCGGGACCGCTACCCGCACGTCCGGACCATCGTTCTGACCACCTTCGCGCGGCCTGGCTATCTTCGTCGTGCGCTCGATGCCGGGGCGCGAGGCTATCTGCTCAAGGATCGGCCTTCTGCCGAGCTGGCCAACGCCGTCCGCCAGGTGCACGCCGGCAAGAGGATGTTTGATCCCGAGCTCGCGGCGGAAGCCTGGGCAGAGGCTGACCCGCTCAGCGAGCGGGAGCGCCAGATCCTTCGCCTGGCCGGGGAGGGCCGCTCTTCCGCAGAGATAGCAGCCGCGTTTCGGCTCTCCGAGGGCACGGTGCGGAACTACCTGTCGGAGGCTTCCAGCAAGCTCGGCGCAGCTAACCGGGTGGATGCGGCGCGGATCGCGCGGAGCAAGGGCTGGCTGTAAAGCTCCTGCGAGGGGTCCGCCAAAATGCTGGTTAGGCGCGGACAGCTGCTGTGCCGCGGCTGCGACGCAGGTGCGTCCAGAGAAACCAGACGATGCCGAGCAGCAGAGCGAGCTCCACACCGACATGGAAGCGATGGAACGCAGCTTTGAAGCGGGGATCGGTATCCCAGTGCTCGCCCAGCTTTAAGCCCACGTATGCAAGAACAAAGCACCAGGGCCACGAGCCGAGAAAGGTGTACAGGTGGAAGCGCCCTTGCGGCATGCGCGCGATCCCGGCAGGCAGTGCGATAAAGGTGCGGACCACAGGCAGAAGACGCCCCACCAGCACCGTAATAGAACCATACTTCTCGAAGAAGTGGGTGGTGCGATCCAGGTCGTGGTGGCTTAGAAGTACGTAGCGGCCAAAGCGCTCGATGAGAGGACGGCCGCCGTAGGCACCGATCCAGTACGCGACGACCGAGCCGAGGTTGCATCCGAGCGCCCCGGCTGTGGCCACGCCAAGCAGGGTAAGCACGTGCTGATGCACCTCATACCCGGCGAACGGCATGATGATCTCCGACGGCAGCGGTATGCAGGCTGACTCGATCGCCATCAACACTGCAACGCCGATGTAGTGCGTCGCAGCGATGAAGGCTTCGATGTAGTGGGCTACCAGGGCAAGAATCTTCTCGGACATATCCCGGGGAGTATATCGTGCGTCCTTCGACGTTCCGCTTTCACTTTTGCCTGCTCGCACCGTTCGTCACGCCTGGCCGGGCTTGCGAGCGGAAAGCTCACGCTGCTGCGATAAACTTGAAATGTAGTGCGAAGCAGGAGAGAGACCTATGGCAGATGCAGTTGCGACGCCCGAGATACAGCAGGGGAGCACCATCCACCCAGCCGAGAAAACCGACGCGGGTGAGCAGTTCGCAAAGCGTGGGCAGCCTGCAGTCAAGCGGCAGACCATCGGCTTCACCTTTTACAAGATCCTGCCGGAGTGGCGCCGTTTGCCTGTGGAAGAGCGCGCTGAGCACAAGCGGCAGTTTGCGGAGGTGTTCCACAAGTGGAATGAGCCGGGCCGGATGCTCACGCTCTCCTACTCCACCGTGGGCCTGCGCGGTGACTGCGACATGGTGCTGTGGACCATCTGCTACTCAGTGGACGACCTGAATGCGATGCGCGCGGAGCTGCTGGCAACGCCCCTTGGCGGCTACCTGGAAACGCCCTACAGCTATCTCTCCATGACCAAGCGCTCGCAGTACATCATCGATGGGGAGGATGATGCGCAGGCGGAAACGCGCACCAGGCTGCGGCCCGGCGGCCAGCGCTATATCTTCATCTATCCCTTCTGGAAGACGCGCGCGTGGTACCTGCTGCCGATTGAAGAGCGCCAACGGCTGATGAACGAGCATATCCGCATCGGGCAGGCCTACCCGCGCGTGAAGCTGAACACGACGTATTCGTTCGGCATCGACGACCAGGAGTTCGTGGTGGCGTTTGAGACCAACTATCCGGAAGACTTTCTGGACCTGGTGCAGCAGCTGCGCGAAACAGAGATCAGCCCGTACACGCTTCGCGATACGCCGATCTTCACCTGCATCCGCATGAAGCCTGAGGACATGCTCGACCGCATTGGGTAAGTGCGCAAGCCAGTGAGAAGATAGTGGAGTGAGCGACTCCAAGCAGGCACCTCTCTCCTTTATCGATTTACAGGCACAGTATCGCGAGCTCAAGAGCTCGATCGATGCACGCATCCATGCTGTTCTCGATCACGGGCAATACATCCTGGGTCCGGAGGTGGCGCAGCTGGAAGAGCGCCTGGCCACACGGGTCGGCGTGCGGCACTGCGTCTCCTGCTCGAGCGGCACGGACGCGCTGCTGCTGGCATTGATGGCTCTTGGCATCGGTCCGGGCGATGAGGTCATCACGTCGCCCTTCACCTTCTTCGCCACCGGCGAGATGATCGCTCTGCTCGGGGCGGTGCCGGTGATGGTCGACATTGAACCGGATACGTACAACATCGATCCGGATCTGATTGAGGCAGCGATTACAGGCCGGACGCGGGCCGTTATGCCGGTCTCACTCTACGGGCAGCCTGCGGAGATGGACGCGATCAATGCCGTTGCCGCAGAGCACAACCTGCCCGTGATTGAGGATGCGGCGCAGAGCTTTGGAGCCGTCTACAAGGGGCGCGCGTCGTGCGGGCTCAGCAGTATAGGCTGCACGAGCTTTTTCCCGTCGAAGCCGCTGGGGGCATACGGCGACGGCGGAGCGTGCTTCACGGATGACGAGGCGCTTGCGCTGCGCATGCACCAGCTCCGCAACCACGGCCAGGAGATGCGCTACCGGCATACGGCGATCGGTATCAATGGCCGGCTTGATACGCTGCAGGCAGCGATCCTGCTGGCGAAGCTGGATGTGTTTGACCGCGAATTGATTGCGCGCGGCGAGACAGCGAATGCCTACAACGGCTCATTGCTGGGCCTGCTCAAGAAAGGCAAATTGCTGCGCCTGCCGACGCTCCGCGAAGGCCGTACGAGCCCCTACGCGCAGTACACGATTGAAGTCGAAAACCGCGATGAAGTGGCCCAGGCGATGGGGGCGGCGGGGGTGCCGACGGCCGTACATTACCCGGTCCCCATGCATCAGCAGCCTGTGTTTGCCGCCGATGGGCAGCGCACGCCGCTGCCGCATGCCGAGCACGCCGCAAAGCACGTCCTGAGCCTGCCGCTGCACCCGTACCTGAGCAGGCCTGCGCTGGCGAGGATTATCAGCGCGCTGGAGGATGCGCTGGTCACGACGCACGCGGCGGCAGAGGCAGAGCTGCAGCCTGCTGGAGTCTAGTTCTCCGCCCGATTTGCCTCCGTTTTACGTGCCATTTTGGGCGTGGTTGGAGCGGGCTTTTGCGGGCTAAATGTATAAGTATGCAGGGTGGTGCATAGTTATGCGCTCCGTACGGTACTTTAGTACCGTGTGCACAGAGTTTGGCGTTTTGTGGCGGGGGTTGACAGGCGAGAGCTGTTCGCGGGGCGGTCGGCCCGTTTTGGGAAAAAGGCCGTGCCATTGGTCACAAGGAGAGTGGCACAGGGAAGGCACGGGTGTGCGGGGGGTTGACAGCCGGCGTCCTTTATAGCGAACGAGAACGGCTCTAGCGCATCCCCTCAATGATGGAGCCGACGATGCCGCCCACGACACCGCTCTGGGTGGTCTCGCGTGCTGCGCCGGGCATGTACTCCTGCAGCTTGTGGGCGAGCTGAGGCAGGGGCAGCGTCTGCAGCCAGATGCGTCCGGGGCCGGTAAGCGCGGCGAGAAAGATGCCATCGCCGCCGAAGATCATGTTGCGGATGCCCTGGATGCGGGTGATCTGGAAAATGACCGAAGCCTGAAACGCGCCGACGTGGCCGGGATGCACGCGCAGCGTTTCCCCGGGGCGCAGATCGCGCATGACCAGCTCGCCTGAGAGCTCAAGCCAGGCGACGCCTGTACCGGTGATCCTCTGCAGCAGGAAGCCATCGCCGCCGAAGATGCCGGCGCCGAGCGACTGCTGAAAGCCGACGCCGATGTTGACGGCAGGGGTGGCGCAGAGGAAGCCATGGCGATGCACAAAGAACTCCTGCCCTGGGCCCACCTCGACAGGCACGATGTGCCCGGGCATCTTGGCGGCAAAGGCAATTTCACCCGGGCCGCCGATTGCCCGGTACTCGGTCATGAAGAGCGACCCGCCGCCGGCAACGCGCTTGAGCGCGCCGAAGAAGCCGCCGCCGCCCGCGAACTGCGTGTGGGTCGTGAGCTGGATGGTAGAGCTCATCCAGCTCAGCTCGCCTGCCTCCGAGATGACCGAGTCGTTCGGCTCGAGAAGGAACTCAAGGACCGGCATGGTGGTGCCGAGGATGCGGTTCTGCATAGGTTTGCCTTTCTAGCCTTTCTCGTACAAGAGGATCAGGGAGCCGGTGTTTCATCGACGACGCGGAAGCGGGCCGGGATCCCGAAGGTTGAGGGGTCCGGCTCCTGTGCTTTTACATCTTCGACGGCGACAATCTGCTCGCCGGTCCTGGGGTCTTCATGCTTGAGGATCAGGTACACCGAAAGCGCGGGAGCGTACCAGTACTCGTCTGTGACCGTGAGTGCCTGGCCTGTGCCGCTTGCTGCCGCGGGCACGGTCCAGGTCTTGCGGGTGCCTTCGAGCCTGACTCCGCCCATCGTCTGCTCGCCGAGCGGCGTCTCCGCCGTGAGCTGGCCGCCATCGTGGCGTCCCAGGTTTGGCGGCGCTCCGGGTGTTGTGGCAGGAGGCGTGTAGAGGCTCTGGTGGGCGAGGTGCGTGGACGGGTTCAGAAAGGTGTTGAGGTGCGTCAGGGGGTCGTAGATGTGGCTTGACAGCAGAGGCGGCTCGCCCTGCAGGGGAACCGGCTCCATTGCGCGCATCTCGTTGTAGATACGCCCGCTCCCATCGCGGGCGACATGCGCGATGGTGGTGCGCGTGTTGTCGCTCCCATCCGGCAGCACCTGCTTGGAGACGATGTTGACTGTCGCTGAGAAAGGCGCACCCGGGACGGGCGTGACGAAGATGCCGCTGACATGGGTCGATACGCCGCGGTAGTCCGGGGGCATGCGAGCGCCGGACGAGGTCTGCGCAGAGCCGGCTGCAACGAGCGCAGGGAAAAGGGAGCTGCAAGCGAGCCAGAAACGTATCCGGTGCGGCATGGGTCACCTCGCAGCGTCAGCATACGCCAGCAAAAGCGAGTTGCGACTTGCTCGTGGCGCTTTTATGCCCGTTCTAGGATGAGGCCGCCCGGTTGGAGTGCGGGATTAAGGGAACGAAGCGCAGATCCTTGGGCGCGGAGCGCCACCCCCGGGGTCTTGCTCAGGATGACCCGGTTCCCAGAGCCGTAGACTGTGTGGTGCTTGCGAGGTGATGCCTGCTCCCAGGTCTCAGAAGCGAGACCTGGGGCATCCGGCATCGCTGATCCCTCGACGTATGTACGAGAACGGCTACGGCCGGTGCAATGCGCTTCCGCTAGAGCCCGAGGACTGGGTGAGGGACGTAGGCTGCTTCGAGCTCCCCTGTTTCTGCCGGCGAAAGCTGGATGGCGAGCGCCCCTGCCGCGTCTTCGAGATGGTGCGGCCTGGTGGCGCCGACGATCGGGCTATGGATGTAGGGCTTACTCAGCATCCAGGCAAGGGCGAGCGAGGCCTGGGGAACGCCCTTCTTCTCGGCCATGGCGGCGACCTGGTCGATCACCTTGCGGTCGGCCTCCTCGGTTCCCGCGTACATCTTCTTGCCGAACTGGTCGGTTTGAAGCCGCCTGGTGTTTTCTCCTCCGGAGGGGCGGGCGAGGCGGCCGCGTGCCAGAGGGCTCCACGGGATGACGCCGATACCCTCGGCGAGGCAGAGCGGCATCATCTCGCGCTCTTCTTCGCGGTAGATGAGGTTGTAGTGGTTCTGCATGGAAACGAAGCGCGTCCAGCCGTGAAGGTCGGCCAGGTAGAGGAGTTTGGCGAACTCCCACGCGTACATCGAAGAGGCGCCGAGGTAGCGCACCTTGCCGGCTTTGACGAGGTCGTGCAGAGCTTCGAGCATCTCCTCGGGCGGCGTTTCCGGGTCGAGCCGGTGGATCTGGTAGAGGTCGATGTAATCGGTCTGCAAACGGCGCAGGCTTGCGTCGACCTCACCGAAGATGGCCTTGCGCGAGAGTCCGCCGCCATTCGGCTCCTCCCGCATGGGGAAGTTCACCTTGGTGGCAATGACTGTGTTTTCGCGCCGGGTGTTGCTCTTGAGAAAGCGGCCCAGCACCTCCTCGCTTGCGCCGCGGGAGTAGACGTTGGCGGTGTCGAAGAAGTTGATGCCGAGGTCCAGGGCCTGCTTTAGGAAAGGCTGGGAGTCGGCTTCGTTCAGGGTCCAGGCGTGGCTCCCGGGGGTGAGCGCGCCCTTGGCGGGTTCGCCGTAGCTCATGCAGCCGAGACAGATGCGGGACACCTTGAGACCGGTTCGGCCGAGACGCGTGTATTCCATGCTGCGAGGGCTCCTGTGGTGATGGCCTGCGGGTTGTGCTTCCTTTTGCTGAGATGCGCTGCGTGATGTGGACTGGGGATGTGGACTGGGGATGTGGACTGGGGATGTGGACTGGGGATGGGGGCGCGGGTTGGTTGGCAAGGGTCTCAGGGGCGGAGCTGGGGCACGCGGCGGCGCTGTCGGCTCGAGCTAAGCAGCCTCGATGCCGTACTTTTCTGCCAGGAAGCGGCGCAGCGGCTTTGGCAGGGCGGTGCACAGCTCCTGCCAGGTGAGCAGCATGAGGCGGCAGCGGAGCGTGGCACTGCGCACGGCTCGCAGCACTGCGTGCCAGCTCTCGGCCAGGTCTCTGCGCCGGGCATCGAGCAGGACGCAGAAGGAGCTGCCGGTGCTGTGGGCCGCCAAGACGCCGCGGATGAGCTGGTAGTTGCGGAAGCCGCTGTTCGCGTCGCGAGGCAGCTCGTCCGGGTCCAGCACGTCTGCCCAGCCAAGGAAGCGGGCCAGCAGAGCGGGTCGCGCTGTTTGGAAGTCGCTCTCGCAGAGCTTGGCTTCAAAGAGCAGGCCACCGAGTTCCATATCGATCTCAGTCCTGTCGATGAGATTGCGCTCGCGCGCCAGCTGCGGATTGACCCCGAAGCGCGCGCGGCTCCTTGCGTCGATGCCCAGCAGAGCGGCAACTGTGCCGGACTCGAGCAGCCCCGGGTAGCAGAAGATGTTCATCAGCAGAGCGTCGGAGCTGCCGGCGCAGTCCAGCTCCCGCCAGCGCCAGTCAGCCCGGGGCTGTGCACGGCGGCTGCCGGTGTGTGCCTTGCTCAAGCGGCGAAGCCATGCCGGATCGGCCCGGATGGCGCGGTAGCTCCGTGGCTCAAAGTTGCCGTGTTGACCGGCTGCATCCTCGCCGAACAGGACGCTGGGCGTGCGGCCGGGGGAAAGCTCGTGCAGGAGTTGATGCTGCCGGGCGTAGAGCAGGGCGCGGGTATTCAGGTCGCGATGCAGGGCGCTCCCGCTGCAGAAGGGTGCGCCTGTGCTTGCCGGGATGCGTGCCTGCTCCGGTTGCGGCCTGGATGGGACTTCGTCGCTCCATAGTGGCGTCGGTAAGGCCATGGAAAAAGATGTTAGGAGAAGAAAGGGCGAAGAGCAAGCCGGAGCAGGTGCTGCATAGGCAGCGCTGTTCGAGTTCGATCCATTTATCGGGCGTCGGGCAGCAGGCCCCCCTCGACGAGCACAGGGGGGCGGCGGTGCCGGGTCGCCTGCTCATAGCTGTAGGCCCAGCCGAGCAAGTCGCCATCCTTCCAGAGGCGCGTAGAGATCTCCAGGCCGAACGGCAGGCCGCCGGGATAGAAGCCGCCGGGGACCACGACGGCGGGTACGCCGATCATGTTGACCCAGCCTGTGTCACTGTGTGGGCCGCCGCTGATCTGGCCATTCCCTTGACCATCTTGGGGCATGGTTTCGTCAGGGGGCGGCATTTGGGCGGCGGGGTAGATGTAGCCATCGAGGTGGAGGCGGTCGAGGGTCTCCTCGTACTGGGCCAGGGCTTTGCGGCGAGGTGCCCAGAAGTTGGCTTCCGCTTGCGGGTCGGTCTCGAGCTGGACCTGCGCGGGGCCGGGTCGGCTGCTGCTGTCGAATGGGCTGTTTGGGTCGTCTTGATACCCCACGCCGCCGATGATGGTGGGCGGCAGGGAAGCGCCGACGGCCTTCTCGTAGGCGGCGATAGACCGGTATTGCGCCGGACCGAAGGCTTCGAGGTATTGCTCCGTCCCCTCGCGGATGTAAGGCACCGTTGCGACGTGGGAGACGGTCTCGGCGAAGCTCGGCCCGAGGATGGACTCGTCAAAGACGACCGTGGCCCCGGCGGCACGCATGCCGTCGAGCGCTTTGAGAAAGGCTGCGCGCGTTTCGGGACGGAGCGGGATCGCGGCTGCGGCGCGTTCCCGCGCAGCCTCAGCAGTGCTTGCGGAAGCAGGGATGCCCCCGAAGGGGATGCCCGCGCCTTGCAGGATGAAGGCCGGAACGCCGAAGCGCTTGCCGCGCAGGGCGTTGGGCTTGAGGTAGCCGGTATAGGGGCCGGGCTGCGCCTGGGCGGCAGAGCCGGCTGTGCGGGGGTCGGATGGGTCTTCACCTGCCATGACGCTGAGGGCGATGGCTGCGTCGGTGACAGTGCGCGCGATGGGGCCGGTGTCATCGAGGAGCCAGTCGAGCGGCGCGATGCCTGCGATGCTGACCAGCCCGCGGGTGGGAAAGACGCCCACGACCGCGCTGGTGGCTGCGGGCATGCGGATGGAGTTGCCGGTATCGGTGCCGTTGCCGAGCATGGCCATGTTCGCGGTGACAGCGGTGACGGTGCCGCCTGAGGAGCCACCGGGGCTGAAGCGTACATCGTAGGCGTTGCCGGTGCGGCCGAAGGCGGTGCTGCGGTTGGTATCGCTGGCTGCGAAGTCAGGCATGTTGGTTTGCCCGAGGATCACCGCTCCCGCGGCGCGGAGGCGGGCCACGACGGTGGCATCGCGGTGGGCGAGGAACTCGTGGCCGGGGAGCATGTAGCCCTTCCAGCCGTCGGTCGCGACCAGGCCCTGGACGTTTGTGTTGGCTTTGATCACGACCGGGACACCCCAGAGCGGACCGGGATGGAAGCCGGGTTTGGCAGCGGCAGCGTCTTCGAGGGCAGCGGTGTGGAGAGCGCCGGCTTCGTCGACTGTTTGCACGGCGCGGTAGATGCCGTTGTACCGGTGGATGCGGGCCAAGTACCAGCGGACGACATCGGTGACGGTGTAGCGGTGGCTGCTGTAGAGGGCGTGGAGCTGGGGGATCGTGGCTTCGAGCAGGTCGTGATCGGGGCCGTGGCCGGGGCCGGCGGGCGTTTGTGCCGGAAGGGGAGGCGGCAGCAGAAGTACGCTGCAGGCGGCCAGGCGCAAGAGTCGGGACAAGCGTGGAGACAAAAGCAAAGGCGGGTCTTCCTGAAAGGGAGGTGGAGTGCAGGCGAGCGCCTGCTCGCGTTGGGGTGCTACCGCTAAGATAGAGGCACTTACAGGTCTAGAGGAAGGTGCGGAAAAAATGCTCTCAGTTGAAGACTCAAAGCGAGCGGCAGCCGAGCGCAGCATGCAGTATGTGAAGGACGGCATGCGTGTGGGGCTGGGCACGGGCACCACCTCTGTGCACGTGCTGGAGCAGCTAGGGGCGCGCGTACGCGAGGGCCTGAAGATCGTAGGCGTACCCACCTCGAACGCGGCGCGCGACCTGGCCATCCGCGTTGGGATCCCGGTGGCGACCTTTGCCGAAGTGGGAGCGCTCGACGTGGCGATCGACGGAGCGGATGAGGTGGGGCCGGAGCTGGTGCTGATCAAAGGTGGAGGAGGCGCGCTGCTGCACGAGAAGATTGTGGCGAGTGCCGCGCGCGAGTTTGTGGTGGTGGTGGGCGAAGGCAAGGTGGTTCCGGTGCTGGGCAGGTTTCCACTGCCGGTGGAGGTGATCCCTTTTGCCGGGCCGCTGGTGGAGCCGAAGCTAGCCCACCTGGGCGGTTCACCGGTGCTGCGGATGCAGGGCGATGCGCCCTTTCTGACAGACGAGGGCAACTGGATCTTCGACTGCCACTTTGGGCAGATCCCCGATCCGGCGCGGACGGCGGCTGAGCTGCGGGCCATTGTCGGCCTGGTGGAGCATGGGTTGTTTCTGCAGACAGCCACGCGGGTGATTGTGGCCGATGCCGGGGGCGTGAGCGTGATGGAACGCTCGTCTGGAAGCTAAAGGGCGAGCAAAGCGCAGGTTAGAGCTTGCAAGCGGCCTGCGGCGCATCGAATACCATGAATGCGAAGGACGAGGCAGGGCAGTGTTGCTGCCGAGCCACGGACCAAGCCGCGTGCAACAAGCCGCGTATAAGGGAGAACGATATGCAGATTGGTATGGTAGGCCTGGGCCGCATGGGTTCAAACATGGTCAAGCGCCTCATCAAGGGTGGGCACGAGGTTGTGGTCTCAGACCTGAGCGAAAAGGCTGTGCAGGATGTAGTGGGCGCGGGCGCGACTGGGTCCGAGTCGCTCGATGACTTCCTCGGAAAGCTGCAGAAGCCGCGGGTGGTGTGGCTGATGGTCCCGGCCGGCGCCGTGGACAGCATGATCGAGAAGATTGTGCCGCACCTGGAAGCGGACGACATCTTGATCGATGGCGGCAACTCCTACTACATCGACGATATTCGCCGCTCGAAGGACCTGGAAGCAAAGGGCATCAAGTACATCGACGTAGGCACGAGCGGCGGTGTGTGGGGGCTGGAGCGCGGCTACTGCATGATGATCGGCGGGCCTGACAAGGAAGTGCAGTTTCTTGACCCGATCTTCTCCACGCTTGCGCCGGGGCGCGGCGATGTGCCGCGTACGCCGGGCCGCGAAGATGGGAAGTCGGACTCGACTGCCGAAAATGGCTACCTGCACTGCGGCCAGACCGGCGGCGGCCACTTTGTCAAGATGGTGCACAACGGCATTGAGTACGGCATTATGGCGGCATATGCCGAGGGCTTCAACATCCTGAAGAATGCGAATATCGGCAAGGAGAAGGAGCAGGAGCATAGCGCGGAGCTGACGCCGCTGCGCACACCGGAGCACTACCAGTACGAGTTTGAGCTGGACAATGTCGCGGAGGTGTGGCGCCGCGGTTCTGTCATTGCGTCCTGGCTGCTCGACCTGACGGCCACTGCGCTGCTGCAGCAGCCGGACCTGGGCAACTATGGCGGCAAGGTGTCTGACTCCGGCGAGGGACGCTGGACGATGATTGCTGCCATTGACGAAGGCGTACCGGTGGATGTGCTGAGTGCTTCACTGTTCTCGCGCTTCTCGTCGCGCAACAACGGCGAGTTTGCGAACAAGATGCTTTCGGCGATGCGCTTCGGCTTCGGCGGGCACCTGGAGATCAAGCCGGAGAAGTAGGCTGCTGTTGCAGCTTGCCTGGAAAGATCGACGGCGTTCGCGGGGCTGGAAATCTTCTAGGATTTTCCGGGCTGCGGGCGCCGTTTTTCTTGTTATACGCGCAGGACGGACAAGCCTTTGGCTGTGAACGCAGCACAGTGTTCGTCGCTCATACCGGTGTCGGTGACCAGGGTGTGCACCTGCGACAAGGGGCAGATGAGCGAAGAGGCGATGCGGCCGATCTTGGACGAGTCGGCAACAACGATCACCTCGCGCGACTGACGGGCCATGGCGCGGAAACACAAGGCCTCGTCCTGCTCCGTGATTGTGCACCCGCGGGCGAGATCGATGCCCATGACGTTGAGGATGAGCTTGTCGAGGTAGACGTCATCCATGAAGCGGATGGCGGCGGGACCGGTGAGCGAGAACGACCAGGCATGCGGCAGCACGCCTCCGGTGATGGAGGTGCGCATGCCCGGCTGGTTGCAAAGCTCCATGCCGATGTTGATCGCGTTGGTGACGACGCGGATGTTGGCGCGGTGCCGCAGCGCACGGCCGACCTGCGTGGTGGTGGTGCCGGCAGTAATGCCGACGGTCTCGTTGGGCTGGATGAGATCGGCTGCGGCGAGAGCGATGCGCCGCTTCTCGACAGCGGCTCTTTGTTCGCGTGCCTGGAAGCTGCTGTCATAGCGGAACGGCTCATAGAGCAAGGGCTCAACCAGCATGGCGCCGCCATGCGTACGGCGTACGAGTCCGCGGCTTTCCAGACGGTTGAGGGCGCGGCGGATGGAGGGCGCAGAGGTGCCAATAGCCGTAAGCAGCTCATCGATGGTGGCTGAACCTTGAGCAAGCAGCAGCCGCATGATTTGTTCTTCGCGTGTGTCTGTTTTCGCCGACATTCGTAGAGGAGTCTACCTGAGTGCTTGGCACACACTTCTCGCCGTCTGTCCCATGCACTCCCTTCTCGCGAGGAGCTAGCTGAAGGACTCCCGCAGCAAGGCAGGCTTGTTTCGCGCGAGCTCCAGAACCAGTTCGCCGAAGAGGGTGTTGGCCCACGCGAACCATGACCGTGTGTAGCGCGTGGGATCGTCTTTCAAGAACGACTCATGCATGAAGTGTGTGCCGGCGGTGGTGTTGCGCAGGGTGCGCAGGCAGGTGAAAATCTCCCGGTCGTCCCGGCTTGAGAACGCGCGAAAGAGGATGGACATGGGCCAGATGGAGTCGAGACCTGCGTGCGGGCCGCCGATGCCCTCACCGGCCGAGCCCTGGAAGAAGTAGGGGTTTGCCGGCGAGAGGGCAAACGCACGGGTGCGCGCGAACAGAGCCTGCTCAGCGGGTGGGACGCAGCCGAGATAGCTGAGCGAGAGCAGGCCCGGGGCGTTGGCATCATCCATGCGCAGAGAGTTGCCGTAGCCATCGACCTCATAGGCCCAGATGCGGCCCTGCTCGGTTTCGATTTGGCCGTGCATCCGCAATGCCGCCTCGACTTCGCCTGCGAGTGCGTTTGCGTCGCGAGCGAGTGCATCGCTACGGCAGGCGCGCGAGGCGAGCTCGGCAAGCTGGCGCAGCGAGACGACAGCAAACAGGTTGGCAGGCACAAAGAGCGGGAAGATGCAGGCGTCATCACTGGGGCGAAAGCCGGAGTGGATGAGCCCGACGGCGCGCGCAGGATTGCCGTAGCCGGAGAGCATCTGCGACTCCGAGGGGATAGGCGAGCTGCGCTGAAAGTGATAGGGGCCCGGCGAGTCCTTGCGCTGCTGCTCCCGAAAGGTGCGGACGATGGCATGGGCCGCGGCTTGCCACTGCGCGTCGAAGGGCGCTGTGTTGCCGGTGGCTTGCCAGTAGCCGTATGCAAGCCGCAGAGGGTAGCAGAGCGAATCAATCTCCCACTTGCGCTCGCCGACGCCGGGCTTCATCGTTGTGTCATCGTGCGTCGACCATGAGAGCGGAGTGCTGCTCCGATCGCGCAGAAAGGCATTAGCGTACGGGTCGAGAAGGATGCAGCGGGCCTGCCGGTGGATGACACCCTCTATGAGCGTCGCGAGTTGCGGGTCTTCGCGGCAGAAGGGCAGGTAAGGCCAGAGCTGCGCGGAGGAGTCGCGCAGCCACATGGCATCGATGTCGCCGGTGATGACAAATGTGTCCGGTTTGCCTTCCAGCGTGCCCGGGAAGACGGTGGTGTCGAGCGTGTTGGGCAGGCAGTTGGCGAAGATGAGACGGAGTTCGGGGTCTGTGATCTGTGCTGAAACCGTTGTGATCGCGCGCTCGATAGCGGGGCTATGAAAGCGGCGGTCTGCGGGAGCGGGCCTCTGGTGCAGGGCAGCAGGATCCGGCTGCTCTGCATAGGCTTCGCTCGCGGAGTAGTTGGCAAGAGCGGCAGCGGCGCCGAGTGCGACACCGCTGCGTAGGAGCTCTCGCCGGTTGAGCACTGGCAGTGGCTTCCCCTCTGGCTTTTGCTCTGGCTTCTGCTCTGGACTCATGCTGTGAGCGAAGGCGGCACGGTCTCAGGGGATGTGCCGAGGGTTTTGTTCGGCTCAGTGCCCAGGGCAAAGACAAGGCGGCCGCCATGCGCGATCTCTTCATGACGCACCCAGAGGCGGTCGAGCGCCTTGCCGTTGAGGCTGACCGACTGGATGTAAATGGCATCGGGCGATGGGCGCTTCGCCTCGATGACCAGCTGCTTGCCATTTGTCACAGCCAAGGTTGCTTTTTCTACCAGCGGTGTTGTGAGTACGTAATTGGCGCTCACCGGGTCCACGGCATACAGGCCCATAGAGCCCATCACGTACCAGGCCGACATCTGGCCGCAATCCTCGTTGCCCTGGAGGCCATCGGGGTTGTCGCTGTACATCGTGGTGAGCAGGGAAGTGACGCGGGACTGCGTCTTCCAGGGCTGCCCTGCATAGACATACAGGAAGGCGATGTGGTGGCTCGGCTCATTGCCGTGGGCGTACTGGCCGACGAGGCCGGCGATATCCGGCGGTGCGTTCGCGGGCAGTGTGGAGGGCACGGTGAAGAGTGCATCCAGCTTGGTGAGAAAGGCGTCGCGGCCGCCCCAGAGCTCCATGTAGCCCTTGACGTCATGCTGGATGCCAAAGGTGGTTTGCCAAGCATTGGACTCGGTGTAGTCGCGGTACTTCTCGGTGTGGCCCATATCGATGGGATTGAAGGGATCGGTCCACTGGCCATCGCTGAGCTTGGCGCGGATGAACTCGGTTTTGGGATCAAACAGATGCGCGTAGTTGCGGCTGCGTGTGCGCTGGAGCTGCGCGTCGTCATGCGCGCCCACGACGTCGGCCACGTGCGAGCAAGCCCAGTCGTTGTAGCCATACTCGAGCACCTTGCTGACGGACTCTTCTTCCTTGTCGGCCGGGATGTAACCGATGGTCCGGTACGAGCCGAGGCCGCGGTAATCGTCGACCATGTTGCGCTTGCGCATGACCTTGTAGGCGCGCTGCCAGTCGACATTCGGAAACTTCTTGGTGCAGGCTTCGGCGATCACGCTGGCGGAGTGGTAGCCGGTCATGCAGCCTGTTTCTTTGCCTTGCAGCGGCCAGACGGGCATGCCGTCGGGGCTTTGCTCAGCCATGGTGATGAGGCAGTTGACCAGCGCGGGTACGCGCTCGGTCTGGATGAGTGTGAACGCGGGATGGAGCGCGCGGAAGGTGTCCCACAGAGAGTAGCTGCTGTAGTTGTGCTCGCCGCGTGCAAGCTGGTGGACCTGGCCGTCCATGCCGGTGTACTCGCCATTGGCATCGTCAAACAGCGTAGGGGCTACAAACATGTGGTAGAGCGAGCTGTAGAAGACAGCGCGCTGCTTGGGATCGGTGGTCTCGATGCGGATGCGGCTCAGCTCACGCTGCCACTTTTGCTTGGCCACTGCACGGGTTCCCTCGAAGTCGTAGCGCGGCATCTCTGCCTTGAGGTTGGCGAGCGCGTTGGCGGTGGACACACCGGAGATGCCGACGCGCACGAGCAGCTGCTCGCCCGGAGTGGTGTCGTAGTGGAGGGCTGTCTTGAGCGAAGTGCCGGAAGCCTTCTTCGTGCCTGCAGGCAGCATGGTGCCATCCTGCTGCACGTCTGCGGTAGTGAAGGGCTTGGAGAACTGGGCGGCGAAGTAGATGCGCCGGCCGTTGGCCCAGTCGTGGACGGTGCGGCCGCCTAGAACGGTATCGCTGCCGACGAGCTCGAGTGTCGCGCCGGAGACGGGAAGCTTGGCGGAATCCTCGGAAACATGGGCGAAGTCGACCAGTACATGCGCCGGGCCGCCCTTGCTGAAGGTGTAGCGGTGCAGGCCGGTGCGCTCGGTCGCGGTGAGCTCGACCAGCACGCCACGGTCCTTGAGCGGCACGGAGTAGAAGCCCGGTACGGCCATTTCGTCGTCATGCGAGAACGGAGCGCGGTAGCCTTCGCTGGGGTTCTCCCGCGGGCCGGGGACCCACTTCACAGGGCCGACGTTGGGGATCAGCAGCACGTCGAGAAGGTCGGCTGCGCCGGTGCCGCTGAGGTGTGTGTGGCTGAAGCCCATCAGGGAGGTGTCTGTGTCGTGGTAGCCGGAGCACCAGTCCCAGCCGCTTGTGTAGGTGTCCGGGCTGAGCTGGACGGCGCCGAAGGGGACGGTGGCGCCGGGATAGGTGTGGCCATGGCCGCCGGTGCCGACGCGGATATTCACGTACTGGGTGAGGTCCTCACCCGATGGGGTGTCTGCCGGCTCAAGGGCAGCGACAGCGAGGCGCGAGCGGAGAAGGGGAAGGCAGGAAGCGGCGGAGGCGGTCTGGAGAAATGTGCGGCGAGTTGGCATGGAGGGCCCGACCTTTCTAGGCAGGAGGTGAAGCAGGGTTCAGGAGGCCGGCGGTTGCTGAGTCGCGCAAGAGAGAACCGAGGCCGGACGGCCCTTTCATCATAAATCCGAGAAACGACCAGGGTGAAGGGGCGGAAGCTGCCGGTACGTTTCCAGCTGTTGGCCACTTCCTGGGCCTAGTTCTTGGACGAAGGTTCCGTGCTACAGGTTAGGATGGTCGCGACTCGTGTCCGAGAGGTGTTCATGAAGGGGTTCGGTTGCTCTGTATTCCTGCTTCTGTGCTGCGCCGCGCCGCTGCTCCCTGCGCAGGAGATCGCGCTGATGCCGATGCCGGCGTCGGCGCAGCGGGCGGATGGGGCGCTTACGGTGACGCCGGCGCACGGGCTCTCAAACTTCACGGTTGCGACGAGCCCTGCCTTGACCAGCGACGCCCGGCTTGGCGCAGCTATGCAGCGTATGCTGCTGCGGCTGGACCGCACCTGCGGGGGCGACCTCGCGCGTGCGGCGAGCAGGCCGACGAGCGGGCGGGCGACCCTCACGATAGAAGTCGCAGGGCCGGGCGGAGCCGTGCAGGGGCTGGACGAGGATGAGAGCTACTCCCTGAAGGTGACGCCCACCGAGGCTGCACTGCACGCAGCGACGGACGTGGGTGCGATGCACGGCATGGAGACACTGCTGCAGTTGGCCAGCCTGCAGGAGGGCGCCTGTGTGCTGCCCGCCATCACGATCCAGGATGCGCCGCGCTTTCGCTGGCGGGGCTTGATGGTGGATGTGAGCCGCCACTTTGAGCCGGTCGACGAGATCAAGCGGACATTGGACGGCATGGCTGTGGCGAAGCTGAACGTCTTCCACTGGCACATGGCGGACGACCAGGGCTTTCGTGCAGAGAGCAAGAAGTTCCCCAAGTTGACGCAGATCGGCTCGGGCGGCTTATTTTACACGCAGGACCAGATGCGCGAGGTGGTGGCGTATGCGCGTGCCCGAGGCATCCGTGTGGTGCCGGAGTTCGATATGCCGGGGCACACGTCGAGCTGGATCCTGAGCTATCCGGATCTGGGCTCGGGCGAGCACATCATGGCGCTGCCCACGGTCTTCGGCATCCCGGTGGCGGAGCTCGACCCGACGCGTGAGAGTACCTACAAGTTTATCGATGCGTTTGTGGGCGAGATGGGCGCGATCTTTCCGGATGCCTACTTCCACATCGGCGGGGACGAGACGGAGGGCAAAGGCTGGCTGGCGAACCCGCGGATTGTTGAGTTTATGCAGAAGCACGGTTTTGCCGGCCCGCCGGCGCTGCAGGCGTACTTCAACCAGCGGCTGCTGCCGATCCTGAAGAAGCATGGCAAGCAGATGATTGGCTGGGACGAGATCCTTGCGCCGTCGCTGCCGAAGGACATTGTGATCCAGAGCTGGCGCGGGGAGGCCTCGCTTGCCGCGGGTGCAAAGCAAGGGTTCCAGGGCATCCTCTCTGCACCGTACTACCTGGATGCGGAGAAGACCTCGGCACAGATGTTTCTGGCCGACCCGGTGCCGGCGGACACCACACTCGATGCGGGGCAGCAGAAGCTGATCCTGGGCGGCGAGGTGTGTATGTGGGCGGAGCAGGTGGACGCGGAGACGCTGGACAGCCGGTTGTGGCCGCGGGCGTTGGCGGTGGCGGAGCGCTTCTGGTCGCCGCAGAGTGACCGGGATGTGCCGTATATGTATCAGCGGCTGCGACATATTTCGCTCGAGCTGGAAGATGTGGGCGTGCGGCATATCGTCGGGCCAGAAACGCTGCGGCGCAGCCTGGTCCGCGATTCGGCCCGCGATTCGGCCCGCAATGCGCACCTGGAGGCGCTCGACCTGCTGGCCTCTGTCACAGAGCCTTATCCCTTCCATGAGCGGTACCAGGGCCAGCACACAGATGGGCTGACCACGCTGGACCGGCTGGTGGATGCGGTGGTGGCGGATCCGCCTTCCCGGCAGGAGATTGCCGGTGATGTGGCGGCGGTTGCGGGCAGAGCACGGCTTGCGAGCCCGCTGCCGGGGGCGGGGTCCCCGGACACGAGCGGTGACGTACCGCAGGGCTTTGTGCCGAACCGGGCGGAGGCGATCGCTGACTTGCGGCAGCGCTTCCTGACATGGCAGCGGACGACCCCGGCGCTGCTGCAGCTGGCAGCGGAGAGCCCGCGCCTGAACGACATGACACTCGTGGCGCTGCAGCTTAGCGAAATGGGCGGTCTAGGTACTGAAGCACTGACTTACATGGAGGCGCATACGACGCCCCCGCCGAGCTGGCAGGATGGAGTTCGGCAGCAGCTGGATGAGGCAGAGAAAGGCGCTGCGCTGGTGCACTTCACATTTGTGGAGTCGCTCCGAAGGCTGGTGGCCGCAGCGGAACAGCCGCAAGCACCTGCGCCCCGCTGAAGGGCGTGAGGGTGCGGGCGGGCCAGGCTATTGCAGGGCTAGCTCACGGGGAGTGCGCGCGGTGCAAGCAGGCTGAGTAAGGCGCGCACATCGTCTTCGCGGACAGTGAGGATTTCTTCTTCGTCCCGTGAGCCCATGCTTGCCGCATGCGGGCCGATATGCGCCGCACCCGGCCAGGAAGTCCGCAGGGAGGCGTGCAGGGTATCGAGGGGGAGGGTCTGCCAGAGGCGCTCAGCATTTTCGGAGCGCACGCCCGCACCGCCCATCACCTCCAAGCGTCCGCGTGCCTGGTGCACGATGCGGCTTACCTCCGCAGCGCCTGCATCGAGGCTCTCTGCGCCGCCTGAGGTGAGCAGGATATCGACGCCGCAGCGGAGGATCGCGTCCAATGCCGCGACCCGGTCGGCGGCCAGATCAAAGGCGCGATGGAAGCATACCCGCATGGGGCGTGCTGCCTGCACCAGCTCCCGGAGGGCGGCTTCATCGACTTCGAGCGCCGGCGTCAGCAGCCCGACGACAATACCGTGCGCGCCGGCTGAGCGCATGGCCTGCACGTCCTGCAGCATGACGGCGAGCTCCGCCGGGGAGTACACGAAGTTGCCGGCGCGCGGACGCACCATGCAGTGCACCGGCACCGGCACGGAGCCGAGCGTCCACGTGAGCAGTCCGATGGAAGGCGTTAAGCCGCCATCGGCGAGCGAGGAACAGAGCTCCAGCCGTTCTGCGCCGCCGCGCACGGCAGCGGTAACGGAGAGCGGATGATCGACGGCGATCTCGAGGCGGACTGCTTCGTGCAGCATGGTTCTGGGTTTACTCAGCTTTCGTAGTGTCAGTGGAGCGGAGGAGCAGGAAGCAGGGCGCGCTTTTCGCGGGGCTGCCAGCGGAGGATGCTACGCAGGCGTACTGCGTATGCTGTGATCGGCTGGTCCGGCAAGTCGATTTTTTGGTTCCGATCCCGTGGCTGAGTGCGACCCTTCAAGGGCAGCAGAGTGAAAAGAGGATGCAACGTTACAGAGAGTGCCGTGGCGCAGGCGTGATGTCAATGGGCAATGATCATTTGAACGCTATTTGATCACGGCATAGGATGCTGGGAGGGTTCTGCGTGGAGTGGAGACCGGAAGCGGAGAAGTGATGGAGCAAAGCGATGGAGCGTTTGATCATGCCATGCTGCGGGAGATTTTTGAGCAGCCGGATGCCCTGAGGCGCCTGCTGGCCGCCTCGGTCAGGGCCGGCGGCTTGGAAGGCGGCTTCGGATTGCGTGAGGATGTATTTGCCGGGGCGCGCGCTCTGCTGGCGCGGGCCTCGTCGCTGGTGATTATCGCGAGCGGCTCGAGCCGGCATGCGGGGCTTGCGGCGGAGGTGGCGCTTGAAGATTTGAGCGGCCTCGCCGTCGATGTGGAATATGCGAGCGAATACTCGTACCGCACCAGCAACGCGACGCCGGAAGCCCTGATCCTGGTGATTTCGCAGTCGGGGGAGACGGCCGATACCCTGGCTGCGCTACGCGAAGCGAAGGCGCGCGGCCAGTCGACGATCGCGATTACGAACGTCCCCGGCTCGACGATGATGCGGGAAGCGGATGTGGCGCTTTGTACAGAAGCAGGGCGTGAGCTTGCCATCCCTGCCACCAAGAGCTTTACCAATCAGCTGGCGCTGCTGCACCTGCTGGCGCTGGCCGCCGGCGAGGCACGCGGACGGCTCGGGCCGGCTGAGGTTGGGTCCGCGCTTGCGAAGCTTGAGGCACTGCCGGCCAAGATGGAGACCGCTCTGCCGTTGTGGAGAACGCGAGCCGAGGCTTGCGCGCAGATCTTTGCCGGTGCCCGGAGCTACCTCTTTCTGGGCCGAGGACTGCACTATCCGCTGGCGCGCGAGGGCGCGTTGAAGCTCAAGGAAAGCTCGTACGTGCATGCAGAAGGTTACCCGGCCGGCGAGGTGCTGCACGGGCCCAATGCGCTGGTGAGTGAAGAGGTGCCGCTGGTGATCCTGGCTGCTTTTGATCCGGAGGATGCCGACTCGGTACGCCGCTATGAGCGCACGGTGAACCTGCTGCGCATTCTGCGGGAGCAGGGCGCACGGGTGCTTGCGCTGGCCAACACCGGTGACCAGACGGTGCGAGGGCTCGTGGGGGAGAGCATTGAAATCCCTCCTGCTCCGGAGCTGCTGCTGCCTGTTCTGGAAGTGGTGCCGCTGCAGCTTTTTGCCTACTACGTTGCGCTGACGCATGGCGTGGATGTGGACAGCCCGCGCAACCTGGTCAAGTCTGTCCCGGTCGCTTGATTGTCGCTTTGAAAGGAACCACCTTGCTGAAACAGATGTTCGCCACCCTCCTTATGGGGCTGGCCGCTTTTACCGTTCCTGCTGCCGCTACGGCGCAGAAGACGTTGTTCTACATGACGACCGAGGGTCCGTCCGAGCGGGACTTTATGGAGCACCGCGCAAAGATCGACATCATTGTGCCGACCTGGTACGGGGTGGACGAGGATGGGCTGGTGTACGGCGAGCCCAGCATGCCGATTCTGAAGGCAGCGAAGGAAAGCCATGTGTCGATCGTGCCGATCGTTGCGCTCTTCGACAAGGACAAGGTCCACAAGCTGCTTGGGAACGACCGTGCGCAGGCGGAGATGATTGCGGCGCTGATCCGCGAGTGCAAACGGAACGGGTACGACGGCTTCCAGTTTGACCTTGAAGACATCCTTTGGACGGACCGGGATGCGCTCTCGGCGCTGGTGCAGAAGACAGCCGACGCGCTGCATGCGCAACATTTGCAGTTACAGATGGCGGTGGTGCCGAACGCGCCGGGGTACCCGGGGCACACGCCGTTCGGCAAATGGATCTTCGAGGAGTGGCGCGGGGCTTTTGACCTACAGGCGCTGGGCAAGGCGGTGGATCTGCTGTGCCTGATGACCTATGACCAACACACGCGTTGGACCGTGCCGGGGCCGGTGGGCGGCTGGGACTGGACGGTGATGAATATGCAGTACGCGCTGGAGCGTGTGCCGGCGAGCAAGCTGTCGCTCGGGATTGCCTTGTACGGGTACCACTGGTACACCGGCGACCCCGGCCTGGACAAAGAAAAGAAGGAGCCGCACCCGACGGCGGACTACATTAGCGCGGCCAACGCCCGGCAGCTGCGCGACGACTTTGGCGGCCACGAAGAGTGGGACCCGGTGGACCACTCGGCGTGGTTCTTCTTCTATCGCGACCAGATGCGCGAGTGGGTGTTTTATACCGACAAGCGCGGGTATGACGATCGCTGGGAGCTGGCGAAGCAGAACCACCTGGCCGGCACCTGCGCCTGGGTGCTGGGCGAGGAAGCGCCGGAGATCTGGTCGATGCTGCCGGAGCATAAGTAGCGCCTCTACTGACGTTTCAATCGGACCACCGTGCTGTCGTAGTCGCCGCGCAAGCCGAGCATGAGGCCGGATTGCATCAGCTCTGCGCCGGTTGCCTGCGCGGGCAGCATGCTCGCTTTCGCTGCATCGCGCGGGGTGATGGTGTAGGTAGCGCCGGCGTCGAGGCCTTGCAGGTGCACAGAGGGGAAGGCTTCGCCATAGGCTTGTGAGTGGAGAAAGGCGAAGACGACGGCTTCGCTTGCGTCTGGCGCGACATACTCTGACGCCCAGCGGCCCGGTATTGCCAGAGCGGTGGTGAGTCGATAGAGCGAGCCCCCCTGCACCAGAGGGCGAACCGACTTGTAGAGCGCGACCTGTGCGCGCGAGAGCTCCATCTCTTCATCGGTCCAGTGGTTCAGATTGCCGCCGATGCCGAGTGAGCCGGTCATCGCGACATCGAAGCGGAACTGCAGCGGGATGCTGCGGTGATTGAGGAAGTTGGGCACGTCGGTGACCCAGGCCATCATGATGCCTGGGCTGTAGGCGTAGGTAAAGCCGTCCTGGATGGTGAGGCGGTCGAGCGCGTCGGTGTTGTCGGAGGTCCAGACTTCGTCGGTGTAGCGGAGGATGCCGTCATCGACGCGGCCGCCGCCGCTGGAGCAGGACTCGATCTCAAGCCCGGGATGTTTGCGACGCAGCTCTGCCAGGATGCTGTAGAGATTGTCAATGTACTTGACGTAGATCGTCTGCTGTTCCGCGAGCGGCACCTCTTCCCAGCCGGGCTCTGACCAGCCACGGTTGTAGTCCCACTTGAGGAAGCTGATGTCGTTTTTGGAGACGAGCTCGTCGAGGAACTGGAAGACGTAGGCACGGACATCGGGCCGCGCCAGATTCAGCATGAGCTGGTTCCGCCCTTCGGTGCGGGGCCGCCCGGGGAAGTGCATGGCCCAGTCGGGATGCTTGCGGTAGAGGTCCGAGTCGGGGTTGACCATTTCGGGCTCGACCCAGATGCCGAAGTCCATGCCCAGCTGGTGGACACGATCAATGACCGGCTTGAGACCGTGCGGAAACTTTTGCGGGTTGACATACCAGTCGCCCAGCCCGGCATGGTCTGTGGCGCGCTGCCCGAACCAGCCATCGTCGATGACGAAGCGCTCGACGCCCAGCTTGGCCGCGCGTTCTGCCAGAGCGAGCTGCCCAGCTTCGTTGACATCGAACTCTGTGGCCTCCCAGGAGTTGAAGAGCACGGGCCGGAGCTTGGGATGCGGCGCCTGAGGCAGCAGAACCTGCTCCTGCAGACGATGCAGGATGCGGGAGGCACCGCCTTCGCCGTTTGCGGAGAAGCCTCCGTAGAAGTGCGGAGTTTCAAGAGTGGCTCCCGGTGCGAGCGGGTAGGAGAAATCAAATGGGTTGTAGCCGCCGGTGATGCGCACCTGCTTCGCCTCGGTTTGCTCGACGGTGATGCGCCAGCTGCCGCTCCAGCCCAGCTCGCCGAACCAGACGGGGCCCGCTTCCTCGCCCGTGACGCCGCTTTGCCCGACGGAGAACCATGGATTGACCTGGTGGCTGGTACCGCCGCGGCGGCTTTCGAGTACACGGGAGCCGGGACTGATGGTGTCATGCTGCAGCTGAAACTCACCGCCCCAGCGGCCGGTCAGCCAGCTGAGTTGGTAGCGCGGGTCAGGCGGCAGGTTCCAGGTGCCGCTAGCCGCGTTGGCAAGGGTGACGGGCGCTTTTGTTCCGTTCTCGATGACAGACCAGCGGGCCAGCACGCCCTGTGTGTAGAGCTTATAGAACAGGTGCACGCGGACCGGTTCCACGGCGTCGCGGAGGGTCAGCTCGAGTGTGTCGGCGGCAGGCTGCTCGGCTTTGTCATAGAGAAGAGCGAGCACGCGGTTGCCGTTCGGGAAGCTGGCCTTGAGAGCCGGCTCATATGGCAGCCCGCCGCCCCAGCCTCCGTACTCGAGCGGTGTGGTGGCCAGCGGCAGCTCATGGGAGGAGATCTCCGGATGCATCTTCGCCGGGGGCAGGCCTGCAGCGCTTGCGAGCCTGGCGCCCCAGTAGACCGTCTGCGGCAGCTTTGCGTCGTTGATCGCGACTACATAGCTCATCTCTCCGGCAGAGAGCAGCCATTGCTGACCGCCCGGGGCAGCCGTGATGGAGAGGGGTGCGGGGGGTGCCTGTGCCAGGGCGGGGAATGCGGCGGAGAACGCAGCAGAAAGCAGAAGGAAAGCATGCATGGGGCAGCAGCGCGGTCGAGGCAAGCGTGTCTCCAGATAGAGCGTGGTTGCGCTCCCGAAGCTTAGCGCACCTGAGAGCGTAACAGCCTTGGAGAAGTTGCGGCCAGCGGTCCCGGCGATCGCTTCTTGCTAGAAGTCGATATGCGAACGGATGGATGGAACCCATACGGGTCCACGGTCGCGGTTGTAGCCGGGCGAACTGATATGGGAAAGACCCAGCGCGAAGAAGAGGCCTCGCCAAGTATGCGCGTTGTAGTACGTTTCCGCGATGTTCTCGCGCCCATAGTGCAGGCGTCCATCGCCCAGGAGAAAGCCGAGGCCTCCATCGGCGAGGTAGTCCTGGTGGTCGCGCTTGATTGCATTCGAGACGAAGGCGAGCGCCAACTTATCGTTGGGTCGCGACCACTGTGTGCCGTCGTAATCTCCACCGACAGTCGCGGTCTGGTCCACCTCGGTGTAAGCGAAGGATTCATGCTGCCCTTCATTCCAGCCGAAGCGAGCACCGACCCGCCCATGCGCGCTCACCTGCTGCTCGGTGTTGTAGCCGAAGCCGTACTTGACGGCGCCGAATTGAGCGTGGGCCGTGACGGTGGGTGTTCGGTCTATGCCTTGTTGGAAGGCTGCCACAGCCTGGCGGTAGTCGCCCATGTGTGCGTTGTTGACGTAGGCCAGGACGCTTTGGGTTCCCTGCCGGCCCGCAAACCAGCCATGCCTCCACTCCACTTCCATGTTCTGGGCGTGTGCACGCGAGAGGGCCCAATCGAGATGGATGCCATTGGCGACGGTCGGCATCAGGGCCAGAGCGTAGCGCGCTGACCAGGTACGGTCGTTGTACTCAAGAGCAGCCCCGTATGTGTAACCGCGTGTGTCGGCTGCATAGTCCCAGGCGCCGTTGTCATCAATGGTCCAGTTTGTAAACTGCAGATGGCTGTCGCTCAGAACCGCGTTGGCATCGAAGAGGTCCGGCATGGAGAGCTTGCCGACTCGGAAGTCGAGCCGGCGCACCGGCACCTGTGTTGCCAGGGAAAGTGGGCTGCGCTCCGCTTCGGTTGTCTCGCCGGTGAAGCCGAGTGATCCATGAAGAAGGGCGCGGGCGACATACGGAGTGGATCCCAGGTTGGGATTGCGCACCACGTCAAGGTTGGTAAACCCGGCCAAACCAAGCGCCTGGCTCAAGCCTCGGCCTCCCGCAGATTCCAGCTGAAAGATGAACTCGCCGGTGTAGCGCGTGGAGTGCTGATGAAACAACGGCCCGATCTCGATCCCGCTGTACAGCGTCCCGAGAAGCGACGTCTTGTACTCACCTGCTCCGTGGAGGCTGTTGGTGCCCTGGTAGGGGGAATGAAAGGGCGGGTGCGCCTGGAAGATGATGTTGGTTTGGCCCGCCAGATAGTAAGAGGCTGAGCTCGGATGGGGAAACATCGTCAGAGTAGGCTGCTGCTCCACCGCGGGAGTAGTCGCAGGTGTACGATCCTCCTGGCCTCCAGCGATGCCAGGCCCGGCTCCGGGCAGATAAAATCCGGGGGCGAGAAGACGGACAGATGGCGCATCAGGCAGTGGCGTAGCCGTCACAGGAGCGGCCAGAACGGCCGGGGATACGACCAGAAACAGGAAGAGAGACAAGCGTATGGCTTTCTTGTTGGACTTGAGAGATCTCCTCAGCACTGTACTGCATTCGTGTCGCATCGCTGAGAAAGCACCTTGCAGAGAGTGGATGGGATGCTGACGTTCTTGAAGAAGGCGGCGCTCTCCATCGACGGTTCCCAGGGGATTCCCTTGCGCGCCGGGGACGGTATCAACAAGGTCTCTCTTAACGACTTTGCCCGCTTCACCAGCATGGCGAGACGCGGCTACCCAGCTCGTGGAAAAGATGTGCCTTTGACCAGGCAAGCGGATGGCGCGCAAACGATTGCCGCATGCAAGAACCTGGATCCGGATGTACTTGAGGGGGACGGCCGCCGAACGGAGACCCGCATACTTACTTTGACACATGTGGAAAGGGCAGCAAAGCAGGATGGGGCTTTTCTGTCGGGAAAAGCTACCTCCCAGAAACTCTCCCTCGCCAGCGATCCGAGAATGGCGTTAGAGAGCGCGCAGGCGCCTAACCAGCTCTTTTGGGTGGATCGGCTTGGGCCAAAGCTCAAACTCGTGACCATGCTCCCGCGCCTTGTCCATGACATCGCTGGTACCGGCCTGGCCTGAGAACAAGACGACCCGGGTGTGCGGGCACTGCTTGCGAATCATAACCCCGGTCTCGATCCCGTCGCGGCCCGGCATGCGGATATCGGTCAGCACAATGTCAGGGCAGAGGACAGGGACAGCCTCAAGCGCCGCCTCGCCGCTATAGACGGCGCCTGCGACAAAGCCGCTCATGTTGAGGATGCTGGCCAGCGTGTCGGCAATCAGCCTCTCGTCATCCACGACCAGCACGCGGGTGGGTCGAGACGCTCCATCCCCGCAGCCGTTTTCTTCGGCGGAGAGGTCGTCCATGCTTTCTGAAGAGAAACGGTCTTTCTCGTCCAGGTAGGGCGAGCCTGGCAGGAAAGCCGTCGAAGGATGCCACATTGCGCCCGCACAGTGCATGATTTCTTCCCGCTCCCCAGGGACTCGGCTGCCCCTTCATCATAAAACAGCTTCCCGCTCCGATGCTGGAAAGGATGCAATGCGGGCCGATTGGGAGGAGCTGGAGCAGAGAGCCGCGGCCAACATATGTTTGGAGTAGGTATGCAGGGGTTTTCGCGTGCGTGATGAATGCGGGTTCTTCGGCGCGAAGCGCCCCCGGCTTCGCTGAGGACGACTGATGCGGGGATTGTGGACTGGGTGGTGCCAGCGGAGTGTTGCTTCGCCCAGGTCTCAGAGGCGAGACCTGGGCACTCGGTTCCCTTGCAGCAGGCAGGCTACTGCCTGTGGAAGATCAGGGCGGTTGGATAGGGCGTCAAGGTCGCGTTGTAGGCCCCATTGCTGTCGGGGCTGACAGAGGTGGTTGTAGGGCTGGTCGGCGTGAAGTACGAGACGTTCCAGGAGCCGTTCATTTTTACCTCAACCGGCACGTTCGAGGGGCTGAGTAGCGTCTGCGACGAGGCATCCCAAACGGGTACTTCGTTCCACATGAAGAGGGCGATGGTGCCGTCGGAAGCCGTTAGCGCTAGAGTATGCGCGGTGGCCGGCAGCCCGCTGACGCTGGCAGAAACGGGAACATGACCCGACGAGGCATCGTGCGGCAAGACCTGCTGCAGGTTGTGAAGCAAAACGGCAGCCATCTTGGGTGAGCCGTCTGTGTAGTGGAAGAGGCCATAGGCTGTGTCACTGCTTGTGGCGTAGTTGGCGTAGGGCTCGAGGAGCTGATAGATGAAGGTGCGCGTATTGCCCTGGAGCGCAGCGTCGAAGTAGAGGTTCATCAGCAGCTCGCCCTGTGCCTGCTCATCGACGCCATCGGGATCCTGCGATGTCGGGATGGTCGCATAACCGGTTTCTGTGATGTGGTGCGAGTCCGTGCCATAGAAGTTCAGGAAGTAGGACTTGAAGTCCTGCTCGAGCCGGGCAAAGGGCTGCACGCCTCCGTAGGGGTAGGGATGGGTGTTCGCGGTGGAAGCAAGTCCGGTTTGTGTGAATAGATTTACGGGCGCTGCTCCTGTCATATACAGGACAGGCGACTTACTGAGATAGGTGTCAACCTTTGCAGCCGAGTAGAGACTTCTTTGAAAGTTCTCTGCGTTTTGTTCATTCGAGCCGCCCCCGACATTGCAGGGGAAGTTATTGATCTCATTCGGACCTTCGACTGAGGTGACAATCTTCGGGAACTCCTGGGCAAGAGCGTCGACCTGCCCGAGCTGGAGCGAAAGATCAGAGTTGCAGTCTGTGACAAAGTCGAAGCTGATTCCATTCGAAGCGAGCGTCTTGATGGAGTTGATTGCATAGCCCGTGGGCAGCCATGTGTTCAGGTTCGGCGCGTAGTCGCGAACGTGCGTGATGCCTAGGTACTGGAGGTCGCTGAGCACCTGGTTTGCATCAGCATACTTGCCGTCGGTGTACTCCATGTGCGTGTTGATCCCGAGGCTGCTCTGAAACTTCGAGAGTGGGATGGACGTGATCGACTGCGTCGCAGGCAGGAGTTGAGCAGGCGCGGAGAGCGCGCCGCACACGGAGAACAAGCAAGCTGACGCAACGAGACTCGACGCCCGTACAAAGACAAAACGCATCATTCGGTCCTCTTTATTTTTCTTCGACAGCGCATAGGTGAGTAGTTGCGCACCCTGTGCGTCTGCCGGATTAAGGCACTGCTCCGCATGCTAATGCATGAAAAATGCGCGCTATGGCTTGAAAGAGGTTACGAACCGTGGGCGAAGGACCTGAAGAGGAGCGGGCGCGGTACTTATCCAGAGCTAGTATGTTGCCCGCTGCCGAGCAAACTTTGCTGCTGCACTCTCTTACACGGATAAGATTGAGGAAGGAAGTACGCCGTGCAGAGAAACGTCTTCCCAGAGGGAAGTAGAAGTTGCCGAGCACTCAAGAGCGGAAAAGGAGAGCTTCGCAGCTTTCCATTTTGTAGTTACCTGCGCGAAATAAATTTCTGATTAACGGGCAACGAGTGTCGGATGACCAAGCGCAGGCTCGGAAAGTACCATGACCGGCTGCGCAGCGCGGGTGCGCGGTTTGGCTGCCGTAGCGATGCCGAAGAGCACCCAGATGATCGGCATCACCGGATCGGACCCGGCGACAACAAGACCTACCAGCATGACCGCGGAGCCGAACAGTGCGCGTTCAAACAGCTCAAAGCGGACAAAGCGTCTTGGGGAAAAGACCGGCCGAATCATCTGCAGAAGGAAGAACACGAATAGCCCGACCCCGGGTATCCCGACATTCGCGAGCAGGGAGCAGGCAAAGCTGGAGGCACGCGCACTGCCCCAGCCGGCTCCGAGATAGTAGGTGTCATGGAAGGTTTGTAGCGCCATTTCGTTCCACATGGCGCGCTCCTTGTAGGAGTCGCTGCCGACCTTATCGACGAACACATTCATCACTACTTTGCTGACAACATCGCCGGCACCGGTGAGCAGGAAGATGGGAACAGCGATAGCGATGACAAGCAGGATGACCAGCAGCTTGAGCGGTGCAACGCCCTGCTTTGAAAACGTATGGCGAATGTAGAGCAGCAGGCTGCCGCACAGCACGGTGGCCAGGCAGGCGTAGCCCAGCGTGGAGACGGTGAGAACCAGCGCCAGCAGGATGAGCAGAAAGCTGGCGACAGGTTTGAAACGAAGGCGATGCGTGGCCAGCTGCCAGCCCAGAAGAGCGAGCCCCGTGCCCAGGTAAAAGGCTGCTGCCGAGGCCTCAGAGAAGGTGGAGTTCAGCCGCCAGACGCCGCCGATCTTGTAGGCGTCGTAGATGACATGAGCTGTATTTGTGTAGAGGATGGCCGAGGGGTAGGGAACGTGCAGGGTCGCGTTGGCGAGCTGGTACATGGAGAACAGGGCAATACAGATGCATGCCCGGATGTACCAGGTGACAGCAAGGCGGAGCTGCTCGCGTGTGCTGTGGATGGTGACCATGAAGATGGTGAATGCCGCGAGCAGATAGCCGGTCTGGGCGAAGTTACTGATGGACCACTCGAGATGAGCGCCTGACCCGGTGCGCGAGTTGTTGACCGGGATGCCGTGGAACAGAAAGGGAAAGAGGAACGAGGAGCACACGGCATACAGAACAAACATCAGCATGGCTGCATAGGCAGCGCGGTTGACGCCTGGGATCGGCTTCCAGTGCAGCCGGCGCGAAAGCACCTTGACAGGCAGGCAGAGGACCAGCGCCAGAAGCCAGGGAGAAACCGGCGAACCGCCGAGGTTGAGCACAGAGGCTGCGTCAAAGATCGAGGTGAACAGGAGGATGGGCAGGAGCTCGCCCTTGGTCTTCCACCAAAGAAAGGCAATTAGAACAAGAACAGGCAGTGTCGAAGCGGTCATGGCCGGCTTTCCTGAATCGGCAATCGAACAGCCGAAAGCGCCTAGTAGGCGCCTTCGGTAAAGAGGACAGTCTTCACGGTCCGGTAGAGGATGTAAAGGTCCATGGAGACGGACCAGTTACGGACGTAGTACTCATCGATCTCAGTGCGGCGCTCATAGGTTGTGTTGTTGCGCCCGGAGATCTGCCACAGGCCGGTGATGCCAGGCGTTACGCGGCGGTAGTGCTGGTAGCGGCGCCCGTAGCGGTCCACCTCCGCCATGACGATGGGCCGGGGTCCTACCAGGCTCATCTGCCCGGCCAGTACGTTCCAGAGCTGCGGCAGCTCATCGAGGCTTGTCTTGCGCATAATGCGGCCGATACGCGTGACCCGAGGGTCGCGCTTGAGCTTGCGGTCGCGATCCCACTCTGCCCGCAGGGCAGGGTCGCTTTCCAGGTGCTGCTCCAGAACCTCATCGGCGTTCATGACCATGGAGCGGAACTTCCAGGCGGTAAACAGCTCATGGCCTCGCCCGACACGGCGCTGCCCGTAGAAGATGGGCCCTGCCGAGCTGAGCCGTACACCGACGATGAGAGCGAGGAAGAGAGGCAGGAAGCAAAGAGCGACAGCCGAGGCGACCAGCAGGTCAAAACTGCGCTTGATGAGCCGCGGCATGGTTTGCGAGAGGCGCTGCTCGATTTCAAGGCCCAGCATGCCGCCTAGATCCTTGGCTGAGACCCAGAGGCTGGACATACCGGCGACATCAGGGAGGACCAGCACGTGGTGGAAGTAGGGGGAGTACTCGTTGAGTACGTCTTCAAGCTCGACCGCGCGCAGCTCCGGCATGGCAATGATGGCGTAGCAGCCCTTGTTGCGGGTCGCGAGCTCCGGCGCATGCCCGAAGTCACCCATGAAGAGGTTCTTGGCCGGTGCCGGACGGCTGGACACTCCATCCTGGCTGAGCAGCGCGATGGGCCGCAGGCCCAGGGTGGGCTGCTCGGAGAGCACCTTGAGGATGGCCTCACCCGTTTCATTCGCGCCCAGTACGACGGTCGGCACACCCCACCACGGCTGGCGCGCCCCGAAGGAACGAACAGCGCGGCGGCCGATCGGCACCAGCGCCAGGGTCAGCAGCCATGACAGCACAAAGGCAATACGGGAGTAGTGGCCTTCAACCTTGATGAAAAAGGTGGAGACGATGATCAGGACATAGCTCAGAGTGACCGCATAGAGCATCTTGCGGAACTCATCGATGGCGTTGGCCGCGATGCCGGGATAAAGGTCCAGGGCTGAAAAGACGAGAAAGAAGAGAGGCAGGGAGGGCAGCAGCGTGGCATAAGCCGAGAGCGGAAAGTGCCCATGGAAGAGCAGGCGCAGCGAAACGGCAACGGAGCCCGAAAAGAAAACAGCAAGAAGATCGGCACCCACCAGCGCGGCCACGGTCAAGGTGCGATTGCAGGCGATCTTCGGGATATCGCTTGCGGAGGAGTAGGGGGTGGAAAGAGTAGACGCTGTGCTCATGAGCTCGGTCTCTGGCCTTTCGGCTGCTTCGGTTGAAATGCACTGGCATCTGGAAAGGGCCATGGCTCCATGCAGAAGGCGCGAGCCTTCCGCAGAAAGTACAGCATTACTGCAAAGGCGCAGACACGGTCTGCGCGTGGTGCACCTCACCGCTCTCGAGGCTGCTCTTTGGGCTGCTTTGGGCGTGCCGGGCAGCGTGGCGGTGGAGGAAGACGGGGGAAGCAAGCGTTTCGTCCAGGATCTCAGTCAGCCGCGCCACAAAGGCGCTTTCAGAGAACACAGCGGCACGGGCTCGCAGGATGGCAGGATCAAAGTCATGGGAACGCGCTTCAAACTCGAGCATAGCTCCCTCCAAGGACTCGAGGGTGGCATGAGGAAAAAAGACGGCGGTCTCGCGGGTCATTGAATCCAGTATGCCGCCTTCCGCCAGGGCGATGACCGGGCAGCCGCAGGCGATGGCTTCGACCGGAACGATGCCGAAGTCTTCGACGCCGGGGAAAAGAAGCGCGCGGGCTCGACTGTAGTAGCGGGCGAGCTGTTCGTCACTGGCGAAACCGGTGAACTCGACCTTGGCACCGAGCTCCGCGGCAAGCGCGCGCAGGCGGGCTTCTTCGGGTCCACGGCCTACGATGGTGAGACTGCGGCCGAGGCGAGCGCAGGCGCGAATCGCATGATCCACGCGCTTGTAAGGCACCAGTGCCGAGACTACGAGGTAGCCGTCGCCGGGCTCACGCTCCCCCTGCGCATAGCGCTCTACGTCGACCGGCGGCGGCAGCACCTTGGCTTCGCGCCCATAGGTGCGCCGGACACGCTCGGCCACGTAGGAGGAGTTTGCGATGAACAAGTCGACGCGATCGGTTGTTCCGCGATCGTAGCGGCGCAACATGGCTGCGAGCGGTGCAAAGAGAAAGCGCGAGGGGAGGGTGCCGACGCGCTCGGGTCCGAAGTACTCGTCAAAGAGATCCCAGATGTAGCGCATGGGGGTGTGGATGTAGCAGATGTGCAGGGGCCGCCCTGACGAGCTGCGGCGGACCATCGACTTGGCGACGGCATGCGAGGTCGAGATCACGACGTCAGCGCCGTGAGCCTTGTTGGTTTCAGCAAACAAAGGGAACAGCGGCAGGTAGGAGCGGTAGCGCTTCCCTGCCTGCGGCATGCGCCCCAGCAGGCTGGCATGGATGGGCCGGTCCTCGATGATGGCGGAGACAGAGCCTTTGTTGTGGAGGAGGGTCCAGAGCGGGGCGCCGGGTAGACGGCGGCAGAGCACTTCGAGAACCTTTTCGCCGCCGCGCATGCCGGTGAGCCAGTCATGCACCAGGGCGACGCGGACCCCGGGCAGCAGAGTGGGCATGGCTGTGTCGGCAGTGTTTGAGCTGGGCTGAGAGGAGCTGAGAACCGGGGGCGCGTTCATGCAACACTCCAGCGGCGCGAAGGCTCCGTGGCTGCGACCGGCTGCTCCGCAGCGGCACGCTGCAGAACATCTTCCGTGCGGCGGGCTGACTCGGACCAGGAGAAACGGCCGGCCTGCTCAAGGGCCGGCAGAAACGGTGAGGACGCCGCGTTGTAGCGTGGCATGTGGCGCAGGATTGCATCGGCAAGCTCGCGGACGTTGCGAGGATCGACGTAGATGGCTGCATCGCCGCCCACCTCCGGCAGAGAGGAGGTGGTGGAGGTGATGCAGCGCAGACCGCAGTGCATGGCCTCGAGCAGCGGAAGTCCGAAGCCCTCAGCAAGCGAGGGAAAGAGGAACAAGGATGCGCCCGAGTAAAGCCCGGCGAGGTGCTCCTCTGGCACGTAGCCGGTGAAGTGTACCCGGGCCGGGATGGCAGACAGGGCCTGCTTGCCGTAGATGGCAGTGCTGGCCTGCTGCCCGGCGAGGACGAGCCAGACATTGTCCGGAAGGGAGCGTTGCGCAATGCGCCAGCTGTCGAGGATGGCAGGCAGGTTTTTGCGCTTTTCAAGCGAGGACAGAGACAACAGGTAGCGCCGCGAGGGCAGAGCCAGGGCAGCGGCTGCCTTTGCGGCTTCCACTGTGGAGGTGAGCCGGATCGTCTCTGCCGGCCCGTTGTGGACTACCGTGATGTCCTCGGCATTTCTTCCGAGCACACGCACGATACGGTCCTTGGTGTAGGCCGAGATCGCGATCAGGTGGATAGCCTGGGCGGCGAGGCGGCGGAACATGAAGTCATACCAGCGCGCATAGGCGGCTGAGTACCACTCGGGATGCTCGACGGGAAATAGATCGTGGAAGGTGACGACCTGGCGGCGGTAGCCGAGCGGGCCTGCTCCGCAAGGGCTCCAGAGCAGCCGGCCCGCAGCCTGCCGGGGCAGGGCGGTCTGCTCCCACAGGTGTCCGCGCCAGCCTTTGCCATTTGCAGGCGCAAGCATGGGCGGAGCCCCGGTGAGCCGCGAGGCGATCTCGCGTGCATAGCGTTGGATCCCGGTCACACGATGCGCAAGGAATCGCGCATTCACAACGTAGCCCGGAGAGTTGGTGTCAGTGGCGTGCATGATCTCGTGTCCTTCTTGGGTATGCTGTGCCGTTTAGCTTGCGGTGAGTGTCTTTTCGTCGTAGCGGCCGTACACGCCGTAGTGCTGGTAGCTGGAACTCATCTCCCTGCGCACCTTGTTGAGCACGAGGCCGAGGATGCGGACATCCAGGCGGTTGAGGGTACCGAGCGTCGCGGCGACCGCCTCCTGGTTGGTGGCACCGGCCTGGGTGATCAGCAGGACGCCGTCGGCAGCGCAGGCGATCTGGATGGGCTCTGCGAGGCCGAGCATCGGTGGAGCATCAATGACGACGAGGTCATAGTCCTGTACAGCCTCATCGAGGATGCCAGCCATCTTGGTGCCGACCAGGTGGGCTGCCTTGGGCCCGAACTGGCCGGCGGTGATGATGTCGAGGTTCTCGACCCCACTCACCTTCCGGCAAACGTCGCTCACGCTCTGGCCTTCCAGGATGAGCTCGGAGAGCCCGCGTGCATTGTCGAGGGCGAAGTGGGTGTGCTGCGAAGGCCGGCGCAGATCCGCATCAATCAGCAGTGTGCGGCGGCCTTGCAGCGCGTGGGCGATGGCCATATGCGCGGTGCAGGTGCTTTTGCCTTCGCCGGCGACCGCGGAGGTGACCAGCAGGGAGCGCAAGGGGGAGCGGCTGCGTTCGAGCAGGACGAGGGAGCGCATGGTGCGGATGGCCTCGGTATAGGCGTCCTGCGTCCGGCTCCAGTCCAGCGGCTGACGACGGCCGGGCTCGGCGTCCTCGGCGTCGCCGTCGCTGAGCAGGAGCTGCCGCCCGGCGGGCTTGAGTCCGAAGACATCCGGCAGAACACCCAGCACCTCGATGTTGAGTGTGCGGCGCGCCTGGTCAGGGTCCCGGACGCTCTTGTCGAGCATGTCAGAGATCAGGACGTAAGCAATCGAGCCGACGAGCGAGAGGAAGAACCCGATGAAAGTGAAGATGGTCTTGTTGGGGAAGACCGGCGCGGATTCTGGCCGAGCTTCATCGGCGATGCGGAAGTTGCTGTTCTGGAAGCCCGAGTTGATGCCGGCTTCCTTGATCTTCTGGTAGAGCTCGTTGTACAGGGTCTTGTTCGCGTCCGCATCCCGCTTGAGCTGCTGGTACTGGATAGAGCTTGCGTTGAGCCGGTCAGCTTCCGCCTTGGCCTGGGCCAGAGCATCGCGCAGCATGGCTTCGTGGCTGGCGGCCTGGCTGTAGTCGGTCTGGATGCGGCTGCCGATATCAGCGCGGGCGGCGTTGTACTGGCGAGTGACCTCGGCCAGCTCATTGGCGTTCTGCTTATATTCCGGATTGTTGAGCCCGTAGTGGGTTTCAATCGTCGCCATTCTTTGCTGCGCGTCCTGGACCTTGACCTGCAGCTTGGAGAGCTGCTCGGACTGGGAGGAGATCTCGATCGCAGCGGTGTTGCCGGCCTGGACGCCCTTGTAGGCAGCCTGCTTGCGGATCCGCTCGTTCTCGGCGTCCGTGTAGTCCGCGTTGAGCTGAAGGATGCGCGCTGCCAGGACGTTGGTCTGCTGCTCCGGATCGATGATGCCCAGCTGCCGCTGGTAGGTTGAAAGCGCCTCGACGCTCCGGTTCATGTTGGCCTTCAGGTCATCGAGCTGCTTCTCCATAAAGCCGGAAACGTCCAGCGAGGAGCGGACATGGCTCTCATACACCTGGTTGATATAGGAGTGGGCAACGGAATTGGCCACATCGGCGGCCAGCTGCGGGTCCTTCGAGCGGTAGGAGATTTTGAGAAGAAGGCTGTTGGCCGGGTGCTTGATGGTCAGATTCTTGAGGGCTACCGGGCCTTTCGGCATCGGCGGCGCACCAGGCTTCGCCTTGGGGAGCAGGTGGTACTGCTCGGCGACGGGCCGAAGCACGGCATCGGACTCCAGCACATCCATCTCGGTATTCAGGAACTCTTCCACATCGCTGCTGCTCTGTACGCCGGCGTTCTCACTCAGTACGCTGGTCGGTACCTTGTTGTCGACCGTGATGAGCGTGGTCGCCTCGTACTGGGGCGTAACCATGTAGCAAGCGGCAGCTGTCAGAGCCGTGCACGCAAAAACAGCGGCACCGATCTTCCACCAGGCGCGCCGCAGCAGCCACAGGTAATGTTGCACGGGCAGCAGCTCCTCTGCTTCGGCAGACGGAGGAGCGGATGTGTAGGTCAACATCTGGGCGTTGTTGGCGGCGGGCAGGATCTTAGGCTTTTGGTGGAAGGCGTTCGGCATCTTGTGTCCTCGCGAGTGAGCTCTTGCTTGATGGATGGGCAGAAGGAAAGCGAAAAGAGGAAGCCTTTCCTCAAACTGTTTCAATGGAGCGGCTTATTCTGTGTTTCAGTACAGCAAAGCAGTGCAGTGAAAGGAATCCGATAGCGAAGTTCAGTCAGGCAGGTACAAAGCCGGTTGGGCTCTTTCCCTGCCTGAACGCGATCGCTACTTGTAGATCAGTACACCCGAAGCTGCGGTTGAGCCGAACCCTGCAATCTGCTCAAGCACCCGGGCTGTCATTTTCTTGTTGCCGTTCAGCGGCACGTACAGGATGTCGTCCGGCTCGAGCACAACGTCCGGGCTTTTGCGCGACATGATCTGTGCCAGCTGCACGGTGATCTCTTCGCGCGGCTTGCCCGTGCCCTGTTCGCGGTAGATAAAAGCCTGCTTGGCAGAGTACGCATCGAGCCCTTCACTCATAGCCAAAGCCTTGACGACGGTGGTGTCCTGGTTATTTTGCATGGCAAAGCTGCCGGGCTTTTTCACGTTGCCGGCCACAAAGATGCGGCCCGCCTCGGGTACCCGAACCTCCTCATTGCCGGTCAGCCGAACATTCAGCTTGGGATCGGCCTGCTCCATCAGCCCCCGAACCGGGATCGATTGCACAGTGAGGTGCATGGTGCCGTCCGGCGCCTGCTCGCGATGCGTCACCGTGATGGTAGGACCTACCGTCAAGGCAAGCCCGCCTGCTTTGGCGATGGCATCAAGCAGAGTTGTATCACCGGTCGCCTGGAAGGTCAGCGGATGGTTCACGGCGCCAACCACATTGACCGGCTTCGAGCGGTACTCAAGAACAGAGACATTCACAACCGGGTCCACCAGCACTTGCTCGCTTACCAGTTCGGTCGCAATCCTGCGTTCGACCTCCGCGGGCTGCAGACCGGCTACCTGGAGCCGCTGCTTCAAAAGCGGCAGAGTCAGTGAGCCGTCTGAGCTAACGCGGAAGGAGCGAGAAAGCTCGGGGCAATAGGGAACCATGATCTGGAGCAGGTCATCCGCCCCGAGTGCCTGCGCGGGCAGCACATCCTGGGAGACAGCAGAGGCCGCAACGGAGGGAGCGCCAGGAGCCGCGGTGTTCCCCGCGTTTTCTGCCGTCTGTGCGGCCAGGCTGCCGGGGAAAACCAAGGAAGCAAGAAGAAGAGCCAATGCAGAATACGGTGCACGCTTGGTCTGGAAGTCGATGCGTGCTGCGTACTGCCGGGGAACCAGATGGTGCAAGGGAAACAGGGTCATCGTCGCATCCGGGTAAACTCTGGCTATGCCTTTCAAGAGTCGCTTTCTCGCGGCCTGAAGGCGGTTCCGTTGAGCAGGCCGGCTTTCGAGCCGGCTGCAGTGCAGATTTGACTTACTTTCTGCATCTTCAGTGCGTGAACAAGGTAATTTCATCCACTCACTGCGATCTATCGGGACTTTAACATCGCAGCTAGAGGGTAACTCAAGCAATCTTGAGTCACCTCCAACTCGCTCGTTTGCCATTTTGGTAACTTGTGCCAGACTGGAACCTCTTCCACAAATCTATGAAAACTTTGTTAGTTTCTCTTGAATCCAGCCCGTGAAAGCTGGGCGAAGGCAGAGGCACCCGTATGGTTACTCTTCTCCACGCGGGTGCTTCGAAGCCGGTATCTGCCATGACAAGGTGGAGCGAAACTTTTTCTCACCCCCAGCCTGGAGCGGGTGAGGGATTGCACTTATAGGTTAGAGCACGAGGGGCGAGTCCCTTCCGGATCGGACCGGGAAGGATGCGTTCTCCAGGATGGAGAGCACCCGGCGAGGGTGGCTTCTGGCTCGCACCACATCCCAAAGACCCAGCAGATTGCCTCGGAGCCGTCCTCGCCGGTCAATATAAGGTTCCGGCAGCAGGCTGCGTAGGAGGTTGCTGAGAAGGCTCACCGCCATGCCCCGCAGGATGCCGGGCCAGCTGCAGGTTCCTTTGCGGGCGAGGTAGAGGGGATTTGCTATCTGCGAGTAGCCGAAGCGCCGCCCTGAGGTCCTACCCTGCTTGGTGCCGAGGTGGACGCCCTGCGCCGAGGGGATGAGCAGGAGGAGGCCGAAGGGAGCAAGGCGGCGCGAGAAATCAATGTCCTCATACCAGGCATAGCCCGGCATCTCTTCATCGAAGCGAAGTGCGTGGCTGCGGAGCACGTGCATGCGGAAAGCCATGTTGCACCCATCGGCCAGAATCGTCGACTCCGTGAGCTCTCCGGGCAAAAGGGCGTTTGGCGAGGCGTCCAGGAGGAAGCGCCGCGCCTGCGCGACAGAATAGCCGGGCCCACGCGCACCGTTCTGGAGGATCCGGCCTGTGCTACCGGCCACCTCCGGGCGCTGAGCGAAGACTTCTACCGTACGTTCCAGGTAGCTCTGATCGGCGAGAAAGTCGTCGTCCTGAAGAAAGATCAGGTCCCATGCCGCTGCCGCATCCAGCAGCTGATTGCGCTGTTCCGCAGAGCCGCCTTTGCCCCGGATGTAGTGCACGCCAGGAAAGAGATCCCGCGCCGCCCCGAGATCTGCTTCCTCCACAAAGCAGACAAGGATCGCCTCGGCAGGCCTTGTCTGGCTGTGGATGTTGGCTAAAGCCTCACAAAGGATGGACGGGCGGCCACGCGTGGGAATGCCGACCGCGATGGAAAGCGACCCTTGCTGGAGCTGCTCAGGAGATTTGGTTTGAGCCGGGCAGGAGCCTTGCGCCTGAGGCGCGGAAAGCGCGGTGGGCAGGCGTGAGGTAGAGCTTCCGCGGGCCTCAGCCATGGCGTCCCAACCTCTCTCTAGCGCATAGCCAGAATGCGCGTCGGATGCATGCGGCGCTGCAGCAGATCCCGGAAGGCCAGGAGATTGCCGACCAGGCGACCGCGCCTGTCTACGTAGGATTCCGGGGTGAGGCTACGCATCAGGTTGGCCAGGCAGTTTCGGCCGATGCTCCGCAGGGCATGGTCCCAGGGGAAGGAGCCTTTCTGGGCAAGGTAGACCGGGTTGGCCACCTGCGAGTAGCCGAGCTTGCGCCCTGAGACGCGGCCCACCTTTGCGCCCAGGTGCACACCGCAGGCGTCGCGGAGCAGCATCATGGAGCCGAAGCGGGCGATCCGGCGGGAGAAATCAATATCCTCATACCAGCCGTAGGCCGGCAGCTGCTCGTCAAAGCGCAAGGAGTGCCGGCGGATCGTGCTCAGCCGAAAAGCCATATTGCAGCCGTAGGTGTTGAAGGAAGGCTCCGGAGGGTTCACGCCCCCCTGCCCGGACCCTTTTGCTCCGTCGGTCAGCGCTGCGCGTGCTTCAGCCGGGCTGAGACCGGGGCCTTTGGCTCCATCGGCCAAGACTCTGCCGGAGGCCGCCACCATGTGACTGTCCTCGCGAAAAGCACGCTCCATCACCTGGAGATAGCCCGGGTCGAGATAGAAGTCATCATCCATGAAGAAGAGCAGGTCGGCATCGGCGGTTGCGTCCAGGATGCGGTTCCGCTTCTCGCACAGGCCGCCCGTGGCGGCTGCGAACACATAGGCAGGGTAGAGCACGGATAGGTCACCCACATCTTCACTCTTGCCGTAGAGGACTAGTACCTGCATGGGCTGCAGTGTTTGGTGAGCGAGGTCCGCAAGGGTTTCGGCGAGAATAGCGGGGCGCCCGCTGGTAGCGATCCCCACCGCGATGCGCAGGGTTCCGGGCTGCGGGGCGGCTTCACCGGCATGCGGAAGAACAGCTTCCGCGTCCTTGGGAGCTCGAATCTGCGGAGGGGGAGCAAGCATGCCAGTTTGATCCTTTCCCGAGGGCTGGATCGCAGTCTGCAGGGGCAGCTGCCATCCAGAAAGCTTTTGCCGGCGCGGAGAGTTCGCCTGCAGGGTACCAGCGTGTCTCTCCCATCTTCCCATCGTGCCGGAAGAAAACGTATGCTCAGGAGAAGTTTTCCTGGCGGGAGTAATGTTCAGGAGCGCTGCTCCATTTTGCACTTTTGATGCCGGGCTTCACACGGCTGCTGTTTTCGCGGGATGGAAGGGAACGATGCAGACAGCAGGGGAAGCACCTGTGGACAAGGGTACGCAGAAGGCCGTCCGCTCCCTGAGCAGCACACGCACCGTGGCGACCAGTGCCATGTGGAACCTGATTGGCCGCGCCGGCCCCCTGCTGGTTGCGGTGCTGGTGACACCGCACCTGGTCCGCGACCTTGGCCCGAGCCGCTGGGGCGTCTTCGTGATCGCTTTGAGCCTGGTCGGGATTTTCAGCATCTTTGATTTTGGCATCGGCCGGTCGCTGACACGCACCATTGCGGAACTGCTGACAGAAGGCAAGGCACAGGAGGCAGCGACGCTGGCCCGCAGCGGCATGGCGGCGCTCACGATCCTGGGCACAGCAGGCGGTGTGCTGATGGCTGCTATCGCCCCGATCTGGGTCCGCTCCGGGCTGAATATCCCGCCGGGGATGTACAAGGAGGTTCTCTACTCCATCTATGTGCTTTGCCTTTCGGCGCCGATCGTCATTCTGAACTCCGCGCAATGGGGCGTTATCGCGGCCTACCAGGAGTTCCGTTCGGCAAACCTGGTGAATGTACCCATTATGGCCATGTATTACATTGGCCCGCTCCTGGTGCTGTCCTTCTATAACAGCCTCGTCGGCGTGATTGCCGTGCTGGTTGTCTGTCGGCTCCTGATGGCTGTGGCTTACCGGCGCATCTGCCTGCGGGTGATGCCGGAGCTGCGCGGAGCGCGTGTGGAGCTTCAGCAGCTGCTGCCGATCCTGCGCATGGGCGGCTGGATGACGGCCTCGAATATTACCTGGCCCATCCTTACCTACGTGGACCGCTTTATTATCGCCTCCGTGCTGTCGGCGGCTGCCACCGGGTACTACTCGACTCCGCTTGATCTGGTGATGCGCTTCTCGCTTGTGCCGGTGGCCATCATGAACACGGCCTACCCGGCAATGGCTGCTTCCTACCGCTATGACCCGGTCAATACGCAGGCGCTCTTCCGGCGCAGTGTGGTTTCTGTAGCAGGGGCACTGTTTGTGCCCGCCCTGCTTTGTGTTGTCCTCAGCCACTGGATCCTGTCCATCTGGCTGGGGCCTGACTTCGCAGCGCATGCCAGTGTTGTGCTGCGCTGGCTTGGTGTCGGCATTCTGCTCACCAGCATGGATGCAGTGGTGTCCGGCTTGCTGGACGGTATTGGCAAAGCCAGCGTCAACGCCAAGTTCTCTTTTGCGGAGTTGTTGATTTACATTCCCGCGCTTGCGGTGCTGCTGCGGCACTGGGGGATCCAGGGCGCGGCAATTGCGTGGGCTCTGCGCTGCCTGGTGGACCTGCTCGCCCGGATGTGGGTAGCACAGCGTATGTACCCGCCGATCCGCCCTGTGGTGTTGGGCCTGCTGCCGCTGCTTGCGGGGACGACGCTGACCCTGATCGCCTGTGCTTTAGCCGGAAGCGCCGGCTTTGCGCCGGCTCTGGCGGGGTTCGGCTCGCTGCTGGTGTTCTTTCTTCTGTGGCGTTCCCTGACGCACACGGAGCGTGCGCGCGTCCGGGCGTTGGCCGGGCGCTATCTGCCGATCGCCCAGGAAGCAGACCGCTAGGAGAGGGAAGCGAGCTAGCGCGCCGGGGCGGCCATGTATCCGAAGAGTCTACCGCGAAAGGTGTTCCAGTAGTACCGTGCCTCCGCGGTGCGTGCCCGGGCCAGGCTTAACAGCACGCCTCCAATCGGACGCATGAAGTAAGGAAACACAATGGATATAGCGATGGAGTGTTTGCGCAGGACACGGCCCATGCCGGCACCGTAAGCAAAGGCGCGACTGATGGCATGAGGTGTCAGCCGTTTGTCGGGGTGCTCGATGCCAAGTGTTACGTCATAGAAGCCCTTGTACCCTTTGCGCAGGAGCCGCAGCGCAAAGTCCGGCTCCTCGCCGGAGCCCCACGGGGTTCCCGGTCCAATTGCGGGATCGAAGCCGCCTACTTCGCGCGCCTGTGCGGTCCGCATCCAGATGGCGAAGCCGATCACGGTTGTCCAGACCGTGCGGTCGTCGATGGGGCAGGACACCTCGGTCCAGCGGCCATTGATCAGCGCACCGCCCGGGGAAACGCAGTTGCCGGCCAGCAGCACCAGTTTAGGATCCTGCTCAAAGTGCTGCGCCACACGAAGCAGCGTATCGGGCTTGTACTGGCAGTCATCATCCGGAAAGCCGACGACATCCCCGGTCGCTGCCGCCAGACCCTCGTTGCGCGCGAGCGATACATTGCGCACCGCCGAGTGAAGATGCCGGATCGCGAACTGCGGCATGAACTTCGCAATGATCGGGTGGAGGCGGCTATCCGCATTCTGATCGACTACGATCACTTCGAAGTCCCGGAATGGCTGATTGGCAAAGCCTTCCAGCAGATCGTGCAGCTCTCCGGTGCGTTCCACCGAGGCGACCACAAGTGAAAGTTTCATGGCAAAAGCCCTCGCGCCCCAGTCTGACATAGACAAGGCAGCGCGGACTCAGCGAAAAGGCTGGGGAGGGCATCGTTGTACTGTTACCTGAGCCAAAAGAGGCTGCGCGTGCTTTCAGCCCCAGATTGGCATCCGGGCATCTTTCAAAAACGCCGGAGCACGCGAAAGCTCGTGCTAGCATCCTCCCCATGCAAATGGCTGCTTGCCTGCGTGGCCTTCTCTCCGGTGCTGCTTTGCTGCCCTTTGTTTTTGCGGCGCACACCCTGGGGCAGGCCGCCCCTGCTTCGGACGTGATTGTTCTTCATGCGGCGCACCTGCTGGATGTCGAGGGCGGACGGCTTGTCTCTCCCGGAGAAGTGCTGGTCCGGGGTGAACGCATCAGCGAGGTCGGCAGCCACGTGACGCATCCAGCAGGCGCGCCCATTGTGGATCTAGGCGCGGAAACGCTGATGCCTGGGCTGATCGATGCGCATGTGCACCTGTTTCTGCATCCGGGCGCAGAGGATCTGCAGACCGTTGTGGAGTCCGTGCCGGAACGGACGATTCTGGCAGCGCTCGCAGCCCGTGCGGACCTGATGGCGGGCTTTACGGCTGAGCGGGATATGGGGACGGAGGGCGCAGGTTCAGCAGACACGGCTGTGCGTAATGCGATCGACCAGGGGCTGATCCCGGGCCCCCGTATGCGCATCAGCGGCAATGCCATCAGCATCACCGGCGGGCATGAGGATGCGATCCATTTCAACCCGGCCGAGCATGTTTCCTCGAATGCCGACTACGCCGACACCGCGGAGGCTCTGGTGCGCGTGATGCGGCAGCAGCGCAAGGAAGGCGCAGACTTCACCAAGATTTATGAGACTGGTGAAGACCACTTTGCCGATGGAAAGTTTGCACCTACCTACCAGTACACAGAGGAGCAGCTGGCCGTGGCTGTGGCGGAAGCCGCGCGCACGGGCACCCGCGTTGGCGTGCACTGCACGGGGGAGCCTGGCGCGAGCTATGCCGTACAGGCCGGGGTCGCCTCGATTGACCATGCCTACCAGCTGAGCCCCGCAACGATGCAGGCAATGAAGAGCAAAGAGATCTATGCCGTGCCTACATTCGCCATCACCGAGTATTTTGCCGCGCATGCGGAGACGCCGGCAGCGGCCGAGCGGGAGAAGGCGGAGCTGGCGTTGCACGCAGCCGAGTTCCGCAAGCAGTTGGCAGCCGGGGTTCCCATGGCGGTCGGCTCCGATGTGGGGCCTTTTCCGCATGGGACGCAGGCGCGGGAGCTGGAGCTGATGGTGGAGTACGGCATGCCGGCGCCCGATGTACTGCGCGCCGACCTGCTCCACGGCGCGCGACTGCTGGGCTGGGCAGGTAGCCTCGGTGAGTTGAAGCCCGGCTACCTGGCGGATGTGATCGCGGTGGAAGGGGACCCGCTGACGGACATGAGCGCGGTGACGCGGGTGCGCTTCGTGATGAAGGGCGGCAGCGTGGTGCGCGCTGCCGGGGCTGAAGCAGGGAAGGGGAGCGGCCTGTGAATAGGGCAGGGAGCATGGCGGCGATGATGCTTCTCGGGCTCGGTGTGTCGATGCAAGCGCAGAGCCAGCCTGCTGGGCCAAGCAGTGCAGCGTCGAACAACGTGCTTACCGGGTCCTCCGCACCCGGTACCCAGCACAGATGGGCGCTTGTACTGCACGGGGGCGCGGGTGTGATCGAGCGCTCGTCGATGACGCCGGATGCGGAGCGAGGGTATCGGGCCGGTCTGACGGAGGCGGCCGATGCGGCCGGGCGTGTGCTGGAGCAGGGAGGCTCGGCGGTTGAGGCTGTCGAGGCGGCGATTGAGCTGCTGGAGGACAATCCGCTGTTTAATGCCGGACGGGGAGCCGTGTTTGCCGCTGACGGAACCAACCAGCTCGACGCAGCCATCATGGACGGCGCCACTCTGAAGGCCGGTGCTGTGGCTGACGTGCAGCACACCCGGCACCCGATCTCCCTGGCACGGGCCGTGATGGAGCGGAGCAGCAATGTCATGATGATCGGCGCAGGGGCCGATGCGTTTGCCGCGCATGTAGGCCTCGAGCAGGTGCCGCAAAGCTTCTTCTTCACGGAGCGCCGCTGGGAGGCACTCGAGAAGCAGCTCACGGCAGAAGGTTTGCCGATCCCGCCGCGGCCTGCCGGCGCACCGCCCGCTCCGGCAAAGGCGCTGAGCTTCTTTGAGCAGCCGGATGCCCACAAGTACGGCACGGTCGGGGTGGCCGCGCTCGATGAGAAAGGCAATGTAGCGGCCGGTACTTCGACCGGTGGCGTGACGGCGAAGCAGTGGAACCGCGTCGGGGACTCGCCGGTGATCGGCGCCGGTACCTACGCCTCCAATGCTTCGTGTGCTGTTTCTGCCACGGGGACGGGCGAGTACTTTATCCGGCTTACGGTGGCCCGTACCATCTGCGCGCTGGTGCAGTACCGGGGGATGAGCCTGCAGCAGGCGGTGGATGATGTGGTGCAGCGGCAGCTGGGTGCGATCCACGGCGATGGCGGTGCCATTGCGATTACCCCGGATGGGCAGATGGCCTGGAGCTTCAACACGCCGGGCATGTTCCGGGTCAAGCTGCAGCAGGGCGGCAAGCCGCAGGTCGGGATCTACCGCGACGAGCCGTAGGGGCGCCTGCGTAAACGGAAGCTGAGCAGCCGCAGGGGCGGGAAGGGCAGCCGTTACCCTGGACGCATGCGGTTTACGGAAGAAGAGAAGCCCGGCTGCGATGTCGCGCAAGCGCGGGAGGCGCTGCGCAGACGTCTTCTGCAGGCCCGCATTGCGATGGCGCCGGCTCTTCGCCGGCAGCGGACCGAGCAGATCGTTCAGCAGCTCCGGGAGCGCTTTCGGGAGCGGCTTCGGGCGGACTTACTTCCTGTCCGAGGGAAGACGGTGGGCCTTTACTGGCCTGTCCGCGGGGAGTGCGACATACGCTCGCTTGCTGAGGAAGTAGTGGCGCTGGGTGGGGTGCCGGCGCTGCCAGCCGTTGTGGCTCCGGCAGCCCCGATCACGTATCTCCGCTGGCGACCGGGCGAGGCTATGGATCGTGACGAGGAGGGCGTGGCCTGCCCGGCAGGTTGGGATGCTGTCAGGCCGCAGATCCTGCTCGTGCCATGCCTTGGATTTGACACAGCCGGCTTTCGCCTTGGTTACGGCGGCGGCTACTATGACCGGACATTGGCCGGATGGGCAAGGCCTCCGCTGGTCGTAGGCGTCGCCTTTGGGGAGGCGCGTATCGAAGCTTTTTCGCCGCAGCCGCACGATATCCCGATGGACGCGATCGTGACTGAAGAGGGCTGGCAGGGTGCCTGTTTGAGGGCTTCGACTCTCTGACTTTGCCTGCTCCGGGCGTTGCTTGAGTGCTGCCTGGGCGCTTCTGGGCGCTTGGGAGCCATGGTAAAATCTAGGCATCCGCGGCCTCGTGGAACGCGGAGAGATGGCAGAGCCCGGTTGAATGCAGCTGACTCGAAATCAGCCATACCTTTACGGGTATCGGGGGTTCGAATCCCTCTCTCTCCGCCATAGCTTTAGGAATCGATAACTTAGCTGCTGGCTACCGTAGCGGCTACCGATTTCGCGAACAAGCAGGGTGACTCGGTATCTCGCTCCAGGAGATACCTCATGAAGTCCAAAGCTGCTTGCTTTTACCTCCGCTTCTAGCGCCCTGACGGAACCCGCGCTTACCTTCCCCCTCTTTTTGCAGGCAATGGGCGTCTCCGGCCATCTTTTGCCTTCCTTGACGGCCAGCTGCAGCATTGCCCTGGGGCCACGTACACGCTACGCCGCCATTGGAAAGCGAGTCTGGGAGGACGTTGGCTCTGATCCCCAGCTTGCATATGGGGAGACCTTGCAGACTTTGGCCGAGAGTGCCGGAAAAAGCATCTGGAGGATCTCAATAGGAAAGACGTGCTGCGATACATCGCGCGATGGAAAGAGAAGGCAATGCGCCTCGTACGATCCACAAGCGGATCACGTTCTTGCGGACCTTCTTTCAAGCGCACAATGCGGCGTTGCCCATCAGCCGGGGAGACTGGCCCAGCTACACGGAGAGGGTTGTCGCCTGCTACCGGTCCGATGAGCTTTCAGCGCTTCCGGCTGCGGCGAACCAAGACGAGCCGATTCGGACGGCGCACACCCGAACTGGCGTTCGGGTTGGGACGATGCCGATACGGAGCTTCTGGAAGAGGCTCGTCACCGGTGCTGGCTTGAAGAGGGCGGGGAAGATAACTTTCCTGGAACGCGTCGTCTGCTTTTTGATGCCGGCCGCCTGGCGCGTGAGAATGGAGTGCATTTGACGAAGCCGCACAGAACCGTGGAAAGAAGGCTGGGTGGCTGCGGACATCGAGATCGGTGCGGAACCGGCGCTTTGAATCGCAAGCTGGCGCGGCAGAAGGCGGCATGCCCATTAAGCGTGAGAATAAAGCCCGGTATCCGAGCGGTGGGGAGCCATCAGCAGCCGGATTCATCTCGAGCGCGCCGGTGGGCGCTGCAAGTTCCCCGGCTGTGTTGCAGTGCCTGGGCAGCCGCACCCGCTGACCGGGGCCGTGGAAAATCTGACCGGCGCACACCTGGACCACACGCCGGAGAACTGCGGACGACAATGTCCTCGCAGGCTGCCGGCGCTGCCACAACCGGTACGATCGTGCGCACCGGAATGCCGCAAAGAACGATGATAGAAGAAGTCTGATGATGCTGCTGTCCTTCGGGGAGCCTAAGCCATGAAGAGGCCCATGCAGCGCAGGATCCACTGCCCATGCGGTCGCGCAAAGATGCTGGCTCGCGGCTTGTGTGCGACCTGCTACTTGCTCCGGCGGCAGGTTGACGAGCATTTCGGGGGTCTGCGGGAGGCGGTACTCGGCCGGGACCGGCGACGGTGCCGCGTGTGCGATGCGCCCGGCGGCCGCAAGCGCTCGCTCGCCGTGCATCACCGGGTACCGGGCCGCTCGCAGCTAGGCCTGATGATTGCGCTCTGCCTGGCCTGCCATGCCAAGGTGACGCGAAAGCTGGCGCTCGATGCGTGCTGGCCGCCGCTCTTGGTCCAGCTCTGGCGCGAGCAGCACCCGCAGGCGCACGAGCAACTGCAGCTCGACTTCACGCTGCCGTTTCGAGCGCCGGTTCCAGTGCCGCTGTTGAAGAAAGAAAACCATGCTGACTTAGCTGCTGCAAGCCGGGGTGAACGCAAACATTGCTGTCACCGGGGGCCGTAGAGCTGCGTAAGAGCAAGCCCACGTTTGCTAAGTGACCGTGGTACGAGGGGGCGGAGCGAGAGGGTACCTGCGATAAAAACGCTGAATGGATCTGGATTGATGCTGCGGTAAGCGCACTAAACGAGCTACCCTGCGCCCCTCATTTCACCCTTTGAACGCGTGGCTCGTTCGCAAAGCTAGCCTACGTCTCAGTCCAGAACACGCCATGCGACCAACGTACTGTGGACCGCGCTGGCACTGATATTCTGAGTCTCTACAAGCAACTCAAAATGCGGCACCGTACCATTGGGACGACGTACTCTGCTTAAGAATGGCAGGAGTTCTGCATCGTCTGAGACAAAGTCCCAGGCTGCTTCAGTGCCCGCCATCGACGTCCCTTCAACGACCAACGCTTCTCCATTTCCTGAAAGATTGGGAATAAACGCTACCACTCCGTAGACTCTATGAAGCGGGTCGTTCTCGGTCATCTCCCAATGAGATGGTTCACCAGGTTGCGGTCGCTTGTTCAAGACTGAGAAGACCTTACCTGGGTAGTAATCCTGCAAGACAAAGTTCATGTTGCGCTCAAAGAGCTCTACCCAGGGGTTTGCCTCGCGCGCCCCGATCAAAATGACATTCCCGTTCTTAAGGTCATTCGGTCGCAAATCACGAGCGTACTTCACCTCTAGGCTGGAACGAGCTGCTTGCGCGAATTGGCCCAGCTTGACAGCCACATCCAGGTCTACGATGGACGTGTACCGCCGAGTCGCGAAGTCAGCGATCAAGGGATCATGCCCGTTTAGGTCCCCGTCTCTCGCGGGGCCGCCATGCGCACGGTACTCTCCGGTGAGGTAGTCATGGAGCGAAAGACTTTTTTCGCCCAAGGTGTATGAGAGTACCAGGCCTGAATCACCTGGAACTTCAAGCGTAAGGTGGTCCGGCTTAAACATCCTGCTCCAAAGAGGATGATCCGACACGGTACTGTAAATGCCGCGCCTCCAAGTGAATGAGCTTACCAGGATGAGCGTACCGGCCAGAACAAAGCACAGCAGCCAAGGAGCCTGCACGTGAAATCTGCGGCTCCGTGGCGCTGCCGCTTGCGGAATGAATTGTTTCTCCGAAGCAAGCGAGCCATCTTGCTCAAGGGCTGTACCGGGGTTTGCTTCGCCGATACTTGCGCGCGGCCTGAACAGGGGAACGTATCCGCCACGAGGGATCACAATCTCTGTCGGCTCTTGGCTACCCTCTTGCTGGAAGAAGAGTTCCAGACGTTGGCGCAAGCGGCTTGCTTGCGTGCGCACGATGCCGTCTGCGGAGGAATCGTACCCCGGAGTCCGGCCGAAAACCGCTTGTCCGATGGCTTGTTCGTTTAGCTCTGCCTCACGCCCTTCCAGGGCCATTTCGCATACATAGGTCAACAGCGCGGATAACCGTTCACTGCGGATAAAAATGCGCGATGCCACGATCCGCCTCACCTGTTCGCGATGGCAGCGGGTGACCGCTTCTGTCTGCGGAAGTGCCGATGGAAGGAGCGTACCGGCTTCCGGCTTTTCCTTTGTAGACACAGGCATTCTGAGACCGACGGTATCGGAAGGATGTGAACACACCTTGAATGCGTTTACCGCTTGTTCACTGTATCGGGATACAAGACTGCACGTAAACCTTTTGCTCGCTACGACTTACTACGTGTGTCCGCCTCTTATCCGTGAATTGCCTTGTTCAAGAGGATGCAGGGGTTTCCTTTGGGAAGAGCCTGAGTTATGAAACCCCTTCGAGTGAAGGGGCTTTGAGGAAGGGCTGAATTTCTCCTACGGAGCACACCATGAAGTCCAGCAGTCAGCAGACCAGGACCCAGAAAGTTCACAGACCCGCCAGGCTCGGGCTCATGCTACTTGCGCTCGCCGCTTGCAGGAATGGCTCGGCACAATTCGACTCCGGCGCCGTGCTCGGCAATGTCAAGGATCCTTCGGGAGCGGCTATTCCTTCGGCAAGCGTGGAACTCCTGGATACGGCGAAGGGCACCAAGGTCACGCGTCAGACGGACGCAAATGGCAGCTACGAATTTGACGGTCTGCAGCCGGATGCGTATGCCATCTCGGTAGCCGCGCCGGGTTTTAAAGGATCCACGACAGGCGCCTTCAAAGTCGATGTAGGGTCTCGTCAGCGGGTCGACCTCACACTAAATCTTGGCTCCGCGAGTGAGACGGTGACCGTCTCCGGCGCGCCCACCCAGCTCGAAACGGAAACCAGCGATCGAGGACAAACAATCAACGGGGCCGAGGCGGTGACGTTGCCGTTGAACGGCCGCTCATATGCGGACCTAGCCCAGCTGGTGCCCGGAGTTCGCCGATCGCTGATCGCGACCGTAGCCTCGACCCCGCCGCGTGACGCCTCGTATGACGTAAACGGGCTCAACTCTATGGAGAACAACTTCACTTTGGACGGCATTGATAACAATGCCTACCAAGAAGCCAATCAGGGATACTCCAATGAGGCTGTGATCCCCTCTCCGGATGCCCTTCAAGAATTCAAGGTGCAGACTGATAACTACTCGGCAGAGTATGGGCGAGCCGGTGGTGCGATCGTGAACGCCACGACGCATACCGGGACCGATAGCCTCCACGGCGTCGTGTACGACTACCTCCGCAACACGGTTTTAAATGCTTTTGGACCTTTTTATGGCACCGGGATCAAGCCCACGCTGGTGCAGAATCAGTTTGGTGCGACGTTCGGTGGCCCTATCCGCAGGGACAAACTCTTTTTCTTTGTCGATTACGAAGGGCTACGTTCGGTTTCTCATGCCTTGACTACGGCAACCCTGCCCACGGCAGCGGAGCTGACAGGCTTGTTCACGCAAGACGGAAGCGCATCCGGGGTTCCCATCCCGATCAAGAATCCCTACACGGGCGCCATTTACACGAACGGCCAAGTGCCCTTAAGCGATCCGAATATCGATCCGGTGGCGCTGGCTGCTTTCAAGCTCCTACCGACGCCGAATATCGCAGGCGCGGGCCTCACAGCTGCAAATTATCAGTATCTCCCTGCAGCGCCGACCATCGATAACAAGGGCGATGCGCGCATCGACTATACCCGCAATCAGAACCAGAACGGCTTTGCTCGCTATAGCCAGCGCTCGGTGACGTATTATCAGCCGCCGCCATTTCCCGGCCTTGCCGGCGGCAACAGCAATGGGACGCTGTATGCCAGAACTTGGCAGGGCGTTGCGGGCTACAACTGGACACTCACACCTAACTCCCTGCTGGAACTGCGCTATGGACAGACCTACACGGAGAGCGGCAAGCAACCTGTTTTCCTGGGAGCGACCAACCTTTTAGCAGGGATTCCAAACGTTCCTCAGGATCCGGCCTACACCGGAGGCTTAAACGCGCAAGCGGTTTCCGGCTTTACTCAGTTTGGCGAACAGGGAACGAACCCGCAGTTCAACAATCCCATGCAGATCAACCCTCGTGTGAACTACACCCTGGTGCGGGGGCATCACAGCCTTAAGTTTGGGTATGAGTTCGGCCGACTCTCACAAGCGATCTCTGACTTCCATCCGAAGTTCGGCATTGATGCGTATGCCGGCTCCTTCAGCTCGGCTGGCAACGCCACGACGGCGCAGGCCGCAAACCTAGCCGACTTCTTATTTGGTGCAAGAAGCAACTACCAGCTGAATGCGGTGAATCAAGTTCAATATCTTCGCCACTGGCATTTCGGCTATGTCCAGGACGACTGGAAACCGCTACCCTCGCTGACACTGAACCTTGGACTGCGCTATGAGTTCATGTCGCCGAACTACGAGCAGAACAACAGGTTCTACAACTTCGATCCAGCCAATGACCGGCTTCTCGCGGCGGGCAGCGGCACAGATGTGACCAGCACGGCTCCGGGGCATCTTTACACCATCCACTATGTGGGAGGGGACTCACTTTATGGTCGCGCCTTGGTCGAGCCGCGATACACGAACTTTGCGCCCCGCCTTGGTTTTGCTTACAGTGCCACGCCCAAGACCGTGTTCCGTGGAGGTTACGGCATCAGCTATGCCTACCTGTTCCGGTTCGGCGGCGAAGGTCTGCTGGCGTACAACGGGCTGAACAACTATGATGCCACTCTGCCGAGCAATCAGACGCCCAGCCAAGGGCTGTGCACCTCGCTGACTCAGGACCCAACCACTTGTTTCCGCCGCACGCAGGACGGCTATCAGACCGACTTTGCAGGCCCTGCCAACTTCTCCACGACCAAGGCGCAGACCCGGTATACGCCCCAAAACTTCCGGCCTGCCTATGTTCAGGCGTATCACCTTTCTGTGCAGCAGGCTCTGCCATTGAAAAGCACGCTGGAGATCTCCTACGTTGGCAACCACACGGTTCATCTTCCCGCGCTGGAGGATTACAACCAAGCGCGGACTTGCCTGCCCAGCGAGGTACCGATGGCTGCCGCCGGTCAATGCACAACTTCGCTACTTAATCGCCGCCCCATTGCGAATTTCACGGACATCCTGACGGAAAGCGATCAGGGTTTTCTTGTCTACAACTCTCTGCAGACAAAGCTCGAACACAGCTTCCAGCATGGCATCTTTCTTATCAACTCCTTCACCTGGTCACGCGGCCTCGATCTTTCCTCGGCGGATCTGGAAACACAGAATGGCGATAGTGCACTCGTCAACCGCTACAACCCGGGTGGTGACCGCGGTCCTTCCGGCTATAACCAGCCGCTTAACGACACGACTTCGTTCATCGCCGACCTGCCCTTCGGCCGAGGACGCCGCTTTGGCGACGCCGCGCCAGGCTGGCAGCAGCAGGTTCTCGGGGGATGGACGCTCACCGGCATCAACGTTGAAACGAGCGGTGTTCCCATCAACCTCGCCTACACCGCCAGCAGCAGCCAAGTAGTTTCCACCACCAGCGCAGCCTACGCGATTCGCCCCAACCTTACCGGATCGCCCGCCGCGGTATATGGACATCAGCTTGTCAAGACCGCCAGTGCGTTGAACGGCTACTTCGTTGCCGGATCGGGCACCACCCCTCCCCCGGGCGTCTCCATCCCCTCCGGCACCCAGCTGTTCGGCACCGCTGGAAGGAACATTCTGCAAGGGCCGGCTTTCGGGCAGTTCGATCTGGCTGCGCACAAAGCTTTTACTCTTCCCAACGACCGCTACAGCGCCGAGTTCCGCTTGGAGGCCTTCAACGTTCTGAACGCGACCAACTACATCAGCCCTTCCTCCAGCGTGGGCTCCGTGAACAGCACAACAGGCGCGCCCACCTACAGCACAGGCTTCGGCAGCTTCTCTGGCAGCACCAGTGTGTACCCGTCCCGCCAGGTGCAGGTGGCTCTGCGACTGATGTTCTAACGGTGCGAGAAGGCCAGCGGACCGCAAGCCGGTCTTCCCTGGGTCTTTCAAAGAGTGAGGGCCATGTGCTCCTCAGGAGGTTTACATTTTGATGTTGCTGAAGAACGGCTCAAGCCGACGAAACTTCCTCAAAGACGCATCCCTGCTTGGAACGTCGACCCTCTTGTCATCCAAACTGTGGTCGCAATCCCGTCCGGCGCCAAGGTCTCCCGAGGCGCAAGCAGCGATCCCAAACCGTGATACGGTGCTCAAGTTCAGGCCGGACGGTACACCGCGGCCCTTTGCCGGCAACACCGTCATCTGCCATCTGCCGGTGCAGTGCGCCATGCGTGACGCCATGGTCGACTTGCATGAGGCGTTCAAGCTCTCTCCAATCCGGAACAAGCTTGGGCTTACCCCGCCGAACAGTTATCACATGACAGTCTTTCCGGGCGCCGACGATCAAGATCGTCCTGCTACCGGTTGGCCGAGCTACGTACCCATCGATGCGGCTATCGATGTTTGCAGCGAGATGGTGGGTGCAAGAATGACAGCATCCCGCCTCAGATATCAGCTTCCCCTCTCCGTTCGTGTCGATGTGGAGGCCACAATCCACTACCCGGTCGCATGTACGCTGAGGCTAGTGGCGGACAACCCGGCTGAGGAGGTCAAGCTCCGCTCCCTGCGGGATCAGCTTTCCGAGGTGTACGGCTTTCGCTTGCCAAGCCACCAGAGTTACGGCTTTCACATGGGAATGGCCTACCAGCTCGCCCGTTTCACCCCTGAGGAACAGGCGTCGTACACGAAACTCTTACGACTTTATATTCCCAAGATCGTCGCGGCTGCACCTGTGCTTCAGCTCGGCGAGCCGGAATACTGCACCTTCTTGGATATGTTCCGGTTTGAACCAAAACACTTGCTTTCCTGTGCGTTGTAAGTGAGATAGAAATCCTTCTTAGTGGGCAAACAGCCTGGCCTACCATCCTGGTCTATGTACCCAATGGTGATCTTCGTGCCCTCGACCATAAGAAGGATGAAGGAGCTTATCGTAGCCCGCTCGTGGCGGTGGTCTCTACAAGGGCAATTCGAAGTATGACGCTGGTGGCGAAATCGTCCGCGAGGATGTGCAGAGCAATCGGTGTGGCGAGACGACAAACTTCTTGGCTGAGCGACGTGCATCCGGCGGATTCACTCTCTTTTATGCTGAGTCGTGTAGTTGAAGCTTGACGAGAAGGGGTCGCATCTGCCGGTTAAGCAGGCCTCCCAGCAAAGCGGGAACAGTATCACTGTGCTTTCGTGATCGAAGCTTTCGTTTGGGATTGCCCAGCTTGTTCGAGGGTGGTCACTCGTGACGGAACCATCGTCGATAGAAACAGCTAAACGCGATTGCATTCTGCTTTGAACCTGGGCCGGGGAACTCTTTCTGCAATGAACGTTATCTCGCATGAGCGGAGTGTGATGCTGCGACTCCGGCAACTCCAGAGCCGTGACGTTTCTGCTTTAAACATCAAGCGCGATGGAGCGCATGAACGTAAGCGCGTTTGAAGTCTCACCAGCATCCCCCCGAGTTTAGCTGGACATAGAAAGGCAGCTTGCCGTTCTCATGCGGTCGCCCGAATGGTAATTGCCCGCAGCCAGTGAGCCAGCCAGCGATCTCGTTCAACCCGAAGTCATCCTTGGTGACGAACCGGATGGCATTGCGGGAAAGGAGCTTGCGGACTAAAAGTGCGTGCTGTTCTAGCGATCGTGCGGGTCGGTGAGGAGAGCAGTCGTTGCGCAGGAGAAGCACTGGGATCGGGCCGCGGCTGAGGGTGGCGAGTGTTCGAGGCGCCCAACCGCGGCCACGATACTTGTTGTACAGCGCCGATCATTCCGGCCAGAACAAACAGTGACAATGCGGTAACAATTGCGTGACATTTACCGGACGCGTGCTTTGTAGGCTTGTTGGCAGGCTGAGATCGACCAGCCAAGGGGATACCTACTATGCAAGCTTGCTTCCGCACACTCGCCACCGTGACACTCTCCACAATCATGATCAGCGCAAACGGCTGGAGTCAGACAGCCTCCACGCCAGCTGCAACAATCCAGCAGTATCTCCAAACCGATATGGTAGCCGACTCGACCAAGACTTCATCGACGGCGAAGACGATTGACCCGAACCTTCAGGGCGGTTGGGGAATTTCGCGTTCTTCGACAGGCGCATGGTGGGTGTCTGACACGAACGACGGGCTATCGACTCTGTACTCGGGAGTCGGTGCAGTCGAGCCGCTTGTGGTGACGATTCCGCCGGCCGATCCCAATAAGAACAAAACCGGTTTACCGACGGGCATGGTCTTCAATGCCAATGCGTCAGATTTCCTCCTGAGTGATGGCACGGCAGCAGCCTTTCTATTTCCAACCTTGGATGGCCTGATTGTGGGTTGGAATGGATCAGTTTCGGCCAGCACTGGCGAGATCGCGGTCAATCAGAGCTCCACTTCGGAGTTCTTTGGGTTGGCCGTAACGCAGGCCAAGGTAGACGGCGTGGAGCAAACGCTGCTGTACGCAACTGATCTCAAAGGGCGAGCTGTTGATGTATTCGACGCGCAATTTCAGCACGTGACTTCGATAGAGAAAACGATTGCAAAGATCCCTCTGCCCGCGGGTTATGCTCCCTACGGGATTACTAACCTGGGCGGAACACTCTACGTGACGATTGTGAAGACTAATGCGGCGGGCACCGATCAGCAGGATAGTCCTAACAACGGAGTGGTAGCAGCTATTACCCCCGAGGGTAAGCTGCTTGGCACCCTTGAGACTGGTAACTTCCTTGAATCGCCATGGGCCGTGGCCTTGGCACCGAGCGATTTCGGCCTGTACAGCCACGACCTGCTGGTGAGCAATAACGGGAGCGGTGTCATCGATGTCTTCAATCCGACGACGGGCAAGTTTCTGGGCAAGCTGAAGGATGGGAATAACCGCGTTATTTCGATCAACGGCATTTGGGGCATCGCCTTCGGCAGCGGTAACGCGGGCAACGGTCCCTCGACCTCCCTGTACTTCGCGGCGCAGCCATCGACAGGCGGTGGGCTGTTCGGGACAATCACCGCGGTGCAGAACGCGTACGGTAGTGATAACTAGGTCCAAATGCTGGAGCCAGCGAAGCGGGCTTCCTGCTCCGGTGGCTCCAGCAGGTGCTTGCCGCATGACTGGGAGTCTAGGCTTGCCAGTTCGGGTAAGCTGGAAAGCACGGAACCATGGGGTTGCTTCACGATGGATCACGATGCACAAGGGATGCACGGGCCTGGAACGATCCTCGTTATCGAGGATGATCCGCGCATGCAGAAGGTGCTAGACCGTATTTTTGCCAAGGAAGGTTATAGGGTCATCGTAGCCGGAGGCGGGCTGGACGGGATAAAGGCATTCCACGCAAGCGAGCCCTTGGCGGTTGTGCTTGACCTGGTACTTCCGCAACTTTCAGGTCGCGAAGTTTGCAAGCGTATTCAAGCCGCAGAGACAGATACGCCGGTGCTGGTTCTGAGTGCCATTAGTGAGGTAGCCGACAAGGTGCTGCTTTTGGAGTTGGGCGCGGAGGACTACATTACCAAGCCGTTTAGTCCGCGAGAGCTGCTTGCGCGTGTCCAGGCGGCAATCCGGAGGCATCGCAAGCCGGCACTGGGGGCAGCTTTGGCACCGGCACCGGGAGCGGCAAAGCGCTTCGGAGACTGCGAGATCAACTTTGCTACGATGCGGGCGTGGAAGGCGGGCAAGCTCGTCGTGCTGACCGCGCACGAGTTCAAGCTGCTGCGCTTCTTTATAGAGAATGCCGAGCGTGTTCTGGGTCGCGAGGAACTGCTGAACGAGGTCTGGGGGTATACGGCCTACCCGACAACACGCACGGTGGATAACCAGATACTAAAGTTGCGCCAGAAGCTGGAGTCCGAACCAGCCGAGCCGCGGCATCTACTGACCGTCTACGGTGCGGGATATAAGTTCACGCCCTGAGGCGAACGAAAAAGGGAGCCGGCTTTGCACAGAGGTGCCGGAATCCGAACGCGGGTGCTGCTGGTCTCGGCGCTGGTGCTGGTCATTGCACTGCTGATGGGCGGCAGCCTAGTGATTGTGCGCGACCGGGTTCGCACGCAGGCGGACGAGACCCTGTCGGCGGATCTGACGCATTCGCTCGCGATCTTTGAAAATATGCAGCGACAGCGCCGGGACGCCCTGTTGCACGAGAATGCGGTTCTGGCCGATCTGCCTAGTCTGAAGGCGCTGATGACAACTGGGGATCCACGGACCATTGCTGACGGAGCGATAGAGTTCTGGCGGGTGAGTGCGAGCGACCTGTTCGCGCTCGCACGCAGGGATGGACATGTGCTGACGGTTCAAGCGCGCGGAACCGAGTCCGAAGCGCGCGGCAGCGGGACGACCACGGCGCTCGTGAGTGCGCTGCAGGAGTTGATGGGCGATCCGGGCAAGCACTACTTGGTCGCGAATGGCCGGCTATTCGACTTTGCGGTGCGGCCGTTGTATTTCGGCAGCGAGCGCAGCGGAACACTGCTTGGCTTTGTCATTACCGGGTATGCGGTCGATCACGCGTTTGTGAATGTAATAAGCCAGTCAGCGGCGGTGCAGGCGACCTTCTTGGCCGGGAGTCGCTCGGTGAGCAGTACCTCAGATACTGCGCGGCAGCAGCAATTGATGCGGGGTGCCGCGTCCGGGCAGATAGCGGCGCTGGCTCGGGTTCGAACGCCGTTCGTAATCAGTCTTGGCGGCGAGCGCTACCTGGCAACAGCCGCTGACCTATCCGGCGAGGCAGCTGGGCCGCTGGAGTTGGTTGTGATGCGTTCGCTGGCGGTAAGCGAGCAGGCAGCGAGGCGGATCAATCGGCTGGTCCTACTGGTAGGGCTGGCGGCGCTGTTATTCGGTACGGCATTAATGCTGGCCCTGGCGCGAGTGGTGACTCGGCCGCTGGAGCAGCTGGCTGAAGGTGTTCGAGCTTTCGGTGTTGGGAACTCCGTGCACTGGCTGCCCGCGCACGGCACCAAGGAGGTGCGTGAGCTGAGCGTCGCTTTCGCAAGAATGCGGCACGAGATCGCGGAGAGCAATCGCGCATTGTTGGAGTCGGAAAGGCTGGCCACCATCGGGCGTATGGCAAGGTCAATCTCGCATGATCTGCGCCACTATCTGGCAGCCGTGTATGCCAACGCGGAGTTTCTATCCTCGTCGCGCTGTTCGGAGACTGAACGTTTGGAGCTGTTCGCTGAGATTACGGTAGCGGTGCTTGGAACCACAGAGTTGATTGATTCGCTACTGACGTTCAGCCGGGGCGGCCCGCTCCTGCGCGAGCGGGAGCCGATTCTTCCCATTATCGAGAAGGCGATAAGCCTGCTGCGGGCGCATCCGGAAACGGAGGGGGTCGCACTGCATGTACTTAGCCCTGAGCCGCCCGCTTGGGGGTCGCCCGGTGGCGAAACCCCTTGGGCCGACTTGCCAGGTTGCGAGCCGCTCGGTGCTGATGCTCTGGTGGACGCCAAAAAGCTGGAGCGGGCGCTGTACAATCTCTTTCTAAACGCCTGCCAGTCGGCCCGGCGAGCTGAAAGCAGCCGGAGAGTTCTGGTGGAATTGGCCTCAACAGAGACACTGGTGACCATCACCGTGACGGACTCTGGCCTAGGGGTGCCGGATGCTATCCGCGAGACCCTGTTTGAGCCCTTTGTGAGTGAGGGCAAGCAGAGCGGTAGAGGGCTGGGGCTGACACTGGCGCACGCGATCGCAGCGGAGCATGGCGGAGCGGTCAGGCTCAAGAAGACGCGACCGGGTGACACCGTCTTCGAGCTGACGCTGGAGCGAAACATACCCCAAACCTTCGAGCAGACAGGCAAGTAACAATGGCCAGCGTAGCAGCAGCTGAAGGATCCGAGGCATGAGATTGTATGTGGATAAGGGACGCCCTGCCCTCGTAGTGAACGCAGGCGATGCGGGACTCACAGCAGCGGCCCTGTCGCTTCGGGTCTTTTGTATTCTCTGGGCCGCTAGCGTGGCGACTACGGCGCAGGCGCAAGCACCGTCGCAGACCCCAGACATGATGCTAGGGCAGGCGCCCGATGCGGCGTCATCTCCCGATACGGCGCGTTCTCTGGACGCTGTGAGCGAGCAGTTACGCCGGCTTGTGTCTGCCGTTGCGCAGCAGCAGGAGCAGCTGCGTCAATCGCGGGAAGAGATTACCGCGCTTCGTCAGCAGGTCGTCGCGCTCGAGGGAAAGCTGGCTACAGCCAGCCCGAGAGAGCAAGGCGATGCGAATGCCGAAGCGGCGAGACTGACCGAGCAGGTCGCGGTTCTACGCGAACAGCAGGAGGTGCAGAGCTCCGAGCTGGCCACTCATGAACAAACAAAAGTGGAGACCGAGTCGAAGTACCCGGTGCGGCTTACGGGACTTATCCTTGCTAACGCGTTCAATAATTCAGCCGGCGTAGACGTGATTCAGTCGCCGACACTTGCACTTTCAGGCTCGGGTTCGACTGGGATCACGCTGCTGCAGACAGTGCTGGGCCTTGATGCGCGCGGCCCGCACCTGGCGGGTGCGCCGACGCACGCCGACGTGAGGGTGGATTTCTTTGGCTTAAACGCGGCATCTGGCGCAAGCATGGGCGTGGGCAGCTACGGAGCTACAGGTGGGATACTGCGGCTGCGTACTGCGCATGCCACCATCGACTGGGCACATGCGCACGGATTTGCCGAGCTCGACCGTCCAATTGTCTCCCCGGAGACTCCAACGTCGCTTACCGCGGTGGCACAGCCAGCCCTAGCCTGGTCGGGTAATCTGTGGAACTGGGTGCCGCAGTTCGGGGGCGAGTATCGGTGGCCGTTAAGTTCGGAAGCAGGCCTAGAGATTAAGGCTGCGCTGGTTGATGTGCCGAATCCGCCTGCTTATGCAACAGCGGCTGCGACGAACACGGCCGGGACTGTTAATGTTGCAAGCTCCGCTGTGAGCTACGCCGAGCAGAGCCGATGGCCGGGCTCGGAGATCCATGTGGCTTACTCGCTTGGCCATGCTCTCACGGGCGCGCGCTTCGGAGCCGGTGGGTATTTCAGCCCTCACGAGGCAAAAGGATTCTTCCACTACGATGCTTGGGCAGCGACGCTGGATTATCACTTACCACTCGGGCACTGGCTCGGGGCGAATGGGGGGTTTTATCGCGGACTGGCCCTGGGCGGTCTGGGCGGCGGTGCTTACAAAGACTATGTATATACGATCACGCCGGCCGGCCAGTACAGCTTTGAGCGGCCGCTCGATGCGGTAGGTGGCTGGTCACAGCTTAAGGCAAGAGCCGGCCAGCGACTTGAGTTCAATGCCGATTTTGGATTGGACGATGCCTTTGCGCGGGAGTTGCGTCCTTTCGCGGTTGCGTCGAGCGGGACATATGCGAACTTAGCACGCAATGCAACCTTCTTCAGCAATACCATCTACAGCCCCACCGCATATACCCTGTTTTCGTTTGAGTATCGGAGATTGAGCAGCACCCCGATTACAGGTGCGCGTGCGACAAGCAATGTATTTGGGATCGCCGCCGGGTATAAGTTCTAGCCATGCGGATCGCATCCTGGAAGATCGTACCCGCTCTCCTCGTTCTGGGAGCCATGCTCCAGGCAGCGGCACGAGCGAACGACGAAGTGGCGGCGCGGCTCGTGCTTGCTCAAGACGGCCCGACGCCGCACAGGGAGGCAACAATTGCTGCTGCTATCTGGCTGACGCCCCTGCATGGCAACACGCGCGGAAACGTGCCAGCCTCTGGTAGTTACACGCTCGCGCAGAAAGACAAACAATTCTTCCCGCACCTGCTCGTGGTCCCAGTGGGAAGCACAGTCCACTTCCCGAATGAGGATCCGTTCTTCCATAATGTGTTTTCGCTTTTTGATGGCCGACGCTTTGATCTGGGTCTGTATGAGGCGGGCACCACGCGGGACGTCACCTTCTCCCGGGAAGGCGTCTCGTATATCTTCTGCGATATTCATCCGGAGATGAGCGCGGTCGTGGTTTCGCTCGCAACGAGCTACTATGGGGTGGCCGACCAGAGTAGCCGCATCCGCATCAAGGATGTTCCCCCCGGATCCTATCTACTGCATGTATGGGTCGAGGGCGAAGATGAAGCCTCGCTAAGTCGATTGAGCCGGCCGGTGCAGGTAGTTGCGGGGCACACGGAGCTGGGCGCAATTGTGCTGCCGCACCAGCCTGCCCGGAGTGGCTCGCACGCGAACAAATTTTCCCAAGCCTACGATAGCGAACAGATACCGGCGTATTAGTCCAAGAGACCGCGCGATTTGGCTTATGGGCTCAAACGGCTCTGACTTCCGGCAATGTCCCACGGCTGAAAAGAGGGCGCGTCCCACTGACCTGCACTCGGAGAAACCTCCCAGTCAGGACAAAAATCTCTCGTACATGGAACGGCAGGAAGGGGCATGAAGAAGAGCCGGTCACGGAAGAGCAGAAATCGGGATTATCAAGCAGCATGAGGAGTGAGCAAGACGGCGGAGCTATGCCGGGAGCATGAGATCAGCGCGCGGCAACGTTCTATGGCTGCAATTCGAAGTGTGCCGGCATGGATATAAGCAAGCCGCAGCGGCTGCGGCAGATGGAAGATGAAACCGGGCGGCTGAAGCAGCTGTTGCCAATCCGAGCCTGAACCAGGAAGCGATAGAGGCTGTCATAAGAAAAACGGGTGGAGCTTGCCGGGCTGAGAAAAGATGTCGCCCTCGCCTCGGCCGACTTCAGGCTGAGCGAACTTACAGTCTGCAAGCTGCCATGAGTGGATCGATCCAGTTACCGTCCCAGTCGTGGCCCGATCGCAACGAGCAGTTGCGCGCGCAGCTGCTGGAGTTAGCCCGGCGGAAGCCGCGCTATGGTTATAGGCGCTTGCATGTGCTTCTACACCGACGTGGCTATGAGATCGATGTGAAACGTATCCATCGGCTCTACACGGAAGCGGACCGAACAGTGCGAACGGACGCGTGGTGGTGATGGGCGGTGTGGGCAGGCAGGTGGAGCCGACCTCGCGCTGCCTTGCCCTTGGCTGATGCGCAACGATATCACTGTGCACGGGAAATGGATGGATCCGCACGATGCTGTATCCAGATGGTGCGGCTCGTCCGCGCCGGACTGATCGACCTTGCCAGTTCAACCTTGCCAGTTCGACCTGACCGAGTTTGTACTGGATGATGCTATCGAAGCCGTGGCCTACGCTGCTGCCAATGCCGGCCCACTTAGGCTCACCGTGCTCCGCCCTAGCTAATTGGGCTATCCATGCACGAAGCAGGGACCTATGGAGGGTTGGAATGGAGGCTTCAGAGAGTACAACGCCCGATGCTTCCCAAGCTTGCAGCCGTCATGACGCGCAACACCGCTAGCGGGGGGGGGTGACGGCGGTTTGCTGGGTGGCGAGCCATTGGTGGACGTGGCGTTCGAGCTCGTGGAGTGGGACGATGCCTTCATTGAGGAGGGTGAGATTGAAGGCTTTGAGATCGAAGGCGGAGCCGAGTTTCTGACGGGCCTCATCGCGAAGGGCGAAGATGGTGAGGCCGCCGGAGTCGTAGCTGGTGAGCTGGCCGGGCATCACGGCGATGCGGTCGACGAGGTCGTCGGCGGATTCAGGGGTGTACTCGCCGGTGGACATGAGGTAGTCGATGGCCTGCTGCCGGGTCCAGTGCATGGCGTGGAGGCCGGGGTCGACGACCATGCCATGGGCGGGCCAGATGCGGCGGAGGATAGGGGTGTAGGGATTTTGGTAGATGCCGTCTTCCTCGCCCATACGCTCGGCGTAGCGGGCCCAGCCCTCGGAGTAGGCGGAGTTGCCGACCAAGCGGGCGAGGGGGTTGTCGGGCAGAAGCTGGCGGGCGAGGGCGATCTGCAGATGGTGGCCGGGGATGGTTTCGTGGACGACGACGATCTCGGCCTGGGCGCGGGTTTCGGTCTGCCAGGGGCTTAGCTGAATCGCGTAGGTGGATGGCTGAGCAAGGTCGGGGTTGTTGACATAGTGGGAAGACATGCCGGCCAGCTCCTCGAAGGGGCGCTCGGGCTCGATACGGATGGACTGGCGGGGAAGCTCGGAGATAAGTTTTTCTGCGGTGATGGCCTGAGTGCGGGAGAGCAGGGCTCGGGAGAACGCGAGGAGGTCATCGGCGGAGTGGAAGCGGTTGTCGGGCGCGCTATTGACGCGGGCGAGGATGGTGGGAATGTCGGTGGTGCCGAAGAGCTGCTGACCAATGTGGCGGACATCGTCGGCGTAGGTGGAGACGGTGTGCTGGCCGAGCGCGTAGACCTCGGCGGGGGTGCGGTTAAGGGTGGTGTTCTGGCGGAGGAAGGCCTGGTAGCAGGCGGCACCGTTGGGAAGGTCGGAGATGGCAATGCCGGTGCGGGCCTTGGGGAGGTATTCGGTGGCGAGGAAGTCGCGATAGTGCTTGAGGGCGGGATCGATCTGCTCAAGCACGAGCTTGCGGAAGGCCTGCTGAAAGGCGGAGTCGGGCGATGGAGAGGCGGCAGAACGCGCGGCGGGAGAGAAAAAGGGGAGCTTTTCGGGCGGGAGAGCGAGGAAGCTGTCCATCTGCGCAATGACGCGGCGAACGACGGACTGCGGGGCGGAGTAGCCAAGCTGCTCGCCACGGCGGAGGTTGGCGATGTCCTGGTTGAGGTAGCGGGGGAGCGCGGACCAGCGGGCGAGGGCCTGGGCGCGCTCGTCAGGAGTGGCGATGGGCTGGTGCTCGGCGACGTCAGAGAAGGTCGTCTGCCAACCGCTGAAGTGGTTGACGTCCCAAAGCTCGGTACGGCAGACGCGCATCTGAAGATCGGCGCCGAGTTGCTCTTCGAGGCTGGCGTAGGTGGCGCGCGAGGCCTGCGGGAGGGCGTCGGGAGCGATGGCGTGGAGGTCGCGGAGGTCGGCGGCTTCGGCGTCGGCGAAGGCCTGGATGGCGGCGGGGGAGAGATCGACGAAGCGGCTGTGGGTGGCGGTGGGGAGGCCGGTGAGCTCGCTGGTCGTGGGGTCGTTGTCGAGGGACTGCGCGATGAAGCGACTGGCGAGGTCGGTGACCTGCTGAGCTGCTGGGGGTTGGACGGAAGGCCGCGCGGAGGCTGCAACGATGGAGAAGATGAGAAGGGCGGTGAGCAGGGTCGGTTTCAGCAAGAAGTGCCTTCGTGGTCGAGGGTGAGTAGAGGTACGGCGGAGAGGCAGCTTAGTTCCGCGAGGCAGTCAGAATCTGAGGAAGGGTGAGAGCTGCGGGCCGAAGTAGGGCTGGCGGGGCAGGCGAAATTGGCACCTTCATCCTTGTGGATTTCATAGGGTGTCTTGCTCGACGGGAAGCTGCAGGTAGGAGGCGAGATCGCCTCCGGTGTGCACAATGTGTGTGCCGCCGTTCGGAGAGGTATATTCCGGCATGCCGGGCATCATCGTGCCAAGCAGGCTTCGGCCGCTGATAATGAATCTTAGCTGCTCCCCAGAATGAAACACGAGCCCCACGGGAAGCAGATCTATCTGAACGTCGACAACCTCCCCTGCGGCAAGCTTCTCGGTTCGATCGAAGGTGTGGGCGGGAACATCACCGGTGGACAGGTCATTGTCAAGCCGGCGCAACGAGACACGCAGCCGACCGTCGGAGCCCCGATACCGCAAGATGGATCCCCCATAGTCGGTGGCGTCATGGATCCTCGCGTTCTGGTTTGGCACGGTGAACTGAGTGAGTGGGGTCCCGTGGACATCAAGCTTCTGCACAAGGACGAAGAGGTCCATGTCATCGGCGCCCTCGACCTCAACCCAGAGATGGGCCTTTGGATAGCCAACTAGAACCGTTTTTGTTTCGAATCGGTGGATGAACGAGACGGACCCGGGATTCGAACCGACAACATAGCGGACGCTCGCCTCTTTGCCCGGATCGTCCGCGCTAAGAGCGCGCGTATCGGCGTTTAGGAAAAACTTTGTAGATATGACTTTCGGCGGCGGAAATAAGTCCGCACCGATGGCGACCTGGTCGCCCCCGTGCAAGTCAAGTAAGGAATAGCGGACGCGCGGCGTTCGCTCCCAGCCGTTGTCGATGTCCTTGAGGAAGTGGTCGAAAAAGCCACGCAGGTCCTCTCGATTCGTTTCATCATAGTAGTCCGGCCACTCCTGACTGTTGTGGATCCGTAGCCACTTGTCGCTCGACGAGATCCGACGCCAGGCGCGGAACGTGCCTTGGGTATGAAGCGTGTTCGAGTAGCTGGAAACGACGTAAGCGGGGACTGTGATCCTCTCGTACTCCGGAATCTTGTTCGCCCACAGCTCATTGATCAGCGGGTAACGCTCCGCCTCGGCAATGATGTCTTCCTTTTGTCCATGGCCCCAGAAGGAGAAATCACGCAGCTGCTTCGCAAAACCACTGTCGGGCATGCCTCCACGCATCACGAGGTCGCGATAAGTGTCACTCATGCCCTCCCATGGATTGATCGCGGCAAGATGGGGCGGCTGCTCTGCCGCCGTGAACCACTGCGATGCGGCCAGGTAGGAGGTACCGCTCATCGCAACCCTGCCGTTTGACCATTCCTGCACACCAAGCCATTCGATAAGGTCGTAAGCGTCCCGGCCTTCCTGTCGATCCCATAGAACGCTGTCGCCTTCTGATTCCGCGACACCCCGAATATCCGGGTTGCAGATTGCGTACCCTTGAGCGCACCAATAGGCGGGGTCAGGACCTTCAAACTTCTGCAGACCCGAGACAATCGAATTATCCAGACCGACCATGCCGAAGACGGCCATCGCGCTCTGCGAAGTGCCTTGGCCCTTACCGTATGGACTGAACGCAACGATCACCGGGACCTTCTCCCTTGCGATCGGCCGGAGCACATCTACATACGTGACAGTCCCATCGCGCAGCGTCACCGCAACGTCCTTATCGAACACAATATCGACCGGCAGCGTCCTGAAGTGTGGTGCGAGGCTAGTGCCAGCCGTAAGGGTACGCGTCCCGGGATCGAAGTTGCTCAGGAGACCGTAACGCTCACCGCCCGGGATCAAGGGCCGGGACGGCATGTAAATCCGTTGCATCTCGCTCATGACAAGTTCCTCTCAACAACAACCCATTGGCGCGTCAGATATGCGCCTATGATAGGACCAATCCGCATTTATATCAACACACGTTGATATTCAAGCGCGTGACCCTCACCCATAGCTCGCGTTTACTCTGGGGTACTGGAAGGAAGAGGGAGGACACTCCGATTCCTAAAGCGCGAGGCAGACCGTCGGGCAAGACCAGCACACGACAGAAGGTGCTTGAGGCAGCACGCGCCCGTTTCGCCAGCGACGGATTTGTGGGTACGACGATTCGTTCGGTCGCTGCTGAGGCAGGGGTGGACGTTTCTCAGGTGATGCAATTCTTTGGATCGAAGGACCTGCTCTTTGCAGCCGTGATGGCCATCCCACAGGCTGCGCTGGATCGTATAGATACGGTATTTGAGGGACCCGACGAACACCTCGGAGAGCGGGTGATCCGCGCCTTCCTTGTGTCTTGGGAGCAAATCCCCGAAGAATCCGAACCCCTCATGGCAATGCTTCGTGGCGCGATCGTCAATGACGATGCGCGCGTACAGTTGAGAGACTTCATCCAATTCCGGCTCATGTCCGGTCTGGGTGAAAAGCACGATCCCGAAGTAGCCCTCCGCGCAGGACTTGCGTCGTCCATGCTCGTCGGCTTGGTCACAAGCCGGCGAATCATTGGTGTTCCTCTTCTTTTGGCAGCAGAGTCGGAAAGGATAATTGCCATCGTCGCCCCAGCCATTCAAGCGATTTTGGTGCCGCAAGGTCAGGTGAACTTGCCATCGATAGCTGAAATATCTGCCATTCTGTAACCGGCCGTCTCGTCAGGCAAGCGGTTGTATTCTCGCCAGTCATGTTTTGAGGCCAGCCCAAACCCATGGTGCTCGATGCTGATCTCTGGCAGGCCCTGGGATGCGAGTGCTCCTGGCCCATCCGAAGGTTGGGAATGTCCGGAACCAGGGGGCAGAAGCCTGAACAGTGTGTCAAACAGGGAGAGAACAATGGAAAGCTGCAGACATCGCCATCTTATTCGGGCCTAGTTTTAGAGCATTGGCAGAAGTGGCAGATCTCGAATCCCACTCTCCGCCACGTTTGTGTAGCTGAAGGACCGGCTGCTTCTTGTGGCAGCTTGAAGCCTCTCCGAACAGCGCTAAACGAGAAATTGGAGATCCTGCTCCGTATCGATGTCTACGGAGGCTTCCGGCAGGTCGACTGTGGTCACGCCGCTCTGGCGTAGCAGTGTGCGGGCGCCCGCATCGCCCTGCGACTCGGCGAGCGTCGAGAAGTGGCGCTGGGCGAAGACAGCCGGGACGCCGGAGCGCCCGTTGTAGAAAGCAGCCGTGATGCCTGCATCGTTTCGGGGATCGCTTTGGGCGTCGAGCAAGGCCCGGAAGTGCTGGACCTCGAGCAAAGGCTGATCGCAAACCATAAGCAGTACGTGCACGGGAAGCGGGTGCGTTGCAAGCAGGCTCGCCATGGCCAGCCGGAGCGAACTGCCCATGCCTTCGGCCGCGTCGAGGTTTTCGAGTATGGCCAGGGAAGGGAGGTCCGCAAGCGCTTCCATGAAGGCTTCCGCTCGGGGAGGGTCTGCGTAGTGAGGGATCACGACCCAGACCGGATGAGCACCGGCTTCGAGCGCGAGCCGCGACGCCCGGCGTACCAGAGGCTCTCCTCGGTGGAGAAGCAGCTGTTTCGGCCGCCCCAGGCGGGAGGAAAGTCCGGCAGCCAGCACGATCGCTGCCGGCCGGTCTTCAGGCCCCATCAGCTTCCAGGCGAGTTACAGAGATCAGCCGGGAGGCTGCAGTGGCCTGGAGCTCTGCCGCGATGCTGAGGGCGATGGTCGCGGGATCGCGCGTGCCCAGATCGAGCCCTACGGGCGAGTGCAGACCGGCCCAGCACTGCTCGAGTGCCCAGCCGAGTGACGGGGCTACCGCTTCGAGGAGCCGCAGCGTGCGATGGCGTGGACCGAGGATGCCGAGGTAGCGAAGCCCGGCAGGCAGGAGCGCGTGCAACAGGTTACGGTCCTGCTCATAGGAGTGCGTCATGATGACCGCGAACTCGCCGGCGGCGATGCCGGTAGGAACAGGAGGAAATAGCTGCGGATCGACCGATTCCATGCCGCAGCTGAGATCGAGTTCGCACGCGGGGTACTCGAGCGGTACCATTTGCGTCCCGGAAGGGAAGCGCTCAGGCCGTAACAGGTGACGGCGGCCATCGGCCACTGCCACACGCCAGCCGATGTCGGAGGTGAAGCGGGCAAGCGGCTGCACATCTTCGCCCGCGCCGAAGATCGTGAGGCGGGGCGGCGGTTTGAGGAACTCAACCCAAGCGGCGGGAAGGGCATTCTCGCGGGGCCTGGGCACAGCCACCATGGAAGAAGCGGGCGCGCCTTCATACAGCCAGCCATTGTGACCGGTCCAGGCCTGCGCGACGGCTGTTTTGAACGGCTCTTCGAGCGTTCTCCGCGCGGACTTGTCGAGTAAAGCTGTGCTGCCTAGCGATCCGCTAGACGAGCGGAGCCGATGAAGGATGACCGCAGGCCGCCCATGGATGGAAGCGTGTTCCAGCGCCTGGAGGACTGCGTGCGGCTCGCGCTCAAGAAGAAGCGAGAGGGTGCCGCCGCAGCCCAGCCCATAGCTGGGCCCGTCTTTGGGGCCGCCTTCTTCATCCAGCGTGCTTTCGTAGATTTCAACCGCCGGGCCATTGCGGGTCAGCCACCACGCTCTCCGGCTTACCTCCGCTTCCAGGCACCCGCCTGAGATGGTACCGGCGCGCTCACCTCCGGCTGTGATCAACATGCGCGCTCCCGGCTTGCGGTAGGAGGAGCGAGCCACGTGAACTACTGTTGCGAGGCAGACCTGCTCACCACGTGCGCGAGCGCGACGCCAGAGAGAAAGGATGTGTGCGGTTTCGCTCAAGGGGTATGCGTCATTCGATGCGGAACGGATGATGAGGGTCGCGCTCGGAGACGCGGGGAACGCTAGGGGCAAGCCGAAGCTTTCTTGAGACTCATTGCTAGACTTCATTCCTGCTGAAGTTGAAAGCGAAAGCTAATTATTGCAACGGATCGGGATCACTCGAAACGATTGATGTAGACGAATCGACTTCTTAGGCGCTGCTGCTTTAAATGAAATCTCGCATTGTTTCTTTCCTTGCGCTCTTGATGAGCGCGACTTACCCGGGAAGGCATCTATGTCTATGTATCCGGAGCCCAGCCTATGAACGATGAGTTTGAAAAAGCAAGGAAGAGCAACCGTTCGCATGGGACAAGTGCGCCCTGCGAAGAGGAAGAGCCGAGAGGAAGCTGGACGGGGACGGTTGCGAGTGCCATCGCGCAGGAGCCGGTTTCGCGACGCGGGTTTCTCCAGGGTGCGGCGCTTGCGACAGGCGTGCTGGCAGGCGGCCTCACAGCCGGAGAGGTGAGCGCTGAGGAGCCGAATGCTGTGGCGGCCCGCCTCCTTCCACTCACCTTGACCATCAATGGTGAGCAGAAAAGTGTGCAGGTGGATCCGCGCATCACTGTGCTTGACCTGTTGCGCGAACAGCTGGAGATGACCGGCACCAAGAAGGGGTGCGATCACGGGCAGTGCGGCTCCTGCACGGTGATTGCAAATGGCCGGCGGGTGAACAGCTGCTTATCGCTCGCGCTGGTGTACCAGGGTGGCACGATCACGACTATCGAAGGCCTGGCGCATGGAGATGAGCTGCACCCTGTGCAGACGGCCTTCCTGGAGCATGACGGCTACCAGTGCGGCTACTGCACCCCGGGGCAGATACTGTCTGGAGTGGCGCTGCTGGATGAAGTGAAGCGTGGCGAGCCGAGCGTGGTGACCGCGAACCTGCGCGACCTGAAGCCCATTGAGCTGACCGACATTGAGATCAAAGAGCGCATGAGCGGCAATCTCTGCCGCTGCGGCGCATACCCGGGCATTGTCGCCGCTGTGCGGCAGGCTGCGGGACAAGTGAACCAGAGCTAAGAGGAAACACCTGTGAACCCATTTGTGTTTACCAGCGCCGAGGAACCCAATGCTGCCGTGGCGGCACTAGGCCATAACCGCAGCGCGAAAGTGCTGGCGGGCGGTACCAACCTTGTCGACCTGATGAAGCAGGGCGTGGAGCGCCCGTCGGAGCTGGTGGAGATCAACCGGCTGCCCTTGAGCGAGATCACGCCTCTGCCGAATGGCGGCCTGCGGCTGGGCGCGACCGCGCGCAACAGCGACACCGCTGCCCACCCGGAGGTGCGACGGCGCTATCCCATGCTGTCGCAGGCGATTCTGTCAGGGGCTAGCGCGCAGCTGCGTAACATGGCGACGAATGGCGGCAACCTGCTGCAGCGGACGCGGTGCTACTACTTCTACGACCCGGCGTACGCCGAATGTAATAAACGCAAGCCCGGCAGCGGCTGCGCGGCGATCAACGGCTTTAACCGCGTGCACGGGGTGCTGGGAACCAGCCCCGCGTGCATCGCGACCAACCCGTCAGACATGTGCGTGGCCCTGGCTGCGCTGGAGGCAACGGTCCGTGTTCGCGGGCCCAAAAGCGGTTCCGAAGGCGAGCGTACGATCGCATTTGCCGATTTCCATCGTCTGCCTGGGACGACGCCGCAGATCGAGACGAATCTACGCCCGGGCGAACTTGTTCTCTCGATTGATCTGCCGGCTTCTCCGTACAGCGAACACTCGCACTATTTGAAAGTGCGAGACAGGGCGTCGTATGCCTTTGCGCTGGTATCAGTGGCCGCAGCGCTTGAGCTTGACGGCAATACGATTCGCAGCGCGCGGCTGGCTCTGGGTGGGGTGGCACACAAGCCGTGGCGCGCCGAAGAAGCCGAACAGATGCTGAAAGGCAAGCCTGCAAACGAGGCCACCTACAAGCAGGCTGCGGCGCTTGCAATGGCGGGCGCTAAAACATACAGCCATAACGCCTTCAAGGTACCTATGGCGCAGAACGCGATTGTGCGCGGCTTGACGATCGCGGCGGGAGAACAGGCATGAGCGCGGCGACGATGACGCCAACAAGGATTGGCGACCCTATCATCCGGGTAGACGGCCGGGCGAAGGTGACCGGCGCGGCGAAGTATGCCGCGGAGTTCGACGTTCCTAACGCAGCGCAAGGGGTGATGCTGACCAGCACGATTGCGAGTGGAACCATCACGCGCATGGATACACGTGCAGCCGAACGGGTGCCAGGCGTGATTGCCATCCTGACCCCGGCGAACGCGCCCCAGCTGCCCAAACACGGCGAAGCCGGCGTGAATCCGCCTGCCGGGCGCAAGCTGCAGCTGCTGCAAGATGCGAACGTTTACTACAACAACCAGCCCATTGCGGTAGTGGTGGCAGAGACCCTGGAGCAGGCACGGCAGGCACGCGCACTGATTGAAGTGCGCTACAAGGCAACGCCGCCCAAGCTCAACTTCGAGGCTGGCTTCCCTGATGCGCACCCGGGCAAAAACAAGGTGCCTCCGCAGCTGACCGCGGGCAATCCACCGGATGCATTTGCGAGCGCTGAGGTGCGGGTGGACGGGATCTACACGACGCCGATCGAGAACCATAATCCACTGGAAACCCATGCCACCATCGCGCAATGGGATGGCGAGCTGCTGACGCTGCATGATGCGACGCAGTACATCTTCGGCGTGAAGAAGACCGTGGCTAAGGTATTCGGCATTCCGGAGGACAATGTTCGCGTGCTGTGCCCTTACACCGGCGGCGGCTTCGGCTCCAAGGGTTCGACCTGGTCGCATGTGGTGCTGGCGGCCATGGCCGCCAAGCAGGCGAAGCGGCCGGTGAAGCTGGCGCTGGAACGCTCACAGATGTTTGGCCCGGTCGGCAGCAGGCCGCAAACGCACCAGCACATTACCCTGGGCGCAAAGCGCGATGGTACGCTCACGGCGATCCGGCACGATTGCTTTTCGCACACTTCGACGATCGAGGACTTTGTCGAGCCGTCATCCTCTGCGACGCGCATGTTGTATGCCGCCCCGGCTATCACGACCTCGCAAAAGCTGGTGCCGCTTTCCGTCGGTACGCCGACTTTTCAGCGCGCGCCAGGTGAGGCTACCGGCACCTGGGCGCTTGAAGTAGCGATGGATGAGCTGGCAGAGGCGCTCGCAATGGATCCGGTGGAGCTGCGGCTGAAGAACTACGCCGAGGTGGACCCGACCAGCCGGAAGCCTTTCTCCGGCAAGCATCTGCGCGAGTGCTACGCGCAGGGCGAGGCGAATTTTGGCTGGGCAAAGCGCCAGGCAAAGCCGCGCTCCGAGCGCGAAGGAAATCTGCTGATCGGCCGCGGGATGGCGACGGCCACCTACCCGGCGAACCGGTCGCAGGCGCAGGCGGCGGTGCGGTTTGAGCCGAATGGGCGTGTCACCGTCATCTCCGGTACGCAGGACCTGGGGACGGGTACGTACACCATCATGGCGCAGGTGGCGGCGGCTACGCTGGGTATGCCGGTTTCGCTTTTCGATGCGAAGCTTGGTGATACGAAGCAGCCGCAAGGCCCGGTTTCAGGCGGCTCACAAACAGCCGCGAGCGTGAGTCCAGCGGTGCAGGCGGCAGCGCAGCAGGCGGTGCTGAAGCTGGTGACGCTTGAGGTGGGCAATGCGGCTTCGCCCTTCCACAATGTGCAGCCGGATGATCTCGCCTTCAAAGGCGGCAAGCTGTACCGCAAGGCGGAGCCGGCAAGCTGGATTCCGTTCACCGAGGTGCTGGCGCGCAACGGCAATCAGCCGGTGGAAGCCAAGGCGGCTGCGGAGGCGAGCGAGCAGGTAGAGGAGTTCTCGCAGCACTCGTGGGGCGCGGTGTTCGCTGAGGTGGCCGTGGACGAGTCGCTGGGCGTTGTGCAGGTGCGGCGCATTACCGCGGTGTACGACGTGGGCACGCTGCTGAACGAACGCACGGCGTCGAGCCAGTTGATCGGCGGCATTGTGTGGTCGCTGGGGTTGCTGCTTGAGGAAGAAACACACATCGACCCGAACAATGGCCGACCCGTGAACAACAACCTTGCCGAGTACCATGTGCCGGTGAATTTGGATATCGGCGCGATTGAGGTGTCCGCACTGAACATCCCGGATAAGAACTTCAATGAACTGGGCGCGCGGGGCGTGGGCGAGATTGGCATCACGGGTGCGGCGGCTGCCGTGGCCAATGCCGTTTATAACGCAACCGGCAAGCGTGTCCGTGCATTGCCGATGACGCCCGACAAGCTGTTCGCTTAGCCGCCTGCAGCGGCCCCTGCTAAGCTCGAAGCGGTCACAATGCTATGCGGAGCCAGCGTCCGCACGGACTCGAGCGGCTCCCGGTCCCTTGTGATCAGCAGACCGGTACAGGGCCTGGACTACTCGCACAAGCCCTGGGCTGGGTGCAAGGAGAGACGCCGTACATGCGAGAGCTTCATCGGGCAGTGCGGATCGGGAGAAAGTTCCAGAACCCGGTGACAACCGTCCTGATGGACTGGAAGAAGATGCTCCGGCTCTACCCTGCGTATCTGGCGAGCCGCGAGGAAACGGAGCCCCGAGAGCGCCCCGGTCCCTTTGTGACCGACACGGCGGTTTACGACCAAGCGCCTGTGAGCGGCCTTCGCGAGACCTGGTTCGGGCACTCGTCCTTGCTGCTGGAAGTGGATGGGGTGACCCTTCTGCTTGATCCAGTCTGGGAGAAGCGGGCCTCACCGGTGAACTGGTTCGGGCCGAAACGCTTCTTTGCGCCAACGATGCCGCTTGAGAAGCTGCCCGCGCTCGATGCGGTCGTGATTTCGCATGACCACTTTGACCATCTAGGGGAAGCGACGGTGCGCCAGCTGGCGGCGCAGCGGCCGACTCTGCGCTGGATCACAGGACTGGAGGTTGGGCCCATTCTGGCTCGGATGGGCGTCGCTGCCGAGCGGATCACGGAGCTCGACTGGACTGAAAGCACGGTGATCAGCCATGCGGTGACCGGAGAGCAGGTCCAGCTCACGAGCCTGCCAGCGCGGCACTTCTCCGGGCGCTCCTTTCGAAACCGCTTTGAAACGCTCTGGTCCTCCTTCACCGTGCAGGGTAGCCGGCATCGGATCTACCACGGCGCCGACTCCGGCTACTGGGATGGCTATAAGGCGATCGGTGCTCTTTACGGCCCATTTGACCTCACACTGCTGGAGATTGGCGCTTTTGATGTGCGATGGAAGGAGCTGCATCTGGGGCCGGATGGCGCAGCGCAGGCGTTCTTTGATCTGGGCGGCAAAGGCCTGTTGATGCCTGTGCACTGGGGGCTCTTCAACCTGGGTCTGCATGGCTGGCGTCAGCCGATCGAGCGCATGCGGGCGGTGGCTGCGGAGCAGGGGATTGCGCTCCTCTCGCCCGAGCCGGGGCGCCCAACTGAGATAGTTGCGGAGCAACCTGTGTTCTCGGATTGGTGGAAGCGTCGAGGGTAGCGAAGCTGTGCCGGGTCGCTCTCGTTTGCCTCGGGTTTCCCGATGTGGGTACCAAGGGTTAGCCTACGAGGCTACGCTCGGCAGAGGCAGGGTAGGGAACTGCTAGATTGCTCCAAACTCCAGCTTGGGAGGGGGCAGAAAAGCCGTGTCGCTCGTCTTGATTTTTCGCAGCCGGCTGCTGCCTATTAGCGAGACCTTTATTCAAGCGCAGGCCGGCGCTCTGCGACGCTATCAGCCGCGCTTCGCCGGGCTCCTCTCAACAGAACCGTCTCTGCCCATCCCGGCGGACCGGCTGCTGCTGAGCCCCTGGCGCGGCCGGGCAGCCTCGCTGCATGCACGCTGGTATCGCGCCACTGGGCGGGCGCAGGGCTTTCACGCACGGGCTGCCGCCTGCCTTCCCTTGCTTGTGCATGCGCATTTCGCGCTCGACGGAGCCGAGGCGCTGCCGCTTGCCGAGGCTCTGGGCGTGCCGCTGGTGGTAACGCTGCATGGCTTTGATGTGACGCGGGCGGACCGCTTCCACCAGACGGCCGAGGCGCGGCACTACCTGCGCCGGCGCGAGCTGCTGTGGCAAAGGGCAGCACGCTTTCTGTGTGTGTCGGAGTTCATCCGGGAGCGCGCCCTGGCCGGCGGCTTCCCGGCGGGCAAGCTTCAGGTGCATGCCATTGGGATCGACAGGGCCCGCTTTCGCTTTGGGGAAGAACGTCCGACATCGCAGACGGTTCTCTATGTGGGGCGCCTGGTCGAGAAGAAAGGCCTGCCCCACCTGATCCGGGCAATGGCACAGGTGCAGCGCAGGCACCCGGGTGCGCGGCTGGTGGTCATCGGAGCCGGTCCGCTGGACAGCCACTGCAGACGGCTGGCTGCTGAGTGCAACGTCTGCTGCGACTTCCTGGGGGCGCAGCCGGCTAAGATGGTGCGCCGCATGCTCGCGCAAGCGGCGATGTTCTGCCTGCCCAGCGTCACGGCGCAGGATGGCGACACGGAGGGGCTGCCGATTGCTCTGCTGGAGGCGATGGCTGCCGGGGTGCCGGTGCTTGCCTCGCGCCATGCCGGCATTCCGGAGGCGGTGGAGCATGAGCGCTCCGGGCTGCTCGCCGACGAGGGGGATGTAGACGGGCTGGCTGCGGGGGTGTGCCGCTTTCTTGAAGAGCCTGCCCTGGCGGAGCGCTGCCGAAGAGCGGCTGCCATTGCCGTGGCGGAGCGCTTCGACCTTGCGCAGCAGACGGCGGTTCTGGAAGAAATATACGATGACGTGCTGGCGGCTGCTCCCTAGCCGGTGATCTAGCAGGAAGGATTTCCTTAGGCCGCAGACGAGGGTTCCGGCACCGGTGCTGCAGTGCTGAGGCGACCCAGCCACGCGAGCAGGCACCAGTTGGCACAGGCAAGGCCGCCGTCGGTGAGCAGGCTGGCCCAAGCCGCGCCCAGCCACCCGTGCGCGGGGATGAGCCAGAGATTGAGCAGCAGGTTGCAAACAGCCGCAAGCACCTGTGCGCCGGTGCGCCAGCGCTGCCGTCCCGCGGCGGTGAGGGCGCTGCCGCTGAGCTGATGCACACTGCGCAGCGCGGGGATGAGGCATAGCCAGCGCAGGGCGGAGACACTCTGCGCGAAGCCTGGGCCGAGCAGGCGCGGGATGATCGGAGCCGCCACCCACATGGCCGGGCCGAGCAGGCAGCACAGCGGCAGGGCGCGGCTCAGCAGCCGCAGGGCAAGCGTCGCTGCCTCCGGAAGGCTGCGTGCGCCGGAGCGAAAGAGCCTCGGCATGGCTGCGTCGCGCATGGCAAAGACAGGCACCGTGGCGATGTCGACGACCCGGTAGGCCATGGAATAAACGCCATTGGCTACGCTCATGCCGTCGTGGCTGAGCAGGGTCTTGTCGACGTCGTTGTAGAGCGCGGCCGTGGAGGTGGCAAATGCATAGCCCAGCCCCTCTGAGGCGCTCTGCCTTAGTAGACTAGGCGCGAAGCAGGGCCTCCCATACCCGGCGGTGACCGCACCCACCGCGAGCAACGCGCCGCACAGGGAGACAAGCAGGGTGGCCAGGGCCCATTGCCCGGCTGTGCAGTGGTGCAGGCGCTGGAGCATTGCGGCCGCGACGGCAAAGCGGAGCAGGCTCATGAGCAGGTTGAGCAGAGCTGTATAGCGGAGCTTCTCGAAGGCCTGGAAGACCTGGCTTGCGCAGCCCGTGAGCTGCGTGCAGAAACAGTTGGCCAGCGCTACGGCGAAGATCAGCTGCGCGCCCGCGTGCGTGAGCAGGCGCGGCCCCAGCAGGGCGAGCACGAGGATGAGTAGGCTGCTTGCCAAGGCGGTGCTGAGCAGGATGTTGCCCCAGTAGGCGCCGAAGACTTGCCGATTTGTGCTAACGTGCCGCAGAAACAAGGTGCCTGCGCCCAGGCTGCTGTAGCTGGAGGCGACGGAGACCAGCGCGACCGCGCCGGCGTAAAGTCCATACTCGGCGGGGCCGAGCAGCCGCCCCAGCAGCAGGAAGTAGCCAGCCTGGAGACCGACGCCGCAACCCTGCCCGGCCAGCATCCAGCCGGTATCGCGTGCAAGGCGGCTGCGGCGCAAAGCCTCCAAGCGCTCGCGCAGCGCTGCCCCCTGCCACCATGTCAAAGCAGCCAAGCGCGTCCTTTTAGAAGGCGGAAGTAAAAAGCGGAAAGATATGTCCAGCATGGAGGGCTGGGGCCGGGCGGACAATGCCTGCCGCGCCCGAACAGCACACCTCGGTCACCGGGCGGGACTGGCAGCGGGAAGGTACAGGCACTGGGAAGCGTCGCGCTGACAGCTCTCTGACAGTTCTCTGGGCGATGAGGTAAAACACAGTGGCAGATGGATGCGTGGCGGAGGGGAAGAGCGATGCTGACACGGCGGGAACTACTCGGCAAAGCGGTAAGGGGCGGAACGGGGTTGGCGCTGAGCTCTGCACTTTCCGCACGGAGCTATGGGCAGATCCTGGGCAGCAATGACCGGATCCAGTTCGCGGTGATCGGGCTCAACAGCCGGGCCTATGCGCACTTGTCTTCGCTCAAGGCGAACAGTGCGGACGTACGCATCACGCATGTGTGCGATGTGGACAGCGTCACCATGAAGAGATTTGCCGGTGAAACAGAGAAGGCCATGGGGTACATGCCGGCATCCACGCAGGACTTTCGCGAGGTGCTGGCCGACCGCGACGTGGACGCAGTGACCATTGCGACGCCCGACCACTGGCATACACCGATGACGATCCGCGCGCTCGAGGCAGGCAAGCATGTGTATGTGGAGAAGCCCTGCAGCCATAATCCCGCCGAAGGCGCGATGCTGATCGAAGCACAGCGCAGGCGCAAGCGCTTGGTGCAGATGGGGACGCAGCAACGCTCGTCGCCGCACACGATTGAGGTGATTGACCAGATCCACGGCGGCTTGATCGGCCGCCCCTACTTTGCCAAATGCTGGTACAGCAATGTGCGCAAGAGTATCGGCACCGGCAAGGAAGCACCGGTACCCGCGCAGCTGCACTGGGAGCTGTGGCAGGGGCCGGCGCCGCGGCAGCCTTACCGCGACAACCTGCAGCCCTATAACTGGCACTGGTTCCGGACCTATGGCACAGGCGAGTCGCTGAACAATGGCACGCATGAGGTGGATGTTTGCCGCTGGGCGCTGGGCGTGGACTACCCGAAGCGGGTTACAGCGTCCGGCGGCCGTTACCAGTTCCAGGATGACTGGCAGTTTTACGACACACTGCTGACCAGCTTTACCTACGACGACCGCACCATCTCGTGGGAAGGCAAGAGCTGCCAGGGGATGAAGTATTACGGACGCGACCGCGGCTCAGCCATTATGGGCACCACCGGGACCGTGCTGCTGGACCGCGACGGCTACGAGGTATACGACCTGAAGGGAGCCAAGGTGAAGGAGTTTCGGACCGGCACCAAGACCTCCTCGACAGACCTTCTGGGAGCCGACTCCATGACGGACGCGCATTTTGCGAACTTCATCGCGGCCATCCGCAAGGGAGATGCGCTGCACTCGCCTGTCGAGGTCGGCAACGTCGCATGCACAATGCTGCAGCTCTCCAACATTGCGTGGGAGGTGAACCGGGAGCTGCAGCTGGACACAGCCGGCGGCAAGATCCAGAAAGACCCGGAAGCCATGAAGATGTGGGGGCGGAGCTACGAGAAAGGCTGGGAGCCTCGCGCATGAGGTTTGCCGGTCGCTCATCATCGCTTGACCGAGAACCGTTTTGGAGAAGCGATCTATGCCGTTGATGCCCAGGCTTACCCGGCGCGACCTGCTGCGGTCTGCGGGCGCCGTGGCTGCCGTGGCGATAGTTCCCGGCGTCGTCGGGCAGGCTCGAAGCGCGGGCTCGGCAGGCAGTGTGCCGGTCAAGCTGGGCCTGGCCAGCTACACGTTTCGCAACTTCTCCCGTGCGCAGCTGATCGGCTTTATGCAGGGGCTCCACGTCACCGCATTGAACGCGAAAGACGTGAAGGATCACCTGCCCGCCGACCCGCAGGGTGAAGCACAGGCCTTACGGGACTACGCGGCTGCCGGTATCACGCTCCACGCAGCCGGTGCCGTGTACTTCGCAAAGGATGAGGACGAAGACATCAGGAGCAAGTTTGAGTACTGCAAGCGAGCCGGCATCGGGGTCGTGGTTGCCGGTGATCCGACCCCGGAGACGCTGCCGCGCATGGAAAAGTTTGCCCGGGAGTACAACATCCGCATAGCCATCCACAACCATGGGCCGGAGGATAAGATATGGCCGTCGCCGCTCAGCGTGCTCAAGGTGGTGAGCGACATGGACCCGCACCTAGGCTGCTGTATTGATGTAGGTCACTGCGCACGTGCAGGCACGGACGTAGTCGAGGCTATACAGCAGGTTGGGCCCCGCTTGTTTAACCTCCACATGAAGGATTTGGCAAGCTTCCAGAGTAAGGAAAGCCAGGTCGCTGTGGGGGAGGGCATCATGCCGATTAAGCGCATCTTTGCGGCGCTGGTCGCTGCCCGGTACACCGGCTATGTGGACCTGGAGTACGAGATCCACCCCGAAGACCCGCTGCCCGGCGTCATCGAGAGCTTTGCCTACATGCGTGGCGTGCTGGCGGGTATGTAGCGGAGGCTCAGGCCGTTTCCAGTACCGCGTTTGCAAAAATGGTGCTCCACAGCTCTTTGAGCCCGGCACCGGTTTTGGCAGAGCAAAACAGCAGCGGCTCCTCCTCCGGCGAGCCGAGTTCGAGGCCCTTGCGTAAGGCGCTCATGGCTTTGACGCGCCCATTGCCGGAGAGCCGGTCTGCCTTGGTGCCAATCAGCAGAAAGCGCCGGCCGGCATCGCGCAAAAACTCAAGCAGCACCACATCACTCTCCTGCGCCGGAATGTTGGTGTCAATGAGGCACAGGCAAAGTGCAAGCGTTGAGCGCTCGCGCAGATAGGGATCGATGAAGCTGGGCCACTCCGCGGAGATCGAGCGGGAGATCTTGGCATAGCCATAGCCCGGCAAGTCCGCAAAGAAGAGGCGTGGCGGCTGGTCCGCACGCTCACTCACGGCAAAGAAGTTAATAGCACGGGTGCGCCCCGGCGTGGACGAAACATGCGCTTGCTTGGAGCCGAGCAGGGCATTGAGCAGGCTGGACTTGCCGACATTCGACCGGCCCAGGAATGCAACCTCCGGCGGGCCCGGAGGTGGAAAGTGGGCAGGCGCGGTGGCGGAGAGCAGGAAGCGTGGAAAAGCAGGCATAGAGGGTCAAGTATAGTCAGCGATCAAAAAGGGCAGCACCGGAGTGGACCGGGGCTGCCCCTTCTGCACTGATGCGCGAGTGAAGTTTTACTGGTGTGGACGACGCTCCGGTGTGGGCGGCGGTACTTCCAGCAGCACCTCCGGCGTTTCTTCCTTCAGCTCCGGCAGCGGCCCTTCGAGCGCGATGCCGAGCACCTCGTCCATCGAATCGACGAAGTGCATCTTCATCGTGTTCTTGAGCAGCTCCGGCAGATCGGCCAGGTCCTTCTCGTTCTCCTTGGGCATGATCGCCTCAAAGACGCCGGCGCGATGGGCCGCGAGCAGCTTCTCCTTAAGTCCCCCGATCGGCAGTACCTTGCCGCGCAGTGTTACCTCGCCGGTCATCGCGATGTCGCGCCGGACCGGGATTTTGGTCAGCGCACTCGCAAGGCCGGTCGCCATGGTGATGCCGGCGGAGGGGCCGTCCTTCGGGATCGCGCCCTCGGGAACGTGCAGGTGGATGTCGATATTGCGGTAAAAGTCCTTGGGCAGCCCAAGATGCGCGGAACGCGAGCGGATATAGGAGAGCGCCGCCTGCGCGGACTCCTGCATGACGTCGCCAAGCTGGCCGGTGAGGGTCAGCTTGCCCTTGCCGTCCAGCACCTGTACCTCGGTCTGCAGGATCGACCCGCCGACCTCGGTCCAGGCCAGGCCGGTGACCAGGCCTACCTCGCTCTTTTCATGCACCAGGGAGTCGCGGAACTTCGCCACGCCGAGGAAATCCTTGACCGTCTCACCGGTCAGCGCTTCCTTGTGCTTTGCGCCGTTCTTCACCACGCGCCGCGCTACCTTGCGGCAGATGTTGCCGATCTCGCGCTCTAGATTCCGGACACCGGCTTCGCGCGTGTAGGAGCGGATGATCTCTTTCAGCGCGCCATCATCGATCGTGATGTTCGCGTCCGTTAAGCCATTGTTCTCGAGCGCCTTCTTGACGAGATACTGTTTCGCGATCTCGAGCTTCTCGACCTCGGTGTAGCCGTGCAGACGAATCACTTCCATACGGTCCTGCAGCGGGCCGGGAATGGTATGCAGCACGTTTGCCGTCGCGACAAACAGCACCTGCGACAAGTCGTATTCCACGTCGAGATAGTGGTCCTGGAAGCTGGTGTTCTGCTCCGGATCCAGCACCTCCAACAGCGCCGAGGACGGGTCGCCGCGGAAGTCCGACGCCATCTTGTCGACTTCATCAAGCAGGAAGACCGGGTTACGAGTGCCAGCCTTCTTCATCGACTGAATGATCTGCCCGGGCAGCGCGCCGATGTACGTCCGGCGATGGCCGCGGATCTCGGCCTCATCGCGTACGCCGCCGACCGACATGCGTACGAACTTACGCCCTGTTGCTTTGGCGATCGACATGCCGAGCGAGGTTTTGCCGACGCCCGGAGGTCCGACGAAGCACAGGATCGAGCCCTTCGGGTTCTTGACCAGCTGGCGTACCGCGAGGAACTCAAGGATGCGGTCCTTGATCTTCTCAAGCCCGTAGTGGTCCTCGTTCAGCACATTTTCCGCGTGCTCGATTGAGCGAGTTTCCTTGGACTTCTTCTTCCACGGCACGGCCAGCAGCCAGTCCAGGTAGTTGCGCGAAACAGTGGACTCGGCTGACATGGGCGGCATCGCCTCGAGCTTCTTGAGCTCCTGAATGGCCTTGTCAAACACATCCTTCGGCATGCCGGCTAGCTCGATCTTCTTCTTGAGCTCGTCCCACTCACTCTTCTCGCCGCGGCCCAGTTCCTTCTGGATCGCCTTGATCTTCTCGTTGAGGTAGTACTCTTTCTGCGCGCGCTCCATCTGCCGCTTCACGCGGCTTTGGATCGAGCGTTCCATGTTGAGCTTTTCAATCTCTACATCAAGCACGCCGGCGATGCGTGTCAGCCGCTCGACCGGGTCGAAGACATCCAGGATTTCCTGCTTTTCCGCGATCTCGAGCTGCAGGTTGGCGGCGATGGTATCGGCCAGCTTGGCCGGCTCGTCCACGCGCAGCGCAGCCATGGTCGACTCAAGATTGAGCGACTGCTGCAGCTTGACGTACTGCTCAAACAGCGAGGTTACCTTTTGCGCGAGCTGCTCGGTCTGCGGAGTGGACTCAAAGTGCTGCTTGCCGGTGCGCACTGTGGCGACAAAAAAGCCATCGGTGTCGGTCATCTCGACGGCCTGGCCACGCTCAAGACCCTCCACCAGGACCTTAATGTTGCCGTCCGGCATCTTGACGCTCTGCACAATGTTGCCGATGGTGCCGACCGTATAAATGTCGTCTGCGCGCGGCTCATCAACACGCGCATCATGCTGCGTTGCCAGAAAGATCTTGCGATCGCCGGTCAGGGCCTCTTCCAGAGCGCGCACGCTCGACTCACGACCCACAACAAAGGGGGTCATCATGTGAGGAAAGATCACCATGTCCCGGATGGGCATCATGGGCAGTTTGCGAAGATCGCCTTTGTTTCCTTTGACTTCGGTCATTCTGTCCTCTTTCAAGGAATTAGACGTGCAACGGATGGATCGGATGCGCCGTCTACCTGCGGCCCAGCCCAGCGGTGTTGACTCGATTGTAATTGTTAGCGACGCCCTGCCTCGCGGCGGCGAAGCCTCTGCACCTTGGGAGTACTGCATGGTCGATGCGGAACGGGAGTCGGGCACAAGCCTACGGTTGAGCCTCAAGAAGAGCCTGGTTGATGGATGCGGATGCGTGATACTGTTTCGCTCTAGGCATTGCTTTAGCAGCTGACTGGTCCTGACAGAGAAGCGGCTGACCAACGAAACCTCTTTCCAGGAGCCCTGGAGGGGATGGTGCTGCAAAACTTTTGACGGAAGGCCTTGTCCTACGTTCACTGGCCCCTCCAGGTGTCGACGAGAACGGCCAGAGGAGAAGCCGATGCGCTGGTTCCACACACGTTTAGTTCGCCGCCGCATGGATCGCGATCTCGCCGAGGAGATCCAGCAGCACCTCGAGGAGAAGATCGACTGGCTCACGGCACAGGGTATGAGCCCGCGAGAAGCCAGGCGTGCCGCTCGCCTCGCCTTCGGCAACCCGGTCGTGCTGCGGGAACAGGGGCGCGAAGTCTGGCAGTGGAGCCGGCTCCAAAGTCTCCGGGCCGACACAGGCTTCGCGCTCCGGAGGCTTCTTCGCACGCCTGTCTTCAGCTTGACGGCGATCCTTACGCTCGCGCTAGGCATCGGCGCGAATACGGGCGTCTTCACGCTGGTGCATGCGTTGTTGCTCAAGGAGTTGCCGGTGCCTGAACCCGCCCGGCTTGTGCGCGTCGCGCTCGACGTGCGCTCACCGTTGGGTGCCGCGGACGATCTGCCGCTGAACCTGTCGCTGATCCAGTCGCTCGGGCACCATGCTCATACGCTGCAAGGAGTCTTCGGCTGGAGCCCGTACGGCTTCGTTCTGCAGGAAGACGCAGGGCTCCGTATGTATCCCGGGGCTGTCGTCAGTGGGAATGCCTTTCAGGTGCTGGGCGTGGCGCCCGCTGCAGGGCGCCTGCTCACGCCCGAAGACGACAGGAAAGGCGGCGGCCCGGATGGCTGGGCTACGGTGATCAGCTATCGCTTTTGGCAGGGGCACTTCCATGGCGAGCCGTCTGCAATCGGCTCGCGGCTGATGCTGAGCGACCACAGCGTCACGGTCGTCGGAGTCGCGCCTGCAAACTTTGAGGGCGTCCTGGTGGCGACGCACCCCGACTTCTACCTGCCGCTTGAGTATGAGCCAGTGATGCGCGGCGCGGGCTCCGTGCTGCACATGCCGGGCAACTTATGGCTGACAGCCTGGGCACGCTTACGGCCCGGCGTGAGCCTCGGTGCCGCTTCGGCAGAGATGCATGCGCTCTACGGCGTGGCGATGGATGAAACGCTTCCGCCTGCTGTGAGGCACTCCCCTGTCGTCGCGAAATCGACCTTCGCCCTGCGTGCCGGCGCTACCGGCTGGAGCAGCCTGCGGGGCCAGTATGCCAGGCCGCTCGCCCTGCTGCAGGCGCTTGTCGTTGCTGTGCTTCTGGTCTGCTGCGTCAATCTCGCCGGGCTCTCGCTGGCGCGGGCAGCCACCCGCGAACATGAGTTTGCGATCTGTGCGGCACTGGGTGCCTCACGCCGCCGCCTGCTTCAGCAGCCGCTGGTCGAGTCTTTTCTGCTCGCCCTTGCGGGCGCGGCGCTTGCCGTCGGCTTTGCCTGGATCATCGACCATTTCCTGCTTCGCTTCCTTGGCGATGGCGACGCCGCATCGTCCCTGCGCGTCGGCCCGGAACCGGCGACCCTGCTGATGACGGGCGCCTGCGCGATGGCATGTGCGATTTTCTTCGGCATCGCGCCGGCATGGCTGGCAGGCCGGAGCATGCTCCATCCCGCGTTGCGGCGCACCGGATCCTTGTCGCGCCGGGGCGGAGCCGGTCGCGCCGGGTCCGTCCTGGTGCCTGTACAGATTGCCCTCACGCTGGCGCTTGTGGTGGTGGCGGCCGCGCTGGGCACAACAGTGGTGAAGCTGCGCACCACGCACCTTGGCTTCCACACCGAAGACGTCTACTTTGTGCCCGCGGACTTTGAGCGGCTCCCGCAGAAGGGCGCTGATCTGGTGGCGCTCTACCGGCGCATGCTGGCGCGGATGCAGGACGAGCCTGGGATGCAAAGCGTAAGTGTTGCGGAGAGCACGCCCCTGAGCGGACGGTGGACAGCCGGCACCTTTGCGACGCATGTGCCAACCGGCGCGGAGGCAGACGACGTACGCAACCGGTACTGGACCAACGATGTAGGGGCCGGCTACTTCCAGGCGTTAGGGACAGCGCAGATCGCCGGCCGCGGCTTTGCCGATGGCGATGTGGACACAGGCACCTGCATGCTGAACCGCTCTGCCGCAAACGGACTTTTTGGGAAAGCACTGCCGCTAGGCCGGACGGTGTGGCAGCGCGCAGGCTCGATGAGCTCTGGGCAGGTAACAAACCGGGCCTGCCGGGTTATTGGCGTTGTGGAGGATGAGCGAAGCAACAGCCTGCGTGAGCCTGCGCCGCCTACTGTGTACTACCCCTTCGGCGTGGGAACAGACCGCTTATTTTCGCTGTACTTTGTCATGCACGCGGGGAGCGTGGCGCAGGCACAGGCTGCCTACCACCAGGCCATGCGCGAGATGGCACCGAGGAGCCCGGAAGCAACGCTTGTGCCGTTTGCCGTGCAGTTTGAAGATTCGATTGCGCGGGAGCGGCTGCTCTCCGCACTCTCCAGCTTCTTTGCGGTACTCACGCTGCTGCTCAGCGGCATTGGTGTGTACGGACTCATAGGAGCGGATGTAGCGCGGCGCACGACAGAGGTTGGTATCCGCATGGCACTGGGTGCGACGCGAGCCAACATCTTCCGGCTGGTGATGAGCAAGGCGGTTGGGCTGCTGGCGGTTGGGGTGCTCGCCGGCAGCGGCCTGGCTTTGCTGGCGGGGCATCTGCTCCGCGCGTTCCTGTATGGGGTCAGTCCGCGGAACCCGCTGTTGTTTGGTGCCGGGGTAGCGCTGCTGGTAGTTTGCGGAGGAGTAGCCGCGCTTGTACCGGCATCTCGTGCGATCTTGACGGAACCGGTAGAGGCGCTGCGGAGTGAGTAGGGACCAGCTTGGGACAAGCGGCGGTAGGATGCGCTCTGAGAAGCGCATCCATTCCGTGGTTTAACCCGCCTTCTCAAGCAGCGAGAACGAGAGATCCCGCTTCTTGACCATCTCTGCCGTGATCTCGAGTTCCTTGATCTTCTTGTTGCCAGGCAGGTGGTACATCAGGTCGAGCATCAGCTCTTCGAGGATCATGCGTAGACCGCGTGCGCCCACCTTCCGCGATAGCGCTTCCTGCGCGACAGCCTTGGCTGCTTCCTCGGAGAAGCGGAGGTGCACGCCCTCATACTCAAACAGCTTCTGGTACTGCTTCAGGATGGCGTTGCGCGGTTTGGTGAGAATTTCGACCAGCGCTACCTCATCAAGCTCATCGAGGATGCCGATGACGGGCAGGCGGCCTACAAACTCGGGGATCAGCCCGAACTTGATGAGATCCTGCGGCTCGGCCTGGCGCAGCAGCTCGGTATCGCGCTGCTGGCGCACATCGACAAGCCCTTCAGCCAGCTGCTTCTCAGTCAGTGCTTTGAAGCCAAGTGCCTTCTTGCCGACCCTGCGACCGACCACGCGCTCCAGGCCTACAAAGGCTCCGCCGCAGATAAAGAGGATGTTGGTCGTGTCCACAGGAGTGAACTCCTGGTGCGGGTGCTTTCGGCCGCCCTGCGGCGGCACATTGGCCACCGTACCTTCGAGAATCTTGAGCAGCGCCTGCTGTACACCCTCGCCCGAGACATCGCGGGTGATCGACGGGTTTTCGTCCTTGCGGCCAATCTTATCGATTTCGTCGATATAGATGATGCCAGTCTGCGCGCGGGCTACGTCGCCGTCGGCGGCTTGCAGCAGCTTCAGGATGATGTTCTCGACATCTTCACCGACGTAGCCGGCCTCGGTCAGCGTTGTGGCATCCACGATAGCGAAGGGAACATCGAGCATCTTCGCGAGCGTATGCGCCAGCAGCGTCTTGCCGCTGCCTGTGGGCCCGACGAGCAGGATGTTCGACTTTGATAGCTCGACGTCATTGCCGCGTACCCGGTTCATCTGGATGCGCTTGTAGTGGTTGTAGACGGCGACCGCGAGCTTCTTCTTGGTCGTCTCCTGCCCGATCACATACTCATCGAGAAAAGCCCTGACCTCGAGCGGCTTTGGCAGGTGGGTTGGGGCAGTGCCGGCCGGGGTCTCGCTGCGGTCATCCTCCAGAATAGAGTTGCATACAGCGACACACTCGTCGCAGATATAGGCGCGTGGATAGTCGCTCGGAGAAGAGATGAGCTTGGCAACGGCATCCTGCGATTTGTGGCAGAACGAGCACCGCAGAGTGTCGTCCGATCCCGTGCGCGTTTTCATACTATGTAGCTCCCGGTTCTTGCGAACCTTGCTTCCCCCGACTGCCTCGCTAGGTACGCGGCCGGTCTATGATCTCGTCGATGATGCCGTATTCTTTCGCCTGGGGCGCGTTCATGATGAAGTCGCGCTCCACATCGCGCTCGATCCGGTCCAGCGGCTGACCTGTGTGCTTTGACATCAGCGTGTTGGTGATCTCGCGGATGCGCAGGATCTCGCGCGCATGGATGTCGATGTCTGTCGCTTGCCCGCTCAGCCCGCCCATAGACGGCTGATGGATAAGAATGCGTGAATTGGGCAGGGCAAAGCGCTTGCCCGAGGTGCCGGCCTGCAAAAGAAACGCACCCATACTGGCGGCCTGCCCGATGCAGTAGGTCACCACATCATTCTTGATGAACTGCATGGTGTCGTAGATCGCGAGGCCTGCGGTAATGGAGCCGCCCGGCGAATTGATGTACAGCTGAATGTCCTTCTCCGGATCCTCGCCCGAGAGGAAGAGCATCTGCGCGATGATGAGGTTCGCGATCTGATCGTCGATCGGCGTACCGAGAAAGATGATGTTGTCGCGCAGCAGACGGGAATAGATGTCGTAGGCGCGTTCGCCCCGGCTCGTCTGCTCAACCACCATAGGTACCAGTGCCATAACCCGCCTTATCTTTCCTGGGTGCTGCGTTGCTGTATGCACGTCCCGCAGAGCAGCCTTGCTGCCCCGCCGGACCAATCTATCTACTTCAAACTTACCAGCACCGGGCTACGCGCCTAGTTTGTCGTACAAAAGCGCCCCGGTCTTTTCGCGGCGAATCTGCTCCCGAATGCGGTCGATCGAGCCATCCTTTTTCAGGCGTGTGTTCAGCACGTCCAAGGGCTCGCGCGTCTGCACGGAAAGCATCTCCAGTTCGCGATCCAGCTCGGCGTCCGAAACCTCTACGCCTTCCAGCTGCGCGATCCGGTCCAGCAGCATCGTGCCCTGCACCTCGCCCAGCGCTGCATCCCTTTGCGCTGCACGCAACCGGCCAAAGTCCAGGTTCCTCATCTGCTCCGGCTGCATCCCCTGCTGGGCCAGCGCACGCAGGCCGCGGTCCAGCCGCGCTTCTATCTGCTGCTGCACCAGGCTTTCCGGCACAGGGAAGCTGTACCGCTCGGCAAGGGCTTCCAGGACTTTGTCCTTCGTCGCCGCCTCGGCTTGGCGCTTCTTGTCCGCGGCGAGGTGCTCGCGCAGCTTCGCCTTGAAGTCGTCGATCGTCTCGTACTCGCCGAGCGTCTTCGCGAACTCGTCGTTTAGCTCCGGCGCATTGCGGTGCTTGATGCCTTTTACCTGCACGTCGTAGCTGATGGTTTTGCCGGCCAGCCGCGGCTCTCCGAAGTCTGCCGGATAGGTGACCTCGAACTTCAGCTCCTGACCCGGCCGCGTCCCGCGCAGGGCATCGTTAAAGGCCGGCAGCGTGTTTTTGCCGCCAATCTCGAGCTGCACATCCTGCGCCGCGATGGGCTCGCCCGGGTCTGCCACCTCGCCTTCGCCGTCCTTTAACTCGCCCGTAAAGGAGATCTCTGCGAAATCGCCGTCCACGAGCTCGCGCTCCTCGGCTACCGGCTCCATGGTCGAGCGCGAGTCACGCACTCGGTCCATCTCTGCTTCAAATTCGTCGTCTGTCAGCTCGCCCGCCTCACGCGGGACTTTGATCTCGGCATACCCTTCCAGGTTGAGTTCCGGCAGTACCTCAAAGAGCGCCTTGAAGCGCAACGGCTGGCCATCCTCAAGCGTCAGCTCCGTGACCTGTGGCTGCGAAATCGGCTTGATGCCCTCGGCAGCAAGCGCGGCATTAAAGTGCGAAGGCAGCAGCTGCTCCACCACGTCCTGGCGGATCTGCTCGTCAAAGCGCGAGCGGATGAGGCTGGGCGGTACCTTGCCGGCGCGGAAGCCGGGGATCCGCGCCTGGCGTGTGTAGTTCTTGATGATGCGGCGGAAGGCCGTGGACACTTCCTCGACCGGGATCTCCACGGTGACATCCCGTGTGCACTCGGGATTCAGGGGCGGTTGGGCGGGCCCATGGGTATGCGCATGGTCGTGCGCTTCTTCCTGATCGTGAGCATGGTCGTGAGCATGTTCAGGCGCCGGGGCCGCCAGGGCGGTCTCTTCTGTAGCGTCTCCAATTGCGTTTGCGAGGGTATCTGCTGAGCTCAACGTGTGCCTTCCGGTGTGCTCGTCCCCGTCAAGGGGGTTGTCAGGGATAGCGCGCGTGAGGAGTGGTTCCGAGGCGCGATTTCGGGGACGGCTATGCACCCTATGCTACGGAGCTTTCGGGGGCGGGTCAAACCGGCGAAACGGCCGCAAAACAATCACGAAACGTCAAAAGCCGGCCCGCTGCGAAGCCCTGCAATACCCGCCGGAGCCGGCTCCTTGCCAGAGCCGGCGGAAACAGCCTGAACTTCGTTAAGCACCGGGGCTGCTACTGGGGCTGCTACTGCGCTGTGGCACTCGGCTGTACGGCCCCAGGGGCGGCGTTTGATGGCATAGGCGGCACAAAGAGCTGGAGCCGTACTTGCCAGGTCACAGCCTGGCCCGGCTGCAGAGTCACCATCCCTGTGTCGTGCCCGTGCCACTCGCTCCCAAACGGGTCAGAGAAGTTGAACTGCTCCTCGATCGCGGCAAACTCCTTGGTCGGCGGCGCATACACCTGCACGGTCTTGATCTGCGGCGAAAGCCCTTCGACCTTAATGCCGTACTTCGAAGCCGGATCCGTCAACTCCACGTCCACCGCACCGTTCGTCCGGGTCAGGCTGGAGAAGTTGTCATCCAGAAACTGCGAGCCCAGGGCCTTCCCCCCGGCGGCGGTAAAGTCATACGGCGTACCCGCAACCGGCTTCAGCTGGCCGGTCGGGAAGACGTCGTCATAGTTGTTCACGGCTGCCAGCTGTGTGCCTGGCACATGGAGCCTCGCCTGCGTGCGGTCGCCGCTCGGGATAGCGAAATACGGGTGCCAGCCGATTGCCATTGGCTCTGCCATACTCCCGACGTTCTTGGCGGTAATTGTCGCAGTCACAGCATCTCCCGTCAGCGCGACCGAGAACTTCAAGTCGGTCTGCGAGAGCCAGTGCCCGCCGAAGTCCCCGGCGTGCAGGAATCCCGTCACTGTTTGGCCGTCGGCCGTGGTGGCCTTCTGTACAGAGTCCACTTTGCTCGCCAGGATTAATCCGTGGATCGCAGTCTTCTGCGCGCCCGGCAGCTTGCCGCCAAAATCAGCCGGCAGGGTCAGGCTGTGGCCCTGCCAGCTCGTGGTGATGCCTTTGCCGTCCTGCGTGGGCTTGCCCAGAATCCGGTTGGGGTAGGGAACCAGGAAGGCTCCGCCAAAGCTGAAACTCGCTACGCCGTACGCATCGCCGGGGCCGCCGTTCAGCTTGCTGGCTGCCTCCTCAATGCCGGGCGAGGCCAGCAGGCTGATCTCCCCTTTCCCGGGCAGATTCGCCGTGACCTGGAAGAGATTGAAGCCGCGTCCAGGGAGGATCGTCGCCGAGACAAACTGCGGCGCGGTGCTGTCGCCCGAAACCGGGCGGCGCAGCGTTACCACATCCTCGCCGCCCACCTGCAGCGCCGTGTCCGTGACCAGGGTATGCGGGGCGTTCTGGTTCGGCTGCGCATGTTTGCCGCAGCCTGCGATCGCAAAAGCAAGGACGGCGCCGGCCAGGGGCAGCAGGGAAGCGGAACGGGAAGCGGGGCTCAGCACGATGCGGGTTCCTCGGAAGGTAAGATCAAAGTTCAGGCAAGGGTCGGAGTGAAAGCGCCGCATGGGCTGCACTTACGGCGCGCATTTCCCACTCTGCCCAATGGCCTGCCAATTCTACGATGCATACCTCCCTTGCGTCCCATGCGTTTGAAAAACCTTTCTGCTTCGAGGGAGAGGTGACCTGCGTCCTACTCCCGCAAAGGAGCCGTTGCGCATGAAGGCTCGGAAGCAAGCTTCCCCCGGCGACCTAGCCCCCGCAGCGGAGATGCAAGCTGTTACCCCTGCAGCACAGGAGGGCAGCGAGATCACACCGCCACCCACCCTGGCCGCCCTGAATGCACGCGTGGTGGCCTGCGAGCGCTGTCCGCGTCTGCGCGGCTACTGCGAGACGATCGCCCGCGAGAAGCGCCGCGCCTACCGCCGGGAGGAGTACTGGGGCAAGCCTGTGCCCAGCTTCGGCGACCCCGAGGCCCGCGTGCTCCTGCTGGGCCTTGCACCCGGGGCGCACGGCTCCAACCGCACCGGGCGTCCCTTTACCGGGGACGGCTCCGGCGCGTTCCTTTACCCGCTGCTATGGGAGGCAGGCTTTGCTTCGCAGCCGCAGGCCACTGGCCGCGGCGACGGAATGCAGCTCAAGAGCGCCGTCATCACCTCCGTCGTTCGCTGCGCGCCGCCTGACAACAAGCCTTCTGTCACCGAGCAGGCGAACTGTGCGCCTTTTCTTCATGAGGAGCTGGCTCTGCTGCGGGAGCTCCGGGTGGTGGTAGCTCTCGGCAAGATCGCCTTTGACGGCTACACCGGCTGGCTCGCGCGGACCGGGCGCGTGCCCCGACGCGGAGCCTATGCCTTTGCGCACGGGGCAGAGTACCCGCTGCCTTCCGGCATCTCGCTCCTTGCCACTTACCACCCTTCCCTACAGAACACGAACACTGGCCGGCTCACCGCACCCATGCTGCTGCGTGTGCTCCTGCGGGCGCGGGAGCTGGCTGGGCTGTAGCTCATCAGGACTTTCGCTCCTCCAGAGAAGGGCGCGTACTTTGGCATCTTCGCTTTCGCTGCCGGCATCCACCCTCCCGTCGCAAGCTCTCCCCCCAAGTTCGATTTCAAAGGAAGCGGAGGAACCGCCGATGCTGCTTGATATCCTGATTGTTGTCTTGGTGCTGATGCTGGTCGGCTCGCTGCCCGCCTGGGGCTACAGCCGCAACTGGGGCTACTACGGCACCGGCGGCATCGGCACAGTGCTGCTAATCGTGATCCTGCTGATGCTGCTCAATGTGTTCTAGCTCTTCGATCACAGGCGCAGACTCTGTCTCGCGAGAGCCTGCGCCTGCGTTCAAGCCTCTACACAAAGCCCAGGTTGGTCGAAGAAAAGTTGGACAGTCCCGGCAGGATGGCGGGCAGCTCCGACGCCGGCACACCGAACCACGAAGCCAGCGTCGCCGTGTACTGCGAGAGCGCCGTGGTGGGCGCCCAGCGGCCCGTGCCATCAATGTCGTCCGGTCCGTTCAGCTGGAGTGTAGGAAAAGTTCCGTAAAGCTTGCCGCCCTTTACCGCCCCACCCACCGCAAAGTGGTGGCCACCCCATGCGTGGTCTGTCCCCAGCGAGCCGTTGCTCTGCAAGGTGCGCGCAAAATCGGACGCGGTAAACAGGGTCACATCGTTGTACACACCCAGCTCCTGCATTGCGCTTATAAAGATGCCGATCGCCTGATCGAGCTGTGCATACAGGCTCGCCTGAGTCGGGAGCTGGGAAGCGTGCGTGTCAAAGGTTCCAAAATCCAGGAGAAACACCTGTCGGCGCGAACCGATCTGGCTGCGCAGCTGGATCATGGTCGCGATGGTCTGCAGCGCCGGAGCCAGTCCGTTTGAGGACGGAAACTGTGTCTTGAGCGTGGACGCGCCGGGCAGCACATTGTTGTAAAACTCGTTGTACTTGTATGCCTGCTGATAAATCTGCTGGTCCGCCTGGATCAGGCTCACCCCGGTGTTGAAGGTCAGCAGCTGTTGTGCCGCATCGGTGCGCGGATAGCAGTAGTTGCCTGCAGAGCACCAAAAGCCGCTCGGCTGGCTGTAAAGGTTCGCGTTGAAAGGCGCTGTCTCGGTGCCTAGGCCAAAGTTCGTGGCCTGCCCCAGCAGCGTCACCATCGGCAAGTTGCTGCTGTTGTACGTGGCCGCGATCTTATCCGCCATCAGCCCGGCCCAGCCCGGGCCTGTGCCGGAGTGGTAGCCGCCTGTCTCCCACACCTGCTGCTGGTCCTCGTGCGACATCAGCGCATCGGGCAGCGAGACTTGCGCAGCCTTGTACTGCGCTGCGGTGGTCGGCTGTACCAGCGGTCCCACATTGGCAATCATTGCAGCCTGCCCGCTGCTGAAAGCCGCGTTGAGATTACCGAAGGCCGGATGCAGGCCGTAGGGCTGGCCCTTCATGGCAAGCAGGCTGTTCTGCGCCAGTGCCAGCGGGCCGCGCGCCGTGTTGTAGGAGCTGTACTGCCCGCCCGTCAGCGGCACAATCATGTTGTTGGAGTCATTGCCGCCGCGCAGGAACAAGCAGACCAGCGCCTTGTAATCGTTAGCCGAGCTGCTCTGCGCGAGCGCGGAGATTGCGCGAAGAGGCGAGATGCCGGCAAGCTGGGCCATGGCTGCCCAGGAGGAGTGCTTGAGAAGAGTTCTGCGATTCATGGGATGTCATCCTTTTTGAGGTGAGGCCCCTCTTACGGGGCGAGTCCGAATCTTTCCGTTAAAGCGCGCTAGACCATTACCCGATACTGCGGCGAGCTCAAGACCAGGAAGACCGCATTGCGCACCATCAGCGACGCCTCCTGTCCGTTCACCGCATTCACAATGGCCGCGGACATGGCAGAAGACATTGTGCCGTGCATCAGCAGACCATTGAGCGCCGAAACCAGTGCAGTGGCTCCCTGCGATGAAGCGATCTGGCCCAGGGAGCTGGTGGCGGAGAGATCGAGTGAAAACTCATTGGCCGTTTGCAGATACAGGTGGTTGTCCACCAGGTCCTGCAGGTGGAGGATCATCCACGAGATTGACGCTGTGTTTTCGAGCTGGAACTCGGGAGCAAACAGAGAGCTGCCCGGCAGCGTGTTGTTGGGCGAGTAGAAGCTGAAGACGCTCGGCTCAGTGTGCGGCGCTTCGCCCAGATCTGTCAGCCACACGTCGAAAATTGCGTAGTAAACCGAGACGTCGGGCGAGGGAAGGTTCTGCGTGGCGCCCAGGCTGCGCAGCGCAGAGGCCCACCACAGGAATGGATCGCGCAGCACGCCGCTGCTCGCATCGGGCGTGGTCGCGGTATCGCCTGCGCGCGCCTCGCTGTCGAGCAGGATCGCTTTGATCACTGAGACCATATCCCCGCGTACGCCTTTGCCGTTGTTGATAAAAACTCCGGCCACGCGGCTGATGTACGCCGGCGAAGGGTTGCTCTTCACCAGATTCTGTATCAGCCGACGGCACACAAAAGGCGGCAGCGAGGGGTCCTGAAAAAGATTGTTGATGGCCGCCTTGACGTCCGCAGCCGCGCTTTGGCCCGCGGGTAGCGTCACCCCGCGCAGCAGGGTCTTGGCAGAAGTGTCATGGTAGCCGGGGAGCGGCACCATGGCGCAGCCCTGGCCCGGCGGCTGCGGCCAGTAGTAGTACTGCGGAGCAGACGGGGCACTGCAGTCTGCATTGGCAAAGGTATAGCCCGTGTAGGCTTTGGCGAACGCCTGCACGATCGCCGGAGTGTAGGTAGGGATCGTGTTGCCATTGCTGTCGAGCTTGGCCGAACCATCCTGATTGAGCGCGACCGTGCCGATGCTGAACAACTGCATCGACTCGCGTGCAAAGTTCTCATCCGCCTGGCCCCCACTTGTCTGCGCCAGACTGTTGCTCATGTTGAGGTATGTGCCCATCGCGCCTGAGAGGTCTACATCTTGCATCAGCGTCTGCCAGTTGCCGAAGGCATCCCTTGAAAGCGCGTTTAGGTAGTACGGGTAGTAGCGCCCGTCCACTCCGCTGAACGAGACGACAAATAGTTTGCTGAGCGCAAAGGCGACACGCTGCCGCAGCTGGTCCTGACCAAACAGAACATCCTGCCACCACCAGGCTTCGGGCATGCAGTTCCAGCCGCTATTGCAGTCGCCCGTCTGGTAGTCGGCAGCCGGGATCACCGAAGCCATCTGGTAGGCGGGCTGCGTCAGCTGTTGAGAAATGTAAGCGGATACGCCGATCGATTCGACATTGCTGAGCGTGGAGGCTGTCGGCCCAAAGCTGGTTTGGTTCAGGATGCGCCCGGCCGCAAGCAGAGTAGCCCCTTGCGTTGCGTCCGGAGAAGCGGTTTGCGCTGCGGTTTGCGCCGTGGCCAAGTCCGTCGTGAGCGACATCGACGCGACAGCTAGAAGGATGGCGAGAGTTGCAATCGAGCGGGGCCTCAAGTTATGCATAGACACAGAACTCCTTGTGCTTCAGCGCGGCTGAAGCATGGTCATTGCTTTTCGTTTTCTTCTTTCGAACGGCTAGTGCAAAGGCGAGAATGGCAGAAGCTTGCTTGTCGAGCGCCGGTTCTCGCGGCATTCTCCCAAATGCTGCTTACAGTGCGTTCTGCTTACAGTGCGTACGCGGGCCTAAGGCTTGACCCGGTTTCAGTGCCTGTCGTGAAAAGTCTCTCTCTATGCAAACCGATCTTGTGCCCCGTTCACTTGTCCAGGCGGCGAGATCGAGTTGCCCCTTTGGCGATCAGTGCTCCAGCAGTTATTGCAGGAGCACTGCCGCTCGTACTTTCTACCCCAAAGGTGGACTTGTTACATAGACGCTCAAGAACTTGAGTCCAGACCTTCGGAGGAACTTATCCCCCGGCTCGCCGCAGAAGAAGCTGGTCGGCTTTACTTACGCAGAGCAGGAGGCTTGGATGAAAAGAAGTTGCTGCAGTGAACGTATGCTCTCTGGCCCTCTAGTTATCAGCTTTTCGTGCTGACTTGGAAACAACAGTAACCGACAGAGACGCTTATTCCGCTTGACCTTCGAATTAAAAATAACAACCTAGGCAACTTTACTTGCAAAAGGAAGTTCTTACGCGCGCACTGGGCAGCTTTGACAAAGCAGCTCTACACGACACACGTACGCCTATCGTTCTGCATGGAAGTGGAAATCGCTTTGTTCCTGCTCGCCTTTGTGTTCTCGCCTGCAGCAAACTACTCGCTGCAAAGGCTGCCCTCCCCCATCCGTCACGCTCCGGGGAGCGCTGGTACGGCTCCTTTTTGGCTTGCCGCAAGGGGCGAAACAGACAAAAGCCCTGCGTAAGGGTTACCCTCATTCGTGTTAGCTGAGGTACTCAGGTGGTCTACAAGGGAGGGGTTGCTCGTGTGAGCGGCAGGGAGGCTGGTATCGGACCCGATAGGGTGTCGATGACTGGCGAGCCCGGCCGCTTACGTGGCCGCCCTTTGCAAGGGAGCATCCTGGGCTGCCTCAACGTACAAGCCGCCAGCAGCTCGACGGGCTTTGCCCGATTGCTGAAAAGAAGCAGCTTTGCGCGCTAACGCGTTCTTTTGGAGGCACCAGATGAAAGACCAGCGACACTCTAGCCGTACCAGTCCCGCAGGACTGCCGGCGCAGAACACAGAGCCGAAGCAACAAACACACCTTCTTGAAAACAGAGGAAGAGAGCAATGGTCGCCCGGGCCGCTGCCTCGATCCACCCGGAGTTTCGGCACCGCAGGCCTGCTGCTTGCGCTATCGTGCACTGCAGCAGCCCCCTACGCCTCGGCGCAGGCTGTATTTGGTTCTATCGTCGGTACGTTGACAGATCCCACCGGCGCGGTGGTTCCCAACGCAACCGTTGTGGTTACAGATATAAGCAAGGGTACCAGTCAGACTGTCCAGACCAACGCCAGCGGCAACTACTCGGTATCACGCCTCATCCCGGATGTGTATTCGGTCAAGGCTACCGCGCAGGGCTTTGGACCTGTCGAAACAGATAACGTCCAGGTCTCCGCGAACACTTCGCCGGAGATTAACCTGGTCGCGCAGGCAGCAGGCACCAGCCAGAACGTAACGGTGACCGCAGCAGCCGCGCCCCTACAGGCGGACCGCGCTGATGTTTCCACGGTGATCGACAGCCGCCAGCTGCAGGACCTGCCGAACCAGAATCGCAACTTCACCACCTTTGCGCTGCTGGTACCCGGCGTGCAGCGCGGCTCCTTCAACATTGCGCCGACAGAGAACCCGCAGGGCACGCAAAGCCTTGAGGTCAACGGCTCCAACTATGGCTCGCTCGGCTACTTCCTCGATGGCACCGATAACCGCGAGCCAATCGACGGCATCATCGTCGTCAACCCGACCCTCGACTCGGTAAGTGAGTCGCAGGTCGATACGGAAAACTTTCCAGCCGAGTTTGGCGGTGCGATCGGCGGCTTTGTTTCCGCGCAGACGCGCTCCGGCGGCAATGCGATCCACGGCGATCTGTTTGAGTATCGCCGCAGCGCCGCGCAGCAGGCGCGTGACCCCTTTACGCAATTTCAGCGCAACGCGGTCACAGGCAAGTTCCTCCCTGACGCGCTCTATAACCAGTTCGGCGGCTCCGTCGGCGGCCCGATCAAGAAAGACAAAATCTTTCTCTTCGGCGACTACCAGGGCACACGGCAGAAGATCGGTACCAGTCTGCAGCAGAACGTCCCTACCGCTGCAGTACGCAACACCTGCCTGGTCGCTACCTCGCCTACTTGCGACCTGTCTGACTATGGCAAGGGTGTGATCTCGAACACCCTGGTGACGCCGCAAGGCCGTACGCTGCTCAGCGCTCTGCCTGCACCCAATGCCGGCTCGGCCACAACCATCGCGAACAACTACCAGAACTCCGGCAATGGCAATGACAATGGCGACCAGGCGGACCTCCGGGTAGATGACCAGGTCAGCGCTCCGCTCCACACCTTTGCGCGGTATGACTACTCGCGCTTCTCTCTTTTCGGTGCTCCCGTCTTTGGCGCAGCCGGCGGCACCGGCTTTGGCCTCGGCAACACCACAGGCACAGACGTAGTGCAGAACCAGAGCGCAGCTACAGGCTTTGACTACGCGCTCAACCCCCGCCTGCTGACGGATTTCCGTTTCGGCTTCCTTGATTACCACGTGGCCGAGAACAAGTTCGACAATGGCGCTTCACCGGCCACGGCAGACGGGCTCGCGAACCTCAACACCGGGCTGCTCGAGTCATCCGGCTCACCGACCTACAACATCAACGATGGAACCCTGAGCAACTTCGGCGACCAGGGCTGCAACTGCCCGCTGAAGGAGAGCGAGCAGGTCTACCAGGTTGACAACAACTGGACCAAGACCTTCGGCAACCACGCGGTGCGCTTCGGCGGAGACCTCCGCTATGCCATCAACCTGCGCAACGCCAGCGACTATAACCGTGCCGGCCAGCTTACCTTCAGCAACACGACCGGCGCAGGCTCCGGCCTCGCTGCCGTTCTTGAAGGGCAGGTAGCCCAGTTCCAGCGCTTTGACGTCTATAACCCCAACGCATCCACGCACCAGAAGCGCGGCGCCTTTTATGCGCAGGACACCTGGCGCGTTACGCCGAAGCTCACGCTCAACTACGGCGTTCGCTGGGACATCATCTTCCCGGAGACCGTCAACAGCCCCGGCAACGGCGGCTTTACTGACCTGGTCGATGGCGTCATCCGCGTCGCCGGTGTCGGCGGTATCGGCACCAACGGCGGAGAGAATGTGGATCTCCTCAACCTTGGCGGTCGTCTCGGTTTCGCCTACCAGGCGCTGCCCGGGACGGTTGTCCGTGGAGCTGTCGGGCAGGTCTACGACGATGTCGGCTTTTTCGGCACCATCTTTGGCTCTGCCCTGGCGCAGAACGTACCGGTCGTGAATGCTGAAAATGTCGGCAGCACCAGCTCTCCCTCACCGGTCTACACCTACGCCACACTGCCCCCGCAAACCTCGCAGATCCCCATCCCGTCCAATGGCCTGATCCCGGCTCTGGGTGGTATCAACTACAACGTCCGTCCGCTCAACCACCTCCTTCTGCCCAAGGTGGACCAATACAACTTGAGCTTGCAGCAGCAGGTTTCGCAGAGCATGACGTTCACCATCGCCTACGTCGGCAACATTGGCGAGCGCGTCTACCCCGGTGAGACCGAAGGCTACAACATCAACAAGTACGTTCTGCCCGCGGCAACAACCAACCCTGCTGTCCAGGCAGCGGAGCTGGCAGCACAGAACCAGCGCCGCCCCTACTACAACCGCTTTATCAACGTCTATGACGGTGCCGTAGATATCTGCTGCTCACAGGACATCAACTCCGTCGCGCCGGCTGCGCGCGAAACCTACAGCGCCCTGCAGACCAAGGTCGAGCAGCGCTTTGCCCATGGCTTCCAAATACTGGCGGACTATACCTGGTCTCGCGCGCTCAACTATGGCTCCAACTACTTCAACAACGACCCATCGGTGGAGAAGGGACCAAGCGACACCAACCGGAACCAGCTCTTTGTGCTCAGCGGCTTGTATGAGCTGCCGTTCGGCAAGGGCAAGCTGGTGGGCGATACCGGCAACCGGCTCGTGAACTACGCGATCGGTGGCTGGCAGCTCGCCGGCACTACCACCTGGGAAGGCGGCTTGCCGTTTACACCAACGTACGGTGAGTGCGCGAGCGACCAGGATGTCGATAGCAACTTCGGCAGCCCGGGCAGTTCCAGCGACTGCCGTCCCAGCATCAGCAACGGGCAAACCGCCACGAGCCTCCTTCACCACGCGTCCGGCTACAACGCAGCCTCGCGCAGCCGCACCCTCTTTACACCGGTTGCGCCGCTCGCCACAAACGGCGCGCAGTCCGGTCCGTTCATCCGCCCCGCCTTCGGCAGCATCGGCAACATCGGTCGCAACTCCTTCCGGGGCCCGACCGACTACTTCGCCGACGCTTCGCTCTTCAAGAACTTCGCGATTACCAAGCGTGTGACAGGCCAGTTCCAGTTCCAGGCCTTCAACGTCTTCAACCACGTACCGCTGGGCCTGCCGAGCGCTACCGATGCGCGATGCATCGATTGCGATCCGTCGAGCCCCGCGTTCGCCGGCTCTGAGGCGGGCCAGATCACCAGCGTCGACTCGTCGGTCTCCGGCAGCGGCACACCCTACATGCGTCAGCTGCAGTTCGGCGCGCATATCACCTTCTAAACGTTCTTAACCGCTGTACCAACAGAGAAAGCCACCCCGCAAAACGGGGTGGCTTTTTTATGCTGCTCTCGCTTACCAGCGAAGTGTAACCGTCTGCTGCACATATCCGCTTCCTTGCGGAAACTCCACCTCCAGGCCCATCAAGGAGGCCGCATGCACGCGGCCCGACGCATGCTGACGCGGTGCTTGCCCGGGCGTCTCCAGCTTCGCTTCCACCTGCTTTTCTGGTGTGCCCAGCAGAGCATCCCCAGCCAGCGGCTGCGGGCTCTGCTCCGGTGCGGCAGAAAGCAGCCGCGCGCCGTCCGCGCGGACCCCTGCAATCCCGTTGAGCCGCAGCGACAGCGTATACCGCGCACCCCCCTGCGCCTCCAGCACCCACGTCGCGCTATGCGCATCAGCCCTCTGGCTCAGTACCTTAAGCTGCGTAGTTTCCGCGCCGGGCAGCGGCAGCTCCGCCGGGATGGCCAGCTGAGCCCCAGGCAGCGGCACACGCAGTACACCGTCCTTCCCCAGGGTCGCGCCCGGTGCCACCAGCTTCGGCAGCGGCGTTGTAGCTCCAGGCTCGGCGTTCATGTGCACCAGCATCGCGCCGCCTTGCCGCTCCAAGGCAAGCGTCACCCGTGCCGTAACACCTACCGGCACATGCTTGAGCGTCGCGTGATCCCAATCAGCGGGCAGCTGGGGAGCAACCGTCAGCTGGTTCGTTGTGCTGCTATAGCTCACGCCGAAGAGCCCGCGCAACGCCGGCGACAGCACCATCGCAGAGGACCACAGCTGGTGTGTGGTGGAGCGGCCCAGCGGCTCAAAGTAACGGCCTGACAGTAGCTCCGTTACCGCGCCCAGGTCCTGTGCCCAGCTCATCTCTGCATTCTGCATGAGGTGGGCATACCCTGCGAGCGGCCTGCCCGTGCGGTACTCGGCCAGCGAGGCCCACCCGGTAAACAGCGGCCACACCGATCCCTGGTGGTAGCTCATTGGGTCATAGAAGCTCTCGTGCTCTCCCAGGTCGCGCGTGCCCCAGTCGGTTGAAAACTCATGCGAGGCCCACCGCGTAAACATCTCGTCGCTGCCCGGGAGCGCATAGCTGCCGTCCCACCACGCTACGCTCGGGTAAATGGTCGCTGTTGTATCCAGCTTGGGCTGCCCTGCCGCCGGCACCCCGTTGTAGCTGAAGGCATACATGCCGCCGCGCGTATTGCTTTCCGGCTGGTACTCCCGCAACAACGTCGCAGCCACGGCTTTCGCACGCGCCGCAGCACCTTCTTCGTCCTTGCCCACCAGCGCCGCAAGCGCCGCATACGCCTGGCTCGCCTCCACATCGAGCGCCGCCAGGTACACCTCCTGGTGCGGCATTGCGCCCGGCCAGCTTTCTACCCAGCCCGTGCCTTGCGCGTTGTCGTAAATGCCGTCGCCATCACTGTCATGGCTGCGTTCAAACTGCCAGGCTTTGGCAATCTGCTCCCAGTGCGCCTGCAGGTAAGCCGTATCGCCGGAGCGCTCGGCGTAGTCGCGCAGCAGCATCAGCAGCAATGGGGTTGAGTCGGCCGCTGCGTACTCGTACGGCAGGTGCGGCCAGTCCACCAGCTCCGCTGTTTGCGAGTACTCGTGCATGATCTTGCCATCCGCCCGCTGCCGCTTCAGCAGAAAGTCCAGCTCCTCCCGGCACAGCGCGAAGTCGCCATAGCTGTCGGCAGCAAACAACGTGTACAGCGAGTCGCGCCCAAAGAACCACCCGAAGCCAGGTCTGTTTGAGTCGCCCGAGCTGTATAGCCCTGCCACCAACGCGACCTCATCCCCGTACTCAGCACTGCGGTGTCGCACCCGGAGCTGGTCGATCGAGACCTCAGCCCACCCCAGGGCCTGGTTAAGGCGAGGGTCCGGTGTCTCTGCGACCACGCGTGTATCGAAAAAGTGCCGGTAGTAGTCCGCCTCTGTGTCATACAACTGCTTCACACCCGCGCCCGCCGTCCGCAGCTGCGCCAGCAGGGCACCCCGCGCAGCAGTGGCTCGCGTGGTCCCTTGTGCTGTAAGCAGCGGGAAGTAGCTGCTGCCATCTCGCGCGGGGTCGTAATGGAGCACCAGCTGTAGCGGGTAGTCTTTGGGCCGCTCCTGGTAGGGGGGCAGGATGCCCGGCTGCGTACCCGGCATCGCTACGGCACCAGCCAACTCGTCAGAATCTGTGTGCAGCAGGTAGTAGCCGCTGTTGCCCGGCACCACCGGCACCCACTCCGGGGAGGGCGCGTTGAAGTTCGGCGCGGGCCACATCCGCTTCAACTCCGGCGTAAACGAGAACGTGAGCTCCAACGGCTTGGTCGAGGAGATCTGGAACAGCGCAACCACGCCCGGCGCGCTGCCTGCATCCGTAGCCGTGCAGCGGGTCGCGAACAGAATCTCCCGCACCGTAAACGCCGCATGCGCAAATGTGATCGTTGTGTGGTCCGGCTGCACCGTGATCTCTGCCGACTGGTCATTCACATCGATCGGTACGCCGTAGCCCTCGAGCTGCGCGCTCATATGTAGGTGGCTCAGTACCTTGACCGGCCATGCCCAGGCCTCAAAGCTTCCATCGCCCTGGCCGACCGCTGCGCCGCACTCGCCTGCCACGGTAAAGGGCTGGAGCGTCGCACTGCGCTGCCGGATCGTAAGGCCGCCGATGCTCCCTGCGTCAGCCAGCGGAAAAGCCGGGCTGGGTACGAGCCACTCTGGAGACGCCTGTGCCTGCGCAACGATTGGCGTGAGCAATACGGCGCATGCCGCGAGCGTACTTCGCCGACATACACGCGCCGACGCCGAACCCGACCCCTTCATGCGTCCCCGCTCGCCTCGTACTTTTCTCATGTCCGCTCCCTTTCACTCTGCGCCCATGCTACGGCCTTGCCCCGACCTGTGCGAGAGCGGCCGTCGCAGGGAAGGGAACACCCGCAGCCGCCTCCTTGCTATACTTCGGAGGGAGCTTCGGTAGTGGCGCCGCTCCTCAAAGCGGGAGTAGTTCAGTGGCAGAACGTCAGCTTCCCAAGCTGAATGTCGCCGGTTCGATCCCGGTCTCCCGCTCCATCTATGGCCCCATCCCGGTTCGCTCCCGGTCTTTCCCCTCTCCGTTTCCCTCGGCTCCAGCAACCCTGCCCTGTATGCTTGCTTCTTACCTCCCCGTATAGCCGTTCTCGTACATACGGAGAGGAACCGGCGATGCAGGATGTGGCTCTTCCCGAGGAAAAGGAGAAGCCACGCTGCACTCAATCCTTCTCCACCCGTACGAGTAGGGCGTTCGAAGGCGCACATCAAGGAGCGTTCCCATGGATACGTTGAAGTTCTGGTTGGCTTTCTCGGTAGGTGTGGCGGCAGGGGCAACCATCGTCCTGCTCTACGCTCCGCAAACAGGCGAAAAAACACGCAAGCAGCTCAAGCGCAAGCTCAATGATACGGGCGATTACCTCAAGGACCAGATCGATGACGCAAGCGGCTATCTGAAGGAGCAGGCCTCTACGGTGTCAGACCACGCCGGCAAGGCTTACAAGAAGAGCAAGAGCGCCGTCAGCGACTACTCCGACGATTTGTCTGACAACCTGCAGGCTGCCGTCAAGAGCGTCAAGTCCTCTGTGTCCTAACCTCACACCGTTTTTGCTCTCAAGCTGAAACGCAAAAAGCCCGTCCATCTCTGGACGGGCTTTCTGCGTTACAAGGCTGCGTCTACGCGCTGTACAGCAGCACGCCTTCCCGCTGCGTTTCCATCTCCGCGCCTTCCTGCGACACGGGTCGGTAGAACAGCTGGTTGTTCTCGAGGTATACCTCGAGGAACGCAGGCCGCGCGGCAATGTGCCCGGCGATCAGCGCTTCGGAGAGTGGGTCCTCGACGTAGCGCTGCAGCGCGCGGCGCAGCGGGCGAGCCCCATACGAGCGGTCCACCAGCGTCTTCTCGAGAATCCACTTCTTCGCATCGTCGGTCACAGAGATCGTGATCGCCTTCTGCACCAGGTTTGCGTTCAACGATTGCACCAGCAGCTCCAGGATCTGGATCAGGTCCGCGTCAGAGAGCGAGTGGAACAGGATGATCTCGTCCACGCGGTTCAGGAACTCAGGGTTGAAGGTCCGCTTCACCTCGTTCTTCACGAGCTCCTCGACCTTGTCCATCACCAGGTCTTCACGCTCTGACTGGAAGCCCAGCCCCTGCTTGCGCTGCAGGTGCCGTGCGCCAATGTTCGAGGTCATGATCAGGATCACATTCTTGAAGTCGACCGTGTTGCCGAGGCCGTCTGTCAGGTGCCCGTCCTCAAACACCTGCAGCAGGATGTTGAAGACATCCGGATGCGCCTTTTCGATCTCGTCCAGCAGCACCACCGAGTACGGCGAGCGCTTCACCCGCTCCGTCAGCTGGCCGCCCTCCTCGTAGCCCACGTAGCCCGGAGGCGAACCGATCAGCTTCGAGACAGAATGCTTTTCCATAAACTCCGACATATCGAAGCGGATCAGCGACTTCTCTGAGCCGAACAGGAACTGCGCCAGCGTACGCGCCATCTCCGTCTTACCCACACCGGTCGGCCCCAGGAACAGGAACGATCCAATCGGCCGATTGGGCGACTTGAGGCCTGCACGCGAGCGGCGAATGGCCCTTGAAAGCGCAGAGATCGCTTTCTCCTGCGAGATGACGCGCTTGTGCAGCTCGCCTTCCACACGCAGCAGCTTCTGCGTCTCCTCTTCCTTGATCGAGGTCACCGGCACACCCGTCCAGCGGCTCACCACATCCTCAATGTCCTCCCGGCTTACAATGCCGGCCGTCGAGTCATCCAGGTGGTACTTGTCCCGCAGAGCGCGCAGGTTCTCGCGCTCCTTACGCTCCTCGTCCGAGTAGAAACGCGCCTTCTCGAACTCGTGATTCGCAATCGCATTCTCCATCCGGTGCACGATGAACTTGATCCGCTTCTGGACCTCGGTGATCTCCTCCGGTAGGGAAGTCTGGCGCAGCTTCACCCGGGCTCCCGCCTCATCGATCAGATCGATTGCCTTGTCAGGCAGAAAGCGATCGGGGATGTACCGGTTCGAGTGCGAGACCGCGAACTCGATCGAGTCATCGGTGTAGGAAACCGCATGGAACTTCTCATAGCGGTCTTTGATCCCCATGATGATCTTGATGGCGTCTTCCTCATTCGGCGGCGGCACCTTCACCGCCTGGAAACGCCGCTCGAGCGAACGATCCTTCTCGATGGATTTGCGGAACTCACCCGGCGTTGTTGCGCCGATGCACTGGATTTCACCGCGGCTCAGCGCCGGCTTCAGGATGTTCGCTGCATCGAGCGAGCCCTCGGCCGAACCGGCCCCCACCAGCGTATGCAGCTCATCGATAAAAATGATGCAGTTCTGGTTTTCCATCAGCTCCTTCATGATGGTTTTGAGCCGCTCTTCAAACTGCCCGCGGTATTTGGTTCCGGCCACAATCAAGGACAGATCGAGCGCGAGCACCCGCTTGTCCGCCAAAAAGCTTGGCACTTCGCCGTCGGAGATGCGCTGGGCTAGGCCCTCGACGATCGCCGTCTTACCCACGCCCGGCTCACCGATCAGCACCGGGTTATTTTTGGTCCGGCGGCACAGGATCTGGATCACCCGCTCCAGCTCGGAGTCGCGCCCGACAAGCGGGTCCAGCTGATTGTCCATTGCCACCTGGGTCAGGTCGCGTGAGAACTCCGCCAGCAGGCTCTGCTCGCGGTTGCCGCTGCCGGAGCCCTCGCGATTACGGCCCTGCGCCGCACCCGAAGGCGCCTTCTCCTGTGTCGCGCGCGAAAGCTCCTCGCGGATCGCCAGCAGCTTCAGGCCGCGCTCGTGCAAAATCTCTGCCGCAAAGCACTTCTCTTCGCGCAGCAGGCCCAGCAGCAGGTGTTCCGTACCAATGTGCTTATGCGATAGCCGCTCGGCTTCTTCTGCCGCATAGGCCAGCACACGCTTGCACTCGTTTGACAAGGGCAGGTCGACGGAAGTGGAGACTTTCTCCCTGATAGTGGTGTGTCCTTCGATCTGCTTGCGGATCGATTCGACGGATGCATGCGAGCGTAGAAAGCGATTCGTCAGTGCCTTGTCTTCGCGGAGCAGCCCCAGTAGCAGGTGCTCGGTCTCGATATAAGGTGACCCGAACTGGCTCGCCTCATACCGCGCAAAGAAGATGACCCGGCGCGCTTTTTCTGTATACCGTTCGAACATGTTCCCCCTTAGAGCTTCCTTGCAGCCCGGTTGCCTCTTCTAAGGCGATCGGGTGCGGTTGAGGCCAGAACAGGCGTTGGTTCTTCTGCTTCCTGTTCCTACTTTACATAGGCTGCGCGTCGGGCCCTGCCAGTGCGGCAGGATGCATTTCACTCAGGCCACCCTGCGTAAGCCGTAACACACGGTGGCAGCGCCCGGCCAGCGTCATATTGTGGGTCACTAAAACGGTGGTAAGCCGTTCTGACGTATGCAGCTCTTCAAACAGCGCGAACACCGCCTCGGCTGCTGCGCCATCAAGGTCTCCGGTCGGCTCATCGGCCAGCAGGAGCCGCGGTTTGGTAATCAGCGCCCTGGCGAGTGAAACCCTCTGCTGCTCCCCGCCAGAAAGCTCCCCGGAGCGGTGCGTCGCCCGGTCGGCCAGCCCTACCCGCCCCAGCCACCCTGCCGCCTCGGCCAGGGCCTTCTGCCTTGGGCTGCCGCGGGCCAGCAGCGGCATGGCCACATTCTCCTGCGCCGTAAACTCCGGCAGCAGGTAGTGGAACTGCCACACATACCCAACCTCGCGATTGCGGAACCGGGCCGCCGCACCCGCGTTCAACCGGCTCAGGGCTGTCTCGCCAATCCAGATCTCTCCCGCACTCGGACGATCCAGCATGCCCAGAAGGTGCAGCAGCGAGCTCTTGCCCGCGCCTGAAGGTCCTACAATCGCCAGCACTTCGCCCTGCGCCACTGAGAACGAAAGACCTTCAAAGAGAGAAAGCCGGCGCCCCCCTGCCACGGGATAGCTCTTGCTCAGCCCTTCTGCCCTGACCAATAGATGATTCACGGCCCCGGAAGGTCGCACCCCGTTCCAGCTACTCATACCGCAGCGCTTCCGCCGGCAGCACCCGTGCCGCCGCCGCCGAGGGATACAACGTTGCCAGCAGCGACACGCCGATCGAGACCGCCGTGACCAGCAGCCCATCCGCCAGGCGGGGCGCAAAGGGCAGCGTATCGATTGAGTACACATCGGCCGAGAGGTGGATCAGCTGGTAGCGCCCGCACACCACCGCCACGCTGTAGCCCAGCAGCAGCCCCAGCGCCGTACCCACGACAGAGATCAGCACCCCCTGCAGCAGAAAGATCCGCCGGATCTGCCCAGGCGCCACGCCCATGGAAAGCAGCACCGCGATGTCGCGCGTTTTCTCCATCACCATCATGGTCAGCGCGATCAGGATGTTCAGCGCAGCAACACAGACAATCAGCCCGATCACAATAAATGTGACAAGCTGCTCCAGCTTCAACGCCCGAAACAGCTCTCGATTCTGCTCCATCCAGTTTGTCGTTTCAAACCCCGCTCCCGCTGCGTGCTCAATTGCCATCCCGATCCGGTCCGCGTGGTCCAGATCATCCACCTTGAACGACAGGATCGACACCAGGTCCGGCTCACCGAACAAAGCCTGCGCATCGCTCAGCCGCACAAACCCAAACCCCGAGTCGTACTGGTAAAACCCCGAGTGAAAGATCCCGCTCACCTGGAAGCGCTGGTACTTCGGCACCAGCCCGTACGGCGTCAGCTCCCCCTGTGGGCTCGTCACCACCACCGTGTCTCCCACGTGCGCGTCCAGCGTATCGGCCAGGTCATAGCCCAGCACCACGGGCGGCGTGGCCCCCGCATCCGCGCTCTCCAGCGGCGCCGCACTCCCCGCCGTCATCTGCCGCAGCATGTCGCTGACAGAGCGCTCCTCCACCGGCACAATCCCCTTGAGCAGTGCCCCGCCGGAGTGTGCCCCACGCGAGATCAGCACCGGCTCATAGAGCGCCGGTGCCCCGGCGACCACATGCGGCAGCTTGAGCAGCCTCGCTAGCAGCGGCCGCCAGTCCCGCATGCCATCGTTTTGTATCCGCAGCAGTGACACATGGGCGGTCGACGAAAGCAGCCGGTCCTGCAGGTCGCGCCGCATCCCCGTCGTGATCGCCAGCGCCAGGATCAGCGAAGCCACGCCAACCGCCACCCCGGCCACTGAAATCCCCGTGACCACGCCGATGACCGCCTGCCGGCGCTTGGCCCGCAGATACCGCGCCGCCACAAACAACTCAAACCTCAAGGCACCGGCACCCGCGCCGACCCGCTGTTTTCATAGCGGTCAAACGTCCGCATCGTCACGATATGCGGAGCCCCGGGTGCCGTGTCCGCAGGCAAAGGCACTAGAAAGTCGTAGCGCTCCTCGAGCGCGTCCGATAGCCTGCCCACCGGTTCTACCAACTGCCATGGTCCTGCATCGAGTGAGTACTCGCTGCGCGCAATCGGCATCTTCGCATCTGTCGCCGTCGCTGTTACATGTAGGCCGCCGCCCGCTCGCCTCGCCAGCAATGCCTTGACTTCTGGCGTAGCCGTGTCCACCAGGAACAGCTCGCTTACGCGTTCCCCCGTCAGCGCCTGCCCGGCCGCATGTGAGGGCGCATCGGTCGCCACCACGCGCAGCCGGTACGGCCCGTCCGGCAGGAGGTTCGCGTCAAAGCTCAGGAAGCGGTCCGTCAGATCTTTCTTCAGCAGCCGCCACGCTGTGTCGCCCTGCCCCTTGAAGTACAAAGCAAAGCGCAGTTCGTCCCCATTGTCGTCGTGCGCCGCCCACCGCACCGTGATCGAATCCTTGTCACGGAACGCGCTTAGCGGCGCCGCAGCGCTGTTGTTGTCCAGGTTTGCCGGCGCGCCCCCCTGCGAGGCAAAGTTCAGCGTCGTTTGCGTCGGGTAGCTCGCCTGGTTGGCGGATGTATTGACCTTGGTTCCTGGCGCCACCAGGATCTCGTCCACCTCCGGCGCAGCATTCGCCGGCAGGTAGTTCAGCGCCACCGCGCTTACCCGCGCCTCCGGCTGTAGCGTCAGTCGCCACTGCGCAAAGCGCGCTTGCGCCTGACTCTGGCCTGACCCAAGCCCGGCATCCCCGGCCTTCACAGCATGCCACTCGCTCCAGCCTCGCGCCGGGTTGTCGATGTTGCCCGTTCGCGCCTCCAGCAGGTAGCTGGCCGGTCCACCGGCAGCCGTCACCTCAGCACGCCCCCACAGCGCCGGCAGCTGCGCGTCAAACACATCGCTCAGCAGCATCGCGTGCGGTGCCGGCGCAAGCTGCAGCTGCAGTAGCCGCCCCGTGTTCGCTGCCGGCAGGTACACGCTGTTGCCCGGTCCCGGCGTAAACCCGATCACCTGCCCGGCCTCCCCATGCGCCACATCTTCTATCGAGCCATCGTCCTGCAGCCGGTACACGCGTCCGCGATTGCCCGTCGCCGCCAGCAGCCCCTCCGGCGTTGGCAGTAGCCCGTACACAACATCCTCATGCGCCGCCCACAGCCGTCGTGGTGCCTCTGCCGCGTTGCCCGGCACCACACTCACCTCGGACCCATCCGGGATCGCAGCATTCGTACTCACAGCCTGCGCGGAACCCGGCTGCACGACTGTGACCGTGATGCTCGCGGTAGGTGCTGCACCCGCGCCGGCAACCGGCAGCGGCGGCAGGCTGCTTGAGTGGCCCTTCTCTCCCACTGCGGCCACATACAGCTGCCCCTGCGCTCCCAGCGCCAGCGCGGTAATCTCGCGCTTGCCTGCCTCAAACAGCACCTGGCCCTTACCCGCGGCATCGATCTCGTACACGAGCCCCGAACCATCCGAGCCCGCCAGCAAGCTGCCATCCGGGCGCAGCAGCAGCGACCGGATATGCGGCTCATCGCTTGCAAAAAACAGCTCCGGCTTGCTCGCATTTGCACCAGGCTGGCCGACCCGATAGATAAGTCCCGGCGCACCGGTCGCTACGTAGAGCCGCCCCTGCCCATCAAAGCGCAGCGCCCACAGATATTTCGGCTTCTCCACCGTCGCGCCCGCGTCAAACACAACCGGCGCAGTCGCCTCATCCATTGGCTTGGTCCCATGCGGGTCGAGCCGAAACACCTTGGCTGAAGGCAGCGTCGCCGCATACAGCGCTCCATCCGGAGCCATCTGCAACGCCTGCACACTCAGGTCCTTTGTTGTAAACAGCACCGTCTGCTTGCCGTCCGCTGCAATGCGCACCACCTGCGCCGGCGAGCCCGTCGCCACATACCCATTGCCCTGGCTGTCGCTGGTCGCCGCCCACACATCCGCTGCGCCCAGCTGTGCCACCGTGCGCACCGCCAGCCCGGTCGACAACGTTCCGTCACTGCTGATCGCCACACCGCTCGGGACGCCTTTTTCCCAGTCCCCCGCGCTGCTCTCACTCCACAGCTTGGTCCCCTGCGCCTGGAGAGGATCAGTGGCTGCAAGAAGGCTGAGAAAGCAGAGCAGAGGAGGGAGAAAGCGGGAGGGCATCGTCACCTCAGGAGTCTACCAGCGCCCCCTCGGTCGCTCGTCCTCAACGAGAGCAGAGCACCGGGTGCGCGAGGCCTCGCCTCTCGAGAAGGCGCACTAAGCCGCCGAGGGATTGCTTAGCACCGCCCGGTACCGTACCGCGCTCTTCCGTGCCCGCTCTACCGCAGCATTCGCATCCCGCATGGCAAACTTCTCCACCACCGCCTGGATCCGGTGCCGCGCCGCCACATCCAGCATCTCCGCAATCGCTGTCGGGCTACCGATCGTACAACCGCCCACGCTCTTGATGCCGGAGATCAGCGGCAATACCGGAAACGACGCAGGCTTTGGCGCCATCCCTACAAACACCAGAGCCCCATGCGGCCGCAGAGCGTTCACATACGCGCTCCAGTCCTGGTCCACGTTGATCGTCGACAGGATGAAGTCGAACTGCCCTGCCACCGCTTTGATCGACTTGGTCTCGCGTGTGTGCACAAAGTGGTGCGCGCCCAGTTTCTTCGCTTCGTCTTCCTTGTCGGCTGACGATGAAAACGCCGTCACCTCGGAGCCGAACGCCCGCGCAAACTGCAGCGCCAGGTGCCCTAGCCCGCCGATCCCGATGATCCCCACGCGCGAAGCTGGATGGATGCCGTGTATCCGCATCGGCGCGTATACCGTCACGCCTCCGCACAGCAGGGGCGCGGCGGCCGCTCCATCCAGCGACTCCGGCATCTTGATCGCGAACCGTGCGTTGACCCGCAGGGCATCGGCATAGCCGCCATTGCGGCCCACGCAGGTTGAGACCTGCTGCGCGCAAAGATTCTCCTCGCCGCGCCGGCACCACTCACAGTAGCCGCAGCAGTCTGCCTGAGAGCCCACGCCCACTCGATCGCCGACGGCCAGGTGCCGCACCGCCTCGCCGACCGACGAGACGGTGCCCACGACCTCGTGGCCGGGCACAAATGGGTACTTGCTCTGCCCCCAGTCATTGTCGATCAGGTTCACATCGCTGCGGCACACCCCGCAATGCTGGACGGCCACCTCGACGTCGCCGGGCCGCAGCGGGCCGGGGTCATACTTGTAGGCATGGAGCTCCGCTCCCGCTGCATGCACAGCCAGGCCCTGAATCATGATGCGTAGGTTCTCTTTTCCTGTGAGTTTTCGAGCAAGGCGAAGCCTATTCTACCCGGAGCGTCAGAATCTGCTCGCCCGCCACATGGTTCTCCAGCGCCGCGCTGCCCAGCGTCTGCACAGACTCTCCATGCAGCGAGCCGCGATCTGCTTCATGCGCGGGAAGGAGCAGGTTCGCCACCGACAGCGGCACCGCATCCAGCGCGCGTCCGTCCACGCTCACCGCCGCATTCGGGCTCAGCACTGACACATACAGCCGGTCGTCCCCGTGCAGCCCGTTCAGCTGCGCCACCGTGCTGCTCAGCGGCACATCTCCGGCTGCTCGTCCTGCCGCCATCAGCCGGTCCAGCGTCGGCCCATCGCTCACCAGCAGCCGCACATCGCCCGCCGGCAGCGAAGCGGGCAGCACCACCGGGATGCGCAGAGACACCGGGCTGCCCCGGTATCGGTCCAGCGTCGCGTCCAGCATGATGTGGTCCCCTGCATGCAATCTTGTCTGCTCGATTACCGCCCGGCGCAGCGTCACGCTTCGCCGTCCCGGCAGCGCCTCCGCCTCGATCCGCACCGACTCGATTGGGGTCCGCCGTGTGCCGCTGCTGTAAAGCGAGTTGAACCGCAGCCCCACGGAAAGCGCCGCGCCGATCGCAGAACCGACCAGCCCGCCCGGTGTCGCCAGCGTCTCCAGCTGCACCGGCGGGTACCCCTCCAGCTGCACGGCCGCATGCACCCGGTAGCTGCTCTCCTCGCTGTATCCCGGCGTCTCCTGCAGCGCCTGGAAGAGCGAAACGATGATCGCCGTTGGCGTCACCTGCGCCTGGTCCAGCACCCGGATGTGCAGCGTGCGCTCTGGCTTGCCCTCGCTCTCCCGCAGCGCAATCTCTACTGGAATCATCCGTGCTTCCGCCCCGACCCGTCCACCGATCCCCGTCTGCCGATCCTCGGTAAACGCCCCTACGGTCGCACCCGTGTTCACAATCTTGAACGAGCCCGCCGGCGAGGGCAGCGTTGCCACTACATCCGCCTTGGTCATCGGCAGGCTCACCGTTCCAAACTGCGTCAGCGGGTGCCCGCATGCCAGCAGCCGGTTCGCGTCCAGGTAGGTCACCGTGCAGGTCGCCGCTATCTCCAGGTCGCCTGCCACCATCAGCGCGCTCACCGCGGAACCCGGCTCGAGTGGCGGTGCCGTGTCCGGGCTGCCTGCCGGCGCTGCTCCTCCACCCAGCCCTGCCTGCGGCTGCAGCCCCAACGCGCCTCCATAAGAGCCAGCTGTCCCTATCTGCTGCTTCCATAGCTCCAGCGCCGCCGGCGAAAACCCTGAAAAGACCAGCGGCGTTTCCATGGGCCTGATCTGCGCCCTGATCGGCGACCCGATCTGCGCCAGCGTTTCAGGCTGCCCCGCCGCGCCCAGCCCCGCCGTTTCCCCTGCCCCTGCGCCTGCCGGTTCATCCCGCACCGGCAGCATCTGCGCAATGGGCGTAATCCCCGCGATCGGCTCCTTCGCAAACTCGCCGATCCGGAACGCCAGCGCCCCTACCAGCTTGCCGTCGATGTACACCGGGCTGCCGCTCATGCCGGCCACCACTCCCGTGTACTCGGCTTTCGCACCCGTCAGCCGCGCCAGGATCAAGTCCTCGCCCGGGCCCTGCGCATTCTTGAGCACCCCCAGCACATCTACGCCGAATGGTTCCGGCACACTGCCGGTGAACACCGTCCACGCCGTGCCGTGCAGTCCCGCGTGCACATCCGCGAGAGGATAAATCCCGTTGCTCGAAGGGGGTGGAACCGCTTCGGTGGGAGGGTTGACCTGTGGGTGAGACGGCGCAGCCGGGCCGGAAAGCTGAGCACCCGCCGCCGTCGAGCACAGCAAAACCGGCATCAGCCGGCGGAGAGCCTTTTTAGGGGTAAACACGTCTACATGCTAGCTGCGCACAGGATGTTGCGGCAAAACATTCCCGGGGCAGACAATACGGGTGCATGCACCCATCCGGCTCCTTTCCAGAGCTGTGGGCTGCCGGGAGCAGACGTGGAGCAGACGTGGAGCACATCGTGAACCCCCAGACACAAGCACCCATGCGCCGAATGCGCACCCTCACATCAGCGGACGCACAAGGGGAGTCAAACTTGTCCTGCGCCCCGGCACGGCACAGGCGCCTGCTCACCGTAGGCCTCGCGCTCCTCCTCGCGATGCCGCTCACAGCCGCCGTTCCCGCCGCACGAGCTCAGCAAACGCCTCCGACCGTCCCCCAGACGACTCCGCAGACCACGCCTCCAGCTCAGCCTGACCAGACCGCCCCGGACCAGGGCGGCCCGGGCGGCGACAACGGCTCCATCGCCATCCCCAAGAAGAAAGAGCAGCCTGCGCCCCCTCCGCCGCCTCCCTCCGAGCCCGTCATCAAAAACCCGCCCGAGCTGTCCAACTATTCGCTCCGCGTTGATGTGCCCACCGTCACCGTCGACGTCGGCGTCATCCTCGAGAAGACGCACCAGTTCGTTCCCAATCTCCAGGAAGCCAACTTCCGCGTCTATGAGGATGGCAAGCCGCAGCAGGTCACCCACTTCGCGCGTATCCAGGCGCCCATCACCGCCGTCCTGCTTACGGAGTTTGCCGCCACCAACTACAACTTCATCTACGACATGCGCAACGCGGCCTACGCCTTTGCCGAGCAGCTCAAGCCCGACGACTACATCGCCGTCATGACCTATGACATGCATACCGAAATCCTGACTGACTTCACGCAGGACAAGCGGCTCGTCGCTCAGGCGCTGAACTCGCTCAGCATCCCCACCTGGCGCGAGACCAACCTCTTTGACGCCACCTACGAAGCACTCGATCGCCTCAGCCGCGTCGACGGCCGCAAGTACCTCGTCCTCATCTCCTCAGGCCGGGATACCTTCTCGAAGATCACCCTCGATAAGGTGCTCGGCAAGATCAAAGCCACGCCCAACGTCACCATCTACACCGTGGGCACCGGGCAGTTCGCACGCATCATGGCGGAAGGCCGGGGCATGGGTGGCTCCCGTGAGATCGACTACCTCCAGGCCGACAATCAGCTCTCCACCTTCGCCCGCATGACCGGCGGCGAAGCCTTCTTCCCGCGCTTCGTCGGCGAGATGCCCGACATCTTCCACGAGATCAACGACTCGATCCGCAACCAGTACGTCCTCGCCTACCGCCCCAGCAATGTCAAGCAGGACGGCTCCTACCGCAAGATCCAGGTTGAGCTTGTCGACAACGAGGGCAACCCCTTGCGCATGCAAGATGAAAAACATAAGCAGCTTAAGTACGACGTGATCGCCCGCGACGGCTACCGCGCGAAGCTGCCCGTGGAGTAAGCGGAGCTATGGGACTCGATGCAGTCGAGATCCTGATGCGCACTGAAGAAGTATTCGGCATCTCGATCCCAGATGGTGAGGCGGAGGAGGTTAAAACGCCGGGAGATCTCTTCCGCTTTGTACTCGGATGTCGGAAAGCCACCGGGCCTTCGGTGTGCATGACCAGCTCAGCCTTCTCTACCTTACGGAGGGGCTTGACGCATCTGGGTTTTGCAAAGCGTGAGCAGGTCCAGTTGAGTCAGTCAATAGCCGAGCTGTTTCCCCGTCGCACAAGACGCGAGAAGTGGGGCCATCTACAAACTGAAATCGGGCTGGATCTACCTGAACTGGCACACGCCGGTCGGCTGCAGCTCGCTTTTTTCCTCGCCGGTCCTATGCTCGTCTTCTGGCGAGCATCATGTCAGTGCCACTCCGACAGGAGCTCAGCTTACATCTTCTCGTCGCGGCATTGTTGCTGGCAGCTTGCGGACTCGCCACCTTTTTAACGCTCTTGCGATGGACACCTTGTCTCGCTTCCGAACTACCTCCCGGCATGGTCACGATCAAATACCTGACGCAAGCAGCTGTGGCCACGAACTACCCGCTCCTTTCCGAACGGCTCCATGCTCAAGATGAGGAAGGAATATGGCTTACCGTGCGAGCCATCATTGCTGAACAGGTTGGGCTTGACCCGGAAGCAGTCTGGAAAGACGCCACTTGGCGACAGCTTGGCATCGAGTAGATGGCCGGGAGCATGAGGGCACCTAGCTACGCGGGCGCGTTGACGGGCGGCACGGACCGCTTCCTCAAGCCACGTCGTCCTCGGATTGAGCCTTGACCCTCTCGGGAGTCAGCACGTGGCCGGTTCTTGCGATCTCCAGTAGCCATGCTCGTTCTTCTGTTAGCGCCCGAGAAGGCGTCTACATCAGAGAGTCATTCGGCACGGCGTACCAGCTCGCCGAGAGCCGCGGATTTCGAAATGCTTTTCCCGCCCGCTTAGGCCTGGATGAAGCTATATACGTCCGCATCAAGAGTGACAGTCGTGCGCATAAACCAACCCTGCATCATCTTTCAAGTTGATGCAACCCTTCACTCTGATGCCGGACGAAGCGCGGCTTCTCCTTAATCCAAAAACCCCTGGATCTCCGCTACTGCAAACCGCACCCGCTCGCCCGACTCCCCAAACTGCGTAGCCTCCCGCACCTCGCGCGTCGACGGCTACTGCGCTAAGCTGCCCGTGGAGTAAGCCCCCCGGGACGTCGATAAGCTCGCTCAGAAGGATTAAGTCCAAAGGCGGATTCGGCGAAGGGCAGGAACAGATATGCTCGTCTGGCCGCCGAGCTCCAGCCCCACCCGGAGCCGCTTTGGCCTTACCGGAGCCCCAATGAACCGTCGCCAGTTTGCAGCCAGCTCGCTCGCCGCCGCCGCGGGCGCCGCCCTCCGTCCCCATCACGCCGCAGCCGCAGCCTTGCCCCAGCAGGAGGTCCCCGGTCCCATCCCAACGCCACTAGTCGAGCAGGCGCGCTTCCCCGAAGGCTTTCTTTGGGGCACTGCCACCGCTTCCTACCAGAACGAAGGCGCCTGGAACGAGGATGGCAAGGGCGAATCCATCTGGGACCGATTCGCGCATACACCAGGAAAGGTACGAGGAGGCGTCACCGGCGACGTGGCCTGCGATCAATATCATCGTTACCCGCAAGACATCGCCCTGGTCAAACGCCTCAACTTGAAGAGCTATCGCTTTTCCATCTCTTGGCCTCGCATCCAGCCTGCCGGTACCGGCACGCCGAACAGCAAGGGTCTGGATCACTATAGCCGCTTCGTCGATGCTCTCCTTGAGGCTGGCATCCGGCCATGGTGCACCATGTACCACTGGGATCTCCCCCAGGTACTGGAAGATCGCGGAGGTTGGCTGAATCGGGACCTCGCCGACTACTTCTCTGACTATGCGGGCATTCTTGCCAAGCATCTTGGGGATCGGATCACGGTGTGGGCGCCCTTTAATATGCCGTGGGCAATCGCCTTTATGGGTTATGCGGCAGGAGCCTTTCCTCCTTGCCGCAAAAGCTTCAATGACTTTCTTAAGGCAGCACACACCCTTGCACTCGCTCAGGCGGGGGCACTGCGAGCAGTAAAGGCTGCTTCTCCCCAAGCGACGGTGGGGAGCGCCTACGAGATGGCTCCCGCCTATCCGAAAACGAATTCAGACGACGACCGGGCAGCTGCCGCTCGATACCACGCCATGAACAATGTCTTTTTCCTTGAAGCGGCGATGCATGGCCGCTACCCGAAAGCCTTTGTGGGTGAACCGCCGTACAAGCAGATGGGCTTTCAAGCGGGCGATGAAAAGCTCCTCTATGCGCCGCTCGACTGGGTGGGTTTTCATTACTACACCCGCCGCGTCGTCTCAGACGCGAGCAAGGAGCAGTTCCTGGGCGGAGGTCATTTCAGCGGCACCGAGATCGAGAACAACTCTCCGGGCGGCCGCGATCCATACACGCGCTTCCGCGCCGCCATGCCGACAGAGGGCCCTCTAACAGACGCGGGTCTGGAGGTGTGGCCGCGCGGCATCTATGACCTGGTTACGCAGATCTCAAAGGACTACAACCACCCCATCATCGAGATCACGGAAAGCGGCTGCGGCTACCTTGATGCGCCTGATGAAGAACAGGGAGGCCGCATCCCCGATGGTCGGCGGATCGACTGGTACCGGGGAGTGCTCGCTGAATTGGCTCGGGCGATCGCCGAAGGAGCCAGGGTTCGCGCTTACCATGCCTGGACGCTGCTCGACAACTTCCAGTGGGCAGAAGGCTACACCGAGCGCTACGGCCTGACGTACACAGACTTTCGCAACCAGAAGCGCACCGTCAAGGATTCGGGTCTTTGGTACAGCCGCGTCGCTGCTTCCAATCGGCTTAACGTGTAAAGTTGCGCGCAGTCGAATCGGCTCTGGACTCGCAACCCACTCTTTTCCCCCCTTTCTGGAACTCGTGCCGGCTCGATGACATCCCGACGATGAATCTTTCGCCTGCAGCCCCTGCGTTAATCCAAGAACCCCTGGATTTCGCTCACTGCAAACCGCACCCGCTCGCCCGGCTCTCCGCACTGCGTCGCCTCCGCCAGCCCGCCGCCTGCATACCGGTAGAACTTGGCAGTCTCCGGATCCACGACCCAGATCTGTCCGATGCCCATCGCGGAAAAGTCCGCAAGCCGCTGCATCGTTCGAGGCAGCGTGTCATCGGGAGAGAGGACCTCGAAGACCGCGAACGGCGGTCGCGTCAGCACCTGCTCTACCGGCTGGTCCCGGTCGATTATCGTGACATCCGGGATCCGCACCCGCGTTGGCGCCACTTGGATCCGCAGCTCCGGCCGGGCCCGCACATTCCACTCCGAGCCATGGGCCCGAAACCAGGCCAGAAGAGCATCCTGCCAAGACGCGTGATCCCACTTTCCCAAGCAACGCTCCTCGATGACCCCGTCCACATACTCAGCATCCGGCTCATACAAGCCGCTCGCGTTCAGGTATGCCTCAAGCGAAACAAGCAGGGAAGTGGAGCTCGCCACAGTCGCCATCATGCCTCCGTGCCCACCAGTATAGTTCTCGCCCGGGATCCAACAAGCTCAACCAGCCTTATCCCCGCACCTCCCGCAACGCCGGATACACCGCTTGAAACCCCTCATATCCGCGCGAGTACCGCGCCACCTCCGCGCCTGCCGGCACAATCTGCTCGGCTACCTCAATCGCCTCCGCGCACGCTGCCTCCACGCTCGGCCAGCCTCCGCCGCCCACCCCGGCGAGCAGCGCCGCGCCAAACGCACCACCCTCCTCGGCCACCAGCACGTCACATGTATGCCCGTACACCCCAGCCTGAATCGCCCTCCACAGGCCCGAGCGCGCCCCGCCGCCGCCCAGCCGTACTCCCTTTACCGGCACATCCATGCCCGCAAACAACGTAAAGCTGTCACGCAGCGAGTACGCCACGCCCTCCATAACTGCCCGCGTCAGATGCCCGCGCCCATGCGCCGCCGTCAGCCCCACAAACGCTGCCCGCGCATGCGAGTCCAGGTGTGGCGTTCGCTCGCCCAGCAGGTACGGCGTCCACAGCAGCCCGTCGCTCCCGGCCGGCACCTGCGCGGCCTCGGTTGTCAGCGCGTCATAGCTGCCACCCGGCAGCAGCAGGTCCCGGAGCCAGCGCAGGCTCAGCCCCGCGGCCTGCGTCACGCCCATCACGTGCCAGCGCCCCGGCACCGCATGGCAAAACGTATGCAGGCGCCCACCGGTGTCGAGCGACGGTTTCGCCGTCGCCGCAAACACCACGCCAGAGGTTCCGATCGTCACCGACACCGCGCCCGGCTCCAGGATGCCCATCCCCACCGCGCCCGCACCCTGGTCACCCGCGCCAGCCACCACCGGCGTGCCTGCCATCAGCCCGGTCGCGCCAGCGGCTCCATCCGCAATCTTCGCGCACACCTCCGGCGACTCCCACAACTCCGGCAGCCACTCTTCCTTCACCCCCGCCGCGCGGGCCACCTCACTGGACCACCGACGGTTCGCCACATCCAGCAGCAGCGTGCCGGAGGCCTCCTGCACGTCCATCGCATAGGTCCCTGTCAGCCGGTAGCGCACATAGTCCTTGGGACACAGCACATGCGCGACCCGGGCATAAACCTCCGGCTGGTGCTCGCGCACCCACAGCAGCTTGGTCAAGGTAAAGTTCGGGAGCGCCGGGTTCGCCACCAGCTCGATCAGGTGCTCGCGCCCCAGCTCCTTGTGCAGCCAGTCGCACTGCGGGCCCGTTCGCTGGTCGCACCAGATCAGCGAAGGCCGCAGTACCTCCCCACCTTTGTCGAGAAGCACCGCGCCATGCATCTGCCCGGTCAGCCCTACGCCGCCAATCTGCCGCGCCGTCACACCCTGCGCCACGGCCAAAGCGAGTGTCTCCTGGATCGCCTCCTGCGCGGCCCGCCACCAGTCCTCCGGGTCCTGCTCAGCCCAGCCCGGCTGCTCAGCCCGGAAGGCTGCGTGCTCGCTCGCGGCCGAAGCCACTATCCGTCCCGCGCCATCAATCAGGACCACGCGAGTCCCACCCGTCCCTACATCCATCCCTAGAAAAAACACCGGTTTTGCCACTCTGTTTGCCCCTCAGCCTTTTCGCCTTACCAATCTAACCCGCTCTGACCCGGCGGGGGCTAGCAGGTACACTTCCACCATGACTCCCGCGCCCATCCGGACACTCAGCACCCGCGAGGTCTACCGCAACAAGTGGATGCGCGTCCGCGAAGACCAGATCGAGCGCTCTGACGGCGCCGCCGGCACCTACGGAGTCGTCGAGAAGCACCCCTGCGCTGTCATCATCCCGCTCGCAGGCAACACTCTCTACCTGGTGCAGCAGTTCCGCTATACCGTCCAGGAGGTTTGCCTCGAGTTTCCCCAGGGCGGCTGGGAAGACCCGGACGCTGACATCCGTGAGCTCGCCGCCGGTGAGCTGCAGGAAGAAACAGGTTTCCGCGCCGGCTCGCTCCATTACCTCGGCCCCATGTGGGTCGCTTACGGCTTCTGCAACCAGCAGCAGCATGCATTCCTTGCCACCGACCTCACCCCCGGCGAAACCGACTTCGATCCCGAAGAGGTCGATCTCACCCTGCATGCGGTCACCGTCGCCGACTTCGAAGCCATGGTGCTCGCCGGTCAGATCAAGGACTGCTGCACCCTCGCCGCCTGGGGCCTCTATAAGGTCTGGCAGCAGTCGCAGCCCCAATCGCAACCCCAATCGCAACCCTAATTTGCAGCTCGGTTCGCAGCAAGGGCGCTTTACCAGCACCAGCCACGCAGCACAGGAGTAGCCCAAAAAGCCATGCAGCAGCTTCAAGCAAAACACTGGACCACCGCGCAGATTCCCAGCCTTCGCGGCTTGCGCGCCGTCGTCACCGGCGCCAATATCGGCCTCGGCTTCCAGACCGCGCGTGAGCTTGCCCGCGCCGGCGCACAGGTCGTTCTCGCCTGCCGCTCGCTCGAGCGCGGCAACACCGCCGCCGCCGCCATCCGGCTTGAGCAGCCTTCTGCTCAGGTCTTTGTTTCGGCGCTCGACCTTGCCTCGCTCGCCTCCGTCCGCTCCTTCGCAGCGGAGGCCCTCAGCTCCGGCGGCGCCCTGGACATCCTGGTCAACAATGCCGGCGTCATGGCCCTGCCCAAGCGCGAGCTCACCGTCGACGGCTTTGAGCGGCAGCTGGCCACCAACTACCTGGGCCACTTCGCGCTGACCGGCCTCCTGCTGCCTCTGCTGCTCGCCGCCCGCGCGCCGCGCGTGGTAAGCCTCAGCAGCAATGCACATAAGCGCGGCCGCCTCTTCCTTAGCGACCTCCAGCTCAGCCATGGCTACGGCGGCCTCAAAAGCTACTCACAAACCAAGCTCGCCATGCTCGTCTTTGCCATGGAGCTGCAGCGGCAAAGTGACGCGCACGGTGCCCACTTGCTCAGTCTGGCGGCTCATCCCGGGCTCGCAGCCACTGCGATAGGCCGTGAACTTCCCGGGCCCGCACGTGCCGCAGTCGGGCTCCTCTTCCGCCTGCTCGGGCAAAGCGACGCCGAGGGCGCACTGCCCCAGCTCTACGCCGCCACCGCGCCCGATGTCGAGCCCGGCGCCTACTATGGCCCGGCCGGCTTTCAGGAGTTCAAAGGCCCACCAGCTCCTGCGCAGATCGCCTCGCAGGCGAAGGACGCGCAAACCGGCCCCCGCCTCTGGGCCGCCTCCGAGCAGCTCACCGGCGTTCACTATCCTTGGGCCGGTACCGCGAAGTAGCCTTCCATCCGGTACGGGCGCCATTCCGTTAGGCAGCCGCCACGGGGCTGGCGCCTGTGTCTTGCCGCACCCGCACCGGCGGCCGCGACAGAAACACCACCATCGCTACGCCCGCCACCAGCACCCCCTCCTCCAGCTCCTCGCTCGCCGCATGCAGGTGGTTAAAGTCGCGCACACGCGCGTCCGCCGGTGACGCTTTGTCGATGTCGCCGCCCACCGCCAGCCGGTCCGCCTCCATCCTCGGGAGGATGCCCCTCTGCGAAAAAGCCGTCAGCAGCAGCATCGCCACGGTGCAAAGCACAGGCCCCACAAGCGTCCGCCCATACGCCCGAGCCGCCGCCGCCAGCAGCAACAACACCAGCAGCAGCGTCCCCGCCACCAATCCTTCTTGATGAAGCAGCAGCAGGCACCCGCGCACCACCAGTCCCGCCGCCGCCTTGTCCGGCAAGACAGAGAACGCCGTCGCCGCCACAGCCGGAAAAAACATCACCGCTCCCAGCCACAACACAATCAGCAAGGTAATCAACAAGCGCAGCAGAGTCTTCAACCTAGAACCTCTTTCACTTTAGGATGACGATTTCCAGCCAAGGAATTCTCTCCAGAACGATCCTTGCAGCCTGCTCCAATTTCTCCCGTCAGCATCCATCGGGAACCTCTCGCCTTCCAAGCAAGCCCGACCGGGAACGTCCCGTTATTTGGACGTAAATACAAAAATACATATCGGGTCGAGTATTAGCCCGCCTTCGCCTTCTTTCCCCGACACCAAACTCCGCGTAGACCCTCAAACACGTCGTACGCTCGACTTTATTCGGCTTTGGCCCTTCGATTGCACAGCTGTTGGCAACCTCAGACTGGCAGAACACATCGGGAGAGCTAAAAAGCATGAATAGAGTACTTGGGGTCACAGCAATCCTTTGCGCGACGGTACCAGCAGCATTTGGACAAGCCACCTCAGTAAACGGCGGATCGATTCAAGGCACCATCACCGATCCAAGTGGCGGCGTTCTTCCTCATGCATCCGTCGTGATCAGCGGCACCGACACCGGCTATACCAAGACTCTGACCACAGACTCCGCAGGCTTCTACAGCGATGGCCCTCTGAACCCCGGGTCCTACAAAGTCACAGTCACCCTTTCAGGTTTCGAGACGCTCACGGTCACCACCGTCATCCGGACCGGTACAGCGACCAGCGGCAGCTTTAAGCTCACCGTCGGTGCCTCTACAGAAACCGTCCAGGTCAATGCCGGTCAGCTTCAGGTCAACACCGATCAGCCCGGCGTGTCCGACGTTATTACCCGCGAGCAGATCGCAGCGCTGCCGATCAATGGCCGCAACTTCCTTGACATCGCTCAGCTGGAACCCGGCGTCATCCTGGAAAGTGGTGAAACCTTCGATCCGACCAAGGCCGGCTACTCGGCCATCTCTGTGAGCGGCGTTTCTGGCCGCACCACCCGTATTCTCCTCGATGGGCAGGACATCACGGACGAGACCGTCGGCACCACCATCATGAACGTCGATGAAGGCGCAGTCGACGAGTTCCAGCTGAATCGGTCTACGCAGGATGTCTCGGGTGAAGTGACCTCGACCGGCCAGGTTCTAGTGGCCACGCGTTCCGGCACCAACACTTTCCACGGCGAAGCCTTCTATAACTTTCAGGACCACACGGTTGGCTTTGCTCGCACGGCGGACGGCTTCGATGCGCCGTTCCAGCGCAACCAGTTCGGCGGCTCGCTGGGCGGCCCCATCATCAAGGACAAGCTGTACTTCTTCGGCAATTACGAGCGCATCAAGCAGGACGAACAAGGCTCCGCTCTGACCAGCCCGACCTTCGCTGCCATCCAGGCCCAGTTTCCGTCGATCCCGTCCCCTTATCGCGAGAACTACAGCACGGTGCGACTGGATTATGACGGACCCAAGGGCATCCACTTCTTCGCCCGCGTGGCCTACAATGTCAACTCCGCTGATTCCAACTTCGGCGATCTCTACTCCCTCTACAACACCCGCAACAACGTGCCTGCCATCGTCGGCGGCGCTGACTTCACAACGGGCAAGTTCACCCACTCTTTCCGCGGCGGCTATGAGAAGTTCCACAACCTCTTGAACGGCGGCACGGCTGGGCTTACCTCCATCTACAACCCTGTCATCGCCGGCGGCGGAAGCATCACCCTGGCGGATGGTGCTGATAACTTCTACGCCGGTCCCAACTTCCTTGCTCCTCAGGGCACTTACCAGTCTGACAAACAGTTCCGCTATGACGGAACCTGGACGCGCGGAGCACACACCGTCAAGTTCGGCGCCAGCGTCAATCGCATTCTCGGCGGCGGCTTCGCGGCTTTCTTTGGACCATCGCTTTACACCGAATTCGGTCCGGGAAGTGGCATCAACGGCGGCGACAACCCGCTTGCTTACTCGCCTGAAGGTTTCATTCTGGGCAACGGCAACGGCCTCTTTACAGAGAAGCCGGGCTTCGGGCTGACCGGCGGCGGCGAGTTCGACTGGCGTAGCGGCGCATACGTCGCCGATTCCTGGAAGATTACGCCTGACTTTACCGCCATCGCGGGGCTTCGCTGGAGCGCGGATACCGACCGTGCGAATCAGGACCTCCCCACACCCCTCTGCTCCACTGTCGATTCATCCCTGCAGTTTGCCGGTTGCACGGGCGACACCCCTCTGTACGATCAGTACCAGGTGGGTCTTGGCAAGAAAACCCATCAGCCCTACGGCAACTTCGGGCCACAGGCGGGTATTGTGTTCAGCCCGGGTGATCACAAGCTTTCTGTGCGCGCCGGTGTCGGCATCTTCTATGACAGCGATGTCTTCAACAACACCTCAAACGCCCGCAGCACAACTGTGAATGCGAATGGTAACTATTTCAACGACACAGGGGTATGCGGCGGTATCGACTCCGTTGACATACCAGGCCAGGGTGCTGTCAGCAGCGTGAATGGCATACCACTAGCCACGATCTGTGGTGAACCTATTGCTCAATCCGCTCCGCTCATCAACCAGCTCAAGGCAGAGTACCAGGCAGCGTCCAGCACGGGCGGACCGAATCCTGCGTACATCGGCACCGGTAACGGCTTGAAGGCGACCAGTATCTACGGCGCGCCGTATCTCACTCCTTATTCGATCCAGTTCAACGGAGGCTTCCAGCGAGAAGTTGCAAAGGGAGCCGTAATCTCCGTCGACTATGTTCACAATGCAACGATGAAGATTCCCCTTACCATCGATGTGAACCATGTAGGCGCAGCGCGGTACCTTAACGTCACTGCGGCGCAGGCTGCGATTGCAGCAACGTTGGCTGCTTGCAACGCCGCGACCGTGCAGGCCGCCTACGCGCCTGGCGGCTGCCCTGGTATCCACCCTGGTGTCGGAGGTGCCCCGGGAGGGCCGGCTACGATCCAGGACTTTGCCTCGAATGGCCTCGATTCAGGAAATCAGTACTCGGGCGGTTTCGCTGCCTCTGCCTTTGGACAGTCGAGTCCCGCTGCCTTCTCCGGCATCAACCCAAACGTCGGCGACGGCGGCTTCATTCTCCCGGTCGGTCGTTCCGGCTACGATGCAGGCCAGTTCGTCTACCGTCAGCAGGTCTCCCACCCCGTTCCGGGCATCGTCAGCGGCAATCTGCAGGTGTCTTACACGTTGTCGAGGGTCGTCGGTCCTACAAAGGCAGGGAACTCCGCTGATCAGCTCTTTGCCGGTGCAGGGCCTTGGGACAATGACGACCCGAACAAGTTCCTCGGGCGCAACAATCTCGACCACACCAACGAGCTCAGCTTCGGTGGCTCAGTCGACGTCAAGTACGGCGTACAGATTGGTCTCATCGGGCACTTCTACTCGGCCTTTGCCCAGAGTCTGACTCTCGATAACAGCACCGGGGGCGCCGGCGAGATCTTCCGCACCGATGTAGACGGAGACGGCACCACGGGCGACTTGCTGCCGGGTACCGGTCCGGGCTCCTACATGCACCAGATCAAAGGCTCGAAACTCGCGAATTCAATCAACAGCTACAACACCAACAGCGCTGGCAAACCAACCCCTGCCGGTCAGGCACTCATCAACGCAGGCCTTATGAGCGCGGCTGACCTGACCGCCTTGAACGGCGTACAGCAGCCGATCGCTCAGCTTCCAACAGGAGGAACGCCGATTCAGAACCCGGCGTTCCGCTCCCTGGATGCCAGTGCCGGCTACCCCATCGCTCTCGGTAAGCTGCGTGAGGGAATGACTCTCGTTCCCAAGGTGGCCATCTACAACGTCGCCAACTTTAGCAACTTCTCAGGGCTAACCGGTCAACTCATCAACGTGGCCGATAATGGCGGTGGTGCTGCAGGCGTTACACCAAACTTCCTTAACGGTCCCAACACAACAACAGTCCAGGACGGACTCCGTACACAGCGCGGCTCCGGCACATTCGACCAGGGCGCACCCCGCACCACCGAGTTCCAGCTGCACCTGAACTTCTAACCGCATCGAGAAGAAAGCCGGCAAGCGAAAGCTTGCCGGCTTTTCTTTGTTCGAAAGTTGTATTTACGGCCGCCTTCCAGCCATCTTCGCGCCACCCACCTCACCCAAACAAAAACTCCTTCGTCCGTAACCCCGCGATCGTATCCCTTAACTTCGCCGCCTTTTCAAACTCAAACTTCTTCGCTGCCTCCCGCATATCACTCTCCAGCTTGCCGACATGCAGATCCAGCTCCCCTTGCGTCGCAAACTCCGGCATCGCGTCTTTCTCATCTGTCAGGTCGGCGTAGTCGGCTTTCAGTATCTGTGCCAGTGACATATCGGTCGGTCGAATAATCGAGGTCGGTGTGATGCCGTGCTCTGTGTTGTACGCCCGCTGCACCTCGCGCCGGCGCCCCGTCTCATCGAGCGCGCGCTTCATGGAGTCCGTCATCTTGTCCGCGTATAGGATCGCGCGCCCGCTCACATGCCGCGCCGCGCGCCCAATCGTCTGGATCAGCGAGCCCTGCGAGCGCAAGAAGCCTTCCTTGTCCGCATCCAGGATCGCGACCAGCGATACCTCCGGCAGGTCCAGGCCCTCGCGCAGAAGGTTGATCCCCACCAGCACGTCATACTCGCCTTTGCGCAGGTCTCGCAGCAGCTTCACACGCTCCAGCGTCTCAATCTCCGAGTGCATGTAGCGGCAGCGCACGCCCACCTCCGTGTAGTAGCCCGAAAGGTCTTCGGCCATACGCTTGGTCAGCGTCGTCACCAGCACCCGCTCATTACGCTCCACGCGGAGGCGGATTTCCGCCAGCAGGTCATCAATCTGCCCGCGGATCGGCCGAATCTCTACCTCCGGATCGATCAGCCCGGTCGGCCGGATGATCTGCTCCACCACCACGCCCGCCGCCTTGGTCAGCTCATATGGCCCCGGCGTTGCCGACACATAGATAATCTGGTGCACCCGGTTCTGGAACTCCTCAAACTTCAGCGGCCGATTATCCGTCGCCGAAGGCAGCCGAAACCCATACTCGACTAGGTTTTGCTTGCGCGAGCGGTCGCCATGCCACATGCCATGCAGCTGCGGCACCGTCACATGCGACTCATCGATAAACATCAGAAAGTCTTTTGGGAAATAATCAAACAACGTCGGCGGCGGCTCCCCCGGCATCCTGCCGGAAAAGTGCCGCGAGTAGTTCTCAATGCCGTGGCAAAAGCCCATCGACTTAATCATCTCCAGGTCAAAGCGCGTGCGCTGATGGATTCTCTGCGCCTCCACCATGCGCCCTTGCGTTTCCAGCTCTTTCTCCCACCACTCCAGCTCCGCCAGGATCGACTCGACCGCCGACTTCTTTCGCTCCGGCTGCACCACGTAGTGGCTCTTCGGGTAAATCGGCAGCCGCGCATATTGCTGCTTCACCGTGCCAAAGAGCGGGTCGATCTGCGAGAGCGTATCGATCTCATCCCCGAACAGCTCGATCCGGTACGCATTCTCGTCATACGTCGGGAACACTTCAATCACATCCCCGCGCACCCGAAACGTCCCGCGCCGAAAGTCGCCGTCCGTCCGCTCATACAAGATCTCCACCAGCTTCTTGGTGATGTCCTCGCGGCGGATCTGCTGCCCTTTCTCCAGAAACAGCAGCATCCCGTAGTACGCCTCCGGCGAGCCCAGGCCGTAGATACACGAGACCGACGAAACAATGATCGTGTCGCGCCGCTCAAACAAGGAGCGCGTCGCCGCCAGCCGCAGCTTGTCCAGCTCCTCATTGACCGTCGACTCCTTTTCGATATACAGGTCGCCCGCCGGGATATACGCCTCCGGCTGGTAGTAGTCGTAGTACGAGACGAAGTACTCCACCGCATTCTTCGGGAAGAACTGCTTGAACTCATGAAACAGCTGCGCCGCCAGCGTCTTGTTATGCGCCAGGATCAGCGCCGGCCGGTCCAGCTCCGCAATCACCTTCGCCATCGTAAAGGTCTTGCCGGAGCCCGTTACCCCCAGCAGCACCTGATGCTCCTCGCCGCTTTGCGCACCCTCTACCAGCTCGCTGATGGCGCGCCCTTGATCACCGCGCGGCTCATAATCACTCACTAATTCAAAGTCCACGGCTCACCTCTTCATGCGCTTGCACGCCCAGCGCCTCCGCCCACTCGCCTGGCGCATCCACCACCACGTCCACCACTTCCTGCGCTTCCATGTCCGCGATTGTGTGCGGTGAGAGCCCGTAGCGGCACCCCACGCTCCACGTCCCGGCCGCACGCGCTGTACGCACATCCCCATCGGTATCGCCGACCATGACGGTCTCTTCCGGCCGCACGCCGGCCTCCGTAATCAGCCGCAGCAGCCCCTCCGGCTCCGGCTTCTTGGTCGCAAAGCTGTTCCCGCCATACGTCGCGAAAAAGAAGGGCGCAAGCCCGAGCGCCGCGCAAATCTCTTCTGAAGGCCGCACCGGTTTGTTCGTCAGCACCGCCATCTGCACATGCCCCTGTGCCGCAAGCAGGCTTAGCTGCTGCACCACTCCGGAGTACACGCGGGTGTGATCCAGCTTGTGCTCGCGGTAGTACGCCAGAAAGTGTTCCAGTGCCGCCGGAGCGAGCGCTGCATCCGCGCCATCCGCCGCAAGCGCTCGCTGCACCAGCGCCGCCGCCCCGTCGCCGATGTACGACGCAATCCGGTCCTCATCCTGCCCCGGCAAACCGAACGCCCGCAGCGTCGCATTGACTGACGTGACCAGGTCCTTGCGCGAGTCAATCAGCGTGCCGTCCAGGTCGAAAACAAGCAGGCGCAGCTGTGCAGCAGGGAGGGAACGGAGCACTCGAACCATCCCTTCATCCTACGCGCCGCACCCCAGCCAACAGCCGCCGCGCGCCCTACCGGATCCGGATGTTCCCCGAGCCGGTCATCGCCCGCAGCTCCGGCCCGCCGCCATTTGCCTCACCCATCACATGCTGCTCACTCGTGCTGCTGCTCGGCTTCAGCGAGCCGCTTTCGTACACAATATTGCCGTTGCCGGTCGTCGCATTCAGCGTCAGGGGTGAGCCGCCCGTCACGGCCGCAATATCCCCCGAGCCCGTCTCGAGCTTCCACGGGGCCAGCGGCTTCCCTGTCACATCCACATTGCCGCTCCCGCTATGCGCCCACAGCCCGCTCTGTACATTCTTGAGCGCGATATTGCCCGAACCCGTCTCCGCCTTCACATCCCTTGCGGAGAGCATCCCCGCCGTGATGTTGCCGCTGCCCGTCTCGAGCGACACATGGTCGCTCAGCCCGGTCGCATCGATGTTGCCGCTGCCGGTCTTTAGCTGCACCGGCCCGCCTTCATCCTCCACCTTGATGTCGCCCGAGCCCGACTCCGCCCGCAGGTCCGTCCCGCGCGGCGTCACGATGTCATAGTCGATGCTGATGTCTTTCTCGTGGAAGTTGTGCCCCACGCTGATGATGTTGCCCGCCTGGTTGATCGGCGGCGCGCTCACCACCTGCCGCACCCTCCCCTCCGCATCGCCATCCCCTCCAAAAAAGCTCTTGCTGCTATGCACATGCCCCACAATGTGCATCGTGCTCACCGGCCCCGGCGTTACGTGGATGTTCCCTGACTCCGTGTCAATCCCCAGCAGCACCGGCCCGTTCAGCTTGAGCGTCCGCTCAAACGTTCCGTCCGCCGCCAGCGCCGTTGCCGTGCAGAACGCCACCATGCCCATGCACACCGCCGCTATCCATCCCATCTTCTCGAGTCGCTTCATCCCAGCCTCCACGCGCGCCGCTCGTCCTTAGGAGGAGTGAGGTGCCGCCGCGCTTGCGATTAGCGTACGTGAACATTGCGCCGGTTGTTCCCTAGCATAGGCCCGCTAAGCGCAGCCTGGGATCCGCCCAATCCAGCTCCACTCCGGTACACTCACCACATGCTGGCGCTGCTCCTTCTCCGGCTGGCCGCCATCGCAGCTCTCATCCTGGCCAACGGCTTCTTCGTCTCGGCCGAGTTCGCCATCGTCTCGCTTCGGCGCAGCCGCCTCGCCCAGCTCATGGCCGACGACACCCCCGGCGCCCTGTCCGTCGAGCGCCTTCAGTCCCACCTTGACGACTTCCTCCCCGCCGTCCAGCTCGGCGTCACTCTGTGCTCGCTCGCGCTCGGCTGGATCGGCGAACCCACCATCGCCGGCGCCATCGCACCCGCCCTGCTCCACCTCGCGCACGGCCTGCTCTACGCCCACCTGCTCAGCGCCATCCTCGCCTTCTTCCTCATCACCTACTTCCATGTCCTGCTCGGCGAGCTCGTCCCCAAGTCCCTCGCCCTTCGCCGCGGCGAGCAGCTGGCCATCGCCGTCGCCGGCCCCATGCTCGCCTTTATGCAGCTCACCCGGCCCGCACTCCTGCTTATGAATCGCTCCGCCGCCGCCGTGCTGCGCCTCTTCCGCACCCCGCCCGCGCAGCACTCCTCCGTCCACTCGCCCGACGAGCTCAAGCACATCGCCACCGCGGCCCGCGAGGGCGGCATGCTCCCCCCGTTCCAGGAAGAAGTCATTCATCGCGCGCTCGAAGGCGACAGCATCCCCACCCGCGAGATCATGACGCCTCGTCAGCGCATCATCTCCCTGCCCGCCACGCTGCCCATCGAGCAGGCCAGTGCCCGCTTTGTCGAGGAAATGCACTCGCGCCTGCCTGTCTTTGACCCCCTGCGCGGCCCCGAGGCCATCATCGGCGTCGTCTACGCCAAGGACGTTGCCCGCCTCATGCACTTCCGCGCCGTCGCCGCCGCACGCACCGCCGAGAGCGGCACCGACAGCTCCGGTCCGGCCGAGACCATCGCCGCCGCTGACAAAAACGCCGCCACTCCCTTCAGCACCCTGCAGCTCCGCGCCATCATGCGCGAGGTCCTTGTCGTCCCTGAAACCAAGCCCGTCTTTGATCTCCTGCTCGAGTTCCAGCAGCGCCGCCGCCACCTCGCCATCGTCGTCGACGAGTTCGGCTCCACCGTCGGCCTCGTCACCGTTGAGGACGCCATCGAGCAGCTCATCGGCGAGCTGGAAGACGAGTACGACGTCGCTGCCGCCACCCAGCCCCTTCTGCCCGCCGCCCGCGAAACTGTCGTCCTCGACGGCAGCGTCCGCCTCCGCGACCTTGAAACGCAAATGCGCTGGAAGCTGCCCCGCGACAGCGGCGTCGAAACCCTCGCCGGTTTCCTGCTCAGCCGCCTCGGTCACATTCCCGAGGTCGGCGAGCGCATCGACCACAATGGCCACCGCCTCCTCATCACAGAAATGCAAGGCCGCCGCATCAGCAAAGTCCGCGTTGAAAACACGCCTGCCCTACGCGAGCAGCCGCAGGGCGTTGCGCCCTCGTGAAGAGCTTCCTATGAAAAGATAGGCCCTAGATAGAGAGGACAAATCCGATTCCGTTCTCCACCCCCGACAAAGACACGCCACGAAGTGGCCGCCGGCCGCGCAAGCGGTCTTGCCTCTTGAGGCGCGTATGAAGCGAGCCCTCCGCGCCTTGCTCTGGCGCATGCTTTACACCATCCCCGTCGTCTGGCTCGTCGTCTCGATCGTCTTCCTGCTCATCCACCTGGTCCCCGGCGACCCGGTGCAGCAGATGCTCGGCGAAGGCGCTCGCGCCGGCGACATCGCCGTTCTGCGCCACCAATACGGCCTCGACCAGCCCCTTGGGACGCAGTACTGGCTCTACTGGCGCGGCGTCCTGCACGGCGACCTCGGCCACTCCATCCGCCTCAATGACTCGGTCACGCACCTGCTCGTTCTGCGCTATCCCTACACCTTTGTCCTCACGGTCACCGCGCTCATCTTTGCCATGCTGCTCGCGCTTCCTGCGGGCATCACTGCGGCATTGCACCGCAACCGCTGGCAAGATCAGCTCCTTGGCTTCGTCAGCCTTTTTGGCCTGTCGTTCCCCTCGTTCGCGCTCGGCCCTATCTTGATCCTGCTCGTCTCCATCCGCCTCGGCTGGCTTCCTGTCTCTGGCGCCGCCGGCCCCGCGTACATCGTGCTGCCCGCTGTCACTATGGGCGCTGCGCTCGCGGCCATTCTCACCCGTATGATCCGCACCGCTATGCTCGAAGAGCTCGGGCAGGACTACATCCGCACCGCCCGCGCCAAGGGCCTACCGGAGCGCACCGTCATCTACCGCCACGCGCTGCGCAACGCACTTATCCCCATCATCACTTTGCTGGGTTTGCAGTTCGGCGCGCTGCTCGCCGGCGCTATCGTCACGGAGATGATCTTCTCCTGGCCCGGCATCGGCCGCCTCACCGTCTCCGCCATCTCCAACCGCGACTACGCCCTCGTGCAGGGCTGTCTGCTCGCCGTCGGCCTCACCTATGTCCTCGTCAACCTGCTCACGGACGTGCTCTACCTGCTCGTCAACCCACGCATCCGCGCCTGAGCAGGCGTCTGCATGCGGATCAGGCAGCCGTCATCTGTCAGCCTTGTGTGCTGTCCTGTTCATCAGCAAGCCAAAGCACACGCCCACGGCAGCACCCGCTCCTACCCAGACGCCCATCTGGTGCGTGGCAGCACCCATCGCTGCGCCCACTGCGACGCCGATCGCTGTTCCGATACCCAACCTGTTCACAGCAGAGATTTCAGTTTGGGCGCGGCGTCATAGTAGAGCGAAATGCTCCGCTGTGACGATGCCGTCAGCCACATGCAGAAACCCGACCATGACCGGCAGGGAAAAGCGCTTCGGCCCCGCCGCGCCCGGGTTGAAGTAAAGCACGCCTCTGCGCTCCTCCAGCAGCGGTTTGTGCGAGTGGCCTGACACCACCACGCGCATCCCCGCCGCTGCCGGATCCAGCCTCACATCATGCACATCATGCACCATGTACATATCTGTGCCCGCCATTGTGACAAACTCCTCTGCCGGCAGCTCTGCACACACACCTGTGCGATCAATATTCCCCCGGATCGCGGTCACCGGCGCAAGCTCCCGCAGCCAACCGAGAATTGCCGCATCCCCCACATCGCCCGCATGCAGAATATGCTCCACACCCGCAAAAGCCGCAAGCACCTCTGGCCGCAGCAGCCCATGCGTATCTGCGATCACGCCGATCTTCATCGTTCACTCTTGGCCCGAAAGGTTTGGCTTTATTAGAAAAACACGCCACGGAGTGGCCGCCAGCCGCGCAGGCGGTCTTGCAGTTGTCTTCTACAACCCGATCTCAATCCGCGTCCGAGGATCCAGAAAGTCCCGCAGCGCATCCCCGAGAAAATTGAACGAGAGCACACACAGCATCACCGCCAGGGCAGGGAAGACGACCAGGTGCGGCGAGTCGAACAGGTGTGAGCGTGCGTCATTCAGCATGCTCCCCCAGCTCGCCGCGGGCGGCGGCACCCCCAATCCCAAGAAACTCAGCGTCGCCTCCGCCAGCACCGCGCCTGCCATGCCAATGGCCGACTGCACAATCAGCGGCTGCAGAATGTTCGGCAGGATGTGCCGCGTAAAGACCCACAGGTCGCTCGCCCCCAGCGCCCGCGCCGCCTCCACAAACTCGCGCTCCCGCACCGCCAGCACCTGCGCCCGCACCAGCCGCGCATACCCTACCCAGCCGCCCACGGAGAGCGCCAGCACGAGGTTCGGCAGCCCCGGCCCCAGAAAGGCTACAAACGCAATCGCCAGCAGGATCCCCGGCAGCGCCAGAAACGCATTCATCACAAAGATGTTCAGCACCGTGTCCAGCACGCCGCCGTAGAACCCCGCGAGGCCGCCGATCACCAGCCCTGCCGAGAGCGAGCACGCCACCACCGAGACTGCCACCAGCAGCGAGATGCGCGCTCCAAACACAATGCGTGAGAAGGTATCGCGCCCCAGCTCATCGGTCCCGAACAGGTGCCCCGCCCCCGGCGCGGCAAGCCGATGGTCCAGGTCTAATGCCGCCGGTGCGTGCGGTGCAATCACCGGTGCCAACAGCGCCATGGTCGCAAACACCACCACCAGCACGAGTCCCAGCAGCGCCAGCGGCTGCCTGCGTAGCGTGCGCCAGGCGGTCCGTCCGCGTTGCGCAGCAGCGGACTGCACAGGGGAGAGATCCGGCGCAAGGGTCAGCGGGCTCGACGCATCCATTGCCCTCCATTATGCGGCACAGCTTCCGCCTTGCTGCGGCCTTTGTGAATACTCTGTGAACAACACGCGCGCAGCCTTCCACACCACGTAGATTTTGCATTTCACGCTTCAAAGTGAATCCCAAAGCAGCTACGCTAAAGGGAGCTTTGGCCGTCCATGCGCCCAGCCCACGCTGCGCACTGCAGCCTGACCATCCCCCCTCCCCTAACCCCTTCTCGATGCGCTTCCATCGAGACATTCGCAAAGGAAGATCATGGGCACGCACAAACTCTGGAGGCAAGCCTCGCTTGCCGCTTTCGCTCTCGGCACCGGAGGCTACCTCCACGCGCAGACCGCCGGCTTCGGCACCATCAGCGGCAACGTCCAGGACGCATCCCACGCAGCCGTTTCCGGCGCGAAGGTCCGCATCCTCAACACTGACACCGGCACCGAGCGCGACACCATCACCACCGGTGCCGGCGACTACCTTGTCGATTTTCTGCCGCCCGGCCACTATGAGGTCATTGCCTCCAGCGCCGGCTTCTCTACCGTCGATCGCAAGAACCTCATCCTGCAGGTCGGCCAGATCCTTGGCATTGATGTCGCCCTCGCTGCCGGCGAAGTCTCCGCTAGCGTTGAAGTCACCGCCGCCACACCCGTCCTTGACACCGAGAAGACAGAAGGCTCGCAGAACATTGACCAGAACCTCGTCGGCAACCTGCCCGTCAACGGACGCCGCTACGACAACTTCGTCCTGCTTACACCCAACGTCGCGCCAGACGGCGACTCCGGCCTCATCTCTTACCGCGGCGTCTCCGGCATCTACAACACCAACCTGGTCGACGGCGCAAACAACAACCAGGCCTTCTTCTCGGAAGCCCGCGGCCGCTCCATCGGCGCGCCTTACGTCTACTCGCAAGACTCCATCAACGAGTTCCAGACCGAAACCTCGGCCTACTCGCCGGAGTTCGGTCAGGCCGCAGGCGGCGTCATTAACGCTGTCACCAAGTCCGGCTCCAACCAGACCCACGGTGACCTCTTCTACTACTTGCGCTACCCTGCGCTCAATGCGCTCGACCCCTACAACAAGAGCCAGTACTTCGCCACCGTCGCCTCCGGCAAGCCCAACCCCCTGCTCATCACCCAGCCCATTCACCAGCAGCAGCAGTTCGGCGGCTCCGTCGGCGGCCCCATCCTGCATGACAAGCTCTTCTACTTCTTTACCTACGATGGCTTCCGCCGCGTCAATCCCATCTTCTACACCTCCACCACCACCGGCACCGCGCTAGCCGCCTTTAACTGCAACGCGACCGTCGCAGCCGGCGCCATGCAAATCACCCCGGCCCAGTGCACCGCCGCCAAAAACTACATCGTCGGTCTCCAGGGCTCGTTCTCTCGCAATACCAAGCAGGATGTCTTCTTCCCCAAGCTCGACTGGCAGATCAACCAAAACAATCGTGCTTCCGTTGACTTCAATTGGGACAACTTCCACCTGCCCAACGGCTACAACTCCTCCACCTCGGTCAACAACGGCTCGGTCACGCAAAACGGTACGGCTGACTTTCACGAGCGCATCCTGATCGCGAACTTCACCAGCGTGCTCTCCGCGCACTCTGACAATGAGGTCCGCTTCTCCTACTCGCGCGATCTGGAAACCGACACCACCAACTCGCCCGGCCCCGCCGTCTCGCTCACCGGCATCACCGCCTACGGCGAAACCGCGGCACTTCCGCGCGGCGCCTTCCCTGACGAGCACCGCTACCAGATCGAAGACGTGTACACCACCACCCGCGGCAAGCACACGCTCAAGGCCGGCGTCGATCTCAATTTCATCCACGAGCAGTTACAGAACCTCTTCCAGGGCGACGGCAGCTACTCCTACTCCACCGGCACAGCGGCCACCATCTTCGGCAACTGGGTGCAGGATGTTTACGGCCTCAACGGCGGCCAGCACTACACCTCGTTCACCCAGGTCAACGATCCCATCACCCACGTTGGCGCTGACGACTTCTGGAACCCCGACATTGCCGGCTTCCTTGCCGATACCTGGCGGGTGCGGCCCAACTTCCTCGTCAACCTCGGCGTGCGGTACGACGTCCAGCTTGTCCCGCAGCCTGACAGGCCCAACCCCGCCGCGGTTGCCAGTGCCTACACCACCACCATCAATCTCGACTACCACGAGTACCAGCCCCGCGTCGGCTTCTCCTGGCAGCCCAACCCCACCACGGTGATCCGCGGCGGCTACGGTTTGGTCTACGGTCTGACATCGAACTCCACCTACTACACCATCCGGCGTGAGAACGGCGTCTATCAGCAGCAGTACACCACCAAGACGGAGACGCCCGGCAGCACCACCTATGAGAGCTGGGCGCCGCACGGTCCTAATGACATCTTCACGCCGCCCGGCCCGGCGCTTGCCGCTCCCTTTGCCGGCGCTGCTACGCCTGTCGCCGCCAACACCAACCCGCCGCTCGGCACCGTCTCCGCGCGCGGTCTCTCTCCCAACTTCCTCAACCCCTACTCGCACTCCTTCGATGTAGCCGTGCAGCAGCAGATGCCCTTGCGCTCCTCGCTTACCCTCCAGTACGTCGGCAACCGCGCGCTGCGCCTCCCCGAGTTCGTCGAGGCCAACCTCGCTCCCGCGACCACCGAGCGCACCTACGACATCACCAACGCAGCAGGCGTCACGCAAAGCCAGGTCACCGTGCCCTTCTACACAGCACGGCTCAACCCCGGCACCGGCTCCGTTCTTGCCGGCTTCTCTGACGTCAACTCTTGGTACAACGCGCTCGCCGTCACCATTGACAAGCGCCTCGATCACGGCGTGCAGCTGCTCGTCAACTACACATGGGCCAAGAGCATCGATGGCGGAGAAGTCTCCGGGACCAACGGCACCTTCAACGGCACCGATGTCCCCGTCGATCCCTTGAACCGCCACCTCGAGTACTCTCGCTCTGACCTGGACCTCCGCAATCGCTTCGTCGGCTCGCTGGTCTACACCTCGCAGTTCCCGCTTGCCAACCGCTTTGCCAAGCAGGCCGCTAACGGTTGGACCCTCTCCGGCACCGCGACCGAGCAGACCGGCTTCCCGCTTACCCGCTTCCTCAGCAGCTCGCCCACCGGCGGCGTCGACGGCGGCCTCACCGGCGGCGATCTCTCCCTCAACAACGCGCCCACAGGCGGCCGTGCGCCTTTCCTCGGCCGCAACTCCGATCCCGGTCCGGGTCTGCGCAACGTCGACGCCCGCGCAGGCCGCAACATCCCCCTGCGCGAGAACCTCCACCTCGAGTTCTTCGCTGAAGCCTTCAACCTGCTCAACCAGCAGAACCGGATCTCGGTCAACTCCACCGCCTACACCTGGGTCGCCTCCGCGCTGCCTACCGCCACAAACCGCGACCCAGCCTGCCTTGCCACCGTGCACGGATCGAACGGCTGCGTCGAGCCCTATGCGACGCTCCCCTTCGGCGCCACCACCGGGACCACCAGCACTCTCTATGGTCCCCGTCAGCTCCAGTTCTCGGCCAAGCTGTTCTTTTAACTTGACTTAATAACTCGAGCTAACTTGGGGATAATACCCAGCAGAAAAGGACGCCCACATGGGCGTCCTTTTCTGCTCACCAAACACCCCTTCCGGAGCCCCAAAAAGCGCAACCCTCAAAGGTGGTAGCTCTACGGTACGGAAGTACTGTTTGACTGCATACTTATGCACCATCGACACTTTTTATACATTTGCACTGCGCGAACTGACGCGAAAACGCGTGCAAAATGGCACCGAAATGCGCCACTTCGCACGCGTTACAAGCCCCAGAACGGCCCGTTTAGTCGATGAAGTCGAGCTTCGCCACCTGCGGGATGATGCCCCGCTCATGCCCCATTTCGAGCAGCTTCGCAATCGCTAGCCGCCCATCCTGTCCGTAGTCCAGCGTCCGCTCGTTCACGTACATGCCCACAAACTTGTCTGCCAGGCTCGGGTCCAGGTCCCGCGCAAACTGCATCGCATACTGCAGCGCCGACTCGCGATGGTCGAGCCCGTGCTGGATTGAGTCCTTCAGCGCCTTGGTCGTGATCCGCATCGCCTCCGGCCCTAGCGAGCGCTTGATCGCATTGCCGCCCAGCGGCAGCGGCATGCCTGTCTGCTCGCGCCACCAAACGCCCAGGTCGATGATCTTGTGCAGCCCGTTGCTGCCGTACGTCAGCTGCCCCTCATGGATAATCAGGCCTGCCTGGTACTTGCCCGCGAGCACCTGCGGGATAATCTGGTCAAACGGCACAACCTCGGTCTCGACCTCGGGCGCAAACAGCTTCAGCGTCAGGTAGGCCGTCGTCAGCGTGCCCGGGATCGCGATCTTGAGCTTCTTGACCTCATCCAGCGTATGGCGATGCGGCGCAATGATCATCGGCCCGTAGTTCTCGCCCACGGAGCCTCCGCAGGCCATCAGCGCATAGTTCTCCTGCAGGTAGGGGTAGGCGTGGAAGGAGATCGCCGTCACGTCATAGAAGGCCTCGTGCATGGCTCTGTGATTGAGCGTCTCGATATCGCAAAGCACATGCGAGAACTTGTAGCCCGGTACGCGGACCTTGTTCGTCGCAAGGCCGTAGAACATAAAAGCATCATCAGAGTCGGGGCTGTGGGCAATCGAGATCTCTCGTATCGCAGGCGGCACATCAACCCGGGGCATGGCAGGGGTAGCGCTCATGTTGTTGGTCCCTTTCCGCAGGGGCATGGCCTCAAAGGGCGGGCTCCCTGTGTGCTTCGCATCGTTCTTTAAGCGGTCGGCTCTTTCGCAAGAATACGCCCGCAACGCGCTATGCGGGTTCCCGTGTGTCCACCTCGTGAAAGCGGCGGAGCCGCCCTGCGCCCGTGGCCAGCAGAGCGGCCAGTACGACCTTGACTGCATCTCCGGCCGCAAAGGGCAGCATGCCCAGGGCTGCAGCATGGGCGAAGCTGCTGTGCGTGGCCAAGGCCAGCCAGCACGTACCGCTGAGCAGCACCAAAGCCGAGGCAGCAGAGGCGCCAAGCAGCGCCCGTACAAAGCTGCGGCTCCGGCCAAGGAGCAGCCCGGCCAGCGCTGCCGCCGCCGGATAGGCGAGCAGGTATCCGGCGCTCGGGCCTAGAGGGAGCAGACCGCCGAAGCCGGGCACAAAAACCGGCAGCCCTGCCGCGCCCTCCAGCAGGTAGGCAATCATCGCGCTCGCTCCCAGCCCGGGCCCCAGCAGCAGCCCCACCAGCAGTACGGCAAAAGGCTGCATGGTCATCGGCACCGGCGTCCACGGCAGGGGCACGGCGACCTGCGCGCACATAGCCACAAAGAGGCTGCCGACGACCACGGCAACGGCGCGGCCCCAGGCTGTTCGAAGGGCCCGATCCAGCCCGCTTCCCAGCCCACTTTCGAGGCCGGAAGGAGGGCTCATTGCTGAGCCGCCCGGACTGTCAAAGGGATGAGTGGCTGCGGCCGTTCTGTTCGCGATCTTGTTCATCGGTCTATGCTCGCTTCCGGGCTCCGGCGGTCACGCCGCGCTCGCCCCTCGTGTGCTTGATCTCGGATTGCATGCGTCCAAAGCTCATCGTGTCTGCGTCTAGCGATCTGTGCCAGGCTGGTCCGTACCAGACTGATTCGCGACAGGCTCGTCGCCCGGCACATCGCCCGGTACATCAAGGACCGCCTCGAGTTCGTGCCGCGCCCCTGCTTCAGCGCCCGGGATGCGCACCCCTCTCTGCGCCGGCCGGGCGCGGACGTGCCTGTGCACAGCACGGGCAATCGCCCAGGCCGCCCACAGCAAGGCTCCCACACTGACGGCGAAGACAAAAACAAGAAGACGCATGGCAAGACGTTCCCTAGCATAGCAAAGCAGGCCGGCGCGCAGGCGTTCAATCCCCGCTCCCGATCGCTCTCGTGCAGCCATGCTGCGAGTTGCCCCAGCCCTGCACAATCCGCCGCGCCTTTCCACAAAAAGGTGCGCGCATCCTAAGATGCTGTGTAAGAGTTGAAGCCTTGCCACCACAGCCGCGCATACCAAAGGAGCACATGGCTACACCCATCAAGTTTGGAACCTCGGGCTGGCGCGCGATTGTCGCCGAAGAGTTCACCCTGGCCAACATCCGGCGCGCTGTGACCGGGATCGCGAAGTTCGTCAGCAAGCAGCCGGGCGGTAGCCATGTCGTGCTGGTCGGGCGCGATCCGCGCTTCCTGGGCGAGACGTTTGTGGCGCAGGCCGCGGCGGTGCTGGCAGCGAACGGCGTCGCGCCTCGTGTCATCACAGACGCCGCTCCCACGCCGGCCATCAGCTACGCGGTCCGGCGGCAGGGAGTAGCGGGTGCCATCAACTTCACCGCTTCCCACAACCCGCCGGAGTACAACGGGATCAAGTTCTCGACCTCGGACGGCGCACCCGCCCTGCCCGAAACAACGAGTCAGATCGAGGCCGCTATCGCGGAACTCGGCGAAACGCCAGTTCCCGAAGCACCGGCCGGCAAGTTTGAAGAAGTTTCGATCAAAGACGACTACCTCAAGCGCATTGCAGAGCTGGTCGACCTGAAGATCATCCAGAAATCCGGCCTCAAGGTCGTCTTTGATCCCTTCTGGGGCGCCGCCCGCGGCTACAGCTCGGAGATTCTGCAGCAGCACGGCGTTGCCGTCGAAACAGTTCACGACTATCGCGACGTTCTCTTCGGTGGCCACGCGCCGGAACCGGATGGCGAACTGCTCGATGAGTGCCGGGCCAAAATGAAGGAGATCGGAGCCGGCATCGGCATCGCCACCGACGGCGACGCCGACCGATTCGGCATCGTAGACGCCGACGGCACCTACATCCAGCCCAATTACGTCATCGCTCTTCTTTTCGAATACCTGATCGAGACCCGCGGCTGGAAGAATGGCGTAGCTAAGTCCGTCGCCACTACAAACCTGATCAATGCCGTCGCTGAGAAAAACGGCGTCCCGCTCTATGAGACGCCTGTCGGCTTCAAGTACATTGGTGAGCTCATCAACCAGGACAAGATCGCCATCGGCGGCGAGGAAAGCGCGGGCCTGACGATCCGCGGCCATGTACCCGAGAAGGATGGCGTCCTGGCCGGTCTGCTCATTGCCGAGATGGTCGCCCGCCGCGGCAAGCCCCTGGGCGTTCAGCTCGAGGAGCTATTTGCCAAAGTAGGTTCCTTCTACCCGCATCGCGAGAACTTCCGCTTGACCCCTGAGGTCAAAGACAAGTTCACTCAGAAGGTGAAGGGCGATCCAAAGGAGCTGGGCGGGCAGAAGGTCGCTGAGATCGTGCGCACGGACGGCTTGAAGCTTATTCTCGAGGACGGCTCCTGGGTCTGCTACCGGCTCTCGGGCACAGAGCCGGTCGTCCGGGTCTATACCGAAGTCCGCCGGCCACAGGACAGCGCCAAACTCAGCGAGGCTGCGAAGGCCTGGGTCATGGCCTAGACGGCACAGCATAGCAGCGCAGCGCGAAGAAGCAAGGAGCAGCGAGATGAGCGGCAAGGCAAACAGCACGGCGGCGCACGCCGTCATAGCAATGCCGCGGAGCCGCCGCGTGGCTACCAGTCTCGCCACCGGCATGGCCGTCGTCCTTGCCCTGGTTTGCGGCTGGCACGCCTTTTTCGGCCAGAACGGCATCACCGCCTACGCGCAAAAGCGCAGCGAAGATCGCACCTTGCAGAAAGAGATCGGGAAGCTGGCAGAGGAAAATAGCCGGCTCAAGGATCATGTGGATCACCTGCAGGCCGACCCGGACGCGATCGAAATGGAGGCGCGGGAGCGTTTGCATTACACGCGCACCGGTGAGGTGATCTACGCCCTCAATCCGCCGCGAACTGCGTCCAAAGCTGAGGATGCATCTCCCTCGCAAACTCGGTAAGTCCCTCCTGGCACTGGCGGCCGGCTGCTCTGTAGCTTGCTCGTTCGGGGCAGCCGCCCAAGCGGGCCCAGCCACTCAAAACCCGGCTCAGCAGGTCATCTTGTATCTGACGAATCGCGAGCGCGTTGCGCAGGGTCTCAGCCCTTTACGCTGGAGCCCCGAGCTCACGGCAGCGGCCTACGCACACTGCAGCGCCATGGTGCGCGCCAACGAGCTTTCTCATCATCTTGCCGGGGAGCCGGACCTTGCCGAGCGTGCCGCGCGGGAGGGTTCTCGTTTCCATGCCGTAGCGGAGAACATCGCGTATGGCGTGTCGCCGGCGAGCATCGAGGCGCAATGGATGCACTCGCCTCCGCATCGCGAGAACATCCTCAATCCCGCGATGGACAGCATTGGCATTAGCCTGCTTCTCAGCCGCGGCACGCTCTGGGCGGTCGAGGACTTCGCAGCCAGCACACCGAATCTCGACTCGTCAGCCGTCCAGCGCCTGATTGCCGGCCAGCTCCGATCGCAGCAGCTCTCCGTCGCAGCCTCTGGGTCTGAGGAGCAAAAGGCTGCGGATGCGGCGTGCACCCGTGACAGCGGCAAAGGAGGCTCAGCTGCGCGCTTTGCCATGCGCTGGGAAACAGCAGATCTCCATGCCTTGCCGCCGGATCTTGCAGAAGCGATTGAGAGCGGCCGCTATAGCTACGCTGCCGTCGCCGTGTGTCCGGCGCAGAACCCGAGCAACCGGAACTTCACTGCTTATCGTCTGGCTGTTCTGCTGTTCTAAGGCCTCCTCTCGTATGGGTGAAGAGGCAAACTCGGGTAGGGGTGGCCTTTCACAACGGAAAAGCCACGTCCTGCTTTGCTGATCTTTCCACGTGTGTACGAGAACGGCGGGAGGCTTCGTCTCCCGTCAAAGTCGACTCGCTGAGGCTGGTAGGCAGGCACTTGCCGGCCCGGTAGTCTCGAAGGAGTGTGCCTGGAGCACGGGAGCCGACGACTATGCCAGACTTTGCCTCGCTGATCCGTGATGCCGCACCTACGCCCGCCGAGGTGAAGCAGCGGCGCTGGATCTATGTGCCCTATGATCGCCTTACGGATGCTGCAGGTCCTCTGACTGACATGGCCCCGGCGGATGCGGGCATCGTGATGATGGAGGCGCTCGCCAAGGCGCATCGCCGCCCATACCACAAGAAAAAGCTGGTCCTAATTCTCGGTAGTCAGCGCCATTTCGCGCTGGAGCAGGCGGCTCGCGGCGTCAAGGTGATCTACCAGTTCACCCCCGGCATCTTTGCCGACGGCCTCGTGGCTGCGCGTGACGAGTACAACCTGCCCCGGCTCACGATGATGGAACCGGCCGAAAGGGAGATGCGTCTTGACGTGGAGGAGGCCGTCCGGCGCGGGGTCGAGCTCGAGCAGGTGCCGGATACCACGTGGCTTTCGACACACGAGGATTTTTCTCGCGTCTATGGTGTGCCCGACGGCAGCCCCATCAGCAAGCATCACCTGATGGACCGCTTTTACCGCAAGATGCGGGAAAAGACTGGCTACCTGATGCGGGGCGGCAAGCCTGAGGGGGGGCTGTTCTCCTTTGACGCCGAGAACCGCAAGCCCTACAAGGGCAACCCACCGGTGCCCAGGCGCCCTGCCTACACTCCGGACGAGATCACCCGGGAAGCAATCGCCGTCGTCGATCGGGAGTTCCCCCGCCACTTCGGGACAACCGAGGGCTGGGACCTGCCCATGCGCGCGGATGAGATCGAAGCAGCGTGGGCCTGGAGCCTGGAGCATCTGCTGCCGCTTTTTGGGCCCTACGAGGATGCGATGGGCACCCGCGAGCCGAATATGTTCCACAGCAAAATGTCGGCTTTTATCAACATCTCGCGGCTGCTTCCCGGGCGTGTCGTCACCGACGTGGTGGAGGCAGCAGGGAAGGGTCTCATTCCGCTCGCCAGCGCTGAGGGTTTTGTACGGCAGCTGCTGGGCTGGCGCGAGTTCATGCGGCACATCCATCGGATCACAGACGGGTATCGTAATATCAACGCGCCGGAGGAGCCTCGCCGCAAGCCCTCGACGAAGAAGCGTAAGCAGCCGGAAGCCAGTCTGGAGCCGGTTGCAATCGTAGCCACGGGCGAGGATACCGGTGCCCGGCCCTCGGCGCTGGGCGCCGCATTGCCGCTTCCGGCAGCCTACTGGGGTGTGCCCTCCGGCCTCAACTGCCTGGACACAGTGGTGCGGCAGGTGGTGCAAGAGGGCTGGTCGCACCACATCACGCGCCTCATGGTTCTATCGAACTTTGCGACGCTCTGCGGCTACTCGCCCCGTGAGCTGACCGACTGGTTCTGGGTCGGCTACATCGATGCCTATGACTGGGTGGTGGAGCCCAATGTGCTGGGCATGGGCACTTTTGGCGATGGCGGCATTACCGCGACCAAGCCCTACGTGAGCGGAGCTGCGTACATCAACCGCATGAGCGATTACTGCGGGGGCTGCCAGTACAACCCCAAGCTCGCAACCGGCGAAGGCTCCTGCCCATTTACCGCACTGTACTGGAGCTTTCTTGAGAAGCACGAGCCCCTGCTGGGGCGTAATCCTCGCATGAGCATGCCTTATAACACTCTGCGCAAAAAGAGTGCTGAAGAGCGGCAGGCACTGCGCGCGCGGGCCGAAAGCTGTATCCAGGAGCTGTCTGTGGCAAAGTACTAGTGGCGCTAGGCCGCAAGTGCAGGTTAGACGAGGCGCATCCAACCTGCCGGCAGACAAAGACGAGCAACGGGAGTAGAGGTTCGAGTGGAGAAGGACATCGTCATTGTGGGTGCTGGCCTTGCCGGCCTGCGCTGCACTGAGCTTCTGCAGAGGGCCGGCTTTGACACGCTGCTGCTCGAGGCAAGCGATGCACCCGGTGGCCGGGTCCGCACCGACGTGGTGGATGGCTTTCGGCTGGACCGAGGCTTTCAGATCCTCTTGACCGCGTACCCGGAAGCCAAGGCAGTGCTGAGCTATCGCGCGCTCAAGCTGCGGCGTTTTACACCCGGTGCCCTCGTCTGGCATGGAGGACGCTTCCACCGCTTTGTGGACCCCTGGCGCGAACCGGTGAATGCAGCCAAGTTCCTCTTTGACGATGTGGTCACCTTTGGTGACAAGTGGCGCGTAGCGCTGTTGCGGGCGCGTGTAGGTCGAGGCACGCCGGCAGAGCTTTTCAATCGTCCCGATCAGTCCACGCTTGCCTTCCTGAAGCAATTTGGCTTTTCGCCTCGAATGATCGATCGCTTCTTCGCTCCGTTCTTCGGGGGCGTCTTCCTTGAAAGCGAACTGCAAACCTCCGCGCACTACTTCGAGTTCCTCTTCCGCATGTTCGCGCAGGGTTCAGCTGTTGTGCCGGCAGAAGGGATGGAGCGCATCCCGCAGCAGATGGCTGCGCGTCTCGAGCCCGGCACGTTGGAGCTCAACACGTCTGTTCTTTCAATCGCGCGTACGCAGCAGCGTTTCCGCATCACGACTGCCGCCTCGGCAACGATCGAGTGCAAGCAGCTGGTGCTTGCTGTGCCGGAGCATGCATCGCGGCCGTTGCTGGCTGACCTTTTGCCGCATACACGCACACAGGCGCGCGCGCAGCGCACATGGAACCAGACCACCACCCTCTATTACGCGGCTCCGCAATCGCCTATTGATGGGCCCATCCTCGCCTTGAACGGAGAAGGTCCGGATGGCGGGCCCATCAACAATCTAGCTGTGATGAGCCAGGTGTCCCGCCGCTACGCCCCTAAGGGCCAGGAGCTGATTGCCGTGAGTGTGGTGAGCGTTGCGCCGGGCAGCGATGAAGCCATGGAGTCACTCGAAGCGGCTGTGCGTGAGCATGCGGAGCGCTGGTTTGGCGTGGAAGTTGTGAAGCAATGGCGCCTGGTCGGGGCTTACTCCCTGCCGCTGGCGCTTCCGCTGGCTCGCGCCACGCAGTGGGAAAGCAGCGCAACCCGCATCACGGACAACGTGTACGTGTGCTCGGACGCGCAGGAAACTCCTTCGTCCCAGGGAGCGCTCGCCTCAGGCCGGCGCGCTGCGGAAGCGATCCTTGCGCAACGCGGGGCACTGGTCAGCTAGCAGGTAAGCTCCGACTTTTGACGCAGGCGCGCGAGCTTTGGTAAAACAAGAGCAGCCGGGTTGTTCCCCTCCTTTCCTCGCCCGCGCCCAACACTCCTCAGTAGCTCAATGGCAGAGCATTCGGCTGTTAACCGAAGGGTTGTAGGTTCGAGTCCTACCTGAGGAGCCAAAATCCTTGAGGACACTCATTTAGCCAAGTGAAGCATGTAGGACAAGCTCCTCCGCTTGCTCTACAGGCTTGCTCCCCCGCTTGCTCCTCAGTCTGCTCTCTGCTTGCTTGCCCTCCCGGGAAGACTGCCCTTCGCGCGCCGAGGCAAGATCAGCTCGTTGTCTTCTGCGTGTTGCGAAGCCCTGCCTGCTCAAAGTAGCTCTCGATTTCCTCGAGCGTTTTGTTCTTGGTCTCCGGAAGAAAGAGCGCGGCAGATACGAAGTAAAGCAAGGCAAAACCGGCGAAGACAAAGAACATCGTCGAGTAGCCGTACTTGCTCACGACCGGTAAAAAGATCACGGCAAGAGTCGTCGAAACGAGCTGGTTGATGACCAGCGCGATGCTCATCCCGCTCGAGCGAATCCTGGTGGGCATGAGCTCCGAGAGGGCGAGCCACACGCAGACACCCGGGCCCACGGCGTAGAAGGCGACAAACGCGTACAGTCCAGCCGCCACTAGCCAGCCGTGCCGTGCGTCGGGAATGCGACCTATCAATGCCCGATCAATCCGCAGGGGAGCTGTTTGCGCTGCGCGTACGTTAGCAAACGGGTTCTTAAAGAAAGCCTCTACCGCACTGGCCGGGACGGAGCTCGACCGGGTGATGTGCACCGGCGCGGCAGACGGATCGTCTGACCGAACAGCGCTGGTTGTGCCGGTAAAGCCTCCATAGGAGTAGATGACCGAGAGCGAGGCATGCCCGCTCGGGATGCTGGCTGCCGCATAGCCGCTCTTTGCGAGCAGCTGCCCAACCTCCGCCTGCGAAAAACGCATCGTGAGTTCGCCCTGGCTGCCCACAAGGGCCTGGACGGCGCTCCGGCAATCGACGGTCGAGCCCTCCACCTGGTGGAAGAGCAGCCCCACGCTCAGCATGGATGCAATGATCCCACCGGTGCCGAGCATCAGTAGAAAACGCCGGCCCCGGCGATCGACCAGCGTCATGCCCCCAATCGTGAGGAGGAAGTTGAAAGCCGTGAAGAGTACGTAGCCCCAGTGGGCCTGCAGATCCGACAGCCCACTCTGCAGCAGGATGCCGGTGTTGTAGGCGATGACTGAGTTGATCCCTGTGGCTGTGTTGCAGAACAGGATCAGGCAGGCAAGCAGAAAGGGAAGTACATACCTGCGTTGAAAAAGGCTGCCACTGCTTCCCGCGTCATTGGATGGGGCTACGGTCGCTTGTGCCGTCTCCTGCATTTCCCTGATCTCCACGGCAGCGCGCTCGGGCGAGCGCGACCGGAGCAGAGCCATGCGGGCACTTTCGAGCCTTCCGCGACGAAACAGCCAGCGGGGGGACTCTGCGACGAAGGTGGTGCCGATGACAAAGAGGATCCCGGGCGGCAGAGATACCCAAAAAATCCGTCGCCATGCCTGATCCTTGAAGCGGAAGAGGGCAGCTGCATCCGCGCCGTGCGAGACACTGCCGACCCGGTAACTGTAATAGATACCGATCAGCGCAGCCGTGAGAATGCCCAGTGTGAGCAGCCACTGGAAGATGCCCGTGCCTTTGCCGCGGCTGGCCGGAGCCAAGCACTCTGCGAGATAGAGCGGGACCACAACGCCGATGATGCCCCCGCTGACACCCTGCAGCAGCCGCCCCAGAAAGAGCGGCCCGTATCCGTGCGAAAGTGCGATGACGGGGATGCTGACGACAAAAAGGACGCCACTGACAGCCATCATGGGTTTGCGGCCTAGCCAGTCTGACAAAGCCCCTGCAAACAACGTGGAGAAGACGCTGCCCAGCAGCACCGCCGCAACAATCACAGAAAGCTGACCGGCATTGAGGCCTGAGGTCGCTTCCAGGTAAGGCAGCGCGCCGCCGATGATGCCTACATCCACGCCGTAGAGCAGGCCGCCGAGACCTGCGACCAGAAGCAGCAGCTGGTTGTAGCGCTTGGCTGAGGGCGGAAGTGTGCTGAGTTCCCCAAATCCATCGTCCATAGGTTGCATGATCATCCCACGCAGTTCCCCGGCTGTCATGTGTGTCTTGCAGAGGGGGACGGCTCGGGACGCTACGATACACTCCCCGTAAGGCTGCCTGGCCGACACCAGGCGGGCGGCTGCTGAGGGAATGATGTTTGAGGGACCGCGCCGTTTCGAAGCTGCTGTTCTCGGCAGATATCGCCGGCGGGCTCCGCTGGGCCTGGTGGAGCGGGGGACATTCTGGCTTGTCCCTCTTCTGGCAGTTTTCACTCTCGGCAGCGTGGTGTGGCCGGACATTCTCGGTGGTTTTGCCTCCACCGTGCTGGTGCTGCTTGGGCTGTTCTGCAGCATTCTCCTATACCGCTGGACCTCCCGTCGGCTGCTCTGGACAGTACGCAACCGCTTGGTTGTGACATATCTGCTGATGGGGCTTGCTCCGGTTGTGCTGTTTGTGACCCTTGCTGCAATCGCCGCGTACCTGTTCTCCGGACAGTTCGCCACCAACACGGCGTTAGCCGCACTGGATGACAGCATGGCGCGCATTAGCACGCTGGGAGCAGCCTATGATGCTCCGCTAGAGCATGAGCTGGAGATGAAGCCGGCAGCCACGCGCTTAAGCCTGCCGGAGGTCATGGTCAGCTCGGCTCTTGCCATGCATGAGCAAACATCGGCTATTACCGTCTGGATGGACGGGCAACAGGTGGAGCTCGAAAGCTCTGCGGGAAGACCCGCCATGCTAGCCTCTCCCTTCCGCGGCATGCCCCAGCCGACTTGGCTGCAGGCATCGTTTCGGGGCATTGTGGAGGTGCATGGCTCGCTCTTCCTTTGTGTGCCCAGTACCTTCATGCTGCCACCCCACCACTCGGGCCTGCTGGTCGTTACCTCGCCGCTTGGGCCGGCTGACCTGAGCGCGGTCGCACATGGACTGGGCAGTATCAGCATGCTTCCAAGCCGCCGGCTCACAAGCCCTGGTGAGGCAGGCGAGCACTCTGCCATGCTCGAGCAGGGCGATGCCGGAGAGTCTGAGTTTGCCTGGGTCAATGGGGGCTCGATCCCGGCAGCAGCGCATTTCTTCGACATTCGCGTGCAATTCTATGCGCCGCTACACGTAGTCGACTGGCAGACGGGCCACGATGTGTCCGCCCTGATCAGTGTCGTCTCCCGACCTTCTCCTTTGTATCAACGGCTCTTTGCCAATTCGGTGCGCGTCGGGACTCTGGTACGCGACGGACTGATCGTTATAGCCATCGTGTTCGGTCTGCTGGAGCTGCTGGCCCTTGCCATGGCTGTGCGGCTTAGCCGAACCATTACAGCCTCTGTCGCCGACCTGTATGGGGCCACCCGCGAGATCGACCAGGGACACCTCTCGCATCGCATCCAGGTCGACCGCCATGACCAGCTCGCAGCGTTAGCTACCTCTTTCAACACCATGGCAGGCTCGATTGAAGAGCTGCTTGCCGAGCAGCGGGAAAAAGAGCGCATGCAAGGTGAGCTGGCGATTGCCAAGGAGGTCCAGAACAATCTTTTCCCGCATGCACCGTCGCAAGCGGTCGGTCTCGAGGTGTACGGCATTTGCAAGCCGGCTCGTTCGGTCAGCGGCGACTACTACGACTTCATGCAGGCGGGGGACGGCAGGCTGTGTCTGGCGCTGGGTGATATCAGCGGCAAGGGCATCTCGGCTGCCCTGCTCATGGCATCGCTCCACTCGGCCGTCCGTGCCTTCCAATTTGGTGGGGCATCGTGCTCTAGCCCTGACGCGGCACCCTCTCCGGCTGCGCTGCTGGGGCTTTTGAACCATCACCTCTACTCGAGTACGCAGCCGGAGAAGTACGCCACTTTATTCCTGGCCTGCCATGACACAGCGACCCGCGAGCTGACCTACAGCAACGGCGGACACCTGCCCCCACTGGTGCTCTGTGCAAATGGGGCGGTGACGCGTCTGGAGTGCGGCGGTTCGGTGGTGGGCCTGCTGGATGGGCTGGCTTACCGTGAGGCGACTGTGCAGCTCGAAGCAGGCGACCTCCTGGTGGCCTACTCCGACGGCTTGACAGAGCCGGAGAACGACTTTGGAGAGTTCGGCGAAGATCGCCTACTGGAGCTGATCCGGCAAAACCGTCAGCAGCCGCTTCCTGCCATAGCCGCGCATATCCTGCGGGCCCTTTCTCAGTGGATTGGCGAGGCCGAGCAGCCGGACGACATGACACTGGTTCTGGCAAGGCAGCTCTGACGGCGACGAGCCGCCTTTGCCCGCGGGTCAGGAAAAGGCGCATTCTTCAAGGTATGCCTACCTCTCAGCGCCGTGCCTCAGCCGCTCTTGCTTTCATTCTCGCCCTCGCCGCTTTTGGTCCTGTAGCAGCGCCAGGGCAGCAGCCAGAACCCCAGCGGCAGACCAGCACCCCTTACAGCGGCGACCTGTCCATCTTTGAGTACAAGGACCGAGACAAGCTGCTGCAGCCCGGCCGCGTGATGGATCTGCTGGGCCTCAAGCCCGGCACCTCCGTTGCAGATATCGGCGCAGGCTCCGGATGGTTCACGGTGCGTGCGGCAGCGCGTGTACAGCCGAACGGCACAGTCTTCGCGGAGGATATCAATCCGGTGGCTGTCAAGACCATCAGCGACCGGGCACAGAAGGAGAACCACTCCAACATCCGCACCATTCTCGGCACGCCTGACGATCCCAAGCTGCCGGCGGGCAGCGTCGATGCGGTGCTCATGCTGAAGGCCTACCACGAGATCGCGCACCCTGCGCTTCTGCTGCACAACCTCAAACCGGCGCTTCGTCCGGGTGCTCGACTCGGCATCATCGATCGCAACGGCAACGGCGCGGATCATGGCCTGGATGAAGCCATCGTCGAAAAAGAGCTGAGGGAAGCAGGATTTCATCGGGTGGGCCGTTACACATTCACCAAGGCCGATGGGCAGGACTACTTTCTGATCTTTCAGAGCAATTAGGGGCTGCTGACAGTCTGTTGAGCCGGCTTCTTTCGACAGCCGTTGCAGTGTCGACAATGCTGCCGGTGCTAGCTCGCTGTCTACGAACGGTGGTAGTCGAGCGATCGAAAGAGTGTGGCTGAACAGCGGCGGTGCCCCATTCAGCCATGTGCGGGGCGGAACATTCGGCCCTAAAGCGTCATGCGCACAGATAGAACCTGAGGACGCGCTTGGCTTGAAAGATTTGGCATCTGCCGCAGCACAGTGCAAACTAAGAACGCGGCTCCATCCATGGAAGTACCCGCCCAGGCTGAAGGGAGATTCGGTAAGCGCCCATGTGGATCGTCAAGATTGCACTCGATCGCCCCTACACATTCATCATCCTGGCGCTGCTCATTCTTCTTTTGAGCCCGGTGATTATTCTGCGTACGCCGACAGATATCTTCCCAAATATCAACATACCGGTCGTCGCCGTCAACTTCACCTACGCGGGGCTGTCGGCACAGGATTTTGAAGGGCGCATCACTACGCCTTACGAGAAAGCGCTCTCGACTCTGGTCGACAATGTCGAGCATATCGAGTCGACCACCTACAACGGCCAGACGGTGATCAAGATCTTTCTACAGCCGGGCGCGAGCCTGGATACGGCAAATGCGCAGGTTACCGCGGCCTCGCAGTACCAGCTCAAGATGCTGCCTCCCGGTACCCTGCCGCCCGAGATCATCAACTTCTCAGCATCCAGCGTGCCTATCCTGCAGCTTGGCATTGCAGGCGAGGGCCTCTCTGAGCAGCAGCTGAACGATTATGCGACCAACTTTATCCGGCCTCAATTAACAACTGTGCCGGGCGCAGTGATTCCGCTGACCTACGGTGGCAAGCAGCGCCAGATTACCGTCAACATGCAGCCGCAGCTGATGCAGGCGAAAGGTGTCTCGCCGCAGGACCTTCTGACAGCACTGGGTTCGCAGGATCTCGTGCTTCCGTCCGGGACCGCGAAGATCGGGTCACGTGAGTACGACGTGACCAGCAATGCCTCGCCGCAAACCATTCCTGAAATTGCAGACTTACCGATCAAACAAGTAAGCGGTAGCACCATCTATGTGCGCGATGTGTCCACGGTCAGCGATGGCAATGCTTTCCAGACGAATGTGGTCCGTCAGGATGGCCGGCGCGGCGTGCTCATCAGCGTGCTCAAGAATGGTGTGTCTTCGACGCTCTCCGTTGTTTCAGGAGTGCGGGGCATGCTGCCGAGGGTCGCGACGCTGGTGCCTCCACAGGTCAAGATGTCTCCGCTTGCCGACCAGTCTGTGTTTGTACGCGGCGCTGTGCAGGGCGTGATTCGCGAGGCCGTGATTGCAGCTGGTCTCACGGGTCTGATGATCCTGCTCTTTCTTGGCTCCTGGCGCTCCACATTGATTATCGCGGTCTCGATCCCGCTTTCCATCCTCAGCTCCATCATCATCCTTTCGCTGGTGGGCGAGACGATCAACACGATGACGCTGGGCGGCCTTGCGCTGGCGGTGGGCATCCTGGTTGACGATGCTACGGTCACAATTGAAAACATTGAGCGCTTTATTGAGGAAGGCTACGAGCTGCGCCAGGCGATCCTGGATGGAGCAGCACAGATTGCGGTGCCGGCGCTGGTTTCTACGTTGTGCATCTGCATCGTGTTTCTGCCCATGTTCTTCCTGAGCGGGGTGTCTAAATTTCTCTTTGTGCCTCTTGCGGAAGCCGTCGTCTTTGCAATGCTGGCCTCTTACATCCTGTCGCGTACGCTGGTGCCCACGCTTGCGGTGTACCTGCTCAAGATTCACCATCCTGCTCCCACGCGCAATCCGCTGGTTCGCTTTCAGCAGGCATTCGAGCGCAGTTTTGAACGGCTCCGCGCGCGCTATCAGGCGCTGCTTACCAGGCTGGTTCTACGCCGGGTAGTGTTCATCCCCTTCTTTTTGCTCGCGTGTTTGTGCTTCTTCCTGCTCATTCCATTCCTCGGTCGCGACTTCTTCCCCAGCACAGACTCGGGCGAGTTCATCCTGCATGTGCGCGGCAAGACCGGTCTTCGTATCGAGGAGACAGCCAAGCTATGCGACCTAGTGGAGGACCAGATCCGTCGTACCGTCCCGGCTGGTGAGCTTGACAACATGCTTGACAATATCGGGCTGCCCTACAGCGGCTTTAACACGATGCATGCAACCTCCGGCCTGGTGGGCGCGAGCGATGCGGACATCATCGTGAGTCTCAAGGAGAACCACCATCCAACAGCTGACTATATTCGTCAGCTGCGTCTTGCCTTGCCGCAGCAGTTTGCCGGCGACCTGTTTTACTTTCTGCCGGCAGACATCACAACGCAGATCCTCAATTTCGGGCTGCCCTCGCCGATTGATGTACAGATTGAGGGCAGCGACGTATATCAGAGCAAGGCCATTGCCGACAATTTGCTGAAGCAGTTGCGGCGTGTGCCAGGTCTCACCGATCTGCGTGTGCAGCAGCCGCTGAACTATCCGGTGCTCAATGTTCGGGTAGATCGAACCAAGGCCTCACAGGCCGGCTACACAGAGCGTGATGTAGCGCAGAGCCTGACGAACTCGCTGAGCGGCTCATTCCAGATCACGCCAATGTTCTATCTGGATCCTAAGAACAGCGTGAACTACAACCTTGTTACGCAAACTCCGCAGTATGCTGAGCAGTCCCTCACCGAGCTTGAAAATATTCCGATTCACTCCAGCATCACCCCGGCAAGCGGTATTCTCGGGGACATTGCCACGCTACAGCGCGAAGACGAGATGGCGATTGTGTCGCACTACAACATACGCCGCGTGATCGACATCTATGGCGCAGTCCAGGGGCGCGATCTCGGCGCAGTGGGTGCTGATGTGCAGCATATTGTCGAGCACAATAGCCACCACCTGCCACGCGGCACGTTTATGGAGTTACGAGGGCAGCTTGTCACGATGCAGTCTGCTTATGTGGCTTTGCTCGCCGGACTTGCTTTTGCAATCGTACTGGTCTACATGCTCATTGTTGTGAACTTTCAGAGCTGGCTTGATCCATTCATCATCATTACGGCCTTGCCTGCTGCCCTGGCCGGCATTGTTTTTTCTCTGTTCTTGACTCATACCACCCTCTCTGTACCGGCACTAATGGGCGCTATCATGTGTATGGGCGTGGCTACGGCGAACTCCATCCTGGTGGTCTCCTTTGCGAAGATCCGCTACGCCGAGCATGGCGAGGCGATCCGTGCCGCCATCGAGGCCGGCGCAACCCGCTTTCGCCCCGTCTGTATGACGGCACTCGCAATGATGATCGGCATGGTGCCTATGGCGCTTGGTGCCGGCGATGGCGGCGAGCAGAATGCACCGCTTGGCCGCGCCGTGATTGGTGGCCTACTCTTTGCAACCATTGCCACGTTAACGTTTGTGCCGTCTGTTTTCGGCTTGCTGCATGGCCGCAAGGACAAGAAGCGTGATGCCCGCAGCGCTGCTCATGCCTGAGTTGCCCTTGCTTGAGGAGGAATCTACATGCCGAGCTCTGATCCCCATTACGGCCCTGGTTCCATTCCGGCGCACGGTCCGGCTCTTGACGAGCAGGAGGCCTTGAAGGACACCGGAGCCGCACAACTGCCCGACCAGTCGGCCGCACCGCGTGGAGCCCTTACCGGTGACACCACGCCTGCACCCCCGGTCAGCCGTGGTCGCGGAGGCCTGATCCTTGGTCTAGTTGTTCTGCTGCTGGTAAGCGTTTTTATCTATGTGGGCATCCATTCGCGTCACAAGAATGAGCAGGCATTGACCGCCAGTACAAACGCCGTTGCCATTCCGCTGGTGCGTACTGCACACCCATCGCGCAGCGGAAGCGATGCCGCCGAGGTTGTACTGCCTGCTAATGTAGCGGCCTTTGTCGACACACCCATCTATGCACGTACGTCAGGCTATCTGCGCCGCTGGTACGCCGACATTGGAACGCATGTGGGTCAGGGCGCGCTGCTTGCAGTGGTAGAAACGCCGGAGCTGGACCAGCAGGTCAGCCAGGCTCAAGCCGATGTCAAGACGGCTCAATCCAATCTCGTGCTTGCGCAGAGCACGGATGCGCGCTGGCAGAAGCTGTTGGCGAAAAACGCGGTTTCCCGCCAGGAAGCAGACCAGACCAAAAGCGATCTGGCTGCGCGTGAGTCGGCACTCTCAGCCCAGCAGGCCAACCTTGGGCGCCTGCAGCAGCTGCAGAGTTTCGAGCGTATCTACGCTCCTTTTGCCGGTGTCATCACAGCACGCAATGTCGATACGGGATCACTAATTGAGGCTGGCCAGAACACGGCTCAGAAAGAGCTTTTCCACTTGGCTGCAACCGGTCGCCTGCGTGTCTTTACCCCTGTGCCTGAGGTCTACCAGAGCGCTGTGCACGACGGCGCACGCGTGCTGATCACGGTCGATGCCTTCCCGAATGAGAAGTTCTACGGCATACTCGCCCGCAACTCCCGTGCAGTCGATCCCGTTTCGCGAACCCTCAACGTTGAGGTCGACGTAGATAACAGCACCGGCAAGCTACTTCCCGGCGCATATGCCTTCGTTCATCTGGATCTCCCGGCTGAGCTGCAGGCGATGCGTGTGCCCGCCAATACGCTGCTGTTTCGTGCTCAAGGCCTACAAGTCGGCGTCGTCGAGAATGGCCGCGTCCGCCTCCATAGCGTCAAGATCGGGCACGACTATGGCGCGATGGTTGAGATTACCGAGGGCTTACAACCTTCCGACCAGATCGTGCTAGATCCGAGCGATTCCTTGGAAGACGGAGATGAAGTACGGGTGGAGGCGCCGGCCAGTGCGAGTCATGGCACGATGGCTGTGGCAAATAAGCAGGCGAGCCAGTGAGGAGACCGAGCGTGCTCCGCAGGATACTCATTTTTGCAGCAGTCCCTGACCTGCTTCTTCTCTCTGGCTGCATGGTTGGTCCACAGTACGCGCGACCCACGACGCCGACTGCACCAACGTTCAAAGAGCAGCCGCATAACACCCCGATCCCAGGGGATGGTTGGGCTTACGGCACACCGCAGGACACCGCCCTTAAGGGTGACTGGTGGACTCTATTTGGAGACCCGCAGCTGAACGCGCTCGAGACACAGCTGGACGATGCCAACCAGACGCTCAAGGTCTCTGAGGCGAACTTCCGCGCTGCCCGTGCGCAGGTCGCCTATAACCGCAGCTTCCTTGCGCCGACCATTGACACGGGTCCAACGATTAGCGCTGTGCGTACCTCGGCCAACCAGCCTTACTTCAATAGCGCTATCGCAAATAACGGAGACGGCAACTTCCAACTGCCTTTTGATCTCAACTACGAGGTCGATCTATGGGGGCGAATACGCCGCACTGTCAACAGTGCACGCGAGCAAGGCCAGGCTGCCTCTGCGGATCTGGAGAATGCCCGCCTGAGCCTCCATGCTGAACTCGCCATGGACTACTTTGACGCGCGCGCCACCGATGCGCAGCTCAAGCTTGTGCAGGACACGATCGGCGCTTACCAGCAGGCCTACAACCTCACGGAAGATCGCTATGCCGGAGGCGCAGCGCCCCAGGCGGACGTGGATCAAGCCAAGACGCAGCTGAACACGGCTCGCGTACTCTCGACAGATCTGGGTGTGCAGCGTACCGCTGACGAGCATGCGATCGCCGTGCTCATCGGCAAACCTCCTGCTGCCTTCGCTCTGGCACCTGCGCCCATCAACCAGCAGCCTCCTGCTTTTCCGCAGATCCCTGGGGTGCTGCCCTCGCAGCTTTTGGAGCGGCGGCCGGACATCGCCGCAAGCGAGCGGCGAATGGCCTCCGCCAATGAGCAGATCGGCATCGCCAAAGCCGCCTTCTACCCCATTCTGTCGCTGAGTGCCAGCGCAGGTTTTCTCGGCACCTCTGCCCTGAACTGGTTCACCTGGCCTAGCCGCTTCTTCGCAGTAGGGCCCACTTTCTCTGAGACGCTCTTTGACGCAGGGCGCCGTCGCGCTACGCTCAACACCGCTAGCGCTGACTACGACCAGACAGTGGCGAACTATCGTCAGACGACGCTGACGGCTTTTCAGCAGGTTGAGGATAATCTTGCTGCGTTGCGCATCCTGGAGAACGAGGCAGAGCAGCAGCATGAGACCACCACGAGTGCGCAACAGACCCTGGACCTCTTCAACATCCGCTATGAGGGAGGTGTGGATACCTTTCTGCAGGTCGTGACGTCGCAGACAATCGCACTCAACAATCAGCGAAATGATATCGAGATCACCTTGCGAAGGCTGGATGCCGATGTGCTGCTGATTAAGGCTCTCGGCGGAGGATGGAACACGTCGCAGCTGCCGCGGTTGTGATAGGGCCTGCTACGCATGCGTGGTATACCGCGTGTGATCAAGCAAACCAGAATAGGCAGTCAGAGCCAATGCACTGCGACAAACGAGCCCGCAGGATCTCAAGAGCGAGGTAGCGCTTGCGCTCGGCTCTTGTTTTGCCTGTGCTGTCTGCGCACACCCTGGCAGGCCTTCATATATAAAGTTCGTGCAGCCTAACTACGCGCTCCTGGGCGCAGCTTTCGTTGCGCCCTTATTGCCTGCATTTTGCAGGAAGAAGGCAGCCACGGCACCGCCCAGTGCGACCCCGGCCACAGAGTAGAGCCCGCTTGCGTAACTGCCGGAATGCACACTCAGGTGCCCGACGGTGATCTGCCCTAGGAATGCACCGAAGCCGCCAACGCAGGTGATGATTGCAATGCCACCGGCTGCTGCTGTGCCCTCCAGCTTGCTTGTGAGCCATGTCCAAAACGGACCCTGCACGCTGAAACAGCCCACTGTTGCGGCTGTAAAGGCGAGCAGCACCGCGGGAAGCGAGTGTGCATGCACAGCCGCAGCAAACCCGACAGCCGAGCAGACCATGCAGAGCCCCACATGAACTCGCCGATCCCCGGATCGATCTGAGCTCGCGCCAACCAGTGTCATGACGATGGCTGTGATCAAGTAGGGAAGTGTGGACCAGCGATCTACAGCTCCTGCGCTCATATGGCTTGTGCCCCGCGCAGCGTTCATAAACAGTGGCAGCCACAGGTTGATGACATAAACGCCCACCTGGCTTGCAAAGAACACGGCAGCGAGAAGGTACAAAGCCGGCAGTTTGAGCGCATCGGTGAAGTTGTGGTGCTCTCCGGTACCCAGCTGCTCACGGTCCTTGCGCACCTCACCCTCCAGCCAATCGCGCTCCGCCGGAGCAAGCCACTTCGCTTCGCTCGGGTGTTCCTTCAGCAGAAACAGCACCGAGATGCCGGCCAGCACCGTAGGTGTGCCCTCGCTGATGAAGAGCCATTGCCATCCATGCAGACCTCCCAGACCATTGAGCGCCAGAAGGCTGCTTGCCACCGGGCCTCCGATGACCCCTGCGATGGCTGTGGCCGTCATAAAGCGGGAAACAGAACGAGCCCGTTCCCGCGAAGGAAACCAGTAAGTCAGGTAAAGGATCATGCCAGGGAAAAAGCCTGCCTCGCTTACCCCTAGCAGAAACCGCAACGCGTAGAAAGCATGAGGCGAGTGCACCAGCGACATAGACGTGGCGACCACGCCCCAGCTGATCATGATGCGCGCCATCCACTTGCGGGGCCCCACTCGCGCCAGGATCAGGTTGCTGGGGATATCAAACAAAGCAGAGCCCACGAAGAACAATCCCGCACCCGTTCCGTAGGAGGCATCGCTCATGTGCAGATCGGCTTTCATCTGCATGGCGGCATAGCCGACATTGACACGATCCAAATAGGCCAGGATGTAAAGCAGAAACATATAGGGGATCAGCCGGATGGTGATCTTTCGGTAAAGGGCCCGGCCATCAATATTCGCCGAAGCAGGAGAGGCAACGTCGCTCATAGCAACAATGTATCTGCTTGCACGCGCGACGCGTCTATCGTCTACCTTCTACTTGCGCGGCGCACAGTGCCGCCCGCCGAAGTGCAGCGTGATCGATCAGAAGCGTTCCGCTTCACCGTCCCGGGCGGCTGCCTGCGCTTACCGGGTGCCGACTTCGACCTGGGCACCGGCACTCCGCCCCAAATTTCTTCGCGAGAACTTCGTTACCAGCTGCCGCGTTCGCCAAACACATCAATGACTTTGCTGACGCGTTCCCAGCCATGCCTCCAGTTCAGCTGGAGACTCTTCTCGAGCGCATCCGCGTCCCCAGCCCACACTGCCTCGATGATGTCCTGATGTTCTGCGACTGAGAGGCTCAAGTCGTGGAGGATGGATGACGCATAAAGCCGCCAGTAGCGTTCCGCCTGAGGCTCGATCGCGTGGTGAAGCTGCAGAAGCCGAGGACCCGCGCCTGCCTCCACGATCTGTGCGTGGAACTCCCGATCCAGATCAAACACGGAACCTGCCCCGGACGTGTTTGCTGTAATCGCAGCCATTTTCCTGTTCAGCACAGCCAGCTTCTCTGCCAATGCGCGCCGCTCCGCCTCTGGTTCGGCGGCAACCATGCGTCCGGCTAGGCCTTCGGTATGGCCGATGATGCTGTACAGCTCGCCGGCATCTTCCTTGGTCAAGGGCGCGACCACGATGCGGCACTTGTTGGCCGTTCGATGCTCCTGCACATAGCCGTCATGCTGGAGCCAGTGCAGAGCTGCACGCACGGGGGTGCGGCTGATGTTCAGCCGCTCTGCCAAGTCGCCTTCCACTACCCAGGTGCCGGGAGAAAGCCTCCCATGCACAATCAAGTCGCGGATCTGGTGAAAGGCAGTGGTGACACTTGTGCCATGCTCGGGTTTGGGAGGGATCGGATAGGCGTTTGAAGCGGGTACTTTGTTCATAATTTCTTTTGGTGCACTCTGCCGCACACTGCGGTCGCGCTAGGTTGCGCCTTTTGCCCGGCAAAGTGACTGGCATCTACGTGCGACTGCTTGGCGCATAAGGGAAGCAGAATACTTATAACAGACCCTCTTTGCCCTTGTTTTATAGCCTTCTTTCTTTGCGAGCGAGAGTTTAGAGTGCTCGGTACCCCATCACAGGGGGGCCGGCGTCATCTCACACATGGACCATTAAGCCCGATTCGGGCTCCAGGAGGAAGAATGCGCAAACAAGTGACCGGTCAAGGCAAGAGTTCGGCAGACGAGCCGGGCAGCGGCTGGATAGATCTTGATGTGCATGCCCGCGTTGAGGTGAGCTCAGAGGCGGCAGACTCTCCGATCGAGCATGCGCTGCTGCCCGGCTATGCCTTGGGCTGGCAGGCGGCTGTCTCGGGTCCCGCGACGGTGACGCTGCGCTTTGATGTTCCGCAGCCGGTTGGCCGCGTGCTGATCGACTTTGCAGAGCAGCAGTATGAGCGCTCGCAGGAGTGGGCTCTTTCGGCTCACTACCCGGATGGCTCAGAACGTGAATTACTGCGGCAAGGCTGGAACTTCAGCCCGGCCGGCTCGCATGAGCAGAGAGAAGTGCTGACACTGGATGGAAAGCCAGTTGTCGGCCTGCGCTTGTGGATCGATCCGGATCGCGGCCAGAACCGTTATAGTGCGACCCTCAAAGCATGGCGGGTAGGCCTTGCGCGCTGAACAAGCGGCACAACAAGGAGGCGGCTGTTCGCCGCCTCCTTTTTCACAGAAGAATCTAGACGGGGTTGAGCCAGCCGCCTACATCGCGGGTCAGCTCGTTGGCTTCTTCAGGGCCCCATGATCCTGCCTTGTAGGTGTGCACCTTGGGCAGATCTTTAAGGAGCGGGTCCAGCAGCCGCCAGCTTTCTTCCACGTAGTCTTCGCGGGCGAACCAGACAGGGTTACCGCGCATGGCATCTTCCAGAAGCTCTTCATAGGGGAGCAGGTCATTGGTGCCGCACTGCTGCGAAGCCTTAAGCTCGACCATGCAGCCGCGCAGCGTATCGCCTGCTTCTTTCACCGAGCCGCCGATTGCGACAACCGGCTCCGGACTGAGGCGAAAGCGGACATAGTTCTGCGGCGTGAGCTTGTCAGAGAAAACAGCCGGGGTTTGCCGCAGCTTCGCAATGATCTCTGTGGCCGTCTTGTTGAGTGATTTTCCCGTGCGGATAAAGAACGGCACATCGCGCCAGCGCCAGGAGTTGATGTTGAGCCGCATGGAGGCAAACGTTTCTACGTTTGAGTTCGGGCGCACACCCGGCTCATCCAGGTAGCCATCGAACTGGCCCAGCACGACATCGTCGGCTGTGACCGGCTTGATGCTCTTGAGGACTTTCACTCGCTCATCACGCAGTGTCTCAACATCCGGGCAGGGAGGCGGCTCCATGGCGATATTGCTCACCAGCTGCATTAGGTGGTTCTGGACCACATCGCGGATTGCGCCGACACCGTCGTAGAAGCTGCCGCGGCTCTGGATTCCGAAGCTTTCCGCCATCGTGATTTGCACGCTTTCCACATACTGGCGATTCCAGATCGGCTCTAGAAAAGAGTTGGCAAAGCGGAAGAAGATCAGGTTCTGGACCGGATTCTTGCCGAGGTAGTGATCAATGCGGAAGATGGATTCTTCGGGAAATACCTCGTGGATCGCATGATTTAGAGCAGCTGCGGTTTCAACGCTGTGCCCGAATGGTTTTTCCACGACGATCCGGGCACCCTCAGCATTGCCGGAAAGCTTAAGCTGCTGCACAACGCGAACAAACAGGGAGGGTGGGATGGCCAGGTAGTGAAGCGGGTGGCGTGCGCCCCCCAGCTCCTGCCGTACTTTCTGAAAGGTAGACGCTTCGTTATAGTCGCCATCTACATAGCGCAGGCAATTCAGCAGAATATCCAGCCCGATCGGATCAATGCCGCCATGCTTCATGATGCTGTCGCGACAACGGTCTTTAAGATCGTCCAGCGTCCAGCCGGCTTTGGCTACACCCACGACGGGCCCCTTCAGCTTGCCGCGCTTGGCGAGCCGCTGGAGGGACGGGAAAATCTGCTTGTAGGCAAGATCTCCCGTGGCACCAAAGAAAACCAGCGCATCCGACACAATCTGCTCCATGAAGCTTCCTTTCAAGATCTTTGGGAGGACGCACGTCCTCGCGTACACAAGTGTGTGGTTATCTTCCCAATGATTCCACCACTCCGGTTCCTGTGCAAATGACGCTCAGTGCATAGAGTTGCTGAACGTGCGATGCATAGAAGCATCCACGGAGTACTTGACGCGCCGCACCCTTGCATTCAGAGTGCATCACCCATGATGCAGTCAGAGTGATCATGCGCAGAAACAGGTACAAAGGTACTTTTTCCTCCTTTGACAGAACGACGAAGAGGCAGCATCCTAGAGTGGAAAGCGAAGAAAAAGCGAAATAATGTATTCATCGACTTCGCCTTTTGTTCACCTTCGATGGGGAGCCTGGATGCAGATGACCAACAGAACTGGCCGCGCTTCCATGTTGCGGCAGACGATTGAAGCGGAAATGGCCGGGAGCTTTGCCGGAGCCTTGTCTCCACGCGCCTTGCAGGTTCGCCCTATGCTGCCGTTTGCGATACCTGCTTTGGACCAGCTGACCGGAGGCGGAATACCCACAGGCGCGGTGACAGAACTGTACGGGGCTGGGAGCACAGGCAAGACCGGCGCTGTGATGCAGGTGGTTGCCGGTGCTATGCGCGCCGGCAAAGTATGCGCCTGGGTCGACGCAAGTGACAGCTTTGACCCTGCTACCGGGGTAGAAAATGGCATAGTTCTGCAACAGCTGCTTTGGGTGCGCTGCGGGGCGGCACGGCCATTGCAGAGTCGTGCCGGGGCCAGCATGCTGGCTGCGGAGGCGAACCGCACGAACCGCGTCATGCCCGGCCGTTGCGGGTCGCATCCTCGAGGGGAAGAGCAGGGGCTGGATCACGCGGTTAGCGGCTTGTTCCAGTCTGCCTCTATACCGGCTCCCCAGCTCCCGGCAGAGCGCTCTGGCGGCTCAGGCCCCCAGCCGATTGCCAAAGAGGTGTGGCTGGATGCCAGTCGCACCGGTATGCACTCCACGCGCAATCGGCAGACTCTCGGCACCCCGGGTGCACCGAACAGGCCACTATCCGTAACAAGGCGCGCAGCCTTCCACCCTGTGAAGCGGGAGGAGCAGGTCGCCACAGACCGGCAGGGTGGGCGCAAACTGCAGAACAGTCCGGATGCTTTTGCAACCAAATATGTGCAGGTACCGCTGAAACGATCAGCCAGCCTAACGCCATCGCAGCAGGGTGGTGTAGTGGATCTGTCTTCCAAGCCGGCGGGAACGCTGCCTTGGCATGGCCCTGAGCGGGAACGTCCTGAGCGGGAACGTCCATGGTCCCGCTTGGACCAGGCTCTCCGCGCCGCTGATCTTCTGCTTCAGGGTGGCGGGTTTTCTGTGGTGGTGCTGGATCTAGGTTGCGTGGCTTGCGAGCATGTGTTGCGGATACCGTCAGCCACCTGGTTCCGGTTCCGCGCCGTGGCTGAAGCAAGCGGGGCCGCCTTTGTGTTGCTTTCGCAAGCACCCTGCACCAGCTCAAGCGCGGGGCTTGTGCTGCAGATCAAACCAATGCGGCTCCACCTTGCAGGCAGCACGGTAGGGGAGTGGGCGGAGTACGGGGCCGAGCTGGCACGGCAGCGTTTCCGGCAAGCAGAGGACGATGCAGCCGTGCCGCGCAAGCAGCCGCAAGCCACTTGGGAAAGCAGCCCTTACTGCGTGCAGCCCATGCAGCTTGGGGGGCCGGATGCGACCAGCAGCGGTACAGATGCAGGCCCGCGCAAAGCCGTATCGCCGGCACCGCTGCTGGCGTGGGCAGCTCGGCCGCATCGTGCAGAGCAGGAGTGCAGCAGGGATGAACAAGCCTGACAAACAGACAGCACAGCCCTGGTTTGCCGGGTATGCGTGTGTCCACATACCGGAGTTTCCGGCGCAGACACTTGTACGTCTTCGCCCACAACTCAGCGGCAAGGCTGTGTCTGTGATGGCCGGCCACGCTCCACTGGAAAAGGTGTGTGCTGCCAACGCGAAAGCTCGCCGCGATGGCGTGGTGAATGGCATGACTCGTCTCCAGGCTGAATCTTTCTCCGAGCACACTCTCCTGCGCCGCTCACTGCAGGGTGAAGAAGCAGCGCGCATGGCGTTGCTGGGGAGCCTGGTCGCTTTTGCGCCGGCAATGGAAACCTGCCACAGCGGGGAAGCCGCTGTGTGCGTGCTGGATGTCACAGGCATGAGTAGGCTGCATGCCACACCACGCAGTTTTGGAGAGTCGCTGCGCGGGACCTTGAGAAAGCATGGTTTCTACGCCTCGGTCGCGATCAGCGCAAACTTCCACGCGGCAGCCATGCTGGCGCAGGCACTGCCCGGTGTCACAGTCACGCTGCCGGGCGAGGAGGCCCAGACGCTTGCGCCTCTTCTGCTGCAAGGCTTCCAGACTGGAGTATTTGCACTGAACGGAGAACAGCTGGAGACCCTGGAGCTTTGGGGCGTTCGCACGCTAGGTGGGCTGGCAGCGTTGCCGCTCAAGCAGCTGATTGCCCGCATGGGACAAAGCGGCAAACGATTACGCGCGCTCGCCCGCGGGGAGCATCCGCATCTGTTTGCGCCTGTTGCCGTTCCTTTCGAGCTGCTGGAAACGTTTGAGTTCGATGCCCCGGTTCGTCTGCTGGAGGGTATTCTCTTTGCTGTTGCCGCCATGCTGGACCGCATGGTGCTTCAAGCCCGGGAGCGCTCGCTGGCTATCGCTTCCGTGACGCTGTGGTGCAGCCTGAGCGGACGTGCACTCGATACCGAGGACGATGGCCGTACCCCTCCATCACAGGGTGAGGTCTTTCCCCATGTTCCCATTGCCAATCGCGACGGAGGCATCCACCTTGTGCCGCCGCTGATACCCGGTGCGCCGGGAACGATTCCTGTTCTGCAGGCTGCACAAACCACCTATGTGTCTGCAGCCAAGCCGCACATGTTCGAGCGCAAGGTCCGACCGACTCTGCCGACGCTGGACAAGCGCCTGCTATTAAAGCTGTTACAGCTTGATCTTGCCGCGCACCCTCCAGATGCTCCCGTCCTGGCGATCACCCTCCAGGCGGTTGCTGCCGCAACCGGGGCTGTGCAGACTGGGTTGTTTGCACCGCCCTTGCCCGAGCCGTCACGACTTGACGTGACTCTAGCCCGGCTCAGCGCACTGGTAGGCGAAGACCGGGTGGGCTCGCCCTCACTGCGCAACACGCACATGCCTGACAGCTTCGCGATGGAGCCCTTCCGCGTGGCTCAGCCCCTCGCACAGAAAGACGAGGCAAAGGCGAAAAGTGCGCCGGCTATTCGGCAGATGCGCCCGCCTGAACCTATACAGGTGCAGACCGAGCAGGGGCAGCCCGCCCGCTTCTGGTATGGAGGCATGCTCTACAAGGTGGAAACAGTGTGCGGCCCCTGGAAGCTGAACGGCGCCTGGTGGGGTGGGGAGGCATGGTCGCACGAATGCTGGGACATAGAGGCCGAGCACTATGCCGGTACGCCTCCAGCAGCTGCACCGCCCACATCTCCCTTTTTGGTGCAGGCCCAAAAGGACGCTGGCCTGCCACGGCAGCGACTCTGCTGCCGTGTACACCAGGATGCAGCGAGCGGAGCGTGGTATCTGGACGGGATCTATGACTGAGATAGTTTTCTCTGCTAAATCTCCCTATGTAGAGCTCCATACTGCGAGCGCTTTTTCCTTTCTGGATGCAGCAACGCTGCCGGAGCACCTGGTCACGCGTGCAGCGGAGCTGCGGCTGTCGGGAATTGCTCTGTTGGACCGCAATGGTGTGTATGGGGCGCCGCGCTTTCATACCCGGGGAGAAGCTCTGCGCAAAGCCGGCCCGCAGGTGCGTACCCACTTCGGCGCCGAGATCAGCCTTGGTGCAGAACAGCCGCACAAGTCAATGCCGCACAAGTCGATGCGGACGGCGAGTTTAGCAAAACCGGCATCTGTCGACGGGTTTGCGTTGCCGCGAGTGCCGCTACTATGTGCATCGCCAGCAGGCTATGCCAACCTGTGCCGCATGGTGACGCGCATGAAGCTGCGTACGCCAGGCAAGGAGGAAGGCTTTGCCACCGCTGCTGATCTTGCACAGTATTCAGAAGGCCTCCTATGCCTGACCGGCGGGGAAGAAGGCCCACTGCATGCTGCTCTGCAGCGCGGCGGTGAGCCGGAGGCACGCTCCGTTCTGGAGCATATGGTGGCGATCTATGGCCGAACAAACGTCTACGTGGAACTACAGCGCCACTATGAGCGCGAAGAAGAATGGCGCAATCAGGCAGCTATAAGGCTCGCGCGATCCATGCGCCTGCCGCTTGTTGCCACAAACGGCGTGCGCTATGCAACCCGGGCCGAGCGCCCGCTGCTTGACGTATTTACCAGCATCCAACATGGGTGCACGCTTGAAGGCGCAGGCCGTTTGCTTACCCGCAATGCGGAGCGGCATCTGCGATCAGGCGAGGAGATGTGTCGGCTGTTTGCCGATCTGCCGGAGGCTGTCGCGAACACGGCTGAGGTTTCGGCAAGGCTTGGCTTCACGCTCGACAATCTTGGCTATGAGTTTCCGCACTACCCTGTGCCTAATGGTGAAACTATGGCTTCGTTTCTGCGCAAGCAGGTAGAAGCGGGTCTGCGGAATCGCTTCAGCAGCCGCATGAGCCGGCAGCGATATACCCGTGCCTGCCGGCAGGCCAACAAAGAGCTGGCTCTCATCGAAAAGCTTGGCTTTGAAGGCTATTTCCTCATTGTGTGGGACATCGTCCAGTTCTGCCTGGATCACGACATCCTGATCCAGGGGCGCGGTTCTGCTGCGAACTCCATCACCTGCTATGCGCTCGGCATTACGGCTGCCGATCCGATCTATATGAGTCTGCTTTTTGAGAGATTCCTGAGCGAGAACCGGGGCGAGTGGCCCGACATTGATCTTGATCTACCTTCCGGTGACAAGCGCGAGCAGGCCATACAGTATGTGTACCAGCGATATGGTGAGCTGGGCGCTGCGATGACGGCAAACGTCATCACCTACCGGGGCCGCTCGGCTGCACGCGAAGTCGGCAAGGTGCTCGGCTTTGAGGAGGACACGCTCCACCGTCTGTCGAGCCTGGTCGGGCATTGGGAGTGGAAGGCCGAAACCGATACCATGCCGAACCAGTTTGCGCAGGCCGGCTTTGATCTGCAGCACCCACGCATCCGCACCTACCTCAACCTGTGTCTGCAGATGCAGGATTTGCCTCGTCATCTCGGCCAGCACTCGGGCGGCATGGTCATCTGCCAGGGTCTGCTGGATCAGGTAGTGCCGCTCGAGCGTGCGTCCATGCCGGGCCGCAACGTGATCCAGTGGGACAAGGAAGACTGCGCAGATATGGGGCTGGTGAAGGTGGATCTGCTTGGGCTGGGCATGATGGCTGTGATCAAGGACACGATCGAGCTGGTGAGCAGGCATAACGGCAAAGAATATGGACTGCACACACTGCCACAAGGTGACAAGGCTGTGTACGACACGCTATGCCGCGCGGATACAGTCGGCATGTTTCAAGTGGAAAGCCGCGCGCAGATGGCCAGCTTGCCTCGCAATATGCCGCGTCGCTTCTATGACATCGTGGTGCAGGTGGCTATCATCCGCCCCGGCCCGATCGTCGGCAAGATGATGCACCCCTACATGCGCCGACGGCAGGGAACCGAAGCAATCACGTATCCGCATGAGGATTTGATACCCATACTGCGACGGACTTTGGGCGTTCCTCTATTTCAGGAGCAGCTGCTGCGCATCGCCATGATCGCGGCAAACTTCACAGGCGAAGAAGCCGAGGAGCTGCGGCGCGCTGTGGGGATGCGGCGCTCCAAGGAACGCATGGAGCAGCTGGTTGTCAAGCTGCGAGCCGGCATGACGGCCAAGGGCCTGGACGATGCGACGCAGGAGCACATCGTCAACTCTGTTTCCTCTTTCGCGCTGTACGGTTTTCCGGAAAGCCATGCTGCCAGTTTCGCGCTCATCGCGTATGCCTCGGCTTACTTCAAGGTGCACTACCTTGCCGCGTTTACTACAGCCATGCTCAACAATCAGCCGATGGGCTTTTACATGCCTGCTGTGATCGTCAAAGACGCACAGCGGCACGGCCTGCGTATCCAGCCTGTTTGCGTGCAGCACTCCCGCTGGGAGTGCACGCTCGAGCCTGACCCTCAAGGCCGGCATGCCGTGCGGATGGGGTTGATGTATGTCAAAGGCCTGCGCGCCACAGCCGCGCAGGCGATGGTTGCGGAGCGGGAAGCCGGGGGGACCTTCGGCAGCATCGACGAGCTAGCGGCACGTACAGGTGCCAATCAGAGCAAGGTGGATGCCGGCCTGAACCGGGGTGAGCTGGTGCAGCTTGCCCGGGTAGGCGCCTTGAATGTATTGGGTGGCGTCGGCCACCGGCGCGATGCGTTGTGGCAGGTCGAGCAGGCAGGCCGCCCGGCCGGACCCTTGCTAGAGCAGCCTACCCTCACCAAGGCCGGCGAGGAAGCATCACCCCTGCGGCAGATGAACACGGAAGAGCGTCTGGTGGCAGATTTTGGCGGAACCGGCCTCACGACCGGGCCGCATCCTATGCACTACCAGCGTGTGCACCTGCGAGCCGCCGGCATCCTGGCTGCGTGCGAGCTGTCCCGGGCAGCGGACGGTGCTTACGTGTACACGGCAGGCTGTGTAATCGCGCGGCAACGCCCGGGAACAGCCAGCGGCTTCATCTTTCTTTCGCTGGAAGATGAGACGGGTATCAGCAATGTGGTCATCCACCCGGAACTCTATGATCGAGAGCGGGTTCTAGTGACAAGTGGGAAGTTTCTTCAGGTGCAGGGCCGTCTACAGAATGAGCATGGCGTGGTACACGTTCGGGCGGACCACCTGCAGCTGCTGAGGGTAAGCGAAGCCTCTATGCGATCGCATGATTTCCATTAGAATCTGCGTAAAAAGTCAAACTTATGGAATGACACACTCGATCTTCTACTCCGATTTGTTCGGAACGTTTCAGCGCTCCAGGTAATCTTATAGAAGTACAAAAGGCAATGTCGCCGGATTAGGCGCAGCCTGCCACTTCAATCCCTGCAGGAGGCCGCTTCATGGTCTGTGTGACCCCCAGGTTCTTTACACTCGCGACATTGCTGCTCACCAGCTTTGCCGGGATGCAGGCCAGTCCGGCTACGGGAGCCTCTTTGAGCACTACCCCTGCTGATCCCTCAACTGCATTCCCTGCACCGCTCGACACAGCTCCGGACCCGAACCAGCAGTACCATCTGCACATGTACCACCTGCATACGGGCGAGTCGCTGGACGTCACGTATCGCGTCGGTGATCGCTACGTCCCCTCAGCCATTGCTTTGCTGAACCATTTCCTGCGCGACCACCGGACCGGTGACACAGCCAACTACGATCCTCATGAATTTGATGTCCTGCATGCACTCATGGTCAAGCTCAACCGCCCCAATGGACTGATCCAGATCGTGTGCGGCTATCGCACGCCTTGGAGCAACAACTATCTGCGTACGCACGGCAAGGGGGTAGCAGAGCACTCGCAGCATATGCTCTCCAAGGCGATTGATATCCGTGTACCCGGTGTTCCCACCAGGACGCTTGACCTGGTAGCGCTCTCGCTCGGCCAAGGGGGCGTCGGCTACTATCCTCGCTCCCAGTTTGTTCATGTGGATGTTGGGCCTGTCCGCCAGTGGACACTGATGTAGCTTGCTGTAAACGAGAAAAAGCCGGCGCTTGAGCGCCGGCTTTGTTATGCCCTGATCAGCAAGCAGCTACGTCGTATCTCCAGTCTGCTTCTTCGGCTCGGGCTTGATCGGAAACGGATCGCCCTTGGCGAGCACGTCCTCCATCTCTTTGTCATAGCCGTAGATATCGTCAAAGAAGTAGACCTTGCCGTCGTCATCCACCCGTGCGGTCTGGTAGAAGATGCGTACGGGGATCGGGTGCAGGAGCGAAACGATCTTGTTATCCTCACCGTTCTCCATGGCATCGTGGATGCTGTCCGGAGTCCACTGCGGCTGATCCTGAAGCACCCAGTCGGCCAGCTTTTCCGGCTCTTGCAAGCGTATACAGCCGTGCGAGAAGTCCCGCTTGGTGTGGTCGAAGAGCTCTGTTGCCGGCGTCGAGTGCAAATAGATATTGAGCTTGTTTGGGAACATGAACTTGACCAAGCCCAGCGAGTTTTTCGGTCCAGGCTTCTCTCGAACCATGTACAGGCCCTGGCTCAGGCCGCCGACGCTCCAGTTGGAAACAGCCTTGCCGGCGCGGTCGACAACCTCAAAGTCTTTTGCCTCCAGATAGCCCTTGTTAGCTTCTACGTGCGGCACAATCTCCTTCTTTACGATGGTCGGCGTCACATTCCAGAACGGCCGCAGAACGATGTACTTCATCTCCTGCACTAAGACCGGCGTCTTATGATCTTCATCCACAGACTCGCCGACAACCACGCGCATCTGGAACTGTTCGTTATGGCTGTTGTCGTAGGCGCGCAACGTGAACTCAGGCACGTTCACTTCGATAGGCGCGTCCTGATACTCAGGCGCAAGCCAACGCATTCGTTCCAACGTGTCCTCCATCTGACGCACACGCTGTGCCAGCGGAACATCTAGAGCTGCAATGGTCTGTGGCGTCAGCTTACCGTCATTTGGCAGGCCATGGCGTAGTTGGAAGTTCTTGACACCTTCCGCGAGGGCCTGCGTGTACGCAGAGGATGTGCTTTGCTGTGGACCAGCAGATGCCGTTCCACCATCGCCTTGCAGATCACCCAGCAGCTCAAGTCTCGCCTCTAGCGCACCCGCGGCAGCATAGGGGCTACCGGCCGAAAGAGCCCGGGCAAGTGCAGTTAAGGGCTGCTCAGTGCCTGCACGCCTGGCGAGATCCTGGTACCGTGTCAGCGCCTGCAGCGTGGCCTTGTACTCCTTGCCCTGTGGCTCCACCTGCTTTAGAGCTTCCGGCACATCGTCTGCCGCGACCACCTGTTGCACAAGGAAGTTCGCCAGGTCGTACTTCTTAGTCTGCACGTTTACGCCGAAATCGAAGTGCTCCGGATTGACGCGGCCGATATGCAGGTCCGAAATATAGCGCATCGCCGCGACCGTGATCGCGATGTCAAAAGCAGCGATATCTTGATCATTTGCGGTAGAAAGTTTTGTAAGGCGCGCCTGCCACAGAGGAGCGTCGTAGTCGTCCGGGTTTAGTCCCTTGCTCGCGCTCATAGCGAAAAGCTTGGTCAATGCAAGCGCTTGGCTGGTGGCTTTGTGGTTATCGACCCACGCGGGATCCCAGTCACGCGCTGTGTAGAAGCTCTCGACTAGAGGCTTGTAGTCGGAGAAGTCAGGCCAGTGCAGCAAAGCAAGACGCCCGGCATCTGCGCCGGCATGCAGCGCCCCGCCGATCGTGTCATTTGTCGCGTGGTCTGTGGCCGGCGCGCCGGACCGATTCTTATGCTGGCAGCCGGCAAGCAGCAGCATGAGAGATAAGGAGAGAGTAGGGAAGAGCTGGGTTTGGGCAGCGCGAATCGGCAAGCAGATCCCTTCTGAGTCGCAAAACTTTTCTTTGGATCCGGTCATCTTCAGCCGGTTAGATGCTATCTGTTGTTCCCTTTGCACTCGTCCACTCAACTGCGAGCACCTTGGTCACCGCGTAGTTGCCGGATGGAAGTGTTCGCTAAGGAGCGAATCCTCCACTTGTCCATCGGCATCCGGAGGGGCGCTGAGCTGCTTGAGTGCCCACGCAGCAGCTTCGCGCACAGTCGCGTCTGTCTCTGCATCCTCCAGCCAGGCGTGCAAAACCGGTGCCATGCGCGGCTCTCCGCTGTTGCCCATGGCGAGCGCCAGGTTGCGGCGGAAGCCGGCAAACTTGGTGCGTTTCACAGGCGAGCCGAAGAAGAGCGCCTCCCACTCGGACTCGGAAAGAGCAGCCAGCTCCAGCAGGTCTGGGTTGATGAGCTGCTCGCGCGGCACCAGTTCAGGGTCGGGTTTCGTAGCCGGCGCGCGCCGACGTGCACGGCTGTTCCACGGGCACACATCCTGGCAGATATCGCAGCCAAAGATTTGTCGGCCTATGCCCGGCCGCAAAGATGCATCGATCGAACCGCGCTTCTCGATCGTGAGATAGCTGATGCAACGGCTCGCATCCATCTGCCGCGGTGCGATGAGCGCGTCCGTCGGACAGGCATCCAGGCAGCGCGTACAGGAGCCACAGCGATCCGCATGCAGGGCGGCGCGTTCTTCGTCAGCAAGTGGAAGGCTCGTGAGGATCACGCCCAGGAAGAAGAAAGAACCGAGCTCCTCGTTGAGGGTGCAGGTGTTTTTGCCCGTCCAGCCAACGCCGGCCATGGCGCTGAAGGCGCGCTCGATCAACGGCCCGGTATCCACGTAAGCCCAGGACTGAAAGTGGCCTCGTTCGTCGGTCCACGTGGCGTGGAGTATCACTTCGAGCGCCTTCAGTCGGCGGAGCAGAACCTTGTGGTAATCCGAAGGAGCGAGTGGTCCAGCTTCTGTCTCACGGCCCGACCAGGCGTAGCGTCCGACCCAGCCGGAGCCTACCGGGTGTGGGTCCGTGGACAAAGGATGCTCTGGTCCTCCGCCATACGGAGCAGCGCAGACGATGACGGACTGCGCCCAGGGCACAGCGGTCTGGACACTGCTGCGGAGATAAGTCCCAAGAGCATCCTTGCGCTTCAGGTACTCCATTTCCCCTGCGTGACCCTGCGTAATCCAGCGCTCAAAGTAAGCAGTGTGTATCTGAGCATTCGCGTCGTCAGGGGGAAGTACCGGCGCAATGCCCGCCGTGGCAAAACCAGCCTCCAGCGCCAGCTGACGCAGCTGCTCCTGAAGCGGATGCTCCGGGAGCGAGGTCTGGGAGAACGCCTGGACATCCTTTGAATGGATCGCAGCTGCTGACACCGTATCTCGGCTCACTGATCCCGGCTTCAGACGTTAAACTTGAAGAAGAGGATGTCGCCATCTTTCACGACGTACTCTTTGCCTTCTGAGCGCAAAAGCCCTTTTTCCTTGACGGCCTGCTCGCTGCCCAGGGTGAAGAGATCGTCAGAGGCGTAGCAGTCGGCTTTGATGAAGCCGCGTTCAAAATCCGAGTGGATCACTCCGGCTGCACCGGGTGCTTTCTTACCACGCCGTATCGTCCACGCGCGCACCTCCTGCACACCCGCGGTGAAATAGGTGATCAGATCCAGCAGGCGATAGGCAGAGTGGATGAGGCGGTTGAGCCCGGGCTCAGACAGCCCCATATCGGTCAAAAACTCTGTGCGTTCCGCCGGTTCAAGCTGCGCGATCTCGCTTTCAAGCGCACCGCAGATGCGGACCACCTGGCTGTTCTCCTCCTGGGCGCGAGCCTCCACAGCTGTCGTATAAGCATTGCCCTCAAGGAGGCTGCCTTCGTCCACATTGGCAACGTAGAGCTGCGGCTTGGCGGTGATGAGGAACAGATCGCGCGCGATTAGCTTTTCGTCATCGGTAAGCTCCGCCGTGCGGGCCGGTCTGCCGGCGTTGAGCGTAGCCAGCAGCTTCGCAAGCATGGCAAACTCCGCCTTCACCTTGCTGTCGCTCGTGGACTTGGCTGCGCGTTCTACCCGTGCATGGCGCTTCTCAACCGTGTCGAGGTCAGCGAGCAGCAACTCTGTGTTGATGATCTCGATGTCGTGAATAGGGTTGACACCACCGGCGACATGGATCACCTCGGGATCGTCAAAGCAGCGAACCACATGGGCCACAGCATCGGTCGCGCGGATATGGCCCAGGAACTGGTTGCCGAGGCCCTCGCCTTTGGACGCGCCTTCGACCAGACCGGCGATATCGATAAACTCCATCGTCGTCGGCACCAGGCTTTTCGGCTTGATCAGCGCAGCGATGCGGTCGAGCCGCTCGTCCGGTACAGTCACAACGCCTGTGTTGGGATCAATGGTGCAAAACGGGTAGTTCGCGGCTTGTGCCTTGGCTGAGGTCAATGCATTAAAGATGGTGCTTTTGCCGACGTTTGGCAGTCCGACGATTCCGCAGTTCAGGGGCATTCTGGCAGATTTCCTTCTCTTCCTATTGAAGCATGGTGCTTTCTTCCGCCGGCTCAGTCACCGGCATCGCTGTCTCTGCACACAGCAGCAGCTGGGACAACCGAGCTGTTAGGGGCTTAGAATCTCCGCCGTACGCGCCCCTTTGGCCGGGGCGCCCACTTGCAAAGGAGCAAACCCGTATGGCGACCACAACCGCGCTTCAGCCAGGGACGTATGGCTTTCCCTTCTCCCTTCGCCGGCAATATGACAACTACATTGGTGGACGCTGGATTGCGCCCACCACGGGGGAATACTTTGAAAACCTTACCCCTGTGACGGGGCAGCTCCTGTGCCAGATTGCACGCTCCTCGGCTGCCGATGTGAACCTGGCTCTTGACGCCGCACATGCAGCGAAAGGCGCTTGGGGGCGCAGCTCGGTTACCGAGCGCGGGCGCATGCTGGAGCGTATTGCGCAGCGCATGGAAGAGAACCTGGAGCTGCTCGCGACGATCGAGACCTGGGATAACGGCAAGCCGATCCGTGAGACCATGGCAGCTGATTTGCCGCTTGCGATCGATCATTTCCGGTACTTCGCCGGGGTCATCCGCGCGCAGGAGGGTGGGATCTCGCAGCTGGATGAAACCACCGTGGCCTACCACTACCACGAGCCGCTTGGCGTTATCGGGCTCATCATCCCGTGGAACTTTCCCCTGCTGATGGCCGCCTGGAAGCTTGCGCCGGCACTGGCGGCCGGCAACACCGTGGTTCTAAAACCCGCCGAGCAGACGCCGCTCTCGATCCTTGTGCTCGCTGAGCTGATCGAAGACCTCCTGCCGGCCGGCGTGCTCAACATCGTCAACGGCTTCGGCCTGGAAGCAGGCAAGCCGCTTGCTTCCAGCCCCCGCATCCAGAAGATCGCATTTACGGGCGAGACAACGACCGGACGCCTGATCATGCAGTACGCCTCGCAGAACATCATCCCGGTCACACTCGAGCTGGGCGGCAAGAGTCCGAACGTCTTTTTTGCAGACGTGATGAACGAGGACGATGCCTTCTTTCATAAGGCGCTCGAGGGCTTTGCCATGTTCGCCCTGAACCAGGGCGAGGTGTGTACCTGCCCATCACGCGCGCTCATCCAGGAGTCGATCTACGAGCCATTTATGGAGCGTGCACTGGGCCGTGTCAAAGCCATCCGGCAGGGCAACCCGCTCGATAAAAGCACAATGATCGGCGCGCAGGCATCGAGCGAGCAGCTGGAAAAGATCCTTTCCTACTTTGACATCGGTCGGCAGGAAGGTGCCGAGGTGCTCACGGGTGGGAAGCGAGCCACCATGGAGGGCGAGCTCGCGAGCGGCTATTATGTCGAGCCCACGGTCTTCAAGGGGAACAACCGGATGCGAGTTTTCCAAGAGGAGATCTTCGGACCCGTCGTTTCCGTCACGACCTTTCGGGATGAAGAGGAAGCGCTCGCGATCGCGAATGACACGCTGTATGGCTTAGGCGCAGGCTTGTGGACGCGTGACATCAATCGGGCCTACCGCATGGGCCGAGGCATCGAGGCAGGCCGCGTTTGGACCAATTGCTACCACCTCTATCCGGCGCATGCTGCTTTTGGTGGTTACAAGCAGTCGGGGATTGGGCGCGAAAACCACCGCATGATGCTGGAGCACTACCAGCAAACTAAAAATCAGCTCATCAGCTACAGCCCGAACGCGATGGGCTTCTTCTAGCCATGGCACTTGGTGAAGGGGAGATTCCGGAGCAGGTCCTATGCACACCTGCAGCCGCTGAGCTGATCACTCATCTCCATGCGCGACATGGGGAGCTGATGTTCCATCAGTCCGGCGGCTGCTGTGATGGCAGTTCTCCCATGTGCTATCCGCGGGGCGAGTTCCTAGTGGGCGATAGCGATGTGCTGCTCGCGACCCTGCCGGTTAGAAGCACGCCCTTCTACATGAGTCGAAGCCAGTTTGAGTACTGGAAGCATACGCAGCTCATCCTGGATGTCGTGCCGGGCCGGGGCGGAATGTTTTCGCTTGAAGGGCCGAAGGGTATGCGCTTTCACATCCGGTCTCGCGTGTTTGTCGATGGGGAAATCCAAGCGCTGCGTGAGGCGGGGCGCATCTAGAGTCCGCGACGCGAAGAGCCGGTCAGACGCGGCGCACATCAGCAATCAGCGGAGAGCCACACGCCCGGAGTACACCTCGGAAGGCAGGTACTGCCGATGCTCACCCACAAAGCTTGCGGCGCACCGCAATGGACTGAGCAGGCGGCGTGCTGAGCCCTATGGGGATAGCGCGTTGACAACATTTACACTGCACCACCTGAGCCAGGCGGGTGACAGCTCCATGGAAGGACATGGGAGGAATGTAGGCGAACGAAAAGAGAATGTCAAAGCTTAGGTTCCATCGACCCGGCTTTGCTTCTACTCTCGAACTACTTCGCAGCCAGCGCGAGTCGTAGGTTACGGCAACGGCCGGAGCGCAATGGAACAAGTCCGCAGCGGCAAGCGGCCATGGCCCTGTTGTCGGCGAACCACTATGTACCTCGATAGGACCGGCGACCGTGGAGCCAGAGGCATGTCTGGATCACTGGGCCGCTGATGAAACCGGCGGGCAGCCTAGCAATCAAGATCAATCGGCTAAAGGCTTACAGCTTAGCTGCCACGTGCTCAAGCGAATGCAGGTGATGGAGGTCATGTCCGGCAGCGATGCCGGCAGCGGTCCACAGGGTGATGCCTCCAAGCTGAGGGTGGATAGCAGGCCGCTGCTTGTCCGCCTCTTCAAGGCCGGCGAGAAAAAGCAGATTCCAGGTCCGCAATGCCGTCCATGTCTCTCGCGCTTGCGCGAGCGAGTACTGACCGTAGACTTTGGCCCAGGCATCCTGCTCAAAAGCCTGAAGGCTGGTGTTGTGTTCACTCAGGATCTGCCGAAAGCGCCAGCTCCAGGCAATTTCACAGTCGCAGAGGTGCGCCATAATTTCGCGCACGTTCCACTTGCCGGGAGCAGGGCGGTACTCAATCTGCTCAGGCGTAAGCCGGTCCAGAACGCGGGCAAGCCGGGTCGGGGTATCTTTCAGTACCCCGACTGGGTCTTTTCCTTCGAGCAACTGGATGTAAGGCAGGGCAGAGGCTGTCTCTTCACTCATGCGCATTTGGATGCTTCCTCGTTATAGGCAGACTGCTAGCATCGGGCCATGCAGAAAGCGCATGTGGGCAGCGAGCAAGGGAGCAGAGAGACAACAAACGGCCGCTGGAGCGCCTGGCTCTCATTGGGCCGCTACCTTACGCAGTCTGAGGTCCACACCTATGCCTTCTCTGTCGCTGCCAATGCCATCCTGTCGCTCTTTCCCTTCATCGTTCTCATGTTTACGGTTGCCCGTCGCGTGTTCCACTCCACCTCCATGGTGAACGTGATTGGCAACATGCTGCACTACTTTCTCCCGGCCAATCAGGACTTTGTAGTACGCAATATGAGTCTGCTGGTGCACCCGCAAGGCAAGGTGCAGATCTTCTCGTTTCTCACGCTGCTGGTATCGTCCTCTGGCGTCTTTCTGCCCCTGGAAGTCGCGCTCAATCAGGTGTGGGGTGTGCAACACAACCGGTCTTATCTGCTCAATCAGCTGCTCTCACTCGGTCTCGCCCTTGCGGTGGGATTGCTGGCTCTGTTTTCTGTCGGGATCACCGCTCTACAGACACGCGTGCTGACGCTTGTCTTCTTTGGCCACACGCAGAACTTTGTCTTCAACCTCCTTGCGGACTCGTTTCTGCAGACGACCGCAGCTTTTCTTTCCTGCTCGATCTTCTTCATCGTGTATTGGGTGCTGCCGAACCGATCTCTTCCGTTTCGGGCCGTGCTGCCCACGGCTATCGTGGTGGGGCTGCTTTGGGAGGCGGCCAAGGTGGTGTATGTTCATGTGCTGCGCTGGCTCGATCTCCAGGCCGTGTACGGACCCTTTGCTGTCTCGGTCGGCTTGATGATGTGGGCTTTTGTGACGGGCCTGCTGCTGCTCGCCGGGGCACATTTCTCTGCCGGGCGGTATGCCCGCGCTGCGGTACGGGAGCAGATGCTAGCGGATGCGGCCTGAAGCAAACCAGAACCTTTGCGCACGCTCGGGATCGACGCCTAGTGCTTGAGCCGGAAGGCTTTCTCCACAATCGCTGATGGGCTGTTGCCGGCCGGCAGCAGCGTAAAGAGGGTGCCGTAGACCGGCTCGCGCCGCAGATTGCGGCTGAACGTCCGTACGACGGAAATGTCGCCCGAGCGAGTATCCGCAGCAAGGAGCAGGTGCCCGTCTGCAGACAGAATGACAGGTCCGGGTCCGCTCCCGGTATGGACTGTATTGATCAGCTTGCCGTCGTCCACCGAGTAAACCGCGACGGTGTCTGCACTGCGGTTGGAGACCCACAGCAGGGAGTTATCCGCGCTAACCACGCCGGCTACCGGGCTTGAGCCGATCAGGGAAGCGCCGCCCACCTCATTGGTCCCGGTGGCGATCTCTGAAACAGTATTGCTGCCTTCGTTTGTCACAAAGATCTCGCCACCGTCCGGCTTGAGCACAAGGCGAACCGGGGAGATGCCCACGTCTAGCAGCGCAAGCAGTTGATCCGGTTCAGCGGCTACGCTGTTGCGGCTGCGGTGTGCAAGAGACGGAGAGGTGCGCAGCGAGAGAGCCAGCACCTGGTGCCCTGCGGCGCACGCAACAAAGGCTTTGCTTGAGTCCGGCAGAATCGCGAGGCTGCCGGCACCGGGGCAGCCGTCAAAGGAGGCCCGGAGCTTCGGCAGTGTGGCAGGCGTCAAGTCCCCTTTGCTGTGCGAGGGGATCTCCATCAGGCTCACACTGTTGCTCGCCCGGTTCGTGACAGCCAGGGTCGTGCCGTCCGGCGAGACCGCAAGCTCTGTAGGGGATTCACCAACACCGACCACCCCGACAACGCGACGTTGTATTGTGTCGATCACGGAAACACTGTTAGCGCCTCCGTTTGCGATGTAGAGCCGCTCGCCGCTGGCGTCTATCGCAATGTCGGCCGGCATGCGGCCGAGAGGCAGGGTAGCAAGAACTGTGTTCGTTTCTGCACCAATAATGCTGAGCAGACCGCGATTGCCAGAAGCTCCCTGGCTGATGACGTACACCTCGTTCCGGACGGGGCTGACGGCGAGTGCCACAGGATGCAGGCCCACCGGAAGTACAGCCTGCTGTCGCATAGCAACCAGGTCAAGAATGGTTACGGTGTTGCTGCCGTTGTTGGCCACATACGCATACTCGCGATAGTTTGCCGGGTACTGAGGAAACGCACCGCTGCGACACCCCGGCAGCAGCAGAAGTAGGCAGGGCAGCAGGCTAAAAAGCAATGGACGTAAAACTTTGTTGTGTTGGGAAGGCATGTGTCTGCTGGCCCACTCTACGCTATCCGGCAAGTGAAAAGGAGGCCATGCCGGCCTCCTTTTCACTTGTCCAGCCTGCTGCTTCTCAGGCGTGTACTGCCTCACTAGGCTTGAACTCACGCTGAAGATTCCTTGGAACATGGCGACCGACGATGGCGGCGATCTGTGTTGCCTCCTCCATGAGCTGCACAAACTGTTCCGGATAGAGGGATTGGGCGCCGTCAGAGAGCGCACGATCCGGCTGATTGTGCACCTCGACGATCAGGCCATCCGCACCGCAAGCCACAGCGGCCCGCGCCATGGAAAGTACCTTGTCGCGCTTGCCTGTGCCGTGGCTCGGGTCTACCACGATAGGCAGGTGAGAGAGTTGCTGCGCAGCCGGAACAATGCTGAGGTCAAGCGTGTTGCGGGTGTGGTCCGCGAAGGTACGAATGCCGCGCTCGCATAGGATTACCTCGTAGTTGCCCTCGCTCATGATGTACTCGGCTGACATGAGCAACTCTTCCAGAGTGGCAGACATGCCGCGCTTCAGTAGAACTGGTTTCCGCTTGCGCCCGGCTGCGCGTAGAAGCGAGTAGTTCTGCATATTGCGAGCACCGATCTGAATCACGTCCGCGTACTCAGCCACCAGATCCAGTGCGTCCTGGTCGATAGCTTCCGTTACGATGCGCATACCGGTCCGTTCGCGGATTTCAGCCATAATCGACAATGCCTCTTCCCCGAGGCCCTGAAAGGCGTAGGGAGAGGTGCGGGGCTTGTACGCGCCGCCGCGGAAGAACTGGGCGCCGGCCGCTGCGACCTGGTCTGCTGTGCTGAAGGCCTGATCACGAGTTTCAATCGAGCAGGGGCCTGCAATGACCATCAGGTCCCGGCCGCCGACCGTAACGTCGGTGCCCGGGAAGCGGATGATCGTGTCTTCTTCCTTGACATCGCGCGAAACCAGCTTGTAGGGCTTCGAGACCCGTATGACCTCGGCCACTCCGGAGAGTTCGGTAAGGCTGGACTGGTCGACCTCACCCTTGTTGCCGGTGATGCCAATGGCGGTGCGCTGGGCTCCCGGAAGGGGATGTGGGCGCAGGCCCAGTTCCTCGATCCGCTCACACACGGCCGCGATCTGTTCCGGTGTCGCGTGGGACTTCATGACGACAAGCATCGAAAGGCTCCTACCCTCAGTGTACCCGGACGGAGACGGACCTCGACTGTCCTGTGTACTAGCGAGTGGGGCGACGACCCCGACGCAGCACAAGCGCCAGATAGACAAGCTGGACCAGCCAGACGAAGGCATAGGCGAGAAGCACGTGCTGGTGTGCCATGTCTGCTGTGTACTTGAGCCAGAAGGCATGCACCGCAGCCATCAGGCACGGTCTCCATGAGGTAAGTGCAATACGGCAGTGGCCCGAGGTCTGGTGAGAAGCGCCTCGGTTGCCGCACTCCCAGCCCGCTGCGCCTGCAGCACACTGCTGTACCGGAGGGAAGCGATAAAGAACCCCCAGAGCAGCCAACCGGCCATGTTCCACCAGATGGCAGGCATCATGCTGCTGTCCATCCCGGTGCCCGGGCCGCCTGCGAACACAGGGCCGGGATGCTGCGTGCGCCACCAGCGGGTGCTCATGTATACCAACGGCACATCGAGATAGCCGAAGATCGCCATGACCGCAGAGAGCGTGCGCATGGATGCGCCCTCAGAAAAGCTCCGCAGCAGCAGGTATGAGAGATAGATCAGCCACAGTATCAGCGTCGATGTAAGGCGTTCATCCCAGGTCCACCAGATACCCCACGCAGCACGGCCCCACAGGGAGCCGGTGACCAGCCCGATCGTGCAGAAGACAATGCCCATCTCCGCTGATGCAAGAGCCAGTGCATCGGCTTTCAGCGCCAGAGAGGGCTTGCTGTGGCGTAGCGCGAGGTAGGTAAGGGAGCCGAGAAGATTCAGCGCGAAAAAGATCGAGGTTCCGATCCAGGCAGGGAAGTGATAGTAGAAGATTCGGCTCAGATCCCCCTGTGCCGCATCCGCAGGCACCACAAAAAGAGCGACACGCAACCCGTTGCCCAGGACCAGGAGCGTTACCGCAAGCCACACCGCGCGTAGCAATTTCACTCGACCGCCCCTCCCGGGTGTATCCGGCACCAAGGACTACCTTTACAGTCTAAATGGCAGCGAGAGCCTAACCTCGCAAAGGCATGCATCCCACAGTGTGCAATGCAGGAAGCAGCAAGATGGAGGCGCAAGTAGATGGCGATAGTGATTCTGATTGTTGGCGTCGTGGTATTTGGAATTGGAATCGTAGGCCAGGTGAATCTTGGCCGGCGACGTTCCCAGTCTTCAAACGCAGGGGATCGTCGGAGCGCTCGCCTTGTTCTGACCCTCGCCGCTTTGATTATTGGCGCGTGGATGGCCATAGCCTCCAGCGTTGCCCTGCTTCACTCTCATGCCCATTCCCATGCGAGTACACAGTCCGCAAGCTAGCCTGGTGCGTTTACCGTCAGCCTTCGCTGTGCAGCACCAGCCCAAAGAGCAGAACGGCTGCCGTGGTGAAGACAACGTCGTAGCCGGCAAGCATGCGGATCCAGAGAAGAGGGTCGCTTTCCCCATCAAAGATGGCCCGTGCCGCAGAAGCCATTGCCAGCAAAGCTGGAATAAAGATGGGAAAAAGGAGCAGCGGCAGCAGCAGCTCTCGGGAGCGGGCACGCAGCGAAAGGGCCGCGAAGAAAACGCCATTGCCGACCAGCGCCCATGTGCCCAGTGGCAGAACGAGCAGCAGCAGCCACACATTACCCCGAGCGCTCAAGTTGTAGAAGATCGTGAAAAGTGGAGCAAGCACCAGCTCTACTGCCGAAACAAATAGAAAGCTTGCAATCACCTTGCCGAGAAGCAGGCTTGATGGCGGTGCCGGGCTCATCCTCTGGGCATCCAGGACGCCGCCGCGCAGCTCCCGAGCCCAGGCCTGGTTAAGCGCACCGGTGGCCGCAAACAGGATGGCGATGCAGAGCACTCCGCCTGCGATCTCTCGTGCCTCCGCGCGTGTCGGGTCAAACGCGAGTGAGAAGAGAACTACCACCAGCAGGGCCAGGAAGAGCATGGCATTGAGCGCGTCCTTCGAACGCCATTCAAGCCGCAGATCCTTGCCGAGCTGCACCGCGACGGCGTGCCAGTAATGCTTCACATCTGCCTGCTTGGGCCTGCAATCTCGGCAAGACGCGCGCCCGTTGCCCGCAGGTAATCGACCGGTGAGAGCAGAAGCTGCAAGCCGCGTTGCCCGGCCGAGACACTGATCTGCTCATTGAGCTCGATGGTCTCGTCGACGAACGCGGTAAATGGTTTTTTCGCTTCGAGCACGGTGACGCCTCCGCGTACGTAACCGGTCAGCGGCTCGACATCACGTAGCGGCGCAAGCGTTGCGGAACGGGCCTGTGCGGCCCGCGCCAGCTTCTTAAGATCCAGGGCATCAGACCCGGCCAGCACGGCGAAGACATGTTCATGCGATGGTTCCAGTGTGCAGAGCAGCGTCTTCCAGACCTGCTCCGGGGGCAGCCCCATCTTGTGCGCGACGCTTGGAGCAGCTAGGTCTTTGGGATCGAACTCATAGCGAAGCAGCTCGTACGCGATGCTGAAGGAATCGAGCAGCCGGGCAGCGTTTGTTTTAGAGTTTCGGGGGGCCGCGTTCTTCATAGGTGCTGTGGTGAAGCGCGTTGGAGCTCGCCTGCCTCGAGCAGAAGAAGCTCGTCGGCTAAGGGTTCCGCTACCTCTCGCTGGTGGGTGCTTAGCACGATCGTCCTGCCTTTGCTGCGCTCTTCACCGAGCAGCTTCAGCATCCCTCGAGCGCTCTCCGCATCCATGTTCGAGAAAGGCTCGTCAAGCAGCAGCAGGTCAGGCTCTGTGAGCAGAACACGGGCCAGCGAAACGCGCTGCCGCATCCCTTGCGAGTACGCGCTGAGTGGTTTTTCAAGTCTGGGATCGAGTGCTACAGCCGCGAGTGCCGCGGCCGGCGCGGTGCGCCGACTACTGGGATACAGAGCCGCGAAGTACTGGAGGTTTTCAATAGCAGAAAGCTCTTCGTACAGCATAGGCGCGTGCGCCATGTAGCCGATACGTGCGCGCACTTCGCTCGGCGCGTAGCCCCAAAGCAGGACATGACCCTGGGTCGACCGCAGCAGCCCGGCGAGGATCCGCAGCAACGTGGACTTGCCTGCGCCATTGGCGCCCAGGAGAAGGTAACACCTCCCTGCCAAGAGCTCGAGCTCCACATGGCGCAGCACCGCTGTCTCACCAAAGATGTGGGATACATCCACAAGCTTGATCGCTGGGCCTGCCGTTTGAGAAGTGGAAGCATCGCTCATGGCTGCCACCCGAGTATATGCGGTCATCCGTCGACGAAGATGGGATCACCGACCTGCAAAATGCCGGGAACTGCTGCTGCGGCATAGATACCGACGCGTCCCTCGTGATGGCGGGCCAGATAGCTCATCACAGCAGGATCACGAGAGCCGGAGCTGGGGTCCACCGTAACGACCCGGCAGCGAGGGATCCGCTCCTTGATCTGGAGAACAACCGTATCGCCGATGCGCATGGTCCTGCCGGCAAACTCATCCTCCCGGAAGCCGGCAGCGCTGCCAAGATCGATAAGGATGTTGACGCGAAAACGGTCGGCCGCAAGCGGATAACCGGATGTGGCAGTGAGTCGTTGAACCGTTTGAAGAGAAAGCAGAGCGATGGGGCGGCAGTCCATCCTGGGCTCCTCCGTCTGCTCCAGCCACATGGGCTGCGGCCGCTTCAGATCGCGCTGCAAAGCCTTGATGAGCGCGGGATCGTCCACCCGAAAGGTTCCCTGATTCGGTGTCGTAACCTCCACGGAAGGGTGCTTGCCATCCGAAAGGAAACGGGCGCGGCACCGGAGCATGGTTGTTCGCTCGGCCCCACTGACCAAAGGCTTACCCACGGCAGCGCCGCCGCTGGCAAACGCCAGAAGGCGGTCACCGGCGAGCCCCGAGCCGCCCACGTACACAGATTGGAGCTCCTCGCCACCCATACTCTTGACCGGGTAACGCCAAAGCTGGCTCACATGCCCGACGGGTGTGCTTGAGCGAAGAGTGTCCATAGGAGCTTTTAGGACTCGCTGCCACGCCCGGCACCCTTTTTGGTGCGCGGCGGAGCCATCTCCAGGCAGCGGTCTGAGACGCGTACGGGATTCGCCATCTTGCCGACTGCTGCCCGCGTAAAGGCCCGGTACAGCCGGTTCACATCGACCTTTGCTCCCGTGCGGATTTCGCGCTCAGCCGCGGCATGCATGGCGGAGAGCAGCTCGTCACGAAGCTCGTTGAAGAGTTTGTCGATGTAAAGGTAGGGCACGGCTTAGCCTAGCAGGAAGCTCAGCGGGCAGGCAGCAGTGCAGCTGTCGTGTTCGCAGCTCCTGCTTTAGAGCTACCTGCCGAGGCGCCAGGCTTGGCGGGTGCTGGGGCGTACTTTGACGCGCATTTGGCCTGCAGTTCTGTGGCATGGAAGACGCCATCGCGCCCATACATGCCGATGGCAAGTGCCTGCGCATTGTCCTTGAACGTATCGGGAGGAGGCTCGGTGCTGTCGTAGTCCACTGGCAGCCGACGGTCATTTTCTACCAGGACGAAGTGTGCTCCGACTCCGTGATGTTGGATGGAGCCGGGCACCACGTTGCCGGCGACGCGCAGGTGGCGCGTGTAGGCTTTGCCGCCCATGCCCTGCAGTTCGTTGATGGTGACGTAGTAGCTCTTATTTGCCTGCGCCGCCGAAACGGCCAGGTAGGCGATCACCCCCAGCACAATCAGGACGGCAGCTGTGATCCGGATCGACTGTGCGCGGGCTTGAGCCATACTCCTAAGCGTAGGAGCCCCTCCATGCTTCGTCAAGGCTCGCACTTGTGGTCGCTGTGGTGCTCTCCACACGCAGAGCTTGCGCGTATCATGAGGGGAAACCAGCCTGCCGTTCGGCCGAACGAGGCTCCTGAGGGGAATTGATGAGCATTCCAGGTACCGTGCAAACTCCCGAGCGCGCAACCGAGATCCTTTCGCCACGTGCCGAGTGGATCGTAAGCCGTCGGCTAGAAGCTGCCCGCACCGGCGACGGCAATATGAGCCAGATGCACTTTGCCAGGCTGGGCCGGATGACCGAGGAGATGCTCTTTGTGGCTCAACGGGAGAACGTCTCGGCTGAGCTCATTCGGACGGAGATTGCCGCGGGGCGAATGATCATCCCCGCCAACATTAATCATCCTGAAGTAGAACCGATGGCGATCGGCATTGAAAGCCGCTGCAAGGTGAATGCAAATATCGGCAACTCTGCTGTGACCTCGAACATCGAGGAAGAGTTACGTAAGCTGCACATGGCCGTTCAGCACGGAGCTGATACGGTCATGGATCTCTCGACCGGTGGAGCGATCCCTGAAATACGAGACCGCATCCTGCGGCACTCGCCCGTGCCCATAGGCACCGTGCCGCTGTACGAGGCGCTTACAAGGGTCAAACGCGTCGAAGACCTCAACATCGATCTATACCTCGAAGTGATCGAGGAGCAGGCACAGCAGGGCGTCGATTACTTCACGATCCATGCCGGTGTGCTGATCCAGTATGTCCCGATGGTCGCCAAGCGCATCACGGGCATTGTGAGCCGGGGCGGCGCCATCATGGCGCAGTGGATGACTGCGCATCACCGTCAAAACTTCCTGTACGAGCACTTCGACCGCATCACGAAGATCATGGCCAAGTACGACGTGAGCTACTCGCTCGGCGACGGGCTGAGGCCTGGCTGCGTCGCCGATGCCTCCGATGAAGCCCAGTTCGCGGAACTGAAAACGCTGGGTGAGCTGACGCGCAAAGCCTGGGAGTCAGACGTCCAGGTGATGATCGAGGGTCCCGGCCATGTGCCGATGGATAAGATCAAGGAGCAGGTTGAGAAGGAGGTGGAGCTGTGCGACGGCGCACCCTTCTACGTGCTGGGACCGCTGGTGACTGATATTGCGCCGGGTTACGACCACATCACTTCGGCGATCGGCGCAGCGATGATCGGGTGGCACGGCGCAAGCATGCTGTGCTACGTCACGCCAAAAGAACACCTGGGTCTGCCGAACGAAAAAGACGTGAAGGACGGCATGATCGCTTATAAGATCGCGGCGCATGCCGCTGATATCGCGAGGCATCGTCCCGGCGCGCAGGATCGTGATGATGCGATCAGCTATGCCCGCTACACCTTCGACTGGGATAAGCAGTTTGCTCTGTCACTGGACCCGGAGACCGCGCGTTCCATGCACGACGAGACCCTCCCGGACGACTACTACAAAGAGGCCGCTTTCTGCTCCATGTGCGGGCCCAAGTTCTGCTCCATGAACTGGTCAAGCAAGGTGGACGAGTTCAACAAGGAAGTGCACGGACTCGCGAAGAAGGATCTGTCGCAGCTGGTGGTGCTACAAGCTGCGCAGTTGGCCGCGAAAAGCTGATCCGACTTCATTTACGTCCCGCGCCGTGATGATCCGGCGCGGGCGCGATCGGCCCGAGTGCCAGTACCGTCATGCGCTGGGCCGCTCCGCCGGTCAGCGGCAGGTCTGCCCGCAGAAAGCCATCACGCACCACGATGGATCCCGGGTACACGTCCGCGTGAAACTGCCGCAACACCGCGTCCGGCACTACCAGCACCTCGACATGCACAGGGAGCCCTGCCGCAAAGGCGCGAAGAGATGCCAGCAGTTCCGGGGTTTCCGTGTCCTCACCGCCGGTGTTCGCTGCCCAGCTCGTTAGCAGGTAGACAATCTGCTGCGGCGCAATCACTGGAAAGTCGCGGATGATGGAAGACGTGCTCGGCGCCCACATGACAAAAGGAACAAGGAGCGCCGTCCCACGCGTGAGAGGAACAGTATGCGGCAGCAGCGGACCGCCCGCGCGCAGTAGCCGTCCGCTGAGCAAAGCAAGTGGTGTCTGCTTGCCTGTCAACTCTGTACGCGCAAGCGCCGACTGCATCGGCGCAAGCTCCGCGGTGCCCTGCCAGAACGGCAGGTCGACAATTTTCTCGAGACGCCCGAGCGTAGATTGCTCTGAAAGATCGTGTAGGTCCCGCGCGATGTCGACACATCGAACTGCGTCGGCAAACAGCGTGGACGGCGATGCCGTCCCTTCCTTGCTGATCAGGCTCTTGCCGCTCTCGAGCAGCGGCAGGCTCACCTTGAGCTGATCGCCGCATAGCTGCAGCGTGTAGGTGTTCTGCTCATCGTTCAGCAGCGCTCCTGCCAGGATCACCTGGTCCGCGGCGAAGTAAATCTGTGTGTCGTATGGGAAGTCACGCTTGAGTGCAAACACCTGCTGTGCCGCGTTGAAGTCGTCCTTGAGGCCGAGAAAAGCCTCCGTCAGTAGCAGCAAAGCCATCTCGCGCTGCGGCATCACAGGCAGCTCGAGATAGCGAACCACAGCGGCGCGCGCCGGCTCAAATTGCTGGCCGAAGATACATAACCGTGCCAGCGCGAGCACTTCCTCGGGCTGTTTCGTTAGAGCTTCGAGCGACGGCAGCAGCGTACCGCAGGCATGCCCTGCACGTGAAACACCCACACTGAGCGCGAGCAGGTCAGCATCGGTGAGATCATTCGGCTGCGCCCGAGCCGCATCGAAGGGCGCCGTCACTGTTTTCAGCTCCTCTGACGGGGGCAGGCTTGCGGGCGACTGCTGCGCAGCGGCAGTCGTCATAGCAACGAACAGAAGAAGCAGATAGCCGGACAGCGCGCGCATGCCGCTCATCCTACTGCTATACCGATAGTTCTTTCAGGAGAAAGGCGTAGTCAAACGCAATCTCCCGCAGATAGTCGTAACGTCCGCTGGCGCCGCCATGGCCTGCCGTCATATTTGTGTGCAACAAGACGGGCTTATCTCCCGTGTTCAGCGTGCGCAGCTTGGCTATGTATTTGGCCGGCTCCCAGTACATCACCTGGCTGTCATTGAGCGATGTCTTGACCAGCATGGCGGGATATGCGGTCTCGCGCAGGTTGTCGTAAGGCGAGTAGCTAAGCATGACTTCAAAGGCTTCGCGTTCGTTTGGGTTTCCCCACTCTTCATATTCCGGCACGGTGAGAGGAAGAGACGCGTCCAGCATCGTATTCAGCACGTCGACAAAAGGAACCTGTGACACAACAGCGCGGAAGAGGTCGGGACGCATGTTGACGACTGCACCCATCAGCAGCCCCCCGGCCGATCCACCCTGGATGGCGACGCGCTGCGCGTCACCATAGCCTGCCTTGAGCAGATGCTCCGTGACTGCGATGAAGTCCGTAAAGGTGTTGGCCTTGCTCTGGAGCCGACCCGCATCGTGCCAGGTTTTGCCCAGGTCACCACCGCCGCGGATATGTGCATAGGCGAGCACGAAGCCCCGGTCAACCAGACTAAGCCGGTTCGAGTTGAAGCCGAGCGGCAGCGCATACCCGTACGATCCGTAGCCATACACATGCAGCGGCCCGGCAGAGGGAGTGTGCTGATCGGCCCGGTAAACAAGCGAGACAGGAATGCGTGTACCATCCGTCGCTGTCGCTTCGATACGCTCAGAGGTATACAGGCTACGGTCAAAACCGCCCGGCACTTCCTGCTGTTTGCGCAAGGTGCTTTGGGCTGTCTGGAGGTCGTAATCAAACACGGACGCGGGTGTCACCAGCGATTGATAGCTATAGCGCAGGTGCGTGGTGTGGAACTCGCGGTTGCCGCTCAGATGGACGCTGTAGGCCGGCTCCGGGAAGGCGATCTCTGCTGCCTCTGTCATCGCAGAGCTCTCACCGGAGAAGGGAAGAACGCGCAGATGCTCAAGGCCACCGCGGCGTTCGGAGGCCACAGCGAACTTCGCGAAGAGGCTTAGATCCTCGAGCATCACATCGTCGCGATGCGCAATGAGCTCTGTCCAGTGCTCCCGGTCGGGTGTCGCAACAGGCGCGGTGACGAGGCGGAAGTTCCTGCCCCTGTCGTTGACTCGTATGTAGAGAAGCCCGTAACGATGGTCCGGGTAGTACTCGATATTTTCACGCCGGGGCGCGATGAGCGTCAGCGGTGCGAGAGGTTCGTCCGCACGCAGCAGCAGCGCCTCGCTTGCCGTGTGGCTTGCGCTTTCCACAATGATGCAGGCACCGTCTCGGGTTCGGCCCACGCCCAGGTTGAAGCGTTCATCTTTTTCTTCCAGAATGAAAGCGTCCTGGCTGTGCGGCTCGCCCACCCTGTGTCGGAAGAGCTGGTACTGGCGTTTCTGCTCCTCATCCTCGATGCAGTAGAAAAGCGTGCAATTGTCAGCGGCCCAGGCAATGGAGCCCACACGCTCTACGCGCTCCGCCAACAGCTCGCCGCTGCGCAGATCCTTGACCTGCAGCGTGTACTGGCGGAAGCCGGTCGTGTCGGTCGAGTAGGCAAGCAAATGCCCGTCATCGGAGACCGTCATCGCGCCGATCGCCATGAACGCTTGACTCTGCGCGAGCTCTTCGACATCGAGAATGATCTCTTCCGCAGCCAGCTGGAAGGTATTACGATCCCCGCGCTTGCGGCAGTAGGTCGGATACTGCAAGCCTTTTGTGGTGCGCAGGTAGTACCACCATTCTCCTTCCTGGGTCGGGACGCTGATGTCGGTCTCGTTGATGTGGCTGAGCATCTCGTGGTAGAGCGTCTGCTGCAGCTCGGCCGTCGGTGCCATCACCGCATCGGTGTAGCTGTTCTCGGCGCGGAGATAGTCCAGGACTTCTTCGCTCTCCTTGTTCCGCAGCCAGCTGTAATCGTCCTGGAGGGTGTGGCCGTGGAGCGTGATTGTGCGCGTCTCTTTGCGTGCTGCCGGTGGCGCAGCTACGGGTGTTGTCGGTGTGCCCATATGCTTCAGGATACTGCGTAGCCCTGGTCATAGCTGTGATCCACGGTAGGGATGAGATTCACCTGCAAAGCAAAGCAAAGTAGGTGTGCCGGGCAACGGTTTCCCGTCGCCCCGCGCCTTACAAGGGTGAGCAAGAGGGACTGGATCAGACAACGGCCGACGCGCCGGACTCTGGTCAGAAAAAAGGGGTTTGAGATGAAGAAGATCCAGCTATGTAGCATGCCAATTTTCTTTCTAATGACAATGGGACTTGGTCTCGGGAGTGCTATGGCGCAGGCCGGTGGTATGAGCGGTCAGCAGCCGCAGTCACCCGCAGGCTCAGCATCGCCCGGAGGTCTGAACAGCCCGGGAAGTCCTGATCAGATGTCAGCGATGAACATGACGGGTCAGGCTTCCATGCAGGACAAGATGTTTTTGAAGCAGGCAAGCGAGGGCGACCTTTTCGAGATCCAGGCTGCCCAGCTGGCATTGCAAAAGAGCAGCAGTGATGATGTGAAGCAGTTTGCCCAGATGATGATTGACGACCATACCAACATGGAGCACAAGATGAAGCCGATTGCTGAGGAGGCGAACGTCCCTCCAGCTACCAGCATGTCGAGCAAGGCCATGGCGGAGTACAAGAAACTTCAGGGCCTGAGTGGTGATAATTTCGACAAGGAATACATCAAGGCCATGGTCATGGACCACAGCAAGGTCTCCAAGGCCTTCAGTACGGAAGCAAGCGGGGGACAGTTACCCGACGAGAAGCAGGCTGCCATGCAGAACAAGCCGACTGTAGATATGCACCTCCAGAAGGCGCAGCAGCTTGCACAGGCGCATGGTGTCTCCGTCAGCGGTATGTAGCCGCCTTATAAGGGGTGCTATGCAAAGCAGCGTCCCTCGCAAGGGCGCTGTTTTTGTTGGCAGGGAAGAAACTTCGTACAATCAGCCAGGATGCTGCGCAACTTCCTTCTTTCGCTCACTGCTTGTCTACTCCTGCCTGTTGGGGCGCAGCTGGCCTCCGCCCAAGCTGTAAAAGACCTGCCTCGTCCTACGGACTACGTCAGTGACGATGCTCATGTGCTTTCCCCGGGAGTAGTACGACACCTCGGCCTTATCTGTGGTGCCGTGGAGCGGCAGGCCAATGCCCAGATGGCCATCGTGACTGTGAACAACACCGACGACCAGCCCATCGCAGACTATGCAGTCGCGCTTGAGGACGCATGGAAGGTAGGCAAGAAGGGCTCAGACCGCGGCGTGATCCTGCTGGTCTCGGTCAACGACAAACGCTACTTCATCTCCACGGGCTATGGCCTGGAGGGTGCGATCACCGATGAGCGCGCCGGCATCATCGGTCGCGATATGCAGCAGTACCTGCGGGTCAGCAAGAACGATGAAGGGTTGACAGTGGGAACTGAAGAGCTGGCCAACCTCATCGCACAGGATGCAGGCGTCCAGCTGCGAGTGCAGCGCCAGCAGGTCGCGCCGTTGCAGGACAATGCGCATCTTGGCCCCGGGCAGCTGCTGATCCTGGGTGGCGTTCTGCTCCTGCTGTTTATCCTTGCTGCGCGCACCGGTATGCTCCCGTTCCTGCTCGGGATGTTTCTGGGTGGCGGCTTCGGCGGGGGACGCGGTGGTGGCGGCCGGGATGATGATGATGGGTTTTCAGGTTTTGGCGGCGGCGGCACGGGCGGCGGCGGAGTAGGCGGCAGCTTTTAGATATAGCGGGATGGCTTACAAGGGGAGAAACAATGAAGCGAGGAACACTGGCGGGTCTGGCGATTGTGGCGGTGGTTGTGATCGCGCTGCTTAACTACGTGAGCTCCAAGAACACGATGGTCGCCAAGCGCAATGAGGTACAAACGCAGTTTGCCCAGATTGATACACAGCTGCAGCGCCGGGCTGACTTGATCCCCAACCTGGTAAGTACAGTGAAGGGCTATGCGAAGCACGAGGAGACTGTGTTCGGAGACATCGCGAACGCACGGGCCGGCCTGCTCAATGCACAGGATCCGGGGAGCAAGATCGCCGCGAATAACCGGCTCGACGGCGCAATCGGCCGCCTGCTTGCCTTGAGCGAAAGCTACCCTGACCTGAAGGCGAACCAGAACTTCCTCTCCCTACAGGACCAGCTGGAAGGCACTGAGAACCGCATTGCCGTGGAGCGCCGGCGTTACAACCTTGCCGTGCAGGACTACAACACCTACATCCAGCAGTTCCCTGCAAGCTTGTGGGCAGGCATCGCCGGCTTCCACACAGACAACGACTATTTCCAAGCCGACCAGGGTGCGAAGACTGCTCCCAAGGTCAGCTTCTAGCTTGCTTCGCGCGCGGCTATCTGTTCAGCCAGCGCTAGGTCCTGCTTGATAAAGTCGTAAAGCACGCGTTTGCTGTCCCCCTCCGCACGGAGCACGGCGGAGGGGTGAATGGTGGCGATGACGCGCGGCGCGTACGGCGACTCCATAACCTTGCCGCGATCCTTCATCAAAGCGAATTTGGCGCCCAGCAGCGACTTGGCAGCTGAAGCTCCCAGGCAGACGACGACCTTCGGCTGCACAGCATCAAGCTCTGCAAGCAGCCATGGCCGACAGGCTGCAATCTCACGAAGGTTCGGCGACTCATGGATGCGTCGTTTCCCGCGCTCCACAAACTTGAAGTGTTTGACTGCGTTGGTGACGTACATGGCGGTGCGGTCAAAACCAAGCTCTTCGATCGCCTGATCGAGGACCTTGCCTGCCGGCCCGACAAAGGGTTTGCCGGCTAAGTCTTCATCATTGCCGGGCTGCTCGCCGACCAGCATCAATGAGGCACGCGCAAGTCCCGCACCAAAAACAGCCTGGGTCGCCGGCTTGTAGAGTTCGCAACCCTCGCAGCGTGGCAATGCTTCGCGCAGCACGGGCAGCGTGTGCGTATCAGGAACGTAGGTGTTTGCTAGCAGAAGGCTCTGTTGTTCCATCATCTTTCCGACGCGCTGGTCAGCGCTGCTAAGGAGCTGTGGCAGGATGTGCAGCTCGGGCAGTTCAGCCCAGTAGCGCACAGGCATCTCGGCCTTCATGGCGCGGGTGTTGAGCCGTGCCGGATTGAAGATCGAGCTGTAATAGGAGCGCCATAGATCCTCGAGCTCATCTGCCGGCGGCGCCTCCGAGCGAGGAACACCGCTACCCCAGGCGACGCGGTGTGTCGCCGGGTCCCAGCTGGCAGAAGCGTAGTCGGTAAGGATGGTCCAGCGCATCACGGCAAAGCGTTCTGCAAAGAAAGGAGCAGCCAGTTCAAGGATGCGATGGTCCGGGTGGTACCAGGAGATGTAGTGCTCCTCGCCATCGGCTTCCACCATGCGGAAGCGGAGGAATGCATGCATCTTGTGCAGGTCTCGCCGCACCTGGTGATCCATGCGCCGTAGGCGGACTATATCCGCGTCAAGCTCATTCTTGAGCAGCGAGCGCTCGCGCTGCAGCCGCCAAAGAATGCGATAGAGAAGCTGCCAGCGATCCGCATCCTGGTGGCAGGCAGCAATCTCAGCCAGGTCCAGAAAGGTTTTTGGGACGACGGGTTGCGCTACGCCGAGCTCCGGCGTTGGCGTTGGCGGCTCAGCAAATGCAAAGGCCAGTGCTGTGTCATTCTCTTCGCTGACCAGTTCCACTTCATCGGGCGCGATGCCGTCACGAAGAAGCTGTCGGGCCGTTACGCGCCAAGCCCCAAATGAGGGCGCAACACGCTGGCGGTAGGCGAGGCCTGTGTTCACAGCTGGCCTGTGCTGGCGCCCGCGGCTGCCTCAAACAGCTGCATCTGGGCTGGGACGAGAACCGCAGACGGCAACGCCACCGAATCAAGCGCAGTGGAAGCACCAAGATGATCGGTCGCTGTCACAAAGGGAGACACGGTTTTGATCCGAACATTCAGCTTGCGTAGATCATCAAGCGAGAGTGGGTGGTAGCTGCGGATCCGCAGGATGCGCTCCACATTGCGATAGCCTATCCCGGGTACCCGCAGCAGTGCTTCGCGCGTTGCTTTATTCACGTCGACGGGGAAAAACTCGCGATGTCCCAAGGCCCATGTGAGCTTTGGGTCGCGCTCCAGGTCAAGGTTGGGCTGCGCTGCTGTGGTCAGCTCTTCCCCTTTAAAGCCGTAGTACCGCATCAGCCAATCCGCCTGGTACAGCCGGTGTTCACGGACCATGGGCGCGGGCTTCAAAGGCAGGCGCGCATCGCCGGACGGAAACGGGCTGAAGCCGGAGTAGTAGATGCGCCGCAGGTCATAGCTTCCGTAAAGGTGAGAAGCTGTCCCCAGGATCTGCTGGTCGGTAGAGGCGGTAGCCCCCACGACCAGCTGCGTGCTTTGCCCGGCCGGTGCAAACTTGGGCGCGGAGCGTGTTCTCTTCCTTTCCTCTTCTGCTTCGGCCTTATGGTCGAAGATCTGCGCCATCGTGTCTTCGATGACCTCGACCTTCTTATCCGGCGCCAGCTGCACCAGATCCTGCTGGGTCGGCAGCTCCATGTTGGCGCTCAGACGGTCGGCCAGGACGCCCGCCCGCTCAATCAGGAGGTCACTTGCTCCCGGGATTGCCTTGAGATGGATGTAACCGCCAAAGGAGTGATCTTCGCGCAGGGAGCGCGCTACCTCGATCAGCTGCTCCATGGTGTAATCAGGCGACTGGATGATGCCGGAGCTGAGGAATAGACCCTCAATATAGTTGCGCTTATAAAAGTTCAGCGTGAGCCCGACCACCTCCTGCGGGGTGAAGCGGGCTCGGCGCACATCGCTCGATACGCGATTGACGCAGAAGACACAATCATATGTGCAGTAGTTCGTCAGCAGGATCTTCAGTAGCGAGACGCAGCGTCCATCGGGCGTGTAGCTGTGGCAGATACCCATGCCATCCGAGTGCCCGACGCCTTTGCCGTTCCCGCTGCGCTTGGCTCCTGAACTCGCACAGGAGGCGTCATACTTTGCAGCGTCGGCAAGTATCTCGAGCTTTTGCTGTACCTGCATCATCGGTCTGATGTCCCGAGGCTGGCTTTTGCTTCCCGCTGTCTACGCCGTCTCAGCGACACTGCAAAAGAGCTCTGGAAAACGAGTCCCTCACCCCTTCATTATAGCGAAGAAAAGGAGAAGCTACGCTGCACTGGTCTTTAGCTGCTCTTGCAGCTGCTCGAGGGAAGCGCCTTTTGTCTCAGGGTAGATGAACAGCACGACGAAGAATTGCACCACCATCATGACGCTGAAGAAGGCAAATGGTGCACCTGTGGAGTGGCGGGCGATCACTGGAAACGCAAACGAAATGATCGCGTTCGCCACCCAGTGCGACCCGCTGCCTAGGCTTTGCCCTTTGGAGCGAACGCTGGTGGGGAAGACCTCGCTGATGTACACCCAGATGACAGCGCCTTGTGAGATAGAGAAGAAGAAGATAAAGCCCACCAGCAGCCAGAGAAGCGTGCCGAGATACTGCTGCGAAAAGAAGATGCCCGCGACCCCAGCGAGGCAGATCGCTGTGCCGACCGAGCCGATCAGCAGCAGCGTCTTTCGTCCAAGCCGATCGATCACGGACATGGCAAGGATCGTCGAGACAAAGTTCACGGCGCCGATGATGACCGACTGCTCAGCACTGCTGATGGAGGAAAGACCCCCGAAGCGGAAGATGTCAGGCAGGTAGTAGAGGATGGCGTTGATTCCTGCCAGCTGATTGAACAGGCCGATCGAGACTGCAAGAAAGATGGGAAGACGCAGGGTCCTCGTAAAGAGGGGGGCGCTGCGATGCGCCGCATCGGCATGGATCGCGCTGCGAAGCTCATCCACCTCGGCCTGCGGATCAGGAGAGCCAAGCAGACCGAGTGCCTGCTGGGCTTCGTCCACGCGGTCCTGCGTCAGCAGCCAGCGAGCCGAACGTGGAACGCCAAGCAGCAGCAGTAGAAAAAGCAGCGCTGGGATGCCGGCGATGCCCAGCTCCCAGCGCCAGGTGCGTGCGCCGATGTGGGCAGACTCGACCCCATAATTCGACGCGTAAGCAAGCAGCACACCCAGCACGACGTTGAGCTGGAATAGTCCGACAAGCCTGCCGCGCAGCCGTGCCGGTGCCATCTCGGCGATATAGACAGGCCCCAGAACCGAGGAGCCCCCAATACCAAGCCCTCCGATAAAGCGGAAGGCGAGCAGGGAAGGCCAGCTCCATGCAAGAGCAGTGCCCACAGCCGAGACAAGGTAAAGCATCGCCATAAGTCGCAGAGCCTCGCGGGAGCCGATACGCTGCCCCAGATTTCCAGAGGTGAGTGCGCCGATGACCGTGCCCCACAGCGCAATGGAGACGGTAAAGCCGAGCTCGCCCGGGGAAAGGGAGAATACCTCTGTGAGCTGGTGCGTCGTACCGGAAATGACCGCGGTGTCAAAGCCGAAAAGAAGGCCGCCCAGCGCACCCACAAGGGCGCTTTTTAAAAGGAGTGAGTTCAACTGCATGGTTGCTGTTCGTCCCCGATTCGTAGGGCCCGGCACAGGTGCGCGGGGCTGCCGCCTTTGATTGACTGGAGCATACAGCAGGGCTAGGGCGCTTCGCTCGGGCTCTGCTTCACGTCAGGCTGTAGTGCGTCGCTTGCGCGTGCACGCCACGCATCATGCATGGCAAACATATGCGTACGACCTTCTTCCATGATGACCATCTGCTCCTGGATCCCCAACGCGCGCGCTCCTTTCAGCAGGCGCTGCGGAGGCTCGTCCATGGGCTCCAGCGAAAGGCGGAAAGAGCCGTAGTGCATGGGGATCAGCACGCGGCTGCCAAGCTGCTCAAAAGCTGCCAGAGCATCTTCAGGGCTGGTGTGCACACTGCGGAAGCTATCCGGAAAGTAAGCTCCGATCGGCAGCATGGCAATCTCCGGGTGAAAGCGCGCGCCGATCTCGGCAAAGCCCGGAAAGGATGCAGTGTCGCCTGCGTGGTAGATCGAGCCTTCGGGCACCGTCAGCATATAGCCGCCGTAACCTCGGTACGTGTCGTTGAAGAAACGTGCACCCCAATGGCGGGCCGGCGTAAGCGTAATCTGCAGACCGTCCACGGCGACGGTCTGCCAGGCGTCAAGCGTGTGGAGCGCGCGGAAGCCAAGCCGGTCGACAAGACCCTCAACACCCCGCGGCACAATCACTGCGGGAGCCGCTGCGCCCAGGCGCCGATTGTTGCGCACGATCGCTCGCAAGGAAGGCAGATTCAGGTGATCCATGTGCGCGTGCGTCAGCAGCACCGTGTCGACTGGAGGGAGATCGCGGATGCGAATGCCGGGTCTGCGGCGGCGCTTTAAGGCGATGAGAAATGTTGCAAACACGGGGTCGATCAAAATGCGCCGGCTTGCGGCTTCGACCAGGAAAGAGGAATGCCCAATCCAGGTGATTGCGATCGTGCCTGGCTCCGCGCTCAGCGGCTTGTGCTGGGTGCCGCGCGTCGGTGTAAGTAGCGACTCACGGACGAGGTGGGAGAGAAAGTGCAACTTGCTTGTCTTGAAGTGACGATCAGGCCCCGACCGGAGGCGAAGCGTTCGCGGTGCGAGCTGAGGGATCGGGGCGAGGAAAGAGATGGGCGGCTCAGCCCTGGCTCTTGGGTGCATTGTCGCCCTTGACCGCTTCGGCGGCTGAGGGGTCAGCCGCTGCTACAGCAGCTTCTGCCGCGGCGAAACCGATCTTGGTGTGCATGCCATCGCAGAAAGGCTTGCGTGTGGAGGCTCCGCACCGGCACAGCGAGACGGCAGGCTTTCCCGTCAGGTCCCACTCCGCGCCGTTCGCGTCCACCAGCTTGATGGGACCTTCTACGCGGAAAGGTCCATTGGGGCGCACCGTGATCGTGACTTCAGACATACTCTTGCTCCTTTGCGAAGAACCACTCGAGTGTAGCAGCGCACGCGCGGCATAGAAAAAGGCCCGCAAGCAAACGCGGGCCTCTTTGGGTAGGAGATCGATTAGCGTTTGCGGCCGGACTTCTTTGCTGCAGCCTTGCCTTTGATCGCGATGGCAGCGCGTCGTGCGCCCGCCTTTGTTGCTTTCCGCGGCGTCGCTTTCTTAGCGGCTGCGGTCTTCCGCTTGGTTGGTGGACGGCCCACAGACTTTTTGGTCGCCGCTGCACGGCCTGTTGCTTTCTTTGCAGGCGCCTTGCGAGCGGTTGCTTTTTTCGCGGGAGCAGTTTTCTTCGCAGGTGCTTTCTTGGCTGCGGCTTTCCGAGCAGTGGCCGGACTTCCGGAACGCTTGGTAGCAGTCTTCTTTGCAGCTGTTTTCCGAGAGGTTTCCGACGCCTTCTTCGCGCTGGTACGTCGGCCGGTCCCCGTCGCAGCACTGCGTGTAGAGCCTTTGGCTGAGCTGGTCTTTGCAGCGCTCTTTGCAGCTTTCTTTGTCGGCTCCTTTGCTTTGCTCTTGGCAGCGCTGCCTTTCTTTGTCGCTGCTTTGCGTGCGCTCTTGGCCGGGCTGCTGTTTTCCGGATGCACCAGCTTGTTGAAGTTGCTCTCTGCGCCTTCTTTTGTCACTTCCTGGTAGACCAGCGATAGATTGCTTGCGTCGAACTTCTCAAAGAACTCTTCCCAGCTGATTTCCTGAAGGTTGGAGTCGTTCGCGTGTGTTGCACCTGGAAACTCAATGCGAAGAATCCCGGTTCCATTCTCGCTGGTGCTGGCTACTTCGGCTGGCTTGCCGCCGCGCTTTTCTGCCCATTGCTTTATTTCGTCGTGGTCCTGCGTGGTCTTTGAAAGAGCCATCGTGTCTTCCTCCCTGGTGTACGCCTTGCTTCTGCATATGCCGTTGCCGTTGCCCGCAGAAATAAGGCTTGTTGCGTGGTGTATCACAGCATGGGATGGTGCGTCGCGAAAAGGTGTTTCCGCATCGATGGAAAGAAACTGAAAGAGATCAAGAAGTCTGCTTGTGCGCGTAGATAGAGCAGAGAAACAGGACAGACAGAAGCATCACGGCCAAGGGTCAGCGCTCTCAATACGGGTATCAAGAAGGCGCAATGCTTCGCGATAGCCGTGAGGAGTACCCGTATCTACATAGTGCTGCCCAACGGCTACACCCTTGGCTGCACCGCCCGCGTCAAGCCATGCATTGATGAGCGTCCCGAGGTACTCATCACCGCGTGCGGGCGTCTGCCACAGATGGTGCAACGTCTGATATACCGCCGAGGGCATGCGCACTGCACCCCAGATAAGAGAGCTTGCCGGCTCCGGCTCTTTGACGTCGATGCGGATGACACTGCCATGTACGTCGAGCACAACAGCGTCGAAAAACTCGGGATGCGCCACAGGGAAGAGAAGAAAGCAAAGCGTACCTATTGGAAGAAGCGCAAAACCATCACGCGGATACCAGAGCGTGTCTGGCAGACCGATCATGACTTCTTCCTCTTTGCCGACCAAAGGGGTAGCTCGAAACAGCGCGTCACAAAGGCCCGCAGGCGAAGGCTGAACGACATAGACGATAGGAACATCCTGATAGCTTGCGCCGTAGTACTCCAGAATGTCGGACTTGCCGGGGGCGATCACGATGCAAAGCCGTGTCGCACCCCCTACCACCATACGTTCCAGCAGGTACTCGCTGATTGCTTTCGGTTGCTCTTGCAGGCTGGAGCCTTTTTCTTGAAGGCGTGTGCCGACTGGCAGCAACTCCTTGGAGAAGGCGAGCGGTTGCATACGGCTACCTCGGCCGGCAGCGGGGATGATGCCCCAGACATGGTGGCTCATGCGCCTGCTACTGCGGGTGTGTTGCTGCTCATCATGGCCTCAAGCTGCTCAGCCCGGTGCATGGCTGTATGGGAGCCGAGTACCCGATCCCGAGCCCGAGCTGCCATGCGGGCCAGCGTCGTGGGCGACTCCTCCAGCGCTGCGAGAACGTCTTCCGGAGAGCTTGCGAAGAGGATCTCCCTGTGGGATTCGAAAAAACTTGCAAGGCCCTCCCACACGTCGCTGAGCAGGGGAGCGCCACACGCGGCTGCCTCAAACAGGCGTCCGCTCGGGCACCAGCCCGAGGTGGCCATGGCAGCCCGTGTGATGTTCAGGGTCAGCCGCCCGGAACAGAAGAAAGCCGGGTGCCTTTCCGGCGCGACGTGGCGAGCAAAAAAGATGTTAGGAGCCCATGGGAAATCAGGCGGATACAGCGCGCCCCCAATCAGGAAGCGCTTTGTCTGTGCACGGCGAGCTGGTTCAAGAAACAACATTTCGAGCCGCGACTGCCGATCGTCTGCATAGGTACCGAGGTAGGAAAGATCAGCAGCAAAGTCGGGGTGGGGCGGTGCAGGCCGGTGCGTGGCAGGGTCTACAAAGCCATACAGTGGAGCGACTCTCCGCGCAGAGAGCCGGGTGCGGAGAGCCTCTAATGCTGCGCCGCCCGTATAACTCAGAACCAGGTCGAAGTCGCCCAGTCCGCGCTCTGGAAGGTACTCGACCGGGCTGCCGCATTCGAGAGCATGAAGCGTGACCGGTGTATCGAGATCGTAGAAGCATGTGAAGGGAACACCCGCGGCAAGCACCCGCTCGCAGATCTCCGCACCCTCCGGGCAATAGCTTGTGACGATCGCTCCATCGGCATGCCGGAGAGCCTTGTCGATGCGTACTCCATCGGCGGCAAGGCTCTCGTAGAGCGCAAGAGAAACTTCGCGGGGCTGCGGCCACGGGTCGCGATGAGCCGCATAATAAGGCACATCCTTCTCAAAGAACGTGATGGTGTGGCCGCGTTCAGCAAGCGCACGAAGCAAACCCCGCCAGAGTGTCGCATGGCCATTACCCCACGAGGAAGAGAGCGCCAGTCCGAAGATCACGAGTCGCATGTGCCGAGTTCGATGACCTCATGCAGCAGGGCGTTTTCTGCTATGCAGCTGCTTTTCACTCTTGGGGGAAAGCGCCTATGCTAAGCCCCCTCGTCGCGGGCGCATTCTGCTATAGTTCTGAGTGTGGACGGCCGCCCGGCAGTCCCCCGCGTCTGCTGCAGAGTGGCTACGCGATTGAGTTGGGGACGTAGCTCAGTTGGTTAGAGCGCTGCCCTGTCACGGCAGAGGTCGCGGGTTCGAGCCCCGTCGTCCCCGCCATAGTTCTTCCATCAAGAAGCTATGGCGACCTACAGTGACAAGCATTCCGAGGCTTCCCTAAAGCACAACAGGCTTAGCTCTCTACGTTCTGCCTGAGCCGTGCGATGTCTCGCAAAGGTGGAGCGCCGAAAAAGCGTCGGTATTCCCGGCTGAACTGTGACGGACTCTGGTATCCGACTCGCCGGCTTGCTGTGGCTGCGTCGGTCGACTCAGCGAGCATCATCCGGCGCGCTTCCTGCAAGCGAAGCTGCTTCTGAAACTGCAGCGGGCTCATGGACGTAGTAGACCGAAACCAGCTGTGCATGGATGAGGGACTCATCCTGACTTCGCGCGCAAGCTCTTCCATACGGATGGACCGCGTGGCATTCTTGCGCATCCATGACAGACCCGCGGCAAGGCGCTGACCCTTTCCATTGCCAATGAGCATCTGCTGCAGCAGTCCGCTTCCTTCACTCAGCAGCAGCCGGTAGAAGATCTCTTTGCGGATCAGTGGCGCCATCACCGCAATCTGCCTGGGCTTCCTGAGGAGCTCTGTGTAGCGGATCACAGCATCGAGCAAGTCCCCATCCAGGCAGCCCAGCGTGAGTCCCGAGTAGGCAGAGGAGCTGCCTGGCCGGGGTGGAGCTATTTCCTGTGCCAGGGCCGTTAGCTCGTCGAAGTTGAGGCATATGCTGACGCCCAGAAATGGCTTGGTCCGGCTTGCCTCTTCAATCTGCCCGACACAGGGTAGATCCAGAGAAGCAAGAAGGTACCTGCCGGGGTGGTAGAGGAAACGTTTATCCCCGATGAGCGCGCTTTTTGCGCCCTGCGCGACGACGCAGAAGACAGCCCGGCTCAGGCTGGAGCGCGGCACCTCTTTGGTAAAGGCTCGAGTCAGGTACAGATCCTCGATGGCGGTGCTGTAGGATCCATCCCGCGGGCACAGCTCTGCGATGGCACTGGCTAGGCGTTCTGTCGGCATGGGTTCCGCTCCTCCTTTCAGTCTGGACCGGGAGCGGCTTCGCCGTCGATCAATCTCGGTGGATTAGGCAATCTTCTCATCGAAACGGGCAAAGCGCCCGGACCTCTCCGGCCATCAGATGGGCAGACCACAAGGAGGTTCTGCAATGGGCAAGCTGGATGGCAAGGTAGCTCTGATCACCGGTGCAAGTGAAGGGATGGGCTTCGCAACCGCCCAGGAGTTCATCAAGGAGGGTGCATTTGTCTTCATCACTGGACGGCGCAAGCCGGAGCTGGACAAAGCGGTCGAGGCGCTGGGAAGCAGTGCGACAGGCGTGCAGGCCGATGCAGGCAAGCTACCCGATCTGGATCGTCTTTACGCGGAGATCAAGCGCGACAAAGGAAAGCTGGATGTTGTGTTCGCCAATGCCGGCGTGTATGAACCGAGGCCCCTCGAACAGGTCACGGAGGAGTTTTATGATCACTGCGTTGACATCAACGTGAAGGGGGTCTTCTTCACCGTGCAGAAAGCTTTGCCGTTGATGGACCGGCATGGCTCAATCATTCTCAACGGCTCGTTCATTGGCAGCTCGGGCTTCGCCGGTCTGTCTGTTTATGGTGCCACCAAGGCTTCGCTGCGCAGCTATGCAAGGACTTTCACCGCTGAGCTCAAGGGCACTGGCCCTCGCGTCAACGTCTTGAGCCCGGGCCCGATCCACACCGCAGGCAATGCCGCTATGCTGGCCGGCAACCAGGATGTTCTGAAAGCTGTTACCGGCATGGTCCCTCTCGGCCGCATCGGGGAAGGCATCGACGTAGCCAAGGTTGCTGTTTTCCTCGCGTCGCAAGACTCAAGCTTCGTTGCAGGGACTGAGCTGTTTGTGGACGGCGGCATCAACGCCGTCTAGGACGCAGCCTGCATAGGGCAGGCTGCGCTCAAGCCAGGTCCAGTTCCACTTGGTCTACAAAGCACCATCCCCACTCTTCGCCCGGCTCTGCGGACCGCATGATGGCATGCCGGCTTTCGTGATAATGCCTGGTGGCGTGCCGATTGGGCGAGCTGTCACAGCAGCCGATGTGCCCGCAGCTTAGGCACATGCGCAAGTGCACCCACGAGGAGCCGGACTGGAGGCACTCCTCACAACCGTTTGTATGCGCTGCTACGTCGTGGATTTGGTCGAGATGGGAGCACTCTGCCATCGTGTCTCCGCCTTTCTGCCACTCACCCATCCGGGTGCTCGAGTGTGGAGGTGAAACAAGCCGGAGAACAGCCCCGGGATGCCGGAGAGAGCAAGCATGGAAAGCCGCGTTACCGCCACGCTGCTTCCCATGGTAAGCAGTGCACGAGACATGACGCGCGCCGGCGCAACAAGCTTCCGGTGCACTTCTCCGTATAGCTGTAGATCTCCACGGGACAAAGCTTCACCGAGCGCAAGCGCCTGCCTAAAGCCAAGAGAGAGCCCGTCGCCCGTAATCGCATCGACGCTGCCGGAAGCGTCGCCTACAAGCGCGAGCTGCGCGATATGTACAGCGGAGAGCGTCCGGTTGCTGCTGAGAGCGCCACGCACCGGGCTGCATGTCTGTGCGCCCACCAGCAGTTTCTGCACAGAAGGGAAGGAGTTCAAGGCTGCCGCGAGGCTGCTTTGCCGGCTGCTGGAGAGCACCGCCACTCCCACCCGGCCTTCGCCGACCGGTGTGACGTAGGCCTGGGCGCCGGAGGCCCAGTGCACCTCGACGACGTGGGATGAAGACTGATCCTGAGCCAGCTGAAAGTGCTGGCGGAGCGCAAAGCGTCGTGAAACAGTTCGCCCTGCCTCAAGCATGGAGGCCTTGCGCGCGGCTGACTGAGAACCGTCTGCACCGACCAGCCAGCGCGGTTCCCTTCGTGCTTCTCCCACCCAGGCTCTTAGGCGCGCGCCATCCCGGCGGATGTGTGCGGATTGAGGTGTGAGCTGAACGCCAAGGGACCGGGCGCGCTTTGCAAGCAGCGCATGGAGGCTGGTACGCCGCATACCAATCGCAGGGGAGCAATCGCCGGGGTCCCCAAAGCTCGTGCAGGCGGTACGCTCCGCATGATGGAAGCGGATCCCTGAGAGGGGAACCCCATGTTCCAAAAGCAGATGGCGAGGTATGCCAAGGTCCCCCAGAGCGCGAAGTGCAGATGGCAGCAGGCCCTCACCGCAGCACTTGTCCACAGGCCCTACACAGGGTTCTGCGACCTCCACAGTCATTCCCCGCTGCGCCGCGGCGATCGCAGCGGCAAGGCCGGCCGGCCCGCCTCCGATCACGAGAACATCGGCTTCCACGCTCAGCCCTTCACTCGCTTTGCAACTCGTCAAGCAGGACGCGTGCCTTGGTGGTCAGGTTCTTGGCACCATCCAGGTCATTTTCAGCGACGGCCTGGCGAGCCTTAGTGAGAAAAGCGCGGGCCTGTAGCTGCAGAGCCTGCCCGTCCTGACCTGAGGGCTCCTTGATTTTGGAGAGATGGTGCTCCTGTTCGGTGATATCACTGAGCAGCCGATTCTTCTCCACTCCGCTGATTGAGGTGCCGGTGGAGAGCTCTCCCAGAGCCGGCGCCGCTTCTGCACTCGCGGCCGCGGTCGCTGTCTGCGCTGCCGGCGGTACCTCGCTGCTGCCGGTTAAGGCAACTGGCTGAGAGGACGGTTGCGCAGCGGGCGCACTGGCCGCTGGGGAAGAAGCACCGGGCTGGAACGTTACAGCGTTAGTCGCGGCCCCCGGCGCCGGAGCGGATTGGGTCTCCGTAGCAGCTACCGTCGGGGGCGCAGCTTTCTTACGGCGCCGCCGAATCTGGTTCGCCGGCTTGGGAGCCGGCGCTGAGGGAGGCGGAGCCGGCGGAGCAGGCTTTACGTCAGCACTTGGCTCTGGAGGGATCGATGGAAGGGGTGTAATGACTGTGATGTTGGAGGGGTTGAGCGGCGGAGCAATGGCGACCGGCGGGGGTGGGGGTGGCGATGCCTTATGGCAGCCCGCCGCAGAGAAGAGCAGCAGGGCGCAAACCCCTTGTGTACGCCACCGCAGCTTCATAGCTGCTCTTTGCCCTGCAGAGCTGCCGTGGGCGTCCGACGATCGCGCTCCAGTGTATGACTCAGCGGAAAGCGAAGAGTAAAGGTCGTTCCATGCCCCGGTTCTGACTCTACCTCGATCACGCCGGACTGCAATTGAACGATCCGATAGCACATCGCGAGCCCGATTCCATTCCCATCCTTCTTGGTCGTGAAGTACAGATCAAAAATGCGCGGCAGCACCTCTTCCGCTATGCCCTCGCCCGTATCCGTGATGCGTAGGGTAGCGCTCCCGTGATCCTGAAACATGGAGACGATGAGCCTGCCGCCCTCCGGCATTGCTTGCGCCGCATTTAGAACAATGTTCAAAATGGCTTGCCGCAGCATATCAGCATCCACCTTGACGATGACAGCTTTCTGAGGCAAGTCCGTCTGCAGCTGGACATCATGCGTGGCCAGCTCGGCAGATGCGAGCATCAGCACGCTGGACGTGATCTGTCGCAGGTCTTCATCCTCCAGCCGGAGCTCCATCGGCCGCGAGAAATCAACCAGGGTTTCTACCACACGGTCCAGCCGCTGTATCTCGCTCTGGATCACATCCAGGTGGCGCAAGGCCGGCGACTCCGGGTCCCGCAGCTTGTTTCGCAGCAGCTCCAGGTGCACAACGATCGCGTTGATTGGGTTTTTGACTTCATGGCCGACCCCGCCGGTAAGCCGGCCGATCGCTGAAAGCCTGCGGGAAAGCTCCAACTCGCTTTCAATCTCTCGAACCGACTCAAGATCATGCAGAGTGAGAAGGGCCCCCAGACTCTCTCGCTGGTCATCGCGCTGGTTCTGGATGATCTCCAGCGAGATCTCAATGCGCCGGCCGTTTTCAGTGCTGATCTCAGCCTGGGGGATGGAAGTCCGGTTCTGGAACGCATCCCGCACCAGTCGCCCCAGCCGTGTAGAGCGCTTAAAGATCTGCGTGACATCGGCTCCCAGCATATGGTCGCGCTCCATGCCGAGGAATCGCTCGACGGAGCTTGAGACCAGCACCGCACGGGTGTCCCGGGTAAAGAGCATCATGCCGTCCTGCAGATTGGACAGGATCTGATCCAGATTCTCCTTGAGTGCCGAGAAGACCTCATCCGTGTTCCGCATTCTCTCGCCAATGCGCTCGATCTTGCTCGAAACCCGCAGCACCGCATCGTCGCGCTGATTGTGCGCGAAATCAGCTGCTTCCGCGTTGAGCAGATCCAGGCGGCGGCTGATCTGCTCCAGCGGTGCCAGGGCCAGGCTAGCCACAATCGCCGCAGCGAACAGCGAGAGCAGCAGAGCTCCGATCGCATAGCCCAGAGCCTGCATCAGGGACGGACGAAAGGCCTGGAGCAGGAAGCTGGTTCGGATGCCGATATGAACCACGGCAAAACCCTGGTTGTTTCTCTCCAGCGCGAGAGGCAGGTCGTACACCTTGGGCTTGCCGAAAACGATCTGCAGAATCTTGGTAGGGGAGCGGAAGCGCAGTTTCCCGTAGTCCGGCCGATAGGGCAGGGGATGGCCCTCCAGCAGGGGGTTCGTGCTAAGCAGCGATATGCCCGTGCTGTCCGAAACGGTGATGTCAAAGATCGTAGGAGAGTAGCTGATGATGGAATCCATCAGCGCATCGAGCGCCGCATCGCGCCGCAAGGCAAAGGCTACCTCACTATGGAAGATGGTCGGCGGCTGCGAGGGATCAATGGTCCCATGGATCACGCCCTGCTGCACGGCCTGGCGCGTCGCAAAGAGCACCTGGTGCGCGATGATGTCTGTGGAGGAGTAGCTCTGGTCCACATACTGGCGCAGCGACCGAATCAGATAAAGGCCGGAGGTCGCGGCGACGAGCAGAAAGACCAGCCCGGTGACTGCAGCAACGAGTTTGGTCTTCAAACGCATGGCTGACCCTTTGCAAACTCAGTCCGCTGCAGGTATGGGCACCTGAGCAGGCCTGAGCCGCGCACGGAAATCTGAACGCTATAGCTGTTCTCGTATACAGCGAGAGACCAGCTATGCAGGAGGTGGCTTTTCCGTTGGGAAAAGTCACAGTGCACTCAAACTCCCCCTCTCCATTTACATGAGAACGGCTTAAACCTGCACTTCCTTCTCCGGGGTGGTGCGGCCACTTTCCCGTTCGCTGCGGTGCCGCAGGCGGCTCTGGCTATACTCCTTCAGCTTGTTGTGCAGCGTCTTCAAGCTGATGCCGAGGATCTCTGCCGCGCGTGTCTTGTTGTTATTTGTGGAGGCCAGTGTTTTGACGATCAGCAGGCGCTCAGCTTCGTCCACCGTTGTGCCGACCTCAACCTTGACCGTATTGGCTACAGCCATGTCGCTCGAGCTTTCCACGCCGCGGCTGCCAAAGCCGGGCGGCAGATGCTGTACCCCGACCGGACTGCTCCCGCACAGGATGACAGCTCGCTCGATCGTGTTGCGTAGCTCGCGCACGTTCCCAGGCCAGTCGTATTGCATCAGCCTCTGCAGCATGCCGGGATCCACACCCGGTACCTCGCGCCCGTGCTTTTCGTTCATGTCCTGCACCATGGATTCCACGATCGCGGGGATGTCTTCCTTGTGCTCCCGCAGCGGGGGCATGTGGATGTTGAAGACATTCAGGCGGTAGAACAGATCGGCGCGAAGCTGCCCGGCGTCTACGGCAGTGTCGGGATTCTTGTTTGTGGCGGCGAGCACCCTCACATCCACGGGGGACTCGACTTTGGAGCCGAGGCGCCGGAGCTTGCGGTCTTCAAGCACACGCAGCAGCTTGGCTTGGGTGGCCACGGGCATCTCACCGATTTCATCGAGCAGCAGCGTACCCTCTTCTGCCAGCTCAAAGCAGCCTGCCCGGCGCTCCAGCGCGCCGGTAAATGCGCCTTTTTCGTGGCCGAAGATCTCACTTTCGATCAGCGTTTCCGGGATCGCCGCGCAGTTCACGGCGACAAAGGGACGCGGCTTGCGTGGGCTCAGCTCATGCAGCGCCCGGGCTACCAGCTCCTTGCCGGTGCCGCTTTCCCCAGTGATCAGGACGGATACGTTGGACGGCGCGACCTGCTCGATCAAGGCAAAGATGTCGCGCATTTTGCGCGACGATCCTACGAGTGGACCAAGGATGCCGGTATCGCGCAGCTTGCGCCGGCTCACCTCCAGCTGCCGCTCGGTCTCCCGCATGTGCGTGGCATTGCTCAGCGTCGTCCGGAGCCGGGTCGGCTCAACCGGCTTTTGGATGAAGTCGTACGCACCAATCTTCATGGCCTCTACGGCCAATTCGATCGAACCCTGAGCCGTAAGCACCACGACGGTGCAATCGTTCTTGCCCTGCTGCAGTTGCTGCAGCAACTCAAGACCGTTCATCCGCGGCATCTTCAGGTCCGTCACGATGATGCCCGGCTGCCAGCCCGAAAGCTTCTCCATCGCTTCCTGGCCGTCCCCTGCCATCTCCGTCTCGTATCCCCAGGAGGACACGAGCTCTGCGAGGCCATGCAGGGCATGGACCTCATCTTCAACAATCATGACGCGTTCAGCGTTCCCCATACGGACCTATTCCTGTCTGCGGCCCTCTGGCTGCGTGTGGTGAGCTTGTTCCCGCAGGAGCTCTTTGGGAGCCTACTTGCATCCTTGTAGCATGCAGCGCAGGCTTTTGCTCCTTCTTCTGTTCCATGGACGTACGGATACTCTCAAAACGAGACAAAACCGGGATGCTGGCTGGCGCATTGGCGCTCTTTGGGGAAAGAGCCCATGTACTCTACTTGAGATATGCTGCCCTACGAGATTGAGCCTGGTGCCCTCGCTGAGCTTCTACAGGATAACGGACAGTCGCACTTTGTGCTGCTGGATGTGCGAGAACCGTGGGAAGTAGAGATCGGAGCTTTGCCCGGTGTGGTTTGCATGCCGATGGGCGACGTACCCTCTCGCGCTTTTGCCGAGCTGGACCCCGACCGGCCTATTGTGACGATCTGTCACCACGGTGTTCGCTCGCTGAACGTCGCGGCATGGCTCCGGAAGGAAGGCTTTGAGCAGTCCCAATCGCTGGCAGGCGGCATGGATGCCTGGTCAACGCAGATAGACCCGAGCATCCCGCGTTACTAGAGCGACGCCTCGGACCCATGCGGCAGCTCTTTACGCCGTAAGAACGGCAGAAAGCTATGTGCAATGCTTGATGCGATCCGCTACGCCCGTGAGCACCAGTCTTCATCCGTCGCCGAGCTGAAGGAGTTGCTGCGCATTCCTTCTATCTCGACCCTGCCGGAATACAGTCAGGATGTACGCCGGGCGGCCGAGTGGCTCGCCGCCGAGCTCCGCCGCATCGGGATGGAGCGGGTCGAGCTGGTGGACGTTGTCCGTGCCGGATCCGACGCAGCGCACCCGCTCATCCTGGCGGAGTGGCTGCATGCGCCCGGCAAGCCGACCGTGCTGTGCTACGGCCACTACGATGTGCAGCCGCCTGACCCGCTCGACGAGTGGCTCAGCCCTCCATTTGAGCCCACCGAGCGCGACGGGAATCTCTACGCCCGTGGCGCCGTCGACGACAAGGGGCAGATGTATATGCACGTCAAAGCGCTCGCTGCCTTGTTCGCCGCGCACGCTGGCAAGTTGCCGCTCAACGTGCGTGTGGTGCTGGAAGGCGAAGAAGAGGTGGGCGGCGAGTCGATCGCGGCCTTCATCCAAACGCACCCGGAACGGCTCCGCGCCGACTTCGCCCTGGTCTCTGACACAGAGATGTTTGCGCCGGACCTCCCGACGCTCTGCGTCGGGCTGCGCGGCATGGTCTACACCGAGGTGGAGGTACGCGGCGCACGCACCGACCTCCACTCCGGCATGTACGGAGGTGTTGCGCCTAACCCGTTCATCGCGCTGGCCCAGATCATCGCGCAGCTGAAGGATGCAGAAGGCCGGATCCTGGTACCCGGCACCTATGAAGGGCTGGAGCCCCCGACGGCCGACGAACTGGCCGCCTGGCAGAGGCTGCCATTCGATGAGGCCACGTACCTGACGGACGAGATCGGCGCCCCTGCATTGGTGGGCGAGCCTGGACTTTCCGTGATGGAGCGAACTTGGGCGCGACCGGCGCTCGATGTGCACGGGATCCAGGGAGGGTTCACCGGCGCGGGTGCGAAGACGGTGATTCCAGCGAAGGCGACGGCGAAGATCTCCATGCGGCTGGTTCCGCCTATGAAGCCGCAGGAGACCTTTGCTCGCCTCCAGAGCTACGTTGAGAGCCTGACGCCGGCCGGTGTCACCGTGGAGACCCGGCTTATCCACTCGGGAGAACCAGCCGTAGTTGCTACAGACAACCGCTACATCCAGACAGCCGTCAAGGCGCTTCGGGAAGTCTGGGGTTTCGAGCCGGTCTTTATCCGTTCCGGTGGGTCGATCCCTGTTGTGGGTGACCTCGAACGCGGCCTCGGCATGCCAAGTGTCATGATGGGTTTTGGCCTCCCGGATGATAATCTGCACGCGCCGAATGAGAAGTTTCACCTGGCGAACTTCCATCGCGGGATCGAGACGCTGATTACCTTCTTTGAAGCGCTCGGCTCGGATGCCGCTCCAGCCCTTTCACCAGACCACAGCAGTCCCGCCTGATGAGCCGCCTCGCCTTTGTCCTTGCCGGGGGGCAAAGCCGCCGTATGGGTCGAGATAAAGCGGACCTCCCATTCGGGGCCAGCACTCTTCTCGAGCATGCCCTGGAGCGCCTCCGGGCATCAGGCTTTGAGCCAGGCGTAGCCGGGCGCCAGGCTGGCGCCCCCGCGCTTGCATCCCCACGTACCCCGATCGTGCCTGACCTCTTCCCGCAGGCGGGCCCGCTGGGTGGCATAGCCAGCGCTCTGCTTACGCTTGAAATCAGGCCGTCGCAATTTGCCCTCTTCGTCGCCGTTGACCTCCCGCTACTGCCAGGCTTCTTTCTCAAAAGTCTGTTTGATCGCGCCCAGAGCTCCAGCGCTTGGGTCACCCTGCCGCAAGGGAACGGCAGGCCGCAGCCACTCTGTATGGTGCTGGAGTCGAGCCTTGGTCCGGCGCTCGCAGAGGCCGTTGCCGCTGGCGATCTCAAAATCATGCGCGTGCTGCACAGCCTTGTGCCGAAATCGCAGTTCGACTGCTTCCGCGTAGAAGTCCTGGCCGCGGCCAGGAGCTGGAACCAATCGCATCGCTGGTTCTTAAATCTCAACACACCCGAAGATTGGGAGGCGCTCCAGTCCTCGTTCGCAGGCGTGTGCATCTAGGAGAGGGAGCATGGATTACGAAATCAAATCGGCGAGCGCTCCCCACCATTCGGACCATCCGGACCATCCGGACCATGGCTCTTCCGGTCCAAACCGTGATGCTCAGGACGTCACGCAGAAGCCGGATCTCGAGAACCTGCCTAAAGGATTCGAGTACATCGAGAAGCTTGTTGATGAGCCCGTGCCAGACGATGAAACCGTGCGCGAAGAGGCCCAGCAGCACACGGACGTTAACGAACAGCCCTATATCGCTTTCGAGCATGTGTCCAAGTCCTTCGGCGACTTCCACGTGCTCAAGGACGTGAGCTTCTTTGTGAATGCGGGCGAAACGCTCTGCATTCTGGGCCGCTCCGGGGTAGGCAAGTCGGTCTCGCTGCAGCAGCTCATGGGCTTCTACAAACCCGACAGCGGGAGGATCCGCGTCGCCGGCGAAGACATCACCGACTTTGACGAAGAGCATATGCAAGCCATCCGCCGCAAAGTCACGATGGTCTTCCAGAATGGGGCGCTCTTCGACTCGCTTTCTGTGCGCGAAAATGTCGCCTTTCCCTTGCGCGAAAACCAGAAGCTCGATGAGGATCAGATCCAGCAGATCGTTTCCGGGCTTCTCGAGATGGTCGGCGTCAACGCCTCGGCTGACGACCTGCCTGCCGGGCTCTCCACCGGCATGAAGCGCTCTGTCGCAATCGCCCGCGCCCTGGCTGCACAGCCGCAGGCCATCCTCTATGACGAGCCGACGACGATGGTCGATCCGCTCATTGCCCACCTCATGGGGGACCTGATCCAGAAGCTTAAGCACCAGTTGAAGCTGACCAGCATCGTGGTCACGCACGATATGCGGTTTGCTCAGCGCCTGGCTGACCGGGTGCTCTTTCTCCATGAAGGCAAAGCACGTTTCTTCGGCACCATTGACGAAATGAAGAAGACCGAGGATGACGTGCTTCGGCAATTCCTGGAGTTGGATGAGTTGGTACTCCCGGGCTGAGGAGGAGCTGGCGCGTTGTTACACTAGGCGGGTGAAGATCGCGCTAGCCCAGATCAACCCCACGGTCGGCGACTTCTGCGGCAACCTGCAGACCATGACGCGCTTCGCGGAACGGGCTGCCCAGGCCGGCGCTGACCTCGTGATCTTTCCCGAACTCTCCATCTGCGGCTATCCCCCTGCCGATCTACTCGAGAAGCCGGCCTTTGTGGAACGGGCTCAGGAAATCCTTCAGGATCTCGCTTCATGCGCTGGCATCCTCGGCATTGCTGTGCTTTGCGGCGTACCCTCGCCGGCCCCACGCGAATCCGGCAAACACGTCTACAACTCGGCTGCCCTGCTACAAGAAGGCCGTGTCGAATTTGTCCAACACAAGCGTCTGCTGCCGTTCTATGACGTCTTCGACGAGCAGCGTTACTTCGCACCTGCTGTCCAGCAGAGCATCTGCCACCTCGGTGGGGAACGGGTAGCCGTTACGATCTGCGAAGACGCCTGGAATGACAAGAGCTTTTGGGAGACGAGACGGTACCAGGTCGATCCTGTGGAAGAGCTTATGCAGCAAGGTGCGACGCTGATCCTCAACATCTCGGCCTCCCCTTTCTGGCGGGGAAAGCGCGCCACGCGCGAAGCCATGCTGGCTGCCATCGCGCATCGCCATCACACCGCGGTCCTGATGGTGAACCAGGTAGGCGGCAATGACAGCCTGCTGTTTGATGGCAGCAGCCTGGCCATCGACAGCAGCGGCCAGGTAGCGGCCCGGGCGTTCTCCTGCGCAGAGGACATGATCTTTTTCGACACGGCAACCGAGCAGGGAACGCTGCGGCCTGCGACCGAGGATGAGGACGCGCTCTGCTTCGCGGCGCTGGCCATGGGTGTCCGCGACTATGTGCGCAAGTGCGGCTTTGAGCGGGTCCTGGTGGGGCTGAGCGGCGGCATCGATTCAGCACTCGTCGCAGCCATTGCTGTCGAAGCCCTTGGGGCCGACAACGTCATCGGCATAGGCATGCCGAGCGAGTACTCGTCCACCGGCTCGATTGAAGACAGCCGAGCGCTGGCAGCCAAGCTCGGGATCCGTATGGAGCTGGTGCCGATCGCCCCAATGTTCACCGAATTCAATCAGGCGCTCGGCCCCCTCTTTGAAGGATCGGCAAGCGACCTGACCGAGGAGAACCTGCAGTCCCGTATCCGCGGCACACTGCTGATGGCTCTCTCGAACAAGTGGGGCGCGCTGGTGCTCACAACGGGAAATAAGAGCGAGATGGCCACCGGCTATTGCACGCTGTACGGCGACATGGTGGGTGCGCTGGCGGTGATTGGCGACGTGATGAAGACCGACGTATACCGCCTGTGCCGATACGTAAACCGCGAGCGCGAACTTATCCCGGAGGCCATTCTCAATAAGCCGCCCTCTGCCGAGTTGCGACCCGGCCAGCTTGATTCCGATTCACTGCCGGACTATGCGCATCTCGATCCCGTACTTTCCGCTTACGTGGAGCGCTACGAAACAGCCGGCGAGATCGCCGAGCATACGGATCTTGATCCGGAAGAAGTAAGCCGGGTGCTCAAGCTGGTGGAGCGCAGCGAGTACAAGCGCCAGCAGGCAGCACCGGTGCTCAAGCTCACGCCCAAGGCCTTCGGCATGGGCCGTCGTTTTCCCATCGCGGCCAAAATGCAGGTCTGACAAATGGCTCAGGAGTGCGCCGGTAGAATCACCATTTGACCATGCGCCGAAGTATGGCTCAGGCGCACTACTCGCGGCGTGACCACGATGATGATGTGATCGCTCATCTTGTCGGTCATCCGGTTGGTGCCCAGCTCAAAACCGGGAATCTCACTCAGAAAAGGCAAGCCGATCAGGGCGGCGGTCTCCTGCTGCGTCACCTGGCTCACCAACACAGTCCGTTCCCCGGCCTTGACGTTAATGATCGAGTCCATCTGCCGGTTGTTGATGATGGGATTGCTGTTGAGCGTCTGTCCGCTCAGCGACGAGAGCTGGAATTGCAGCTTCAGGGAGATGTCCTGGCTTTGTTCCACGCGTGCCGTCGCATTCAGCGTGAGGCCGATGTCCTGGTACTGCACCTGCGGCACAGCGGCGGAAGCCGCGGAGGTGAGGGACGAGAGATTGATTCCCAGGTTCTGGAGCGTATTGGAAAGCCCGGCCGAGGTGATGCCCGCGATGCTGGTAGAGCCGGTCGCCAGGTTGGAGTAAGACGAGGTCACGATAGGATAGCGCTCGCCCACCTTGATTGTTCCTTCCTCCTGGTCCAGCAAACGCAGCTGCAGCTTGTCCAGCATGCGTGTGTCGGAGGAAGTAAGCGCTGTATTGGCTGCTGCGGAGCTGAGCGTCAAGCCTGTGGTGGTAATGCCGCCGCCGAAGTACGCAAAGGGCTGCGACAACAGTGTGGAACCTGCCTGGCCGGACAAGATCAGGGCCAGCGCAATCTCACCGATGTTGCCGGGGCTGGCCAGTCCGCTCGAGATGATCTGCTGCACCAGCGAGGGATTGTTGCTGATCAGGCTGTTCACTTCCGAAGTCACATTAAAGACGTTGCTCGTCTGTGGCAGCTCCGCTCCTTCGTTCACCATCCGGTCCCGCTGTACTTCGTAGATGTCTACATCAAGCAGCACCTCGCTGCGGCCTTCCAGCAGTTCATTCACCTCAAAGTTGAAAGCGCTGAGCCTGCGCGCAGGCGCGCGGATGGTTAAGGTATTGCTGGACTCGCGCACCGATGCCTGCTGCGCCTCAAAGACATTGCGTGCGATGTTGGCGACATCATTCAGCTCGGCCGAGGTCAAACCTGGAAGGTAGAGCGTTTCCAGCGCCAGGCGTTCGTACTTACTGCGGTTGTCTTGGGTATCGGCAGCGATCAGCACCCGGGCCGGATCCAGAGGGACCACAAAGGTGCCGGTCGCGAGCGTCAGCAGCTGCGCCGCCTGATCCCATGTCACATCATCGGCGTCGAAGTGGATCCGTGCTGTGCCGACAGAGCTGTCAAGCACAGGCGTGATGCCGTAGGCCGAGAGAACCTGCCGCAGCACTTCGACTGCCGGCAGCAAAAGGTGAAAGCTATGCGTGCCGGGGAGAGGGGAAAGTACAAGCGGAGGCGCGGCATCGTCCTTGATGGGGTTCAGCACAGCATCCCGCGGTGCCTCGTCCTCCAGCAGGTCTGCCGCATGCTCCACCACCATCGGGTTTCGGCTGTCTGCCGACGCAGCTTCCAGCGCGCGTGCGCGCCATGTGGTGTTGTCGCCCGTGAGCCGGGCCTTCAAAGCCTGCTGCATCAGCTGCGTCGCAAGGTTGTCGCGGGCGATGGCAAGCGCTGCATCGTAGTCGCGGTTGCCAGGATCAAGAGCAGAAGCTTTCGCAAAAGCCCGAACGGCTGCGCGCAGATCCTGCGCTGTGATCGCCTTTGCCCCATCGACATATGCTCTCTGCGCCTGGTCCCGATCATGATTGCTGACCGCACGTCCCTGCGCTAAAGCACTGCTGGCAGCGGCCATCAGGATGGCGAGCAACGCCCGTCGGAGCAAGGGAGCGCCCGGAGTAGCGGGCCTGACGGGCACCATGGCTCTAGACCGCCTCAGCGGGAGCGTAGTTGAGAAGCGCCTGCAGGCTGGTGGCACACACTTCGGGCCGCGCTTCCATCAGTTCGTCAAAGGTGTAGTTGCCTGTGGCGACCGCGATCGTCGGCAGGCCGTTGGCTCGGGCTGCTGTGACGTCAAAGGTCGTGTCGCCTACCACGCACACGCTACTGCCGGGGCCTGTTCTCTCCCGGGCCAGGCCGAGTGCATGCGCAATCATCTCGGAGCGGTTCTCGAAAGCATCGCTGAAGCCGCCGAAGGTAAACCAGTCTCGCAATCCGGCGACTGTGACCTTAATCCAGCCGATGCTCTCAATGTTGCCGGTCGCGACACCAAGGGCAGCGCCCTTGCGTTGGAGGTGTGCCAATACCTCCGGCACCCCGGGCATGACCAGGAGATCCATTTCGCTTTGATGGAGCGTGACGCGCTCGCTCATCTGCAAGAAGATGGCCGGGACATGGGGCCGCCAGCTTGCATCCTCCATGGCTCCCAGCTGGAAGGCATCGCGCAGGATACCGGGATCGGTATTGCCGTGCAGGGTCACCCCGTCAAGGACAAGGGGCCGCCCCAGGACGTGGTCGACCGCGGCAAAGAATGCGTCGTAGTGCACCCTGTCGCGGGAACGCAACAGGGTGCCATCGATATCGAACAGGTAAGCGTCCTGCCCGTCCCAGCGAAAGCCCGGCTTGATGAAGACCCTATGCTCCTCGGGCTGCCCTCCAGCGTGCTCCAGAGACAGAGACGTGGCGACTGCTGATGTTGGGACGGCGGGCTGGCTGGGCGAGGAGGGGCGGCTCATACCTGAAGGGTAAAGCACCGCTGAAGCATTTCTCCCTCAGCTGTTGTCAAAGCCATTTCCTCTCTCGCGGCTTCTTCGTCAGAGAAGCCGCATGCCATAGAACTTGTGGCACCCATGTAGGGGAGAAATGCTTTAGCGAGGGCCGCTCCCGGTGCGTTTGATCTCAAGCATTGGACGTTCGCTCCGTACGGGTCGTTTGATCCCGAGGCGCAGCTCCGCTGGATCGATCTCCAGCTCGGCGATCATGCGGCTGAGTGTATTGCGGTGCACCTGCAGGTTCTTGGCCGCTTTGCACTGGTTGCCCCGGTTGGCCTGGAGTACCTCCAGCAGAAAACGCTTCTTGAACTCGCGGACAGCCTCGGCATACGTGATACCGCCGGCGTACATCTGTGCCACAAGGGAATCCAGCTCGCGTTTCATGTCAGAGTCTCTCTCTTTCTTCAACCAGGAACTAGGGCTGCCAAGGCAGGAAGGTGCGCTCCCGTAGCAGTCTGGCTCCAAACCTTATCTTGCTTCGCAACGCCTCAGGCGTACCGACCGAGCTTTCCTTTGCAGCCGCCACAAAGTAGGGGCCCAGCCTGGAGCCCCGTAACGCAGCCGAACCCGGCCAAAACGCAACCAGCAACATCACACCCAGCGTGACAAGAACGGCACCCTTCACCAGTCCAAAGCCTGCGCCCATACATCTGTCTGCCCAGCCGAGGCCGATCGTCCGCATCGACCAGCGGATGAGCCGCCCGACTACCCCGGCAACCACCATCACAAGTAAGGCGATGAGGAGGAATGCTCCGGCTTCAGCCAGCGCGGGAAGCCGGACCCACGTAGAGAACCACGGGACCAGATGCGTGTAGTTCCAGCTCGCGATCGCAATCCCCGCTACGGCGCCTGCCAGTGAGAAAGCCTCGACAACAATGCCGCGACGCGCTGCCTGCACGGTGCACAGCAGCAGAATCGCGAGAATAATCCAGTCCACCCCTGCCAATGCCTCTACCCTTTGCTACGCGGAACCGATGCCGGTGCCACAGCCTCCCTAGAGGGCAAGCGGTGTGCCGGTCAGAAGCCGGAACGCTTCCAGATACTTTTCCCGAGTTCTCTCGATGATCTCGCGTGGCAGGGCGGGTGCCGGCGCCTGTTTGTTCCATCCGGATTCCTCGAGATACTCCCGTACAAATTGTTTGTCGAACGATGCCTGAGCACCACCGGGTGCGTATTCTGCCTTGGACCAGAAGCGCGAGGAGTCAGGCGTCAGCACTTCATCCGCCAGCAGGATCACATCCCCGACGCGCCCAAACTCAAACTTCGTGTCAGCCAGGATGAGGCCGCACTCGTCGGCGTGCCTGGCCGCCCGGTCGTAGATCTCAAGGCTGAGCCGCCTCAGCGTTTCCGCATCCTCGCGGCCGATCCGCGCGCACATCTCTGCAAAAGAGATATTTTCATCGTGCTCGCCAAGCTGGCTCTTCGACGCGGGCGTAAACAGCGGTTCGGGGAGTCTGCTGCTCTGCTCGAGTCCAGCCGGCAGCGCGATGCCGCACAAGCTGCCGCTCTCCCCGTAGTCCTTCCAGCCCGAACCGGACAGGTACCCGCGCACCACACACTCCACCGGGAACATCTCCGCGCGCTTTACCAGCATGGAACGGCCACGCAGATCCTGCCGGAAAGGAGCGAGAGCCTCCGGGTATGCGTCCACCTCCGACTGGATGATGTGATTGGGAACCGTATGCTCCAGGAACTCAAACCAGAACAGGGACAGCTGCGTCAGGATGGTGCCCTTGTCGGGGATCTCACTGCCGAGCACATGGTCAAAGGCGGAGATGCGGTCCGATGCCACCAGCAGCAGGTCACCGTCGACGAGGTATAGATCACGGACCTTGCCGCTTGCAAGCTTGGCGAGGCCTTCCAGCGGATGTTGGAGAACTTCTTGCAAAGAAGCCTTTCAGGGGGGAGCGGAAGGTGCAGCTCGTCGGTTTGCCGCGCCGATACCCGATTCTGCGGCTGCTCCGAGGCTTTGTCAATGGTGTCGAAAAGTGACTTTCGGAAGCCGTCCCAGGGTGACGCAAAGCTGCTCTTGACGCGACTTTCCGGTGACAGGTGTGCTTATACAAGCGTCGAAGCAGGAGCGGGTATGCTGGGAAGATGCGGGTGCGGGTGCTCTACTTCGGGGTTCTGCGGGAGCACTTCGGCACTAGCGAAGCCGCAGTGGAGCTTCAGGAAGAGCAGTGCACAGTGAGGGGGCTGCTGAGCTTTCTCCAGAGCGAAACGAGCCAGGCGGCAGGTCGCCTAGGCGGCCGTGACAGCCTCGATGGGCTTTGGACGCGCCTGGCAGTTGCCGTAAACCAGCAGTATGCCGACCCGCAGCAATCGCTGCATCCCGACGATGAGGTCGCTCTTCTGCCGCCGGTCAGCGGCGGTTCGCCGGAGCGGGTCCTGCTGACCACTGATCGCGTACAAGCCGAACCCGTTCTGGCTGCGATCAAGGCAGGGAGCGACGGGGCTGTGGTCCTTTTTGACGGTATCGTCCGCGATAACACCCGCGGCCGCCAGACACAGTACCTGGTTTACGAGGCATACGAGGCGATGGCGCTCGCCGAGATGAGGAAGCTTGCGGCGGAGGCACAGCGCTGTTTCCCGGTGCGGGAGGTGTGGCTGCATCACCGTCTCGGAAGGCTTGCGATCGGCGAGACCAGTGTCCTGATTGCCGTCGCCTCCGCTCATCGAGGAGCCGCCTTTGACGCCTGCCGGTGGGTTATCGACACACTCAAGACAACGGTGCCGATCTGGAAGAAAGAGTTCTTCGTGGATGGCGCGGTCTGGGCAGACGGCGAGCCTTTTCCGGAGTCCGTGACGGTAGGAGCGATAGCACCGACAGGAGCAATCCGGTGAGCCGGCCCTTGCGTCGCGTAGGGGCGGTGCTGATCGGCGCCTTGCTTTGCCTGTGCGCAAGCTGCCCCGGCAGGCTACGCGCACAGGCTGCTCCGGCTCAAAATAGTGCGCCCAGCTCCTCGAACACGCCGGAAACGTTTCGCGTGCAAGTGCATCTGGTCAGCGTCTTTGTCAACGTGACGGATGCGCATGGGGCCCCGGTGGCCGACCTTGAGAAGAGCAACTTTAACTTGAGTGAGGATGGTGTGCCGCAGGGCGTGGCCATCTTCGAGAAACAGACGAACGTGCCGCTTTCGCTGGTCCTTGCGATTGATACAAGCGGGTCCACGCGAAAAGATATTGGCGTGGAGCAGCATGCCGCCCATGACTTTGCGCAGACCATGGTGACGCCCAAAGACCAGCTCGCGCTGTTTGACTTCAACTCCGATGTACGCGAGGTGGTGCCTTTTACCAACAGTGTCCGCCGGATCGATAATGGTGTGAACAACCTGGCTGCAGGGCCGGCTACCGCCTTCTATTCCGCGGTTCTGCTGGCTTCTCAGACACTTGCGCCGCGCACCGGACGCAAGGTGTTGGTGGTGGTCTCCGACGGCAGCAACACGGTGGCGGGCACATCGTTTGATGAAGCACTCAACGCCGCCCAGCGCGGAGATGTGATCATCTACAGCTTGATTGATGTGCCGATCGAAGCCGACGCGGGGCGCGACACCGCCGGCGAGCACGCCATGATCATCCTGAGCCAGGAGACGGGCGGCCGGGCCTTTTACGTCGACCAGGGTGGGCTTGGGGCAGCCTTCCGCAAGGTCAGCGATGACCTCCGCACGCAGTACCTGCTGGGCTACTATCCACGCCGCGAGGCGAGCCGCCGCAACCCGCTGGCTGGGGCAAGCGAGCTGCGCTCCATCCACATCGCGCTGCAGGGCCTGCCTGCAGGAGCCGACGATACCCCGCATTACCGATCAGGGTACCTCCGGGCGTCTACCGAGCCCTGATCGAAGAGTTCATACGTTTTCGGAAACCAGCTTCACCCCTACAATGGTGTCCATGCCCTCTCGATCCGCGCCGGCGCTGCGACGTTCCAAGGCTGTTCCTCCTGGGGAAAGTGGACAGGAGGCGCTTTACCTGCGCTTTCTGAGTGAGAAACAGGTGCCTGTTCAGGTCAAGCTCCGCGACGGCGACATCGTCTCCGGCTGGATCGAATACTTCGATGACCGGATGATTCGCCTGACGCGGGAAGCGCAGCCGAACCTCTTCATCTACAAGGAACAGATCCGCACAATCAGCGAGTCGCCACGCCGGGAGGAGCAGCGCCGGAAAGCTCAGGAACGCCGGGTTTCCACGGCGTCCGCCGCGGCGCCCTTAGACGGAGCAGGCAAGTGAGCCGCCTGCCGGACGGGGTGGACTGGACCTGGGTGGAGACAGCTGTTCCGATCGCCCTCGAGGCCGGAGCCTTGCTGCGCGACTTCTACGCGCGCGGGGTCGCCACCGAATACAAGACGGAAGTGGACATCGTCACAGAGGCGGACCGCAGCAGCGAGAAGCTGCTCCTGGAGCGGCTTTCCGCGGCTTTCCCGGATCACGGCATCTTTGGCGAAGAAGGCACGCGCCACGGGCTCGATCAGGCTTTTCGCTGGTATGTGGATCCGCTGGATGGAACCACAAACTTTGCACACGGCTTCCCCGTCTTCTGCGTCTCGCTGGGGCTGGAACACAGACCTGCCGGAACAGCGGAAGGCCAGGATGGCGTGCTGGTAGCAGCCGTCATCTACGACCCCATGCGTGATGAGCTTTTTGTCACGGAGCAGGGAAAAGGCGCGTTCCTCAACGGCCGGGCTCTGCACGTTTCGCGCATCCCCTCTCTTGCAGAGGCCTTGCTCGCGACCGGGTTTCCAAGCCGCGCTCGGCACCGCAATCCGAATGTGCACTTTTACCATGAGCTCACGCTGCGTTCGCATGGGCTGCGACGGGCCGGCTCCGCCGCCCTGGACCTTGCCTATGTGGCGGCAGGCCGAGTCGATGGCTATTGGGAGTTCGGGCTCAATCCCTGGGACACGGCGGCCGGGGTTCTTCTTGTCAAGGAAGCCGGCGGTACGGTGACCTGCTTCGACGGGGGTGCTTTCGCCCTCGACAGCAAAGAGGTTTTAGCGACCAACCAGGCGCTGGAGGAAGAGCTGATTCATGTTTTCACCGAGATGTTTGCAGGCCGCAACCTCGCTCCACTTCTTTCGCCTGCCGAGTTTGCAGCCCAGCGAAAGGAGCGTGCCGGCGCGGTCTAAAAGCCTATGCCTGCCTGCTACAATTTGGGAAAGATCGCATTGGAGAAGTCCCCAGATGGCTTATGTAATCGCTGAACCCTGCATCGGTACCAAGGATCACGCATGCGTTGATGCCTGCCCGGTTGACTGCATCCACCCCAAGAAGGACGAGGGCGACTACGAGGCGGCCGACCAGTTGTTTATCGACCCTGTCGAGTGCATTGACTGCGGCGCGTGTGTTCCGGTGTGCCCGGTCTCTGCCATCTTTGCCGGCGATGATCTACCCGAAAAGTGGTCGCATTTCGCGGACAAGAACTCTGCACATTTCGGGCGCTAGCTGCCCTCGCGCACAAGCAAAAGCCGCGCTGTGCAGCGCGGCTTTTGCTTGTGCGGACAGGTTATACAGGGGTTTTTTCCAGGATTTCACCCTGAAACAAGATCGGTTGGGCCTCGATCATAGAAACGAGAAATCTGCACCGGGTCTCTGAGCTTGGATTTCGCCAGATGTGGTTGGTACCTCGTTGGATGACAACATCGCCCGCAGAAAGATGGATGGTCTCGCCTCCATCCAGAATGAGCTCAAGCTCACCTGATAGGACCGTAAGGTAGTCGATAGAGTAGGTCCGGTGCATCGGTGAACTGAAGCCAGGACCTAGTTCCGTCACTCTGAAAACCGAGCCACCGGTGAGTGTGATGCCCTCCGGTCGCTGATCTCCCTCCAGATCACTGGCATTGTCTGCTGGCACCGAGCCTGTGGTCCACACCACGGCTAACTCGGCGTCTGCCCCGGGGAAAGGAGGAAGCGGAATGTTCATATCGGAGTGCACCACCGACGCACCTGCATCGTCATGCGTGGTGACAACACGCCTTATGAGCTTTGTCATAGTTTTCTCCTGCTTCGTTCAGCCAAAGGTACGCCTCTTCTCTGCGTAGCGCTCAGAATCGGCAGCAAAATTAAAACTCATTCCAAAGATACTGGTTGTACACCTCGTGGTGAAACTGCACCTCGCCTGACTTCACAAAGGTGCCCAGCAGCTTTGCACAACGATCGGCAGACCCCTGTTTCAGATCAGCAAAGCGCTGCTTCACATCGGCACCCAGCAGCTCGGTCGTCCACTCTGCGTTGCGGAAGTCCTCAAGCGCGGTGTAGATGTTGTCCGGCAGATAGCGCTCGGCCTGCCGCAGATTGTCGATCTTGGCCGTGCGGCCTTCCAGCCCGGATCGGAAGATCGAGTAGAGCACCAGGTAGGGGTTGGCATCGGGGCCGACGGAGCGCACCTCGACGCGCGCGCTTTTCTCATTGCCGATGGGTACGCGCACCATGGAGCCGCGATCTGTCGCGGAAGCCTTGATCTGGTTGGGCGCCTCGAACTGAGGGTCCAGGCGGCGGTAGGCATTCACGCTTGAGTTCAGCAGCAGGCAGATGTCATTGCCGTGCGTCAGGATCCTGTCGATGAAGTCCCAGGCAAGAGGAGCGAGCTTTTCCTCGCCGTTCGCGTCCCAGAAGATGTTCTTGCCATCCTTGGTGATCGATACATTGGTATGCATGCCGCTGCCGTTGACGCCGACCACCGGCTTTGGGAGAAACGAGGCCGTCATTCCCATCTGCTGGGCGATCTGGCGGCAGATCAGCTTATAGAGCTGGATCTGGTCTGCTGCCGCGACGACCTCTCCATAGCTGTAGTTGATCTCGAACTGCGAGGGCGCGACCTCCGGGTGATCCTTCTCGTTTTCAAAACCCATCGCCCGCTGCACATCGGCTGCCCGGTCGATGAAGTCCCGCAGTGCGTCGCCTGGCAGGGAGTGGTAGTAGCCGCCCTGGTTGACATAGTCGAACCGGCCATTCTTGTGGAAAAGCCGCTCTGCATCGCGCCCGGCAAAGAGGAAGCCCTCGATCTCGTTCGCAGCGTTCAGCGTGTAGCCTTCCTCGTCGTACAGGCGTTGGGCGAAGCTCTTGAGCACGCCGCGCAGGTCGCCGGCATATGGCTTGCCCTGCTTATCGATCACCTCACCAAATACCAGCACCTTGCCGGGGCCAAACACATCCGCAGGCGCCCAGTAAAAGGCAGCCCAGTCGATGCCGAGGCGCAGGTCGCTCTCCCTTTGGGCGGTGAACCCCCGGATGGAGGAGCCATCAAAGGTCAGATTGTCGTAGCTCGAGACCAGGAACTTCTTGTCGTAGTCGAGCATATGCAGGCGGCCTTCCAGGTCGCTGAACAGGACGGTAATGGCCTTGATGCCATCCTCGCTTTTCAGCTGCGCAATCCGCTTGTCGCGGATCTGCTCAGGCGGAACCCGTTGGCGGCGTTCCCCTTTGGCTTCAAGATTCAGCTTTTCGAGTTCTGGGTAGGGAAGCGAAAGGAAGTTGCGTAGATCGGTCAATCGGAGCTCCTGTCCCTGCTGCTTGCACCTTCACGCGCCTGAGAGACAGGCCACGCGTGGCGGCATCTGCTTCAGCGCACGGCGGCGAAGCGCAGGCTTTCGATCAGCCTACATTCCTCCGTTTCGCTTGCCTATGCCCATAGGGAAAAGTGATGCGGCTGATTATCGCTGTTTATTCAGGCGCGAAAAAGGGAACGTTGCATGCGTGCAGAATGACGCTAGTGGGAACCGCGATCTTGATCCTGAGCTTGCTCTGCACTAGCGCGAAGAAGGAGTCGCGCGAAAGAGACGGATCCTGCTTCCTGTCCTGTCATGCCTATCCTGCCCAGAACGTTGCCAGCGCTTGTTCCCCCTCCGTAGAGTGGACGGAGATGGACACTTCTCTCACAGTGGCATTGGTGTCCTGCGCTTTGCTTGGTCTGAGGCACGGCTTCGACTACGACCATCTGGCTGCCATCATTGACATCACCAGTGTCCAGCGAGGCTGGCGCGAAGGCATGCGACTTGGCCTGCTCTACGCGCTGGGCCACGCTTGCACGGTCGCTGTCCTTGGGGTCGCTGTCGTGGTCTTTCGGCTGGCGCTGCCCGTTCATCTGGATGCGGTCGGCGAGCGCGTTGTAGGCCTTACGCTGCTCGCGCTGACGGCTTACATCCTGCTCTCGTTCTTTCGCCGGTCCGGCTCGGCGGCTCACCTCCATCCAAGAAGCAGGCTGGCGCTGCTGCTGACAGGTGCGCGGTATCTGCGCTGGCGCATGCGCCGCTTGGGTGATCCCACGCTGCCCCGGCCCGAGGCCTTCCGGTTCCAGTATGGGCAGAGCACGGTTTTTCTGGTGGGGATTCTGCATGGACTCGGAGCGGAAACGCCCTCGCAGCTGGTGCTCTTTCTGCTGGCGGCTCACCTTGGCGGCACAAGCCGCGGCATCCTGGGGCTGCTCTGCTTTATCGGCGGCCTGCTCACCATGAACACGATCATGACGGCCTCGGCTTCCGGGGTATTCGCGCGCAGCGTGCACCGGCCCGGTGTCCAGAGCTGCCTTACCCTGCTGACTGCTGCTTACAGCTTTGCCATGGGCGTGGTCTTTGTCCTGGGCGCCTCTGGCCGGCTGCCGCCGCTGGCCCGTTGAGGCGCGGGCGCATCCCACAAGGGGGAGACCAAGACATATGCGGATTGCCTATCTGGACTGCTTTGCCGGTATCTCCGGCGACATGTTTCTCGGAGCCTTGCTGGGAGCCGGAGTTCCGCTGAAAGTTCTTGAAGAGGCGGCGAATGCTCTGAAGCTCGGTGCTTCCTTGAGGCAGGAGACCGTCGATCGGAGCGGCATTTCGTCCGTGAAGGTCCATGTGTTGGAGCACGGACGGCTTGCTGAGCTCGCCAACCCTCCTGCCCCGGCGGAGCCGCCTGCACACAAGCGCAGCCATGGTCCGGAGCCTGCCCATGAGCATGACCATGACCAGCCCCATAGCCACGACCATGATCATCCACACGAGGACCATAATGCCCATCATGACCATGGCCATAGCCACGCGCACACCCATACCCATACACACAGCCATGAGCCCACGCAGGGGCAGACGCAGGAAGCAGAGGGCCATGCGCATCCTCACGGGCATGGCCGCTCGCTGTCTGCGATCCGGGAGCTGATCCGCACCTCCGGCCTGCTTGCGAGCGTGCAGGCACGGGCGACGAAGACCTTTGAGGTGCTGGGCCACTCGGAGGCGAAGATCCACAATGTGCCGGTGGAGCAGATCCACTTCCACGAGGTGGGTGCCGTGGACGCGATCGTCGATATCGTCGCCGCAAGCGCCGGGATTGAGTATCTCATAACGCAGGGCGTGACGCACTGGTTCGCTTCGCCCGTAAACGTGGGCGGCGGCATGGTGGTGTGTGCGCATGGCACCTTCCCGGTGCCTGCGCCGGCCACTGCAGACCTGCTGCGGCATGTGCCTACCTACTCCGCGCATGTGCAGAAAGAGCTGGTGACGCCTACCGGCGCCGCGATCCTCCGCACACTGGAGCCTGTCTTCGGGGCGCAGCCCATGATGCAGGTGGAGAGCATCGGCTACGGCGCAGGCACACGGAACCCGCCCGGCTTCCCGAACGTACTGCGGCTGAGCGTGGGGGAAGGGTCCGCCTTGGAGCATGCCATGGAGCAAGAGATTTCGCGGGCGCACAGCAGCGTCGCGTCAGCTTCCTATGCAGCTGCCGCGGGCACAGACGCTCGCAGTGCAGCAGGGCACGAGGGCGATGCGGTCACGGTGCTCGAGACAGCACTCGATGATGCGTCGCCGCAGATCATCGCGCATGTGGCGGAGCTTGCGCTGGCTACTGGCGCGCTCGACGTGATGCTGACGCCGGTCATCATGAAGAAAGGGCGTCCGGGAACGCTGCTGACGCTGCTATGCCATCCGGGCGAAGTCGCGCGCTTCCGGGACCTGCTGCTGCGCGAGACCAGCACGCTGGGTGTGCGCTCCCGCGAGGAGCAGCGATGCTGCCTCGAGCGCGAGCATGTCGTGGTGGAAACAGCGTATGGACCTGTGCGCATGAAGATTGGCAGGGAAGGAAAGCAGGAGCGCAATGCCGCCCCGGAGTTTGAAGATTGCCGGGCTGCTTCCCTCCAGTCCGGTGTGCCGGTCAAGCTGGTGATGCAGGCGGCATTGGCGGCATATGCCGGGACAGACAAGAGAGCTGATGCTGCATTGCTGGCACAGCACAGCTAGGGTGCCGCATAGAGGTCCGTGATTCAAGGTCATGGATCCGTTCGAAAAGCAAAGTAGTGAGTCCTTGCAGCATGCAGCATCTGATAACAGGAGCAAGCAGCCCGTACCAGGAATGATTATGGGGAGTGATGATGGAGCGTAGAGACTTTCTGAAGACAGCCACCGCCGCCGGGGTCGCAGCTGCTGCGCCCCTTTCTCTTCATGCCGCCTCCGCGGGAAGCCCTGCAGCCAGCCCTGTTACGAGGCCGCAGTCGCCGGACATGCAGTACCGGCAGCTCGGGCGAACGGGGGAGATGGTGTCGGCAATAGGGCTGGGCGGATACCACATCGGCAAGCAGCAAGACCCCGCCGAAAGCATCCGCCTTGTGCGCGCTGCGATCGATCGCGGCATCACCTTCATGGACAACTGCTGGGACTACAACGATGGCATCAGCGAAGTGCGCATGGGGCAGGCGCTGCGGGACGGCTATCGGCAGAAGGTCTTCCAGATGACCAAGATCGATGGTCGCACCAAGTCGGAGTACAACAAGCAGCTGGAGCAATCCATGGGCCGCCTGCAGACCGATGTGATCGATCTGGTGCAGTTCCACGAAGTGATCCGCATGGAAGACCCGGACCGCATCTTCGCGAAGGATGGCGCGATGGAGGCAGCGGTTGCGGCGCGGCAGGCCGGCAAGATCCGCTACATTGGCTTCACTGGCCACAAGGATCCGGCTGTGCATCTCCGCATGCTAGAGACCGCGCAGAAGCACAACTTCCACTTCGATACCGTGCAGATGCCGATCAACGTGATGGACGCGCATTTCCGCTCCTTCGCCAAGGAAGTGATGCCGCTGGCGATCCAGCAGGGGATCGGTGTGTTGGCCATGAAGACGTTTGGCGACCACTTCATCCTGGACAGCAAGACTGTGCAGCCGATGGAGGCTTTGCAGTACGGGCTGTCGCAGCCTGTTTCGGTTGTGATCACCGGCATTGACTCGATGCCGATCCTGGACCAGGCGATGGCGGCGGTCCGCAATTTTCAACCGATGACCGGACCGCAGATGGCTGCCCTGCTGGAGCGCACCCGGGATGCCGCTGCTTCCGGACAGTTCGAGCTGTTCAAGACCAGCTCTCACTTCGACGGCACTGCGCAGAATCCGAAGTGGCTGGGTTAGCGTACAGTTTTGCGCGTTTTGAGGGCGGGGTTTTAAGAGCTAAATGTATAAGTATGCAGGGTGACGCATAGTTATGCGCTCCGTACGGTACTCCGGTACCGCGTGCACAGAGTTCAGCGTTTTGTGGCGGGGGTTGACGCGCCGGGGGCTGTTCGCGGGGCAGTTGGCCCATTCTGGGACAAAAGGGATGCCATCGGTCACAGGGTGCATGGCACAGGGAAGGCGCGGGTGTGCAGGGGGTTGACAGCCACGCGCTCCAGCCGTGCCCTCCAGCGTCCGGACAATACCATGGATAGTGAGCAGCGAGCAGGCGGGGAAGGGACCGGGTGCCGAATCTCGAAGCAGTTGTGCTCCGCACCTGGCCTATCCATGAAGCAGACCTGATCGTCTCCCTTTTTACCCGGGAGGCCGGCAAGCTGAAGGGCGTAGCGAAGTCTGCCTCGCGGTCGCGGCGGCGCTTCGGCGGGGCGCTTGAGCCGATGACCCATGTCCGCGCGCAGTATGTCGTCCGCCCGCGGCAGGAGCTTGTCCGCCTCGACTCGCTTGAGATCCTGCACTCGCCGCTGGCCGAGCCTGTCGATTACCCAAGGGCAGCAGCGCTGGCTCTGTATACAGAGGTCCTCGACGAGATGCTGCCGGACAACGATCCGCAGGACGCGACTTTCCGCCTGCTGCTGCACGTGCTGGAGCAGACCCGCGCCGGGCATGTCTGGATGCCAGTGACCTACTTTGCGCTCTGGATGATCCGGCTGATGGGCTGGATGCCTGACCTGCGCCGGTGCACCGTCTGCCGGAGCCCTTTCGGCCCAGCTGGGCCAAGCTACTGGCAGCCTGCCGGCGATGGGCTCCTATGCACCGAGCACCGCAAGCTGGGAGCTTACACGCTGAGCCCGGCATCCCGCGCGCTGGCTGAGCGATTGCTGGTACAGCCCGCGGAGCGCTTTGCGCGGCTGCCCTGGCCGCGCAACTATGCCGCGGATCTGCGCCGGTTTGCGATGGACTCGCTGGAGCGCCATGGTGAGCAGCGGCTGCAGAGTGTGGGGGCTTTGTCGCGTTTGGGCGGCTAGACTCGGGACGGCTTGGATCGGGCCAGCCTGGTCGTGTGAACAGCCCCTCGAGTGGTCCATTGCGGCTAGTGGTCCACTGTGACGGAGGCGGCTGCCGTTTTGCCCTTGGCCCAGTCCGGCGTGGCCACCAGCCATTTCTCTAGGAGCGAACCGCCATCACCGGGGCTGGTTTCCACCGACCCTGCGGCCAGCTTCGTTTTCTTGCCTGCCAGCAGGTCAAACTGGCTTGTCGCGCCTGGCGCAAGTGCCGGGTTAAAGCTCATTGAAAGCGTGTGCTCTACCTTGGAGTCGGTCGGCCCGAAATGAATCCGGCTGATGGTCCAGCCGGCGCCTGTATGCTGCGCTTCTACTGCCATCGTCGTCCCGTGCCGCGCGTCGTCGAAGTCGACCGGGTTCACCGCGAAGGTGGCGCCACCCGCGCCCTTGCCTGCAAGCATATGCGCCGTCAGATCAGTCCCCCGAGCGCTTTGCAGTTTCCAGGTCGCGCCGGGTGCCATAGGAGACGGCTGCTCGACGGTCCACGAGGAGTGGACAGGAGCAAGCGTCAGCAGGTGGACGCCGGTCGACACCGCGCCATGGTAGGGGATGAAGTACGGAGGCTGCGCATACTCCTTCCATACGTCGGCTGTGCTGGTGACGTTGCCGATCTTGAGCGCAGTGCCGGCGCCGGCGAGCGCGCCCTGCTCGCGATATATAAAGACGGGCATCGGCGCGTCGATCGGCGACATGCCGCTGCCCTGGTCGCTGATGTCAGTACCCTGCACAAACTGCCACAGGACCGGTTGCTCTTTCTCATTCGTGAAGCGAAGCAGGTACTGCGCGTCCTTGGCAGGCGAGGCGGGCGCGTCCAGCTGCATGCGCACCAGGTAGGCATCGCTGCCGCGCGCTTTGTCTTCGGCCAGCTGCTCGGGCTGGTTCACGTAGTGGATCTGTTTGCCGGTCGCGCGTTCTGTCAAGGCAACGTCGTAGATCGGCTGCTTCCCCCGGTCATCCACGTCCAGCACGATCATCGAGTAGGGCAGCTCTGCCCCGACAAACTGGACCAGCTGCAGCGGCCAGTAGCGATACGAGAGACCCGCAGGCGGCAGCAGCGGGGTTGTTGCCGGAGAAGTCGGGTTGGCGCCTGGGCCGGAAGCCGCGCTCTGCGCGAGCAACGGTAAAGTGCTGATGAGGAAGGCCAGGGAAGACGCAAGAACACGCGGCAAGCAGTGCATGGTGGAACCTCCGGTATGAGAAGAGCTAGAAGGCAAAGCGGGCGCCGAACTCTACGCGACGGGCGGCTTCAGCAGAGAGCGATTGCGAAAAGGTGGGTGAGGATACAACACTGCCGACGCCGGTCACGTTGGTATGGTTGAGGATGTTGGCGCTGCGTGCGTTGAGGGTGAGGGTGCGCGGCGACTCGGACTTTTTGGGACTGAGTTTGAAGCTGCGGTCCAGGTTCAGGTCCAGGTGTACCAGTGCCGGCATGGTGCCCAGGTTGCGCGGTACGTTGCCGTTGACGGTGTTCGTTGTGAGCAGGCCGAAGCGCGTTTGGTAGACACCCGCGCCTGCCACGCCGCTCGCGTAGGAGGGCCGGTCATTAAACTGGCCATCGCCATTGGCATCTGTGCCTGTGGTGAAGTCATAGGGCTGACCCGACGATGCATCGAACTGCGTCGACAGGCCAAGCTTGTAGGGCAGGTTGAGGTTGCCGAAAGCAAAAACCTGGTTGCGGCGCTCCCAGTCCGGGCGGGACTTTTCGCCGGCGTTGCTGTAGGTAGATTGCGGAAAGACGGCGCCTTGTCCTGTGTCGGAGGTGAAGTCAAGGTTGACCCAGCCGGCAAAGAAGCCGAAGCGCTTGTAGCTGTGCTGATCAAGCCCGAGGAACCAGACCTTGCCGGAAAGATGGCCGGAGTTTTGGTATTGCAGGATGTTCTCATTGGGCGCGATGGGTCGCGGCGCGAGCAGGGCTGCGGTGGGATCAGGCGCAACGCCGTTGCCGCTGGCGACGAGAGGCGCATTGATGTTGCGGGCGCGCAGCGCGCCACCGGCTGAGATGAAAAAGAAGTTGGCCTGCGCATGCCAGTGGTGAGGGAAGTCGTGCTCGCCGCCCAGCTGCGACTGGAAGATGGGGTCCTGGTTGAGCTGGCGAGGGAACTGCCAGACGGTGCTGACGTGGATGGCGCCGGGTGCCGGCGTGAGGGGCGCAGCAAAGTTTGGTGAGTAGACCAGAGCCTCACTTTGCCGGATCCCATTGAGCCGGTAGACGTTTGCCGCGAGGTCGGGTGTGCGCGCGTTTTCAAAGACGCCAAGCCGGGCGTGGATGATGTTGGTGCTCTTGCGATCGGGAGCCCAGGTGACGCCGAGCCGCGGTGCGAAATCATTGAAGCTGCTGGGCGAGGTTTGGAGCGAGTAGCGCATGCCCACGGATGCTGTAAGCCGCGCGGCGAGTTTGATGGTGTCCTGCGTGTAGAGGGCGAGGCGCCACTGCGTGAGCGGGACCAGGGGTGTTCCGCTGGTTTGCCCGTAGGTGGTGGGCGTACCGCCCGGCGCGCCGGCGAGGGCAGCCTGGTACTGCTGCAGCGGTGTGAGCGAGGTACCTTGCCCCGGCTCACTGCCGCCGCCGAAGGTGAATGCGCCGTTGAAGGTATCGGGGTCGTAGTCATGGATGAAGACGCCGATGGACTGCGCGCCGAACTTGAACTGCTGCTTGCCCCGGGTGTAGAGCACGTCGTCGTCGATCTCGAGGTCGCGCTCGCGGTCGTTGAGGTTCTGGCTTGTGGCGCCACCACCGGTGAAGTAGCCGGAGACCTGCAGGGAGGGCGTTGTGGAGGTGGGCGTTTGCGCTGTGTCCTTCCAGCTGTAGCCGATGTGCGTTTCATGCAGGAGGTTTGCGTTGTAGGTCTGTGTATTTGTGAGGCGCAGATCGTACTCGGCCACATGGCTGCCGTAGCCGGCCTCGACGAGCGTGAGGCCACCGACGCCTTGATTGCCCAGGTTGTTGACGTTGGCCGAGAACGAGAGCGTGGCCACATCGCTCGGAGTGACCTGCCAGTCTCCGCGGGCTGAGGCGATCCAGAGCCGCTGCGGCGCGGCCACAGTCTGGTGCAGGGCAGTCTGGTCTCCGGTGGCATCGAGGGTGACGGCGTTGACTACGTTGAACTCGTCGATATCGCGCTTTTCGAGCGCGAGCGCGAAGTCGCTGTGCTTGCGTACGACGGGGCCGTTGAACTCAAAACCGTAGCGGCGTTTGCCGGCCGGTGTCGCTGTTACGGAGAAGGGGTCGGTCGCGTTGAAGCTTCCATCGCTGTCAGTAAAGAAGAGCGCGCCATGGTAGCTGTCCGCGCCGGGCTTGGTGAAGATCTCGATGCGCCCGCCCTCGTAGGGTGGCTGCTCGTACTCGGATGAAAACATGTCCGGGTTGACGCGGATGGAAGCGATGGAGGATTTGGGAGGCAGCGCGCTCCCGTTCTGGAAGCCGTCGACCGTGATGATGGCGCCGCTGGGAATGCCGCCGCTGGTGGCGGCCAGCACCTGCAGCTGACGCTTGAAGTCGTCCGGATCGTCAGCAAGCTGCTGCACGTCTTTTGTGTTGAGGGTGTGGGTGCCGACGCCATGGTCCGCGTCCATGGTGGTGGCGTCTTCGCCGACCTCCACGCTGGTTTCTACCTGTGCGATGGCAAGCGAGATCTGCAGGTGTGCCGCGGCCGCAGCTTGTGTAGGCGCGGCCATCTCAGCGGTGGCGAAACCGTCCGCCTTGACCGTGAGCGACGCGGAAGCGGCGGGTACGCAGGGAAGGAGGAAGTGGCCGGCGGCATCGGTGACTGCCTGCTCGCCGTCAGCAGAAGAGACCTGTGCGCCCGCGAGGCTTGAGCCGTTCGGGTCCACGACGATGCCTTCAAGCCGCAGGCCTGCCTGGCAGTGCGCCTGTGCTTGAGCGGCTGCCGGGCTGAGCATGGCGCCTCCCATGACTGCCGGAAGGCTGAGGAGCACGGCGGTGAGTTTCCCCTTGCTTTGCATATGGTTCCTTTCCCTGCCTGTATCCTGCGGGACTGCCCGGACGAACCCCAGTGCCATGTGTCACCAAAGCGGCGTGACAATTGTCACAGAATGGACCGGTGCATCCGCAGGAACTGTACGCAGCTTGTGCAGCGCCGGTTCACAGGGGCAGGTCCGCTGGGAAGATGGCCTTTTCCCGTCCGGTAAACTGAATCGCATGGCAGACGCTTTCTGCCTGCGAAAGATAGACGCGTGGGCACAGGCACGATTCAGACACGAGCGACGACGGACGGACAGGCGCCGACTTTTCAGGAGATTCTGTTTCGCCTGCAGATGTTTTGGGCCGCGCGCGGCTGCGTGCTGCAGCAGCCTTTTGATATCGAGGTGGGCGCTGGGACGATGTCGCCGGAAACATTTTTGCGCGTGCTGGGGCCCAGGCCTGTGCGCCTGGCGTATGCGCAGCCTTCACGACGGCCGGCCGATGGCCGCTACGGGGAGAACCCGAACCGGCTGTACAAGCACACGCAGTTCCAGGTGGTGCTGAAGCCGCCGCCGGGCGATGTGCAAGAGGTGTACCTGGCCTCGCTTGAAGCGCTCGGCATTGACCTGCGCGAGCATGACCTGAAGTTCGAAGAAGACAACTGGGAGTGGCCGGTGGGCGGCGCGTGGGGCGTCGGGTGGCAGGTGATGCTGGATGGGCTGGAGATTACGCAGTTCACCTACTTTCAGCAGTGCGGCGGCATGGACCTGGATCCGATCACGGGCGAGATCACCTACGGGCTGGAGCGCATCGCGGCCTTTCTGCAGGACGTTGATTCGATTTACGAGATTGTGTGGGCGCGCGATCCGCAGACCGGCGCGGCTGTGACCTACGGCGATATGCGTCTGGAGGAAGAGCTGCAGCTTTCTGTGTATGGTTTTGAGGCGGCAGAGGTGGAGAAGCTGTGGGAGCACCTGCGTTTGTACGAGGCAGAGTGCGGCGATCTGCTCGCGAGCTTTCGCGATGTGGAGAAGCTGGCGGGCGAGCATGCGAAGCAGCATGAGCGGCTGCTGCAGGGAGGCAGCGACGAAGCTGTAGAGCCGGAGCCCGCTTTGCAGCTGCGGCGGTTCCCGGTGCTGGGTGCTTACGAGCTTTGCTTGAAGTGCTCGCACCTGTTCAATCTGCTGGACGCACGGGGTGCGATCTCCGTGACCGAACGCGTGGCTGTGATGGCCCGCATTCGCACGCTGGTTGTGGGCGTGGCGCGCGCTTACGCGGCGCAGACAACGCAGACGCACAAAGAAAAGAGAAGCTGAGGCATGGCAGAGTTTCTGCTGGAGATTGGACTGGAGGAGGCGCCGGCGCGCATGCTGCCCAGCGCGCAGGCGGAGCTGGGGGAGAGACTGCGCGCCCTGCTGGCGCGCGAGCAGCTGCTGGAAGCAGGCGCGGAGATCCGCACGTACTCGACGCCGCGTCGGCTTGCTGCCCTGGCGCGCGGCGTGGCCCTGCAGCAGCCGGATCGGACGGAGGTGCTCACGGGGCCGTCCTGGGCGGTTGCGTTTCGAGAGGGAGTGCCTACACCGGCTGCCGTGGCGTTTGCACGCAAAGCCGGTGTGGCGGTGGAGGAGCTTGCCGTGCAGGAGACGGCGAAGGGCGCGTACGCGTCAGCATCTGTGCTGCGCCGGGGGCGCCATTGCGCGGAGGTGCTAAGTGAACTGCTGCCGGGCGAGATCGCGGCGCTGAGCTGGCCGAAGCCCATGTACTGGCGGCCGGGTAAGGCGGAGCGTTTTGTGCGGCCGGTGCAGTGGCTGGTTGCGCTGCTCGATGGGCATGTGGGCGGGAGTGTGGGTGAGACCGTGGGCGAGAGTGTAGTCCCGCTTGAGTTTGCGGGGGTGCGTGCGGGGAGGGGGTCGCGCGGCCATCGCGTTCTGCATGGCGAGGCGCCGGTGCAGCTTGGGAGGCCTGGCGACTATGTGGACGCGCTGCTTGCGGCGCATGTGATGGTCGATGCGGATGCGCGGCGGCATACGATCCGGAAGGCGCTTGATCGAGCGACCCGTAATGTGGCCGGGGCCCGCTGGCGAGAGGACGAGAAGCTGGTGGAGACTGTGACCCATCTGGTTGAGTGGCCCTCTGTGTTGCTGGGCAGCTTCTCGCGCGATTATCTTGCCCTGCCGGAGGAGGTGCTCGTCACGGTGATGCGGGACCACCAGAAGTATTTTGCCGTGGAGGATGATGCGGGCAAATTGCTGCCGCACTTTCTGACTGTGCTCAATACGGTGACAGATGAGCGCGGCGAGGGTGTGATCAGGCATGGGAACGAGCGGGTGCTGCGGGCGCGCTTCAATGACGCGCAGTTCTTCTGGGACTTCGACCGGAAGATACCGTTCGCTGAGCGCGGTGGGCTGCTGGAGAAAGTGACGTTTCAGAAGGATCTGGGCACATACCGGCAGAAGACGGAGCGTACGCGCGGGATCGCGCAGAGGCTGGCTGCGACATTGCGGGAGCGGGGCGTGGCCATCGACATGGGCGCTCTTGATACAGCGGTTGAGCTGGCGAAGGTCGACCTGACGACGGAGCTGGTGAAGGAGTTTACGGAGCTGCAGGGCATTGTCGGCGGGCTGTACGCGCGGGCCGAGGGGCTGGGCGAGAGTGTGGCGCAGGCGGTGTACTGGCAGTACCGGCCGGCGGCGATTACGGATGCTATCCCGCCCACGGTGGAAGGGCAGATCCTTGGCTTGGCTGATCGGATTGGCACGATTGTCGATTTGTTGAGTTTGGGTCTGGTGCCGAGCGGGTCGCGCGACCCGTATGCGCTGCGCCGTGCTGCGAATGGGGTGATCAAGATTCTGGCTGCCTCGGGGCTGCCGCTATCGCCGACAAAGCTCATCAACCTCGTGGTTGCCATGGGCACGGCGGAAGCGGAGCGGGCGAAAGCCGTGGTGCCGTTCCTGCATGAGCGGCTGGATTTCTATCTACGCGAAGTATGCGGCTTTGCGCCGGATGTTGTACGGGCGGTGCTCGCTACTTATGAGGAGCGCATCCCGGACGCGCAGGCACGCGCAGAGGCGCTGACACAGGTGCGCGGCTCGGATGACCTGGTGGCGATCGCGGCCGCCTGGAAGAGGACGAAAAACATTCTCCGCCAGGCCGAGGAGAAGGCGATCCCGTTCTCCGGGACTGTGAGAGCCGATCTGCTGCACGCAGAGGCGGAGCGCGCGCTGTGGGCTGCGGTGCAGGACGTATTCCCCCGTGTGGAAGCGATGCGCGGTGAGGGACAGTACGCGGCAGCTTTGGAGGCGATTGCGACGCTGCGGCCCTATGTGGATCGCTTTTTTGAGGAGACGATGGTTCTGGTAGACGATGTTGAGCTACGCGCCAATCGGCTTGCGCTGCTGCACAGCACGGTGGTGCAGCTTGGCGCGATCGCGGACTTCTCGGAGCTGGTTCCGGACGCTGCGCGATGAAGTGGCGGTTTGTTTTCGGTGTGGTTTTTGTCGCCTTCGCATCGTCTGTGAGCCATGCGCAAACACCGCCATCGCTGCCGCCGCTACAGTATGCCGAGCTGGGCACCTGCAGGCTCGAGAGCGGTGAGGTGATCCGTAACTGCCGGCTTGGCTATCGCACCTTCGGGACGCTGGACGCAGCCAAGGACAATGCTGTGTTGTTCCCGCTCTGGTTTACGGGCCGCAGCGGCGACGTCGGTGCGGTGATCGCGCCTGGGCCGGGCCACTACATCGATACCGACAAGTATTTCGTGATTGCGGTTGACCCGCTGGGCAATGGTGTTTCCTCGTCACCTTCGAACAGCGCTGCGCAGCATGGAACGGCTTTCCCGGTGTTCACTATCCGCGACGTGGTGAAGGCGGAGGAGCGGCTGGTGCGGGAGTCGCTCCACCTCGAGCATCTGCATGCGGTTGTGGGTCAGTCGATGGGCGGCATGCAGACGTTTGAGTGGGCGGTGGATGCGCCGGCGATGATGGATTTGCTGGTGCCGATCACGGGGACGCCGCAGCTCAGCTCGTACGATCTGTTTCTGTGGTCTGCAGAGAAGCAGGCGCTGGAGAGTGACCCTGCTTACCGGCATGGGCACTATGTGAAGAATCCTTCACTACCGCTTGTGTCGTACCTGCACCAGATGAACCTTTCGACGCCCGAGTTCCGCGTGGACCATACGACGCGAGAAGGCTTTGCGCAGTTTTTTGCGCAGACCGGCACGGAGATGCACACCGGGAGCGATGCCAATGACTATCTGCGGCAGCTGCAGGCGATGCTGACGCAGGACATCACGCACGGCGGGTCGATCTACACGGCCGCCAAGCAGGTGCAGGCGAAGATGCTGATCATCAACGCGCAGCAGGACCACATGGTGAACCCGATCCCGGCGCTGGCTTTCGCGAGGCTCAAGCAGGCGCGCACGCTGGTGTTGACTTCAGACTGTGGACACATGGCGCCGGGCTGCGAGCAGAACAAGGTGAGCAATGCCATCGGCGACTTTCTGGCCGGCAAGTAGCGCCTGTTCCGCGCTAAACCCGGCAATCCGCGAAGGTAAGCTGGGTTGCTTTGCTGCCGGTGCGGGTGCGCCAGGCTTCAAAGAGGCGGCCGTAGCTGAGCGTCATCAGTTCTTCCGGTTTGAGCCCGAGGGCGTGGCTTTGCCGGTCGATCCAGTCTTCCGGGCCTTCGAGCTCCGCAAAGACGCCGATCGGCGTTTCGTCGATGACGCAGTGGCCGGTCCCGTCAGCAAACTCGGTGCGCCACTTCTCGTAGGCAAAGGTTTTCTGGTAGCCCAGCCGCTCGAATATGGTGATCAGGGCTTCGCCATCCTCCACGGTTGTTTCAGTCTCCTCGCGATGCTTGAGCCGCTCCCGCGGGTCAAAGTTTGGCGGCAGCTGCTTGTGCGTCAGCACCCAGCGCTCGCCGTAGCGGCGCACGCGCAGGATGGAGCGCGCAGCCCGCATGGAATGGTCCGCCGTGTCGAAGAGAAAGTTCTCCTCAAAGGTGCGGGGCGTCTGCTCCGCAAAGCCGAGCGAATGAAGCTGCGCAGCCAGCAGCCCAACATCGGCCACGCGGAACTTCACCTCAATCTCGACGCTTTGCATAGAAGAGCAGTATACGAAGCAGGCGGCGTGTGCCGGGCATAATGAAGCAGTGGGCGAGGGAATCAAAGGCAGGCGTACGCTGCACCTCCGCGTGGACCCGGACGAAGCGACGGCGGAGCACCCGGCTGTACGGCAGGCGGCGGCGATCCTGCAGGCGGGAGGGCTGGTCGCTTTTGCGACAGAGACTGTGTACGGGTTGGGCGCGCATGCACTGAATTCCCTTGCTGTCCGGAAGATTTTTGAGGCGAAGCAGCGTCCTGCGTGGGATCCGCTCATCGTCCACATCGCCGAGGGGAGCATGGCGGCTGACCTGACGACGGAGCTCCCGGAGCCGGCGCGGCGCTGGATGGAGGCGTTCTGGCCCGGGCCGCTGACGCTGCTGCTGCCGCGCAGCCGCGCTGTGCCGGATGAGGTCACGGCGTGCCGGCCGCGGGTGGGTCTGCGCGTACCGCGGCACCCGGTGGCGCAGGCGCTGCTCAGAGCCTCCGGCCTGCCGATTGCCGCGCCCAGTGCCAACCTTTTTAGCCATGTGAGCCCGTCGACAGCGGAGCATGTTCTGGCGGACCTGGAGGGGCGGATCGATGCGGTGCTGGATGGTGGGCCGACCGAGCATGGCGTGGAGTCAACCGTGGTGGATGCTTGCGAGGACCCTTGCCTGCTGTACCGGCCCGGCGCGGTGACGCTGGAGCAGCTGCAGGCTGTGTGGCCGCGTGTGGTGGCTGCCGAGCAGGCTGGGGACCGTGACACGCGCGAGCCGAGCTCACTCGCGTCTCCCGGCCTGGGTATGCGGCACTATGCTCCGCGTGCGGAGCTGGTCTTGATCGAGCATGGCAGTGAACAGGCCGCGGCACTGCTTGCGGCTGCGCTTGGGGTGTCTTCCCAGCGGGTGGGCGTGCTGTTGCCGAGCGGTTTGCTAACGGCGGAGCAGGAGAACTCACTGCCAAGGACGCTGGTCATTTCCAGGTGGGGCGCCTGGAGCAGTAGTGAGGAACTGGCGCACCGGCTTTTCTCTGGCTTGCGGTCCTTGGACGCTGCGGGGGTGGAGCGGATCTTATGCCCTTTGCCGGCCGATGAAGGGCTGGGGCGCGCATTGTGCGACCGCCTCAGAAAGGCGGCGCGGCCGGCTCGTGGCTAGCCAGGGCTCTGCTTAGCCGCGGCTTTCCCCGGCCTTGTACAGGTACTTGATGCTGCGCTTGAAGAGGAGCACACGCGTGGTGTTGCGCACCTTGATCGTGTCGCGGTCAAACCATTCGATGGTGCCCTGGATCTGCTCGCCGTCTTCAAGCACAAAGATAAGAGGCGTTTGCGCCTGCATCTGCTTTTGGAAGTAGGAAGCTTCGGCCTGGCTGCCGGCTGCCTTGTTATTGCGCATGGCCGGTGCCCGCTCGCCCGTCATCACGAGTGGGGCGTGACCGCGCAGGCGCCGAGGAGCAGCCTTTATCGCGAGGGATTCGGGCAGACGGGGCCTGACAAGCCGGCGGGGAGGGGCTACCTCCACCTGTTCAGCCGGTGCGGTGTGCGGCAAGGGAGCTTTCGAGAAGGCCCGTGCACCGCGTATGGACACATCAAACAGCTTGGTCGCCTCTGCCATGGATGCTGCTTCTCTTTGAGCCCCAGGGCCGGAGAGATACGATCCCCGTCGACCTTGGCGGCTTTCTCAACAGGAAGATGGATAGCTGCCTGGATCGTAGCTGACGGCCCAGAAACCGCACGAAAGGATGACATGAAAAGTAAGGCAACTTATTACTTTGGTGAGTGCGTGAGTTAGCCGTTCTCGCACACACGTGGAGGGATCAGCGATGCAGGACGCGGCTTTTCCGTCGGGAAAAGCCGCAGTCACCGAAGCACTTTGTCTCCGCACATGCGAGAACGCGTGAGTTAGAGGCGGTCCGCGGCGTGAGCCCGAGAGTAGCTGAGGGAGGCGGTCATGCTGTCGAGCGAGAGGGAACGCAGGAGGTTGCGACGCATACCCGTCTTTACCTCCGTCACGCTGCGGACAGCTGCTTCGATCCAGGCGAAGCTGAGGGGCTCGGCCAGACGTGTCAGCTCGCGGGCGAGATCGACGTTGTGCAGCATCTCCGCCTGACCGCTTTTGAGCAGAAGGAGGTCGCGAAGCAGGCTCATAAGGCAGCCGAGCAGGGCGTTGGTTTTCTCCTGCCCTTCGGCCCCGGCGCGGAAGGTTTCTGTCATGCGGAAGAGAGCGCTGTAGTCGGGCTCGCTGAGCGCTGTGCGCAGGAGGAGCAGGGCGGACGTGCGGGTTTCCAGGTAAGCCGGGAGATCAAAGCCGAGTGCCGCGCCGGGTGCGCCCTGACTGAGGCGGGCGACCAGTGCCCGGTCGGCTGCTTTCCATTCGGGCCGCCGGGCCAGCAGCAGGGTCTCGAGCTCCGCCGGCGGCAAGGGACCGAGCGCAAACGCCGCGGTGCGCGAGCGGATGGTCGGCAGCAGCACCTGCGGGTTGGTGGAGAGCAGGATGAGCGTGGCGTAGGGCGGGGGCTCTTCGAGCACCTTGAGCAGCGAGTTGGCTGCCTCCTTCATGAAGGAGCTGCTGGTGAAGATGAAGAAGGAGCGGCGTGCTTCGGCGGGAACGCGGTAGACCTCGCGGATGACGGATCGGACCTGGCCGAGCTTGATGAGGAGCTGTGGCGGATCGGGCGGAACGACCAGCACGTCCGGGTGGGTCTGCACCAGGATGCGCGTGTCTTTCTTGTCGGCGTCGCGGAGCTCTTCGCGGGCTGCGATGGCTTCTTCGACGCGTGCACGGAGAGGTGCAGATGCGGCGATCCGCGTGCAGTTCCGGCAAAGGCCGCAGAACTCCGGAAGACCGTCTTGTGTGGCGGGCGGCTCCAGGCAGTTGGCGGCCTGCGCCAGCATAAGCGCCAGCGTGTACTTGCCGACGCCGGCTGGTCCGCTCAGGAGCAGGGCGTTGGGCAGACGGCCGGAGGCGAGGCTCTCCCGCAGGAGGCGAACGGTACCGGCGTTGCCCAGGAGATCACCAAAGGCCATGACCTGAGCCTATCGCAGAGCGCCGACTACCTGCTCCGTGCCTGCTGTTGCTGCATCTGCTGGATCTCCAGCAGCGGGGAGGCCGGATGAGGCGGCTCCTGGGCTTTTTCGACCATGATGGACCAGTCTTCGGGGATGGGCATTTCGCGGTCGAGGGCGGGCGGTTGATCAAAGGCGTCGACCTGCACGGCCACGTATAGCTCGCTCTCGGTGCGGCCGCGGTAGATGCCGTGGGTCGGCGGGACGTCTGCGTAGTCGCGGCCGAGCGCGGTGCGGATATGGCGCTCATGCGCGAGCAGGTTGTTGGTCGGGTCGAAGCCGACCCAACCGAGGTGCGGAAGGAATGCTTCGACCCAGGCATGGGTGGCGTCTGGGAGCGAGCGGTCGTGGCCAAGGCCTACGTCGGAGGCGCGCTGGTGCAGGTAGCCGCTGACGTAGCGGCTGGGAATGCCGAGGGTGCGGATCAACGCGATCATGGTGTGTGCAAAGTCCTGGCAGACGCCTTCGCGCGAGAGGATGGCTTCGTCGATGGGTGAGTCCACCCGAGTGGAGCGGGGCACGTAGCGGAAGTACTCGTAGAGGCGGGTGTTGATCTCGCGGACCAGCATGAGGGGGTCGTCGCGGCGCACGACATCGAGCTCCTTGGCGAGCTGGAGCAGAGCGGGCGATGGTGTGGCGAACTCGCTCGGCAGCAGCATCTCCCAGTAGTCGCCTTCGCTGACCAGGGCATCGAGCTCACTCCAAGCCGCAGGGGCCAGGAAGTGCGGAACAAAGGCAAGCGATTGCTGCTCCACCAGCGACTCAGCGATGATGACGAGCTGGGAGTGGTCGCCCGGGATGTTGAAGTGCTGCACGTGGTTGCCGAGGTGGTCACGATAGGAGAAGACGCGGCAGCGCGGGCTGACGGAGAGCGTGAACGAGAGGCAGCGCTGGTTTGAGTCAGAACGCGGATGCATGCGCGTTTCCATCACACTTTCGCTGACCGGCCTGCTGTAGATGAACTTGGTCAAGTGCCGTACGGAGTAGAACTTCATGGAACGCTCCTTGCTCGGCTCAGCTGCTGCCTACATGGCGAGCGCGGTTTGTACCGAGTAGTGGATGTAGTCGCGGTAAAGCACGGTGTGGGCGCGGCGGCACTCGAGCTTGACCATGGAGAGGAACTCGCTCACGCCGCCCTGCAGCACATCTGCAATCTCAACAAAGTGCAGAGCGGATTGCAGGCGTCCGGCGACCCGCACGAGCTCCTGCGGAGCCAGACGACCGCTGGCCTGTTCAAGCGCGAGCAGCGCTTCGCGGAGGCGGTCGACGGAGTAGCGGACGGAGTGAGGGAAGTCCTTGTTGAGCAGCAGGAACTCGAGAATCTGCGACTCGGTGAGGTCGGCTGTGTAGACGTTGCAGTAGGCTTCAAACGCTGTGCAGCTGCGCAGCAGGCCGATCCACTCCAGGAATTGGTGGCTGCCGACTGTCTGATCGTAGGGACCGGTGCCAAGCGCTGAAGAGCCCAGCGCCGATGAGCCGAGTTCGTAGACGGAGAGCAGCGCGGCGATCGAGGAAGCGCGCTCAATGGAGCGGCCGATCTGGATGAACTGCCAGCCTTCGCCGTGGCTCATGGTGGTATCGGTGACGCCCTGAAACAGATGCAGGCCATCGAGCACCGACGCCAGGAACTCTTCCGGCGCAGAGGGGCCGGAGGCTTGCTGTGCCTCGGTGACCAGATGGTACAGGCGGTTGAGCTGCAGCCACTGCTCGGTCGAGATCTCCTCGCGCACCTGGCGGGCGTTTTCCCGGGCGACCGCGATGCAGGACTTGACCGAAGCCCCGCGTGAGTCGTCATGGGTAAGGGCCTGCACCAGGGCCAGTGAATCATTGGTCCAGTCATCTTTGGAGCAGCCGAGGGCGAGCAGCAGGCGCTGCCAGCGCGTGTCCTCGCTGGTGCTGGAAGGATCGAGCGTCATGCTGAAGTTGACATCCAGCATGCGCACGGTGTGTTCGGCGCGCTCCAGGTAGCGGCTCATCCAGTAGAGGCTGTCAGCGACGCGAGAAAGCATTCCGTTGCCCCTCCTTAGTCTTCATCCGGCTTCTTCTCATCTTTCTCGACTTTCTCGACTTTTTCTTCTAGGACCCAGGTGTCTTTGCTGCCGCCGCCTTGCGAGGAGTTGACGACGAGCGAACCTTTCGGCAGCGCGACCCGTGTGAGGCCGCCGGGCACGACGGAGACTTTATCGCCGTAGAGAATGTAAGGGCGAAGATCGACGTGTCTGGGTTCGATGCTGAGGCCTGCGGAGTCGGCGTTCATGAGGCAGGGCGCGCGAGAGAACTGGAGGGTAGGCTGTGCGATGTAGTTGCGCGGCTCAGCCTCGATGCGGCGCGCAAAGTCTTCGCGCTCCGCGGCGCTCGCATGCGGGCCGATGAGCATGCCGTATCCGCCGGACTCGCCTACGGCTTTGACGACGAGTTTGTCCAGGTTGGCCAGAGTGTGCTGCCGCTGTTTGCTGTCGGTCATCAGGAAGGTTTCAACATTCTGAAGAATCGGCTCTTCGCCGCAGTAGTAGCGGATGATGGCGGGGACATAGGCGTAGAGTGCTTTGTCGTCTGCAAGGCCGGTGCCAAAGGCGTTTGCCAGGGTGACGTTGCCGGCGCGGTAGGCGTTGAAGAGCCCGGCCACCCCAAGGATCGAGTCGCCGCGAAAGGCGAGCGGATCGATGAAGTCGTCATCCACGCGGCGGTAGATGACGTCAACGCGCTTGAGCCCGGCCGTTGTGCGCATGTAAACGACGTTGTTATGCGTGACAAGGTCCCGGCCCTCGACCAGCTCGATGCCCATCTGGCGAGCAAGGTAGGTGTGCTCGAAGTAGGCCGAGTTGTAGACCCCTGGGGTGAGCAGGACGATGGTGGGTTCCGGGCGGCCCTCGGGGGCAAGCGAGCGCAGGGAGGCGAGCAGCACCTGCGGATAGTGCTCAATGGGGCGGACGCCATACTCGCGGAAGATCTTGGGGAAGGCACGCTTCATGACGCGGCGGCTAGAAAGCATGTAGCTGACGCCGCTGGGCACACGCAGATTGTCTTCAAGCACGGCGAAGCTGCCGTCATTGAGGCGGAGAAGGTCAGTGCCGGTGACGGCGATGTACACGTTGCGCGGGACCTGGAGGCCCCGCATCTCGCGGCGGAAGTGCCGGCAGGAGTACACAATTTCTCGCGGCACCGCGCCGTTTTGCAGGATCTTGCCCTCGTGGTAGACGTCGCCGAGGAAGAGGTTCAGCGCGGTGATGCGCTGGATGAGGCCTTTCTCAATCGTTTTCCACTCCGCGCTCGTGATGATGCGGGGGAGCATGTCATTCGGGAAGATGCGCTCTGTGCCTTCCTTTTTGCCGTAGACGGTAAAGGTGATGCCCTGGGTCAGGAAGCTGGTATCGGCGGAGTGCTTGCGGCGCAGCAGCTCTTCCTTGGGCAGCGATCGCAAGGTGTCGAGCAGGAGCTTGTACTGGGGGCGGATGGTACCGTCCGGGGTGAACATTTCGTCATAGGCGTCATCCAGGAAGTACTCCCGCAGGAAGCTGTCGGTAAACAGGGGCGCAACGGTACTCATGCGCCGCCCGCCGCTGGGCCACCCGGCTCATCCAGCCAATCCGAGATGACGGTGAAGTGCTTGAGATTGGCCACGCCGAAAGAGGTGGTCAGGGCGACATCGGAGGCGTCACGGCCGACGGCCATCAAGACGCGGCCCAGCCTGGGTGCGTTGTGCCGGGCGTCACAGGTCCACCAGCGATGCCCGAGATACACCTCAAACCAGGCGCTGAAGTCCATGGGTGTACCGGAGTAGGGCACGCCGAAATCGCCCAGGTAGCCGGTGGCGTAGCGCGCCGGGATGTTGAGCGCCCGGCAGAGCGTGATGGCCAGGTGCTGGAAGTCGCGGCACACACCGGTGCGCTCGGTATAGACGTCGAGCGCGGTTTTGGTGGAGCGTGCAAAGCCGTAACCGAACTGCACGATGCTGTGCACGTAGCCGATGACAGCCTGGACGCGCCCCCACCCGGGAGCCATGCCCCCGAACAAATCGAGCGCTACGGCGGAGAGCCGGTCGACCTCGCAATAGCGGCTGTTCAGCAGGAATTGCAGCACCTCGTCGGGGAGGTCCTGGACGGGCAGCTCCGGGGCGCTCCAGTCCATTTCGTCCTTCGCGTCAGCCGCGGTGATCTCGGTCGTGTTGAAGAGGCGCAGGATGCCGGCGGGCGCGTGGAGGCGGGAGCAGCGGTTTCCGAATGAGTCGATGTACTCACGCACGGGGAGGTGCGGCTCAGTTCGCAGGGTATCCGGCAGAAGCAGACTTCGATCGCACGAGGGATGCACATGAAGCATCGCAATAAGTGCGGTAGGGCTGGGGAGTTCGAAGCGGATATCGAAGCCAAGGCGAAGATGCACCGGTAAGGAGCCCTCCTCAAGAGAAATGGTGTGGTACGCCACGGCTACAGCACAAGAGACCAAAAAGGTGTTTTGCGCTGGTGTGCTAAGACTGTAACAGGTGTGTAAACGGGCGCAAGGCGTCCAAAGCAGCTGGGAAGCAGCTGGGGAGAAGCAGCCACCGCAATGACTTATTGTCTCGGCATCAAGACGCATGAAGGCTTGGTCATGGCTTCGGATTCCAGAACCAACGCAGGGTATGACCAGGTGAATGTGTGCCGCAAGATGCACACCTTCTCGACGCCCGGGGAACGCGCCTTTGTAATTTTGACCAGCGGCAGCCTGTCGCTGACGCAGTCTGTGGTGACCCTGCTGCAGGAAGATTTTCGCCTGGGCCGGGGGCTTGCGGGCGCCTCCAGCATGTACGAAGCGGCGCGTGCTGTGGGCGCTTGTGTGCGGGCGATCTCTGATATCGACCGGGATGCGCTGGCGAAGGATGATTTCTCCTTCAACATCCACCTGCTGCTTGGAGGGGAGGTGGCAGGCGGCGAGCCGGAGCTTTACCTGGTGTATCCGCAAGGCAATCCCATCTGCGCGACGCAGGACTCACCCTATCTGCAGATCGGGGAGGTGAAGTACGGCCGGCCGATTCTGGATCGCGGCATTGACGCGCGCACCACATCGCTCGAGGCAGCGTCCAAGTATGCGCTGCTGAGCATGGATGCGACGATGCGCTCCAACGTGACGGTGGGGCCGCCGATCGAACTCATCCAATATCGCCGCGGCAGTCTGAGCTTTGAAAGCTATCGCCGCTTCTTCGCAGGCGATGTTGAGCTTGAACGGATCCATGGCCGCTGGGAGCAGGCGCTTCGGCGCGTGGTGGAGGATCTCCCGAACATCCACTTCAGCACGGATGAAACCGCCAGCACTATCGCTTAGGCAGCGATCTCAATGGGCGAAGACTGTGCCCATCACCTTGGTCTCCACGGCATCGATCTTGGTCAGTGCAGAGGCCATGGCGGGCCGGTCGTCGATCGAGGAAGCAAGCATGGCGGCTTTGAGGTGGAATGCGCTTTCCCGCAGCAGGATCTCTGCATCCTTGAGCTTCTTGGCGTCCTTGCCCAGGGCAGTGTCCAGGGCCGCCGCGTAGGTCTCAACGGCATGCAGGGCATGGGCAGCCTCGGTGCTGTCGCCCGCGGCGAGCTCGCGGTTCGCCAGCTCGGTGTTGGCACGCACCAGCTCGGCGTAGAGGTAGCACTGATCGCGCAGGCCGGCGTGCTGTGCTTTGTCAGCCATGGCAGTGAGAGCCGGTGCGTCAAGCGTCAGATGGTCGCTGGCAAACGAGCAAGGTACGGCAAACAAAGCCAGGGTGAGCGGTCCTAACAAGTACGTCATGCGCATCGGAGCACCTCCTGCGGTGTCCGGCCAAGCGGGGAGAGCCCCTTATTTTGCGAGTGCTACCAGACGGTGCCTTGCCTGCCACACCTCATCTGGAAAGCTGTTGCCCGCGACCGACAGGAATTGCCGGTAGAGTTCCCTTGCTCGCTTGGATTCGTGCAAAGTATCGCACGACGTAGCAGCAAGAAAATAGGTGGCGGGCGTTTCTGTGAGTACCTTTGATCGCATAGCGAGTGCATCGAGGACGAGCTGGGGTTGGTGAGTCTGGCTGGCGGCAAAAGCGAGGCTGCTCCAGGCATTGCCATTCGATGGATCGAGGCGCGTCGCTTCTTCCAAAGGCGCGATGGACGCGGGGAATTCGCCTTTTCGAATGAGCAGATCGCCCTCCTCAGCCAGCAGGGCGGGGTCATGCGGATGGGCCGCCAGAAGCTCTGTATAGAGTGGTTGTGCTTTCTCCAAAGCGCCGGTTTGCCGGTAGAGGTCGGCGAGCTGTAATGTGACCTCCGTACTCTGTGGTTTGACGGCATGAAGCGCTTCCAGGGTCGCGACGGCATCGCTGGGTTTGGCTTCGGCGCTTTGTACCGCGGCGAGCTCGGAAAGCAGGGCCGGGTTCTGCGGGCTGCCGGCCAGCGCTTTACCGACGACCGCCTCAGCTTCCGGATAGCGTTTTGCTGCGATCAGGAGGTGGGCCAGGCCCGCGCTGGCCTCCGCTGCTTGCGGGCTGCCGGCAGAGGTGGTCGCGAGTGCACGCCCGTAGGCGTCGGCCGCGGCATCGGTGTTGCCCTGGCGCGCGGCGATCTCGGCAGCGAGCAGTGCGTCTGACGGAGTTTCTGAGGTTTGCCCAATGGCTGCGACGAGTGCTTTGCCGGCGGCTTGCGGGTCAGGCGTTGCAGAACCGGTGCCGGCTTCCAGCAGGCGCGCCAGTGCGCGGTTGGCCTGGGCCTGGGCGGCGGGGTTGGGTGGGTTGGGCTGCAGGGCGGAGGCTGCCTGGAGCTGGGTTTTTGCTTCGGCTGCTTCGGCCGGCTTGCCGCCTGCAAGCAGCAGGAGGCCTAGAGCCGCATGGGACTCAAACTGCCCCGGGTCGGCGGCGATCGCTTTGCGGTAGGCGGCTTGGGCGCCGGAGGGATTGTTCAGGGCGTCCTCGGCGTAGCCGAGATCATAGAGCGCCCGCGGGTCGGCGGGGTGGGCCGATACAAAGGCTTGCAAAGTCGATTGCGCGCCGGAGAAGTCACCGGCTGCGAGCTTGTTTTCCGCGCTTTGGAGGGGATCTGTGGAAGAGAGTTCCGAGGCTTTTTGCGCGGGTGTGCGGCTCGTTGGTGCATCAGGCGGAGCGCTGGTGCCGGGCGGCAGGGAGGAGCTTTGTGCCCGGAGCGCAGCGGACCCGGCGAGCAGGGCAGGTATCAGGAAGAACGCGACCGTCATGCGCTGCATGAACTACGCAGCTCCTTCTTCACGCGCGGGCATCCTGCGCGGCTGCAAGGCGGCTTCAAGCCAGTGGCCGGTGTGCGAGCCCTCGTGCGCGGCGATCTGCTCCGGCGTGCCGACGGCGACGACCTGCCCGCCCTTCGACCCACCTTCGGGGCCCATGTCAATGACCCAGTCGGCGGACTTGATGACGTCCAGATTGTGCTCGATCACGATGAGCGAGCCGCCACCGTCGATGAGCTTGCGGAAGGCGAGCAGCAGCTTACTCACATCCTCGAAATGGAGCCCCGTGGTCGGCTCGTCGAGGATGTAGAGTGTACGGCTGCCGCCAGTCTTGCTCCGGCTTTGCGTCGCGGTGCGTGCGGAGGCCAAGTGGGATGCAAGCTTGACGCGCTGCGCCTCGCCGCCGCTCAGGGTTGTGGCGGACTGGCCGAGCCGCAGGTAGCCGAGGCCAACCTCGTCGAGCACGGCCAGCTTGTCGACGATCCTGGGATTGCCGGCGAGAAAGCGGAGAGCTTCCTTGACGGTGAGCCCCAGGATCTCGTGGATGTTTTTGCCTTTGTAGCGGATCTCGAGCACGCTCGATTTGTAACGGGTACCGTTGCACTCTTCGCAAGGCAGCTCGACGTCGGCGAGGAACTGCATTTCAACCGTGACCGTTCCGTCGCCGTCGCAGACGTCGCAGCGGCCGCCAGGAACGTTGAAGGAGAAGTGGCCGGCAGCGTAGCTGCGCCGCTCGGCCTCCGGCTGCGAGGCAAAGAGCTCGCGGATGGCGTCGAAAGCCTTGATGTAGGTGACGGGGTTGGAGCGTGGCGTGCGGCCGATGGGGTTCTGGTCGACGAGGATGATCTCGTTGAGGCGGTCGGCGTTTTGCAGCTCGCGGTACAGCTTGGACGGGTCGCCGCCCTCGGTATGGCCGAGCGTATGCGCGACGGCTTTGTAGAGCACCTCATGCACGAGGGTGGACTTGCCGGAGCCGCTGACGCCGGTGATGCAACAGAGCAGGTTGAGCGGGATCTCGATGTCCACGCCGCGGAGATTGTTGGCGCGTGCGCCTTTCAAGCGCAGCCAGTCCTTGCTGCCGGCGGCGGGCGTGGGGCGGCGTTTGGCCGGCACGGGGATCGTCACCGCTCCGCTGAGGTACCGGCCAGTGATGGAGTCAGGATGGTCGGCGACCTCCTGGACGGTACCGGCAGCGAGGAGGCGGCCGCCGAACTCGCCGGCACCCGGGCCCATGTCGAGCAGATAGTCGGCGGCTGCGATGACATCCGGATCATGCTCAACGACGAGGATGGTGTTGCCGAGGTCGCGCAAGGCCTTGAGGATGCGGATCAACTTTTCGGTATCGCGGCTGTGGAGGCCGATGGAAGGCTCATCGAGCACATAGAGGGCGCCAACCAGCTGCGAGCCAAGCGATGTCGCGAGCTGAATGCGCTGTGCTTCGCCGCCGGAAAGGGTGGAGGCCAGGCGGTCGAGCGTGAGGTAATCGAGGCCGACGGCGTCGAGGAAGCGCAGGCGCTGCTGGACTTCCTTGAGGATGGAGCCGGCAATCTCAGCCTGCATGGGGGAGAGCTGCACAGCGTCGAAAAAGGCGTGCGCGGCAGAGATGGTGAGCGCGGCTGCATCGCAGATGTTGCGCTCCGCCTCGCCCGCGCCGATGCGCACGGCGCGCGCCTCAGCCCGCAGGCGCTGGCCTTTGCACTCCGGGCACTTGGCGTAGCCGCGGTATTTCGAGAGCATGACCCGGACGTGCAGCTTGTACTTCTTGGTCTCCATGAGCGCGAAGAAGCCATGGACGCCGGGAAATGCGCCGCGGCCGTTGAGCAGGAACTCCTGCTGGTCGAGCGACAGGTCGTACCAGCTGCGGTCTGTGGGGATGCCGTGTTGTTTCGCGGCACGCTTTAGATCGTTGAAGTAGGTGCGGTACTTGGGGCGCATCCATGGATCGACGAGGCCGTCATCGATGGATTTATTTTTGTCGGGCAGGATCAGATCGAGATCAAAGTCGATGGTGTTGCCGAAGCCCTGGCAGCGGGGGCATGCGCCGAAGGGGTTGTTGAAGGAGAAGAGGCGGGGCTCGGGCTCAGTGTAGATGCGGTGGCATCCCTTGCACTCAAACGCGAGCGAGAAGCGGAGGCGGTCGGGCGATTTTGGGGCTGCGTTTGCAGCTGCTTCCGTCGCCGTATCTTGATTTGGGCGGCGCACGATGTCGTAGAGGATTTCGCCGGCTTCGCGGTAGCCGATCTCCGCGGCATCGACGATGCGGCCGCGTGCGTCAGGGGAAACAGCGATGCGGTCCACAAGCACGTAGACGGGCAGCGCCCACTGGATCGCAAGCAGCGACTCCGGCTGCGAGAACTCGTAGATGGTGCCGTGCTGGTAGAGGCGGTTGAAGCCGCGGCCGCGGAGGTCCATCAGGCGCTCGCGCATGGCGGGGGAAAGCTCACCGGGCTGCGCGGTTTCCGCTGCAATGGCCTTCTTGCTGGAGGCTTTCTTGAGGGCGGCCTGCGAGCGGGAACGCTTCTCGAGCATGGGGGAGATGGGCTCGGCGGGCGGAGGTGCGGGGCTCGCGGAGGCGACCACCGGGAAGAGTGCGTGGAGACGAGTGCCCTCGCCGAGCGCCAGCACGGCTGCTGCAATTTCATCGACGGAATCACGCTTGACGACGTTGTCGCAGAGGATGCAGTGCACGACGCCGCAGCGTGCATAGAGCAGGCGCATGTAGTCGTAGATTTCGGTAGCGGTGGCGACGGTGGAGCGGGGATTGCGGGTGGAGTTCTTCTGCTTGATGGCGATGGCCGGCGCGAGGCCGTCGATGAGATCGGCATCGGGCTTTTCAATCCGCTCGAGAAACTGCCGCGCGTAGGCGGAGAGCGACTCGACATAGCGGCGCTGGCCTTCGGCATAGATGGTGTCAAACGCGAGCGAGCTTTTGCCCGAGCCGGAGACGCCGGTGACCACGGTGAGCTGGCCGTGAGGGATCTCACAGTCGATGTTTTTGAGGTTATGGACCCGCACGCCGCGGAGTGTGATCTGGTCGGTCAAAGCCTCGGCCCCTCTACCCTGGAAGCCTCCCGGTACGTGTGTCCGGGAGGGCTAGGGCAAACTTTGATTATAGGGGGAGCCGGAAAGCCTACCTCAGGAGGCTTGCGGCGACTGCGGCGTAAACAGAGCGCCGAGGAATAGCAGGATACCCCCGATGACGATGGCTGAGTCGGCTACGTTGAAGTCGGGCCAGTGGTAGTGCACGATGTGGACTTCCAGGAAGTCAGTGACGACCTTGTATTCGATCCGGTCCCAGGCGTTGCCGAGCGCGCCGCCCAGTACAAGGGCGAGCCCGAAGGCGGTGGCGGACAGGCGCCTGCCGACACGCAGCAGCAGGGCGATGATGACGATCGCGGCCAGGAGCGAAAAGGCGGTCAGGGCCCAGCGCGTGGGGTTGGCCGGGGCATCGTTAAAGAGCGAGAACGCCGCGCCCTCATTGAGGACATGGGAGAGTCGGAAGACCTTCGGGATCACCGTGATGGTTTGGCCTTCGGGGATGTGGCGGCCGACCCAGATTTTGGAGACGCGGTCGAGTGCGATGACGGCGGTCGCCAGGAAGAAGAAGAGCACGCGCCAATCCCCTCGACGGGGCTGCTTGCGGACGCGCCGCTCATAGCGGGACGGAAAAGTAGTCACAGGGCTCCTTGAGGCTGCTCGCCTGTTTCGCGGGAGTAGTGCATGGACTCGAGTGCCTGGGCGCAGCGCCCGCAGACCTCGTCCCAGGGGCCGTACGGGGCGGTGTCGGTCCGGTAATTCCAGCAGCGACCGCATTTGGTGCCGTCGGCCGGGAGGGTCTCGACGTGCAGGGTTTCGCCGGCTTCGACAGACACCTGCGAGACATTGAGAAGCTCCTTGAGCGAGCCGCCAAGCTGCTGGAGCACGCCGAGCTGCGAGGGGGGAGCGGTGATCCGCACCCGGGCTTCAAGCGCCTTGCCGATCTGCTTGGTTCGGCGTGCTTCTTCAAGGCTGCGTAGCACCTCGTCGCGGACGAGCAGCACGGTTGTCCAGTCTTCGGGCTGTTTGGCGTCGCCCAGGTTAGCGGGGGCAGGGAAGCGGGCGAGGTGCACACTGGGTTCCCGGCCTTCGGAGGCCGGCAGGTAGCTCCAGACCTCTTCCGCGGTGAAGCTCAGGACTGGGGCGACAAGGCGCACCAGGGCCTCGGCGATGTGCCAGAGAGTGGTTTGCGCAGAGCGGCGCTCCGGGCTGCCGGGCGCAAAGGTGTACATGCGGTCCTTGAGCACGTCGAGGTAGAAGGCGCTGAGCTCCACGATGCAGAACTCATTGACCGCGTGGTAGACGCGGTGGAACTCCATGGCGTCGTACCAGGCGGTGACCCGCTCGCCCAGTTCCCGGGTGCGGCCGAGCATGTAGCGGTCGAGCGGGAGCAGCTCCGCGAGTGGGACGGCATGCTCTGCGGGGAGGAAGCCGGCGAGGTTACCGAGCAGAAAGCGGAAGGTGTTGCGCAGCTTGCGGTAGTTGTCAGCCACGCGCTGCATCAGGTTTTCGCTCGCGGCGACGTCCTCGCGGAAGTCGACGGAGGCGACCCAGAGCCGCACGATCTCTGCGCCGAGACGGTTGGCGATGTCGTTGGGGTCGACGCCATTGCCGAGCGACTTGGACATGGCGCGGCCCTGCTCATCGAGCGTCCAGCCGCTGGTCGCGACCTTGCGGTAAGGGGACTCGCCGCTTGCGCTGGTGCCGACGGCGGTGAGCAACGAGGTATGGAACCAGCCGCGGTACTGGTCGCCACCTTCGAAGTAGAGGTCGGCGGGGGTGCTGAGGGCTGCGTCTTGCTCGAGCACGGCGCTCCAGCTGGAGCCGGAGTCAAACCAGACATCGAGGATGTCTTGCTCCTTCTCCCAGCGGTCTACGGCCTTGCAGCGCGGGCAGGCGCGGCCTGCGCCGAGGAGCTGCTCGGCGGTGTGGGTGTGCCAGGCACCTGCGCCTTCGGCGCGGACGAGGTCGACGATGTGCCGGTTGACAGCAGGGTCGCGGAGCGGCTCATGGCAGGCACCGCAGAGAAAGACGGCGATGGGCACGCCCCAAACGCGCTGGCGCGAGATGCACCAGTCGGGCCGGGTGGCGATCATGTTGGCGATGCGCTCTTCGCCCCACTTGGGATCCCAGCGAATCTCGTTATGGATCTGCCCCAGCGCGCGCTCGCGGAAGGTTGCGTCGCCGGCATCGTCTTCGTTGTCGTCGAAGGAGCGTGCGTTGGTGGAGTAGGGCATGGCTGTTTCCATGCCGATAAACCACTGCTCTGTGGCGCGAAAGATGACGGGGTTGTGGCAGCGCCAGCAGTGCGGGTAGGAGTGGTAGATGTCAGCGCGGCCGAGCAGCGCGCCGCGCTCCGCGAGGTAGGCGATGATGTGGGGGTTGGCCTCCCAGACGGTCTTGCCTTCCCAGAGGGCGACGCCGTTGCGCAGGCGGCCGGCGTTGTCGACATTGCACTCGGCGCCCAGGCCGTAGCGAGCGCCGGTGTAGAAGTCGTCGGCCCCGTGGGCGGGGGCGGTGTGGACGGCGCCGGTGCCCTGGTCGGTGGTGACGTAGTCGGCGAGGACGCCGAGGACCGAGCGCTCGAGGAACGGGTGCCCGAAGGTGGCGCGTTCCAGGCGCGCGCCGGGGAAGCGGGCGAGCTCGCGGACCTCTTCAAGCTTGCCGAGGTTGCAGGCGTCGACGACGCCGGCGGCGAGCTCCGCGGCCACGAGATACACGTCGCCGGACGCGGTTTCGAAGGCGACGTACTCGAAGTCGGGGTGGAAGGCGATGGCGACGGAGGCAGGAAGGGTCCAAGGCGTGGTGGTCCAGATGATGGCCCAAACCGACTTGCCGGTAAGCGCGGGATCGACTGCGGCCGCCTCGCTGGTGAGCCGATAGCGAACGTACACGCTGGGGGAGGTGTGCATCTCGTACTCAACCTCTGCTTCGGCGAGGGCGGTGCGGTCGTGAAGGCACCAGTAGACGGGCTTGAGGCCTTTGTAGACGAAGCCGCGCTCAAAGAAGCGGAAGAAGGTGGCGAGCGTGGCTGCCTCGTAGGGCTTGGACATGGTGAGGTAGGGCTTATCCCAGCTGCCGAAGACGCCCAGGCGCTCAAACTGGCTCTTTTGCAGGTCGACGTAACGCTGCGCGTACGCGCGGCAAGCCTGGAGGAAGTCTTCGGCAGGCATCTCGAGCTTTTTGCGGCCCAGCTGTTCGTCGACTTTGATCTCGATGGGCAGGCCGTGGCAATCCCAGCCGGGGACGTAGGGCGCGTCAAAGCCGGCCATTGTCTTTGACTTCACTACAAAGTCCTTGAGGCACTTGTTGAGCGCGTGGCCAAGGTGGATGGGCCCGTTGGCGTAGGGAGGGCCGTCGTGCAGGATGTAGCGGGGGGCGCCAGCCCGGGCTGCGCGGATCTGGCCGTAGAGGTCGGTCCGGGCCCACTCCGCCAGGCGCGCGGGCTCATTCTGCGGAAGGTTCGCCTTCATGGGGAACGCGGTTTGGGGCAGGGTGAGGGTCTTCTTCAGCTCGGGGGCTGAGGCCGTCCCGGTAGGCCCGTTGCCGGCAGTTTGGCGATTAGTCATTTGCTTGGGAGCTTCCTTTATGCGCGACGCAGCGGCATGGCAAGCATGGGGCTGTACAACCGTCGCTGTTTCGTGAAAGTAGATTGTATCGTCCAGTAACTTTGCTTCCGGCACCGCGTCTCTTTGTCATGGGCTGGGGAACGTGCAGGAATGGTGAAAGTGCGGGGCCGGGAGTGCGCGAGACACCCGCGCGCAAAGCGGCCATAATAGAAAGACCGTGGCGCAGCCTGGATAGTTCCTCCGGGGTGTGCAGCAAGCCGGAGTGCAGCCGGCGGATCGCCGGCTTTTCAAGACGGGTAACGCAATGAGCAATGATCTTTTGACGCTTCCGGAAGAACAGACGGCATCCGAGCCCTCTCGGCGCGACCACACGGAGCTGCTCCCCCTGGGAACAGAGGGCAGTGTCTGGGAGTCGCTTGTCTCCAATGTGCGCGATGTCTTCCGACCCGTGAAGCTGCCGCCGCTTGAGCTCACCTCCACAGCGATACCGGTCGCGGATCCATTTGCCGACAAGCGGTCTCCGGTGTCGAGCGTTGTCGCCACCCTGTTTTATGTGCTGCTGGCTTTGCTGATCCTGTTTTACCCGGTGAAGCATGCGGTCGAGGTGCAGCAGGCGAAGGTGATTCCGATGGACATTGCACCGTTCCTGCCGAAGACGCCGCGGCTGACAGCCCCGGCCCACGGCGGCGGTGGTGGCGGTGCGCACCAGATCGTTCCGCCGACCAAGGGCAAGTTGCCTGAGTTCGCCAAGGTGCAGGTGACGCCGCCGCAGGTGCTGCAGATCGACCACCCCAAGTTGCCGGTACCGGAGACGGTGGTGATGCCGCAGATGAAGGTGCCGGATGCGAATATGCCGAACATCGGGCTGCCGACGGCCTCGCAGGTCACGCTCTCTGCCGGCAGCGGTAGCGGTTCGGGCATAGGTATCGGCAACCATGGCGGACTTGGCTCCGGCTCGGGCGCGGGTATTGGCCCGGGGAGCGATGGCCTGACCGGCGGCGGCGTATACCGCCCGGGCGGCGGAGTCTCTTCGCCCAAAGTGATCTATGCGGTGGATCCGGAGTTCTCAGACGAGGCGCGGCGGCAGAAGTACCAGGGTGTAGTGGTGCTGTCATTGATCGTCGATGCGCAGGGGAATCCACAGCACATCCACGTGCAGCGTCAGCTAGGTATGGGACTCGACGAAAAGGCGCTGGAAGCGGTGCGTCAGTACAAGTTCAAGCCGGCGCAGAAGGACGGCAAGCCTGTGCCTGTGGAGATCAATATCGAGGTCAACTTCCAGCTGTACTAGGTTGGACCGCGTGTAGATGAGGAGAGCGCTTGCGCTCTCCTCTTTTTGCGTTCAGCGCTTTTCGGGGCGCGTTCTACGGCGCAGGTTCTCCAGACAGGATGCGGTCCGGGGTCATGGGCAGCTGCCGCAGGCGGGTTCCGGTGGCGTGGTAGATCGCGTTGCCCAGGGCTGCCGGGACGCCTGTGATGCCAATCTCCCCAATGCCGCGGACACCCAGCGGGTTCAGGTGCAGGTCGGGGTACTCCACAAACTCGATGGTGAAGCTGGGGATGTCGGCGCAGGTAGGCAGGTGGTACTCGGACAGATTGTTGTTGACCGGCGCGCCTGTCTGGCTGTCGTAGTGCGTCTGCTCCAGCAGCGCCATGCCGAGGCCAAAGATGACGCCGCCCCCGATCTGCGAGCGCGCGGTCATCGGGTTCAGGACGCGGCCGCAGTCCATGACGCTGACCCAGCGGGTCACCCGCAGCTCTGCCAGGGCAGGGTCCCACGTGACCTCAGCAAAGTGCGCGCCAAAGGAGTGAAAGGTGTAGGCCTGCTTGGCGGCGGGCCCGGTTTCTGCTCGCGACTCGCAGGAGAGCTGCCGGCCGGGTAGGCGGCCCAGCAGGTCTGTGCAGCTTTCCCGGAGTCTGCCGGAACAGAGCACCCCGTCTCGCAGATCGACACGATCGGCAGGCAAGCCGAGCAGGGGAGACGCGGGGTCGTGGGTGGCTGCGTGGATCAGGGCGGCGCGCAGCTGGTGGGCGGCTGCGTGGACGGCAGGGCTCATGGTTGCGATGGTCTGCGAGGCGCCGGCTACAGGCGCTTCGCTCAGGCGCGAGTCGCCCAGCTTGAAGTGAGTCTGATCGAGGGGCCAGCCCAGTGCTTCGGCGGCCACCTGCTCGAGGGCAGTCGCCGTGCCACAGCCCAGCTCATGGGTCGCGGCAGAGAAGTGTGCGGAGCCATCGGCATGGGCGACGGCTCGCACGGACGAGGGCGAGCGGCGCGCCGGGTAGGCGGCAGACGCCATGCCCCAGCCCACCAGCTTGCCGTCGCGCTGCATGGAGCGCGGCGTTGGGGAGCGCCGGTCCCAACCGAAGAGGGCCGCGCCGCGCCGGAGGCACTCCTCCAGATGGCGGCTGCTCCAGGGGCGGTCTTCTTCGAGGTCGAGGTCGGTCTCATTGCGGAGGCGGAGCTCCACCGGGTCGAGCGCAAGCCGGATAGCCAGCTCGTCCATCGCGACTTCGAGCGCAAACATGCCGGAGCTCTCGCCCGGTGCGCGCATAAAGCAGGGGCTGGCGCGATTGAGCGGCGCCACCCGGTGGCTGATGCTGCTGTAGGGGGTGCGGTACAGGTTGCGCGTGGTCATGCCGCAGGGCTCGACGAAGTGGGCGACGGGCGAGGTGTCGAGGAGCGAGTGGTGTTCGACGCCTGAGAGGGCACCGCCAGCTTCGGCGCTGAGCTGTACCCCCTGGATCGTCTCCGGGCGGTGGCCGGTGGAGGTAAACATCTGTGGCCGGGTGAGCACCAGCTTGACCGGGCGCCCAAGCACGCGTGCTGCCTGTGCGACGAGCGCCACATGCTGCCACAGGAAGCCCTTGGAGCCGAAAGCGCCGCCGACAAAGGGGCATACGACGCGGACCTGCTCCGGCCGGAGCCCAAGCATGTGGGCGATGACCTTCTGACTGCCCCCAAGCCAGCGTGTTGAGTCATGAAGCGTGAGTTCGTCGCCTGCCCAGCTCGCCACGGTGGCAGAGGGTTCCATGGGGTTGTGGTGCACCACGGGCGTGCGAAACTCCTCGTCGACGTGCGCGTATGGAGAAGCAGGGACAGAGCCGCGGGTGCTGTTGAGCTTCTCGAGGCTGTTGGTTGCGAAGTGGTCTGCTACGTACTCACCGGGGAGCCCGGGGCGGAGGGTGAGCGTCGCGGGAAGTGGTTGGTACTCGACCTGCAGGAGGCTCGCAGCCTGTGTCGCTTCGAGGAGCGTCTCTGCGACGACGAGCGCGACGTGCTGGCCTGTGTAGTGGATGGTTCCGTCACTGAGCGGCGCCCGGCGCTCCGCCGGGAAGTTCGAGGAGAACTGTTCCGGCGGCGGCTGAATCGCAGCGAGGCCGGGTGCGAAGGTGGAGTCAGTAAAAACCTGCAGCACGCCTGGAGCAGAGAGAGCGAGCGCGGTGTCAATGGCGCGGATGCAGGCGTGAGCCAGGGGCGCCTGGACCAGCACGGCATGCGCCATCCCAGGCAGGGCGACATCGCCGGAGTACAGGGCGCCGCCCGTCACCTTGAGGCGGCCATCGACACGTATGCGGGCGTTTGGGCTTTGTTCCGGCCTTCGGACGTCGACATGCGCCATCTTCTCTTCGATGCAAGGCCGAGAGGCTGCATGGTATCCTCCATGCATACACTGAGAGAGTGAATCCATCTAAAGAAGAGCCATAGGAGCAACGCACAGACGTGCTGGCACCCGCAAAGAAAACCGACATTATCTCCCGCTTTCAGACGCACGAAGGCGATACCGGCAGTCCTGAAGTGCAGATCGCGATCCTGAGCGAGCGTATCGGCGAGCTCACGCAGCACTTCAACACACATGCCAAGGACCATGCTTCGCGCCGCGGTCTGCTGATGCTTGTCAGCAAGCGCCGCCGCCTGCTGGACTATCTCAAGAGCAACGACACTGACCGCTATCGCGACGTGATCGGCAAGCTCGGCATCCGCAAGTAGCAGGATTAAAGAAGACACGTTGTACGAAACGCGAACGCGACGAGCCATCGAACCGGGGCGCAGCCATCGAGAGAGCCTGCCCCTGATCCCCTGTCGCCGCCACGCTCCCGCACTTTCCCGTTGCGGTTTGAGCCAGAACGCCGAAAAGCCGCTGCAGCCTTTTGCGCAGCCCCCTGTTTCTCGGCGTCTCCCTCCCGCACCAACCCCTGAATTGAGGAATGCATGAAACAGGAAGTGGTTGTAGAGCTTGCCGGTGGCAAGCGGCTTACCTTTGAAACTGGCCGGATGGCCAAGCAGGCCTCGGGCGCTGCGCTTGTCACCCAGGGCGACTCGGTCGTTCTATCGACTGCCGTGGCCTCGCCTGAACCGAAAGAAGGCATCGACTTCTTTCCCCTCACCGTGGACTACCGTGAGTATGCGTATGCCGGCGGCCGCATCCCCGGCGGCTTTATCAAGCGCGAAGGGCGCCCGAGCGAGAAGGAGATCCTGACTTCGCGGCAGATTGACCGTCCGGTCCGTCCGCTCTTCCCGGAAAACTTCCGCAACGAGACCCAGGTGATCGCCTTTGTGTTCTCGGCTGACAAGGAAAACGACCCGGACATCATCGGCATCAATGCCGCCTCTGCGGCGCTTGCGCTGTCGGACATTCCATTCAACGGCCCGGTGGGTGCGGTGCGGGTGGGCTACCTGGGCGGCGAGTACCTGATCAACCCGACCTATGCCGAGCGCAAGGAAAGCGCGATCAACATCACGGTGGTCGGCACGGCGGACGGGATCGTGATGATTGAGGCCGGTGCGACCGGCGTGGCGGAGGATATCGTGCTGGGCGCGATCGATTTCGCGCACACAGAGATCAAGAAGATTGTCGCGAAGATCAATGAGCTGGTCGGCCTGGCGGGCAAGCCCAAGCGGCAGCTCTCCCCGCTGGAGCACGACACCGCCTACTTTGAGACGCTGCAGGGCAAGGTGGGCCAGCGGCTCAAGGATGCGCTCGATACCCATACGCATGCCAAGACCGAGAGCTACTCCCTGGTGAAGCAGATCAAGGATGAGCTGCAGGCTGAGGTGAAGCTGCTGCCTGAAGCAGAGCAGGGCGCGGCGAAAAAGAAGCTGTCGCACTATTACGAGCTGCTGCGCGAGCAGATCTTCCGCCAGCAGGTGACCAAGGATCGCGTGCGCCCGGACCATCGCGCGTTTGACCAGATCCGGCAGATCTCGATTGAGACCTCTGTGCTGCCGCGCACCCATGGCTCTGCGCTGTTTACCCGCGGCGAGACACAAGCGCTGGTGACCTGCACGCTGGGCACGGGCGATGACTCACAGCGCATGGAGACCTTTGAGGGCGAGCAGAAGAAGCGCTTCATGCTCCACTACAACTTCCCGCCGTTCTCGGTGGGTGAGACCGGCCGCATGACCGGCACGGGCCGCCGTGAGATCGGCCACGGTGCCCTGGCAGAGCGCGCGATTGCCGCTGTGCTGCCGACAGAGGCAGAGAGCCCGTACGCGTACCGCATTGTGTCGGACATCCTGGAGTCGAATGGCTCGTCATCGATGGCCTCGGTGTGCGGCGCGAGCCTCGCGCTGATGGACGCGGGCATCAAGCTGAAGGGTGCCGTAGCCGGCATCGCGATGGGCCTGGTGAAGGAAGGCGACGACTATGCCATCCTGACCGACATTGCCGGAGCGGAAGACCACTACGGCGACATGGACTTCAAGGTCGCGGGTACGCGCGAAGGCATTACCGCTCTGCAGATGGACATCAAGATCGGCGGCATCACCTCCGGCATTATGCGCGAGGCGATGGAGCAGGCGCGTCGTGGACGGCTCTTTCTGCTGGACACGATGGACGCGCACCTGGATGCACCGCGTGAGAACAAGTCCAAGCATGCGCCGCAGATCAAGACCCTGCAGATCCCGGTCGATAAGATCCGCGACCTGATCGGGCCGGGCGGCAAGGTCATCCGCGGCATCATCGAGCAGACCGGCGTCAAGATCGACGTGGAAGACACGGGCCGTGTGAACGTGGCTTCGAGCGATCCCGAAGGCATGGCGAAGGCGCTCGAGATCATCAACAACCTGACGGCAGTGCCGGAGATCGGCAAGATCTATCTCGGCAAAGTGGTGCGCCTGGCAGAGTTCGGCGCGTTTGTGGAGTTGTTCCCGGGGACGGACGGCCTGTTGCATGTTTCCGAGATTGCAGAGCATCGCGTCAAGGAAGTGAAGGACGAGCTGAAGGAAGGCGACCAGGTGCTGGTCAAGGTCCTGGGCATCGAGGGCAACCGGATCAAGCTCTCGCGCAAGTCTTTGCTGAAGGAGCAGCGTGAGAAGCTCGGGCTGCCCCTGCCTGCGCAGGAGGGTGGGCGGAGTGAACGGCCGGAACGCAGTGAGAGTGCTCCGCCGAGCTCGCAGCAGCCTGCTGACAATGGCAGCACCATTGCCGGCGCCAGCACCATCACTATCGAAGGCGGGGAAGAGTTCGACGACTTCGATGGCACGGACGAGGGTGAAGAAGGCGAGGAGCCGAACTTCAACCGCGACCCGGCAGCACCGGCAGCAGTCGGCGCTGTGACGGCAGGAGGCGCGGCCGGCAATGGGCAGCGGCGCAGGCGTGGACGCGGACGCGGCGGTCGCCCGGGTGGCGGCAGTGGCGCGGGCGGTGGCCGTGGACCGGGTCAGGGCGGCGGCCGGGCGTAGCTCGCATCCCGGCGCTATCTGCGCCTGCATGCAAGACAGACGGACTGTGCTTCGGCACAGTCCGTTTTTTGTTGGTCATGGCAGGGCTGGTCAGGCAGCTAGGATAAGCAGGTGCGGACCCGATCGATCCTCGCCCTGTGCGGCATCAGCCTGCTCTGGGGCTCGGAGTGGACGGTGCGCCCGCTGCTGGACGCGATTGCAAAACCGATTGCAGGGAATGCGCTGATTTTTCTCGTCGCTGCTGCGGTGCTGCTTCTCGCTTCGCGCCTGTGGCCGGCAGAGGTTGCGCCAGAGAAACCCATCGCATGGCGGAGCACAGTCTTTCTCGCTCTGTTGCTCCTGGGCGTTCCTACGCTGGTGCAGCTGCTGGCGGGCCTGCATGGAGCGCTTGGCTGGCTCGTATTGCTACCGGCACTGTTGCCATTGCTGCTGAGCTTTCGTGAGGGCGCGTCGTCTGCGGCGATGCCGGTCGCTTTCTGTGCCGCGGCGTCCCTGCTCCGGTTCACTTTGCCGATCCGGCTTGCAAACCTGCCGTGGCTCTATGCGGTTCTGTTTGCGACTGGAGCGCAGGCCTTTGCGCTGCGGTATGTGGCGACAGAGCTGCGAGGGGCTGCGGGGCGAAGCATGCTCAGGAGCCTGGCCGTGCAGTGTGGGCTGGCGGCGGCGCTGCTGGGCGCGGCCAGCGTCTTTGCGGAAGCAGGACCGCGGCTCCTCTTCCCCGGGCAGCCCGCGGCATGGCTGGCTCTGCTGGTGATTGCGACTTTAGGCACGGCCGCCGGGTATGCTGTGCTCGTCTTTCTGCTCGCCCGCAGCAGCCTTGCGCCGTGGCAGGTGGCTGTGGCGCAGTGGCTGCAGATCCTTGTTTTCTTTACGGAAGGGCTGGTGTTTGGGCGGCCGCCCTGGCTTTTTGTGGTCTCGGCTGTGGTGCTTGCCGGCTGCTGCTGGCGTGTTCTCGCTGTGGACCACGATGCGGGGCCGGCGACACTCAGCATTCGCCCTTCGTAGCATTGTGGATACGTCCGCTGTCTACAAGACTTCCGAAGACTTGCGGATGCGCCGGCTTTGCGTACACTGCAGTGCATGAGCGCGTGCTTCTACATCGTGGTGGAAGGCGAAGATCCGGGCTACGACATCTTTGTGAATGGCCGCGCCCTGGCCGGCCATGAGGCGGAGCTGGAGCAGTTGGCGATCCAGCTGGGCGTGCCGCCGCTGCTGAACTTCTTCTCTGCGGATCGCAACTCGATGGCCATGCTGCTGGAGCAGGGAGCGGGCGATCCGGAGTGGGACAAGGCTTTGCCGGAACCGCAATGGTTCTATCCGAATGAAGGGCTTGTCACCATCGACGCTTTGCTTGTGTACGCGGAGGCGCACCCGGGCAGCCTTGGTTCTGCTACGGCCTCCGTGTGCCAGGAGCTGCAGGAGTATCGGCGTGTGCTCGCGAAAACCGCGGGGTACGGGCTGCGCTGGCACCTGGCTGTCAGCTGGGAGTAGGTGCGGCGGCTTCGAGCTGCTTGCGCAGAAACATCGCCTGGCCCAGGTGGTAGCTGGTGTGGTCGGCCGCCAGCAGGGCTTCGCGCAGGAGCGTCTGCCCATCGCCCCAGGGGATCTCGGCAAACAAGTCCGTCTCCGGGTTGCTGATCAAGGCAGCCATGTCTTCGATGGCACGCTCCAGCGCGGCAACGGCCCCCTGGGCGGCGGCTGCGCTTTCCGGCTCTGCACCGCCGGGCCAGTAGGCGCGCGGCCACTCGGGTGCGACGTAGCTCTCCCTTGTCGAAAAGACGTACAGATCCTGGAGTGTAAAGCGGGTATGCTCCAGCAGCTGCCATAGCGTATGCGGCGCGCTGGGGAGTTTTTCGCCCCAGTGCTGCGCGCGTACCCCGCCAAAGACAGAGGCTGCATCCAGGTGGGCGCCTCCACCCTGGATGGCCTCGACGAGCTGCTCGCGCAAGGGCGTGAGCTGATCCTGTTCCATCGCGTTCTCCTTCTGTCTTGCGTACGAGCTCAGCCGAAGACTTTGCCCATGCGGCGGATCTGCGCGCCCACACCGCGCAGCTTCTCTTCGATGTGCTCATAGCCGCGGTCCATGTGGTAAACGCGGTCCAGGATCGACTCGCCGTCGGCAACAAGCGCCGCGAGTACAAGCGAGGCGGAGGCGCGCAGGTCCGAGCACATGACGGCAGCGGCAGAGAGCGGCGTTTTGCCGGTGATGGTCGCGGTGCGGCCTTCGACCTTGATGTTTGCGCCCATGCGGGCCAGCTCACTGACATGCATAAAGCGGTTCTCAAAGATGTTCTCGACGACCATCGAGGAGCCTTCAGCCTGTGTGACAAGCGCCATGTACTGCGCCTGCATGTCAGTGGGGAAGCCGGGATACTCCTGCGTCGACATGTCGGCTGCTTTGAGGTTTCCTTCGCTGCGCACCCGGATCGAGTCTTTGCTGAGGATGTCGACGCGTGCGCCGCACTCTTCGAGCTTGTGGATGACTGCGCCCAGGTGGCCCGGATTGCAGTTGGTGATGCCCAGGTCACCGCCTGTGATGGCGCCTGCGATGAGGAACGTGCCTGCTTCAATGCGGTCAGGGTTGATGCGGTGCCGCACACCGTGAAGCGAGTCCACCCCTTGCACGCGGATGGTGGGCGTGCCCGCGCCCTCAATCTTTGCGCCCATGCCGATGAGCATGGTGGCCAGGTCGACGACTTCCGGCTCGCACGCGCAGTTCTCAAAGAGTGTTTCGCCTTCAGCCAGCACTGCTGCCATAAGCAGGTCTTCGGTGCCGGTCACGGTGATCTTGTCAAAGGCGATCTCTGTGCCCTTAAGCCGGTCGGCTCTGGCCTCAATGTAGCCATGCTCATACGAGATGACAGCGCCCATCTTTTCGAGACCCTTGATATGCAGGTCGATGGGCCGGCCGCCGATGGCGCAGCCGCCCGGCATCGCGACGCGCGCCACGCCTGTACGCGCCACCAGCGGACCGAGCACCAGCGACGAGGCGCGCATGGTCTTGACGATCTCGTACTTGGCGACAGGGTCCGAAAGAACGGCGCAGCTGACCGTGGTGCGGTGCTGAGCGCGGCCATAGCCCAGCTCGACCTCAGCCCCCATGGAGACAAGCAGCTTGCGCTCTGTCTCGATGTCCTGGACCTGCGGGATGTTCTCGAGGATCACCTCTTCGGCGGTGAGGATGGCTGCCGCCATGCAGGGCAGGGCTGAGTTTTTCGCGCCACTGACGCGTACGCTTCCAAGCAGCGGGTTGCCGCCGCGAATGACAAACTTATCCATGTGCCTTGTGGGTACTCCCTCGCTGTCCAGTCTAACCGGCGCTTGAGGGGCCGGCTGGGTGACAAGCGCGTGGAAGGTACAGAGGGGTACACTGGGCGGCAATTATGCCGAGCCTCCCCACTCTCCTTCCTGTTCCTCTTCTTGCAGTCATGCTGTCTTTGGCGATCGCCCGCGCGCAAATGCCTGCGGCTCCAGGGCCTGTTGTTCAGTCCTCCGCTGGCGGGGTGCAGGGCAAGTTGCAGGACACACCCGGAGGACCGGCTCGCGCGTTTCTGGGTCTGCCGTATGCTGTGCCTCCTGTCGGGCCGCTGCGTTGGAAACCGCCGATGCCTGCAGCGAAGTGGAGCGGCGTGCGCCCGGCACAGGCTTTCGGTCCGCGCTGCATGCAGCCTTCGCTGTATGACGATATGTTTTTCCGCGATCCCGGGCAGAGCGAAGATTGTCTGACGCTCAACATCTGGACGCCGCCTGCCGCGAAGCCGGGAAGCAAGCTGCCGGTGATGTTCTGGATCTATGGCGGGGGCTTCAACACGGGCAGCACCTCCGAGCCGCGGCAGGATGGGGCGCATCTTGCGACGAAGGGTGTCGTTGTCGTCACTTTCAATTACCGCCTGGGCATCTTTGGGTTCTTTACGCATCCGGAGCTGGCTGCTGAGTCCGCCCAGCATGCGGCAGGCAACTACGGCCTGCTCGATGCGGTGGCTGCGCTGCAGTGGGTCAAGGCGAACGTGTCTGCGTTTGGCGGAGACCCGGCGAACGTGACGATCTTTGGCGAGAGCGCGGGCTCGTTTGCAGTGAGCTCGCTGATGGCATCGCCGCTGGCGCGGGGCTTGTTTGCGCACGCGATTGGAGAGAGCGGCGGCGCGTTTGGCGGGCCGACCCTGCGCTATCAGACAGCAGCCATGCGCGTAGAGAAGGATGCTGATTTTGCGCGCACAGCGCTGCATGCCGACTCGCTTGCCGCGCTGCGTGCACTGCCTGCGGAGCAGCTCCTCGGAGCAGCCAACCCTCCATCGCCGGCGCAGCGCACGGGCTTTGGGCCAGACATCGACGGATACTTTCTGCCGCAGGCGCCGGCTGACATTTTCGCGGCGGGCCGGCAGAATGATGTGCCGATGATCGCCGGCTGGAACCATGATGAGGGCGGCAGCGGGAAAGCCGATACAAGCATCACGCCCACCGGCGGCTCCACTGCCGTGCCTGCGGCGGACGCGCCCAGCGATCTCGCGCGCTTGAAGGAGACAGCGACCAAAGACTTCGGAGTGCACTCCGCTGCGTTTCTGCAGGCCTTCCCAGCCGGATCGGATGCGGAAGCGCTCACCCGTCTGCAGCAGTACGCGACCGATAAGTTCATCGCGTACGGCACCTGGAGCTGGCTGGAAGCGCAAACGCAAACGGGAAAGGCGGCTGCGTACCGGTACCGTCTCGATCTGGTTCCGCCGCCGGACCCGGCCAGGCCTGGACGCTTCGGCGTCTTCCACTCGGATGACATCGAGTATGTCTTTGGCAATCTGGACTCGCGCAAGGGCATTGCCTGGCGGCCGCAGGACTACGCCCTGAGCGAGCAGATGATGGGCTACTGGACCAATTTTGCGAAAACGGGCAACCCCAACGGCAAGGGGCTGCCGCAGTGGCCCGTGTATGCCCCGGCGTCCGGCTCCAAGGTCCTGTACCTGAACCAGCCTGCACATGCGGAGAAGGATGACCTGCGCGAGCAGTTCCTGTTTCTGCAAACGACGTACAGCAACAAGTGAGGCGCTAGGAGCGGCTGACCCAGCGGAGCACCAGTACCGCGCGGGCTGTCCAGGCGAGGGTGCGGATCCAGTTGGTGGCGACCAGCCGGCGGATGGTCTCGGTGGAGTAGCCGCTCTGTAGTTGATTGTGAAGCGGGACCTGGATGAGGCCGGTTGAGAGCCAGAGGACCGCGACCAGCGCCGCCCCGATCCATGCGCTGCCTGCCGAGATACCGGCAGGGCGGAAGCGGGAAAGCAGCAGCAAGCCGCTGGTTGCAAGCTCCGCGAGCATGAGCGGCGCGACCACGTAGGTGGTGCGATTAGCATGGGCTGCTTCGTAGGCGGGGAACTGGGCGGCCCCGACCTGCAGGAAGAGGGGGTAGTGCACCACCTGAACAAACCAGATGAGCCCGAACATGGCCAGGGTGCTGCCAACCTGGAGAGAGAACACAGCGGGAACGGCCGAGCGCATGGGCGTAAGATGCTTTCTGTTCCGCTTTCTGTTTCGCCGCACACAACAAAGCGAGCCCAATTCAGGCTCGCTTTGGTCGTTCACGAATGCAGCAGGTGGGTAGGTCCGGCTTATAGGTCCATCGTCGCGTCTTCAATCGCGCGCCGCACGTTGCCGTCGGCCTTGGCCAGACGTCGGACGGCTTCCTGCTTGTCCACTTTGGCCTTCAGCATAACAAGCGCGATCGGCACGCTGCGGCCTGCGCTCTTGATCACGCTTACTGCCTCGTCGCGGCTGACGCTGCAGGCCCGCTTGAGGATGGAGATGCCGCGCTCCACCAGCTTTGAGTTCTGCATGTGGACATGCACCATCAAGTTCTCGTACACATAGCCGAGCCGCGTCATGGCGCCCGTGGTGATCATGTTGGTGATCATCTTCTGGGCGGTGGCGGCCTTCATGCGTGTGGAGCCGGAGATGACCTCCGGGCCCACATCCGCGACGATGGCGATGTCAGCGGCATTGGCGATCGGGGTGTTCTGGTTGCAGGTGATGCAGGCAGTGCGCGCGCCCTGGGTGCGGGCGTAGGCAACTGCCGCGACAACATAGGGCGTACGGCCGCTGGCGGAGAGCCCAATGACTACATCCTTGCGCGAGGGACGGCGGCGGGCGATGTCGCGCTGGCCCAGCTCTTCCGAGTCCTCGTTGACCTCGACCGGTGAGGCGAGAGCCTTGGGACCGCCTGCCATGATGTACTGAATCGAGTGCGGATCGTTGGAGAAGTAAGGCGGGCACTCGCAGGAGTCAAGCGCTGCAATGCGTCCGCTGGACCCCGCGCCTACATAGATCAGCCGGCCGCCCTCGCGCAGAGAACGGGCTACAGCGTCCATGACGAGCGCGATCTCTGGAAGGGCTTTTTTGACGGCTGCCGCGACCTTGGCGTCCTCATGGTTGATGATTCTCGCGATCTCCAAAGCGGACTTCGTATCGAAACCTTGGGAGGCTTCGTTCGAACTTTCCGTCATGAGTTTATGAAGGGGAAACTCATCGGAGTCACTATGCTGCGCGTCAAGCGGTGCTGCACTGATTGTCGCCATCGTTTTCTCTTCGCCTTCGTGCGTCTGAATTGTAAGCCCGGCAGGGGACACTTGGCATGAGCTATCCTGCACGACCGACCCCGAAGTACCCATCTATTATAGAAGCCCTTGCACAGCGTCGTGAAAGAGCGGGCGCACCTGCTGTATCTTCCTGTTTTCACGAGAGGGATACGTTCTGTTCGTCAGCAAGGCAACCGCGAGATCGTGTTCCGGGTCGATCCAGAGCGACGTGCCGGTGTAACCAAGGTGACCAAAAGACGAGCGGCTAAAGTGCTTGCCTGCGGAGGGTGTGTCTCCGCTCGGGGTATCCCACCCCAGCGCGTGGGAGGCGCCTACTGGTGAGCCTGCTCGGGATGTGAATAGACGGACTGCCTCAGGGGAGAAGAGGCCTGGGCTGCCGGGTGTGCGAAGAACCGCAAGAATGGCCTCGGCAAAGCGGAGCAGGTCAGGCGCGGAACCGAAGAGGCCGGCATGCCCGGCGACCCCACCCAGCACAAAACAGTTTTCGTCGTGCACCTCACCCTGGATGACTCCGTGGCGGAAGTCGGAGTCGATCTCTGTCGGGGGAATGCTCTCCCGACTTTCGCGGCGTGGGTTGTAGAGCGTCGTCGCCATGCCGAGAGGCGCAAAGATCTCATGGTGCGTAAAGCTTTCGAGCGGCTCCCCGGCCAGGATCTCCAGCGCTTTGCCAAGCAGGATAAAGCCGGGGTCAGAGTAGGCCTCGACCGTGCCAGGCTGGGCAAGCAAGGGAAGCTGCAGGGTGGCGGCAAAGAGCGCGGAAGGCGTCCCGAAGCGGCGAAAGAGCGGCTCGTACCCGGGCAGCCCGCTGCGGTGGTTCAGCAGCATCCGCAGGGTGACCCTGGCTCGTCTCGGGTCTCCGGAGTCACCGAGGAATCCGGGAAGCAGGGAGCTGAGCGGCATGTCGAGCGGGAGCTGTTGCCGGTCCCACAGGATCATCGCCATGGCGGTTGTCGCGACGACCTTGCTGACGCTGGCCAGGTCAAAGACGGTGGAAGGCTCAACGGCAAGGCTCGCCGGGTCAAAGGTGAAGCGGCCGGCAGCTCCTGTCGCGAGAACCGCACCCCGGTGGAGGACGCCGAAAGCAGCGCCGGGGAAGGCCTTGTCCTCAACTGCTTCCTCAAGGATCCTGAGCGCGGGCGCGAGGCGCGGGCCGGGCTCGGAGGCAGGCGGGAGGGGCGGCACACCTCCAGCATACCGGCGGGCCATACCGGCAGCCATACCGGGAGCCTGGAGGTACCGCTTGCGGGAGGGCTTGCCGTGTCCGGATGGACCGAGCACAATCGAGGCTGCAAACAGAGCGGAGACCAAGGCGCAAACAAGCTTGGGGACCAAACGTCTACTGAGCAGTGATGACGGGGAGCAAACAGGGAAACGGAGAACGAGATGCGAGGAAAGCGGGAAGACATCCGGGCAGGCGAGAGGGCTTTGAGGGCAGGATGGAGAGGATGGACAGGCTGGAGAGGCTTCAGAGGCTGGGCAGGCAGGGCAGGCAAGGGCGCGGCCCTGCTGCTGGCCGGTAGCTGCGTACTCCCGCTGTGTGTAGCACACGCGCAGAGTGGCGCTGCTTCCACGAGCCCTGCTTCCGGTACAACGGATGCGGTTGCGGCGAGTGCTTCCCCGGCGGCGGAAACGCTGACGGTGCCTGCCGGCACCAAGGTCCTGCTGGCGCTTCGCTCCGGTGTGAATACAAGGTCGGCCCAGCCGGGGGACGGGGTTTACCTGTCGTCAAGCTTCCCCGTGGTGGTGGGCAGCCGAGTGGCGATCCCGGCGGGCGTGTATGTGCAGGGCGTGGTGGACCGCGTGCAGCGCGCGGGGCGCGTGAAGGGTCGAGCCGAGGTGAGCATGCACTTCACCACGATGATCTTTGCCAACGGCAGTGTGGTGACTGTGCCGGGGGCGCTCGACAGCCTGCCCGGCGCGACCGATGCGAAGGTGAAGAATGCTGAGGGAGATGTGCAGCAGGCTGGCTCCAAAGGCAAGGATGCGGGAACGATTGCGCGCGGTGCCGAGGCAGGCGCGACCGTGGGGACGATCGGCGGTGCCATCGGTGGCAGCCCCCTTGCCGGCGCAGGCTATGGCGCAATTGCAGGCGGTTTGACGGGGCTTGTGTACACGCTGCTGACGCGCGGCAGCGACGTGAACCTTGAGCAGGGGCAGACGGTGGAGATGGTGCTGCAGCGGCCGCTGACTTTGACTGCCGTGAACCTTGCGCCCGGTGATGCGCAGGCCATTGCACCCTCCGCGCAGAAGCCGATGAACAAGCCTGCGAAAGACCGCATGCTGTGCCCGCTGGGCGGCCTTGGTTGCCCATGAAGCTACCCGTGCCTCAGGAGGGAAGCGTGGCTGCGCACCTACGCCAGTGGCTGCGGGATCTCGGCATCGCGGTGGTTGCCTCGGCTGTCATCATCACATGTATCTACCAGCCGGTGCGCGTGGAGGGAACGAGCATGCAGCCCCGCCTGCATGACCGCGACCGCCTCTTTATCAATAAGTTTGTGTATCGGTTTGAAGGTGTGCACCGGGGCGATGTGGTGGTGTTCCACTATCCCGGCGATCCTACGAAGAGCTACATCAAGCGAGTCATAGCGCTGCCGGGCGACGTGCTCCGCATCACCGATGGCGTGGTGTATGTGAATGGCGAGGCACTCAAAGAGCCGTACGTCCCAGCGCAGTATGAGGACGGCCGCTCTGTCGCGGAGGAGAGGATCCCGGCGGGCAACTACTGGGTGATGGGCGACCACCGCTCCATCTCAAGCGACAGCCGGGACTTCGGGCCGGTGGACCGCGGTGCGATCTACGGCAAGGCAGAGTTTGTGTACTGGCCGGCGGATGGGGTGGGTGTGGTTCGTTAGGAGCTTGGACTTGCGACGCGTGCGTGTTCAGGCGCTGATCTTGACCAGCTGGCGGGCTTCTTCGCGTGTGCCCAGGATGGAGACGCGCGGTACCTCACCGCGCGCCATCGCCACCTCGTCACAGCGGTAGATGCGCGGGCAGTTCTGGCAATCTTTGTAGATTTTGTCGGGCAGGGCTTCGCGCTCGGTGACGACGCGGAAGCCGTGCCGAAAGAAGAAGTCAGGGATGCGGGTAAACAGGCAGACGCAGCCGATGCCGTGCTGCTCACTCTCTGCCAGCAGCGCGGCGAGGAGCTGGCCGCCTACGCCCTGCCCCTTGGCCTCTGGCTTGACGACGATGGAGCGCACCTCTGCCAGGTGCGGCCCATACAGGTGTAGCGCGCCGCAGCCGAGGAACGTGCCGGCATCGCTTTCCGCGACGGTGAAGTCGCGCACGTTCTCGCAGATTTCCGCGAAGACGCGGCGCAGCAGCGTGCCGTCATGCGACAGGGAGTTTACCAGCTCATAGATGTGGGTGGCGTCCTGGAGCAGGGCCTTACGTACCCGCATGGGAGAGTTCCTCATCCTGCTGCGCCTCTGCCGCATGGAGCACAAACGAGCCATGCCGATCCATGAGCGCCTGCAAGCGCTGCTCGCCATCTACCAGTGCTGCCTGGACGCGGGTGCGAGCGGTGCCTCCAACAACATCGTGGCAGTCGAGCGTGGCTTCAAGCGTGATGGCGGAGTAGAAGTCTTGAGCAAAGAGCGGCTCGATTGTTTGCAACTCAGGCAGTGACAGATCTCCGAGCTCGCGGCCGGTTTCGAGGCCCAGGCGTACCGCGGCACCGATGCGCTCATGCGCTGTGCGGAAGGGAAGGCCCTTGGTGGTGAGGTAGGTGGCCGCTGCCATCGCGTTCAAGTAGCCGCGCTCACACGCAGCCCGCATGCGGTCGGTGCGAAAGCGCAGCGCACGTGTGAAGGGGGCCAGCAAGCGCAGAGTGGGCAGCACCGCGGCCGTGGCGGCAAACACGGGCTCTTGCGTCTCCTGCATGTCTTTGTTGTAGGCAAGCGGCAGGCCCTTGAGTGTGAGCAGCACGGTTTGCGCCGCGCCGGAGATGCGGCCTACTTTGGCGCGCACGAGCTCGGTCAGATCGGGATTCTGCTTCTGCGGCATTGCGCTCGAGCCGGTGGAGAAAGCCTCGGGCAGTGTCACGAAGCCAAACTCCGCCGTGGCAAACAATGTGATCTCTTCGGCAAAGCGGCTCATGTGCACGCCCAGGATGGTGAGCACCTGGAGGTACTCGAGGACGAAATCGCGGTCGCTGGTGGCATCGATACTGTTCGCCGTGGGGGCGCGAAAGCCAAGTTCGTTCGAGGCAATGGTTCGATTGAGCGCGAGCGTGGCTCCGGCAACCGCGCCTGAGCCGAGAGGGCACTCGTTCAACCGCTCGATGCAGTCTTCGAGGCGTGAAACGTCACGAAGGAGCATCTCGACGTAAGCGAGCAGCCAATGGGCGACCAGGACGGGCTCAGCCCGCTGCAGGTGCGTGTAAGCGGGCATGACGGCTTCGCCGGCCGCTTTTGCCTGCGACACCAACTCCTTCGCCCAGGCGAGCAGATGCGCCACCAGGATCCTTGCGCGGGAGCGGATGTAGAGCCGCAAGTCGGTCGCGATCTGTTCATTGCGTGAGCGGCCTGTGTGCAGCTTCAAGCCGAGGTCGCCGACGCGCTTCACCAGCTGCATCTCGACAAAGTGATGAATATCTTCCGCTTCGTCACCCATGGGCTGGGGAGCAATCGGCGGCTCCCCCAGCTTATGCGGCTGCATTGTGAAGGCTTGATAGATGTTCATCAGACCCTGGGCAATCTGCTTCTGCTCGTCTGGAGCAAGCACTCCGGCATCAAGCAAAGCGAGCGAGTGCGCCTTGCTCGCGGAGATCTCTTCCCAGAGCAGAATGCGATCAAACGAGAACGAGCGCTGCCAGTGGTCGAAGTCAGGGTCTAGCGGCTCGCGAAAGCGGCCTGACCACATCTTCACTTGGCAACCACCTTGCCGGCGGCATTCGCTTCGCGGAGCGAGCGCAGCCTGGCCTGAGTGCGGGCCGGCAGCCCGAGGATGCGGATAAAGCCGGCTGCGTCCTTCTGGTCATAGCTGTCGCCCATGGTGAAGGATGAGAGCTCGTTCGAGTACAGGGAGTACTCGCTTTCGCGTCCAGCCACCGCGATGTTGCCTTTGTAGAGCGAAAGCGTCACAGTGCCGGTGACAGTCTTCTGCGTTGCTGCGACAAAAGCGTCAAGTGCTTCGCGCAAGGGGGTAAACCATAGGCCGTTGTAGACCAGGTCGGCGTAACGCAGGCCAACGTGTTCCTTGTAGTGCTTCACGTCGCGCTCGAGCGTCAGTGCTTCAAGCTCTGCATGGGCTGCAACAATGAGGGTGCCGCCAGGCGTCTCATAGCAGCCGCGGCTCTTGATGCCGACAAAGCGGTTTTCGACAAGGTCAATGCGGCCGATGGCGTTGCGCGCGCCGATCTCATTGAGCAGCTCCACCAGCTGTACCGGTTCAAGCGGCTGACCGCCTACCGATACGGGGACTCCCTGGGCAAAGCCGATCGTGACCTGCTCCTCCTGGTCGGGCGCTTCCTTGGGGCTGCGGGTCATCGTCCAGGTCGTATCGAAGGGTGCGTTGTTCGCATCTTCCAGCTCGCCGCCCTCATGGCTTACGTGCCACAGGTTGCGGTCGCGCGAGTGGATCTTGACCCGGCTCGCGGCCACAGGGATGTTGTGCGCCTCAGCATAATCCAGGCAGTCTTCGCGCGAGCGCAGCTCCCACTCCCGCCAGGGTGCGATGACCTTAAGCTCCGGTGCGAGCGCCTGGTAGGCATGCTCGAAGCGAACCTGGTCATTGCCCTTGCCGGTGCACCCGTGAGCCACGGCTGCGGCACCCTCTTCGAGCGCAACCTCCACCTGGGCCTTCGCGATGACGGGGCGTGCGATGGAGGTCCCGAGCAGGTACTTGCCCTCATACAGCGCGCCCGCCTGCACGGTGGGGGTGATGTAATCGCGCACAAACTCCTCGCGCAGGTCGCGCACCACAACCTTCTTTGCGCCCGTGGTGTATGCCTTTTCGACGACTGCGTCGAGATCCTCGCCCTGACCGACATCTGCCACCATGGCGGTGACATCTAGACCATAATTCTCATTGAGCCATGGGATGATGATTGATGTGTCGAGCCCACCGGAGTAGGCGAGAACTACTTTGCCGTTTGCCATTCGTGAAAACTCCTTCTTGTGTCGATGCGCACTTGCGCGGGTGAAACGGGCTTTAGACTGCCGGGTGCGTGGAAGCCAAAGTTGGCAGAGACGCGCCGAGCAGCAGCAGCAGGATGGCTTTCTGCACGTGCATACGGTTTTCTGCCTGTTCAAAGACGACAGAATTGGGGCCGTCAAACACTGCGTCGGTCACCTCAGCATTGCGGTGCGCCGGCAGGCAGTGCATAAAGGCCGCATGAGGCTGCGCATATGCCATCAGCACCTCGTTCACCTGGTAGGGCTTGAAGATGGGCGCCCGTTTTGTTGCTTCATGCTCAAAGCCCATGCTGGTGCACACATCGGTGTACACCACATCAGCCTCGGTGACGGCCGCGATCGCGTCCTGCACCAGCGTGATGTGTGCGCCGGTGCCGTTGCCGATGGCACGCGCCTGCGCCACGACGTCAGCCCGTGGCGCGTAGTTCTTGGGGGTGCCCACGGTGCAGTGCGCACCCAGCTGCGCCGCCAGCAGCATCAGGGAGTGGCATACGTTGTTGCCGTCGCCCACGTAAGTAAAGTGCACGCCGCGCACAGAGCCGCCGAAGCGCTCCTGCACGGTCATAAAGTCAGCCAGTGCCTGGCATGGGTGCTCATGGTCAGAGAGGGCATTGATGACCGGGCAGGCCGCATACTGCGCCATCTCGGTGATGGTTTCGTGCGCGTAGGTGCGCAGCACAATCGCCTGCACCCAACGCTCGACATTGCGGGACATATCAGCGAGTGACTCGCGCTCGCCGAGAGGCGACTGGGTCTGGTCCACAAACATGGCAGAGCCGCCCATCGTGTTCATCGCCGCCTCAAAGGTGAGGCGGGTACGCAGTGAGTCTTTCTCAAAGAACATGACGATCTGCTTTGCGTCGAGCGCGTGCCGAAACGCACTAGGCTCCCTCTTGACGCGATGCGCCAGAGCAAGGATCGCATGCGCTTCCTCGGTCGAGAGATCGGCAATAGAGCAGAGATCGCGCCCGGCGAGAGACTCGCGCGCTGCCTCAAATCCGTCCTGCGTCAGGACCGGTGGTGCGGCTATCAGGCTGTCAGTCGCCAATGCGGCCTCCTGTGAGTGCTGCTGCTTCCATTTGGGGCTCGCTCAAGCTGCCCAGCGTTTCATCGAGCGCGTGCATGGCTGTGTCCACGTGTTCTTTCTCAAGGATGTAGGGCGGGAGAAAACGCAGCACTGTTTCACTCGTGCGATTGATGAGGATGTGATGACGCTCCACCATGGCCTGCAGCGCTGCCTTGGCTGCCTCTCCTGTGTTCAGTTCGATAGCAAGCATCAAGCCCATACCGCGCACGTCGGTGATGAGGGAGTGGCGCTGCTGCAGCTCACAAAGCTGGGACTTGAAGTAGCTGCCGACTTCCGCGATGTGAGCGAGCAGGCCGGAGTGCTCGATCTCGTCAAACACGGCAGTCGCCACGCGGCAGGCCAGCGGGCCTCCGCCGAAGGTGGTGCCGTGCATGCCTGGATGGATAGCGCGCGAAACCTCTTCCGTGCACAACATGGCGCCGATCGGCAGGCCGCCGCCGAGCGGCTTGGCAATCGTGATTACATCCGGCGCTGCGCCGTAATGCTGAAAGGCAAACCACTTGCCCGTTCGCCCAAAGCCGGCCTGGATCTCATCAATCACAAGCAGCGCACCGGTCTCGCGGGTGAGCGCACGTGCCTCGTCAAGAAACGCCTGCGACACAGGGCGGATGCCGCCTTCACCCTGGATTGGCTCGACCAAGATCGCGCAATATTCGCTGCTCCACGCGGAGCGCAGCGCCTCCACATCGTCAAATGGAATGAAGTCGACGCCGGGCATCACCGGCTCAAACGGCTCGCGGTACTTGCTCTTGTGCGTCGTCGCGACCGAGCCCATGGTGCGGCCGTGGAAGGCACCTTCCAGAGCGAGGAAGCGTGTGCCTAAGACCGTTCCAAGCTGTGCTCCGAGGTGTGCTCCTTCCTCGCGGCGCATCGTGGCATAGGCGCGTGCGATCTTGAGTGCCGCTTCCCATGCTTCGGTGCCGCTATTGCAGAAGAAGGCGCGATCGAGCCCGCTTGCACCCGTCAGCCGCAGGGCAAGCTCGGCCTGCCCCTCATGGAAGAAGAGGTTGGAGATGTGGAGCGGGTGGCGCGCGCCTTCGAGCAGGGCAGCCTCGATCACCGGGTGCCCGTAGCCCAGCGCATTGACGCCGATGCCGCTCAGCAGATCCAGGTAGCGGGCACCGTCCTCAGTATGCAGATACACACCCTCGCCGCCCGTGACCAGCAAAGGGTTGCGTTCATAGGTGGGCAGTAGTAGCTTTTGCTCCGCTGCCTGTACTTCCTGCAACTTCATACGTGTCTCCAATCCTCCGCACCACTTGCTAAGAGTGCGACCAGGTAAGTAAGGGAAGCCGCTTCCTTTTGAAAAGAGAAACAATCCCGCAAGCGCGGCTGCCTGCTTCTCTGGAAATGGGTAAGGCGGTAGCGAGCTGAGCGCCCTTCAGGCGACCAGGACTTCTGTGCCGTCGGGAACGCGCGCGGAGCAAAGCTCCGGCAAGAGCGAGGCTCGTTCTGCCGGCAGAATGCGCACACGCTTAACCCCCTGCGCGAGGGCCTCTCGGCAGGCATGCAGCTTGGGCAGCATGCCGCCCGTGATCACCGCATCCCTGGTAAGGCCCGCGATCGCTTCCGTGTGGAGCCAGCGCATGACCTCGCCATCGGCCCCGCGCACACCCGGTACGTCGGTGAGGAAGACCAGCGCATCCGCGTGGCATGCAGCGGCGCAGGCCGCGGCCATCTCGTCGGCATTCACGTTGTAATATTCGCCGTCAAAGCCCAGGGCGATGCTTGAGATAACGGGCACGCCGCCCATGCGCCAGATCGCCTCCAGCCAGCGTGGATCGGCCGCGGCAATCTCGCCCACGTAGCCCAGGTCCGGCGCGGTCCGCTTTTTGCGTGCGCGGAAGACCATGCCGTCGCCGCCCGACAGGCCCATCGCCGGGATCGCCTGCGCCGTGAGCGCAGCCACCAGCGCCTTGTTGACTGAGCCGCCCAGCACCATCAGCGCGGTATCGCGGGTCTCTGCGTCGGTGATGCGGAGGCCGCCGACAAACTCGCTCTGCTTGCCCAGCTGCCGCAGCGTGCGGGTCAGCTGCACGCCGCCGCCGTGGACCACAGCCACGTCATTGCCGGCACGCTGCAGCTCTGCAATGGCGCGGGCGCAGCCCCGGAGCAGCACCCGGTCTTCAAGCGTAGCGCCCCCGAGCTTCACGATGTACTTCATAGCAACCCTCCCGCACTCTTCAAAGCAGGCCTTCAGACTCGTCCCAGCCGCACATCAGGTTCCAGTTCTGCACGGCCTGGCTCGCCGCACCCTTCAGCAGGTTGTCAAGGCAGCTAACGACGATGGCTCGGCAGCCGTCCGGGGCGACCGACACGCCCAGGTCGCAAAAGTTTGTCCGCTCCACGTAGGCAATCTGCGGCAGCTCCGGCGCGGCAAAGATGCGTACGAGCCTCCGCCCTGCGTAGAAGCTACGAAAGCATGCTTCAAGCTCCGCCTGCGTCGCGCGCTCGCGCAGCCGCACATACACGGTGGACAGGATGCCCCGGGGAATGGGCAGCAGATGCGGCGTAAAGATGATCTGCTCGGCGCTCAAGCCCAGCTGCTCATACAGCTCGCCGGTGTGCCGGTGTGTCCACAGGCTGTAGGCGGAAAGATTGTCGGCCGCATACATAAAGTGTGTTTTGGCCGTAGGCTCGCGGCCCGCGCCGGAGACACCGGATTTGCTGTCGGAGATGATGCCCTGCTCGATGGCCACCAGGTCTGCGTCGAGCAGCGGCTTCAAAGCCAGGATCACAGAGGTCGCGTAGCAGCCGGGGTTGGCGACAAGGCGCGCCGCGGCAAGGCGCGCCCCGATGGTTTGTGCGCTGCCCAGCTCCGGGAGCCCGTAGACAGCTTCCGCCTGGAGGGCGGCTGCCTCTTCCCCCTCGTTGTCGCCGAAACCGTACACGGCACGATGAGCGTTGCTCGTGAGCCGCCAGGCTCCGCTCAGGTCTACCACGCGAAAGCCGCGCGCCAGCGCCTCCGGCACCCAGGCCCGCGACTGCTCATGCGGCGTGGCGAGGAAGACCGTATCGACGCCGCGATCTTCCAGCATCGACCAGTTCAGAGGGTGGATGGCAAGCGACGGCTCATCAGCAAGGCTGCGCAGCGCCGGGTGGACGCGGGCGAGCGAATCCTGCTCGCGGCCACAGAAGACCGGCGGCAGCCCGGCGAGGCGCGGATGCGCAAGCAGCAGCCGGGCCAGCTCCTGCCCGGCGTACCCACGCGCCCCTACCACGGCTGTCCCCTGCCTGCTCTTCACTTCTTCTCCTTAGCCGATTCTTACCGCATCTCTAGCCGACCTTGAGCCGGTTTCTTAGCCGATCAACGTGCGGAGCCGCTCGCACAGCAGCCCGGCTCGTCGGGCATCCGGGCATACGATCAGCACGGTGTTATCGCCTGCCACCGTTCCAACCACCTCGGAGATCTCTGCGTAGTCGAGCGCGGCTGCGACCGGCTGCGCGCTGCCCATCACGGTGATCAGCACCAGCAGGTTTTGCGCCTGCTTCACGCGCAGGCCAAAGCTCGCCAGCAGCTCTCCAAGCGAGGGCAGTTCGTCTTCATCGTCTTCCGGTGCGGTCGACGATCCGCCGCCGGGCAGGGCGTAGCCGTCCGGTCCCTTGCTCAGCTGCAGCTCGCGGATGTCGCGCGAAAGCGTCGCCTGCGTGACCCGGTAGCCTTTGCGGGCCAGCTTTTTGCGCAGCTCATCCTGGTTCGAAACGTCGCTTGCGCCAAGCAGGTCGCGTATGGCGGAATGCCGGCCGGCTTTGTTTTCCGAAGCAGTCATGGCTGGAAAGGGTCCTTAGGGAGAAGCATCAGAGGTGAACGATATTCACGCAGAACATCCATGCAGAACGTCCCATGCATAAAAATACGCTTCAGTGTATAAGTATGCAAGTGGCAGGCCTTTTGAGCCGCGATTCCGGCGCCGTAAGCTTGCACCGTAAGCCTGATCTGGCCTCCCCATCAAGCCGGGCTCACTCCCAGGGATTTGATGCGGGAAACAACTCGCCGCCGCCGCAGGATGTTTGAAATTCCCCCTCGGAAGTGAGGACGTATATTTGGTCATGGGCTGCCCCTCCACCATCCACGCTTCCCCCGCTGCTGACGCTTCGCAGCCCCATGCGGCTTGCCCCACGCCTAACGGCTTTGCTCCGGCTCCCGCCGACAGCGTGTCTCCCGACTTGTCCGGACCCGGGCTTTACGACCCGCGCTTTGAGCATGAAAGCTGCGGCGTCGGCTTTGTGGCGACGCTCACCGGCCAGGCATCGCACCGCATCCTGGAGCAGGCGCTCGAAGCACTGGGGCGCCTGGCGCACCGCGGCGCCATCGCAGCTGACGGGCTCTCGAGCGACGGCATCGGCATCTGCACGGCTGTGCCGCGGGAGCTTCTGCTCGCCTCCTCCGGCATCACGCTCCGGGCGGAGCAGCCCCTTGCCGTCGGCGTCGTCTTCTTTCCGCAGAATGCGCCGGAATCGCATGCCCACCTGGAGGATGCGCTGGCGCACCAGGGCTTCGAGCTTCTGGGCTGGCGCACGGTGCCGACGCGGCCTGAGATCCTGGGTGAGATCGCCCGCGCGACGATGCCGGTGATCCGGCATGTTTTGCTCACCACAAGCAATACGAAGGGTCTGGAGCGCCGGCTCTACCTGGCCCGTAAAGACTTTGAGCGCCGGGGCACACCCGGCTACATCTGCTCGCTTTCTTCGCGCACCATTATTTACAAGTCGATGTGCTCGGGCCGGCAGCTTCCGCACTTCTACGCGGACCTCGAAGACCCGCGCTACCAGACGCCGTTTGCCATCTTCCACCAGCGCTACGCAACCAACGTCGCACCCTCGTGGGACCGCGCCCAGCCGCTGCGGACGATCTCGCACAATGGCGAGATCAATACTGTGTGGGGCAACCGTGCGCGTATGGACGCGCGGGCGGCGACGCTGCCGCCTGAGCTGCTGCCTGTCTTCTCTCCGGACGGCTCGGACTCCACCTCGCTCGACGAAGTAGCGGAGCTGCTCTCGCAGAACGGGCGGTCCATCGCCGAGTCGATCCGGCTTATGCTGCCGCCGGCGCAGCACCGCAAGCAGTCTGCTTTTTTCGCCTACAACGAGGACTCGGTCGAGCACTGGGATGGGCCGGCGGCCGTGGTCTTTACCGATGGCCGGCTGGTGGGCGCGACGCTGGACCGCGTAGGGCTGCGCCCCTGCCGCTTTTTTGTCACCGATGACCAGCTGGTGGTGGTCGGGTCCGAGGCCGGGCTGGTGGATCTTGATCCGGAGCGGGTCGTCCATAGCGGGCGGCTGGGCCCGGGCCAGATGCTGTGCGTCGACCTGGACGAGAAAAAGCTGTATGAGAACGACGAGGTGCAGGAGGTGTTTGACGGGCGCGCGCCGCAGTATGAGGCGCTCCTGAACGAGCACACCCTGGACGCGGGCACGCCGTTGGCAGCGCTGCCGGAGGGCGAGCTCCTGCGCCTGCAGCTTGGTTTCGGCTACACGCGCGAAGACGTAAAGATGGTGCTGCAGCCCATGGTCGCCGAAGGCAAGGATGCTGTGTGGTCCATGGGCGACGATACCCCGTTGGCGCCGATGGCGCGCGCGCCGCGCCCGGTGTACGCGTACTTCCGCCAGCGCTTTGCACAGGTCACCAACCCGCCCATCGACCCCTTGCGCGAGGCAGTGGTGATCCGCATGCATACGCGGCTTGGGCCCTGGCCGCACATGCTCGACAACAAGGCGCGCCTGCCTGGGCTTTCCCTCCCGTCGCCGCTGCTCTCCCTCGGGCAGCTGGAATCGCTGCGCACGCGCCGCCACACCTTAGGCGATGAGCTCCCGCTGGCTGTGCTGGACTGCCTGTTCCCGCTGGGCACCAGCCTCGAGGCCGGCATCGATGAGCTGTGCCTCAAAGCGGTGGAGCTGGTGCGGGGCGGTGCTGCCATCCTGCTTCTGTCGGACCGCGCCGCCGATGCAGACCACGCTCCGGTGCCGATGGCCCTTGCGCTGGGCGCTGTGCACCACCGGCTGATCCGCGAAGGCATCCGTACCCGTGTCGGGCTGGCGGTCGAGGCAGGGGACTGCCGCGATGTGCACCACCTGGCTGTGCTCATCGGGATGGGAGCGGGCGCTGCCTGCCCCTGGCTTGCGCTCGAAACAGCGAAGGCCTCGGGCGGCGCCGCTGCTGAGGAAAATCTGCTCAAGGCGTTCAACGGCGGCCTGGCCAAGATCATGTCCAAGATGGGGATCTCGGTGCTCGACAGCTACCGCGGTGCTCACCTGTTTGATTCGCTCGGCCTGGATGCAGCCGTGATGGACCGGTGCTTCTTCGGCACACCGGCGCCGCTGGGCGGTATCGGCTTTGCTGCGCTGGAAGCACCGATCCGCGCCAACTGGAGCAGCTACGCTCCTGCCCAGCAGGAGGTTGCCGCGGTTGCCGAAGCACCCAGTGAAGCAGCTGTTGCTGTAGCGACAACGGCTGCTGTCGCAGCTCCCGCAAAGGACCTGCCTGACTTCGGCTGGATCCGCTTCCGCAAGGCAGAGCGTGCGGAGCCTCACTCCTGGCAGCCGTCTACAGTGCGTCTGCTGCAGACAGTGGCCGGCAGCACCGCGCGCGCCGTTGTGCCCGCGCCTGCGCCCGGTGCGGCGTGGGCTGCTTTCTCCAGCCAGGCGGCAGAGAAGGAACCGGCCAACCTGCGCGACCTGCTGCAATTCCGTCCGGCCGGTCCCTCGCTTGCCCTTGACCAGATAGAAGCACCGCAAAGCATCTTCTCCCGGTGCCTTGCAAGCGCCATGTCGCTGGGCTCGCTCAGCCCGGAAGCGCACCAGACGGTGACGGCCGCCATGAACATGCTCGGAGGCCGCTCCAACACAGGCGAGGGCGGGGAAGACCGTGCCGTCTACCAGGCCGATGCCGAGTTGGAGCTGGTGGGCCGCAAGATGCCGGCGCGCCTGCTGAACAACAAGACCAAGCAGATCGCCTCAGGCCGCTTCGGCGTCACGGCAGAGTACCTCTGCAATGCCGAGGAGATTGAGATCAAGATCGCGCAGGGCGCCAAACCCGGCGAGGGCGGCCAGCTGCCGGGGCACAAGGTCACCGGGTTGATCGCGCGCCTGCGGCATGCGCAGCCCGGGGTCACGCTGATCTCTCCGCCTCCGCACCATGACATTTACTCGATTGAAGACCTGGCCCAGCTGATCTACGACCTCAAGCGTGTGAACCCGGAGGCAGCGGTTGGGGTCAAGCTGGTCTCCGAGTTCGGCGTCGGCACTGTGGCCGCGGGCGTGGCCAAGGCGTACGCCGACTACATCGTGATTGCCGGCAACTCCGGCGGTACCGGTGCGTCGCCGCTCTCGAGCATCAAGCACACAGGCTCCCCCTGGGAGCTGGGCCTGGCTGAAGCGCAACAGACACTGTTACGAAATGGCTTGCGCGGACGCGTGCGGCTGCGTGTGGATGGCGGCCTGCGGACCGCCGCGGATCTGCTGTATGCGGCGATGCTGGGTGCGGACGAGTTTGCCTTTGGCACAGCCGTGCTGGTCTCGATCGGCTGCGACATGGCCCGGCAATGCCACCTCAACACCTGCCCGGTTGGGATTGCAACGCAGAGGGAAGATCTTCGAGCCAAGTTCCGCGGCAAGCCTGAGCACATTGTCCGCTTCTTTGAGGAGCTGGCGACCGATGTCCAGGCGCTGCTCAGCCGGCTGGGTCTGGCCTCCGTGGAGGCGGCGATCGGGCGCACAGACCTGCTCGAGCAGGTGCGTCACACCGGTGGGCTCGATCTGCGCGCGATGCTGGCCGCGCCGACCGAGGGCGAGCTGCGCTGGATGGGCAGCCGCAACGACCGCCCTGAGCCGCAGACGGGCGGCCCGATCGACGATGCATGGCTCGCGCCCGCGCTTGCGGCCTATGCCGCCAACGAGCCATTTACCTGGCGGGGCACCGTCAGCAACAAGGACCGCACTCTGGGCGCGCGGCTCTCCGGCGAGCTCGCGCTGCAGCAGGCGCGGCGCCAGCACGGCGGAGACTCGGCGCACCCTGCCTTGCGCTTTGAGCTGACGGGTGTGGCGGGCCAAAGCTTCGGAGCGTTTGCAACCACCGGGCTCTCGCTGGTGCTGGAGGGGCTGGCCAATGATTTCGTCGGCAAAGGCCTATGCGGCGGAGAAATCGTGCTGCGCGGGCAGGGGCGCATGGCCCGCGAAAGCGAGCTTCACGTCATCCTGGGCAATGTGGCTCTTTACGGGGGCACAAGCGGCACATTCTTCGCTGCGGGCCGGGCGGGCGAGCGCTTCGCGGTTCGCAATTCCGGCGTGCTGGCCGTGGTGGAGGGCGTGGGTGACCACGGCTGCGAGTACATGACCGGTGGAACGGTCGTGGTACTGGGCCGGACGGGCATGAACTTTGGCGCCGGCATGACGGGCGGCACGGCCTGGGTCTTTGACGAGGATGGATGCTTCCTGGACGACACCCGGTACCACCCGGCCTTTCTGAAGCCAGAGCCGTTCTCTACGCTGGATGCTGAAGCCCGGGACGCGATCCGCAACCTGGTTGCCATGCATGGAGAAAAGACAGGAAGCACACGGGCCGCCTCCCTGCTGCGCGACTGGACGGCGCAGGCGCCTCGGCTCATACGCCTCTCCCCTCTGCCGCAGGCCTAAAGCCGTTTTCGTACCACGGGAAGGGGCCAGTCAAGCACGACGTCGCTTTTCCGCCGGGAAAAGCGACGTATCCCCCTACCTTCCTCTACACCCCTACGGGAATGTACGAGAACGGCTGGGCGCTCGCTGGCCTGCGGCGCTCTTCCTTGCGAGCGGCGCTTCCGGCCTGTGGGCATCTCCTCTCAAGCCCCCTGTGGCGCTGTTGGCGAGCCTATCCGCACTCGGTTACAGTGGGCAGGTATGCCCACCGCAAGCGCTCCGTTTTACAAGACGGTCAACGACATCTTCTTCTCTGTGGTAGACCGGGGCTCCGACGATGTTGTGCGTGTGCAAGGCAAAGACGGCGCGTGGCAGATCCTGTCGAGCGCAGACCTTTACCACCGCGTCTCTTCGCTGGCACGTGCGCTGCACGCCCTGGGGCTTCGCAAGGGCGACCGTGTCGGGCTCATCAGTGAGAATCGCTGGGAGTGGGCAGTGTCTGACTTTGCCTCCCTTGCAAGCGGCCTGATCGATGTTCCACTCTTTCCAACCCTGCATGCGCCGCAGATCGGCGAGCTGCTGGCCCATGCCAAAGCGCGTGTGGCCATCGTGTCCACACGCGCACAGCTCAAAAAGATGGCAGCTGTGCGCGAGATGAGCGGTGTGGAACACATTATTGTGATGGATGGCGAGGCTGCGGACGAGCTTCCGGGGACGCTCGCTTTTTCGTCGCTTGTCGCCGGTGCGCCGTCCGGGCGCGACGGGCATTTTGACGCGGCGGCGCGGGCCGTTGAGCCCTCTGATCCAGCCTCGATCATCTATACGTCGGGCACAACTGGCGAGCCGAAAGGTGTGCTTCTGACACACGGCAACCTCGCCAGCAATGTGAGCTACTCGCTGCGCGAGTTCTCCTTCAGCGGTCCGCAGCGTACCGTCTCGTTTCTGCCTCTCTCGCATGTCACCGCGCGTCATGCGGACTACGCCCTGTACACGCTCGGGTTCTCCATCGCGTACTGCCCTGCAATGGAGAAGCTGATGACGGCGTTCCAGACGGTAAAGCCGACGCTCATTGTGGCGGTTCCTCGCGTGTATGAGAAGGTTCGGCAGGAGGTGGAGCGGCGCTCCCGCAGCTCCCGCATCTCGCAGACAGTGGTGCAGTGGGCGCTGCGCACAGGCAAAAAGCATGAGCGAACGATCCTGGCCGGCAAGGTTCCTTCGTCGCCCCTGTGGAAGCTGGCTGACCGGCTGTTCTACAGCAAAGTGCGTGGTGTATTTGGCGGAGAGGTCGTGTACGCGGTGGCCGGCGGAGCGCCGCTGGGCGGGGACACGGCACACTGGTTTGCTCAGGCCGGTATGCGCATACTCGAGGGCTATGGACTCACGGAAACCTCGCCCGTCATCGGCGTGAACACGCCAAAGAACTATCGCCTGGGTTCCATCGGAAAAGCTTTGCCGAACCTGCGGGTCAAGCTGGCTGAGGATGGTGAATTGCTGGTCAAGGGCCCAAGTGTTTTTTCAGCCTACTGGCAAAGCCCTGCCTTGACCGAGCAGGCGTTTGATGAGGAAGGCTGGTTTCGTACCGGTGACATCGCCGCGATCGACAGCGATGGCTTCGTCGCAATCACTGATCGTAAGAAGGAGCTGATCAAGACCTCCGCCGGAAAGTTCATTGCTCCGCAGCCGATCGAAGGCAAGCTGAAAGCAGACTTTCTGGTGGCGCATGCAGCGCTGGTGGGGGATCGTGAGAAGTATGTCGCTGCGCTGATCGCTCCGAACTTTGCCGCGCTGGAGCCCTGGGCGCGCGAACGCAAAATCACAGCTGCCACCCGCAAGGCGCTGGTGGAGCACCCTCTGGTGCTTGCTCATTACAAGGAGACCCTCAAGCAGGTCAACCGCTCCTTGGCTGACTACGAATTGTTGAAACGATTGCACCTGGTTGCAGAGGAGTGGACGGTCGAAACCGGGGAGCTCACCCCTTCCTTAAAGCTGAAGCGGCGGGTTCTGCTCGAGCGGTACAAAGAAGAGATCAGCTCCCTCTTCAGGTAGGTCCCGAAAGGTTCAGGTAGGTTCAGGTAGGTTCCGGTAGGTTCCGCTAGGCAGACGCTTCGGCTCGGGAGTACCTGCCGGATCGTGGAAACACCCCGAAGCTTCCTTGTAACCCTCGAAGAAACCGGGTATAAGCCAGCATGGGAGGAAGAAGCCTTATGCGCTCTGGTGCCGCCCGCATGCATAAAGTGGAAAAAACAAAGGCCTTCCCAACCCCGGAAGCTTCTTCGACGGAGACCCGCGAGGTCATGGATATCCGTCAAGCGTCGGCGTACCTCGGCATCAGCCCCGACAGCCTCTACCGGTATGCGTCCGAGGGGACGATCCCGGCTTTTCGGCTCGGCAATCGGTGGCGCTTTCGCAAGCTGCGGCTTGACAACTGGATGGATGAGCAGAGCGGCCTCGGCACACAGCAGGGTGCGGTGCGCTCGGGGGAAAGGAAGCCCGTCCGCGCTGTGCGCTAGGGCTGCCGTCCTTCCGATGAAGTACAAAAAGAAGGAGTGCGGGCTGCCCCGCACTCCTTCTTCTTTTTAGATCATCCAGTTCTGCGCAGGCTACTTATGGTGGTCGTCGTGTCCCCCGCCGCCATGGCTTTCGCGGCTCTCATGCCCGCCCCCTGAGTTGTGGGGTGCCGGCGCGCTGTGCTGCTGCTGAGGAGCCGGGCTTGTGCGCGCAGCCGATTGCTGCTGCGGCGCGTAGGAGCGCCCCTGAGAACCGTTCGTCCCATAGGTCCCATAAGTCCCGGAGCCCGGCGCCGTCCCGTGGTACTGGGCCGCAGGCTGCTGCGTGGATCCCCCGTAGCCGCCGCGGTTGTAGCTGCCGTTTGCCGCAGGCGCCTGCCCGCGATTGAAGTTGCCGCCGGCGGCGCTGTTATAGGTCTGGCCGCCCCGGTTAAACGAGCCCGGGGTGTTGCCCGGGTTTGCCTGCCCGCGGTTGAAGTTTGCCGCGTTATTCGCCGGCTGAGCACGGTTGAAGGTGTTGCCGTTGCGATTGGCAAAGCCGTTGTTGTACCCGCCGGCACGGTTGTTGTAGCCGCCATAGCCGCTCCCGAAGCGCGCTGCCTGGCCCTGGTTAAAGGCCCGGGCCTGGGGTGAGCGGTCATAGCCGCCATAGTACCCGTGGTTCACAACCGTCACACTGCGCGAGATGTAGGTGTTGTGGTTGTAGATCACAGCGTGCGAGTGCCAGTCAGGCGCCCAGCTGTGAAAGCCCCAGCCGAAGTGTGTAAACGCACCGATGGCAATGCCGACGCCAAAGCCGATAGCCAGGCCTGCCCCAAAGGCGATGCCGCGCGGCGGCCCGTAGTAGTAATGGCCATAGATCGGTACAGGTGCGCCGTACACAATCCATGGGTTGTAGTAGGGCACATAGACCACGGCCGGGCTCACAGGCTGGATGACGATGTCGCCGGGATCGTAGACCACGGCCAGCTGCGGGGTGCTGCGCAGGTTGCCGGCTGCGTAGGCGCGCTGGCGCATCACCTGGACTGCGTTCAGCACGTCCTGCGGCTGGTTATAGTAGGCATTGCCCAGCGCCGTGGTCCACTCCATATTGCGGTTCAGGTCGCTAAGCACCTGCGGGAAGGCCACCAGAGACTTCACGCTCGGGTCCCACGGCTGGTTGTTCGCCAGCTGGGCCAGCTGGTCCGGCGGGTAGTTGCCGCCCCCCTGCACAAACTGCTCCGCACTGGCGACCTGCGCCGGATAGGTCGCCGCCGCGAGCACCTGCGCTACCAGGGAATCCGGGTAGAGCGCGATTGGGGCCACAAGCTGCCCGAGCTGGTCGGGACCCTGCGGCTGGTAGTTCCCCGGGGGTGGGCCGCCGGCCTGGGGGTAGCCATACTGGCCGTCCTGCGGCGGGGGAGGGCCATAGCCCTGCCCATCCTGAGGGTAGCCGGGCTGCCCGCCCTGCGGTGGGCCGTACTGGCCGTTCTGCGGAGGGGGGCCATACTGGCCGCTTCCATCCGGCGGAGGCGGCGGCACATTGGTGTCCTGCTGCGCCTGTACCGCAAGGCAGCTGAAGGGAAGCATGGTGGCTGCCAGCGTACCCGCCAGCGCCTTCCGCAAAATATTGCCCAAAGCATCGCCCGAGAGCCGGGGGGAAGCGTCAGCCTTGCGGAAGTAGCACACGTGACCCGGTGCTGTAGTTTCGGTCGAAACACCTTGTTCTATACGCATCACAGCTCCTTGCGCCCCTGCATTGTTGACTGCCGTTTGTGTGAGTGCCTGCATGACATCAGCAACTCATCTCTGGCCCAGCTACGGTCATGGAAACACAGAGCCTGCATGATAGTTCCGATCCTATCTTTCGATCCCGCCCCAGGGTCACCAGCCCTCTTTGCTTTATCGTCTATCGTGATGGCAGCCATGAATCTTTTTCTTCCTCGACTCCGCAGGCTCCGGGCTCATATGGCCGGGGAGAAGATGGAGGCACTGGTTCTCACCCATCTGCCGGATGTGCATTACCTGACAGGCTTCACCGGTTCGAATGGCCTGCTGCTCCTGCTGCCCAGGACGACCGTCCTGCTCACTGACAGCCGCTATGCAACACAGTCTCGCGAGGAGACCGCGGGCACGCGCATCCGCGTGGTGATCGGCAAGCAGCTGCTCAAGCAGCTGTGTGCGCTGCTGCTTCGGGCGAATGTTGCCCACTGCTCCTATGACAGCAACCAGACACATGTGGCGATGCTGACCCGGATGGAAGCGAGCCTGCCCGAGAGCCTCGGCAAAGCCGAGCGCCGGCGCTTCTTCAAGCCGCTCGCGGCCTCACCGGTAGCTCCTCTGCGCGAGTGCAAGGACGAAAGCGAACTCGCGGTGCTCGAAGAAGCCGCACTGCTTGGCTGCCGGATCTTTGAAAGCACGCTGCCTCACATCCATGCCGGCGTCCCCGAGCGTGAGATCGCGGCGGAGCTTGAGTACGCAGCCCGGAAGCTGGGCGCGGACGGGATGTCGTTTGAGACGATCGTTGCGTCAGGCCGGCGCTCCGCCTTGCCGCACGGCCATGCAAGCGCGCAGCCTCTGCCGGTGCGCGGATTTGTCACCCTGGATTTCGGTGTTATGCTCAGGGGTTACTGCTCCGACATGACGCGCACCGTCTACATAGGCAAGCCCACTCGTGAGGAGCGGGCTGCGTACCGCGCGGTGCTGGAAGCAGAGGAGGCCGGGGTCGATGCGGTGCGTGCCGGCGTGGCAGCCGCGGAGATCGATCGGGCAGCCCGGGACGTCTTGAAAGAGGCCGGGCTTGGCACATACTTTACCCACTCCACCGGGCATGGTGTCGGCCTGGAGATCCATGAGGGGCCAAGGCTCGGTGCCAAGGTCAAGGACATGCTGGCGGAGGGCATGGTGGTGACGGTAGAACCAGGCGTGTATCTGCCTGGCAGATTTGGAATCCGCATCGAGGACATGGTAGCGGTCGAAGGGCAGCGAGGGCGCGTCCTCACGACCACTCCCAAGGCATTGCTCACGTTGTAGGCAAGGAAAGAACACACACAAGATGAATCCGGAAGAGATCGAGGCACTCAAGCAGCTCATTGAGTTCCTGCAGGAAAAGAAGATAGGCGAGTTTCGGCTCGAGCGCGGTGAGCTGAAGGTCGAGCTCAAGTTTGAAGCAGCCATGGTCGCGGCTGCGGCGCACCAGGCTCCTTCATTTGATCCAGTGATGCTGGCTCGTCTCTTCGGAGCTTCCGCGCAGCCCGGGGCGCTGCCGGCAGCCTTGCCGACCGGCAGTGAAGCGCTGCCAGCCTCTGCCCCGGTCGAACCGGAAGAGATTCTGCATACCGTCAAGTCGCCAATCGTCGGCACCTTCTACGAGTCGCCTTCGCCCGGCTCCCCGGCCTTTGTCAAACCGGGCGATCAGATCGAGGCAGGGCAGTCGCTTTGCATCATCGAGGCGATGAAGCTGATGAACGAGATTGAGTCCGATGTGAGCGGAGAGATCGTCAAGCGTCTTGTGGCCAACGGCCAGCCGGTCGAGTATGGCCAGCCGCTCTTTGCCGTGCGCGCGCGCTGACGCATCGCCGCTTATGATCCCGCAATTGATTCTGCAAGCAGCCTCTATCCCGATCGTTGGGCAAGGCCGGAGAAATCAGCTCCCATGTTTCGAAAAGTTCTGATTGCCAACCGCGGCGAGATTGCTCTCCGTGTGATCTGTGCCTGCAAGGAGCTCGGCATCCGCACGGTCGCCGTCTACTCTGAGGCGGATCGCAATGCGCTGCACGTTCGGTTCGCGGATGAAGCCATCTGCATCGGGCCGCCGCGGCCTACGGAAAGCTACTTGCACGTGCCGGCTGTCATTGCCGCTGCGGAGATCGCCGATGTCGATGCGATCCATCCCGGCTATGGGCTGCTGAGCGAGAACGCAAACTTTGCTGAAGTGTGCCGGCAGTCCAACATCAAGTTCATCGGGCCGCCGCCTGAGGTCACCCGCATGATGGGCGAAAGTCCATGGCGCGGCAGACGATGAAGAAGGCAAAGGTACCGATCCTGCCCGGTTCCGATGGTGTGCTGGCCGATGAGAACGAAGCACTCGAGTGGGCTGAGACGATCGGCTATCCCGTGATCCTGAAGGCAGTGGCCGGCGGCGGAGGCCGCGGCATGCGCATCGTGCGCTCAGCCGGCGAGCTGCCCGCGCTCTACCAGGCGGCGCATACGGAGGCGGCCAACGCCTTCGGCAATGGCGACCTCTACATGGAGAAGTTCATCGAGCGCCCCCGGCACATCGAGTTTCAGGTGCTGGCCGATGAGCATGGCAATGTGCTCTCGCTCGGCGAGCGGGAGTGCTCTATCCAGCGCCGCCACCAGAAGCTGATTGAGGAAGCGCCATCGCTACAGGTGACCGCGAAGATGCGCGAGGAGATCGGCAAGACAATCCGCAAGTCGCTCGTCGACGTGGGCTACCAGAATGCCGGGACCATTGAGTTCCTGATGGACGAGGACGGCAAGCTGTACTTCATCGAGATGAACACACGCATCCAGGTGGAGCACCCGGTGACGGAGATGATCACCGGCGTGGACCTGGTCAAGGCGCAGCTGCGCATTGCTGCCGGCGAGAAGCTTGCTTCCGTTGTCCCTGACCCGATTGCGATCCGGGGCCATGCGATTGAGTGCCGCGTCAACGCCGAGCATCCGGAAACCTTTACGCCGTCCGCGGGCAAAATCACAGCCTTCAATCTGCCCGGCGGCAATGGTGTGCGCATCGACACAGCACAGTATGCCGAAGGTGTTGTGCCTCCCTACTACGACTCGCTGATCGCCAAGCTTGTGACCCACGGCAAGGATCGCGAGGAAGCCATCGCCCGCATGGAAAGGGCATTGGAGATGTTTGTGGTCGAAGGCATCCACACAAGTATCCCGCTGCACCGCCGCATCTTCGCGGATCCTGAGTTTCGCCGCGGCGAGTTCGATACCAAGTTCATGGAACGCTTCTTTGAGCGTGAAAAGCACCGGCGCGAAGAAGGCGGGCACTACGCGGCAGTTGGCGCGTAGTGCCCGCGCGTAGCCTGCTGGTGGTGCGCCCTAAAGAATATTGATGGCCCGCGCCGCCAGCAGAGCCAGTGTGACGAGCGAGATGCTGGCCTGCACCATCATCAGGCCCTTGGCCCAGCGCGACAGCACAGGCACGTCTGTCGGGGAGAAGGCAGTGCTGGTGTTGAACGCGAGAAACAGATAGTCCACAAAGCCGGGCTGCCAGCCGCGCGCACCCTCAGGCGTCTTCATCGCGTCGATCGTCATCTGCGGAAAGAGAAAAGCACCTTCGGTGTGCGCGTCGCGTAAATCGCGCGCATGCGGGCCGCCTGCATCGAGCCGCCAGTACCAGGACGCAAACACCAGCACATTGCTGAGCCAGACCACAGCCGCCACGCCGAGCAGCTGCTTGGGGGAGAGCGTGTGTTTGGGCAGCGAAAGCACCAGCACTGCCAGGGACCAGACCAGCGCCAGCGTCACGATGGCATTTGAGCCGTAGCCGAAAAGATTGTTGAGCCGGTGCTTGCCGGACTTGCGGGCCATCACTGCGGGGACCGTCAACACGGCCACCGTGAGCAGCAGCAGCCAGTTGGGGCCGAACGAGAACTGACGCGGCAAAGTCAGCTCCAGACCGCCCACAGCAAGCAGCCCAAGGATTGCCGGCCACCGTGGCTCTTCGCGATACGGTTCCTTAGAAGAGGCGACCGGTGTCCCGTAGCCTGTCGTCATTTTTTCTACGTCCCTCGCCATAAGTCGCTTGCGACCAGGCCCTGTGTAAAGTCAGAACTATGCCGTTCGCGCTCCCGCCTTTGTACCCTATCCTCGATGCAAAGTATCTGCCGGCAAACGAAGAGGAGCGGCGCACGTTCCTGGCCAGGGTCACACGTGAGCTGTGTGATGCGGGCGTTCGGCTGCTGCAGCTGCGGCTCAAGGGAGCCGGACGGGACGAGGTTCTGCGCGACGCGGAGGCCGTCCGCCAGGCGGCGGATCCGGCGCTCACGCTCATCCTGAATGACTATGCCGCGCTTGTGCGCGACGCCGGCTTCCATGGCGTGCACCTTGGGCAAGCGGATGCAGATCCCGGCCTGGTGCGTGCGCAGCTTGGTCCCGATGCCATCATCGGGCTCTCCACGCACACGGCGGCGCAGCTGGAACAAGGCAACCGCTCAGGCGCAGATTACCTCGCCACCGGGCCGGTCTTTCGTACTTCGACAAAGGCAGATGCTGAGCCTCCCATCGGGCTCGAGGGCGTACGCGCTGCCCGCGCGAGCACAAGGCTGCCCCTGGTCGCCATCGGCGGCATCACGCTCCGCCACGCGCCGGAGGTATGGGCAGCTGGTGCGGACTCCGTTGCGGTGATCAGCGCACTGTTCGCGCCGGGCACAGGCGGCCACCTCTCGCCGGGCAGAATTGCTCGAGACTTTCTAGCGCTTTTCCGGTAGAACAACTTGTAACGTGACCGCGTCCGCCCCTGCCGCAAGTCCTTCCACAACGCATGAACCGCTGGTCAAAGGGCTTGGCCTTTTCAGCGCGACGTCGATTGTGGTCGGCTCCATGATCGGCTCGGGCATCTTTATCGTCTCGGCTGATATTGCGCGCGTCACCGCATCGCCCGCGCTGCTCATCGGCGCCTGGGTCATCACGGCGGTCATGACGATCATCGGTGCGCTCTCCTACGGCGAGCTTGCGGCAATGATGCCCCGCGCCGGCGGCCAGTATGTGTATCTGCGCGAAGCGCTTGGGCCGCTCTGGGGATTTCTCTTTGGCTGGACGTTGTTTCTGGTCATCCAGACCGGCACCATCGCCGCAGTAGGCGTCGCCTTTGGCAAGTTTCTCGGCGTGTTTTTCCCCGCGGTTTCTTCCTCGCACTGGCTTCTGCGGCTGGGCCATGTGCCGGCTCTCGAGCTTGGCCCGGTCACGCTCGGCAACATGGATCTCGGTATCAACACGGCGAACCTGGCCGGCGTGCTCATCACCATCCTGCTCACAATCGTGAACGTCTTTGGCGTCAAGCTGGGGGCGCTCGTTCAAAACATCTTCACCACCGCGAAGACACTTGCGCTGCTCGCGCTCGTCACCTTTGGCGTGACCCTGGGCCGCAACCATGCGGCCCTTGCGCTGAACTTTCGCAATGGCAATTTCTGGCAAGGGGCGAGCTTCCACGCGCTGCACCCGCTTGCGCAGGCAGGTGGTGGAACGATTTTGGTCAGTGCGGTCACGCTGCTGGCCGTTGCGCAAACGGGCTCGCTCTTCTCCGCAGACGCCTGGAACAACGTCACCTTCACCGCCGGTGAGGTGCGTAACCCCAGCCGCAACCTGCCGCTCTCGCTCATCCTGGGCACCGGCATCGTGCTTTCGCTCTACCTGCTTTCCAACTTTGTGTATCTGTTCGCACTGCCGCTCGCAGGCGACCCGCATGGTATGTCGGTGCTTGCGCGCGGTGTGCAGTACGCGAGCGAGGACCGTGTCGCGACTGCTGTGCTGCAGCAGATCTTCCACTCGGCGGGCGCTTACCTGATGGCGGGTGCCATCCTTGTCTCCACCTTCGGCTGCGCCAATGGGCTGATCCTTGCGGGCTCGCGTGTCTTCTACGCGATGAGCCAGGATGGCCTCTTCTTCCGGAGCACGGGCAAGCTCCACCCCCGCTACCGGACGCCCGTTGCTTCGCTCGCGATCCAGGCCGTGTGGACCTGCTTTCTCTGCATCTCCGGCTCCTACGGGCAGCTGCTGGACTACATCATCTGTGCAGAGCTGGTCTTCTATATCCTCACCATCGCCAGCCTGTTTGTGCTGCGCATCAAGCGCCCTGAGGCCCACCGGCCTTACCGCGCGCTGGGCTATCCGGTTCTGCCGGCTGTCTATATCGTGATGGCATCCACCATCTGCTACACCCTGCTGCGCTACAAGCCGCAGTACACATGGCCGGGTTTGTTTCTTGTGCTGCTGGGTGTGCCGGTTTATTTCTTCTGGTCTCGCCTTGGCTCACGGCAGCCTGCGCTTTAGCTCCGAAACACTCGCTCCACAGAAGGGACAAGCCTCCGCATGAGCAACCTGCTGGCAACCAAGCCTCTTTCGCTGCTGAAGCAAGAGGCTAGCGAAGAAGGCGAGCAGACCCTGAAGCGGTCTCTCGGCGCAGTCAACCTGATGACGCTTGGCATCGGCGCCATCATCGGCACCGGCATCTTCGTGCTGATTGGCCAGGCCGCGGCCATCAACGCCGGGCCTGCCATCGCGCTTTCGTTTGTGGTCGCAGGCATTACCTGCGCCTTTGCGGGCCTGTGCTACGCGGAGTTCGCGTCCATCATCCCCATCGCAGGCTCCGCCTATACCTACGGCTACGCCACCTTGGGTGAGCTTGTGGCCTGGATCATCGGCTGGGACCTGGTGCTTGAGTACGCCTTCGGCGCGGCGACCGTCGCATCAGGCTGGTCCGGCTACTTCATGAGCCTTCTACAGCAGCTCGGCTTCGTGCCTTCCCCTGCTCTGGCCCGCTTTACTGCTATCTACGGGCAAACCATTTATCTCTTCCACGGGCACTGGCTACCGCTCACAGCGCTGCCTCCCGGGACCGCGGCCGCTGGCCTTGCGCACGTCACCGGCGTCTTCAATCTCGTTGCCTTCTCAATCATTGCTGTTGTCACCGCAGTGCTGGTCATCGGCATCAAGGAGTCGGCCAACCTCAACTCGGCCGTAGTGATTGTCAAGCTCGGCATCGTCGGCATCTTTATCGTGCTCGGCGGGCTCTTTCTGCTGCACCACCCGCAGTACACGGCGCGCAACTGGCATCCGTTCATCCCACCGAACATCGGCAAGGGGCAGTACGGGATCTCCGGTATCGCCGCGGGCGCAGCGTCTGTCTTCTTCGCCTATATCGGCTTTGACGCCGTCTCCACTGCCGCGCAGGAAGCCAAAAATCCCAGCCGCGACATGCCCATCGGCATCCTGGGCTCGCTGGTGGTCTGCACGATCCTCTACATCATCGTGTCGCTGATCCTCACCGGGCTCGTCGACTATCGCACCCTCAACGTCGCGGAGCCGGTAGCCGTCGGGATTGACGTCACCGGTGTCGTCTGGGGCTCTCTGCTGGTCAAGATCGGCGCAGTCTTCGGCCTCTTCACTGTCATGCTGGTCATGCTGCTCGGCCAGTCGCGGATCTTCTTCTCCATGTCCAAGGACGGTCTGCTGCCCAAGTGGGCCAGTGCTATTCATCCACGCTTTCGCACGCCCTGGCTGTCCAACATCATCGTCGGCACGGTGGTCGCGTTTCTGCCCGCCCTGCTGCCGATTGATAAGCTTTCGAAGCTCGTCAACATGGGCACCTTGCTGGCCTTCACCATTGTCTCGGCCGGGGTGTGGATCCTCCGTGTGCGGCAGCCGGAGCTCAAGCGTCCCTTCCGCACGCCATGGGTGCCGCTCGTACCCCTGTTGGCCATCCTGAGCGCGTTATACCTCATCTTCAACCTGCCCGCGCTCACCTGGGAGGTGGTCGGGATCTGGCTGGTGATCGGGCTGGTGATCTACTTCACCTATTCCGTCAAACACAGCAAGGTGCAGGCGCTGCCGGTGGAGCGGACCACGGGGCACAGCTAGGCTGCTTCACCGGATTCTGTCCGGGTCTCTTGTGCAAAGGCTTGCGCAGAGCACGCTTTCCGCTGCCCGCGAGGACTCCGGAAGGATGTGATCTTGTCTTTCGGGACCCGCCGATAGACGGTCCAGACAGAGCGTGTGGATTCCGCTTTCCCGGATTTTTCTTTGTACAAAAACAACACTATGGCTGCATCAACAGAGGCAAAGAATTTCCAGCTTTGCCGGTAGCGCGCTGCTTACTTTTCTGTTCAAGTGGGACGCTGTACCCCTTCTGGGTTACTTCGTTTTCCCTCAAGACTCGCTCTACCCACAGAATGTGGCCACGCTTTCAGGAGATGCTGCCGTGCCAAAGAAACTCTTCCAATCCCCGCTCTGCCCCTCAGAAAAGGTCACCGAGCAGGAACTGGCGACTGATGTCACCGTTCTTGAACTCGAAAAGTCTATCCAGACCTCCAGCCGCCGCTCGTTCTTCAACAGCTTTGCCGCTATGGGCGTTGCCGCTGCCACGGCAAGTCTGCTTGCAGCTGCACCCAAGGCGCGCGCCCAGACAGCCGGGCCGTCCATCGTCGATGTTCTGAACTTCGCACTCAACCTCGAGTACCTCGAAGCCAACCTGTACATCTCCGTTTCCGGCAGCTCGCCGCTGCCCACCATCCTCGGCGCCGGTGCGCCGGTCATGGGTCTACCCGGCAAGCTGAGCCTCGGTGCTGACGCGCTGGCCACCGCGCAGAACCTCGCCCTCGATGAAACCCACCACATTGAGCTGCTGCACGCGATCATCCTTGACCTCGGCGGCATCCCGATCCCGCAGCCTCCCATCGACTACTCCCTGGGCGGCAAGATGAAGATCACCAAGCAGTCGCAGTTCCTGGCGGTCGCCCGGCAGTTCACGGCCGTTGGCAACAGTGCCTACGCCGGTGCCGCGCAGTACCTGGTCAGCAACCCGCTGGTGCTTACCGGCGCGTCGCAGATCCTGGGCGCGGAAGCGCAGCATCTGGGCGGCATCAACGTCCTTTGCGTTCTCAATGATGTGCTTTCTCCACCGGTCGATGCGATCGACTTCCCGCCGGTTCCTGTACCAAATCCGAAATACTTTACCCTCACCCCTGCCACGGCGCTTACCACCGGTCCGGCACTTGGCCCCTCGCGGACGCCACAGCAGGTTCTCGGCATTGTGTACGGCGTGTCCACAGCAACCACCACGACGCCACCGGCCGGCATTACCTCGGGCGGTTTCTTCCCCAAGGGCGTGAATGGTTCCATCCATTCCACCTAGCGCAGGCGCCCCATTTGACCTGAGCCGACCCTGGATCGCGTCGCTCTACACCACCGACCCGATCCTCCGAGAGACCGCAACACGTACACGGAGAGAGATCACATGTTGAATGCAACGAAACAAGAACAGAACCCGGCCGGTCTTCTCGCCGCGCAGGGGGGAAGCGGCTTCAATCGCCGCCGCTTTCTGCAGGTTGCCGGCGTCACTGCCGGGGCAGCCACAACCCTTGGGCTTGCCGGCTGCGGCGGCCTGCTTGGCGTGGATCCGGAAGCCGGTCCCGCGCCATCCGTTGAGGACGTGCTCAACTTCGCACTGAATCTGGAGTACTTTGAAGCCACCTTTTACCTGTTTGTGACGACCGGCGCAGGCCTGTCCAGCAGCGACACAGGCCCGGATCCAGGAAAGGTGACCGGCGGCAAGGCCGTGACCTTTACGGATCCCAACGTGGAGGCCCTTGCGAAGGAGCTTGCTGCGGATGAGCAGGCGCACGTCAAGTTCATTCGCGAGGTCATGATCTCGATCGGCTTCACACCGGTCAGCCTGCCTACCCTAAACCTGGCTGCCATGGGCTTTCCAACGAACGACAAGACCTTCCTGGCCTTGGCGCGTCAGCTGGAGACCACGGGCACAAGCGCGTATGAGGGTGCGATCCAGTACCTGATTTCCAGCATCCCTGCACTGAACTATGCTGCGGTCATCCATGATGCCGAAGGGCAGCATGAGGCAGCTCTGCGGCAGTTCCTGGTTCGCAAGGGAATCCAGTCGCCGGCTGTCGATAAGTTTGATCGCCCCCCGACACTCAGCGCCGACGGGATCTTCAACACCAGCACCATCACGGGCCTCAACACGGCTCGCAATGCGTCCGAGGTGTTGCAGATTGTGTACGGAGCTGTGGGTAAGACGGGCGTCAGCAGCGGCGGCTTCTTCCCGGATGGCTTCAACGGCAACGTCAAGACCACCTAACGACCGCACACCAGCAAACGCAGAAAAGCCCGGCAATCTGCCGGGCTTTTCTGTTGCGTCGCGTTGTTCAGGATGATGCTCGGAAGCTGAAACTATGCCGAAGCATTGGCCGTGGCGCAGAACTCCTGGAAAGCACGCTGCAGCTCACCGCCGATGGCCTGTGCGGTGTTCGCCTCAATGGCGTAGCGCTGCATGATGTAGACCAGCTCCCCGTCACGCAGGATGGCGATCGCCGGCGATGTCGGAGGGTTGCCGCCGAAGTAGCCGCGAGCCTTCTCGGTCGCATCGCGATCCTGACCGGCAAACACGGTGATTGCCTGGTCCGGCTTGACTGTGCCCTGCAGTGCCAGGCGCACGCCCGGCCGCATCTTGCCCGCAGCGCAGCCGCAGATGGAGTTGACCACCACCATTGTTGTGCCCGGCTTGGCCAGCGCCGCGTCCACTTCTTCAGCCGAGCGCGCTTCCTGGATGCCGACCCGCGTCAGTTCTTCCCGCATCGGGATGACCATGATCTCTGGATACATTGAAACTCCTCTCGAAGGAAGGGCCTGCCAGCGCGCCGCATCCGTCTTTTCATTGTAACTGCGGCTGCGTTGCGATGCGCCGGGCAGGCCGTTCTTGTACATACGTCAGGAGACCGGCTTGCTGGACACGTCACTTTCCGCAGATACAAGAACGGCTACAAGCAGCTGCCGCGTTACTCTCAGAGTATGTTCACCGGCGCTCGAGAGTCCGCGCAGTCTCGCTTCTCGGCCAGCGCCCAGCCCAGCAGCCAGTCCAGCGCCTCACGTGGCGCCGCTCTCGATTTCGCTTTGGGGGAACACGTCGCTCTGGGCCCCTTGACGACCTTCGGTATCGGCGGACCGGCGCGCTGGTTTGCAGCGGTTCGCTCCGAGCCGGAGCTTGCCGCTGCCTGCGGCTGGGCGTCCGAGGGAGGCCACCCCCTCTGCATCCTGGGCGGCGGCAGCAATGTGCTGGTCGCGGACCGGGGTTTTCCCGGCCTGGTCATCAAGGTAGAACTCCCCGGCATCCGCGAGAGCGATGCCGGGGGCAAACGCCTCTTTGCTGTCGCTGCCGGCGAGGACTGGGACGCGCTGGTCTCGCGCACCGTCGCTGCCGGCTGCGCAGGCATGGAGTGCCTGGCGGGCATCCCCGGCTCGGTAGGCGGTACGCCAGTCCAGAATGTCGGGGCGTACGGGCAGGAGGTCGCACAAACCATCACGCGGGTGCGCTGCTTTGATCGGCACACAGCCCGCTTTGTCGACTTCTCGGCAGAGGAGTGCCGCTTCAGCTACCGCGGCAGCCGCTTCAACACGGAGCCCGACCGCGGCCGCTACATCGTCACAGAGGTGGAGTTTGCGCTCGAGCCGCAGGGCAGCCCGTCGCTGGCCTATGCTGACCTCGGCCGCTACTTCGCCGATGCCGGCCACGCGCCGTCTCTCGAGGAGGTCGCCGACGCGGTCCGCACCATCCGCCGCCGCAAAGGCATGGTGGTCGACGCCGGCCCCCTGCCCGAGCGCGACCCGGACACACGCAGCGCGGGCTCGTTCTTTAAGAATCCCGTCGTGTCCGCCTCTCTCTATCGTGAGCTGGAACAGGCCTTCGCTCCTCTGCCCGTCCCCAGCTACGGAGCGCCCGGCGCTGCCGACGGTACGGCACAGCGCAAGCTCCCTGCCGCCTGGCTGCTGGAGCAGGCTGGCTGCGGCAAAGGCTTCCGACTGGGCGGCGCTGCGGTCTCAAGCAAGCACTCCCTGGCATTGACGAACTGGAGCGGCCACGCCTCCGCGGGTGAAGTGCTTTCCCTGCGGGACACCATTGTGGAGAAGGTCCAAAAGCGATTCGGCATCCGGCTGGAGCAGGAACCTGTGCTCGTCGGCTAGGAACGATTCTTCGCGTCTGTAGTCTTAGCCATCCTCGTGGACGCGGCTTCTCCGTCAGGCAAAGCTACGCTGCATCCATCGTTCCTTCTTCACCTATACGAAAATGGACGAATGGCGAGCTCCCTGCACACTCGGGCTTTTCCTGTGCCAAACCCCACGTGACTGATGGCACCCCTTTTTTCCCGAAGTGGGCCGAGCGCCCTGCGAGCAGACCCCCGCCTGTCAATCCCCGCCACAAAACGCCAAACTCTGTGCACACGGTACCGAGGTACCGTCTAGACTGCATAACTATGCATCACCCTGCATACTTATACATTTACGCGCATTTTCTCTAACTCGTGGAGGCCCCAAACTGTTCAAGAACGGCTGCCTTTTCCCGGGCCAGCATGGCGGCCGGGGTGCCCTGCTCGGTGGCTGTTCCACCCTCCATCCGGACTACACTCTCCGAGCGCGACCAGACCTCGCCCGCATCGTGCGACACCAGCAAGGTGGCGATGCGGTGTGCCTTCAGCAGGGGCATAAGCGCCGCCCACAGCGCGGCTTTGCCGGCGCCGTCCAGCGCGCTGAACGGCTCATCGAGCAGAAGCATGCGTGGCCTGCGGACCAGCGTGCGAGCAAGCGCAACGCGCTGCTGTTCTCCTCCGGAAAGATGCGGAGGCTTGCGGTGCATCAGCGCGTCGAGGCGCAGGGTCGCCGCCGCCTCCTCCACACGCTCCCGCTGTGTGGCAGCGGCGAGGCCGCGGAGGCCGAAAAGCAGGTTGCCTTGGATGCTCAGGTGAGGGAACAGCGTGTTCGCCTGCGTCACCAGCCCGAGCCCGCGCCGAGCAGGCGGCACATCCACGCGCAATCTCCGATCAAGCAGGCAGCGCCCTTCGAGCAGGATCGAGCCGCGCGCAGGCCGCTCGAGCCCGGCAAGGATGCGCAGCAAGGTGCTTTTGCCGGTGCCGGAGGGCCCGAACAATGCTGTGTGTTCTGCCAGGATTGTGAACTTGGCCCGGAGCGCGAGCGCGCCGGCCTGATGCTCCAGATGGAGCTCGAGCAGCGGCGTCATGCACCCTCGCTGCGGGTCGCGAATCTCTCGCGAAAGCCATACAGCAGCGTCAGCAGCAGCAGGGAGCTAAGCAGCAGCAGCAGAGCCGTACGGTTTGCCCCTGCGTAGTCAAAGCTTTGCACCTGGTCCAGCAGCGAGATGGAGAGCGTGCGCGTGGACCCGGGGATATCGCCGCCGATCATCAGGACCACGCCGAACTCGCCGACCGTATGCGCAAACGCGAGCAGGAAGCTGGCCAGCAGGGCGCGGCGCGAGAGCGGGAGCAGGATCCTCGTGACAAGGCGGGATTGCGAAGCACCCAGCAGCAGCGCTGCCTCCAGCAGGTTTCGCGGCACCTGGGCGAAGCCCGAAACCAGCGGCTGCAGCGCAAAGGGCAGGCTGTAAAGGAGCGAGCCGACAAGCAGCCCCTGGAAAGAGAAAGCCAGTGGGTGGCCCAGCAGCCGCGTACAGGCGCGCCCAATGCCGGTGCGCGGCCCCATCAGCACAAGTAGGTAGTAGCCCAGCACGGTGGGCGGCAGGACAATCGGCACCATCGCGACGGCTTCGACAATGGGACGCCAGCGGGCACGCCCCAGCACCAGCCACGCGGCGAGTGGCACACTGATCAACAGCAGCAAGGACGCTGTGAGCGAGGAAAGGCGCAGGGTGAGCAGCAGAGCGTCGAAGTCCATCAGCCCGTTTTCATCCATACGGGTCCATCAAAACGGCCCTTCCGCAAGCGCCTACGGGCAGGAGGCATGCTATTGGGGAGCCCGAAGACCCTTCTGCTCCAGCAGCGCGCGTGTGTCGGGCTGCGCCATAAAGTCGAGCAGCCGCTGCGCATCGGCTTGATCCGGACTGTTCTTGAGCACAACTGCGCCCTGCAGGATGGGCGGATAGTCGTTTTCGGGAAGCGGGACATAGGTGCCGTCGGCGCCAAGCTTTTCCGTGCGCGCACTCGTCAAGGAGAGAAAGCCCATATCGGCGTTGCCGGAGTCGGCATACTGCGCGGCCTGTGCGATGTTGGCAGCCACGCGCAGCTTGGGAGCGAGCATGCGGTCTAGCCCGAGCGAACTAAGCGCTGCGCGCGCGGCTCGTCCGTAGGGTGCGTGCTCCGGGTTGGCGATAGCGACCGAGCTTAGCTGCGGATCGCGCAGCGTCTCGAGGGATAGCGGTTTGCCTTGGACCACGGCTGCGTCCTTTCGCGCCCAGAGCACAAGCGTCCCTCGCGCGTAGGCAACCGGCGCTGTCTCCGTGGCAAGGCCGGCGCTGATCACCTGCTGAGGAAAGCTCGTATCCGCGGCGAAAAAAATGTCAAACGGCGCGCCGTTGATGATCTGCTGGGCAAGCGTGGCCGAGCTCTGGTAGGTCGCGGTAGCCTCCACACCTGTACGCGCCGTAAAGCGCTCCAGCACCGCCGGCAGAACGGGCTCCAGGTCCGCGGCGGCCGCGATGCGCAGTGGCGCTGAGGCCGGTGCGGTCTGCGCTGAGGCCGCGAGCGTGCCGCACAGCAAAAGCAGGCAGCTCGCCAGCCACTGACGAGCTATTCCCAGGTACGTGGAACTCCCGCGAGCAGCGATGTCTTTCATACGCGAAGCACCATCACTTCGGTGGCCTTCACGAGGGCGGCTACCGTCTCCCCGACTGCGAGATGGAGCTCCCGCGCGGCATCGGAGGTGATGATCGAGGTGAGAACCTGATCCCCGATCGAGATCTTGACCTGCGCCATCAGGCCGTCGAACTTGAGCTCGACCACACGGCCGACCAGCTGGTTCCGTCCGGAGATCGTCCGCATCAGCTCGCGCCGTGGTGTTTCCGGCCGCTTGGCTTTGTGGAGCAAGCCGTCCAGCTCGCTCTCATCGATCCGGTAGTGGCCGCCTGGCGTCTTGGTCGCCCGGATCTGGCCGCGGTAGAGCCACTGCTTGATCGTCGGGTAGGAGATGCCCAGCCGCAGGGCCGCATCCCGGGGTGTCAAGAGAGAGCTCATAGGCGGAAGTATACGACTTGGCCCTCATCATGAGAGGGATCGGGAAGAACCCGGTTACGAATCGTATGCCGGCATACGCAACTCGCCCGCCCTGGGCTGCACGCGTTTCCAAAGTGTGGAAGCCGCGATCGGAAAGAGCTTGCTGCGCGTCAGGACGGTGCTACGCTAGGCCTGATGGAACGCACGGCGAACAGGGTGCCCAGCAGCGGAGATGTGCCTTCGCACGCACAAACGCATGAGCTGCACTGCACGGGCTGCGGAGCAGTTGCGTCGCGAGCCTCGCTCAGCGGTGATCTTCGCTGCCGGCTTTGTGGAGAGCTGTTTGCCGTCCGCTATCCGCAGTGGGACGCAGATGGACCGCCGGAAAGCGCGCCTGCCTTGCGGGATCGCTGGCAGATGCGCCGGCTGTCCTCCGCCGCGATCGACCAGAGCGGCGTATGGCGTTTTCGCGAGATGCTCCCCGTCATGCAAGATCCGACCCGGATCGTGACGCTGCGCGAGGGCAACACCCCCTTGTTCCACCTGCGGCGCAATGCCTGCGCGCTGCGCCATGAGCACCTGTTTGCCAAGCACCAGGGTATGAATCCGACCGGCTCCTTCAAAGACACCGGTATGACCGTCGCGCTCTCGATCGCGCATGAGGATGGCTTCCGCTGGGTGGCCTGCGCCTCCACGGGCAACACCTCTGCCGCGATGGCTGCCTATGCCACACGCGCCGGGATGCGCTCACTCGTGCTGATCCCTGAAGGCAAGATCGCCTGGGGCAAACTGTCGCAGGCGATGGACTACGGTGCACGCACCCTGCAGTTGCGAACCGACTTCGACGGGTGCGTCCGGGTTCTGGCGGAAGTGGTTCGGCAGGCCCCCGTTTTCCTGCTGAACTCGGTCAACCCGTATCGGCTGGAAGGGCAGAAGACACCCGCCTTTGAGATCGCGGAGGCGATGAACTGGGGTGTTCCCGACCACGTGATTGTGCCCGGCGGCAACCTGGCCAACATCTCGGCTCTCGGCAAAGGCTTCACGGAGCTGCTGCAATTGGGGTTAACGACCCGCATGCCGCAGCTCTCCGTCATCCAGGCCTCGGGCGCAAACCCGCTCTTCCGTATGCTTCGCGACGGCGCGGAAAAGCTCGTGCCGGTGCATGCTGCGACCCGGGCGAGTGCGATCCAGATCGGTAATCCCGCTTCGTGGCGAAAGGCGCTTGCGGTTCTGCGCTCCAGCGGCGGCTTCTGCGAAGAAGTGTCGGAAGGGGAGATCGCGCTGGCCAAGGCAGAGATCGGGCTGGAAGGCATAGGCTGTGAACCGGCCTCCGCGGTGACGCTGGCCGGCTTCAAAAAGCTACAGGCTGCAGGAAAGATCGCCGCCTCGGCGTCCGTGGTGCTGTTTCTGACCGGCCATACCTTGAAAGACTCGGATTACACCATTCAATACCATCGCGGAGAGCTGCTCCGGGAAGAAGAGCTGGCGCCTGTGGCCGCCGCTGTTACAGCGACCCGGCGCGACTCCGTGCTTCTTGATCCTGACCCGGAAATCATCTTGCGCACGATCGAGCAGGGAAATGGGCAGGATAGTGACTTCGAGCAACGCGGCACCCTGAACAGGCCTGCGCAGCCTGCCGTCACGGCCTGAGCGTGGTGTCTTCCGGAGCGGGCCCGCAGCGGGGTCCATTTCACCTGCGGCTGCCGGCTACCTCCGCCAATCTCGGTCCCGGCTTCGACGCGGTTGCGCTGGCACTAGCCCTCTTCCTTGAAGTGGATGCGCGGGCCGCTGCGGCGTTTTCCATCGAAGCAAGCGGCCGGAGCCCGGAAATCTGCTCCTCTCTCGATGGCAATCTGCTGCTTGAAACCTACCGCGATGTGTGGCGGCGCCATGAGGGAGGCGAACCGCAAGCACTCGCGCTCACAGTACGCAACGGGATCCCCCTGGGCATGGGTTGCGGCTCCTCAGCTGCCTCCCGGATCGCCGGCATTGCACTGGCTTCCGGCTTTGCCGCGCTGGGCTGGACGCGCGCACGCATCCTTGATGAGGCGGCTGCGCTGGAGCATCACCCGGACAATGCGGCTGCCTGCTGCCTGGGCGGGTTCACCGTCGCGGGCTTTGCGCAAGAATTGCCGCACGACCCGCACCCTGATGCAGGGCAGGGTGGAGCGCAGGAGGCACCCGCCATGCCCGGAAGGGTGTGCGCCCTCTCCTTCGCGCCGCCGCCTGCGTGGCATGCTTTGCTGGTCCTGCCTGAAAAGCCCTTCAGCACCGAGGCTTCGCGAGCTGTTCTGCCCGGCGCGTATGACCGCCCCTCCATCGTGCGCAGCCTCCAGAATGTGGCCCTGCTCGTCGCTGCCTTCGCGCAGGCCAAAGGAGCGGTACTGACGACAGCAGTCCAGGATGTACTGCATCAGCCCTATCGCGCCGAGGTTTGCCCGCTACTGCCCCGCCTGCTGCCTCTGGCAGGCTCCGCTGGGATCTTAAGCGTGACGCTAAGCGGCGCCGGCTCTGGGGTTCTGCTGCTGCTTGCAAGCGAGGCTGTGCTGCCTTCAGCTCTGGCCAAGGTCCGCGAGGCTGCGGCAGATACCGCAAAGGGACCGCTTGCGATAGCCGAGTGCATCCCTTGCGCCCTGGCGGTCGACGCCGCAAACATGGGGACCATGCTGTAAGTCTGTCGCTGCGACAACAGATCCTACTTTCTGATTACCGAAGTTTTCTTTACACTGGCCTATCTTGTCCCTATGTTCGGGTGTGTGGGCAGCTCTGGGGGAGGGCTGCTCCTGCGCCCGTGGCTTGCATAGCACGGGCGCTTAACGCTGTTCTCGTACACACCTACAGCGGCCAGCGATGCGGGACGTGATTTCCGTCGAGAAAAGCCACATCTCACCCCAATGAGCGAACGGTCCAACTCCGTCCATATGGGAGCGGCGACTTGCTGTCTGCGACCCTTTGTATCTCTTCTGCATCTATTCAACACTGGATAGGTTTGCGGCAACTCCGATACTACGCCGCCTATGAACTTCAGCAGGAAGCATCTCAGAAGGGGAAGCAACATGGCAGGTACAGCCGTACACGAGGTAAACGACAGCAGCTTTGAGAAGGAAGTCCTGCAATCCACCCAACCGGTCCTGGTGGACTTTTGGGCGGCATGGTGTGGCCCTTGTAAGGCGCTCGGTCCCATCGTGGACGAAGTGGCACAGGACTTCACCGGCCAGCTCAAGGTCATGAAGATGGATGTGGACCGCAACTCAGCCACGCCGGCGCGCTACGGTATCCGCGGCATACCCGCTCTGCTCATCTTCAAGGATGGAAAATTAGCCGAGCAGATCGTTGGCTACGTGCCCAAGGAAACCATCACGAAGACGCTCACCAAGGTCGTGGGGACGAGCAGCGTTTCTGCCTCCTAATGCTGACGAAGAGGTACCGAGAAAGAGCCCAGGCTTCGTCCTGGGCTCTTTCTTTGGTCGGCTATCAAGCGTAGCGTCGAATCACACCCAAAACCCGCCCCTGCACCTCGACGTCTCGCGCGGGCAGCAGAATGGCCTCCATCTCTACGTTTGCCGGCTGCAGGCGAATGATGCTGCCTTCCACGTAGAAACGCTTGAGCGTGGTTTCCGACCCTCTGACCAGCGCAACGACAATCTCTCCGTCCCGTGCCGCCCTGGTCCGCTCTACCAAGACATAATCGCCGTCCACAATGTGCTCGTCACGCATGGAGTCGCCTCGCACCTCCAGAGCAAAGACCTCTTTGTTGCCGACGATGTCGGCAAGCGAGATGGACTCGCTTGTTTGCATTGCTTCCACGGGAAGCCCGGCGACGATGCGGCCCATCAGCGGCAGGCGCTCCCGAGATGGGAGCTGACGCGTCGCTCGCGGCTGCGGCAGCACATCAATCGAGCGGCTTCGATTGTGCCCGCGCTGCAGGATGCCCTTGGTTTGCAGGTTGGTGACGTGCTTGTGCACGGTCGCGAGCGACTTCAAATGCAGGCCCTTTGCGATCTCTTCAAAGGATGGGGAGTAGCCCTGCCGTTCCACAAACGAGCCGATAAAGTCGAGGACCTCTTTTTGCCTTCGGGTCACAGCCATAATCCTTCCAATATAGCGAACAAAAAGCGAATTGCAAAGAAAGATGAACGAGCGCTGCCTTCTAACAGCAACTGTGGAGCGTGCCGGAACAGTCAAGAGGAAAAGATGTGGGCTGAAGCAGTGGTCCCGAAAAGGGAACGAGGGAAAGCGGAGGACTAGAAGCGAACAGCGGGTCTGGAGAGAGCGTGTGAAAGGAGGAAAGAGAAGGCAAGAAAGCCCCTACTGTGATGGAGACAGAAGGCTGAACAGAAGGTGAGGCGGCAGAATGCGGATACTGATTGCAGAGGATGACCAGGCGCTTGGCAATCTGCTTGTACGCAGCCTGAGAGCCGGGGTGGAGCCGGTCCGCGCGGGCAAGCCCGGTGAGCCTGCCTCTCCCCCTACTTCTCTGCTGCCGGAGTGCGAGCTGAGCCGCGATGGCAACGAGGCTGTTTCTGCTTTTCTTCGTCGTGAGCCCGACCTCATCATCCTTGACCTACAGCTTCCCGGCCGGTCCGGTCTCGAAGTGCTGGAGATTGTCCGGAAGCTCTCGGCCAGCTGCTTGATCCTTGTGCTGAGCGGCCGTGCCGAGTCGGAGACCCGAACGGCATGCCTAGACCTGGGCGCAGACGATTGCCTACAAAAGCCTTTTTCTCTCGGGGAGCTGCGCGCCCGGTGCCGTGCCTTGCTTCGCCGCAGCGGCATCACGGAGCAGACGCTGGCGCAGGCACGTCTGGAAGCGTCAACACTGCGCCTCGGCAGCCTTTGCCTGGAAAGGACGCGGCGAGTGGTGGCGCTGGAAGGCAGGCCGCTGCACCTGACCAACCGCGAATACGCACTCCTGGAGCAGCTGGTCCTTGCCAAGGGAGCTGCTGTCTCGCGGGGGGAGCTGATGGCGGCGGTCTGGGGTGGCGAGGCGGGCGCGACGAATGCTTTGGACGTTCATATGGCGGCACTCCGTCGCAAACTGCTGGCCTGCCCGGGCCGCTTCGCCATCGCAACAGAGCGGGGCGCGGGCTTTCGTGCCGTCCCGGATCTGCCTTCTCGGGCCCTCGGACAGGGAGACGCTGGCATGGTTGTTCCCCAAAGCATGAGCTTCGGAGAGAACACACTCCGAGACTTGGAGGACCGCCTAGAGGACAGCCTGAAGGACAGCTCAGACCATGGGCCAGGGCCCGGCTTAGAAGCAGACACTGAAAGCGGCGTGACGGCGCAAGCCGCAGTGCTTGGCTTCACACACCGCGGCCTGACGCAGGCCGACGCAGCTGGCGAGATAGGAGTGACACGATGACGCCGAGTGAGTACAGGAGCAAAGGGCAACAGCACACCACGGCTGCGCGGCCGGGAGCTGGCTCCGGAGTTGCTTCCAGATCCGTTTCCGGACCATTCGCCATCCCGGTCTCCAATGCAGCCTCCAGCTCCGTCTCCAGCTCCGTCTCCAGCTCCGTCTCCAGGCCTATTCTCATTCCCCTGTTGAGCCGGGTCCTGCCCCTGGGTGCGGAACGCGCGGCCGGTCCCTACCGCAGCATGGAGTCTCGGCGTGAGCCAGCGACGCGGACGGCGGCCGTGGTACTCGGAGCACGCACACTGCGCCATGAAGTGGTGGCGGAGCTCCAAAAGCTGCGCTGGTCGGTGCGCGAGGCTGGCAGTGCGTCCGAGCTTCTTGCGCTGCTGGAGGAACAGGTGCCCTCGGTCGCGATTCTGGATTCATGGCTGCCGGATCTGGAGATCCGGGCTTGTGTGCAGGAACTGGGACGCGACTTTCCACAGATGGACATCCTGGCTGTGGATGGCGCGGGCATCGGTGCGGCCCCGATGCGATGTATCTGGAAGGGTGAACTTCAGCATGCCATCCGCGAAGCAACCAGACGCGCGGACGCCGCACCTGAGCGGCTGCCCTCTTCCCAGAGCAACCTTGACGATAGGCCCGCGACGCTCCGCACCGGCGAAGAGCAAAGCCTCGCTTCTCGGAACGAGCAGCCTCGACCAGACGACCGCTCTGATGGTCCTGCCTGGGCTTACAGCCCTTCGGCAGCAGCGATCCGGGAGCGCCATCAGCCAGGCGGGTGCGATGCCCTACCCACATTGCCGCCGGCTTCTGCCCGGCTAGCCCGCGTGCCGCGGGAAATACCTCCTCAGATTGTGGAAGGCCAGCTTTCAGAGCCCGGGGATCTGCCGGAGTTCCTCGGTCAGGATCCGCGGGTACGGGAGGTGCGCCGCCGCATCCGGCTGGTCGCGCACCGAGCCACGCCAGTGCTTGTTCATGGCCCGACCGGCTCCGGCAAGGAATTGGTGGCACGCGCTCTTCATCGCCTGAGTGGCCGCGGCACAGATCGGAACACGGGCAAGATGATCGCGGTGAACTGTGCCGCGATTCCGGAAGCTCTGATGGAAGCTGAGCTGTTTGGGCACACCCGCGGCGCTTTTACGGGCGCAACGCAGGCGCGGATAGGCCGGATCGAAGCCGCTGCGGGCGGCACCTTGTTTCTGGATGAGATCGGGGAGATGCCGCTCGCGGTCCAGAGCAAGCTGCTGCGCTTTTTCGAAAGCGGCGAACTGCAGCGGATCGGCGAGAACGAACCGATTCAGGTCGATGTGCGGGTGGTGGCTGCGACCCATCGCAAGCTGGGTGCCATGGCAGCGGAAGGAAGCTTCCGCCTCGATCTGCTTCACCGACTGTCTGTGTTTCTTATTCAGACCCCCGCGCTGGCTGGACGCGCTGAGGATCTGGATGGCTTGATCCGGTATGGGCTCGCGAAGCTGGGCGCAGCGGAACCAGGCAAGCAGCTCAGCCGGGAGGCGCAGGTGAAACTGCACACGCACAGCTGGCCCGGCAATGTGCGTGAGCTGGAGCACACGCTGGAACGAGCCTGGATCCTGTCTGGCGAGAGCGGCTTGATCGCCGAGGAGTGCATCGACTTTGGAGAGGCCCTTCTGTAGTTTGCCCTTCCAGTTTGCCTCTCCAGATCGCCCCTCCAGGTCGCCTTGATTGTTCTGGGCTGCTCTGGGCTTGGCTTTCGTCGCTCCGAGCCGTTCCGGACTTGGCTTGAGCCGCTTCAGGGCGGTCCGTGTATCTGTTCACTCCCGGGCGGGGCTGCATCCCGCGAGCAAGGGAATGCCCTCCCGCTGTTCTCGAGCTCACAGGACCGCTTGGGCTTGCATCCTCGTTGCTGAACCCTGTTACTGGACCTGCACTGCATTCTGGACTGCATCCTGACTGCATCCTGGACTGGACTGGATTGAACCCTGGCTCTCGCCAGTGCATTCTCGCTCGTCCCGCCGGTCGAGTGCGCTTGCTTCGCCCGGCCATCAAAGCGGCCCATAAGCGAAGAAGCGTTGATCCTCCCGACGCTCGCTACGCTTCGCTTGCACTTGTTGTGCGTGTGCACCCGCTCTCGCTTCCTGGCGCAGGCGATAGATTCCATACCGCAAGGCCGTTCTTCCGCCCGTACTTTCCGCGCTGCCGCCGCGTGCCTTGCTCTGACCCCGCGCGCGAAGCGTGACTCGTGTGTTTGGCCGGAGACCGCTTACAAAGAGGCGCAAGAGACAGACGCATCACGCGCAAAGATGCAAGGCAGGTACCACCTTCTTTTGTGAAGAAAGCTTCATGAAGAAAGCTTCAGAAAGACGCCCTGAAACCGGCCACACCCTTGCACTTATGTCGCTGTGTCGGGCAGCGCAGCTTTGCACAAGCGGTGCCGCGAACGGGAGAACGGGCGATGCAAACAACAGTTCAGGTTTCGGTGCAGGGCGAAGACACAATCTCTGCTGCAGGCGCAAAGGCAGTGCTCTTAGGGCAGGCGGGCTCGGCACAAAAACGTCTTGGTCCGCAGGCAGGCGCAACGCTCATCGGTGCGAGCGGCAGCGTGTCAGGACAAACGGCAGAAGGGACTCGACGCGGCGCGAGCCACTCCACGCGCCCAATTCCCGGCGAACGCAGTGCACAGGCTGTAGCGAAGCCGAACAGCCGGGCGGCTCAGGCGGTTCAGGCAGTTCAGGCAGTTCAGGCGGAGCAACTGACGGCTGCCCAGGAGGCGCTTGTGCTCGAGCATTACTCGATCGTTCGACACGTAGCCCGCAGTATCCATGAGCGCCTGCCGCAGCATGTGGAACTGGAAGAGCTGGTGGGTGCGGGCACGCTCGGGCTGGTGGATGCAGCGCGCAAGTTTGACGGTGCCAAGAACGTCCTGTTCCGCTCCTATGCGCAGTTCCGTGTACGCGGCGCGATCCTCGACAGCTTGCGCTCGCTGGACTGGAGCCCACGCGAGCTTCGGCGCAAGGCTCGCTCTGTCGAGGACGCTCGCCGCCAGCTGGAAGGCCGCCTCGGCCGTCTTCCCCAGGAGTCGGAGCTTGCGGCGGAGCTGGGCTTCTCGCTCCTGCACCTTCAGCAGCTTATCGGCGAGCTCAAGGGCCTGGAGATCGGGACTCTTCACGCCGAGCGCGGCGAAGACTCGGGCGAAGAAGAGCTCGCTTTTCTGCCGGCACGGGAGACGGACTGCCCGCTCTTCCGCTGCCTGGAAGGCGAAGCACGTCAGCGGCTTGCAGTGGCGATCGACTGCCTTCCCGAACGGGAACGCCTGGTGATGACGCTTTATTACTTCGAAGAAATGACGATGAAGGAGATCGGGGTGCTGCTCGGCGTGGTGGAATCCCGCGTTTCACAGATCCACCATGTGACTCTCGGGCGACTGCGCCGTGAACTGGCGGATCTGCGCGGCCGCACCGGACGATCAGCGGCTGCGGTGTCCGGCATCCGCAAAGCGAGCTAAAGGGAAGAAAGCTCGGCTTCTGACGCGCCGAGCGCAAGCAATCGCCAGAGCAATGAAAAATATCCGTATGGACTGACACCAACACAGTGACAGAAAGAGGCCGACGATGGAAGCACAGGAACAGATGGCAGCGATGGCAGCAAGGAACCAGGCAGAAGCGGCGATCCTCGCAGGGGAGAACAAGTGGATGTCGCATGGGCAAAGCAGCGCCGCCTCTGTGATGCTCGAGGCAGAGCGGGAGCTGGCAGAAGGTTTCGCAGCAGGGATCGCCAGAACAACACTGCCCCCCTGCTCGGTACAGGGCTGCGAGGGAGTCGGACGGTACCGAGTCAACGAGCTGGCTGCTTGCAGCTCCGAATGCCTGGAGCAGCTGTTGCGCGGTGTGGTTCTGGAAGAGCAGGCTTTTGCCACCGCGGCTGCGCTCAAAGCCGGGCCTCGCGTCCAAATCGGCCGCATCCTGATCGAACAGGGCACCATCACGGAACCCCAGCTCGAGCGCGCTCTGCGCTCCCAGCAGGCTGCCGGCGCGGGGCGCCTGGGATGCTGGCTTAAGCAGCAGGTGCACCTGCCCGAGGCGGATTTTACCGCGGCTCTGTCTATCCAGTGGCGCTGCCCCGTGTTTCGGCTCGGAACCTTTAATGCAGGGCGCATGATCAGCTATCTTCCGCGGCCTCTGGTGGAAGAGCATGGTGCCTTGCCGCTGCGGCTTACCGGCACGCCCGCGCGGCTCTCCATCGCCTTTGAGGATCACATCGACTACGAACTGATCCACGCCGCGGAGCGCATGCACGGCATCAGCGTGGATGCGGGCCTGCTGACGGCGCCTGACTTCTGGCAGGTTACCCGGAATCTGCTCGAACTTCGTCCGCCTGCCATCCCCATCCTCCAGGCGCCTTCGCATGACTGCATGGCACAGGCACTGAGCCGCGCCCTTACGCAGGCTCCCATAGCCGAAGCTCGTCTCGTGGTTGTGTATGGGTGCTTCTGGCTGCGTGCATGGCTCCGCCCCGGCTCGCAGGCGGCTCCGCATGCCGGTTTTGTGGATCTGCTCTGCAGCCCTTCCGGAGCAGGCGTCGGCGCACTGGATGGGGAGGATGCAACGGGAGCCCTGACCCGCGCCATGCTCGGTACGATCGCGAAGCAGCGGGAGGGAGGGCAGAGCCGACTGGAATAGCCCTGCCGTCACGCTTCAAGCCTCAGGTGCAGGCCAGGGTCTTAGCCGGGCGGTCTGGGCGACAAGCCCTTGGCCGGCGGCTCTGTGCCACGGGCGACGCGGGGAAAGCTGGGTGGCGCCTCCGGGTACCAAGTCAGGCGGTGGAGGTCGCGTTTGCGTACATTGCTGACCACGGACGGCCGAAAGCATGCCAGGCATGTGCCGCCTGCGCGCCGGGTGCTCGGGTAAACCACCCCGAGAGACCCGCATTCCAGCAGCTCGGCGGCGAGCCGCTGCGAGGCGACATAGGAGTCAGGGTCAAGGCAGGCCTGCCGTCTGCTCTCAGCAGCCCCGCCCGCATTGGGCTGGCCATGGCGCTGGTCGTGGCGCAGGTCGTGGCGCAGGTCGTTGCGCAGGTCGTGGAAGCTGCCTGTAAAGTCAGCGTAATAGTGGTCATACTCGAGGACCTCCGGCTGCAGCCAGCCGATCTCGGCCAGCTGCACGGAGCGGTGAAAGAGTACCTCGGCCTTGGCTGTCTGAAGCTCAAAGGCGGCATACCAGGCACCGCGCAGAGGAGTGGAAAAGCGGGCACCTTGCGGATGGGGGTGGGCAAAGGCTGCATTGATGATGCGGGCGTAAGGAACATCAAAGACCAGCTCGCGTGCGCGGATGCCGATGCGCAGGTCAGCCTCGGCGAGCAGCCGCTCGTTCGAAGCATTGTCGAGCGCATAGATCAGCTGCAGGTCTTCCGGGGAGTCTGCAATGCGGGTCAGCACCGAGTCACTATAGCGAGCAGGCAGAAGACGGGAGGTGTTGAGTCTCTGGAGGGCAGTGACGGGCGTTGCCGGCGGCTGTTCGTGTGTTGGCAGCGGAGCCGCTTTAGCAAGCCGGGGGCCTTGTGCGGCGTGCAGCTGCTGTACGACGTTTTCGCGAGCTCCCTCGCGGGTGCCTTCTTGCCCCGTAGCTCGGCCGAGACCGGGAAGGTGTTTGCGGAAAGGGCGCTTCCTGGGGGGCATGCTTGAGAATCAGCCGCCGCGACGAGCATCGAGCAGCCGGCGCACTGTGTCCATCGCCGGGACGCCATGCTCCAACATGTAGGCAAGCGGGGTGCGGTGATGGAAGATCTCATTTGCGTTGGGGAGGTGCACCCAGCGGTCCGCCAGCTGCTCACTGAAGAGGATATTGAGTGACTTGAAGATGCCAATCAGGTAGGAGATACGCAGCAGCTGATCCTGCCGAAGCTGTGCAGGGCTCTCTCGCTTCCAGCTGTAAAAGGAGCCATTCGATACATCGTCAAGCAGGCGCCGAGCGTCCTTATCGGCGACTTTCCAGTGCCGCATAATGTTGAAGAAAGCGCGGATGGCAGCCGGAGAAAGACGACGCTGTTCCTCACGGCTGGCCAAGTTCGGGTATTCAGGCTGTGTATACGAAGTGGCTGGGTAGACTACCTGCCCTGCTGCCATCGTAATCCTGCCTGCCCCAACCTTGCCGGGCGAGACCTTACCTAAGGCGACCTTGCTCACTCTTGCATCCCTCACCCTTGCTGCGCGTCCTGATTGTGACTCCAAGGTTGGAGTCTCAGCACTCCATCTATTCCTTACGATAGATGTTTACTCCCACGATGAAAAGGTAATGATTACCTGGATGCGCGTCAGAGGTGACGAGGATCACTGGGCGGGCAGAAGGGAACCGTGCAACAGAAGACGGCTGCAGCATAGGGGATGTATCGACTTCACGTGCAAGAAATCAGGCTCCATTCCAAGAACAGCGACATCGGTGCCAATCATGTTCTTAGCTTGTGACACAAAGCCGCATTCCGAGCAGTAGATGAAAAAGGTTCCTCGAGCCCGATGTTGATCGAGCATCTATTTGAAGCTATGGAGGTGCCGCAAATGGATGCTTCACGAACGATTCTGCTGCGCCGGTAGGATCATGCAAAGCTTTCCGATGTTTGTCACGAAAGACTTCCCTGGTCAATCGAAAATGAGGATGTGCCAATAAGTTGAGAGTGAGTGCTCCCGGGCCTCACGGCTTATCGCAGCAATTGTCTCGTTTGCGATTTATACGGGTGACCAAGTCAGCTTTCTCTACAAAGGGCTGCCATGGAATGCCTCATCCCACGCACCAATGAACGTCGCCTTTAGCAGGGTGGTGCGATGGAGCGGGACGGGGCTACTGCGGTGAAGGGGAATCGTGACAGCCTTCCAAACGCACCGAGCTGTCTGCGTTGAAAAGCCAACTCCTCACACGAAAGGCCTCACGAAGCCGCCGCTACACCGGCGCAACGTCATCCTGCCCAACAGGGAGGACTGCCGCTCCGTAGATCGAAACGAAGCGAGTCCCTGTAAGTCGCACCCGTCGGCGTTTGAGCCAGGCTGCCCCTTAAGAAGAAGCGCCTACGCCTGCCGGATGTTCGCACGCTGAGTGGTGACACTGGCAGTTCAGCTCAGTCATGCCGTGTGCATCGCGGCAGCGGTCGGAGCAGTACTTCTTCCCGGTTTCGACGGTGCAGAAGCAGGCTGGGTGAGCGCATTTCTTCGGTCCATGGGCGGCGTGTGTGCGTTTGAACATGGTGATCTTCTCCCGGAGCGCTGTTTCAGCCGCGCACGATTGCGTGGTCCCAGAGCTCCACGCCACGAAGCATGCTCTCAGCCGGTATCAGTAAGCAAGAGTGGAAGAAGCATGACAGTTGTCATCCCCTTTTGATGACGCATTGCACTGCGTCCACGCCGTACAGGGGAGCACACTTCTTTCTGAAGCCGGGTGGTTCCACCCGGGCCGCAAGGGAGGTGCTCCATGAGCACGATGGCACAGTCATCAAAAGCACTGGAAGAAAGCCGCATAGAACCCGGCGTTCTGCCGCGCGAATCAGCGGCAAGAACGGACTCCGCGGTGGCCCGCTTGTCTGCCGTAACGCGGCAGTATGGTGCGAGCCGCGCTCTGGACGCGTTGTCTTTCGCGATCTACCCCGGCGAGATCGTGGCGCTGCTTGGCCCCAATGGCGCCGGAAAAACCACGGCTATTCGCGTTCTGCTCGGGCTTACGCGGCCTGACGCGGGAACGGGGGAGCTCTTCGGGCGCTCGCCCCATGAGCGCGCAGCCCGCATGCGCGTTGGAGCGATGTTGCAGATCGGCCGTATGCCGGAGTCGCTGCGGGTCCGCGAGCATATCGAGTTGTTCCGTGGCTACTATCCACGGCCTCTGCCCATGGATGAAATCCTGCGCATCGCCGGGCTCCAGTCCATCGCAAACAAGCTCTTCGGCGAGCTCTCGGGAGGGCAGCGTCAGCGCGTCCTTTTTGCTCTCGCGTTGGCGGGCGACCCGGACCTGCTCTTTTTAGATGAGCCGACTCTGGGCATGGACATCCAGGCGCGCCGTGCGCTCTGGGTGGAGGTGCGCGCACTCGCCGCACGGGGCAAAAGTGTCTTGCTGACCACCCACTACCTGGAAGAAGCAGAAGCACTTGCGTCCCGAATCTTGCTCTTGAAAGGAGGCCGGCTGCTGGCCGAAGGCACCCCGGAGGCACTGCGGCGCAAAGCCGGGGCTACCCGCATCCGCTGTCGCTCAGCGCTTACGGCGGATGCGCTTCAGCAGCTGCCCGGTGTTCTGGAAGCGGTACAGGAAGGCGAGCGCTGGACGCTGACAACCGACGCCGCGGAACCCGTGCTGCGTGCACTCTTCGCGGCGGACCTGTCGCTGTCGCAGCTCGAAGTCAAGCCGGTGCCTTTCGAGGAAGCTTTTCTTCTGCTGACCGGCGACCAGGCATAGATCGAAATGCTACGCATGCATTGTTCAAGGAGGACATGATGAGCACAGCCATTCTCGACCAGAGTCAGCACCTGCCAACACCCATGCCGCGCGGCGTCTACGGGCGCGAGGTTCGCGCCGAGTTCCTCAAGATGCTCCGCAACCGGGGATACTCGTTTTCTATCGTCGGTTTTCCGGTGATCTTCTACCTCATGTTCAGCACACTCAACCGGCATGACACGTTTGAAGGACATGAGGCGGCGCGCTACCTGTTGGCCAGCTACAGCTGCTTCGGCACGGTCGGCGCAGCGCTGTTCGGCATCGGCAGCGGCCTTGCGTATGAGCGCGGCCACGGCTGGCTTGAGCTCAAGCGTGCAAGCCCCATGCCGCCGCTGGCATATCTGCTGGCGAAGCTTGGATCGAGCCTGATCTTTGCACTCTCCATCACGCTGCTGCTGGCCCTGCTTGGGCCGCTGGTTATGCAACATTCGGTGGCTTCGCCGCTGGAAGTCTTAAAGCTGCTAGGGGTGGTTGCCGTCGGCAGTGTGCCTTTCGCCAGCCTGGGGTTGCTATTCGGGCTGCTGATCCCGCCCGGCGCGGGACCCGGCATCGTCAATCTTCTCTACCTGCCGCTTTCTTTCTGCGGCGGCCTCTGGGTGCCGATAGAAAATCTGCCGCACTGGTTGCAGGGGGTGGCGCACTACCTGCCGACCTACTGGATGTCACGGCTGGCGCTGCACGCTTTCGGCTTCCCCACACCGCGGCTCGCGCTGGGGTATGCTGTGCTCGCAGGCTATACGGTGGTGCTCCTGGGCTTGAGTGTGCAGGCCTGGACCCGGAGCGAGGCCAGAGCATGAGGCTGCATCGCGGCCCGGTACGCCAGGCTCGCTCGCAAACGGTAAGCGCCAGAGCAGGAGGCTGCCTCGTGAACAGGAAAAAGGAGAGCGGCAAGGAACCCCAGCACGGCTTTGGCCGCGACATACTGACCAGTCGCGGGATGAGCCCGCTTACCTGGCTGGTGTACATCGGCTTCTGGGTGATCCAGCCCTATTACGAACAGCAAGAGAAGTGCTGGATCTATCTCGCTTGCGCTGTGTCAGTCTTTCTTCTTTGCTTTTCAGGCGGCCTTTACGGCAGCCTGCGCGTGCGGCGGCTTAGCGTACTGGGCATGCTGGCTCTCGCGCTTGTGTACGTTCCTGTCAACGAGAGCTCCTTTGGCATTTACTTTTATCTGCCTTGGTTTCTTCTCAATGTTGTGGAAAGCGATTTCGCCTACTTTTGGCTGGTCGCTCTGGAATGCGGCATCCTCCTCGCGCAAGCGTATGTCTTCCACCTGAACAGCTGGGAGTGGTCGGTCGGCGTTGGCGTTTGTGCGCTAAGCGGCACCAACGCGGTGCGCATCCGGCAGCAGGGGCGTGCCAATGGCAAACTCCGCATGGCACGCGATGAGATTGAGCAGCTGGCCAAAACCGCGGAACGCGAGCGTATCGCGCGCGATCTGCACGATGTTTTGGGCCACACGCTCTCGCTGATCTCGGTCAAGAGCGAGCTTGCCTCCCGCCTGCTTGCCAGCGACCCGGAAAGGTCGGCACGGGAGCTTGCGGAGATCCAGACAACAGCACGGCGGGCGCTTGCGGAGGTACGCCAGACGGTCTCCGGCTACCGTGCACAGGGGCTTGAGGCGGAGCTCCAGCAGGCGACGGCTGCCCTGGCCGTAGCGGGCGTAGCCGTCTCAAGACGGCCGGCGCGTCTGCCGCGTTTGCCTGTGCAACAGGAGGCCTGCCTGGCCCTGATCCTGAGGGAGGCTGTCACAAACATCGTCCGCCATGCGGGCGCAACCACCTGTACGATCGCGATCGAGCAGGATTCTGCCGCAACAGTGCTGGAGATCCGCGACAACGGACGCGGTTTGAGCGGGCAGGAAGGGAACGGCCTCCAGGGCATGCGTGAGCGTGCGCGTGATCTGGAGGGCTCGCTTGCACTCGCCTCCGAGGACGGGGCGGTCGTTCGTGTGACGCTGCCCATCCCGCGCGAGCTGTCCGCAGTCCATCCGCAGGGGCCTGCGCTTTTCGGGGACCGGATACCTGTTCTGCCCTAGCGCGCAGCTGCTTTCCTCCGTTTCGCGAGGCGCGCGCCGCTACACTGGGTACACATGAAGCATCGCGTCATCGAGCACTATGAGCTGCAGCGCCGGCTGGGTACCGGCGGGAGTGGTGTCGTCTACCTCGCTAATGACACTGAGCTGATGCGCCCCGTTGTCCTCAAGATCCTCAAGCGCGGCTCGCTTACCTCTGAGCAGATGCGCTCTACCGTGCTCCGTGAGGCGCGGCTTGCTTCGGCCATCGAGCACCCGAACGTATGCGGTATCTACGAGGTCGGCGAAGAGGGCGAAGAAGCTTTTATCGTGATGCAGTACGTGCCTGGGCAGCCGCTCGACAAGCTCATCGCCCGCGGCCCGGCCAGTGTGCAGCTGGTGCTCTCGGTCGGCATCCAGATTGCCGACGGCCTCCACGCCGCACACTCGCTCGGCATCTTCCATCGTGACCTCAAGCCGGCCAACGTCATCCTGACCGACGGCGGGCTCATCAAGATCCTTGATTTCGGACTGGCGCGCCGGCTCAGCGTGGAAGACGCAGAGTTTGATCCTTCCAAGACCAGTACCCGCAAGGGCGGCCCCATTGTCGCCACCTACACGGCGCGGGGCGGCACCATCGGCTACATGGCTCCGGAGCAGTTCGTGACGGGCCAGTCCAGCGTGCGCAGCGATCTGTGGGCGCTCGGGGTCATTCTGTACGAGCTGGTCAGCGGACGCCATCCCTTCTCGCGGCAGGATGGAGACGAGTTTCAGTCCATCCGGGCCATCCAGTTTGTGGATCCGCCCAACCTTGCCGCCTGCTGCCCGCTTGTGCCGCCGGAGCTCGCGAGCGTTGTGTACACGCTGCTCTCCAAAATACCGGCTGACCGCTACGCGAGCGCCGCCGATACGCGTGAAGCTTTAAAGACCATCATGAAGACCATGCAGCTGGAGTCCGGCATGCTGCCGGGTGATGCCGCGGCTACTTTGCCAACCTCAGGCGCGGAGAATGAAAAACGCACAACCGGCTTTCTGTCCATGCTGGCTGAGCGTTTTCGCGACTCGCCCGACTCGGCAGCGAAGCAGAACAGCATCATGGTGCTTCCCTTCAAGAACCTCGATGCGACTGCAGGCCAGGGATCGGTTGCTCCTCTCTACGGTGCGGCGCTGGCCGACGCCATCGCGGCGCGGCTTGCGCGTATGCCCTCGCTGGTGGTGCGGCCCTCCAGTGCTCTGCTGCAGATGAGTACGCCGCAGCTGTTGGCACAGATGGACCCGCTGGAGCTGGGACACAAGCTGCTGGTGCGCTGGGTCCTGGCCGGAAGCTTCCTACGCGGCAGTGATGGTTTTGACCTGAACTGGCAGCTGTTGGATGTGGTGGGGCAGAGTGTGGGCGGCGGCGGCGCCATCAGCGTTCCCTCCTTCGACCTGATCTCCGTCCAGTCCGAGATCTGCAATGACGTGTTCGCGTCGCTACAGGGTATCGGGCAACTCAAAGTCGCGGAGCGGCCCGGGCCCCGTTCCAGTGCGCTGACAGGCCAGCTTTCAGAGGATTACCTGCAGGCGCGCGCCATGCTTTCCTCCTTTATGCAGCGCACCGGCAGCCGCACGGACCTGGACCGTGCGCTCGAGCGCTTTGAACATGTTACGGGGCAGAATGCTCCGTTCTCTGCCGCCTGGAGCGGCCTGGGCATCACGCATCTGCAGTATGTGCGGCATGGCTTCGGCGGGCATATGCATGTGATCGCGGCGCGCAAGGCGTTTGACCGCGCACTGGAGCTGGACTCCGGCTCGGTCGAGGCTAACCTGTACCGGGTGTACATGCTGCTCTCGCGCGGTGAAAAGGAAAGTGCGCGCCACGGCATCGATCACCTGCTGCACACCGCGGTCAACGATGCCCAGGTGCACATCATTGCCGGCATCACTCTACGGCTCGACGGGTTGTACGAGTATGCGCTTGCGCAGTTCAATGGCGCGCTGCAGCTGGACCCGTCCAATGCGCCGGTTGTCTACAACCATCGGGCGCGCGTGTACCAGTACCAAAACCAGCTGGAGCTTGCGAGCGATGAACTTGAAAAGGGTCTGTCACTCGAGCCGAAACACCCGCTGCTGCGCACCTCCGTCGCCTACCAGCACATGCGCGAGGGCGACATGGCTGCGGCAATCGACATCCTGGAGCGCGTGATCGAGGACGACCACAGCATGCGGCTGGCGTACCCGACGCTAGCCATGTGCTATGTGCAGGCCGGAGAACGCGAGCGGGCCGCTGAGTTGATCGAGGAGAACTCCATCTCTGCTGCCGAGGCAGACAGCGAAATGGCCTACCGGCTCGCCACCTACTTTGCTGTGGAGGGCGATGAGAGTGAGGCGCTGCACTGGCTGCGGCGCGCCATCTATCTCGGCAACGAGAACTATCCCTGGTTCGCCCAGAACCCGGCCTGGAAGCGCTTGCTCGGCCACTCGGACTTCGAGCGCATCCTTGAGGACTTGAAGAAGAGCTACCGGCGCAACCAGAAGAACTGGAAGCGCCTGCTGGATCGTGTGCCGCGATGACTTGTCTGGGTACCGCCTCTGTATCCGCGCGTGAAGCGGCGGGCAGGGCTCGATACTAGCTGCCGGCTCGGCCGCCTGTTGGGCGACGCTGCTCAAAGTTGGTCATCGATTGATAAGAAAATCATTCATCGAGAAGAAGACCAGCCCCTCATGCCGATCCCGTCTTCCTCCCCGAAGGCTTAAGTCCCGGGAGTCTTTCGCCAAAGTGATGCCGCGCGGTCCTCAAGATGCTCGGCAGGATCTGCCGTGAGAGCCCGGCGATCCCCAGGTCGCCGCCATCCTGGCGGAAACGCCAGTTCTGCGCCATCTGCCGCATCACCCTCTCCGGGTACTGGTCGCGGAAAAACTTGAGGCTTCCATTTGCTTCAAAGTGCCGCGCCAGGAACGATCCAGCAGGTGGCGCAAGCTCCTTCCAGACGCCCAGTTTGTCGACGATGTTGTTCCACAGGTGCACCGCCGTAGAGCTCTGGCAGGCCAGCTCGCACTCCTCGGCATACTCGGGGAGAAACATTTTCCAGAAATCATCGTGGTTGATCGGAAAGAAGATGTGTGGCGGATAGGCGCGGGCCAGCAGGGCTGGCTCGCGAAAAACCTTTGTGACCAGACGCGGACCTGTCTCACCCCACTGGAGATTCCGGTCCATGATCGCTTCGGCAGCGGTCACAAGTTCCTCCAGCTCAGGGCGGGTGTTGTCGAGCCGCATCACCGCGCCGTTGATGCTGTCTGCGCGCTCATAGGCCAGCAGCGTGCGCGCGGCAGGCAGCTCCCAAGCTTTGAGCAGCAGCAGGTCGGCATCAACCCAGCAGTGCTCTGTTTTGCGGAACATCTGGTAGCGAAAATAGTCGGAGTAGTGGCTGAGGTTCGGCTTGCCCTCATAGAGGAAGCGCGTGACGGTACCCGGGTCCGCGATCGCCGCCGCATCGAGCAGTGTGACGCCCGCAGGCACATTGCCGATCTGGTCAAAGCTGTAGAGAAAGGTCTGATAGCCGCGCACTGCAAAGGAATGCAAACAGGAGGCTTCGTAGGCGGACAACCTTGTACCCGCCCAGAATGTAGCGAACGTTGGTGCCTGATCCTGCATCGGGAACAGCCCTCAAGAAGGGACTATACGAGAGGGGCGCAGCCTGCGTGCCAATCCGGCTGGGCTGCTCCGCATAATGCTTTCCCTGAACGGAATAGGAGCAGCCGATGCCCCGGAAGAGAACTGCTCGTCTAGTTCCGAGTGGGCAGCAGATCCATTGGCTCTGACAAGCTGAAGACAATCTCCGAACCCTCGTCCATCCGCGCCTGCGCCGGCTTCTGGAGAAGGAGATGAGTCGTGATCACACCTACACCGACGATGGCGCCAGCGCCTGCACCTGCCGGGCCGCCCAGCGCAGCGCCGACGATTGCTCCGCCGCCTGCGCCGGCACCGTACTCCGCCAGATCCTTGCCGACGTGTGTCTTGGTCTCGATGCCGCCTTCCTCATCCGTGCGGGTGCCCGGTGCCGAGGTGGAAATCGCCTGCGCATAGAGGTGATAAGCCGTTCCATCCGGCAGGATCACAGCATCGGGACGCAGCCGGATCGTGGCATGCGCACCCAGCCGATGACCCTGTTTCACCTCCGTGACGCGCCCGCGCAGCTCAGAGCCCATCGGGATCACGACGCGGCCCTCCTTGTAGACGTCAGCCGCTACCTGCGCCTTGAAGGGCTCACCGCCCTGGCTATGCGTTGTGCTCAGTGCCTGAAGCAGTCGGACTCGGATATCCGTGCCCTCGGCCAGCTGATTGGAGGGCGAGGGCACCATGCCGACGACGCCGTAATCAGGATCGGTGGGCCGGGCCACCAGGTGCGTGCTGTGGTCGGACGTGGGGGCTGTAGACGGGCTTGCCGTCGAGCTCACCACACCGTAATCGGGATTTTCAACAGGCGCCACGGCGAGGTTTGCGGGCTGGCTCGCGGCGGGGCTCACAAGCGCCGATGCAGGAGCCGAAACTGCTGTCGGTGACCCGGGCATCGGCTTGCCGGCAGCCGGTGCTGCAACGGGGCTGTCGTCATTCGCGACGATGGAAGCATCAGACGGCGGGTGGGCGACCCCAGAGTATTGCTCGTTCGCCGCCGTGCCGGTTTGTGCATGCGCCAGAGCCACCGGCAGCCATGGGAGCGAGCCCAGCATCAGTAGGGAAGCGGCGCGGGATCGAGAAAGCAGGAAGCGGCGGGAATGCGTCATCTGGTGCTCCATTGTGTCGAGGGCCGCATGGCGGCAGGGTATTGCTGCTCCAGAGTAGGGCCACGCTCGACCCGCCATAAAGAAATCAGCAAAGGCCGGGCAGGAGAGGAACCATGAAGGTAAGCAGGCCCGCGAGGAAGTCTGAAGGGGGCAAGCACCTGCTCTACGCCCTCGCCTTCCCATCCTCGTTTCGCTTCCTTTGTTAGAATCGCCTTGTTTGCGCCTACCAAAGGCCGGCTGCAGGAGAGAGATGGCAGAGTGGATCGAGCACATCACGAGTGCGTCCGCAGGGCAGGCGCTGGTGCGCGTCGACCGTCGGCCCCGTTTGCCCGAACGTTTGCAGCACTACATCACAACAAGGACACAGATGACTGAGATTGTTGCCATTCATGCCCGGGAGATCCTAGACTCCCGCGGCAACCCGACAGTGGAAGCAGAGATCGTTCTGGAGGGTGGTGTGCGCGGCCGTGCCGCTGTTCCGTCTGGCGCCTCCACCGGAGAGCACGAAGCAGTGGAGCTGCGGGATGGCGACAAAAGCCACTATCTCGGCAAGGGCGTGCTTCAGGCAGTGGAGAACGTGGAAAGTGTGCTGGCGCCGGAGCTGACCGGCATGGATGCTTCCAACCAGCGCCTGCTGGACGCCACCATGATCGCTCTGGATGGCACAGCCAACAAGAGCAAGCTGGGCGCGAACGCCATCCTGTCGGTCTCCATGGCAGCCGCCCGTGCTTCTGCCACGGCTTTGCATCTGCCGCTGTACCGCTACCTTGGCGGCGTCAACGCATCCATTCTGCCTACGCCGATGATGAACATCCTGAACGGCGGCGCGCATGCTGACAACAACGTGGATTTTCAGGAGTTCATGGTGATGCCGGTCGGTGCGGAGCGCTTTTCTGATGCGCTGCGCTGGGGCACTGAGGTCTTTCACACCTTGAAGGGTGTGCTCAAGAAGCGTGGCTACAACACGGCGGTCGGCGATGAAGGCGGCTTTGCTCCCTCGCTCAAGTCCAATGAGGAAGCGATCGAGCTCATTCTTGAATCGATCGAGCTGGCCGGCTATAAGGCAGGCGACGAGATCGCGATTGCGCTGGACCCTGCAGCCAGTGAGTTCTACGACAAGGAAGCAGGCCGCTACATCTTCAAGAAGAGCGACCGGCGCGAGCTCACCAGCGAAGAGATGTCGAGCTACTGGGAGAGCTGGGCTCGACAGTACCCCATCGTCTCGCTCGAGGACGGGTTGGCCGAGGACGACTGGGCCGGCTGGAAGCACCTCAGTGAGCTGCTAGGGTCAAGCATCCAGCTTGTTGGTGACGACCTGTTTGTGACCAATACTGAGCGCCTGCAGCGCGGTATTGAGGAAGGCGTCGCGAACTCGATCCTGATCAAGGTGAACCAGATCGGCACTATCAGCGAAACGCTCGAAGCTATCGAGCTGGGCCGCCGCTACGGTTACACGTCCATCATCTCGCACCGCTCGGGCGAGACCGAAGACACCTTCATCGCGGACCTTGCTGTGGCCACGGGCGCAGGGCAGATCAAGACCGGCTCAGCCTCCCGCACAGACCGCATCGCCAAGTACAACCAGCTTCTGCGCATTGAGGAAGAGCTCGGGCAGACTGCCGAGTACCTTGGCCTGGAAGCCGTCAACTTCGGCGACTAACTCACACATGCACCGAGCGCAGGCGGCGGAAGCACCGCGCGCACTTCGTCTTTTCAGGAGTTTTTCTTTGCACAAGTTTGTTCTCGGCTTTGCCACACCCCTCTTCCTCGCCGGCACACTGGTCGCGCAGACGGCTGCCAAGCCGGCGGCCACCACGCCAGGCTCCTCCTCAACCGTAGCGAAACCGGCTGCGCCTGCGCACCCGATCACCGCGGCCCAGGCGCATGAGCTGATGCAGCTGACCGGCACAGCCCAGGTCAAGGACCATCTCATCGAGAACATCATGGGCTACTTCAAACAGGCTTTCCCGCCATTTGTGCCGGCCGATGTTTCGACCGATCTCCGGAGCAGCCTGGAGAAGATGGATATCGAAGCGCCGACCGTGGCGACCTACCAGCGCTATCTTTCGACCGAAGACGCTGACAAGGTCATCGAGTTCTACAAGACACCGGCCGGCAAGGACTTCCTCAAGAGCAATCCCCTGATCCTGAATGAGATTCAGCAGCAGGCTCTCAAGAGCGGGCACGACACCGCGCAAGCTGTGCTGGAGCGTCACAAAACAGAGATCGAAACAGCGCAGAAGGCGTATCAGCAGCAGCACTCGCCTGCTGCGCCGCCCACTCTGGGGCCGGGGGCCCCAAGCGGCTCCGCACCCAGCGGCACCAGCGCACCAAAACAGCCGCAGTAACTCAACGCTGGCGGCGGCCGCTGATAAGTAGCAGGCCGCCGGACGTGACGGCAAGGAGCATGATGTCTCAGTCTGCTTACAAGCGACCCCTTGTCCTGGCCATCCTGGATGGCTGGGGCATCAGCGAAAACCCTGCCAACAACGCGATCGCGCAGGCGCGCAAGCCTACCTACGACAAGCTCCTGGCGGAGTTTCCGCACACGCTGCTGCGCGCGTCCGAGCACTTTGTCGGCCTGCCTGACGGCCAGATGGGCAACAGCGAGGTAGGGCACCTGAACATCGGTGCAGGCCGTGTCGTCGAGATGGATATCACCCGCATCGACTCGCTGGTCGCCGCAGGCCGGCTTGCCACGGAGCCGGCGATCGCCGCGGCCTTTGCGCATGCAGGCGAGCAAGGGAGAGCCCTGCATCTGCTGGGATTGGTGTCTGACGGCGGGGTCCACGCTCACCAGAGCCACCTGTACGCGCTGCTGCGCGCAGCCAAGCAGCAGGGGCTGGAGCGGGTCTACATCCATGCTTTTCTTGATGGGCGAGACACCCTGCCCACCAGCGGCGCAGGCTATTTGCAACAGCTTTTGGCACAGATGAGAGAGATCGGTATCGGCCGGCTCGCGACTGTGTCAGGCCGCTACTACAGCATGGACCGGGATATGCGCTGGGAGCGGGAAAAGCTCGCAACCGATGCCATGCTGCTGGGCGTTGCCGAGGGCGGGACGTACACCGACCCGGTGGCGCGTGTGCAGGAGTGTTACAGCAAGGGCATTACCGATGAGTTCATCCCGCCCTTTGTAGTGGCGGACGCGACCGGTGCTCCTGTCGCGACGATCCGCTCCGGCGATGCCTGCCTGGTTTTCAACTACAGGGCCGACCGTGTACGGCAGATCACGCGCATCCTGGCCCGCAACAGCGGCCTCACCGTCGATGATGGACGCGAGCTGCCGAAGATCGACGAGCAGGATGCAGCGATCCCACGCGCGTCCATCCCGAGCGATCTTTTCTTCGTCACCATGACGCAGTACGACAAGAACTTCGCCGTCCCGCGCGTCATCGAGCCGCAGTCCATGGACAATCTGTTGGCCAATCTGCTGGCCCAGAACAATCTGCGCAACCTCCGCATCGCGGAGACGGAGAAGTACGCACATGTGACTTACTTCTTCAACGGTGGCATTGAGAAAGCCTTTCCCGGAGAAGACCGTGTGCTGGTGCCATCGCAGAAGGTCGCGACCTACGACCTCGCTCCGGAGATGAGCGCCGACGGCGTCGCCGATGCAGTCATCCAGGCGATCGACGACACGGCCTTTGACTTGGTCGTTGTGAACTTTGCGAATGCCGATATGGTGGCCCACTCCGGCCAGCTTGCCCCCACCATTCGCGGCGTGGAGACCGTCGACGCTTCGCTTGGGCGCATCTACACGGCTCTGCGTGCGCGCGGCGGCTCCATGCTCATCACCGCAGACCACGGCAACGCCGAGCAGATGGTGGACCCTCTAGGCGGCGGCCCGCATACCTCGCATACCACGAACCCTGTGCCATGCATTCTGCTCAGTGAAGATGCGGCGAAGTACACGCTGCGCTCGGGCGGTTCGCTCCGCGATCTCTCGCCCACGCTGCTGGCGCTGCTAAGCCTGGAGCAACCGCGTGAGATGAGCGGAGGGGATCTTCGCGTTCTTCGGAGCAGCTGAGAGAAGTTAGAACTGCTTCTGCTTCCGCGGGTACCAGGTGATCTCTCCCCACACAGCCGCGTCGGAGTGGCGTCCGGGCATGTAGATCGGCGCTTCCCAGCGCTCGACCTGCCCAGCCAGGTGTACCGCGACATCCGGCGTGATGTACTTAAGCACGTCTAGCTTGCCGGAGTTCTGGGTGGTGCCGCCCGGCGTAAAGTCGAGCGAAGTCGTACTCGGGATGAAGTTTTTGTCCGCCTTTACGTTGCGGTAGGACAGCTGCACCGAGTCCTTGGCGGAGAGATGGTAGGTCAGCCATGCCTGTCCGCCCTTGTCATCGCGGCCGACCGGATCTGTGAACAGGAAGCCCTTATTGGTTGTGCCCTGCTGCTGCACCGCCTCATAGAAGTAGAACTGCCCGCGCCCACTGACATTGCCGCCGGTGCAGCGGCTGGTCACGCAGTCGGTCGAGGCGGCTTCCACACGGAAGTCCAGCTTGGGAAAGCCCGGCACATGCGACAGGTAGAGACCCGGCCGAATTGCAGCACGGCGCGGTGCGGAGATAGGACTCACATCGTCATGCGAGAAGGAGTCGGTATAAAGCGTAAGCCAGTTCCGGAGCTTCGGCAGCCGATAAGAGAAGTCAAAAGCGCTGAAACGGGCACCTGGGTCGTAGATCGAGAACTTGCTACCTACATCGGTGCCGGCTGTGCTGAAGAACGAACGCAAAAATGTGTGCAGCGTCACAGGCTCATGCCCCAGGCCGCCCCAGATGACGGTGCGCTCAAAGCCCAGTTCCAGATTTGCCGTGGGATGGATGCTGACCTTCTCCAGATGAACCCAGGGGTGGTTTGGTTGAGTGTGGCCGCCCAGGGTGCCGACAAAGAAGTCATACCGCATAGGCCCAATCACCCGGCGGAGAAGCGGAATGTAAAAGGGCTCAACGCGGTCGATTTGCAACTGGTAGATGCTGTCGGCATTATTGCTCCACGCAAATGCGCCGCCCTGCCCGGGTCCAAGCCAATGGTCTGACTTGCCGAAGGACACTTCATGCTTGAAGAGATGGTAAGAGAGTGTCGCTTCCAGGATCCGGAAGTTGGTGATACCCGCGATCGGCCCAACTGGATCCGTGGCCTGCGGCAGTGTGGGACTGTACGGGATATCGTCGATCTGCTCTGACAGGTAGGTGCCGAGGGCAGTGGAGTAGCCGGCTGCCGAAGGCGCGTGCTGAAACTCAGCGCGCACAAAGAGCGTGGCACGGCCTGCCTCGACACGTCCGCTCGCGCCGCTCACGTTGTTGATCCCTGACTGGAACGGCCGGCCGTAATCGTTGATGATCGTCTGGCCCAGGTGGAAGCTGTCATTCAGCGGAGTCTTCACAATGCCGAGAAAGCGCGTGTAGACGGTATCGAGCTCCGCATGTTTGCCGGTGAAGTAGAGGTCAGGCCCGACCTCTTCCAGCACAGCGTTGTAAATCTCCTTTGCCTCGTCGTTCCCTTCGCTGTCGTCGCTCGGCGGGATGCTGCCGCGATCCAGCATGTGGAACACAGCTAAGCGTGTCCAGGGGCGTAGGCCCAGAAAGGATGTATGGAGGTAGCCGAGCCCCCGGAGCCGATCAAGCGCCGGGTAGATCCAGCTGTCCATCGGGATGTATGTCGAGCCCTGCCCATCCCGGATCTCGGTCGGGTACGCGATCTGGAAATCGCGCGGGAGCCGGATACCGGAGGACTGTAGATCTGGCGGCGGCTGGCCCTGATTGGCGTCCAGACCAGCGCCTGAGCCTCTGACCTGTACCGGATTCTGGACGGGTGCTCCCGCCTGGGCCGGTGTCGAGCCTGGTGTCGAGCCGGGTGCCGGAACTGCCGTAGGCGCTGTTGTGTCCTGGGTGGTCGCGGGCGGCACCGATGCCGGAGCGCCGGGCGCCCCTGTGTTCTGCGGTGGAGTGGATGAAGGAGTCGCGACCGGAGGAGGAGTCGCTTGCTCCGTCTGCGCCAGGCTGACGTGGGAGCCGCACACGGCCAGCAGACACATCGCTACGGCAAATCTCACTCTCACCTCGGGGCTGCTTTTCGGGTTTGCCCAGGCCAGAAGCGACCCAGAACGACCCAGGCGACGAGCCCATGCTTGCAAGAATGGACCGCGCCACCCCAAAGCCTATTGCAAGGCTGAGGGGAACACAAGGGCCGTGCATTACCTTGGGACACCCCTGCACGAACCCGTACACGGACCCAGACACGGATCAAGCCTCGCCGCAAGTCCGTCGAAACAGGCCATCGCAAAGTCTGCCTACACCTGCACAACCTCCTGCTCAGCCGGGCCAATCAGCTGCCGGACAGCTCCCGAAGCAGTTGCCGCTCCAGCCCCTGCTGCCAGCGCTTTCCAAAGGCGCCCCGCTCTCGCAACATACGCTCCACATGTTCGAGCGCCGTCGCCTCCGGCAGCTCACCGGCCCGGCTGCGCCGCAGCCGGAAGGGAGTGCACTGCAGCAGGCTGGGCCCTCCGCCTGTGCGAGCCCGGGCCGCACACTCAAACGCCACACGGTAGATTGCAAGCGCATCCTCGCGGTCCACCGGGATTGCAGGGTAGCGCGGCGCAGGCTGCCGGGCCAGCGCGTCACCATCTAGCGCCGAAGGGAGCGACCCATCTGAGACAAGCAGCAGGGGCAGCGCCAAGGCGGCTGCCTCGTCAAGAGCCGCAGCCCAGCCGGCAGGCAGCCCCGCCCGGCTCAGCGGTAGCACCACGCACACCAGGGACTCCTCCTCTGCATGGCTGGCTGCTGCGGCTGCTCCTAGGGCAAAGTGCACAGCTTCTGTCTCGGATCCTCCGCCGGGCCAGTGCGTGACGCCGGCGCGTAATGCTCGAAGCCGCTCGGCGCCTGACCGGCCCTGCGCACCAGGCCCTAGCCCGCGAAGCAGCCGAAAGGCGCTTCCGCCTCCAGGCGGGAGCAGCAGAAGATCGCGGGCCTGGAGGTTCACCGTCACGCCGGCCGCAATCGCCTCCCCACTCCGCGCGCGCGACCCAGTGCGGGCAGCCAGGGTGCAGCGGAATATCCGTGTGTACAGCTCCTGCAGGAGCTCATTCCGGACCCGCGCTTCTACTTCCTTGCTCATAGGGGCCTGTTCCTTGTGCCGGTCTGGAGGTTCACCACGCGATGCCGCCGCTGGCAAGCCGATCTTTTCAACACATCTGTGCATAAAGCTGTGTAAGAGCCATCGGCTGGCTCCTGCCCCGCAGTGTTTACGCGGCTTTCACCAGTCTGCACAGCATCCGCAGCAGAGCCTTGAAATAAAGATGTCGCTGCCCGGTCGCTGCCCGGTCGCTCCCGGTCGCTCACGAGCTGTAGTCCGCATTGATGCGCACGTACTCCTCCGTCAGGTCGGTCGTCCAGAACCGGCAGCGGCCTGTGCCCATCCCCAGCTCGATCGCAAGCGTAAAGCGCCGCTCGCTCATAGCTTTGTGCACAGCTGCTTCGTCGAAAGAGGCCGCCCGCTGCCCGGCCTCACACACCGGCAGGCCACTGAGCGTGATCCCGATCTTCGCCGGCTCTACGGCCACGCCGCTCGCGCCCATGGACGAGAGCAGCCGCCCCCAATTCGGGTCGCTGCCGGCCCACGCTGTCTTCACCAGGGGTGAGTGGGCAATGGCACGCGCAATCTGTAGCGCGTCCTTGTCTGTCGGGGCGCCGGTGATCTCGAGCGTGATGACATGCGTCACACCCTCGCCATCCTCCACAATCTGCAGCGCCAGCTCCTCACACACAGCCCGCAGCGGCTCCCGAAGTGCTTCGGCATCCAGCTCCACCCTGCTCGCGCCCGATGCAAGCAGCAGCACCGTGTCGTTGGTCGAGGTGTCGCCGTCGATGGAGATGCGGTTGAAGCTCTCTTCTGCCGCTCTGCTGAGCAGCTCTGGGAGCGTTGCCGGCGCGACCCGCGCATCGGTAAACAGGTACACCAGCATGGTCGCGTGCGGCGCCTGTAGCTTCGGGTGGATCATGCCGGCGCCTTTGCATACCCCAGCCAGGCGAATGGTCCCGCTCTTGCCTTCAAGAGTCCGGTAGGCGATTTTGGGTCGTGTATCTGTCGTCAGGATGGCGCGCGCAAAAGCTGAAAGTGCCCCGGCACCTTCCGCAAGCTCAGCCCGCACCTCCGGCAGGGCAGCGATCAGCCGGTCCACCGGCAGCGGCACACCGATGATGCCGGTCGAGCTGGGCAGCACCTCTACCTCGCTGCAGCCGAACTGCTCCGCCGCCGCGCGGCAGCTGCTATGGGCGGCAGCGAGCCCATCCGCTCCAGTGGCGCAATTTGCATTGCCGCTGTTTACCACCACAGCGCGGAGCCGTCCGCCGCTCCGGCGCAGATGCTCCTGCCCTACCGTTACCGGCGCAGCCACCACACGGTTGCTTGTGAACAAGGCCGCTGCTTCCGTACCCTCGTCAGCTACGACGCAGGCTAGGTCAACCTTGCCGCTGGGCTTGATGCCGGCGCGTACCGCCGCAAAACGGAAGCCGCGCGGCACCGCCTCCTCCGGCAGCAGAGGGCCTTCGGTAGTGCGCGTGGAAGAAGAGGGCAGGGGAGAGGACTGTGCGTGGGCCATGGTCGCTACTTTACCGAAGAAGAGTGGAGCGCCGCTGAGGGATCCTTCGCATCCTAGCCCCGAAAAGGTGACGGGTCTGCACAGCAGCCCGGCAAAGGAAAACGGCAACGATGGGGAGCAGTGCGCCAAGCGAGAACGTGAAACCAGACGCTTTTCTCTCCATGCAGAACGTTTCCGTCGCGCGTGGCGATGCAGTGGTGCTGCACAGCATCACCCTCGAAATGAAGGAAGGAGAACACCTCGCGCTGCTGGGCCCGAACGGCTGCGGCAAAAGCACGCTGATCCGCACGCTCACGCGCCAGCAGTACCCCATGGTTCCTCTCCCTGGTGAAGCACCGATGCACCTCCGGCTGCTGGGTCGGGAGCGCTGGGACTTGGCCCAGCTACGCTCCCGCTTCGGCGTGGTGGGGGCGGAGCTGCCGGGCGAGCGCACACCGCTTTCGAGTGGTCTCGATGCAGTGCTCGCCGGCTTCTTCGGGGCGTCCAGCTTGTGGCCGAACCACGAGGTCACAGCGGAGATGGAGGAGCAGGCTCGCTCGACGCTCGAGCTGCTCCGCGCCGGGTACCTTGCCGGCAAACTCGTCGGCGCGATGTCAGCTGGCGAGCAGCGCCGCGTCATGATCGCGCGGGCGCTGGTTCACCGGCCCGGCATGCTGCTGCTCGACGAGCCCTCGAACGCGCTGGATCTGCGGGCACAGCATGAGCTGCGCCTGAGCCTGCGTGCTATCGCCGCCGCGGGCACCGGCTTGCTTCTAGTCACCCATCAGCTCTCCGACATCGTGCCCGAGATCGAGCGCATCGTCCTTATGAGCGAAGGCCGCATCGTCGCGGACGGACCCCGCAGAGACCTCCTGCAGGCCCCTGTTTTAAGCGAGCTGTTTGGCGTGGAGCTCGCGCTGACCGAGCGCGACGGTTTCGTCCATGCATGGTGAGCATCGCTCCTTTGCTGTCTATTTCCATAATGCGCAAATAGCCATAATCCTGCGGCTTGACCTGCAAAACGGCTCTCGCTAGTCTAGGGCTACACAAGAAAGGAGGGCGATCCTATATATGACAAGTTCCGACTGTAGTTTGTGCACAAACGCTACACGTGAGGTGACTGAGGCTTAGGGCGTCCTTCCAGCTCTAGACCTGGCGTTCTGCTGATACACGCCGAGGCCCATCTCAAGAGCTTGTTGCGCAGGATTGGGTATGCGCAGCCTGCTTGGTTCGAAGGATGCCTCAGGTCAATCTCAACAGTGCACCGGTACAAGGGCCTTCCCGCAAGGGAAGGCCCTTGTACTTTCTGCCCTTACCCGCAAGGAAAGCTTCTTGCTTTCCGCCCCGATTAGAATGTCCATATGGAACCCCTGGTCATCGCAGGCAAGGCCTTTCAGTCGCGACTCATCGTAGGCACAGGCAAGTACAAGGATGGCGCGGAAACCCAAGCGGCCATCGAGGCCTCTGGGGCGGAGATCGTCACTGTCGCCGTTCGGCGTGTGAATCTCGACCGCACCCGCGAGTCCCTGCTCGACTTTATCGACCCGCAGCGCTACTTCCTCTTGCCCAATACCGCCGGCTGCTACACGGCGGAGGAAGCTATACGCGCCGCACGGCTCGGCCGCGAAGTGGGCCTTTCAGACTGGGTCAAGATCGAGGTCATCGGCGACCAGCAGACACTGTACCCCGACGTGCAGGCGACTCTGGAAGCCACGCGTGTGCTTGCCCGCGAAGGCTTCACAGTTCTGCCCTACACCACGGATGACATCGTCTTTGCCCGCCGCCTCATCGACGCCGGCGCGGCTGCTGTCATGCCGCTCGGCGCGCCCATCGGCTCCGGCCTTGGCATCTCCAATCTCGACAACTTCCGCATCCTGCGCGAGCTGATCCACGAGGTACCGCTCATCATTGATGCCGGGCTTGGCACAGCTTCAGACGCCGCCCTGGCCATGGAGCTCGGTGCTGATGCCGTACTGCTCAACTCCTGCCTGGCCGCGGCGCAGAAACCTGTGCTCATGGCGGAAGCGATGGGCCACGCGGTGCTCGCCGGCAGACAGGCTTTTCTCGCCGGGCGCATGCCACGCAAACTCTACGCCACGGCTTCCTCTCCCCTGGAAGGCATCTCGCGATAACAGCTCATTTGCGGTGTCGCGTAGGCCGTCGCGCTACACTCAGGGGCATGCGCGTTTTCGGGATCGATTGCGGAACAGAATGGACCGGCTACGGCGTGGTCGAGCTCCAACAAACGCCGCAGCGAAGCCGCCTCCATCCTGTCTGCGCCGGAGCGATCCGGCTATCAAAGAAGCAGACGCTTGCCCAGCGTCTCGCGATGGTGCACAGCGAGCTCCACTCCCTGATTGCGCAGCACAGCCCTGACGCGATCGCCGTTGAAGAAGTCTTCTACTCGGTCAATGCGCAGTCCGCGCTCAAGCTCGGCCACGTCCGCGGTGTCGCACTGCTCGCTGCCGCGGAACAGGCGTTGCCAGTCTTCGAATATGCGCCGCTCAAGATCAAGTCCTCCGTCGTGGGCTACGGCCTCGCCAAAAAAGAACAGGTGCAGTTCATGGTCGCGCGCCTGCTGGAACTTGACCGCGTACCGGAGCCCGCCGACGCCGCCGATGCGCTCGCCATCGCCATCTGCCACATCCACCACGCGCAGACCGCTGCTCACATCGATGCTCAGCTACCCTCCACGGTGCCCGTCCGCTCCGCTCGGCAGGCCGCAGCCCGATGAAGCCTCTTGCTCTCGCTGCCCTTGTCCTTGCACTTCGCGTACCGGCTGCTCTTGCGCAAAGCCCTGCCTCCACCATCACCTTCCACTTCAATAACCCGGCACTCGACCCGGCAGACTTTACGCTGACCATCCATGAGGATGGCACCGGCCACTACCATGCCGAGCCCGGCTCAGCCCCAGCTTCCAACCCAACTTCCGGCACGATGCAAACGCAGCCCGTCGACCGCGACCTCCTCCTGAGTCCCGCTACTACAGCGCAGGCCTTCACCATCGCCCGGCGCAGCCGCGGCTTCAGCAAGGCATGCGAAAAGAAGCTGGAGAAGGTGGCCTTTACTGGGAACAAGACCCTTAGCTACACCGGCCCGGGCACCCCCGGCACCTGCACCTTTAACTACACGCGCATGGACGATGTGCAGGAGCTGAGCCAGACTCTGCAGGCTGTGGCGACGACGCTGGACGAGGGAGCTGTGCTCGAGTCATTGCTCGTGCATGATCGGCTTGGGCTGGACAAGGCCGTGGAGCAGCTCGCAACCGAGCAGGCAGCAGGCCGCGCCCTGGAGATCGGGAACATTGCCCCGGTACTCCGCGCGATCTCAAGCGACGATGAGGTGCTGCACCATACCCGCGCCAGGGTTGACGCGCTGCTTGCTCACCCTGGCGACACACCCTAGCCAAGACGCCGAGGCTGGGCTGCCGGAGCGCTTCCACACCATAAATCCGGTGCGACTTGGCATCGTCAAACGCAGCACTGTAACCTCCGGTCAGCGTTCTGGGTCTAAGGGGACGAGTCACGCGTTGCCGCATGCTATCGCGCCGCTGCTGTGAGGAGGTTTACGCTGATGGCCAAACACCCTATGCATCGCCTCGCGCTGCTTGCCTGCCTACTCCTCGGAGCCACGCTCTCGGCTCTCGGCCAGGAAGCGGGGCACGAAGCTGGCCAGGAGGCCCCCCTCCCGCCCGGCGTTGACAGCTCCGCCCTTCGTGAGAGCCCCTCCCAGCAGCCCCCGGCGCTGAGCACCCCTTTGCCCGCCCGCCTGAGCGATGTGGAAGGCCCTGTACGGATCACGCAGCTGCCTGCGGGCCCGCAAGCGAGCACACAGGGCGACCGAAGCTCTGCACCGCCCCCGATGGCTTTGCCTGATGTCGCGTCTCCTGACGCAAGCCCTCCACCTCCGCCCGATGCTGGAGCGCCCGGCGCGGCAGCGCCTGCTGCCGCCCCACAGGCCGCCCTGCTCAACATGCCTGTGCTTGCAGGCACGCAGCTTGAAACCGGCGAGAACGGCCGCGCCGAGATCCAGTTCAACGACGGCACCCTCGTCCGCCTTACCCCGAACAGCGCGGTGCTGCTGCTCTCGCTCAGCGCCGCCGGGGAGGAAGTGCGCGCGCTCAGCGGCCTCACCTACTACCAAACGCCGGGCTCTGTGCAGTTCATCCTGCAGGTTGGCCCCGACGCGGCGCGCGTGGCAGGCAGCACTCTGCTACGGGCTGACCTTGATCACTCACCTTTCCAGCTCGCGGTGCTGCGCGGCTCGGCCCACTTAAACAATGCCGCGGCGGATGTCGGCTTTGACGTCCTGGCTGGGGAGACCGGGACCATCGATCCCGCCTCTGCTAATAGCTACGATCTCCATCAGGACCTGGCCGCCAATACCTGGGACGCCTGGAACGCAGACCGGGACAAGGAGCTGGCGGAGCGTGCCGCTGGCGTCACGGATGCCCGCATCAGCAGTGGCGACGCGAACAATCCCGGCTGGAACGATCTGGACTACTACGGCACCTGGTACAACGTTCCCGGGGTCGGCCAGGCCTGGGCTCCCGACGGAGTCGATGCAAGCTTTGACCCCTACGGCCAGGGCGCATGGGGTGTCTATCCCGGCGTCGGGCCCGTCTGGATCTCGGCCTATCCGTGGGGGTGGCTTCCATATCACTGCGGCGGCTGGGGCTTCTATCCGCAGTTTGGCTGGCTATGGCAGCCGGGTGGCGGCTGCGGCTATGGCGGCATCCGCTGGTACCCATACGGCGGCATCTACCATGCTCCTCCCGGCTACCACCTGCCGCTCCGTCCCGTACGGCCGGTGCGTCCTATCCGCCCCATCCGGCCGATCCGTCCCGGCGGAGGTGCAGCCGCACCCGCTATCTTCCTTTCCGCGGTAAACCGTGGTCCCGTGCTCCCGTTCCGGCAGTCTGGAGGAAACCGTCCCTTACCACGCGCCTTTCCCTTGGAGAGTGGAGCAGCCGGTAGCCCCGAGCCCACAGCCTTTGCGCCCACCTTACCCCTAATGAGCAGGAGCACCCTGTACGGCTCGGCCTACGGCAGCAGCTTCATGGGTGGGAGAGGTCTCTACAGCTCTTCGCCGCTTCCGCTGGGTGGCAATGGCCGCAGCATCTACACCCAGGGTTCCGGAGCTGTCGCGCAGCCGGGCCGCGGACTCGCACCGGCCCCGCGCGTCCTTGCTCCGCCCCCGCGTGCCATCAGTCCACCACCGGCCGCCAGGCCTGCCGCGCCGTCGGTCGCTGCTCCACGCGGGCACTAGAGGTCGTCGCCGGCAAGCACCTCCAGCCGGCTAGTCCCCAGCGCCAGAAATACATCGGCAAGCTCCCGTACGCTGAGCTCCTCCGCGCGTGCATTGCCCAGCGCCCCAAGCGCCCCGGCAATCGCATCTTCCGGGTACGCGGCGGCACGGAGATTGTTGTTCAGCGTCTTTCGCTTCTGGGCAAAGCATGCCCGCACAAAGCCGAGAAACGGTCCCCGCTCCACCCCGAGCTCCGCCCATCGCGGTCGAAACTCCAGCCGCACTACGGACGAGTGCACCTCCGGCGGAGGCGAGAAAGCACCCGGGGGCAGATCGAACAGAAGCTGCAGGTCCGCATGCATCTGGCACAGCACAGATAGTGCCCCATATGCGCGCGTGCCCGGCTCCGCAGTCATGCGCACGGCCACTTCGCGCTGCACCATCACCACCGCCCGGCTCAGCAGGTGCTCCTGCGCAAACAGGTGCTGCAGGATCGGTGAGGTGATGTAGTACGGCAGATTCCCGACAACGGCGATCGCTCGCGCTTCCCCATGCGGCGCCAGCGTGCTGAAGTCAACGGCGAGCACATCGCGTTCCATCACTTCCACCTGAGGGTTTGCGACAAAGCGCTGCCGCAGCTCCCCCGCAAGCAGAGGGTCCACCTCGATCGCGACCAGCCGCGCCGCGCGCTCCGCAAGCAGGGCTGTAATCGCAGCCTTGCCCGGCCCGATCTCGACAACAATGCCCCGGCCGGGCGGCCCCAAAACCTCGGCGATCCGCAGCTGCGCCTGCTCATCCACCAGAAAGTTCTGGCCCAGCTTCGCTTTGCTCTTTGCTTTGTTCTTCACGGGCTCTTCATCGGTGCCTACAGCCGTCCTCGCATCGCAGACGCCTGCCAGCGGCTTCCTTTAGACTAAGCCTTCGCGTCCGCGTAGCCGGGGCGAGGGGGTCTCCCGCATCATGCATATCGTCTTCGCGGCATCGGAATGTGTCCCCTTCATCAAAACAGGCGGCCTTGCCGATGTCATCGGGGCTCTGCCGGCAGAGCTGGTCCGGCAGGGGCACCAGGTCACCGTGTATCTGCCTCTATTCCGCCCCGTCGCTGCGCAGCTTACGGGTAAGCGCAAGGTTCTTATCCCCAGCATCACGGTTCCGTTCCTCGGCTACAGCCGCTTCGTTTCGGTCGTCGATGGAGGCACACGCGAGGGCGTACGCTTTGTCTTTATCGACTGCCCGGAGCTTTTTGACCGCGAAGCCCTTTACGGTACGCAGGCCGGCGATTACCCGGACAACTGGGAGCGCTTTGCCCTGTACTGCCGCGCCGTGCTTGAAGCGAGCAAGCAGCTCGGCGTCCCGCACATCTTCCATGCGCATGACTGGCAGGCCGCCATGCTGCCCGTGTACCTGCACACGCTCTACGCACAGGATCCCGCCTTCGACGGCATCGGCACCGTCTTCACCATCCACAACGCCGGCTACCAGGGCTTATTTCCTCCGGAAACCACGGAGTGGCTCCTGTTGCCCTGGGATGTCTACCGTATCGACGGCTTGGAGCACTACGACACCTTTAACTATCTCAAGGGCGGCGTCGTCTATGCCGATGCGCTCACAACCGTCAGCCGCAAGTATGCCGAGGAGATCCAGACTCCCGAGTTCGGCTACTCACTGGAAGGCGTGTTCAGCAGCCGTTCTACCGATCTGCACGGCATCCTGAACGGCGTGGATTACGAGCAATGGGATCCCTCGCACGATCGCTACATCGCCGCACACTACGATGCGACCCACCTCGCAGACAAGGCCGAGTGCCGGCGCGATCTGCTCCATGCTTTTGGCGCGCCCGACCTGCCGGCAACCACGCCGATCCTCGGCATCGTCTCACGCTTCGCTACGCAGAAGGGTTTTGACCTGCTTGCCGCGATCGCCGAGCAGCTGGCCGAGCGCGATTTATACCTGGTGGCTCTGGGCACGGGCGAGCCCTACTACGAAGACCTTCTGCGCTCACTCGCTGAGCGCTATCCACACCGCTTCGCGACACGCGTGCAGTATGACAACACGCTGGCCCACAAGATTGAGGCGGGCGCTGACATGTTCCTGATGCCCTCACGCTATGAGCCCTGCGGCCTCAACCAGATCTATAGTCTGCGTTACGGCACGGTGCCGGTGGTACGCGCCACCGGCGGGCTCGATGACACAGTTGACGAGCGCCCTGAGCCCGAGCAGGGCACAGGCTTCAAGTTCCACGGCTACAACCCGCAGGACTTTCTCCACGCGATCGATCGCGCGCTGCACCTCTTCGCGGATCCCGATCTCTGGCGTACGCTCATGCTCCGCGGCATGGGCAAGGACTACAGCTGGAAGCGCCCTGCCGAGGAGTACTCCACACTCTACGAAGCCGTCGCGCGTCGCCGCTCCTGAACACAAGAAGCGAGGCGGGAAAAGGCTCATCACCCGTCCCGCTTCTTTCTCCTCTTTAGAAGTACAGCTTGAGCGCAAACTGGATCAGCCGAGGGTTGCCGCGTAGTGACGTGATCTGGCTGAAGCTGGTGGTGTTCGTGAAGTCCAATGTGCCCGGCTGTCCGAACTGCGCGGTGTTCGGAGCATTGAAAGCCTCCGCACGGAACTCCAGGTGAGCCTGCTCCCGGATTTGGAACTCCTTGAACAGCGACGCATCCAGGTCGTTGTAGGCCGGGCCGCGTGCCTGCTGACCCTCTCCGCCGAGGAATGACAGATCAGGCGCGCCGGCCCCGGTCAGCACAGGGGCATTAGCAAAGGCGTTCGCATTGAGCCAGTGCGCAACGCTCTTCCCGCCCGTATACAAGCCCTGCCCCGGAACCACATTGGCATAGCAGCCGAAGAAGGAGGTCGTCGCCACCGGGCAGTTGATCGTAAACGGCTGACCGCTCTGGTGGCTGAACAGGTAGTTCAGGCTCCAGCCTCCTGCCACGGCATCCACAATCGCATTGGCATGGCCCAGGTAAGTGCGGCCTCGGCCCACAGGTATTTCGACTGTTCCCACGGCATGCACCACGTGTGTCGCGTCGGAGTCACACAGCTGCGTATCTCCCCGGATGCCAAAGCCTGGCAGATACTCAGCACGGTAGCCCGGGAAAGAAGAGTCAAACTGCGCCGCATCAGAAAAGCACTTGCTGTAGGTGTAGTTCGCCGTCACGGCGATTCCATGGTTCATCTGCCGTGAGTAAGCAGCCTGCAGGCCGTTGTAATCGCTCGAACCATTGGTCGACTCATACGCGGAGTTCGGCGAGAAGTCAGGAAAGGGAATGTTCTGGAAGATACTCGCGCCCGGTGCTACCGCCTGCGACGGCGAGTTATGCGTGCCCAGCACGTCAAGGTGCCGTCCAAGGGTACCGACATACCCCAGTTGCACGGCATCGTTCTTATCCATCTGGTACTGGATCGTCAAGTTTGTGGTCTGGCTGTAAGGCGTTTTGAAATCGAACTGCCGTCCTGCGAGTGCAAGTCCGTTCGCGTTCAGGTCTGTCGGGTCGCCGACATTCTCAACAGCGAAGCTGTTCTCCAGTCCGGCTGTCTGCCCATTCGGCAGGGTGATCGGCGTGGTCGAGTTCGCGTTGTTTAACGCGACAGAGTAAAGGAACGGGTAGTTCGTACCCAGGGTTCCGCCGAAGCCGATGTTCTGTAGCGCGCCATACGCGATCCCGTAGCCGCCGCGTACGACAAATTTCGGGCTGGCCCGGTAAGCAAAGCCGATACGCGGTGCAAAGTTAGTGATTTGGTAATCGCCCGTATCGTTGCCAGTGCTCTGGATCGTGATTCCGTCCTTGGCCGCAAGGGTGTTGAACGACGCCGATCGCGGATTGTTGAAGGTCTTCGAAGGCAGGTAATAGATACCGGTCGGGCCATTGCCGTTGGCTGCCTGGAAGTTCGCCTGGCGTCCATGAGTTTCCGCATAGGGCGTCGTCAAGTCCCAGCGGATGCCCAGGTTCACCGTGAACTTTGGCGTCGCCTTCCAGTCGTCCTGCACATAGGCGCCCATGTAGTACCGTCGGTCGTCTGTTTCTGCGAAGTTCGACGCCGAAAAAGCACTCAGGCCCCCCACATTGTTTGGGCCGCCCACCGTCGAGGCCGTAGGCGTCAGCAGCAGATCGGCGATACCCGTCACACCCGAAGTGGGCGGCAGGTTCACACCGGATGTCACGGAGAGCGTGTTCGGCACCGTCGTGTACTGGCCTGTATAGGTGTAGAAGCCCTTCGCAAAAGGAGGCTGCGTAATGTCGCCTGTGATGATGTCAAGCTGATAACCGGCTGCTATGTTATGGCTGCCGATATTTTTTGTCACATTGTCGCTGAGCTCGAGCGACTTGACCGTGCGTACCGTCGGAATATAGGTCGCGACACCCAGGTTCGCGAGCCCGCCTATGTCGATCGGCGGCAATCCGCCATTGTTCGCCACCTGCGGTACGCCGGTGATGCCGAACTGATCGGGGATGCCGGTGGTATTGCCTTCCAGCGGGACCACATTGTCCGTGCTCTGGTTGTAGCCAAAGTGGAACTCATTTGTCGTGCTCGCGTTGAATGCATGCGTATAGCCCACCACCACGGCATAGTGCGGGCTGTCGTTATTCCCCGTGCCGAACACCTGGCCGTCAGCCAGGCCAGGCAGATTGCCGGGCTGCACCAGGACGCGATGGCTCCTCGAGAACACGCCAAACAGAATGTCGCGGCTGGAAAAGTTCTGATCGATACGGATGTCGTACTGGTTGACGGACTGGTTGCTCTTGGCATTCTGAAAGTAGTCGTTGGTAAAGCCGGTGCCGTTCGGCGCCGGGTAGAGACCCAGCAATTTGATCGCGTTCGGATCAAGCCGCGCTGCCGGCAGCTGGTTCAGGTTCGCTGTAAGCGGCAGAAAGTTGGTGATTCCGGCGAGGCTTCCGCCCGTGTAGAACGGGTCGCGCACAGAAATGGCATTGCCTGATCCATTGCGCAGGCCCGTGATCGCATCCACTGCTCCGTTCGCAACAGTCCGGGTCGTCGCCGGGTCCAGCACCGTGCCGACGGAGAAAGTACGGCCCAGCCCATCTACGCGTGTGCCGCCATTGTCCGTGATCAGGTCCTGCAGGTTTGTGTAACCGCTGTTGATGATGTTTGCCGTAGGCACCGTGCTGGTCGCTGCCACAGGCTGGATGATCCGCGTGCCCTGGTAATCGGCGAAGAAGAAGGTCTTGTCCTTGCCGTTGTAGAGCTTCGGAATGAAAACCGGCCCACCCACCGTGAATCCAAACTGGTTCTGCCGGTACTCCTGGATCGGGATGCCGCGCTGGTTCGAGAAATAGTCGTTTGCGTCTAGCGCGTTATTGCGTAGGTACTCCCACAGGTTGCCGTGGATGTTGTTCCCACCCGACTTGATGACTGCGTTCACAACGCCGCCCGTCGAGTGGCCGAACTCCGCACTGAAGTCTCCCGTCTGTACCTTGAACTCCTGAATCGCATCCGGAGGCGGCACAATCGAGGCGTTGCCCGTGCCGCTCGTGCCGCCATACTGCTCAACATTGTCGTCAATGCCGTCGAGCCGAAAATCATTCTGGTCAGAGTTGATGCCGTTTACATTGTAGGAAGGGTCATTGACACTGGCGCCGGCCTTGGTTGTGACCCCGGCAGCTACCTGCCCGATCGCCACCCAGTCCCTGCCGTTCAGCGGCGTGTTGTTTACCGTTTGTGAGTCGATCGTCTGGCCGATGGAAGCGTCTTCTGCCTGCAGCAGCGGCGCCGCAGCAGTCACCGTCACCTGCTCTGAAGCAGAGCCCGGTTCCAAAGCCACATCAATCGTGGCTCTCTGCTGCACATGGATCTCCACCCCGGGGCTCTCGAAGCTCTTGAAGCTCGGCTCCGTCACTTTCAGCGTGTAGGTGCCTGCACTCACATTCTCAAACGTGTATGTGCCGGTGGATGTCGATGTCGTTGCACTCGCCACACCGGAAGCACTGTTGGTTAGCGTGACCGTGCTTCCCGGGATCGACGCGCCAGAGCTGTCACGCACCGTTCCGGTCAGGGAACCTGTGTCCACTTGCGCCTGGGTACTCAGCGGTAGCAGGAGAAGCATCGGAGGGAGAGTGATCGGGCCCAGAAGGCGGGCTGTCAGTAGGCTGCCTGCCAAAATCATCCTGTGTCGCATCGGAACTTCCATTCTGGCCCGCCCGTGGAGGACAGCCCTGTGTAGGTCAGGTGTGAAACGAGAAATAGTTACGTCACCGGTAACGTAAAAGGTTTGGCGCCGATTCTAGGAACGGGCGTGAGTTGTTGTCAACCGGCAACGCACCGCTTCCGGCAAACACTTGGCCGTGCTCGCGCAAAGCTTACGCTCAATCGCATGGGGTACGCAGGAGACGGGAACACACGTAAATGCTTTCCAGTTGACAGGATGCCGCCCGGTCGCGGACGATGAGGGCCGGCGACGGTTCCTGGCTGCTGCAGCCGAGGGCGGCCTTTTCTCGTGAAGCTCAGCAGAATCAGGCACACAACCCGGCTGATTGTAACGGACGTTCACTTTCTGCTGCCGCTTGGGGTGCTTCTGCTGGGTATTGCGCTCCTGTACCGCCTGCAATGACGATCTCCGCAAAGGCAGCCTCTCGGCACGGCCTCGGGACGCTCTGCGGCCTCGGCGCCGGGGTGTGGCTGGGCGCGGCTGAGGCACCCACCAAGCTCGTCAACTCCGGGCTTTCCCCTTTCGCCATCTCGCTCTGCATGGTGGCAGGCGTCTTTACCGCACGCTGGACCTTTCCCACCCTGCTCAAGGGCACCCGCTATGTCGCTGCTGACCTGCGCGCCAAGCCGCACCTGATGATCTGGGCCGTGCTCGCCGGGGCTCTCTGGGCCGTCGCCAATACCCTCACCGTCTTTGCTGTGCGCGATGTCGGTTTGGCCGTCGCCTTTCCGCTCTGGAATGCCAACTCGTTATTCGGCATCCTGTGGGGCTGGCTGCTCTTTGGTGAGCTGCGCGGCGCCTCTGCCTCTACCGTCATCCGTGTGGTCGTCGGCACACTCGCGATCCTGGGCGCAGCTATCCTGCTCGGCTTCAGCACGATGCACGGCCAGGCGCACGGGCAAGCCATCCCAACGCAGCACGCCGGGCAGGGCATCGTCGCTGCGCTCGGCGCTAGCCTGCTCTGGGGCACCATGTACGTCCCCTATCGCAAGGCCTACATAAGCGGCATGAACCCTCTCTCGTTTGTCACCATCTTTACCGTGGGCGAGGTCGGCACCATGTTTACGCTCGTGCTTGCGCTTGACGGCGGCACGCACTCCGCAGTCTTCCACTCGGCGCTGGTGCGCCCCCTGCTGTTCTGGTTGTTTCTCGGCGGCTTTGTCTGGGTCATCGGTGATCTTCTGCAACAGTTCGCGACCAAATACCTGGGCATCGGCCGCGGCATTCCGCTCTCGAACACCAACCAGCTGTGGGGCCTTGCCTGGGCTGCGCTGGTCTTCGGCGAGCTGCGGCAAGCCACCCCCGCGCAACGCAGCATGGTGATCTCCGGCTCGCTCCTCATGATCCTGGGTGCTCTCGCCATCAGCACCGCCGCTGCTGGCGCGCGCGAGCAATCCTCCACAAACGAGGCGCTCAAGCGCGAGTGCGACCGCTACGGCCTCAGCTACTCCCGGGTACTGGCCGAGTATGCGGGCTCTGAGTTTGCAGACCGCCGGCAGGCGCGCGGCTGGTGGGACTACCTCATCGTCGCCGTAGCTGTCGCAATTTTCGTTGAGCTCTTCCGGCTGGCCGCGCCGCCGGCCCTGGCCATGGACCTGCGCTGGATCGCGGCACTCGCCGTGCTCATGGTCGCCATGCTCGGGGCCTGCGGCTGGGCGCTCTATAGAAAGACAGGCTTTAGCTGACGAAAGACACCCGTCCGGCGGCTGAAAACACCGTACACTGGCTGCTATATCGTGGCCATCCGCCTCCAGGACATCGCCGATGATCTCGGGATCTCAAAGGTCACCGTCTCCAAGGTGCTTCGAGAAAGTCCGGATGTCGGCAAAGCGACGCGCGAGCGTGTCAAAAAGCGCATGCGCGAGCTCGATTATCAGCCCAATTACCAGGCGCGCGCCCTGGCCGGCGGCAAAACTTACAGCATCGGGCTTATCGTCCCTGACCTGGTGCGGCCCTTCTTCGCGGAGGTCGCCAAAGGCCTCGGCTCCGTCGTACGGGAAAGCGGCCGCGTCCTCCTGCTCGGCTCCTCAGAAGAAGATCCTGCTGTGGAACGGCAGGAGATCAATGCACTGCTGCAGCGCGGCGTGGATGCCCTCTTGCTCGCATCCTGCCAGCCTCGTCTGCAACCCATCGCATTGCGCGGCAAACCTATGCGCGCCTGTGTCCTGGTCGACCGCGACTTCCCAGAGCAGAAGCTCCGCTACGTCGGGTCCGACGACTACCGCGTCGGCACCCTTGCGATGGAACACCTTCTCTCCATCGGGCGCAGACGTATCGCCCATATCGGGAGCGAAGCCGCCAGCACAGGCCGGGCAAGGCTTCGTGCCTACCGCGACGCCATGCAGGCGAGCCGCCTGCGTGTACCCGAGAGCTTCCTCATCGTGAAGGAGCAGCTTGAAGATGGAGGCGACCAGGTGGGCTATGAAGCGATGCGCCGGCTGCTCAAGCAGCGTCGGCCGCCCGATGCTGTCTTCTGCTACAACGACACGACCGCGATGGGCGCAATCGCCGCCACCCTCGCGGCCGGCCTGCGTATTCCGCAGGACGTCGCTTTTGTCGGCTGCGGCAACTTCCGCTACGCGGACCACCTTCGCGTTCCTCTCACATCGGTCGAGCAGTGCGCGCAAAGCATGGGCACAGTCGCCGGCCGCCTGGCTCTGGACTTGATCGCGGGCGTGGCCCCGCCGGAGCGCGCGATCCTGCTCCAGCCGTCGCTGGTGATCCGCGCAAGCAGCGTCTAGCGTTCTCGCACACACCTAGAACACCAGCAATGCAGGGGATGGCTTTTCCGTCGGGAGAAGCCATACTTCAACAAACCCCAGCTCAGCCCATACAAGAACGGCTCGAGCCGGCTGAGCAAAAGCGCAGCAGAGCCCTCTTGCCTCCTGCACGCTCGATCTGCTACGTTACCGGTAACGTCTCCTCGGGGGCGTCCCTCATCGTGTCTTAGGAGATGATCTATGAGCCTGCCCGCATCCGTACCGTCCCAGCCGCTCTCGCATCTTGAAGACTGGGATGAGTTCCTGGAAGGCCGCTACCAGGAAGGGAAGTCCGAAACCGAGTTCCGTCAGTATGACGCCGAGGCCAACCCCGGTGTGGCGGAGTTCTACCGCATCAACCACCAGATGCAGACCGTCGACTACGTCCTTGGCAAGGAGAAGGAGTACTTCGGCCTGACACGCGGCCTCAAGACCGTGTGGGAAGCAGCCGAGTACCTCAACACCCTGGTCGACGACAGCGACCCGGATACGGACCTCACGCAGATCGAGCACCTGCTGCAGACCTCAGAAGCCATCCGCAGGGATGGGCACCCGCGCTGGATGGTGCTGGTGGGCTTCGTGCATGATCTTGGCAAATGCCTGTGCCTGTATGGCGAGCCGCAATGGGGCGTCGTCGGCGATACTTTTCCGGTCGGCTGCGCCTGGTCTGACCAGATCGTCTTCCACGAGCGTTTCGCCGCCAACCCTGACCGCCACGTGCCTCTTTACCAGTCCAAGTACGGTATCTACGAGCCCGGCTGCGGACTCGAGAACCTCCATCTCTCCTTTGGCCACGATGGCTACATCGCTGAAGTAATGAAGCCGTATCTGCCAGACGAAGCCCTGTATATGCTGCGCTTCCACTCCTTCTACCCCTGGCATCGCCAGGATGCGTACAAGTACTTCGAGAACGAGAAAGACAAGGCCATGCTTCCCTGGGTGTGCAAGTTCAACCCCTATGACCTCTACTCCAAGGGCCACGAGAAGCCGAACATGGCGGAGCTGAAGCCGTACTACGACGATCTGTTTGCCGAGTTTCTGCCCGCCAAACTCGCCTGGTAGCTGTTCAAGGCGTTCCCATCACATGTTCTTGAGGAGAGCCGGCAGCGATGCCGGCTCTCCTTGCATAGGCAGTCATTCCGGTCGCTCGCATCTTGACCTGCCTGCGTCGCGAGAGTTCAGCTCAGCGGTAAAGCTTCTGCGCATCCCAGGTCGCTGCAAATCGTTCCTTGCGGTCATAGCAAACGTAGATGGAGCGCTGTTCCCACGGCATCAGGAATGGGTTGCGCTCTTCGGAAGCCACGGTGCAGCGTGCATACAGCTTCTGCACCTCGGCAACTGGCACCGTCGCGATCACAATCATCTCCCGGCCGCTATAGCCATCCGGTCCCCAGAGCCAATAGTTCTGGTGCCCGCTGATCGCCGTCGGCAGTCCCAGCGGCCTTCCCAGCACGTTGATCGCACTGGCCTGCCCGTAGTTGGCCGCAAAGATACCTGTCTCCCGCTGCTCTGCAGGCGGCAGCGCCCGGTATACGCGGCTCACATCGTCCGCCAGCTCTTGCCAACCCAGCTGATCCGCGTAAAACTCAGGCAGCGCGCTCGCCGGGTGTTGCTCACTCTCCATCGGCTGGAAGTGCAGGCCGCGTGCCACCCTTTGGAAGACCTCCGGCCGCAGCACTGGTACGGCGAACAGTACATTCAGAGGCATGACTAGCACCAGAGCAGCCACCGCCGCGGAGACAGCCCTGCTCCGCAGCCGCGAGCCCTCAGCCCACTCCGTCCAAAACACCGCACCGGCCGCAAACACCAGCGGGTACACCGGCGCCAGGTAGTAGTCCTTTGCGTGCAGCAGTAGCATGCCCAGCAAAAAAATCCAGTACAACGCACCGGCTGCGCGCCAAGGCCGGGCCGTGCGCCCCAGCAACAGCCACAGAGCGCCCGGCAACCACACGATGAGGTTGAAGGGAGAAAACAGCAGCACCTGTGCCAGCAGAAAACGTGCCGGCGGCAGCACCACATCCTTGTCGCTGTGTTGCACATCCTTCAGCCACTCCCAGGTGGCCCAGCCATGCGTCGCCTGCCATAGGAGGTTCGGCAGCGCCAGCAGGAGCGTAACGCCTACTGCAAGCAGGAAGCCCCTCTGCCGCAGCAGGTAGCGCGCCGGTGTCAGGGCCAGGCCCAGCAGCATGGCGGCAATCAGAAAGATGGCGGAAGCCTTGTTCTCAAGCCCCAGCCCCGCACCTGCGCCCAGCAGCAGCCACCAGCCTGTCGCGCCCGGCACAGCCGGCAACCGCAGCATCGCCAGCACCGCCATCATCCAGAAGACCGGGTCCCACGCATTCATGGAGAGGAAGCTCTGCGTCGCCAGAAAGGCCGGCACAGTCAACATCACCAGCATGCTCAGAATCACAGCCCGCCTGCTTCCGCCCAGTGCCTGCGCGATCAGGCCGGTAAGCACCACGGTGAGCGCACCAGCCAGCGAGGGCAGCAGCCGAAATAAAAGGAGGTGCTCATGGCCAAACATCGCATCAGCCAGCAGCGCCTGCACAGCCACCAGGGGCGGCTGGTCGACATACCCCAGCGCCAGCCTTCGCGCGCAGACCAGGTAATACAGCTCATCACGAAAGATGCCGTAGCCCGCATGGACTGACAGAAGCGTAAGTCCGCCCTGCAGCAGCATCTTGAGCACGCCGAAGAGGAAAAACAGCGGCAAGGTGGAAGATTCGCTGTTGCGCCCGCGCCGCCCTTCCGGGATCGGGCTTGCTGCGAGGAGTGTGGCTGGCGCGCTCATGCCTTACCAAGGTACCGTCGTCAGACCATCTCTGCCGTCTGCCGGGACACTTTCCTTGCTTTCGCTCCGGTAACAGTCCAGAAAGCCAACAGCCGCTGCCGGTGCATCGCTGCCAGACCGAAGCCCGAAACCGATCCTATGCGGCAGGATCGGTGCGGCAGGATCAGTGCGGCAGGATCGGCAGCACACCCTCACCCGACGCTTCTGCAGCCTGCGGCTCGCCCGGGCTCTCATCCCCTGCGCGGAAGTGCTGAACAATCCGCTCTGCCGTGCTCCGCGGCACCACGGCGGTCAGTGCCTCCACGCCGGCAGCCTGCACTGCGCGCACACTCCCAAAATGCTCCACCAGCCGGATGCGCGTGCGCGCCCCCACCCCTGCAATCTCCAGCAGCTCGGAGCTCCTGTCCCGGATCTCCCGCCGCTTGCGGTGATACGAGATCGCAAACCGGTGCGACTCATCCCGGATCCGCTGGATCAAGTGCAGCACCGGCGAGCGCCGCTCCAGCACCACCGGCTCATCCTCGCTGCCGTGCGCGTTGCCATGCACGTAGATCACTTCTTCCCGCTTCGCAATGGAGGCTAGCGGCTGCGTTGTGAGGCCCAGCTCCTCCAGCGCACTTGCCGCGGCATGCAGCTGTCCCAGCCCGCCATCCACCAGGATCAGGCTCGGCAGCGGCTTGTCTTCCTCTACCAGCCGCTTGTACCGCCGTCCAATCACCTCACGCATGGAGGCAAAGTCATCCACCCCGGTCACGGTCTTGATCTGGAACTTCCGGTAATCGCTCTTCTTCATCCCGCCCGGCTCCCACACCACCATGCTCGCCACCGTCTCCGCACCCTGAATATGCGAGATATCGAAGCACTCGATGCGCGTCGGCGTCTCCGGCAGCATCAGCACATCTTCGAGCGCCTCGGCGATCAGCTTCTCGCTCGGCTTTAGCACCCGGAAGCGCTGGTCATAGCTCTGCTTTGCATTGGTGCTGGCCAGGTCCAGCATCGAGCGCTTTTCCCCGCGCTGCGGTACCGCGATCTCCACCGGCCGGCCCCGCTTCGACAGCACTCCGGCTAGCGCCGACCGCTCCTTGAAGTCCACCGGCGTAAAGATGGAGTGCGGCACATACGGCTGGTCCAGGTACAGCTGCTTCAGCAGGGAAGCGAAGAATGCGCCGGCTTGAAAGTCCCTCGGCACCGCGATGCTCGGCAAAGCCGGTTCTTCCGCCTCGCCGTCCCCTTCGACCGCATCGGACTCGATCATCTCCAGGTCCGGAATATCCTCCCAGAAGAACTCGCGTCGATCCACAATCTTGCCCGACCGCACATGGAACAAGTTCACCGCAAGCATGCCGTTCTCGTAGTGGTAGCCGAACAGGTCGGCGTCATCGTCCTCCGCGGACGCAATCCGCTGCTTCTCCTGTAGCTGGTCGACGGTCACCAGCAGGTCGCGATACTTGCCCGCAAGTTCATACAGCTCTGCCTCGGCTGCCGCATGCATACGCGCCTCAATAAGCTTGCCCAACTCCGCGCCGCGCCCTTCCAAAAACATCTGCGCATCCTTCACGCTTTCGCCATACTGCTCCGGCGTTGTCAGGCCTTCCACGCACGGCCCCAGGCAGCGCTTGATGTAGTACTGCAGGCAGGGCCGCGGATGGTAGCGGTTCAAGTCCACCTTGCAGGAGGGCAGCAGAAACGAGCGGTGCAACAGCTCCGCAATCCGGTACGCTAGATTCCCCGGGAAGAACGGCCCATAGTAGGCAGCGCCGTCCTTGCGTAGGCGCCGCGTTACAAAGACCTTCGGATGCCGGTCCGCCATCGTCAGCTTTACATATGGGTAGGTCTTGTCATCGCGCAGCAGGATGTTAAAGCGGGGCTTGCGCTGCTTGATCAGGTTGTTTTCCAGCGCGAGCGCTTCCCGCTCGTTATCCACCAGGATGTAGTCCAGATCCACTGCTTCGCGCATCAGCGAGCCGGTCTTGGCATGCGCCTGCGATGCTTTCAGCAGGTACGAGCGCACACGCGAGCGCAGGTTTTTCGCCTTGCCCACGTAAATCACCGTTCCATCCGCGTCCTTGTACAGGTACACGCCGGGCCGCGTGGGCAGCGTCCTGATCTTTTCCTCTAAATCCATTTGTAGCTATCCATGCCGGCTCAGTCCTTCTTGATGTTACCTCCGCGGTTACGTCCACACCCTCCCGGGCCTCCCTGCTTCCCCAAGTCAGCTTTCGTCTGAGCGCATGAACGCGATGCCGCCCGCCACCATGTAGAACCCCACGTGTGCGGATGTAACAAATACAGGATCGCCGGCAGAAGAAGCTTTGCTCACCCAAGCGCCTAAAGCCTGCATCCCTTTCGACCTGCACCACTTACAAGCTTCCCGCCGCCTGGCTGCCAACTTTGGCCATGGAGGTGCATCCCATCCTCTGGATGGCGCACACAGCGCGCACTACGCTTTCCTGAAGGACAATGACCCATGATCGACATCACACGTATCCACCTGCGATCCCCACGTGCTGCCTCTCTCGCGCTGCTTGCGCTTTCCCTCGGGGTACTCCCGGTCACCGGCTGCTCCACCAAGAAGTACGTCCGCAATCAAACTGCCCCCGTCATCAACCAGACCAACGAGCTCGACGACAAAACTGCTGCCAACAACCGCTCTCTCCAGGAGCTGGACCAGCGCACCGGCACCGGCATCAATCAGGCGCAGACCAGCGCCGCAAATGCCCAGCAGTCCGCAACCGCGGCCAATTCCGCGGCAGGCCAGGCACAAAGCAGCGCCCAGGATGCAGTGCACCGCGCCGACACGCTCGGCAGCGTCGTCGCCAACCTCGATACCTACAAGACGGTCGGCGATGTCTCCGTCACCTTCGCCTTCAACAAGGCCGACCTCACACCGGCAACCCGGCAGCAGCTCGATGGTCTGGGCGCACAGCTCGGCGCGCAGCGCTCCTACATCCTCTCGCTCACCGGCGGTACAGACTCCGTCGGCTCCGCCGCTTACAACTACGAGCTCAGCGACAAGCGCGCCCAGGCCGTCGTGCAATACCTGGCCTCCAAGTACAACGTGCCCGCGCACCGCTTCTACCTCATCGGCCTCGGCAAAGATCAGGCTGTGGCCAGCAACAACACCGCCAGCGGCCGCGCCAAGAACCGCCGCGTCGAAGTCCAGCTGATGACCAACCAGCCGGTCGATGGCTCGACGGCCACAGCCACGCCGTCCTCACAGCCAGCACCGGCGACAGGCGCCGCTCAGCCGCAGCCGTAAAACTCTGCGCAAGGGAAGGAGAGGCCACGGGCTAAGCCGGTGGCCTTCAACTTGCCTCCTCGAGCTGTGAAGAGCTCTACAGTGCCACCTGCGCCAGGTGTGCCGCCCGCACATCCTCTGCCGTAAACAGCCGCAGAAACGGAGCTCCTTCCAGCGCAGCCTCGACAGCCGGCCGCCCCTGCGCTTCAGTACGCTCCACCAGGCAAGCCGCCCCCAGCACCACAAACCCGGCCTCCTTTGCCGCGCCTATTGCATCAATCGTCGAGCCGCCTGTGGTGCACACATCATCCACAATCACCACTGGCGCACCCGCCTCCGCAAAGCCCTCGATCCGCCGCCGCATGCCGTGCGCCTTTTCTCCCTTGCGCACCAGAAAGCCATGCACCAACGACGCCTGGCTCTGCTCATGCGCACGCTGCGCGCTGGCAATCGCGATCGCGGAAACAACAGGATCCGCACCCATCGTCAGCCCGCCGACAGCCTTGGGCCGCAGCCCGGCCCCGTGAATCAGCTCCAGTAGCGCGAGCCCGCACAGCCGCCCACCCTCGGCATGCAGCGTCGTGACCCGGCAGTCGATGTAGTAGTCGCTCGTGCCGCCCGAGGAAAGCGTAAAGCTGCCCAGCTTGAACGAGATCTGGGCCAGCAGGTGAAGCAGGGAACTCCGTGCATCGCGCATTCCGTCTTTCTCCCTCGAATCGAGGTGAAGCAAATCTTTAATGCACCAACCGGTCCAGGTGCCGAAAGCCGCCCGTCTGCACCAGAATCCCCGCAAACAAGGTGAAGTTGTACGCCGCATGGACCACTGTGCTGCTGGCAAGTGAGTTCAGCCGCAGCCGCACCAGGCACAGCACCAGCGACACGATCCCGATCAGCAGAACCGGCGCCCACGCATGCGATACCTGTCGCGAGTGCAGCAAGGCAAAGGGTAGGCTTGTGAACACAACCGACAGCGGCACACCCAGCCACTCCACCGCCGCCGGCGAAAGATCGCCGCGAAGCGAAAGCCAGCGAAACGCATTCAAAAACGCCGGCAGCAGAAAGCCCCGAAAAAACATTTCCTCAAAGAGGGGCGCGACACTGACTCCAAAAACCAGCATCATCCAGGCGCCCAGGGACGAGTGAAGCAGATCCGCCATAATAGGCGGGTCCTTGGGCATCGGCAGCCACGAGCCCAGCAGTGCGATGCCAAAGCCGCATCCAAGGCCCAGCAGCAGCAGCCGTCCAAAGTAGCGCTTTGCCTGCATGCCGTTCCAGTGCAGCCCCGTGGCAAACGTCCGGTGCCAAACCGCCCGAAACAACGGCATGGCGGCAAGCAACACCAGCCCATAGCTGAGCAATTGCGAGGGGATCAGCCATCGCGCATCATCCTGCACCAGCTCGGCATAGCCGCGCAGTGTGTGGTGCCCGTACACATGGGACTGCTGCACAGCAAGCAGTGCCAGAAACTGCCCCGCCGCCAGCAGCGAAACAGAAAGCACCAGCAGCAGCAGCATGTGTCCCATGTTCGGCCCGACTGCATCGATCGAAGCCACCGCAGCTACCGCAGAGTCCGGAGAGTCCCGAGACACGGGCGCGAGCTCATCCCCCGGACCCGCCGTCCCTGGCCGATCCACTCCTGGCCGATCCGTCCCTGGCCGATCCGTCTCCGGCAGGCTCACTGCACCAACTCCTTCTTGCGCGCTGTCGCCCGCTTCACCGGAGCCTTCTTTTTCGAAGCTTTCGACTCAACCGGCACCGGAACAACATCCGTAGGCTCGGCCTCCATATAGCGCTTCAAAAAGCCTCCCGTGTGCGACGCATCCACCCTGGCCACCTGCGCGGGTGTTCCTTCGGCAATCACGCGTCCTCCACCTTCGCCGCCCTCTGGCCCCATGTCCAGGATCCAGTCCGCGTTGCGGATCACGTCCAGGTTGTGCTCAATAATCAGGATCGTGTTGCCCAGGTCGGTGAGCTTGTGTAGAACCTCCAGCAGCTTGCGTACATCATCAAAGTGCAGCCCCGTCGTCGGCTCATCCAGTAGATACAGCGTCTTGCCGGTCTGCCTCTTGGAGAGCTCACGCGCCAGCTTCATCCTCTGCGCCTCACCGCCCGACAGCGTCGTCGCTGCCTGCCCCAGGTGGATGTATCCCAGTCCCACATCGACCAGCGTCTGCAGCTTGTTGCGCACCTGCGGGATATCCTCCAGCACCGGCAGCGCATCCGCAATCGAGAGCTCCAGCAGATCCGCAATGGAGTAGCCCTTGAACCGCACGGCCATTGTCTCCTGGTTGTAACGGCGGCCATTGCATATATCGCACAGCACATACACATCCGGCAGAAAGTTCATCTCCACCCGCTTCTGCCCATCCCCCTGGCAGGCTTCGCAGCGGCCACCCGCCACGTTGAAGGAGAAGCGCCCCGGCTTGTACCCGCGCTCGCGCGACTCTGGCAGCATCGCAAATAGATCACGGATCGCTGCAAACACCCCGGTGTACGTCGCCGGGTTCGAGCGCGGCGTACGCCCAATTGGCGACTGGTCGATGCGTACTGCCTTGTCAATCTGCTCAAAGCCCTTGATGCGTGCATGCCGGCCTGGCTCTTCGCGTGAGCCGTACAGCTCCTTCGCGAGCGCACGGTACAGTGTGTCATTCACCAGCGTGCTCTTGCCGGAGCCGCTCACGCCCGTAATCACCGTCATCACACCCAGCGGGATCCGCGCCGTCACATTCTGCAGGTTGTGCGAGCGCGCCCCTTCCACCGCGATCCATTTCCCGAGTAGCGGCCGCGGCGCATCCCGGTGCATCACCGTCGTCTCGCCCGAAAGGTAGCGCCCGGTCAGCGACTTCGGCTCCGCCATAATCTCCGCCGGCTTTCCTTCGGCCACCACGTAGCCGCCCAGCTTGCCCGCGCCGGGCCCCAGGTCCAGCACGTAATCCGCATGGCGAATCGTATCTTCGTCATGCTCCACCACCAGCACCGTGTTGCCCAGGTCGCGCAGCGACTCAAGCGCCGCAATCAGCCGCTTATTGTCCCGCTGGTGTAGCCCGATCGATGGCTCATCGAGCACATACAGCACCCCGCGCAACCGTGAGCCAATCTGCGTGGCCAGCCGGATCCGCTGCCCTTCGCCGCCGGAAAGCGTCGCCGCGTTGCGGTTCAGCGACAAGTACGAAAGCCCCACCTCATTCAGAAACTCCAGCCGCTCCACCACCTCGCGCCGCAGCCGTTCCGCAATCAGGCTGTCCCGGGCAGAGAACGCAAGCTCACGCGCTGCCCCGAGCGCACGATGCAGCGGCATCTCCGTAAAGTCAGCAATGGAAAGCCCGCCCACCTTCACGGCCAGCGACTCCGGCCGCAATCGCCGGCCCTTGCACGTGCCGCAGTCCGAAGCCGACATGTATCCCATCATCCACTCGCGGTAGCTCTCGGAACGGCTCTCCTCAAGCGATTCACGCAGCCACTGCAAAATGCCGTGGAAGCCCGTCCGCGGTCCTTCTGCCTTCTCCGGTCCATACAGCAGTACATCCTGCTGCTTGGGCGGCAGGTCTTCAAACGGCTGCTTCAGATCGATCTTGTACCGCGTCGCTGCCAGCCCTACCAGCTTTTGCAGATACTGCGACGACGCGCCCGGCCCCAGCCCGCCTTCCAGCAGCGGCTTGGTCCAGTCTGTAATCACCTTGCCTGGGTCAAAGTCGTAGATGGAGCCCAACCCATGGCAAGCCGGGCATGCGCCATACGTGCTGTTGAACGAGAACGAACGCGGCTCCAGCTTCGGCACATCCAGCCCGCAGTTCGGGCAGCTCATCGACGACGAGAACAACTGCTCCCGGCCATCGCTCCCCTCGCCACCCCCATGCAGGTGCAGCAGCACCAGCCCGTTGCTCATCTGCAGTGCCTTGGCAATCGAGCCCTCCAGCCGCTTCCTGTCCATCTCCGGTTTCAGCACCAGCCGGTCCACGACTGCTTCAATCGTGTGGTTCTTCCTCCGCTCCAGCGCCACCGGCTCTGCAAGGTCGCGCATCTCGCCATCAATCCGCGCGCGAAAGCCCTGCCCATCGAGCGAGTCGAGCAGATCCTTGAACTCACCCTTGCGCCCCCGCACCACCGGCGCAAAGATTGTCACCCGCTCTCCCGGCGCAAGCTGCAGCACGCGGTCTGTAATCTGCTCCAGCGATTGTCTCGAGATCGCCAGTCCGCAGTTGGGGCAGTGCGGCACACCGACCGATGCATACAGCAGCCGCAGGTAGTCATAGATTTCCGTAATCGTGCCAACGGTCGAGCGCGGACTGCGGTTGGTCGTCTTCTGCTCAATGGAGATCGCCGGGCTCAATCCCTCGATCGAATCCACATCCGGTCGCTCCAGCTGGTCCAGGAACTGCCGCGCATACGCTGACAGCGTCTCCACGTAGCGCCGCTGCCCCTCGGCATAGATCGTGTCAAACGCCAGGGAACTCTTGCCGGAGCCGGACAGACCCGTCACCACGGTCAATGTGTTGCGCGGGATTCGCACGTTGATGTCGCGCAGATTATGCTGCCGCGCTCCGCGAACGGTAATGTGCGTGATGGCCATGGGAGATCTCTGCGATCGAAGATGAAACGCTAACTTGTGGATGTATGGGAGGCAGCTGGAGTGTGCAGAATCTTTCACAGATGCAGGATGGTGTCACGAAAGGTACCCGAATAGCTCATTTTGCGTAGCTTTTACCGGTCAAATCATCCGCCTCCTGCGAGAATGACATTCGATAAGAGCGGACCACCCTGCGTCTTCTCGCCGCAGAGCAAGCGCCAGGCTGCATCACACTCCCCGTACCTCTCTAGGAGACCACACTTCCATGCAAGACCTTTTCAATCTGCTGATGCTGGTATGCGCGATAGCCGCCTCGCTCACCTTCGGCGTCCTGGCTGCCCACGCGCTCTGCCGCGGCGCTTTCGCCATGCTGCGCATCCATGCATCCTCCATCTCCCAAGCAAAGCTCAGCAAGGCACCCGTCACCCTGCCCCTGTAGGGGACAGACATCCGCGCACCTCAGCGTTTCGCGTCATCGCGTAGTCGCAGAGGCTTCGGGTACTCCTCTTCAAACACCGTACGTCCCGTGTGGAAGCGGCCCCCGTTGTACTTGCCCTGGCCTTTTACATGTCCCAGTGCCAGCAGTGCCACAGGCTCATAACTCAGCGGCAGCTTCAGCACTTGGCGCACCTTCTCCGCATCGAAGCCTTCCATCGGTGCTGTGTCATAGCCCAGTGACTCCGCCGCCCACATCATCGTGGTAAAAGCCAGCATCACCTGCCGATTAAGCCAGGCTGAGAAGTTCTCATGCTCCCGCAGGTAGCCCGGCACGCTGCTCCGCACCTGTTCCAGGTAGCTCTCCGGCATGCCGCCTTCGCGGCCCAGCCGCAGCACCTCATCCAGGTCGCCGGTACGCCACCCATCCGTATCGCCGCAGGCCACCAGCACCACCGGTGCTTCTTCCACTTTGGCCTGGTTGTAGCAGGCGCCTCGCAATCGACGCTTGCCCTCCGGGCTGCGCACCACTACAAATCGCCAGGGCTGCAGGTTGTAGCTGCTCGGCGCATGCAGCCCCGCCATCAGGATCGCCTGCAGATCCTCTTCGGCAACCGCCGTGCTTTCAAATGCGGGCGTTGCCCTCCGTTCCGCCACAATCTGCAGATAGGGCCTCTCGGATGGGCTGCTCATATCGCTATGGTATCGCGCTCATCGGCTGCTCTACGGCAAAGCTCTGGCCGCCCGCGGTGGTCTGGTACACCCACAACCCATGGAAGTTTCCACGCAGCTCCCCGTGCTGCTTTAGCAGAGCAGCCATCAGGGTCAGCGCATCCTTGCGCGCAGCCACAGGGTCCGCCACACTGGCAACCTTTGTATCCACGCGTAGATCCAGCTGACCCAGGGTGCTGTCCGCCCGCAACCCCGTCACAGCAAAGCTCTGCTCGTCCGCAGGCACCATCATCGGCGCGTTACCCGGCAGCCCTGCCGGCTCGCTGCCCGCGGCCTCGCGGCTCAGCTTCAGCAGGTTATTGCTCGAATACAAATCTGCCGGCTGCGCCAGGTAAGTCGCTGCCTCATCGTAGAAAAATGCGCTCCAGCTCTGCCCCTTGGTCTTGAGCACACGCCCCTGCTCCCAGAACCACGCTGCATCGTGCCCATCCATCGTCAGCGGCTTTGCAAAAAAACCGGCCAGCTCCCAGTGGGCAGCATGCTTGGGCCCCAGCGCCGGCGCAGCCGTATTCTGCAGCACCATGGCAAACTGCTGCGGCGTCTTGACGCCCGTCGCGTGCAGCAGCGCCAGCGCAAATTGTCCCTTGGGTAGTTCGCCCAGGGTCACTGTTACCAGCAGTGGAGCCCCGGCCACACTGCAAAAGAATTGCACATCGTCTTCTTTGCTCTGCAAGTCATTCGCGTCCAACGCGTAAAGGTTCGTGACCGTGAGGGTCGCGCCCCCAAGAGCCGGAGCCAGCGCCGCCACAGTCCCGGCAATCCCGTCAAAGTTCGCTGCTACCGAGGGGATCGTGGCCGCCTTCAGCGCCGCGGCATCGCCGCGCAGCACATCGCCGCCTAGCTGGTGCGCCGCCGCAAACAAATCGGCACGGTCTTCCCCGGCCATCGCCGCGCCTACCGTGCAGGAGACAGCGTGGGCACAGGGGCAAAAAGCAAGCAGCGCAGCAAGAATGGCAAGCAGGCTTGAGCGGTACATCAATCAGCTCTCCCAATCAGCTCTCAACGGCAGTAACTCCGCGAATCAAACCACGCACGATCACCAATAGATGGCACTGCTAGTCTAGTACAGAGTGGACAGCGTTCTTTCGGGCTGCCTAAACGCCGTTGAGACCGGTACAGGAGGGTCCCTTCGATGTCTCTGCTTCCTCGCAACAACCTGGTACGTGCGGCCCTGCTGCCCGGCTGCCTGCTGCCCTGCTCTCTGTTCCTGGTCCAGGCGCAGGCCTTGGCTCATGCGCAAAGCATGGCGCCCCAGGCGTCCGCTCCCGTCGCATCCACGCTTCACTCCCTGCTTGACCAGCCTGCGCAGCCCGCCGCCATCGACCTTTCCGGCGGCGTACTCACCATCCGCGCCACCAACAGCAGTCTCCGTAGCATCCTGGACGCGCTCGAGCAGCGGACCGGCACCCATGTCGAAGGCCTGGCCAAAGACGAGCGCATCTTCGGCATCTACGGGCCCGGCAATCCGCAGCAGGTTCTCTCTGCGCTGCTCGATGACTCCGGCTACAACGTCCTCATCTCCGGCATCAAGGACGATGGAGCCCCGCGAGAGATCGTCCTGACCACCCGGACCAGCACCGCCCCTGCCGCCGCAACCACGCCCACCCAGGCCGCGCAGGAAGATGACGACAGCGACGACTCCACGCCGCCGCCCCAGCCGGCCGCCTTCGCCCCGCCGCCGCCGCAGCCTGCCGCCGGGGCACAGGCCAACCCGCAGCAGATCAAGACCCCGCAGCAGATGCTTGAGGAGCTTCAGCGCCTCCGTCAACAGCAGGGGGGAACAACCACGGCTGCTCCCCAGTAGCGCGTCAGGCTGAAGCTGAGGCCGTAAGCTATGGCTCCAGTAGCGGCCAGTCATCGGCCCAGCGCACATGCTCCACCCACAGGTTCATGGCGCCGTCCTCACTCCGCTTCAACGCGTGAAAGGTGAACAGCGTCGTATCCGCGTCCTGCCACGGGCTGCCCCCGCCCGGCCCAGCCCAGTGCTCATCCCCGCTCAGCAGCACCGTGCCGCCGCCCTGCAGCAGCTTCTTACCCTTCTGGTCTTTAAACGGTCCATGGATGTTGTGGGAGCGCCCCACTATCTCCTGGTACGTGTCGTCATCAATCGAGCGTTCGCAGCAAAGCCCAACGGAAGCAAACAGGTAGTACCAGCCGCCATGCGCGAGGATGGCCGAGCCCTCGAGCGCGCCGCGGCGATCCGTCGGCTGCTGCGCCAGGTGGTACCGCTTGTCGCCCACCAGCCTGCCCGTGCCGGGGTCCAGCTCCTGCTGGTAGATCCCGCTCCAGTACGACCCATACTGGAGCCACGCCTCCTGCCGTCCATCCTTGCCCGTGGCGACTACGACATTCGGATCGATTGCGTTGAAGTCATCGCCCGGCTCAGACTGGAGAACCACGCCCTCATCCTTCCAGCCGTAGCCGGGCACCCCAGCGTCCAGCGTCGTATTCGTCGCCATGCCGATCGCCGAGTGCTGCGAGCCCAGCGTCGAAACCGCATAGTACAGGTGATACAAACCGCCGAAGTACGACACGTCCGGCGCCCAAACGCCGCGCGAGCTTGGGTAGCGCTCGTGCACCCAGTCCGGTAGCCCCTCAAATACGTAACCGCAGCCGTGCCATTCGGCCAGGTCCTTCGAACAGCGCTGCTCAATGAAGCCCGCGCCCCGCATAAAAAGCACATCCGTGCTCCACACCATGTACATGCCGTCCGGTCTCCGCGTCATCGCCGGGTCATGCACTGGCACCACATTGCCGCCAAGCGGGTTCTCCGGGGTCAGCGGCTGGTAACCCTGCGCCCGGTCCATCGGCTTGCCCTTGTTTAACTGTCCTTCTGCACTTGCACCCGCTGCGGCAAACAGAAGAACCCCTGCTGCAACCCAGCGAACTCCTACTCCGCTTTCCACCGATACATCTCCGCTTGTGGTAGTCCGAAGTGCGCCAGCACCCGAAATGCAAACTGCCTTGCCATCTCGGTCGAGTCCACCGGATGGTTGTAAAACGTCGGGATCACCGGGTAGATCACCGCGCCCGCCTCCGCCGCCAGCGTCATGTTGCGCAGGTGGATGCGGTTGAACGGCGTCTCGCGTACACACAAGAGCAACCGTCGCTGTTCCTTTAAGCACACATCGGCCGCCCGCCCAATCAGCGTCTGCGCCAGCCCATTGGCAATGCCGGCCAAGGTACCCATGCTGCACGGCATCACAATCATCCCGGCGGAAGGGAAGCTTCCACTCGCAATGCCTGCTCCAATGTCGCTTTCTGCCAGCTGCTCAATCTTGGTCGACGCTTGCCCCAGCAGCTTCTCCACAAACTGGTTCCTGCCGCTCAGTCCCAGCTCCTCGGCAAACACGCGCAGCGCGCTTTCGCTCGGCACACACTGGACCGCATCCACACGCGCGTCCGCCTCGAGCGCAAGCAGCAGCTGCTGCGCAAACACCGCGCCGCTTGCCCCCGTGACCGCCACTGTCAGGTTCATGCCCCGAGCACCCGTTCATAAATAGCATCCACGTTCCCCAGCTGCCGCTCCAGCGCAAAGGTGCGGTCCAGCTGCTCCGGCGTCAAGCGCGCCGTTATCTCGGGGTCCGCCGCAACCAGCTCCCGAAAGATCAAATCATCTTTCCACGCATGCATCGCATGCGCCTGCACCAGCCGGTACGCATCCTCGCGTAGCATCCCGGCTTCCGCCAGGTCCAGCAGCAGCTGCCCGCTGTAGATCAGCCCGCCCGTGCTTTCGAGGTTCCGCATCATTCGCTCCGGGTACACCAGCAGCTGGTCCAGCAGCGTCGTAGTTTTGTGGAGCAGGTAATCCGTCAAAATCGTTGAGTCCGGCAGAATGACCCGCTCTACCGATGAGTGCGAGATGTCCCGCTCGTGCCACAGCGCCACATCCTCATACGCCGCCTGCGCGTTTGCGCGCACCACCCGCGCCAGCCCGGAGATCTGTTCCGAAATGATCGGGTTCTTCTTATGCGGCATCGCCGAGCTGCCCTTCTGTTTCTCGGAAAAGTACTCAGCCGCCTCCCGCACCTCGGTCCGCTGCAAGTGCCGTATCTCCGTCGCGATCTTATCGAGCGACGCCGTAAGAATCGCCAGCGTCGAGATGTAATGCGCATGCCGGTCGCGCTGCAGCACCTGCGTCGCCACCGGTGCCGGCACAAGGCCCAGCCGCGCGCAGATCGCATCCTCATGCTCCGGCTTCAGGTGCCCAAACGTTCCCACTGCGCCCGACAGCTTGCCAACCCGCATCCCCTCAGCCGCCGCGTCAAAGCGCACAAGGTTGCGCTCGCACTCGGCATACCAGTTCAAAAACTTCAGGCCAAACGTCGTCGGCTCCGCATGCACCCCGTGCGTGCGCCCAATGACCGGCGTATGCCGGAACTCAAGCGCCCGCTTCCTCAGCACCTCGCGCAACGCCAGGAGGTCCGCACGCAACAGCGCGGACGCCGCCTTCACCTGCAGCGCCTGCGCCGTGTCCACCACATCATTGGACGTCAAGCCGTAGTGCAGCCAGCGGGAGGCAGGCCCGATCTTTTCTGCTACCGCCGTTGTGAAAGCAATCACATCATGCTTCACTTCGGCCTCAATCGCCTCAATGCGCGTCAAATCGAAGTCGCCACGCTCGCGGATCTCTCGCGCAGCCTCCACCGGCACGACGCCGGCCTCAGCCAGCGCTTCGCTTGCCGCCACCTCGACCGCCAGCCAGCAGCGATACTTGTTTTCGTCGCTCCAGATCGCGCCCATCTCGGGTCGCGTGTACCTTCGGATCACCGCGAAACATCCTTCCGCACAAAGTTCGATTGTAGCGGTTCAGCCGGAGATCATTGGCCCGCATCCAACCCCGCGAAAGGTTGTTGTCACAGGAGGAAAAGCATGGAAGAAGTTGTCACAGTCGCAAGCTTCTCAGAGCCGATCGAAGCCGAGATGGCACGGGGCCGCCTCGAGTCAGCCGGTATTGAGGTTTTCCTCGCCGGCGAAAACGCGCGCATCATGGAGCCCGGCCTCGGACCGCTTCGTCTTCAGGTCGCTGCCAAAGACGAAGCCGACGCGCTCGCTCTCCTCGCCGATGCAGGCGAAGAGCTCGCCGAAAGCGGGCAAGGCGTCGTCATCAAGCCCAATGAGCTCCCCTGAGAGACAAAACAGCCGAGGCAGACTGAGAGGCTCTAATGGGGCGCGCAGAGTAGTGGCAGGGCAGCGAGCACCTTCCGGGTCGTCCCTCGCGGCGCCGTTGACTGCCCGCCGCACCGCCCGCCGAGTAGAACTCACAAGCGCGCCCTACTCAGGCACTCCGAAGCGCACGGCCATCTCCTCGTACAAAAAGCCCTCACCCGGCCGATACGGCTGCACCCACTCGCCATCAATGACAAACTGCGGGATCGCGCGCTTGCCAACATGCCGCAGCACCTCGTCCATCGCCCCGGGCGTCCGCTCCACGTCGACTTCGGTATACGGGATCTTGTGCTTGGTCAAAAATCGCTTCGCTTCCCGGCAATCCCGGCACCAGCCAGCTGTATACACACGCAGGTCCATGAGGCAAAATCATACATCGGCAGGGTAAGCGCCGCGAACCACCGCACAAGAGACGCGAGCCTCTGCCCAACAGAGAAAGCGCCGCAGATGCGTCACATGCGTTCCCCTCAGGCAGGCAGGCAAACTGCTGCCGCACAGCCTCAAAGCAGGGAACCGGCTCCTCGCCCGCGCCGCTCCTGAAAAAACGCCCGCAGCAACTCCCCACATTCCGCCGCCAGCACCCCTCCATCCACAGCCAGGCGATGGTTCAGCTTCGGGTGGTTCAGCACCGTCAGCACTGACCCCGCCGCTCCTGCCTTTGGGTCCAGCGCCCCGAACACAAGCCTGCCGATGCGCGCATGCAGCATCGCTCCCGCGCACATCGCGCAGGGCTCCAGCGTGCAGTACAACGTGGTGTCCAGCAGGCGGTAATTCCCAACCACACGCCCTGCCTCGCGCAGCGCTACCACCTCGGCATGCGCTGTCGGGTCCTGGTCGCGCAGCACCCGGTTCTGCCCCAGGCTGATCTGCCGCTCCCCAAGAAACAGCACCGCCCCAACCGGCACCTCCCCGGCAAGCGCCGCCTCCCGCGCCTCGGCGAGGGCCGCCTGCATACGCTGCTCATCCTGGCGTAAACACAGCTCTGCGGCAGCCAAAGGGCTCATCCGTCAGCCGGCTGTCGCCGCTTCCAGCACCGGCGGCCGCCCATCGATCCACCGCCGAAATACTCGGATCAGCTCTTCGACCTCCGCGCCTTCACCCTCAAACCTCTGTGCCGTCAGCAGGCAGCGCAGCCAGGGGCCTCGCATCGCACACACCTGCAACCGTCGCGGTGTCGCATACGCGTCTGCTGTGCCGCGCAGGTCAATGTGCAGCCGCCAACCCGCCGGCTCATCCAGCGCCTGGAGCCGCATGCCCTTCTGATGCTCCCATGTCCCATTACACTGCTGCTGATACCACGTCCCTAGCCATTCCAAATCGTCTGTTTCCACGGCCTCTTGTGTGCCTTTAGTCCACGGCAGGCTGCTGCTGCGTCATGCAGTGCAGCGCGCCGAGCCCCCAGATGAAGTCGCCGCAGTGGATGCCTTGCACCGTGTGCGCAGGGAACAGCTCCGCGAGCGTTTGCAGGGCTATGCGGTCGCTGGGGTCGTTGAATGTTGGCACGATCACAACTCCGTTCGCAATGTAAAAGTTAGCGTAGCTTGCGGGCAGTCGCTGCCCCTCAAAAACCACCGGCAAAGGGCACGGCAGCGTCACCACTCGGTATGGTTCCCCTCGCAGATTCCTCGCTGTCCTTAGCCGCTCTAGGTTCTCCGCCAGCGGCTCGTGGTTCTCATCCTCGGCGTTCGGCTCGACGGCCGTCACAATCGTGTTCTCGTCCGTAAAGCGCGTGATGTCGTCTACATGCCCATGCGTGTCATCGCCCGCAATACCCCGCTTCAGCCAGATCACCTGCTTCATCCCCAGGTACTCCGCAAAGACCCGCTCCAGCTGCTCCCGGTGCAGCCCCGGGTTGCGCGCCTGCACATTGCTCAGCAGGCACTCCTCGGTCGTCAGCAGCACCCCGGCACCATTTGTGTCGATCGACCCGCCTTCGAGCACCACGCGATGCCCTTCCACCTCCGGCTGCCAGCGCGCTACACCCAGCAGCTCCGCCGCCCTGCCGGGCAGCGCATCATCCAGCTGCCAGTCGTCATACTTGGCCCACGCGTTAAAGCGCCAGTCCGTCATCGCCAGCTCGCGCGCCCCACGCTCGTCCTGCTCGCGCGTCACAAAGATCGGCCCCGAGTCCCGCGTCCAGATCCGGTTCGTCCGCCACACATGGAAGCGCACGTTTCCAAGCCCAACACCCGCGCGCCGCAGCATGCCGCCTGCGCGCTTTGCCGCGGCCTCGTCCTGCACCAGGATCTCCACCCGCTCTCCTCGCGCCAGCGCCCGCACAATCTCGCAGTACACCCAAGGGATCGGCTGAAAACGCCCTGGCCAGTCGCTCGCATTGTGCGGCCATGCAATCCAGGTTGCCTCGTGCCGCGCCCACTCCGCCGGCATGCGGTAGCCCTGCGCCGCCGGCGTCCCGGCCTGCAGACCGCTCACTTGCCCTCTCCCGGCGTTGTCGCATCTAGAAAGCGGTGCACAATGGGCGCATACGAGTCGATCCGCCGGTCGCGCAAAAACGGCCAGTTGCGCCGCTGCTCCTCCATCCCTTTCAGGTCCACTTCCGCTACCAGCACCTCTTCGCTGTCATGTGAGGCCTGCGCAATCACGCGCCCGAACGGGTCCGCAATAAACGAGCCGCCCCAAAACTCAAGCCCTGGCCCGTCCGCGCGATTGCCCCGAACATCGCCATGCTCCACCCCCACCCGGTTCGGCGCCGCCACATACACGCCATTCGCAATCGCATGCCCGCGCTGGATCGTCTGCCACGCGTCATACTGCGCAGCCCCGTGCTCGCTCTTCTCATATGGGTGCCAGCCGATCGCCGTCGGATAAAATAGCACGTTCGCACCCTGCAGAGCCGTGATGCGCGCCGCCTCCGGGTACCACTGGTCCCAGCACACCAGCGTGCCCACCCGGCCCACGGCTGTATCCACCGCTCGATAGCCCAGGTCGCCCGGCGTAAAGTAAAACTTTTCGTAGTAGAGCGGGTCGTCCGGGATGTGCATCTTGCGGTACAGGCTCAGCACCGCGCCATCTACGCCCAGCGTCGCCGCCGTGTTGTGGTAAAGTCCAGCCGCCCTGCGCTCAAACAGGGAAGCAATGACCGTCACCCGCTCCTCACGCGCGACAGCGCCCAGCCGCTCCGTACTCGGCCCCGGGATGGGCTCCGCCAGATCAAACAGCGCAATATCCTCACGCTGGCAAAAGTACTGCGCACGGAACAGCTCCGGCAGGCACACCACCTGTGCACCCTCGCGCGCCGCACGCCGCACCCACTCCGCCGCACTCTCAAGATTCTCATCCGGATCCGGGCTGCAGTGCATCTGCACCAGCCCAATGCGGAAGTTCAAAGTCGAAGGCATACTCGTTCTCCTCGGCAACACGCCAAATGAGGCGCAGAGAAAAGGCGCAAGCTAAACAGCCCGCGCCCATCTCCGCCCCAGTCTGCTCTTACTCGAAGATCAAGATCGCCGCAGCCAGCGTCGTCGTCCACAGCCCGCGCTTGTCGCCCACGGCAGATTGCGTCACGTTCGCCGTGCGCACAATCTTGTTGGAGATTTTGTAAATCTCCTTCTTCTCGTCCCAGCTTGTGTCCGGATCAAAATCGACGTTCAGCGTCGTCGCCAACATCTCCGCTGCCAGCTCCTCGGCATACTCGCCCGCCTGCTCCTCGGTCTCGCCAAAGCTGTGGTGCTCGCTCAGGTAGCCGTAGGTATTGCGGTCCGTTGGGATCGCCACGCCGATCGACGAAGTCACCAGCCGATGCGGCTCACGTGTCGAGTTCTCCGCGATCACAGCAAACACCACTTCCCCCGGCGACAGAAAGGTTAACCCTTCCTTGCGGCTGATCAGCTTTGCATTCGGCGGAAAGATGGAGGAAACCCGTACCAGGTTCTGCGACGCTACGCCGGCATCTCGCAGCGCCATCTCGAACGACGTCAGCCGTTCCTTATGCCGTCCCACGCCCTTTGTGAAGAAAAGACGCTTCGGCACCATGCTCTTGCCCAATGGAAGACCCTCCAGAAACAAACGCCCTTACAGGCGCTCCGATGAAACCTAACATACGGATGCTCACGGGCATCGCAGCACATCGTGAATATCCAACCAACAGCAGGGAGACCCTGCAGCGATCCGCTGCACAGGCACAAGCCCCTATCGTAACGAACTTCCACCCTCCGTGCGAGACGCGGTCGCAATCCGCTCCACTGTCCCAGCTCTCCGCGCTCTGTGCATTCAAGCCGAACCAGGCACCCGCTAGCTTCGCGCCCGCTTCAGTGCCTTCCCTGGCTCGGCCCTCATCACCGGCGGCCGCTTCATCAGGAAGGGAATCGGCACCAGCAGCGCAATCAAAACGCTCAGCAGCCAGAAAGCATTCTGGTAGCTCAACATGCTCGCCTGCCGGCCCAGCTCCTGGTACGCCTCGCTCATCGCCAGCTGCGCGCTGTCGCTGCCATGGCCCAGCTTCTGGAGCGCCGCCTCAGTCTGCGCCATAAAGCTTGAGTACCCATACCCGCCCGCCGTCGCATTTGCGCCCAGCGATGTTTGGTGGATCTGCGCGTTGCGTTCCAGAAACGTCGTCAGCATCGCCGTCCCGAACGAGCCGCCCAGGTTGCGCGAAAAGTTCGACAGCGACGAGATCTGGTTGTTCTTATCCCGCGGCACACCCACATAATTCAGCGTGCTGATCGGGATAAACACCAGCGGCAGCCCCACCACCTGCAGCGCCCGCCATAGCGCGATCGTCCCAAACGACGCATTCAAGTCCAGCCGCGTCAGGTTGTAGATCCCGCACGCCGTAATCAGGTACCCGATCGCCACCAGCCGGCGCGGGTCACGCACCCGGCCCACCAGCTGGCCGGCCACCGGCATCATCACCATCATCGCAAGCCCCGCCGGCGACAGCGCAAGCCCCGCACGCTCCGCCGTGTAGCCCAACAGCGCCTGCAGATACTGCGGGATCAGCACCGTGGTCCCGAACAGCACGATGCCGAGCACAAACTGCAGCCCTACGGAGGTCCCGAAGTTTCGGATCTTCAGCAGCTTCAGGTCCACCACCGGGCTCTTGTGCCGCCACTCCCAAATCACGAAAAACACCAGCAGGCACACCGCGGCAGCCGCAAAACTCGTGATCAAATCCGATCCGAACCAATCCTTCTCCTGCCCCTTGTCGAGCACAAACTCGAGCGACCCGACCCCCGCCGCTACCGTCACCAGGCCAATAAAATCCACGTTCTGCCGGCGCGCTTCCACCCTCCGCTCCTGCAGGTACGGAGGATCCTCCACCATGCGCGAGGTCAGCAGCAGCGAGAGGATCCCCACAGGCACATTGATAAAGAAGATCCAGTGCCAGTTGTAGTTGTCAGTGATCCACCCGCCCAGCGTCGGCCCGATCGCCGGCGCCACCACCACCGCCATGCCGTACACAGCAAACGCCTGTCCGCGTTTGGCAACAGGGAACGTGTCCGCCAGGATCGCCTGCTCACTCGGCGCCAGACCGCCGCCGCCCGCGCCCTGCAGGATCCGCGCCAGGATCAGCAGCGGCAAGTTCGGTGCCAGCCCGCACAGGATCGACGAGGCTGTGAACAACACCACCGCGCTCATGTAGAAGCGCTTGCGCCCGAATCGGTTCTGCAGCCACCCCGAGATGGGCAGCACAATCGCGCTCGCCACCAGGTAGCTGGTCAGCACCCACGTCGCTTCGTTCGTGCTCGCGCCGAGCGATCCCGCGATATGCGGCAGCGCCACATTGGCAATGGAGGTATCGAGCACCTCCATAAACGTGGCGATCGTCACCGTCAGCGCAATCAGCCAGGGATTGTGCCTCGGCTTCCACGCAAGCGAGTTGTCAGGGTTTGGCAAAGGGCTGGTGAACCGAAGGATGCCGCAGGCAAACCATGCCCAAAGCAGCCCTCAGCTTACCAGTTCACCTCAGCCGCAATCTGCCCTTACCTACCGCCGGCCGCATGCCCAGCCACTCGGTCGTCACTACCCTCAACTCCTGACTGCCCTTAAGGCTCCGTTCCCGCAGCAGGCGCAGCCGGCACGCCCCTTCGCGCCTCGGACCACACGTGGGTAAACTCTGCCCCGAAAAAGAAGATCTGCGCCGAGTAGTACACCCAGATCACCAGCACCACCAGTGAGCCCGCCGCCCCATACGACGAGCCGGGGCTCGCCTTGCCCAGGTACTCGCCCAGCAGCGTCTTGCCGATGGTAAATAGCAGCGCCGTCGCTACAGCGCCGATGCGCACATCTGCCCACTCCACCTTGGCCTCCGGTACATACTTCAGAATCAGCGCAAACAACAGCGAGATTCCCGCAAATGAGACCAAGAAGTTGATCGCGACCAGAACGCTTCCCGGGATCGGCAGCAGCCCGCTGAAGAACTTCATTGCTGCCCCAATCCCCACGCTCGCCATCAACGACACCAGCAGCACAAAACCCACGCTCAGCACCATCCCCAGCGCAAACGACCGCTCCCGCACCAGGTTCCACACCCCGGAACCCTCCGGCTCCTTGACCTCCCAGATGTTGTTCAACGCCGCTCGCAGCTCTGCAAACACACCGGACGCGCCAAAGAGCAGCGTAAGGAGGCCGGCGATCGTCGCAAAGACGCCCGAGGAAGCCTTTCGGCTCGCCAGCATCGTCTGCACAGCATCCCTGCCGTCATGGCCCACCAGTGCCTGGATCTGATCGAGGAGGTGCGCCTGGGCACTCGACTTGCTGAACACGAGCGAAACGATTGCGACCACCAGAACCACGAGCGGCGACACCGACAGGATGGTGTAAAACGCCAACGCTGCTCCCAGGCGCGGCGCATTGTGGTTGTTCCAGGCGGTGAAAGTGCGTCCGAGCAGAGACGAGAGAGAGGCCTTCCTCGCCGGCGTCCCGGGCTTGTCTGCAGGCGTGTTTGCGGTGGTGGACGGAGTCATCGGCATGGCAGTTGGGATACTGGGATGCTCCGCACCTGCTTACAGGCTGCGCAGGCGGTAAATGGCAAATCCTGAAAGCCCGAAGCTGTGGTTACCTCCGCGCACAATCTGCCGAGAGGGAGACATCTCTGCAACCACAGACCTCCCCAGACCATCCACACCACAAACGAAGCTCGCAATGAGTCCTGCTGGGAGCAGTTGTCTCCTGCGAAAGCAGAGTTCCAGCCTGACCACACGTCCCACCAGGCGGGCTGCACAGCGAGAAGGAGCAGCGCCCTGATCAGTCACCGGAAGAGTTCCCGATGAGTTCGCAACCAGACCTTGTCCTCTGGGCAGGTGCAGAGTGCACCATCAACCGGGTGGGCGACCGCTTCTTCGACCAGTACGAACTATCCGGCCACCGCAGGAGGCTCGAAGCAGACTTCGAGCAGTTCCGCGCTCTGGGCCTCCGCACCTTTCGCGTCGGCCTTCAGTGGGAACATCATGCGCGCACGGGCTCCTGGGCCGACTTCGATCGCCTGCTCAGCACCATGCAGCAGCTCGACCTCCAGCCCATTGGTGGTCTCCTCCATCATGGCAGCGGCCCGCCGGAGACCGACCTGCTCGACCCTGCTTTCCCTCCGAAGCTTGCCGCTTACGCCCAATCCGTCGCTCAGCGCTACCCCGGGCTGCTTGATTACACCCCGGTCAACGAACCCCACACCACCGCGCGCTTCTCCTGCCTGTACGGTCACTGGTACCCCCACCACCGCAGCATGCGCAGCTATGTCCGCGCCTTCTTCCACCAGCTCCAGGGCATCGTGCTATCCATGGAGGCCATCCGCTCCGTGCAGCCCGCCGCACGCCTCATCCACACCGAAGACAGCGGCGTCACCTTCAGCACGCCTCCGTTGGAAGCTTTTCGGCAGGAGCGGGAACACCGCCGCTGGCTCGGCACAGATCTGCTCTGCGGCCTCGTGACCCGCCACCACCCGCTCTTTTCCTTCCTTCAAACGCACGGCCTGTCAGAGCGGCAGATCTTCTGGTTTCTTGACCACCCGTGCCCTCCATCCATCCTGGGGCTCAACCACTACGTCACCAGTGATCGCTACCTGGACCACCGTCTCGCTCTCTATCCGGGCTTCCTCGCCGGAGGGGACTCAGGTACAGAACCGCTTGTCGACGTCGAGGCCGTGCGCGTCCGCGCCGAAGGCATCGTTGGCACCGAGGCAATCCTCACTGAAGCTTGGCAGCGTTACGGACTACCGGTTGCCATCACCGAAGCCCATCTCGGGGACGAACCAGCTGACCAGCGCCGCTGGCTCGCCGGTGTCTGGCGCGGCGCTCAGGCCGCCAAAGCTGCCGGAGCAGACGTGCGCGCCGTCACCGTCTGGGCACTGCTGGGTTCCTACAACTGGTGCAATCTCTGCACCGAGAACTCCGGCTCCTACGAGGCTGGCGTTTTCACGGTCCATCCCACTGCCGCTGCCGTAACCGCGACCCCTCTGGCCGAGCTGGTTCACCAGCTCGCCGCCACGGGCACTGCCCCTGCGCTCGACGAGGCCGGGGAGTTGCCTTGGTGGCAACACAGCAGTCGCTTGAGCTTCCCCGTCTGGGAGCCGTCCGCCGGCAGTGCCGATACGCAATCCGATGCAGCCCCGGAAGCTCCTCAAGAAGCAAGTCTGGTCACCACCTGACGGCCTGGAGTCGTCCCAGACCGTCCCACAGCTGCTCTTCCATCGGCAGCTCAGTGGCTCTTGCGGAATCCGTCCACCAACTGGTCTGACCGCCGCGCCGCGACCGTCGGGATCCGCACAGCGCCTGTCGCCTTGTCGCCTGTAGCCTTAATATTCGGCCCGAAGTACGGGTCGCTCTGGGACACAGCCGTCACGTCCACCGTCGCGAGCGACGAGCTGAACTTCGTGTTCAACGCTGCGATGAATTGGTTCGCTACCAGCGCGTAGCCGGTGTTTGTCGGGTGGATGCCATCCAGCCCGAATAGCCCACCCAGGAATGATGGCGTCGCCTGCACACCGCCGATGGTGATCCCTCCTGCCAGCGAAGCGAAGTACGTGTGCAGATCCACAACAGTCGCGCCATTCGCCTGCGCCTGTTGCTGGATCACCTGGTTATAGCTGTTCACCGTCGCCTGCACCGTCACCACCTCAGCAGCCGTCAGCACATCCCCGGCAGCCAGCGGCAGCGTCGTCGGCGTCTGGCCGGCTTGCACCTGCTTGAGCGCTGTTTCTACATCCTCCAGGCCCTGCGCGTTGATCAGGTCGCCATCGCTCACGCCCAGCAGCTTCTCGACGATTGGGGCTGAACCCGATACCCCGCTCAGGCTCTGGAACTCGTTGGCCACCTCCGAAGCGGGCGTCAAATACGGGATCGACGTTACATCCGGAATGTTGGCCACCACGAGGTTGGCGCCGGTCCCTTTCAGCGTCGTCATCAGCTGCGTAAAGTCCGCCGTAAAGCTCGCGATGGACGTCATCGCCGATGGGTCGCCGTGCGTATCAGCGGCCAGCGCATCGTCATTGCCGATCCACAGGAAAACCGTACTGGGCTTCAGCGCCACGGCCTCGGCAAGCTGGGTATTGGTATTGCCCACCGGGAAGCCCAGCACCAGATCCGTGATGATCTCTTCGTTGCTTACAGGCACAAGCGCGGGCGCGTCGTTGATCAAGTCATGCAGCTTGTGGCCCGGTACCGCCAGGTTCGTCGGCTGTGCCGTCGGGTTATCGCGGCCCGTCGTTACGCCTGGTGCCTGCTGGATCACCGGAGGAAAGTTCGTGCTCAGGAGCTGCAGCACAGCCGGAGCTCCCGGCGGCGCAATCAGCGGTAATGTCACCGAAAAGTCCGCCTGCGTCGCAACCAGGGACGCATATCCGTGGGGCTGCTGCGTGTCCAGCAGGGAGCCATTCTCAAAGCCCGCTGTCAGCGAGTCGCCCAGAAACACCACGCTGGTGTAAGGGCTTGTAGCTGGCGTCGGCGCGGGTGTGGGTGTCGGCGTCGGCGCAGGCGTAGTTGTGGTGCTGCTGCTGCCCGAGCCGCCGCCGCAGCCGCTCAGCAGCACCGCAAATAGCATAGGGACGGAAACGGAAAGCATGCGGCGGGCAGGCGCTTGGAAACAGTGCATGGAACTCCTCAGCATCGAACTACTCAAAACCTACTGGGCAGACTAGCACTGGAACACGAGCCGGCGCGACCTCTCCGAAGTCATTACCGCCCACAGCTCTCTGGTCGACACAACGAGCACCGGCGGCTGCGCTACTCCCCCGGAGTCCCTTCCCGCATCGCCAGCAGCAGCTTCGCCGTCGTCACCGCCTGCCCCGCATGGCGCTGCGTATGGTCGGCTAGGTGCACCAGCAGGCCGCCGAGCGATACCGGCAGCCGCTTGCCGCCGACATGCCGCGTCTCCTCCAGCCGTCCAAGCGGCAGGCCCAGGATGCGCCCTTCTGCCTCCCGCACCGCCGCCCGAAACTCCGCCAGCAGCGCCTCACCCCCGATCCCCGGCTGCAGCTCCACACCCAGCGCCGCCCTCTGCACCACGTTCAGGCTCGCGCCCTCGGCATAGCTCAGCAGCCGGTCCAGGCTATGCCCGATGTGCCGCACATGGAAGGCAAACGGCGTCAACCCGTAGGGCTTTGCGTGGATCTCCGCATCCGTCAGCAGTGGCGCCCACCGCACCACATTCTCCTGAGCCAGCACCAACGCATGCAGCACCGCGCGCGCCACAGAAGGCACCCCGAGCAGCGTCTCTCGCAGCCACGGCTCTACGTCTTCTTCCTTCTCAGGCACTTTCACCACCTGTGCTTCCCCATCTCCTCCGTCAAAGACCATGCTGCGCACGAAACGCACGCACCACCTCAGCCACATCCCGATGCTCGCCATCCACGGCCTCGTTCATCCCGCGCATATCCTCGGCTGTAATCTTTCCGCCCAGCTCCGCCAGCGCCGGCCGCAGCTGCGGCCAGTGTTCGAGCGCCGCCTCCCGCACCAGCGGCACCGCCTGGTAAGGAGGGAAGTAATGGCGGTCATCCTCGAGCACCTGGAGGTGCTCAGCCGCAATCGGCCCATCGGTCGAGTTGCCCGCGATCACATCCACCTGCCCGCCGCTCAACGCCCGATACAGCAGCCCCAGGTCCATCGTCCGCGGCAGCCCGGCAAAGCGCAATCCGTACGCTGCCTCCAGGCCGTGCAAACCATCCGGCCGCTCCTCAAACTCGTAGCCCACGCCCAGCCGCCATCCCGGCGCGAGCGCCGCCGCCTCTGACAGCGTCTTCACGCCCTTCGCCACATCCGGCCGCGTAATCATCGCAAACGTATTCTCAAATCCCAGCGGCTCCGTCGCCACAATGCCGTACCGCTGCCGGTACAGCGTACGAACCGTCGCGAGCGACGCCGCTTCGTTTTCCCCCGGGTCCTGCGCCCGCGCCGGCGGCTGCTTCAGGATCGCCGTCAGAGCCGTTCCCGTGTACTCCACATACGCATCGATCCGCCCTGAAACCATCGCCTGCTGCGCGATGTAGGACCCCGCCAGGTAAAACCGCCGCTCCACCTTCAGCCCCGTGCGCGCCTCAATATGCTGCGCCAGCAGCTCCCCCAGCACCACCTGCTCCGTAAAGTTCTTCGCCCCAATCACCGGCCGGTCCAACCGCGGCGGCGCACAGGAGGGGAGCAGCAGCAAACACGCAAGCCCCACCACGCCGGCCATCATACGTTTCCATGCAAGCCGCCTCATCGCTGCACAGCCAAGAAGGCCTCGACGCCCGCGCGCAGCTCTCCGTGATCTGACCGCGTGGGGTGCCGCAAGCCGCATGCCAGCGTCCGGTGCCCACCTACGCAGTAGCTCCCATACGTAAACCCACCCACGCCCAGCTCCCGAAGACCAACGCGCCCAGCCGTTTCCTCCTCACGCGGCGGCAGCAGCGCCCAGCTCTTGCGTGAGAACACAAACAGCCTGTCCGGCTTCCGTGCGCTCAGCACTTCGGCGAAGCGGGCATTTGCAGGAGCCCGCTCCTCCTTCCGCGCCCCGCGATGGATCTCATCCCCATCCACACACATCGGCAGATAATTGAAAAACACCACACGCTTCCAGAACTCCTGCCGATCCCGAGCCCCCGTCCAGCCGAACAGCTTGGCAAGATCGTTGAAGAAGCGAACCTCACACTTGCCATGCGTCACAAGCTCGAGCAGACGCAGAGTAAAGTCAGCTTTCCGTGCATCGAGCGCTCCATCGCACTTCTGCCGCACCTCGCGGTCATAGTGCGAGAACGCGAGCACCGCATGCCGCTCTGGGCTGCTTTCATACGCCGGCCCCTCCCAGATCTCATGCACCTCTTTCACTTGCGCACTCACTTGCGCCCCGGCACCTTGAAGCGGCTCTCCGCAAACCCCAGCAGTGTATCCGCGCCCAGCGCCAGCAGTGCCGCCGGGATCGCCCCTGCCAGCACCAGCCGGTTGTCGACCGACGCCACCCCGCGAAAAATAAACTCCCCCAGCCCGCCCGCACCCACCGCTGCCGCAATCGTCGCGATCCCCACCGCCGTCACCGTTGCCGTCCGCAGCCCCGCCAGAATCACCGACGCCGCCAGCGGCAGCTCTACCTTCACCAGCCGCTGCCAGCCCGTCATCCCCAGCGCCTGCGCCACATCAATCACCGTCGGCTCGACCGCGCGAATCCCCACATACGTATTCCGCAGGATCGGCAGCAGGGCATAGCCCGTCAGCGCCACAATCGCAATGCGCGATGCCCGCTCCCCTAGCCATGGCAGCGGCAGTAAAAACCCGAACAGCGCCAGCGAAGGAATCGTCTGGATAATGTTGGCCACCGTCAGCACCGGCTTCGCTAGTCGTCCGTAGCGCGTCAGCACAATGCCCAGCGGCACTCCGATACCCGCGGCAAACAACAGCGCGGCCCCGGTCAGCCACAGATGCTCCACCGTCAGCGTCACGATCTCGGTCCAGTGCTGCGCCAGGAACCCCGTCGCCAGCCAGAGGCCCAACGCATAAGAAGCGCTCATGCATCCGCCCGGCGCTCGCCACGGTGGAACGCGCACACATACTCATTCACCGCATGCTGCGGCGAGTGCAGAAACTCCGCCGGCGTCAGGTCCGCCTCAATCCTGCCCTCGCACACCAGCACGATCCGGTCCGCCAGGTACATCGCCTCATCCAGGTCATGGGTCACCAGCAGCACCGTCTTCGGTTTGCCCCGGTCGCGCAGCCTGGTCAAAAGCCCGCGCAGCATATCCTGCATCTCCGCGCGCGTCAGCGGGTCCAGCGCGCCAAACGGCTCATCCATCAGCAGCAGCGCCGGGTCATTCGCCAGTGCGCGTGCCAGCCCCACACGCTGCCGCTGCCCGCCAGAGAGTTCATGCGGGTAGCGCCCCGCAAAGCGCGCCGGATCCAGCCCCACCGCCGTCAGCAGCCCGCGCACCTGCTCGGCAAACTTCTTCCGAGGGAGCCCCGCAAGCTCCGGCACCATCATCACATTGCGCGCAATCGTCAGGTGAGGGAATAGCCCCGTCTCCTGGATCACGTACCCGATGCCGCGCCGCAGCTCCGTCACACTTCCGGCCGCCACGTCCCGGCCATGCACCTTCACTGCGCCCGCACTCGGCACCGCCAGCCGATTCACCATCCGCAGCATCGTCGTCTTGCCCGATCCGCTGCGACCCAGCACTGCCGTCACCGTGCCTGCTTCGAGCTGGAGCGAGATGTCCTCCAGCAGCGCCCGCCCATCGCTCGACTGGAGGTGCACCCCCTGAAACTCGATGGCCGCGGCCACATCTGCTCCTGTCTCAAATACAACTGGCTGCCAAGCTTACTCGGCAGCCTCCGGCGCATGTATCTCGCCCTCGTCCTCGCCCGCCGGCAGCACGCTCGTGGAAGGCCCGGCGCCCTTCACCCGCACCACCGTGATCTTTGAAAAGCCTTCCTTGAACGAGGGCGGCCGCAGACGCTCAGCCATCTTCTGCATCACGTCCTCTGACACAACCCGCTCCCTCCGCCGGTTCCGCTCCATGCACACCGCGAACGGCACATCGAAAAACACCGCGTGCACGTCATAGCCAAAGCTCTTCGCCATCTTGATCCACTGCCTGCGTTCATGCGGCGACAGGTTCGTCGCATCCACGTAGTTCCACGGCATCTTCGCGATCAGCCTCGCCCGCAGTAGCGAGCGTAGCGTCGAAAACACCAGCCCCTGGTAGCGCTGCTCCGTAATATCGTCAAACAGAATCGAGCGCAGCATGTCGCTCGAAAGCGGCTGCACCGCGCGCCGCTTGAACCACGTCGTCTTGCCCGAGCCCGGCAGCCCAATCGTCAGCACCACAAAGCCGCGTGGCGCCCGCGGGCTGCTCGCCTGCGCAGCGGGCGGCGGCACAGAGGGCGACTCCGGCTGCGTCTCATGCTCCAGCCTGCCTCCCGGCTCGTCATACACCGGGACGGCAGCTGATCCCGACCTGGATTTCGGCCCCGCTTCCAACTCCGACGCATCCTGCTCACCCTCGTCGCTGTCCTCGTCCGCCTCGCCAGCCTCTTCAAACGGCAGGCTCAACTCCTCGCCTCCGCCCAGCTCTCCCTCCCCCGCATGGGGAGAGCCGCCGGCATTGGCCTTAAGCTCCCCTTGCGCCGGCGCATCCGCCATCTGCCCTTCAGGCTCCGCGAGCACCGGCTCGCCCTTGCCTGCGGGCGCTTCATCCGGATACCGGGGCCGCAGCGGTGCCAGTTGCCCTTGAGGCAGCTCCTGGCCTATCTTTCCTGTGGATTCCGAATCGTTCGGCCCACGCTTTCCACGTCGTCTCATGATCGTTTCGCGCCACCATTCGCGCATGCTGTGGATGGTACACACGTCGTTTCACTGCTGCAATCCCAGTGCAATCTGGCGCACTTCGCTCTTGCACCGGGCCCGGATCCAGGACCATCCCCGGGCCAGCAGCGTCGCCTCGCAAGCGGGCTGGTTGCGATGCTACAGCCGTTCTCGTACACATGTACTGAGACCAGCGATGCAGGAAGTGGCTTTTCCGTCGGGAAAAGCCACGCTTCACCTACATTATCCATCTACACCGATACGAGAACGGCTATAGCATCAGGGTCAAACGAACATTGAGCAAGGGGAGCACATCGCACATGGCAGTCAAGGTTGGCATCAACGGTTTTGGGCGCATCGGCCGCAACGTCCTGCGCACCGCCCTCGGCAACCCGGAGATCGAGTTCGTCGCCATCAATGACCTCACCAGCCCTGTCACGCTGGCTCACCTCCTGAAGTACGACTCCATCCTCGGCAATCTCTCGCATGACATCGAAGCCACCGAGGGCGCCATCACCATCGACGGCAAAACCATCAAGGTCTTTGCCGAGCGCGAGCCGCAAAAGCTCGACTGGAGTTCCACCGGCGCACAGATCATCATCGAGTCCACCGGCCACTTCACCGATGCCACCAAGGCCTGCCAGCATCTCGGCGGCTCCGTCAAAAAGGTCATCATCTCCGCCCCCGCCAGCAATGAGGACATCACGGTCGTTCTCGGCGTCAATGAGGACAAGTACGAGCCCGCGAAGCACCACATCCTTTCCAACGCGTCCTGCACCACCAACAGCCTCGCGCCGGTCGTCAAGGTCATGCATGAGAGCTTCGGCATCGTCTCCGGCATCATGACCACCGTCCACAGCTACACCAACGACCAGGTCATCCTCGACTTTCCGCACAAGGACCTGCGCCGCGCACGCGCCGCCGGGCTCTCCATGATTCCCAGCTCCACCGGTGCCGCCAAGGCGCTCAAACTTGTCATCCCGGAGATGGCTGGCAAGCTCGATGGCTTTGCCATGCGCGTCCCTACTCCCAACGTCTCCATCGTCGACCTCACCTTCATCGCGGAAAAGCCTGTCACCATCCAAAGCGTCAACCAGGCCTTCAAGACTGCCTCTGAGGGCAATCTCAAGGGCATCCTCGGCTACTCTACGCAGCCCCTTGTCTCGGTGGACTTTCGCGGTGACTCCCGCTCCTCCATCGTCGATGCGGAGCTCACCAAGGTCGTCGGCCAGTCCGTCAAGGTCCTTAGCTGGTACGACAATGAGTGGGGCTACTCCAGCCGCGTGCGCGATCTGCTCCTCTACGTCGCCTCGAAAGGCCTCTAGCCCGCTCAGAGGCCCAAGGCAAGCTCTCGCGACCATCAGGCAGCACTGCCCAAGCCGCTCCGATGTCCTTATTGAAAATCCTGCAACCGTTCCTGTGCTCCGGAGTTCCAAACAGTTATGCCGAAACTCTCTATTCGCGATCTCGACCTCAAGAACAAGCACGTCCTCATCCGCGTTGACTTCAATGTCCCGCTGACCGAGGACGGCTCCGAGATCACCGACGACACACGCATCCGCGAAACCCTCCCCACCATCCAGTACGCGCTCGCGCAGAAGGCCAAGCTCATCCTTGCCTCGCACCTGGGCCGCCCCAAGGGCAAGCCGACCGCCAAGTACTCTCTGCGCCCCGTCGTCGATCGCCTCCGTATCCTCCTCGATCACGCCATTGGCGAGAGCATCAATGTCGCTTTCTCCCCGGACTGCGTCGGCGAAATCGCCAGCGAGCTCTCCCGGCAGCTCGAGTCTGGCCAGGTCCTCCTGCTTGAAAACCTCCGCTTCCACCCCGAGGAAGAAGCCAACGATCCCGTGTTCGCCAAGAAGCTCGCCTCCCTCTGCGAGATCTACGTCAACGATGCCTTCGGCACCGCCCACCGTGCCCACGCTTCGACGGAAGGCATCACGCATCATGTCAAGCAGGCTGCCGCCGGCCTGCTCATGGAAAAAGAGCTCAACTATCTCGGCCGCGCCCTCGGCATCGGCGAAGGCCTCGCCGCGCCCACGGAGCCGTTCATCGCTATCCTCGGCGGCGCCAAGGTCTCTGACAAGATCGGCGTGATCGAGAACCTGCTCACCAAAGTCGACGCCCTGCTTATCGGCGGCGGCATGGCCTACACCTTTCTCAAGAGCCGCGGCCAAGCCGTCGGTAACTCTCTCGTGGAGCTCGACAAGGTTGAGCTCGCCGGCGCCATGCTCAAGCAGGCTGAGGAGCGCGGCGTTCGCTTTCTTCTGCCGTCCGATCACATCCTCGCCGACCGCTTCGCGCCCGACGCCGCTACGCAGGTCTTCTCCGGCACCGGCGACTTTCCCGAGGGCTGGATGGCGCTCGATATCGGTCCCGAAACAGTGGCGAGCTTCTCCGCCGAAATCGCCGGCGCGGCCACAATCGTCTGGAATGGCCCCATGGGCGTTTTTGAGCTGCCTGCCTTCTCTACAGGAACAACCGAGATCGCCAAAGCTGTCGCTGCGAACGCCACAGCCACCACCGTCGTCGGCGGCGGCGACTCCGTCTCTGCCATCCGCCAAGCCGGCGTTTCCGACGGCATCAGCCATATCTCCACCGGGGGCGGCGCCTCACTTGAGTTCCTGGAAGGCAAAAAGCTGCCCGGTGTCGAAACCCTGACCGAGGCATCGACCGAGGCGGGAGCACCTGCCCCAAAGTGACTGCCCGCAAGCAGGGAAGTGACCCTGCCTGGCTACTCGCCCTGCCTCGTACCCCAACGCGCATCCCCAACGCGCATCAAGGAGACCGTACATCGCTAGCCCGCGCAAGCCGCTGATCGCCGCCAACTGGAAGATGTTCAAAACTCCAGCTGAGGCTTGCACCTTTGCGGAAGAGTTCCTTCCCCTGGTCGCCGGGCACGGCCGCGATGAGATCACCATCTGCCCCACCTTTCTCGCGCTCGAGCCCTTTGCCCGCTCTGTCGAAGGCTCCGGCATCTTCGTCGGCGCGCAAGACATGCATTCCGAGGAAAAAGGCGCCTTCACCGGCGAAATCTCTGCTCCCATGCTCAAGGCCGTCGGCGTCACGCACGTGATCCTCGGCCACTCGGAGCGCCGCCACTACAACTGTGAAAGCGACTGGGACGTCAACCGCAAGCTCCATGCCGCCCTCAAGCAAGGCGTCGTCCCTATCGTCTGCATTGGCGAAGTACAGGAGGAGCGCGAAGAAGGCCGCACCAACGACGTTCTGCTCCGCCAGATCAAGATCGCTCTCGAAGGCATCCGTCCAAGCGAAGCCTCACCCCTCGTCATCGCCTACGAACCCATCTGGGCCATTGGCTCCGGACAGACCGCCTCCCCGGAAATTGCCGACGAGACCCACGCCTTTATCCGCGGTGCCGTGCGCGACCGCCTCGGCGACGAAATTGCCGGCGGCATGCGCATTCTCTATGGCGGCAGCGTTAAACCCGCCAACGCTGCCTCCCTCATGGGGAAGAGTGAGATCGACGGCGCTCTGGTCGGAGGCGCCAGTCTCGACCCGCAGTCCTTCGCCCAAATTGTTAAGTATGAGCTCTAAATTACTCTTTCCTTGCGCGTTACCGGCTTCTTTTTAGGCGTTCTTCAGCAGCTCAACCCGGCGAAAACACACCCCCTGCTCACGCCTGCTACCAGGGCATCCTACCCCGTAGGAGCAGCCCCCTTATGAGCGAACCCCGCAGCGGCGTGCAATCTGTACAGACCAGGATCGTTCTCCGCCCCTATGCCAGCGCCCTGCCCATGGCCGCTTTTGCCTTCGGCGTCGGCAATCTGCTCTATAGTGGGCTTCTGCTGGGCTGGATACCTCCGTCGGAGTCGATGGTCGTGGCCATCATCCTGCTCGCCTTCGCCGCACCCCTGGAGCTGTTTCCCTCCGTACTCGCCTTTCTCTCCCGCGACTCGGGGGGAGCCACGGCCTTCGGCATCTTCGGCGCTTCCTGGATCGTCCAGGGCCTTCAGCTGCTCGTCGCAGGCAGCGATAAACCCAGTGCCGCAGGCGGCATCTTCCTCTTTTCACTCGTCGGCATACTCCTCATCCTGGCCGTCATCACCTTCCGCGGCAAGCCCCTGCTCGGCGTTCTGATCATCTTTGCCATCCTGCGCACCGCCGCTGCTGCCTTGATGAACTTCGGCATGCAAGCCCTGAAAGTTCCAGCCGCGATCCTTGGCCTTGTCGTCACTGCGATGGCCTTCTACGGCGCGCTCGCTTTCCTCCACGAGGATGTCCAGCAGGTGCTCTCCGCACTCACCCTGCGCAGCGGCGACGCCAAAGCCGCCATGCAGGACCCCCTTGAAGACCAGCTAGAACAAGTCACCCGCGAAGCCGGCGTCCGCAAACAGCTCTAGGGTCGGCCGTTTGTTGTTCAGCAAGCGTTGGGCCGCGCCCTCTTAGGAGTCAACCTGAGCGAAGCGCAGCGAAGTCGGTAGCGCTCCTAGTCCACAAACCACCGAGAAGGGGTTCATCCTGAGCGAAGCGGACAGCCCCTCTAAACCGCCTCTTCCACCAGCGGCCGCAACAAGTGCCCCATCTTGTCTCGCTTCACTTCCAGGTAGTGCTCAAAGCTCTGCTCCACCGGCACCATCGCCGGCACCCGCTCCAGTACCTGGATCCCCGCGCGTTCCAGCGCCGCCACCTTCTCCGGATTGTTCGTCAGCAGCCGCACCGCCGGCACCTTCAAGTCCAGCAGCATCGCCGCCTGCAGCTCAAACTCGCGGCAGTCTGCCTTGTAACCCAGCTCCACATTCGCTTCCACCGTGTCGCGTCCCCGCTCCTGCAGCTCATAGGCCCTGAGCTTCGCCATCAGCCCAATGCCCCGGCCTTCCTGCTGGTCGTACAGGATGATCCCCGTGCCGATCTCCGCAATCGAGCGCAGCGCCAGCTCCAGCTGCAAACGGCAGTCGCAGCGCAGCGAGTGAAACACATCGCCCGTCAAGCACTGTGAGTGGATCCGTACCAGCGGCGGTGCCGCATGGATGTCGCCCATAATCAGCGCGACTGCTTCTTCCTGCTCCAGCAGCCGCGCCGGCGCATGCTCATCGCACGGCGTATGCCCGGTTAGCTCGCCGGTGTATCCCAAAATGCGGAAGTTGCCCCACCGGGTCGGCAGAGCTGTATCAGCAACCTTGGTGGCTCGGACAAGCGGCATAGCGTCATTATACCGAGGCTCCCCCGCAATCCGACCCGCGCCGGGACACGCGCCGAGATACAGAACGCCCCGCCGTAACCCCTATCCCTCATGCGCTCTCGCAGACCGCAAAGCGTACAGTGGACATGTGCTGGAACCCAAGCTGATCCTCATCACCCTGCTGATCAAGCTCGGCGTCGCCGCCTCCGTCGCCAGTGCGCTCGGGCGCTCCCGCTCCTTCCAGCGCGTGCTCTTTGCGGAGCGCCGCACCTTCCGGCAGCAGCTCCAACTCATCTTCCTCATCTGCATCCCGCTCGCTCTCGGCGTTCTGGTCCGCGTCATCGTCCCAAACTTCCTCGCTGCCGACATCGCCTTTGAGACCACCGTGATCCTCGGCGTCCTGCTTGGCCCCTGGTCCGCCCTGCTCGGCGCCGTCCTGCTCAGCATCCCCGCCGAGCTTCATCGCGAGTTCCTCTCCTTGCCCTTCTACGCCCTTGTCGCCCTGCTCGCCGGCGGCTTCGGCCGCCTCGTCGACACCGAAGAAGTCTGGCTCTTCTCCCCCTTCGTCGACCTCTCCATCTATCGCTGGATCCGCCGCAACGTCCGCCAGCCCCGCTTTGACCGCCAGATCCTTCTGCTGCTCCTCATCCTCACTCTCGAGGCCGCGCGCGAGTGGATCGCCCACCTCATGCCCCGCCAGCTCTTTGCGCTCCACACCCCCAACTGGCTTCTGCGCGCCTGCGTCTGGGCGTGCGCTGCCATGGTCGTCGGCATCCCGCTCAAAATCTGGAACGCCATTCGCATCGAGCTCAAACTTGAAGAGCAAAAGCGACTTCTGCTCGAAGCCCGCTTCGAGGCCCTTCAGCGCCAAATCAACCCGCACTTTCTCTTCAACACCCTCAACTCCATCGCCACACTCATCCGCGTTCGCCCGGAGCAGGCGCGCGAGCTCATCGTCAAGCTCGCCAACATCCTCCGCGCCCTGCTCAAGGACCACGACTCTTACGTGCCCTTCCGCGAAGAGCTCTCCTTCACCGACGACTACCTCGGTATCGAGGTCGTGCGCTTCGGCGCAGACAAGCTGCGCGTCGTCCGCGAGATCGAGCCCTCCACCCTCGAGCTGCCCGTACCCAGCATGCTCCTGCAGCCGCTTATTGAGAACTCCATCAAGCACGGTCTCGAGCCCCGCATCGCCGGCGGCACCATTACCCTGCGCTCCCGCCTGCGCGACGGCAACTTACTTATCGAAATTGAAGACGACGGCGTCGGCATCGCCCCCGAGCGCGCTCTGCGCACCGGCGTCCTCACCCAAAGCGGCAATGGCATCGGCATGCGCAACGTCCGCGAGCGCCTCGACGTCCTCTACGGCGAAAGCGCACACTTCGAAATCACCAGCCGCCCCGGCCGCGGCACCCTCGTCACCATGCGCATGCCCACCGCACCCGTCAGCGTCATCTCGTAACAGCGTCGGTTACAGCAAATCGAGTTGTGGTTTCGCGAGTTGTCGTTGGGTCACATACCGAAGAAAGGATTCTTCCCTTCTAAGGACACCAAGCAGCGCCCTTTCAGTGAAGGTGGCATGAAGCGTGTTTGCGGTAGTAGGCAAAGAAATCCGGAAAGGTTGGGGACCAGTCCTCCAGCAAGGCGACCAGTTCGCGCCACTTTTCGGCGGGATATCTTATCCAGCCAGGCATGTGCCTGCCCCGCACCAAAGCCCGGCATGGATGCACCTTCTCCGCTCGCCTTGCACTTCCACATTGCCCGCCGACCCACCCTCCCTTACCATGCGAGAACAAACGCCCCAAGGGAGCGCCCCCGCTATGCTGCGCATGTCTCTGCTCTCGCTTCTCTGTTTCTTCTCGCTGCCGGCTCGCGGGCAGCAGGTGCCGGCCACGCCTGACGACCTGCTCAAGCAGGCGCAGACTGCGTACAACGCGAAGCACTACAACGAGAGTGTCAGCCTCGCCACACGCGCTCTCCCTTACGTGCAGGACGGCGATCGCGCCGGGGTCGAATACAACCTCGCCTGCTTTCAGGCACTGGCAGGCGACAGTGCCTCAGCCTTCAATACCCTCGACCACGCCATCGAGGACGGCTACGCAGATCGCAAGAGCACAGAAGCGGACAAGGATCTCCTCTCGCTTCACACCAGTCCGCGTTGGCAGCCGCTCCTCGAGCGCATAGGCAGCGTCACCGCGCAGGGAGATGCACGCTGGGGCGATGCCGCGTTCTCCACTCCAAACGCCGTCAACCTCCCCGACGCTGACAAACTCGCAGGTCTCTCGGAGCTCTGGGCGCAGGCGAAATACGGTTTCGCCAACTTCTGGCATGTTCCCCAGCTTCACTGGGATCAGACTTACCACGACTACATCCCGAAGGTCCTTGCCACCCAATCAACCGCGGAGTATTACCGCGTCCTCCAAAGCTTCTACGCTCTGCTGCAGGACGGCCACTCCAATGTCTATCCGCCCGATCCGGTAGGGGGCAAGCTCAGCCGCCTCCCGCTCCGGACCCGCCTCATCGACGGCCATCTCCTCGTCATCGGTTCCCGCGATCCCGCTGCCGACCTGCAGGGCATCCACCTCGGCGACGAAGTCGTCGCCATCAACGCGGAACCGGCGACCGCTTGGGCTCAAAGCAACGTTGCTCCCTACGTCAGCGCCTCGACTCCGCAGGATCGCGACACCCGCACCTATGAGTACGCGCCCTTTCTTGCACCGGTCGGGACGGCGTTCCATCTCGAGATACAAACACCCTCTGGGCAGCGCTCCAACCATACATTTCAGGTCAGCGCGGCCGCCTCGCCACACCGGCCGCTCTTCGAGCTCCGGCTCCTCCCCGGCAACACGGCCTACGTCGCTCTCAACGGTTTCGACGATGACACCGCTGCCAAGGAGTGGGATCAACACTGGCCCGAGATCAGAAAAGCAAGCGCGCTCATCCTTGACCTGCGTGAGAACGGCGGAGGCGATGACTCCGTAGGCGCGCACATCCTCGCCACCTTGCTCGACAAGCCCGCGCCGGGCGAACTCTCTCGCTCCACGCGCTGGATCGCTTCGTATCGTGCCTGGGGCCTTGCGGAAACGCCTCTGCGTTTCCCTGTCGATACCTTGGCTCCTGATCCGGCGCGTCACTTCTCCGGTCCCGTCGTCGTACTCATCAGCCCCAGAACCTACTCTGCCGGCGAAGACACCGTCCTTGTCTTCGCACAGGCGCATCGTGGGCACATCATCGGAGAGCCGTCCGGTGGCAGTTCCGGCCAGCCTCTCCAGTTCAAACTGCCGGGCGGCGGCACCGCCCGCATCTGCACCAAGCACGACAGCTTTGCCGATGGACGCGAGTTCGTTGGCATCGGCATCCAGCCCGACATCGCGGTCCACCCCACACGCGAAGACATCATCGCCGGCCGCGACCCTGTCCTCGAAACCGCCATGCATACCTTGCAAACCAGGCGCTGAGGGCGCAGGCATGGTCCTCATCAGGCGCGGAGCCTCAAGCTCCTCGGCCTCAGGTCTCCCGCTCAAATTCGGCATGGCCGATGCAGAGGGCTGGGCCGCACCGATGCCCAGCCCCTCGCAGCAAGCTACCGCGTCCGCATCACCGCCCAGCTCCGGTGCACATTCTCCGTCGGCTTCGCCGTCGCTGCCCCTTGGCCAGCCGCGCTTACAAAGGAACCACTTACGAGGTACACCTGTGCCGCGCTCTGGGAAGAAAGATACGACGGTTCGGTCGTTGTAAACGCAAGACCGTTTGTGCCCCAGCGCACCATGTGCGTGGGTATACCTACGACGTTTGAGATCGTCATCGAGGCAATGGGCGTGTAGTGCTTCATGTCGAAGGACTCAAGCGTGTACGTCCCAGAGCCATACGTATCGAGGCTCTGTCCCAGTACAAATACGACCCCCAGCTTGCCGTCAGGTACTACCAGCCCGGAGGCGTTCAGTGTGCCCGCCAGCGTTGCCGTGCTCGGATTGATGACGGCTCCGTCATCGTCGTACACATAGCCTGACACCGGGTCAAAATGGATGTTGCTGCCGAAGCCGCCGGCCAGCCCGCCATAATCCTTGGCCAGTCCAAAGCCGCTGGACGAGACAGGAACCGTGTAGAAGTCAAAGCCCGTGTCCTCATTGTTGACGGCAAACATCTGTGAAGCATCGTCGTTCCATTGAATGGAGTCGTAGAGCGCTCCAAAGAGGCCGCTTTCGCAGCCAATCTGAATAAAGCCGCACAGCGCGTTCGGTCGAGCCGTCCCATCGTCGTAGATCGCTACGCCACCCTCTTCCGCGGGGCTGATACCCCTTACATTGCGGACCACTGCAACTGTGCCATCGGCCATCGGTGCTGCCTGCAGATCGCCCGCATAGTAGGGGCCATCGTACTGGTCGCTTCCGAGCGGTATGTTGATGTCCTGTGTCAACCCGGGGAGCACAAGCCGCTGCACGGAAGACGCTCCATCGAGCCCGACATAGACATACTTGCTGTTTGCAGACACAGCCAGAAGGTCCGGCTCACTGCCCGCATAGCCAGATGCACCAAGCGTCCCCGTTACCGGATCCAGAGCCTGCACCGTGTTCCCGCCCACACCATTGGCGCTGGGCAGGGATAGGTACAGCTTCTGGTTCACCGCGTCCCAGGCAAGGCTATTCGCCGTTACATCCACAGCCATCTGCGCGATATTTCCTACAGCCTCCACCACAAACGGCACTGCCATGGAGCTTCCACCACCCGGCATCGGCGTCGCCACCGTGACCGCGTATGAGCCCGAGCTCGCCAGGTTCGAAGGGGGCAGAGCCGCCGTCAGCGTCGTCGCGGAAAGATAGGTCGTCGGCAGGGCCGCGCCATTCCACTGCGCGACCGAAGTCGGCAGAAAACCCGTGCCCATAAGCGTCAATGTCAAAGCAGAGCTGTTCACCGGAGCCGTACTCGGGCTCAAGCCGCTCAACGTCGGCGACGCATTTGGTGCAAGCACCTGGAAGGGCTGCGCTGTCGAAGTTCCGCCGCCCGGAGCTGCATTCAGAACCGTCACCTGCGCCGTGGATGCACTGGCCAGGTCACTCGCCGGGATCTGCGCCGTGAGTGTCGTGCTGCTATTGAAGGTCGTCTGAAGGGCTGTCCCGTTCCAGAGCACCATGGAGGCTGCCACAAAGCTGCTGCCGCTCAATGTCAGCGTCACAGGCGTTGATCCAATCAGTGCGCTTTGTGGTTGCAGGCTGCTGAGAGCCGGTACAGGGTTCGTAGCTGGTGTGCTGCCGCTCGTGGGAGGTGCAGCTGCAACAGTTGAGGGCGCCGTGGATCCACCGCAGCCGGCGAGCGCTAGGAAGCTAAATAGGACGAAGGCACGCGAACAGAAACCATCCAGACGCACAAACATACGAGAGATCTCCAAGGCGAAAAGTGCTGCAAGAAACAGCAAAGAAGAAAGCTGAAACTCGGGCAATTATCATTTCGGCTGTCTTGGAGGTCAATGGAGTAAACGAAAGAGCTCCTATAGTGGTTACAAATAGGGGATTCGCCGTAGGTGCAGATACAGTCATGCAATCGAGCGCAAACGCTGTCCATGCATGCCGTCAAATGCGGCTAGGGATTGCCTGCTCCCGCCACCACCCGCTCATAGAACGCCTCATACTGCGGAATAATCCGCGTCGCGCAGAAGCGCTGCTGCGCACCGCGCCTGGCCTCGCCTGCCATCGCCTCCAGCTGCGCCGGATCCCGGAGCAGTTCGACAGCCGCACGCGCCATCCCTTCCACATCGCCTACCGGCAGCAGACGCCCATTCACCCCGTCCTCAATCAGTTCCGGCACACCGCCTTGCCGGGTCGCGATCGTTGGCACCCGGCATGCCGCGGCTTCCAACGCCGCCAGCCCAAAGGCTTCAAGTTCGCTCGGCATCAGCATCAGGTCGGCCAGCGGCAGCAGCCGGTGTACCTCGTCCTGCTTGCCCAGGAAGTGCACACGGTCCTGCAGCCCCAGTGCATGCACCCGGTACTCGGCATTCGAGCGCTCCGGCCCATCACCCACCATTAGCAAATGCGCCGGCACCTCGGCCGCCACTCGCGCAAACACCTCCACCACATCCTTCACCCGCTTCACCGGGCGGAAGTTAGACAGGTGCAGCAGGATCGGCTCCTCCGCCGGTGCAAACCGCGCCCGACTTTCGGCCCGCTCACTCACCGGCAGCGGCATATAGAGGTCGCAATTCACAAAGTTCGGTACTACCTCGATCGGCCGCTCCACCCCAAACTCCCGCACCGTCTCCTCCCGCAGGTAGCTCGAGATCGCCGTCACCCCATCCGAGTTCTCGATCGCGAACTTGGTCACCGGCAGGTAGGAGCGGTCCTGCCCGACCAGCGTGATGTCGGTCCCGTGCAGCGTCGTCACAAACGGCAGCCTCCGCCCGCGCGCAGCCAGCATCTGCCGCGCCAGCAGCGCGCTTACTGAGTGCGGGATAGCATAGTGCACGTGCAGTAGGTCCAGGTCGTAGTACTCGCCTACCTCGCTCATCCGCGTCGCCAGCGCGAGGTCGTAGGGCGGGTACTCAAACAGCGGGTAAGCCGGCACCGCCACCTCGTGGTAGAAGATCCCGCGCTCCCGGCCCGTCAGCCGGAATGGCTGCTGGTAGGTGATGAAGTGCACCTGGTGGCCCTTGGCTGCCAGCTCGATGCCGAGCTCGGTGGCCACAACGCCCGACCCTCCATAGGTCGGGTAACAGGTGATCCCTATCTTCATCGTTTCCCTCCGGCGCATGAATTGGTCTCGGGCCTTCCGAGTCCAGCGCCGCGCCTCGCACTTGGACGGTGCTTCACGCACCGAGGTTCCACAATCTTGCTCCGCGAGTTGGCATCCCCTCTTTCGGGTGGGAAAAGCGCAACCCACCTTTGTGGTAGTTTTTGTGCCCGAAGTACTCTTGACATTGCATGCATATGCACGATCCTGCATATTCGGCAGGACGTGCCCGTACAAAGTGGCACCAAAAAGGCGCAAAATGGCACAAAAACGGCCTCAAAAATGACCACAATGCGGCCCTGAACTGCCCTAACTGAGAGCGATCCGGAAGGCCAGAGCGCCCGCTGATCGGCAGCTCGAACCCTCTCTGACTCCAGTCCCCGGGGCTGTCCCCAAGACCTGTTCCAAGGTCCAAAAAGCAGCCCGGATCGCCCGCAGCGCAGGCTGCCCAGCCCCGTCTCCACAGCATCTACCTGCGCAATGTATGCGCGCCCGCAGCCCACTCTAAGCGTCAGCGAGATCGGCAAAGCTGACGAGGCGGTGCGGTCCCTCAGGCCCCGTCCAGCGCGGAATGGCCAAGGCAAGCGCCCGCCGCTCCTCCTCGCGCTCGCCCTGCAGCCGCGTGGGCAGTGCCCGCAGCGCAGCATCGGCAAGCCCCGGATGGCAGACCAGCTCGTAGCACTCCTCCCGGCCTCCGTGCCGGGCAAGCGCCTCCAGCAGGCGCTCCAACACAGGCTCCCGAAGCACCCCGGTCGCCAGCACGCCGAGCGCTCCAGCCGTTGTCTGCAGCCCGGCCCGCTCCACCTCTTCGAGGAACGTAGCCCTGTAGCGGCTCAGCAGCGAGACTTGGATCCTCCTCGCCACCTTGGCTTCGCGGGTCGCGGCCCTTGCCCAGCGCGGCTCAAACGGGTTCCGCACAGCACGCACCCCACATTGCAAGGCAGCCCGCAGCAGGGGGCGCAGTACCCGGGGAAACAGGTGCGTATGCTTGTGTGTATCAAGATGCGTCACGCGCATGCCCAGTGCCTGGAGCGACCGGATCTGTGCGACCGCCTCCCGCTCCAGCTCCCCATCCTTCACCCGGCCGCGCAGCAGGTCCAGCGCAAAGGCCCCGAGCCTGGGCCGGAAGCTCCCGCTCTCCCGAAGCAGCAGCGAAGGAACCAGTGCCGCCGTGCTGAGCGGCCAGCCGTCCACCAGCACCACATGGCAGCCCAGAGAGATCTTCTGGCCGAGCCCTCCGGATCTCCCAAGCTGCCGCACAAGCGGCTTCACAGCCTGCCCGCCAGCCATCACCGTAGCCGAGCTCAGCGCCCCCTCCGTGTGCAGGGTCAGCACGGCTGCATTGATGCCGTCTGTGTAGCCCAGATCATCCGCATTCACAATGAGCCGGCTCACCCTGCCGAGTCTACCAACCCGGCACCCTGCAGCCCGGGCGCTCCAATGTGCCCGCAGACGGGCTCGGCTGCTAGACTAGCGGTGTTGCCGGCCGAAGCTGGGGACGGCTCCATTGGGCGGTTAGCTCAGTTGGTTAGAGCGCCTGCCTTACAAGCAGGATGTCGGGGGTTCAAATCCCTCACCGCCCACCACTTACCGCGCGAGCGCGCTGTTATGTCATGTCTAAGTACTTATCCGGGAGCCGTTGATCTCGTAGCCAAACCCTCGCTCGGCCTCGCTGCCGGGGGCTCCGGCCTTTGTAGCGCCATCCACTCTGTCCACGTCTCACACCGGGCAGGGAACTGACAGGCCATGCGACAGACTCTGCTGCTCAATGTCGTCGTCCTCGGCTCGTTTGTTGTGCTCTTCGGCTCCATTTACCGCAAGCGCCCCTCCCCGCGCCTTCGGTCCTGGATTAGCGCATGGAGCTGGGCGGTCGTGCACTTTGCCCTTCTCCTGATCCATCCGGAGTCGGCCTTTCTCCAAACGCTGGCCACGGCAGCGCTCCTGATGAGCGCGTTCTACTTCCTCTTCTCCCTGCCGCGCCTTGAGTGGCTTCGCAGCAGGCGTCTGCTACCGCTCCCCCTTCTTGCCGTTGCCCTCGTTCTAGCCGCTTCCGACGGCGTCCATGTGCAGCCTTTGAGCGTGTTTCTAGCCGGGGCGCTCATTTGCCAGTGCGCAGCGCTGGTCGGCCTCTGGCGCTATAGCCGGGATCTGCAGATCACCGTACCCTGCACAGTGTTAATCCTGGTCTGCTCCCAGTGGATCTCCATGCGCCTCATCGCGCGGCAGAGCGACGATGCACTCGCCGTGCTGCTTATGGAGCTCTTTGCCGGCTATGCTCTGCTGTTTTCGCACGATATGCGCCGCCGTACTGCGGGGGTCTGGACCACGATCGGAGGCCTGGGCGCCTGGGCTGCCGTTTTTCCTCTGGGCATGCTGCTCGGCCATGCCTGGCCTTCGCTCACAATCGACCCCGAGATCTGGAACGTGCCCAAGGTGGTTGTAGCCTTCGGTATGCTGGTGACCCTCTTCGAGGATGAGCTCCTGCAGGCAGAGCTGGAGCGCGAGCAGTACCGGAGTCTCTTCGAGCGCAACCCCCTTCCCATGTGGATCTTCGATACAGAGTCCACACAGCTTCTGGAGGTAAACTTCGCGGCAGAGCAGAGCTTTGGATGGACTCGCCGAGACCTTGCCGGTCTTACGATCAGCCACCTGGTCTCAGAGCGGGACCCTTCGCCCGTGGGCTTGGTCGAATTGAACTGGCGCCTGGCCGGCAAGGAAGCCGCCGGCAGCGCGGATGGCTCCCTCGGTGGGCAAGCCAAGGCAGACTCGATGCACTTCCAAACCAGCCGAGGCGTCGATATCACAGTCGAGGTCACCCTGCAGCGCGTCCGCTTCGGAGGCCGGGAGTCAAGCCTGCTTGTCGCCAAAGACATCACGGCGCAGGCTGCGGAGCACGACCAGCTCATGCACCGGGCCAGCCACGATCCCCTGACGGGCTTGCCGAACCGTCTCCTTCTGCAGGACCGGATGGAGACGGCTCTGGCTGCGGCGCTTCGTCATGGACGAAAGGCCGCCATCCTCTGTATCGACCTGGATCGCTTCAAGAAGATCAACGACACCCACGGGCATGCAGCCGGTGACAGCTGCCTGGTGGAGGTAGCCGACCGGCTGCGCCAGCGGCTTCGCTCCGTCGACACAGCCGCCCGCACCGGCGGCGAAGAGTTCACGGTCATCCTGGATGATGTCGGCAATTTGCAGGATGCTGAGCTGGTCGTGAACGATCTCCTCTTCACCCTAAGCGCCCCGCACAGCTATGAGGGGGAGCGGATCCAGCTCAGCGCGAGCATCGGCATCGCCCTATTTCCGGACGACGGCAGCATCGCCGGTGAGCTTTGGAAGCGCGCTGATGCGGCGATGTACCGGGCAAAACAGGGCGGCGGCAACAGGCACCGCTTCTTTTCGCGCGCTTGAGCGACCCCCTGCAAAGGTGGGATATTACCTGAGAAAGCCTTGTCAGGACAGATACCCAGGGTGTGATTTCGTCTCTTCCGGTGTTTGACCGACCCCAGCAACTTGGCTACACTCAGGTGGAACTCGAGGCACCCGACCTCGGTGGGCAGAGACCTCTTCAGCAAGCAGGGGAGCCAGGCAGACCGGGAACGTCCCGATCCGGACCGGCAGAGCTTTAACCCGGCTGCGGAGAGAGGGCAGGTGAAGATCGCACCCCGGTGGGCCCCACATGGCGGGCGGCATGGCGAAAGGCGGAAGCATCTGGCGTCACAACCTTTCTTGGTAAGAGGCATGGCTTCTCGCTTGTTTGCCCGGACGTCCTTTTGCTACATGGCTTCTACTTCCCGCGTCATTACTCTTCCGGTCAAGCTCCCCGCTGTCCCATGGGCTTGCGCATGAAGCAGCAGGTACGCTCCCGGATCCCAAGCAGCCGGCACTCCTCAAGGGCTAGAAAGCCACAATCGTTGCGTGTACTTGCCGAGCTCACCTCGTCTCTCCCGTACCGCGCCACCCAAGTTCAAGGAGCTTACTAAGATGGAAGGCCCCGCAGTCCAACCCGAGCGGCCGCTGGTGCATACGCCCCAGCTCGCCCCGGAGCAGGCGGTTATCACGCCCAGCGACATACGCAAGGTCCTGATCAAGCGAAAATGGCTGATCCTGGCCGGCATAGTGGTCGGCCTCGCCTTCGCTGCCGTCTATATTCTGACAACCATCCCTCAGTACGAAGCAGTGTCACTGCTGGATATCAACTCCGGGAAGCAAAGCAATATCGGGATCTCTGACCTGGTGCAACAGGAACAGGGTGGCATCGAAGCAGCCCTTGAGGAGACCGCTACTGAAATCGCGATTATGCAGAGCGAAACCGTAACGCTCGACGTGATGGATACGCTGGACCTCTACCATAAAGAACCGTTTTCGCAGGTTTTCGTTCGCAGCCCCTACAACGGAAAGCTCACACCCAGCCAGCGGCTCAACCTGCTGGCCATCTTCAAGAGCGCCACCAAGATCGCGACAAAGCCTGGCACCGATTTGGTAGAGGTCAGATTCCGCAATCAGAACCCAGCCGTAGCCGCGATGATTGCGAATTCGATCGTGGACCGCTACATCGAGCGCAGCCTGCGCGTTCGCTACGAAGGCACCGAGCGCATCTCCGACTGGCTTGCCCACCAGCTCGACAACTTAAAGAACCAGGTGAAACAGTCGCAGGATGCGCTGGCCACCTACCAGCGGGACAACAACCTGATCGGTGCCGATCCGAATGGCGCTGGCGATGATCTGACTCTCGATAATCTGCGCACAGCCAATCAGCAGCTCTCTGAAGCGCAGGCCGATCGGGTTGTCAAGGAAGCGCGCTATCGGATGGCCATGACCGGCAACCCGGAGCTGCTGCTCTCCGTTGCTCCCTCCACAACGCTTGCTCAGCTCCAGCAGCAGGAGGCGGCCTTGACCGTGCAGCAGGCGCAGCTCCAGTCCAAGTTCGGGCCGGAATGGCCACGTCTGCGCGAAATCCAGTCATCGCTCGATCAGGTACGCCGCGACATTCATGGCGAGATCGGGCAGATGCAGCGGCGCTTTGAAGTGGAGTACAACACTGCTCTGAGTACAGAGAAGCTAATGCGCCAGCGGCTGGATGATGCGAAGCAGCAGGCCTACAACCAGAACCGTTCCGCCGCGGAGTACCAAATCCTCCGCCATGGCGCGGACTCGGCTTCAGACCTCTACGATGCTCTGCAAACCCGGCTCAAGGAAGCAGGCATCACTGCCGGCCTGAACGCGAACCAGATCGACGTGGTGGACCGGGCGACGACGCCGGCACTCCCGGTTTTCCCCATCAAACGCAATGATGCAGCCATCGGCCTGGGCTCCGGTATCGTCCTTGGCCTCGCCCTGGCTCTGTTTGCGGAGACCATTGACGACACCATCCGGACCTCAGACGATGCCGAATCCATCACCGGACTGCCGGCGCTTGCCGTGATCCCGCACTTTGATCCCACGCAGAAGAAGGTGACGGCAGCGGCCGGCACCCCGGCGGCGGAGGCAGAGTTGGAGCGAATGTCGCGCGTTTCTCCAGACCTGATCTCCTACACGGAACCTCAGTCGTATGTGTCTGAAGGTTTCCGGACTCTCCGCTCCTCCATCCTGCTTTCCGCGGTGGACCGCGAACCGAAGCTGCTGTTGCTAACCAGCTCCTTTGCCACAGAGGGCAAAAGCACCTGCGCGGCTAACTTGGCGATCTCCTTCGCACGGCGCTCGGCACGGGTCCTGCTGGTGGATACAGACCTCCGCAAGGGGACCCTGCACATGAAGTTCCGCACCTCCAATCGCTTCGGCCTTTCGACCTTGCTGGTGCGCGAAGGGGAGGGTAGCGCGTATGAAACCCCCTTGCCCGACCTGCCGAATCTAACGCTCGTGACCCGTGGCCCGGTCACCGTCAATCCAGGCGAAGCGCTGGCCTCGCGTTCCATGGAACAGCTCCTGAAGAAATGGCGCGAAGAGTACGACCACATCATCCTTGACACTTCGCCGGTGCTCGCCGTCGCTGATACCTTGAGCATCGCGCCCCAGGTCGATGCGTCCTTTATCCTTGTGCGCTCCGGCGTTACCCGGAAGAAGGCGTTGCTTCGCGTGCGGGAGCAGATGCGCCGCGTCAATGCGCGCGTGCAGGGCATCATCGTGAACGATGTCGACCTGCGGCTCGAGAATTACTACACCTACTCCAAACGCTATAACTACAGCTACAACTCGAACTACGGTGCCGGCTACGGGGGAGGTATGGATGCTGAACAGTAGATGGCTGCGCGCAGTGGCGCTTTGTGTCTTCACAGCCGGAGCGACAGTGTCCCTCCGGGCGCAGGTGGTCGCCGATCTCGCCCAGCAAGCTGCCCCGGCGCCCATGCAGGGAACTGGCCAGATGGATCCTGCCGATCAGCCTCCCGCGATCCTGATTGGCGCGGGCGATCTGCTCAGCGTATCTGTCTTTGAAACCCCGGAGCTGAGCAGCTCTGTGCGCGTGAACCAGACTGGCGATATCAGCCTGCCGGTGCTCGGCACATTGCATGTTGCCGGCCTTGACACCCAGCAGGCTGCCGTGGCGCTGGAAGACAGCTACCGGACGCGCGGTTTGCTGCTCAACCCGCATGTAAGTGTCTCGGAAACGGAGTTTGCGTCACAAGGCGCGTCCGTTTTAGGTGAGGTGCATGCACCCGGTGTGTACCCGACGCTCGGCTCCCGTCGTCTTCTCGACATGCTTTCGCTCGCCGGTGGTGTCTCCTCCACAGCCGGCCGGCTGGTTTCCATCGTCCACCGGAACGACCCTCAACATCCTGTGCAGATTGCTCTTCAGCCCACGCCTGCCGCTCTCCATGCCCAGGTCAACCCCATCATCCTGCCAGGCGATACGGTGATTGTGGCCAAGGCAGGGGTCATCTACATCCTGGGCGATGTGCTCCGGCCGGGCGGTATCCTGGTCGATAACAATGAGCGGCTGTCATTGATTGAGGCACTCTCGCTGGCTGGGGGTATGAACAAGACTGCCGCACTCTCGCAAACAAGGCTGATTCGCAAACTGCCTGCCGGCCGCGAAGAGGTGGATCTTGATTTGAAGCATGTGCTCTACGGCAAGCAAGCCGATGTGCTGGTTTCGGACGGAGACATCTTGTACGTGCCGTCGAGCTTCGGTAAAACACTGCTCTACCGCGGCATTGAAGCAGCCTTCGGCATCGCTGCGAACGAAGCGATCTATCTTCACTAGCGGCTTAACCGGTAGTCCGGCACATCGAGACCAGGGATGATCGAAACACTGACATTGGTGCAAGACCGCGACCGCATCCTCATCCAGGATGCGCGGCCTCGCCGGCTCGGGTCTTTGTTCATCCCTCTGCGCCGCTCGTACATGGTTGGCATGCCTGCCTTGCTCTTCGGTACGGCCATTCTGTGCTGGGCAACCGGCGCAGACGCGTCGATGCTGGTGGGAGCCCTTGTACTTACTGGTGTGGCTGCCTACCTGCTTTTCGATCTGCTGGGTAGGCGCGCGCCACTACGCATTACGACGGTTCTTGTGGCAACTCTGGCCCTGGCCTACGGATTGGGGACGGCCAACACTTGGTTCACCCTGCCGCGCGCAGGCGAGTCCCTCGGCGAGTTCCTGCATATCGACACCGTCGATCTAGCGCATGCGATGGGCTCCGTCCTCGCTTCCTGTGCCCTGACGCTGGGTATCGGCGAGTTGCTCGAGAAGCCTATCTTTGGAGAGGATTTCGTTCTTCAATTCAACAATCGCGCTGTTGTCTTTATCACCCTTGGCACGTTGGCACTTGCTTCGTCTTACCTGCTCGGCTCCACGTCCTTTATGGGCGCTGTGGTTTCAGGGGGGGCAGGCGAAGAGTACGGGCACGTCAGCATCCTGGCCAGCCTGACAGAGTGGCTCTCCGGTTCCTTGCTGGCACTCTGTATCTGTGTCTCTCTCAACATCCCGAGCCGCTTTAGCCGCCTGTACACCCGCTATCTGAGCGGGCTGCTCTTTCTCATGATCTTCCCGCTGGGCCGGCGCGCGATGATCTACGCCATCGTGCTAACCCTGGTCGGGCTGCGTCTTGGCCGCTACAAGGTTCCTTATTCCCCACTGAAGAAGGCCATCCTCCTCGGGCTGGTCGCAGGCTTTGTCTATGCTGCGTCGATTGGCTTCTTCTATCTGCGTATCGCAGGCTACACCCTCGTCCATCCCACACTGATCCAGCGCATCAGCGCGGCCATCCGCGTGGCCGAGGAACGCAGCTACTCAGAGATCAAAGAGTCGATTGCGACTAATATCGAAACCCGCACCTTCATCCTGGGCTTCCTTGCCAAGCTCGAGGGCTACACCGATGTTCTGCCCGGTGCTCACGGCGTCGATTTGCTCCACAATGCCGAACTTGCCCTTCCCTCAATCCTTTACCCGAGTAAGGATCTCACTTATTCAGAGGAGAGGCTGGCGGATGACATCTTCGGGGCCAGCTTCCTGGATGAAGCCAATTCGGTGCTCACCACCGGAGCGGTTGATTTCGGCGTCTGGGGAATCCTGCTGTACCCCTTGCTCATGACGCTGATGATCCGATCTTTCCTCGAACTTGTTGCGGAATCGCTGCCCGTTTTTGCTTCGTGCTTTATCATCCTCTCTTCGCTATCCGCGCTGCTCGAGCCGGAGATCGCTCTCACCTCGTATTTCCTGATTCTGCGCAATGGTTTGTTCTTCGGCTCGGGTGTGTGGCTCATCATGTCCCTGCCAGAGTTCCGTATTAAGAATGTGAGTCTCTAATGCGCGCACTCGTCCCGACCCGTCTGAAGATCGCTTCGCTGCTAGCCCCGATGTGCGGTCTATGCGCTGGTGTTGCGCACGCACAGAGCCTGAGCCCTTCCATTTCAGGCAGCATCGGCGACTCGTTCGCCCAGGACACCGCTATCTCCGGTCTGGACTCTACATTTGGCGGCGATGCCGCCAGTATCCAGGGTTCCGACACACACACAGATGTCTCCGATCCAACCCATGCTCAGCTGCTGGGTTCTGCGCTGACCCCAATGGCCAGCTCTTACGTCAACTCAACAGCAGACACCACGCCGCTGACTTACTCGTTGAGTGATGCCCAGCTTGCGGTGCAAGCCGGGACAGTCTCCTCCGGTGGCCATCGCAGCCAGGCGTTTGTCGCCGGCGCAAGCGCCTCAGTCAGTGGAGCGGCCATGGCAGGTCGGCAGGCAGCCGTTTCAAGTCTCGGCACAAGCAGCATGCAGGCTGCGTTCGGCGGAGTCACAGGCAGCAAGGCTGCCTTCTCAGGGCAAAGCGCACCCAGCAGCGCAGCTCCAAACTTCTCCGGCGAGATGCGCGGCGGCGCTGCATCCTTTCCGGGCCAGACAATGCCCGGCAGCGCATCCGGCGTCGGTTCACCGGGGATGGCACAGCTCCCGCCAAACGCAGCCTCGTCCATGCTTCAAGCGGGAGGCTCCCCGGGCTTCTACGCGACTGATCCGGTGCTGACCGGGCAAAGCGACCTGACGGCCAGTCTCCAGCTCGGCAATGATGCTCCGACGCCTTCTGCCGAGACTGGCGTCTTCTTTGCCGAACCATCGACGCTGCAAGCTCCACAGTTCCAGTACGACGACGGGCAAACGGCTCCTCTGCCAAGTGGGCCACGTGCCGGGCAGGTGATTGGCACCTCGCCAGAGTACATGGCCTCCACATCCGGCTTCTCCGATTCAACCCGCGGTACCGCGGCGCTTCCAACTGAGCTCTCGAATGCAACCTCTCCGCTCGAGAGAAGCGCAGCTGGCTTCGGTGCCTCGCCCTTCCGTTCGCTCAGCGATGGTTTGTCCTTTGCCGTTCCTACCGGCGTCACGCCTTCGCTGCACCAGGGAGAGGCTGAAAGTCCTGTGCGTACGTATGAGGCATTTGCCGCCTACGAGCGGCGCGCCCAGCAGCAAAGAATCCTACGTGGTGCAACCGTCAGCGAAGCCGATTCCATGCGGCGGGAAGACATAAGGAACTACCAGCAGGGGCGCTATGGAAGGAGCTCACGCCCCTCCCGGTCCAGCAGCTTGAACGACACTGCTCCAAGATTCGAGACGACTTACCACGGCAGCATCCGTTAAGGACTGGCAACACTTTGCCGCCGATTTGTCTCAGGCGGCGAAAAAGACCGTCTAGAATGCAGAACAACTGACCTTCTGAAGGAGACACCTTTTCCATGGAGACGCGCACCCGTATTGCGGTCGTTGGTTCCGGTTATGTAGGACTTGTCGCTGCTGCCTGCTTTGCAGAGATCGGTCACTCGGTCATCTGCGTGGACAATGACGAGACCAAAGTGGCGATGCTTCGCGCCGGCGGCGTTCCAATCCATGAGGAGTACTTGAAGGAGCTGCTGGACCGCCATCGCGGTGCCGGCATTACCTTTACCTCAGACCTTCGCGCAGCGACCCGCGAAGCCGATGCGATCTTTATCGCCGTCGGCACCCCGCAAAGCGGAACCGGCTCGGCTGATCTGTCCTATGTGGACGCCGTTGCAAGCGAGATCGCTCGCTCCATCGACACCTATAAGGTCATTGTCGAGAAGAGCACAGTGCCGGTCTATACCAACGAGTGGATCCGCCGCGTAATCGAGCGCAATGGCGTGTCGCGTGAGCTCTTCGACGTGGCCTCGAACCCGGAGTTCCTGCGCGAAGGCACAGCCGTCGTCGACTTCCTCCACACGGACCGCATCGTGGTGGGTACAGATTCTCCCCGGGCCGCGGCCTTGATGAGCGCCATCTACGAGCCGATGACCAGCGGTCGCTACTATGAAGGCGCTGGCAGCGTGCCCGGCTGCTGCAATCGGGAAGCTGTTCCGCCTCTGCTTCACGTCTCGACCAAGGCGGCAGAGCTTATCAAGCACGCTTCGAACGCCTTTTTGGCTGTCAAGATATCCTTTATCAATGTGGTCGCGAACATTTGCGAAGCGGTGGGCGCGGATGTGAAGCAGGTTTCCCAAGGCATCGGTATGGATCAACGAATCGGTCCTCGGTTCCTGCAGGCGGGCATCGGCTACGGCGGCTCCTGCTTCCCGAAGGATGTGGCTGCCTTCCGCTACGTGGCAGAGCAGTTCGGGATCTCGTTCGGCCTGCTGACTGAGGTGGAGAAGATCAATGTCGAGCAGAAGCGGCGCTTCTTTCAGAAGGTGCGCTCAGCACTCTGGACCTTCCGCGGAAAGAAGCTCGGCGTGCTCGGCCTGGCCTTCAAGGGCGGTACCGATGATATCCGCGACTCACCGGCGATCGAGATTGTACAAATGCTTCTCAAGGAAGGCTGCTCGATTGATGCCTTCGACCCGGCTGGTATGGAGAGAACGGCCGAGATTCTGCCCCCATCTGAGACGATGCACTACGTCGAAGACAGCTACGCAGCGGCTCGCGGCAAAGATGCACTCCTGATCCTGACCGACTGGCAGGAATTCGCGGAGCTCGACCTGGATCAGCTGCATAAAAGTCTGCGGTATCCCATCATCCTGGATGGGCGCAACCTCTACGATGCAGAGGCCATGGCGGCGCAAGGCTTCACCTATCACAGCGTCGGCCGCCAGGACGCCCTCCCCGGCAGGGAAGCAGCTCCACGCACATTCTCAAGCGCTACAGCCCGGAGGTGAGCGGGCGGGGCAGTTACCGAAGGAAGTCGCTGCCTTGACGCTGCTACCAGGCCCGGGAATACTGAGGCTGCAGCCCGGTAGCGTCACATCCTTTTGCACTACGCTTGACGGCCGGTTCTTGGACCAGCGTTGGCTGTCTGGGTCGAGCGCACGCACGACAACAAGCATCACACGGCATAGGAGTGCCTCGCATGAAGCTGAAGAATGAACGAGTGGTCGTCTGTGGCGCCGGCGGGTTCATTGGTGGACACCTTGTGAAGGATCTCCTGGCCCAGGGTGTGAACGTCGTCAGGGCCGTGGACATCAAACCTTTGGACGAGTGGTACCAGACCTCCCACGGCGTAGAAAACCTCTCGCTTGATCTTCGTGATCGCGCCAACTGCCAGACCGCTGCCGATGACACAGAGATCGTCTTTCAGCTGGCCGCAGACATGGGCGGTATGGGTTTCATCGAGAACAACAAGGCCCTTTGCATGCTCAGTGTGTTGACCAACACGCACATGTTGATGGCAGCACGGGAAGCCGGCGTCGAGCGCTTCTTCTTCTCATCCTCCGCCTGCGTCTACAACGGCGAGAAGCAGACCAACCCTGATGTGGTGGCGCTCAAGGAAGAGGATGCCTATCCCGCCCTTCCGGAGGATGGCTACGGTTGGGAGAAGCTCTTCTCTGAGCGAATGTGCCGACACTTCGAGGAAGATTTCGGAGTCACGACCCGTGTGGCGCGCTATCACAATGTGTATGGGCCGCTCGGGACGTATGAGGGTGGACGTGAAAAAGCACCCGCCGCCATGTGCCGCAAGGTGCTCGAGGCGAAAGCAAGCGGCAAGCACGAGATTGAGATTTGGGGCGATGGGCACCAAACCCGCTCCTTCATGTACATCGACGATTGCACCAAGGGCACTCGCGACATCCTGGAAAGCGAGATCAAGGAGCCGATCAATCTCGGCTCGAGCGAGCTGGTCACCATCAATCAGCTGGTCGACATTGTTGAAGATATCGCCGGGATCAAGCTGGAGCGCCGCTACAATCTCGGCGCTCCTAAGGGCGTCAATGGCCGCAACTCTGACAACACCCTCATCCAGAAGTATCTGAACTGGGAACCATCCATCCGTCTGCGCGATGGCATGGCGAAGACCTACGCCTGGATTGAGAGCCAGATGCTCGCTCCGGTCGCCAAGTAGTCGAGCGATGGGAAACCCGGCCGGCACATGACACCAGCCGGGTTCTTCCGAATAAGCCCTGAACGCCGCGTTTGAAGATACTCCTCATCTCGAACTACCTTCCTGACCGGCAGGAAAGCATGCTGCGCTACGCGCACATGTTGGAGCAGCAGCTTACGCTGCGAGGCCACTCTGTCAGCGTCGCGCATCCCCCGTCCTGGGTTCTGCGCCGAACGGGCGAAACCGTGCCGTTCGCGAAGTGGCTTGGCTACATCGACAAGTTTCTGCTTGCGCCGCGATCCTTGCGGCGGCTTGCCAGGGGCGCGGACATCGTCCACATTTGCGATCATTCGAACTCTATGTACCTGCCGCTCGCTGGCAAAACTCCCAGCGTGATCACCTGCCATGACTTGCTGGCCGTGTTCTCCGCCCAGGGCAGGTTCGCAGGTATTCACATCAGTGGAACCGGCAAAGTGCTGCAACGCTGGATCGCATCCGGCTTGCTCAAAGCACCTTTTGTGATCTGTGTTTCTCATAAGACAGAGAGCGATCTGCGGGAGCTCGCTCCTGGCACATCACTCCGCAGCACCGTTGTGCATAACCCTTTGAACTGGGAGTTCCGCCCCGTCGCCGCGGATGAAACAGCCGCTGTACTTGGACGCCGACAGATTGCGGATGGGCGACCGTACCTGCTCCACATTGGCAACAACTCCTGGTACAAGAACAGGCCTGCTGCCGTGCGTATCTTTGCCGCGCTTCGCAGGGTGATGCCGGGTTTGACCCCGCGGCTGCTGCTGGCCGGCAAGCCCTGGGATGCTGAGCTCCAAACTGCTGTCGTAGAGAGCGGCGTGCCTCAGGACATCGTCGAGATGAACGACGTCTCAAATGAGATGTTGCGCGCTCTTTACTCCGGCGCAGCCGCCCTGCTGTTTCCCTCACGAGAGGAAGGCTTTGGCTGGCCGATTCTTGAAGCACAGGCCTGTGGGTGTGCAGTGATCACGACAAATCGTCCACCGATGACGGAGGTAGCTGGGGATGCGGCGATCCTGGTGGATCCGGACGATCCGGAGGCGGCAGCCCGCATCATCGCCGCGCGCATGCACGAGCTGCCAGAGCTGAGGCAGCGTGGATTCGCCAACATCGCTGCATTCTCTATGGATCGTGCAATCGAGGGGTACCTGGACGCGTACCACGCTGCGATAGAAGCACAAGGGGGCAAGACTGCGGATTAGGTCAGTGCCGCTCTAGGCAAGCACGGGCTCACGCACGCCGTCCCGCTGCAGCATCTGCCGCATACAGCGCAGTGCCTGGCGCGTTCGCTCTTCATTCTCGATCAGCGAAAACCGCACATGCCCGTCGCCGTACTCGCCAAACCCAATGCCCGGCGAAACAGCCGTCTTCGCTTCCTTCAGCAGCCTTGTCGAGAAGGCCAGCGAGGCAAGCGGCTCACCGGTAGCGGATCCATCGCGGTAGGACTCGGGAATGGGCGCCCATACAAACATGGTGGCCTTGGGCAGGTTCACCTGCCAGCCCATGCGGTTGAGGCCAGTGACCAGGCAGTCGCGGCGCCGCCGGTAGGTCGCGCAGATGTCAGCCACGCACTGCTGTGGGCCTTCGAGCGCCAGGATGCTCGCGACCTGGATCGGCGTAAAGGTGCCGTAATCGCAGTAGCTCTTCAGGCGCGCCAGGGCAGAGACGAGCTTCGCGTTGCCGACCATGAAGCCTACACGCCAGCCCGGCATGTTGTAGCTCTTCGAGAGGGTAAAGAACTCGACGGCTATGTCTTTGGCACCGGGCACTTGCAGGACGGAAGGTGCGCGGTAGCCGTCAAAGCTGATGTCGGCATACGCGAGGTCGTGCACCAGGTAGATGCCGTGCTCCCGGCAAAGCCCGACCACCCGCTCCAGAAACGGCAGGTCCACACACTGCGTTGTAGGGTTAGCCGGGAAGTTCAGGATCAGCATCTTCGGCTTGGGATACATGAGCGGAATCGTTTGCTCAAGCTCCGCGAGAAACGTATCTGTATCGTGGATCGCTACGGATCGGATATTCGCGCCTGCGATTACCGGGCCGTAGATGTGGATAGGGTAGCTCGGGTTCGGCACCAGCACCATGTCTCCGCGGTCCAGGGTGGCCATGCACAGGTGCGCGATGCCTTCCTTCGAGCCGATCGTGACGATGGCTTCCGATGCAGGGTCGATGTCCACGTTGTAGCGTTCGCCATACCAGTGGCTAATCGCTTTCCTGAGCCGCGGAATACCCTTGGAGAGCGAGTAACGGTGCGTCTCCGGCTTTTGAGCCGCTTCCACCATCTTGTCGACGATATGCCGCGGGGTCGCGCCGTCGGGATTGCCCATTCCGAAATCAATGACGTCTTCGCCGCGCCGACGAGCCTCGGCCTTCAGCTCTCCGGTGATGTTGAAGACGTAGGCGGGCAGCCGTGCGAGACGAGGAAACTCTTCCAAAACAAGCTCCGAAAAACGAGGACGCGGCCGGGCTGGGCGCTGCGTCTCGGGTCTGCCATCAGCCTACAGCAAGCCGCAGGCCAGGGCAGCCGCTAGCAGCGCACGATGTTGTTACTCTCGAGGCCCTTGGTCGCGTTGCGTGTATCGATTACCAGCTGCGACTCCTGCACGATATGTGCGTAGTCGTAATCGGAGTGATCGGTCGCGATCAGCACACAGTCATACTGCGCAAGGTCAGTCAGCGGCGTGCAGTCAAGATTCAGGTCGTAGTGCCGCCCGCGGCCTACGTGAGCGAAGAAAGGATCGTTGTAGCTGACCTCGGCTCCGCGCGCCCGCAGCATCTCGATGATCGGCAGGGAAGGGGACTCGCGCAGATCATCGATATCGCGCTTGTAGGAGAGGCCAAGCACCAGGATTCGGGAGCCGTTGAGAGCCTTGCGCCGCCGGTTCAGCGCCTCGATTGTCTGGTCGATGACATAGTAGGGCATCGCTTCATTCACTTCACCGGCAAGCTCGATAAAGCGGGTCCTGAAGTCGAACTGCTTCGCTTTCCACGACAGGTAGAAGGGATCAATCGGGATACAGTGGCCGCCAAGCCCCGGCCCCGGGTAGAACGCCTGGAAGCCGAACGGCTTGGTCTTGGCCGCATCGATCACCTCAAACAGGTCGATCTGCATACGCTGGCACAGCTGCTTCAGCTCATTCACAAGCGCAATGTTGACGCAGCGGTAGATATTCTCGAGCAGCTTCGTCATCTCTGCCGCAGCTGGTGAGCTGACAGGGACGGTGGTGTTGAAGATGGTGCCGTACATCGCCGAGGCAAGCGCGCCAGCCGGGCTGCCGTATGCGCCGATCACTTTCGGAATATCGCGCCGCGCCACGGTGTCGTTGCCGGGGTCTTCCCGTTCCGGAGAGAACGCGACATAAAAGCCTTTACCCTCTTCGCGAAGAGCTTTCAAGCCGTCTGGCGCACCCTGCTCCAGCAGGGGGATCAGCACCTCTTCAGTCGTACCCGGATAGGTCGTGCTTTCCAGCACAACCAGCTGTCCCGCATGCAGGAAAGGCGCAATCGCGCGAGCCGTCTGCTCGATAAAGCTAAGGTCGGGCTCCTGGTGCTTGGACAAGGGCGTGGGCACGCAGATGATGACCGCATCCATCTCGCGCACAAGGGAGAAGTCCGCGGTGGCGCGAAAACCGGAACGCTGAGCAGCGGCAATCTCGGTGCCTGGGATGCGCACGATGTACGATCCCGCGCTATTTAGCGTCGAGACCTTGCTCGGGTCGATGTCAAAGCCGGTGATCGCAAACCGCTCTTCCGAGAACAGCAGCGCCAGCGGCAAGCCCACGTAGCCCATGCCAACAATACCGATGCGGGCAGATCGGCTCTGGATGCGGGCAAGGGTATCGGCGAAGGACGTGCTGTTTGTCTGGGTATGTTCCAGCGGTTCTTCGAGCGATTGTCCGGGAGGCAGAGACGAGGTGGTATGGGCCATAAGCTTTTGCCCTATTCTACGCACCCGCCCTTCCCGATCCACGACCCAGCCGCGCTTTGAAAGCAGCCTTATGCGGTCGGCCGATCGCGCCTTGGATGGGCGCCTTGGCTCGCCGGCCGAGGGCGCTCTGTCGACAGAAGCAAGCTGCCGATGAGTGCGGGCTGTTCTCGCCGGCCGCCTGCAACTGGGTACGCGTGCTCTTGCCCAGGCTGCTGGGTAGGTCTCTGGACAGGATGCTGTGCCGGTATGCCCGAGGTGACGCCCGGTTGCTGGGCGTAAGCCTGGGCAAGCTCGGGCCGCCCTTCCAAGGCTGGCCGTGCGAGCTTATGGCCCAGCCGCATGCAGGGTTTCTCCACCAGGTAGTAGCTCGCGATAGCAAGTGCTCCCGTCATCAGGAAGTTCCACGGTGCGTCGCCTAGCACGCCGAGTGGGTTCACTTTAAGGAAGCGCCCCGTGAAAAAGAGGGATTGCCACAAGTAAAGCCCGAAGGAGATACGGCCGATGAAGCGTAAAGGCGCCAGCTCGAGCCAGCGGCTGAGCTGACTCCCCGGATGAAGCAGTGTGCTGGCGATCAGCGCGATGGGAGCAAGCACAGTCAGCGGACTGCCGAGACGAAGCGAGACGAGCAACGCGGTACAGAAAAGCAGCACAGGCCAGGGCTGTAGCGCGCGTGTCAACCAGCCTCTTGCCCGCTTATCCTGGAGCAGCACGGCCACCGCTGCCGGCAAGGTCAGGAAGCTAAGGCAACGGTCCGTCTGATGGATCGCCCACTCCGGCTCATGAAAGAGGAAGTGCGCCGTGATCGCCCAAAGGACATCCAGCCCGGTTGCGAGCAGCAACCAACGCCCCCGGTTGCGCTTGCACAGGAGCAGAAAAGCAGGAAAGAGCAGGTAGAAGTGTTCTTCAACGGAAAGCGACCAGAAGTGGGCTGTGATCATGTCCGGCGTGGGCGCTGGATGTGCCGGCAGGTAGTTGCGCACCTCCGCCAGTGATGCAGCGACACATGCCCACCCCGGCGTCACAGCGTTAAAGGCCATCAGCAGAGCCAATACCCAGAGCATGAGCAGCGCAGCCGGCTGGATGCGCAGGGTGCGACGGATATAGAAATTGCGCAGGTTCAGCTTGCCGGTTAGCCGCTCCTCTTCCAGTAGTCGCGTGCAGATCAACAAGCCGCTGATGCCGAAGAACAGCTGTACGCCGAAGCGCCCGAAGTGGGCGAAGGGTGCTGTGCTGAGCGGGCCGAAGCGGTAGACCCGCGAGTGAAACAGAATCACCGACACAATAGCCAAGGCGCGCCAGCCATCCAGGGTCGGGAGGTAGCCGGACCTTCGCAGGGAAGGAGCTTCGCCTGTTTTGTTAGTCGGCACTATCTCACTCGCATTCGTTGTTTTCAGGATCTGTGACTGGAAAAGAGCGTCGTGTCTGCTCGTAAACTATTCACCTGGAAACGGTTGTGTCTCGCTCTCAGTCCAGACGCCATGCAGGTATCTACTGGCACCATTTAGGTTCGTCCACCTTCCAAGTAATAACTCACCCTTACTCGGCTTACTCCGAGCTACCAGCCGTCCAGCTACACTTAGGTAATGACCGAGCACCCGCCCAACTCCCTTGCTTCTGCTGCCTCCGCCTACCTGCGTTCGGCCATGCACCAGCCCATTCAGTGGCATGAGTGGGGTCCTGAGGCCTTTGCGTTGGCGCAGGCACAGGACAAGCCGATCCTGCTCGACATCGGAGCGGTGTGGTGCCACTGGTGCCACGTGATGGATCGGGAGAGCTACGAAAACCCGGCGCTGGCGGCGGTTGTGAACCGCTCCTTCATCGCCATTAAGGTGGATCGCGACGAGCGCCCGGACGTGGATGCCCGCTATCAGGCAGCCGTCCAGACCATGGCCGGACAGGGCGGCTGGCCGCTAACCGCCGTGTTGACCTCCGACGGCCGACCCTTCTTCGGCGGCACCTACTTTCCTCCGGACGACCGCTACGGCCGTCCCGGCTTCGGGCGCGTGCTCGAGACCCTCGCCGGCGTCTGGAAGGAACGTCGCGCAGAGCTTGACAAGACCGCCTCGCAAGTCCTGGCGGCCGTGGATCACGGCGAGAGCTTCTCCGGACGTGGCGGCACGCTCGGCCCGGAGATTGTGGATGCGCTGGTGGGCAGCGCCCTCACGCAGCTCGACAAAGTGCATGGCGGCTTCGGCACAGCGCCAAAGTTCCCCCACCCGGCAGCGCTCGATCTGCTGATTGACGTAGCGGCACGGACCGGCTCAACCGACGCACGGCATGCCGCAACCTTTACGCTCGAAAGCATGGCGCGCGGAGGCATGTACGACCAACTGGGCGGAGGCTTTCACCGCTACTCGGTCGATGAGCACTGGCTGGTCCCGCATTTTGAAAAGATGCTGTACGACAATGCAGGCCTGCTGGCGAACTACGCCCATGCCTTCCAGACCTTTGTGGAGCCGGAGTTTGCCCGGGTCACGCTCGACATCATGCGCTGGATGGACGCGGTGCTCAGTGATCGCGAACAAGGCGGCTTCTACGCCTCGCAGGATGCAGACATCAGCCTCGACGACGATGGCGATTACTTCACCTGGACGCTAAACGAAGTCGAGCAGGTACTTGCGCCCTTTCCTGACGAGCTACGCCTGGCCGTGGCCTACTACAACGTGCGCGCCCAAGGCGACATGCACCACAATCCGGTAAAGTGCGTTTTGCATGTGCCTCGGCCGTTTGCGGCAGTGGCCGAGGCAGCAGGCCTCGCACCGGAATACGCCGCGGAGCTGCTGCGTTCAGCCCATGGCAGGCTACTGACCGCGCGCGCGCAGCGGCCCACTCCGTTTATAGACCGCACGCTCTACGTCGGCTGGAATGCGATGGCGGTGTCTGCTTACCTCGCAGCAGCCGAGGCACTGGAGAGACCCGCAGCCCAGCAGTTCGCGCTGCGCACACTGGACCGCCTGCTACGCGAAGGCTGGGATCCGGCAGAGGCGTCCTTGCTCCATGTGATCGCCTACTCCGACGGACACCGCGCCGCGCAGGCTGTTCCCGGGGTGCTCGATGACTATGCAGAGATGATCCACGCCTGCCTCGATGCCTGGCAGACGACTGCCGATCTCCGCTACTACACCGCGGGACAGGCAATCGCGGCAGCTATGATGCAGCGCTTTGCTGACCGGACCGCCGGCGGCTTTTTCGATGCAGAGCAGCCAGGAGGCAAGCAGCTCGGCATCCTGGCGGCTCGGCGAAAGCCGCTGCAGGACGCGCCGACCCCGGCTGGGAATCCCACAGCTGCTGCGGCGCTATTGCGGCTCTACGCACTCAACAGTGACGAGGCGCTGCGGGAGTTTGCTGAAGATACGCTCGAGTGCTTCGGCGGCATCGTGGAGCAGTTCGGCCTCTATGCAGCCACATACGGGCTCGCGCTGGAGCGTCTGCTGCTCCCTCCAGTGCAGGTGGTCGTGTTCGGGGACGGCGGAGACTCACTGGCCCGTCAGCTTGCAACGATTGCTACGGCGCGCTTTGGCGTAAATAAGAGCGTGCTGCGACTACGCCGTGAGCAAGCCAAGGCAGAAGCGCTGCCGCCCGTGCTGGCTGAGACGTTGCCGCATCTGCCGCAGCTCGGGGAGCCTGGAGGCTTCGCTGTGGTGTGCCGAGGCACTACCTGCCTGCCGCCGGTTTACGATGCGGAGCAGCTTCTTGTCGCTTTGCAGGGGACATAGGCGCTCCTCCGCGACGATCAGGCGGCGCTAAAGGCCTTCCCCCGTAAAGGGATTGATGTCGGGAACTACGTGTGCCGTCGCATCCGCTGCAGGCTTCGCCTCCGCACCGGGGCTGCCATGTGAACTGGCCCCAAGAGCCACCGGACCGCTGGCCGTAAACACCCGCAAAGGATCACCCGGCAGCAGGTGATGCTCGGTGAGCGCGAGGCGTACACGCCGCTGAAGCTCGCGCTTCGCCGCCCATTGCTGGTTGGCGCGTGTCTTGAGGATGATGGGGTACGTCACCTGCGAACCCTTGATGGCGTCCACGCCGAGCAGGGTCGGGTCGTCAAGGAAGGCATCTTTGAAGTCGGGATCGTTGCGCACACTCAAGGCTGCCTCTTTCAGAACCTTGAGCACCTCATCCGGATCGGCTGAAAAGTCGACCTCGACGTTGACCGTTGCCACGGAGAAGTCACGCGTCATGTTGGCGACCGTCGTTATCTGCGAGTTGGGAACGATGTAAAGTGTGCCATCTCCGTCACGCAGAGTCGTTTTGCGCAGGCTCATCGCCTCCACCTGCCCGGTGAGGCCCGCGATCTTAATCACGTCGCCTACGTTGTATTGGTCTTCCACCAGGATCAGCATGCCATTCAGGCAGTCTTTGACGACTGTCTGGCAGGCCAGACCGATCGCCACGCCGGCTACACCGGCCGAGGCAAGCAGCGGTGCCAGGTTGAAGCCCACCATGGGTAGGATTTGCAACACAGCCAAAAAGCCGATGACGCCGATGCCGGTCGCGCGCAGAACGGAGGACAGTGTGCGCGCCTGGGAGATGCGTGTCGCTGCCGCGGCGTGTCTTTCCGCAATCCGCGCCATCCGGTCGGTGAAGTACGAGAGGACGCGGATCAAGACCCAGGCGATGGCCAAAATGATCAGGATTTTCGGTAAGACATCGACAAGCAGGTGCTGTGCCGTATCGAAGAGCTTGTCAGCCGAAACCAGGTCCGCCGCTCTGTGATGGTGAGCGACTACCGGCGCTGCTGCGAAAAGGAGTAGCATGCGGTTTGTTTGCTCCTTTGAGACTGGGGTATGCCGTGGCGCGCAATCGATTCTGCTGGGTCGTCCGCATGGGCCGTCCCGCTTGCTGGGATGCAGCAGCACTGCTCTTGCGCAAGTGCGCTGGTGTGGTCGCCATCCTTGTTCTCAGCCTGTCTGTTCTCGAGGCGCAGCATGGTGGGGGTGCCAGTGATCCGAGCAGCTCGGGAGCCCGGCCCGGTGATGCGCTGCACGATCCCTCGATCCCTGAAGTCAATCCGCAGATGCAGCAGCAGATGGCAGATCGGCGGAACTCCGATCGCCAGCGGCAGCTAACAGCCGACACGGAAAAGTTGTTCCAGCTGGCCCAGCAGCTGCGGGATGAGGTGGCCAAGAGCAACAAAGATCAGCTGTCCGTCGGCGTCGTGCGTAAGAGTGAGGAGATCGAAAAGCTGGCCAAGAGCGTCAAGGAGAAGATGCGCGGGTACTGATGGGAGCGCAGTAGCCGCGGAGTTATAAACTGAACAGGTTCATGGGCCGGGGCGCGATATGCCAATGAATGAGGAGGAGTATGGCAGCGGGTGAACTAGTTGTGATCGGAACAGGGAGCTCTCCCACAGCTGATCCTCGCTGGTCTGGCCTGCTTCCTGAGCAGTTAAGGCAGATGTACCGCCTCATGCTGTTGTCTCGTCGCACGGATGACCGCGAGATCCAGCTCAAGCGTCAGCAAAAGGCTTTCTTCCAGATCTCCTGCGCCGGGCATGAAGCACTCCTGGTGGCAGCCGGCATGGCTCTCAAGCCGGGCTACGATTGGTTCTTCCCCTACTACCGGGATCGCGCGCTTTGCTTAACGCTGGGCTCTACCGTCGAGGAATTGCTGCTGCAGGCTGTTGGCGCTGCCACAGACCCCGCATCGGGCGGGCGGCAGATGCCCTGCCACTGGGGCAATCCTCAGCTCAATATCGTTTCTACCTCGTCCGTGACCGCGACGCAGTGCCTCCACGCGATCGGCTGTGCCGAGGCTGGGCGCTACTTTGCGCGCCATCCGGAAGCGGCTCAGAAGGAAAGCGATCGTCTTGATTACCGGGCGTTCAAGGATGTGCACTTCCATGGCGACGAGGTCGTGTATCTCTCCATCGGGGAAGGTTCGACGAGCCAAGGCGAGTTCTGGGAATCGCTGAATACGGCTTCCAATGCCAAGCTGCCGGTGGTTTATGTCATTGAGGACAACGGCTACGCAATCTCTACGCCGGTCGAGGTCAACACGCCGGGCGGCTCCATTTCGCGGCTGGTCCAGAACTTCCCAAATTTCCACTTCGCGGAAGTGGATGGCACGGATCCGATTGCGAGCTACGCCGCCATGCAGGAAGCGGTGGCCTGGTGCCGCGCCGGCCGGGGACCCGCTTTTGTGCACGGGCATGTGGTGCGGCCGTACTCGCACTCTGAGTCAGACGATGAGCGCTCTTACCGCAGCGCGCGAGAGATCCAGGCTGACGCGCTACGCGATCCGATTCCGCGCTTTCGGGAGCTCCTGCTGCGGGAAGGACTTTGCACCGAGGGAGCGTTGCAGGGGCTGGAGCGTGGCGTCGATGAGGAAGTAAGGAACGCATCGGACCATGCCGTGCGTGCTCCCCTCCCGGAGATCAGCAGCATCACACGCCACGTCTACTCCGAGGATCTCAATCCTTGCAGCCTGGCCTTTGTTACTGAGCCGGCCGAGCATACCGCGACCAAGCAGCGGACGATGGCTGAGCTGATCAACAGCTGCCTGCATGAAGAGATGCGCCGGGACCCACGCATCCTCGTCTACGGAGAAGACGTCGCGGATGCCAGCCGGGAGGAGCCCCTCCGCGCAGGGGAGCTGAAGGGCAAGGGCGGCGTCTTCAAGCTGACGGCCGGCTTGCAAACCGAGTTTGGTGCTGAGCGTGTCTTCAATTCGCCGCTGGCTGAGGCCAACATCGTTGGGCGCGCTCTTGGCTATGCTGTGCGAGGCATAAAGCCGGTTGTCGAGATTCAGTTCTTTGATTACATCTGGCCCGCCCTACACCAGATGCGGAACGAGCTCTCCAACCTGCGCTGGCGCTCGAATGGCACGTTTTCAGCCCCGCTGGTGATCCGGTGCCCCATCGGGGGCTATTTGACCGGCGGCTCCATCTACCATTCCCAGTCAGGCGAGGTAATGTTCACGCATACGCCGGGTATACGAGTCGTCATGCCGTCCAATGCGCTGGATGCAAGTGGCCTGCTTCGGACAGCCATCCGCTGCGATGATCCTGTGTTGTTCCTGGAGCACAAGCGGTTGTACCGCGAGCCTTATGGACGTGCGACGGATCCGGGTCCGGATTACACGATCCCGTTCGGCAAAGCCTCCATCGTACGGCCGGGCACGGACCTGACCATCGTGACCTACGGAGCAGTCGTTCCGCGAGCGCTTCAAGCGGCAGCTCGGGCCGAGCGGGAGCTTGGTCTACAGATCGAGCTGTTGGACCTGCGTACACTGAGTCCCTACGACTGGGAAGCGATTGCGACCTCGGTGCGAAAGACGAGCCGCGTGCTGGTTGCTTATGAGGACATGCAGAGCTGGGGGTACGGCGCGGAGATCGCCGCTCGGGTTGCAGACGAACTGTTTGATGATCTAGACGCGCCTGTACGCCGCGTAGCCGGCATGGATACTTTTGTCGCCTACCAACCCATCTTGGAAGACCAGATCCTGCCGCAGCCTGACCGCATCTTCGAAGCGGTTGCTTCATTAGCCAGATACTAAGACTGGGCTCGGAATGCTCTTCTAGTCGCAATCCCTTGTGAATGAGCTATTTGCAGAACAAAGCTACTCTGTTAGATGAAGGAATCGGATCAGATACGGGTGGAGCATTCTCCCTAGTGACGGCGCAGGATGATCCATATTGAGAAAGAGGCGACGGCAACGGCAAGCAGGAGAACCAAGCCCAGAGCAATGAAGATGTAGCGCAGTTGATTCGGCGGCAAAGACGCCAGCTGGGTCGGTCTAGCAGAGGGGACCGCTGCTTGTGTGCGCTTCGGCCGAACGAGTGCGCTCCGAGGCTTTCGGACTTTTCTTCTTTCCCTGCTTCCATCTCTGCGCGTACCGGTCAAAGCTGCATCCCTCTCTGGAGTTCCTATCTGGTCTCCTGCCATGGCAGAGACCGCCACCATTTCCATGCAAGACAGGAGAACAGGTACTACGATGCGACTCGTCCGGCTCGGTGCAGCCAGTGAGCTCCCCCCTGAAGGCGCTCTTCAAGAGTTTCTTGTGGAAGGGCGGCAGTTGTGTGTAGCCCGCAACAAGGGAAAGCTCTTCGCGATTAGCAATGTATGCCCGCACCGTGGTGGCCCGATGGCGGAAGGCATGCTGGAGGATGGCAAGGTGCTCTGTCCCTGGCATGCCTGGGCCTTTGACCTAAAAACCGGCGCGCTAGACCATGATCCAGCGCAGACGATTGCGATCTACCCCTTGCAAGAGCAGGACGGCGAAGTGCTTGTAGACCTAGGCGAGTAGGCTTCCCCCACGGTGTCAGCTTTTCTTCCGCACAGTGCGACGCACCACCTGCTCCAGTGAGATGGAGCCGAGTGACTCTTGCAGAGCACTTTCCGCCTGGTCGAAGATGCGGCGCAGTTCCGCCGTGATCTTCTTCGCATCCGTACCGCGAACGGTGGCGTCATTGAAGACCGACGAGTGCTCGACAGCCCGGTGCACCTCGGCGAGTGTGATCTCGGCAGCCGGGTAGGCCAGGGTGGACCCTCCGGATGGACCCTTGTGGTTGCGGACCAGACCCGCATGCTGGAGCTGCGCAAGGATGCGCCGGATGACCACTGCGTTGGTCTGCAGCTTGGCAGCAATACTTTCTGAGGAGTGGAGCTGGGCGGGTTGCCGCGCGAGCAGGACCAGTGTGTGCATACCTGTCGCAAAGCGTGTATTCGTAGCCATCGCGGTAGCACCTTTGCAAGCTTCGCGGGATCGCGGGAATTGAGTAACTAGAAGTTACCCCTTCATACCATGAGTGTCTATGTGATTCGTGTACCGGCGGCGCTCAATGACCCGGCAGAAGCATGCTAGCATCGTGCTTCGCTTCCCGAAACAGAAGAAAGGGTTCCCATGCGCATACTCTTCGTCGGCGATGTGTTTGGGCATGCCGGGCGTCATATCATCGGCGAACACCTGCCTTCGCTCGTTGCGTCCCAGGAGGTGGATCTGCTGATCGTGAATGCAGAAAACTCTGCCGGCGGCTTTGGCGTGACACCAGCCACTGCCGATGAGCTTTTTGCGCTTGGAGCGCACGTACTGACTACGGGGAATCATGTATGGGACAAACGGGAGATCATCGAGTACCTGCAGGTGCCGGCAGAAAGCCATGAACGACAGCGCCGTGTCCTGCGGCCCGCCAATTATGTGGAAGGAACACCGGGCTTTGGGTGGTATCAGGGGCAGCTTGAGAACGGGCAGAGCTATGCCGTGATCAACCTGCAGGGGCGCGTCTTTATGGCTGCCAATGATGATCCATTTCGCACAGCCGACAGGCTCCTCAAGGAGATTACGACTCCCGTCATTGTGGTGGATTTCCACGCCGAAGCGACAAGTGAGAAAGCCGCGCTCGGCTGGTACCTCGATGGGCGGGTCACGGCTGTTCTGGGCACGCACACGCATGTACCTACGGCCGACAATCGCGTACTTCCCGGCGGAACGGCGTACCAGACCGACGTGGGTATGAGCGGCCCATACGAGAGTGTGATCGGGGCACAGAAGGAGCAGGTGCTGCACCGGTTCTTAACCGGTATGCCAGCCCGCCTGGAGCAGGCGCGGGAAGATCCCCGTCTCAGCGCGACCCTGATTGAATGTGATGGAGTGACAGGACGGGCTACCGACACGCGCCGCTTTCTGCTTGGTGAATGAGCCGGAGTAAGCCTGAGCAAACCAGAGGAATACTGGTCCTGTGGAGACAGAAGGCGGCATGCTTTCGGTACTGACCGTGACCTGTGATGCGACACGCCGTACTTAATGATTGCCTTGAGCAGCAGCACTCCCATAAAGTCCCGGCATATGGAAATACAAAGTCAAATACACCGCTCAGGGTTGGCCTAGCCCGCCTAGGCTCGCATGGAGTGTATGTACCGCTATGAACAGCACGCTTAAGCGAGATTTGAGCCGGAAGGTAAGGCCGGAATAAGGGCCCCGACCTTGAGAACGCTGTCTCGGCAAAAACGGAGCGAGAGGAAGGCAAAGGGATGAGCGCAGGTCCGCATCGGAGGCGTATGAGCAGCCGAGCTCCATGGCTGCTTCTTCTCCTCGCGCTCCTGTGTGTCTGCGCCGAGTGCGCGCCTGCCCGCGCCCAACAATATACCTTTGCCCAGTTCGGGCAGACGGACGGTCTGCTCAACCAGGACGTCAGTGCCCTTGTCCAGGACAACAGAGGTGTCTTGTGGGTGGGCACCGAAAACGGGCTCTTCCAGGCAGATGGCAGCCATTTCGTTCGAGTCGAAAGCTATGCTGACGCCGCATACGGCTCCGTGCTGGCGATGCATGTGGACGCGGGTGGCCGGGTCTGGGTCCTGGGAGAGAAGCGTCTGGTCTTTTACGCGAGCGATGGCACGCTCCACGGCATCCCCGGCGCTGACTTCCATATGCTGCTTGACCGCAATGCAGCCATGGCTTCGCTGCCCGAGGCAGCGGACACTCTCTTCTTGATGAAGGACGGGGAGCTCTCTGTCCTGCATAGCCCAGATGGCGGCTCGACCTGGGGGAGCCGTCCTGTTTTCGATGCGGCTGTGCTGAGTGCCCATCCTGCGTTGCGGCAGCTCGTAAGCCTTACGGCTGATCCCGATCGACATAGCCTCTGGGCTGGTTGCGGCCGAGGGCTTTGCGAAATCCATCCTTTGGAAGACGGACTGCTCGGGGCGCGCGTTGCAGAGTGGACTGAGAGCAGGGGTGTGCCGGCGAACACCTGGACCAGTCTGCTGCTTGAGGCGGACGAACGCTTGCTAGCAAGGGGAAGCGGCGCGGTGCTGCGCCTAGATCCTGCCTCCGGAAAGATCGAGCAGCTAGGGGATCCTTCGGGCGGGACCGATCCGCTGCCGCACTATGCCATGCTGCTCCTCGGCCCTGATGGCGCGGTGCTTGCCAACCTCAGCGACGGGTTGGCGATATGGAAAGCCAAGGGCTGGCAGCGTTTCCAGGCGCGCAATGGCCTGCCGCCCAGCCCGGTGCAGACCATGTTCTTCGATCGCAGCGGCGGTTTCTGGCTCGCGCCCGTCGGCCAGGGAATCTGGCGCTGGCTCGGCTACGGCAACTGGCAGCATTGGACCCGGTCGGAAGGCCTGAGCGGCAATGTGACCTGGAACATGTTGCGGGACACGCAGGGGCGCTTCTGGGTCGCGACGGACAACCTAGACTTGCTTGATGCTGTGCAAGGCAAAGCTGTGCCGCAGATTGCCGGGAAACCACTCGACGAGACGCAGACTATCGCGACCGACACACGGGGGCATATCTGGGTGGGAGACAGCGACGGGACGCTGAGGGACTATGACCCGGGTACACGGAAGACGCGCATAGTGGCCAGAGATCTTGGCTTTTTATACCGGCTTGGTATGGAGACAGCCCACCCGGGAAGCCAGGATGTCGCGGGCGCGCGCATCTGGATCTGCTCCTCTTCAGGCCTGGCTTACGTTTCAGAGGAAGATCGCTGGGCAGCCATGCACCCGGTCCGCGAGCCGGACGCTCCGCAGAGCCATGTCTGGGGTATGACGGAGGATCCTTCCGGTGCTCTCTGGTTCACGGCACAGGGTGGCATCTACCGCCTGGCAGCGGGTATCTGGACTCGCATGCAGCTGCCTGCACCAGCGATGGCCGTGAACTATCCCGTCATGGAGGCTGCCCCGGATGGCAGCTTCTGGATGCAGGCTGCCATGCCGACGCCTCTGCTGCATCTGCGTGCTCAAGGCGCCGGGCTCCAGGTTATCGGCTCTGTTCCGGCGAGTCTGATCGGCAGCGATGACGTCAGCTTCATCCAGGTGGACCGGCGCGGGTGGCTATGGGTGGGGACGGACCTCGGGGTCTACGTCTTTGACGGTTTGCGCTGGATCCACTGCACGCAGGAAGATGGGCTGCTCTCGGACGACACGGACACAGCCAGCGTCTTTGAGGATGGAGATGGCTCCATGTGGTTTGGCACAGCCAGTGGGTTGTCTCACCTGCTGCACCCTCAGGAGCTCTTCCGCGTTCCGGCTCCCAGCATCAACGTGCGGGAGGTGCGGCTCAACGGAACGGCGCTTGTAACCGGCCAGCGACCGAGCTTTGCGGTGCGGCAGCCCGAGCTGACGGTTCAGCTCTTCTCCACCTACTACAAGCGTCCGCGGGCTGTCAGTTTTCGTTACCGGCTCACAGGTCTTGAAAATGAGTGGCAGACAACCACGGCCGGCGAGATGCACTTCTCGTCCCTGCCGCCGGGTGACTACACGCTAAGCGTACAGGCGGTAGACCAGCGTATCCATGCGTTTTCAACGCCGGTGGACTATTCATTCACCGTGCTGCCGCCCTGGTACAAGCGCGATCGCTCCAAGCTCCTGGCCTTCTGCCTGCTTCTGTTGCTAGGCGCGGCCGGCTGGCAGATCAGCCTCAGGCGACTCAAGGCAAGCGAGGCGATCCTGAAAGCAAAGGTGGACCATCAGACGGCGCAGTTGCTCGAGGAGAAGAAGGAGCTGGAGCGCACACAGCGGGAGCTCCTGGAGACCTCGCGACGGGATGCCCTGACCGGTCTGCTCAATCGCTCCGCCATCTTCGACATTCTGCTGGCCATGAGGAGACGGGCGTTGATCGACGGTACGCCGCTGAGCGTGATTATGGCGGACCTGGATCACTTTAAGTCGATCAATGACCGCTTCGGACACACAACAGGCGATGCCGTTCTGCAGGAGTGCGCCGAACGCTTCCGCGAGACACTTCGGCCGGGCGATGCGATCGGTCGTTATGGTGGCGAGGAACTGCTGCTTGTCATTCCGGGCCTCAACATGCAGCATGCCGCAGCCCGCATGGAAGAAATCCGGGCTGCAATCGCGGCCAGACCGGTGATCCATGGCAGCCATACGATATGGGTCACCTGTTCGTTTGGTGTCGCCTGGTTGAACGAGCACCATCGGGATTTGCAATCCGTCGTGAATGCAGCCGACGCAGCACTTTACCTCGCGAAGCAGAACGGCAGAAACCGGGTCGAGTTTACCCCGGATTCAGCCGAAGAAGCATTTGCGATGCCGGTGGCCGAGGCCGAAACGGCGTCTGAGGCAAAGATCGAATCTGAACAGCAGAGTTAAGCCTGCTGAGGCCGCAAGAGCGGAAACAGGATCACGTCACGAATAGATCGCACGCCACTGAGCACCATCGTGAGCCGGTCGATGCCGATCCCCTCCCCGGCTGTAGGCGGAAGTCCATAGGAGAGCGCGCGGATGTAGTCCTCGTCCATGGCATGGGCTTCCTCGTCGCCTCGCACCTTCTCGGCTAGCTGCTGCTCAAACCGGCGCTTTTGCTCGTCTGCGTCGTTGAGCTCGGAGAACGCGTTCCCCAGCTCAAAGCCGCCGATATAGAACTCGAAGCGCTCTACCCATTCCGGCTCGTCCGGCTTGTTTTTGGAGAGTGGCGAAACGGCAACGGGGAAGTCGTAGATGATGGTCGGCTGAATTAGGTGATCCTCCGCAACAGCCTCAAAGATGCTTGCGATGGTCTTACCAGTAGGCTCCCCGGCCTGTGACTCCACAGAAAGGTGCGCGGCCCGAAGCCGCTGCACCATAGCTCCCACGGCGGAAGCGTCCGCGAACTCCGCTTGCGAAGGCTTAGCACCTGCGTTCGCGGGCCAGAAAGCCAGGATGGCCTCTCGCATGGAGTATCGCTGCCAGACGGCTAGATCGATGGTGTGGCCGTTGAAGCGTGTCAGCGTAGTCCCGTTTACCTCCTGCGCGACGGAGCGGACAAGCTCCTCGGTGAGATCCATCAGGTCGTGGTAGTTCGCATAGGCCTGGTAGAACTCGAGCATGGTGAACTCGGGATTGTGCTGCGTTGAAATTCCTTCATTGCGGAAGTTCCGATTGATCTCGTACACCCGGTCCATGCCGCCGACAACCAGGCGCTTGAGGTAAAGCTCCGGCGCGATCCGTAGGTAGAGGTCAAGGTCAAGGGCATTGTGATGGGTGGTGAATGGGCGTGCCGCTGCCCCACCGGCGACCGGCTGCATCATGGGTGTTTCCACTTCCAGGTAGCTCCGGTCGTCGAAAAAGCGGCGCAATGCCCGGAGGATCTGTGCGCGTTTCACAAAAACGTCGCGGACACAAATCCCCTGAGCAGGCGCCGCTGCTGGGGTCTGGAGCTCGCTTTCGAGCGCGCCCTGTGCCCCGTGCTTGTCGTGCTCGGTATGAGGCTCTGCAGCGGCTTGGTCCGCATCCGGTGCCGCGACTGGTGTTTCCTTGTCTGTTCCTGTCTCCTGCGCAGTCTCTTCTTCCGGCTCTGTCTCTAGCTCCGTGTTCATAAATAGATCCACGTACCGTTGCCGGTAGCGCAGCTCTACATCCGCAAGGCCGTGGTATTTCTCCGGCAGTGCGAGCATGCTCTTGGTCAGGAAGGTCAGCGTGTCGACGTGGATGCTCAGCTCGCCGGTACGCGTGCGAAACAGGTATCCGCTTGCGCCGACATGGTCGCCGGCATCCAGCAGTTTGTAGAGGGCAAAGCCTGCTTCGCCGACTGCGTCCTTGCGCACGTAAATCTGTAAACGCTGGCCCCCGCCCTGCAGGTGAGCAAAGCCCGCCTTCCCCTGCGCGCGGATCGTCATCAGCCGTCCGGCGACCGAGACCGGGACATGTTCCGCTTCAAGCGCTTCAGTCGTTGCTGCACCGTACTGCTGCCAGATGGCCGGGATGGTGTAAGTGGCACGGTAGCTGTTGGGGTAGGCTTGCTGGCCGAGTGCGACGATTTGCTGCAGCTTGCCTTGCCGAAGCGCATGGAGGCTGCGCTCAAACTCTGAATCAAACACGTAGAGGGATCCTTGCCGGACTTGCGTTGGGCACAGTATAGAGCGTACGGTGCGGCGACCTTGGTAGAGTGGAAGCTGACCGTCATGAGCACCCCCCCTGCGCCCCAACCCGGAAGAAAAACTCCTCGCAGCGGGCCTGTGGAAGCGCTTGTCAAAGCAGAGAAGCTGACGACGATCGCCTTTCTGCTCCCACTTTCCATCGCTATGGGTTGGCTGTTGGGCGCAGGGCTTGACAGGCTGCTGCACCAGCACTGGGCTGCCATCGCCGGGCTTGTGCTGGGCGCGGTAGCAGGATTTGTACAGCTGTTCCGGATGATTGCGGATCCACGATTTCTGGGCGGCAGCGCAGTGGATCCTTCCGCGCCGAAAGGCCCGGGCTTCGATCGGGATATGAAGCAGAACCAGGGCGCAGGCAAGTGGAAGCCGTGAGCCTGCCACCAATGACTTCAGAAAGTCCGGAAATCGGCCCGGAAATAACAGACGCGTACCTCCGCAAGGCGATAACACGCTCGATCCGGCTGGTGCTGATCCTCACGGCAGTCCTTGCCGGGCTGCTCTGGGTGACGGTAGGCTGGCGCTCGGCCCTCTTGCTGGTGGTAGGCGCAGCAATCTCCGTGGCCAGTTTATGGGAATGGCAGAAGCTATTGACGGTGATCCTGGCAAAGCTCGACAACCAACAGCAGGTGGGCAGTGCCCGCGTTATCGTCGGCTTCTTTGTGCGGCTGCTGGTTGCCGGGGTACTTGTTTATGCTAGCCTGAAGAGTCTCCACGGCTCCGTTTACGCGTTGCTGGGTGGTCTGGTTCTAGCTATGTTTGCCTTGTCGGTCGAGGCGATACGGCTTATCCGCTCCTAGCCTTCAGCGCGTTGCATGCCCTAGATCCGGGACAAGTGAAGGAAGCATGCTTTTTCTACTCGATGCGCTGAACCGTTTCCTGAACGGGCTGTTTGCTGGGCCGATTGATACGTTGCTGCTCCACCTGGGCATCCATCCCTCGCAGCCGCGATCGCCGATTACCAATGCGCTCACGCTGGAGCTCGTCGTCTTTTGTGTCCTGCTGGTTCTGTTTCTTCTGATCCGCGCGAGCCTTAAGGTTGAGAAGCCCAGCGGGCTGCAACTGGCGGCTGAGAGTGTCTACGAGTTTGTCGATGCGCAGGGTGAGTCCATCATCGGCCATGGCTACGCCCGGCACATGCCTTTTGCTGCCAGCATCCTGCTGTTTGTTTTTTTCTGCAACATGATCGGGCTGCTGCCGGGTATCGACACCCCGACCGCGAGCCCGGTGGTTCCGCTGGGCATTGCGCTGCTGACCTTTGTCTACTACAACGTAAACGGGCTCATCGCGAACGGTCCGGTCGGCTACTTCAAGCATTTTCTGGGGCCCATCTGGTGGATGGCACCCTTTATGCTGCCGCTGGAGATCATCTCGCACCTGGCGCGGATCCTTTCGCTCACGGTGCGGCTCTACGCAAACATGTTTGCGAGCGACCTGCTCACCATGGTCTTTTTCTCGCTGATCCCGATTGGGATCCCGATCATCTTTCTAGGACTTCACTTCGCCGTAGCGATCATCCAGGCCTACGTGTTTATGCTGCTGATGATGATCTATGTGTCAGAGGCTGTGACACACCAGGCGGAGGATGCCTAGCCACAAGCTTCCTGCCGGGGAGCAACGCTTCCGCTCCGGCGCATGAGGAAGACCCGCAGCGTGAGGGCTTGCGCTTTGCTCGCATGCCAACCACCCACTGCCGGTAGCTACAGTCTGGAAACGCCAAGGAGAACGACCGAAATGAAACAGCTCCAGTACCTCTTTATGACACTTTCCGTCCTGCTGCTGGCCTCGCCAGCTCTGGCACAGACAACCGGCAATGGCGGCACCTCCAGCCTGGTTCCGCTGGGTGCCGGCATCGGCATGGGGATCGCTTCGGCAGGATGCGGCATCGGCCAGGGCTTGGCCGCCGCAAAGGCCGCCGAAGGCTTTGCCCGCAACCCCGGCGCGCGTGCCGGCATCCTCTTTTTCTACGTGCTGGGTCTTGCCTTTATCGAGTCGCTGGCGCTGTTTACACTTGTGATCGTCTTTGCCAAGGTCAAGTAACGCGCGCCACCAGGTCCCCGAATGTCCTTGTAAAAAGCTTCGCTTCGGCGGGGCTTTTTGCGTGAGCGTTCATCCAAAGGGCCATGCAGGCGCAGTTGATCTTCCGAAAAGCGACCAAGCGGTATGGAGCCGCTACCGCGCTCGACGCGCTTTCGCTCGAAGTGGAGACGGGCGAGATCTTCGGCTTCCTGGGCCCGAACGGAGCAGGGAAGTCCACAGCTATCTCGATTGCTATGGGGCTCCTTCGGCCAACAGAGGGCGCGGGCGAACTACTGGGCCTCCCGTTCGCGCATGCCCGCAAAGCCCGTGCGCGGGTCGGCTACGTCCCGGACAGCCCTGTTTTCTTTCGCGGTACGGCGCTGGACGCGCTTACGTTCGCCGCGCGGCTGAACCAGGCGGATGCCCCGGAACAAGCCTTCTCTCTCCGCGGGCGCTGTCTCGCTCTTCTGGAGCAGCTAGACTTGCCGGCCCACGGCAAGCAGGCTCGCAACTTTTCTCGCGGCATGCAGCAGAAGCTGACCCTGGCTCAGGCGCTGATTACCAGGCCTGCTCTGCTGATCCTGGATGAGCCAACCTCCGCCCTTGATCCGGTCGCGCTCAAACTGGTCCATGCTGCGCTGAAAGTCGCCCGCGATGAGGGCGCGTCGGTCTTTCTGTCTTCGCACCAATTGTCGGCCGTTGAGGAAATCTGTGACCGGGTGGGATTCCTGGATGGAGGCCGTCTCCGGCATCTCGGCAGGCTCGCCGATCTGCTGCCCGAGGGCCAAACAGCCCGAATTACCCTGCGCGGCGTCGGAAAGGACTTCCTTGTTCGAGCGGTTTCGGCTTTCTCAGCGCAGGTGTCAGCCTCACAGGAACGGTCCGGGGATTGCGTCTTCGCCCTGCCGGTCTCTGTGCAGAAGCGCTTCCTAGAAGAAGCCTGGAGCACCGGAGCAGAGCTTGTCCGTGTTGAGCGGGATCGTCAAACCCTCGCAAGTCTCTTTAATCAGCACCTCGACGTGTCGGGCAGGCTGCAGGAGGCTTCTCGGCGCAAGGAGCTCCCATGATGGCGGCACTGCGGAGGGTAACCCTTGTAACACGGGTGCTGCTGCGGCAGAACCGGCTCTTGCTCCTGATGCTGCTTCTATGGCCCTGCTTGCTTTCTGTGCTGCTGTTTGCGCTGGAGCACAGTGCGCCCGAATCGGACGATGTACAGGCAATGCTGCAGCAAGAGCTCTTCTGTGGGTTGGTGCTGGCTGGCGTAGGCGCGAGTGTGGCCCTCGGGGCAGAGGAGAGGGCGGGGCGCGTTTCAGGTGTCTTGGGGCGAGCCGTTAGCCGCTCTGAATACCTTCTGAGCCTCACCGCAGGCGCGTACCTACCCTTTGTGGCATATGGGTGTGTCTGGTTTGCGAATGCATCGCTGCTGTTGCGCTGGAGCCATGCTGAGGGCGGCTCATTGCCAGGGATCTGGTCCGGCTCGATGGTCGCCGGTCTTCTGCTCTGCGCGGTCGGTGTGCTGTTCTCGATGGTCCTGCCGCAGTTGGGTGCTTCCGCTGCGACCGGCATCATCCTAACCGTGTGGATAACTGCGGCGCGGCAGCAGTGGGGAGGGCTGGCCTGGCTGCTTGCCGGGCTGGTTGGCCGGCGAAGTCCGGGGGCTTTGCCTATGTTTGAAGGAAGTGTCGCTGCCTTGTCGTTGGCAGCACTCTTTCTGACACTTGCCGGCTCTCTGTTCGAACGGCGAGATCTCCGTTCAGCGCCCTAGCGCACGACAGACAGAGGCTTGATGAGCGGAGTGGCAGGTGCCGCGGCCGCACGCGTCGCCACTCCAGGCAGGCCGAAAGTGAGCGCTGCCGCGCGAGCCGCTCCCAGGATACGCTCGGGTGCGACGCCCAGGATCAGCGTTGCCGAAGCCGTCAGGAGGATTGCGAAGAGCATAGGCGTCTGCACCCGCGGCATCCCTTCCAGCAAACCGTTCTCCTGCGGACGCGCGTAGATGGCTACCAGTAAGCGCAGGTAGTAGAAGGCCGCGACACCCGAGTTCACCAACCCGATGATAGCCAGCCACACGAGCCCGGAGTGGATTGCCGCGGTGAAAACGTAGAACTTGCCGAAGAACCCACCTGTGAACGGTATGCCGATCAAGGAGACCAGGAAGAAGGCCATGGCTCCGCCCATCAGGGGAGAGCGATAGCCAAGACCGCGGTAGTCCTGCGTTGTTGTCAAGCGATCGTCGTAACCGCCCACATGCGAGATGATCGCGAAGATCCCGACGTTCATCGCAGCGTAGGTCACGGTGTAGAAGCTGGCCGCGGCCACACCGTCCGCTGTAAGAGTGGTAAAGGCGACCAGCAGATAGCCGGCATGCGCGATGGATGAGTAAGCCAGCATGCGTTTGACATTGCGCTGCTTCAAGGCTCCCAGATTGCCGATCGTCATGGAGAGCACAGCCATCCACCAGACCAGCGGCTGCCAGTGCGCGGAGAGCGTCGGAACGGCCACGAACAGGATGCGCAGCAGCACCGCAAAAGCAGCAGCCTTTGGGGCGGTCGACATCATCGCGACCACCGGGGAGGGCGCGCCTTCGTAGGCGTCTGGGGTCCAGACGTGGAAGGGCGCTGCCGACACTTTGAAACCAAGTCCAATCAGGATCATCCCCACGCCAAGGGTCGCGAGCAGCGGAGTCGTCGTGCCGCTGAGCTGCGCGCCAATCAGCCCGATCCGAGTCGTGCCTGTCGCGCCGAAGATCAGGGCGATGCCGTACAGGAAGAACGCGGTTGCAAAGGAGCCCAGCAGGAAGTATTTAATGGCGGACTCTGGGCTCTTGGCCGTCTTGCGCCGGAAGCCGGAGAGAATGTAGCTCGAGATCGAAGAGATTTCCAGAGCGATGAAGACCAGGAGCAGCTCGACGGCCGAGGTCATCAGCATGGAACCGACGGTACCGAAGATGGTAAGCGCAAACATTTCGCCCAGGTTCTCCATATGGGCGTCCACTGCGTCAAGGGTGATCAGCAGGGAGGCGAGCACGATGCCTGCGATCAGCACATGGAAGAAGCCGGAGAATGCATCTGTCTGCACCGTGTTGTAGTACGCCGTGCCGGCTGGCAGGTGCAGCTGCTGAAAAGAAGCAAACAGAGCTAGCAGCGTGCCCAGCACAGCCAGCCAACCCATCGGCTTTCGGCTTGCGTGGCGAGGCATGACCGGATCGATCAGCATGATCAGGATGCCTGTCACGGTCAGGATCACTTCCGGCAGGATGCGGAGAAGTTGCGGGTTCACTTAGCCTCCGCGGAGCGTGTGGGAAGAGTGTGCAGGATTGTTGCGGCATGGATGGCAAGGGGGTGAGCGGTCTGCTCCGGACCCGACGCAGGCGTCGCGTACCCGCGCATCGCCGGGTCGATCGCCTTCATCCAGTAAGGCGACGCGATGCCGAGAAGGACCATCAAGCTGACGAAGGACCACATCGCCACATGCTCCCGGCCATTGACATCGCGGACTAGCGTACGACCCTGCACCAGCGCCGACTGCCCGCCGTAGAAGACTTTCTGGATCATCAGCAGCATGTAGCCCGCGCTGAGAATGACTCCGGTAGTAGCGACCGCGCCCCAGGCTGTGTGCGTTGCGAAGGTGGAGGACAGAACTAGAAACTCACCGACGAAGCCGTTGAGGATAGGCAGTCCAATCAAAGCTAATGCGGTAATGACGAAGAAGCTGACCATCCAAGGCAGGCGTGCGGCCAGGCCACCATAGGCAGCCATGTCATAAGTGCCGTAACGCTCATATAGGATGCCGAGTAGTAGCAAGAGCGCGCCTCCGATCAGGCCTTCATTGATCGTCTGGTAAACCGCCCCATCCAGGCCCATGAGCGTGAAACAGAAGATGCCGAGAGTGCAGAAGGAGAGTGCCGCAATGGTTCCAAAAGCCACCAGACGCTTGAGGTCTCGCTGCACCAGGGCATTGAGTGAGGCATAGACAATGCCAATGACGGCAAGCGCGATCATCCAGGGTGCAAAAGCGCGGGACTGTGCCGGGAACAGGCCGAGATTGAAGCGGATCAGCGAGTACAAGCCGAGCTTACCGGCAACGACCATCGCCATCGCGGTTGGTGCCTCTGAGAACACATCGGCGAGCCAGCCGTGGAGAGGAAAGACCGGCACCTTGACGGCGAATGCAAACAGGAAGGCAAAAGCCGTCCAGCCCAGTGCAAGCGGGGTAAAGCCAAGCTGCCCGCTGCGGAGCATCGACTGCAACTCAAGAAAGTCAAAGGTACCGGCCTTGGCATACAGGTAAATGATGCCGACCAGGAAGAGTGCCGATGGAATAAAGGTGTAGAGAAAGAACTTGATGGCTGCCTGCGGGCCTCTGGTGCGCCCGAACATGCCGATCAGGATCGCCATCGGGATCAGCGAGAGCTCCCAGAAGCCGTAGTACAAGATGAGATCAAGCGAGACGAAAACCCCGAGCATAGCCGTCTGCTGCAGCAGAAAGTAGAAGTAAAACTCCTTGGTCCGCGTAGTAATGGCAGACCAGCTGGCGAGCACGCCCATAGGCGCGAGGAAGCCCGTCAGCACGACCAGCCAGAGCGACAGGCCATCCACACCGAGGTGGTAGCGAACCGCTGGGTTCTGGATCCAGTAGCGGTCTTCCACGAACTGGAAGGAACGTGTGTGGTAGTCGTAGTGAGAAGGCAGGTGAAGCGTAAAGGCGAAGGTGAGAAGAGAGATCACCAGCGCAGCCCACTGGATCACCTTGCCGCGCCGCGGTAGCAGCGCGACCAGCACAGCGCCCAATGCCGGGAAGAAGGTGATGATGGAAAGGATGTGTTCGTTCAGCACTCGTGCATATCCTTGTGTCGAAGCGGTACGCCCTAGCGTGGCGCGATGTGGGTTCCAAAACCGAAGAAGGTAAGCACCAGCAGGAGGGCGGCGCCGAGGGCAAGCCAGCCTGCGTAGGAGCGAATATTTCCGGACTGCATCTGCTGTGCGACGGTGCCGAGCCCTTTGATGCCCTGGCTGAGCCCGAAGCCCGTACCGGTGATGATCCCTGTATCGACTACGGTGTTGAGCACGACGCGGGAGAGCAAGAGAAGTGGGCGAACCAACACTGTGTCATAAAGCTCATCAATGCGGTATTTGTCCTGCAGCAGGAGGTAAATCCCGCGGAAGCGAGCAGCGAGTTCGCCCGGAAGGGCTGGCCGCCGAACGTAGAAGACAAAGGCGGTGCCAAAACCGGAAAGCGCGACGAGCGTCGACACGAGGGCCAGCGTAATCTCGAGGGTGCCGTTCTCCGGCGCTTCCGGCGAGCCGGCTACACGCAGCACCGGCGAAAGGAAGTTGTGCAGGAAGTTACCCTCTCCAGGCAGGCCCAGAGCGCCGCCGAAGGTCGCAAGCAGGGCCAGGACGACGAGCGGTAAGAGCATGAGCCAAGGGCTTTCATGCGGCTCGCCGCCATGGCCGCTATGCGGGTCAGGAGAGTGAATGGCAGCATGCGGAGCAGCGTGAGCCGTGGTGGCTTCAGCCATTCCCTTGGAGGCTTCAGCGTGGTGCGTGAGCTCCGGCGTATGTGCCTGAGCCACAACAGCCCGGCTAGCTCCAAAAAAAGTAAGGAAGTACAGCCGGAACATATAGAAGGAAGTAAGGCCCGCTGTGAGTAGCCCGACAAACCACAGCAGATGCGCCCCGGGCATCGCCGAAGTAAATACTTGGTAAAGAATCTCGTCTTTTGAAAAGAAGCCGGAGAACGGGGGGATGCCGGAGATGGCGATGACTCCGGCGGTCATCGTCCAGAAGGTGATGGGGATCTTGGTGCGCAGGCCGCCCATGACGCGCATGTCCTGCTCGCCCGAGAGCGCATGAATGACAGAGCCCGCCGCCAAGAAGAGCAGCGCCTTGAAAAAGGCATGCGTCACAACGTGGAAGATGGCAGAGGAATAGGACGCGACTCCGCAGGCCAGAAACATGTAGCCAAGCTGCGACACGGTCGAGTAGGCCAAGACGCGCTTGATATCGGTTTGCATGAGGCCGATGGTTGCGGCGAAGAAGGCGGTGGCGCAGCCAATGACGGCGACCGTTCCGAGTGCAAAGGGCGAGCGGTCAAAGATGGGGTGGGCGCGCGCGACCATATACACGCCCGCGGTCACCATGGTCGCCGCATGGATCAGCGCGGAGACCGGGGTCGGCCCTTCCATTGCATCCGGTAGCCAGACGTAGAGTGGGATCTGCGCCGACTTGCCCGCTGCGCCTACCAGCAAGCAGAGCCCGATCGCTGTGAGCCAGCTGCCGTGGAGCAAGGGTTGCGCGGCAAGCTCAGACATCACGGCAGGGAAGCTGAGTGTGCCGAAATGCAGGATGACCAGGAACATAGCGAGCAGGAAGCCAAAGTCGCCGATGCGGTTGACGACGAAAGCCTTCTTGCCGGCGTTTGCTGCGGAGTCACGGTCGAAGTAGTAGCCGATGAGCAGGTAGGAAGCAAGCCCGACGCCCTCCCAGCCGACAAACAGCAGCAGGAAGTTTTCAGCCAGCACCAACGTGAGCATGAAGAACATGAAGAGGTTGAGGTAGGCGAAAAATCGCCAGAAGCCTTCTTCGTGCGCCATGTACCCGACAGAGTAGAGATGGATCAGAAAGCCTACGCCTGTGATGACCAGCAGAAAGATCATCGTGAGCTGGTCGAGCGCAAAGGAGAAGTCGGCATGGAAGCTGCCGGCGACGATCCAGGGCGCGACATATTCGACATGCGGCAGAGCGAGCGCGTGGAAGCGTAGAGCGATATTGAGAACCAGCAGCAGCGGCAGGGCGGTAAACAGCAGCGCGACGGCAGAGACAACCGTGCGGCTGAGCCGGCGGCCGATGGTTCCATTGATTACGAAGCCAAGCAGCGGCAGAAGCGGAATCCAAAGCAGGTGAAGCCCGGTCATGTCAGAGTGGGAGGCGGGGCCGTTCATAGTTTCATCAGGTCCACTTGGTCAACGTTGAGTGTATTGCGAGCGCGGAAGATAGCAATGATGATCGCCAGGCCGACCGCTGCTTCCGCTGCGGCGACAACCATCACAAAGAAAACAAAGAGCTGGCCCGATACCTCATGCCGCTGGTGCGAGAAGGCGACGAACGCGAGATTGACAGCGTTCAGCATCAGCTCGATGGACATGAAGATCGTAATGATGTTGCGCTTGATGAGAAAGGCGCCAACGCCGATCGAGAACAGGATCGCGCTAAGCACCAGGTAGTAGGCGATGGGTACAGTCATCTTTAGCTTTGCTCCTTGCGCGCGAGAGCAACGGCGCCAAGGATGGCGATCAAAATCAGGACCGAGGTGACCTCAAAAGGTAGCAGCAGATCGCGGAAGAGCACACGCGCAAGCGCTGAAGTGGAAACAATCGAGTCGCCCAGCGCTGTACTGCCCAGCTGCAGCTTCTCTGAGAGGAACACGAAGGAGAGAAGACAGACCAGGGCGACGACGCCGGGGAAACCGGCAGCGCTTGCGATCCGACTTGTGCTTTTCGAGCGGTCTTCTTCGCCGGCATTGAGGAGCATAATCACAAAGGTAAACAGGACCATGATCGCGCCCGAGTAGACAATCACCTGGGCAGCGGCGAGGAACTCTGCGCCCAGCAGCAGGTAGAGCACAGCCAGCGAGACCATCACGACGATGAGCGAGAGCGCGCTGTTGATAGGGTGACGCTGCAGCAGAAGATTCAACGCGCCGGCGATGCAGAGGGCCGCGAAGATGAAGAACAAGGCAACGTACATGCTGAATTCACACTCGCTTCGGCGATGAGCTCGCAGGATTCTGCGGAAAGATCGCAGCCCGGAGAACTCTGGTTGCACGGGTCAACTGGAAGAACTCTCATAGTAAATCACGCAGAAGAGGATGGCGCTCTTTCCTCGCGCTAGAAGGGGGTACGCCAGGCAAACCACAGGCTGCTTGCGATGATGTTCAGGACTGCGAGAGGCATAAGAAATTTCCAGCCAAAGCCCATGAGCTGGTCATAGCGGAAGCGGGGCAGTGTTCCGCGCACCCAGATGTAGAGGAAGAGGAAGAGAAAGACCTTGGTGATGAACCAGAACACCGGCAGGAGCGCCTGCACAATGGGGCCGCCGATCGCGGGCAACAGGGTGCCGAAGGGGCTGGTCCAGCCACCGAAGAAGAGCAGGGTCGCGACACAGCCGACTGTGATCATGTTGGCGTACTCGGCCATAAAAAACATGGCAAACTTCATCGACGAGTATTCGGTATGGTACCCGGCAGCCAGTTCGCTCTCGGCTTCCGGCAGGTCGAACGGGGTGCGATTCGTTTCGGCGTAGGCGGCCATAAGGTAGATAAAGAACGCAACAAACTGCAGGCCGCCGAAGAAGTTCCAGCTCAGGAGACCATGCGGCGCTTGCGTGTTGACGATGTCGCGCAGACGCAGCGATCCGCTGCGCATCACCACGCCGACGAGTGAAAGACCGAGTGCCAGCTCATACGAGATCAGCTGGGCGCTGGCGCGGAGCGAGCCGAGAAGCGAATACTTATTGTTCGAGGCCCAGCCCGAGAGAGCAATCCCGTACACGCCGACCGAGGTAACTCCCAGGATGATCAGCAGTCCGATATTGACATCGGCTATGTCGAAGAGATCGACGCCGTGGAAGGAGAACAATGCGCCAAACGGGATCACAGCAATCGAAATGAGCGCGCAGGCGAGCGCGATGATCGGGGCTACGATATAGAGCGGCCGATCCACTGCGGTCGGCAGCAGGTCTTCCTTGAGAAAGAGCTTCAGCCCGTCAGCAAGTGGCTGCAGAAGGCCAAAGGGACCAACACGGGAGGGTCCCCATCGGTTCTGGATACGCCCGACTACCTTGCGCTCCAACAGAACCGTGTAAGCAACGGCGGTCAGGTAGATCACCAGAACAACTGCAATCTTTAAGAGACTCAGCAGGGTAAAGATCAGGATCGTCGACACGTGGTCAGCCTTCCGTGTGGCAATTTCTGCCTGGGTCTTGGGCAAGAGCCGGCTGCTTTTGGGTTCGGCAGCCGGCCTCTGTTCTTAGTCGGCCGCTGTCTGCTCGGAGGCTGTTTCGCGGCTCTCCAGCACCTCATGGAGCACGCTGGAGTAACGGCCCAGTGTACCTGAAGTGAATAGGGTGTCGTTGGAAGGGAGGACGAGATCGGCCCGCTCGGCAGGGAAGTCGCTGATCTGGACCAGGTCAGCCCGCATCGGCTTATCCGAGCCGGAAAGCAGCTCAAAGCGCGAGATGGCGTAGGAAGGAACGAGCCGCTGGATCTCGTCGAAGGTGGCAAACGGATCAAACGGGCTCACCTTGGGCTCGTAGTTGTTGGCAGCAAGCCAGACCGCGTGGCGATCGGCCTCGCCGGCCTGTGCGCCCCGAGACTGACCCATATCCATCCGCAAGCCTTTGCCGAAAGGAACGAGCGACTGCGCGCGTGCTCCCATCTTGTCAGCAATGCGGACAATCAGCTCAAAGTCCGGGCGGACTCCTGCTGTATCTGCCGCCTTCTTGACCAGCTGGATGTCGCCATAAGTATTAGTGACGGTTCCAGCCTTTTCATACAGGTAGGCAGCAGGCAGCACTACATCGGCCAAGGCTGCGGTCTCGGTCAGGAACATGTCCTGAACGACTAGGAAGGTGTCGGCCAGGGTTGCCGGGTCGATACCGTAGCGGGACACAGGATTGGAGCCAACGACGTACAGGGCACCTAGGTCGCCGCGGGCAGCCGCATCAAGCATCTCGACGAGGTTTTTGCCCCGTGAGGTCGGCAGCGTTGCGGCATACTCTTCGGCGAAGAGGCCGCCCTCGGCCGCAGGGGTATAGCCAGGCAGAAAGTCCGGCAACACACCCATATCAGCCGCTCCGCGCGAGTTGACGTAGTCACCCAGCGCGGCGAGCCGGGCATTCGGCAAGGTCAGAGCCCAGCGCACCAGCGCCTGGAGATCGCGCCCGCGGAACTCGGAACCGAAAGCAATCACCAGCTCCGGCTCAGCCAGCAAAGCTTCCCGGAACTTGGTAGCTGTCTCATTCGGCACGAATTCTGACTCTTCGCCGGCCAGGTAGCTGATCAGCGCACCATAGCCATGAGCGGGGATCTGCACGGCGGCTTTGGCTTGGCGACGTAGCTTGATCTCGGCATGATTTGCCAGGTAGAGCTTGGCGCGGTTGGTCCGTACATTGGTGCGGATGTTCCAGGCAAGGGCAGGGTGCTGCTCTGTGGGGTCGTTGCCCAGCACCAGCATAGCCGGAGCCTTCTCGAAGTCGCGCAGGCTTGCGGTACGCCCCGGCGTGTTGCCGAGTGCAGCCAGAAAGGCCGGGTAGTCAGCCGTGCGGTGGTGATCGATGTTGTTCGTCTTTAGCACGGTTCGCGCGAACTTCTGCAATAGATAATTCTCTTCGTTGGTGGTGCGGTTGGACCCGATAACTCCGATCGCCTCGCCGCCGCGGCTATCCCGGATCTCACGCAGTCGATTGCCCACGCGGTCAATCGCAACCTCCCAGGTCACAGGCTCCAAGTTGCCGTTCGGCTGCCGCACCAGGGGCTTGCGGATCCGCTCTTCGCGGTTCGCAAAATCAAAGGAATAGCGGCCCTTGATGCACAGGAAGTCGCCATTGATACCGCTCTTGTCGCGGTTATCGCCGCGCACGATGACAGAGCCTTCGTTGTCGCGGCGCGTACCCAGCGTTGTTTTGCAGCCGTCTCCACAGTGGGTGCAGATCGTGGCGGTGTGGTTCATCTCCCAGGGTCGCGTCTTATAGCGGTAGGAGCCGGAGGTGAGCGCGCCGACCGGGCAGATATCGATGCAGGCACCGCACTCCTCGCAGTCCAGGTGGTCGCCCATGTTGGGAGCAATCACAGAGCTTGCGCCGCGGTTCTGCACACCCAGCGCCCATACATCCATGCCTTCGCCGCAGACCCGCACGCAGCGGTAGCAGAGGATGCAGCGGGGGCGGTCAAAGTAGACGACCGGCGACCATTGCTGCTCTTCGCGATGGTTCTTCATCTCGGTGTAGTTCGACTCGGCTGCACCGTACTTGAAGGTCATATCCTGCAGTTCGCACTGGCCGCCAGCATCACACACCGGGCAGTCCAGCGGATGATTGCCGAGCAGCAGCTCGAGGATGCCCTTGCGCGACTGAGCTATCTCAGGGCTCTCGGTTGTGACGACCATGCCTTCCGCGACCGGTGTGGTGCAGGCCGTCTGGAGCTTGGGCATTTTTTCCACGCGCACCACGCACATCCGGCACGCGCCCTGGAGCGAGAGCCCAGGGTAGTAGCAGAAGGCGGGGATCTCGATGCCCGCATTCTTGCAGGCATCAATCAGCAGTGTCCCCGCAGGTACGCTCAACTGCTGCCCATCGACAGTCAGCGAAACGGTCTTGATTTCCTTGACGTCAGCCATCGGTATCCTTGGTCTCTTTCTCTTCGGCCTATGAGGCTTTAGTGGGCCGCGAGCTGGACCAGCTCCGGCTGCTGCGCGAGCACAAGGCCCGGTGTCGACGGGTTCTCGCTCAGGAAAGCCTCGAACTCATCCCGGAACTTGGTAATGAAGCCAATTGTCGGCATCGCCGCGGCGTCGCCCAGCGGACAGAAGGTCCGGCCCATCATGTTCTCAGCCAGGTACTTGATGTTGTCCAGGTCTTTGGACACACCCTGGCCTTGGTAGACACGGGTAATGGTCTTCTTCAACCAGTCTGTTCCCTCGCGGCACGGGATGCACCAGCCGCAGCTCTCATGCTGGTAGAACTTGATAGTCCGCAGGGCGAACTCGACCATCGAGACCGTCTCGTCGAGCACCACAATCCCGGCTGAGCCGAGCATGGTTCCTGCTTTCGCGAGCTGGTCAAAATCCATGCCGACGTCAATCTCGTCGGCGCGAAGGACCGGTGTGGACGAGCCGCCGGGAACAACGGCCTTCAGCTTCTTGCCGCCCAACACGCCGCCCGCGACCTCGTAGATTGCCTTGCGAAGCGAGTAGCCCATGGGCAGCTCATACACGCCGGGCCGCTCCACATGGCCGGAGATGCCGAACAGCCGCGTCCCGCCATTCCGGTCGGTGCCAATCTTGGCGTACTCTGCTCCGCCCAAACGCAGTACATGCGGCACGCTGGCGATGGTCTCAACATTGTTGATGACCGTGGGACCGCCATAGAGGCCAACCACAGCCGGGAAGGGAGGACGGATACGGGGGACGCCACGTTTGCCTTCGAGCGACTCCATCAAGGCTGACTCTTCCCCAACCTCGTAGGCTCCGGCGCCGGTATGCGAGACACAATCGAAATCCAAACCTTCGATCCCAAAGATGTTTTTGCCCAGGAAGCCCTTGGCATAAGCCTCCTCGATGCACTTATCCATGATCTCGAGCAAGTAGCGGTACTCACCGCGCATGTAGATGAAACCTTGCTTGGCGCCGACGGCGAGACCGGCGATGATCGTGCCTTCGAGTACCGAGTGGGGATCGTACTGGCAGATCGGCCGGTCCTTGCAGGTGGCCGGCTCGCTCTCGTCGCCATTGACCAGGATGTACTTGGGGCGCTCGGATGTCTTGGGCACAAACGACCACTTGAGGCCGGTGGGAAAGCCTGCGCCGCCGCGCCCGCGAAGATTGGAGGCCTTCAGCTCATTGATGATCGCCTCAGGCCCCATATCAATGGCGCGGCGCGCCTGCTCATAGCCGCCGAGCTCGATGTACTTGTCGATCTTTTCGGCCCCTTGGCCGAAGCGGAACGAGATGACCTTGACTTCATCAGGATGGGAAACGAGGTACATGGTGCCTCCGGGAGAACACTCACAACGGTTGGGCAGCTAGCTGCTGCCGAGAGCAAAACAAAGACTGCGACTTACTGTGGCCGCGCCTGCGCGGCATAGCGTTCCATGGTTGCGTCCATAGAGGCCGGTGTCACGTCCTCGACATAGTCGTAGTTCACCTGGACTGCCGGCGCCCAACAGCAGGCACCGATACACTCCACCTCTTCGACCGAGAAGAGCCCGTCAGCCGATACGCCTTTATTCTCGTGGATATCAAGCTTGCGCTTGCAATGCTCCAGGATGTCATAGCCCCCGCGAAGCATGCAGGAGATGTTGGTACATACCTGGATGTTGAACTTGCCGACAGGTTTCGTCCTCAGCATCGAGTAGTACGAAAGCACATTGCGGACATCAAGTTCTGTCACACCGACCCGCTCTGCTGCCTCCTGCACCACAGCGTCCGAGCAGTAGCCGATCTCATCCTGCGCGTAAAGCAGCATCGGGATCAGTGCGGAGCGTCGAACCGGGTAGAGCGTGACGAGCTTGTCAAAACGTGCGGCTAATGCAGGTGAGAAGATTGTTGTCTGCGTACTCATCGAAGTTCCTTCCTTCTAACCCAACTTCTACTTTGTACCTCTTCAATCAGTTCCGTCGGGCGTGTCCTCAGTCAGAGGTCCCCACCACCAGCATGGCCAGCGCCTCCGCGACCTGATCCATCGGAATCAGCCCTGCCTTACCGCTCCACTCCAGTTCGCCATTCAAGTGGAGACGGAAAACTCCTTCATCGATTAGTGTCTCACCCGCTTCCGAGCCACCGTGGAGCTCCCATTTGCCAATGCCTGTCTCTGCCCGGAAGTACAAGGCGACAGAGCGGCTTGCGCCGACGACCTGAATCTGGCCCTCGGCCGGAGACAAGACCCCGGCAAGCGGGACCTCGCTTCCCATAGAAGCGGCAGCAAGGTAGCTCTGGAGCAGAGACCGGAATGAGCTCCAGAGCTCCAGGCGCACCAGACTCTCTGGAGCCTCAGCGATCAATTTCGCCGAGCACGATGTCAATGGAGCCAATCACTGCCACCACGTCGGCGAGCAGTCGGCCGCGGCACATGGTGTCAAGCGCCTGCAGCGTTGCAAACGAAGGATTGCGCATGTGTACCCGGTAGGGCTTGGCTGTCCCATCTGAGACGACGTAGTAGCCCATCTCTCCGCGAGGAGATTCGATAGCCTGGTAGACTTCGCCAGCCGGTACAGGGAAGCCCTCGGTCACAATCTTGAAGTGATAGATGAGAGACTCCATCTCGGTCTTCATCTTCTCGCGATCGGGCAAGACGATCTTGGGCGCATCTGCAGTGACGGGGCCTTCCGGAATGCCGTCCAGCGCCTGCTGGATGATCTTGACCGACTCGCGCATCTCCTCGAGACGAATGGTGTAGCGGTCCCAGACATCGCCCTTTGTGCCGAGGGGAACCTTGAAGTGGAAGCGCTCATAGCCTGTGTACGGCATGTCGCGGCGCAGATCCCAATCCACACCGGAGGCACGCAGCGGAGGACCGGTGACGCCGAGCGCAATCGCGTCCTCGGCACTCAGGAAGCCCACATCCTTGAGACGGTCGACCCAGATCGGGTTGCCGGTCAGTAGATTCTGGTACTCATCAATCTTTGAGGGCATGCGGTGGATGAACTTCTGCACCCTGGCGAAGAAGTCCAGCGGCGGCTCAAGCGAGACCCCACCGATGCGGAAGTAGGAGGTCATCATGCGCTGCCCGGCCACATGCTCAAACAGACGCAGAATGTCTTCCCGCTCCCGGAAGGTGTAAAGGAACACAGTCAAGGCACCGATATCCATTGCGTGGGTACCGAGCCAGACCAGGTGCGAGTTAAGCCGCGTGAGCTCATTGAGCATGACGCGGAGCCATTGCGCGCGTTCGGGGATCTCCATCTGTAGGAGCTTCTCCACGGCGAGGCAGTAGCAAAGGTTGTTGCTCATCGGCGAGAGATAGTCGATGCGATCGGTCAGCGGCACCACCTGCTGGTAAAACTTTGCCTCGCAGGTCTTCTCAATGCCCGTGTGCAGGTAGCCGATATCGGGCACTACGCGCAGAACAGTCTCGCCGTCGATCTCGACCACCAGGCGAAGCACTCCGTGCGTTGACGGGTGCTGCGGGCCCATGTTCAGGATCATGGGCCTGTCTTTGGTGGGATCCTCAGGGCGCGGCGCGATCAGTGTAGATGTTTCTGTAAATTCGCTCATCTAGCGATACCCCTCCACGGGGAAGTCTTTTCGTAAAGGATGCCCTTCAAACTCGTCAGGCATCATGATCCGACGCAGGTTTGGATGGCCGTGAAAACGGATGCCGAACAGATCAAAGACTTCTCGCTCATAGAAGTCAGCGGAAGGCCAGACGGGAACGATCGAATCGGCTCCACCCACCACGGAATCGACGAAGATACGCAAACGTACGCGCTCCTTGAGGGTATGGGAAACAATATGGTAAGTCACCTGGTAGCGCGGTTCTGCCGGGAGCCAGTCGACGGCTGTGACGTCTTCAAGAAAGTTATAACCGGCAGCCTGCACGGCGCGCGCTGCTTCGCGGACGCTCTCCGGAGCCACAGTAAGCGTCAGCTCAGCCCGGTCAAACTTTGCATCCACGATGAGCTCCGGGCCGAGGGCACGGACCGCTGCGTTGCCGCCCATCTCTGCGAGCACGGCTGTTCTGTCAAGAACTGCTGCCATCATTAAAGATCCGCCTTGTCTGAGGACCAGTCGAGAATGCCCTTCTTCCAAATGTAGAAGAAGCCAACCATTACGAAGCCGAGATAGACCAGGATCTCCCAGAAGCCAAACAGGCGTGAGCCTGTGATCGCAGGCAGCTGCCGATAGATGACCGCCCAGGGGAGCATAAAGACTGCTTCCACGTCGAAGAGGATAAACAGCATGGCAACCATATAGAAGCGCACAGAAAAACGGCCGCGCGCGTCGCCTTCCGCCGGGATGCCGCATTCGTAAGCTGCCAGCTTTGCCTTGTTTTGCTTGTGCTTGCCGATCAGCCAGGAACCGGAGGCCATGGAGCAGCCCATGCCGACGGCGATCACAATCTGGATGAGCAGTGGCAGGTAGTTCCAGAAGTAGTGCGGAGCGGAAGACACAGAGAACCATCCTTGACAGCAGTCTCTCTTCAATCTAGAGGGGGGACTCCGCAGCGTCAAGGACGCGCGAGGCGAGCATTTCACCCCTGTGAAGGAATGCCTGTTGCACAGCTTCTAGGGCAAAGCCAGCGAGACAGATGCCAGATTGGGAATCGAGGGTGCGACTGTCCCGGAACGGAGCGCTTGAAGTTTTTGCGAGCAGACACCTCGTGAGAATCGGCAGCTCCGCCGATACAGTCAGGGACGGAAAGGATACCCGCCATGCACCCAACACTATCAACACACACCACGGAAGCCCAGAGCAACCACACACACCTTCCACTGTCTTTGCCGCTCCCCGGCACGGCAAAGAAACCTCACTATGACTCCTCTACCCTGGACTCTCTGCTCCGGACCACGCCGGCGCAACAGATCGCGCCGAGCTATGAAGCCGACCTCGGGGCGCAGCAATCACCTGGGTTGTTTGTGGGTCTGCGTGTCGCCCTTCTCTTCAATGGAGCGCTAGCCCTTGCGGGGATCCTTGGCTATGAAGCCTGGGCGATGCTAGCGCGCTGATACGTGGGTGCTCCTTGAGCTTACGAAGAAAGCGCTGATCAAGAGGGACAAACAGGGCATCCGCCAAAGGGACAAGGTACATCGGACGAAAGCACTCGAGCACGGCAGCAGCGGCTCTCTAGGGAAGAAGATTCAGCTTGGATATGTTGGAATGCACGGTAAGAAGAGGCAGTCGAGCGTTGCCGGGTGGTGAGCAGCTTCATACATCCGGGTGAAACCGACTGTCTCTTGGTCGGCGCTCCAGGCCTTGCAATCACCGGTCCTTCATCTTTGTCAGGTAGGGGGATGAGCTTGCATGACCTTTCTGCTCTGCGATGGCCTCTTCTACCAGCGAGCGGAGGCTTGCGGCACACCTGCTCATAGAAAAGCGCAGATCGAAGGAGCGATCCGTTTGAGCAGCCATCGCCTCTTTCTCCTCCGCCGAAAGAGCCAGCCAACGCTCAAACAGCTTGATAGTCCCGGCTTCCGTGTCATCTTCAACAAAGCCGGTTCTGTCTTCGCTGACGTACTTCCAGATGTTGATCTTGTTTGAAATCAAGACCGGGAGCCGGCATGCGATTGCTTCTGCAATGGCGATGCCGAAGTTTTCTTGATGCGAAGGAAGGATGAAGGCCTCGGCGGAGCGGAAAGCGCCCCACTTTACGTCGCCCTCCACCATGCCGGGCCAGTGCACGCGATGAGCTAGCCCGCCCTGCTGCAAGATCGACTCGAGGCCGGGACGTAAGCCATCCGGATCCGGACCGGCAAGAACAAGATCCACATCGGGGTGACTAGCGGCAATGGCGCAAAATGCTTTGATCAAAAGGTCGCAGCCCTTCTTGATATGAAGGCGACTCAAAAAGAGCAGAAAGCGCCGGTGCCTCACGGCAGGAACCTTCTCGAGAAAAGCTGTACGCTGCTGACGCGGGTCGCCGGGAGGCCGACTTGTTCCCAGCGAAACGACTGCGCTTCGCCAACGGGAAGGGGAGAAGGTGCGAGGTGCGAGCGCCTGTTCTGCCTCCGTGGTGAAGACGATGCGGCTGGCATCACGCATGATCCTGTACTGCGCCGCCCACCAGAACAGCTGCTTTTTGACGTGTTTGAGGGGGTACTGCTCACGAAACCAGGGATCAAGCATGCCGTGCGGAAAAACAAGGTAGGGGATGCCCGCAGCAAGAGTGACGTCCCGGACGACGAGGCCGAGATAAAGCCACAAGCCATCTATGATCACCGCATCGTACTGGCGGACATTCTCGTGCAGCCATCGCCGAGCTTCTGCACTGAAACCATAGGTGGAGGTAGTTGGCCCGAGAGCATGGACCTTGAAGGGGTAGCGCGTCAGGTACGCGGCATCCGGTGCGTCAAGGGTCAGCACTTCCAGGGTGACGCCCAACTCTCCATACCCGCGAGACAGCTGGAGCAGGTGCTCCGGCGGACCACCGCCCGACGGGGCCAGATCATGGATGACGTGAAGCAGCCGCATCGAAAGTTTATTGTCTCCTGAGCGAGCCCGCCGGGGTCGTTCTCACCTTGGTACAGAGTACACAGGAGCATCTGCCGTTTGCAGCTCCTGCTGCTGTGCGGCGCTCGCATCATACCCGGGTACGTTGCTCCGAGTACGTTGCTCCGAGTGCGCGCCACCGCAAGCATGTCAGAAAAGCGAGAGAAGCTGCCTGCTCCGCTGGGCAATGACCACATCCTCTTCAGCTGGCAGAATGCGGACCTCCGCCTTGCTCCTCTGTTCGCTGATTGTGCCTGCATGCGCGGCGTTTGCGTCTTCATCCAAGCGGATGCCAAAGGGGGCGAGCAAAAGCAAGACCTCCTGGCGCAGAGCCGCGCTGTGCTGACCGATACCTCCCGTGAATACAAGAAGATCGAGACCTCCCAATGAAACGATGAGGCCGGCGATCGCTTTTGCGACTGCTGTGGCGAAGATGGAGAAGGCGAGTGCAGCTTCCTCTTGTGTTGGCGACCTCGCCTCAGCCCTAGCCTCGTTCCTTGCAGCTTCCAGCTTCTGCATATCGCCAACCCCATCCGCTATCCCGGCGAGACCCGACTCGTGGTTCACCAGCTTCTCTAGTGCATCGAGGGAGAGACTTTCCATCCGAGCGAGGAAAAGCAGCACACCCGGATCCATATCACCTGTCCTGGTAGCCATAGGAATGCCACTGCACGGGGTGAAACTCATCGTCGTATCCACTGAGGTGCCCCGCAATATGGCACACAAGCTCGAGCCACTGCCTAGATGCGCCGCGACCACCCTCTCCGGCAGTGCCCCGGGTCCGGCGCGAAGCTGCGCGACGATCGACTCGTAGGACAATCCGTGAAAGCCGTAACGATGTACCCCCGCATCTGCATAACGCTTTGGGATCGCAAGCCGTTTCGCTACCTCGGGCATGTTCCGATGGAAAACAGTGTCGAAGCAGGCGGCTTGGGGGACATCCGGGAACAGAGTGGCTGCCTGCTCCGCCAGCTGGATGGAGGCGGGCAGGTGCAAAGGTGCGAAGTGGATCGATGCGCGCAAGGTGTCCAGCGTAGTGGCGTCCAGTTTCACATGATCCTGGAGCTTTGCTCCTCCATGTACGATCCGGTGACCGATGCCGCTCGGGACCATAGGTAGGCCTTGTTCGCTGAGTAGCCTTGCAATGGCATCGAGAGCTTCCGACTGATTTGCCAGCGTGTGTGTGTCACGGGAGAGCTCCCGCCCGGCTCCATCGCGCGCTGTCATCGTGCCGCTGCTCTGGCCAACGCCACTGGCTTCTGCGGTGAAGATGGCGCGCTCTTCAAGCAACGCGGCATTCGGGTCGCGCGTGAACACACCCGCCTTCAGGGAAGAGGACCCGGAGTTCAGCACCAGGAGCAGGGATTCTGGCTGAGCTGTCATGCATTGTCTCCGCCGGTCTCCTCCGGCTCTGTCATCGTATGCTCCGGATCTTGACCCCAGGCCCAATCGCGCACCTCGGGCATATCTTCACCATGTTCAGAAACATACAGCTTGTGCTGCTGCATTTTTTCTGAATGGAGCTGCACGGCACGATTGACATGCGCGGCAAGCTGCGGAGTTCTCTCCACTACATCAAGTACCAGGGTGAATCGATCAATGTGGTTAAGCACACACATGTCAAAGGGCGTTGTGGTTGTACCTTCATCGCGGAAGCCATGCACATGAAAGTTGTGCTCGTTTGCACGGCCATTGACGAGCGAGTGGATGAGCGCTGGGTACCCATGGAAATTAAAGATGACCGGCTTATCGATCGTGAACAAGCGATCAAAGTCTTCATCAGGAAGACCATGTGGATGCTCGCTGGGACGCTGCAGCGTAAAGAGGTCAACGACATTCACAACGCGGACCTTTAGCAAGGGATAGCGCTTCTTTAGGATGGACACAGCTGCCATGGCTTCGAGTGTCGGCACATCGCCGGCACAGGCCACCACTACATCGCATGTGTCACTCACGGTCCCGGCCCCATCCGGTCCCGTGCTGCCGTCGTTGCTGGCCCACGCCCACACTCCCAGCCCCGCTGTGCAGTGGCGTACGGCATCTTCCATGCTGAGCCAGACAGGAGACGGCTGCTTGCCTGCAATGATCAAGTTGACATAGTTGCGGCTGCGCAAACAGTGATTCGCCACAGACAAAAGACAGTTCACGTCAGGAGCCAGGTAGATCCGGACAGTTTCCGCCTTTTTATTGGCGACGTGGTCGATGAAGCCCGGATCCTGATGCGAGAAGCCGTTGTGGTCCTGCCGCCACACATGTGATGTCAGCAGATAGTTGAGCGAAGCAATGGGCTTACGCCAGGCAAGGTCGCGCGACACCTTAAGCCACTTCGCATGCTGGTTGAACATGGAATCGATGATGTGGATGAAGGCTTCGTAACAGGAAAAAAAGCCATGGCGCCCTGTCAGCAGGTAGCCTTCCAGCCAGCCTTGGCAAAGGTGCTCGCTCAGCACCTCCATGACCCGACCTTCCAACCCAAGGTTTTCATCGACGGCCTCGTATGCAGCGTCCCAGCGTTTCGGGGTCGTCGTATAGAGTGCTTCCAAGCGGTTTGACGCTGTCTCATCAGGACCGAAGACGCGGAAGTTCTTGGTCTTAAGATTGCGGCGCATTACCTCCGCCAAGAAAGTGCCGAGTACACGCGTCGCCTCTGATTGCGTTTTGCCGGGCTGTTCAATTGCCACACCAAACGTCTCGAACGGTGGCATCTCCAGCGGCTCCAGCAGCAGGCCTCCATTGGCATGGCGGCTCATGCCCATACGCAGTCTGCCTTTGGGAGCAATCTCTGCGTACTTCTGCCGGAACTGGCCATGTTCGTCGAAAAGCTCTTCCGGCTTATAGGAACGCATCCACGCTTCGAGCATCTCGAGATGCTCAGGGTTGGTGCGGACGCTTTCGAGAGGAACCTGGTGTGCACGCCAGGTCCCTTCGATCTGCTTGCCGTCCACGACTTTCGGACCCGTCCAGCCTTTCGGCGTTCGCAGGATCAGCATCGGCCAGCGTGGGCGATGTTCCGCTGCGGCACCGGCCTCCGGGGAGCGCGCATGCTGTTGGATGGCGCGGATGGCTGCGTAGGCTTCGTCGAGAGCCTTGGCCAGCTTGCCGTGCATGTCCATCGGCTCATCCCCTGAGACGATAACGGGCTCATAGCCGTAGCCGCTGAACAAGGAGAGGAGCTCCTCTTCCGGGATGCGGGCCAGCATTGTTGGGTTCGCGATTTTGAACCCATTCAAGTGCAGGATGGGCAGAACAGCGCCGTCGGTCTTCGGGCTGAGAAACTTGTTGGAGTGCCAGCTGGTCGCGGCTGGCCCGGTCTCCGCTTCGCCGTCGCCCACCACGCAGGCGACGATGAGGTCTGGGTTATCGAAAGCTGCACCGTACGCATGGATGAGCGAATAGCCCAACTCGCCGCCCTCATGGATAGAACCCGGCGTCTCCGGAGCAGCATGGGACGGGATGCCGTATGGCCAGGAGAACTGGCGAAAGAGGCGCTTGAGACCGTCTTTGCTTCGCTCGATGTTTGGATAGATCTCGGTATAGGTGCCTTCAAGGTAGGTGTGTGCCACAAACCCGGGGCCGCCGTGACCCGGGCCCATGATGAAGAGCATGTCGATCTCGTGCTCGCAGATAAGGCGATTCAGGTGCGTGTAGATAAAGTTAAGTCCGGTGGTTGTACCCCAGTGCCCCAGCAGGCGAGGTTTGATGTCGGCCGGCACCAGCGGACGCTCTAGAAGGGGATTGTCCTGAAGATAGATCTGTCCCACAGTCAGGTAGTTGGCAGCACGCCAGTAGGCGTCCATCTTCTCGATCAACTCAGGGGTAGGTTGGGACATGGTCTCCTTCATGCAGGCTACGGTTTACAGACCAGGATGCCTGCCCCGGATGGAACAGAGATGAAGATCTCGCAGTGTCTTGTTACTTGAACTAAAGGGATGCGGATTGTGGACACGGCGGCAGGGCAAGAGCGATCGAAAGCAGCGGCGGGGCTGTGATAACCTCGGTGGCAGGCCGGAGAGATGGCAGAGTGGTTGAATGTACCGCCTTGGAAAGGCGGCGTACTCGAAAGGGTACCCAGGGTTCGAATCCCTGTCTCTCCGCCATAGCTTTAGAAGCAGCAGCCTGTACCAGGCAGCTTGTACCAGAATGTGTTGTCCGTTGCAGCTAAGCAGGAGCTTGATCTCTCCTAGATCGGTCAGCGTAACGCTTCGTACCGGCTAAGTCTTAGCTTTATGTTTGGGCGATTGTTCCAGCGGTGTGGCCGGGTCTAGAAGGGGAGCGCTTTCTGCATTGTGCTTCGACGGCTGATCGTGCAGGACCACATTTAGCAGCGACTTGTGAACCTTGATGCGGCCGTTGTATTTGATGAAGCCGAGTGCCCGGAAGCGATTCATAAAGAAGCTGACGCGGGAACGAGTGGTGCCTACCATCTCAGCTAGGGTTTCCTGCGTGATCTTGGGGATCAGTGTCTCCGGGCCTCCCGGTTGACCGAACTCAGCCATGAGGAGCAGGATGCGTGCGAGGCGTTTCTCACTCGAGTTGAAGAGTTGATCGATAAGGTCGGCCTGGGTGCGCATGCCTCGTGTGAGTAGAAACTTGAGGAACAAATCCGAGAACGCGTGCTCCTCGTGCAGCACTCGTACCATCTCGACGCGGTCGATCTTAAGCGCCGTACATAAAGTGATGGCGCTTGCGCTTGCCAGCCGCAGGCCAGCCACATTGGCGAGGGCCTCCTCGCCAATGAAGTCACCTTCAGCCAGGAGCGTGATGGTGGCTTCCTTGCCGGCTTCCGAAACCACGGTGAGCTTCGCGCGACCTTTCTGCAGGTAGAAGATGGAGTCAGCCGGTTGTCCCTGGGTGAAGAAGCACTGCTTTGCTTTCACGAGGACAATTCTTCGCCCGAGCCCGGCATTCGCGAGAAAATGGGCCGCATCGAAAATCTTAGGATCCGGCGTAAGCATCGCGGCCCTCCCAGCCAGCTAAGCCGGAAGAGCTTCGGCAAGAGCCCGACTGCCTTATCCCTGTGCGGCCCAGCGTACAGACGGATAGATGTCGTTTGTCTTTCCACATTGGGAGCTTCAGAGGATGGATCCCAAGGCAACGTCGGTGAGAGCGGAGAATGGATAGAAGCAATTGGTAGGAGAGGATGCACGAAAAGACGAATGCATCAAGGCTCCAGCGGCCGGGAGCACCCGGCTCTCCGACGCGCTGCAGCTTCTCAGATCGATCCTTGATTTCGTAAACAAGTCCGCCTCCTTTGTCTTGGAACCGACTGACTCACGCATGGTAGCGATACCGTGCCTGGAGAACTTTACCGGGCTGTCGTCGTCTCCGTCGGCGCGGGTGTGGTTTGAACTTGAGAGGACAGGCCCAGCGCGTATGCCATGGCGGACGAGCTCAGGGGCTAGCCGGGCCGGCCGAGTTCGCCATCGTTCAGATTTGGTACGCAACGTGAAGCTCGCAGAAGCATCGGCTGTTCGCAAAGGCTAAGTCCGTGCTTCGTACCTCGAGACGTTCGACATTGCGTATGAACCGAGCATGGTGGCTTAAACGATTGGGGTCTGTTCGGTTTTGCTCACTTCACACGATCGCGCAGCGATGGCCCCTATCAACCGGACACAACGCGGCGATTTCACTCGTGAGAAACCGAATGGATTGCGCCCATCCAGTCCGTCTGGAAGATTATCTTCTGGTATGCCCTCTCTGTGTAGCTCGGTCCGCCTATCCTCTGCGTTCATGCCCCAGGCCGTAAGGGCGCTTCATCTTTGGGCGGGCCGCATTGGGCTGGCCGTCGCTATGCTGTTGCTTCCTGTATTTTTAGCGCAGGCGCAGGAGCCGGGCTTGATGCCGATGCCCGCGACCGTGGTTCCGGCAACGGGCGCGCTTTCCCTCGACGGCGGCTTGGAGTTCGTCTCGGAGGGCTTTCGGGAAGCTCGGCTGGGGCGTGCGTGCGATCGGTTCCTGGCGCAGCTGCAACTGCGCACGGGCATCCTGAGGTTTCCAGTTGCGAGCACGTCTACGCCGCAGTTCGTGGTGCGTGTCGCGAATCCGTCTCAGCCTGTGCAAGCACTGGGCGAGGACGAGTCCTACCACCTGGAGGTGACGTCAAATCGCGTACTGCTCTCCGCACCGAACCCGCTTGGCATCCTGCACGGACTTCAGACTTTCCTCCAGATGGTCCACGCCTCGCCTCGGGGTTTTGTCGCCGACGCGGTGACAGTTGACGATCGCCCGCGCTTTCCGTGGCGCGGGCTCATGATCGACGTGGGCCGACACTTCATACCGCTCGAGATCATCCGCCAGAATCTTGATCTGATGGAAGCAGCCAAGATGAACGTGCTGCACTGGCACCTGAGTGAGGACCAGGGCTTCCGCGTGGAAAGCCGCACCTTTCCTATGCTGCAGAGCAAAGGTTCGGACGGGCTGTTCTATACGCAGGCCGAGGTGCGCGACCTGATCGCGTATGCGCGGGACCGTGGTATCCGTGTGGTTCCGGAGTTTGATATGCCCGGCCATACAGGCTCCTGGTTCGTGGGCTATCCGGACCTCGCAAGCGGCAAAGGGCCTTATGCGATTGTGCGTCAATGGGGCATCTTTGATCCCGCGATGGATCCAACACGCGACAGCACCTACGCCTTTCTGGATCGATTTTTAAGTGAGATGACCGCTCTCTTCCCGGACGCCTACTTCCACATGGGCGGTGACGAATGCAACGGGAAAGAATGGGACGCGAATCCGCGCATCGAGCAGTTCAAACGCGAACACAGCATGATGGACGATGCCGCGCTCCAGGCGTACTTTACGGCACGGGTGCAGAAGCTCGTTACAGCCCACGGCAAGATCACCGTAGGCTGGGATGAGGTGCTGCAGCCCGGGACGCCCAAGGATGTCGTCATCCAGTCCTGGCGCGGGCAGGACTCGCTTGCGCAGGCGGCGCGCGGCGGTAATCGCGGGCTGCTCTCCTGGGGCTACTATCTTGACCTGAACGAGCCTGCGTCGCAGCACTACTCTGTGGATCCGATGGGCAAGTCAGCAGCGACGCTGACACCCGAGCAAGCGTCACGCATCCTGGGTGGGGAAGCGGCAGAGTGGACCGAGTACCTCAGCCCTGAAATCGTTACTGGCCGCATCTGGCCCCGTGCCGCGGTGATCGCTGAACGGCTCTGGTCTCCGCAGGCGACCGTAGATCTTGACTCGATGTACAGCCGCCTGGGGATCTTCGAGCAAAGCCTTGCGTGGTACGGCCTGGACCCGGACTTCCGCAGCAGGCCGCCCTTCCAGAGGCTTGCGAAAAACAGCGATCGCGCGGCCTTGTCGGTGCTGGCCCAGGTGGTGGAGCCCCCGAAAGGGTATGCGCGCGAAGAGCTGCGCAGCTACGATGCTTACACACCGCTGAACCGCATGGTCGACGCGATACCCGCGGAAAGCATGGAGGCTCGGCGCTTTCACGCGGTGGTAAATCGGATCAGTTCCGGCACCGCCACCTCTGAGGATCTCGCGCAAACGCGACGGTGGCTGATAAGCTTGGCGGCAAGCAATGACGCTCTGCAGCCGCAGCTCAGCGCATCGGCGCTGACCGCGGAGCTTGTGCCCGTCTCGCAGGATCTGAGCCGGGCTGCGGCGATGGGCCTTCTAGCACTTGACGCGCTGGAGAGTCGAAAGGGTATGGATGCCGCCATGCAACAGGCTGACTTAGCCGCTCTGAAGCAGATGGAGGCGCCAAAGGCAGTGCTGCTGAACAAGGCAGTTCCTGCGATCGAGATCTTAGTGCGGGCTGCTCGCCGGTAGTCGGCGAGCAGTCTGGTCTTCCTGCTTTGCCAGCGAAGTACACCCTGGGGAATGACAGCTGGAGAGGACGGGCACCTTGAACACCGACACCGCTGCAATTGCTTCCACTCCGGCCTCCATCACGACGAGCAAACCGGGCCGTTTTCTTTCGCTTGACCTGCTGCGCGGCGTGACGATCGCCTTCATGATCTTGGTTAACGATGGCGGCCCCGGAGTACGCGCATACTGGCCGCTGGAGCATGCGGATTGGAACGGCTTTACACCAACTGATCTTGTTTTCCCGACCTTTCTTTTGCTGGTGGGCGTTTCGCTTGTGCTGGCGGTGCAATCGCGTCTGGCGCGAGGCGTCATACGATCCAAGATTCTGTTTGGGGCGCTGCGCCGCACCGCCATCCTTATCGCTCTTGGACTATTGGTCAACAGCTATCCCTTGTTTCACCTGGCCTCCCTGCGCTACTACGGCGTTTTGCAGCGCATTGGTGTGTGCTACTTCATTGCGACGGTGCTGCTGCTTGTCGACAGGGGTTGGCAAAGCAAGGTAGCGGTTGCGCTGATCGCTTTGGTCGGCTACTGGGCGTTGATGCGCTTTGTGCCTGTGCCTGGCTTTGGTGTCCCTACGCATACAGTTCCATTGCTGGACCGTGATGGCAACCTGGTCGCCGCGATGGATCGTAGCCTCTTCAGCGCCTCCCACCTTTACGAGCGAACACGCGATCCTGAGGGGCTGCTAAGTACGCTGCCGGCACTGGGCACCCTTCTTATCGGTGTGCTTACCGGCATGTGGCTTCGCACCGGGCGCACCATGATGCAGAAGTGGCGCGGCATCTTGGGCGCAGGTACCTGCCTCGTGGTGGCAGGCTTGATCTGGAATGTCTGGTTTCCCATCAATAAGAAGCTGTGGACCAGCTCCTACGTGCTGTTTGCAGCCGGCCTCAGCCTGCTTCTCTTTGCTCTCGCTATCTGGCTTGTCGATCTGCGCACACCTGCCGAAACGCTGATTGAACCTCGCCACCATCCACGGGCGCTGCTGTTCTTCTTCGTCTTTGGCGTCAATTCGATTGCAGCCTATGTGCTCTCAGAGCTGCTCGGCTCAACGCTCTCGATGATCCGTATCGGACATAGAGGCCTCCCGGAGTGGTTCTTCAGCGGCCTCCATCCTCTGATCCCGGATGATCCTCTTGCCTCGCTGGCGTACGCGCTGGTGTATGTCGCAATGTGTTGGGTACCTATCTACTTTCTCTATCGCAAGAACATCCTGCTGAAGGTGTAAGCGCAGCAGTGTCGCCGATTGGTGAGGTCGACGCTTGGCAGCCATTCAAAGGAAGTAGACCGCGCTTGCCGCTGCCAACTCCACAGGGTTGTGCTCGGCAAGATGTGGGTGAGCTCACTCGGAGCGAGTTAGCAAACCCTTGTATCGCCGAGTCCCGGGATCTCGACGTGCAAGTAGCGCTGCCTCTACCCATAAAGCCCACAGGCCGCTTGTCGTTTTGAAAAACAAAGGCAGAACCAGCGGGCTGGTTCTGCCTTCTCACTGAGTCGACTGCTAGAACGCGTACTTGAGCTCGAACTGGATGTGGCGCTCTGTGGATCGGGTGCTGGTGATCTGCCCGAAGCTGGTGTCGGAGACGCCGCTGTCAGGATTCGAGTAGCTGGCGATGTTGAAGGCATTGAAGAAATCGGCCCGGAAGTCGACGCGGTTCTCGCGGAAAGTGTCGAAGCTCTTTTGCACTGCCATGTCGACGTTTTCAAAGCCGGGTGCGCGTACCGAACCGGGACGTACGTTGCCGAAGCCCGTGTCGGGTTGCTGGCTGTAGACGCAAGTCCCGTCATTGGCGCCGGGTGCGCAGACATCCAGTACGCCGGGGTTGGTGCCGAACCAATGCGTGAGCGAGCGCCCTGTGATCTGCAACGGACGGAGCTGGTTGGGCCGGGCTGCTCCGCCAAACGCAAACACCTGCGACGAATAGTTCGAGGGTGAGGTGAGGGTGACTGGAAATCCTGTGTAGGAGACGTCACTCACGCTAAGACGCCAACCCCCGGCGACGGACTGCAGAATGTACGGCGCGCTGGCGCCGAAGCGCTGGCCGCGTCCATACGGAATGCTGTACTCCCCGGTCGCATTGAAGGCATGGCGCACGTCTGCACCAGCCGGCCCGTACTCTGAGGCGAGATCATAGACATTCTGCTGGTAGTACGTGCCGGAGATGCCGCTGACACCGTAATAGCCGATGTCATCGGTCAGTGACTTGGCATAGGTGTAGTTCGCGGTAAACTCCAGACCGCCTACGATCCGCTGCCGAAAGATCGCCTCCAAAGCGGCGTAGTTGGAGGAGGAGTTGGAAGCCGTGACTTTGACAACGCCACCCTGACCTACGACGTTGGCATAGGGAGCCGGCGTGCCGGGTGCCGCGAGCTGGTTCGCGTACTCAGGATCGGTGAGGTGATGCCCAAGCTCGCCGACATAGCCGACGGAAAGCGATGAGCTGGGCCCCACCTGATACTCGGTAAAAAGCGTGTATTCCTGAATGGAGGCAGGCTGGAGATTCTTTTTCCACGCGTAGAAAGTGGTGACGGGAGGAGTGGTCGTTGGAAAGCCGGCAGCCGTGGTAAAAGAAAAGCCCGGCGAATACGGTGTCGTGCTCGATGCAATCACGGGTGCCTGCCCGATCTCATCAAAGTCCTCGTGGAAGGGTGGGTTCTGTGTGAGGCGCAGATTCGCACCCGTGCCTTCCAGGTAGTTCGTGATGCCGTAGCCGCCGCGTATGACGAAGCGAGGCGCAGCCTGGTAAGCAAAGCCGAAGCGCGGCTGCAAGTTGGTCGCTGTGGAGTCATACAGGGCACGACTGTTGCCGTCCACACCGGCGTACTCGATAGCTCCGGTCGCTAGGTTCAGGTTTGCTTCCTTATTGTTGACTTCGTAGATAGGCTGATCGAACTCGTAGCGCACTCCCAGGTTCAGCGTCAGGTTGGGCAGTACCTTGAAGTCGTCCTGCGCAAAACCTGCACTGCGCCACTGACGCTGCCCGGTGCGGCCCGTGACCTGCCCGACGGATGCTTCCTGCACTTGATCCGTGAGGAAGTCGGCATACCCGAAAAGCACACCGCTGGCTGCCGGATTCGCGGTGTACTGCCCTGAGTAAGTGAAGGATCCCAGCTCGCCATCGTTGCCGGGATAGAAGCTGTTCTGCTGGTAGCGGAAGAACTCGCCGCCGAACTTGAACAGGTGCCGTCCATGCTGCCAAGTCAGGTTGTCGGCGTACTCATAAACGTTGTCGATGAAGATCTCCGGCAAGGGGTTTGCGCCGACAGAGCTGATGCTTCCTACACCCTGATTCGCAGTCGTTCCCTGCGTTGTATAGCTCTGCAAGCTGAAGCCTGCCGCTTGCTGTGCCGTGCTCGGGATGCCGACTGTCGAGTTCCCGGTCAGCCCAAACACGCCACTCGGATCTGTCGTGACACCGCTGTTGTAGCGAATGCGAGCATAGGAGGCACGAGCGAGATTGACGATGGAAGGCGAAATCGTACGAGTCCAGTTCACCGTGAAGAGATGATCCGGATAGGTGGATGCTGTCGGAAACTGGACCGGGATGGGGTTTGCTGTCTGACCATCCTGACCGATACCCTGTGAGTACCTTCCGGAGATGATGTCGCTTGCGTGCAGGTGCCAGTCGACCTTCACATCACCCTGGTCATTGCGTTGGAACTTTGCGTTCGGGCCGACGAAGTTGTTCTGGATGCCGAGCGGATCGGATGTCGGATTATTCGGTAAGGGATAGATGTTCTGGTGGCTGAAGAGATATTGTGCGACCGGGTTCGTGATCGGGACCTGGTTGTTGACGTAGGGGATAGGACCCGACGCGTTGCGCGTGTCGTAGAGCTGAACCTTTGAGACCGTCAATAGGGAAGACAGGTCCCCATTGCGAAAGGCGGGTGGTGCCACGTTAAAGGTTGTGGTCCCACCCTGGTGCCACCGGTACGCCTCATAGTCGACAAAGAAGAAGAGTTTGTCCTTCAGGATGGGACCGCCAAGGGTGCCGCCGAAGATCGTCTGTGTGAAAGGATTCTTCGCGGTGGGCACGATGTTGTTGTCATTAGTCCAGCTGTTCGCGTCGAGGTTGTAGTTCTCAAGAAATGCGAAGGCACTCCCGTGGTAGCTGTTCGTACCGCTCTTGGTCACCATCACGACGTCGCCACCATTCACATTGCCAAACTCCGCGTTGGCGTTTGAGGAGATGACACGGATCTGGTCGAGCGAGTCAGGGCTTGGTGTATAGCCGATGGTGTTGTTGATGTTTTCGTTGATCTCCTGCCCGTCAAGCAGGTAGTTGTTGGATTGCTGTCGATTGCCGTTGACGCTGGCCACCGTGTTCGAGTTTGTGTCGCGCTCGCCGGAGCTTTGCCCGCCGAACTGGCCATAGCTGGTAGACACCGCCCCCGGCGTGAAGACTGTGAGCTGTGAAAAATCACGACCGTTGAGCGGCACGGCATTGATCGTGTTCTCGGTAAACGTCTCGCCGTTTGCAGCACTCTCTGTTTGCAGGATTGGCTGTAGCTGGTTTGACACTACGACTGACTGCGTGTCAGCGCCGATACTCAGCGGAACATCTATTTTGGCAGTCTGATCGATCTCCAACGAAAACGGGCCGTAGGTCGCCTTGCTGAAGCCCGGCGCGGTAATCTCGATGCGATACTGGCCAATCTGGAGAAAGCGAACAGAGTATTCTCCTGCTCCATTCGTTGCGTCGGTCGTGATCACACCCGTCGCAGCGTTGATGACCGCGACTTTCGCACCGGGCACAACGGCCCCGCTCGTGTCCGTGATGGTTCCGCGAACCGCACCGGTGACAGTCTGCGCTCCTAGTTGCCCGGACACTCCCACCAGCATGGCTGCCGTAAAAACCTTGACCTGTCTCATGACGCTCCAAACGTTCTGGCCTGCGAACTCCAGAGCGCGTGCCTTCTTCTGCGAAAGAGCATTTGCTTGATGGGTAAGCAGAGAACGTGTGAGTTTAAGTAAATCCAGAGCGTCTGCAAGGCAAGCAGAAACTGTTGCAACAAGAAGTGCTTATAGGACGCATAAGCGGGAGTGCTATCGGCGCAGCAGTCTGAAGCCGACGATTACACGCTGCGGGCGACCTATTTCTGCTCAGGCACCAGGCTCAGCGCTCTCTGCCGCTTTTGACTTGATGGGCCTGCCCACCGCCGGATAGCCAAGAAGACTTGCTTCTTGACACACCTAGAGTGCTAGGGATAGGTTCACTTCAAACAGTAGCGGGGACGCTCCATGGCCAAGTGCGATCTGCAAGGAAGCCTCGATCTCGTCGTTTTGAAAACCCTTGCGCAGCGCGGCAAGCTGCATGGCTACGGCATTGCGCTCCACATCCAGCGCGCGAGCGATGAGCTGCTGTCTGTCGAGGAAGGCTCACTCTATCCGGCGCTGCACCGGATGGAGCAGCGCGGATGGGTCGCAGCGGAGTGGGCGCTGACGGAAACCAGTCGACGCGCGAAGTACTACCAGCTCACAGCAGCGGGCCGAAAAAGACTCAAGAGTGCCGAGGCGGATTTTGCGGAGCTGGTGAAGGGTTTCAACGCGATGCTGCGATACGTGTGAGGTGAGCGAGGGGCATGCTGCGACGAGCGAGGAATCTCGCTCAGAGGCAACGGATCGACGCAGAGATCGAGGAGGAGCTTCGCTCCCACCTGGACATGGCTGCGGAAGACGCTTTGCTTGCAGGTGAACCGGCCGCGGAGGTGCATCGCGCCGTTCGTTTGCGGTTCGGCAATCCGCGTGTGATGCGTGAGCTGGTGCACCAGGAGGATGTGGCTCTCGGACTGCACCGGTTGTGGAGAGATCTTCGCCAGGCAATCCGTGGGCTGCGGAAGTCGCCCGGCTTTGCCCTTACGACATTGCTGACCCTGGCCCTCGGCATCGGAGCGACAACAGCGATCTTCACAATGGTTTACGACGTGCTGCTGAAGCCGCTGCCGTTTGCGCAGCCGGAGCAGCTCGTGAGCATGCAGGAGCGCGTCGCGGAATGGAGCAACATTTCTCCGACACTGCCGGTGAGTGCCAACCACTTTACGATGTGGCAACAGAACAGCCGCAGCTTCGACGCGATGGCTGTGATGCAGGAGTTCTCCGAGCCGCTGGGAGCAAGTGGGCACCCGCTGCAGGTCGGCGTGTTAAGTGCTACGCCTGAAATCTTTCCGGTGCTGCAGGTCAAGCCGGCTCTTGGCAGGCCATTTACCAAGGACGAAGCCCAGCCGGGACGCGAGCATGTTGCCGTGCTGATGGATGGGCTCTGGCGGCAGCAATTCGGCGGCGATCCCGCGATCGTGGGAAAGACAATCCGGCTGAACGGGTATGTGTACATCGTCATCGGTGTTATGAGTCCTTCCTTCCACATGCCCTCTGTCCAGTCGACGACGATGTTTAGTGAGAGAAACAACCAGGTGCCGTTGGGCGCTCTTGTGCCGCTGGCTTTTACAAAAGAGCAGTTGGCCGAGGATATGGGCGATCTTAACTATTTCGGGCTTGCGCGCTTGAAGCAATCGATCTCTCTGGCAGCAGCTACGGAAGACCTGGACGCTCTACAGCACACGATCTCCGCCCGTCTGCCCGCAGACGAGAAGTCAACGCTTGGGATTGCGGTGACCCCCTTTCAGGACGAGCTGGTGGGCAGCAATCGTAGACCGTTGATCCTTCTTCTGGGCGCGGTCGCCGGTCTGCTGCTGGTGGGCTGCGCCAACATTGCGAACCTGCTGCTGGCGCGGGCGTGGGGACAACGGCAGCAGATGTCCGTGGTCGCTGCTCTGGGTGCAAGCCGCGCAGAGATGGTGCGCCTGGCTTTTCGGGAGACCGCTGTGCTTGCAGCCTCCGGCGCTGTGCTGGGTGTGCTGTTAGCCGCGGCCATCGTGCCCTGGATGCAGCGCTACCTCCCGGAGGCTTTTGCTTTTCGCGGTCCTCTGCATCTGGATTGGGCCGGGGCAGCGTGCGCGATCACTCTGGCGGTGGCAACGATGTTTCTAGCTGGGGCGGCTCCAGCCTGGATGGTCTTTCGCACGGCTCCGCACGAGGTACTGCACAGCGGAAGCCGTCTCGCCACGGAGGCACGCGGCAGCCGGTATGCACGGCGTGTGCTTGTCGGGGTGGAGGTAGCCGTGAGCGTCAGCCTGCTGCTGGTGACGGGTCTACTGACAGCAAGCATGGTGAAGCTGCTGCATGTTGATCGCGGCTTTACCAGCGAGCACACGATGACCGCGATGATATCCCTGCCGACAGAGCAGTACCCGGACCTGCAACACCGTGCAGCCTTCTACAGGGATGCCCTGGCAAGGCTTAACCAGGTTCCCGGTGTGGAGCATGCGGACCTCACAAGTGTTTTGCCGCTGACAGGCGACAGCTGGCTGGACAGTGCGCGGCTGCCCGGAGATACAAGGCTTGTCACCCAGCTACCGATCGAAAGCTTTCGCTGGGTCAGTCCCGGATATCTTCATACCATTCAGCTGCCATTAGTCGCAGGACAGATCTTCAGCGCCGATCAGTGGGGGCAGAACGTAGCTGTCATCTCGAAGAAGACAGCGGACACGCTGTGGCCTGGGATGGATCCGGTGGGGCGTCAATTCCAGCGGTCTGGAACCACGCCCTTCACGGTCGTCGGAGTGGTCGGCAACGCTCGGACAATCTCCCTGGCAAAGCCTGATCCGCTGATGATCTATGTGCCGTACTGGTACCGCTGCAACGCTTTGGCAGGGTTAGTGATACGCACCAAGCAAGACCCTGCCTCCATGGCAAACGCGATCCGGCAAACGATCTGGAGCATGGATCCTAGTGTTCCGGTGCCGAGTGTTCGCGCACTCGGCACAATTGTCGCTGACTCGGTTGCAAATAAGCGTTTTGAGATGGACCTGCTGTTGCTGTTCGCCGGCAGTGCGCTTTGCCTGGCTGAGCTTGGCGTCTACAGTGTTGTTGCCTACTCCGTGGCGCAGCGCCAGTGCGAGATCGGCCTGCGGCTGGCGCTTGGGGCCACACGTGCCGGCGTTTACCGGCTCGTGCTGCGGGAGGGCTTGCCGCCGATCGTTCTGGGCACAGTTGTGGGCCTGACATGCGCCTTCGCAGCAGCGCGCGTTTTGCGGTCTCTACTCTTTGAAACAAGTCCCTACAATCCGGCGCTGGCTCTACTTGTTGCCATCGCTTTGTTGGCTATTGGGACAGCGGCTTGTCTGCTCCCGGCGAGACGAGCTGCTGCTTTGGAGCCGATGCGCACTTTGCGGATGGAGTGAGAGTCTCCTGAGTGGTGGCCAAGTAGAGAAAGAGGAGCTTTCCCCGGGGCTAGGCCTCGATGCCATGACGAAGCTTCGCGAAGGGTCCGGTGCGCCTGTCGCCTCCAACAAGCTCGGTGTCATGAGACAGCCTCGAGAGCAGCAGCCCTCGACAATTCACTACAAACGGCGAGACAGTCGGTGGACACTGCAAAAGCCAGATGGTATTTTGCAGTGGTCCTTACTGATCTGTGTATGAGGTTTTTGACCGATGGCATGTGCGTGGTTTTCACTCTTCCTGTCTGCTTGTCTGTTGTCTGCTCCGGCCTACGCTCAAGTAGCCACGGAGAAGCTGCCCAATGGTCAGAACACTCCGGATGCAGCGGCAGCCAAGCCCAGCATGAGCGACACGTGGTGGAAACATGCAGTGGTCTACGAGATCTATCCCCGCAGCTTTCAGGACTCGAATGGGGATGGTGTAGGCGATCTTAACGGCATCACGCAGAGGATGGACTACCTTCAGAAAACAGGCATTGATGCTATCTGGATCGCTCCCATGTATCCGTCGCCGCAAGTCGATTTCGGCTATGACATATCGAACTATGAGAGCGTGGACCCGCAGTATGGAACGCTGGCAGATTTTGATCATTTGCAATCTGTGGCCAAGCAGCATGGCGTACACATCATCCTCGACATGGTGCTCAACCACACCTCTGACAAGCATCGGTGGTTTGCCGAATCCGCGAGTTCGCGAACCAACGCGAAGGCCGATTGGTATGTGTGGAATGACGGCGTACCGGCTTCGAAGCCCGGTGTGAGCGAGTACCAGAAGCGCTTTGCACACGATGGCATGGTGCCGCCGAATAACTGGGAGTCCGGCTTTGGCGGCTCAGCATGGGAGTGGGTTCCCGCACGCAAACAGTTCTATTATCACAAGTTCTACAAGCAGCAGCCTGACTTGAACTGGCGCAATCCGGCGGTCGAAAAGGCTATGTTCGACACGATGCGTTTCTGGCTCGACCGTGGTGTGGCCGGATTTAGATTGGATGCGATCCCGGCTCTCTTTGAGGATCCGCAGCTCCGCGATGAGCCTGTGCTGCCGGGCATTAACAAGCAGGGTGATCCGAACCTTCGCGGTATCTATACGGACGATCTCCCCGAGGTGCATGGGGTGATCCGCCGCATGCGTGCCATGGTGAATAGTTATCCCGGCGACCGGGTGCTGATTGGCGAAACCTATCTGCCGAAGACGGCGGAGCTTGATAAGTGGTACGGGGGTACAGACGCGAATGAACTTCAACTGCCGATGGATATGCTGGTTGGCTTCGGCGAAGGTGAGAAGCTGAGTGCGCCGTATTTTCGCCGCTACATTTCTGAAGTAGAGACGCAGGTGCATGGAGCGCAGCCTCTGCTGGTTTTTGACAACCATGACAATCCTCGCTCGATCACGCGCTTTGGCGATGGCTCGCACGATGCGGAAATTGCCAAGGTTATTGCGGCGGCGCTGCTGACGACGCGTGCCACGGCGATGACCTACTACGGCGCGGAGATCGGCATGCCGACAACAGAGCCGACGCGCAAGGAAGACGTGAAGGATCCCATCGGCATCACAGGCTGGCCGAAGGAGAAGGGCCGCGATGGTGAGCGCACCCCGATGCAGTGGACGCCCGGGCCACAGGCCGGCTTCTCCACCGACCCGCATACGTGGCTGCCCATTGCCGCCGACTACAAGACCGTGAATGTGCAGACAGAGAGCAGTGATCCTCAATCGATCCTGAGCTGGTACACAGCGCTGACAGGGCTCCGGCGCACAAACCCGGCGCTCCACTACGGCGGCATTGTCATGCTGAATAAGGATGATCAGAATGTGCTGGCGTGGCTCCGAACAGCGCCGCAGGGCAAGGCGCCCGTGGTTGTCGCGATGAATATGAGTGCCCAAGCGCAGACCGTGTCACTGGACCTGAGCGGAGCAGGCGTGCAGGGAAGCAGGACGCATACGTTGCTGAGCAGCGCAGCTTCACTGCGTTCCGCCACCTCGATGCAGGGGATGGTTCTGCCGCCGTTTTCTGTCTGGATTGGGGAAGTGGAGTAGGTCAAATTGAGAAATGAAGCGTGCCATTTTGCGCCATTTCTGAGCGGGCCTTTTCGAGCAAAATGTATAAGTATGCAGGGTGATGCATAGTTATGCTCTCGGCACGGTACCTTGGTACCGTGTGCACAGAGTTTGGCGTTTTGTGGCGGGGGTTGACAGGCGAGGGTCTGTTCCTGAGGTGCCTGGCCCGTTTTGGGAAAAAAGGGGTGCCATCGGTCATGAGGAGGATGGCACAGAGAAGGTGCGGGTGTGCAGGGGGTTGACAGCGGGCGCCTTGCGAGAGCGCCCGATACAAAGCGGGGGCGGCCAGGGACCAACGGTCTCATTTCCGGGCTGCTTCTGGTCTGTTTCTAGTCGGGCGTAGGAGGAGCAGCCTCCAGAGAGTGCCAGGCGTGGCCGTTTGCAGACAAGAGATCGTCACTGGCCTGCGGACCGTTAGAGCCGGCTGCGTAGTTCGGGAAGTCAGACGCAGGCTGCTGCCAGGCATCGAGCAACGGCTGCACCATGCGCCAGCCTGCTTCCACAAACTCCGCGCGCTGGAAGAGCGTGGCATCGCCCAGCATGACGTCATGCAGGAGGCGCTCGTACCCTTTGCCGTGCGTCTGGAAGGGGCCTGCCGGGAACTGAAAGGCCATGGCTCCCTGTTCCACGATCGTCTTGAGACCGGGAGCCTTGCTGCCGAAGCCGAGCGCAATGCTTTGCTTGGGCTGCAGGTTTAAGAGGAGCTGGTTGGCTGTAGAGGCACTCTGTTCTTCGTTCGGGAAGAGCCGAGCCGGCGGCTGGCGAAATGTGACAACGATCTCTGTCAGTGCCTGCGAAAGCCGCTTGCCGGTCCGGATGTAGAACGGCACACCGGACCATCGCCAGTTGTCGATCTCCACACGCATGGCCACATAGGTTTCGGTTGCCGATTGGGGATCGACGCCCGGTTCCTGCCGGTAGCCCGGAAGATCGGCGCCTCCGGCTTTGCCAGCGCCATACTGACCACGAACAGCGCAGCCGGCGACCTCCTCGGGAGTGACGCGGCGAAGAGATTCCAGCAGTTCGACCTGCTTGTTGCGCATGTGATCGGCGCTGAAGGAAACGGGGGGCTCCATGGCGACAAGCGAGAGGAGCTCCGCCATGTGGTTCGGGACCATATCGCGCAGCGCGCCTGACTTCTCGTAGTAGCCTGCCCGGCCTTCGACGCCGACCGTTTCGGCTGCGGTGATCTGGATGTTGTCGATAAGTGAGCGGTTCCAGAGCGGCTCAAAGATTGCGTTGGAGAAGCGAAAGACGGCGAGATCCTGGACGGAGTCCTTGCCGGCGAAATGGTCGATGCGGTAGATCTGATCTTCGCGCAGGCTCTTCTGCAGATCGGCATTGAGGGCCACGGCGGAGGCGAGGTCGTGGCCGAAGGGCTTCTCAATCACGAGCCTGCGCCAGCAGTCTCCCTCCTCGGCCAGCAGCTGCGTGCGAGACAGCTGGGCAGCCATGGTTGCGATGAAGCTTGGCGCGACAGCCAGGTAGAAGAGCCGATTGCCTCCCGCCTGACTCTCCTTTTCTATGCGTTCGACGGTGGTCTTCACGGTGTCGAACGAGGCAGGCTCCGTGAAGTTCGCGCTCTGGTAGTGGGCTCGGTCCGTGAGCCAGCTGACTACGCCTGCATCTGCATCCTGGCCCCAGAACTGTTTCAGAGAGGTGGAGATGTGGTCCTTGAACTTCGCATCATCCCAGTCTTCGACGGCGACACCGAGAAGCTGGAACTCGTCCGGCAGGACCTTTGCGGCAACAAGGTTGTAGATGGAGGGCAGCAGCAATCGTTTCGTCAGGTCGCCGCTTGCGCCAAAGATGGTCATCAGGCAGCCGGGTGTTTTTACCATGTTTGCGTCGGACATTCTTCTCTCCGAAAAGCTTCTTGATAGCCACTAGCTTGGTTGCCAGCATCGCTTTGCGCGTTGTGATGGGTGGTGCCGTTTCGGAGGGGAAAGGGGTTCGCTCAAGATCAGTTTCGCGAGTGGATGGGCGACGGTGGTTCTCAGGCAGGAGCTTGCTTTGCTCCGGTCTTAGAGACGAGATCTGGGGTACCCGGCACGGAGGTTTGTGAAAGCTCATAAAACTGAGCAATATCGCTCAGTTTTTGCGCGGGGCGGCGGTTCACGATGAGGCGGATTCCGCTGTGCTGATGTGGAGCAGTCGACAGCAAGCAGGGAAGGCCCAGGCGAGTTTCCCAGCACTTCGAGTCGAGGTGCTCGCCTGCAAAGTGAGGATTGTGCCCGGACACGTGGGTGGTGAACTGCTTCAGCTCGTCCCTTCTCCCTCGGTGCGGAGCCCCGCTGCTACGTTTCCGCCGCTGGGCCATGATGTTCGAGCGTTGATGATCTGGCCGCGCTTTCCGCCCTCCTTCTGGGGATTTGAGGGCGTTCTTGAGATGATCCCGGAGAAGGCGATGACGCCGCCGCTCGGGCTTGTCACGGTGGCCGCGCTCTGTCCGCCGCACTGGCAGCTGCGGCTTCTTGATCTTAGTTTTGAGGAGCTCCGCGAGGAGGATTTGCTTGGCGTGGACCTTGTCATGGTCAGCGCGATGCATGCGCAGAAAGCGGACACGCTCCGTGTGCTTGCTCTGGCTTGCTCACTCGGGCGCAGAACGTTTATCGGGGGCCCTTGGGCAAGCAGCGAGCCGGAGTTTCTGCTGACACGCGCAGACCACGTCATGGTCGGCGAGGCCGAGGAAGTGTTTGCCGATATCGCACGCGCGCTCGAAGAGGGCACGGCGGAGGCTCTGTACCGCGTCATTGATAAGCCCGCACTGGCTGCCAGCCCGGTGCCTCGTTTCGATCTGCTGCAGATGGAGAATTACACATCCATGCCTGTGCAGTTTTCGCGCGGGTGTCCGTTTCAGTGCGAGTTCTGCGACATTATTACGATCTATGGCCGCAAGCCGCGAGCCAAGACGCCTGCGCAGATTATTGCGGAGCTGGAAGCACTGCAACGTCTCGGCTGGCGCAATGAAGTCTTTATCGTGGATGACAACTTTATCGGCAACAGCAAGCTGGCGCTGGAGCTGACTCGCGAACTGGCACAGTGGCAGAAGAGCAATACGCAGCCGATGTCGTTTTACACCGAGGCTTCGATCGATCTGGCAGACCGGCCTGAGCTGCTGCGCTCCATGGTGGAAGCGAACTTCATGTATGTCTTTATTGGGATCGAGACTCCTTCTGCGGAGGCGTTGAAGGGCTCATCGAAGTTTCAGAACCTGCGCGGCGACCTGGTTTCCAATGTGGACAAGATCCGGGCGAGTGGACTCTGGGTGCTCGCGGGCTTCATTGTGGGCTTTGACTCAGACGACGAAACGATCTTCGAGCGGCAGCGGCTGTTTATCGAGAAGACTGCGATTCCGTGGGCCATGGCCGGCGTGCTTCAAGCGCCGCCGACCACGGCGTTGTTCGATCGGATGAAGCGCGAGGGCCGGCTTATCCCGGACAGTGCGGCCATCTCCAACTTCAGCGCCCCCAACTTTGTGACGAGGCTCCCGGTGCGCGTGCTGCTGCAGGGGCTGAGTGGGCTACTGGCTGACCTGTACACTCCGACAGCGTACTTCGGCCGCGCTTTTCGCTCGATTGACGCATGGCAACCGCAGGCGACGCAGAAGCCACCGGAGATGCCGTTGCTTTACAACCTGCGCGTCTTTCTGGCGTCTGCCTGGCAGCAGGGTTTGCGCTCCCGTTACAAGGGCGCGTACTGGTCATTTCTGTGGCAGGCGATTCGGAGCTGGGCGCGGGAGCCGGCGAAGCTCTGGATGGGCTTTATGGTGTTGCTGGCGGCTCACCACTTTGTGCGGTACTCGCAGGAGGTGGCTGCGGAGCTGGCGGAGCATTGCCGCGAGCTGGACCGTATTGCCGGGCCGCAGCTTGCACAGGAGAGCCAAAGCGCGGCGCAGGCAGCAGGGGATTGAAGCGCTTACGAGCTTCGCCCGGGCTGACTCTTTTTCGAGGGAGGGTGACTGGGGCGGGTGACTGGGGGGATGGCGGGAGCTTGCCTTGCCCAGGTTCCAGAGGCAAGACCGGGGCACCCGGAATCGTGTCGAGCGATAAACGTTATGTAACTGGTCCCGTTGCAGAACGAGGATTCGCTCGGAGCAGGGCACCGAGACCTTCGAGGTCGCGCTCGGCATGCGACTGACGGAGGAAGAGGTCGACCTCATGGTAGCGCCGTGCTGTGGGCTCATGCATGGCAAGGGGGGCAGGACCGTAGGCGCGCGCGAACCGGCGCAGCGTGTCAGTGCAGGCCTGCTCCACCAGGTGCCTTACGCATAAAGCCCGCTGCCGGGCAGCGGGGATGTTGTCAGGCTCTCCGTCGATCTCGGCGCCTGCTGTCTCAAGGAAGCTTCGTGTCGCCCAGACGTTGCTGTGGATGGCTGCGAGGTGGGCCAGGGTGTGCGGATCGCTGCGGCTGCTCGCTTGCGCATAGTCGAGCAGTCCTGCTGCGCCACCGGCCCAGCATGCCGCGGGCCCGCATGCGCCGTGCCAGAAGCCGGGCCGCTCGACGTACCAATTTCCGGAGAAGTTGTCTGGGCCGAGGATCGCATCCTTGTCCACGTGAGCGGATGCAAACTGCAGGCTGCCTGTTTGAGTCAGGCGAAACGCGTCGGTCTGCCACTGTGACAGATCGATGGTGATTGCTCCTGCAGGCTGGTCGAGGTCGATCTCGAGAAGCAACTGCTCCGGAGCGGTGACAGAGACGAGGGCTCGGGTCACAAGCCCTGCTCCGCTGCAGAACATCTTGCTGCCATGGAGCCGGTAGCCGCCTGGCGCTGCCTCGAGCGAAAGGCCCTTGCCAGGAGCTTCCGAAGCCCAGACCGCGTAGATGGCGCCCGGTGCCGGCGCGCGGCCCGCTTCAGCCAGGATTGCCACGGCATCCCAGTGTGCTTCCGCAAGTTTGGCGAGGCTTAGATCCTCGCGGCCCACCTCGAAGAGGCGGCGATGGCGTCCCGCTGTGTCGCCGGCGCCGGGAAGCGGCAGGGCTTCGGCAGCGAGGGCGCGCAGCCGTTCGAGAAGCGATTCCGTCGTCAAGCGGCTGAACCATTGTGCGCGGCAAGGGCGTCGGCAAAGCCGCGCGGTGCCCGCCCATGCCGTCTGCCGCTCGTGGTCACGAGGAGCCTTGCATCGGCGACGGGTTGATGCCCGCTCTTGCGCAAACGGTCCCACAGGTCGTGGTCCTCGGCTGTGTGGAGGTCTCGCCAGCCGCCGGCATGCAGGTACGCGTCAGCGCGTACGCCGAGGTTTGCGCCGTGTACGTGGGGGTGCGTGCCGTCTTCGTGCAGGATGTAGGTCAAGCGAAACAGCTCCTCCACCGATGGAGAATGCTCATGGAAGGAATCCACATCCACAATGCCTGCGACAGCGGGGATGCCGCGATCGGCGATGGCTAGATGTTGAAGAAGCCACTCCTCCGGAACCTCGCAGTCTGCATCGGTGTTGGCGAGCCAGCAACGGTCACGTGGACCCTCGTGCCGGGTTAATGCGACACGGGCTGCCTCAGCGCGAGCGGCGCCGACAAGGCCAGCTTCTGTGCGCACCACCGCGCCTTTGCCCACCAGCATCCTGCGGGCTTTTTCCTCGGTGCGATCGGTAGAGCAGTCAGAGACGACAACGATGTCGCTGGTGATGTGAGAGGGCAGGCGCAGCCGCGCGGTTTGCACAGAGGCAAGGCAGCGGGGCAGCAGAACCTCTTCATCCCGCGCGGGGATCAGGATGGCGACGTGCCAGGGTGTGGTCCTACTCAGAGCGGGCACCTTCATGCGCGCACCCAGCGATCGAGCCGAAAGAAAGGGTGCTGCTCCTCGTGCTCGAGCAGGAGGCCCGGCTGTGCGCGGAGAATCCGGTGCACATCATGCCCGTGCATGCGGTGGTCGCCCGAGCTGCCGAGCCAGTGCACGGCGAGCAGCGTCCCCCCGCGGGGCAGACCCTCTGCTACAGAGGCAACCAATTCGGTCCAGTGCTCCGGACTGAAGTAGTAGCCGATCTCACTCAGGACAACGAGATCAAAGCCCTGTACCGGCAGGCGCTCCGGCAGAGAGAGGCACTGGACGGAGACGCCGGGGAGATGGGCGCAACGTGTTCGCGCCTGTTCCACGGCGGTGGGCGAGAAGTCAATCGCTTCGACGGCGTCGCTGACCCGGGCGAGGCGCTCTGTCAATACGCCGACGGAGCAACCCGGTTCAAAGGCACGCGCGTAGCGGCGATGCGACAGAGCAGCCAGCGTCGCGTCGTAGCGATGCTGCTCATAGGGGCTTTCTGCGAAGTGCCATGGGTCGGACTCGCGGCGGTACTTCTTCTCAAAAAACTCAGGGCTGAATGGGCTCGCGCTCATGAAGGCAAGAAGACCTCAAAGGTGCGTTCGGCCGGTCCAAGCAGGTTCTCCGGCAGGATCGGCGGCTCGTTCGGGTTGTGCAGCTGCGACTGGTGGCAGAGCAGTGCTGCTTTTTTTCTATGGAGCTCGTCTTGATGAAGAGGCAGGGCAACCAGCGGCAGACCTTCGAGAGTGGCTGGGGTGCCACGATGCCAGGTCCAGAAGAAGTAGGAGACGAGGGAGGCGCCAGCAGGCTGGGCGGCTGCCGCGGCGGCACGGCCGCAGGCTTCATGGTCGGGATGGAAGTCGTGCTGCCAGGGTGTCACAACGATGGTCTCGCGATCGATCAAGGGAAGCAGCGCAGCTGTCAGCCGCGCCTCGCAGGCGGCCACGTTGCTGTCCGGCAGGTGGAGCCGATGGATGGAGCTCCGGTCCACGCCCAGGTGCTGGAGAGCCTCGGTCTGCTCTCGTTCGCGGACTGCGGCGAGGTCTGGAAAGTTAGAGTAAGACCGCTCTCCGTCTGTGACCGCGACCACCGTGACGGGCATACCGGCAGAGCGTAGACGGGCGATCAAGCCGCCTGCACCGAGGGTTTCATCATCGGGATGCGGAGAGAGGATGAGCGTGTGCCTTTGCGGCGGCTCCCAAGTGGGGAGCCCTTGCAGCCGCGGCTGCCAGTCCTGTTCTGGAGTAAGGGGCGAAATCATCGACTCCGGGTTTTGATGCAGGGAAGCATGGACGAACCCGCCGGCGGCTGCGAGCGTTTTTTGGTCTTGCTGCAAAGCATTGGGCGGGGCAGGCCCTTGCAGGGAGGAGCAGCCGCATCGTGGGCTTCGGCATCCATGCCGGGAGAGAGTGCCGGAATCCATGCCGCTTCATATTCTTAGCGTGGCCTTTCCGCATGCGCCTGTAGGACCCCGCGCTGTGGGCGGCGCGGAGCAGGTGTTGACGGATCTGGAGAGAGCGATCGTCGCTGCCGGCCATCGCTCTTCTGTGATTGCCGGCGAGGGCTCGCAGTGTGTCGGGACTCTTTATCCGGTTCAGACGGATGTTTGTGAAAGTTTCGAGCCCGCGTACCGCGAGATCTCTCGACAGAGAATTCAGGAGGGAACGCAGGCTGTTCTTGACCGTGTTGTCGAGCGGAACCGCATCGACTTGATCCACATGCATGGCTTTGACTTTCACCGGTAACGCTTGCCCGCAGGCATTCCGATCCTGGTCACCCTGCATATGCCGATTGACTGGTACCCGGGAGAGATCTGGCAGCGAGCAAGAGGACAGCTTCAGCTGCAGTGCGTTTCGCAGACGCAGCAGCGAGGGCGTCCTGAGGGGGTTTCTGTTCTCCCTGTAGTGGAGAATGGGGTGAGTGCTGCTTTGCCTGCGAGCGAAGAGCTTGAGGGCCCCTCGGGAGTTTCGGGGCTTTTGGGGCGAGGGCGGTTTGCGCTTACCCTGGGGCGCATTTGCCCAGAGAAGAATGCGCATCAGGCGCTCGAGGCCGGCACCCTGGCCGGGATGCCGGTCTTGCTGGGCGGCCAGGTGTTTCCCTATCCTGAGCATCAGCAGTATTTTGCCGAGCGGATCGAGCCGCTGCTGCGGGAGGGGGCAGAGATGCGCGGGCACCGCTTCCTTGGGCCGCTTCGCGTGAAACAGAAATCTCACTTTCTGCGCAGGGCCTGCTGCCTTCTGCACCCGACACTGGCCCCGGAGACAAGCTCGCTTGTGGCGATGGAAGCCCTTGCACACGGCACACCGGTGATCGCTTACCGCTCCGGTGCGCTGCCGGAGATTGTTGACGAGGGACGGACGGGCTTTCTGGTGAGCCATGTGGAGGAGATGGCTGCCGCGATCGCGGAGGTGCACACCCTTTCGCGGGAGCTCTGCCGAAGCACGGCCGCGCGCCGCTTCGCGCTTCAACATATGGTCGACGGCTACTTGCAGTTGTACGCGCGCCTGCTTGCACCGCAACCGCGAGAGCTGGTGAATGCTTAGCATGAGCTGCCCGACGAGTGACTGCCTGATGACGGCCTGCTTCACAACGGCTTGCCTTACAAGCATGGGCGAGCTGCAGGCTTTTGCGCCTGCCTGGCGGCTGCTGTGGCAGCAGGACCCCTGGGCGAAACCCTTCCAGAGCCCGGAGTGGCTCCTGCCCTGGTGGGAGGCATTTGCAGAGCCGGGAGGCTTGCGTGCGGTGGTGGTGAGGCAGCACGGGACGCCCAAGGGCACGCAGGACGGCATGCCAGTTGCCTTTTTACCTTTCTACCGGTACACAGAGCCGGAAAGCGGAGAGCGGCTGCTGCTGCTATTGGGTGCAGGCACAAGCGACTACCTGGACGCGCTGACCACTCCAGATTGCAGCGATGCTGCGCTCGAGGCAGGACTGGATGAGCTGCTGAGACGGGGAGATTGGGACCGGATGGTGCTGACGCAGCTCGCTCCACGCTCCAGGCTACTGAGCGCTGCGCAAGGCTGGGCAGGGAAGAGTGCGCGGCCGTTTGCGGGAGACGCATGTGCGCAGAGGCCGGCAGTGCCGATCCGTGAGCTGCCGACGAAGATCCGCCGCAATGCGATGTATTACCGCAACCGCGCCACGAGGCTGGGACGCCTGGAGCTTGTGACGGCGGATGCAGAGAACTGCGCAGCCATCTTTGAGAGTCTCCGCGCCCTGCACACAGCACGGTGGACGGAGCGCGGCGAGCCTGGGGTTCTGGCAGACCCACGTGTGCTGGCCTGGCACCGGCAAGCGCTGCCTTTGCTTCTGGACGCGGGGCTGCTGCGCTTGCAGCTGTTGCAGCTCGACCGGGTGCCACTGGGGGTGCTTTACTCGCTTGTTGACCCGCCAAGCAGCAGCCTCATCCGGGCGGCCACTCGCATGGCCGGCCAGAGGACGCAATACTTCTACTTGACGGCCTTCTCGGGCGAACATGCGGAGCTTCGGCCGGGAACGTTGTTACTCGCTTCTGCGATCGAGCATGCGGCGCAGGAGGGTGTAGCCATCATCGACATGCTGCGGGGGGAGGAAGCTTACAAGCAGCTGTGGCACCTGAAGCCTGCGCCGACCTGCGGTCTGGAGATTCGGCGCGACGGTATGTACAAAGATGTCGTTGCTGTAGAGGGTGAGCCAGGGGTCGGGTCATCCTGATCACTGCATCCCCTCAGAGCAGCAGTCGGCTTGATGGATTCGACAGGCTCGACCGACTCGTGATTCGCTGGACTATCGGCGACCTGCAGGATCGCAGCTTTGAGATGTTGCGGCTCTCACTTGCCTGCGCCTTCCGGCTGTTTGGTCCGCAAGCTGCGTATACCGTTTGCATGAACAACATTGCCGCTGCAGAAGCTCGGGCGCGCACCGGCCCTCTGCCGGCGGCTCTGGAGCCGCTGGTGCACTGGCGCCAGGTGACGCGAGCCGATATTCCGGAGCCGCTGCAGGCGTACTTCGGCAGCAGTGTGCTGGCGGGCATGGGCTGGAAGCTGGCTCCGCCGCGCATCGCCCTGGACTGCTACGAGCTGGCCCTGGATAACGACTGTATTCTGTGGGACGTGCCGGAGGGTATGCGGGCCTGGCTCGGCCTGGGCGGGGGCGCATTGTTCGCTCAGGACGCCGAGCGATGCCTCGGCAGCTTCGAGAGCCTGTGCCCGCCGATTCCGCTGAATGCGGGCATCCGCGGGCTTGCACCGGGCGTGGATTTTGTGGGGCCGCTTGCGGCAGCGCTTGCGGCGGCAGAGCAGCTCCAGGCTGGAGCTCGTCGACTGCCCCTGAAGCTGCTGGACGAAATTGAAGAGCAGGGGCTGCAGGCCGCGGCGATCTGCCGGATCGAGCCGCTGTACCTTGTGACGACGGAGGAGGTTTCCATCTGCTCACCCTTCTGGCCGCGCTCGCCGGAGCTGGGTACCTGCGGCGCCCACTTTGTCGGCATGAACGCGAGGCATACCCCTTGGAACTACTACGACCGGCCTGCCGATGATTGGCTTGCGGAGCACTGGCAGAAGCACCGCCCTGCGCTTTACCGGAAGGCTGGGCTTGCGCCTTGAGGCAGGGAGCAAACCCTGACGTGCGTGCGTTAAAAGCAGGGCTCGAGCAAGCCCTCCATGGTGGATTTAGAATAATAATTATGCGACAGAACGGCGATTTTCTAGGCTCTACGGGCGCGGGTTACGGGGTGCTGAATGGCGGCCGGTCCATTGGTCAGACGGACAGCGCGTCGCGGCTGCTGAGCAAGGTTCTCGGGATGGTCAGCGGAGCCTTTGCGCTGACGGCAGCAGGCAGCTATGTTTCGCTGTCGATCCCACCCGGGATCGCGCTCATGGTCATGCTGCTCAACTTCGGACTGCTGTTTGCCATCACGGCGGCGCGTGGCAACCCCGGCCGGCAGCTGACGCTGCTGTACAGCTTTGCGTTTCTGGAAGGGATAGGGCTTGGCCCCACCATTCACCGCTATCTGGGCCATGGCGGCGCGCACCTGGTGGGTAGCGCAGCACTGACCACGGGCATTGGCCTTGCCATGTTGGGGACGTTCGCCTATGCCGTCTCTGTGAACTATCGCAAAGTACAGGCGATCGGCTCTGTGCTGCTGATCGGCGTGATCCTTCTTTCACTCGCTACGATCTTCTTCCACGTCGTCCAACCCACAACGATCGATTGGATGATCCTTGCTGTGTTCTCCATGCTGACGGTGGGGGACTTTGCGCGGATCCGTGCAGGTGGGGGCGGAGCCACGGCACCGGAGCTGGCGCTGTCGATCTTTCTCGACGGCCTGAATATCTTCCTGGCTGTTTTGAACATTTTTGGGAATCGCCGCAGCGACTAAGAGTCGCAGTCTCGCTAGGAAGTATGTAAGAGTGAAAAAAGGCGCACCCGAAAGGATGCGCCTTTTCTTATTTAGAAAGATGACAGGCAAGCAGCGCGACGGACTGACTTAGCTGTTGAGCTGCACCTTGCCTGCGGGGACGGTAAATGTTTTGAGCGGAACAAGGTTGGCGGTTGGCTCGCGGATGGTTGTGACCGCTTTGAACTCACACGTCAGCTGTGCCGGAGTCAGCGTCAGGATGGCATAGCCATGCGTGGACGAGTCCCAGTACTTGATGTGCGGGTTTAATCCGCGAATGAGTGGGTCAAGAAGGTTGGGTGCCACTTTGAATTGCTTGGCCGGCACGGTGGCGCTGGGCAGGTCTACGTCCGACTCAATTTCTTCCTCAAAGTTGGCTGAGGTGAGGGAACCGACCATCAGCTCAATGCCCATGGGAGAGGCAAAGATGTTGTCGAAGTCCGGCTTGAGATAACCCGCGAGAAACGTATGCAGATCGCCGGTGATGGCGATGAGGTTCTCCACCTTTGCTTTCTCAAACGTGCTAAGCAGCGATTTGCGCTCCTCGCCGTACCCATCCCACTGGTCCAAGTCGACATACACGGCTGTTGCTTTGAGCTGCATGAGCATGACTTCGTTCGCCCAGACTTTCCAGGTGGCTGTTGAGCCCGTTACCTGCTCAATGAACCATTGCTTTTGGACCGCACCCAGCATGGTGCGGCTCTTGTCGAGAATAGCCGGACACCCGACGGAGAAGTAGCGCTCACCGATGCTGTTGTTCCCGCATGGAGGCCCGTCGCGATACAGGCGCTCATCGGTCACGATGATGTCTGCAAGCGTGCCGAGCGAGAACTTGCGGTAGACCTGGATGGATTGCTCCCAGCTCTGTGTCGGGTCAAACGTGACATCCGCGAGGCCGTATTCACTCCAGGCCTGGTTCGCTGCTTGCCGAAGCGCCGGCTGCGGGGTGGTTGCTGTGTCGGGTGCTGCGTCGTCATCCGGGTGGAAGTCCCCGTGGCAGTCGTTGGCAAACTCGTGATCGTCCCACAGCTGAATGTATGCGAACAGCTCATGCACAGCCTGCTGGTTCATGTCGCTGCGGTAGACCTGGTAGAGGTGCCGGTAGTCGTTGACATCGACCGGGATGGTCGTGCTGCCGCTCGGGAAGGGCGGCACCACGCGCGCGGGGTTGTTTTGGAAGGCTGTCGAGGTAATTGTCTCGTAGATGTAGTCGCCGAGGTGGATGACGTAATCGACGTTCTCCTGCGCAAGATGCGCAAGCGCTGTGTAGAAACCATTGCCGTAGTCCTGGCAGACTACGTAGCCGATCTGCAGGGAAGCAAGGTCTGCTGTTTCCGCGGGCAGAGTTTTGAAGCGCCCTGTCCGGCTTGCCACCTGGTTGTAAATAAAGCGGTAGTAGTAGGTGGTGTAGGGCTCTAAGGAAGGCTGAGTCAGCGGGAGCTTGACAGTGTTGTCCCGCGTGGGGTCCAGGGTTGCCACACCAGACGCGAGCACAGATGTCGCGCTGAAGATGTTGTCGCTTGCTATTTGCCAGGCGACCATGTCAGCAAAGGGGCCACCCTGCTGCGCCGGATCTACGCGCGTCCAGAGCACGATGCCTTGCGGCTGTGGGTCGCCGGAGGCGACGCTTTGCGGGTAGACCGCAGCCTGTGTCGCGGCGGTTTGTTCCGCGTCGATAGCGAAGAGTTGGGCGGTCTCTGCCGGCGTCAGGCCGGCATCGGCAGGCCCGGTGACGAAGGGAACCGGGTTGCGGTAGGTGGAGGTATCCGCTTGCGCGAGCAGTGAGCCCGAGCCGGCGATCCAGGCGAGTGAGCCGGTAGCAGCAGCATGCTTCATAAAGTGTCTACGATCCATTTTAGAGACCTCCAGGAGTGCTCATCCCCAGGGAGCGGGGGAGGATGATGGGCGGCGCCGAGGTGCGGTGCAGGTGCATCACGCACTTGAAACCTGGAAGATCAATTTAGAGTGAATGCCGGGTGAAAGGTTGTGGGTGTCCTGTCTGGCTGAAGGTTTGGCTCATATCCGCGTCCACTGTGCCTGCGCCTACAATCATGCGCATGGTGCAGGACGCACGGGTCGAGGCTGTGTTTACCGGGCAGCCCAGAACGATCGTTGATGAGCGTGGGACGTGGACTTCCTCCATCTTTCGCGAGCGCCGGAAGGATGCTGTGTCCGTCTCTGTACAGGGGCTTGCCGGCGACAGGGTGGCGCAGGCTTACCACGGCGGGTCAGGCGCGGCGATCTGCGTGCATTTGGCTGAGCATTACGCATTCTGGAATCGCCGTTTGCAGCTGAACCTGGAGGCCGGGCAGGTTGGGGAAAACATCACCCTAGCCCACGTCACCGAAGAGCAGGTTTGTGTGGGCGACCACTTTCGCCTGGGGACGGCCGTGGTGCAGGTGAGTGGTCCACGCGTACCGTGTGCGAACCTGGCTCGCCGGCTGGGGCGACCGGACTGGGTCAAGCAGACGATCCGGGAAAACAGGACAGGCTTTTACCTGCGAGTGCTGGAACCAGGGACGGTGCAGGAGGGCGACGGATGGCGCCTGGAGAGACGCCTGAACGAGGGGGGCACCATTTCGGCGATCAACCGATGCATGTATCTGGATTTTGACCCGGAGTACGCCCGCCGGATGCTGGAGATGCCGGGGCTGGAGGCTTGGTGGAAAGACCAGGCCAGGCAGAAGCTCACGAACCGGCAGGAGCACTGGACTTCTGCTATGAAGGAGGGGAGCGGTTAGGGAATGAAGTCTGCTTACGATCTTTGAGGGGAAGGGCTTCTGCTCATGGGGAGGCGGCGCAGGCTGGTTCTTGAAGACGAGCTATCGTGTCTGATAACTAATCTTCTGTAAGGCTTTAGGTAGAAGGTGTACAGCCTGCGCGACATAGGCTTCACAGCCCAGGCTTCGAACAGGCTCTGGGCCGGGCCGGAAACCGTCCCACCTTCATTTTATCTGGCTCAGCCTTAATCGTCGGCGCGGGAGGTGCCAGGCGCAACCGGCTGACTTCCCAGAGCATGGAGCTTTCAAGTAAGGTACACGCGACGCCTGTCATCGCAACCATTCGAGGTTTACAAGTTATGCTGAGCCGCCGCAACTTCCTGCAGTCCGCCGCAAAGGTAGCAACGCTCGCTGCTTCCACGCGTACGCTCCCTTCGCTGCAGGCGCAGTCAGCCAGAAGCCACAAGAAGCGTTCCGCAAACGACAACATCCAGCTGGCATTAATCGGTGCCGGCATCCAGGGCCAGAGCGACACGAAGTTTGCGCTGCAGGTCCCGGGCGTCAAGCTGGTGGCCGCAGCGGATTGCTACGACGGCCGGCTGGCGCATGTGAAGGAGATGTGGGGTGCGGATGTTTTTACGACGCGGCACTACACAGAGCTGCTGGCTCGGCCCGATGTGGATGCTGTGCTGATCGCGGCACCGGACCACTGGCACAAGCAGGCTGCTGTGGACAGCCTGAACGCCGGCAAAGACGTGTACCTGGAGAAGCCGATGATCCATCTCTACTCGGATGGACCGGCGATTATCGAGGCCGCCAGGCAGAACAATGCGGTTCTGCAGGTGGGCAGCCAGCGCGTTAGCTCGATTGTGTATGCCAAGGCCAAGGAGCTGCTGGCGTCGGGTGCGATCGGAAAGCTGAACATGGTCTCTGCCCAGTGGGACCGCAACTCCTCGCTCGGGGCGTGGAACTACTCGATTCCGCTGGATGCCTCGACGCAGACCTGCGACTGGCCGCAGTTCCTCGGCACGGCTCCGCAGATCCCGTTCAACGCGGAACACTTCTTCCAGTGGCGCAAGTGGAAGGCTTACGGCTCCGGCGTGGCGGGGGACCTGTTTGTTCACCTGTTTAGCGGTACGCACTTTATCACCGGTGCGCATGGGCCCACGCGCGCCATGGCGACCGGCGGCCTGCGGTACTGGAAGGATGGGCGCGACGCGGACGACGTGATGCTTGCGCTCTTTGATTATCCGGAAGGATTCAACCTGAGCCTACATGTCAACTTTGTGGATGGCGGTGAAGAAAGCGAGGGCTTTCTGTTTACCGGGTCTGAAGGGTTGATGGAGATCTCCGGGTTTACCAATAGTGTAACCGTGACGCGCACACCTGTTGCGAAGGAGCCGGGGTACACCGTTTCGACCTTTACCGAGGCTATGCAGAAAGACTACGTGGAGCAGTATCGGAAGAAGTATCCTGTGCAGCACCCCAGCGGCCCACCAGCGCAGGACATCCAGTCCTTTAAAGCGCCGCCGGGCTACTCTGACAGCTATGATCACTTCCACAACTTCTTCGAATCTGTGCGCAGCCGCAAGCCGGTTGTGGAGGATGCGTCGTTCGGCTTCCGTGCCGCGGGCGCAGCGCTGCTGAGCAATGTGAGCATTGAGCGGGATAGCGTCGTGCACTGGAACCCGGAAACGATGCAGCTTGGCAGCTGACCGTAGATCGTTGCAGGAGCAGGTATGAAGATTGTTTGGTTTGTTGTTTGTGCTGTGTTCTCGTCTGTTTCGTCTGTGGGCGTGCTTCCTGCACGAGCGCAGGATCCCGCGCATGCGACTGAGTTTCGGATGCAGCATCCCGGACCCGAGCCTGGCGGTACACCGCGGATTGCCTTTCTTGCGCACCGTCTCGGCTCAGACCATGCCGAGGGCATTTCCCTGCTCGATATGAATGGCGACGGCTTTGCCGACCTGCTGAGCGGTGCCTACTGGTATGAGAATCCGGGAGCCTCCGGCGGGCCGTGGAAGCAGCACCAATTTCGTACCGTCGGCATCCACAATGAGTTTGTTTCCGACTGCGGCGAGTGGATTGTGGACGTCGATCACGACGGCCTCCCGGATCTTGTCACGACAGGGTGGATTGCAAACGGCGTCTCGTGGTACCGCAATCCCGGCGCATCTGCCACAGTCGCGGGTACGCAATGGAAAGCGCAGAAGATCACGGACTCCTTTGACACAGAAGGCGGAGCCTTTGCGGACATCAATGGCGACGGCAAACCGGATCTGGCGCTGGCCCACTATAACCATGCAGGCATTCTGTGGATCGACTTCAGCCAGAAGCAGCCGGTGGTGCACCACCTGGGCGGGCCCAAGGAGGATGGCCACGGCATCGGCATTGCCGACATCAACGGCGATGGCAAACCGGATGTGCTTACGCCGCATGGATGGTTTGAGCAGGTAGATGCGAATGCAGACAAGTGGATCTGGCATGGCGACTGGGAGCTGGCCGACACGGGCTTTCCGATCCTGGGATGGGATGTGAATCACGATGGCAAGCTGGACTTGATCTTCGGGCAGGGCCATGGATACGGCTTGTACTGGCTGGAGCAGGCGGGTACGCCGGAGCATCCGCGATGGATCCGGCACACGATTGATGAGTCTTTCTCGCAGTCGCACGCGCTGGCACTGGTAGACCTGGATGGCGATGGCAAACCGGAGCTGGTGACGGGCAAGCGGTATCGCGGGCACGCGGGCAACGATCCCGGATCCTATGACCCCGTCGTCGTCTATGCGTATCGATTACCGACTGCCGCGCAGTTTGCGGCGGCGAAGCAGCGGACCGGCGCCGCGCCGGGGAGTGCCGCTGCTTCCCGCATGGAGAGAGCAGATCCCGCAAACGACCCTGTCTTCGAGCGGATCCCGCTCTCTGTCAATGGCACAGCGAGCATTGGCACACAGGTTGTTGCCGCCGATCTCGATCATGATGGAGACATGGACCTTGCGACGGCAGGCAAGCTGGGCGTGCATGTGCTTGAGAACCTGAAGGTGGAGCAGGTCTCGAAGCAGGTGCGCGAGCAGGAGCAGCCGCTCAACCGCAGCTGGCCTTTTCCGGGCGAAGGCAGTGAGATTCCGCAAGAGGATGGCCCGCCGGTCCCCAAGTAGAGCTCCCCTGCCCTGCTTTTGCGCTATGCGGCTACCTGCACTATGCGGCCGCCTGCGCTAGAAGCTTAGCTTGAGCGCGGCTTGCAGAATACGCGGTGCCGAAGCACTGATCGCGTTGCCAAAGGTGGAGCTGCCGATGTCGCCATCAATCGCCGAGGGGCCATTGAACTGTGTGTGGTTGAAGACGTTGAAGGCCTCCACACGGAAGAGCAGCGCTTTCGACTCTGTCAGTGCGAGGTTCTTGGCCGCAGCCATGTCGTAGTTGTCAGAGCCGGGACCGTAGAAGAAGCGGCGCTTCGCCGTTCCCGGAGTACCGAGTGCATTCATCGTGAAGGGCGCGGTCGAGAAGTAGTTTTTGTTGTTGGTTCGGGGATTGCGGCTGAGGTGCAGCGCCCCACCGTTGTAATCGGGCTCGTCGATGCTGCTGTTGTTGATGCCGTTCGGGTTGGTGCCCAGCAGTGAATTGTCACCGTTGTTGACTATGGTGACGGGGAAACCGCTGGCATAGTGCGTGATGCCGGAGAGCGACCAGCCGCGTGTGAAGCGGTCTGCGCGCAGAAGTCTGTCAAACGGCAGCTGGTACTCATAGCTGACGACAAAGTTCTGCTTCACATCAAACGACGAAATGGCGTAGCTGAGCGCAGGGTTGAGAGGGTTGACTTCTTCGGCAGGATTTGAGGATTGGTCGAGCGATTTGCTATAGGTGTAGGCCGCGGAAAACTCGAGCCGCCCGCTGGTGTGCCGCGCGCTGAGCTCGAGCGCATTGTAGTTGGCATTGCCGATGGTGGACTGCTGCGCATTGCTGCCAAAGTTGGAGCCGAGCGGACCGCGCGTACCGTTGACCACGCCGCCGCCGATGGGGTAGTAGGTCGAGTCTTCGCCATTGGGGCCGCAGGTGAGCGTGCCGGGCTGCACTTCACTCGCCTGGCTCAGGCTGAGGCACAGAGCGGGGTTGCCGGCGTTGGGCTCGACCAGCACACGCTCGTGGTGGCTTGCATTGCCTACGTAGGTCACACCGAGCACGGTTTTGGGACCCGCTTGGCGCTCGATGGAGAGGGCCCACTCCTCGGTATACGGCGTGGTGTTGTGGATGTCGTAGCCGGGGATGCCGCTGATCGGTTCGTAGGAAGCCCAGTTTACGTTTGCATCCGGCTTTTGACGCGAAGTACTGAGCGGCGCAAAGGCGTAGGGAAAAGGCTGGCCGTCATTCTGGCCGCTGTAGGCGTTGATGAAAGGCGTCGCGAAGAGCGGCTCCTGGTTGGTGTAGGTGGTGCCGTAGGGAGCATTGGCAGCGAGCACCCCGATGGAGAGTGCGTCGATGGCGGTGTAGAACTGGCCGAAGCTTCCGCGAATGCTTGTGGATCCCGGTGCACCCAGCAGCCTGGCCAGTACGCCTCCCGCATCGCTGCGCGGCGTCCAGGCAAAGCCCAGGCGCGGCGCAAAGCTGCGTTCGTTGATAGGCGCGAGCGTGTTCGGCACGCCGGGGTCGCCGGGATAGAGGATGCCCGGAGGCGCGCCTGGAAAGACCACCGACTGCGCGCCAGCGACAAAGGTGGAGATCTGGTTGTACTTGTCAGACCAGGGCGCGATGCGGTCCCAGCGAAGGCCGTAGCTGAGAGTCAGGTCAGGCCGCGCCTGCCAGCTGTCCTGCGCGAAGATGCCCACATATTTGTTTCGAGCGTAGAAGGGGTTGAGCTGGCTCTGGTTGTACTGGCTGGGTACGCCGATGAGGAAGTCGGCGAAGTCCACGCCGGTCTCTGTGCCCGAGAAAACGAAGCTGCCATTGAACTGCGCGATGGGATGGGCGTTGACCTCATCGGCGTGGAACTCTCCACCGATTTTGAGATTGTGGCGGCCCAGCACTTTTGAAAAGTTGTCAGCCACCTGGTAGGTGTTGTTGGCCTGGATGAGCTGGTTAGCAGCGGCGCCGGTCGAGTAGCCGTTGAAGTTGAGATTTTCAACGCTCTGCCCTTTCGGGTCGAGCGGCACGATGCTGTCGTTGCCTGAGGCATCGGTGAAGCCCTGCGAAGCAAGGCTGACGTTGCGGCCGCCGATGGGCTGGCCCAGGTTGGTGAAGTCGCGTGTAAAGCTGACGTGCAGCTCATTGACAGCGGTGCTGTTGAAAGCCTTGGTGAGGCCGAGCGAGGCGAGCTGCGCACGCCCGGTGGTGAGCGCATCGAAGCCCGGCACGCTTGCACCACTTTGCGCAACCGGGTACGGGTTATCGAGGCTGTAGTTATCGAGGAAGTAGTAGCCCGAGAGCAGCCCCAGGCGTGTGTCGGCATCGATGCGAAGGCTGCCCTTGTCGTCGGTCAAGAGCTGATTGTAGGAGGACGTCGCAAAGGTGCCGTCTGCCGTGTTGGGCGCAGGGATGTACTGCAGCAGGCGCTGTGCCGGCGTGGACCATGCAGACTGCGGAATGACAGCGTCAGGAAAGACACACGTACCGGGCGATGAGGATGCAGTGCAGCCGGGCACGTAGTAAGCCTCACCCTGCGTGACGGTGCGGTTGAGCTTTTGTGACAGCAGGCCGGCGAGGTACGGGCCGCCGACCGAGCCTGACAGCATATTGCCTTGTGAGGTGTTGGTGAAGTCCAGCAGGTTGCCGGTACGGTCTGCGTCGGACGGCACGCTGATCTCAGAAGTATCGATGCCCTGCGTCTGCCGCGTGCCCTGGTAATCGCCGAAGAAGAAGAGCTTGTCGTGCCGGATGGGTCCGCCGATGGTGCCGCCGAACTGGTTCTGACGGTACGCCCCTCGCGTCGGGGAGAAGTAGTTTCGCGCATCAAGGGCGGTGTTGCGGAGGAAGTCAAAAGCACTGCCGTGGAAGTGGTTATCGCCGGACTTTGTGATGACCGTAATTTGCCCGCCGCTGAACTCGCCGTATTCTGCGTCGAAGTTACTGGTCAGGATGCGGAACTCGGCGATGGAGTCGAGATTGGGGAGGATGGAGGTTCCGCCGTTGACATCCTCCTCCGCATCACTGCCGTTCACGATGAAGAAGTTGGAGAACTCCCGCTGCCCATTCACGGAGATCGTTCCGGGGTTCAGAGTGCCCGAAGGGTCAAGGATGGTGGCGCCCACATCCTGCACGGTCGCGGAGGTGATTGAGGTTACAGGCGCGACGCCAGCCTGAAGTGAGAGCAGGTCTGTATAGCTGCGGCCATTGAGGGGAACAGCCGTCATCTGCCGACCGGTGATCACCTCACCCAGCTGTGTACTCGTTGTTTCCACGTGCAGGGTGTTGTCTGTCACGCTTACCGTTTGGGCGACGCTGCCCACGCTTAGCGAGGCATCGAGGGTCAGCGCGGCCGAGGTGTCCAACACGATGCCGCTGCGTTCATACGTCTCAAAGCCCTGCCCTTGCACCTCCAGCTGGTAGCGGCCCACGGGGAGTACAGGAAATGTGTAATGGCCCTCCCGGTCACTGCGTGCCTCATAGCTGAGCCCGGTGCTGAGCTCGCGCACCGTGACTGAAGCATCTGGAACGATGCTTCCACGCGGATCCTTCACAGTGCCTGCGATGCTGCCGCCGACACTTGCCCAGGCTGTTGCAGCGGCCATCGTCGTTATGAGGCACAAGGCACGCGGCAAGGCGGCCGTCCGACTGCGGAAATACTTTTTCATTACTGCTCCTCTGCTTGCCTACGTTCTAGTGGATTGTGACCGGTACGGTGACAGTCATTTGCGACTGCGAGGTGCCGCTGCCCGCCCTTGCGGTGACAAGCACCGCGTACGTTCCGGCAGCTGAGCCCGGGTCTGTCCTGACCGTGCTTCCGCAACCGATGGCGGAGCAGAGTGTTGCGAGAACGGCCAGCAGCGACACTGCGGACCTGTTGCGGCGGCGTCTGGGCAGACGAAGCAGGAGCAAACCTGCCAGGCTGGCACCACCGCCGGCTGCAAACCAGGGCATACCGTCACCACGCCGGCTGGCCAGCGGATGCGCAGGCGTCGTGTTGATCGTTAATGCAACCGTGCCGGTTCCCGACAAGGTCGTGGGGTTGACAAAGCATGCGGCTTCTTTGAGGGCTGCCGGCATCGTGCACTGGAACCGGATAGCCGCGCTGTAGTTGTCTGCCACATCGACCTTGACGTTTGCTACGGCGGACGCGCCGAGCGCCGCACTTGCACCTGCTGAGCTCAAGGCAAAGTTTGAGATCGTGAGCGGCGCCGCTGCCGAGTTCGACTCGGTATAGGTGGAGTCGCCTTCGTAGAAGGCCGTCAGGCTGTTCGCTCCGGCGAGGCCGTTCACCGTGGTCGTGAGTGCGGCCATGCCGCTGCTTACAGCGACGGGATCGCCGATGCTGTTGCCGTTTAATTCAAACTGCACGGTGCCGGTGGAAAGCGGCAGGCCGGTGGCGCTGTCTGCTACATGAGCGGTGATTGTGAGCATGCCGTTGGGCGTGATGCTGGCGGCTGAAGTCGCTACTGACACAACGGAAGCTGAGCCGGCGGGCAGCACCTGGATCTCGCCCATCATGCCCGCATCCTCATGCTGCAGGATGTGGCAGTGGTAGACAAAGGTCCCGATGATGTCCGGATCGCGGAAGTCCATGCGTACCTTGACGCTTGGGTACGGGCCAGAGCCGCTCCAGTACGGCAGGTCTACCGTGTCGCGCACAGCCGGATCATTCACCGGCTGCCCGTTTATCTCGAGCACCTGGAAATGAATTTGGTGAATGTGGAAGATGTGGTCTTCTGACGCGTGGTTCTCGACGACCCAGTCCTCCACCGTGCCGGAGTGCACGACGATGTTAGGCGGCTGGCCCATGGTGTAGACGGCAGGCGTCTTTCCCTGCTCCGTGATGTAGAAGTTGGTGGGGCTGTTCGGGTCGGACGGGTTCTGCAGCACCTCGGAAAAGTACAGGTTGCGCTGTGCCACGGGCGCCGCACTGGCGAGTGCTGCGAAGCGTGTCACCTTGAGTGGAGTGGTATGGGCCGGCAGCGTGGAAGGATGTGCAACTGCTGCGGTTGCGCTTTGCCCATTGACAATTGTTGCGATTGTGCGTGTGGGATCAAAGTCCCCATCCGGCCCGGTGTTCCAGTCATCGGTGACCAGCTGGCCCGTCTGGCCCGATGCCGGTGTGGTGACCACGAACTCAGCACGTGAGCCGGGCGGCATCAGGATGCTGCTCTCACTGAGGGTGCTTTGGCCGCTGCTGCCGGCGGCGATCGGATAGCCGTCGATGGCCACGACCTGCACGGTCTGTGCCGTGCCGCCCAGCAGGTATTGCAGGTTCAGGATGGTATCGGCTGAAGTATTGGCCACCCTCCACAACTCCTGCTCGCCCGGTGTGGCTGCAAGCACGGCAGGCGTGTACGCGGGAAAGGTGACGGGCACGTAGTTGATCGAGAGATCCCAGGCGGGGACGTTCGCGTCATTGCCCTCCACAGGGGGTACAAGCAGATCGCGGATCACAAACGTGCGCTCCGGAAGGCCCGCAACAGCCGGCTCTGCATTCTGCAGGCCCTCTACGATGATGGCGCCTGTTGCGCCGCCCTGCACCTGGCCCTCAGAGTAGCCGTGCACATGCGGGTGATACCAGTACAAGCCGGGCGGCTCGTTGGCCGGAATGTGGACGTTGTAGGTAAAGCTTTGCCCCGGCTGCACCAGAGTCTTGACCACCTCATCCTCGCCGCAAACCGGCGCGGCATTTGTTCCGTGGAAGTGGATGTTGGTTGCCGTTGCCGACATGGCCCCGTTGCATGGATCGCTGCTGCCTGCATCGTTGGGGCGGAGGCTCATCTGCATGCCGGCCATAGGCGCGGCGGGGGAAGCAGGCAGCTGATTCCCGAGGTGGATCGTGAGCGTGTCGCCCGGGTTGACGCGCAGCGTAGGGCTTTGGAGCCCGGTATCGGTGATGTAGCAGTAGCGCACAAGCCCTTGGCCATCCGTCGCAGTCAGGAAGCGGAAGGAGACCTCAAGCACGCCATTGTGGCTATGCAGCTCAGGCGGCGCGCTCACGCTGGAGCCTGCCGCGTAGCGTGGGCACACCTGGTCGGCTGCGGTTGTGTCGGCGGCGGCTGCGGTTGGATCCTTCACCAGGCCGGCCAGGCCCTGGAGCCTAGCCGCGTCCTGCGCTGAGATGGCGCCGCGACCCGGATAAGTCGTCTGTGGGCCGGCTTGCGCAAGGGTATGCGGCACAGCCAGGAGGCATAGGGCAAACACGACCGCCAGTTGGAAGAGGAGTGTCAGGAGGGGCGGATGAAGGGATGCTTCTCTCTGTGCGGTCGCCCGGAAGCCGTGAATCCTTCTCGGGTCAATCTTCTTCCAAATCATAGAGCTGGCCTCAACACGCGTGCTGCCCCGTCGGCCGGCGAAAGGCTTCGCGGCGGCGGAAGAGATTGGAGTTTTGCAGGCAGCGCCCTATAGTGGAAGGAGCCTGCAGTCGGAACAACGGCTGGGGTTCCCAGGTCCTCGCGGTCTCCGCCAAAGAGAAAGCCGCGGGGATCTGGTCAATGCATGGTTCGTGGCTACGCTTCGTAGCAATGTTTTGGAGCTAGCTTCGGTAGCGATGTTTTGCGCGGGCTTTTGCCTGCCCACGCTTGCTTTCGAGGAAGACGCGTCCACCTCTCCTCGCCTTCTTGCTGCAGCGTCTTGAATATACGACAAGAAGGGTCCGAGAACAATTTATTTGGCGGGAGCGGTTCGCAAATTGGCTCGGGCGGAGTCTGTGCCTGGCTTGTGGGCAGGACGCACGGCTCCTACTTTCCCTCGAAGAAAATGCTTTCGCCTAGGTATCGTCTGGAGCAAAGTGAGCCTGTCACATTTTTCGCTCAGGGAGTCTTCATGAAAGTGGCTGCTACCGTTTCCCGTTATCTACTGGGCCTGCTCTTTACAGTTTTTGGGCTTAACGGCTTTCTGCACTTCATCCACCAGCCGCCGCCGCGGTCTCCGCTTGCGCTCCAGTACATGACCGTGATGGTGAGCTCGCATTACTTCGTCTTTGTTTTTCTCGTACAGCTGGTGTGCGGGCTTCTGTTTCTGGCCAACCGTTTTGTTCCGCTCGCTCTTACCCTCCTTGCTCCTGTCCTGGTGAACATCCTGCTTTACCACGCACTGATGGATCCCCCCGGCCTGCCTATCGGCGCAGTCGCAGTACTTCTGTGGCTGGTGCTGTTCTTTTCCCTGCGGCGGAGCTTCAGCGGGATCCTTCGGCCCACACCTCTGTAGCGGCGGGTAGAGGCGCTTTTATACTAGGGAGAGCATGGCTTCCTTTGTCAGCCTCACCCGTTTGCGGATCCGTTCCGTACGCTTCCTACCCCTGTTCGCGCTGCATACTTTCCGCTCTCTCCGGCAGGTGCGGAGCGCTTCCGGCTTTTGCGCGGGCACTATACTGGCGGATCGGGAGCGGACCTTTTGGACTATGACCGCCTGGGAGAGCCGGGAACACATGAGGGCCTACATGGTTGCGGGGCCGCATGCGCGCGTGATGCCTTTTTTGCTTCACTGGTGCGACGAAGCGTCCGTCGCTCACTGGAGCCAGACGGACGCAAGCCTCCCGTCCTGGAGCGATGCCGATGCGAGGATGCGCACTATCGGGCGCCCCTCCAAGGTGCTGCATACTACGGCGGCCCATGCGAGCTTGTCGTACCGGACGCCCAGGACGCAGTACAGCGGTCCGATCCGAGCGGCGGGGCGCGCTCGAGGCTAGCTGCTCTGTCTCTCAAGGCATAGCCTCGGCGCTCTCCAGCGCTCGGTAACCTGCTTGTGACTGGCGGTAACAAAGCCGCCATGTCTCTCCCTCTCATGTTCCGGATCTTTCTGTCGATACATTCCTCATACTGTCGAGACCTGTGCGACAGATAAGGAGTGAGGAGCGTAGCCAGCTCCCACAGATTCGATCCGGAGGCTCCATGTTCCTGCACACGATCTTGTCTCGCCTGACTCACCTGGTTCCCCAGGCTGCCCCCACCTGCAGCATCTGCAGTGCGCCTGTTCCCGCCCACGAGTTTGTGTGTGAAAACGCCAGTTGCCAGTTCGCCGCGCTGACAGGGCAGGCTATGCTCGCTGCGCCTCCTAGCGCTGAGCCGGGCGCTCCGTCGGGCGCTCAGCGGGCTCGGCCCCGCCCTACGCCTACGCGGTCGCGGTCTTCTCTTCGCATGCCTCTAGCGGCCTGCTGCTAACGCTGCACAGGCTTGCTCGGATGGACTTTCAGCAGCGCGGTGCTCCCCCTTCGGTACCTCTTTGAGAACTCCCCGATGGTACGAAGAACGAGTGGCGAGCCGTCACCAGGACTTGTAGCGGACCTTCTTTCCGGTAACCACGAAGCAGCTTCGGTGCAGGCTTTTGGCCCCGTGCACCATGCTAGGATCAGCCCATGAACGTCGCGATCTCCGTGGTGCGACCTTTTCACGTGGTGAAGATGGCGAATGCGTTGCGCAAGCACGTGTCTGCCGTGGATATCTGGTCCACCGCACCCCGGCGCTACTTCCACCACCTCGAGAGCAACGTTGGCACCCACCTGGTCCCGGCGCCGGTGGAGATCTTCTCTCGGCTTACCCGGATGCGGCTCGCCCCTGCGGCTTACCAGCGAGGGATTGTTTGGTGGGATCGTATGGTTGGCGCGATGATGCCGAGGGCTGAAGTGGTGATCGGCTTCGCCACGCAGACGCTGCACACCGGCGAGGCAGCGCACCGGCGCGGTTCCCGCTTTGTTCTGGATCGTGCCTGCCCGCATGTCGATGTGCAGCAGGCGCTGGTCCGCGAAGAAGCAGCCAAGGTCGGCGCGGTGTTTCAGCCGGAGGACGCCTGGTTCCGGGAGCGCCAGCTGGCTGAGTACGAAGTGGCTGACACGATTCTGGTTCCATCGCGCTACAGTGCAAAGTCCTTCCCTGCGCATCTGCAAAGCAAGCTGCTGCTGGCCCCGCTGCTGGGCCGCGCGCAGGCCAAGGGCGCGATCCGGCTGGAGCGCAATACGCCTTTCACCGTCGGCGTGCTGGGGGGCCACCCTTTGCGTAAGGGCTACCTGTACCTGCTGGAAGCCTGGCGCCGTCTCAAGCTGCCGGGCGCGCGCCTGCTGATCCGCTCTTCCAGCGACTTCTCGGCTTACCCGCGGCTCGCAGAGCTTATGCGCACCACGCCGGGCGTCGAGCTTATCGAGTACGTCCCGAACATCGCGGAGTTTTACCAGCGATGCGATCTCTTTGTGCTCCCCAGCATGGACGACGGCTTCGGCATGGCCTTGTTTGAGGCGATGGCCAATGGCGTGCCGGCGATCGCTACCCGCAACTGCGGCGCGTCGGAGCTGCTGTCTGACGGCGTGGATGGCCTGTTGATCGATGCCGGCAGCGTGGACCAGCTCGCCGAAGCCATGCTGACCCTTTATGAGGACGAAGCTCTCCGCCAGAGCATAGCGATGGCCGGGCAGGCGACCGTTGAACGCATCTCGGCTACCACTCTTTACGAGGACGCCCTTTGCGAGCTGCTGGCCCCGCAGGCCACTGCGGCGGTCGCCTGAGCCGGAGGACCGACCAGGCGTGACGCATCGCTTCTTCATGGACAGCACGTATACCGGCGGCGCGGGCATGCGCGAGATCCCGCCTCCGCCCTGGACGCCGGCGATCCCAGCCGAGTTCCACTATCCCTACGATGTTCTGGAGCAGGCTCTACCGTCTGTCGCTGCGGAGGGTCTGCGCTTTTTCTTCACCAAGGAGGCGTACTTCCTTCCCGAGTACGGCCCTCGTGTTGTTCCCGTGCTGCTCCAGGAGGAGCGCTGCAAGGTTCCGGTCTACGGCCGGCATGTACGCGCCGTTCTCCGCAACCTGATGAGCCGCCCCTTTCTCGGCTATCGTCCGCATCTGCCTTTCACCCGGCTTGAAGCTGTCCTCACCTTTGAGTTTGTACGCGACTGCTACACCAGCGCGCGCTCGCGCTGGGCGCTTGCGCACCCGCCTGCCACGCTGCCCGCGCCTGTGCGCCCGGAGCCGCTTACGATCCGTCTGCCTCTCGGCTACCACAGCCAGGTGGAACTGCCGCAGGTCGCCATGGCTGACCGCGCGCTCGATACCTTCTTTGTGGGGCAGGTGCAGGAGTACATCCCTGAAGGCAGCTACAAACGGCTTCTCTCGACCGGAAAGATCCAGGCTCGGCGGCAGATCTGGGCCGAGCTCCAGGCGCTGCAGCGCGAAGGCAAATGGCGGCTCGATTTGGGCGATGTCGCTGCCGACCAGGGTGCCTCTGCAGGCGCGGCTTTTGGAAGTTATTCGGAGAAGATGATGCAGTCGCGCATCTGCGTCGCGCCGCGCGGCTCGATGGCTGACACGTTTCGCGCTTTTGAAGGGCTGCGCGCCGGCTGCCTGGTTGTGGCGAACCCGCTGCCGCGCGATGAGTACCTGTACCCGCGCGCGCCGCTGCTTCTCATCGATCACTGGCGCGAGATCCGCGGCATCCTCGAGCGGTATGCGCGCAATCTCGATGCGCTGGAGGAGTTCCGCGCCCGCAGCCTCGCCTGGTGGCATGAGCACCTGCGGCCTGAGCATATGGCCTTATTTGTTGCCCGGCAGCTTAACCACGCTGGGGAAACGCTGTTACCTTCGGCGCAGTAGTGGCGGAGTGGGTCGGCTAAGCTTCGGCCTGCATCTCGGCGGCAGCTTCCTTAATCGCTTGCTCAGGCACCCCGTGGGCGATCAGCCTGCGGCTGAACTCCTCGACGGTACTGTCCTTGGCCCGCTGCGCCTCCCGCTCTGCCAAGTGCTGCCGCAGCCCATTGGAGATGTAAGCGCGAATAAGCGCCTGGTAGCCTCCAAAGCCTAGCGATGGTGCGACCTCCTTCAGATCGTCGATCACGTGATCGGGCAGGCGAAGCGAGATCAGGGTCATCGGCTTGTCGGGCTGCATGTTGCGCTGGATGCGTTCACTCATTTTCATAGCGTCTCCTTTCCGCCGGCCCAGCAAAACGCGCTGAGATAAGGCGAAGCACTTCTCCTTCGCGCATACATGGATGACGTAAAGCAGCCGGTAATCGGCGGCGAGGCCAATCATGCCTGTCGCGCCTCTTCGCCGGGACTCACGTCTTCGTAGGGAGCGAATTGATCTAGAAAGACTGCGCGAGCTTGCTCGAAGCGAACACCATGCTTCTGGACATTCCTTGACGCCTTCTCGCTATTCCAGACGAAGACTTGCCCGTCGAGAGTCGAGAAAACGTCCATATAGCTACTGTATATACAAGCAGAAAGGCTGCGTCACTTGATTTCCTGGAGAGATGAGCGTAATGGGCAGGTTCTAAACGCCGCCTCGCCCAGCCAATGCCGGCACCCGCGCTGCGACGCGGCTCCACAGCATCGTCCGCAGCTCATCGACCCGGAAGACCCAGTAGCATAGTGCCCCGAGCGCCAGCGTCGCAGCAGCCGCGATCAGGCCTTGCCACACATAGCGCAGCAGCTCGATGTGGTAGACCGGCCACACCACCAGTACGGCGCTCACAGCCAGGATGGCCAGCATCTGGTAGACCGGTTTGTGGTCCAGCTTTGCATGCCCGGCAAACAGCTCATCGTTGAGGTGCAGCAGGTAGAAGAGCTGTACGGTTTCGGAGAACAGCCAGGTCAGCAGGTATCCCTGCACGCCCATTTGCTTCATCAGCGGGTACGAAACAATGCTGGTCAGCCCATAGGCAAAGAGCGTTTGCCAGGAGATTTTCTCTACCCGGTTGGACGAGAACTGGAACTGGTACTTGTGCTCCTTGATGGCCTGGATCGATACGGTGAGACCGAGCGTGAGGCAGAGACCCGGATGAAAGAGCGCATGGCTGTGTACCCATAACCGGAGGATGAGCGGCGTCGCCAGCATGGAACCGAAGGTGATGGGCGGGGTCATGAGCAGGATCACGCGCTCTGACAATCCGTACAGCTGTAGCAGCCTGGGCCAGTCCCCCTGGCCGTAGATCGTCGTGATCTCCGCGCTGAGGGAGTTGGTGAGCAGGTAGAGCAGACGCCGGCTTAACGAATAGACCGTCCGCGTGAGCGAGTACACCACGACCACGCCCGGCCCCAGCAGGTTGTTCATAAGCAGGATGGGGACCTGGTAGGCGAGCAGGTTGGAGCTGGCCAGCAGCATGTACTGCGCGCTCGGCTTGAGGATGGACGCCAGCGCGCCGCTTTGCCAGTACTGCAGACTTGGCCGGATCGCCGGGCAACGGCGCGCGACATCGATACTGAGCAGGAGAGCCATGACCAGCGTCACCGTGACCTGCCCGGCGGCGATGACCGGGAACGGCTGCCGCAGAAGCACGAGCGACACGATGGTGAGCATACCCAGCAGCTGGTTGAGATTGCCCAGGTGCTGCCCGCGGTGCGCCTCGCCGAAGACCATGTACGAGCCGGAGAAGAAGCCCAGCAGCATATTCGACATGATCTGCATGCCCAGCAGATAGAGCGTGAGCTGCGCCATGTGGGGCGCGACAGAGAGATGAAGCAGCCTCGTTAGCGGAATGGCAAAGATGAGCAGCAGCAGTACCGCCGCCCCCAGGAATGCGCCCAGCAGGATCCGCAGACCCGCCGACTGCACCTCCCTGCACCCCTGCACTTCTCCCCGGTTGTAGAGGATCGTCATCTGCATGTTGGTGTATGTCTGCAGACCGTAGTTGAAGGTGCCCAGGTACGAGATAGCGGCGCTGAGTGTAAGCCACTGACCGTACAGGCTGGTTCCCATGATGTGCAGAAACGCGGGCGGCAGCAGAAGCTGCTGCGCCATTACAACGACCTGATTGGCGTTGTTTGCGGCAAACAGCTTAAGGATGCGGCGGAGGCTCATCGGTCCCTGACGTGTCGTGCAGCGGGATGGCGGAACAAGCAAGTGGCGATAGGGACAGGGAGCTTAGAGCATTCGAGCGAGCAGGGTCGCAGCCGCTACATTTTGTAGCGGCCCAGGTCCTCATCGTTCAGATTTTCGAGCCAGTTTTTCAGATCTTCTGCACTGGCCTGGTCCGCCGGGCTTGGAATCACTTTGGCTGTTCGGAGCACATCCTCGTCGACGAAGATAGGGCAGTCCGACCGCAGAGCGAGCGCGAGAGCGTCGGAGGGCCGTGCATCGACCGTCACGATCTCGCCATTTTGCCGCAGCCAGATGACCGCGAAGAAGGTGTCTTCGCGCAGCTCGGAGACGACCACCCGGTCCACCGTCGCATTGAGCCCGTGGATCATGTTGCGCAGCAGATCATGCGTCATCGGCCGGGGCGTACTGGCCTTTTCTACTTCGAGCGCAATCGCACTCGCCTCAAACAGCCCAACCCAGATTGGCAGCACTGTATTGCCGCTCACGTCCTTCAGGATGACGATCGGCTGCTGCGTGGATGGGTCGACCATCAGGCCGCGAATCTTCATCTCCACTTCCATCCCTGGCTCCCTCTTCTCCTGCGTTCCCTGCCCTAGCGTGCCATGGCCTCGCCGGCCAGGCTATTCGGAAAACTTGCCGTGACCCGTACCGGCACATAGGATCCGGATGCCGGTGCAATCAGCTGCCCTGTGGTAAAGTTCAAGGTCTTGTTCTGCGTCGTCCGCCCGGGCACCTGCCCTCGGGCGTTTACAGGTCCTTCCACCATCACTTCCAGCACCTGCCCGACATGCCGGCTGTAGCTCCCGCGCTGCAGCTCCCTCTGCCGCTCAAGCAGCACCTGCAAACGCGTACCCTTCTCTTCCTCGGGCACGGAGTCCGCCATGTGGATCGCCGGGGTGTTCGGCCGCTGTGAGTACTTGAAGGCAAACACTGCGTCGTACTGCACTTCCGCCAGCATCGTGATGGTGTCTTCGAAGTCCTGCGGCGTCTCGCCCGGGAAGCCGACGATGATGTCGGTGGTCATGCTGATGTCGCGCTTTGCCGCCCGCATCCAGCTGATGCGCTCCAGGTACCACTCTCGCGTGTACTCGCGCGCCATCAGCTTGAGCACGTGGGAGGAGCCGCTTTGTACGGGCAGGTGCACGTGGTCGCAGAGCGCCGGCACCGCGTCGATCGCCTCCACAATCTCGCGGGTAAAGTCTCTTGGATGCGAGGTGGTGAAGCGCACACGCCGGATCCCCGGGATCTCACCCACAGCCGCCAGCAGCTCCGCAAACGTCCGCTTCCCTTCCGGGTCGCGATAGGAGTTGACGTTCTGGCCCAGCAGCTGGACCTCTGTATAGCCGCTCTCTGCCATTTTGCGCGCTTCTTCGAGCACGCTGGATGAGGTGCGTGAGCGCTCCTTGCCTCGCGTGTACGGCACCACGCAATAGGCGCAGAACTTATCGCAGCCCTCCACGATCGTGATGTAGCCGCGGTGCCGGTTGGAGCGTGCGGTGAACTCGGTCACAAACGTCTCATCCGTCTGCCGGTCATCAAGCCCGGTGACCCGGGTGTTGCCGGCCTCGAGCTGTACCAGCATCTCCGGCAGCTTGCGGTAGCTGGCGGAGCCGCTCACCAGGGACACGTATGGTGCCCGCTCAAAGATGCGCTCGCCCTCCTGCTGGGCCACGCACCCCAGCACACCGAAGCGCTTGCCCTGCTTTAACAGCTTCTTGGTATCGTTGAGCCGGTTGAAGACCTTCTGCTCTGCCTTGTCGCGGATGGAGCAGGTGTTGTACAAGATCAGGTCGGCGGCTTCCTCAGACTGCACCTGCGCGTAGCCTTCCTGCTCGAGCGTGCCGATGACCTTTTCCGAGTCATGGACGTTCATCTGGCATCCGAAGGTTTCCAGATAAAAGGTCTTGCCCGCTGCAGTTGCCATAGCCTCCACTATACCAACGGGGCCCCGGCCCGAACGATGCAGCACAGGGAGGGAGCATCACCATCGACTCTCCGGCAAGTCCCACAGGCCGACGGCCGCTCCGCTATTCTGCCTGTGTGCCTCTCCGTGCTGCCATAGACCTCCGCAAAGCCGACCTCCGCGAGCTCACCCCGCTGCCCTACGACGACCAGCACAACTGCTTCGGCTGCGGGGCGCACAACCGCATCGGCCTCCACCTTCGCTTCTTTGTGGATAAAGAAGGCGCAGCCCTGGCCACTCTACGCATGGCCCGCCGCTTCCAAGGCCCGCATGGCTTTGTGCATGGAGGCGTGATCGCCGCGATCCTTGACGAAGCTATGAGCAAGGCGATCCACGCGAGCCCGCAGGGCACAAAGATTATGGCTTTGACCCGCCACATGGAGACAGAGTACCTGCGCCCCACGCCGCTTGGCGTTGCGCTTACCCTGCGCGGCGTGCAGGAACGTGTCGAAGGCCGCAAGCATCACTGCTCCGCTACCCTGTGCGACACGGAAGGCCATATTTTAGCCCGCGGGAAGGCGCTTTTTATCGCAGTCGAGCGTCAGGCGGAGCACAAGCACTAACAAAGCTTCGCCCCTTTTACCTATGGAACAGACCGAAGGTAAAGCCTGCGCGAGATGCAGTGCTGTTCTGGGGCGCTTCTGTGCGCTTCTATGAAAAGCCCAACAATCCTGGGCTGACGCGCCTCCCGGCGTAGCTTAGTTTGGCACACTGCTGAGGGAACAGTCTTACAGAAGGTCCTGTCTACGCCGCATTGCTTGCCGGGCTCACTACCAGGCTCCTCCCGGGATCTCCCCACTCCTCCTTCCACGGAAAGGCCTTCATCGCTTGAGATACATCTATCGCACTCTGCTGTTTAGTCTTATTTCTCCGGTCATGCTCCACGCCCAGGTCAACGCAGTGGATGGGGCCGTAGAAGGTTATGTGCGGGATGCTTCCGGCGGCGTTATTCAGGGCGCTCGAGTTACGTTGGTCAACACGGCGACGGGCATAAGCCAAGCAGCAGTCACAGATGGGAATGGTTATTACCGCTTCTCGCTGGTGCCGGTCGGCCAGTATCAAGAATCCGTCGTCAGCGAGGGCTTCAAAAAATACACGCAGAGCGGCATCGCCATTAGTGTCGGCCAGTCCGGCAGAGTGGATGCGGTCCTGGCGGTCGGCGGCGAAAGTCAGACTGTTGAGGTCACTGCGAATACACCTTTGACCGATACCGCGAGCTCGACGGTGGGCGCGGTGCTGAACCAGAAAGAGCTGCAGGATCTGCCGATTCTCTCGCGCAACGTCTTCAACTTCCAGCTCTTCTCGCCGGGTGTTGTGGGCCTGCCGACGAGCACCTTTAGCACGACGCAGTTTACCTTTGGGGGTACAGAGCGTTCGCAGTGGCAGCTGGACGGGCTAGACAACACCCAGCACGGCAACAATCGCCAGATACGTCTTGTGATCGTGACGCCGGAGGCGGTTGCACAAACACAGACGCTCTCCAACGGCTATGCGGCAGAGTTTGGACGCGCAGCCGGCGGGCAGGTGGCTGTGGTGATCAAGTCAGGCACCAATGACCTTCACGGCTCGGCTTTGTTCCAGTACCGGCCCTATGACCTGCAGGCTGTTCCGACGCTGAGCACGGTGGACCCGCAGCGGAGCTGGTTTGATGGAGCATTTACGGTGGGCGGTCCCATCTTGCGCGACCGGCTTTTCTTCTTCGCCCAGTTTGAAGATAACCCATATACGCTGCCTTCCGCGATTACGATCAGCAGCGCCAACGCGCAAGCACTCGCTCTGCCTGCGAGCGACTTAGGCAATTCTCCCTTTGGAGAGACATACAAGACGATTACGGGGAAGGTGAACTACATCGTCGGCACAAAGAATACCGGGTACATCCGGTATAACCGGTTTACGAATAACCAGCCCGATACGTCCGGCGGCTTAAGCATCCCAGACCGCGGTACGAAGTACACCGATCATATGAATGGTGGAGGCGTGCAGCTGGCCACCGCGATCTCCAGCAACTTGCTGAATGAGGCGCGCTTTGGAGTGAGCCAGCGCGATACACAGAACTTGCCGTACATCACGACCGATAGCAACAGCGCCAACGTAAATATCACCGGCGTGGCCAACATCGGCTACGACCCGCTGAACATCACTGCTACTACCGAGCGCAGCATCGACGGCGTGGATAACCTGACCTGGACGCATGGGCGGAATACCTGGAAGGCGGGCACGGAAATTGAGAATACGACCTTTCATCAGCTCGCTTCCATTGACCGTACTTTTACCTTTGGCGGCCTTGCCGCAGCCGGCCCCCGTCCCGCAATCAGCGCACTGAACCAATATCTGGATACGGTCGCGGGAACGACCGACCCGGCGACAGGCCTGCCTTTCACCTACACCCAGTTCACCACCAACGGCGGCAACCCTGCCCTGAACATATCCTTCAACTTCCTCAACTTCTTTGCGCAGGATGAGATTCGTCCCACAGACAACTTTGTGATCAACGCCGGGCTTCGCTATGAAGCGATCCTCTTTCCTGTTTTTGATGCGCAGGCTCCGTACCCACTTTCGCGCAGTATCCCGAACGACTACAGCGACATTGCGCCTCGCTTCTCCTTTACTTACTCCCCTGGCAGGCGTCAGGCGACGGTCATACGCGGGGCTTACGGCATGTACTACGATGTGCCGGGTCTTAGTACCTTTTATGGCGCGGCCCAGAACAATGGGGTTACTTTCCTGAGTTATCTGGTTGCCGGCAATGCGCCTGGCGCACCGGTCTTTCCAAACGTACCCACGTTGACGGGATCCACATTCGCGGTCAAACCGAGCATTAATGCTTTCGATCCCAATTTTCACGATACTTACCAGCACCAGGCAAACCTGCAGATACAGCAGCAGCTCTCGAAGAATCTGCTGCTCACGTCGGGGTACCTCTTCTCAGCCCAGCGTCACGGGCTCTATGTAGCCGATACCAACCTGGGAACGCCGGTGGGCGCACTTGCGGATGGAAGGCCTGTGTTTGGCGGGGCGGCAGCCCGCCCCGATGCCCAATTCAATCAGATCAATCTGGTTCGATCCGGGGCGACGACGAACTTCAATGGTGTATTCGCGGCGTTGACACGGCGGCTGGACCATGGTCTTGAGTTCAGCGTGAACTATATGTACTCGCATGCGCTGGCCGACAATATCGGAGAAGGCGGCAGCATCGAGGATCCCACCAATATTCAGCGCGATTATGGCAATGCTGACGATGATGTTCGGCACAACCTAGCAATCCAAGGGCTCTATGCGGTGCAGGGGCACACCGGCTGGGCGCGCTGGACCAATGGCTTTGAGCTCAGCACGTTCTACTTCTACAACAGCGGTTTTCCGGTCAATGAGGTCTCGGGCGTGGACCTGAACAACGACGGTAACCTAAACGACAGACCATTGTTCGTTTCGCGCAACAGCTTCCGTGGGCGCCAGCTTTCGCAGCTTGACGGCCAGGCCATGAAGAACTTTGACATACGCGAGCGCTACCACTTTACAGCATTTGTCGCGGCGGAGAACCTGACGAACACGAACAACGAAAACTGCAATACCACCACTGGGTGTACAGCCGCGGTCATCAACACGGCAGGCGCGTCAGACTTCGGCCGTGAGACGGCTGCCCGCACAGCCCGCAATGTACAGACAGGCGTGAAGCTGATCTTTTAACCAGCGCTGCCCGGGGCGGCGGCACGTACCACCTCACCGATGTCCGCCGCCCCCTGAACTGCCCGACCCTCCGGATCTCCCTACTCCACCGGCTCCGCCGCTGACGGCGGCACTTACATGCGAACCGCTGTTCCCCGCGTAACCACCCGCGCCCGATATCCCAGAGTGCCCGGTGCTTCCCCCCGCCAGCCCGGCTCGCCCGCCAGCCGCGTTGCCGCCAAAGTGCTCCATAGAACCGCCGCGGCTTCCGGCTGTCGATGATGTCGCTACTGCAAAGCTCCCTGCCTTGTGGTCAAACTGGATCGGCACGGCTGTGCCCCTGGCGAAAGCACTGCTCTCGTTCGAAACGCGGCTGGTCGCCGCGCTGCCGAGCACATGCCCTTCCAGCCGCGGCGTGCCCGCCGGCTGAAGCCGGGCTAGCGTGTCCTCGCGAAAGGCCCTAGGTGCGGAACCGAGCACCTTGACCGGGGTCGCGGGGTTATAGGCGAGCCGCTCCAGCTCACCCGGGCCACCGGATCCGCCGAGCTTGCCCGTTGCCACAGCAAAGACACCATGCTCCAGGTTGAGCGGCGGCTTGCCTGCTACGTCCTTCGGGTGGATCGGCACAAAGCCTTCTTTGCCGCCGTACTTCACCCAGCGAAAGGGACCGTGATACCGCTTGGTTGTACTGGCAACCCACGCATACCGCCTGCCCTGCTGCACCCAGCTGCCGGCGTGGCACACGGCCCACTGGTACTGGCCATAGTAGCTCTGACGGTAGAAGGCGCCTGCACCAAAGCTCAGGCCGCTCAAGCCTGCCCCGTAGGGAAAGAGGCCCGGTGCGCAGGGAAAGAAAGCCAGGTCGTCGTCCTCTCCGTAGGGGTTCAGCGCGCCCGCCCCGTAGTTGCCGTATTGCGGCGCATAAGCCGCGCGCACCAGCCGCGGCCCGCCCCATGGCTTGCCAGGCGTGCGGGCTGAGGCATGCGGCGACCGGCTGCTGCCACGCGCCGCCGTCCTGGCTCAGACCGCGGTCCAGGCTCAGGCCGAGCCGCGCTGTTTGCGCAGCCTTGGGCGCCCATCCACCGGTCGGCTCCCAGCATGTTCCGTAAGGCGCGCAAGCGAAGAAATGCCCCTGCCCTTGCAGCTCAGCCAGCCCCGGCACCGCCTCCGGCAAGCCGGCCTCCCTCATCGCCGCGGACAGGGCCGCTGCCCGCGTGAATACCCGATCAGCCGTCCAGCTGTCCCAATCAGCAAAAGGGTTCGGCACCGGCGCGGGCTCCGCATGCAGCCTGTTGTTCGGCGCATAGGTGATGACCTCCCCTTGCTGCCGGCTGAGCTGCGAGATCGCATTCAGCTCTGACCCGCCACATGGAGACGGAGTACCTACGCACCGCTTGGCGTTGCGCTTACCCTGCGCGGCGTGCGGGAGCGTGTCGAAGGCTGCAGTATTAGTGCTCCTCTACCTAGTGCGACAGCGAGGGCCGGGTCGTTGGGCTTGGCAAAGCCTTGTTCATTGCTGTCGAGCGCCGGCCAGAGCATAAACACTGACGCAAGCCGGCTGCAGAAAGCAAGCATCCGCCTGCTGAAACGGCGCCAGCGTCTGGCATCGAGTGCAAACGCTTGTAGCCAATTGACAGCTGGCACACCATTTCGGGTCTCAGTCCTAAACTGGGCTTAGACATCCATGATGAGCGGCGTCCACCTTATCGATAAGGAAAGGTTCGCAAGCACGTCTTTTAAGCACATTTGATCCCTGCTCCCTTTCCCATTCCGGATGATGAAGTATCTCAGATAGCTTGTTACTTCTCATACTTTGATGTTGCGGATGCGGCAGGACTGCCGTGTTCAGAAGTACGCTCCAGTTCTTCTTCACTTCTAAGAGAGGATTTTCATGAAGCTTTCCAGAAAAGCCTGCGCGGCTGCGCTTGCAGCCACGCTTTCGTCTATTTTGCCGAGTGCGCTTCTGGCGCAAAACAGTATTCCGCCCATTAACGAGACCAACCAGGGTACGATACAAGCGCAATACGGCCTCTTCAAAGGTCCGAAAATCAATGTTCTGGATACGGATTTTGCAGGCGGCGCTGATCCGACCGGGGCGCAGGATTCTACGAGCGCTGTGCAGGCAGCCTTTAGCTATGCTCAGTCTCTGGCGAGCAGCTCATCGGCTGCGCCGGTCCTATACTTTCCGCGAGGCCAATACAAAGGCACGTTTACTTTTCTGAATAATGGTACAAACTCCGTGTCCATTGAAGGCGACGGTAGCGGTGTCACTGAGTTGCTGCCGCAGAACACCTCCGGCGTGGTTCTGGACTACCAGGCCGCCGGCACCGCTATACCTTACGGCCACACCCACGTCAGCGATCTCACAATTTGGGGTCTCGGTCATCTGTCTTCTGCGGACCTGCTCGAAGTGAATAACACCAACAACATGGACGTCCATAACGTTGTCCTGGGCAACACAGCAGGTACGTGCATCTCGGTTGAGGGCAGTTCGGAACGCAATCAATTTGACAATCTTGAATTACCTGACTGCCGCACCGCTATCAAGAACAGCGGCAACTCAAACGAAAACTACTATCGCAACTACCATATCTTTCAGCCCGGGGAAGATGCCGGCAAATGGAGTTGGAACGTCAACGCGAACCCATCTACGGGCATCTTACCTGCCTCGGGAACACAGATACCCGATTATCACGCAGCAGTCTCCGTCTCTGAGACTCAGAATGTTCATTTCGAGAATGGCAGCATCAAGGGAAGTATCTACCAGGGCTGCTTCCAATTTTTCGGAACAAATGGTTTCTCCGTCAAACACACCTACTGCGAAGCCTACACAACGCCGGGGCTCAATCCTTCGCTGCAGGTAGGCGGCCAGGCACCGCTTGGCCATCTCACCACAGCGTTAACGGCGACAAGCACGACAGCAACCCTGGACGACGGCATCTACTGGCCGGGCTATTTCGGACTTCAAGCAGATGCCTTACTTAGCTCTTATTCGCGGCCCGTGTACATCATGCCGCCCGACTATCAAAAATCTGTCGCGGGTGTCACGAGCCCGCCTAGCTCCCTCTGCTCTGGAGTAGCTAACTGCACCATCACTACCGGAACCTATGAAACAGCAACCCTGCAGGCAGTGTGGGGAGCGAACGCAGGAGGTGCCGCGGCGAATGTAATCTTAACTCGCGGTTCGTCATCACTGGCGTGGCCCGCGGGAGCCGTTCTTGCCCGGCCTCATATTGGCGATGACGGCGACGGCACCTCGGCGGAAAACCATTGGAACGGTGTACTCGGCGTGGACGCGAACCACACCTCAGGGGTGAACGATACCGTGCTCGGGACAGGAAGCTGGGTATTCACGCCGGCACGGGCGACCTCGGAAATCATTGTCGGACCTGTTTACGACGGCTACACTGCGCTGACAAATGGAGGGGGGTACTCGCCTGACGGCAGCCAGCACCTGGCAACCTTACACACATCCTTCGACGAGTTTTATACCGGCAATGCCGCCGTGGGAGAAGGAATTATCCTTGTCCCCTTAAATGGCGAAGTGATTCAGGATAATGCCTGCTTACCGCCTCAGGATGCCTATCCTTCTTTCGGCACGAATCCAACCAATCTATTTAGTACCTACTCGAATGGATCTTGTAATGCCTTCTTCCCCACGTACGCGGATCATTCTATGTCGAATGCTTTTTACACCGACACGAGTGCAGGAGCTTTCGTCCAACCCGCAGACCATTCCTTTCAGCGGAGGACCTATCAGCTGAACGCTTTGGCTGGAACGGAGTTCTATGGTGGCTACACTATCCACGACACGGGAGCAGCCGGCACTCCTACAGTGGATCTGATCTTGAATGGCTATCCGAACTCTCCGTCGAGTCTCGGGGCCTTTTTCCCGAGTACAAATCAGTACAGTCTACTTGCGACTGCCTCGCAGGTCACTGCAAACGTGCCGCTTGCAGCTCAAGGTGGAATCATTAACTCCATAAACGGCTACACCACTGCGACCAGCTACATTATGCCGGCCGGTCAGCAATATGTTCAATTCAACCCTTCTGCGGCGGCGACACTTACCCTGCCTCCTCTCACCACAGGCGAGGAATTCGTCATAAACATTCCACAGGCCAATACGCAGCAGATTACATTGACAGCTCCTTCGGGTGCGATTTATGTCAATGGTGCATCGGTGGGCGCTACTTACAAGATAAGTTCCTTCGTCGGCTCGCTGTTGTTTGAGACCGACGGGGCAAATTATCAATTGCTGACTCCAATCGGCTACACCGGATCGTGTGCTTCTCCAAAGGCTCCGGTCTATACGAATGGGGTCGTCACGGCTTGTCAGTAGCTCACGGAACTTGCTGATGCATGCAAGCGATTGGGCGCGAGCAGCTTCCCTGGCATGTTCCGACCGGCTTAGGCGGCAAAGAAAGAGTTTTGGCGGTTGAGGGGCTGGGTTGAAGCGGTGTGCGGTGGATACAACGCGTTGTCGCTCCGGCAGTAGGGAGGGCCTAGAGCACTGCTGGCCGAGCGCGGTGAGCGCCCTTGCCCGGCCAGCAGTGAGTCTCGCGTGTTCCTGCTTCACGCGAGCTGCGGAAAAGCAGCGGTGGTAGGCGGTCTTCGGCTTTGTAGAAGCAGAGTTGACATCGCAGCGTTGCTGCTTTTCCCTTTTCGCGTGCTACGCCTGGTCGTACGCAGGAGTGAACGGCTTTTCTCAGCGCAGCTCCCTTGAGGAGGGAGCTGCTTTAGACTAAGAGGAAGCATCGGTGAGAAGAGGTTCAGAATGGCGAACAGTAACGGCACAAACGGGAGCAACGGATACAACGGCAGCACTGCGACAGGCCTGCGCCTGAAAGTCGGCCTGGCTGAGATGCTCAAAGGCGGCGTCATTATGGATGTCACCGATGCCCATCAGGCCGAGATCGCCGAGAAAGCGGGCGCTGTCGCCGTCATGGCGCTTGAGCGTGTGCCTGCCCAGATCCGCGCCGAGGGCGGCGTCGCTCGTATGGCTTCCATCGCCGTCATCCGCGAGATCATGTCTGCGTCCTCCATCCCTGTCATGGCCAAGTGCCGCATCGGCCACTTCGCCGAAGCCCAGGCCCTGCAGCAGCTCGGCGTGGACTTCATCGACGAGTCGGAAGTTCTTACGCCGGCTGATGAAGTGCACCACGTGGACAAGCATAACTTTACGACTCCGTTCGTCTGCGGGGCGCGCGACCTCGGTGAGGCGCTTCGCCGCATTACGGAAGGCGCAGCCATGATTCGGACCAAGGGCGAAGCCGGCACTGGTGATGTTGTTCACGCCGTCAAGCACATGCGTCAGATCGTGAAAGATATGCGCGGCCTTACCGTTCTGGGCGAAGAAGAGCTTTACGTGGCCGCCCGCGACTTCCGCGCTCCCTTTGAGCTGGTCCGCCTGGTCGCGCAAACCGGCAAGCTCCCTGTGCCTAACTTTTCCGCCGGCGGCATTGCTACCCCGGCCGACGCGGCACTGGTTCGCCAGCTGGGTGCCGAGGCTGTCTTTGTCGGCTCCGGCATCTTTATGAGCGACAGCTACAACTTTGCGCCTCGCGCCGAGGCCGAGCAGCGCGCGCGCGCCATTGTTCGGGCCACCACGCATTATGACGATCCCGCGGTCGTCCTCGAATGCAGTGCAGAGTGCACCGGCGCTATGAAGGGATTGGCCATCGCTGCGCTTGAAACCTCAGCCCTGCTCCAGATGCGCGGCGTTTGACGCATGGCTGAGGCCGTTTCACCGGCAGCGCCGGCGGCAGCCATAACGCCTGGTGCGTCGTCGGCGCAAAGCACTACGCAAACGTCCAAGCCGGCTGACCCGGCGCCTGACCCGGCGCCTGAGCCGGCCGGCGGGCAGAGCGCTGCGTCATCTATCGCGCGCCCGCTCCGCGTCGGCGTACTCGCCCTGCAGGGTGACTATGCCGCCCATGCGGCGGCCTTGCGCAAAGCCGCCGCGGCAAAGGGCGAGCCGCTCACGCTGGTGCTGGTGCGGCAGCCCGCGCAGCTGGCCGAGATCGACGGCCTGATCATCCCGGGCGGCGAGTCCACGACCTTTCTCAAGTTCCTTGAGCGTGACGGGTTCCTGGACGCGCTGCAGGCCTTTGCTGCTTCCCGGCCTACCTTCGGCACCTGCGCGGGCTCCATCCTGCTTGCGACCGAGGTCCTGCATCCCGCGCAAAGGAGCCTCGGCATTTTGGACGCCACCGTCGAGCGCAATGCTTACGGACGACAGAACGACTCGGCGATCCTGCTCTCGGACACAGCGCTCGGCGGCCCGCCTCTGGAAATGGTGTTTATCCGCGCACCACGCTTTGCGCGCATCGGCCCGGGCGTCCAGGTGCTGGCCAAGCGTGACGGCTCCCCCACCCTGGTCGAGCAGCGAAATATCCTGGCCGCCACCTTCCACCCCGAGCTTTCGCAGGACAGCCGAGTCCACGGCTACTTCCTCGAGAAGGTGCGCGCTTCCCTGCTTGCCCCCTCGAGGTAGACCCCTCCCGACATCGGAATCGTCCTGAGAGCGAAGGAGCAGACCTACGTCTTCTCCGCAGCCGGGAGCGCTTTGCGCCGGAGGATCTGCGGTTCTCAGCCCCTTTCACCCCTGCCTCATCCAGCAAACAAAAGCTTTCCACTGCGGTGCCCCCGCGGAGACGTTGCATGCGAGTAAGCTGTGGAAACAGAGACCTCGCCGATGCCCGCAACCTACACTCCCCGCACCGTGCAGACCGAGCAAGACCGCCGCGATCCCGGCTTCGGTGGCAGGCCTCCGCTCCGCAACCGGCCTACCGGTGGCGGGGGCGACGGCGACAACGGCGATGACGGTCTTCGCGGACGCGGACCGCGGTACCTCCTCCAGCGCTACCGCATGGTTCTGAGCTTCTTCCTGGCAGCTGATCTGGTCTTTTTTCTCTCTCTCGTCAGCGCTTTCTTTGTCCGCCAGAGCACCGGCCATTTTGACGCTGCGGATAACTACATCTCCGACTGGCGCCCCATCACGATCCCCGCTGCCCTCTGGTTTGCCACCGGCTTTCTCCTGCTCTCCTCTGTCACGGTTGAGTACGGCCGCAGGCAGCTGTTCCAGGAGATGGATGTGATTGAAGAGTGGCTTGGCCTCGGACGCCCCATGGCGCGCCGTACCTGGCCCTGGCTGGCCGCCACCGCCGCACTCGGTGCCGCCTACCTTGGCTGCGTCGCTCTGAGCTGGCAGGCACTCGGCAACGAGAACGTCCGCTTCAGCACCAGCCCGGACAGTGCTTTCTTCTTCGTCCTCACCGCGAGCCACGCCTCCCACGTCATTCTGGGCGTGCTGCTGCTCGCCGGCGGCACGCTCGGTCTTTACCGCTTTCGCCGCGTTGAGCAGCGGCAGATCCTGGTCGACTGCGTCGCCTGGTTCTGGCACGCCATGGGAGCCTTCTGGCTCGTGCTGTTTGCGCTGCTGGCCTACGCGCCTTAGGAGGCCGGCAGGGCGACGGTTCTGAAGCGATGGACTCCAGAGCTCGCACGAGTTGGCAGACTGGCTCCGCCGTGTTTCGGCTTACCGCACCTTGAGCACAGCTTCCCCGGAATGCGACTTTTGGGGAGCTACCGTTTACTTGGAAAGCCAAGCTCTTGATCGCTCGTACGAGTGCGGTGGCCGCCTTGCGCTCGCGTAGTTTTGCGGAACGGATCAAGCGGCCGCCGCCGGCTTGAACGAAGCGATCACCAAGGCAGGCTGCCTGCATGTACCTACCACCTGTGGAAGGTTGGAATGCCGCGCAAGGAAGTTCCAACTACGTCCAGGCTTCTTACTGGCCGCCGCCTACAAAATGCACAATCTCCAGCCGATCTCCCGCGTGTACCGCAGTCTCTGGCCAGCTTTCCCGCGAAACGATCTCGCCGTTCTGCTCAAGCGCGACCCGGTCCGCCTGCATACCCAGGCACGATACGAGGGCAGCGACGGTCGCGGCGCCTTCCTGCAACTCGGGCAGCTCACGCGCCTGGCCGTTGATGATCAGTTCCATGCACACTCCACTGCTCATCAGCCTATAGCCGTTCTCGTACACACCGCGAGAGGCCAGCGATGCAGGACGTGGCTTTTCCGTCGAGAAAAGCCACACTTCACCTAAGCTCTCACCTTATTTTTATACGAGGACGGCTGTAGCAAACCGCCTCCATTAGTTCCGCAGCATCACCACCGAGCCGTCGAAATCAAACGAGAAGTCGAGCTCCGAGACACCGGCCTGCTCCATCGTCGTCCGCAAGCGCTTTCGATCGGTGGTCTGCAGCAGAAGAAAACCGCTGCCTCCTGCCCCAACCAGTTTGCCGCCGAGCGCGCCTCCGGCTGAGCGCGCCAGCTCGTAGAGCTCGTCGACACGGCTGCTACTCATCCCCTCGCTCCGGCTGCGCTTACGCAGCCAATGCTCATGCATAATCGCTCCGTACTCCTGGACGTTGCCATCCATCAGCACCCGCTCGGTCGCGTATCCAAGCTGCTTTGCGTAATGCAGATCGTCCTGCATCTTCTTGTCGCGCTTCTCGGACTGCGCTTTCTGGTCGCCCAGCAGCGCCGAAGCCGAGCGCGTCGAACCCACAAAGAAGAGCATCAGCCCTTCCCGCAGCTCCCGCACCTTGTCCTCGCTCATCTGGAGCGGGGTCACGCCCACGGAGCCGTCACGCCGGTACTCCTGGCACTGGAGCCCTCCGAAGGCAGCGATGTACTGGTCCTGCTTGCCCACCGGCTGGTTTAGCCGGTTCATCTCGATCTCCACCGCTTCCTGCGCGAGCCGCTCGCTGGCCACATGGATCTGCCGGTAGGCATATAAGGCGTGCAGCAGGCCGACCGTAAACGCCCCTGAGGATCCAAGCCCCGTGCCGGCCGGCACATCGGCCACGCTAGTCAGCTCGATCCGGTCGCCTACATCATGCATCTGCAAGGCTTCCCGGATCAGCGGATGCCGGATCTCTCCGCGTGTGGCCGCGTGTTCCACGTCCGAATATTTGAGGAAGAATCCCGGAAAGAACGAGCGATTGATCGTGATGTACACGTACTTGTTGATGGCCGCCGAGATGACAAAGCCGCCAAACTCTTGGTAATAGGACGGCAGGTCTGTTCCCCCGCCCCCCAGCGAAATCCGCAGCGGTGTTTTCGCGATGATCATAGATTGCTCCCTGTGCTGCGTTCCGATCCATCCGCTCCCTGCGCCGGGAGGCCGGCCAGCCACGCGTCAAGCTCTGCCAGGCCTGCCGGCGAGCCGATCTCATAGAAGCGCTGCGCAACCTCAAACCCGGCGAGCTCGCCCCCCTCCCCTAAGCGCCCCAGCACAGCCGCAAGATCAAACGCCACACCCTCTGGCCACCCTGCAAGGGCTTTTGCCCGCAGGCAGCTGAGCCCGTAGTCGATGTGGCACATAGCCGCGTCTCGCTCGGTCTTGCTGTAGCGCAGCAGCTTCCCTGCCTCAAAGCACACATTGCTGGTGTCCCAGCGACCCGCATTGCGGTACACCGTCATCAGGCCGTCACGCCGGCTGCGGGTAAACGCTTCCCAGATCGGCGCAAACTCCACCGGCAGGTAGCTGTCTCCGTACATCACCAGAAACTCCTCGCCCAACAGCGGCAGTGCTTTCAGCAGTGCTCCGCCCGTTCCCAGCGGCTGTTCCCCGTCGGGGGAGTAGCACACCCGGCAGCCCCAGCGCGAGCCGTCCCCGGCATAGCTCCGCAGCTGCTCTTCGAGATGCCCGCAGCAGATCACCACATCCCGCACCCCCTGGCTTGCGAGCATTCGCAGCTGGTGCCCCAGGAACGGCTCGCCCGCTACCGGCAGCATGGACTTTGCGATCCGCAGCGTTGCCGGACGCATGCGCGTCGCCATGCCCCCGGCGAGCAACGCCAGGGGAGGCAGAGGTCTTTTCTCCTTCCCTTCCCATTCACGCACGGAGCACCCGTTCTTCCACGCGCATGCTTTCGAGCGCGGCCCGGATCGCCTCCCGGCTGTTCCAGCGCGGGCTCCATCCCAGTGCGCGGATCCGGTTGCTGTTGAGCCGCACCACCGGCACATCGCCCTTCCAGCCGCGTGTGCCGCCTGTGAACCTGTATACCGGCATCTTCGCGAGCCCGAGGCAGCGCACCGCTTCCCCCGCGATCTCCTCCACCGTAAGCGCGTCAGGCGTCGACACATTGAAGACGGCGAACGGCCCCTCGCTCCCATCCAGCGCCTTCAGCACCGCCGCGACAACATCGAGCACGTGGATGTAGCTTTTGCTCTGCTGGCCATCGCCCAGGATCCGCAGCTCGCTGGGGTCCGCTGTGAGCCGGCGCAGAAAGTCGAAGCCCACCCCATGCGTCTGTCGCGGCCCCACCACATTGGCGAAGCGAAAAGCACACGCCCGCAGTCCGAACATCGCGCAGTAGCTCGCAATCAACGCCTCGCCCGCCAGCTTGCTCGCGCCATAGGTAGACACCGGCTGGAATGGCCCCTGGTCCTCGCTCACCGGCGTCGTGCCCAGCTCCCCATACACCCCGCTACCCGAGGCATACAACAGCTGCTTGACGCCCATGCGGCGCATCGCTTCCAGTACGTTATTGGTCAGCAGCGTCCCCTGATAGAAGTCGATCTCGGGCTCGGTCGCCGCTCTTGCAATATCCGGGTTCGACGCAAGATGAATGACGACATCCCGCCCAGCCATTGCGCTGCACAAGGTGTCAAGATCGCTCACCTCGGCGTGCACAACCGTCAGCCGCGCGTCCCCCCGGTGCTGCTCAAAGTGCCACGCACGTCCTGATGAGAAGTTGTCATAGATGGTGACCTGGCTTGTCGGCTGACCGGCGCTGAGCAGCTGATCGACAAAGTGGCTCCCGATAAAGCCTGCACCACCCACCACCAGGTATTTCCGGCCGCCCTCCCTGGGCGGCGCGGCTCCGGGAAACGAAAGCAAAGGCATGCGTACTCCTCGTGCGCCAGGGATCGGTTCTTGCACACAGGGGCAAAAATGCCCGACGCGGCGTAGCTCCGCACACTGGCTCCTGCACTCTGAACAACGGGAAAGTTGAAAAGAGCATACCCCGCGTCCATCTGTCGCAAACGGGAAGTTTTTTCCCGCACCGGGACTTTCGTAACAGAGTGTGTAGCGAATTTACACTCGTACCCTCTCGATCCTACCGATAGATACCTCAGCTCTCCGACACCCCCAGATCCGAACGACCCTTTGAGGCCACGCATGAACCTGAGCACTGATCTACAGGTAAAGCTTTTCTGTGACGCAGCAGACATCGAGAGCTTGCTGAAGATGTACAGCAAGCCTTACGTCAAGGGCTTCACCACAAATCCCACACTCATGCGCAAAGCCGGCGTTAAGGACTTCGAGTCCTTCGCTCACGCGGTGCTTGCCTCCATCCCTGACCTGCCTATTTCCTTCGAGGTCTTCGCGGACGACGAGGCCGGCATGGAGGAGCAGGCGCGGCGCATCGCTTCCTGGGGCGCACACGTTTACGTCAAGATCCCGGTCACCAACACGCAAGGCTTCTCGACCATGCCCCTTGTGCGCCGGCTTTCGGGCGATGGCATTCCGCTGAATGTCACCGCGCTGATGACACTTGAGCAGGTGGGCCGGGTCGCCGCAGCTCTGCATCCGGCCGCCCCGGCCATTGTCTCGGTCTTCGCCGGGCGCATCGCTGACACCGGCGTCGACCCCATCCCGATGATGCGCCGTGCTGTCGACATCCTTTCCGAGCGGCCGCTTGCTGAGCTTCTGTGGGCCAGCTCCCGTGAACTCCTCAATATCTTTCACGCCGAGGAGTCGGGCACGCACATCATCACCGCTACGCCTGAAATCCTGTCCAAGCTCAACCTGCTCGGCAAAGACCTTACCCAGTTCTCGCTCGAAACCGTGCGTATGCTCTACAACGATGCCGTCCAAGCCAACTTCTCGATCGGCAACCGGCCGCAGCATCCTGTGAGCCCCGGCATGCCGCAGCCGTTCCCTGTGGCAGCCGCCGCATCCTGACGATGTCGCTGGGGAGCAGGATAGGAGCTACTTGAAAGCCTCCTATCCTGGACGCGCCCCGGCCTGCCGGTAGCTTGTCCCCGGAGTGCTCGAAGGGGCCGTGCCGAGCTGTGATATCAGGCGCTGCTTTCACCTAGGTGACCGGCTGGTTGAAGAACATTGCATAAGCGCTTGTGTGCTTCATGTGAAAAGGGAGCCCCCCTCGTTGCTGCCCGCTGCAATTACTTCCGGGCTCGGCTTGCGGCACACACACGGCCCTGTAAACGCCGAGTGATGCGTGCGGGGTAACCCTTGCTGCAGCCGCGCACCGCACGCATGACACACCTGGGCGGGCAGGCTCTCCATGGCACGGCGTGCACCGGGCAGCGGCTTGCCCCTGCGCCTACGGTAAGGTCACCATCCCGACCCACCTACGCAGATTGCATTGCGTGCTCTATTCGGTTGCAGTTGGCCGGAGGCGACCTCCCTGCGCTCCTCTTGAGTGACTGGAGATCTACCAGATGCATGCCGGCCCTGGCACTTCGGCCACAAGAGCAGACTGTCGAAGGCAAATTAGCCCCGGACTTCAGAGAAGGTACGCGAAGGTACAGTTGTTGAAAAAGGAACTTTCGTAATCTCCGCGTACCTACATTCTATGCAATTCTTACGGAACCAAATCATAGCAGCGGACAAGCTTTTCTAGCTTACGTGACTAGCAAGCGATTCGCAAAGGATCGCTTCAGCAATGAAGCCTGCGAAGAAGCTACTGCGCGCGAAGTTGAGATAGGAAAACGTGGACATCCTCTTAGTAGACGACAGTAGGACGATGCGGTTGCTTGTGCAGCGCGCTATCCGACAAGCGGGATATCGAGGGCTTCAAATTGAGGAAGCTGAAAACGGAGCACAAGGGCTAGAAAAGCTCAACGGTTGCAAGCCAAAGGTTGTTCTCTCGGATTGGAACATGCCCGAAATGTCGGGTATCGCTTTTCTAAAGCACGTAAGAGCGTCCAAGAACACAGTACCTTTTGGTTTCATCACCTCGGAGGCTTCAGCTGAGATCAAGAACCTGGCAATCGATTCAGGAGCGGCTTTTCTGATTACAAAGCCGTTTACTCCGGAGGATTTTATGGCGGCACTTAGCCCTTTCTTGGGCGAGGCGTAACGCGGTGGCCGAAGCAACCGCTTACCTCATCTCACAGTTGTTCTCACAGCTGGTTGGCCGATCCGTTTCGGCCTCCCTTGGCAAAGATACAGAGACAAAGATCAAGCAAATGTACGGCGTGTATAAAGTCCTCCCTCACAACGGCACGATCGTCGTAAAGATAGACCTACCGCTCCTGGGCTCACTTGCAGGATCCATGGTCGGCTTCCCTTTTGAGACTGTCAGCGAACGGCTGGCTCAATCACCGTTGGACGAGACGCTCCGTGATGCTATGCACGAGATCCTTAACATCAGCTCTACCCTTGTCGAAGTAGAAAGACGAGCAGTCTTCCAAACCATGGCGAGCGATCCGGTTTACTGCGAAGGAGATGCAGCGGCCCTGATCCAGAAGCCCGACCATAAGAGTTGCTTTGACATCGACATCCCTGAGTACACGAAAGGTAAGTTCAATATCCTGGCGCAGCTGTGAACAGATGGCTCGAAGTGTTGGAGAGCGCGGAGTACATCACAAGCTTAGTAAGACAAGCCTTGAGGCCTTTCAGAAGTGCTGTGCTTGAGGGTAGACGTTTACTGCGCTGTCTATGGCACAAAGCGCTCTATAGTCGTTTGTTGGTGCTTATGGCTGAACGCTTGTTTTGAATAGGAATGTTCGTCAGGGCTGACCCGTCGCTCTGCTGCTGTCTGCATAGAGTTTTGAAGTCCGCAATGCTTGCTTTACCCTCGCCAGAGAAATCGAGTTTCTGCGCTCATCCATGAGTGAGGACGATCCTCTTATGAGGATGGTTACGCGTGTGGGATGAAGAATCTGCAAGTGGTACTCGTAAGCGCGGATCCGTGTCCGGCTCAGCGTCCGCTTCATCGCAGCAAGAAGATTGAAATAGATGCTTAATGACCGTCGTAACTCGCTTCTCCTAGACTAGTCGGCCTCGATGGTCGATAGAAGGCAACGAGGCCAATCATGGGAACAGCACTGCTTACGACCACGCCCTCCGGCATGCCATCCACGTCTGACTCGCGGACGGGAAAGTATCTGATCTTCAAGCTTGGTCAGGAAGAGTTTGGAACGAGCGTGCTCAAAGTAAAAGAAATTATGAAGATGCAGGAGATCACAGCGGTCCCGCAGGCCCCGGCTTCGGTCCAGGGCGTGATCAATCTTCGCGGCAAAATCATCCCGGTGATCAATCTGCGCTGCAAGTTCGGCCTGGACGAACAGCAGCCCACTGATGTGACCTGCATCGTTGTGGTGCGCATTCAACTCGACGGTGGCGGCGAACAGCCGATGGGCATTGTCGTCGATGGCGTGGTCGAGGTACTCACCCTAACGCAGGACGATATCGAAGATAGCCCGGACTTTGGCATGGAAGCTTCGGCACCGTACGTCATGGGTATGGCAAAGATCAAGGGGAAGGTCAAGATTCTGCTGGACATCGATCAGGTATTGAGTGGGCTCGAAGGCGAGAGGCTCAACGCGGATCGTATGTAGCGTTACTGCGAAAGCGGTTCAAACCTTAATCACATCGACACTTAGAGTTAGAAGGCTACTATGACGATCGGCAAAAAACTTTTCAGCAGCTTCGGTGCGGCCATCGCTATCACCCTAGTGATGGGTGTGGTAGCGATCAGCAACACTGGCAAACTTGGCGAGAACGTGGATGAGCTCGGCCATCGCTCAGCCCACTGCCTATACCTGGCCGGTAATGTCGATAATCTCACAACGGACGTGCTGGGGCAGACACGCGCCATGCTGCTACATGCCCACATTCATGAACCGGATCAGGTTACACGCAGCCATGACACGATTCTCGGCGAGCTGGAGAAGGTCAAGAAAGAGAATAGCGACTTCATGGAGAGCACGACCTCGCCCGTTCTCCGAGAAAATGCACAAACCTTGGTTCAGGACCGGGTCGGAATAGTCGCAGACGTGGTCGATCAAGTGTATGCAGATCTACAGAAGGGCGACCTGACAGGGGCGGACCAACTCTTTGAGGCGAAGGCCCCGATTATCGAAAAGTGGAGCGACGATGGGGACAATGTTTTTCAGGGTGAGCAGAAGGACATGGGGGAAAGGGCCGACACTGCCTTCAGCAAGGTAGCGCCTGCGCGGAACTTGAGCCTGATGATGATTGTGCTCTCGCTCGGTGTAGGCGGCGTCGTAGTCTGGATCGTCCGTGCCATCAACGTTAGCCTGCAATCGAGCGTGTCCGAGCTAAGTGAAGGAGCCGATCAGACCGCCAACGCGGCCTCGCAGATATCATCCTCCAGTCAGTCTCTCGCCCAGGGAGCTTCAGAACAAGCCGCGTCGCTCGAGGAGACCTCGGCTTCGGCCGAGGAGATAAACTCCATGGCTCGCAAGAATACGGACAATTCCCGCTCTACCGCGGAACTGCTTGGACAGTCTCAGCAGAAGGTGGGGCTCGCGAACCAATATCTGCAGGATATGGTTCGCTCCATGGAGCAAATTACCGAATCAAGCGGCAAGATTTCAAAAATCATCAAAGTCATTGATGAGATCGCTTTTCAGACCAACATTCTCGCTCTCAACGCGGCGGTGGAGGCGGCAAGGGCCGGAGAGGCGGGTATGGGCTTTGCGGTTGTCGCCGACGAAGTACGTTCACTTGCCCAGCGAAGCGCTCAGGCCGCCAAGGATACCGCCGTGCTGATTGAGGACTCGATTGCTAAATCAAGCGAGGGCAAGATTAAAGTAGACCAGGTAGCGCTTGCCATCCAGGCTGTGACCGAGGACTCAGCCAGGGTGAAAGTAATGGTGGACGAGGTCTCGCTCGGCAGCGAGGAGCAGTCTCGGGGCATCGACCAGATTGGGCGCGCCATTGCACAGATGGAGCAAGTGACTCAGACAAGCGCCGCAAACGCCGAGGAAAGCGCTGCAGCCGCCGAAGAACTGAACGCGCAATCTGAGGCGTTGAAGGACGTCGTAGGCCGCCTGCGGACAATGGTCGGTGGCTCTGCTGAAGCTGGCATGTCATCCCTCCGCTCCATCAGTCCAGCGCGAAGGCCAAACTCTCTGCGCATGCCTGCCGCCTCTGTACGCTTTCCAAGCCAGGCGTCTACAAGCAAGTCGCTCCAGTCTAGGAGCAACCATGCGCCTGCACCGGCGAAGAGACCGAATGCCGGAGCCGAAGAGTTCCCTCTGGAAGAGAGCTTTCAGGCGTTCTAGGCAGCCTTCACAGCAGAAGGGAGGCTTTTCGCCAAAGTCTTTTAGACGCAGTTCCCGTAAGAGATCGCTTCTGGTGCCGGGCGAGGAACTTACAGGAGCGGTGAAGATGCTTCAAGCGTTTTCTGATGTCTGTACAACTTCCTCCTGCGTTGAGCTCCTGCGCTTTTCTGCAGAATCCCATGCAAGGGCGGGCAAAGTTGCGATGAGTCATGACAAGCGAAGGTGCTCTTGACTATGAGGATAGCGGATGGAGCCTGTCCGCTTTGAAACCGAAGTGAGCTACACCCTGCACCAGGCCGGCTGTGCACGCACAGCCGCCAAATAACGAGTAACCGCCAGGGAGAGGCACAATGTTGGAGCAGGAGCAGATCGTTGCCGCAGACGACATGGCCTGGGAGGCAGCTGTCGATCAGCTTGCCACGCAGGTCATGGTAGGTGGCATCGATGCCGGTACCATCGCGGCTCTGCGCTCGCTTGGGGAGCAGGCTGCGCAAACCGGCTTTCCAGAGTGTGCGAGCCTGGCCTTTACTTTTGCTGCAAGCCTTGAGGACCCGAGCACAGAGAACCCGGAAGCCTTGCTGAAAGATTGGTTCACCCAACTCCGCGCGGCGAGAGAGCGGAAGGCTTACGATGCGTCAGAGAAAGCCATCGCCGCCTACGCGTCACTTGGAGACGATGCCGAGCTAGTCGCCGACTTTCTGGTCGAGGCGCGCGAACATCTTTCGCAAATTGAAAGCCAGATGCTTGCCCTTGAACGGGATCCTGGTTCGATTGACGTCGTGCATGCGGTTTTCCGCGCCTTCCACACGATCAAAGGACTAGCCGGTTTCCTTGGCTTTGCGATTGTGCAGGCCGTCTCGCACGAAGTAGAAACATTACTCGATTTGGCCCGCAACGAAAAGTTGACTGTGGACTCATCAATCGTCGATGTAGTGCTCGAAAGCGGCGACTTCCTGTTGAACGAGATGGTATCGATTGATCGAGTGCTGTCTGGTGGGACGGCCCTCGCGGCAGCGGATCACCGGCCGTTGATTGAGAGGATCCGGAGGCTCGCTGTTCCTCACAGCGCGCTGGAAGTGCCTGCGGTCTTTACCCCGCCCTTGAAGATGTTGACTGCAGTGCCGGCAGAAGTAGATGAAATGGCACTTCTCATCTCCGAAACACAGGCGAAGCCGTCGAAGCCAGCAAACCGCGCCGCGAAGGCGACCGGAAAAAAGCAGAAAAGCTCAAGGGACCTGGAGCCGAGCGTTGCCCCTGACGTCATGGCGCGTCATGCGACGATGGCAGCCACTGAGGTTGTACAGATCGTGGTGGAGGCTTCAACCTTGGAGACTTCGAGTTCAGAAAGTGTTCCGACGCAGGCGGATCCTTCACAAGCCCCGCCTCGGAACGCAGGGGCTGTAAACGCCTCTCAGGCAACAGAATGGAATGCGGTTCTGATGCAGGTCACGGCCAAGCCGGCGAGTCCAGCTCCTGTTGCCGCAGCTCAACCCGCGCGCCGGTCAGCAAACCCAGCTTCCTCCGAGCCACCCCCCGGAACCCAAGGTATGCGAGTCGCGGAGCCTGCCAAGGCTCCAGATGCGGGCTCCGTGCGTGTAGAAACCGCCAAGCTCGACCACCTTATGGACATGGTGGGCGAGATTGTCATCGCGCAATCGCTGATCCGGCACAGCCCGGCGCTTGCCGGGGCGACTGATACCCGTCTGGTTGGGGATCTTTCACAACTGGCCCGCGTCACCGCCGAGGTGCAGCGCGCCACCATGAGCATGCGGATGGTCCCGGTCGGCCAGCTATTCCAGAAGATCGAGCGTGTCATCCGGGACCTTTCGCGCAAAGCCGGCAAGCAGGTCGTCCTTGAAACCTCCGGCACCGATACTGAAGTGGACAAGACCGTTGCCGAAGAGTTATCCGACCCTCTGCTTCACATGGTCCGCAACTCTGTCGATCACGGCATCGAGCCCGCGGACGAGCGGATCGCCGCAGGCAAGGATTCGGCTGCACGCATTCGGCTCGCCGCCTACCACCAAGGCGGTCAGGTAGTCATCGAGATAGCGGACGATGGACGCGGACTGCACGCGGGAAAGATTCGTGCCAAAGCAGAGCAGAAAGGGCTTGTCGCAGCCACAGCTCAGCTCAGCGAAACCGAGGTGTATCAGCTGATCTTTGAGCCGGGCTTCTCCACTGCTGAAAAGATCACTGATGTCTCGGGGCGCGGCGTCGGCATGGACGTCGTCCGACGCAACGTAGAGAAGCTGCGCGGCAGAATTGAAACCCAATCTAACCTGGGACGCGGCACGACTTTTTTGCTCAAGCTGCCACTCACACTAGCCATCATCGATGGTTTGGTCGTTGAGGTGGGCTGCCACCGATACATCATCCCGCTCGCGGTAGTGCGCGAGATCTTTCGCCCACTTGATTCCACACTGTTCACGGTCGAGGGAAAGGATGAGATGGTGCTGGTACGCGAACAATTGCTACCGATCGTGCGGCTCAACCAGCGCTTCCAGATCGACGGCAGAGCTCATCTACCCTCCGATGGACTGCTCGTCATCATTGAGTCCGAGAACAAACTCTTTTGCTTGCTGGTGGACGACCTCGTGGGCAAACAAGAGGTCGTGATCAAAGGTCTCGGCGAGATCTTCGCCGGGGTCTCTGGTATCTCCGGTTGCGCGGTGCTAGGCGATGGGCAGGTAGGTCTGATTCTTGATACCGATGGTATCTACCGCGGACGGCGTCGATGAACCCGAGCCAAGGTCAAGAATCAGCGATGCGCCCACGCGATTTTGATCGCATTCGGCAGATGGCATACGACTTCTGCGGCGTTGATCTCGATGGAAAGCAGGTCCTGGTCTCGGCGCGCCTAGGTAAAAAGGTGCGTGATCTGGGCCTAGACTCCTTTGAAAAGTACTGCGAACACGTAGCGAAAGACTCCTCGGGTGGTGCGTTTACCGAGATGATCGACGCTTTGACCACAAATCACACGAGCTTCTTTCGCGAGTCGCGCCACTTCGACTTCCTCCGGACTGTCATTCTCCCTGGCTTGCCGCCGACCGCTCCACTCCGCATATGGAGCGCCGCTTGTTCAAGCGGCGAGGAGCCCTACACCATCGCCTTCTCCCTTGTCGATGCCCTGGGTCAATCAGCCTTCTCGAGGGCCTCGATTACTGCGACTGATATTTCCACGCGCGTTCTGAAGAAGGCAGCGCGAGGCCTCTATCCGCAGACCGCGCTCAGCTCGCTCACACCCGGCATGATGAAGCACTGCCTGCTCAAAGGAAAGGGCCAGTACGAGGGACAGTGCCTCATCAGGCCTGAGATCCGGAAGATGATTGATTTTCGCCAGCTGAACCTGCTGGAGGATTGCTCCTCGGTCGGTCCCTTTGAAGTGATCTTTTGTCGCAACGTCATGATCTACTTTGACGTTCCGACTCAGCAGACTGCGGTGAACCACCTCATCTCGCGATTGGTGCCAGGAGGTTATCTGCTCATTGGCCACGCCGAAAGCTTGAACGGGATCGAGCATCCGCTCCGCACGCTCTGTTCGGCTACCTTCCAGAAGCCGGGCCGCGGCGCTCTGCCGGAAAATGTGCGCCTGCGGAGACTGCGATGAGCATTGTGCACACGGTTGGCATCAGTGATTGCGTCGTCTCGAATGATCCACGGGCTGTGCTCACCACGCACGCTCTGGGCTCATGCATCGGCATGGCCATTTACGATCCCATTGCCGGGATAGCCGGCCTGCTGCACTTTATGCTTCCTGACTCGGGCTCGGACCGCGATAGATCACACGAGCGGCCATTCATGTACGCCGATACGGGCATACCGCTTCTGTTCCGCACCGCATATAGCCAGGGAGCCAGCAAGCAACGCCTGCTGGTGAGCGCGTTGGGAGGCGCCCAGGTAATGAGCGGAACCGATTCTTTCAACATTGGCAAACGGAACTGCCTCGAGATGCGGAAGATTCTCTGGAAAGCGGGCGTAATGATCCATGCAGAAGACTTAGGTGGAACGGCTCCCCGCACTGTGCGCTTAGAGGTGAGTAGCGGCCGCGTCCTTGTGTCATCCGGTGGAGCACAAAGAGAGCTGCAGTCGATGAAGAAATCAGCGAGCGTCGGCCTAGAGAGAAACACGGCACTGGAGAGAAGCACCTATGGCAGGTAACGTACTGATCGTCGACGATTCGCCCAGCATGCGCAAGGTCATTCGCCGCGTCCTGATGTTGTCTGGATTCGAAACAGGCCTGTGTCTGGAAGCGGGCGATGGTCTCGAAGCGCTTGCCGTGCTGGAACGCGAGCCGATCGACATCGTCATGACCGACATCAACATGCCGAATATGGATGGCGAGCAGCTGCTTGAAAGGCTTGCAACTGATCCGCGGTTTCATCACCTTCCTGTGATGGTTATCTCGACCGACCGCAGCGAAGTGCGTCTGCACAGAATGATTGCTCTCGGAGCCAAGGGCTATGTTACGAAACCTTTCACACCCGAAACACTTGGGGCGGCAATGGCCGGGCTGATGGGGGATGCTTAATGCCAGGTATGCGCGCGATCGACTTTGACATCTGGATGGAAGCGGCGGTAGGCGAGGTCCTTGAATCGATGTGCTTCCTGTCCACGAGTGGCCAAAGAGCTGATGAGGCTGGAGGCGAGGACTGGATCGCTTGTCGGCTGAATTTCGTCGGAGACCCGAACGGAGGCTTTGGTGTGCGAGCTCCAGAGGCGACGGCGCGATTGATCGCGGCCAACTTTCTAGGTGAGGACGAGCAAGACCTGAGCTCTGAGCAGGTACTAGAGGTGATGTGTGAAATCTCGAACATGATGTGCGGGGTTATCCTCGGGCAGCTGAATCCGAAACGCACTTTTTCGCTTTCCTCTCCGGTGCAGGACTCTCGCATGAGTGCGCCGGAGTTGGTCGCGGACTTAAGTACGGATCGGGTCTGCCGCACCTACTCTCTCGATGAAGGCACGCTCCACGCCTGGTTTGAAGTCGAGGCAGATGCATGACAAACGGAAAGATCAAAGTGCTGATCGTTGACGATTCGGCAATCGTACGAAAGATCTTGGGCGAAACGATCTCGATGGAAAACGACATGGAGGTGGTCGGAACAGCACCCGATCCATTCGTAGCTCGAGACAAGATCCTCGCTTTAAAGCCTGACGTTCTCACGCTAGACATCGAAATGCCGCGCATGGATGGGCTGACATTCCTCAAGAAGCTGATGCAGTTCCGGCCGATGCCGGTGATTGTGATTAGTTCATTGACGCAAAGCTCGTGCGAGATCTCACTTGAAGCTTTACGTGCAGGAGCCGTAGAGGTGATGGCGAAGCCGGGAGGCCCCTATTCCATCGGTGAACTGCGTGAGGCGCTGCCGCATAAGCTGCGTGCCGCCGCGGCTTCAAGGGTCGCTCGTCCGAAAGATGTGTCCGTTGCAGCTCGGCCTGCTCCACCGAGAGCTGTCTCCACACCGGCTGTATTTGGGGCCAATACGATCGTTGCTATCGGTGCTTCAACCGGTGGAACCGAGGCCATCCACAATGTGCTGATCGAACTGCCTGCGAATGTGCCGGGCATCGTGATCACCCAGCATATTCCCAAACTCTTTTCGGCCTCTTTCGCTCGCCGGCTTGACGGTGCCTGCGCCTTCGAGGTGAAGGAGGCTGAGGACGGCGACGAAGTCGGGCCGGGTCGAGCTTTGCTTGCTCCAGGTGACTTCCATATGGTGCTCCGCAAAATTGCGGGCGCAGGGTACCGGGTACAAATTCAAGACGGCCCAAAGGTTTGTTACCAGAGGCCAGCGGTCGATGTGATGTTCAGCTCGGTCGCGCACGCTGCTAAGGAGCATGCGGTGGGAGTGCTGTTGACGGGCATGGGAGCCGACGGTGCTCAGGGTCTGCTCAACATGCGTCAGGCCGGCGCCCGCACGATTGTGCAGAACGAAGCCACCTGCGTGGTCTACGGCATGCCGCGCGAGGCGGTCCGCATGGGTGCAGCCGAACGGGTTCTGCCTTTGGACGCAATTTCCGCGGCCATACTGAAGGAAGCGGGACAGCGTTCCCGAAACTGAACTGCCGCTGAGGGCACGCCGCGTATAGGAGTAAAGAAACTATAAAAATCCACAGCTCTGCCGATAACAGCTAAACGCGAGGGACGCTTTTCGCGACAGTGTCTGAGGAGGCAAGAGTTGAGAAACTTCAAGCGGCAGTTCTGGCAGAGCGTCCCGGCAGGCGTCATCTGTTTCTTTGGCTTTGCGCTTCCAGCACTTGCCCAGCAAGCAGCCGGCACGGAGGTAGCAACCGAGCAGGTTGAGGTGGCGGATCCTATCTCAACCGAACGCCCAACCGTAGGCCCGTCTCCTGATCTCATCCCTGCCGGGAGCCTGCAGATTGAGACCGGAGCCAACCTGAGCACCCAGGGGAGCGAGTACGTTGCGGATCTCCCCGAATCGCTGCTCCGCATCGGAGTCAGCAAACATTGGGAAGTTCGCATCCTGGCCAGCAACATAACCTATCAGCCCAGCCACGCCGTCGGTGCCAGCCGTCTGGGCACCCAGGATTCCGGTCTCAGCACAAAGGTGCTAGTCTCCGGGCCTAATAGCTTGCTGCCTAAATCTGCTCTTTTGAACTTGAGCATGCCTACGGGCGGCAAGGGGATCACGTCTGGCAGCTATGATCCGATGCTCGCCATGATCTGGACCCAGACAAATCGTCACGGCTATTTTTTGAATGAAGTGGCGCAAGCAACGGTGACAACCTACTATGGCGCCCGCCGCTCGGTCTGGGCGCCGAGCGTGGCTGGTGGGCGCAGTTTGACCGCCCACCTGACGGGTTTCGCTGAATATGCGCCAACGCCACTCCCGGACCATACCGTTCCTTACGCGGTGGACGGCGGCATCGCTTACGTCGCGGGAAAGCTACAGCAGTTTGACTGCAGAACTGGCTACACAAGGGATGCAGACGGGCTGCACGCACTGATCTCGGTCGGGTATTCGATCCGTCGCGATAGGCTACTTCCATGGACTCGCTGATTTGCTTGCGCTTGTCCTACAGAGCCGATCCGGAGATTGCAACCGTGACGCTTTCCCGAGTTTCTTCTGCTCCTGGTCTGAAGGTGAGATGAGGCTAACGTTGCTAACCACTCAGGCGAAGAACGTCACGGACAAGCACGTTGCTGACGGCTGGTGCGATGTCTAGACTTGAATGGCCACAGGTGCTGACACGAAGCTCTGCGTCTCTCTTACCTCGTCGTTGGTCACGATGGCTGGTGGGCTACGGAGTCATGAAGAATATTGCCAGCCGCATCCCCGGTCTCGTACAACTCACCACAGACGGTCACCGTTCCTGCCTGAACGCCGTAGATGAAGCATTCGGCGGAGATGTGGACAATGCCCAGCTTCACAGATTTACAGAGCCTCAAACGAAGGCCACAGCCGCTACAGCCCCGAGACCTGCATCGGCTGCTACATGAAGATGATGACCGGAACGCCGAACCCGAAGCATGTCAGCACCAGCTTTGTGGAGCTCAAAAGCTGACTATGCGGATGGGAATGCGCTACTTCACGCGCCTAACCAACGCCTTCAGCATAAAGTGGAGAATCACGACGCCGCCGTCGCCCTCCACTTCATCCACTACAACTTCGCCCGCATCCACAAGACGCTTCGCATTACCCCGGCGATGGATGCTGGCAACTCGGACCACGTCTGGAGCTTCGAGGAGATCGCGGAGCGTGCTCAGCAACGTTCCCACTGTGTTAGCTTTCTGCTGATGCATAGGCTATCGACTCGGGGTTGGTCGACTCAGGGTTGGTCGATATCACTCCTGCCGGTCCTATTGACCTTCAGCAGTGCGATCTCCCAAGCTCCCAATCCCTCGAGCACACGTCAGCACATCGTCGTAAAGATCCGGAACGGCAAGACCGGACTCCCCATCTGGTTCGCTTCGCCTTACGTCTTTTTAGGAAAGACTGAGCCTAAGCTCTTCACGGATTCGTTCAGACACACGGTCATGTGAGGGGATGCTAAGGTGGACGTGACTGGCACAGCTCCTCCTGAGGTGCGCGTGTGGGTGGACTATCTTCATCGTGATTGCCGAGTTCCTGAAGGTGACGACACCTACCGCGTGTTCGATCTTGGCGGACGCACCCTGAATACGATGGCGACTTACGATCTAAATGCAATCTTGAAGACTGGTGTCGTGGCCAAGAATCTATGCGGATCGGAAACTCAGTCGCCGCAACCCGGAGTTCTCACGATCTATGTGCTGCCTGCCACCTTCAAAGAGCTATGGGAGCAGTAGACGCCAGTTCAGACTGAGACACTACCACCATTCGGACGGGGTTGTTCCCTGCATCCGCAATGTAGAAATGCTCTGATGTGTAAAGCCCAACCCTCATGGAGAAACTCATCCCGGCTGCGCTGGTCTAAACGGAGCTTCTGGCCCTGCGGAGATACACACGACGGTCCCCAACCTTGTCCATCGAGCCATTATCGATAGCAGAAACGCAGCTTCCGACTGGAGAAAATCAATGACGATCAGGACCGAAAGCGTGTGCATGCGATCTGGAGACATAGGTAAGTGTTTCTACGTGTGCCCTGTCCTTCGCACCCCTACCTTGCCCATTGGAGGACGCCTTCCACCGCCCCCGGCAGACTGCTGCTCCATACATCCACGAGCCCCGGCTCGGGCTCATCCGCTTCCTGCCCGGTCCGCACCCAGGCTGTGCGCGTGCCTGCCGAACGGCCGCACTGCATATCCGTCACCCGGTCGCCGATCATCCAGCTCCCCTCCACGCTCAGACCATACTGCGATACCGCTTGATCCAGGAAGTACGGGCTCGGCTTGCGACACACACACGGCCCCGTAAACGATGGATGATGCGTGCAGTAAAACTGCTCCTCCAGCCGCACCCCCGCCTCCTCACACGCCGCAGCGAGCAGCCTCGCCATCGCATGAAGCGCACCCGGCAGCGACTTGCCTTTCGCTTCATTCGATTGGTTGGAGACAACAAACAGCAGAAAGTCCGCGCGTGCCAGCTCGGCGAGCGCAGGCAGCACCCCTGCGTTCAGGCGGAACTCGGCAGCCGTCCTCGGAGCCTCCCACGCCGCCGTATCCGCGTAGAAAACATTCTCGTTGAGCACTCCGTCCCGATCCAGAAACACAGCGCGCCTCATCGCCCGCAGCCTACCTTCGAACAGAACCATGCAGGAAACTCGACTCGGCTCACGCGCTCAAGGCGGCCGCGGCCGTCGTCTCCCACTTCATCTCCCGCATGCGCAGCGCCGGATGCGATACCAGCAGATGCCACACCACGGCCTGGAAGCTCTCTGCATGCGCCGTCACCGTATCGGGTGAGAGCGTCGGCACAATCACCACCGCATCGCCTACCTGCGCGGTAAAGCCGCCATCCCGGCCTACCACGCCCAGTATGCGCGCGCCCGCCTCCCGCGCCAGGCGCAGGCTGTTCACCAGGTTCATGCTGATGTTCTTCTCGATCGATCCACCACCTACCGAGAACACGAAAAGTGCATCGCGCTCGTTGAGCCGACTTCCGCGCAGCCAGTTCGCGTAGCACGTTTCCCAGCCGTCGTCGTTGATGCGCGCCGTCAGCTCCGACACATTATCGGAAGGCGCATAGCACTCGATGCCGGCGATCTTGCGAAAGTCGTTGACTGCATGCCCGGCATGCCCGGCGCCGCCGCCCACACCCAGGAAAAACAGCCGCCCGCCATCCTCGCGCACCGTCACTAAGATCTCCAGCATGCGCTCAATCAGCGCATGGTCCATGCTCCCGGCAATCGCGCAGACCTCGTCAAAGTAGCGCCCTGTGTAGTTCTCCATGCAAGCCCCCGCCGCGCAATCCCCTCACGCGCACACGGCAAAGCTAAGCCTCGGCACCGGCCGAGACCATATTACGAAAGACCACTTTTCCCAATTTGGAACTGTTTCAGCTGCAAATAGCCGGGGAACTGCACCGCATCCGCTGCACCAAACAAGCTGCATCAGACAAGCTGCATCAGACAAGCTGCATCAGACAAGCTGCATCAGACAAGCTGCATCAGACAAGCTGCATCAGACAAGCTGCATCAGACAAGCTGCATCAGACAAGCTGCATCAGACAAGCTGCATCAGACAAGCTGCATCAGACAAGCTGCATCAGACAAGCTGCATCAGACAAGCTGCATCAGACAAGCTGCATCAGACAAGCTGCATCAGACAAGCTGCATCAGACAAGCTGCATCAGACAAGCTGCATCAGACAAGCTGCATCAGACAAGCTGCATCAGACAAGCTGCATCAGACAAGCTGCATCACACAAGCTGCATCACACAAGCTGCATCACACAAGCTGCATCACACAAGCTGCATCACACAAGCTGCATCACACAAACCACACTGCATCCGCACCAGGCTCGCCAGCCCGCGACCTCAGCCCGCTAGCTCGCAACCTCAGCCCGCGACCTCAGCCCGCGCCGGCTCCCGCGCCGCGGCCTCCAGCGTTGCCACTACCCGGCGCCGCGACCAGAGGATCAGCAGTACGCCCACCAACACGCTGCCCACGCTTGCCACCTGAGCATTGCTCAGCCCGAAATAAATCCGCGGGTTGATCCGAATAAACTCCACCAGGAACCGAGCCAGGCCGCTCAGCACCAGGTATTCCCCAGTGATCAGCCCAGGATGTAGCAGGCGCGCAGCGCCCGGCGCACTCTGCCGCCAGAGCCACGCCGCGATCCCGAGCGCAACCAGAAATTCGTAGAGCGGCGTCGGATGTACCGGGTAGCTCACCGGATCGAGCCCATGCGGAAAGCTCATCGCCCACGGCAGATTGCTGGCTATTCCATAGTCGCCATCCCCGGAGGTCAGGCAGCCGATGCGCCCGATCCCGTACCCCAGTGCCGCTGAAGGCGCACACAGGTCGAGCATGGAGAGCGCCCGCACCCGGGCCTCGCGCGCCTGCAGCAGCAGCGCGCCGATGCCGCCCACCAGCCCGCCAAACCATGCCAGCCCGGAGCGGTCGATCAGCACAGCCGGATGCGCAAGCAGCGTCGCCGGGTCCTGCAGAACATGCCAGAGCTTCGCCCCCAGCACACCGGCAATTGTCGCGATGGCAATGATCCCAATCGCATCTGCATCCAGCCGAAAGCGTCGCAGGTTCGCGTGGAGCAGCGCTCCCGCGCAGATCGCCGCGGTTGCGAGCATCAGCCCAAAGGTCGGCAGCGAGAAATGCCAGATGTGCAGATAAGGAAGCATGGAGGTCCTGATCGTTTCGGCGAGACCGTTTATCAGTTCGACGCCCTCTGAGTATAACCGCGCTCCAACGCCGCCCCGCCCACACTCTCCTACTTCAGCCCACGTCCTTTATCCTGCTTCTACGGCTCGCGACCCGCTTCACCCTTCAAGTGGAGCCCCAGCTCGAGAAAGGTCCCCCTGATGCCCGAAGCGCCCGCACGTACCTCTGCGCTTGCTTCTCCCCTCGCCGTTCTCTTTCGCCGCGAGCAGATCCAGGCCCGCGTCGCCGAGCTCGGCCAAACCATCACCCGCGATTACACGGGCGAGCGCATCGTGCTTATCGGCGTCCTCAAAGGCGCCGCGATTTTCCTCTCCGACCTTGCCCGCCACGTCCATATCGACTGCTCCTTCGACTTCGTCTCCGTTTCGAGCTACGGCAAAGGCACCACCTCCAACGGCCAGGTCAAGCTCATCAAGGATCTCGATGAGTCGATCGAAGATCGCAACGTCATCCTGGTGGAAGACATCCTCGACACCGGCCTCACCCTCTCCTTCCTGCAAAAAGTCCTGCTGCAGCATAAGCCGCGCAGCCTCCGTCTGGCAGCCCTGCTCGACAAGCCGAGCCGCCGCCTCCAGGCCATCGAGGCGGACTATGTCGGCTTCCAAATCCCCAACCACTTCGTCGTCGGCTACGGTATGGACTTCGCCGAGCGGTACCGCAATCTTCCCGATGTCTGCCTCCTGCCGGAAGATCAGGCAGCCGGTGCAGACCACAGCAAGCCTGCCGACAAGACGCAGGACTGAGCGACCCCATGTACCAGGACACCCCTGAACCCGCCGCGAAGAGTCGTGAGCCCCTCAGCCCCGAGCAGTCTCTGGCCCTCCGCGAGCAGGCGCTTTCCCTGTTTCCTACCGCGGCCTCGCTCGCCGGCATCCTCGACCACACCCTGCTCCGCCCCCAAGCCACGGAAGCGCAGGTCCTTACGCTCGCCACCGAAGCGGCCGAGCATCGCTTCGCCTGCGCCATGGTGAACCCGGTTTGGGTGCCCACGGCCGCCCGCGCCCTTGCCGGCACTGGCATCCGCGTCGGCACCGTTCTCGGCTTCCCGCTCGGCGCATCGCTGCCTGTGACGAAAGCAGCCGAGGCCCTGCACTGCGCGCAGGCCGGCGCTCTTGACCTGGACATGGTGCTCTCTGTCGGCGCTTTACTCTCTGGCCACTCCACAGCGGTCCATGACGAGATCCGTGAGCTTGCCACCATCGCCCATGCCGAAGGTGCAATCCTAAAAGTGATTCTTGAGACGTCCCTGCTCAGCGACGAGCAGAAGCGCACCGCTGCTACTCTCTGCCTTGAAGCCGGCGCCGACTACATCAAGACCAGCACCGGCTTTTCGGGCGGAGGCGCTACCGTGGCGGACGTTCGCCTGCTGCGCGAAGCCGTCGGCCAGCACTGCGGTGTCAAAGCTTCGGGCGGCATCCGTACCCTTGGGGACGCCGTCGCCCTGGTCACGGCCGGTGCCAGCCGGCTTGGCGCCAGCGCCTCGGTCGCCATCCTGCAGGCCTGGCAGGCTTTGCAGGCCTGAGCCGCCCTGTACGCGCTATCATGCTAGCGGTTACGCTTCGTCCCAACCTGCTCACAGTTCTGGTCGCGGTTCTGCTTTAGGTCGTACTCTGAAGCACAGGTGGACGGAGATCACCGAGACATCACCGACCAGCGAGGAGAGGAGTGAACGAAGGCGAACACAACCCGGGAGATCCGCTCGCCCCTCCCTCCTGCGACGCCTCGAGCACACCCGTTCCAGCGGCTGAAAACCTCAGCAGCCTGCGTGATGCCGTTCCGCAGTCCGCGCACGCCCCGGCCACCACCGAGTTCCTCATCCGCCTGGCGGAAACCCTCAGCACCACCCTCGACCTCCGCACCCTTCTCAAGCAGACCGCTGAGCTCGTCCGCGCCGTTCTGGACTTCCGCATCTTCGCGATCTTCCTTGTCAATGACCGCACCGGCGACCTCCACATGCGCTTCCAGATAGGCCACCAGGCCGAAGCCGAGCGCCTCCGCCTCCGCATCGGCGAGGGCATCATAGGCAAGGCGGCAGAAACCCGCCAGGCCATGCTCGTCAACGATGTCAGCCGCTCTGCCGACTACATCGAGGTCAATCCCCACGTCTGCTCTGAGCTGGCCGTCCCGCTCATCGTCAAGAGCCGCCTGCTCGGCGTCATCGACATCGAGAGCGAGCAGCTCAACTACTTCCGCCCCGAGCACCTCCACCTGCTCACCCTCACCGCTTCCCGCATCTCGCAGGCCATTGAGAACGCTCGGCTCTACACCCGCGTCGCGCGCCAGGCGCAAACCCTCACCGTCCTCAACGACATCGCCCGCGAGTTCACCTCCATCCTCGATCTCTCGCGCCTTCTAGCCCGGGTGGGCGAGCTTCTCCGCCGCCTCCTCGACTTCCAGTTCTTCACCGTCTGGATCATCAACAGCAACGACGGCGTGCTCGAGAGCCGCTTCGCCACACGCTTCGGCGAACCCATAGACGTCCACGAGCGCCTCCCCGTCGACCGTGGCCTTGTCGGCCTTGCCATCCGCGAAGGCCGCCTCGTTCACGCCCCCGACGTCCGCAAGGACCCGCGCTACTTCCCCAAGAACCGCGAAACCCGCTCCGAACTCATCGTCCCGCTGGTTCACCAGGGCACGGTCATCGGCGTACTGGACCTCGAGCACACCCGCTCCAACTACTTCAATGAGGATCACGAGCGCACCCTCACCACGCTCGCCTCCCAGATCGCCATCTCGATTGAAAATGCCCGGCTTTACCAACGCGTCGCCCAGCAGGAGCAGCGGCTGGAGCATGACCTCGACATGGCACGCGAGGTCCAGCTGCGGCTGCTGCCGCACACCCTGCCTCAGCACGAACACGCCGAGTTTGCTGCCCGCTTCCTGCCCGCGCGTGCTATCGGCGGCGACCTCTACGACTTCCTCCGCTACGATGGCACCCACTCCGCGCTCGCGCTCGGCGACGTCAGCGGCAAGGCCGCCCCGGCTGCTCTTTACGCCGCGCTGGTCAGCGGCATCATGCGTTCGGCCGGCAACAACCATCTGGGCCCTGCGGAGATGCTCGCCCTGCTCAATGACTCGCTTCAGGAGCGCCATATCACTTCGCAGTACGTCGCGATGGTCTATGCCGTCTGGAACGACGAAAATATGACCCTCCAGATCAGCAATGCCGGCGCCACTCAGCCCATCTTCTATCGCGCCCGGCCCAGCGGCGGCGGCCCGGGCAGCCCGGGCGGCACCCTCACCACCGTGCGCGCCGAGGGCTTCCCGCTCGGCCTCTTCCCCAACGTCCGCTACGAGGAGATCTCCCTCGCCGCCCGCCCCGGTGACGCTCTGGTCTTCCTCAGCGACGGGATCACCGACGCCCAGGACGCCGAAGGCGAGATGTTCGGCAACGATCGCGTCCTTGAGCTCATCCGCCGCAACTGCCGCGCCAGCGCCGCCGAGCTCGCCGAGATCCTGCTCTCCGCCGTCACCGCCTTCCAGAACGGCACCGAGCGCTTCGACGACGAAACCGTCATCGTTCTGCGTGTGAGGTAGGGAGTATCCCGTAGGCTTGCCGCAAAGCAAAACGGGACCTCGGCTCGTCAGGCCGAGATCCCGTTCGCACATCTGGTACATCCAAAAGCAGACGCCGCCTGATACTGCAACAGAGTAGAGACTGTGGCGTTTCTTGTCAAGCAGAGATCGCTACGTCCTAACTCAAATAGCCTTCTCTGAGTGGAAGCGCTAGAGTGGCCGCTGGTTTGCGCGGAGGGAAGGAGAGTTGAACTCCCAGAGCTGACGAAGCCCTGCGACCGTTTATCAGGCGGCGCCCAGTACCTACTGGATATACCCTCCAAACGTCACGCCTGACTGGGTGATCCTAAGTAGTGTTCTCTCCCTTCCAAAGAGTACGGAGGTCACACAGGCGAGAGAGCATCCAGCCGGCGGCAGCCTAGATCATGCTTCTGGAAGCTCAGTCCCGACCCACCGGTTCCGCTACCATGAAACAAACCCACGACGGAGCACACCCTTCCCTTGCCAGCCCCCACAGACGCCGCCCGCAACGGCGCGCACGCCGCCTCCGAAACACGCCTCATCCAGCCCGCACGCGGCATCGCTGGCTCGGTCCAGATGCCCGGCGACAAGAGCATCTCGCACCGCTATGCCCTGCTGTCTGCCCTTGCCTCCGGTACGACCCGCCTGCAAAACTTCTCCACCGGGGCCGATCCCTGGAGCTCGCTCGGCTGCAGCCGGGCCCTCGGTGCCGCGGTTACGCACAATGAAGGCGTGGCTGAGATCACGGGCACCGCCGGCACCCTGCGCGCACCCTCTGAGCCGCTCGATTGCGGCAACTCCGGCTCTACTATGCGCATGCTCGCCGGCCTGCTCGCTCCGCATGCCGGCACCTTCACACTCGTCGGCGACTCCTCGCTCACGCGCCGCCCCATGGAGCGCGTCCGCAAGCCGCTTAGTGAAATGGGCGCGGCCATGACGCTCACCGAAGGCCACGCGCCCATGGTGATCGAAGGCCGCCCCCTGCGCGCCATCGACTACACGACGCCCATCCCCAGCGCCCAGGTCAAGACGGCCGTTCTCTTCGCCGGCCTGCAGGCGGAGGGCACCACCGCCGTACGTGAGTCCGTGCGCACCCGCGACCACAGCGAACTTGCTCTGCTCGCCTTCGGCGCCGAGCTCGACCGCACCATCAACAGCATTACCATTCGCGGCGGCCAGCCGCTCACCGGCATCGATGCGACCGTCCCTGGCGACCTCTCGTCTGCTGCCTTCTTCCTCTGCGCCACGCTGCTCTTCCCCGGCTCTTCGCTGGTCTTTGACCAGCTCAGCATGAATCCCACCCGCGCTGCTCTGCTTGACGTATGTACCGCGCTCGGCGGCCGCCTCACTGTCGTCAACCTCGACGAGCAGCATGGCGAGCTTGTCGGCACCGTGCAGATGCACGCGCCCGACGGCGATATGCTCGGCACCACGGTCTCCGGCGCGCTCGCCGCGCAGATCATTGACGAGCTGCCCGTGCTCGCCGCCATTGCGCCCTACACGCGCACCGGCATCCGCATCCGCGATGCAAAGGAGCTGCGCGTCAAAGAGTCTGACCGCATCGCTCTAGTGGCTGCGAACCTTCGCGCCATGGGGGCGGATGTCGAGGAGTTTGAGGACGGCCTGGACGTCCCCGGCGGCCAACAGCTCCACGGTGCCGAAATCGACTCCGGCGGCGATCACCGCATTGCCATGGCCTTCTCCGTCGCCGCCCTGCGCGCCTCGGGAGACACGCTGATTCGCGGCGCCGAGTCCGCCGCCATCTCCTTCCCCGAGTTCTTCACCCTGCTCGACGCCGTCGCCCAGCGCTAGCGCCGCACGCAAAGAAGCCCGGCCACAAAGCCGGGCTTCTTAGCATATCTGCCACCATCACTGTGGCGGAGCGTGAGGCACCTGCGGCGGCGGCTCGGCGATCGGCGTCCCATCCGGATTTAATCCTTCGTTCGGGCTCCCACCCGGCTGCCCCGGTGTGGGCAGCGCCGGGGTAGGCTTATCCTGCTGCGAAGCCGGTTCCAGCCCCGGAATGGTGGGCGTTTGCGTCATCGTTCCAGTCACCGCGTCGGCCAGGCTGATGCCGTACTTATCCAGCGTATTGGCCAGGATGTTATCGAGTTGTGCACGGTCCTTCGCGTAGGTGGCGCGCGCATTAATCAGGTTGTCTTCGGCGGTGGCGAGATTGCGCTCCTGCTGCAACACATTTGCGGTGGTGGAGGCTCCAAGCTTGAGCTTGCGCTGCTCGGCATCGAGGCTTTGGTATGCAAATTCTCGCGCGGCGTCCGACGCCGCCACCTGAGCACGATCGTTGGTCAGCGCGTACTGCGAGTTGATGACCTGCATACGCACCTGCACATACAACTGTTGCAGCCGCATCTGCTCCTGCCGGTATTCCAGCACAGAACGTGCCTGCTCAGACTGCGCCTGCCGGTTGCGGATAGGGATCGAGATATTCAATCCCGCGCCTTTATTGGGCGCGGAGTTGTTAAAGGTGTTCTCAAACACAGAACCGTACCCAATCGCCGGCGCGGGCACCGTTGTTGTGCCTGTCAGGGCACCTGTGTTGTACAGCGGGTTGGGGGATCCGCCGATCGCTGAGCCGCCATAGAACGCGAAAGCATCCACGGTCGGCAGCAGCCCATTCTTCTCACCGCGCAGTGTGATTTCGTCATTCTTCAGCGCAAGCACCGCCTGCTCAATCTCCGGACGATTCGCTTCTGCCTGGCGTACCAGGTCCTCGGTTGGTGTTTTTTCTTCAGGCGTGATCGCCAGGTCCACGCGATCGGTCGGTATGACCGGAGCACTCGTCAGCTGGGGATCTTCCAGGTTGCGGGAGATTGCTTGCTTCATGACCAGCTGCTGGTACTCGAGTGTGCTTTTTGCGGAAACCAGCGCCTGCTGATCACTCGCAACCGCACTCTTCGCATTCACCACATCGAGCGGGGCCAGTGTGCCAATCTCCAGCTGGCGTTGGTCATCGGCTGCCAGCTGTGTCGACTGGTCGAGGGAGCGCTGCTTCGCCTGCACGTCCTCATACGCGCTCACAAGGCCCCAGTAGATGTTCTCAATCTGGTTGACAGTGTAGAGCACCTGCTGGCGGAAGGCTGAGTCGGTGACCCGGCGGTTGTTCTTGGCCTGCACAATAAAGCGGCCGTTTACGCCCGTGCCAAAACCGCGCAAAAGGTGCTGCGTCAGCGTCAGATTGAAGGTGCCCTGCGTCTGCGGGCTGTAGGCCTGGAAGGGGTTGTTCTCGGACAGGTAGGTGTTGTCCCAGGTGAGCTGCGCTGAGGTACCGGTCTGGAAGCCCTGCGAGTAGGTGAAGTTGTACTGGTTCATGTTCTCGTTGAGGAGCAGGTTGCCCCCAGAGAACAAAGGTGTCGGCTGCGGCACTGCCTGTCGCTGCAGCTCAATAGTACCGGTCACGACCGGATCGAGTAGCTCAGGTGCTGTACCGCCCTGGTTCGTCGTGAGCGCAAGGCCGGAGGCGCCGGTCGCTGCCCCGCCCGAACTGACGCTTGTGCCACCCGGGCCGCCGCCCGAGGAGAGTGAGCTGGTGGCTCCGCCAATGGTCCCCTCCACCAGGCCCGCGTTGACGCCCAGCAATGTGTAGCCGGCACGCGAGCGCAGGAGGTCTGTGTCGGCGATGTCCAGGTTGTAGCGCTGGATGGCGATGTCGAAGTTATCCTGCAGCGCAAGCACAATGGCATCAGCGAGGCTCAGGTACAGCTTGCCGCTGCGCGCCAGGTCGGCCAGGTGGGGGTTGTTGCTAAAGCTGGGCAGATCCACGCTGGTTGCCGTGTAGGGAGCGATCGGGTTGCGAAAATAGCCCCGGGGACGCGTGAAGTCACGGGTGGTGGGCCGCATAAAAAGGGGCTGCGTGTAGTTGGGCTGCGGTTCGCCGGGCAGCAGGCTGTCTGCCGTCATCTTGCTGATGCTCGGACTCGCCGGCGGTGTGGAGCCCTTTTGCCCGCTACCCGCGGTATCCTGGGCGGCCAGTAGCTGCGGCAGGAGCAAGGCCGCCAGCAACCCGGCGCGGCGCGGCCGGCGCATCCAAACGGCTCCTATGGTTCTTTGCTTCCCTACCGAGCGAGTCTTGCCCTGGTGCATCCGGATCCTTACTGCGAACTGAGAAAATGAGCTTCTTGTTTGTCGCCCGGCTCTCGAGCGTCTTCCACGTACAGCGCTGCTCTCAACTCTCCCGGGGGTCTGCCGATCGACAAGCCCATAGCCCCAAGCGTCTGCTTTCGGGTGATCTTTCTTCCGAAAAGCCTGAGCGCTCCGAGTCCCCGCGAGTATAACCCAGCAAACAGATGCACTCGCCGCCTGCAAAGGCTCACAATCCATCCATGGAGGTTGGCTCTTCCGTGTCGTCCCATCGTGCGGTGGACGAAATAGGTGACATGGACAACATGGACAACATGGACAAGGCAGACAAGACCGGTACGCTCTGGAAGCTCACCCTCTGCTACGACGGCGCGCTGCTGTCTGGCTGGCAGGTGCAGCCGGGCCGCGCCACGGTGCAGGGTCTGCTGGCCGCAGCCATCGCCCGCGTCACCGGCGAGCAGGTGCTTCCCCAGGGCTCCGGCCGCACCGATGCCGGCGTCCACGCCCTCGCCCAGGTCGCCTCCTTTTCGCTCACCGCCCGGCTGCCGCCTACCAACCTCATCCGCGCCCTCAACCACGCCCTGCCGCCCTCGGTCCGCGTTCTCCAGGCCGAGCACGCCGCCCCCGGCTTCCATGCCCGGCACAGCGCTCTCAGCAAGACTTACGAGTACCGCATCCTCCGCGCCCCGCTCTGCCCTCCTTGGTCCGCGCCCTATCTCTGCCACTACACCTTTCCGCTTGACCTCGCGCCCATGCATGCAGCCGCTGCTTCCATCCTTGGCACCCGTGACTTTCGCTCCTTCCAGGCCCATGACCCCGACCGGGAGCAGCGCAAGCCGCAGGGGGAGTCTGAAGCGCCTCCGGAGCTTCCCGGGGAACAACCATCGACCACACGCACCATCTTCAGCTCCGGCTGGCATACCGCTCCATGCGAAGCAGCCCCAGGCCTGACGCAGCCACCGCACCCTGATGGGGCGACGCCTGACCTTCTCACCCCCACCCTGCTCATCTACCGCGTCCGCGGCTCCGGCTTTCTCCACCATATGGTGCGCAATCTGGTCGGCACCTTTCTGGCCGTGGGCCGCGGCCAGCTTGCGCCCGACGAGATCCCGCGCATTCTCGCTGCCCGCAGCCGGGCAGCCGCCGGCCCCACCGCTCCCGCCCACGGCCTCTACCTCCACCACGTGGAGTACCCCGCCCCTTAGCCTCCCCCCAGCCAGCTCCAGATGCAGTGCTACGCTGACCTATCCCTCTCGCCGTGACCATCGTCTTATGAGCCTCGCCCTTACAGCTTTCGCGCAGATCGGGCACATCGCCTCACAGCGCCCCGTGCACGCAGCTCTTGCCTGGTTGCACCTGCATGAGCAGGGGATCATGCGCTGGCAAAGCGAGTGTGTCGCCATCCCCGCTCCTCCTTTTGCTGAGCAGCCCCGCAGCGAGTGGCTCCTCGCCCGCTTCCGCGAGCTCGCCCTCCACGAGGCGCAGCTCGACGAAGCCGGCAACGTCTTCGGCACCCTCTCGCCTGACCCTTCCAACGCCAGCCTCCCCGTCATCCTCCTGTCCGCCCATGTTGACACTGTCTTCCCTGCCGGAACCCCACTGCACCCCACGCTGGAAGGCTCGCGGCTCCACGCACCCGGCGCGTGCGACAACGGCGCAGGTCTCGCCGCGCTGCTTGCCGTGGCTGCCGCCCTGCGCCACTCGGCTATCGCGCCCGCCTGCCGCGTCGTCTTCCTGGCCAACGTCGGCGAAGAAGGCGAGGGCGACCTCCGCGGCGTCCGCCACGTCTACGCCCATGCGCCCTGGCGCGAGCGCATCGTCGCCCACCTCGTCCTCGACGGCGCCGGGCAAAACGTCGCCGTCACCAGCGCCCTCGGCAGCCGCCGCTTTGAGGTCACTCTTGCCGGCGTCGGCGGCCACTCCTGGACCGACGCCGGCCGCCCCAATCCCGTCGCCGCCCTTGCGGACGGCATCACCCGCCTTACCCAGCTGCAGGCCGCCCTGTCCTCCTCGCGCGAAGACGGCATCTGCTCGCGCAGCACCTGGAACATCGGCACCATCGAGGGCGGTGCCTCCGTCAACAGCATCCCGGCCAGCGCCACCGGCCGCTTCGATCTCCGCTCCACCAGCCCTGAAGACCTGCTGCGCCTCGAGGTCCAGCTGCACCGCGCCATCGAGGACGCCGTGCTTGCCGCCAACGCCGGCGCCCTGCCGGAGCACTGCCTGCGCTCCAGCTTCCGCGTCATCGGCAGCCGCCCCACAGGCTCCCTGCCGGAGAGCGCACGCATGCTCGCCCTGCTTCGCGCCGTCGACCGCCACCTGGGCCTCCGGACTGAGCTGCGCACCGCCTCCACCGACGCCAACATCCCTCTCTCGCTCGGTATCGAGGCACTCAGCATCGGTGCCGGCGGCGAGGGCGGCGGCATCCACACCACAGCGGAGTGGTTCGACGCACGCGGCCGCGACCTCGGCCTCCGCCGCATCCTTCTGCTCCTGCTCGCCCTCGCCGACTGCCATAGCGCGACCGAAGCCGACCACGCCTAGAAAGCAGCAGCGTCGCTGCCGCACCCTGCTACACTCGCCCGATGCCCGCGCCGCCCGGCTCGACACTCTTCCATAATGGCCGGATCCTCACCGGCGAGGACCTGCTCGCGCCTGGCGGAAGCCCCCGCTTCGTCTCCGCCCTTCTGGTCGAGCAAGGCCTTATCACCGCCGCCGGTAGCCGGGCGGAACTCCAGCCCCTCTGCACCCCCGCGACCACACACGTCGACCTCGAAGACGCCTTCTGCATGCCCGGCTTCAACGACGCCCACCTGCACCTGGGCGAAGGTGCTCGGCTCCGCCGCGAGGTCGACCTCCGCGGCACCCGCTCGCTCGCCGACATGCTCTCCCGCATCGAAGCCGCAGCCAACGCCTCACCTGCCGAAGAAGCAGCAGACGCCTGGCTCTCCGGCGGCGGCTGGGATGAGTCCCTCTGGCCCGAAGCCCGCCTACCCTCCCGCCATGATCTCGACCGCGTCACCGGCAACCGCCCCGCTGTTTTCGCCCGCTGCGATGTTCACATCTCCATCGCCAACTCCGCCGCGCTTCGGCTGGCTGGCGTTACACGCGATACGCCCGCGCCTCCAGCCTCCGCCATCGACCGAGACCCCGCGAGTGACCCGTCCGGCGAGCCCACCGGGATCCTCCGTGAGCGCGCAGCCCGCGACCTCGTCGAGCGCCACCTTCCTCCCGCCACCCTCGCAGTCCGCGCTCATCACCTGCTCGCCATCCTCCACGAAGCCGCCGCTCACGGCATCACCTCCGTCCAGGACTACTCCGTCGCCGAAGACTTCGCCGCGCTCGGGCTGCTTCACCGCGAAGGGGCAGCCGAGCTCCCTGTACGTATCAGCGAGTGGCTCCCCTTTGACCTGCCCATCGCTGATCTGCAGGCACTCCGCGCCTCCGCTCCGCAGGACCGCTTCCTGCGCACAACCATGCTCAAGGCTTTCCTGGACGGCTCCCTCGGCTCCCGTACCGCGGCCCTGCTTGCGCCCTACTCGGACGCCGACTCGACCGGCCTCCCCCTCTACGAGCCCGAAACTCTCACCACCCTCGCCCTCGAGCGCGCAGCCGCGGGCTTTCAGCTTGGCTTCCATGCCATCGGCGATCGCGCCTTCCGCATGGCCCTCGACACCTTTGCCGCCGTCGCCCACGCTGGCACCACGCCTAGCCTTCCCTTTCGCATCGAGCACGCCCAGCTTGCCTTTCCCGGCGCCTTCCGGCAGGCCCACGATCTCGGCGTCCTCGCCTCCATGCAGCCCAGCCACCTGCTCTCCGACCTTCCCTGGGTCGCTGCCCGCCTCGGTCCTGCCCGCTCCGCCCTGAGCTACGCCTGGCGCAGCATGCGAAACGCCGGGGTCCCGCTGGCCTTCGGCACTGACTTTCCCGTCGAGCCCATCAGCCCCTTTCGCGGTCTCTACGCCGCCGTCACCCGCCAGTCCGAGACCGGCTCCTTACCGCCCTTCTACCCCGAGCAGACGATCCGCATGGCCGAAGCCCTCCACGCCTACACGGCGGCCGCCGCCTACGCCGAAGGTTCCGACTCCTGGAAAGGCCTGCTCCGCCCCGGCTACGTCGCAGACTTCATCGCCCTCGACCGCGACTTGCTCGCCCCCGAGCTCCTCTCCCACCCGGAGCGAATCCTCGATACCCGCGTCCTCCGAACCGTCCTCAACGGCCAGGTCATCTTCCACGCAGAGTCCCACGCCGGCCCGCTGGGAGCCTCGGGCTCCGGCGACGCCCTTGGAATCGGGCGCTTCGCGGGATCGGGCGCGTAGTCCCCGCTTGCGCATGCGCCGCGAAACCCTCGCCCACCTCCTGCTCCTGGCCGTCGTCCTGGTCTGGGGCAGCACCTTCGTCCTCATCAAGAATGCCCTGCGCGACATCTCGCCCCTGCTCTTCAATCTCCTGCGCATGATGCTCGCGATCGCGGCGCTTCTGCTCGTTTACGCCCAGCGGCTGCGCGGCCTCGGGCGCCGTAGCTGGGCCACCGGCATCCTGGCAGGCCTGCTGCTTAGCGCCGGCTACCAGTTCCAGACCGCCGGCCTCGCGCGCACCACCCCCACTAAGTCCGCCTTCCTCACCGGCATGGTCGTCATCTTCGTGCCCTTTCTTTCACTCCTCCCTAGCCTGCGCCCTCCCGGAACCGGCAAACCCGCCCTTCCAGCCTTCGCCGGAGCAGCCCTGGGCTTCGCAGGGCTCACCCTCCTGGCCATCCCGTCTGGCCTGCCGCTCCGTCCCGCCTCGCTCGGAAGCATCAGCCGCGGAGACCTGCTCACCCTTGCCTGCGCCCTCGCCTTCGCGCTCCACCTGCTCACCCTGGCGCACGGCTCCGTCCGCATCCCCTTCCAGGCACTGGCCACCATCCAGATCGGCACCGCCGCCCTTTCCATGGCTGTCATGCTGCCAATATTTGAGCCGCACCCCATCCTGCACCTCACCACACGCCTCCTGCTCGCTCTCGCTATCTCCGCCCTGCTCGCCACGGCCGCTGCCTTCTCCATCCAAAGCTGGGCGCAGGGCTTTCTCCCGGCGAGCCACACCGCGCTCCTCCTGTCCCTTGAGCCGGTCGTCGCCGCGCTCACCTCGTTTCTCTTTCTCGGCGAGCACCTCGCAGGCCGTGCGCTTCTCGGTGCCACGTTCGTGCTGGTCGCCATCCTTGTGTCAGAGGTCTTCGCTGCAGGCATCACCCTCCCGCTCTCCACGCATGAGGCGCCTCCGCCCGCATCCAAGCCTTCCTAAGCTCCTCTGAGACTGTTGCCGCCCTGTGGCGTCTAACCGTGGTAAGCAGGCGTTCCGTGCCCGTGCTGTGCATCAGCCCGGGACACCGCCGGCCGACCGGTACACTAAGAGAGCCATGCTTTTGTGCCGCCCGGGATCTGTATCCCGGTAGCGCGGCGCGGTACCAAGCTTTGAGTTGCGCTTCAAGTTGCGCTTTTAAGGAGCGCTCCCCGTGGCGCTCCACTTCGTGACAGACGAAAAGAACGAGGACAGACCCGAAATGAAAGCTCCGCTCCACTACTTTCGCGTACGCCGCCTGACATCCGCCTTCACGATCCTGGCCACTCTCTCCGCCGGCATCCTGATCGGTTCCGTCGTGGCCCACGGCGTACACGGGCAGGATAAAACCGTCGATACCCGCGATGCGACTCCTCTGCACGTCCCCGACCCCCGAACCCTGTCCACCACCTTTACGCAGATCGCCAAGGAGGTGGGGCCGGCCGTCGTTAACATCAACACGGAAACCCTTCCCAAGGAAGCAGCCGCGGCTACCCGCCGCGGCGGACGCGGACACGGCCAGCAGCCGCAGGCCCCCGAAGACGGCCAGGGCGGCGATGATGAAGATGGGGGCGGCGACGATGGCCAGGGCGGAGGGCAAGGCGGTGGTCAGGGTGGCGATAACGGCCTCCAGGACTTCTTCAATCGCTTCTTCGGCGGAGTACCCGGCCAGGGCGGCGGAGGGCAGCAGGACCAGGCGCGCCGCGCCCTTGGCTCCGGCTTCATCGTCGACGGCCGCGGCTACATCGTGACCAACAACCACGTCGTCGACAAGGCCGACCGCATCTTCGTGAAGCTCACCACCGACCCCGAGAACGACCAGGGCCACCGCGCCACGGTCATCGGCGTTGACAAGGACACAGACCTCGCCGTCATCAAGATCGACACCGGCGGCAAGACCCTGCCCACCGTCAAGCTCGGCAACTCGGAGTCCGCGCAGGTCGGCGACTGGGTTGAGGCCATCGGCTCTCCCTTTGACCTTTCCCAAACTGTGACCGCCGGCATCATCTCGGCTAAAAACCGTACCATCGAGCCCGGCGCTGCCGGCCAGTTCCAACACTTCATCCAGACCGACGCCGCCATCAACCCCGGCAACTCCGGCGGTCCGCTGCTCAACATGGTGGGCGAGGTGGTCGGTGTCAACACCGCCATCTTTACCCAGTCCAACGGCTACCAGGGCATCGGGTTCGCTATGCCCGCCAACACGGTCGTCAGCGTCTACAACCAGCTCATCGGTCCAGAGCACAAGGTCATCCGCGGCTCCATCGGCATCTCCTTCCAGGCCAATGTCTCCAGCGCTGTCGCAAAGGAGTACGGTGCCACCAGCGGCGTGCTGATCTCGGCCGTCCCTCCAGGACCCGCCCAGAAGGCCGGCCTCAAGCCCTACGACGTCATCACCACAATCGACGGCATGCCCATCAAAACCGGCGACCAATTGGTTGAAAATATCTCCGCACGCAAGCCCGGCTCCACCGTGCAGGTGGGCTACAGCCGCAACGGCGCCAAGATGACGGCCACCGTCACCATTGCTGATCGCACCTCTACCGTCAGCTCGCTTAACGGCCCGTCTGACCAGGACAGCACGCCTGACAACCCCAGCCCGACCGCGGCCCAGACCAAGCTCGGCCTCACTGTCGTCGATCTGCCGCCGAACGCACCCGCCGGCTTCCATGGCGTGCTGATCCAGTCCATCAAGCCGGGCTCCTTTGCCGATGACCTCGGCAGCAGCTCCACCCTCGGCCTGAGCCCTGGGCTCATCATTGAGGCTGTCAACCGCAAGCCCATCCACAGCAAGGCAGAGTTTGACTCCATCGTGGCCGGCCTCAAGTCCGGCGACGACGTGGTCTTCGAGGTCGCCGTGCCCCGCAGCGGCAGCCGCAACACCAGCCTGGTCGGGGGAACCCTGCCGTAACCACACCTTTGGGGGCCGGCCCACCTGCCGGCCTCCTCATGTGTTTCTCTAGACGTGTTGCTTTAGAAGAATTGCTGTAGACGAGTCTGGTTCCTGTCTCTCCATTCCCGATCGGCGACAGCGGATCGGGTTGCGTTTCAATTAGCGCCGTTATAGCCTCACCCTAACGATCAAACTCCTGCTTCGAGGTTGTTGCATGGTTCTTCGTTCCAAGCAGTGCCTGGGTCTTGCCGTTCTTCTTGTGGTGACGCCCGCTCTTGCCTCGCGTTCCCACCGCGTCGCGTCGGTCTTTCACGGCAAGGCAGCACTCCATGGCCGCCGCCATGCCACGGTCGCCGTAGCGCACTGGACCCCAGGTCAGCGCGAGATCGATCCGGACCGCACCCGCGCTATCCAGACTGCGCTCATCAGCAAGAACTACATGTCCGGCGCGCCTTCGGGTGACTGGGACGCCGACACCGAGTCCGCCATGCAGAAGTTCCAGGGCGACAACGGCTGGCAGACCAAGCTCATGCCCGACTCGCGCGCTCTGATCAAACTCGGCCTCGGTCCCAACGGTACCGAAAGCTCTATTGCCCAGGGCAGCAAGGGCACTCTCCAGCAGGCCACCGGCGCTGACTCACTCGCCTCGGTGCATTCTGTCTTGAACTAGAAAACGTCTCCTGACGAAAAAGCCGCCCTGCACAGGGCGGCTTTTTCGTTTTTCGACTCCCGTTCTACACCGGCCTAGCCTGCCCCTCACACCCGCTCAGGCCCCAGCAGATCCCGCATCGTCTCCCGCCGACGAATCAGCCGCGCCCGCTTCCCCTCCACCATCACCTCCGCCGCCCGGCCTCGCGTGTTGTAGTTCGACGACAAAGACATTCCGTACGCCCCCGTATCCAGAATCGCGAGCAGATCCCCACGCTCCACCGGCGGCAGCGTTCGATCCCGGGCGAAAAAGTCCCCGCTCTCACATACCGGCCCCACCACATCCACCGCCTCGGCCGCTGCCTTCTTCTTCGGAGCTTTCACCGGCTCGATCGCGTGATACGCCCCGTACAGCGACGGCCGGATCAGGTCGTTCATCCCGGCATCCGTAATCACAAACCGCTTGCCGCCGTTTCCCTTCGTATACACCACCTCTGTGAGCAGCGCCCCGGCCTGCGCGACCAAAAAGCGCCCCGGCTCCAGCAGCAGCTCGGCATCCTCCAGCCCCCCGAGCGCTCCCCGGATCGTCGCCGCATACTCCCGCACCCGCGCCGCGGGATCCCACTCTACCGCCCCATCCGGAGCCGAGCCGTACTCAATCCCAAGCCCGCCGCCCAGATCGATCGACCGCATCTGCGTCTCTCCATCGGCGCGCAGCTCCCGCACCAGGGCCGCCACCCGCGCAGCCGCGTCACCAAACGGCCCCGCATCCCGGATCTGTGACCCGATGTGCACGCTCACGCCGACTGCTTGGAGCCACGGGCTCCGCCGCGCTTTCCGGTAGAGCGGCAGAGCCTCCACCATACCCACCCCAAACTTGTGCTCCGTCAGCCCCGTTGAGATGTAAGGGTGCGTCTCCGCGAACACATCCGGGTTCACGCGCAGCGCAAACGGCGCCTTGCGCCCGCGCTTTGCCGCGCGCTCCTCCAGCAGGGCAAGCTCGCCTTCGCTCTCCACGTTAAACACCCGGATCCCCGCCCGCAGCGCCAGGTCCAGCTCCGGCGCCGTCTTGCCCACGCCGGAAAACACCACCCTCCCCGCCGCCCGCCTGTTCACGGTCAGCACCCGCTCCAACTCCCCGCCCGACACAATGTCAAACCCCGAGTCCAGCTCCGCCAGCAGCTTCAAGATCGCCAGCGCAGAGTTCGCCTTCACCGAGTAGCAAAGGAGGTGCGCCCGATCCGCAAACGCCCCGGCAAAGAGCCCGTACCGCTCCCGTATCGCATCTGCCGAGTACACATACAATGGCGTCCCCCACCGCTGCACCAGCTTCGCGAGCGGCACCGCCCCGCATTGCAGCGCAGCCTTCGGCTTGGGTCGATGAAAAGGTCGAACAGAAAGGGGCGAGGAAGAGGAACTCATCTCTCCCAGCCTAGCGTGGATCACCCCTTCTAGACCTCACAATGACTGCAGCGAAACAGTGGAGCGCTGAAAGGCAGTGGGAGGAACGAAGGCGGCTGCAGGTGGCGCATCCGGGCGGCCTGGTAAGCCGAGGACCCATCGGTAGGCAAGCGGACAAATCAGTAAGCCTGCAGCTGAAAGATCAGCAGGGCCACGAGCGCTCATAACTCGAGTGGCGGCCGATGGTACCCCTGAGCTGTGATTCCGGCATGCTGGCGGCAGAGTGGTGCGCATGATTGAAACAGAAAGTCCTGACGTGAAAAGAACCTTAGGGTAACTAAGACGTCAGGGCTGAGACACGGCCCGCCTCAGGCCTTGTCGCTGATCACGCTGCCGAGGTCCACTACCTAGCGCGCCTTCTCTGTCGAGGAGCGCCCCGCAATGTAAGGACTGAGGGACCTTCTCGCGCCTGGACAAGCCCCTTCAAGGCCTATTCCCTTTCGGAATATGCGCCGCAAGTACAGCTCGAACAGCCAGACTGCTGTCCGTGCGCCTGTTTTCAGACCTCGGAAACTTCTTCGTCAACAGGTCAGCCTGGCAGCAGAAGCAAAGGTCATTTGTGTTGAGGCTTGCAAGGCGCCTGGCACAAAGGATATTTCCGCAAAAGCGCTGCGCGCGCCTGGAAAACTGGGGCAGAGAGGAATGAACTTCCATGCGGCGACTCCAGCCGAAAGAAAGCTCCATCTGCTCCTTCGGCTGAGGGCCACTGTAGTCACGAGTCCGAAAGATAGATGAGCAGACTTATACATGGCGCGCCCGGAGGGACATTCTGTAGCCTGGTCAGCATTTCCTTCTCGTTCCTTTTTGACCAGATAAGTTCCTTTATCCATGTTTCTCTTAAGCATGACCGGGAAAGAGGGAACGGCACCCTCAGAGGACTCTATTGTCGTGGAAGCAAGCCGCTTTAATAGCGGGATCATGGTCGCCTTCTCAGATGGGAGCTATGCGTTCTTTCCAGCTCACTTCCTCCAGCAGCATGCGGGAGAGATGCCTCACAACTCCTCTGGAGCAGCAGTGGAGATAGCGTACGAATGAACCTGAGTCTCCTGGAAGGCGCGGCCACGACTGCTGAGACGAGCGGCAGGCTCCATGCTCCCGGCAAGGTAAGCGCGCGCCTCGGAATCCGCTGGCGCTGGTACGCGGCCCTTGTGTTTCACTCCAGGACTCATCGAGTGCTTGCACCGCCATGAGCAGTCCGATACAACGTGACTTCCCCTACACCGTGGGCGGAGCCTGCGGTGTCCCCTGCGCCCCTGCCTGCGCCCCTGCCTGCGACCCCGGGCCCGTGCCTACCGGCGCTGGCAGCATCCACGGCTGCTCCGGCATCACCAGCCAGAACACGATATACGCGATCAGTCCCGCGCCGCTCGAGAAGATTGTAATCAGCACCGTCAACACCCGCACCCAGGTCAGATCCCACCCGTACTGCAGCGCCAGCCCCGCACACACTCCGGCCACCAGTCTCTGCGCGCGCGGCCTCTGTAGCCGCGTCATTGCCGGCCCCGCCATTGTCGGCGTCCCCATCCACGCCGGCGCGTAAGCCGCGCCCGCTACGGTCCCAGTTGCGGATCCCGTCACAGCAGGCGCTCCACAGGCGGAACAGAACCGCGCGCCGCGCACGAGCGCACTGCCACACCGCGAACAAAACCCAGCTTCGGTCACTTGCACTCCTCTCGCGCAGCGGCCTTCCTCAGGTCATCCGCGCCACACTCTACACCTTACGCAGCCCAGCCCTCCACGGTTCCCTACCTAGCCCCCCGCATACGGCCGCCGCAGCAGCTTGCGCGCTTCCTCCCCTTGCGCCGTATCGTTCCCCGCCGTCAATGCTTCCTGGTAGTTCTCGCTCGCGCGCGCATGGTCATGCATCAGGTCGAAGCTCTTGCCTGCCGCCACCAGGCAGCGCTGCTTCAGTTCTGGGCTCGTCGTCGGCAAAAGCGCCGCGCTCCGGTATGCCGACGCCGCCTGGTCAAAATGCTTCTCGCCCCGCAGCGTATCCCCCAGGCCGAAATACGCCAGCTCCAGGTGCGCGTTGTGGAAGTACCCCGGCTGCTGCGCCTCCGCAAGCACCTGCTGGTACCCTGCCGTTGCCTTCGGTCCCTCGCCGGCATCCTTCTCGAGGTTCGCCACCTCTAGCTGGAACAGGTAGTCATGCGGATACTCCGCGCCCAGCGTCTGCGCGACCGCCTCGGCCTCCCCATACTTCGACTCCCGGCGCAAAAACAACATCATGCAGGTTCGCGCCTCCACCGAAGTCCGCGGGCTATGCGCCGCCGCTTCTTGCAGCAACGCCATCCCCTTCTCCTTCGATCCCGACACACCCATGATCCCGATAAACAACCGAAACGATCGCGGCAGCGCCCCCACTACATACTGGTAGGTCCCCACCACCAGGTCGGCGTCCACATAGTGCGGATCGATCTTCAGCGCTTCCTCATTGTCGTTCTTCGCGCCGATCGCCAGCTTCAGCGCGGAAGCAAACCCCCTCTGCACCAGCCCCTGGTAGGTCGCCTCCAGTGACCGCGCCCAGCCCCTTGCATACAACGCATCCACGTCCTTGTTGTTCTTTGCAAGCAGCACATTGGCCTGGCCAATCGCCTTATCTGCCAAGGCATGCACCGCATCCCGCATCGCCGGGTCCTCCACCACCGTGTGCTTGCCCGACAGGAAACCATCATTCGCGTAAAACGTCGTATCCAGCAAATCCAGCCGGTTCAGCTCCCGGAACAGCGTCGCATCCAGCACGAAATCCGTCGCCAGCGGGCTGTCTGGATGCGCCACGGCAATCCCCTCGAAACGGTGCAGCGCCGCGTCATAATCCATGTCATAGAACGCCGCAAACGCCCTCTGCACTGCCGGCTCCCGGTTCAAGGCCGCTGTGTCATATGCCAGCGGCGCGCCGGGCGCCGCCGCAGCGCCGACAAGAAGCAGCCCGACCAGAACCAGCACAAAGCCTCGTAGGCGACTTAAAGGCGATAGCTGCCGTAGACCTCGTACCACTCGTATCCATCGGGCGCGCAGAAGTGCCTCCTCCCGCGCCCGTGACGCACCAAACGCCTCCGGCTTCACAGCCTTCTGCCGCGCCCACCCGCACTCATCCATACCCAAGCAGCCACTCCCATCCCGTATCCGTCTTACGGCGACCGACCGCCGCCGCAACTCTCCAGTTCTACCTTCTTCTGACGGCTCCCAGCCCTTTCCAGCCTCATCCTTTCGCCACCGGGCTTACTTGCCCCTGCCGCGCCGCGGCTCCCGCGCGTAAAGCGCATAAAGATGGTGCAGCGGCCCCTTGCCATGCCCCAGCGGATACGCCGCCGCCATCGCCTCCCTTACGTACTGCTTCGCCCCCGCCACCGCTTCACGCACAGCCTGCCCACGCACCAGCCCGCACAGCAGCGCAGAGGAGAACGCGCAGCCAGTTCCATGCGTTGCCCTGCTCTCAATCCACTCCCCCCGAAACCACTCAGCGTTCCCCGCCTGGCTTCCTTCCCCCTCCTGCAGCAGGTAATCATCCGGAGCACCCGGCAGATGCCCGCCCGTGATGACAACCGCACCCCGGCGACTTCCCGCCTCCTCTCCCTTCGTCGCTGGGGGATGCATCGCCCCAAGCACCCCCCTGGCGAACACCGCGGTCATCCCCTCCCTATCATCGGCAGTCTGCGCCATTCTGTTCAACAGCATCGCTGCTTCCGGCAGATTCGGGGTCACGGCCGTCACCTGCGGCAGCAAACGCGTCCGCAGCTCCTCCAGCGCCTCGGGATCCAGCAGCTCCGCGCCGCTGCTCGCACGCAGCACCGGATCCAGCACCACCGGAACACCCGGCCTCCGCGCCTCCAGCCCTTCCAGCCACTCCGCGACAGCCCTCACCACCTCTGCTGTCCCCAGCATGCCGATCTTGACCCCAACAATCGGCAGATCCTCCTCCAGGCAGCGCAGTGTCTCGCTCACCAGCGCCGCGCTCACCGCTTCAGTCCGCACCACCCCGCGCGTCGACTGCACCGTCAGCCCCGTCGGGCAGGCCACTCCGTAAAGCCCATACGCGGCAAACACCTTCAGGTCCGCCGTGAACCCCGCCCCGGACGAGGGATCAAACCCTGCAATACTCAGCACCACAGGCGGCGCGACCCTTTCCGGCGACTCTTCTTCAGCTATTTTTCCCACAGGCGTCTTCCCTTTCTCTGCGTCTTGCCGGGCGGCTTCTTACCGCCCAGCCACAACGCACAAATTTCACACTGCAACAAGCAACCCCTTTGCAAGACACCACATAAGCGATCGGGAAGAACTACACTCGCCCCTGAAGCGATTGCTTTCTCGGCAAACTTGAGCTCTTTCTTACCCGTGAAACCACTCTGAAGTCACCTTCTAAGTACCGCAAAAACTTTGACTTAGACGATTTCATCTGCTTCAATCTGCTGGGAGACTTATGACACAACATAACCTTCAGCGGAAATCAGCAGTATGCCGAGTGTCAACATACGCCGGTGTTGCTCTCGCCGGCCTGCTTGCCCTCTCGAGCGCCACCGTCGCAAGATCCGCCAAAGCGCCCGAAGTCAGCTCGGCTCAAGCCGGTAGCCAGACCAACAGCTCTGCCCAGTCTTCCCCGGCAAAAAAGCACTGGTACCAGATCGGCCGCGCCTCCTGGTACGGCGGCGATTTCCAGGGCCGCGCAACCGCCAGTGGTGAGAACTACAACATGACCGACCTGACCTGTGCCCACCGCAGCCTTCCCCTCGGCACCCTGGTCCGTGTCACCAATCTGATGAATCACAAGTCGGTCGTCGTGCGCGTCAATGACCGCGGGCCCTTTCTGGCCAGCCGCGTCATCGACCTTTCCTATGCCGCCGCCCACTTTCTCGGTTTCGATGGCGTTGCGCAGGTACGACTCGACATCCTGAACCATGGCACCGAGCTGGCCGAAGCTCAGAGCCCGCTGCCTCTTGCAGGTCGCTAAGCCTTCCCTCGCGAAGGCTTTTTCTACGGGCATCGCGTAAGCCTCTGTGAACTCGAAGCCCCCTGCATCGGCAGCACAGCAATCCTCCCGGGAAGCAGCGCGCGAGCGACTGATCCTCGCGCTCGATCTCCCCTCCGGCTCGGCAGCCCTCGCCTTCCTCGACCAGCTCAGCCGCGAGTTGCCCCCCGGCACCCATCCCCTCTGGATCAAGATAGGTCTTGAGCTCTTCCTCGCCGAAGGCCCTTCTTTGCTCCGCCAACTTTCCGGCGTCACCTCCCAACCTGCTTCACACGCAGCTTCCGGCGCCGCGGCAGCTCCGGCCTACAAAGTCTTCCTCGACCTCAAACTCCACGACATCCCCAACACCGTCGCCGGGGCCATCCGCGCTCTTCTGCCACTCGCCCCAGCGCTCCTCACCGTCCACGCCCTCGGCGGCCCCCCCATGCTCGAGGCGGCCGCCCACGCAGCCGCAGGCTCCCGGATGCAGCTCCTCGCCGTCACGGTGCTCACCAGCCTCAGCGCCGCCGACCTCCAGGCCACCGGCATTACGGAATCTCCCTCCGCGCAGGTCGAGGCACTCGCCCGGCTCGCCCATCGCAGCGGCATCCCCGGCCTGGTCTGCTCCCCGCTGGAGGCCGCCTCGCTTCGCGCAGCCCTGCCCGGCATGCACCTGGTTACCCCCGGCATCCGCCCCTCTGGCAGCCCCTCCGGCGACCAGCAGCGCACCAGCACCCCATCGGAAGCCATCCGGGCCGGCGCGTCCCAGCTCGTCGTCGGCCGTCCCGTCACTGCAGCCGCTGATCCCTCCGCCGCCTGGCTCTCCATCCTTGATGAAGTCGCCGACGCCGCCCTGCCTCCCACCCGCTCACAGCATCTACAAACAAAGACACCCGGCTCCTAGGAGCCGGGTGTCTTTACTGCCTTCGACTTAAAACTCACAACATGGCTTCCAGTTTTACTTACAGTTTCTCGTGAAACTCACACGCAGAGCACGAGATATACACGCCACCCGGTGTGCCCCGTTCCCGATCCTTCACCCGCTTCACAATCCGGGTCGGCTTGCTGCACTTCGGGCAGTCTGTGCTCTTCGTCGTATCCATAACCTTTTTCCGGTCGGCTGTCTTCGCAATCTTTGCCATGCTGCTGCTTGCTCCTCGAGAGAATCAGATAGGGTGCGCTTCGCTCGCGCCAGGCTCGACCCACAGGGGAGCCGGCGCTGCCAGGCGACTTCGCGCCAGCCTCAAGCTTACAACACGGCACTCAAGGCTGGCTCGGCGCATGGCTCGTACTCGGAGGCAGCTGTACCGGCCCCATCTGCTGCTGCTGGCTGTCCTTGTCCTGCGGCAGCGTTTCCCCGGGCTTCCGCAGCGTCGGCGCGGTGGGCGCCGCATTCTGCGCCACCCGGTCCTCCTGGGTCTGGTCCCCCAGCTTGATTACCCGCTCGTTCTTCTCCAATCCCTGCCCGGTCTGCCAGTAGTCGCCTACCTCGTTGCCTGTCCGCACGATCGGGCTTGTCCCAACCGACGCTTCTTCCACCCGCACCACCCGGTCATGCTCCAGACGCACAAACTGGCTCTTCTCCGGCGGTACGCCATAGATCCATTCTGTAAACGGGTGCCCGGCATCCTGCTCGCGGATCCTCTGCACCGGCGACCCCAGGGCATGCAGCACCATATCCCCATCCATCCCTACCAGCACATGGTGATCCAGGATCGCGTTCTTTAGCAGCGGGGGCAGCGTCTCCACATACGCCTCCATCGGCGACTTTTCTCCAAAGCCCACAATCGGCCCAATGAGCGCCTTCACCTCATCCCCTGTCACATTCGGCACCCCGCCCGGAAACACAAGCGTCAACCTCGATCCCGTCGGCTGCTCGCCGGAGCGCGCCATCGGCGTTGTCGCACCGCCCACACCCACCTGCAGGTGCCGCATCAGCTTATGCGGCTCGTCCGGCCCGCCGTTAAATTCCAGCAGCAGCCGATCTTTCTTGAAGGTGATCTTCGTCACCGTCACCCGATCTCCGGGATGCGCCGAGATCCCCTTGCTATTCAGCTCCGTCACGTAGTCTGAGCCCGTCGGGCTCATCGGTCCATTCGCTACCAGCTCCAGCCCCTTGCTGGCCAGCGGCAGCGGGCGCATGGCAAAGCCTTGCTCGGAGCCAAGCGTGCGCATCAGCGCTTCCTGCGTAAACGGTCCGGCATGCATCTTGGGCAGATCAACATGGGTTGGTTGGAACGCGAGGAAGCGCCCCTCAATCTGCTCCGTGCTGACGGTAAATACCTGCGCACGCGCCACCGCCCCGCACAGCAGAGCGGTTGAAAAGAGAAGACATAATGGCAGGCGAGCTAAAGCTGGAGACATAAGTCGATCCCCTTGTGATGGCCCCTAGCATGCACCGGAAATGTGCGCCGTGCAAGCCTCCGTCGAACGGAAGCAGGCACCGAAGGTAAGCATTGTTCATGCCGAAACAAGCGGCCCCGCGGCCGGCTCCGCTCACAACCTCAGGACTCCGGCTCCCTCGGCTTCGCATCCTGCACCGGCATGACGATCTGCACCAGCGGCGGCGCTGCTGCCGCGGCCGGGCCCATCCCCTGCTCATGCTGCCTGCGCCCGGCCGCGTCCAGGTCCACCGGGATCGCCGCTCCCACAATCTCCGGCATGGCCCATCGGTGCCGCAGCTCGCCTGTGGTGCGCCCCACCGCCACCAGCAGCAGCAGGAGCACCGGGATCGCCAGCAGCGAAGCCTCCGGACCGTGCCCTCCGCCCGTCAGCCACGTCGGCCCACTCGTATAGGTAGACACAAACGGTGAAAACTCCGCCATACCCCCCAACGGCAAGCCGAACAAAACAGCCGTGCTCGCCTTCCAGGCAAAATGCAGCCCCCAGCCGACCCACAGCGCCCGGGTCCGCAGGTACGCGACCGACAGCACCAGCCCTAGCAGAATGCTGGAGGTCACCGTGCCGCCTGTTCCCGTCTGCACCTGCACAAAGGCAAACAGCAGCGTCATCCCCACCGTCGCCAGCGAGGGACCAACTGCCTCTACCAGGCGCGCAAATGCGTAGCCACGAAAGAGCAGCTCCGCCGCCAGGGTGATTAGCAGCAACGTCAGCAGGTCAGTGAGCACGGCCAGAAGAAGGTGCGCATCCAGGGGAGCTGCCGTCACCAGCAAGCCGCCGGTCAGCGCTACTGGCAGCACCAGCAGCACCGTGGTACCCCAGCCCAGCGCCGCGCCCAGGCCCCACTCCCGGAGCCATCCGGTCCGCAAAGGCAGCCCCACCGCCGTAGCCGGCACCATCGGCCGCTGCCCCAACGCCGCCATGGCCATTAGGCCCAGCAGCAGCAGAATCGTGAATAGCAGCTGCTCCGCCGGCAGGTAAAAAGGCCCGGCCAGCACCTCGGTCGCCCGCGATGCAAACTGCCGGGCACACAAGCCAAACAATAGCGCCGCCACAGCCCAGCCCAGCGCGCGGAGCTTCCAGGCCCTCGCCCGTGCCCGCTGCTGCCGCATCTCGGCCCGCCAGTTTGCGGAGAGAGGAGGCGTCGTCATCGGCACCAGCCCGGATGGAGCGCCGGCCAAGAAGGCAAAGTACAAGCTGAACTCAACACGGAACGAGACGCTGACACAAATCCCTCAGCCCGCCCCAAACCCTCAGCCCACATAGAACTGCGCCATGCCCCGGTAGCGTGCGTAGCGCTCCGCCAGCAGCTGCTCCGTAGGCAGCTGTTCCAGCGCCTCCAGCAGGCTGCTTAGGCGCGCGCGCAATAGCGCAGCCGCCTGATCCGGTTGAGCATGCGCTCCATCTTCCGGCTCCGGCACCACTTCATCGATACACCCCAGCGCCAACGCATCCTCGGCGGTCGCCCGCAGCGCTTCCGCCGCTTGCGCCCGCTTGCCCGCGTCCCGCCACATAATCGACGCGCAGGCCTCCGGCGAAATCACCGAGTAGATCGCCTTTTCCAGCATCAGCACCCGGTCCGCCACGGCCAGCGCCAGCGCCCCGCCCGATCCGCCTTCCCCCGTAATCACCGCGAGCGTCGGCACCCGCAGCCGTGACATTTCCCGCAGGTTGCGCGCAATCGCCTCCGCCTGCCCGCGCTCTTCCGCGCCCAGCCCCGGATTCGCGCCCATCAGGTCGATCAGGCTGATGACCGGCCGTCCAAACTTCTCCGCCAGCTTCATCGCGCGCAGCGCCTTGCGGTACCCCTCAGGGTCCGGCATGCCGAACCGGAACGCGACCTTCTCCTTGGTCGTGCGGCCCTTTACATTCGCGATCACCAGCACCTCGCGGCCACCCAGGCGCGCAAAGCTGCACCGCACCGCAGGGTCGTCTGAGAACAACCGGTCCCCGTGGATCTCCGCAAAATCGCTGAACATCTGCTCCGCGAAAAACAGCGGATCCGGCCGCTGCGGGTGCCGCGCCAGTTCGGTGCGCGCCCACCGCTCCCCTGGTGACACGCTTGCGCCCCCCTGGGCTTTTCCTTCGCCGCCTGCTCTGCTCTTCGCTGGCGTCGCCTGCTTGTCGGTCAAAGCTTTGCTCGGCATCCCGTTGATTGTAGGCGCGCTCCTGCCGAGAGGTCCAACGCGCGAGAGAAAGCCGTTCTCGTCCACACGTGGAGGGAGCGGAGATGCAGGACGTGCCTTTTCCGTCGGGAAAAGCCACACTGCAACTCAAACTCTGCCCTCCACCTATGCGAGAACGGCTTTCAATCCATCACCTGCACAGCACCCCGCCCCAGCAGCAGCTCCGCCCGGTCGATAAATGCGCGATCCGCCGTCACCGCGAAGCCCGTCGGCTCCAGCACCACGCAGTACTCGCCCCTTTGCTCCAGGTTCAGCATCACGCGCCCCGGCCCTGGCGACGCGTCCAGCATGCCGTGCAGCTCCCACAGCATCGCATCGCTCGCCACATCCAGCTGCACCTTGATGCGCAGGTTCTTCGGCAGCCGCACCTTTAAGTCCTCAATCGGCGTAATCGACGAAACACAGATCTTGTTCGCCGCGTCCTCTTCCGCACGCAGCGCGCCCCGCACCACCACCGGCACCTCAATCTTCAAACTCTCTGCCAGCTGCGCGTAATCCTTCGGGAAGCAGATCAGGTCGATCTTGCCTACCGTGTCTTCGAGCGACGCCTGCGCATACAGCTCGCCCGAGCGCTTCGACTTTGCCACCTTCAGCCCTACAATCACGCCCGCGATCTGCACTTCGCTCTCGTTGCGCTCGCCGCGCCTTGTCGGCGGGGGCGCAGGCTTCATCTCCATCGCGGTCGCCGTATCCACCACGCCCGGCAGGTTCCGCAGCTTGTCTGCATACTTGTCCAGCGGGTGCCCCGAGACAAAGAAGCCCAGCACCTCTTTCTCCGCCTGCAGCCGCTCATTCTCATCCCAGTCCGGGATGTTGGGCAGCGCATCGCTCGCCGCTGTATGCGCAGGCTGGTCGTCGAAGATCCCGAACAATCCATGCTGGCCGCTCAGCAGGTCCCGCTGCGCCTTCCCCGCCCGCTCCATCGCCCTGTCTGCTGCGGCCATCAGCTGTGCACGCCGCCCAAATGCATCCAGCGCCCCGGCTTTGATCAGCGACTCCAGCACCCGCTTGTTCATCAGCCGCAGATCCACCTGCTCGCAAAACTCCCAGTAGCTCGGGAAGGCCTTGCCCTTGCTCTCCTGCTCCCGACGCGCCTGCAAAATCGAGTCGATCGCGTTCCGTCCCACATTCTTGATCGCCGTCAGCCCAAAGCGGATCGCCTGCCCATTCGGCGTAAAGTCCGCATCGCTCAGCCGCACATCCGGCGGCTCCACGCTGATGCCTAGCTCGCGGCACTCCTTGATGTATTTCACAACGTTTTCCGGCTTCGAAGTTTCACTTGTCAGCAGCGCCGCCATAAACTCCACCGGGTGATGCGTCTTCAGGTACGCCGTGTGGTACGCCAGCAGCGCATACGCCGCAGAGTGCGACTTGTTAAACCCATACCCGGCAAACTGCTCCATCAGGTCAAACACCCGCGTCACCGTCTCCGCGCGGAAGCCCTTCTGTGCAGCGCCGGTGACAAATCGCTCCCGCTGCTTCGCCATCTCCTCCAGGTTCTTTTTGCCCATCGCGCGCCGCAGCAAATCCGCCTCGCCCAATGAGTAGCCGGCCACCGCATTCGCAATCTGCATCACCTGCTCCTGATACACAATCACGCCCAGCGTTTCCCTCAGGATCGTCTCCATCGGCGGCAGGTCATACTCCACCTTGCGGCGTCCCCACTTGCGCTCGATGAAGTCATCAATCATCCCGCCCTGGATCGGCCCCGGCCTGTACAGCGCATTCAAGGCCGTTAGGTCCTCGACCGAGGTCGGCTTATACCGCCGCAGCACATCGCGCATCCCGCCCGACTCAAACTGAAACACCCCCGAAGTCAGCGCGCGATGAAACACCTTCTCATACGTCTCCTGGTCATCCAGCGGAATCAACTCCAGGTCCAGCTGCACCCCCGAGCTCTTCCGGATCAGCTTCAGGCAATCATCAATCACCGTCAGCGTCGTCAAACCGAGAAAGTCCATCTTCAGCAGCCCGAGCTTCTCCACCGCTTTCATGTCATACGCGGTGACGATTTCATCATTCTTTGACCGCGACAGCGGCACCAGATCCGTCAGCGGCCGCGGCGCAATCACCACTCCCGCCGCATGCACACCCGCGCCCCGCACCAGCCCTTCCAGCTTCAGCGCCGTGTTGATCACCTCGCGCATCTGCGGGTCTTTGTCGTAAGCCTCCTGCAGCGGCGGCGAGTCCTTCAGCGCCTGTTCGAGCGTGATGCCGATCGTCGCCGGCACCATCTTTGCAATGCGGTCCACATCGCCATACGGCAGGTCCAGCGCGCGCCCCACGTCCTTGATCGCCGCCTTCGCCGCCATCGTGTTGAACGTGATAATCTGCGCCACCTGCTCGCGCCCGTACTTTCGCGTCACATAGTCGATCACTTCGCCGCGCCGGTTCATATCAAAGTCAATGTCGATATCCGGCATCGACACCCGCTCCGGATTCAGAAAGCGCTCAAACAGCAGCTCATTCTGCAGCGGGTCGATGTTCGTGATCTCCATCACATACGCCACCAGCGAGCCTGCCGCGGAGCCGCGCCCCGGCCCCACTGGGATCCCCTGCTCCCGCGCGTAGCGGATAAAATCCCACACAATCAGGAAGTATCCCGGGAACTTCATCGCCTTGATGCAGTCCAGCTCCCGCTCCAGCCGCGCGTGGTAAGCCGAGAGCGGCTGCCGCAGCAGCCCTTTGTCTTGCAGGTGCTTCACCGAGGTATCCAGCCGCTTCCGGAACCCCTCCCGGCATACCTGCTCAAAGTAGCTGTCCACCGTGTGCCCCGCCGGCACCGCAAACTCCGGAAACGGGTTCTCCACCTTGTTCAGCTTCAGCTGGCAGCGCTCCGCAAACTGCATCGTGCGGCTCACTACCTGTGGTGCATGCGCAAACACCTGCTCCATCTCCGCCGCGGTCTTCACATAGAACTGGTCGGAATCGAACTTGAACCGCTTCGGGTCATGGATCGAGCCTGCCGTCTGCACACACAGCAGCACCTCATGCGCATGGTGGTCGTCCTCGCACAGGTAGTGGCTGTCGTTCGTCGCCACTAATGGAATCTCCAGCTCCTTCTCCAGCCGGAACAGATCCGCATGGATCTTCTTTTCGAGCTCGAGCCCTTGATCCTGAATCTCCAAAAAGAAATTGCCGCGTCCGAAAATATCCTGGTACTGCGAGGCCGTGCGCTTCGCGCCCTCGTAGTTGTCCTTCATCAAATGCTGTGAGAGCTCCCCGGCAAGGCACCCCGAAAAACCCACCAACCCTTGCGCATGTTCCGCCAGATACTTCTTGCTGATCCGCGGCTTGCGATAAAACCCGTGCAGCGAAGCTTCCGACGTAATCCGCACCAGGTTGCGGTAGCCTTCTTCGTTCTCGGCCAGCACCAGCAAGTGGTTGTAGTCGTCACCCTGCGGGTCCGCGCGATGGTCTTCCTTCTGGCACACGTACAGCTCGCAGCCCAGGATCGGCTTGATCCCCTGCTTCTTCGCCGCTTCAAAAAAATGCACCGCGCCGTAGATATTGCCGTGATCCGTAATCGCAACAGAGGTCTGCCCGATATCCTGCACACGTTTCACCAGCTTGTCGACGTCGCACGCCCCGTCCAGGAGCGAAAAATCAGTATGGAGATGGAGATGGGTAAACTCGGCCATAGCGCTCTCTCCAGTCTAGTTCCCCACTCTTCCCCATCCCTCATAACCGGGACACCCGCTCACCCTGTGGATGCTTCGGAAAACACGGGCCGATCTCTTGCCGCGCAGCGCGCGCGCTTATACGCTATGGACATGGCCGCGCAGGTCCCACTCACTACCATCGAAGAGTACCTCCGCACGAGCTACCGGCCCGATGTCGAGTTCCTCGACGGCCACCTGCAGGAGAAACCCATGGGCACCTGGGACCACGGTTTCATCCAGGGCTTGCTCTTCACCTGGTTCTTGCAGCATCGGCTTGAGTGGAATGTTGTACCTTCCATCGAAGTACGCACGCGCGTCTCCCAAGCCCGCGTCCGGCTGCCGGATGTCGTGGTGGACCGGCCCGGGCAACGCTCAGCCGTCCTGACCGGGCCGCCGCTGCTCGCTATCGAAGTGCTCTCACCCGACGACACCTACTCCGCTCTCCGCAAGCGAGCAAAAGACTACCAGTCCATGGGCATCCCAAACATCTGGCTCATCGATCCCGATACACGCACAGCGCAAGCCTGCGAAGCAGACTTCTGGTTGGAACGGGAGCGTTTAGAGGTCGCAGGCACGCCCATCTACCTCGACATCCCTGCCCTCTTCGCAGCCCTCGATTCCGGCAGCGCACTTTAGCCCCGCAACACGCTCCCAATCCCCTCCGCTACCCGCTCCAACTCCCCCCGCGTCGTCAACACATCCGGACACACCCGCACCCTTCCCCCACGCTCATCCACCACCATCCCCTGCTCTCCCAGCCGCCGCACCACCTCGCCCGCGCGCTCACTCCGCACCGTCAAAAACGCCCCATGCTCCGCGTCCCCACCCTCACTCGCTACTCCGCGCTCCCGCAGCAGCTCTCGCAAATACCGCAGCTGTTCCAGCGAGTAAGCCCGCAGCCGCTCCACCCTAACCGCCTCGACAAATGCCAGCCCCGCCCGCGCCTGATAGTACGTCAACACCGGCGGCGTCCCGTCCACCCATCCATCCCCGCCGGTTCGCAGCTTTGGACCTTCATGCAGCCCCCATGGGCCAAATGGATCAGTCCCCGGCTCCAACGCGAACCATCCGCTGTCGAGCGATCGCAGCTGCTCTCGCCCCGGGGCAAGCGCAAGAAACGCCGCACCCGGCCCCCCGCGCAGATATTTGTAACAGCCGCCGATCAGGTAATCGCAGCCAAGCTCTTCCATGGCGACCGGCACCACCCCGAGCGAGTGATAGCAGTCCACCAGCACCTCGCCGCCCTGCGCGTGGCAGGCCTGCGCCACAGCCGGCAGATCGGGGAAGAGCTGCCCATCCGCGTAAAAGGCATGCGAGAGCACCGTCAGCGAAACCCAATCCCGCTTGCGCAGCTCGTCCCCCAACCGTTCTGGCGTCCAGCGGCCGTCCGGATCCCGAGCCGCAAAACGCAGCTTGATCCGCCCCAGTGCCGCATACTGCGCCAGCACGGCAGCCACCGACGCAAACTCCTCGCGCGTCGTCAGCACTGTCGCGCCCGGCGGCAGTGTATTCAGGACGGTCCGCAGCGCCTGCCCGGCTGACGTCTTCGGCACAACCTGGTCCGCCCGCGCAAGCCCCAGCAGCCGCGCCAGCGCCGCCCGATAGGCCTGCTCCTCCGCAAGCCATGGCCCCCACGCCTCGCGCAGCCGCTCCGCCCACAGCCGCGTCCCCTCGCACACATCCTCCTGCATCGCGTCCGGCGGCCGCCCCAGCGTATGCCCTGCCAGGTACACCTCTCCCTCGCGCCAGGCCTGGCGGAACAGCGGCCACACCCACTGCGCAATCGCCGCCTCCTCCAGCGGACCCGCCCCTATCGCCTCCACCACTCGCTTTACATCAGCCCTCACGGCACCGCCTCGACAGCCGGCATCTCGGGAGCCTGCGCAGGCTCCAGACGATGCGCCAGCGGCCCCACCGTCAGCCCCTGCACCACAATCGCAAACACCACCACCACATACGTGATCGTCAGCAGCAGCCCGCGCTCCGACGACGCAGGCAGCGAGAGGGCCAGCGCCACGCATAACGCTCCACGCAGCCCGCCCCACGTCATCAGCGTCAGAGATCTCCCGAGCCTCCGGCACACGCCCAGCTTCGGCACCATCACCACCGCCACGCTCAGCAGCCGCGAGAGCAGCACCAAGGGAATCGCACATACCCCCGCCAGCAGAAACGGCAGGTGCAGCGGCACCACCACCAGCTCCAGGCCCAGCAGCAGAAACAACAACGCATTCATAATCCCGTCAATCAGATCCCAGAACTTGTCCACATAATCCTGCGCCCGCTCTGAGAACGTCACACCCCGCGCCTGCGCGCCCAGGCACAGCCCCGCCGTAATCGCCTCCAGCGGTGCCGACACATGCACCGCGTCGGCCAGTGCATAGCCGCCCATCGCCAGCGCCAGCGTTAGCAAAATCTCTGTCCGGTACGCATTCGTTAGCCGCAGCAGCACCAGCGCGATCGCACCCAGCCCCAGCCCCAGCGCCATGCCTCCGGCCGCCTGCCGCAGCAGCAGCCATGCAAACTGCCCAGCCCCCGGGAGGTGCCCGCTTCGCGAAGTCTCCAGCAGCGCGATAAACAACACCGCGCCCATCGCGTCATTGAACAGCGCCTCCCCGGTCAGCTGCGTCTCCAGCACCTCGGAGACACCGGCCCTGCGCAGCAGTGCCAGCGCCGCCACCGGGTCGGTCGGCGACAGCACCGCCCCCAGCATCAGTGCGCTCATCCACGGCAGCGCCACCCCTGCCAACGGCAGCACCATCCGGCACAAGGCAGCCACCAGCACTGCTGACACCGCCGTACTCACCACAGAAAGCGCCAGCACCGTCCAGCGCTGCGCCCGCAGCCGCGCCACATCCATCTGGATCGCCCCGGCAAACAGCAGAAACCCCAGCATCCCGTGCAGCACCAGCTTGTTGAAGTCGATCCCCGCCACCAGCGCAATCACCCGGCTCGGGTGCACCGTCGCATCCACGCCTGCCACCTTCGCTGTCAGCAGCAGCACCGTCGCCAGCAAGAGCGAGAGCAGCGTCATCCCGATCGCCGGCGGTACCCGCACCAGCCGGTGGTTCGCAAACGAGAGCAGCGCCGCTACCGTGATAAACAGGCTCGCTAAGGCAAAGGCGCTCATCGCCCATTCTTACCAGACCATCTTTGTCTCACGCGCCCCCCATGTCGCGCACTCCTTCTCGCCCCTTCTTCGGCACATGCACGTGGCCGGAAGCATCGCTCTGGCACAGAGCCGGGCGCAGTGGTAGCGTGTCGCCATGGTCATTCCCCGCACTCTGACCCCACGTACTCTGCTCTCGCCCCGCAGCCTCTTCCCCAGCCTTCTCTGTACGCTGGCTCTCTCCTGCGCCGGCGCTGCCTCGCCCCCGCAAGCCGCCCCGCCCGTCGCCGCGCAGTCCCTTTCTCCGCCTCCCAACGCCGCCCAGGCAGCCGAGCTCGACCGCTACCGCCGCCTCGCGAACGACTACGGCCAGCTCAGCCGCTACGCCTCGGACGATGCCGCCCTGCCCCCGCCCGCCGCGCCCAACACCCGCGTCATCTTCTTTGGCGACTCCATCACGGACAGCTGGCACCTTGACCAGTTCTTCCCCGGCCGCAACTACCTCAACCGCGGCATCAGCGGGCAAACCACCCCGCAAATGCTCGTGCGCTTCCGGCAGGATGTGCTCGCCCTCCACCCCGCCGTTCTCGTCATCCTCGCCGGCACCAACGATCTCGCCGGCAACACCGGCCCCGAAACGCTCACGCAGGTGGAAGACAACTACAGCACGCTCGCTGAGCTCTCCCACCTCCACGGCATCCGCGTCGTCTTCGCCTCCGTCACCCCCGTCAATGACTCCGTGCATCCCGACATGAGCCACGGACGCCCCCCGGCCTCCATCCTGGCCCTCAACACCTGGCTCGCGAACTACTGCGCGGCCAATGGCCACACCTATCTCGACTACTTCTCCGCCATGGTCGACCCCGGCGGCATGCTCCGGCGTGAGCTCTCCGGCGACGGCCTACACCCCAACGCTGCCGGCTACGCGGTCATGGCCCCGCTCGCACAGGCCGCGGTCACCCGCGCTCTCCGCGGCAACTAGCGCCCGCCTGGCCGCTGCCCGCTCATTGCGCGCAAATGAAAGAGGGAGACCTTTCGGCCTCCCTCTTTTGCTACTCTTGCATGCCACTGACTTACGGCATCTTGCTTATCGCACTTATTTCTTGGCCGGCGTGCTCTGCTGCGCCTTGGTGCCTTCCAGCACAGAGTGCCCGGCACCCGCGCCGCGCTGCAGCAGGATCGTCAGCCCGATGCTGGTGACCATAAAAGCCACAGCACACCAGGTCGTCGTCTTTGAGAGAACGTTCGACGCACCGCGCGGCCCAAAGGCCGTCTGCGAACCCTGCCCGCCAAAAGCACCGGCGAGGTCTGCGCTTTTCCCCTGCTGCAGAAGAATGACGCCGATCAAAAAGAGGCAGAGAAACACGTGGATGACGGTAAACAGGATAACCATGGACTTTGCTGCTTCCTTTGTTGAGACAGGGGAGACTGAGGCTGATAAAAGCTTGGTGCGGAAGGGGGGACTTGAACCCCCACGCCTCTCGGCGCCACCCCCTCAAGATGGTGTGTCTGCCATTTCACCACTTCCGCCTAGCTGAAGGCCGTACAGGCTCGACCCGAGCCTGAGTATAGCAAAACACCCAGGCTCACCCAAGCCCCGCATCCTCACCTACACCGGCGCGCAAGCGCCGCGCTGGCCCCACCGTAGGTGCCCACCCTCCGCCCGCTCTACAACGCCCGCGGACACACCCCATGCGCCTGCAATAACTCTGCAATGTCCGGCGCCGTCTTTGACCGCCACGTCTCCTCCACACTCACCTTGGGCTCCGGCGTACTGCTCGTCTCCGTCTCCTTGTACACAAACGAAAGAACCCGATCCTCCGGCTCTTTCTCCCACGTGTTCCCTTTGCCCTGGACACGCATCGCTCCCCGCCGCCAGCCCTCCGGCGTCAGGTGCCACTCCGTCCATTCGTTCCGTATCGCCATCCCTCTATTATCGCAAGTCGTACGCAAGCCGGTGCAGTTCGACCTCTGGAAGAAAGAGAATGAAGCATGCTCCATGAAACCTTCCCCGTCGGCCTGCTCGGCTGCAACTGCACCCTGCTTGGCGACTCCGCCTCCAGCGAAGCCCTCGTCATCGACCCCGGCCTTCCCCAAGACGGCGGCCACGCCCACCTCCTCGCGCGCCTGGAAGCGCTCGGCCTCCGCCTCCGCCAGATCCTCATCACCCACGCCCACATTGACCACATCGGCGGCGCGCTCGCCCTGCGCAACACCACCGGCGCGCCCATCTTCATGCACGGGGCTGACCTTCCCCTGCTCCGCATGATGGATACGCAGGCCGCCTGGCTCGGCATCGCCCCACCCCCGGTCGCCTCGCCGGACGCCACGCTCGATGACGGCGCCTCCGTCGGCCTCCCAAGCCTCGGAGCAGAAGTCCTGCACACCCCCGGTCACACCCCCGGCAGCGTCTGCCTCCACTTTCCGCATGCATTCCCCAACACCGGACTTCTACTCGCCGGCGACACCCTCTTCGCCGGCTCCGTCGGCCGCACCGACCTCCCCGGCGGCAACACCGAGCAGCTCCTCCGCTCCATCCACTCCCGCCTGCTCCCCCTGCCCGACACCACCCTCGTCATCCCCGGCCACGGCCCCCAAACCACCCTCGGCCACGAACGCGCACACAACCCCTTCCTCCGCGGCATGCGCTAGCCTCAGCCTCGCCCGGGAGCGCCACGCCGTCCCACGCGCGCCTGGGAGCATTCGTCCAGTCACCGGAAGCCGGTTCAACCACGCGGCCGCAGCGCATCCATCAGCAGGTCCAAAACACGTCGTAGCTGATCGTCATCCGCCGCGAGCTTCGTCGCCAGCACAGTCGCCGCGAGGGTGACGGTAAGATCGTCCTCCTTGATGTCATCCCGAATGGTTCCATCCGCAACTCCTGCAGCAAGAAATGGAGCGATGGCAGCCCGGATCTTCGCGCGCGTCTCAAGCGGCCGGCCTGCGCTTGTGAGGAATGCCCTGCTGAGCGTCTCGTACATCGCATGCTTGGTATGGACAAACTGCGTATAGCGGTCCATCCAGATTCGCAGCGCCTCGAAGGCAGAATGCCCCTTGAGCAGCTCCGCGCCCTCAGCCATCAGTGCGTCGAGCTCCGAGCGGTACACAGCCTCAGCAAGAGCCTCGCGCGTGGGAAAGTGGCGATACAACGTCCCAATTCCCACACCCGCCAGTCCGGCGATCTCCTCGAGCGTGATCGCGCTCTTTCGCCTGGAAAACTGCGCGCGCGCTACCTCTAGGAGCCGCTCCCGGTTTCGGGCGGCATCAGCACGCAATCGGTTCATCTCTGTCAAGCGGAGGTGCCTCCGGATAAGCTATTCTTAACAAGCGGAGTAGCCTCCGTTTCAACCTTCATTCTAGGAGATCTCCATGGCGAGTCACACACGAACCGTTCCGGCACCCGGCGGCACCTGTCGCCTCGGTCGCAGCGAAGTCGCCCGCATCGGCTATGGCGCCATCCAGTTGCGGAAGTATGAAGCCGAACCGGAAAAGGCCGAGGTGCTGCTGCGTCGTGCGCTGGAACTCGGCGTCGATCACATCGATACCGCGCAGTTCTACGGCAACGGCTTCGCCAACAGGATGATCCACAAGGTACTTCCCGCAGAGAGCAAGGATGGGAACGGGGACGGGAGCAAAAACGGCATCGTCATCGCAAGCAAAGTGGGAGCCGACCCCGAGCTCCAGGGAAAGATCCCCGTCAAGCTGGCGCAGCGTCCGGAGCAGCTGCGGGCAAGTCTCGAAGCCAATCTTCTCAGCCTGGGCATGGAGCGCATCCCCCTGGTCAACCTGCGCAGGGCGGACGTCGGCCCCGGGCTCCAGGCCGAGGGCGACCAGGTCGTCGATATCGATGACCAGATGGCGGAGATGATCGCCATGCGCAGTGAAGGAAAGATCGGGAGCATCGGGCTCAGCGCCGTCAGCCTCCCAACGCTCCAACGAGTGCTTCCCGCAGGGATCGCCTGCGTGCAAAATGCCTACAGCCTCCTGAGCCGCGAGTACGAAGACCTGCTCTCGCTCTGTGTCGAGCACGCGATCGCCTGGGTACCGTTCTACCCCCTGGGCGGCACCTTCCCCGGCTGGCCAAAGGTCACGGAGCAGCCGAAGCTGATCGAGCTCGCAACGCAGCTCGGCATCACGCCAACACAGCTGGGCCTCGCCTGGCTTCTCAAACATCGTCCCAACATTCTGCTCATTCCCGGAACAGGCGATATCGCCCACCTGGAAGAAAACCTGGCTGCCGGCTCTGCTGTCCTAAGCGAAGAGGTCCTGGCTGCACTCGACAGCCTCGCTGTGCCTTCCAAGCCGTCCTAGCGACATAACCACGCTTAACGCCAATCCATCCCTCGTCAGCTACTTTCCTCCTTAGCGCTTGCTGAGGGGGGGACGGAGAGAGGTCATAGCGATTCTCCTGGTGAGCTTTCCATCGTCGGCAGGCGTCGCTCTAAGTCCAGCAAGGCCCTCTTTCGATCCAGACCCCAACGATAACCACCCAAACCGCCATCTCCCCGGATCACGCGATGACAAGGAATCACCAATGCAAGGCGGTTCGCCGCACAAGCAGAAGCCACTGCGCGCACTGCTTTCGGATGTCCAATGCTCGCGGCCACCTCGGCATAGGATTGAGCAATGCCGCTCGGGATGGTCTGCAGATAACTCCAAACCTTGATCTGAAAAGCGGTTCCATGAAGAGACAGCGGAAACTTGCTCAACGCTTGTTCGCCTTCCAGAAAGCGCGACAGCGCCTGCACCCATTCTTGATACTGGTCTGAGGGCGGGCTCGGTGTCGACCGGAGGCTGGCTGCCCCAAACTCCTCGCGAAGCGACTGGACAAGCTCCGTTTCGGAGTTTCCGAACTCCAGGAAGCAAAGCCCTCGGTCGGTGGCGCCGATCATGAGCAGGCCGAGCGGCGTTTGCATCGTCGCGTACGAGATTTCAACGCCCTCTCCTCGTGCTCGGTACTGCCTCGGTGTCATGCCAAGCTGTGTGTCTGCGCACCCGTAAACGCGGCTACTCGAGCCGAAGCCGGCCTCATAGGTTGCCTCTGCCACGGTCCGTCCCCGCCTCAGCTTTTCCTTCAGCATCTGCATCCTTAGCTCTGCGGCATATCTCCTGGGCGTCACGCCCAGCGCCGCCTTAAAAGTTCGCTGCAAAGAGAAGGGACTCCGCTGGAAGCGCCGGCTCAGCGCCTCAAGGGTGAGCAGCTGCTGCTGGTCAGCGTGCTTCCGGATGTACATGCGCACCTCCTCAACAACGTCCGGCGCGCCCTCATCTGTCGCCGTAGGCTTACACCGCAGGCAGGCACGCAGACCATCCGCCTGTGCTTCCTCTGTAGTGGAGTAAAACCGGACGTTTTCTCGAAGCGGGGTGCGCGATGCGCAGCCCGGACGACAGAAGATGCCGGTCGACATCACGCCATACACAAAGCTCCCATCCTGGGTCTTGTCTCTGCCGAGAACAGCTTTCCAGCTTTCGCTCTGATCCATCATTGAGATGGCCCTCCGATCAGCGGTTTAGTGCGTCCATGCGTTCTCCCGTCCCCTGTCACAGAACTCCTGAACTATCCAGGGAGAGCTACTTTAACGCGCCATGTGTGCAACAGGTCGATAAGCAGACTCGGGAATCTGCGCCAGGGTTGATTCGAAGACCTGTTCCCCTAAACCATAGAAACGGCAGAAGCTCATCAGCAGGGGCCGCCATTTGTCTGGATCCACCCTATCTTTCTCCCCCACGACAAGAAGAGACGGGTCTACGTGAGCCCTCACAATCCTTACTTCAAAAGCGAGCGCGCTTGGGTCCTTGTCGGGGCGCGTGCCAAATGGGTGAACCGTCTCCAGCACCGCCTCCAGCTGGATCGGGCACTCGGCCAAACGGGCGGGCCTCACCAGATCCGAGCCTTCGCTGGTCAGCCTTGCAACGTCGAGCTTGTTCTTCTCATGCCGATACCCCATAGCCGCCTTATGAGCAGGAAGGGGATTCGATCCGGTGGTTCGCGCAAGTCTGTTTACTGCTGACACCTGGTCCACAGAGGGAAGATTCAGCACACACTCCTTCTCTCGAAGCAGATTCTGCGCTGTGTGACCCTTCGCGCCAAGCCCCAGCATGCAGTTCCATCCCAACCACCACGCCGAGGACATAGGCGCGACATTCAGACTGCTGTCTTCGTTGAGCGTGCTCAGCAGCACAACTGGCGTGCCGAAGTAGAGGATCGATGGTTCCACGGGTACGTGCATGTAGCGAGTGTCGACGGACAGCGCGGAAGCGGCTATCCGCTTCTTGCTACCCAATTCCTTGCTTGATCATCGACGTCCAGACGACAAACACGTATCTCGGCATCTTGAGCCTTCCAGCATGGCTCACAGCGGGAGCTACAGCTCCTGCCCATTCGCCAGGCGACCCCTCTACCTCAAGCCGTCTCCTGTAAATCCCTCCGTCTTCCGCGCTTTCCTCTAGGACCCAGCCCCACCCACTCCCTCATATCCCCGCACCTCCCCTACCAACGCCTCCACCCCCCTGCGAAACACCCCCTCCTCCGGCAGCAGGCTCACCACCACATACCCCGCTCCAGGGAACCCAAAACTCGACCCCGGGTGCACCAGCACACCCTTCCCCTCCAACAGACGCAGCGCCAGCACCTCATCCGGCTCCACCGCTGGCACCCGCACCACCGCGTACCAGCCACCCTCCCCCGCCAGCCGCCCCGCCGCACTCCCCGCCAGCCCCTCGTCCAGGCAGCGCAGGTTCGCCCTCACCCGCGCCCGGATCTGCCCCTGCAGCCCGCTCCGCTTCGCGAGCCATTCTGGAAGAGCCTCCTGCGCCGGCGCACTCACTGAGAGAAACGTATCCCCAATCACCTCCAGCCGCTCCAGCGCCTCTCTTCGCACTGCCTCCGGGCCAAAGGCCGCAATCCAGCCCAGCTTCATCTGCGGCAGCCCCGCCACCTTGCTCAGCCCGCTCAGCACAAACGTGAGTGCCGGGTGCTCCCCCCGCGCAAAACTTCCCGGCCTGCCTTCCTCGCCCCACCCAAAATCCAGAAACACCTCATCCACAAGCAGCGCCAGCCCGCACTCCGCACACAGCTCTTCCAGCTCTCGCAGCTCCCTATCCCCCACAAAATGCCCGGTCGGGTTGTTTGGGTGCACCAGGGCAATCGCCCGCGTCCGCTCCGTCACCCGCTCCCGCAGCCGCCCCGGCTCGGTCTGCCAGCCATGCTCATACACCAGCGGATAAGGAACGAGCCGCACATCGTCCAGCACCGCCAGGTACGCAAACAGCGGGTACGAAGGGCTCGCAATCAGCACCTCATCGCCCGGGTCGCACAGCAGCCGAAACAAAAAGCTGTACGCCTCGCTCGTACTCGTCGTCAGGCACACCTGCTCCGGCTGCACGGCCGCGTCATGGTCGGCGTAGTACCCGCATACCGCCTCTCGCGCACGCAGCAGCCCCAGCGGCTCCGGTGCATACCCGAGCGATCCCGCCCCAAGCAGCGGCCGCAGCACCGCTTCCCCATCCACCGCAAACCCGCACCGCGTCGGATTCGAAGCCGTCAGGTCGATGAGGCCTGGCAGCGGCACCCCCGCGGCGCGGCGCACCCGCACCGCCCGCCCCAGCTCCGTCTCTTCCCGGTCCCACTCCGTTCTCGCAGAAAACCTCACAGCAATCTCACGCGCTTCGTTCCTAACCTCTCTTCCCTCATAATGGAGCCATCCCTATCCCCGAGGTGCATATGGCGCTCCAGGCAGTGATCTTCGACTACGGCATGGTCCTGAGTACCGCGCAGGAAGCCGCACCTCTCGCCGCCCTCAAAGAGATCACCCGCCTCGACGACACCGCCTTCGACAACCACTACTGGCGCCACCGCCACGCCTACGACATGGGCACGCTCAACGGCACCACCTTCTGGCAGACGATCTCCGGCGACGCCAACCTCGGCCTGACCCCGCCCGAAATCGAGCGCCTGATTGAGAATGACGTCCTCATGTGGAGCACCCTCAACGAAACCATGATCCGCTGGGTCGCCGCCATCCAGGACGCAGGCTTCCGCACCGCCATCCTCTCCAACATGGGTGCCGAGCTGCTCAGCTACATGCGCCAGGAGTTCGGCTGGCTCGGCCGCTTTGACCACCACACCTGGTCCTGTGAGCTCGGCATCGCCAAGCCTGACCCTGCCATCTACCGCTATACCTGCGAGCAGCTTGGCGTCGCCCCTTCGGACGCCCTCTTCCTCGACGACAAGCCTGAAAACATCGCCGCCGCCGAGTCCATCGGCCTCCCCGCTATCCAGTTCTCTACCGTGGAAGCCCTCGAGGGGGAGCTCTCCCGCCGTGGCCTCCTTGCCATCCTTCCATCGCCGCTCGTGCTAAGCCGTTCCGCAGCAACTCGCTAGCGCCGCAACCTCACCTATCACTGGAAGCGCGACGTCGCCGCAAGCTCCGGGATCGGCACCTGCTCCACAATCTCTACCCCAAACCCCTGCAGCGCCGGCACATGCGTGCGCGTGTTTGAGAGCAGCCGGATGCGCCGGATCTGCAGGTCCGACAAGATCTGCCCGCCCAGCCCCACCTGCCGCAAAATTCGCCCGTGCCGGTCCTCGTGCGCCTCATTTCCGGGCCGCGGCTCCGGCGGCCGCATATCCCGGTGCAGGGAGATACTCGCCGGCATCCCCGGCGCCGTCAGCGCCCGGTCGATGTCAAACCCCCGCCCGCCGTTATGCAGGTAAATCAGCGCGCCCCGTCCCGCCTTGGCAATCGCGCTCAGCGATCGCTGCACACTTCCCTTGCAGTCGCATAGCGTCGACCCAAACACCTCCCCGGGGAGGCAGTGTGAGTGCACCCGCACCAGCACCGGCTCGTCCGTTCCTCGGCCCGCCTGTGACACGTCCCCACGCACCAGCGCCAGGTGGCTCTCGCCCCCGTTCACCTCGTTCTCATACGCAATCATCCGGAACTCGCCGAACGCTGTCGGCAAGGCCGCCTCCGCTACCCGAAACAAATACCTCTCATGCTGCAGCCGGTACCGGATCAGCTCCGCCACCGTCAGCATCTTGAGCTCGTGTACCCGGCAAAACTCGACCAGGTCCGGCACCCGCGCCATCGACCCATCGTCGTTCATAATCTCGCAGATCACCCCGGCCGCCTTTAGCCCCGCCATCCGCGCCATATCCACGGAGGCCTCGGTCTGCCCGGCCCGCACCAGCACCCCGCCCTTGCGCGCCCGCAGCGGAAACACATGCCCCGGCCGCGCCAGGTCCGCCGCCGTCGAGGTCTCATCGATCGCCACCTGGATCGTACGCGCCCGATCCGCCGCGGAAATCCCCGTTGTCACCCCTTCGCGCGCCTCGATACTCTCCGTAAACGCCGTCCCAAACCGCGATGAGTTCGATGACACCATCGGCCCCAGCCGCAGGTAGTCCGCTCGCTCCTCGGTCAGCGTCAGGCAGATCAGCCCCCGGCCCCACCGCGCCATAAAGTTGATCGCCTCCGGCGTCACAAACTCCGCCGGCAGCGTCAGGTCGCCCTCGTTCTCGCGATCCTCGTCATCCACCACCACCACCATGCGCCCCGCGCGAAACTCCGCCAGTGCGCCCTCCACGGTCGTAAACGGACTGCTTCCATCCATCGCCATACCTCTTATTCTGCGCTCACGCCGCCCCAACCCTCACGAGGCATAACCAACAACCCGGGTAGAAGGGAGCTTGCACGAGACCACCACAGTCTCCGACCTTGCGGAGAAGTCATCCTGAGCAAGCGAAGCCCGCCGCAGGTACTTTACACCGCCCTCAGCCGGCTGGAGCCACCGTGAGCGCAGCCGGTAACGCTCCGCGCCCAGGGAGCTGCAGTTCACCCACCCCGGAACCACCCAGGCATTCCCCACAAACCAAAAAGGGGCCGCCCCTCACGGGCAGCCCCTTTCCATCCTCGAGCCTCTTACAGCGTCGACTCGATCTCAAATCCCCAGGCTTCCAGCAGCGCCTCCGGAATATACTTCGAGTTCCGGTTCCGACGCGCCCACTCCCGCAGCCGCGTCGACCGCTCATACTGATCCGGCGTCAATTTGTATTCCTTCACCACCTGCTCAAAAGAGGTCACCGTCGGAACCACCGGCCCAATTGGCTCCGGCTTCCCCCAGTTTGGATTGCCACGACGCTTTGCCATCCCTGTGCTTGCCCCCTTGATTTTTGCTCGTTTCCGCCCATAAGAGCGAAGCCGCATGCAATAGCTACCTAGTTTAAGCCAATGTTAGAGGAGATTCAATCTAAGTCCCGAGGTTGCATGCCGGCCAGCTTGGACTCTGAGCGATCACGAGGGCTCTTTACCTTGGACACCGATTTCGCCTCTGCCTGCGCCCTCCCTCAGTGCGCAGTCCCAACCCCAAATCCCTCACCCAGCAGCCGCGCAATCTCCTCTGTCGCTTGAAGGCACCGCTGCGAGTGCATCGTCATCTGAATCATCCCGTGCGGCAGATCCGGATAGTGCACATACGTAATTTCATTGCCCGCCTCCGCCAGCTTCTTCGCATACGCGTGGCCCACATCCCGCAGCATGTCAAAGCCGCAGGTGACCAGCAGCGTCTTCGGCAGGTTTCTGAAATCCTTCGCATGCAGCGGCGTCACGTACGGCTGCGTGTAATCAGTCCCCTGCGGCAGCAGCGACCACACAAACAACAGCACCCCGGCCGTATCCACGTATCCGCCCGAGATGTTCTCCGCCCCGGCAGGCGTGTCGAACGGCATCTTTGCCTCCGGGTACAGCGGCATCTGTAACCGCAGCTGTGGCCCACCTTCATTGCGCAGCTTCTGCGCAATGACGCACGTCTGGTTTCCGCCCGCTGAGTCGCCGCCCAACCCAATCCTCCGCGGGTCCACACCGCGCTCCGCTGCTTTTTCAAAGAGCCAGCGCACCACGCACTCGCCTTCTTCTATCTGCACTGGCCACTGGTACTCAGGCGCCAGCTTGTAATCCACCGCATACACCTGCGCTCCGCTGCCTTCCGCAAAGCGCCGCATCGCCGTATCAAACTGGTCCAGCGACCCCACTACAAACCCGCCTCCATGCAGGTAGATCAGCGCCGCACGCCCACCTGCTTCCGGTTTCCTCGGGTGATACACCCGGACCGGAATCGTCCCATGCGGCCCCGCAATCCCCAGGTACTCGATCCGCCCAATCGGCGGCGGGTTCTTGTCGATAAACGCATCATGCTCCCGGCGCTGCTCATGGATCGGCCTATGCGCACCCAGCACCGGCCCCGTCTTCAGCCACTCCGCGATCTCCGGATCCTTGGTACTGCTCGTCACGGTCTCCGGTATCGAAGATCGGTCATAAATCGGCATGCTGCTCCTTGGTCACATAGGTTGGGCCGCCTACACGAGCCCGGCTTACCCACACACTCAGATGCCGTTCCGCACCCTGTAACTCACTCGCGCTTGTCACCACAGATGCGGGTGCGAGAGGTCTCGCCCCTGAGACCTGGGCTGAGTAAGCCCCACCCGCCGCACCACCCTGTCCCCTAAGCTCACAGGAAAGTCATCCTGAGCGAAGCCGTGAGCGCTCCGTGCCGCACAATCCGCATTCCCCGCCCATCGAAGCTTTCCCGAGCAGCCGTCCTACTTCGCGTCTACCCCATGCGCCTGGGCCAGCGCCTTGGCCTTCTCCGCATGCTTCGTATCCAGAGCTGCCCTGCGCATTGCAATCTGCTTGATCGCCGGCACCGCTGTGCCCGCCGCCTCTGACTTCGCGGTATTCACCGCTTCGTCATTGCCGCTGTTCAAGCTCTTGATATACGAATCCTCAAACGTCTTACCGGAGAGCAGCTTCAGCTTTGCATAGCTCGCACTATCCGTGAGTGACATGCTGCCCGGCTTCACCGCCTCCACCTGCAAGCTCGCGTCAGCCTGCCTAACCTGGCGATCCAGTGCCGTATGGTCCTGGATCAGCATCTGCGCATACGCCTTCACATCAGCGCTGTTGCTTTTCGTCAGCGCCAGCTGCGCCGTCTTAATCTCGTAGTGAGAGTCCTCCGCAGTGTTCTTCAGGAAGTCCTTATCCTGCGATGTCGGAGACTGCGCCTGCAGCACACCCGCACCGCATACACCCGCCGCCGCCAACACGGCGGCACGAACAACCCTCAGCCTCATATTCTCTCTGCTCAAGAAATCAATCCTCACCACCCGTCGGATGCAGTCGCCTCTGCCAGGCCCAGACATCCAGCAGCACCCGCTTTGACGAAACAGCATCCAGATACCGTCCTTCTCTGCAGGCAAAACAGGCCGCGCCATCGCATCAGGGCGGCCCCGTCTTGGAAAGCGATTCCCTACGCGATCCCCATACCCCCCGTCACCCCGTAAATCTCGCCCGTAATGTAGCTACCCTCCTGCGACGCCAGCAGCACATACACCGGCGCCAGCTCCACCGGCTGCCCGGCCCGCTTGTACGCTGTCTTGCTGCCCAGCGACTTCAGCTTCTCTTTGTCCCCGTCCGCCTCCTGCAGCGGCGTCCAGATCGGCCCCGGTGCCACCGCATTGATCCGGATCCCGTGCTCCTCCATCAGCTGCTGGCTCAGCCCCTTCGTAAAGTTGGCAATCGCCGCCTTGGTCACCGCATAGTCAAAGATGTTCCCCGCCGGCTTGTATCCCTGCACACTTGTCGTGTTGATGATCGAGCCGCCCGGCTTCATGTGCGGCACCGCCGCCTTCGTAATCCAGAAGATCGAATAGATGTTCGTCTTCATCAATGAATCGAATCGCTGTGACGAAGTATCGAGCAGCCCCTCCGTCTGCCCCATCTTGGCCGCATTGTTCACCAGGATGTCGAGCCCGCCCAGCTGTTCCACCGTGTCCGCAACCAGCCGCTGACAAACGCCCTCATGCGACACATCCCCCGGCAGCAGCACCGCCTTGCGCCCCGCCGCGCGAATGTACCCCGCGACTTCCTCCGCATCCGCCTGCTCCTCCGGCAGATAACCGATCGCCACATCGGCCCCTTCCCGAGCAAACGCAATGGCCGCCGCGCGCCCAATGCCAGAGTCCGCTCCGGTCAGCAGCGCCTTACGCCCGGCAAGCCGCCCGGAGCCTTTGTACGAAAGCTCACCGCAGTCCGGCTTCTCACTCATGCCCTGCTGCGTCGCAGGCGCAGGCTGCACTTCAACATTGGACGACGGACCGGGGTACTGCGAGCGCGGGTCCTGCGGGGTAATCAGATCAGTGGCCATGTTTCTCCTCAATCGCAAACGGTCGAGCCGCTGCTTCTGTGAAATGGGATGCATCCACGCCCCACCGCCGTCACCTTCCCCGTCACCTTGTTCGCCTCCGCTCATGTTCGCGCTATCGGTGCCGCCCCAAACCGTTCCGGCCCATCCGTCATCTCACCCTGTAGAAAGAACCGGAAAGGGAGAAGCGCGTGAAAATCATCTGTGTCGAGGAACATACCGGGGACCGGGAGCTGCTCAAAGCCGCTCAGCCGAAGCAGGACGCCGAGGCCGGCTATTTCAATGAGGTAGGCACCTACTTCCCGGGGAGCATGGATGACGGAGACGACAAACTTCCTTCAACGCTCAACTTCCAGATCTCCACCCAGCTCCTGCAGGACACAGCGCAAGGCCGCCTTTCGGAGATGGATAAGCATGGCATCGACATGCAAATCCTCTCCTACAGCAACTCCCCGCAGAACGTGCCTCCTGAGCAGCAGGTACAGCTCACGCAGGCAGCCAACGACAAACTCGCCGCGGCAGTCCGCGCCAACCCATCCCGCTTCGGTGCCTTCGCCTGCCTACCCTGGAGCCACCCCCAGGCTGCTGCCGACGAACTCGAACGCGCCGTGAACGAACTCGGCTTCGTGGGTGCCATGCTGCTCGGGCGCCCAGGCGACACCTTCCTCGATGACCCTCGCTATGAGCCCATCCTTGCGAAGCTCCATCAGCTGCGCGTCCCCCTCTACCTGCATCCCGGCTACCCTCTGCCGCAGGTCCAGCAGCCCTATTACAGCGGCCTCGGCACACAGGTCTCGGCACGGCTCTCGCTCTTCGGCTGGGGCTGGCATAACGAAGCCGGCGTCCACCTCCTTCGCCTCATGCTCTCCAAACAGTTCGACCGTTTCCCCAACCTCCAGATCATCTGCGGCCACTGGGGCGAGATGGTGCCCTTCTATCTCTACCGCCTCGACGACGCCATCCCCCACCAGGTGTCTGGCCTTTCCCGCTCTCTCACTGACACCTTCAAGCAGCACGTCCATGTCACACCCAGCGGCATGCTCACCCTCCCCCAATTCGACTTCATCCAGAAAGTCGTCGGGATCGACAGAATCCTCTACTCCGTCGATTACCCCTTCCTCACCCTCGCCGGCGCCCGCCGCTTCCTCGAGTCCCTCCCCATCAGCCAGGACGACAAAGACAAAATCGCCCACCGAAACGCCGAAACCCTCTTCCGTCTCTAAACACATCGGCCAAGTCAGCCGCGCCCATCACGATCGAAGTCCAATCACTGTTTCTTTGGTAACTACTAAGAAGAAAGATCCCTGCCAAGCGCAATAGAGCCAGTCAGACTCACCGATGATGCAAATCGCTTCGGAGCAAGTGACAGGATTCCTAATGCTTTGTACCCCCTATAACAATCGCTAAGAACGAACCCAGGCCAAGCACACCCTGGCACTCGTCGAGCAAGGTATTTGGTGCGGTTCCCAATGCGGCAAAGCAGCGTAGGTCGTCCTGGATCACAAACACGACCAATGGAGGACCCTGCCCTGGGTCGCCCGCTTATACTCTCCTCGTCCCCGCCTACTCCCTGCGCAGCGTCACCGCTGGCTCCAGCAGGCTCGCACGCCGCCCGGGGATCATGACAGCGAGCAACGCAGGCACCGCCAGCAGCAACGAAGCCGCGATCAACACCGGCACCGACGTCGCCCCCGTGTGGAAGAACTGCGCCCTCAGCACGTAGCCCACGCCACACGCCGCGAAGAATCCACTCACAATTCCGCCGCCGATCCACCGCGACTCCTGCCGCAACAGCAGTTGCACAATCGCGGCGCGGCTTGACCCCAGCGCCAGCCGAATCCCAATCTCGCGCTCTCGCAGCGATACCTCATACGCAAGCAAACCATAGGTGCCAAAGACCGCAAGCAGCAGAGCCAGCGCGCCAAAGGCAACAGCCACGCGCATCGAAAACTGGCGCAGAGCCACCTGGTGCCCCATCCACTCGGGCATGCTCTCGACATACTTCACGGTGATCAAATTGTCTTTCTGTAGCAGCCGCCGCACCATCTCTTCCATCCCGTCCGGGTCGCCCGCAGTACGCATCATCAACACCGCATGCACGTCGGGGCCATCCGCCTCGGGCAGGTACAAGTTCGGCGTAGGCGTCCGTTCCAGCGAGTAACTGTGCACGTCGCCCACCTCGCCCACCACCGTAGCCCACGCCTTCAACTCGCCGGAGAAGACGCGGTGGCCCACCGGGTTCTCCCCCGGCCACTCCTGGTTCGCCAGTGCCCTGTTCACAATCGCCACATAGTTGCGCCCATCATCGGCCGCGTTGAAATCCCGTCCGCGATATAGAACCTGGCTCATCGTGTGGAAGTACTCCGGCATCACCTGAAAGACATCCGGCGTCTTCACGTGCGGCTGGTCACAGACCTCCGGATGCAGATCGCTGCAAAAGTCGTACTGGTTCGTCCGCCCGCCCAGCGGCTTGTCGTTCGCCGCCGAAACCTCCTCTAGCCCCGGCACAGCACGCAGCTCGGCCAGTGTCTGCTGCAGCACAGCCAGCGTCCGCGCAGGCGTCACATCCTGGTCGCGCAGGGGGCCGCGCAAGTCCGTGCTGCTGAACAGCAAGTGCTCCGGCGCAAAGCCGAGTGGCTGGTGCAGCAGGAGAAAGACTGAAGACACCATCCAGGCCGAGCTCGCTACCAGCACCATTGCCAGCGCAAGCTGCCCCGCCACCAGCACACGCCCCGCGCGCCGCAGCCCGGCCGACCCGGATGCCCGCGCCGACCCATTCCCCAGATCTGTCAGCAAAGCCGGCCGTACGCTCCGCAGCGCCGGCAAAATCGTGAGCAGCATCGCCACCACCAGAGCCGTCCCGATCGCAAACTCGAGCGCGGAGAAGTCGAGCCCCGCATGTTCCAGCCGCGCGAGATGCACCACCTGGATCGCACGCACCCCTCGCAGCAGCGCACCGGCCAGCGCCATGCCAAGGCCTGCGCCGGCCAGCGTCAGCGTGCAGTTCTCCGCAAGCAGCAGCCCCAACAAATGCCTCGGCGTCGCACCCAACGTCGCGCGCACCGCAAACTCCGCGCGGCGTCGCATATTGCGCGCCAGCAGCAGATTGGTCAGGTTGGCACAGGTAATCAGCATCAGCATGCCGCACGCGGCCAGCGCGGCAAACAAGGCGGTGCGCGTCCCGGCCCCCACCTCGTAGTCGGCGAATGGCACCAACACCGGCACATATCCAGCAGGGTAAAGGTTCGGATACGCATGGCGAAGCTGGCCCTGCACGCTGCTCAGCTCCGCCGTCGCCTTGGCGATGGAAGCACCCGGCAACAGACGTCCAATCCCCTGAAACGCAGACTCACCCCGGTCTGTCGTGGACTTCGCCTCATCGCAGCTCAAAGGCGTAAGCACAGCGGATCCATCCAGGTTCCCCCCAGTCTCGACCGGCGCCAGCACACCCATCACGGCATAGGTCGTGTGGTCCAGCTGCAGCGTGCGCCCCGCAAGCGAGCTGCCCCCGCCCATGCGCCGCCAGTACGCATCGGTCACGATGGCCTGATTCAAGCAGTCTGCTTCATTGCCGGTCTGCCTAAAATCCCGGCCCAGCGCAAATGCAGCACCCAGCGTGCTCAGGTAATTCTTCGACACCAGCAACGCATCCGCGCGACCCACTCCCGCACTGGACTCGATACGCGGCGACCAGTTCGCAGACGCTGCCAACGACTGAAACACATGCGTCCGCTGCTGCCAGTCCTGCAACGTCGGGAAGGAAACATTGCCCCACGGCTTCGCAGTCAAAGCCACTAGCCGGTCCGGCTCTGGAAACGGCAACGGCCGCAGAATAACCGCATCCACGACGCTATAAATCGCCGTCATCACGCCGATCCCCACAGCCAAAATCGCAACAGCGGTCACACTGAACCCGACGGACCGTCGCAACTGCCGTAAAGTCGCCCGAAGAGCGTGAATCATCGCCGCCTCCCTCTTTCCTCTGCTGCACATAGCAACATGCAATCAGCCTGCCAATCCACAATCGCCTTTCCCTGGGCCTTCTCGACGAACAACACAAAACTCGTTCACATCTGAACACTTCCGTCCACAACCGGACGACCGGCCCTTGCGTACGCCACCGCGCCGCCCTTTCTCTCCATGCAAACACCCACACAAGCCTCCTCCGCTCTGCCAAGACTTGCCTTACTGACCATCAGTCATTATGATGAAAACTGAACGAGATGACCAACGGTCATCTACAAGGACACAAGGATTCAGCCATGACAAACCGCCTAGCACTCATCACCGGAGCATCCAGCGGCCTGGGCGCCCAGTTCGCCCGGGCCTTTGCGCGACGAAAGATAAACCTCGTCCTCGTCGCACGGCGTGCCGAGCCCATGGAACAGCTCGCCCGCGAACTCCGGTCGCAGCATGGCGTCGAGATCACCATGCATCCACTCGATCTTGCCCAACCCGGCAGCGCTGCCACCCTGCAAACTCGCCTCGACGAGCTCGGCCTCTCGCCCGATATCCTTGTCAACAACGCAGCCTTCGGCCTCAGCGGCCCTTTCCTTGAGCAGGCTCCCGAGCGCCTGCGAGCAATGCTCGAGCTCGATATCCTCAGCGTCGTCGAGCTGACCCAAACCTTCGCGCGAAGGATGGCACCCAACGGACGCGGAAACATCCTCCTCGTCGCCAGCCTTGCTGCCTTTCAGCCGGATCCGCTCCTCGCTGCCTACGGTGCCGCCAAGAGCTTCATTCTGTCCTTCGGCGAGGCGCTTCACGTCGAGCTAGCACCCAAAATCGGCGTCACCGTCGTCTCCCCCGGCCTCATGGAAACCGAGTTCTTCCAGGTAGCTAACTTCCATCCCAAGAACTCCCTGAAGCGAAGTATGATTCCGGCCAGCGAAGTCGCGGAGGAAGGCGTCAAAGCCATGCTGGCTGAAAAATCAAGCATCGTCGTCGGCGGCCTCAACAAAGTCTCGGCTTTCGCCACCAAGCTCATCCCGCGCCACGTCTCGGCCAAAATCGCGTACGGTATGGCGAAGGAGTAAGTACACATGCTGCGCCGCGCAAGGGATGCAGAGGACAAACAAACCCGGCGGGCTAACATCCTTGCAGCGGCTCGGCACCTATTCCACAAAGGAGATGGACGCTTGCCGACCGCTGCGGAAGTCGCCGATGCCTCCGGCGTAGCCAAGGGCACCGTTTATCTCTACTTCCACACCAAGGAAGAAATCTTCGCTCATGTCCTCTTGGAGGGCTGGCTGCCGGTTCTCTCTGCGGCCGATACCATCTTCGTCAGGTCGAAGGGACGCCGTCTCGACCAGGCCAGGTCTTTCATCGACGCCGCGGTGGACCATCTACGCAGGCATCCTGAGCTGCTGCGTCTCGATGCCCTGAGTGCAGGCGTTCTCGAGAAAAACATGACACCCGCTGCACTAAGCGAATACAAAAGCCTCTTCAACCAGGGCCTCCTCGCAGCAGGCGACCGCATCGACCGAGGACTCCGGCTCACCCCGGGGAGGGGCGTACAGATCCTCATACGCACTTACTCATTAATTCGCGGCCTGTGGCAAACCGCTCAACACTCTGAGCTGGCCAACGCAGCCGGCATCGATCATGTCTCTACACTCAGCGCCGACACCTTCCTGGACGAACTACCCGAGGCACTCACAGAATACTGGCGCGGTGCCCTGACCCGGCCTTCTTGACACATCCTTCTTGACCCGCCATGCTGTCTGCCTTTACCGCCGATTCTCGCTATGGCACCCGTGCCGGAACTAAGAAATAGCCCCCCGCAGAGTCACAATGTCCCGCCGGGGAGGCAGCCCGAACATACGGGCATACTCGCGGTTAAACTGCGTCTGGCTCTCATAGCCAACTAGCGCCGCAGCCGTCCCCACATTTAATTCATCCGCAAGCATCGCCCGTCGAGCCTCTAGCAGGCGAAGCTGCTTCTGATACTGCAGCGGCGTCATCGACGTGATGGCCTTGAAGTGACGATGGAAAGCAGACGGGCTCATCCCCGCGAGCGCAGCAAGCTCCTCCATCCGGATCGCCTTTGTGAAGCGATCACGAAGAAAGTGGATCGCGCTCAGTACATCCTTTGTGTGCATCTTCCCCACGGTCATGCTTATAACCTCTGCGCCGTGTGGGCCCGTCAAGAGCCAGTAGCAGATCTCCCGCATAATCCCTGGATAAAGCAGCGAAGTAGCCCGCCCGCGACCATCGAGCAGCCGCAGCAATCGCAGGGCGCAGTCAGCCAGTGGGCCATCAAAGTCTGTTACAAACGCACTGCGATCCACTTCTCCCGCCGTCCCCGGCGGCACGTCCAGGCTCTCCATCACTTCACGCATCAGCGCCAGATCAAACTCCACCACCATACCGAGATACGGCGCGCTCGGGCTTGCCTCCACGATCGTGCTAAACGCCGGCAGCTCCACGCTCACCACCAACGCCTGGCCTGCATGGTAGTCAAACCGGGTCTCTCCAAACATCGTCCACTTCGCGCCCTGCACCACGATGCATAGCGCCGGCTTACAAATGTGAACGTTCATTCGGTTTTGCTGAGCAGAGCGAAGAAGCGTCAGCCCCGGCACCGTCGTCTTCCACGGTCCCGCACCTCCCTGCAACTCGGTCCAGCGCGCAACCGCCTCTTGCAGCGAATGCAGTATGTTTTTCACCCCTCCAACCTAACAGGCTCCGGCAGGATTAGGCAAAAAGTAGGGAAGTTTGAGTAGGTGCGAGGACCATGGCCGACATGTCTAACTACCAGTACCTACACAGGAGAAAACCCGATGCCTTTCGAACAAACCTCATCCCTGGCCGGTAAAATCGCGATCGTCACCGGCGGCAGCCGCGGCCTGGGCCAAAACACCGTCCTTCACCTTGCCCGGCGGGGCGTCCACTCCATCTTCACCTACAACACAAATCAGGCAGAAGCCGACAAGACCGTCGCAGAGGTCCACAAGGCAGGCGCCCAAGCTGTCGCCCTTAGGCTCAACGTTGGAAATGTCGCTTCTTTCGAGCCCTTTCTCAACGACGTAAGCAAGGCACTCGCTGCCTTCGGCGCACAACGCTTCGACTTCCTCGTCAACAACGCGGGCATCTCTCATCACGCACCGTTTGAAAAAACAACCGAAGCGGAACTTGACCAGCTATACAACGTCAACTTCAAAGGCGTCTTCTTCCTCACACAGAAGCTCCTCCCACTGATCAACGATGGCGGCCGCATCATCATGCTCTCCACCGGCCTTACGCGCATCATCATCCCGGAAAGCGCTCCCTATGGATCGCTCAAGGGCGCCATCGAGGTACTCACCAAGTACCTGGCCAAGGAGCTTGGCCCTCGCCGCATCACTGTCAATGCAGTCGCTCCCGGAGCCATCCAGACAGACTTCAGCGGAGGCATCGTTCGGGACAACCCTGCCGTGAACAAAATGGTGTCCGATGCCACCGCACTCGGCCGCCCCGGCCTTCCCGACGACATCGGCTCCATGATCGCGTCGCTACTCTCCGAGGACAACCGCTGGATCAACGCACAGCGCATCGAAGTCTCCGGCGGTCAGTCCATTTAACTCAACACAGGAGGGCGTCCATCGAAACGCCCTCGTTTTCCTGAGACGCAACTTAGCGCCCGCCGGATTTACTTAAGTCGCCTGCGCCAACTTATGCAAGAACGCAGAGGACGCCCCCTGCTCAGACTCTGCTCCACTTCTATCCAGGTCCATGCGTTCAATCAAACCGTCTGCCACCGTGTAAAAGTGCCAGACCTCGCTGTCTGACAGCACATCGCCCTCAAGGCTCTTCACCAGCTGATGAACCCGGACGTCGATCTTTCCCGCTCCACTCTCGATCACCTCCACCGGTTCCACACGGGGATCAAACTCCTTCCACTGCCGCCCCCAGTAAGCACGGATCTCGTCCTTGCCCACCACACGCCCGCCTTCCGATGCTTTCGGCCAGCTCACACCCTCACTCATCCGCTCCAGTGCGCCCTCCACGTCCCGCTTGTTAAATGCTGAGTAAACCTCAGCGATCAGCGCTCTTAGCTTCGTCATAAACCTCCTCTTCGGATCATCCAAGCTTGCATAGCCCTACATGATGCCATAAGTCGTCTGAATCCAACCGCCTGCTGTTCACGTAGTAAATCCAATCCAAACTCACTACTTCTCGTTCTTCACACTGCATTTCCCCAGAGCACACGCGCCACGTGTCCTCGTCACTTTATCTTCCGCACTTCGTCCTCGTCCCTTCGTCTTCTGACGAGAAGTGAGAGCGTACTCGGCATCTGGGCGGCGATGGAACCATCTATGACAAGTCCCTTCCTAAGTGGACCGAAGAAGTACTTCGTCTCACCGGAAGATGCAACGTCAATCTCGTCCCTAGATAAGGCCCACCGACACCTTCCGCTATGAAGCGAGCGGCCAAACATCCTTCGTGCTCTCGCCTTCCTTCAAGAACTTGCTTGACTGTCACTCACGCCACCCTATAGGACGAAAGAACCGGCTAAGCTCCGCGAGGACTTACCCCACTTACTTCTCCGCCCTCTCATAAAACCCTCGTAAGTCCTCCCTCAACGTCCGCAGCGCATCGACATTCAAATACACCATGTGCCCCGCCGGGTAGTAAGTAAACCGCACATTTCCTTGGAGCGGCGCACTCAGCATCATGTGGTTCAACTCATACTCCGTCGCGAAAAACGGCGTTGCCAAGTCAAACCACCCGTTGGCAGAGAGCACCTGCAGCTTCGGGTTCTTGCGGATCGTGTCCCCCAGGTCTCCCGCTACATACGGCAGCATCTGTGCCCGTCCACCCGGCCCGCTGTCAGCCGGCCTGTGATGCCAATCCCACTCGCCGATCGTATTTGCGCTCAGCTTGTATTCCTCCGTCGAGTCGTACTTCAGCTCGCGGCTCAAGTAGTCGTGCAGCGCACTCACATACGCGCCGGAGATCCCCGTGTCCGAGGGATCGTAATCTGGGTTCTCGCCCGCGCTATCAAGCTCCGTTCCTTCAAAGCGCGCATCGTAGCGGCCCAGGATGTCGCCTTCCCCGCGCAGCAGCTCCCGGCGAAACCGGGTCGGGTTCACCCGCAGCTTTGCCTGCTTGATATAAGGCACAGGGAGCCCGGTGAAGTGGTGCATCTTTTCGGCAATCTCATCCATGCGCGCAGGCGGCAGTCGGTCGCCTTCTGCCAGCGCCTCCGCGTACTCGCCGCGCGCAAACACCCGCGCTTCCTGCACAAAGGCCGCCATGTCCGTCGGCATCTCCGGCAGCTTCTTGTGGTAAAAAGCGATCGCTGCAAATGAGGGCAGATAGTTCACATACGAGACCTCGAGCCCCGCCCCGATCGACGCGTTGTAGTTCAGCACAGACGAGAGCAGCGTGATCCCGTTCAGCTGCACCCCATCCTCCTGCAGCACCGCCGACAAGCCCGCTGAGCGCGTCGTCCCATACGACTCGCCGAACAAAAACTTCGGCGAGTTCCACCGCTTATTCACCGTCAGGTAGCGCTCGATAAAGCGCGAGAACGCCCGCAGGTCCTGGTCCACCCCTGCAAAATCCTTCACCGTTGCCTTGCCCACCGCGCGCGAGTAGCCGGTCAGCGGCGCGTCGATAAACACCAGGTCGGTCTGGTCCAGCAGCGAGTACTGGTTCGGCACGATCTGGTACGGCCCTGACCCCGTCGCCGCCGGCGAGCTGGTAATCACCCGCACCGGTCCCACCGAGCCCATGTGCAGCCACAGCGTCGCCGAGCCCGGGCCGCCGTTGTACAGAAACGTGATCGGCCTCTGCTTCGCCTCTGCCCCGTCCTCCGTATACGCCGCGTAGAACATCGACCCGTATGGCTTGTCTTCCTCGTTGCGAATCAGCAGCGTCCCCGCCGTCGCCGTGTACCGCACCTGCCGCCCGGCAAAGGTCCCCTGGTGCGAGGTCACCGATGAGCGCTCCACCGGCGGCGCCTCCTCCCCCTTGGCCGGCGCCGGATGCCCAGGCTCGTCCCCGTGGGTCGCCGGCTCAGCCGGCGCCGCTTGCTGGGTCTGCTGCGCTTGCGCAGGAGGAGCAAAGGAACCAAACGCACTGCTCACAAGCAGCAGCAGCGCAAAAGACAAGCGGGGAACGCGCATCCATGGGATCAAAGCAGAAGAGCTCCGGGAGCGGGGAGTCGCCAGTCGCCCGCCCGGCATCTCCTCCGGGGGTCAACGGCTGTTTGCCCAAATCATTGCATACATCCGGAGACCGCGCACGGGTGACAGCACCCTGCCCCTGTCAACCCCTGCACACCCGCGACTTCCCTGTGCCATCTCCCATGTAACCGATGGCACCCCTTTTTTCCCGGAATGGGCCGAGCGCCCTGGAAAGCGATCGCCGCCTGTCAACCCCCGCCACAAAACGTAGAACTCTGTGCACGCAGTACCGAAGTACTGTACGGAGTGCATAACTATGCATCATCCTGCATACTTATACATTTTGCACGCAGAACGGGTCTTAGAAACGCACCGAATGACAGCCTATTTTATCGTTATCCCAGCCGATGGATGCTCCAGGTCTCTCCCTCTGCGACCTGAGCAAGGCAAGCTCCGGCCGCCCCGCCCAGTCCCAAAATGCTCCTCACGCCACCCCGGGCAAAACGCTGGCAGGCCTAAGTCCCCGTCCCCCGGATCACCACATGCGCCGTCCGCAGCAGGATCTTGAGGTCCAGCCAGAAGCTCCAATTCTCCACATACGCCGTGTCCAGCGCGATATACCGCGCAAACGACGCATCATGACGCGCCTGCACCTGCCACAGCCCGGTCAGGCCTGGCAGCACCTCGAGCCGCCGGAAATGCTCCAGCGCATACTTCGCCACCTCGCTGGCAATCGGCGGCCGCGGCCCCACAATGCTCATCTCCCCACGCAACACATTGAAGAACTGCGGCAGCTCATCAAGCGAGTACTTCCTCAGCACCCTGCCGACCCGGGTCACCCGCGGGTCGTTCGCCATTTTAAATAGGATCCCGTCCCGCTCATTCAGCTTCGCTAGCTCGCGCTTGCGCGCCTCCGCGTCCCTGATCATGGTCCGGAACTTGAAGCACGGAAACACCCGGCCCCGCTTGCCGATCCGCTCTGAGACGTAGAACACCGGGCCCCGCGAGTCGACAACGACGGCCAGCGCGATCGCAATCATGATCGGGAACAGCGCCACCAGCGCCAGGACTGACAGCATCAGGTCCACGACTCGCTTCATGAAGAAGGCCACCGTTCGCGGGTTGCGCCGGTGCAGCGCCACCATCGGGTAAGCGCCCAGGTATTCAAGCGGCGCATTGTGCGCCAGCTCGCCAAACAATCCTGACATCGCGCTGATGTCGATCTCCACATCATGCGCTTCTTCGAGCAGATTGATCACCGACTCGATCGGGCACGGCTGCGCCAGTACTACCTCGTCGATAAAGTGCATGCGGGTCAGCTCGCGGAGCCGGTCCATGCTGCCCAGCACGCGGTGCTCCGCGACCACTGCGTCCACCTCGCCCGGTGCATGCAGGAAGCCGCAAAGCCGGTAGCCCAGGTGGTAGTCGTTCTCTATCTGCTGGCCAATCGCCATGCTCAGCTGGTTCGTACCCACAATCACCACATTGCGGGTCTCCACGCCCTTGGCATATTGCGCAAAGCGCACCATCCGCCACAGCGCCCGCCGGATCCCCAGCGCCACCGCCGTGGTCAGCACCAGCACCACCACCAGCACCCGTGACACTTCCACGTTCCGCATCAGGTACAGCCAGCCGCAAAGCAGCACGCCCGTGGTCAGGCAGGCCTGCAGAATCAGCCTCTGTTCATGCGCCCCGCTGCGGTTTGGCACGCCGTTGTACAGGCCGTATCGCCGCAAAACAAACAGCAGAACCATCAAGAAGCCCAGCAGGTAGAAGAGGTCCGAGGCCTTCGGCTCGATGCCGATCGGCAGCCCCTGGAAGCGGGGCAGGTGCGTCAAGACCAGGTAGTGCACCAGGACGGCAAACAGAAACGCGCCCAGCGTCACCAGCAGGTCGTTGAACATCATCAGGGCGGCCGCGGCGAACGCCGGACTGGTATTCCGGCGTGAGTTCGTCATCGAGCGCGGCGAGCTCGGAGGTACGCGCACATCCCTGTCGCCACGTCTGACAAACTCTGAGGTGCCCATGCGTCCAGAAGCCTTGATCCCTAACCCTATCTAGATAGATGCAGGAGCTGGCTGGCAGGTGAGTGCCCCGCAGCCGCTCGGAATGATAGCCAATGCAAGCTCGTATGACACAGATCGCGCGGAGTCCTGCTCGCAAAACCCTCCGGCGCTGCTTCGACTCTATCTGATGCCGTTCTCAATCCACTCGAAGCACCATTCCCTCCCGCACTCGGAGGCATCCTTTGGTACTTCTCGGCCCTTGCAGTCGTTCCCTTCTGCCCGGCAACCTCTTTATACAGGTACATTTGCGCTCAGCGCTGCCTCTTCTCGCATTGTGGCTCACTCTTCACGAAAATGAGCCTTGGAGTTCTTACCCTCCGCGCTTGTTGGTCACCGTACCCGTTCCGGAATCAGGCCTAACGGCGCATACGCGCAGAAAGCGCCTCTTCTTGTTCCTGTCCGCGCGCGAGCGCGAGGAATACTCTGGAAGCGTTCACCCTGATCCCACTCCCGGAGCCTGCCGACTTGGTCCACAAGCCCTCCCTCTTTCGCACGGAGCTCGACCTGCGGCTCCGAGCACAGGCTCTGCCCATCGACAAATACGGCCACCAGCCCCGGCTCTACGCGCTCACCCGCCTGGTCGGCGCGGGCCTCGACTACGACGACGATGTTGTCTTTGCAGCCGCATTCCTTCATGACCTGGGCGTTTTCATCGGCAACCGGCCGGAAGAACCGGCTCAGCTCGCCGCCTGGGACCATGTCGCCTACGCCCTCTCCGCCGCGCCCGGGCTCTTGGCCGAAGTCGGGTTCCCACAGGAGAAAGTGCCCGCAACGCTCCAGGCCATCGCGTCTCACCAGCCGCACGACACGCCGCAAACGCCCGAAGCCACCATCCTGCGGGATGCCGACATCCTGGAGCAGCTCGGCTCCATCGGGATCCTCCGTGCCGTGGCCAAAGTCGGCCGCGACACTCGGTACAGCACCTTCAGCTCGGCCGTTGCCTTCCTTGAGCGCAATCTCCGGGAGCTGCCGGCAGCCATCCGCCTGCCCACCACGCGCCTTCTGGCCGCTCCCCGGCTCACCCTGCTTCAAGCATTCCTAGAAGGCGCCCGATCTGAAGCCCCCGGCGGCTTGTTCTAGCCGCCACGTGCCTGCTCTCGGCAGAAGCAACAGCTCAGGAAGAAGCCAACGTCTCCGCCACACGCACATACAGCTCCACAGCCTCCCAAAGCTCCTGCTTGCGGATGCGCTCGGCAGGCGTATGCGCGACATGGATCGACCCGGGTCCCAGCAGCAGAGGCTCGCCCCAGGCTGTCAGCGCCGGGATGTCCGTGGTAAACGCCGCAATCATGGTCGGCAGCCCTTCCACGGCGCGGAGCCGGACAAACGGGATCTCGAGCGTGTAATCCACCTGCGCATACGGGGCAGCAGCCTTTTCGAGGTCGAGACGGGTCTGCTCGGAAGAGCCCACCAGCCGCACCAGCACCTGGGCTGAGGCCCGGTCGGCAATTACATTCGGGGCATGGCCCCCTTCCACTAGGCCGATATTCAGGGTGCTCGCGCCCACGCCCTCCGTTTCCGGCAGCTCCACAGCCAGCATGGCACCCAGGGCATGCACCAGCTTGTGCACGGCGCTCTCCCCCAGCTCCGGATAGGCAGAGTGCGCCATCGTCCCGGATGCGGTCACCGCCGCCCGCAGCGCACCCTTCGATGCCAGCGCAATGCGGTTATCTGTCGGCTCGCCATTGATCAGGAAGCGGCTGCCGCGCGACTGTTCATTCGCGACCCTGGCCCCGGCAGAATCGCGCTCCTCCCCCACCACAAACAGCACGGCGACCGGCACCTGGCGGGCGCGCAGCTCTTCAGCGGCCAGCATCATCGCCACGATGATGCCCTTGGCATCGCAGGCCCCACGCCCATATACCCACTCTTCATCCTCGCTGCTCGGGATCCACGGCGGCACCGTATCCATGTGGGTTGAGAACACCACGGTCGGCGCTCCCTCCTGGGCGGAGGCATACACATTCAGGCGCTCACCACGGAGGCCGGCACGGCTCTTCTCGGCGGGCGGCTGCGGCACAGGCATCGTCTCGACAGCGAAGCCACGCTCGCGAAGGTACGCAGCCAAAAAGGCGCCAACTTCTCCTTCCTCGAAGGTCGTGGACTCGATATCGATCAAGCGTCTCAGGAGTTCGATGGCATCATGCTGCTGGGTCGGCGTCACCGACCCAGCATATCTCGTTGCCTCTGCCAGGCCCTACAATCAGAGAAATGACGCTTCCTGCAACACGGGAAGGCGGTGTCCAGACCCTCGGGGATCTATGCGGTCCCGCCGGGCGTCTCGAGGCATTGCTAAACCCCAGAGCTCTTTCCGGACAGGATCGCTCCACTCCCGAAGCCGCCGTTGTGCTCTGCCACCCTCACCCTCTCTACGGCGGAACGCTGCACAACAAGGTCGTTTACCACGCTATGAAGGTCTTCACGGAGCTTGGCCTCCCGGTTCTACGCTTCAACTTCCGCGGTGCCGGCCGCAGCGAAGGTGTGCACGACAACGGCGTCGGCGAGCAGGAGGACACACGGGCAGCGCTTGACTGGCTTGCTCAAGCCTATGAAGGTCTACCCATGATTGCCGCAGGCTTCTCCTTCGGCGCCCATATGGCTCTGCGCGCAGGCTGCAGCCACCCACGGGTGCAAGCGCTCGTCTCGCTGGGCACCCCGATCCAGGCTGCGGATCGCACCTATACCTATGACTTCCTCCGTGCCTGTACCAAACCGACCCTCTTTCTTAGCGGCACAGCCGATGAGTTCGGGCCTGTACAGGCGCTGCAAAACGCTCTTCCAGCCTCCTCTTCTAACCGAACGCTGGCGTGGGTGGACGGTGCCGAACACTTCTTCCGTGACAAGCTGCCCCTGATGCAAGAGCGCCTGCGCAGCTGGACAGCAAACGAGCTGGACCGGATGCGAGCCGCAAAGGCGACCGCGTGAACCCCTCCCCAACGCCCTCCCCAAAACCCAGTCCGAAACCCACGCAAGACCAGCTTGCCCCGCTGCGCGCCGACGCCCTGGCCATCCTCCTTGCCGCGCTCGCGCAGTGCGACATCACCAAGGCGATGGACCGGCACCTGCGCTTTGAGGGCAAGCAGCTTCTCCGGCAACCCTCCGCCGTCCTGCAGCCCATCCCGCACTCGCTGGAGCGTATTAAAAAGCTGCAGGTCATCGCTCTCGGTAAGGCCGCCAACCCCATGCTCGATGCCCTGATGGCCAAGATCCCGGAACGCTTCCGCGTGGATGGGGTCTGTTCCGCGCAGGAGCCGCCAGCCCGCCGACATCGCCACATCCGGTACTTCCAGGGCGGCCATCCCCTCCCGAACGAAGACTCCCTGCGCGCCGCCTTGGCAGCACTGGAGCTGCTGGGCAAAGCCGACCGGTCAACCTTCATCTTCTTCCTTGTGTCAGGCGGAGGCTCCTCGCTCATGGAGGCCACCACCGATCCATCGATCCCTCTGGAAGATCTCCGCGCCTTCTACGAAACGCTGGTTCTTTGCGGCGCATCCATCGCCGAGATCAACATCGTGCGCAAGTTCTTCTCTGCCATCAAAGGCGGCCAACTCGCGCAGGCAGCTCCTCTGTCCGAGAAGTTCACCCTGCTCCTTGCCGACGTCCCCCTCCGCAATATGGGCATCGTCGCTTCCTCGCCCACTCTGCCGGATCACAGCACCTGGAAGGACTGCGTCCAAGTCATGGAACAGTGGCAGCTGCTGCCCAAGCTGCCCGCCACCATCCGAGCCTTCTTTGAGGAGCTCGCGCGCATCCCTCCCGCCCCGCTTCTCGAAAGCACCCCGGAACACTCCGCGGTCGACGTGCTCCTCTCCAATCACGACCTGGTCAACGCAGCCCGGGACCATGCCCGCTCGCTCGGCTACAAGGTTGTGATCGACAACAGCTGCGACAATTGGCCCTTCGAGCGTGCCTCGGCCTACCTGCTGGAGCGCTTTGCATCCCTCCGGGCCGAGTGGGGTAAGGTCTGCCTGCTTTCCGGCGGAGAAGTCTCCGTGCAGGTCGGCGCCAACAGCACCCGCACCAGCTGCGGCGGCCGCAACCAGCACTTCGCCCTGGACAGCGCCCTGCGGATGCACGATGAGGAAGAAGCAATGGTCCTGCTCAGCGCCGGCTCTGACGGCCAGGATGGCAATAGCCCCGCTGCCGGAGCTCTAGCCGACCCCACAACTGTCGAGCGCGCCCAGGCCTTCCGCTTCGATCCCCAGGCTTCTCTCGCCCAGTTCAACACGTGTCCGCTGTTTACCGCGCTCGGCGATGCCATCGTGACAGGCCGCACCGGCAACAACCTGCGTGACTTGCGAATCCTCTTGTCCGGAGCCTAGTCCCTCGGAAAATGGGTTCGAGGTCTCCAATCGCCGAAGACCTGAGACAAGCGGCCACGCTCGCCTCGCGCGAGCCTGGCTTTCAGGAGAAAAGCGTCATCAAAACCAGCCTGCCTCGGGACTTCACGGCAAGCTCTAGAGCCGTTCTCGTAAACCCGTTGAGGACCAGCAGCGCAGGAGTGGCTTTTGCACAAGGAAAGGGACAAAAGCCACACTTCGCACAACTTCCGCTCTACACCGATCCAAGAACGGCTCTCACGAATCCAGCTAGCGTTTCTTTCCTGCCGGCTTCGCTGCTTCCTTCTTGTTCGGCTTTGCCGGTGTCTTGGCAGCAGGCTTTGCTCCAGCTTTGGACGGGGTCGCTGCAGGTGCTTTAATCGCAGGCTTCGCGGTAGCATGTGTTTCTGCAGCGACCTTTCCGGTCCCCGAACCAGCCTTGCCGGCTGCCGGGGCCGCCTTGGCCTTGACAGCCTCGGGTTTTGCAGCAGCAGCGGGCGTCTTCTTCGGTGTTGCTCCTGCAAGACTCTTGCTGGTGGCCGCACCCATATCCGGACTTGTCGCGCTCCGGGCTTTCGTGGGAGCTTTCGCCGTCTCGCGAATAGGGGATGCCGCCTGCTTTTTCGCAGAAGCCTCACCTCGGGCTGGCACCGGCTGGCCGGTCTTCTCCTCCGCGTTCTTGCTCGCCTCGAGAGCAGCAAGTCTCGCGGCGACAACGCCGCCCGTCGGGGGAGCAGCCTCTTCCGCCTTTGGCGCGGGGGCAGCCTCCGGCTCTTCGGCCTTCTGTGGCGCTGCCGCAAGGGGAGCCGGTTCGCTCTTCGGACGCTTACCCGGCGATCCACTCACCTTTACTTCCACCGCGCCCTTGCTCACCGCACCGGCTTGCGTCGGCGCTGCAGCCGAAGCCGCCTCGCTTGCTTTGCCCTTGCTGCGGGGGCTCGCTGAAGGGGGAGAATCTTCCTCAGCCGCGTCACCTATGCCTTCATCGCTCTCGTCGGGATCGCTTTTCAGGCCTATGCCGGCACTCTGGCTCCCGGCAAAGATCTCGGCGGGCTCGTCCTCGTGGCTATCCTCATCGTCTTCGTCATCGCCATCGTCGTTGATGCGGCCCAGCACAGCGTCCAGATCCACCTTGTCGAAGTTCAGCTTGCTTGGGGCACCCAGCTCGGCCGGTCGTCCCAGGCCCGGCTCTTCCCCGTCGCTGTCCTCGTCTTCCTCCTCGTCCTCATCGTCGCTGCGGCTTGCTGGGCGCTCCTCGTCGAGATCATCCTCGTCCTCGTCCTCGTCCTCTGCATCCTTGGCCGCGGTCTTCCGCTTGCCCTTGCTGTCTGCCTTCTTGCTGCGTGAGCGGCGCAGCGTCACAGGCGGCGGTGGCGCCGGCGGCGAGTACGGCTCCAGGAAGGCGCGCATCTGCTCGTCCGTCTCCAGCTTGCCGTCAATCTGCTGCAGAAACAGTGCATGCAGCAGCTCATCGTAATTCGCCAGCTCCGGGGTGATGCGCATCTCCAGCATCATCGCCACTGGTACCTTCTTGGCGGCTTCCGGCCACACGGTAAAGAAGTTGCGGAACTTCGTCTCGAGCGCCGCACCCTTGCGCGTATGTGCCAGCCACAGGATCGCTTCCGCCGCATGCTCATGGAACAGCGTCCATGTCGCCGAGGGCTGCGCTGCTTCCTTGCCCGTCAGCAGGCGTGAGAACTCCTTCGCCGCCGCATCCAGCCCCTCCCACTGCGCCAGCAGTCCTGGCCGTACCATGGTCGCCTTTAGAGCATCGCGGTCCGCCGCATCCATGCGCGCGGTCATCACCTGGAGGTGCGCAGCGGAGAGATCCGGCGAAATCCCCTGCATCAGCAGCTGGATCCGGTTCCGGTGCAGGTCTTCCAGCGCCCCCGTATCGACAGCCGCACTGGTCCAGCTCGGCAGCAGCTTGCTCATCCAGCCTTCCGCTTCCAGCGCCTTCAAGATGCCGAACGCCTCATCCTCTGCGGCAATCTTTTCAAGTTCATACCCGCGCAGAAAGGGCGAGATCGCGTCGAAGTTATCCGCTTCCTTCGCATTCTCATAGCGCGTCTGGGTCCGCTCTTCCATCTGCCAGCCCAGCCGATGGCGGAGCCGGACGGCCCGGATCAGCCGCGCCGGATCCTCCAGGAACCCATAGTTGCTGGCCAGCCGCAGCTGCCGCACCTCGATATCGGCAACGCCGTTCAACGGGTCAAGCAGCAGCCCATACGAGCCTTCATTCAGGGAGAGAGCCATGGCATTGGCGGTGAAATCACGCCGGTGGAGGTCATCCACAATGCCGCTCCAGGTGTAAACCGGCTGCCCAGGCTTCGGAAAGGTCTCGGATCGTGTGCTGGACACCTCAATGCGCACGGAACCGGGAAACCAGAAGAACAGGGTTCGCGAGGCTTCATGCTTGCCCCATAGCGTCCCACCCTTTGCTTCCAGGGCGGCCTGCAGCTCCAGCACATTTCCTTGCACAGCGAAGTCGAGGTCGCGTACGGAAGAGCCGGTGGTCAGGTCGCGTACCGCGCCTCCGGCCAGAAAGACAGTCATGCCCGCTTCGCGGGCTGCATCACGGACTTGCGCAAGGGTTTGAAGCTGCGCGGCACTCAGGCGGTTTTCAAGCAGGTAGGTATATTCGGGCATGCTTCCAGGCGATAGAGAGAGATTTCCCAGGGACTGCCGACTCGCCCATCAAGGAAACCGCCTGCCCTGAGCGTGGTGCGGCCAGTACACTAGGACACAAAGGCTGATCCTAACAGATAGCCCGGGCCTACCCCAGGGTCTATCCCCAGCCTCGGCCAAAGAAGCTCGCCCGCACCCGCCTGACCCACAAAGCCAAGCAGCTACAATCGCTCCCATGACGCTCCGGGAACTCGCAAAGCAGCTCGGTGCTGAGCTGGTGGCCGGCGCTAAGCTGGTGGCCGAGGATGATCACTCACAGGCTCCGCCCTTGGCAAGCCTGACAGATGACCCTGCCCAACCGGCAATGGAACCCGAAATCACCGGAGTCGCGTCTCTCGAGAGCGCCGGTCCGCGGGACGTGAGCTTCCTCGACAACCCGAAATACACCGCCGCTGCCCGCCTTACCCGAGCCGGAGCTGTGCTGGTCGAGCTTGGCTCTGACCCGCTTCCCGTCCCTACCCTGCAGATCCACAAACCCTACCTTGCTTTTGCCAAGGCAGTGGGGCTCTTCTACCAGGCGCCCGTCTATGCACCTGGCATCCACCCCTCTGCCATGATCGATCCCACAGCCGAGCTCGGGCCCGGCGCGCACATCGGCGCCTATGTTGTCGTCGGCTCCGGGGTACGACTCGGCCCCGGCGCCGTTCTGCTCCCGCATGTCGTGCTTTACAACGGCGTACAGGCCGGCGCAAACCTATTTGCGCACGCCCATGCTGTGGTGCGGGAGGGCTGTGTCCTTGGCGATGCTGTCATCCTCGGCAACGGCGTGGTCGTCGGCTCTGACGGCTTTGGCTTTGCCAAAGACGAAGGGGGCCGCTGGTACAAGATCCCCCAGAGCGGCCGCGTGGTCATCGGCAGCCATGTCGAGATCCAAGCCAACAGCTGCATCGACCGCGCCAGCGTCGGCGAAACCTCCATCGCCGAGGGAGCGAAGCTTGACAATCTGGTGCAGGTCGGCCATGGCTCGCAAGTCGGCGAGCACACGCTCCTCTGCGCCCAGGTCGGCCTGGCCGGTTCCAGCCGCATCGGCCGCCACGTCATCCTGGCCGGCCAAGTCGGCGTGGCAGGCCACCTCACCGTGGGAGATGGTGCCATAGCCACCGCCCAGAGCGGCATCCCGGCCGACGTGCCCCCGGGCGAGTTGGTCAGCGGCTATCCAGCCATCAGCAACCGGCAATGGCTCCGGGCCTCTGCTGTCTTCGCCCGCCTGCCCGACCTGCTGCGGCGGCTGCAAAAACTGGAACGCCGTTTTGAAGAAGCCTCCAACACCTTGCATCAGGACGAATAAGGAAGCGCATCTACCCACCTCATGGCTGAGCCCACCGATCAGGATCTGCTCGATCTCTTCGCCTCTCGTGACGACGACCCCATCCGCGTCCTCCTGCTCGATGACCAGGTTGACAATCTTCTGCTGCGCGCCACAATCCTGCACAAGCACGGCTACCAGACCGAGACTGCCTCCACCATCGAGGAGGCTCTGCTACTGCTCGGCAGCATCGACATCGCTGTGCTCGACTACCACCTCGGCGCCGGCCAGTTCGGGACAGAGGTCGCCGCCCAGCTGCGGCGCGAGCGCCCGGAGGTGCCTATCATTATTCTCTCGGCCACGCTCGAGCGCCGCTTCGGCGGCCCGGAAGACATGCACCTGCTCAAAGGCTACAGTTCGGTCGACGATCTGGTAGCGGCCCTGCGCTCCTTCCGCGCCAAGCGCATGGGCAAGCCCGTCATGGTCGATGCCCGTGACTTCTTCTACTCACGGATCAACATGGCCATGGGCGACGATGTTGTGCTCGAGATCCTGGATGGCCGCGGCACCTGGCAGTACGTCAACGAGACCTGCGCGCGCCTGCTGGAGCAGCCCCGGGAGTGGTTCGCCGGCCGCAACATGTTCTACGAGATGCCGGAGCTCGCCGCCGACTGGCGCGAGATCATCGCCACCGTCGCAACCACGCGCGAAACCTACATCGACCGCACCTTCCGCGGCTTGATGAACCTGCCCCGTAAAGGCGAAGAGTGGGTATGGAACGTCCTCGCCTTCCCCATCACCCTGCACAACAATGAGTCCGGGGTGGTGCTCACCGCACGTATCCTCGAGCGGAAGGCCGTCACATAAACGGCCCAAACAGCTCCGAACAGCCCGGCGCTGCATCGCTCACACGTCTGAGGCGTTCTGCCCGCGTCCTGCTGCTCGACGGGGCAGGCCGAGTCCTGCTGCTGCGCTTCGAAATGGCCGATCCGGATCTGCCGCCCAGCTTCTGGGCTACCCCAGGCGGTGGCGTGGAAGCCAATGAAAGCGATGAAGAAGCAGCCTGTCGGGAGCTCCGCGAAGAGCTGAGCCTGCTTTACCAGTCGAGCTCATCACAGCCTTCGGACGGGGAGCCATGTCTCACAGGCCCACTCCACTCCGAAACAGCCCACTGGACGCAGGCCGGAGAGCGCGTGCAAAGCACAGACATCTTTTTCGCCGCCCGCTGCAGCGCAGCCATGCCCCGGCTCGCCGGCCTGTCTCCAGAGGAGCGCCACACCCTTCGTGGGCTCCGCTGGTGGACCGCCGACGAAATGATCGAGGCGCTCAAGAAGGCGGAGGAGCCTATCTTCCCGCAGAGCCTGCCGGAGCTGCTCCGCAAAGCCCGCTCTGCTTGCGGCCTACCCTAGTGCACCACGCTCTGGAACAACGAGGAGTGCAGCAGCGTCGCAAACTGGCTATCTGAAGCATTGAAGTTCACCGTCAGCGTGCCGGCACTCGAGGAGATCGCCGTGTTGTCGATCGCCGACTTTTCCACGGCGGAGCCGCTCAGCTTCTCATACATGGCGGCGGCGTTCATCAGGCTTGACATCGTGGCCGCCGTAAATGTGTCCGGGGTGACCACAGCCAGATCGAACTTCACGCCATTGTTGAAGTTCATGCTGTAGCGCGAACTGGTCAAGCGCTTCCGGATCGTTTCATAGTCGCCTAGCTGTGCCGCCTGCCCCATCACGCTGCGCATCATCTGTTGCGTTCCCTTGCCGTCCAGCACGCTCCACAGCGGCTCGGAGTCCACCAGCCCGACCTGCTGCATCAACGGCTGGTTCGACAGCATGTTAGGCGTCAGCCCGTCCCGCGCATCAAGCGCCTTTTTAAGCGCATCCGTCGCGCCGAAAACCATGGTCGTCGGGTTCACAAACGTGACCAGCATCCCGCTCCCCGCCATGGGGTACATCCTGTTCGTGCGCAGGATCTGCGCCTTGATCTTGCGCTTGCGAAAATCGGCCAGGATATCGGCCACAGAAAACTGCCCCTCGGCAACGCCCACAATCCGTGAGCTGTCACTATTCGGGTCCGGGCGGAAGCTCGCAAATGCCAGCTCTTCAATGTCGTGATTGTCATTGATCCCGGACGCAGTCAAAGCCTTTTCCAGCTGCTTGAGCTCGGGAGGAAGCACCCGCGCCTTCAGATCCATCGCCGCCTGCGAGTTCTGCATAGCCCGGTAATCGACCACGATCAACTGCTGCACATCACGGGGGATGGAAGAGCGCGCATCGTCGCTCAATTGCGCTGCATGCCCGAGCGCCGGCACACTCGCGATCGCGAGGAAGAGCAACGCAGCCCGGCGCATCCGGCGGCAGGCAGACGAAAGAAGGCGTTCAAACAAAATCATGGGCATTGGCTTACCTCTTGCCATGGCTGCACACTGGCAGTCTTATCGGCGGAAACTATGTGCACTCTTATCTTAGACGTACGAAGGAAGTGAGCGGCCTTCCCCATCTGGTCCCGCGGTAATGAACGAGACCCATTTTGCATCGGATTGCGCTCACGGTCTGCCCGCACACCAGAGCTCTACAGAGCTGTTGAGGGCCATGGCAGCGGGTGAGCCAGGCACTGCTCCCGGATCTGCCTGCCCGGATCAAAGCCTCTGAGCTCAGCCGCCCAGGTACTCGCCGGCTCCCACGAAGCAGCAGGTAGCAGACCCGTGATGCAGCCGGGCCCCAGCGTAGCCCCATGCCGGCGTACGGCATCGCCCGCTGCCGCATGGACGGTACCAGGCCCCAGCTGCTCCGGCTCCAGCAGCTGGAAGTGAACCTCCGCCGCCCCATCCACCAGCATGGCCTGCGCCCGTAAGCGCTCACTCCGCAGCTCCCGCGCTGCAGCACGCGCCGCCGCCAGCGCTATGTGCGCCGTCAGGCCCAGCACAGGCAGGGAGTACTCAATCAGAACCCGGCGCGCACCCACCGCTGTAGCCCCCGCCGTAGGATGAAGCCCGGGCCCGCCAACATCCGGGCGCCGTCCCGCATCGGCAAGCGCCGCGTCGCGCAGCCCCTCAAATTGGCCGCGCCGCACTTCTTCCAGAGCCACGCGGTCCGGTCGGCTTGCGGCAGCCGCATACAGGTAGGAGGGGAGCCCGTAGCGGCTCCATAAAGCCAGGGCCGCCTCGCGCGCCAGCGCTGCACATTGCGGGAGGGTGATGCCGCGGAGAGGTACAAGCGGCAGCACATCCAGGGCACCTATGCGTAGATGATGCGAAGCCTGCCCGGCGCCCGCGCGCGTCAGGTCGATCCGCTCCGCGGCAATGCCTGCCGCCAACACAGCCGCCTCGCACACCGCATCCGGAGGCCCGGCAATCGTGACCATCGTCCGATTCTGTGCAGGTAGAGGCGTGTAGTCCAGCAGGAGCACGCCGGGCAGGTGCATGGCAGCGAGGATCGCCCGGAGCGTCTCCACGTCCCGGCCTTCGGCAAAGTTGGGGACGCACTCCATCAGCGGGCCCATTCCAGTGACTAGCCCCGCCTGCGAGCGAAGCTGCTCCTCACCCGAGCTTGCGTCTGCCATAGCATCGGTGCCCTATCGCCACCATGAGTAGCCGATCTGGAACTGCACACTGGCATTGACACCCGGGTTCCGGTCGCCCAGCGAGGCGCTTGAGATATGCACCGCCGACGCCTGCAGATCAATCGCCTGCCGATCGCGGACGAAGTAGTGCACGCCTACTCCAAATTGGGGCGTAAAGTTCCACACGCTGGTATTGCCCGGGGTACCTTCCGGGGTCACAATGTCAGGCGGATACTTGTGATTGGTCCACAACAACCCGCCGGCGCCCTGGAGGTAGGGCGCCAAGCGCCTGGTAGGCGTCAGATCCCAGCGCAGAATAATCGGCGTGATGCTTACGCCAGAGAAGGTCCCGCCGTTATAAGGAAACAGCGCCGACCCTTTCTCTCCATTGAAGACGAAATCTGTGGATTTCAAGCCCGGCGCGGGCGTAAACGACTGCCAATAAGGGATCAGCTCCCCGGCATACTCAAACTGCCCGCGAAACACACTCGGCAGGTGGGGGTTGGTCAGCACCTTGCCGACCCGTACACCGGCATTTGTAAACGTAAAATCAGAGCGGTTGCCCACTCCGAAGCCGCCGCCGAAGAAGACTCCATACTCCCAGGGATCGGTGGCCAAAGCTGCCGACGCAGGAGCCGTGTTGCCGAAAGCAGCGACGGACTGGCTGAAAGCCGGGGGAGGAACCGGGAGGCAAGCGAAACAGGCGGCAAGGGTAGGCAGGGCAGCGAATCTTTTCTTCATCATCCTCGGCAGAGTGGAATGTCTCCGCGACAGCCCCCGTCAACCCCTAAGGAGAAGCCTGACGAGCGGCAGATCTGCAGGCGGTTTGATGCTGCGGTGCCGCGTATGGCACCAGGATCTTTCCCGGTCCCAGCTCTTGTTGATCAATCAAGAATGTTTGCGCCCCTGCATCGGTAGCACTGGCCAGACTCTGACCCGCAACGAAAAGGGCCGGTCCCGGAGAGGACCAGCCCTTCTGCCACTCACTTTTCCTCTGCTTTACGCTGTTGCGTGCGACGCCTCAGCGGCCTTCTTGTTGACGTTCGACTCAGCGATCGTGTTCAGCTTCTTATCGCCGTTCTTGCTCTCTTCCAGGTTGTTCGCTAGCTCAGCCACGGCATCTTCCTTGCCGATCAGCCCGGCATACTCCTTCAACGAGCCATACGCCGAAACGCGGTACGCCTGCTGCTGGTTCGCGGCCACAATCAGCGCCGCATCCCGAACCGGCGAAGCATTGGTGTTCGCGATCATGTTCTCGACTTCCTCAATCATTGCCTTCGCAATCGGATTGCTGTTGCTCTTGGCTTCCTTGCCGAGCTTCTTGAAGGTGTTCTGGATACGCTCCGCGTACTCCTGGCCCTTCGTGTGGCTTTTCTCAAACATCTCCTTCAGCTCGGGATCGCTCGTGGCAGCGGCCATCTTTTTAGCTTCGTTCGAAACCTGCTGCTCAAAATCGTGGGTATAGGTAAGGCCGGTGTACAGCAGGTCATCAATGCTTTGCATTTTCATTTGGTTCTTCTCCTGGTCGCTATGGTCTTGCGGGGGAACTAGCAGGGCTGCTTCTCAAGCTGCTATGGAGTGAGTTGTGCCACTCCCACTCGGCGTTGCTACGTTCTCGCGCGGCTGCTTTGATGTTCTCAAGGTCTCTCTCGCTTTCGGTCGGGCATCTCGACTGGCCGAATGTGCATAGGATAGGGGTGCATGGAAGAGCGCACTCTCGAGAACGGTCCAACCCGGCATGCTTGGTCGAGGCTGGGTCGCCTGGTCGCGGCTGCGGGCGTGCTGTCCCTCGCGGCAGCCGGCATGTTCTCCTTGCATGCAGAGCTTTCCACAGCCGCCCCTGTGGAGTTCATGCTGGTTGTTTTTTCAGCGCTTCAATGGGGCTTTGTTGAAGCCACAGCCGCAGCTGTCGCTGCCGTCCTGTGCCTGGACTTCTTTTTCATTCCTCCGCTCTTGAGCCTGTCCGTGCACGCGCCGCATGACTGGGTGTCCCTGCTGACCTTTGAAGCGACGGCACTGGTAGTCAGCCGGCTCTCCTCGAAAGCCCGCATCCATGCCAGGGAGAGCGAGGCGCAGCGCCACCGTATGGCCAAGCTGTATGAGCTGAGCCGCGCCATCCTGCTGATCGATCCAAAGCTGTCGGTCAGCGCCCAACTGAGTTCCCTCATCCGCGAACTCATCGACGTGGACTCCGTGATCTTTCTGCTCGAAAGCGAGGGAGAATCAACCGTGCTGCAGGACCGGGACGATGAAGCCCGGCGATGCTCGTACCGGGTGCTGCGCGTGGGCACAGCGCCCCGCGGCACCATTGAGCTGCATGGCTGGCAGATCGACACCCAGCTTGCGGATGCAGTTGCCTCCCTGGCAGCGGTCGCGCTCGAGCGTGCACGCGCCATGGAAAAGGAAACCAGGGCAGAGATCGCGCGCGACGCCGAGCAGCTTCGGACCGCCGTGCTCGATGGTCTCGCACATGGTTTCAAAACGCCGCTTACCGCGATCCAGACCGCAAGCAGCGGGCTGCTGGCGATCGGAAAGCTTTCTGACACGCAGCTGGACCTGGTGCAGCTGGTGGACGAGCAAGCCACTCTGCTCGGCCGCATGACGACGCGCCTGCTGCAAACAGCAGCGCTCGAAGCGCGCGAAATGCGCGTCCGCCGGACGCTGCGGGACCGCTGGCCCCTGGCGGAGCTTGTGCAAAGCGCCCTCGATAGCCTGCCTGCCCCCGCCCGGGCACGCATTCAGCTCGATGTGCAGCCCGGCCTTGAAAGCGTCGCAGTGGACGCGGAACTGGTGACGCTGGCTGTGGCACAACTGCTCGAGAATGCTGACAGATATGCTGAGGTAGGGACGGGGATCCTGGTCCGGGTCCATGAGAGTGAGGCAGAGGCCGAGGTGCTGGTGCAGAATCAGGGAACTCCCATCCGGTTTGAAGACCGGGAGCGCATCTTTGAGCGCTTTCAGCGCGGAGCCCAGGCTGCTTACGGCCCGTCTGGAACTGGCCTCGGCCTTTCCATCGTTCGCAAAGCAGCCGAAGCGCATGGCGGACGGGCCTGGGTCGAGTGTGAAGGCAATCTCGTCAGCTTTCACTTCACCGTCTCCAGGCTGGGAGGAGCACAGGCATGAGTGAACAACATGAGTGAACAAGGGATCCCGGCATCCGAAGGGACCGTCCTGCTCGTTGAGGATGACCGGGCCATCCGGCGCGGCCTACGCGCCACCCTGGCCGCACTGGGCTTTGAAACAGGCGAAGCCGGCAGCGGCGAAGAAGCACTTACCCGGCTGCGCATGGTGGAGTACGACGCTGTACTTATGGATCTCAACATGCCCGGCATGGGCGGCGTAGAAGCATGCCGGCGCATACGCAAGGAGTTCCCCCAGCTCTCAGTCCTCGTCGTGACCGTGCGCGACAGTGAAGACGACAAGATCGAGGCGCTCGATGCAGGGGCTGACGATTACATCACCAAGCCCTTCCAAATCCGCGAGCTGTGCGCACGCATACGCGCCGCTGTCCGGCGACGGCGGCGGCCCGTCGGCACACCCGAGCAGGCCATCGAGATCGGCATCTTTGAGCTGCATCCGGAGCGGCGCTTGCTGCGCAAGCGCGGGCAGGAGATCGCCCTCACCCCGACCGAGTTCGATCTGCTGCGCCTGCTTATGGCAAGTGCAGGCCGGCCCGTAGCCCACGCAAGGCTGCTGAAGGAGGTGTGGGGTGCCGAGTACCGTGAAGAGCGCGAGTATCTCCGGACCTTCATCCTGCAGCTGCGCCGCAAGCTGGAGGATGACCCCTCTTCCCCCGCCTACCTCCGCACCGTCAATTACCTGGGCTACGTCTTCCGCAACCCTGACGAGGATGCCGCGCGCTAAGCCGCGTTCTGAGCAGTGACCTACACCTGCTTACCGCCTCGGCCACGGAGCGTGAAATTCTCCTTTTTGTGCGCCGCTGAGAGCCCACTGGCCCCCTTATGCCTTCTTCATGGTTCAAGCCCGACACTTGAACTTGTCCGGATGCGCCCTGCTTGGCATACCGGCACAGAGGCAGGCCTATGTGGGATTTCGGTTGCGTTGCGGCCAGCATTCTCTTCTTTGCTGTAGCGGTGCTCTACACAAGCGCGTGCGAGCGCCTGCGCGGCAGCGCGGATCTTTCGGAGAAACACTAATGGAAGCCGCCATCCTGCTTGTGATCGCCTCCCTGCTGCTGGTGTACCTGGTCTTTGCCCTGCTTCAGCCGGAAAGGTTCTAGCGTCCATGACGACAAATGGTTGGTTACAGATCCTTTTCTTCTTCCTGCTGGTGCTGCTGGCCGCCAAGCCGGTCGGCGTGTACATGGCGCGCGTCTTTGAGCGCGAGCGCACCTTTGCCGACTTTGCCCTTCGGCCTTTTGAAAAGCTTATCTATCGCCTCACCGGGGTGGATGAAGCAAAGGAGATGCGCTGGACCGAGTACGCCGTGGCCATGCTGCTGTTCAGCGCCGTCTCCATGCTGGTGACCTACGCAGTCGAGCGCTTGCAGCACGTGCTTCCCTTCAACCCGCAGCACCTACCCGCAGTGCCGGCTGACCTGGCGTTGAACACCGCGGCATCCTTTACCACCAACACCAACTGGCAAAGCTACGTTCCGGAAGCTGTGATGAGCTATGGAACGCAGATGCTGACCCTCGCTTACCACAACTTCCTTTCCGCTGCGATCGGCATCGCGCTCGCCGTGGCGCTGGTACGCGGCATCGCCCGCAAAGAGTCCGCGACCCTCGGCAACTTCTGGGTCGATACCACGCGCGCTTCGCTCTGGATCCTGCTTCCCACCTGCGTGATCTATGCCCTGGTGCTCGTATCCCAGGGCGTCGTCCAGAACCTGCGCCCCTATGACAACGCCACGCTCCTGCAGCCTCAATCTGTCAGCGTCACGGGCACAGATGGCAAGAGTACGACGCAGACCGTCACCACCCAAACCATCGCGCAAGGCCCTGTCGCCTCCCAGGAAGCCATCAAGATGCTAGGCACAAACGGCGGCGGCTTCTTCAACGCCAACAGCGCGCATCCCTTCGAAAATCCGACGCCGCTCAGCAATCTTCTGGAGATGTTCTCGATCTTCGTCATCCCCGCCGGGCTCACCGTCATGCTGGGCCGGATGACAAAGTCTCCGGGCCACGGATGGGCTGTCTTCGCGGCCATGTCCGTGCTCTTTTTTATGGGTGTAAGCACTCTCTACTATGCCGAGACGCAGCCGAATCCTCTGCTGCATAGCAAGACCCTCCATGTCGATCAACGCGTCTCTGCCTCGCAAGCCGGCGGCAACATGGAGGGCAAAGAAGTACGCAATGGCATCGCGAACTCTGCCCTCTTCGCCACGGCCACCACAGACGCAAGCTGCGGAGCTGTCAACACCATGCACGACTCGCTGATGCCACTGGGCGGTTTGGTGACCATGGCCAACATCATGCTAGGGGAGGTCGTCTTCGGCGGCGTCGGTGCAGGCCTCTACGCCATGCTCATCTCGGTCATCCTCGCGGTTTTCCTCGCCGGCCTTATGGTGGGCCGTACGCCCGAATACCTGGGCAAGAAGATCGAGAGCTACGACGTCAAGATGGCGATGCTCTACACGCTGATCTTCCCTCTCTCCATCCTGGGCTTCGCCGCGGTCGCGCTGCTCCTGCCCAAGGTCGCCCTGAGCTCGCTCGCGAATGGCGGCCCGCACGGGCTCTCTGAGGTGCTCTACGCCTACACCTCGGCGACCGGCAACAATGGCTCCGCTTTTGCCGGGCTCAGCGCCAACACGCATTGGTGGACCCTATCGCTCGCCGCAGCCATGCTCATCGGCCGCTTCCTCATGATCGTGCCGATGCTCGCCCTCGCCGGCAATCTGGCCGATAAGCGGCAGGCACCCCCTTCCCCCGGCGCCTTCCCGGTGCACACGCCCTTGTTCACCGTGCTGCTCATCGGCACAGTCGTGATCGTCGGCGCGCTCACTTTCTTTCCCGCCGTCACACTCGGGCCTGTGCTTGAGCACTTGCTGATGCACGCCGGCAGCAGCTTCTAGCTCGCTCCCAAAGAACCGGCAAAGAACTGGAGAAACACCATGCCTCAGTCAACAAGGCGTTCGTTGTGGGACAGCAAAATCCTGATCCGCGCTCTCGGCGACTCGTTCCGCAAGCTCAACCCGCGCGCCATGGCCCGCAACCCCGTCATGTTTGTGGTGGAAGTTGGCAGCGTCGTTACCAGCGTCTACACCGTGCGCGACGTGCTGCAGGCGCGTCAGCACGCCGGGCTGCAGGGGCACCATCCCATCGCCTTTGAAGTCCAGATCACTCTATGGCTCTGGTTCACCGTGCTCTTTGCCAACTTTGCTGAAGCCATGGCAGAAGGCCGCGGTAAAGCCCAAGCCGATTCCCTGCGACGGGCCAAGTCTGAGACGACAGCCGTCCGCCTGCTCCCCGGCGGTAAAACAGAGGAAGTCCCCAGCAATGTTTTACGCGTGAACGACCTCTGCCGCGTCGTCGCAGGCGCGCTGATCCCCGGCGACGGCGAAGTGGTGGAAGGTGTCGCCTCCGTCGATGAATCCGCCATCACAGGCGAGTCGGCCCCGGTAATTCGCGAGGCAGGCGGCGACCGCTCTGCTGTGACCGCCGGCACGCGCGTACTTTCGGACGAGATCACCGTGCGCGTTACCTCCAATCCCGGCGAGACTTTTCTCGACCGCATGATCGCCCTCGTTGAAGGGGCGGAGCGCAAGAAAACACCCAACGAAATCGCGCTCAACATCCTGCTGGCTGGCCTCACCATCATCTTCCTGCTCGCTGTGGTCACGCTTGAGCCCATCGCCGTTTACTCCGGCGCGCCACAAACCATCTTTGTCCTTATCGCCCTTCTCGTCTGCCTCATCCCCACCACCATCGGCGGCCTACTTTCTGCCATCGGCATCGCCGGCATGGACCGTCTGGTGCAGTTTAATGTGCTTGCCATGTCAGGCCGCGCGGTCGAAGCAGCGGGCGATGTCAATGCGCTGCTGCTCGACAAAACCGGCACCATCACCCTCGGCAACCGGCAGGCGTCCGAGTTTCTCCCCGCGCCCGGCATCAGCCTTGAAGAGCTGGCCGACGTAGCGCAGCTTTCGTCCCTGCCCGATGAGACCCCGGAAGGCCGCTCCATCGTCGTCCTGGCCAAGCAGCAGTTCGGTTTGCGCGGGCGCGAGCTCGGCGAGCTAAAAGCAGAGTTCGTCGCATTCTCTGCTGTCACGCGCATGTCCGGCGTGGACATGGAAGGGCGCATCATCCGCAAAGGCTCCACCGACGCGATCGCCCGCTTTGTGCAGGACCACGGCGGTACCCTGCCGACCCAGCTGCGCGCCAACGTGGAAGAAGTCTCGCGCAGCGGGGGCACGCCGCTGGTTGTGGCAGAGAATGGCCGCGCGCTGGGCGTCATCCACCTCAAAGACGTGGTCAAGGGCGGCATGAAGGAGCGCTTCTCCCAGCTGCGCACCATGGGCATCCGCACCATCATGATCACGGGCGACAACCCGCTGACCGCTGCTGCCATCGCCCGCGAAGCCGGAGTAGACGACTTCCTCGCCGAAGCCAAGCCGAAAGACAAGATGGACCTGATCAAGCGCGAGCAGGCCCAGGGCAAGCTGGTCGCGATGACCGGCGACGGCACCAACGACGCCCCGGCGCTTGCTCAGGCCGATGTCGGCGTCGCCATGAACAGCGGCACCCAGGCAGCTAAGGAAGCCGGCAACATGGTGGACCTCGACTCCGACCCCACCAAGCTGATTGAGATCGTGCAGATCGGCAAGCAGCTGCTGATGACCCGCGGCGCCTTGACCACCTTCTCCATCGCAAACGACGTCGCAAAATACTTCGCCATCCTGCCTGCGATGTTCGCAGTGCGCTTCCCTGTCCTGCAGGCCTTGAACGTGATGCACCTGCGCACACCGGAGTCGGCGATCCTTTCCGCGGTCATCTTCAATGCGCTCATCATCATCCTTCTCATCCCGCTGGCACTGCGCGGCGTCGCCTACAAAGCCCTCTCGGCCGAAGCCCTTCTGCGCCGCAATCTGCTGCTCTACGGTGTGGGCGGCCTGATCGTTCCCTTTGTCGGCATCAAGCTCATCGACATGCTGATCACCGCCATCCACCTGGCCTGAAAAGAGACCCCCATGCTGCGCAACTTACGTATCTCGTTGCTCTATACCCTCGCCACCACCGTGCTCTTCGGCGTGCTCTACCCGCTCGTCGTGACCTCCGCGGCACAGCTGCTCTTTAAGGACAAAGCAAATGGCCAGCTGATCCAGAAAAAAGGGCAGCTGGTCGGCTCGAGGCTCATCGGTCAACCCTTCTCAGCACCCGGCTACTTCCACTCGCGCCCATCCGAAGCCGGCAATGGCTATGACGCAGCAAACTCGAGCGGCTCGAACCTGGGCCCCACCAGCGCGAAGCTCGTCAGCCGCATGGAGGCCGATGTTGCTGTCGCTGAGCGCGATCACCCTGGCCAGGACGTCCCGGTGGATCTGGTCACCGCTTCGGCTTCGGGCCTTGATCCCGATATCACGCCCGCTGCGGCGGAGTACCAGGTAGCGCGCATCGCCCGCGAACGGCACCTGTCCGAACCATCTGTACGTGCCTTGGTTGCGAAGAGTACGCAAGCAAGGCAGCTGGGCTTCCTCGGTGAGCCCCGGGTCAATGTCCTCCTACTCAACCTTGCGCTCGACCAGGCAGCACCGCTCGGCCCGCAGCGGTAGCTTTACGCCCGAGTCAAATGCGGGTCAGCTCAGAAGCAGGTCTGCGCCGCATAACCCTCAGCGGAACAGGTCCCTTTGGACGCAGCGAAACAGAAGGGCTGATCGGGATAGGCGCGCCTCGATCCGCAGCCGCCGGGGCCAGCTGCCAGCCCTGCACCAGCGTCGCCAGCGAGAGCACACCCTCCATCCAAGCCAGGCCCTCGCCGATGCACTGCCGGTTGCCGGCTCCAAATGGAAAATAGCTGTGGCGCGGCCTGGCTGCTTTTGCCGCCGGGGTAAAGCGCAATGGGTCAAAGCTGTCCGGGTCAGCAAAAAAGCGTGGATCCCGCTGAATGACGAACTGCGGCGCAATCAACATCGTCCCCTTCGCCACTGTCATGCCGCGGTATTCGTAGCTCTCCGCGGCAGTGCGCGCAGTCACCCACACCGGCGGATACAGCCGCAGCGCCTCGGCAAATACCTGCTCCGCCAGCACCAGCTTCCCGTAGTCGGCGGCTTCCGGCAGCCTGCCGCCCAGCACCGCAAAGCACTCCGCCGCCAGCGCCTCCTGCACCTCCGGATGGCGTGCCAGCAGCCACAGCGCAAACGAAAGCGCATTCGCCGTCGTCTCATGGCCGGCCAGCAGCACGGTCAGGCACTCATCCCGCACCTGCCGATCACTCATCCGGTTGCCACCTGCCTCATCGCCCTCTTCATCCACGGAGGCCAGCAGCATGGAGAGCAGATCGCCGCGATCCGCAGGGTCCGCCCGACGCTCAGCAATCATCCGGTAGATCAGCGTATCGAGCTGCTCGCGTCCTCGCCGGATGCGCGTCATGGCTGGAATCGGCAGCCGCTGCACAAAGCTTGAAAACGGCACAAAGGCCAGCGGCAAAAAGCCCTGGAAGGAGTCGACGGCCTGCGCAATCTCTCCTACCTCGCGCTGCACATCCGCGTCGAACAGGGTCTTCCCGACGATGCGCAGCGCCAGCAGCAGCATCTCTGCCCGCACATCCAGCTCACGCGCGTCGGTCCACTGCGCGGTCATCTCAGCGGTATACCGCGCAATCACCTCACCGTACGCGCTGATGCGCTGCCGGTGGAAAGCCGGCTGCGCGAGCCGGCGCTGGCGCATATGCAGGGGCTCTTCACTGGTCAGCAGGCCCTCCCCCAGCACAGCCTTGGAGCGTTGCATCACCAGGTTGCGATGGTGGTGCGGAGCATCGCGCACCAGCATCTCGGTCACCAGCTCCGGATGGTTGAACTGCAGCACGGCCCGCCCCAGCGCTTTGAAGTAAACCAGGTCCCCATACTCGCGCGTATTGCGGATCAGAAAGTCGGTGCTCTCCTCACGAAACGGCTTGCCGCTCAGCAGGTGCGGTAGCAAGGAAGGGCCGCGAGGCATCAGTCGGTCGGGACGCCACTGGATCTCGGGCGGGCTGCTTGTTGTCTGCATGGGGTTCTAGCGCGAGTGTATCGCGCAGCCGCTCATGGCTTGCGCAGAGCGAGCTGCTCTTCCACCTGCGGCAACACTGTTTCAGCCACCTTGCGGTAGCCATTGCCATTCGGGTGGATGCCGTCCTGGCTCATCATGGATGGATCTCCGTAAACACCTTCGAGAAAGAAAGGTACGAGCGCCACATGGTACCGGGCGGCCAGGCTGCGGTAGATCGCGTAGAACTGCCGCATATAAGGTGTGGTGAACTGCGGCGGCGGCGTAAAACCCGGATGCGGAGGGATCTCCAGCCCAGCCAGAACCAGCGGAATCCCGTGCTGCTGCAGCGTCTCGATCACCGTGGCGAGGCTTTGTTCAATCTCCGGGAGCGGCTCCTGGTGCAGCGCATCATTCGCACCCAGCTCCACGACCACCAGCATTGGCCTCGCCTTCAAAACATCCGGAAGGCGGTGGACTGCGTCCTTCGCCGTATCACCCACAACCCCCTGATTGAGCACCTCAGCCGGATGACCGTCGCGGCTCAAATCGCGCTGCAGGAAAGCAGGATAATCCAGCCCCGTGTGGGCACCGTAGCCGGCCGTTAAGCTGTCTCCAAAGCAAACTACCGTCGACGGTGCTTGTGCATAGACCAGCGAAGAAACGAGCAGCAGACAAGCAGAGAGGATTCGACGAAGCATGGAAGTTCAGTTTACCAATCGGGCGTACGGCGAACGGGCGGACGCGCGCAGCCGAAGGGAGGCGACAAAGTCTGATCAGCGGCTGGCGCATCCCTTACGCCAGCTTAGTGAGTCGCCTCTTCCAGCTGCTCATCCATGTCAAAGTTCGAGTACACATTCTGCACATCATCATGGTCTTCCAGCGCTTCCAGCAGCCGCAACATCTGGGCAGCCGTGGCCCCTTCCAGCTTGGTATACGTGGAGGCCACCATGGTCACCTCGGAGGCAAGCGTCTCTACCTTTGCATCGCGAATGGCTTGCGCGACTGTCTCATAGGCACTGGGGTCAGTTGTGATCTCCCAGGTCTCACCCTCGTCCGCCATATCGTCGGCTCCGGCATCGAGCGCCACAGCCATCAGCTTCTCCTCATCGGCAGCAGCTTTGTCCACCACCACCAGGCCCTTCTTGGTAAACATAAAGCGGACAGAGTTCGGCTCGCCCAGGTTGCCGCCATTCTTGGCAAAGGTATGGCGGATCTCCGATACAGCTCGGTTGCGGTTATCGGTCGTGCAGTCCACAATCAGCGCCACTCCGCCCGGACCGTAGCCTTCAAACGAGATCTCTTCATAGGTCAGCCCAGGGATTTCGCCCGTACCCCGCTGGATCGCACGCTTGATGTTGTCCGCCGGCATATTCTCGGCCTTCGCTGCCAGAATGGCTGAGCGCAGGCGTGGGTTGCCGTCTGGATCTCCCCCGCCCTGGCGCGCCGCCATCGTGACTTCCTTGATCAGCCGTGTAAAGGCCTTGCCGCGCTTGGCGTCCAGTGCGCCCTTCTTGTGCTTGATTGTCGCCCACTTGGAATGGCCGGACATACAGAGAACCCTCTTTGCTTGGAGATGGCGCCCGTCTCCCTTCCGCTCAGCAGCGTGCTGGCTGAGGCGGGCGCGACAGGTCAGTATAGCAATCCCTGCATAGGATTTGGTCCGGAAGGTGCTTTCCGTCCGAAGGCCACAAGGCTCCTCAGGCACACGCCTTCCGGCGCAAAACGTTCCTCCTCACTGGATCTCGTGACTAGGTCTGAGAATCTACCGGCGCTTGCCTGCCTTGGCTCAACCGAAGGTCCTGGTACCCGATCCTTTTCATGAGAAACGACCCTGTGTCAGCGTGCTCGGATGGGAGTGGTTCGCCCGAGCCCGGGATGCTCTTCGACAGGCCGGAGCTCTCCCAAAACTCCAGCCGTAACTCCGGTATCTTCTCCTAATTCTCATTATTTAAGTAACGTAGCTGTTCTTTCTCCTCCACTTACTCGTTTGTTTCATGAGCTACGGTGGAGATACAGCAATGATTGCCTCCGGATGGGACCGCAGCTACCGGGCTTTTCTCTCGGTCTCCTCTCCCCCGTTCGCACATACCGTATGGAGAGATGCACGTGAACAAGAGCAACTCCGCCGTCCCCCAGCCCTGGTCTGAGCCCTCCGCCCCTCTCTCCCCGCTGCCCTCTCCCGCGTCCGGCGTCACCACCCGGCTGCCCATTCCGCAGCAGGCTTCCGCCAACCGGCAGCGCTCTGAGCACGTGCCTGCACCGGCAAAGCATACAGAGACGCTGGAAGCCTACAAGCGCGTTGTAAGCGCCGCCTGCTACCTCTCCCTTGGCCCCTCGGAGGACCTCGACTCTTCGCTGGAAGCTGTGCAGATCCTGCATGATCTCTCGCAGCAGCTCCAGGCAGAAGGGCTGGGTCCTGCCCGTGACCTCGGCGGCTCTGAGGATACGATCTGGCAGCAGGCGCAGGAAAAATGGGAGCGGCGCATCCGTGCGCAAACCCCCGCAAATGGCGAAGGGCACGGTAAAGACGAACACCGGATCCTGGCACGGCTCACCCGGCTCCTTTCCCCTCGCACCGCTACCCAGGCAGCACGGCTCCAGGCGCAGCGCAAGGAAGGGATGCTCTTCTGCAACGACTGTGAGGATTACCTCCTGCGTCGTGTGGGACGGATCGGCTTCTGGCAGACAAAGATCGCCTCCCGCCTCGGTTTGTACCCATGGGAGTGCATGCAATGCCGCAAGATTTCGCTCTTTAACAAGCGCGCGCAGGAGGGTCGCAAAGCGCGGCGTTCCGCGCCCAGAGAGCTTGATCTGATCCCCGCCTCCCACTACATGAGCAAGGATCGATCGTAGCCTCGACACAACTTCTCAGCTCACCCGGCTGGTTGTCGGTCCCGGGTCTCGACAGGCCCCGCTCTGAACGCAGCCGACTCCGGCCGGCTGCGTAGATAGCGATCTCTGAATAACATGTTGTAAGTCAGCACCAGTCCAAACTCCAGAGCGCGGACCTATAAGCTCTGCAGCGCCATCTTAGTAACTCCACGAAAGTCGCTGCACTCCCCGCCGAATAGTGGCAACCACTTCCGGTTTCGATGCATGCTGCAGCGCTCCGCCGGCAGCCTCGCTCAGCTGCTTTCCTTTTCGGCCGATGCCTCACGCCCAGCAGGGCCGCCCACAGGCAAAGGATTCCTCTCGCGAAAGCCATCCTGGTGCCAGTACGGGTAGGGCTTCGGCAGCTCACTCACGGCATCCAGCCGTCCAATCTGCTCCGGCGTCAATTTCCAACCCACCGCGCCCAGGTTCGCCTGCAACTGCTCCTCATTGCGCGCGCCAAAGATGGCGCTGGCCACGGTCGGGCGGCTTAGCACCCAGTTCAATGCAATCTGGGGCACGCTCTTGCCTGTTTCCTCAGCCACTTGATCCACAACCTCCATCACGGTATACAAATACTCCTCATCCACCATGGGGCCGCCGGCAGCGCCGCCCTTCCCGAGGCGAGAGTCCGGTGGAATCGGCTGGTTGCGGCGAATCCTGCCGGTGAGCCGGCCCCAGGCCAAGGGACTCCAAACCAGTGCGTCCACCTTCTGGTCGGTCCCGAGCGGCATCAGCTCCCACTCATAGTCCCGCGTCACCAGTGAGTACGAGACTTGGTGCGCACAGTAGCGCTGCCAATTGTGCTTCTCACTCAGGGAAAGAGACTTCATCAGGTGCCAGCCGGAAAAGTTTGAGCAGGCCAGGTAGCGGATCTTGCCTTGCTTGACAAAGGTGTCGAGGGTTTCCAGCGTTTCCTCAATCGGCGTCACCGCGTCAAAGCCATGGAGATGGTAGATGTCGATGTAGTCGGTGCGCAGCCGCCGCAGCGATGCATGCACCTGCTCGGTCAGATGGTGCCGGGAAGAGCCGCCATCATTCGGGCCTTTCCCCATGGGAAAGGTCCCCTTGGTAGATAGCAGGATTCTCGACCGCTTGCCTGCGATTGCTTCGCCGAGGATCTCCTCGGCATGGCCTTCTGAGTAGACGTTAGCGGTGTCAAACAGGTTTGCGCCTGCCTCAAGGCACACTTCCACCAGGCGGCGAGCCTCGTCCACCTGCGTGCTGCCCCAGGTCTTGAAGAACTCTGTGCTGCCGCCAAACGTTGCCACACCCAGGGAGAGGACCGGCACCTTGAGGCCGGAGTAGCCAAGCTGTCTATATTCCATCCTTGGAAGGATGCGCGCAAACGCTAACCTGCGGCCCGTCAGGAAAACTCAGGAGGGTCTTGGCCTATGGAAAGCATAGAAGACCGCAAGCAAAGGCGGGGCGAGCAGAACACCCCAGAACGGAATGGCTATCCCCAGAACGATAGGAAACAGGATGCTTGCCCAGACCGGAACCCGTGTCGTGTGCTTCAGGAGCAAGGGCTGGATCACCAGCTGCTCCAGCACCACGATGATCGCGTAAAGGCCCAGCACGAGCCCTAACCGGTACAAGTCATGCCCGGCAAAGAGCACCGTCAGCACCGGGCCAATCAGGGAGAGTGCTCCACCTAGGTGGGGGATAAAAGCGACAACGGCCGCCAGCAGAGCCCAGAGCAAGGCCCAGCGGATATGCAGCAGAGACAGCCCAATAGCCCAGAGAAACCCGATGCATAGCGCCTCGAGCGCGGCGGCGCGGCCCCATTGCAGCAGAGCAGTGCCAGCCGTGCGCGCCACTCCCTTCTCTCTGGGGAGAGAGGTCGTAGCCTCGGAAGGTATGCGCGGAGGGAGGGACATGGCGCTCCTGAGAGCATCGTACCGGATCGGCTCGGCGTCGTACCGAGTCGGGCGCCCAACTGCTCAAGGCAGCGCGCGAGGCCTTCGGCTGGGAAGCCCAGAAAGTCCTTCGTTAAGACTGTGCCTTGCTTCGCAAGTCCGTGCGGGGAGGCAAGCGCCGCCCTGACCGAGCGCACATCGAAGCTGCTAGGCTATGGCCATGAAGTTTGGCGTTCTTGTTTTCCCAGGCTCCAACTGCGACTACGATACGGCCCATGTTCTCAGTGGGATAGCGAAGCAGCCTGTCGTCATGCTATGGCACAACTCGCCCTCGCTTGAGGACGTAGACGCCGTGCTGGTGCCGGGCGGTTTTGCCTACGGGGACTATCTGCGTACAGGAGCGATCGCCCGCTTCTCCCCGGTCATGGAAGCGGTACGCCGGTTTGCCACAGCCGGAGGTCCTGTGCTGGGCATCTGCAACGGTTTTCAGATCCTTTGTGAGAGCGGTCTGCTGCCGGGTGCCCTGCTGCGCAACGCCGGTCTGCGTTATGTCTGCAAACAGGTTCACCTGCGCGTCGAGACAAACGGGAGCCCGTTCACCCGGGACTTCCGCCCCGGGCAGGTGCTCCGGGTGCCGGTGGGGCATATGGAAGGCAACTACTTCTGCGATGAAGCGACCCTGGAAACGCTGCGGAGGAACGACCGCATTGCTTTCCGCTACTCTGACGCTGATGGCGCGATGACACCGGAGAGCAACCCGAACGGCTCCCTCGATCAGATTGCAGGAATCCTGAATGAGGGCCGCAACGTACTCGGAATGATGCCCCACCCCGATCGCTCGAGCGAAGCACTGCTCGGCTCTACGGACGGCTTTGGTATTTTCACGTCATTGATTGCGGCCATTGAAGAGAAGCAAGGGGCGTTTGTGTAAGCGTTCGGTTCGGGGGAGCGGAACCATGATCGATATTCACCATCACCTGCTGCCAGGGCTCGACGACGGATCCCAGAGCCTGGAAAACTCCATCAAGATGGCAGAGATGGCGGCTCAGGACGGCATCTCGCACATCGTGTGCACACCGCACGCGAATGATCGATATTCCTTTCTCCGCGACCGCAATGAGCGGCTGCTGGATGAGCTGCGAGCCGAGCTCGGCGGCCGCATCACCCTTGGCTTGGGCTGCGACTTCCATATGTCCTATGACAATATTCAGGACGCTCTCGAGCATCCGGGTCGCTACACCATCAATGGCAAAGGTTACCTGCTGGTGGAGTTTGCAGAGACCAGCATCCCCGAAAGCACCACAGACAATCTATATGAGCTGATTGTTTCCAAGCAGCGGCCCATCATTACCCATCCGGAACGCAACCCCGTGCTCCAGCGCCGTCCTGACCGAATGGCTCCATGGCTTCGCGAGGGCGCGCTGATCCAGGTCACAGCGTCCAGCCTTACTGGCCGATTCGGCCGCACGGCTCAGGAACTGGCAGAGCGGCTGCTGAAACGAAATTGGGTCCATTTCCTTGCAACTGACGCTCACAACCTCGATTCACGTGCGCCTCTGCTCAGCATCGGCTTCGAGTACCTCAAGAAGCATTTCGGGGTGGAAACAGCACAGCGGTTGTGCATCACCAATCCTCAGGCGGTTTTTGAAGGCTCCGCCTGGCCCGCACAGCCTGAAGCGCTTGGGCTATACGAAGAAACCCCTATGCTGAGCGGCCGCCAGCCGCAACGCAAAACGAGCTTGCTGACGCGCATGTTCGGGCGGCGCTGAAGGCAGCCAGATCAGCGCGCAGGATGGGGCGCTAGAGCGCCGCGCAAGCTGGCGCGCTGCCCGCGGTCTCAGAGCCCGAGGCCGCCATCCACCGCGATCACCTGCCCGGTGAGAAACATTGAGGCAGAAGCAAGAAAGACGACCAGCTCTGCCACATCCTCGACGCGCCCATTGCGGCGCATAGGCGTTTTCTCTGCGAAGTGGGCGTAGCCCTCTCCGGCATCGGTTCCGGTCACGATCATGCCCGGAGCGATGCAGTTGACCGCAACTTGCGGCGCCCAGGCTTTGGCCATCGTCTGGGTGAGCATGTGCAGCGCTGCTTTTGAAGCGCAGTAGTGTGCGTGGGTGATCCACGGATGCAGGCCGCCGAGCGAGCCGAGGTTCACGATGCGCCCGCCTTGCGGCGAACCTTGCAGGAGCGGCAGAGCTGCCTGGGCTACCAGCATCGGAGCCCGCGTGTTAGTGCTGAACATGCTGTCCCACTGCTCGGCTGTGACTTCAGCCAAAGCTGCTGTCTCAAATGCCCCAGCGTTGTTCACCAGGAGGTCGAGGCGCGGCTCCGTGCTGGGTTCTGCGTTCGCCTCGTCCTTCTGCCCGCCCGACTGCTCGTGGCAACACACACCCGCCCACTTCCCCGCGGCTGCTACAGCGTCCCGGATAGCTGAGACCTGCCCAAGGTCACAGGCGAGAGCCAATCCCTGCACACCCCGAGCTTCGATCGCGCGCACTGTTTCCTGCGCCTCCTCAGCAGAGCGGTTGTAGGTAATGGCTACATGGAAGCCGGCATCGGCAAGGGCAAGGGCAATGCCCCGCCCGATGCGTCGAGCAGCGCCGGTTACGAGCGCCGTTCGCTTCCCAGCCGTACGCGTCGCAGGCTGAGGTGAAGGATGGGAGAGCATCTTCGCATCCTATCCCGTTCGGTTCCGAAGTTCGATTTTCCTCCCAGCACCGCCTTGCGCATCGAAGGCAACCCTGGCGGTGCCGCTGCATCCGTAGAGGTGGCAAAGCCGCACAATGTCAAGCCCTAGTCTCATTTGGAACCCGCCAGCCGTACCTACTTCCCATAAAGGTGGGCTGGTCCTCTGCTTTGCGCTGCTTTTGCTCGCAGGCTGCGAGGGTCCTCACTCTGGTCTGAGCAGGCGCGCAACCGCACCCGGACTGCGCGATGGCGATGGCGCGGTAAACGGATCCATGGCCCGCAACGTGGCGGCTCCCAATGGACCCTATACTCTAGCTGCCGCCAAGCCGAAGCTTGCTGTACGCGAGGCCATCCTGGACGTGGACGGCGTACCGGCCTGCGCCCCGGGCCAGCTCGGTTTGTTTGAGTCGCGGGCTCAGGCCAACGGTCTACGCCATACCGTACGCTTCACCCTCTCGAACCAGGGCAGTGCCTGCCGGATCGGCGGCTTTCCTTCCATCAGCCTGCTCGGGGCAGACGGCACAATCCTTGGGCAGATCCGCCTGCGGAAAGTGTCCGATACCGGCATGGCAGCTATGCTGGCGACAGGAACCAGGCGCGAGACAGCAGTAGACGGCGCTTCCCCGCAAATCCTCCTCTTATCGCAGGGACACGCTGCTTTTGATCTCGGCTGGACCACGGGACCGGCATGCGTACAGGTAAGCAGGATCGCTATCGCCGCTCCGGGCAGTACCCAGACGGTCGTGATTCCCCGCGCCCTGAGCGTCTGCGAGGATCAGGTATTGGTCACTCAGGTCGCGAGCGCCGAATAGCGCATCGCGCAGAACCGGCATTTGCACCAGCCTGAAGGGGCCGGCTTGTTCTCAAAGGCGTTCGCCTAGGCGTGCGGCGCAGCCGGAGCCTTTGCGGAGCCCTGGTCCGGCTGCGGCGCGACAGATTGCCGGCTGTTTGGGTCCAGAGGCGTGCTCTGGTAAATCGAGTATTGCCCGGACGGCGGCTTCACCTTGACTGCCACTTCGCGGCTCGTCAAGTCATTGGTAAAGTTCTCTCCGTATGTCTGGAAGCCGGCTTTGAAGACCTGCATCTGCACCTCATCGCCGATGGGGATGACGTCCAGAGAAGCTTTGCCTTCTTCGTTGGTCTTGATCTCCATGTTTCCCAGGTCCTTTCCATTGTGGAAGGTATGGAAGATGACGGCCGCATTTTCCACAGGCTTGCCATTGGACGCACGCGTAATCGTGATGGCGATGTGGGACACGGTGGGTGGCTCTTTGTACTTGCGGCCTCGCTTCGCATCCTGCGCATGCAGGGGAGAGGGCGCAGTGCCGGTGGCCAGAAGAGCCAATGTAAGAGCCATGCCTACGCTGCATGGGACGCTGAAGCCGAGCACTTTCATGCCGAGATTGTACTGTGCTGCTTGCGAAGGCGTCATTGGAGCAAGCCTTGTCGGGACCTGACTGCCTTCCCAGCCCTGCGCGCATCTATAGAAGGGTAGGAAGAATAATGCCGGTGCGGGATCTCAGTTCTCGCACCGGACCCACCCCCAGGCTGCGGACAGCTTTGCCACGGGTGATCAGACATAGGCTGCGAACGGAAGAGGAGAGTAGAAGACAATGCCACAAAACAGCGTGAAGGAAATGCCCAAGAAGCGGACCAGCGGTACCCCCGGCCCGGCTACCTCAGTAAACAGCAAGATGTATCACAACCGCGTTGCCCTGACCGACGAGCAGAAGCAGAAGACAGTCGAGGTCATGCAGGAGCGGCTTGCGGCGGCACTGGACATGTACTCCCAGGCCAAATTCGCTCACTGGAATGTGAAGGGCGTCAACTTCTACCAGCTTCATCTGGTATTTGACAGCGTTGCCGAAACGATCTTCCCGCAAATTGACCAGATTGCCGAGCGCCTGACCCAGCTGGGCGGCGTGGCAAACGGGACAGTCCGGCAGTCTGCTTCTTCGTCTCCGATCCCTGAGTACGACGTGAACCTGACCAGCGGGATGGACCACGTCAATGCCCTGGCCGATGCCCTGGGTTGCTACTGCCAGGAACTCCGCGAGGCTTCGGACAAGATTGACGAGATCGGCGACGAGCCGAGTTCAGACTTCTTCAAGCAGCTCGTCGTCGAAGCAGAGGAGCAGCTCTATTTCCTTGAGTCGCACCTGGAAGCAGGCGACGTTCAGTAAGTGCGCATGTCCAGTAAGCGCGTAGATCTAAGACGCGGAAGTCGTTCTTCCGCACGGGCGCCCCTCCCTGGGGCGCCTTTGTGCGTGAGGATAGACTAGCTTGGAGTAGATAAGTCGAAGCATGCGAGAGCAAAGGTATGAGTGAAGCAATTCGAGCAGGAATCGTCGGCTTTGGCCTGGCAGGGCAAGTCTTCCATGCAGCCGTACTGAACGAGACGCCTGGCATGGAAGTCGCCTGCATCGTGCAGAGAAACGGCCGCTCCGCCGCCGAAACGTATCCAGATGCAAAGGTTGTCGCCTCCGTCGAGGAGATGCTGGCTGACCCTAGCATCCAGCTTTGCGTGGTGGCGACGCCTAATGATGCCCACCGCTCCCTGGCTGAGACCTGCATGCACGCAGGCCGGCATGTCGTCGTAGACAAGCCGCTCGCGCTGACCAGTGACGATACCGCGTCACTGGCAAGGACGGCCCGGGATTGCAAGGTGCTCTTATCGGCGTACCACAACCGCCGCTGGGACGGTGATTTCCAGACCCTCAAGGAGCTATTGGGAAGCGGATACATCGGTGAACCGGTGCTCTTTGAATCACACTTCGACCGCTTTCGCCTGGAGCCGAAACAGGGCGCATGGCGCGAAACCATCGAGGCAGGCGGGGGCATGCTGTTTGACCTCGGCCCGCACCTCATCGACCAGGCGCTCGCTCTTTTCGGCTCCCCCACCAGCCTCTGGGCCGACGTGCGGGTAACCCGCGCAACCAGCGCAGTCGACGACACCTTTGACATCCTGCTCCAATACGGCAGCCCGGCTGAGCCAAAGCCGCTTCGCGTGTGGCTGCGCTCCTCCATCGTCGCAGCCAGCCCGGGAGCACGCTTCACCCTGCACGGCACCAAGGGCAGCTTTGAGAAATGGGGTCTCGACCCGCAGGAGGATGCCCTGAAACGCGGCGCGGCCTTTGCCGACGAAGGTTTTGGCATGGAGACCGCGACCAGCTTCGGCATCCTGACGACCCCGGGCGGGGGCCCGGAGCGGGTACCGACGCACCGCGGCGACTACCGCAGCTACTACGCCGACGTGCGCGACGCCATCCTGGGCATCAAGCCTTTGGAAGTCCCGGTGCGCGCTGCCTGGGAGGTAGCACGCATTATCGAGCTGGCACGCGAAAGCAGCCGTATTGGCTGCCGCGTTGCCGTAGACCTGAGCGCAGCCAGTACTTTGTAAGAGGATCGCGATGGCTGGAAGACCCTATCTGCTGATGCTCTGCCTGCTCGCTGCCACGGCATGGATGGCGGGCGGGCAGAAGCAGAAGGATCCTTTGTCCAACAGCCAGGTCGACGAGGTACGCGAGCTGGGCGACCGCCCGGGCGACCGGATCAAGCTCTTCCTCAAGTTCGTGAATGAACGTGCGACCGCGATTAAGGAGATGACGCCGGACAGCCACGAGAACAGCCGCCCGGCCGAGCTGCGCGCGCGCTATGAGGAGTTCACTCGCCTGGCCGATGAGCTGGCCGACAACGTTGACACCTATGACCGTGACCATGCCGACATCCGCAAAGCCCTGCGGCTCATCCTCGAGAGCAGCCCGAAGTGGCTGCCGGTCTTGAACGGTCCAGCCTCGGATGACGAGTACAACTTCACCCGCAAGACCGCTGTCGACGCAGCAGCCTCTGTCAGTGAGCAGGCTCAAACATTGCTCGCTGCCGAGGAAACTTACTTCGCAGCCCACAAAGACGAGGCCGGCAAGAACGGCAAAGCCCCCACGCCTGGCAAGTAGCCCGCGCGCCTTCGCAAGGAGGCTCGTCCGCGAGCGGCAGCCCTCTCACGGCGCAGGCTGCGCCGGCATCTGGAACTCACGCGGCGGCGTGGCTTTCATCAAGTTCCCCACGAAGTAGTCCCAGCGCCGCCGCGTCATGTAGAGCGTCATGTTGCCGTAGCCATGGTGCGCCTGCGGAAACAAGACCAGGTCAAAGTCCTTGTTTGCCTTTTCTAGCGCGTCCACCACCAGCATGGTGTTAGCGACCGGCACATTGTCATCCAGCAGGCCGTGCGCCAGCATCAGCTTGCCAGTCAGGTTTTTTGCATACTGCTGGTTGGCTTGTGCGTCATAGTTCGTCGTGCCATCCGGGTTGGTTTGCAGGAGTCCTACCCACTTCTCATCCCAATCGTCTTCGTAATTGCGGTTTTCGTGATTGCCGCTTTCCGCAATGCCTACCTTGATGAAGTCCGGAAAGCGAAACATCGTCGCGGCCGTTGCATTCCCACCGCCGGAGTGCCCCCACATGCCTGTGCGATCCAGATCGATCCACGGATAGCGGTTAGCAAGCTCATGCAAGCCGCTGATCTGATCCGGGATGCCGTTGATGCCGATGTCGTAAAGGTAAGTATCGTGGAAGCTCTTGGAGCGCCCGGGATTGCCCATCCCTTCGATCTGCACCACGGCAAAGCCAAGCTGCGTCAGTGCATTGCTGTCCACCCGGCCCGCCGCAAAGCTGTGCGAGCCGAACGAGCCGCCCTGCGGTCCCGGGTAGATGTAGTCGATCACCGGATACTTTTGCCCGGCATCCAGGTTGGCGGGCCGGAACAGCAAGCCGTACACATCGGTCTGCCCATCATGGCCCTTCACATGAAAAGTCTCCGGAGCCACCCAGCCTGCTGCCTGAAGGCGTGTGACATCAGCCTTCGCCAGCTGCTTGATTGCACGTCCCGTCCCCTCCCGCAGTACGGCGACCGGCGCCTTCTGCGGCGTGGAGTACACATCCAGCAGAAACCTGCCGTCATCGGTCGCCACTGCAAGGTGGTCCGCATCCTCCGGGGTCAGAAGCTGGAGATGTTTGCCGTCCAGGTTTGCGCTGTAGAGCCTGCGGTAGTAAGGATCCTCACCGGGCTCTCGTCCCACGCCGGCCAGCAGCAGCGCACCTGTTGCTTCATCCACATGCAGAATCTCGTTGACGTTCCAATCTCCCTGCGTCACCGCGTGCTTCAGGGCGCCGGTTGTCGCGTCATACAGGTAGAGATTCCCCCAGTTGCTTCGCTGAGAAAACCACAGGATCTCCTTCCGCTTGGAGAGGTACCGCCAGTTCACACTCCCATAGCCGCTCTCAAAGTAGGTGGGTGCGGTCTCGCTGAAGACCTCGCGTACCGCTCCAGTCGCAGCATCAGCGATGCGTACCTTTTCCACCTTGTGGTCGCGGGAGGTGGAGACAAAAGCCAGTGTCTTCCCGTCACTGGCCCACTGCACGTCATCCCATCCGCCGTGGCAGCTTACGTCATCACAGAGCGTGGAACGGTGCTCGTCCGGTGCCATCTGCAGCCGCGTGGTCTTGCCGGAGTCCACATCGATAATCACGCGCTCGATCTTTGTCACATCCTTGTCGCCGACCAGCGGGTATTTCCACGCTTCCAGATGCGGGTGGCCGACATTCGTGCTCACCGTGTACATCTCCCCATCCTTCCGCTGGTCCTGCTGAAAAGTAGCGACCTCGCGTGAGTCGGGCGACCAAAGCACGACCGCGCGGTCACTATGCGACCAACCGGCATTGTCGGTGGCATAGCCGTCATCCTTTTGTCCGTCCTGCGTCAGCTGCTTCTCTGCCCCGGAGCCTGCCTCGCGCACCCATAGGTTCCAGTTGCGGATGAAGACCTCACGTTTCCCATCCGGCGAAAGCACTGCCGGCGGCGGCGCGCTGCCGGGCGCAGCACCGGCGGCTGCATTCCGGGTATCCGCCTTGCACTGGTAGGGCTCGCTAAGCATGCAGCTGTAGCGACCGGCACCGAACGTGAGCTTCGCGACTGCCGGAGAGTTGGAAGTCGCGTCCTGCAGCTCCACCTTGACGGGTCGGATCTTCTTGGGGTCAGACTCAGGGTAGCCGCCCGCGTGCAAAGCCGCGGCCATACGCGCCGCGTCGTACGCCGGAACAGGCGTCGGGTGCTGCGCATCCACAATCAGGAAGCTCAGCTGACCATGATCGCGCTCGCTATAGAGGAAGCGATCGTGGCTGAGCGGCATGACGTTCCCGACCGTGTGGTCCACCAACGCATTGGCACTGGCCGGCAGCAGAGCAGCAGCGCGGGTATAGTCCTCTGCCGTATACGTACGGCCTGTCTGCGCACCGGCCGGAGCGAAGGTGAAGCAAAGCAGTGCTGTGCCGGTGAGCCAGGCGGCCCATCCATGCCTGAACGTTCCCCTCGGGCGCGCGTACTTGCTATCCATTGGATCTATTTCCCCTGCTACTGAGATCGGCCACAGCCTCCCCTCCGCCTGCCGCAGGCCTGCGCATGAGGGAGGAAACATCCGTGGGGGAAGCAGTGCTTGTAGCGCATCGTAACGCATTCCCGGGTGCAGTCCTGGGTACAATCTGGCGCATCGCTCGGCAAACCTCACAAGGGAAGCGGCGCTCATCGCCGTCTGCCTCTCCTGTAAAATCCCGGTGAGGACCTTATGCCTGAGATCCACCGTAGAAAGACGGTGACTGCGACGATCGGGAAAGTGCGCGTCGGCTCCGACGCCCCGGTTGTGGTGCAGTCCATGACGAACACCGACACCGCTGATGTGGAAGGCAGCATCATCCAGATCGCGGCCCTGGCTGCAGCGGGGTCGGAGCTGGTGCGGGTCACCGTCAACAACGAGGAAGCCGCGAAGGCCGTTCCCTACATCGTGGAGGGGCTGGACCGCCTCGGGCTCGATACACCCATCGTCGGCGACTTCCACTACAACGGCCATCTGCTCCTCAACAAATACCCGGCCTGCGCGCAGGCTCTGGCCAAGTACCGCATCAACCCCGGCAACGTCTCGATCGGGCGCAAGAACGACGACAACTTCCGGACCATGATCGAGTGCGCGGTGCGCAACAACAAACCGGTGCGCATCGGCGTGAACTGGGGGTCGTTGGACCAGGCGCTGCTGACCACGATGATGGATGAGAACTCTCTCCGGAGCGATCCCCTGCCGGCACGCGACGTGATGATGGAAGCCATGCTGGTCTCAGCCCTCAGTTCCGCCGAGGCAGCGGAGCGCTACGGACTTCGGCATGACCAGATCATCCTGAGTGCCAAGGTTTCAGGCGTCCGCGATCTGATCGATGTGTACACAATGCTGGCCGCGCGATGCGACTACCCTCTGCACCTGGGGTTGACCGAGGCCGGGATGGGCGTGAAGGGCATCGTGGCTTCGGCCGCCGGGCTGGCGCCGTTGTTGCTGGCGGGCATCGGCGACACCATTCGCGTCTCTCTGACCCCGAAGCCGGGCGGAGATCGCGCCGAGGAAGTGCTCTGTGCGCAGCAGATTCTGCAGTCGCTCAGCATCCGCTCCTTTACCCCGCAGGTTACAGCCTGCCCGGGCTGCGGGCGCACCACCAGCACCTTCTTCCAGTCGCTTGCCGAGCAGATCCAGGACTATCTCCGGGTCTCCATGCCGCGTTGGCGCGTTGAGTATCCAGGTGTCGAAGAGATGAAGTTGGCGGTCATGGGCTGCATCGTCAACGGCCCGGGCGAGAGCAAACATGCCAACATCGGCATCTCGCTTCCCGGCACAGCGGAGGAGCCCAAGGCGCCGGTCTATGTGGACGGCAAGCTCGTAACGACCCTTCGCGGCGATACCATCGTCCGCGACTTCCAGGTCCTCCTCGATGAGTATGTACGGAGCCACTACGGCGCCGCACGCGGGAGCAGAAGCGAGCAGCTGGTCGAGGTCCACTAGGCGCATCTGGGAGATCGTCGCGTGCCGGAGCTGCGTCCGACGCTGCTTCCCTCGAAAGCGATGAGCGGGAACGACCTGCTTCCTGCTGCTTCCTGCTGTAGGTGACGGTCGTACCCTGTCCTGTATGACACAACGGCCGATAAGCTGGCAGTGACTTCAAGACCCGTGCACAGGATCCATCCCATGGCTTCCCGCTGGCTGCTGCTTCTCTCCCTGCTTGCTCCGCTGTTGATTGCCACCGCTTGCCTTGCGGCCAAGCGCCCCTGCTATAGCCCGGAAGAAGCTGCTGCGCATGCCGGCAAGGAGATCTGCCTGAGCGCGCACGTCTACGACGTGGCGGAGGACCCGGATGGTACGCGCTACCTGGATGTGTGCAAGCCGGGCAGCCCAGACGAGAGCTGCCGCTTTTCCGTCGTAAGCCTGGCGCAGGACCGTGCTACTGTCGGCCCCTTAACCAAGCTGGCCATGCAGGATGTCCAGCTACGTGGAACGGTTCGCGCGATAGGCGGCCGCTCCCTCATCCTGCTCAGCGACCAGCGCCAGCTTCATGATGGGCCGGAAAAGTTCCGACCCAATCCCGAGTTAATGAGAGGCTTCAGCGCAGACACCGCCAACACCGCATTCCACGATCCGGCGATGAACACACGCCGTCACAGCAAAAGCGCCTTTGCCGGCACACAGCACTGACGAAGCTGACTAGAAGGTGGGCCCTGCCATCCGGCGCAGTTCCTTAAGCGAGTACGACGTGCCCCGCCACTCCACGGCCCCGCGAGCCAGGGTCACCAGCATCGAGCGAAGCATCGCATAGATCAGCAGCAGCGTTGCCGCCGGAAACAGCAGCGCATAGCCGATCGGAGAGCCTCCGTGCCTCCGAAAGAGGAGGTAGAAGCTGAAGATGGACAGCGCTGCCACACAGCTGGCCGCCTGCATCGCTCTTGGTCCAAAGAAGCCAAGCACCGGGAAGATCCCGAACAGGAACAGGGTTCCAATACCCCCAAAAACAACTCTGACCCTGTAGCCCGTAGCGGCAAAGATGTTCTTGGTGACATTGCGCACAATGCCCAGCGCCCCGCTCGCCCAGTGCAGCGTCACCAGGTCGCGACCCACCGCGGCCGCCTGCCGGAATCCGTTCCGCTTGATCTCGACCGCCAGACGAACATCCTCGAGAACTTCCATGCGCAAAGCTTCGAAGCCGCCGATCGCCTCATAGGCTTCACGCCGAACCAGGTTGAACGCCCCTACGCCCAGGCGGTCCCGGCTCTGCGGATCGGGTACACGCCACAGCCGCACAGCCCAGGCGGAAAACACCTGGATCGCCGAGATCATCATGTGCTCGCCGGCGCTCTTCAGGATGGGCGTAGGCAGAAGCACCAGATGATCCGCGCGTTCACTCGTCATCAGCTGCATCGCCCGTGCCAGCGCATCCGGGCGGAAGAAGATGTCGCCGTCGGTAAAGAGCAGATACGGCGCAGAGGAAAGCTCCACCCCCCGCACCAGCGCATGCGGCTTGCCCATCCATCCCTGCGGGAGAGTTCGGTTGTGGATGACCTGCAAGGAAGGCCGACCTACACCGGCTCGCACGCCGGCTGATTCATCTTCGGCATCCTGCCCGGCGGCTCCCTTCGCCACTTCGTCCATGATCGCGCCTGTCCGATCGCTTGACCGGTCATCCACAGCGATGATCTCAAGCGCGATCCCTTCCTGCGCCAGCAGGGACCGCAGCGTAGCAGCGATCGCTGCTTCTTCATTGCAGGCAGGGACGATCACGCTGAGCAAGGGCGAAGAGAGATCGCGTGGCGGCGCAAGCGGTATCGCAAGCAGGTCCGGGACGCGCGGCAGGTTGCGGTAGGTGTCAACGGCACGCGTAAGCCATGCCAGGGCCACAGCCCACTCGGCAAGGGTCGCAAGCAGAGGCAGGTGCGAGATGAAGCTATGCGTATGCACGCGGTGCCTCTTTCCTTTCGGACGGGAGCGCCCGGTGTTGCCGGAGGGCAACCGGCTACTGTTCACGGGGCTTGCTTGTCGCACGCATCCACGGTGCCGACAACGGAAGCACTCAGCAGCAGCCGCACTCCCTGTAAGACTGTGCGGCTGCACAAAGACGGCTAGCCAGTTGTACGAGGAACGCTACTTCACATCAGGCCGCGGGTACCGCGCATCCACCACAGTCGAGATGCCCCCACGCGGACGAAAATCGCCATGCACATGCGCCCACACCGGGTCACACGCCTTCACAACATCCTCAAGGATCTGGTTGACGATGTTCTCCTGGAAGATGCCCAGGTTGCGGTAACTGAACAAATACTCTTTCCAGCTTTTCAGTTCGAGGCAGCGCTCACGCGGCATGTAACGCAGCTGGATCACGCCAAAATCCGGCAAGCTTGTCTTCGGGCAGACCGAGGTGAATTCCGGATCGTCGATCAGGATCTCGTAGCCGGCAAACTGGTTTTCCCAGGTCTCAATCGCGGGGAAAGCGAAGTCGAGCCCGGCTTTTGCGTGCTCGTCGGTATAGCGGGGCGTCAGCGTGGCCATGCTCTTATCTTAAATGGGTTGCGCTGCGAGACCCGCCCGCGCCGCTCCCCGTTCAAACCCTTGCCGCCCGCGGCCGCCTCAAGCCGCAAAGACTGCTCCGGTATACTCATCCGGGACAAGACACCACGGCATGGCAAATGGACGACCGAGCACAACGACGCGCACCGTTATCTGGACAATAGCCGTTCTGGTGGTTCTGCTGGTCTTCTATCTGGCGCATTTCGCAACGCGAACGGTGCTGGAAGTTCGAGCATTTACGGTCAGCCGCGGTTTCATCCGGAGCACTGTTCCGACCAACGGCAAGGTCCAGCCCATCGTTAATTTTGAAGCACATGCGCCCTTCCCGGGACTGGTGCGCGCCCTTTACGTGCACGAGGGGGACAAGGTGCCGGCAGGCAAGCTGCTGCTGACCATGGACAGCGCCGATGCCGAGACACGACTCCAGCAGGCGCGGGCAGCGCTTGCCGGGGCGCAGAGCAATGAGCAGGCGCTTGTCGCCGGCGGCACACCGGAGGAGCGCTACAGCTTCACCGGGCAGGTGGCGCAGGCGCAGGCAGAGGAGGCGAGCGCGGCGCAGCAGCTGGCCACCTTGCGGTCCCTAGCCTCCCAGGGTGCTGCTTCCCCGAGCGAAGTGGCGCAGGCGCAAAGCCGGCTCAGCGCCGACCGTGCCAACCTGCAGGTGCTCCAGCAGCGGCAAGGTGCCCGCCAAAACTCTCCGGGTCTGCCCCAGGCTCGTGCGCAGGTAGAGGAGGCACAGGCTGCCGTTTCCGCCGCGGAGGACGCCATTAGCAAAAGCACTGTGCACGCGCCCTTTGCCGGCACGGTGTACTCCCTGTCTGCTTCGCAGACGGAGTATGCGCAGCAGGGGGATCGCCTCCTCGAAATAGCCGACCTGGACCGCATGGAGGTCGTCGCCTACTTCGACGAACCGGACATCGGCAAGCTTGTGCAAGGGCAGCCTGTCATCATCACCTGGGTCGCGAAGCCCGGCGAGACCTGGCATGGACACGTCTTGCGGCTCCCCTCGACTGTAACGGCGTACACAACGCGGAATGTCGGCCAGGTGATCTGCACGCTCGACAACGCCCCCGATGGCCTGCTGCCGGATACAAACGTCGACGTCACTGTGACCACCAACAGCGTGGCCGATGTGGTCTTCGTTCCGCGCGAAGCACTGCACACCGAGGGGGGCTTGAACTACGTGTACAAGGTGGTGCATGGCTCGCTCAAGCGCGTGGCCGTGACGGTAGGCACGTTCAATCTCACGCAGGAGCAGGTGATCTCCGGGGTGGATGCCGGGGACGTAGTTGCCCTCGGCAGCATCAGCGGGCAGCCTCTCACCAGTGGGACCGCGGTCAAGATTCTGCAGTAGCGGGAGCCGCTTCTTTCTCTTCGCGCGGCTTCGCACCCCGGGTGCGCTGACCCGGTTTTCTCCTGTGATCGCGACTCGGCTAAGTCGGCGCTCAGCCCACCGTCAAGGCCGTCAAGTAGAATCCTCTCAGCATTTCGGGTCACGCGACAGTACCGCGCGTAGCCCGCACTGTGGCTTGAGGCACAAGGCCGCGAAAGGATCAGACGTTTGCTAGAAAGCACCTCCCTGCGCAGGCGAGCTCTGCCTTTTTCTGCTTTGCTGCTGGCGGGGCTTTTGGCGGGCGGCACTGCGCGCGCGCAGCTTTCCCTCTTCTCCGCCGTCGACCTCGCCAAGCGGAACAGCCCAGCTGTTCGCATCGCGCAGGCGGATGTAGCCAAGGCGCAGGCAGGCCTTGCCGAAACACAGGACGCCTATGTGCCGTCACTCACCGCAGGTTCGGCTGCGGGCTACTCCTATGGCTTCCTCGGCGGCGTTCCCAGTGTCTTCAATGCGCAGATTCAGTCGTTGCTGATCTCGTTCTCGCAGCCCGATTACATCCGCGCCGCGAGAGCCGGCCTGCATACAGCGACTCTGAATCTCCAGGATGCGCTCGACCAGGTAGAGCTCGATACCGCGCTTGATTATCTACAGCTCACCACCATCACGCAGCAGCTCGACGCGCTCGCCCAGGAATCAAGCTACGCCGAGAAGCTGGACAGGATCGAGCAGGACAGGCTTTCGGCTGGGGTGGAGAGCCGGATCGCCGCAACGCGCGCTGAGCTGGTTGCAGCGCAGGCAGACTTGAAGCGTTTGGACCTCGTGGCTCAGGCGGCATTGCTGCGGAAACGCTTGAGCGACCTGACGGGCCTGTCAGAGGATCTTCTGCTCACAAAGCCCGACAGTGTGCCGCCCGCGCCTACCGGCGATGACCACCTGCTATCCGGGCGTACGGCAGGCGTGGATGCGGGCTTTAGCAATGCCGTGAGCAAACACTACTCCGCGCATGGAGATGCTCGTATCAACTATCGGCCACAAGTGGGCCTCGGCTTCACCTACGATTATCTGGAAAGGAATCTGAACAACTACAACAGCTACTACGCGATACCACTACAACCGAATAACTATGGCATCGCTGCGCAGATCAACTTTCCTTTGTTCAACGCAGCTACCGACGCACACGCACGCGGCACCGCGGCAGACGCGGTCCATGCTGATGAGCAGGCTGTGCAGGGGCGCGAGCTGAGCGAGGAGCAGGCCGTGCAGCTGCGGCAAAGCTTCCCGGAGCTGCGGGCGCAGGCGCGCATCGCCGACCTGCAGGCGAAGCTCGCAAGCCAGCAGCTGGAGTCTGTGCTCTTCCAGCTGGCCCACCCGCCGGCAAACCCCGCGGTCGCGCCGCTCACGCCGGTCGACGAGATGCAGGCGCGCATCGACGAACGCCTACGCTCGAGCGACGCGCTCGATGCACACTTCACATTGCTGAAGGCGCAGCTCTCATTGCTGCGCGTCACAGGCGGCCTGCAGCAGTGGGTTGCGGGAGGTGCCAGGTAGCGCAGGGGGGATGACACGCGGCGCACGAGCTTTCATCGGGATGGGCCACTTGGCTTCCGAGAGCGCAGCCAGAACACGTCAACGGATTGCGACAGGAACCTCTTGCATGACGTCTGTTCCTTACAGGACAGAAGCTATGCACGAGACAGACAGCTCTGTACGCGTCAACAACGGCAGGCCTGGATGTTAAACTTTCCTAGACGCTATGCCGCTGAAAACATTGTTCCTGAACCCGCCCTCCTTTGAGAACTTTGATGGTGGCGCCAGCTCGCGCTGGCCAGCCACACGTGAGATTGAGAGCTACTGGTATCCGGTCTGGCTCGCGTACCCAGCGGGCCTGCTTGAAGGCTCGCGCCTGCTCGATGCCAACCCTCACCACGTTTCCTGGGATGGTGTCATCGAGATCCTCAAGGACTATGAGTTCCTTGTGCTCTTCACCAGCACAATCGGCTGGACCGGGGATCAGCGTGCTGCTGAGAAGGTCAAGGCTGCGTACCCGCACATCAAGATCGCCTTTGTGGGGCCGCCCGTCACCACCGACACTGACAAAGCTCTCGACGAGTGTGCTGCGATCGACTTCATCTGCCGCCGCGAGTTTGACTTCTCCGTGGTTGAGTATGCGCAAGGCAAGCCGCTCGATGAGATCCTCGGCATCTCCTACCGTGATACATCCGGCCGGCATATCCATAACCCTGACCGCCCGCAGGTAGAGAAGCTCGACAAGCCCGATATGCCCTGGGTCACGGACATTTACAAGCGGGATCTCGATGTCAGCAAGTACAACGTGCCGTTCCTGCTGCATCCATATGTCGCGCTCTACTCCACACGCGGCTGCCCGGCGCAGTGCACCTTCTGCCTCTGGCCGCAGACGCTTTCCGGCCATGCCTGGCGCAAGCGCTCCACCGACGATGTCGCGGGAGAGATGGCCCATGCGAAGCAGCTCTTCCCCGATGTGAAAGAGTTCTTCTTCGATGACGATACCTTCAACATCCAGAAGGCTCGTACGATCGAACTGTGCGCCAAGCTCAAGCCGCTCGGGCTTACCTGGAGCTGCACGTCGCGTGTGACCACCGATCGCGACACGCTGAAGGCGATGAAGGAAGCAGGCTGCAGGCTGCTGATCGTCGGCTTCGAATCAGGCGACCCGCAGATCCTGAAGAACATCAAGAAGGGCGCTACCGTCCAGCGCGCACGCGACTTTGTGAAGGACTGCCACGACCTCGGTCTTGTGATCCATGGCGACTTCATCCTTGGCCTGCCCGGCGAGACAAGGGAGTCGATTCGCAATACGATCGACTTCGCGAAGCAGCTGGATGTTGAAACGATTCAGGTTTCCATCGCGCATGCTTTTCCCGGGACCGAGTTCTACGACTACGCCAAGCAGCACGGCTTCATCACCAACGAAGCGAAGATGGTCGATGAGGGTGGACATCAGCTAGCTCACATCGAGTATCCGGGGCTGCCGACCGAGTACGTTCTCGAGATGGTGCACCGCTTCTACGACGAGTACTACTTCCGCCCGAAGGCTGCGTTCCGCGTCGTCTGGAAGGCGGTCGTCAACCGCGACCTGCCTCGCCTCTACGTCGAAGCCAAGGCGTTTATGAAGCTTCGCGGGGAGCGGAACCGCCTGGTAAAGGAAACCAAAAGCAACAAGGCGCGAGATAGCCGCGAGGCTGTCAGCGCAGGAGTTTAAGAGAGTTCGGCAAACGCGCGGCCAGCGCTGCTGGCCGCGCTTTTTCGTTCCACCTCTCATCGCTCGCACTCTTCCACCAGGGTCGCCGATACGTTCCGCACACGAGCAAACAGAAGCAGAACAGCAGAACAATGGCCCAGCTCACCACACGCTCTTCCATGACGCTTCCCCGCTACCTGGTCCTGCTGACCATTGCGGTCACTGCGCCGCTTGGGGACACCCTGCTGTCCGTGGGGATGAGGCAGCTTGGACCTGTCTCGCTTGATCATCCCGCCCTGCTCCTCCATGCCATTACGGTGCCCTATGTCGCCGTCGGGATCCTGCTGCTGCTCGGCTTCTTCGCTTCCTATACGGCCGCGCTTTCGTGGGCCGATTTGACGTTTGTGCTTCCTACCACCTCTATCGGCAACGTCATCATCGCGCTTCTTTCCCGCTTCTGGCTGCATGAGCAGATCTCGCCGCTGCGCTGGCTGGGCATCGTTCTGATCACGATGGGCGTTGGCTTTGTCGCCAATGGCAGCAGCTACACCGAGCATGCTTCCCTACCCGGCAAACAGCACGGTGTTCACCTGCCTGCCAGTGGGGGACCGCGCGTATGACCCCGATCCCTGCCCTCACAACGCAAGCGCCTGGCTGGGCTGTGGCCTGCATGATTGCAGCGATCGTCGGCTTTGCGACGGTGGGCGACTTGCTGATCGCCTCTGCCATGCGCGCGCTTGATCTGGATACGCTTCGTGCCGAACGAGGGCTCTGGGGCGCAAGCCGCGCCGTCATGACGAGCCCGCGTTTTCTCGGTGGGGTTATGGGTATGGCGTGCGGCTTTTTCTCGCTCCTGTATGCGTTGTCTCACGCAGATGTGAGCCTTGTCGCTCCGGCTTCCGCCTCGCTGACCTTTGTGACAAATGCGGTCGCCGCCAAGTTCTTCCTCAAGGAGAATGTGGACCGTCGACGGTGGGCGGCCGCGGTCTTTGTATGCCTGGGCGTCGCGCTTTTAACGCGCTGATTGCGTGCCATTTTGTGCGTTTTAAGAGCAGGCTTTTCCGAGCGAAATGTATAGATATGCAGGGTGGTGCATAGTTATGCGCTCCGTACGGTACTTCCGTACCGTCTGCACAGGATTTGGGGATTTATGGCGGGGGTTGACAGGCGGGTGGCGGTCCGCAGGACGCTGGGCCCATTTTGGGATAAAAGAGGTGCCATCGGTTACAAAGGGGATGGCACAGGGAAGGCGAGGCTGTGCAGGGGGTTGACAGCAGGCGCTCGCTCGAGAGCATGCCTCCCTAGAGCTTCCCGGACTACCGGCTGACCTCAAGCGCGGGGTAGCCTGGCCGCCACGCTCGATGCCGTACCCGCCGCTCCAGCTCTGCCCTGCCTAGGGGCTCGGACGACCCCTCTGCAACTTCCTCCGCAACCCCTTCTTCCCTCGCCGCCTGTGCCACAGCGACAGCGATCGGGATAGCAGCCTCTTGCATCCCTTCCACCGGCGGCAAGAGCGAGGGACCCTCACTGCTGCTTCCCCACTCTCCCAGAGCCTCCGCCGCTGCGAGCAGCATCCTGTCTGTCACCCGGTTGGCCCCCACCGCGGCGACACCGAGGCCCAGCCCAGGGAAGATGTAGAAGTTATTCACCTGTGCGATGGGGATGGACCGGTTGCCGTACAGGACCGGGGCAAAGGGTGCACCGGTCGCAACCAGCGCACGGCCTTCGGACCACTCCAGGATCTCGGCCGGTGTGCCTTCCGCGCAACTGGTCGGGTTCGAGAGCGGGAAGACGATGGGCCGCGCGGTGTGGCGGCTCATCTCCTCAATCACCTCTTTCGAGAACAGCCCCCTGCGGGTGGAGACGCCGATGAGGATGGTGGGCTGCGCATGCCGCACGGTCTCGAGCAGACTCCAGCTGCGGGGCGCTGCCGCCGGCAAGGGCCATGCCGACAAGGCCTCCGCCGCCTTGGCGAAGCGCTGCTGCGCTGGGGTCAGCGTCCCGTCGGTCGCGTGCTCAGCACGGACCAGCCCGTCTACATCCTGCAGAAAGAGCCGGCTCTTGCCTTGCGCCTCACTGAGGCCCTCTTTGCCCATCGCCTGCAAGAGGGCGGTGGCAATACCGGTGCCTGCGCCGCCTGCGCCTGCAATTACGATGCGCTGCTCGCCCAAGCGGCCGCCGCTCGCACGCAGCGCGGAATGGATCGCGCCAAGAACGACGGCTGCCGTGCCCTGGATGTCGTCGTTGAAGGTGCAGAGCTGGTCGCGGTAGCGATCAAGGATTGGCTGCGCATGGCGCCGGGCAAAGTCCTCCCATTGCAGCAGCACACGCGGCATCGTCACGCGAATCGCGCTGACAAACTCGTCGAGAAAGGCGAAGTAGTCCCCTGTCCCGATACGCTCATGGCGCCAGCCGAGATAGAAGGGATCCTTGCGCAGAGCCTCATTGTCAGTGCCGACATCGAGCACGATGGGCAGCGTACGCGCCGGATGTACGCCGCCCAGCAGGGAGTAGAGCGCGAGCTTGCCGATGCAGATACCCATGCCGCCCACACCCTGATCGCCGATGCCGAGAACACGCTCTCCATCGGTGACAACGATGACATCGACGTCCCGGTAGGGCCGGCTGCTCAGCATCTCGCGCATGCGATGGCGCTGCGGCCAGGAGAGAAATAGCCCGCGCGGCTTGGTGTAGTGGCGAGAAAACTCTGAGCAGCCGAGCGCAACGGTGGGCGTGTAGATGACGGGCATCATTTCGGCTACGTGCGTTTCCAGCAGCGAGTAGTAGAGGATCTCGTTGCGGTCCTGCAGCTCGCGCAGAAAGAAGTGCTTCCGCAGGTCGTCCGCCTGTGTGGAGTAGGCGCGGTAGAGCCGCGCCATCTGCTCCTCGCGGGTCACGATGTGTGGAGGCAGCAGGCCGTTCAGACCGAGCTCGTCACGCCCCTGCTGCGAGAACGCTGTACCCCGGTTTAGCAGAGAGACGTTGAGCAGCTCGATCCCGCGCAGACGTGTGCGAGCGCCTGTGACAGCGCCTTCCCCATCTGCAATCCAGTCGATGCCGGCGTTCATTGGGAAGGGTCCTTGGCACGGGGAGCGAGCGATGCAGGATGGAGCTTTTCCGTCGGGAAAGGCCGCATTTTACCCAGCCTCTCGCTCTCCACGCACACGAGAACGGCTTTAGGCCCAGGTGTCCTTGTTGCCGTCAAGCTTGCGATCCAGGTACGTGGCAGCACTGATAAGCGCAAGGTGGGTAAGCGCCTGAGGGAAGTTTCCCAGGTGCTCGCCGCTGCGGCCAAGCTGCTCGGAGTAGAGGCCAAGGTGGTTGGCATAACCCAGCATTTTATCGAACAGGAGCCGTGCCTTGTCGACCTGCCCGCTGCGCGCGAGGCACTCGATGAGCCAGAAGGAACACGCGGAGAAACTACCTTCCTCGCCATCCAGACCATCAACGCCCTGCGGGTATCGGTAGACCAGACTGTCCTCGGTAAGGCAGTGTTCAATCCTCGCCAGCGTTGAGCGCCAGCGCGGATCCGTGGGGCTGATATAGCGCAGCATGGGCATCAGCAGCAGCGAGGCATCCACTTCCTTTTCGCCCTTTACCTGGACAAACGACTGCAGCTCCTCATCCCAGAAGTTGTTCAGGATGTCGTCGTTGATCTGCCGCCGGATCTCGTACCACTCGCGGAGCGGCGCTTCCAGCGATCGCTTGCCGGCCAGCCGAATGACCCGGTCGAAAGCGACCCAGGACATGAGACGCGAGTGCAGGAGATGCTTGCGCCCGCCGCGCATCTCCCAGATGCCCTCATCCGGGCGGTTCCAGTTCTTTCCTAGCCACTCCATTACCTTGCACACCCGGCGCCAGCCGTCTTTGGAAAGCCCCTCGGAATACTTGTTGGACAGGTAGAGGGCGTCCATGGTTTCGCCGTAGATGTCCAGCTGTAGCTGGCTATTCGCGCCATTGCCGATCCGTACCGGTCTGGAGTTCTTGTAGCCGGCAAGGTGGTCCAGGGTGGCTTCGTCGAGGTCGGTTTTGCCATCGGTGCGATACATGATGCGGAAGGGTCCGTCGGGCGTATCGTTGCCCAGGCCTTCCATCACGCGCTCCCGCATCCACTTGGTCCAGGAGCTCACTTCCTCGGAGAAACCGAGGCGGACCAACGCGTACAGCGAGAAAGAGGAATCGCGCAGCCAGGTGTAGCGGTAGTCCCAGTTCCGGCTGCCGCCGATGCGCTCCGGCAAGCCGAAGGTGGCAGCAGCGATGGTCGCGCCGTGTGCCTGCGAGGAAAGAACCTTGAGCACAAGCGCGGAGCGGTTCACCGTTTCTCGCCAACGGCCGCGGTATGCCGACTTGCCCACCCAGGTGCGCCAGTATTGCGCAGTCTCTCCAAAGGCCTTCTCGATGGCCTCTTGATCGAGCAGCTCGCGCTCGCCGCTCTCTTCCGGCCTGAGCTCCCCAAAGGCGAACACTGCGCTTTCGCCCATGTTCAGGGTGAAATCTGCCACGCCGTCCAAGCCGTCTATCTCCAGCGGCACACTGCCATGCAACGCTACGGCAGCGCAGTCTTCTTTGTTGTCAGGGCAGAAGCAGATTGCATCCCGGTCACGGGAGGCTTGATGGCTGCCGCGGGCGTAATCAAAGCGCGGGGCACAACGCAGCATGAAGCGCACGGATCCCTTGATCACGCGCACCATGCGAATGATCTGGTTTGCGTATGCGGATGGCTTGCTGCCGTCCGAAATTGGCATGTAGTCCGTCAACTCGGCAAGCCCATCATTGGAGAGGAAGCGTGTCAGCAGGATGTTGGTGTCGGGCAGGTACATCTGCTTGCAACGGACATTCTCCATCTGCGGCTGGATGCTGAAGGAGCCGCCTTTCTCGGAGTCGAGCAGCGCGGCGAAGATAGAAGGCGAGTCAAAGGCCGGGAAGCAGAAGAAGTCGATGTTGCCATCCATTGTCACCAGGGCGGCCGAGCGCATGTTGCCGATGATGCCGTGATTTTCAATAAGAAGCGTAGAGGGTGGTGTGTTGCGCAAGGCGGTCTCCTCCGGGCTCTTTGGCGGCCCGTTTCGCCTGGTGCACTCACACCGAAAAGCTAGCCGAAGAGACGCATGAACCCGCGCGCAGGCAGGTCCTCGACGAGGAAGCGGCCCGGCTCGCCGACCACCGCCTCGGCGGCTAGAAAGCCGGAGCGCGCGGCACCCTCCATCGTGGCAGGCCAGCCGGTGTCCGTCCAGTCACCGGCAAGAAACAGGCCCGGCCACGCAGTGCGGGCGGCGGGGCGATACCCATTCAGACCGGGTGGCACGGCAAAGGTTGCGCGCACTTCCTTGGTGACCACCCCTTTGAGCAGCTTCGCTTCGCGCACAGCCGGGAAGAAGAGCGCCAGCTCGCGAACAGCGAGATCGATAATCTCTGCCTGCGACATGGCCACAAGCTTGCGGGCCGCGCTCACCACCAGCTCCAGGTGGCTGCCCTTGCCCTGCTCAGCACCCTGGCGCGCAGGCTGGAGCTTCTCCCGCTGGTACATCCACTGGATGGTCGTGTCGAGCAGAACGGCGTGGGGCAGCTCGGTGATCTCACGGTCAAACCAGAGGTGGACCCCGGCGAGCGGGACATGCTCAAAACGTGTCAGCTGCTCTGCCATGCCTGCGCGGGCCGGGCCTTCCGGCAGCAGGGTGGCTGTAGCCTCAAACGGGAGCGCCAGGATGACTGCATCGAAGCACTCCGCACGCGCCTGCCCGGAGGCGTCGTCTGTTTCGACACGCCAGCCTTCGCCGCACTGGGCGAGCTTGCGCACAGGCGTACGCAGGCGCACGCTGCCGCCATGCGCCTCCACAAAACGCGCTGCCCCGGCATACATCTCAGAGAGCGGCAGCAGCGGCACGCCGATGTGCCCGGCTTCGCCCGAGCTGAGGAAGCTGTCCCGCAGAACTTTGCCGGCGTAGTGCACAGAGATGCGGTCCAGATCATCATTGAGCGCAGACTGCAGGATCGGCTCCCAGAAGCGCTTCAATGCGCCCGGCGTCTGTCTGTGGCGATGTGCCCAGGTGAGAAAGCTTTCCCCACCCGGCAGGTCGAGCGGATAGCGGCGGAAGAACTGACGTAGACCATGAGCGATGGCGCGTTTGTCTGCTGAGGAGAAACAGCGGGCGCTGAGAAAGGAAGGCGCAGACTGCAGGGGTGCGGGGAGCAGCGTGGGGGCTACCCGGCTGCGTCGCCCCCCCGGCTCGATATAGGTGATGGTGCTTGTCCAGGCGATAGCATCGGAGCGGCCTACGCGTGCGAGGAGGCTGCGAAGATTGGTACAGCAGCCCAGCAGAATGTGCTGGCAGTTGTCGATCGTTTCGCCCGAGCCCGGATGCAGGTAGGACGAAGCTCTTCCGCCGACATAGGGCCGGCGCTCGAACAAGGTCACCTCGTGACCTGCCTCAGAAAGCGCGCAGCCTGCAGCGAGGCCGGCGACGCCTGCACCGATGATGGCTACCTTCCGCGGAGAAGCGCTGACGGTGACGCGGGCAGGGATGGCGCGTTGGGGCTGGCGACGGAGCCGGGCTACACGCGCGGCACGCGCAATGAGGGTTTGCCCCAGCCCGCGCAGCAGCAGCATGACCTTTTCCGCGGTGGGGACGCGCATCCGCTGCGTCAGTACGTCGAAGCGCGCTCTGCGGATCCGCAGGAACAGGCGGTGGTAGATCGCGATCAGGACAGAGAGCGCTGGACGGCTATCGGGTGCCACGAGCGGCAGCAGCCGCGCTCCGGACGCGTATAGGGTGTCAGCCCGGGCGGCCTGCTCGGACAGCAGAGTACGCAGAGCTTCGCTGGGCGGGGCGCCGCGCAGGGCTTCCGCTCGCAGCGTCGCAGGGGTAAAGCCGTGCTTTGCCAGCTCATCGACAGGCAGGTAGACGCGTCCGCGCTCCGCATCTTCACGGACGTCGCGCAGGATGTTGGTCAGCTGGAAGGCGAGACCGAGCTCTTCCGCCAGCCGCTCTGCTTCGGGCGTTGCATACTCAAAGATGCGGATGCAGACCAGGCCTACGACCGAAGCCACCAGGTAGCAGTAGCGGCGCAGCGCGGCGAAGTCGGCAAAGGTTTCCTCTGCGTCATGATCTTCCCGCAGATCCATTGCCGTTCCTTCGACCAGCTGGTCGAGCAGCGGCAGGGGGATGCGGAAGCGCAGGCGGGCATCATTCAAAGCGAGGAACACAGCATCCTGCACAGGGTTTGCTGCTGCCCCGGAGGAGCCTGTTGCAGCCGCCTGCTGCCAGGCAGCCTGCCATGCCGCCATGCGCGCGCGGCGCTCTGCCCTGGGCAGTGTTTCGTCGTCGGCAAGGTCGTCGGCCTCCCGCATAAAGGCGTACACCGCGCAGATCGCATCGCGCTTGCGGGCCGGTAGGGCCAGGAAGGCGTAGTAGAAGTTCTTCGCCTCGCGCCGGGCGATGCCGCGGCACACGCGATAGGCCTGCTCCACCGTCATGGGCGTGCGCCCCGCTTCCGTCCGCGGCCAGGCAGATACTTGCCGGCGAGGGCGCGCAGCAGCAGAGCGGCTTTGCGCGGCTTGGAGATCGAAGGGCGGGAGCTCAGCACGTCGAACTCCTGCGCTTCGATGGCACGCAGGACCTCCAGACCGCCCCGGGAGAACAGATCAAGATCGACGGCAAGTTCGCGGTCTACCATTTTGACTAACGGCAGGCCTGCGCCGAACAGAACACGCGCGTAGCCCACCTCATACCGCATGAGCTCGCGTACCGCCGGGCTGCTGTGGCGCGAGGCGATCCCTTCGGCGAGCATCGCCTCTGTCACCTTGAAGCGCGCCATGTCTGCCTGCGGAAGGTAGATCCGCCCCTTCGCGTAGTCCACGCGAACATCCTGCCAGAAGTTGGCCAGCTGCAGGGCGGTGCAGGTCTGGTCGGACAGGCGGAAACGCTCCTCATCCCGGTAGCCCGCGACATAGAGCACCAGGCGGCCTACCGGGTTGGCCGAGAAGCGGCAGTAGGCCAGCACATCTTCGATCGTCTGGAAGCGCGTGATGGTCTGGTCCTGCCGAAAAGCGGTCAACAGGTGCCCGAAGGGCTCGATCGGGATCTCGCAGGCGCGGATCGTCGGCGCGAGCGCGACGAAGACTGGATGCTGAACAAAACCTGGATTGGGGCCTGGCGCCAGCTGCCCGGCATAGCAGGCATGGAGCTGCGCCTCCCACCAGTCCAGCAGCGCATTTGATATCGCCGCGTCCCCGGTTTCATCCCCTAGGTCATCGGCAACGCGGCAGTACGCGTAGACCGCGTGAAAGTGCGAGCGGAGCCGCTCCGGGAGGAACCAGCTGGCCACGTGAAAGTTCTCGTAGTGCGTTTCCGTCAGCTCCTGGCACCAGCGTTGCGCCTCAGCGAGGGTCGGTGTCTGCAGGGGCGGCCGGTAGCTGGGCGGCAGCTTGGCCCACCCGGCAGCAAGCAGCAACGCGTTCTCCAGAGGATCGACAGCGGCATCCTGCCGCGAGGAAAGAACAGATGAGGGCACAATGGGCATCGCTTACGGAAGGATAACCGTCTTGATACCGGGCGTGAGGGTGCCTTCAGAAGGAGTGTTTGTCTCGGCTTCACTTCCCGCGGCTCCTGAGGGGGCAGCTGCCGCCGCGCCTTCACTCATGGCGCGGTACAGCTTGACCACATCCGCAAGGCGCGTCCGGCCCGTGAGGAAGCGCTCGGCCTGGAAGCCTCCGCTGCTGAGCAGGGCGAAGGCGCTGCGCACCGCGCGGGGCGTGTGGTGGAAGCTGGCGCGCAATGTCAGGCCGCTGTAATGCAGGAGGTTTGTATCGAGCCCTACGCGTGTACCGGCAGGCGGCCCGCCGAAGAAGTTGACGCGGCCGCCTTTGCGGGCCATGTCCACAGCCCAGCCCCAGGTCACGGGGGATGCTACGGCTTCAATGGCGAGGTCCACGCCGCGATTGCCCGGTGTATGGGCCCGCACTGCCGCCACCGGACTTACCCCGTCGCGAGGCAGCAGCAAGGTTTCCGCGGCACCCAGCAGCTTGGCCAGCGCTGCCTGATGCGCATGCTTGGCGACGGAAAGGACCCGCAAGCCGGCCAGCGCAGCAGCATGTACAAAGAGCAGGCCGATTGGACCCGCACCGATGATGGCGATCGTCTCGCCGGCCCGTGCACCGGACTGCTCCAGCCCCAGCATGACGCAGGCGAGCGGCTCGGTGAGAGCTGCGTTTTCAAACGGCAGCTCGCGCGGCAGCTGCAGGGTGTTTTTGGCTGCGATCCGTGCCGGCACACGCAGGTACTCCGCATATGCGCCGTTGTTGAACAGCAGGTCGTCGCATAGGTTCTCCTGCCCGTCGCGGCAGAAGAAACACTGCCCGCACGGGGCGGAGTTGAGCGCCACCACACGATCGCCCGGGCGGAACGCTGCTCCGTCTCCGGCTTCCTCGACGATGCCGGCAATCTCGTGCCCGAACGGGACGGGCGGCTTGAGCATCCGGGCATGGTATCCGCGGCGAAAAACCTTCAGGTCCGTACCGCAGGTGAGCGCTGCCCCTACGCGCAGGATCAGCTCGCCTGGGGCAGCATGCGGGCGCGCCACTGTCTCCAGGCGCAGGTCTTCCTTGCCGTAAAGCACGGCTGCCTGCATGGTCCCGGCTGCACTCATCGGGACCCAGCTGCCTGCAAGGCGGGCGTGATGAAGATCTTCATCGAATCGGCTGTGGGGTGCGACGCGATCTCCAGCGCTTCCACCGCATCTGTGAGCGCGAAGCGGTGCGAGATCAGGCGGGTCAGATCGAAGCCGTTCCGGTAGCCGTCAAAAACCAATGCGGCTCCTTCCTCCTGGATCTCGACCGATGCGCTGTAAGAGCCGACGAGGGATTTCTCATCCATACAGATCGCGGCTGGATCAATGGGCGCCTCGCCATGCTGGGTCTGGGCAAACAGGAGCACACGGCCTCCGCAACGAGCCGCATCCATGGCGACTTTGATCAATGGATCGCCGGCCACAGCCACGATGACCGCATCCGCGCCACGACCCTCCGTTTCACTCCGTACACGCGCGCATACGTCTTCGCTGCGTGCGTCGATGGGGTGGTGCAGACCGTACGCCGCCGCCACCTGGTGGCGCTCCGGGTAAAGGTCAGAGGTCAGCACCTTGGCCCCGGATCGCGCAGCCAGTGCCGCGAGGATGATGCCGATCGGGCCTTGGCCGATGACAAGCACGGTCTCATCGGGCTCAAGTGCAAGATTCTTGATCGCTTTGAGACAGGTATTCACCGGTTCAATAAAGGCCGCCTGCTCGAGTGGGATGCCGTCCGGCACTTTGACGAGCCCGCGCTCCACAATCCAATCCATGACACGCACATACTCGGCAAAGCCGCCGCCCGAGGGCTCATAGGCAGCCGTGACGCCTACCCGCTTGTACACAGGGCACTGGGCAAAGGTCTTTTTGCGGCAGTAGAAGCAGTGGCCGCACGGAATGTGGTGGAAGACCATCGCGCGATCGCCCGGCGCAAAGTTCTGGATGCCCTCTCCCACGGCGACAATCGTTCCTGCTGTCTCATGCCCGAAGATACGCGGGGCCGAGTGTGAACCGGTATGGATCTTCTTCAGATCCGTCCCGCAGATGCCGCAAGCCTCTACCCGCAGCAGCACTTCTCCGACCCCGATGTGGGGAACGGGCACCTCTTCCACGCGTACGTCCTGCACGCCGTGGTAGACGGCTGCCCGCATGGTGGCGGGGAGTGCCGTCTGCTCGGCCCTGGCGGTCTGGAGCGCTGATGCCATACACACTAGGATAACAATCTCAGGCGTCCGAGTGCCTGCGGCAGCTCGCGAGCCAGCGCCTGGGCCGCAGCACGGCTGTTGCGTCCCAGCTCGAGCAGCCCGGGCCAGCTTTGCGGACGAAGCGCTGCATGCAGAGCAAACGCAGCTGTGCGGAACTCACCGGCCGGAGTGATGAACGGGTTCATGTCCGGCAGCTCGTCGGTATACCCGTCAGAAACAGCGCGCAGACAGGTAAAGCGGAGACCGTGCGCGCGGGCAAGACGGCCCACCGTTGCCGATTCCATATCGACCAGCACCGCCCTGTAACGCTCCGCCAGGGGCCGCTTTTCTGCCGGGCCGGCCACATGGTCCAGCGTCACCAGCCGGAGCGCAGGAGGCGGGGGAGCGTTGATCGAGAGGACGGCGGGCGAAGATTCGGCGGCGAAACGCTCGCCCGTGCGGGCATCAATCACCTCAGAAGCGGCATACACCCGCGGAGGCCTGACGCCGCAGGAGATGGCGCCTGCCCAGCCATAGGAGACCAGCGCATCGAGCTCACCGGCTGCTTGCCGGAGTGCGTCAAAGGAGCGGGCCGCCGCCGCGGCGCCCATGCCCTCTGCCGCGGCGTAGCAGGTGGCCTCCCCAAGCTGACCGATGTGCACCTTGTCGGTGCGCGGCCACTCCCGCACCAGAGGGTGCAGCTCAGCCGGCATGGCGGCGATGATACCGATATGCATCATGCGGAGGGTGCGTACCCATGTGCGCGGAACCAGTCAATGGCAGAGCGAAGCGCCGCGTACACCGGAACGATCCGGAAACCCAGTTCGCGCTCTGCCTTGGCGGAAGAAGCAAACATCATTTTCTGTCCCATCCGCACCGCTTCCACCGTAGCGCGCGGCTCCTTCCCGCGCAGGCGGCCGCTGATCCACTCGTCAAGGAAGGCGAAGCCCAGCGCAACCGCGACGGGCACCTTGTGCTTCGGCGAGGGCAGACCGGTGATCGTCGACATCTTGTCGAGGATCTGCTTGAGTGTGAGGTTCTCGCCGCCCAGGATGTAGCGCTCCCCGGGGCGTCCATGCTTTAGGGCAGCGACGTGTGCGCGCGCAACCTCGCCCGCATCCACCATGTTTAAACCAGTGTCCATGTAGGCGGGGAAATTGCGGTTGAGGAAGTCCACAATGATGCGGCCTGTCGGCGTCGGCTTGAGGTCGCCCGAGCCCACGGGTGTTGTGGGATTCAGCGTGATGACCTGCTGCCCGGCTCGGCCGGCTTCGAGCGCTACCTCTTCCGCCATAAACTTTGACCGCTTGTAGTGCCCGATCATGCCTTGCAGCGACACAGGTGTTTGCTCATCGACGATGCTGCCGTCTTTCTGAAAGCCCATGGTCGCCACGCTCGAGGTGTAGACCACGCGGGGCACCCCTTCTTCGCGGGCCAGCCGCAGCAGCGAGCGCGTTCCCTCCACATTGGCGGCATACATCGCAGCCGGGTCGCGGACCCACAGCCGGTAGTCTGCCGCCACGTGCATCACCGCATCGCAGCCTCGCACCCCGGTACGGAGCGACTCCGGATCCCGCAGATCGCCCGTGACCTGCTCGGCCGCAGTGAGACCTTCGAGGTTCATAAGGCTGCTGGTGGGCCGGACGAGCAGGCGTAGCTGCGCGCCTTCCGCAGCGAGCGCGCGGGCCACATGGGCCCCTAGAAAGCCGGTAGCGCCGGTGAGGAAAACTTTCATCGTGTCTCTCTGATTGTACGAGCGGCCTGCGCATCCGATGGAGCGGAGGAAAAGACGACATGGACAAGCTAGCGATCTGGGGTTACATGGAAGCAAAGCCCGGCAAGGAAGAGGAAGTGGAGGAGTTCTTGAAGTCGGCTCTGCCGCTGGCACAGGCTGAGACGGGCACCACCACCTGGTATGCCCTCAAGCTCGGCCCCTCGACCTATGGCATTTTTGATACGTTTGCCGACGCAGAGGCACGCGATGCACACTTGTCCGGGGAGATTGCGAAAGCTCTTTTCGCGAAGGCCGATGACCTCTTTGTGCGGCCACCGGAGATTGACAAGCCGGAGATCCTGGCTGTGAAAGCTCCGGGCGCATAGAAACTGCCTGAAGCATGAGAAAAGCCCGGGCCTGGGCCCGGGCTTTTCGTTTCAGAATGACTGCTTAGTCGAGCGCTTCCGGCTCAATGGCGATGTTTTGTTCGCCTGCTGCTTTCTTCTCGTTATACTTGCGCACCCATGCGTCAAAGCTTTTACCTGCTGCTGTGTCGCGCCCGCTGAAGCGCAGCGCAGCGATTTCGCTGTAGGGGATGCTGAGCTTGGTGCGCTCGGTGGAAGGAATGACCCGCACCGCGGACGCCTGGAGAGTCGCTCCCATTCGGCGGTCAAACACGTAGCCCTGGATGACCTTGCCATCGCGCAGGGTGAGCGTGACATCGCCCCGGTAGTCAAAGGCCTTCTCGAAAGCGGTGCGCACTTCCTCGTCGCTGGCCAGGGCCGGCACCCAACCTTCCAGCTGCTCGCGTTCGCGGCCCTTTGCTACCTCGAGCTGGTCGGGGTCGACGTGCTCGTCGATGTGCTTGCCGGTGATTGCTTCTGCTCCGGTTGTCTCGCCAGTTGTCGACATCAGACAGCCGTCTCCTGCTCGACTTTCACGCGCGTTTGCACAGTGTTGCTTGCACCGATCTGGACCAACGATGGTTCGTGCCCGTGTGCCGGCTTCTTCGGCTCGTTGAGCAGATCGCGTGCACCCCGGTCCTCATACTTGCTGAAGAGCGTTGCAATGGCTGTGTCGAGGAAGCCGCGGAACGAGGCGAAGGTGTAGTAAGCGCCGGAGGCTTCATAGCCGGAGTGCACCATGCAGTTTGCGCATTTCGGGTTGCCGGATTCGGTTCCGTACTGCGCCCAGTCGGTCTCGTCGATCAGCTCCCGGAAGGTATCGGCATAGCCGTCCTGGAGCAGGTAGCAGGGCTTCTGCCAGCCGAAGACCGAGTAGGCGGGCATGCCCCAGGGTGTGCAGGTAAACTCGCGCTTGCCCATCAGGAACTCCATGTACATGGGCGAGGCGTTGAACTTCCAGGTCTTTTTGCGATTGGACAGAATGGCGCGAAAGAGCCGGCGCGAGCGGGCGCGGCCGAGGAAGTGCTTCTGGTCTGGAGCCTTCTCATACGTGTAACCCGGGGCGACCATCATGCCTTCCACGCCTAGCTCCATGAGCTCGTCGAAAAATGCCCGCACAGAGTTTGGATCGGCGCCGTCGAACAGCGTGGTGTTGGTCGTGACACGGAAGCCGCCAGCCACTGCAGCCTTGATGCCTTCCACGGCGATATCGTAGCCGCCTTCGCGGCATACGGAGAAGTCATGGTGCTCGCGCTGGCCATCGAGGTGGACGGAAAAAGAGAGGTACTTGCTCGGCTTGAAGAGGTGCAGCTTCTCTTTGAGAAGCAGCGCATTGGTGCACATGTAGACATACTTCTTGCGCTCGACCAGCCCGGCAACGATCTCAGCGATCTGCGGATGGAGCAGCGGCTCGCCGCCCGGGATGGAGACCATCGGCGTACCGGCTTCTTCGACCGCGCGGAAGCACTCTTCCGGGGAGAGCTCCTGCTTGAGGATGTGCGCCGGGTACTGGATTTTGCCGCAGCCCGCGCAGGCGAGATTGCAGCGAAACAGCGGCTCCAGCATGGTCACCAGAGGGAACCGCTTGCGGCCGCTCCAGCGCTGCTTCAGGATGTAGGTGGCCACAGTCCAGGCCTGGGATACAGGTACCGCCATGCTCTTCGTTTCCCTTCTCGGTTAGTCGTCGCCGCGTTCTATCGCGCGCTTGTACGTGGTCAGCGCGAGCAGCGGAAAGTAGTCGCGGTAGAGGTAGTAGGCGAGATAGAACACCCGCGGAAAACCCGTCCCTGTGTAGATCGCCTGCTGCTCCCGGCCTTCGCCGGTTGACTCATCCCAGCCACCGGCTGCGTCCTGATGCTCCAGCAGCCAGCGGACACCCTTGGCGACAGAGTCCGACCGCCTGTCTCCGGCTGCGAGCAGCCCCAGCAGTGCCCATGCTGTCTGCGATGGTGTGCTTACGCCTGTGCCCCGCGTGTCCGGCTCGTCATAGCTGAGGCAGCTTTCGCCCCAGCCGCCGTCGGCGTTTTGCACCATGCGGATCCACTCGGCGGCCTGCTGGATCTCGGGTTCGTGGTTCCAGACGCCGATCGCCTCGAGGCCGCGCAAGACCAGAAACGTTCCGTAGAGGTAGTTGACGCCCCAGCGGCCGAACCAGCTGCCGTCAGACTCCTGCTCGTTGTAGATAAAGCGGATCGCCCGCTCCACACGCTTGTCAGCGCGCGTGTAGCCATAGGCGGAAAGTGTCTCCAGCACACGACCTGTGATGTCGACCGTCGGCGGATCGAGCATTGCATTGTGATCGGCGAACGGAATGTACTGGAAGATCATCTTGGTGTTGTCTTTGTCAAAGCTCGCCCAGCCGCCATTGCGGCATTGCATGGCAAAGATCCAGTCAATGGCCCGCTTGGACACGTCGTACTGGTAGCGCTCGCGCGGGTTGTCGACCTTGTTGAGCGCAAGCAGCACCTGAGCGGTGTCGTCCACGTCCGGGTACCACTCATTGTTAAACTCGAAGTACCATCCACCGGGTTCAGTCGAGCTAACCTTCTCGGCCCAGTCGCCCTTGTGGCGAACCTCCTTCGAGAGCATCCAGTCGACAGCCTTGAGCATGCGCGGATCGTTCCGTTCAACGCCTGCCTCGCCCAATGCAAAGACAGCCTGCGCCGTGTCCCACACTGGCGACATGCAGGGCTGCATCCGGAAGGTCGGCTCCCCGTAAGCAGCCGTCCCGTTCGGCTCATCGATCCCGAGCTTCTCAAACTCATCGAGCGCGCGGATCATCTGCGGATCGTCGAGTGAGTACCCGAGCCAGCGCAGCGCGATAATCGCGTTCAGCATGGCCGGATAGATCGCGCCCAGACCGTCTGACATTTCGAGGCGCGCAAGCATCCACTGCTCTGCACGCTTGAGCGCGACTTTGCGCAGCGGACGGATATGGACGCGCTCAGCCCAATGGGTGAGCCGGTCCAGCAACAGAAAGAAGTTGCCCCAGGAGAGGGCTTTGGTGCGGTTCCAGCGCAGGTGCAGATCCGCATGCTCGCGGCCGCCGACAAAAAGCTCGTCGATCCCCTGCTCCGGCGCAATTTTTCGGAACGGCTTCTTGGCGTAGGCAATGGAAAGCGGCACCAGGATTGCCCGCGACCAGGAGGAGATCTCGTAGATGTTGAAGTAAAACCAGTTCGGAAACAGCACAATCTCGGGCGGCACCGCGGGCACCGCGTCGTAATCGTACTGACCCATGAAGCAGAGGTAGATCTTGGTGAAGGTGTTGCACTCGACGACGCCGCCGTTGGCGAGGATCCATGCACGCGCGCGCGCAAGCGCAGGCTCCGCAGGGGAGCGCCCCATGAGCTTGCAGGCGAAGTAGCACTTGACCGACAACGAGATGTTGGAAGGGCCGCCTGGATAGATCGACCAGCCGCCGTCTGCGTTCTGGTAGCGCAGCATCTCGGCCAGGGCGCGCCGGAGCCGCCCGGGCTCGCCGGTACCAAGCAGGATGTGGCCGAAGATGTAGTCGGCCTCCAACATGGAGTCTGCTTCGAGCTCGCCGCACCAGTAGCCGTCCGGGTGCTGCTGCGCAAAGAGGCGGTCCCGCACACGCGAGATGGCAGCCTGTACGCGATCCAGGGCCACGTCAAGGCGCCCAAACTTGAGCCGGCCCCCTTCGTTCCCGAGTTGTTCCCGCTGCGGCGCTGCACTCATATCTTGGTTGGATCGTCCCACTGGCCGGAAAGACTCGCGGCGAGTACCTGGAAAATAACGAATTGCTTGCTTACCGATCCGGGCAGAGCACCCGGAGCTCCCCTAGACGCTTGCCGGCGCGGAGGCCTGGGCGGCGGCTGCCTGCGCGATCTCCGGCGGCAGGCCGAAACGCACGTTCTCCGGCATCACTTCGACTTCTTCAGCATCGCCGTAGCCCCGGCTGCTCAGGAAGCTCACCACGCCCTGCACCAGCACCTCCGGCGCGGAAGCGCCGGCCGTCACGGCCACGCTCGACACACCCTCCAACCACTCCGGCCGGATGTCCTCAGCCTTGTCGATGAGGTAGCTCTTCGTGCTCAGGTTCTGCGACACCTCGACAAGCCGATTCGAGTTTGACGAGTTGGTGGACCCGACGACCAGCACGAGGTCCGCCTGGTGCGCTACGCGCTTTACCGCGACCTGGCGGTTCTCCGTCGCATAGCAGATGTCCTGCGAGTGCGGCCCGGCGATGTTCGGGAACTTGTTCTTCAAGGCTTGAATGATGTCCCGCGCCTCATCGAGCGACAGCGTGGTCTGCGTCAGGTACGCGACGCGGTTCGGGTCCGGCACCTGCAGCTCCTGCACCTCTTCCACGTTGGAGACGATCTGCGTTACATCCGGTGCCTCGCCCAGCGTTCCTTCGATCTCATCGTGGTCACGATGGCCGATCAGCACCAGCGAGTAGCCCTGCTTGGCGAACTTGATCGCCTCCACATGGACCTTGGTGACCAGCGGACAGGTTGCATCGATGACCTTGAGCCCGCGCTGCTTGCTGTTCTCTCGGACGGCCGGTGAGACGCCATGGGCCGAGTAGATGACCCGCATGCCTTCAGGCACTTCAGCGATGTCATCGACGAAAATCGCGCCTTTGTTGGCCAGCTCATTCACCACAAAGCTGTTGTGCACAATCTCCTTGCGCACATAGATGGGCGCGCCGAAGGTTTCGAGCGCGATGTTTACGATGTCAATGGCACGGACCACGCCCGCGCAGAAGCCGCGCGGCTTGAGCAGCAGAATGCGCTTGGCGCCCGGGGTGCGAGGAGGGTCGAGGCGGATCTGGACAGTAGCGGTCACCCGAGAAGTATACCGTGCGGGACCGGCGGATCACAGACAGAATGCCTCATTTGAGGTGCAATCGAGCCGTCTCGCGAGGTTTATACTTTCCGCGTACACAAGGACTGCGAGGGTGTCATGGCTGCTTCGACCCAGGTTTCCGTAGAGGAATACCTCAAGACTGCCTATCGGCCGGATGTCGAGTACGTCGACGGCGAGCTGCGGCCGAAGAACAGCACTCTGGAGGAAGATCTTGTGGTCGCATGGAAGCACGGCCGTCTTCAGGGCTTTATCTTCTCGTGGTTTGATCAGCACGAGGAGGAGTGGGGCGTGATGCCGGCAGTCGAAGTGCGCACCCGCATCTCGCCTTCCATTTACCGGCTGCCCGATGTGGTTGTTGTCAAAGCTGAACCGGAAGGCAACACCATCATCGAGACACCGCTGATTGTCGTCGAGGTGCTTTCGCCACGGGACACGTACGCGGAAACGCGGCGGCGTGCACGCGATTACCAGGAGATGGGCGTTGCCAATATCTGGCTGATCGATCCGGAGACACGGACAGCACAGGTGTGTGCGAAGGAGAGCTGGACCGAGACGACCCGTTTCGAGGTGGCAGACAGCCCCATCTACCTGGACGTGCCGGCTCTTTTCACACGGCTGGAGAAATACAGGCCTCGTGTGTAGCTCTTGGGTTCGACTTTCACTCAGTTTCTAGTCAAGTATCGAGATTGCGGCAAGTACCGGCCGAGGCCTTACCGGCTTGCTGCGAGCATCTGCTCCGCATGTTTGCGGCTGGTTTCTGTCACGGTCGCGCCGGAGATCATGCGGGCCAGCTCTTCCGTGCGCTCGCCCGTCGCCAGAAGCCGCACGCTGGTGGCTGTACGCGCCTGCTTTTCCCGTTTCTCGATCAGGAAGTGCTGGTCAGCGAAGGCGGCAATCTGCGGCAGGTGCGTCACACACAGCACCTGCTGCGTACGCGAGAGCGCCTTCAGCTTCTGGCCGACAGCCTCCGCTGCCCGACCGCCGATGCCGATATCGATTTCATCAAAAACAAGCGTCCGCGGCATGAGCGTCTTTTTGCGCCCGCGTGCGCCAGCGCCCTCTTCCACGCTCACCTTGAGCGCGAGCAGCACGCGGGACATCTCGCCACCGGAGGCGACTTCGTCGAGGGGCTTGAGCGGCTCGCCGGCATTGGTTGCGATGCGGCACAGCACCTGATCCCAGCCATGCGCCTGCCAAGCCGCCTGCTCGGTCCGGGTGGCCACGCTGATCTCGAAGCGCACCCGCATGGCCAGGTCGTTGATCTGTGCCTCGGCCAGCTTGCTCAGCTTCGCCGCGGCTGCCTTGCGATCACTCGAGAGCGCTTCCGCCGCGGCGGCGTACTCCTTTTCTGCCCCGGCAAGCTCCACGCGCAAAGCCTTCACGATCTCGTCGCGATTTTCGATCTCCGCGATCTTGCCTGCGACCTCTTCCCCGTAGGCGATGACCTCCCCGAGGGTCGCGCCATACTTGCGCTTCAAACGATCCAGAGCAGCCAGGCGATCTTCGATCTCTTCGAGCCGATCAGGGGAGCTTTGCACTGTCTCCGCGTAGTCGCGCACGGTCGCGGCGACGTCTCCCACAGCCGCGCGAGCGTCCATGAGCTGCGAGACCTGCTCGACAAAGCGGGCGTCATAGCGGGCCAGCTCTTCCACCTGTTTGAGCGCAGCAGCAAGCGCCGTTTCTGCCGAGGCAGAGCCCTCGTATAGCAGCTCATGCGCGCTCATGCTGGCGGCAAGCAGCTTCTCAGAGTTGGAGAGGACGCGGCGCTCCGCTTCGAGCCGCGTATCTTCCTCTTCCTGCGGGCCGACGCCGGCAATCTCCTTGCCTTGAAAGCTCCACAGATCCATGGCGCGCAAGCGGTCCTGCTCCTCCTGCTCAAGCGAGCGAAGGCGCGCCTGGATCCCGCGCCAGTGCCGGTAGGCGTTCGCGACCGTCTCCGAGGACAGCCCGGCATAGCGATCCAGCAAGCCGCGCTGCTGTGCCTCATCAAAGTCGCCGCCTGTTTCACTTTGCGCGTGCACCAGGGCCAGCTCCGGGGCCAGCTGGCGCAGCACGCCCACGGTCGCCGGCTGATTGTTCACAAACACGCGGCCCTTGCCGGAGGCGAGCACCTCACGACGCAGGATGACCTCGGCCCCCTGCGGGTCCAGTCCGTTCTCTTCGAGGATCAAGTCTGCGCCGGGCGTGCCTTCAAACACGCAGGCCACTACGGCCCGCTCTGCGCCGTGGCGCACGATGTCGCTCGAGGCTTTCTCACCCAGCAGCAAGGCCAGCGCATCCACGAGGATGGACTTTCCCGCGCCGGTCTCCCCGGTGAGCAGGTTTAGCCCGGGGCCAAAAGCCGCAATCGCGTGATCGATCACGGCATAGTTTTCAGCGCGCAGCTCGAGCAGCATGGGAGGGCCTTCTGCGCAGCATAGCAGCCTGCCCCCGGGGTGTCCTGCTCCCACTCGTAACGTAAGCTTAAGGCTCGGCGTTGACCAGGGTGGCAACTTGGATGTGCCGCACAGCGTCTGCTACCTTGAAGCCGGGCGAACACTCCACGAAATGACATACTTCCCTGCGCTAGCCGCACTTCTCCTTCAGGCGGACCCGGATGCTGCGGCGCCGCCGCCGGTGACCGATCACGGCTCGGCTCTCCTCGAGATCTTCAGCAACTCGGGACCCATTGCGCTGGCCGTTCTTCTCACTCTTCTGCTGCTGAGCCTGTACAGCTGGGCGATCATCCTGGGCAAGCTCGGCACCTTTCGCAAAGCGCGCGCGCAGAGCCTGCGCTTTCTCCGCGCCTTTCGCAAAGCACAGCGCCTGCAGGAGATTGCGACGGTCAGCGAGCAGTTCAAGCCATCGCCTCTGGTCTCCGTCTTTGACGAGGTCTACGAAACGTACCGCCGGCAGACGGGCGGCGGCGGACCTCCGCGCAATATAACGGCGCTGGAGCGCTCAGCCCAGACGGCTTCCAGCGAAGCACTGACCACCCTGGAACAGCGGCTGACCTGGCTGGCGACAATCGGCTCCATCTCCACCTATATCGGTTTGTTCGGCACCGTCATCGGCATCGTCGACGCATTCCACGGTCTCGGCACCGCAGGGTCGGCGACCTTGCGCGCGGTTGCGCCCGGCGTCTCGGAAGCACTGATCACCACGGCTGCGGGCCTTGTCGTGGCGATCCCCGCGGTGGTCGCCTACAACCAGTTCACGGCGCGTCTGCGGGAGTTTGGCGCGCGCAATGATGACTTTGCGCGCGAACTGCTCAACTCGCTCGAAGAGGTCCAGCTGCGGCCGAACCAAGATCCGCGGCAGGACCCGCGGCAAGCCACGGGCGCACCGGAGCAGCTTTTAGAACGGGAGCGCGCCCGTGGCGTTCACGACTAGGGAAGGCCACACCCGGACCTCGCTGGCGGAGATCAACATCGTTCCGCTGGTCGACGTCGTGCTCGTGCTGCTGGTCATTTTCATGCTCACGGCGCCGGTGTTGCAGTCCGGCATTGAGGTGGCTGTGCCGAAGACCCACACGGTCAAGGAAGTGACGGAGCAGCGCGCCGTCGTCACCATCGACAGGCAGCAGCGTGTCTTCCTGGGCGAGTCGCCCGTGAACCTGCAGGAGCTGCCCGCGCGGCTGCGCAGCCCCAACAGCGACCCCGCGCACCAGGTCATCTATCTGCGGGCGGATGAAAAAGTACCGTTCGGCGCTTTCGCATCCGTGATGGACGCGGTCAAACAGGCAGGCATTACCAACATCAGCATTGTGACGCAACCCATCGAACAGAAGTAGATCGACTCGATCAACCTCGACCATGGCCATCCAAGTGAAGCAGTTCGACTTTGAGCGTGACCCGTTCCGCAAGCCGGCCCTCGGCTCGCTTGTGCTGCATGCTGCTGTCTTTGGGTCGCTCCTGCTCTACGCGGTGATTGTTGCGCACATCCACGGCAATGCCTGGGGCAACCGGAGCGATACACAGGGTGCCATCCAGGCCACCATGGTCAGCTCAGCGCCGGCCATTCCGCTGCCGCAGGAGCAGAAGCCGACGGACCAGGTGCTGGCGACAGAGACGCCGAGCCCCGCGCCGGCCCCGCCTGCACCCAAGGCCACCCGCGCTGACGAGCAGGACTCGATCCCGATCGCGACCAAGCAGCCGGTCAAGACAAAGATCGAGCCGAAGAAGCAGGTCGAGCAGCCGAAAGAGGTCAAGGTGCAGCATGTGCCGCTTGTGCCTGCCTCGCAACACCTGGACCAGGTGCGGCCTACCAACCGGGCCAACTATGGCGAGGCTGCCCCGGCTGCCGTACCGCGCTCCATGGCGCAGGCCACGCCGTCTTCGCAGGTGAATGTGCAGGGCGGCAATTTTGGCGCCATGTTTCCCTGGTACGTCGACCTGATCAAGCGCCGCACCGCGCAGAACTGGTACAAGCAGGAAGTCGACCCGGGCACTCCGAACGGCTCCCGCGTGTTCGTCACCTTTGCGGTCCGTCGCGACGGCTCGCCGAGTGACGTGCGGGTGCAGCAGGCCAGCGGTTCACCGACCCTGGACAGCTCCTGCCTCCGCGCTGTGCAGCGGGTTGACAGCTACGGTCCCTTACCCAGTGGTTACACCGGCTCCACGTTACTGGTGCAGTACTATTGTGAGCAGTCGAGCGCCCGGTAGCACTGGCGCCGCGTAGGCGAGAAGAATGAGCACTTTGAAGAAACTCCCTTTGAGCGCCGTGTGCGCCATGCTGTTGTGTTTTCCCCTTTGCTCTCGTGCCCACGCGCAGGACTGGGTGCGTACCGGAACCAACCTCGGCGCGCAGAAGATCCGTCTGGCAGCCGCCGGCTTCAAACCAGGCTCGATCGACCCGCAGGGCGCTTCGCTCAAGCAGGTTTTCGATCAGACTTTGTTCAGCGACCTCAGCAATGCCGGGATCTTCGACATGGTTTCGAAGAGCCTCGCTCCGCCCCTGATGCCGGGCTCGCAGAGTGATGTACAGCTCGCCGCGTTTGCCGCCGCGCCCTCCAGTGCCGAGATGCTTGCCTTCGGCACCTTCTCCGTCCATGGAGGCCAGCTCGCCGTTACCGGCTTCCTGGACGACACGAAGAACCCCCAGAGCCCGCAGGTACTGGGCAAGCAGTATGCCGAGGCAGCCTCCGAAGCAAGCGCGCGGCACATCGCGCATCGCTTTGCCGATGAGATCATCGAGCGGCTGGGCGGCATCCCCGGCATTGCAGAAACCACGATCTACTACGTCAGCGCGCACAGCGGCTCCAAAGAGATCATGGCCATGGACTATGACGGTCAGAGCCCGCGCGCCATCACTCACCTGGGCACCATCTCCCTCTCCCCCCACGTCTCGCCTGACGACGCACGGGTCGCCTTCTCGTCGCTGGGCAAGACGGGCTGGTCGATCAAGGTGTTTTCCGTCGAGCTGAACCGGCCTGTCTCCTTCAACTCGCCCTCCGGCACCACGCTCTCGCCTGCGTGGTCCAGCAATGGCGCCGAGCTGGCCTACTCCACGGACCGCAGCGGCGGCGACTCTGAGATATACGTCTCGGATGCGAGCGGCGGCGGCGCACGGCGGCTTACCAACTTCCATGGACCGGATGTTTCGCCCTGCTGGAACCCGAAGACCAACGCGCAGATCGCCTGGGTCAGCGGACGCTCCGGCCTGCCGCAGATTTACATCATGGATTCCGACGGCGCGAACGTGCAGCGCATGACCGACGGAGGCTACGCGACTTCGCCCTCCTGGTCGCCGAATGGGCAGTTTCTGGCCTATGCCTGGAACAGGAAGTATGGCCCTGGCGCGCCCGGAGGCCAGGACATTTACATCATGGACGTGGCCAGCCATCGCTGGATCCAGCTTACCCACGAGGCTGGCCGCAATGACTTTCCGACCTGGTCGCCGGATGGCCGCCACATCGCCTTCCAGCGCGAAGGCGAGGGCGGCGCACAGATCTGGACGATGCTGGCTGACGGCACAGAGCAGCAGCCGCTGACACACGGCGGCAGCTACTCACAGCCCAACTGGAGCCTGAAATAAACCGCGTAGAGATAACCAGCCCCCCGACCGCACCATCACTGCAACAGCTGCCAAGGAGAACCCTCTGCTTATGAACGCTCCCCGCGCTACCCGCTCCGCCCGCAAGGTATCGATCTCGATCCTTGGCCTTGCCGCACTGCTCACTGTTGCCGGCTGCCATAAGAAGCCGTCTCCGCCGCCGCCTCCACCGCCGGCCGTCAGCGGCAACACGCCGACCGCGGACATTACCGCGACGCCGACCTCCATCGCTCCAGGGGATAGCGCGATCCTGACCTGGCATACTTCGGGTGCCACCGATGTCTCGATCGAAGGCCTGGGAGCGGTCGCGACCTCTGGTACGCAGACCGTGAAGCCGACCGACTCGATCAACTACCACCTGATCGCCCGCGGCGACGGCGGCACGGCGGACGCGACCGCACGCGTGACCGTAGGCGCATCGGCCGCCCCGGCCAGCACCGGCAACCTGAATGAAGGGAACATCGATGATGCAGCCTTCCACCAGAATGTCAAAGATGTCTTCTTCGACTACGACAGCTACGACGTCAACGCGCCTTCGCAGACGGTCGTCACCACCGATGCGGCCTACCTCAATCAGCACCCCGGCATCAAGATCGTCCTGGGCGGCTACTGTGATGATCGCGGCTCAACCGAGTACAACCTGGCCCTTGGCGAGAACCGCGCCAATGCCGCCAAGCAGGCGCTGGTCGCGGCCGGCGTGTCGGCAGATCGCATCCGCACCGTGAGCTACGGCAAGGAGAAGCAGTTCTGCTCAGAGCAGGCGGAGAGCTGCTACTCCCAGAACCGCCGTGCGCAGTTCACCGTCGACCGCTAGAGCCGTCCAAGTAAACTGAACAGCAGGGCCCGGCAGCTGCGTATGCCGGGCTTTTGCTCGATAGCTTCCGGACGCTACCGGCAGGCTGCAAATGATGTTTCCAGCGAAGGAGATTCGCTCCATGCGAAAGACTCTCATCCCGGCCACTGCCCTGCTTGGGCTTGCTTGCCTTGTGCCCGCGCAGCCTGCGCACGCCGCGTCCAAAGAGATGATTCAGTTGCAGACGCAGGTGCAGGCGTTGCAGGACATGCTCAACCAGATGCAGCGCTCCAACTCAGAGCAGCTGGGCGTGCTGCAGCACCTGGTCGAGCAATCGAGCGACAACATCAACCACCTGACACAGCAGATGACAGCGCTGCAGGGCAAGCTGGATGCAGAAGGGCAGAACAATACACTGTCCGGGCAGATCCAGAGCCTCAATGACTCCGTGGACGAGCTGAAGACGCGCCTTGCACGGATCGATACGACCCTGACCGGTATGCAGAGCCAGATGCAGAATGTAAGTGCTCCGCCGGCCGGAACAGCAGCACCTGCAGGTATCACGGCTCCTCCGGCGCCTTCAAACGACGGCTCTGGAGCAGCACCCCAGAACGGCAACAGTGTGCCTCTGACTGGAGGCTCACCCCAGGCGCAGGCGCCACCGGTTGAGCAGCTTTACCAGTCGGCGGTCCGTGACTACAACGGTGCCAAATACGACCTAGCTACCAGCGAGTTTGCCGATGTCGTGAAGTACTACCCGCAGAGCGATATGGCCGGCAACGCGTCGTTTTACCTGGGTGAGGTTGCCTACCGGCAGGGGCTCTACCCGGCGGCTATCCGCAATTACGACATTGTGCTGGAACAGTTCCCCGGCAGCCCCAAGGCTCCCGCGGCGCAGCTCCGCAAAGGCGAGGCGGAGCTTGCAAGCTCTCAGCATGATGCCGGCGTGCGCGATCTGCGCTCGCTTGTGCAGCGGTACCCCACCTCACCCGAAGGCGCGCAGGCACGCTCGCTGCTTAACGGCATGGGCGTGCGGCTGACAGCGAGCAAGCCCAGCCCGGGCCGCGTACAGTAGGCTTGAGAGAGCGAGGTCTTGATGGCAACGACGACTCCCATTTCCGTGGAAGAGTACCTGCGCAGCACGTATGAGCCGGATGCTGAGTATGTCGACGGCGTGATTGAGGAGCGCCCGATGGGTGAGAATCGACATTCTGAGTGGGAGGCGACACTCTCTTTTTTCTTCAAGACCCACCGGCGTACATGGAACATCCGAGTGCGCCCAGAATGTCGAACAAAGACGGGCGAGCGTCATTTCCGAGTTCCTGATCTTGCCCTTACCGACGCAGCCTTGTTGGATGAACCGATCGCAACGGCTCCGCCACTCCTTGCTATCGAGATTCTCAGTCCCGAGGACCGACTTTCGCGCTTGATTGTTCGATTGGCTGACTTCCAAGCCATGGGCGTGCCCGTGATCTACATCATCGACCCTGCCGACAACAGCCTGCTCCGCTTTAAGGCTGGCAAGCTGGAGGTTGTCGATTCCATGCAACTCCGGGATGTCGAGATTCCGTTTGCAGATGTTTTGGCTGAGCTGGACTAAGCCGCCGCCAGCCACAGTACTAGGGCGCGAAGTCCCGCAGTTGCTCCACTGTGCGGGCGTCCAGCTGCTGCAATACTGCCACCATTAGCTCCACCATCTTGTCGAAGTCGCCCCGGTTGACTATTCCGTTATGCGCGTGGGTGTAGCGCACCGGCACGACGAAGTTCAACGTCGGCACCCCACCATTGCTCTCCTGGATCGCTGAAGAGTCATCCCCGTAGCCCTGCACCAGGTCGAGCTACAGCGGGATGCCCTTGGCAGCCGCTGTCTTCTTCACGAAGTCGACCAGCTTGCGGTTGGGCAGTGCGCTGGTGTCGTAAAGGAAGATGCCCGGCCCCGCCGCCAGCTTCACCTGTGTCTCTTCCGGATGGCCGGCGTAGGTGTCGCCGGCGATGCCGCCTTCGATCGCCAAGCCTATGTCGGGCTTGACCACATCCGCGGCTGTCTTTGCACCGCGCAGCCCGATCTCCTCTTGCGTCGTGGCGACGAAAAAGATCTGGTTCGCATGGGGCAGCTTCGCCAGCCGCTGCATGGCTTCGAGCAGCACCGCGCAGCCGATGCGATCGTCCCAGGCTTTGCCCAGGTAGTTGTCCGTGCCGTTGAGCACCAGGAAGGGCGAGTCCGGCACCACAGGGTCGCCCGGCTCCAACCCGAGCGCGGCAGCGCCGGCCGCATCTTTCGCGCCCACATCCAGGTAGAGCCCGTCGCGTGGAAAGACCTTGTCCCGGTCACCGGCCGGCAGCACATGGATATCCCGGATGCCCGTCACCGCATGCACCGGCCCCTTGGAGCCGAGGATGACCCAGCGCTGGTCCACAAGCGCCTGGTCAAGCCAGCCGCCCAGCATCTGCATCGTAAGCGTGCCGTTCGGCGCGATCCTCCGGATCATGCCGCCCAGCTCGTCCATATGCGCGTCCACCATGATGCGTGGGCCGCTGGTACCTACCTGCGCGATCACCGATCCCATGCCGTCATACGTCAGCCTGGTGGCCAGCGGCTGCATGAGCGGCACCATAATGGCGCGCACCGGTCCTTCTGCTCCTGACGGCCCGGGCGCATCCGCAAGCTGCTGGAGCAGACGCAACGTTGCATCGCCGGATGTCTGCTGGGTTTGCTGTCCCGGCGCAGCAGCGGTAAAGCTTAGAAGCAGTGCTGCCAGAAAGAAACGTGATCCTTTCACTGCACACCCCCTTGCGTTGCCGCTGTAAACACCTTCTTCGGCAGGATCGCGTGCACGCCGACGTTGGTGTCCACCAGCTGCGTGATATCGAGATCCACCGCGATGCTGGAGAGCTGGTAGGCCTGGTCCCGCGTCAGGTGCTTGTCCGTCTCAAGAAACGCAAGCATGTTGTGCAGGGCCATCTCCGTCGCCTTGTTCAGGTCCTGGTTGAAGCCCATGGTGATGTAGCTGGTCGGCGTCTCTGCCATTGGCCACAGCAGGTGCCGGTCCTTGTGCACCACGAAGCGAAAGGTGCCTGTCAGCATCGTTTCCATCGCCGTGATGTCGACCTCGCCATTGCCTTGCCCTGCGTGTCCGTCGCCCACCTCAAACAGCGCGCCCGCGGCATGCACCGGCAGGTACAGGGTGGTCCCCGCGACGAGCTCCTTGTTGTCCATGTTGCCGCCATGCATCCAGGGCGGCGCGCTGTTGTAGCGGCCTGCCGACTCGGGCGGCGCATCGCCCATCGAGCCGAAGAACGGACGGAGCGGCACCTCGATGCCCGGTGCAAAGTCCGCGACCATGCGGGTGCGATCGAGCGGAATCTTCTTCATTAGTCCGTAGGGGTAATCATCCGGCAGATAGCCGCGGCCTACGCCGAAGCCATTGCAGGCCCATGGCACATCGATGTTGACTTTCTCGATGTCGACTTCGAGCACATCGCCGGGCTCGGCGCCATCGACAGCAATCGGCCCGGTCAGGATATGGCCACCCGGACCCTTGTCCATGTCCTTTGCGCCGTAGATCGCCTTGACCGATGCGGGGATATCCGCAGGCGCGATGCCCATCTTCTCAAGACGCTCCGGGTCGCCGCAGGTTGAGAGTGTATGCACCACGACCGTATCGCCGCTTTTGACCGTGAGCACGGGCTTGGCATGCGCCGAGTAGTAGCCCCAGGCGACCGTCGTCGGCGTCGCATCGAGCGTTTGCTGAGCTAATGCAGTAGCAGAAAGCAAACATAGTGTGGGCAAAAGGAGGAAGCGCATACCTGCATGTATACCAAGCTTTGCGCCTGTTCTCTTTCGCAAACTTGCCGCCTACTGTGCCGCCTTTTCGCGGGGCGCGGGCTGCTCTGCATCCGCCAGCGCAAAGGCTGTCACGGCCATCACGGCTGCGTTCTCTGCCAGGCGATGCGGATCCACTTTGTCGAGTGTGTCAGCAGCGGTGTGGTGGTAATTGAAGTAGAAGCGCGAGTCCTGCGTGGGCGTGAGCCCGGGCACGCCCTTGGCCACGATCGCAGCAATGTCCTCGCCCGCCTCTTCCCCACGCGAGACAAGGGCGGCGCCGATGGGGGCGAGCGACTCAGCCACCGGCCGCAGATAGTCCTCGAGCGCCGGCGAACCGGCATACGTGATGCCGACGGGGTGATCGCAACCCAGATCGCTTTCCAGTGCAGCAATGTGGTTGTCGATCTGCCCGGCCTGCTCCTGCGCGTACGTCGCTGCACCCTCTGATCCGGACTCTTCATCCATCCAGGCGATAAAGCGTACCGTCCGCTTCGGGTGCACACCCAGCTTGCTCAGCAGGTGCAGGCTCTGCATTGAGACGACGATGCCCGCACCATCGTCGATCGCTCCGGTACCCAGGTCCCAGGAGTCCAGGTGCCCGGAAACGATGACCACCTGCTCCGGATGCTCGGAGCCTTTCCAGTCGGCGATGACGTTGTAGCTCGGCGCTAGCGGCAGCGTCTGCGGCGTCATCGTCAGCCGCATCGTCACCGGGCCCTGCTTGGTGAGCGCGGCAAGCAGGTCAGCATCTTCAGCCGCGATGGCCCCGGCCGGGATCTTGTTCGCGCCCTCTGGATAGGAGGTGTGCCCGGTGTGCGGCAGGCGGTAATCAGCGCCCCCGACGGAGCGCACCAGCACAGCTGCCGCGCCGGCCTGCGCACCCAGCATCGGTGCAAGCCCGCGATAGATCACCGACTGCCCATACGCCGCGCCGCCCAGGCCTTCCGCCGCCAGCTGCTTATCGAATGGATGATTGAGCAGCAGGATCTTGCCCTGCGCTGCACCCGCCGGCAGTGCCTGCAGCTCCGCGAGATTGCTGACCAAAATCACGGGCGCGCTCAATCCCTCTTTGGGCGTGGCAACGCTGCCACCCAGCGCCGTCACCACGATCTTTTGCTGCGTGCCCGCGGTTGCGCCGGGCCACGCCGTAAGCGCGGCTGTCTCCTCACCGCGCACCCAGTGCGGGACCATCGTTTTCTCGAGCGTCACCGTTGCGCCCAGCGCGCGCATCTGCGCAGCCACCCAATCGACGGCAGCCTGGGCCTGCGGCGAGCCGCTGAGCCGCGGCCCGATGTTGTTCGTCAAGTACGCAAGCTCGGTGTACGCGTAGGGATCGCTGATGGCCTCATCCCGCAGCTGTGCCATTGTCTTAAGTTGCGCAGGGCTCCACGCGCCGGGCCCTGTGCCCGCAAAGCGGGCGATCCGCGACTGCATTGCCTGCGTTTGCTGCGATGGCTGTTGAGCAGAACTAACAAGCGCGGATGATAGAAGAGCGAGAGCAACGAGGCGGGCAGCAGGCATGCCGCATCGTAGCAAAGCCGCTGCCCGCGCACATACTTCTTCTACGCTCAGGGCAGACGAAACACGATTCCTGTGCTGAGCACCCGTGGATTGAAGCTGCCGGAGAAGCCCGACAGTCCGCCGTACGAGAACTCCACCACGCGCCAGTCCAGACGTGGGAAGAAGGTGTAATCGACGCCGCCCACGAAGTTGTACTCAAACTTCGTCGAGCTGGTGGCTGCCGAACCCTGCCCAGCTTCGGCGTGACCCACGCCGCCCAGCGCTTCCACGTACGGCATCACCGGCAGGATGTGCGGCCGGAACACCAGCCGCGGCCCGACGAGTCCGCTCGCGATGCTTGTCGAAGAACCGGTGCCCACGACCGTTCCGCGCCCATCCACGCCGAGCGCGAAAAAGGGCACATGCCAGCGGTCATCGAAGATCCCGAAGGTGGTGCCGTACTGCCAGCCGCTGTTGTTCACCTTGAAGTTGGCAGCGGAGAACTCACCATACAAACCGATCTGTGCGACCGCCGGAGACGCGACGGCAAGGGCGAGCAAAGCAGGCAAGGCTGCCCGCAGGAGGAGTGTGCGCATGAGCATGGAGGAGGGATTCGCCTTTCTTGAGAAGAACAACACGGCCACAAGGGAGAAGATGCGCCTCCGTGGCGCACCTTCTGCCGGGAAGTACAAAGTTGCAGTGGATAGGGGTGCCGGGAAAGGCTGCGCCTAGTTGCCGTTCTCGTACGTACATACGCAAAGGGACCAGCGATGCAGGACGTGGCTTTTCCGCCGGGAAGAAGCCACACTTCACCCAAACTCTGCCTGGCCACCGATACGAGTAGAGCGTCTAGTTGCGCAGGTCGCGCATGCTCGCAGCGACCTCCGCCTGCCCCTCTGCCGTAAGCGGCAGCAGCGGCAGGCGGGCGCGGCCGCCATAGTAGCCGTTCAGGTCGCAGGCATGCTTGATGCCGGGAATGCCCAGCTTACCGGCCACGATGCTCGAAGGCGCGTTCAACCGCAGCTGCTTTTCTTCAGCAAGCGGCGCATCGCCTTCCTTCCACGCGATGTACACCTCGTGGCAGGCCTGCGGGGCACATGCGGCAAGCGCCAGCACGCCGCCGGTTGCGCCCGCCTGCAGCGAGGGCAGCAGCTTGTCGGCCGCGCCGCAAAGGATCTGGAAGCCCACCTCGCGCGTGCGCGTACGCAGGCTGCTTGCCACCGGAAGGGCCACAGCCGTCGCGCTTGCCGTCTCCGCAAGGAGGCTCCCTACCTGCTGTGGACTCTCCCCGATCGCTTGCGCCGATCCGCTCGTCATGATGCTTACCAGCCCAGACGGCGCGCCGCTTGCTTGTGCAGCAGCCGCAGAGGAGGCTGCGGCGGCAGCACGCAGCATGCGGCCCGTCACCGGGGCAAAGACGGGCGTCACCATCACGCTTCGCCGCGGTGTCTCTCGCGTAGCGGCCGCGATCGCAGCGATGCGTTCCACGTCGCCGCTGGAATCTTTCAGGCCCAGGATGTTCGGGTGCTGCGCCAGCTCCGCGATGAGCTCCACAGGCAGGTCATAGTGTGTGAACTTCGGGATGCTGTAGAGCAGCACGGGGATCGGCGAGTGATCTGCCACCGCGCGGAAGTAGGTCAGCATCGCAAGCGGCGTCATGTACGGCGCGTAGTAGTTCGGCGTCCTCACCAGCACCGCATCGTAGCCGACCTCGGCTGCAAACTCTGCCATGCGCAGCGTTGCGATCGCAGAGCCGAGACCTACGCCGGCCAGCAGCACCTTTTCCGGTGCTGACGCGAGAGCCGCGGTACGCAATGCTTCGCGTGACTCCGCATCATCGAGCAGCACATGCTCGCCGGTCGACCCGAGGATGACCATGCCGGCCGCAGGCGTGCGCGAGTAGCGCTCCACATTGTGCTCAAGCTTGCGAAGATACAGGCTGCCGTCCGGGTAAAACGGCGTGGTCACGGCGGGGAAGATGCCCTCAAGCAGCATGGCTATATTGTACGGCGGCTGCTAGTGAGCCTGCGCTTCGCCGGGGAACGGAACCGCCTGCGCTGCCACAATCTTCGTGACCTGCGCCTTCATGTAGTCGTAGCTGGGCGACCCGGAAAACGTGCTGTAGTCCACGTGCACCTCACCCTGCGCGCTTTCGATCTGAAACTGCCTCTGCCCCTCAGCAGCCTGCTGCGGATAGCTCTGCGCCCAGGAGGCCTGGTTGCGCGGATCGCTGTTGATCTCAATCGTCCAGACCTTGGCTCCGCCTGCTCCCCGGACGAGAAATCGGAAATAGGTGTTGGAGCGGCCGAGCGGATGGAAGTACTCCACTGCTTCGACGCGATAGGCTTTGACGCGAAATACATCGAGCAGAAAGCCGCTGGTCTCGCGCGCATCCGGCAAGGCCGGGTTCTCATGCGCTTTGCGCAGCAGGGCGCGTTCGGCTTCGCGATGCGGAACATCGCCGGCCATCGCGTACGCCGTCACCAGCGTCGTGTGGATCTTCCAGTTGTCCGGCTCGAGCGCAAGCGCTCGTTCGCCGTAGCGGATGGCCGCCTCCGGCGCAAACAGTGCGAGCTCGGCTGACGCCGCCAGCAGGTTCGCCGGTGCACTCTCAGGCTCGGCCGCAATGGCCTGCTGCAGCAGCTGCAGTGCCTGCTGCGCGCGGCCTGCGCGCAATGCTTCGCTGCCCTGCGCTAGCAGAGCTGATGCATCGGCAGAAGCACCCGAAACAGGTGCTGTACCAGTGGCCGGTCCCGGCGCCTGCTGCGCATGCGCCGGCGCACTGCCGCCGCCCAGCGGCCACAGCGCAAGCAGCGCGGCCGCGCGCGCAAGCAGCCGCTTAAATATCGGCAAGCTCTGCCCCCAGCTCCCCTCGCAAAGCCTCATGCAGAGTTTGCATCGCGAACACATGGGAGGTGTGCCCCTGCATGGAAGCGATGCCTTCCGCCGCGGCGCGGGCTGCCGCCATCGTCGTGATCATGGGGATGCGCTGCAGCACCGCGGAACGGCGGATCGCCTTTTCGTCAAAGAAGGTATCCGCTCCGCGCGGCGTGTTGATGATGAGCTGGATACGATCTCCCTTGATGTAGTCGACGACATTCGGCCGGCCTTCCTTCACCTTGAAGACCCGCTCCACCGTCATGCCTGCTTCTTCCAGCACGTTCGCGGTGCCTTCGGTGGCAACGATGGCGAAGCCTAACTCCATATACTGCCTCGCGACCTTGACCAGCTGCGACTTGTCGCGGTCCGTCACGCTGAAGAAGATGGTGCCCCGCACGGGGAGCTTCAGCCCTGCGGCGAGTTGCGCTTTGGCAAACGCTTCGCCAAAGTTGTCAGCTACACCCATGACCTCACCGGTCGAGCGCATCTCGGGGCCAAGCACTGCGTCCACCCCGGGAAATTTGTTCCACGGGAACACCGGCGACTTCACAAAGAAGAACCGTCCCGTGCTCAGATCGCGACGGCTAGCCACCGGGCCGGGCAGCAGCTCCCGCAGGCTTCGCCCGGTCATCAGGCGTGAGGCAATCTTGGCCAGCGGTACTCCCGTCGCCTTGGAAACATAAGGGACGGTGCGGGAGGCGCGCGGGTTCACTTCAATGACAAAAACTTTCTCGCGCTGAATCGCAAACTGCAGGTTCACGAGGCCGATCACATGGAGCGCCAGCGCCAGCTTGCGCGTGTACTCGCGGATTGTCGCGAGTGCTGCTTCGCTGATATCGACGGATGGCAGCACACAGGAGGAGTCGCCGGAGTGGATGCCGGCCTCCTCAATATGCTGCATGATGCCGGCGATTACCACGTCGGTGCCATCGCACAGCGCATCCACATCCACTTCAACCGCGTCCTCGAGGAAGCGATCAATCAGGATCGGGCGCTCCTGCGAGTACTCCACGGCCTCGGCCATGTAGCGCGTGATGCCGGCCTTGTCATAGGCGATCACCATCGCGCGGCCGCCCAGCACGTAGGAGGGCCGCACCAGCACGGGGTAGCCTACGCGTTCTGCTCCGGCAAGCGCCTCGTTTACGTTTGTGGCCGTTGCTGCCGCGGGCTGCGGGATCGCAAGCTCCTCCAGCAGTTTGCCGAAGCGCTTCCGATCCTCGGCGAGGTCAATCGACTCCGGCGATGTACCGATGATCGGCACCCCTGCCGCCTTCAAACGCAGCGCAAGATTCAGCGGCGTCTGCCCGCCGAACTGCACAATCATGCCGATCTCTGCCCCGGCCGAAGCCTCATGCTCATACACCGCGAGCACGTCTTCGAGTGTTAATGGCTCAAAGTACAAGCGGTCACTCGTGTCGTAATCGGTGGAAACAGTTTCGGGATTGCAGTTGACCATCACGGTCTCCCACCCGTCATCGCGCAAGGCAAACGCCGCATGGCAGCAGCAGTAATCAAACTCAATGCCTTGGCCGATGCGGTTGGGACCGGAGCCGAGAATGATGACCTTGCGCTTGTTCGTCGGGGGCGCCTCGTCCTCTTCGTCGAACGTGGAGTAGAGGTATGGTGTGCTCGATTCAAACTCCGCAGCGCAGGTATCGACCAGCTTGAAGACCGGCTTGAGCCCATGCGCGTGACGCAGCATGCGCACCTGCTCCACGCCTGCCGCTCCGGGAAGGCCCCAGCCTTCAGCGAGCCGCTCGTCCGAGATGCCCATGCGCTTGCCCTTGCGCAGCTGCACGGCAGACACTTCAGCCGGCGTGGTCTTTTCGAGCGCCGTGAGCGCGTCTGTCACTTCCTTGATCTGGTGCAAGAACCACGGGTCCATCGTGGTAAGCCGCGCTACTTCGCGCACGCTCATGCCCCGGCTAAAGGCGAAGCGGATGTAGCTCAGCCGCTCCGGCTGCGGCGTCACCAGGCGATACGTCAGCTGCTTCGGGTCGAGCGTTTCCGAGCCTACGCGCCGCCCTGTTTCCAGCGCCCGCACCGCCTTCATCAGTGCTTCCTTGAAGGTGCGGCCCATCGCCATCACCTCGCCGACGGACTTCATCTGCGGGCTCAGCGTTACATCGGCTTCCGGAAACTTTTCAAACTGCCACTTTGGAATCTTCACCACGACGTAATCGATGGACGGCTCAAAGCACGCCGGCGTCATGCGCGTGATGTCGTTCGGGATTTCATCGAGCGTGTAGCCCACCGCCAGCTTGGCCGCGATCTTCGCGATGGGGAAGCCGGTCGCCTTGGACGCGAGCGCTGACGAGCGCGAGACGCGCGGATTTATCTCAATCACGGTCATGCGCCCGTTGGCCGGGTTCACGGCGAACTGCACATTGGAGCCGCCCGTCTCCACACCGATCTCGCGAATGACCGCGATCGCCGCAGAGCGCATCGCCTGGTACTCGCGATCGGTCAGCGTTTGCGCGGGCGCCACCGTGATCGAATCACCGGTGTGAACGCCCATTGGGTCCATGTTCTCGATCGAGCAGATGATGATGACGTTATCCGCAAGGTCGCGCACCACTTCGAGCTCATATTCTTTCCAGCCCAGCACCGACTCTTCCAGCAGGCACTCGTGCACCGGTGAAAGATCGAGCCCACGCGCCAGAATCTCCATCAGCTCTTCGCGGTTATACGCGATGCCGCCGCCCGAACCGCCAAGCGTAAACGATGGCCGGATGATTACCGGGAAGCCCAGCTTCGTCGCGAACTCGAGCCCGTCGCGCAGGTTGTCCACCAGCGCCGACTTTGGCACATCGAGCCCGATGCGCGCCATCGCGTCTTTGAACAGCAGCCTGTCTTCTGCCTTCTTGATCGCCTCAAGCTTTGCGCCGATCAGCTCAATGCCGTACTTGTCCAGGATGCCTGCGTCCGCCAGATCCACAGCGAGGTTCAGTGCCGTCTGGCCGCCGACGGTAGGCAGCACGGCAAACTGCCGCGTGTCGCCCGCAGCCACCAGCATTTCGCTCTCGATGCGCAGAATTTCTTCCACGTAGGAGAGCGTCAACGGCTCGATGTAGGTGCGATCGGCCAACTCCGGATCGGTCATGATGGTAGCCGGATTTGAGTTCACCAGCACCACCTCATAGCCCTCGGCGCGCAGTGCCTTGCAGGCCTGTGTGCCGGAGTAGTCAAACTCAGCGGACTGCCCGATGACGATCGGGCCGGAACCGATGACGAGAATCTTTGCGATGTCGTTCCTGCGTGGCATGTCTTCCTAGTCGTAGATATCTTTGCGGTGGCCGACCTTCACAACCAGGACGACGAGCTCATCGTTTCGCAAATCGCACACGATGCGGTAATCGCCTACCCGGTAACGCCAGAAACCACTCAGGTCGCCTACGAGAGCCTTTCCTTTGCTCCGCAGGTCGCCGTGTTCTAGCGCGCGCTCGCGAAGGTACCGAATCATGCGCCGGGCCGTTGGCTTGTCGAGCTTTTCCAGCTGTTCCTCAGCGGAGTCACTCAGCTTAATCGTCCAAGCCAAGCCGGCGCTCCACTTCCTCCAGAGAGGCGCTTTCTTCTTCGCCGCTCGCGAGGCGGCGAGCAACGGTCATTGCGTCCTCATAATCCTCGCGATCTTCCAATGCCTGGCGGAGCGTCTCATCGGCGTATGCATCCGCATCCTTGCCGGCTTTTGCAGCCATCTCCTGCAGCCAGGCTCCCACACCATCAGATACTTCAATCCGCACGATTCTCTACCCCCTACTTCCCTTTCCATTCATCCATCATCTTCCTGAAATCATCGAACAGGTAGTGCGAGTCATGCGGTCCGGGGCTGGCCTCCGGATGGTATTGCACGCTGAGCAGGGGCATGGTGCGATGCCGCAAACCTTCGAGCGTTCCATCGTTCAGGTTGATGTGCGTCAGGTCTACTTCGTTCGCGTTTAGTGACTCGGCATCGACCGCGTAGTTGTGGTTCTGGCTCGTTATTTCGACGCGTCCGGTCTCCATCTGCTTCACCGGATGGTTGCCGCCATGGTGTCCGAACTTGAGCTTGAACGTCTTGCCCCCGAGTGCCTGCCCCACCAGCTGGTGCCCCAGGCAGATGCCGAACACCGGCGTCTTGCCCATGAGGCCGCGGATTGCCTCGGTCGCATAGGTCAGCGGCTCCGGGTCGCCCGGACCGTTTGAAAGAAACACGCCATCCGGTGCGAGTGAGAGCACATCCTCGGCAGTCGTCCGCGCGGGCACAACCGTGACGCGGCAACCCTGCGCGCCCAGCATATGCAGGATGTTCTGCTTGATGCCGTAGTCATAGGCCACCACGTGGAGGTTGCAGTCGCGCTGCTGCTCAGCCGCTCCCGGCTTCAGCGGATCCTCGGCACGCTGCTTCCACTCGTATGCTTCTTTCGTGCTCACCACGCTGGCCAGGTCGGTCCCGTCCATTTTGCGCAGGGCGCGTGCTTTCGCCACCAGCACGTCCGCATCCTGCTCGACGGTTGAGATCACGCCGCGCATCACGCCCTGGGCACGCAGATGCCGCACCAGCGCACGCGTATCAATCTCCGAGAGAACGGGCACGTGAAAGCGCTCCAGGTACTCATCGGCCACCTGCTCTGAGCGCCAGTTCGAGCTTACCGTTGAGAACTCACGCACAATCAACCCCTCGATGTACGGGCGCGGCGCTTCCGCATCGGCATTATTTGTGCCGTAGTTCCCGATCTGAGGATTGGTAAGTACCACGATCTGCCCGGCATAGGACGGATCGGTAAAGATTTCCTGGTAACCGGTCAAGGAGGTGTTGAAAACAACCTCGCCGGAGCACTCACCTCTTGCTCCGTAGCCCTCACCGCGGAAGATGCGCCCATCTTCGAGCGCAAGTATCGCCTGCATCGCAGCTCCAATGCGTGGATTTTACTGATGCTAACAGGTCTGCTCCCGAGCCGCTGCTCTCGGCCGTCCGCATCCCACTCCGCAGAAGCAGTTGCGCCAGGAGCCCCCCGTTATGAAAGTAGTGATTCTGCGCCAGTATGGCGACGTCAACGAGCTGAGCTACGAAGAAGACGACCTGCCCGCAGTCGGCGCAGGCGAAGTCCGCGTCCGCCTGCATGCCACCAGCATCAACCCCATCGATTGGAAGATCCGTTCCGGCGTGATGAAGGAGGCTTTTCCCCTGGACCTGCCGGAAATCCTTGGCGTCGATCTCGCGGGCGAGGTCGATGAGATCGGCCCCGGCGTCACCGGCTGGGAGAAAGGTGAACGCGTAATGGCCAAGGCCGGCGGCACCTATGCCGAGTACACCGTCGCCAAGGCCAACACACTCTCACCCATCCCTGACGCACTTAGCTACGAGCAGGCCGCTGCGCTGCCGCTGATTCTGCTCACCGGCACACAGCTTATTGAGAAAGGCGCCAAGGTCGAGCCAGGCCAGGCTGTGCTCGTCACCGGAGCGCTTGGCAGCGTAGGCCGTGTTGCGGTCCATGTCGCACAGCAAAAGGGTGCCCGCGTGCTAGCCGGTGTCCGTGCCTCGCAGCGCGCGGAGGCAGAAAAGCTGGGCGCGTCGGAGATCGTAGCGCTCGATGACCTGGGGAGTGCCCTCAACCTCCATGACCTGGATGCGATTGCCGATACGGTCGGAGGCCTCGTGGCCGATCACACCGTGAAGCTTCTCCGCGACAACGGCGTCTTTGCTACTGTCGTTGTGCCGCCCGCAGGCGACCCGGCGCGCGGCATCCAGATAAGGCCGATACACGCGGTGCCCGACGCCTCACGCCTGTATGAGCTGGCCGAGGAAGTCGCACGCGGCGGTCTCATCATCCCCGTCGCCAAGACCTTTCCTCTCTCGGCCATTCGCGAGGCAACGATCTTTGCAGAAAAAGGCGGAGCCGCGGGCAAGGTTGTCCTTACCATCGCTTAGCGCGGCCCGAGTGGCGACCGGCAGGGCTACGCCAGCAGCTGCCTGACTGCCAGCAGGAGGCCCGGGACATCATGCTGCTCGGCCTCGGCTGCCGGTTCCACACCAAAGCGCCGCAGTGTCTCACTCGTAATCGGCCCGATCGAACAGGCTTTCGTTTTCCGGAGCGCGTGGCAGGCCAGCTCCGGGCCCAGCAGCGTGAAGAGGTTTTCCACCGTCGACGAGCTGGTAAACAACACGGCGTCGATCTGATGGTCCCGTGCCGCATCGGTTTGAAACCACGACGCCAGCAACGCGCGCGACTCCTCCGCCGGCACCGTCCGGTATGCCTCGACCACGTCCACCTGGGCGCCGGCCGTGCGCAGCGCATCCGGCAGCAGCTCGCGCGCCACCGCAGCACGCGGCAGCAGCATACGCTTACCGGCCGCACCGGGTACAAGCTCCCGCACCAGGGACTCCGCTACCGATGGCAGTGGCTCCCCGTCCACCCGCATCCCGGCATCCCGCATTGCCTGGGCTGTTGCCGGTCCAATCACGGCAGTCCAGGGCTGATCCGGCCATGGCGCGGCCCTTCGCGCCGCCAACACGCGGGCTGTATTTGCGCTGGTCACCAGCAGCACGTCATAGAGCGCAAGCGAGTCGAGCGCAGCGTCCAGCACTGCGTACGATGCAGGCGGCTCCATGCGGATCGTCGGCACCGCGAGCACCTCGGCACCCAGCGCGTGCAGCGCCTCCGCAAGCACGCTTGCCTGCTCACGCGTGCGCGTCACCAGCACACGCCTGCCAGCCAAAGGTCCTTTCCCGGGGTCAGAGCCCATCAGCGTGTCAGCAGCGCCCCCGCACCCTGGCGCAAAAGCTCCTCAGCCAGCCGCAGCCCGAGTTCCCTGGGCTCCTCTTCGGTCCGGTGCTCCAGCCCGACCCGCACGGATGCCCCGCCCTCCGGCAGAAACACCGAGCCCGTGATCTGCCAGTGGCCCGCGCCCGCTTCGCCTCGAGAGGCCGTGTGCCGCTCGCAGAAGATACCGATCGGCACCTGGCAACCGCCGCCGAGCGCTCCCAGCGCCGCTCGCTCTGCCGTCACCGCGAAGCGCGTTGTCGCGTCATCCAGCATTGAAAGCACTTTTTCCGTCGCCTCGTCGCCGCTGCGGGTCTCAATTGCAAGCGCGCCCTGCCCGGCTGCCGGGCACACGATCTCTGCGGAGAGCCGCTCCCGCAGCATCCCCGTACGGTCCAGCCGATCCAGACCCGCGCAGGCCAGCACGCAGGCCTCGGCCTGCCCTTCCAGCAGCTTGCGCAGGCGCGTGTCCACGTTGCCGCGAAACTCGATGTACTGGAGGTCTCGCCGATGCGCACGCAGCTGCGACTGCCGGCGCAGGCTGCTCGTCCCCACCCGTGCCCCGTGCGGCAGCTCCGCAAAACTCGCGTACCGGTCAGACACAAAGGCATCCCGCGGATCGGCCCTGGGCGGGATCGCCGCCAGCGTAAACTCCGGCGCAAGCTCTGTCGGCAGATCCTTCAAGCTGTGCACCGCCAGGTCCACCCGCCCGTCCAGCAGAGCCTCTTCAATCTCCTTGGTGAACATACCCTTGGTGCCTACCTTGTTGAACGCCACACCCTGCAGACGATCGCCCGTCGTCCGGATCACCTCGATCTCCACCGCATGCCCCCTCGCACGCAGCTGCGCCGCCACGTGCCGCGCCTGCCACAGCGCCAGCTCTGACCCGCGGGAGCCGATGCGGATGCTGCGCATCTCCAACACATCCATCCCGTCCATCAGTGGCGCCTCACAAACACCGAGGGCTCGTGTGCAGGCGGCGAGGCGTTCTGCTCCACGGGAGCGCCGTTCCTGTCCTTCGGCCGCTGTTGGCCTCCGGCAGTCTCCGTTCCTATCGCGGAACCCTCCGGCAGATGGAAAGTTTCCCGCAGCAGCGCCAGCCGCTCCGCATCACCATCCTTGGCTGCAGCGCGCAGCGCCTGCAGCGGCGCATGCAGAAACTTATTAGCCAGCCCGCGTGTCAACGCCTCCACGGCTTCGCGCTGCTCGGGCGAGAGCCCTTCAAGCCGTGCCCTGCGCACGGCTTCCTGCCGCATTGCCTCCACACTGCCCTGCAGTGCCACCAGCGTCGGCACCGCATCCAGCACCTGCGCCTGCCGGCTAAACTGCTCCACCTCGGCCTGCACCATGCGCTCGGCCTCCGCCGCTTCGCGGGAGCGGTCGGCCAGGTGGCTGGCCGCCACGCCCTGCAAGTCGTCGATGTCGTACAGAATGACGCCATCGACCTTGTTCGCTTCCGGATCCACATCACGCGGCACCGCGATGTCGATAAAGAACATGGGCTTGCCGCGCCGCCGATGCAGAAAGCGCGCGGCGTCTTCCCGGCGAAACACAAACTCGTGCGAGCCTGTCGACGTAATCAGGATGTCGTAGCCGTGGGCCTTGTCCAGCAGCTGCTCATACGGCAACACTCGGCCCGCAAAGCTTTGCGCCAGCCGTTCTGCCCGTGCCAGCGTCCGGTTGGTCACAGTCATGGAGCTTGCACCCTGCTTGAGCAGATGACGCGCCGCGAGCTCGCCCATTTTGCCTGCACCCACCAGCAGCACCCGTTTGCCTGCGAGCGAGCTGAAGATCTTCAAGGCCAGATCCACAGCCACACTCGCGATCGAGACCGAGCTTGAGCCGATGGCTGTTTCCGTGCGCACACGCTTCGCGGCAGAGAAGGCACTCTGCACCAGCCGCAGCAGAGCCGGCCCTACCACGCCGGCCTCCCGCGCTGCGGCAAAGGCGCCCTTTACCTGTCCCAGGATCTGCGGCTCTCCCACCACCATCGAGTCCAGGCTGGCCGCTACGCGGAAGAGGTGCCGCACCGCCTCCGCATCGCGAAACTGGTACAGGTGCGCCCGCAGCGCGGCGGCACTCACCGGGAAGCGCGCAGCCAGAAAGCCGGCGAGGTCCGGCACCTCTGCGCCATAGGCCACAAACAGCTCTACACGGTTGCACGTGCAAAGCACCATGCACTCCCGCACACCCGGCCACGCACGAAGCGCAGCGAGCGCCTGCGGCAGGTCATCCGGCGTCATCGCGACCTGCTCGCGCAGCTCAACCGGTGCGTTGCGGTGGTTCAGGCCCGCCGCCAGGAACCTCATGGGGCAGAGAACCTATGGACAGAGCTCAGCAGGTTCGCGGCCCATACGCTCAGCACCACCAGAAAGGCCAGCGACGAGACCCACACGGCCTGCCGCCCGCGCAAGCCCTTTGACTGCCGGACCAGCAGGATCAGGACGTACACCACCCACATCACAAAGGAGAGCAGCACCTTCGGGTCTTGAAAGTAGGTCGCGCCCACGCGCTCCTGTGCGATCAGCGAGCCGGCAAACAGCCCCAGCGTCATGCACAGGAAGCCTAGTACCAGCGTCGACTGCGCGACGCGGTCCATCGTGTCGAGCGGCGGCAGCCAGGCAAAAAAGCCCGGCGCCTGCTTGCGCTTCAAGCGCCGCTCCTGCAGCAGGTACAGCAGGCTGGCCAGCAGCGAGAACACCAGCGCTGTATCTGCCGCCAGCAGCGCCGCCACATGGACCGCTACCCAGCCGCCACGAATCAGCGGCGAGGAAAAGCTATAGCGGTCTGCCCCGAGGGCAGAAGGCAGCGCCAGCAGAAAAGCCATCGGCATCGCAAACAGCCCAAACAAGACTGTCCGGTAACCTAGCGCAATAATGAGAAACGCCAGAGCCACCAGCAGCCCCAGCGCTGCCTGCACCTCATGGAGCCCGGTCGGCGCAAAGCGATGAGCCGTGGCAAACATCTCAGCGAACGCCACACACTGGCACACGGCCGCAGCCACGGCAAGCACGATGCAGGCTGTGCGAAAGCGCACCCGCGCCCACAGCACCGCGGGCAGCGCGCACACGCTGGCGAGCCCGTACATCGCCGTCGCACCCCTGATCCAGAGCAGTTCCATGCTTTTACCGAGCCTTCAGTATACGGCTCAAGACTCGGGACTTCGGCCTTCGGGAGCGGGCCGGCAATCGCGCCTGCATGCCCGATGTTCATGCGGGAAAAGAATTTACAGCCTCCCGGCAACAGCAATGCCAAAGCACTTCATCTCTCACTCTGTCAGCCTGATGCAGTGTGCCGGGCGAGTTGTTGACGGCGCGCTCCGACCACTTTCATCACACCAGCTTTGGAGGATCGAAATACATGACCGACTATCGCGTACGCGCCGGAGACAGCAAGGAAGATCAGGTCACATCGTTGATGGAGAGCTACAGCTCCAAGCTGCCCAGCTCCTTCTTTCTCGGTGCTTCTTTTGCCTCTATCATCGGATCCCTCATCCTCAAGACGCAGGGCCGCGACGAGAACGCCCTGTTTGTCGGCCAGTGGGCCGCGCCTTTTCTGCTTCTCGGGATCTACAACAAGATGGTGAAGCAGCACGGCTCCGACGCGGAACTGCGCGACTAAGCGCACCCGACGGACGCCCAGTTTGGAAAGCAAGAGCCGCCTCTCAGGCGGCTCTTGTTCTTTACAAGGCAGTACATGCTCAGAAGGCCCTGACCCACGGTAGTTCCGCCCCTGTTTCCCTCGCTCCGTCCCCCTCGATTCCGCGCTCTACCCGTGCTGTGGGGTATTCTGTGCCTGCCCGTGAGTGATGCTTCCCAGCCAGAGCCGGCAACCCTTCCCGTTGCCTTTGCCGACGCGCAGACCCCACTGATGCGGCAGTACGCGGCCGCCAAGCAGGGGCACCCGGACGCGCTGCTCTTCTTCCGCCTCGGCGACTTCTACGAGCTTTTCTTTGAGGACGCCCGCACCGCAGCCGCCGAGCTGGGCATCACCCTCACCTCGCGCGACCGTGAGCGCGGCATACCCATGTGCGGCGTTCCCTTTCACGCAGCGGAGGGCCACATTGCGCGTCTGCTCCGCCGAGGCTTCCGCATCGCGGTCTGCGAGCAGATGGAAGACCCACGCCAGGCGAGAAAGATCGTACGGCGTGAGGTCACCCGCGTCCTGACGCCCGGCACCGTCGCTGACAACGCCCTGGGCGCGGCGGACAACAACTTCCTCGCCGCGCTCTACTTCGCAGAAAGCACGGCTCTTCGTGAAGGAGCGCGCGAAGGAGCACGCGCCGCGGCCACTCCGCTTGCCGCGCTCGCGCTGCTGGACCTCTCCACCGGCGAGTTCCGCACCGGCGAGTGGAGCGGCCCAGGCTGCCTCGCCCTCTGCGCTGATGAGCTCGCGCGCTCCGGTGCCAGCGAGGTTCTACTGCCGGCGACCAACCCGCTGCTGGTGCGCGATGGATCCGTCCTGCAGGTGCTTGAAGGCGTCCGCACCAAGACCACGCTCGACGACTGGGTGTTCACCGCCGGCTATGCTCTGCCTCTGCTTGAGCGGCAGCTCGGCGCGCGTTCGCTCGAAGGCTTTGGGCTTGGCGGGCACACCGCCGCCGCCATCGCAGCCGGCGCGGTGCTTCACTACGCCCGCGATACCCAGCGCAACGCTCTTACGTACGTAGACACTCTGCGCTTTGTTGAGCGCGCAAACGCCTTGCAGCTCGACCACGTCTCTGTGCGCAACCTGGAGCTGCTGGAGCCGCTTTTCCGCACGGGAGGCCCGGAAACCACGCTTGCTCATACCCTGGACTGCTGCCAGACTCCGATGGGCAAACGCCTTCTGCGCGCCAACATCTTGCGCCCGCTTGCGGAGGCTGCTCCGCTGCGCGCCCGCTACAGTGCTGTCGGCGAGCTCAAGCGCAACCTCATTGCACGCGAGGAGCTGCGCCGCGCTCTTGCGGGCGTGCAGGATCTGGAACGCCTGCTCTCGCGCGTTGCTCTGGAAAGCGCAGGACCGCGCGATCTGCTCTCGCTCGGCGCCTCCCTCCTTGTGCTTCCGCGCGTCTGCACCGCGCTGGGGGGGCTCGGGAGTGAAGCCATGGCTTCGCTGCTCCGGCGCATGGACACGCTCCCCGAGCTCGCCTCCGCCATCAGCACCACCCTGCTGCCCGAGCCCGCGGCAACGCTTGCCGAGGGCGGCATCATTGCCTCCGGCGTCCACGCGGAGCTCGACGAGCTGCGCGCCACAGGCGGCACCGGCCGCGCCGCGCTCGCAGCCATTGAGGAGCGCGAACGCACCCGCACCGGCATCGGCTCGCTCAAGGTCCGCTTCACCTCCGTCTTCGGCTACTACCTTGAGGTCACGCGCAGCAACCTGCGTCACGTCCCGGCCGACTATGAACGCAAGCAGACCCTGGTCAACGCCGAGCGCTTCACGACGCCCGAGCTCAAGGAGCTGGAGCACCGCATCCTCACCGCGCAGGAACGCTCGGTCGCCATTGAGCGCGAACTCTTTGCCGCGCTCCGCAGTGCTGTTCTTGAGCAGTCTGCACGCATCCGCTGCACGGGCAGCATCCTGGCTGAGATCGATCTGCTCGCCAACTTTGCGCACCTCGCTGCGGAGCGCAACTACGCTGAGCCGGAGCTGCTTGAGAGCGAGCACTGCTTCCTCCAAGCAGTCGCTGCGCGTCATCCCGTGATCGAGGGGATGATGGAGCGTTCCGGCATCGAGCGCTTCACCCCCAACGACCTCTACCTTGATAGCGAAACCAGCACGATCCTGCTCATCACCGGCCCCAACATGGGCGGCAAAAGCACCTACCTGCGCCAGGCTGCGCTGCTCCTCATCCTCGCGCAGATGGGCAGCTTTGTGCCCGCCGCCAGCATGCGCTACACACCTGCGGACCGCGTCTACACCCGCATCGGCGCCAGCGATAACCTCGCGCACGGCCGCTCCACCTTCATGGTGGAGATGACGGAGACCGCCACCATCCTTAACACTGCTACCTCCCGCTCGCTTGTTCTGCTGGACGAGATGGGCCGTGGCACCGCAACATTCGACGGCCTCGCGCTGGCTTGGGCCACGCTCGAGCACATCCACAATCACATCGGCGCACGCACGCTCTTCGCCACCCATTACGGCGAGCTCACCATGCTTGCCGGCCAGCTTCCCCGTCTACGCAATGCGCGCGTCTCCGTCAAGGAGACGCCGTCCGGCATCGTCTTCCTCCACACCATCGAGCCTGGCGCGGCCAGCAAGAGCTACGGCATTGATGTAGCCCGCCTCGCGGGCATTCCCCAGCGTGTGCTCACGCGCGCCCGCGCCGTGCTCAAAGCTCACGAGCGTGCCGAGCGCCACGAGCTCGCGGCTGAAGTCACGCCCGACGCCACGCAGCCCCTGCAACTCACCATGTTTACGCCTCTTTCGCAACGCATCGTCGACCGCGTCGAGTCCACTGACATCAATGCACTCACCCCTCTCCAGGCGCTCAATCTCCTGGAAGAGCTGCAGGCTGAGCTGCGTACCGGCAAGGCTTCCGCTTGAGCAGCAGCCTGCGCCTACGCCACCAGATCGGCCAGCTCTTTATCGTCGGCCTCGGCGGCACTGCGCTCGATGCGACCGAGCGCGCGTGGCTGCGCCTCATCCGTCCTTCCGGTTTCATCCTCTTCCGCCGCAATATGGAGGAGCCTGCGCAAACCACTGCTCTTCTCCAGTCGGCGATCGAAAGCTCCGCTGCGGAGAACGAGCACATCCCTACCCTGCGTACCGTCGACCTGGAGGGCGGCCTGGTCGATCGCTTCCGCGACATGCTTGGCCCCATGCCCTCTGCAGCAGCTGTGGCCGCTACCAAATCGCGGCGCGACGCGAAGCTCCACGGGGAGCTCATTGGCCGCGCCGTGCGCCTGCTCGGCTTCAACACCACCTTTGCGCCGGTGCTTGACCTCGCCCTGCCCACGTCTCTGCCGGTGATGCAAACGCGCGTCTACGGCACCGACGCGGATGAAGTCAGCGAATACGCACGGCCCTTCTTCGCCGGGCTGCGGACGGAGTGGGTTCTGGGCTGCGGCAAACATTTCCCCGGCCTGGGGGGCGGCAATCGCGATTCGCACCACGCTACCCCGCGCATTACCCGCACCTGGCAGCAGCTGTGGGAAGAAGACATCGCGCCCTACCGCGATCTCCGCCCTTACCTCTCGCTCATCATGGTCGCGCACGCCATCTACTCCCGCGTACACGAGAGTGAGGAGATCCCGGCCTCCATCTCTCCTTTCTGGATCAACACCATCCTGCGCAAGCGCATGGGGTATGACGGACTCATCCTCACCGACGATATGGAGATGGGAGGCCTGCTCAGCAAGACAAGTATTGAGGAAGCAGCCGTCAGTGCGCTGCTCGCCGGGGCTGACCTGCTGGAGGTCTGCAGGGATCCTGCCCTGCTGCTGCGCGCCTACGAGGCCGTGCTCGGCGAGGCAGAGCGCTCACCCGTTTTCCGCGTCAGGATCCGCCGCATCTCGAATCGGGTGATCGCCCTCAAGCAGAAGCTCCTCCCCCTCCACCCGCTGCGCGCCGCCACCCCCGAGCAGCTGAGGCGCTTGCGCGTGGACATGCAGCTGATGCACACCAACCTGGATGCCCGCGCGCGCGCCGCCACGGCAAGCGCACAGGCAGCACAGGAAGCAGCCCACCAAGGAGACCCCTCATGAACGCTTCTCGCCAAGCCTCCGGCACGACCGTCCCGCGCAAGCGCACTTTGGAGCCGCTCACCATCGCGGGCCTTATGAGCGGAACCTCCGCCGATGGCATCGACGTCGCCATCGTCCGGATCGAACCCGCCGGCCCTGGCAAGCGCGCCCGCACAGACGCCTCTGAACCCAAAGCGGCGCTCGCCCCGCCCCTCCATCTGGAGCTCCTGCTGCATCGCTCCTTCCCGTTCGGCAAGCCGCTGCGTGAAGCCGTGCTCGCCGCGCAGGACGCCCAGCGGACCTCCACGGCGGAGCTCGCGCGGCTGCACTGGCGGCTCGGCCTGGCCTACGCGCAGGCCTTCTGCAAAGCCCGGCAAAGCTACGGCTCGCCCGTCGATCTGGTAGGCTGCCACGGGCAAACCGTCTACCACCAGGGCCAGCCTGCCGCCTACGCAGGCGCGCGCTTCCGCTGCACCTGGCAGATCGGCGAGATGGCTCTCCTCGCCGCCGAAGCAGGCGTCCCCGTGTACTCCAACTTTCGGCCGGCTGATATGGTCGCCGGCGGCCAGGGTGCGCCGCTCGTGCCGCTACTTGACCAAACGCTCTACCGCCACCCGAAGCACACACGCGTGCTCCAAAACATTGGCGGCATCGGCAATCTCACGGTCGTCCCGCCTTTCGGCGGCTCTGCGCCCACCTTTGCCTTTGATACCGGCCCGGGCAACATGGTCATGGATGCGCTCACCCGTCAGCTTTTTGACAAACCTTTTGACCGCGGCGGACGCATTGCCGCCCGCGGGCAGGTGCTGGAAGCCGTGGTCGCCTCCCTACTCAAGCAGCCCTTCTTCCGCCAGGTGCCTCCACGCTCGGCGGGCCGCGAGCAGTTCGGTGCCGCCTTCACGCAGTCCTTTCTCCAGGCCTGCCGGCGGCAGAGCCGCGCGCCGGAGGATATTCTCGCCACCGCCACCGCACTCACTGCTGCCTCCATCGCTCTCGCACTCCAACGCTTCGTGCTGGCAGGCGAAAGCATAAGGAACGTCGAGCTCATCCTCTCCGGGGGCGGCGCGCACAACAAAACCCTTCTGGAAATGATCGAAGCGCGGCTTCCTGCCGGCCAGGTCCGCCTCCTCACCACCGCGGACCCATCCCTGCCCACCTCTCTGCCGGTTGAAAGCAAAGAAGCCGTTGCCTTCGCACTGCTCGCCTACATGGGCCACCACGGCCTTGCAGGCAACATCCCAGCCGCTACCGGCGCAAGCGCCAGCGTCATCCTTGGCCAGGTCACCTGTGCGTAACACTGTTCTCACCGCGGCTTGCTTCGCTCTCGCGCCCCTGCTCGCAGGCTGCGCGCAAGGCAAGCCGCCAGCTGGCACCGTCACTGTGCTTGTTGAAAGCAGCCCGGCCAATCTCGATCCCCGGATCGGCACTGACGCTGTGTCAGAACGCATTGACTCGCTGCTCTTCGACGCGCTTGTCCGCCGTGACCGCAGCTTCGGGATCGCGCCCGAGCTCGCCGCCAGCTGGGAGACGCCCGACCCGCTGACCTATCGCTTTCATCTCCGACCGGGCGTGCGCTTTGCCAATGGACAGCCCCTGACCTCACGCGACGTCAAATGGTCGCTCGACACACTCCTCAACGGCGCCGTCACGACCATCAAGACCGCCTCCTACAAGAGCTGGCAGTCCGTCGAAGCGCCCGACCCGCTCACGGTTATCGTTCACCTCAAAAAACCCGACACCGGGCTGCTTTGGAACCTCTGTGACGGCGCTTTCGGCGTCATCCCGTACGGCAGCGGACGCGACTTCTGGCGCCATCCCCTCGGCAGCGGACCCTTTGTCTTTGTGCAGCAGGAGCAGGACAAGGAAGTGGTCATCCGCCGCAATCCCGGCTACTGGGGCGGCGCGCCGTCGATCCCCGTGGTGCGCTTCGCCGTCGTCCCCGATGCCATCACCCGGGCACTCGAGCTGCAGAAAGGCACCGCTGACATTGAGGTCAACGCCGTTCCCGTCGACCTGCTCCCGGCCCTCGCGCGCGATCCGCACCTCTCTGTCGAAAGTGCGCCGGGCACCAACGTCTACTACCTCATCTTCAACCAGCGCGATCCGCATCTGCGCGATGCTCGCGTCCGCACCGCCATCGCGGAAGCAATCGACCGCAGCCTCATCATCCGCACGCTCTACGACGGCCGCGCACGCATCAGCAACAGCGTGCTGCCCCCGGAGCACTGGGCCTGGACCGGCGACACCGTCCATCATCCCTTCGATCCCCTCGCTGCCAACACGCTCCTTGACCAGGCAGGCTACCGTCGGGGTGGGGACGGCACACGCTTCCACCTCGTCATGAAGAGCTCCACCGACGAGACCAACCGCCTGCTCTGTGCTGTGCTTCAGTCGCAGCTTGCCCGCGTCGGCATCGCGCTCGATGTGCGCTCGTATGAATTCGCGACCTTTTACGCAGACATCACCAAGGGCGCATTCGCTCTTGCTCCCTCGCGCTGGATCGGCGGCAACGAGGCGCCCGATATTTTCAAGTACGCCTATAGCTCAGCGAGTACGCCGCCGCATGGCGCAAACCGCGGCTTCTACGCCAACACTCTGGTCGACAGCAAGCTCGCTGAGGCTGCTGCCAACCCCGACCACAGTGTCGAAGTCGCTGACTACAAAGCCATCCAGCAGCAGCTCGCCAACGATCTCCCCGTGCTCAACCTCTGGTATGCCGACACCGTCGCCGTCGTAAACCGCCGCCTGAGCCCGCTCGATCTCCCCAGCTCCGGCAACTTCGACTTTCTCCGCACTGCTCGTCTCCTCGACGGAGACGGAAACAGCGCCGGACCCAAGCCCTAGCGCTGTTCTCGTACACACTTGGCGAAACCAGCGATGCAGGACGTGGCTTTTCCATTGGGAAAAGACACACTTCACCCAAACTCTCGCTCTCCACCTGTACGAGAACGGCGTTAGCGCTCGCCCCACTTCAGCTTCGTGCGCAGCACGTCATAAAACGATCCGTTCCCCACACGCAGCAGCTTCACTTTGTAATCCGAGCGCCAACACCGCAGCTCATCGCCCTGGTACAGCTGCTGCGACTCCTGCCCATCCACCGTCAGAAATGTCGGCTCAGCCCCGCTCACCACCCGGATCTGCAGCCGCGCATCGCCCTTCACCACCAGCGGCCGCATCGTCAGCAGGTGCGGGCACACCGGCGTCACAATATGCGCATTCACCGCCGGGTCCAGGATCGGTCCATTGGCTGAGAGCGAGTAAGCCGTCGAGCCCGTTGGCGTTGCCACAATCACGCCATCGGCCCGGTATTCCGCCGCCAGATGACCATCCACCAGCACGCTGAAGTGCCCCATCCGCGCAATCGTTCCTTTGGAGATCACTGCGTCGTTCAGGGCCTCATGGCTGCAGACTTTGTCCCCGTCCCGCCACAGCTCGGTATGCAGCATGCCGCGCTCGTCGAGCACGCCGCAGTCCACGCACCATGCATTCAACGTGGTGTACAGGTCTTCCAGCCGCACCTCGGTCAAAAATCCAAGCGACCCCAGGTTCACGCTCATGATCGGCGTGCCCAGCCGCGCAAACACGCGCGAGGCCGCCAGCAGCGTTCCATCGCCGCCCAGCACGATCACCAGCACCGGGTTCTGCTCACCCATGGCCTCGCGCGCCACCACAGGCGCTGCGTCGCTGTAGCTGCCGCTCACCTCATCCAGTACCGGATGGAAGTCGCGCTCACGCAGCCATGGCACCAGCTCCTCCAGGATGGCGGCAAGCTCGGGCTTCTGCGGCTTGGAAACGATGGCAATGGTGCGCATAGGTGCAAGTGTACTGGAGCCCTACCCTCGTCATGCGGGCCGCGCAACCGCTGGCATGCCGCTAGGGGCGCGCCTCCCGCGCTGCCCAGCGCGCATGCAGCAGGAACTCCCGGTTGCCTTCGGTCCCGGTAATCGGCGACTCCCGCAGCTCCGTCGCTACGGCGCCATGCTCCAGCGCGCAAGCATTCACTTTTTCCTGCGCAAGCAGATGCGCTTCCGCATCCCGAACAATGCCGCCCTTGCCCACCCACTCGCGCCCCGCTTCGAACTGCGGCTTTACGAGGATCACGGCCTCTTCGATCGCAGGCGCGGCAGCTAAAACCGCCGGCAGCACCAGCGTGGCAGAGATAAACGAGACATCCACCGCAAGGAAGCGCAGCACCCGATCCGGCGCGGCAGCCTGCAGCTCTCCCGGCGCCAGCTTGCGTGCGTTGGTCCGCTCCATCAGCTGCACGCGCGCATCGCTGCGCAGCCGCTGCGCGATCTGGCCCCAGCCCGTATCCACTGCCAGTACGGAGCGCGCACCATGCTGCAGCATGCAGTCCGTAAAGCCGCCGGTGGAGGCGCCCACGTCCACGCAGTCCACCCCGTCGAGGGTGATGCCCCAGGCCTGCAACGCTCCTTCAAGCTTCAGCCCGCCGCGGCTCACATAGCGCAGGTCTGTCCCCAGCACGCGCAGTGCAGCCGCGCCATCTACGGCAAGCCCCGGCTTGGTCTGCTTTTGCTCATCCACCAGGACACGCCCGGCCAGCAGCAGGGCCTGTGCCCGCTCCCGCGTGGGCGCAAGCCCACGCTCCAGCAGCAGCTTATCGAGCCTCACTTTTCCGGACGGAATACCCCAACTGGTATCTGAACGGGCACCCGGAGCCATCGCAGCCCCTACTGGCAAAGCGAAGCAGTCACCGGCGTAAAGGAGATGGTCGGCGCGCCCGAGCCCGGCGAGTTGCTGTTGTTAATCAGCGTCGAGGCAGAAAGTGCCGTACCCGAGATGTTCGTCTGGCCCGCGTACTGGTAATCCGTATGCACATCCACGCCGCAACCCTGTAGCTGCAGCTGGGCAGAGATCGTGTCCGAGTCTGTCCGCAGGATCGTCAGCAGCTGGCTGTCTGGTGCCACCACGTAGACCTTGCCTTCCGGATTGTTGTAGGTCGAGGTGATCGTGCGCGGATGCCCCGGCACACCGACCGTGTTCTGGAGGTTGAAGCTGGTCGCATTCACAACCGCGATTGCCCCCGTTGCACTCACGTTCGTTGGATCACCCTGCAGCGCCACATACACACGGCTGCCATCCGCCAAAATGGAGAGCGCCGCCGGGAACGCGCCCACCGCCACCGTCTTGAGCACCGTGCCGAAGCCCGGCCCATCATTGCCAAACGTATCCACCGGCACACTGATGAAGCTCACTGTCCCGGAGTCATAATTCGCAGTCACCAGCAGCGCTTTCGCCGGGTAATACGCCGCATACACCGGTCCCGCGCCCACCGTGATCGTGCCATTTACGGCACCGCTTGCTGCAAGAGCCGCGCTGGTATCAAGCGCATCCTGCTGCGCATTGATCACCGTCACCGTTCCCGATGCGCGATTCAGGATAAAGGTCCGCAAGCCATCCGGCGTCGTAAGCCCGAATACCGGGCAGCGTCCCAGCGGGATCCGAGAAGAAAGCGCATTGGTCGAGGGATCAATGCCGTCTGCCTCGCCCGATGAGGTGACATTGGCCGGGTTCGCGCAATCTCCCCACGCCACATTGCTGCCTGTGGCTCCCTGGCTGATTGCGTACACCCTCTGCGATGTGGGCGAACCCGCCACCGCTACCACCGCGGGTGCCACTGCAATCTCCTGCAGCAGCGCCGGCGGGGAGCCCGCAGTCAACGCGCCGATACTCTGGCGATCCTTGTTCACCACGTAGATCGCGGCGTTTTGCACCAGGGCATTGCTCTGAATCGACGCCGGCCCTTGGGAGCTCGCGCCCTGCGTGGAGAAGAGCGTGGTGGTCGTAATGGCATTGCTCTGCAGCGTCCCGGACACAGGAAGACCACTGATCGTTCCGTCACAGTTGAATGTGTACAGCTCGCCGCCCGTCGAGGGGGTAATCGCCGAAGTCAGTGGACCGAAGCCAAGCGTCGCCTGCGCCAGGATGCTGTCTCCGCTGAAGTCCACAATCGTCGCCACACCCGGCTGCGCGTACAAGATCGTGGCATTCGGGTTTGCGGCTGTCGGCGCCGGGATGGGCGCTGCGCACGGGTTTGTCGCGGAGGCCGCCGGACGCAAGGCCGGCTGCGAAATGGCCACGGCAAAGGCGGTAGGGACCCCGGCTGGGCCAGTCGGATTGATGGGATTGATGACGGGCTGAGCCCGGTTGCCACAGCCCACCGAGGCTGCGGCGGCTGCCAGCACGATCCCGGCAGCAAGCCATGGGCGCGCTGCGCCTGTGATGCTTTGCACTCTCTTCTACCCTCACAACAGATTCCGCTCGCCTGGGCTATGCCCGCAAGCAAGGACACAGGCCCCGCACACAAACCCTCATGCGGAGGCGTCCTGCTGCACGGATTGTAAATCAGGGAACATGCACCCTATCCTGCTGCCCCACCCGCTCGCTTCCACGCGACGCCCGAAGCGGCGCACCGACCACGGGAGCGAGCCTGCGCCCATCGCAGGCCAGCCGAAGGAAAGGGGAGACAATACCTCCCATGCGCGACGAACCCGTACCCTCCCCGCTCCCTCTGGCCTGGCAGTCCCGCACGGTTCTGCTGCTGGTGCTCGCCCCGGCCGGTGTATACGCGGCCCTGCAGCTCGTCGATGCCCCCAGCTACAGCTCCGTACTTTTCGCGCTGGGCATCAGTCTCCTCTTCACCGTGCTGGTTCTGGCCCTGCGCGCAGCCACGGTAGGAGCCGCAGCTCTTGGCGCTTTGCTCGCCTTCTGCCTGGCCTTGACGCCCAGCTACCCCCACTCAGCCCTGTGGATGCTGGGCGTCACCCTTCTCCTCACGCTGGGCGCTTCGCGCATTGGTCGCAAGCGTAAGCAGGCCCTCGCTGTCGCACGGCATGCACCTGCTGAGCACCGCAGCCGCGACGCCGCTCAGGTCGCTGCCAACCTCGGCATCGCGGCCCTGGCCGGCACCCTGGTCAACAGCAACGGCATGGTGCTTGCCCACGTCGTCCTGCTGGCCGCCCTGGCGGAGGCAACCGCCGATACCCTCGCCTCCGAGCTCGGCCAGCTCGCCGGCGCCGCGCCTCGCATGCTGCTTACCGGCCGGCCCGCCCCGCCCGGGACAGACGGAGCCATCAGCCTCGCCGGCACCCTCGCAGGCATTGCGGGCGCCCTCGCTGTCGGGCTCGTCGCACACTGGGCCTTTGGTATGCCGCGCTGGGGCGTGGTCCTCGGGTGCAGCGCCGGCATCCTCGGTCTCTTTGCGGACAGCCTGCTCGGCCAGCTCGCCGAGCGCCGCGGTCTGCTCAACAACGATGCCGTCAACTTCCTGTCGACCGGTGCGGCGGCCCTGTTCGCGCTGCTGGTCGGCCGCCGCTTCTTCTAGCCTTCCGCGCCTGCCGCCCGCTGAGCTTGCTTCAGGCACGCTTCAGCGCAGCACGCTTCAGCGCAGCACGCTTCAGCGCAGCACGCTTCAGCGCAGCACGCTTCAGCGCAGCACGCTTCAGCGCAGCAGGCTTCAGCGCAGCAGCCCCAGCCGCCACCCTGTGTAGCTCAGCATCTCGTGCAGGATGCGCCGCCCGCGCACCTGGATCGGCAGCGGCATCAGCTCCTGCCGCGGAGAGGTGTACACCGCCAGCCCGTCTCGCTCGCACAGCGCATGGATGCGGAACAGGTGCGTCCCGTCACTCACCACCAGCAGGCTGTGCAGCCCATTGCCTTGGGCTATGGCAGCCAACCGCGCCGCCGACTCCCGTGTATCCCGGCTCTCCGTCTCCGCAATGATATTGCGCTCCGGCACGCCGCGCGCCAGCAGAAACTCCTCGCCCACACCCCCTTCGGAGTGCTGCTCTCCGCCCTCGCCGCCGCCCAGCGTGATGATGAGCGGTGCCAGCTTCTCCTGGTAGAGCTGCAGACCATGCATCAGCCGCGCCCGCAGCACGGGCGAGGGCCGCCCGTCGTACTCGGCCGCCCCAAACACAGCAATCGCGTCCGCCGGTTGCGCCTGGTCATGTGTCGCGTAGTAGTGGATCCCGAGATACACATGCAGCAGCCAGCCCAGGCTTCCCAGCAGCACAAGCACCATCACGAGGCAAACCACTCGCAACCCGGACGGTGATCCCCGGCGCTCACCCGAGCCTGTTCCGGCTTGACCCTCTGCCCCCGCGTCCTGTGACCCGCCGCTGCTCCGCTCCGTGCTCACCCGGCGCTCGCTCCGTCAGCGACCCAGCGCCAGTGCGATCTGGTAAGTCGGGATCGCGCCTTCGCGTAGAATCTGCCAGTTCTCGTCGCCCTGCGAAAGATCCACAATCGTCGTCGGCTGGCTCCGGCCCGTCGGGCCTCCATCCACGATCAATGGAATGCGGTCGCCGATCTGGTCCCGCACACAGTGCGCGTAGGTGCACTCCGGCGCATTCTGCAGGTTGGCGCTGGTCGCCGTGATCGGCAGGCCAAAGCTCTCCACAATCGCCCGCGGAATCGCCGCATCCGGAATCCTCAGTGCCACATTGCCGGTGTTTGCCGTCGAACGCAGCGGCAGCCGCGAGCTCGCCTTCACAATGATGGTCAGCGGGCCCGGCCAAAACTGCTCCGCCAGCTTGTCGAAGTTCAAGCCCAGGTCGCGCGCCAGCTCATAGGCCTGCGTCACGCTGCACACCAGCAGCGAAAGCGGCTTCTGCTTCAGCCGGCTCTTGATCTCGTAAATGCTTTCCACGGCCCGCAAGTTCACAGGGTCCACGGCCAGCCCGTAAAAGGTATCGGTAGGCATTCCGACCACCTGGCCTTTGTTCAGGCAATCAACCACATACCGCACGCGATCCGCTTCCGGCTCGTCCGGATGCATGCGCAAAATCTCTGCTGACACTTGTCTGCTCCGCAGGTAGGAAGAGGATTGTGGGAACGCGCTGCGCAGGCGCGAGGGTAAGAGCCGTTCTTGTACGCACATCGAGGGACGGGCAAGGCTGGACATGGCTTTCCATCGCGAAAGGCCACTCCACCTCAACTCTCCCTCTACACGCATACGAGAACGGCTCTAAACTAGCTCGCATGGACGGAGCACTCCAGGCACGTGTTCGAATTGTACAGAGTTCAAGCAACCGCCGGGTCAAAGGACTCCGGTCTGCCCTGCTCAATCCTCCGCCGCTGCTCGCCTCCGCCGCTGCTCCTGAAGAAAACGTCCTCGCCCTGGAAGGTTTTCATCTCGTGGTCGAAGCTCTGCGCAGCGGCATCATTCCCCAGGCCATCTTTCTGCGACAGGGTGAGGAAGAAGAAGCGCTTCTTAACCTCCAGCAGACCCTAGATAACTTCACGGATGGCAACCGGCAGCTCATCACCATGAAGCAGCTGGGCGACTCGATCGAGATGTTTGTCGTCCCGCCCGCGCTCTTTCGGACCCTCGTGGGCACAGACACTCCCCAGCCCATTGCAGCTCTGGTTCCCGTCCCGGAACCCGATCCCCGCTCCGCTCTTTCTGCGCCATTCCCCTTGCTCGTTGTCGTCGCCGGCCTGCAGGATCCAGGCAACCTGGGTACCCTTCTGCGCTCCGCCGAAGCCTTCGGCGCCACAGGTGCACTCTTACTCTCCGGCACGGTGACCCCGTGGAACGCCAAGTGTCTCCGTGCTTCTGCCGGTTCCGCGCTCCGCCTGCCCCTGCTTGCGCTCCCTGACGCAAGGGCTGCTGCAAAGCTCCTTCGCAAGCATGACGTGACCTCCTACGCAGCCGTGGCCTCGGACGCACCTCTGGCGCACGAGGCTGACCTGCTGCCCGCCAGTGCCTTCTGGATCGGCAATGAAGGCGCGGGGCTCGGTCCCTCTGAGCTCGCCGCCTGCGGCAGCCGTCTCACCATCCCCATGCCGGGTAAGGTGGAGTCGCTCAATGCCGCCGTGGCCGGCAGCCTCCTGCTCTACGAAGCCTCCCGGCAGCGCCTGGCCTCTGAGGCTCACGTGCAGCAGCTGCGCAGCCGCCACTCGTGAGCCTTTTCGGCAGCGCCGCGGCTGCGAGCCCTGCGCATGTACCGCTGGCCGAGCGTATGCGGCCCCGCACCCTGTCGGACTACCTTGGCCAGGCCCACCTGCTCGCCCCCGGCAAAGCCTTGCGCCTTCAGATCGAGGCCGACGACGGCGCCTCCATGATCTTCTGGGGACCGCCAGGCGTCGGCAAAACCACCCTTGCCAAGATCATCGCCGCCACCACCTCAGCCACCTTCATTGAGTTCTCCGCTGTGCTCTCCGGCATCAAGGAGATCAAAGCCGTGATGGTCGATGCCGAAAAAGCCTCCGGCTACGGCACCCGCACCATCCTCTTCATCGACGAGATCCATCGCTTCAACAAGGCGCAGCAGGATGCCTTTCTCCCCTACGTCGAGCGCGGCACCATCCGCCTCATCGGTGCCACCACAGAGAACCCCTCGTTTGAGATCATCGCCGCGCTGCTCTCCCGCTGCCGCGTCTACACGCTCCATGCGCTCGATAATGCGAGCATCCTTGCTCTGCTCAGCCGGGCGCTCCAGGACCCGATTCGCGGCCTCGGCGCGCTCAGCGTGTCGGCGCATCCCGATGCCCTCGGGCGCATCGCCGAGAGCACCGGCGGCGACGCACGCAACGCCCTCAACGCCCTCGAAGTCGCAGCCCAGCTCGCTTCTGCCGGCGACCGCGTTATCACCGCCGAGCTCGCCGGCGAAGCCCTGCAAAAGCGCATCCTGCTCTACGACAAAAGCGGCGAGCAGCACTACGACCTCATCTCCGCCCTGCACAAATCCGTCCGCAACTCTGACGCTGACGCAGCCCTCTACTGGCTGGGCCGCATGCTCCGTGCCGGTGAGGACGCAGGCTACATCGCGCGCCGCCTTGTCCGCATGGCGGTCGAAGACATTGGTCTCGCCGCGCCCGAGGCGCTCAACCTCGCGCTCTCCGCCCGAGATGCCATGGACTTCCTCGGCGCGCCGGAGGGTGAACTCGCGCTTGCGCAGGCCGTCGTCTACCTTGCGCTCGCTCCCAAGTCCAACGCCGTGTACACCGCCTTCCAGGCCGTGCAGGTTGACATCGAGCAGACCCGGACCGAGCCCGTCCCGCTCCACCTCCGCAACGCTCCGACAAAGCTCATGCGCGAGCTTGAGTACGGCAAAGATTACAAATACGCCCACGACGAGCCCGGCCGGGTCGCCGCCATGCAATGCCTGCCTGACAACCTGCGCGACCGCCGCTACTACCAGCCCACGCAGGAAGGCCGCGAAAAGCTTCTGTCACAGCGCATGGACGAAATAGGCCGCCGCAAGCAGGAGAACAGCTAGCTCCGGCTTGACGGCCCTCTGCATACACCCGGTGAACGTAGAAGCCTTACTGCCCTCCGGCGGTCGTCCCCTTCGCTGGCCCCAAGCTGTCGAGCGCCTCGTACACGGCGCCCGTCGTCAACACCTCCGGCAGCAGCCGGGCCGGCGCTTCCGGCGCTGAAGGATAGAGCGCATAGGTGGGGATGCCGCTGCGCCCCAGCGTCGCCAGTGCATCGCCGATCGACGCATCATGGCGCGTCCAATCCGCCTTCAGCAGCACTACGCCACTACGCCGCAGCCTGTCCTGCACATCCGCGCGATCCAGCACCACGCGCTCGTTTACCTGGCAGCTCAGGCACCAGCTCGCTGTAAAGTCCACCAGCACCGGCTTGCCCTGCGAGCGCGCGTCCGCCACCGCCTCCGCGCTAAAGGGCTTCCAGTCATTGCCTTTCCCCTGGACATGGCCGGCAAGCGCGCGCACCGTGCCCACCGGCAGCAGAACGCCCAGCAGCACCACCACCCCCGCCGCCACAGCCGCCCCGCGGCGCCCCGGCCAGCGCCCCAGCACCGCGCCCGCAATGCCCAGCAGGATAAAAGCCGCCAGCAGCCCCAGCAGTGCATTGTTCCCGGCTGCCTGCCCAAACAGCCACACCAGCCACACCACCGTCGCAAAGATCGGAATGGCGGTCAGCTGCTTCACCACCTCCATCCACGCACCCGGCTTCGGCAGCACCCGCGTCCAGCCCGGGTTGTACGCCAGCAGCAGGTACGGCGCAGCCAGGCCCAGCCCCAGTGCCGTAAACACGGCGAAACTGATCACTCCGCTGTGCGCCAGCGCATAGCCGACCGCCACACCCATCAGCGGTGCCGTGCACGGCGTAGCCACAACCATGGCCAGCACCCCGGTAAAGAAGGAGCCCGTATAGCCTTCTTTCTGGGCCAGCCCCCCGCCCGCGCTCGTCAGCGAGAGCCCAATCTCAAACTGCCCGGCCAGTGAAAGCGCCAGAAAAAACAAAAACATCGCCATCAGCGCCAGAAATGTCGGCGACTGGAACTGGAAGCCCCAGCCCGCGCTGCCGCCTACCGCGCGCACCCCCAGCAGCACCCCCACCACCACCCAGAACGACACAAGGATGCCCGCCGTGTACACCCAGCCATGCGCACGCATCCGGCTCCGCTCCTCGCGCGAGGAGTTCAACAGAGAGAGCCCCTTGATAAACAGCACCGGGAAGACACACGGCATCAAGTTCAGGATCAAGCCGCCCGCAAACGCCAGGAGCAGCGCCTGCCCAAGCCCGGCCGCGTCTGTAGGTGAGTCCGCCGCCACCGCCGCCGGCACGGTCCCCGGCGTCGCCGCCACCGTATAGCCCGTCCCATCCGGCAGCACCAGCACGCCATTCAGGGCAGCCAGCTTCCCGGCCTGGTTCTCATCCCGCACCAGCCTCAGCCGCACACCTTTGGCCGTAGGCTGTGCGGTCTGGGCTGCGACGTTGATAATGACGGTCTGGTCGAGCGGGAAAAACAGCGCCGAGGCCGTCTTGTGCCCCAGCGCTACCCCAAGTGTGTAGCCCTTCCCGTCGGCTGCAAAGTGGGCCGCATCGCCGGCCGGCAGCGCCTGCGGCAGCGACCGCAGCCCGGCATCGAGCACTGCTCCGGCCTTCGGGTCCACCGTCACCGTCGTCCCTGCCGCCACAATCGTTCGCGTCACCTGGACCGCACCACGGCCCGGCAGGCACGTCGCTGGTGAACAGACAAGCCAGTCCACGTCGGCCCGCAAAGTAGCAGGCCCGGTCGCCGCCGCAGCCGCAACATGCATCGTCAGCGGAAACGTCACCTCCCGCTCGTAGCCAAAGTTCATCAAGGGACCCAGCGCCAGCCTCTGCGGCACCGGGTAAAGAAACGGATCTGCGGTGATGCCCGCCGGCAGCGTCCAGCGCACCGTCGGCGGATCGCCTGCGTCACCCGCGTTCACCCAGTACACATGCCAGTCCGGCTCCAGAACAAAGTGCAGCCCCGCGGGCGTGGAGGCGCCGCGCGCCAGCTGCCCCGCAGGCAGAACCATTTCGAGCGAAAGGTGGGGCGCACGCACCACAGCTCCCGCAGCCCCGGTCGTGGCTGCCGGGCTCGCGGCCGCAGGCTGCCCCTGCGCGTCGGCGCCGCTTAGCAACACCAGCGCCAGTACCGCCCACAGCCATCGCATCGCGCTTGATCCGCACCCAGCCCCGTGCCTCGTCATACATCACTCCACTGCGTCGTTGCACTATGCGGCGCGCCGCCCGCGTCCCTGCAGGTCACCACCAGCGTGTGATCCATACCCGGCTCGCTGCTGCCCACGCCGGAGAAGTTGCGCGTGTAGCTTTCCGTTCCATCGCTCAGCTCCAGCTCTTCCAGCGGCTGGCCGTCCAGCGTCACCGTCACTTCGCTGATCGACTCCTTCGCTCCCGCCGTCACCGTCACCATCACATCGGTCCCGGTAAAGGCGCGCGTGTGCGTCGCCGTAAAGGTCACCCTCGCACTCCACCCTGTGCCGCGCCTGCCTGTGCTCCGGCCTCTTTCTCAACCCACGCCGCATGGTCCTGCATCAGGCAGCGATCCATCACCGTCAACACCCCATCCGCATCAGCCCAGTCAGCAGCTTCCCCATGGCACACGCCCAGTTGCAGCCAGATCGCCGGAATCTTCAGCCGCATTACGTCCTTCACAATCTCCGCCACATACGAGGGCTTGCGAAACACATCCACCAGGTCGATCGTTGTACCCTCTGCCTTCAGCGCGTCATACGCCGCATCAAGCGTCGGGTAGCTCATCTCCCCCACCGCCGTCTCGACCGTCGGATTGATCGGCACAATGCGGTAGCCGGCTTTTTTCATGTAGCGCGCCACGCCCGCGCTGGCCCGCCCCGGCGCTTCACTCAAGCCCACCACCGCGATTGTCTTGGTCTGCTCCAGGATTTTCTGGATCGTCTCCGGCTCGTTCATGCGCTTGCCTCCGCCCACAGGTCCCCTATAGGTCTAAGTCATCCGATGCGGCGCCGGCAGCCACCGGCGCACCATTGCGCCGCATCCTCAGATATCCCTGTAGGAATGGCCCCAGCGAACCATCCAGAACCCCATCCACATCGCCTACTTCCACCTTGGTCCGGTGATCCTTCGCAATCCTGTAGGGCTGCAGCACGTAGGACCGGATCTGCGACCCGAACTTGATGTCCAGCTTCGAGTCTTCAACCTGCCGGCTGGCATCCTTCTTCTTTTCCAGCTCAAACTCATACAGCCGCGAGCGCAGCATCTTCATCGCCTTCTCGCGATTCTTGTGCTGCGAGCGCTCATTCTGGCACTGCACCACAATGTTGGTCGGCAGGTGCGTAATCCGCACCGCAGAGTCGGTCGTATTCACATGCTGGCCGCCCTTGCCGCCCGAGCGGTACGTGTCTGTCCGGATCTCATCCGGCTTGATGTCGATCACGATCGAGTCATCAATCTCCGGCGACACATACACACTGGCAAACGAAGTATGCCGGCGCTTTGCCTGGTCATACGGTGAGATCCTCACCAGCCGGTGCACACCCGTCTCCCCGCCCAGCAGCCCAAACGCGTACTCACCCGTGACCGTAAATGTCGCCGACTTGATGCCGGCTTCTTCCCCGTCCTGGTAGTCGTTCATCTCTGTCTTGAAGCCCTGCTTCTCCGCCCAGCGCAGGTACATGCGCATCAGCATCTCGGCCCAATCCTGTGACTCGGTTCCCCCCGCTCCTGGGTGCACCGTCACGATCGCATTCAAGGGGTCGGTCTCTGTCGAAAGCAGCGTCCGCTCTTCCAGCTTTTCGCCAAACGCTGAAAGCCCAGCGATCTCCCGCCCGAGCTCTTCCTGCATCTCGGCGGAGTCCGCATCCTCGCGCGCCAGCTCAAAGTACGCATCGATGTCGCCGGTGCGGCGATCCAGTGCCTCCGCGTCCGCCAGCAGAGCCTCCAGCCGCTTGCGCTCCCGCATAATCGGCTGCGATGCAGCCGGGTTCGCCCACAGCGCCGGGTCCGAGAGCTTCGCTTCGAGCTGCGCTAGCTGCGCCCGCATCCTTTCCGGGTCAAAGATACTCCCGGAGATCCGCCACTTTGTCGCGGATCGGCGTGTAGGCAAACTCAAGATCACTCAGCATCATTTCGAATCATCTTTCTCCAGCTTTACGATGCGCTGGACATGCTCGTAGGCGATGGTCCGGAGTGTCTCTGTCTCCGCCTTCACATCCCTGCGCAGGTCCTCAAAGCGATCCGCCATGCTCTTGTATCCCTGGAAGTTGATCATCCATCCCACCAATATCAAAAAGGACGGCACTGCCAGAGCTACGTAGAACTGTGGATTCGACATAGAGCACGCCTTCCGGATGACACTTTCCGACTTCTCTCAAGCTGACAGACGCAGGACAATAACACAGCTCCCAACGCAAGTATCCCACACAGCCCCGCGAAAACATCGCCAAACCGCGTGTAGAACGTCATGTACCGCCGGTAGCCGTAATCCGCCGTTAACGCACTCACGCGGTGCCGCCCGATCGACTCCGTCACCCGCCCCAGAGGGTCAATCGCCGCCGTCACTCCGGAGTTCGTGTCCCGCACAATCCATCGGTCGTTCTCGATCGCCCGCATCCGCGCCATGTTCAGGTGCTGCCATGGTGCGCTGGTATCCCCGTACCAGCCATCGTCTGAAATGTTGACGAACACCTCAGCGCCGCCCTTGGCAAACAGCCGTATCTCGGAGCCAAACACGGCCTCGTAGCAGATAAAGATCCCCATCCGGTGCCCGTCCGGCAGAGGAAAACTCCCGCGCGAGCTGCCGGGCGTAAAGTCCCCCACGTTCTGCGTCAGGTGCCCGGCAAACGCAAACAGCTGCTTGTACGGCTCGTACTCGCCCCACGGCACCAGGTGGATCTTGTCGTACCTGCCTTCGCGGCTCCCATCCGGACGGGTCACAATTCCCGCGTTAAAAGCCCGCCCATCGCGGTCGATCGCCGGCGCACCCACCACGGCCGTTGCGCCGGTCTGCCGCACCAGCGTTCCCAGCAGCTGCTCAAACTTCGGGTCGCCCTCCCGGAACGGCGAAGGCGACTCCGGCCACAGCACCAGCTGCGCCGGCGGCTGCGGGCCACGGCATACCCGTTCCACCGTCTCTGGCTCGGGCTCCGGCATGCCCAGCAGGTAGGGCGTGCATGTATCGCGGCTCAGCCGCAGGTACTCCGCCGTATGCTCAAACCACGCAAAGCCCTGCCAGTCATTGCTATCGCCCGTCCCGGCGCCCACCAGCAGGTTTGGCTGTACCATCACTGCCTTGGAGCCGGCTGCCTCCGGCGGCCGCCGCCACAGCGAGCCCGCCTGCAGCCCACACACCAGCAGCAGCATGCCCGCCCCAAAGCGCACCTGCCTTCGCCGCGACCGCGCAAAGAAGCAGCCCAGCCCCACGGCGTTCACCCCGGCCAGCACAAACGAGAGCCCATACACCCCCGTCCACGGTGCCAGCCGCGTCAGCAGGAGGTTGTCCACCTCGGCGTAGCCCAGCTGGTCCCAGGGCACGCACGTCAGGTGGGCCGCCAGGTACTCCACCCCTACCCACAGCACCGGCACCGCGCACGCCGCCCACAGCAGCCGCCCTGTCCCCCGCCGCACCAGGGCAAGCAGCAGCGCAAACAGCCCGAAGTACAGCCCCAGAATCAGGCTGTACAGCACCACAATCCCCACCGAGATCGCCGGCGACAGCCCCCCATACTGGTGCATCGTCGCGTAGATCCAGTAGCAGTTCAGCCCAAACCACAGCACGCCCGCCGCGTACCCCACCAGCGCGGACTCCCGCAGATACCGCGGCCGCCTCAGTGCACCCGGATGGACCACGGCTACAAGCAGCGGCAGCAGCGCGACCATGCTGAGCACCGCGCGCATCGGCGGCAGCGGCCCGGCCAGCGGGAAGCACAGGTCCAGCAAAACCGCGGAAAGCGCCGCCAGCGCAAAGCGGGTACGCAGCAGGGAAAGGGGAGGCAGGCGCATGCGGGCTCAGGGTACCATTCGCTCTTGTTTGATCCTGCCCATCGGCACCGCCCCAGGCTGCTGTAGAATCGGGCGCATGGACCAGCTCGCCCGCCTGGGTGTCCATCTCCTCGAAGGCTGTTTCTTCGCCGGTCTGGTCGGTTCGGCCAGCGTCGTCCTCTTCTCCGTCGTCGATGACGTCAAGGATCTGTTCTTCAAGAGCGGGCGCTCCTGACACCGATGCTCCTCCACCCCCCGAGTACGCCCTGCCCACAGCTCAGTCCCCCCATGCGCAAGCCCGTGCGCAGGTCGAGTGCCAGGCTCAGTCGCAGGTCTTGTCGCAGGCTGGACTTACGATGAGCACCACCCCGCTTCACACCCCACCCGACGGCGCTACCGTTACGCCCGTCACCGTCACCGCCCCCAGCGCCGCCCCCAACTTCGGCGGCAGCTCCACACGCGTCCGCATCGTCGTCGCTTCATCCGTCATGCTGACGTTCATCTCCTTCTGGCGCGCCGCTGCCGTCGTCCTCAATGACCTCGGCTCGTCGGCTTTCTACGCCGGCGGCATTGCAGAGGAGTCCGTCGGCAAGTCCGCCCCCTGGTTCATCCTCGGCGTCATGGTCTTCGCCTTTGCCGTGCGCAAGGTCTACGTCGAAAGCTGCTCCATGTTCACCCGCGGCGGCGTCTACCGCGTCGTCAAGGAGGCGCTCGGCGGCACCTTCGCCAAGGTCAGCGTCTCCGCCCTGATGTTTGACTACATCCTCACCGGCCCCATCTCCGGCGTCTCCGCCGGCCAGTACATTACCGGCCTCCTCGATGAGCTGCTGCAGGTCGGCGCCACGCACAACTGGCTGCCGCCTGCTCTGCTCACCGCCCCGCACACTGCCCGCCAGCTGCCCACCGATGCCACCTCCGCCCTCTTCTGCATCGCCGTCACCCTCTTTTACTGGTGGGAGAACATCAAGGGCATCAAGGAGTCCACCGGCAAAGCCCTCGAAGTCATGAAGATTACCACCGTCATGGTTGTGATCATCATTCTCTGGGGTGCCTTCACCGTCTTCCACAACGGCGCACACCTGCCCCCGCCGCCCATCCCCTCCAACCTCCACTTCTCGCATGACGCGCTCGGTTTCCTTGCCGGCACTCACCTCGCCGAGACCCTCGGCTTCTTCGGCATCATCATGGCTTTCGGCCACTCTGTCCTTGCCATGAGCGGCGAAGAAACTCTCGCCCAGGTCAACCGCGAGATCGAGCACCCCAAGCTGCGCAACCTCAAGCGCGCCGCCACCGTCATCGCCATCTACTCGTTCTCGTTTACCGGCCTCGTTTCGCTGCTCGCCGTCATGATCATTCCTGACGCCGTGCGCATCCCGGTCTACCGCGACAACCTCATCTCCGGCGTCGCCATGTACCTGGTGGGCCCGCTCACCCTACGCATCATCTTCCGCATCTTCGTCGTCGTCGTCGGCTTCCTCATCCTGTCCGGCGCGGTCAATACCTCGCTCATCGGTTCGACCGGCGTGCTCATGCGTATCGCGGAGGACGGCGTCCTCACGGACTGGTTCCGCAAGCCGCACCGCCGCTTCGGCACCTCCTACCGCATCGTCAACCTCGTCGCCGCCCTGCAGCTGTTCACCATTCTGGTCACCCGCGGCAATGTCATCGTGCTCGGCGAGGCCTACGCCTTCGGCGTCATCTGGAGCTTCACCTTCAACGCGCTGGCCATGCTGGTTCTCCGCTTCAAGTACAAGGGCGAGCGCGGCTGGAAGGTCCCCATCAACCTGCGCATCGGCGGCCGCGAAATCCCGCTCGGCCTCCTGTCTGTCTTCCTGGTCCTGCTCACCACCGCGCTCACCAACCTGCTTACCAAAAGCGTCGCCACCATCTCGGGCATCACCTTCGCCTTCGCTTTCTTCGTTATCTTCACCATTTCGGAGCGGCAAAACAGAAAGCGCCAGCAGTTCTCCGCCATGCAGATGAAGGAGCACTTCCAGCTCGAGCACGAAGAAGACATCGGCCGCGAGAACCTTCAGATCAAGCGCGGCGGCGTCGTCGTCACCATGTCCGACCCCTCCAAGACCGCTCCGCTCAAATGGGCGCTCGCCCGCACCGACACCGACGAGCAAGACGTCGTCATCCTCCGCGCCCGTCTGGTCGGCGCCGGCGGCCCGGAGTACCTAGACCCCAGCGAGCAGAGCTTCTCTGACCACGAACAAATGCTCTTTACCAAAGCTGTTTCCGTCGCCGAGAGCTTCGGTAAACACATCGCCCTGCTCGTCGTCCCGGCTGCTGACGTCTTTGCCGCGCTTGTGCGTACCGCCGTCTCGCTTGAGGTTGCGCTGCTGGTCTCCGGGCTCTCCTCCACCATGTCCGCCGCCGAGCAGGCCCTCCAGATCGGCCACTCCTGGGAGATCCTGCCCGAGCCCAAGCAGCAGTTCACCTACGTCATCGTCACGCCCGACGGCCAGTCGCAGAGCTTCCACATCGGCCCGCACGCCCCGCAGCTCGGCGGCGACGACGTCCAGCTCGTGCACCGTCTCTGGCTCAACATCAGCCGCGACCCCGGCCACACCAACCTCCACCACTCCGACATCGTCACCTACGCCCTCACCCGGCTTGCCTCCGACTACGCCCGCAACAAAACCGAGATCCTCACCGACCTCCGCCGCGCCGACACCAACCGCGCCGGCTCCGCCCCCCTGCGTACAACTGTCGCCGCCTCGGTTGCAAATATGCCCATGCGCGCCCTCCGCGACAGCGAAAAAGGCGACGAGTAGGGCAGCGCAGCACAAGATCAAGCGCCAGCGAACGAGCTTGAGTTCGCGTCGACCGGTCGAGCACCTACATCGCGCGGACGGGGCCGGCAAGGATCTCGGGTTGCTCGCCTGGCTGGACGGGGATGGTGACGAGGAGGCTCTATTGTTCCCCATTGAAGTCTGTAATGTACTGATACGGTCGGTTTGGTTCGGGCTGTAGCCTGATAATTCTTTGACCGCCGGTGTATCTTTCCACTGAAGGATTCGGCGAAAGTGCCGATATGGTCTGTATAGGTAAACAAGCGGCGACCCGCCGCACAGGGGTTCCACCATGACGAACACGCAGCTATACCTGGCTGTCGGTATCCCCTCCTTCCTTGTTCTTTTGAATACGGGCGTGATGGTTGCGCTTTTCGGCAATCTGAGCGGCCGCATCGAAGGCCTTTCGGCTCGCATCGACCGGCTTGACGTCAAACTCGACTCCATGAAGTCCGAAGTGATCGTGCGTATCGACCGCGTGGCGGACCGGCTTCATGAGATTCAGCTGACCCTTGGCCGCCACGATGCGCGGCTGGATGCTCTTGAAGGCAAGCGCACAGCCTGAGCTCCGCCGCGCCCGCCTGGGGTAAGCGGTGCCTCCGGGGTGGTACCCGGGCCGGTAGGTAACCCGGCAAACTCACGTTTACGGCGGCGGTAAAAAGCAGCAGGTTCACGCGCCTGCTCCCCGGGGTCTCCATCGGGCCAACGACTGAGATGCGCTCCCCAGCGGGTGTCGGGCAACGCTAGACTTTTGCCGAGGTCCGTCTGCGGCCGGTTCGCTGCGGTGCCAGATCAGCATGTAATCCTCGGGAAAGCCCCCTTAGCCTCTCTGCTTCATGCGGAGCGGTGCGGCGCACTTGCAACTGAAACCCTGCCGCAAGGCTAGTGGACCCGCTTCGATCAAGGTATTCTCGGCAAGCCAGCTCGGGGCTCTGCTTTGCAGAGGTGCCACAACACCCCAACAAACCGCACCCTCCCGCACCTCCACACCGTCCAACCATCACCCATGCCGCCCACCTCTGATCACCACCGCAACGGCCGCTTCTTCAACCCCGGCGCCCAGCCGCGCGGTTTTCGCGACTTTCTCCGCTGGACGCGCACCCGCAAAATCGGCCCCTGGCGCCCCTGGACCGCCATCACCCCCGGCCCGCCGCCGCCCGCGCGCGTTGAAGGCGACACCCTCCGCACCACCTTTATCGGCCACTCCACCGTTCTGCTTCAGGCCGCCGGGCTCAACTTCCTCACCGACCCCATCTGGTCCATGCGCGCCGCTCCGCTCCAGATCGCCGGGCCAAAACGCCACCGCCCCGCTGGCATCGCCTGGCAGGACCTTCCGCCTATCGACGCCGTGCTCCTCAGCCACAATCACTACGACCACTGCGACGCCCGCACCCTCCGCCGCCTCGCCGCACGCGACCAGCCCGCCATCTTCTGCCCGCTTGGCCTGGCCAAATTCGTTCGCCGCTTCGGCTTTCGCGAGATCCACGAGCTTGACTGGTGGCAGCATCACACCTGGCGCGGTTTGCCCGTCCACGCCGTGCCGGCCCAGCACTTCTCCGCCCGCACACCCTTTGACCGCGACCGCACCCTCTGGTGCGGCTGGCTCCTCGACGCACCCGGCGGCCCCGTCTACTTCGCCGCCGACTCTGGCTTCGGTCCCCACTTCGCCGAAGTCGCCGCGCGCTTCCCCCACCCGCGGCTCTCCCTGCTTCCTATTGGCGCCTTCCAGCCTGAGTGGTTCATGGGCCCCGTCCACATGAATCCCGCGCAGGCCCTCGAAGTCCACCGCCTGCTCGAGAGCCGCGAAAGCATTGCCATTCACCACAACACCTTTGCCCTCGCCGACGACGCCGAAACCGAAGCTTCCGACCTGCTCCGCTCCCTGATGCACGAGACCCCTCCCGCCCATCCTTTCCACATCCTCGAGGAAGGCACCGCCCTCCACCTCCCGGGCTGACCCTGACCGAGTCCCTCCGGAGCCATCGCGACCGACCCTTCTAGCAAGGAGCCCTTTTGCAAACGCAGATCAAGGACAGAGAAAATGCCGAGCACTACACATGGGGCGGCCCGCACGGCACCGACTGCGACGGCTGGCACTTGGTCAAGACCGAACAACTAAGCATCATCGAAGAACACATGCCCCCCGAAACGAGCGAAGTCCGGCACTCCCACAATCACGCGCGACAATTCTTCTTTGTTCTCGAGGGAGAACTCACGATGCAGGTTGAGCAGCAAGATCTTCTCCTGGGACCTGGGCATGGAATCGAGATCAGCCCAGGCCGGCAGCACCGGGTCCTCAATCGTGGGCCACAGCCGGTGCGCATGATCGTGACTAGCCAGCCTCCCAGTCATAGGGACCGTGTCCTGGGGTAATCAAGTTACCCTGCAGCGCCTCAGGGTAAGTGGAGACCACAACGCAAAAACGGGTACCCGGTCCGGGTACCCGCATCCTCTACGTACAGATCCTTACCGCGCCGTCTCTCCCGGCTGCAGATGCAGCACCTGCACCCCGGTGCTCCCCACATGCTGTGCCAGCTCCTCCGGCGTACCCGTCAACTGCGGCAAGGTGCCGTAATGCAGCGGCAGCACCACCTCCAGCCCCAGGAACTTCGTCGCCAGCGCCGCCCCGCGCGGGTCCATCGTAAAATGCCCGCCGATCGGCAGCATCCCGAACTTCGGCGCGTACAAATCCCGGATCAGCTGCATATCCGAGAACACATCCGTATCCCCTGCGTGGTACAGCACCGGCCCATCCGCAATCATCAGCACAAACCCGCCAGGCTCTCCGCCGTACACAACCGTGTCGCCATCCTGGATACCCGAGGTATGCCGCGCCTGCGTCAGCGTCAACGTCACATCTTTGTGTGTATAGCTCCCGCCGAAGCCCATCGGGATCACCTCGGCCGCACCCTTGCTCTTGAACCAGTTCGCCAGCTCATACACCGCCACCACCGGCGCACCGGTCTTCTGCGCCAGCGGTATCACGTCACCAATGTGGTCAAAGTGCCCATGCGTCGCCAGGATCAGGTCCAGCTTCTCCGGCAGCTCGTACCCCTTCGGAAACTTGGGGTTCTGCGAGATAAAAGGGTCGATCAGGATGTTCGTGCCGCCGGCCGTCTTTACCAGCACAACCGAGTGGCCGAGCCAGGTAACGCTTGTACCTTTCAGATCAGACATCAAAGTTCTCCTTTGCAACAAAGCTGCCACGCTTCTTCCCGCTTACGTAACGCCCTGCACTGGGATGCACTTCTCCTCCCGGCCTTCCTCGGCACGCATACGCACTTTCACTTGCTCTTCGCCTCCCGAGAGAGTACCGTTTCTCTATGGGCGAACAAACAGCGAACACTCTCTTCCCGATCCTCGGCAGCTCTCCCGCTCCCTTGTCCGGGATCGCAAGGCTCGCTGCGGACTCCCCTCCCGCCGGCGATGGACACCTCGTCCACTTCCACGCGCTGCCCATCCGTTCCGCGCTCAACAAGTCCACCTCCAAACGGGGACTCTGGTTCGCCCGCACCATCAATCCCTATCGCGGCTGCGAGTTTGCCTGCCGCTACTGCTATGCCCGCTACACCCACGAGTTCCTCAACTTCAAAGACCCTGAAGCCTTTGAGCGCGAGATCTACATCAAGCAGAACCTTCCCTGGCTCCTTGAGCAGGAGCTTCGCGGCCTGGACCCGTCGGAGGAGATCGCCATCGGCACCGCCACCGATCCCTACCAGCCCATTGAGCGGCAGGCCCGCGTCACCCGCGGCGTCCTGGAAGTCCTGAGCCGGCAGTCCGGTCTGCGCATCGGCCTCGTTACCAAGTCCACCCTTATCGAGCGCGACATGGACCTGCTCACCGCGGTCGCCGCACGCAACACCCTCACCCTGCACATCACCATCACCACCACCGATGCCGTGCTCGCCCGCAAGCTCGAGCCTCGCGCTCCGCGTCCTGATCTGCGCTTCCGCACCGTCCGCCGTCTGCGCGAAGCAGGCCTCACCACCGGCGTCCTCTGCTCGCCGCTTCTGCCCGGCATCACAGACAACGGCCCCATGCTCAACCTCGTTGCCAGGCAAGCCGCTGCCGCCGGCGCGAGCTTCCTCTCCGCGGAGCCGCTCTTCCTCAAGTCTTGTTCCCGGGAGACCTTCTTCCGCTTCATTGCAGATGAGTTCCCCATGCTCGCCAAGAGCTACGCCGAGCGCTACCGGGACGATGCCTTTGTCGGGCCTGCCTACGCGAAGCGCATCCGATCGCTGGTCGGCTCCATCACGCAGCGGCACGGCATCCCTCATCGCACGATGGACGCCATCCTGACTCGCGAGCCCGCCGGCGCAGCTCAGCCGCCGAAGAAAGCCCCTGCCCAGGCCAGCCTCTGGCCGGACGAGCGCCAGGCCGTCAGCGCGTGATCAGCACTTCGTACAGATTGTCCTTGGCCAGGAAAGACCGCGTATTGCTGAAGCGCGAAAACAGCTTCTCAATATTGCGATTCGTATACACACGCTTCACCGGGAACTTCTCGGTCTCCTGCATCTCCACGGAGTCCGTCCCGGTCAAGTGGTAGCGGTAGTACTCGGTGTTCGGCCCGGTCAGCTTCGTATGGAAGATCGCCAGCAGCCGCCCACCCGGCCGCATCGCCGCATGCAGCTGCGCAATCAGCGGTTGCACCAGCGGCTCCGGAATGTAGTCCAGCGCCGTCCACAGCAGCACCACATCGAACTCGCGCCCGCCAAAGTCCATGTTCTGCACAAAAAAAGCAGAGGTGTCGAAACCCGGCTGCTCCCCTGCTTCGGCGGCCGGCAGCTCATAGCTGCCCCGCAGCGCTTCGCTCGTCAGGTCCGCCATCCAGACTCCGTGGCCTGCCTCGGTCAGGTAGTTCACATTCGCCGGCGAGGTCGGCCCCACATCCAGCACCCGCAGGTTCGGCTCCGTCGCAAGATGCTTGCGCAGCGCCGCCCAGGCGCTCGAGTGCCGCGGAATGCGAGGGCCTGACAACAGAGTCGGGCTCTTGCCCTTCCCTTCATCGCGTTTTCCAAACAAGCTGCGCAGCACGGGGATTGCCTCGAGGGAAGCATCAAGGGGATCAGCGTAAGCAGGACCGATACCCCCGGCGGACGACAACTCCAGCCCGGAAAGTACCTGAGAAACGTCAGACACCGGCCAGCGGTTTCACCCAGGTCTCCGGCCGGCCTTGTCGGACGGAAAAGCTGTGGCTCGGGCGCCTAGGAGCGTGCTCCAACCGCGGTCGGCGCCACCTGCCCTGTCTGCGCAGCCGCCTGGCCCGTTGTACCGGTCGCAGCCGCTGCCGTGCTCTGCACCAGGTCCACCTTGCCGGAGAAGCCGGCATTCTCCTCGATACTCAAGCGCGAAGCCTGGATATCGCCGACCAGCGCTGCACCGGAGCGCAGCTCCACTCGTCCGGTCGCCGTGATGTTGCCGTGCACTTCACCCAGGATGATGACATCGCGTGCCGCCACGTCGGCCTGCACCTTGGCCTGCGCTCCGATGGTTAGCCGACTGCCTGACAGCGTAATGGTCCCTTCCACAAATCCTTCCACCAGCAAATCCTCGCTGCCACGGACTTCGCCGCGCACCTGCACACTCTTGCCGATGCTCGCGCTTACACCCTCCACTGCTGCCATCCACCCTTCTCCTCACCCTGCTTCTTTTCCCGCAGCAGGCTCAGCTTCACTCTATATGCTGCGCCGGGGCGCAGCAAACGCTCTATCTCTCCTCCCGCATCGCGGCGCGTCCAAAGAGAGTACACAGCCCGTCACCTCCGTCACTACGCCTGCTCTCTCCCACGGGCGTATCGTGTTCTGCAGCCGATGGAGCCGTTAGGACAAGATATGTCTCTGTTCCACCACGCGTCACCCTTGATCCCGCGCAAGCGAGCTGCCTGGCCTCAGCCGCCCGTTGCCTCAGCTGCCGATTGCCTGCGCCTGGGTCTCGGGCTTCTCGGCGCGGCGTGCCTTGTCACCGCTGCCTGCCTCGGCCAGTCCCCTGCGGAGCTTACCCATGCACCCTCCGGCCCGCCCGATGCACGCACCATCGTCCAGCACGCCTCCTACAACGAGCTGCATGCCGGCAACGGCCCGCATCCCTTCGCCTACACCGTCCACTCCACCGACGGCTCCAAACGCACCACCAAGCGCATCATGGAAACCCGTGATGGCGACATGACCCGCCTGCTCGAGCAGGACGGCCACCCTCTCGACGCCGACAAGAACGCTGCCGAGCTCGCCCGGCTCAACAAGCTGCGCGACAATCCGGACGACCAGCTCCGCCGCCACAAGAAGGCCCAGGCCGACAGCATGCGCGAGGACGAGATGGTTCGCCTGCTGCCCGAGGCCTTCCTCTATACCTACAAGGGTATGGTGCCCGGCCCCAACGGCCCCTGCTACCGGCTTGCCTTTGCGCCCAACCCGGACTTCCATCCGCCCGACCGCCAGGCCGAGGTCTACCACGGCATGGCCGGTGAGCTCTGGATCGACAGCGCTCAGCAGCGCATGGCTCGCCTCGACGCCCACATGATCGCCGACGTCAACTTCGGCTGGGGCGTAGTCGGCCGCCTCTTCAAAGGCGGCACCATCCTCGTCGAGCAGAAGGATGTCGGCCAGGGCCACTGGGAAACCACCCACCAGCGCCTCCACCTTACCGGCAAAATCCTGCTCGTCAAAGACCTCGACATCGACTCCACCGACGACTCCTCCGACTTCGCACCCGTCCCCGACGCCGGCTACCAGGCCGCCATCGCCATGCTTGAGAAAACCCCCATCCCCGCGCAGCCCTAAACTCTTGCGTCTGGTTCCAAGACCCTCGCGTGGCAAAGACTATCTATGTTAGTCTTACTCTCATGAAGATCACCCGCGTCTCCGCCCACTCGCACCAGCTCACCCGCATCGGCGTCATGAACTGCTACCTGGTCCGGGAGTCGGACGGCTTCACCCTGATCGACAGCACCGTCGCCGGCTCCGGCAAAGCCATTCTCGCCGCCGCACAGTCCCTCGGCGCGCCCATCCGGCGCATCCTCCTTACCCACGCTCACGGCGACCACGTCGGCTCCGTCGATGAGCTTGCCAAACAGCTGCCCGGCGTCACCGTAGCCATCAGTCAACGCTCCGTACCGCTGCTCCAGCGCCCCGCCGACAAAACTCTTCAACCCGGCGAGCCGAACGTCAAGTTCGGCGGCAGCCTGCCCGGCATCATCACCCCCATCACCCACTTCATCCAAGAGGGTGAGCTCTTCGGTTCCCTTCGCTGCATCAGCACGCCCGGTCACATCCCCGGCCACTTTGCCTTCCTCGATGGGCGCGACGGAACCCTCTACGCAGGCGACGAACTCGTCACCGTCGGACGCCTTTCTGTGTGCGGCTGGACCCCGTGGTACTTCCCTCTGCCCACACTCGTCATGTGGTCCAAACCCCTCGCCCTCCAAAGTGCCCGCGAGCTTCTCGACTACCCAATCCAGCGTTTTGCCTGCGGCCACGGAGCCATCCGCGAAGGCGGTACTGCTGCCCTGTCAGCCGCCATTGCAAAGGCAGCCAAGTAGTCCATTTCCCACTCCCTCGCTCGGCAGCCCCGCTCTCTATCCATGCTGGATGGAAAGTTCTTTAGGTAAACAATGGCCTATCCCAAACGGCTTTCCGCAGCCGGCATCCTCCAGACGGCTCTTCTTATGGTGGAACAAGGGGAGGCCGACAGCCTTTCTCTGCGAGCCGTTGCGGGGGCTCTTCGCGTCAAGCCCCCCAGTCTGTACCGCTACTTCCCGCACAAGGAAGCACTGGAGATCGCAGTCGCCGAGGAGATCCTCCAGGCCATACTCGGCGACTTGCTTCCTGTCTCTGCCGCCGCCGACCCAGACACCAGGTTCCGCGAAACTGTCGCTGCGTATCTGCATTTCGCACGCCAACGCTTTTCCCTCTACGCGTTCGTCATGCAGAACCGCCTGCCCGCGACATATGTCTCAAAAGCGGGCAAGGCTGTCTGGAGTCTCCTGCTGGAAGCCGTCAGCGGCATCTCTGGGCAGCCCGACGACACCGCCGCTGCCGTGGCTACTTGGTCCTTCCTGCATGGCTACGCCACCCTCGAGCACGTTGGCGCCTTCGGAGCGTCCGGACCGAAAGGTGGACTCGAGCGCGGCATAGAAGCCCTTCTACGCGACTTCCGCAGTCGCGCGGCCTCACCGGCGCTCGAGGCTGAGGAAAGCGGCGCGCGGCCGATGGTCTAGATCGTAAGGGGAACAAGCAAGCCGTGCGCAGCTCCGGCACCAGCGGCAAATCCGGCCTTTGCTTCTCATCGCCCTCTCCTCAAGCCTCCCAACCGCAACATGCAGCCCATGACTCGCTCATGACTCGCCATTCCTGCCTGTTCCACACCGTCAAACCTGTGTTATAACAGCAATCGCCAACATCATCCGCTGCGCCGCCCTCGGCCAGCTCAGGAGACGCCCTTCATGTCCCATCGCTCACTGCTTCTCATTGCCGCCTCTGCCCTGCTCACCACCGCCGCCCTCGCTGAGCCCGCCACCTACAAAATCGATAGCACCCACTCCGAGGCCGACTTCACCATCCGCCACATGGCCATCTCCAACGTTCACGGCCGCTTCGGCAACATGAAAGGCAATATCACCTTCGATCCCGATGACGTCACCAAGTCCATCGTCGAGGCCACCATCGACACCACCACCGTCGACACCGGCGTCGCTCAGCGCGACACCCACCTCAAGTCCACTGACTTCTTCGACGTCGCCAAGTACCCGGTCATGACCTTCAAGAGCACCTCCATTAAGAAAGACGGCTCCGGCTTCGACGTCACCGGCGACCTCACCCTTCACGGCGTCACCAAGCCCGTCGTCCTCAAGGTGGAGGAGCCCAGCAAAGAGCAGACCGGTATGGACGGCAAATCCCACGCCCGCGGCTTTGAGGCCTCCACCACCCTCAACCGCAAAGACTTCGGCCTCACCTGGAACGGCACCCTCAAATCCGGCGACACCGCCCTCGGCGACGAAATCAAGATCGACATCAGCATCGAAGCCGGCCGCTGAACAGGGTCTCCTATCTCTGATTACTCCCGGGATAGACCAGCCTCACACCGCACAAAACGAGATGCCGAGGAGACAGTCTCCCTCGGCATCTCGCTATCCGTACGCCCGGCTGCTAACTACCCGCGGGATCGGTAATGCTCTCTATGACAGAGCTCTCGACCGGTCCGTCCTGAAGTAGGAACGACAACCCAAGCTGTTGTTGCAGCTTGCCTTCGAACTCCCGCCGACATGTGCGCCGATAAGCACCCCGCCACCTACGCGTATGTGAGTCTCCACTACACAGGTATGCGTGTGAAGGGAGCGAGTCGCCGCAAGCTAGGGTGTTATTCTTCTCACGCGTCCAGGGCGCATCCGGTCCGCGGGAAGGACAGAAGTCCACCTTTTTGCTCTAAGCAGTACGCAACGAACCCACTTTCTGCCCTTTGCATGCGGACCCAGGCACACGAAAGGACGTTCGTTATGCCAGTCCGACGCCTCCCATCCAACCCCAGCCTTGCTCATCTCAAGCACCAGGCCAAGGATCTCCTCAAGGATCACTCGCAACGCGTCCCCGCAACCGCCCAGCAGCTCCGGGAGTTCCATCCTCGATTCTCTCGCACGGCAGACGCCGACATCTTCGCCGCTACCCTCAAGCTCAGCGATGCACAGCTGACCATCGCGCGCGAAAGTGGCTTTCCGAACTGGGCGCGGCTGAAACAACATATCGAGAAGCCGACGCTTCGGGATCGCCTCAACCTTCGGCACCATGAACGCATCGAGGACCCTATCTTTCGCACGGCCGTGGACTTGCTCGATCAAGGCGACACAATCGGCCTTAGAACGCTGCTAGAAACGAATCCGAAGCTGGTGCATCAGCGCATCCCGTTCGAAGGCGGAAACTACTTCCGTTCACCCACTCTTCTCGAGTTCATAGCCGAGAACCCTGTCCGTCACGGGACCCTGCCGTCCAACATCGTCGAGGTGACCCGCGTAATCCTCAATGCAGGACCGAACACGGCCGCCCGGAACGAAACGCTGATGCTGGTTGCCACCGGCAGCGTCCCCCGTGAGTGCAAGGTGCAGCTTCCTCTCATTGCACTTCTATGCGAGTACGGAGCAGACCCGACGAGTGCGATACAGAGTGCGGCTGTGCTCGACGAGCACGCATCGGTTCTTGCATTGCTCAAGCATGGAGCCCGGCTCAATCTGCCGGTGGCCGCTGCTCTCGGCCGCTCCTCTGACTTTGACCGGCTCCTGGCGACGGCGAGCGCAGACGAACGCCACCTGGCTTTTTCCCTGGCAGCGCAGTACGGACACGTGGAGCTGGTTCGATCCCTGCTGGACGCAGGTGAAGATCCCGATCGGTACAACTCGCTTGGCGGCCACTCCCACTCCACACCTCTGCACCAGGCCGCGGCCGCGGGGCATGCGTCCGTTGCCCGCCTCCTGGTCGAGCGCGGCGCCCGGCTCGACCTCAAAGATGTGCTCTGGCATGCCACTCCGGCAGACTGGGCCAGGCAGGAGGGTCACACCGAGCTGGAAGCTTTGCTGCGGGCGAATCAAAGGGAGGCGCTAGCGACATGATCAGCGCAGCCCGCTTTTTCCTTCAAACAAAACGGCGCACCCCGAAGGATGCGCCGCCCGACCCGCCTTCACCCTAGTTGAAAGAAACCCTTAGCTGAAGTTCGTATCGTCCCCGCCGAAATCCCCGCCCCCATCGCTGAAGTCGTCCCCATACCCGCCATCTTGCGCGCCCGAGTCCATCGGCCCCTGCGGCTGCTCATCCGGACCGCCGCCATAGTTGCCGCCGCCGTCACCGCCGCCCGGCGAGTCATAGTAGTTGTTGATCACTTCTTCCCGCGGCGCTCCGCCAAACTCCCCGCCTCCAAAACCACCGCCAAAGCCGCCGCCGCCCATCCCACCGTGCATCAGCGACTCCACGCCCTCAAACGCCAGCGCGCCCGCCGCCACACCCGCCGCGGTTGTCGCGGCTGAGCGCAGAAAGCTCGGCTGCCCGCTCGGCATTCCGCCACCAAACGACTGCTGCGGCGCGTAGCCACCACCCGGTCCGCCCTGCGGCACACTCTGTTGGTAGTTCGGCACAGGCTGGTACGCAGGCTGCCCCTGTGAGGGTGCCGATGGCGCATCATGGTGCCCAAACAGGCTCCCCAAAAAGCTCGTCGCCTTTGCCGGCTGCCCCTGCCCTTGCCCCTGCAGGCTCATCAGCTTCTGCTTCGCCTGCTCCAGCGCGATATTCTGCACCAGCACGGTCTGCGCCAGCATGTACAGCGCATCCGGGTTCCGCCCCAGCCCGTTGCGCAGCAGCTGCTCCGCGTCGTCATCCTTTTCCTGCAGCCTGGTGTTGTTCAGCTTGCCTACCAGGTCGTTCAACATGCCTTCTTCTTGCGGTGTCATGTGCTCTCCTTCGCTCACCGGCTCCCACAAGGAAAGCCCGGAGAAGCGTCCCACCAGTTAGACGCAATCCCCCGTCCGGAGTTGGCGCGCCTCGTTCCTGCCCCGTTTCGCAGCCGCGCGCGCCACATCACGCCATCGCGTAGCTCCGTACCTCGTCCCTTCGCACCGTCAGCCGCTCCACCAGGTCCTCGCGCACCGCAAAGCCGCGCCCCGGCCCAATCGGCACCGCAATCTCCCCTGCCGGCGATACCTCCACCTCCGGCTCGATGATGTCGTCGCGCCAGTAGCGCCGCGACGCCGACACATCTCCGGCCAGTGAAAAGTTCGGCAGCGACGAGAGCGCAATATTGTGCGAGCGCCCAATCCCGCTCTCCAGCATGCCCCCGCACCACACCGGGATCCCGCGCTCCATCGCCGCGTTATGGATCCCGATCGCTTCCGAAAACCCACCCACCCGGCCCACCTTAATATTGATCAGTCGGCACGACCCCATCTCGATCGCCGCCAGCGCATCCCTGCGGTTCCGGATCGATTCATCCAGGCAGATCGGCGTCTCGATCTGCGCCTGCAGCATCGAGTGGTAGTAAAAGTCGTCATGCCACAGCGGCTGCTCCAGCATCAGCAGCTCAAAGCTGTCGAACGACGCCAGATGCGCCATATCCTTCAAGCGATACGAGGCATTCGCATCGGCTGAGAGCACCAGCGCGGGCCACCGCTCGCGGATCGCCGCAAACACCGCCGTATCCCATCCCGGGCGCACCTTCACCTTGATCCGCTGGTACCCGTCTGCACGTGCCGCCTCCACCCGCTCCAGCAGCTGCTCAATCCTCGCCGTAATCCCCAGCGACACCCCACACGGAATCACCGTGCGCGTACCGCCCAGCAGCGAAGCGAGGCTTACCCCCTCCATCTGCGCCTGTAAATCCCAGATGGCATTCTCAAACGCAGCCTTGGCCATCCGGTTCCCGCGCACCTGCCGAAACGCCCCGTGGCAATGTCCGCCATGGTCCAGCGACGCATCCATCAATGACCGCGCCAGCTCGTCACGCCCCACCAGCCAGGCCGTGTCCACGGACTCTTCCGTGTACCACGGGTGCTCGCCCGCCACACACTCGCCCCATCCACGCAGCCCGTCGGCCAGCACCTCCACCAGCAAAATGCGCCGGTGCGTTGTCACGCCGAAGCTCGTCTCAAACGGCGCCACCAGCTCCATCTGGATCTCGCGCAAAATCACTGCATCAATCTTCATACGCCACGCTCTCCGGAAAAGCTTTTTTTCTTCCACACACCGGGCGACCTCTCCTCGGGACGGCCGCTTCCACCGGTCAACCCGCGATCGCCTCTTCTCCTGGTCCGACCTACCCTACACAATCGGCAGGGGAGGCAAGCAGGTATTCGCCCCCACCATCCGCTCCGGCGGCAAAATCAACCGCCTGAAGCCTCGCTCCAAACGCATCCTCAAGCTGCCTTCCCAGCTCCGCCTGCAACTGCGCCCGCCGCCCAGCCGGGCACTCCCGCCAGCGAGCCAGCTCCGCGGGCACCGCAATCCGCGCGATGACCGGGATGTGAGACAGCTCCTGCCGCGCCACCGCCCGGCACACCCGCTCCGACCCAAGCGCCCACTCTGCCACCATCCGGTCACTCGGCAGGTCGCCCTGCAACGCTGAGGGGACAGGCCCGTAAAAGTCCGGCAGAAACGACCGCACCGTCGCGCCTAGCCGGTGCAGGTTAAACCACGCATTCTTCACCGACTTCGGATCGAACGTCCACCGCATCATGGCAATCCCGCTCCGCAGCGCCGCTTCCCTCTGCGCCAGCTTCAACGCAAAACCCAGCCCGCGATTCTGGTAAACCGGCGCCACCGCCACCATGTGCGAGTGCAGGTAAGCACTTGGCGGCGCCACCGGCCCGCTGCCTTCGCTCCCTCCGCCGATGCTTCCATTGCCCGTCGCGTACTGCCCGTCCGCCTGCGACCCGCGCTCCCGCTGCTCTTCGGCAGGCTGCATCCACGTACCCGGAGCACCCCCGCCTGCCGGCTCATGCGCCGGCATCGCCATCGCAAAACCTGCCAGTTCCCGGTGCGCTGTCCGGTCGTTTCCTGCACGATTGCCGGAAACCCACGCCGCCAGTACATGCCCGCCCAGCGCCGGAGCCAGCACAAACAAGTTCTTCGGCACCACCTCGCGGTCCGGATACCCCCAGGTCTCTTGCTGGAGTTCTATGCATCTCTCCAGCTCATCCACCCGCGTACACGGCGCAATCTCAAACTCCACGTCGCCCTCAGCCCCGTTCCCGGCGCCGTTCCCATCAAAGGTTTCGGCCTCAGCTTCGACTTCGGCCAGGCCCAGCAGCTCGGCTGTCCCGGCTATCCGGCTCTCGCCGGCAGCGGCCTGCCTCTGGTCCAGGTTGCTCACGCCGTCCCATCCCCGCGAGCCGCCCCGGCGTCCGCCATCTCCCTCTGCTTCACCCGCCGCCAAAGCTCTTCCAGCTCATCACTTGACCGCTGCTCCAGCGGCTGCCCGCCCCGCTCCAGCTCCTCCATCCCGGCAAATCGCTTCCGAAACTTCGCACTCCCATCCCGCAAAGCCATCTCCGGATCCACGCCCAGGTGCCTGGCCAGCTGTGCCGCGGTAAATAGCAGGTCACCCAACTCCATCCGCAGCGCAGCGCCCGCCGGCTCTTTGGTCCCCTTACCGGCCTCACTCCCGGATGCCATCTCCGCCTCCACCTCGGCTGCCTCTTCTTCCAGCTTCCGCAGCAGACCCGCTGCATCCGGCCAGTCGAACCCGCTCCGCGCTGCTACTGAGCCGAGCTTGGCCGCCTCCAGCAGCGCAGGCTGCCCACGCAGCACGGTATCAAGCCGGCTCTCCGCCTCCTGGCTCTTCGCCTCGTTCCACGTCTCAGGCATCGCTTTCTGTTGCTTCTCGAACTGCTTGAGTCCATGCCAGTTCCGGAGCACCTCACCCGTACTGATCCCGCCTTCGCCTACGATGATCCCCGCCCGGTTCCCCGCCGCTGCCGACGCCGCCTCCCCAAACACGTGCGGGTGCCTGCGTACCAGCTTCCGGTTCAGCCCCTCCACCACCTCGGCGATCGAGAACTCTCCCGCATCCCTGCTCATCTGCGCATAAAACAGCACCTGCAGCAGCAAGTCCCCGAGCTCTTCGCACAGGTCTGCCGGGTTCTTCCGCTCAATGGCGTCCAGAACTTCGTAGCACTCTTCCAACGTGTACTTGCGAATGCTCTCCGGTGTCTGCTCACGGTCCCAGGGGCAGCCGCCCGGCGCCCGCAAGGTCTGCATCAGCTGCACTGCCTTCGAAAACAACTTCCCCGCGTCTTCGCGCTCTGCCGTTTCCGGCTGAGTCGTTTCCGGCTGGGTACCGGCGTCCGTCATCTGCGTTACAGACACAGCTGCTTCCTCTAGTGCCATGGCACCACTCTATATGGATGTCCTACACTCGGACGCAGTGAGTTTTACCGCCACTCCATCGCCCCTGTGGATCACCTTTGCCGCCCTCGCAGGGCTCCTGCTCGGCAGCTTTCTTAATGTCTGTATCGCGCGCCTGCCTCGGCACGAGTCCATCCTCTGGCCCGGCTCGCATTGCCCTCTCTGCCACGCGCCCATCCGCCCTTGGGACAACATCCCCCTGCTCAGCTTCCTGCTTCTTCGCGGCCGCTGCCGCGCCTGCCACGCGCTCATCTCCTGGCGTTACCCAGCCGTCGAAGCCGCGTTTGCCGCGCTTTTCCTGCTCTGCGCCCTCCGCTTTTCCGCACCCACGTCTTGGCTGGAGTCGGCCATTCTTTGCTTCCTGCTCCTGGGCCTGCTGGTCACCGACGCCGAGACCTTCCTGCTCCCCGACGCCCTCACCCTCTCCGGGATCGCCCTTGGCTTCGCCCAGCTCTTGCTGCCCCACGGCCTCGCCTCTGCGCTCGATCTCACCGGCTCGGCCCCGTTCCCACTTCCTCGCTGGAACGCCTTCTCGGGCTCCCTGCTCGGCGCACTCGCTGCCGGGGGCTTTCTGCTTTTACTTCGCTGGAGTTACCGGCTGCTCCGCGGGCGCGAAGGCATGGGCCTCGGCGACGTCAAACTCGCCGCCCTGCTCGGCGCCTGGCTCGGCGTTGCCGGCGCAGCCCTCGCCCTGGTCCTCGGCACACTGCTCGCCGCCTTCGCCGGGCTGCTTCTGCTGATCCTGCACCGACGCTCCACACCCGGCGACACGACTGGTGGAACGACGGGCGAAGCGGCTGGCTCCCTCCGCCTCCCGTTCGGCAGTTTTCTCTGCCTTGGGAGCTTTCTGACCCTATTTATCGGCCAGCCGCTTCTCAGGTGGTACTTCCACTTTTGGGTCTAGCTCATTGCAGCAACACTACTTACCCGCCAGCTGCGCCAGTGCCTTCTTTGCATCCTTTGCATGCTTGCCCTTCGGGTCGCCCTCCAGATACAGCTGGTAGTTCGCCGCTGCCTCATCCAGATGCGTCGTCTTGCGCGCCGCCTCGGCCAGATAAAAAACTGCCTCCACATTCGCCGGACCCACCTGCGTCGCCTCCTTGAAGCGCTCGTACGCTCCCGGGTAGTTCCCCTCCCCCATGTACAACTGCCCTATCCGCACATCGTCCTTCGAGAGCTGCGGGTTGCTCACCACGCCCCCCGCGCCGTTGCTGGCCGCCTTGTCGTGGTCCCCCAGCAGGTCAATCCCCTTCATGCGCGACCGGCTTGAACTCTCCGCCCCGCCGCCATCCGGCGTCTCTGCCGGCCCAGCCGACCCCGCCTTCTCCGCATCCCGGTCCGCCGCCTCTGCCTCCTTCGCCGCCGCCTCGGACTGCGCCTCCGGAAACGCATTGTCCGAAGCCGGTGCCGGTGCCGGTGCCGGAGCCGCTTGCCCACCCGTCCCCGTGGCCCCAGGCACCGTCTTCCCCGGCGCACCGCCTTGCGGTGCAGCTTGCTGCCCGTCACCCGACTGCGGGGCCTGCTGAGCCGGCGGCGCACTCGCATTCTGCCCCAGCCCCGCCCCCGCCCACCACAGCCCCGCCAGCGCTAAGATCCCGGCCCGCCGCCATCCACGCTCTACCCGCATACCCCTCGCCTCCGCGCCTCGACGAATCCCTCTGCAACCTCTATCCTACGAGCCGAACCTCCTTCTATGGCCCTCATCATTCGCTCCTCCGCCATCCATGCCGCCGGCTGCTACACCACCGCCCCCCTCCGCAAAGGTGCCCATGTGGTCGAGTACACCGGCCCCCGCCTCTCCAAAGAACTTGCCGACATCAAGTACGAAACCCTCCCCATGACCTATCTCTTCGGTGTCGGCGACGGCACCGATGTCATCGACGGCCACGGCACCGCCATGTTCCTCAACCACTCCTGCAACCCCAACTGCGAAACCGAAGAGTCGCGCGGCCGCGTCTGGATCATGGCCCTCCGGGACATTGCCGCCGGCGAAGAACTCACCTACGACTACCACCTCTACGACGGCGACCCCTCCGATGCCCCCTGCCACTGCGGCGCCCCCTCCTGCCGCGGCACCATGTTCTCTAACACTGCGTAGAGCCAAAACCGCCTAAGCGGCTGGCGGCCACTTCGTGGCGTGTGTACCTAAGATCAGGCCTCTGCCTTAACGAGTACATGTCCCGAAGGGACCGCCAGCCGCGCAGGCGGTCTTGTTGTCCCGCCGTTAGAATGGAAGGGGAATGGCCTACCAGGTTCTTGCTAGAAAGTACCGCCCGCAGCGCTTCTCTGACGTCATCGGGCAGGATCACGTCACGCGCACACTCGGCCACGCGCTCGAGCAAAACCGTATCGCGCACGGCTACATCTTCTCCGGCCACCGCGGCATTGGCAAAACCACCATCGCGCGCATTCTCGCGATGGCGCTCAACTGCCGCCGTACCATCGGCTCGCCCGAGCGCCCGACCTACGAGCCCTGCGCCGCCTGCGAGAGCTGCGAAGAGGTCCGTGCCGGCAACGCGGTCGACGTCATCGAGATCGACGCGGCCACCAACCGCGGCATCGACGAGATCCGCGAGCTGCGCGACGCCGCCCGCTACCGCCCCGCGCGCGACCGCTACAAAATCTACATTCTTGACGAAGCCCACCAGATTACCGACGCCGCCTTCAACGCCCTGCTCAAGACGCTTGAAGAGCCGCCCGATCACGTCGTCTTTATGATGGCCACCACGCAGCCCGAGGACATTCTCCAGACCATCCGCTCGCGCTGCCAGCACTTTTCTTTCCATGCCGTCCGCTTCGACGCGATCCTCGCGCAGCTTGAAAAGATCGCCGCCGACGAGCACGTCCTCGCGGAAAGCGAAGCCCTCGCCCTGCTCGCCGAAGCCGGCGACGGCTCCATGCGCGACGCGCTCTCCATCATGGACCAGGCCATCGCCTCCGCTCCGGTCGAAAACGGCGAGCCCCGCCTCAGTGCCGCAGAGATCCGCGAGCTCATGGGCTCCATGCCCAACGCCGTCTTCGCCCGCCTGCTTGAGTCGGTGAGCGAGAACAACTCTGCCGCCGTCCTTTCCGAGCTCGATCGTCTCCTCGCCGCCGGCAACAGCCCCTCGCAGATCGCCCGCCAGCTCGTGCGCTACCTGCGCAACGTCCTCATGGCCCGCATCGCCGGCGAAGGCACAGACCTGCTCCAGATCTCGCCCGACGAACGCGCCCGCGCCGCCGCCTCTGCCCTGCTTTTCGGTGAAGACGAGCTCACCCGCTTTCTCCAGGTCATGCTCCGCACCTTTGACGAGCTCAACTACCGCCAGGAGGCCCGTTTCCACCTCGAGCTCGGCGTACTCAAGCTCGTGCACCTCCAGCGCCTCCTGCCCGTCGAGGAGCTGCTCTCCCAGCTCGCCGGCAGCCCATCCAAACCCGCCGCCGCAGCCAGTTCCCTGCCCGGCACCCGCCCCGCCGCCGCGCCCAGCCCGCTGCCCTCCGCGATCCCGTCCCGCGGCGAGCCTGTGCGCCCGCAGCCACCCGCACCCGCACCCGCAGTCAGGTCGGCGCAAGCACCACCCGAGACACAGCCCCCTTCGTTCTCCCCCTTCGAGCGCGACGCCCAACGCAAAGGCCCACCCGCAGCCCGTTCACCGCAACCGCCCGAAGACCGACCCGCAAACCGCCAGGCAAGCAGCCTCGGCAAAGCAGACTCAGCAGCAGCCGTCGCGGACCAAACTGCAAATACACCCACAGCCTCGCTCGCAGAACCAGTCGAGCCTCACGCACCCGCTTTGGCAGCTTCATCCACAGCCCTCAAACCCTCTCCCACGCAGGGGCGCACCCTCGCGCAAAACGGAACCCCCGCTTTCACTCCGTCCGAGCCGCCCACCCCCAGGCCCATTCCTGAGCCTGCAATCCCCAGCCCGTCCACCGAGCCCCAAGCCACCCACCAGCCCACACCCGAGCTCGAGGGCCCACTCGACCTCCAAGCCCTGCGCGATGCCGCAGCCTCCGCGCTCTCCTCGGCCGGCCACACCACCGCCGCCACTCTCCTCGCCGCCGGCACCTGGACCGACACCCCCGAGGGCATCCGCGTCGAGCTCGCCGCCAAAAAGGTCATGCTCGGCCTCACCATGAACGCGGAAGCCGACAAGCTCGCCCGCTCGGCCATGCGCCCCTTTCTTGGCCAGCCCCCGCGCCCCGTGCAGTGGATCCCCGCCGGCGGCTCAGCCACCGCTGCATCGAAAGCGACAGAACGCCCCGCACCCTCCGGCAGCATGGAAGCCCTTGCCCTCGAAAACCCACTCGTCCAGCAGGCCAAATCCCTCTTCCAGGCCGAGGTCCGCAGTGTCGTCGACCTCCGCAACAAACGCTAACCATCTCCCAGAAATCGAGGCCCTTTAAATGGACATGAGCAAAATGGAAGCTATGCTCGCGCAAGCCAAGCAGATGAGTGAAGCCGCCGGCGAAAGCCTCGGCAAGCTCACCGTCGAGGGCTCCGCCGGCGGCGGCGCTGTGCGCATCCGCATGAGCGGCAAAAAAGAAGTGCTGCGCGTCACCCTTGACCCCGCCGTCCTCGGCGCCTTCTCCACCCCGTCCGGCCACTCAAGCGACGATCTTCAAATGCTCGAAGATCTCCTCCAGGCCGCCTTCAACGATGCCGGCCGCCGCGCCGACGAGGCCGCCGGCGGCAGCATGGCCGGCATGCTCGGCGGCCTCGGCCTGCCCGAAGGTCTTCTCTAACCCATGCCGCCGCGCTTTGCCGAACCCATGTCGCGCCTCATCGACGAGCTCCGCAAGCTCCCCGGTGTCGGCGCAAAAAGCGCGCAGCGCTACGCCTTCCACATCCTGCGCTCTTCCGCAGCCGATGCGGAGGCCCTCGCCTCCGCCGTTCGCTCGCTCAAGCGCGAGCTGCGCCTCTGCTCCGTCTGCAACAACGTCACAGACGTTGACCCCTGCATCTTCTGCGCCAGCCCCACCCGCAACGGCCGCCAGGTCTGTGTTGTCGAGGAACCCACCAGCATCGACATCGTCGAGCGCACCCGGGGCTACAACGGCGTCTACCACGTGCTTCACGGCACGCTCTCGCCCCTGCACGGCGTCGGCCCGGAGCAGCTGCGCACCGCCAACCTCGTCGCCCGCGTCACACGCGGCGACGTCGACGAAGTGATCGTCGCAACCTCCCCCACCATCGAAGGCGAAGCCACCGCCGGCTACCTCGCCGAGCTGCTGCGCGAAGCGCTCCGCGGCAGCCACCCCCTCCAGATCACCCGCATCGCCACCGGCATCCCCGCCGGCAGTGACCTCGAGTACGCCGACGAAGTCTCCATGGCCCGCTCCCTCGAAGGCCGCCGCGCTCTCTAGGAGCGCTCCAAGGAAGCTGCCATGCTTTATGCAGAGCCCTTAGGTCCGGCTCGCTATACACACAAGCAAAAAAGGCAGCTCCGGACCCTCCGGAACTGCCCTTACCTGCCCTTACCTGCCCTTTAAGAACGCAGCTTCGCCAGCAGATCCTGCGGATGCACCGGCTTCGCTAGAATCTCAAACTCATGCCCCTGCGACCGCGCCCGATCCAGCAGATCCGCCGTCGCTGCCTGACCTGAGAACAGCAAGATTTTGCAGCTCGGCAGCATTCCGCGAATCTTGATCGCGGCATCGATGCCATTCAGATCCGTCATGATGACATCAGAAATCACCATATCCGGCTGCAGGGTTTTTGCGGTCTCTACCGCCTTCTCGCCGCTGTACACAGCAGTCGCCTGAAAGCCGCTCTGATTAAGAATGATCGCCAACGTGTCCGCAATCACCCGCTCATCATCTGCTACCAGCACCTTGGGCTTGACCGAAATCTCTTGCATGGGCTCCTTTGAGTGTTCTCTTCACAACCGGGGGTGATTCTTTGCTGCCGTCTTGATACCTTGGACACTTGTCGCAACCGAAAAGATGGAACTTTCAAGGGCAATGATACGCTTTGCTTGGACGTATGCGCCTTTGCTCCCATGGGCCTTTCCAGGTCCCTCCCATCACTTAACTCCGGCTGCGTAGCGCAAGGTGCAGCCGCCCGCCCCGCGGGTCCGCCTTCCCCCTGCGCGCCTGGAGCGCCCGTGTAATGTCAGAAGACGCGATCATCCGTGCCGCCAACATCGAGAAGTACTACGCGCAGCCCAGCGAAAACCGCATCCAGGTCATCGCGCCCACAAGCCTCTCGATCGTTCCCGGTGAGATCGTCGCGCTGCTCGGGCCCTCCGGCTCCGGCAAGTCCACCCTGCTCCGCATGCTTGCCGGCCTCTCCCGTCCCTCCGGCGGCGAAGTTTTCTGGCACGGCAAGCCCATCCGCACCCAGAACATCAACGTCTCCATCGTTTTTCAAAGCTTCGCGCTTTTCCCCTGGCTCACCGTCCTCGAAAACGTCGAAGCGCCTCTCAAAGCCCGCGGCATGGCGGCCGCCGAGCGCCGCGACCGCGCTCACGCCATCCTTGACACCGTCGGCCTTGACGGCTTCCAGAGCGCCTACCCGAAGGAGCTCTCCGGCGGCATGCGCCAGCGCGTCGGCTTTGCCCGCGCCCTCGTCGTCGAGCCTGAAGTCCTCTTCATGGACGAGCCCTTCTCCGCGCTCGACGTCCTCACCGCCGAGAACCTCCGCTCCGAGCTCCTCGAGCTCTGGGCCAAAAAGACCATCCCCACCGAAGCCGTCTTCCTCGTCACCCACAACATCGAGGAAGCCGTCCTGCTCGCTGACCGCATCATCGTGCTCGGCCGCAATCCCGGCCACGTGCGCGTGGACTTCAAGGTCACCCTCACCCATCCGCGCGACCGCAAAAGCGGCCCCTTCACCCAGCTGGTCGACTACATCTATAAGGTCCTCACCCGCCCTGACGTCATGCCCGAGGTCCCGCGCCTCGAAGCCGGCCGTCCCGTCCGCGACCAGCGCCAGATGCACTATGAAATGCTGCCCCACGCGCGTCCCGGCGGCATCGCCGGCCTGCTCGAGATGATCATCGACATGAGCGACAACGCCGGCCGCGCTGACATCTACAAGCTTGCCGACGAGCTCGCCTTTGAGATCGACGACCTCCTGCCCATCGTCGATGCCGCGCAGCTGCTCTGCTTCCTCAAGGTCGACGAAGGAGATGTCGCCATCACGCCCGAAGGCCGCACCTTTGCCGAGTCCGAAATCCTCGCGCAAAAAGAACTCTTCCGCAAAGCTGCCACCGATCACGTCCTTCTGCTGCGGCAGATCACCCGCGCCCTCAGCAACAAAAACGACCACACCGTCCCCGAGGAGTTCTTCCTCGACATGCTTGACGAGCAGTTCTCCGACGAAGAAACCCATCGCCAGCTTGAAACCGCCATCAACTGGGGCCGCTACGCCGAGCTCTTTGACTTCGACAGCGGCCGCCGCCGCTTCACCCTCCCCGAAAGCGAAGACGAGGAAGAAGAACAAACCGAAGAAGCCCAGACCGAATAGCTCTGGCCTTTCCCTATTCAGCGCCGACCAGCGGGAGGCCCACACCTTCCCGCCAGCAGCATCAGCGAGCACCCGCCACGAAGTGGCCGCCAGCCGCGCAGGCGGTTTACCAGCTTTTGCCCCGAAGAAGCCATGAGCGACCAACCCCAGCCCCGCCTGCTCTTCTCGCGCGCTCTCCTCGTCGAGCGCACCTGGCCCCTCGTGCTCGATCTCGGCGTGGGCGCGACCCTTCTTGCGGCCTTCTACGGCATTCTTCTCGTGGCCCGCTACTGGGCCGGCGGCGCGGTGGCGGAGGTCCCCATCTCTCTCTCGCCCGCGCATTTGCCGGCCTACGCCTTCTACTCGTGCGTCCGCATCTTCGTGGCCTACCTGCTGTCGCTCGCCTTCGCGATCGCCTACGGCTATCTCGCGGCCTACAACAAGCGGGTAGAAGCGCTCCTCATCGCCAGCCTCGACATCCTGCAGTCCATCCCCGTGCTCTCCATCCTGCCCGGCGTCATGCTCGCGCTCATCTCCGTTTTCCCTACGCGGCAAATCGGCATTGAGCTCGGCGCCATCGTCGCCATCTTTACCGGCGAAGCCTGGAACATGGCTTTTTCGCTCTACTCTTCGCTCAAAAGCATCCCCCGTGAGCTGCAGGAGGCCTGCAAGATCAACCGCTTCTCGCCCATCCAGCGCGCGCTTCAGCTTGAGCTGCCCTTTGCCGCGATCGGCCTGGTCTGGAACTCCATGATCTCCGTCGCCAACGGCTGGTTCCTGCTCATGATCTGCGAGATGTTCCCCGTCGGCACCCGGCACTTCCGCCTGCCCGGACTCGGCTCCTATCTCCAGACCGCCGCCTCCGCCGGCGACCACCGCGCCATGGCCTACGGCCTCTCCACCGTCGTGCTCATCATCGTCGCTACCGACCAGCTGATCTGGCGCCCGCTCATCGCCTGGTCTGACAAGTTCAAGTTTGAGAACACGGAGAGCGCCGACCGCACCCGCTCCCCCATCCTCGATCTCCTGCGCCGCTCCAACATCCTCGCGCAGATCCGCGCCCACACCGTCGAGCCCGTAGCCGAGCGCATCTATCTCTCCCTCGCCCGCAATGAGCAGAAGCGCGTCGGCGCACTGCCTGACCCCGACACCGGCCGCCGCTCCTCGCTCGCCACCGGCATCTTCGGCGCGTTTCTGCTTCTCGTCGCTGGCGTCATCATCTGGAAAGCCTCACTCCTGCTCCGCGGCATGCCCGGCGCCGAGTACCGCCACCTCCTGCTCGGCGCAGCCACCACCTTTCTCCGCGTCATCCTCTCGCTCGTCCTCGCCGCCGCCTGGACCATCCCCGCCGGCGTCGCCATCGGCTTCAACCCGCGCCTCGCCCGCGTCGTGCAGCCCTTTGCGCAGATCGCCGCCAGCTTCCCTTCCTCCGCGCTCTTCCCCATCATCCTGCTCGCGCTCACCGAGGCCGGCGCAGGCCTCGGCATCGACGCCGTCCTGCTCATGATGCTCACCACCCAGTGGTACATCTTCTTCAACGTCATCGCCGGTGCCATGGCCATCCCCTCGGACCTCAAGGAGGTCTCCGCCCTCTTCGGCTTTTCTACGGTTCAGCGCTGGCGCACCCTCATCCTCCCCGGCATCTTCCCCTACCTCATCACCGGCCTCATCACCGCATCCGGCGGCGCGTGGAACGCCTCCATCGTCTCCGAATACATCACCCTCCACGGCCGCGACATGCGCACCGTCGGCCTCGGCGCTGACATCACAGCCGCCAGCAACACCGGCGCCTTCCCCACCCTGCTCATGGCCACCATCATCATGGCGCTCATCGTCGTCACCGTGAACCGCCTCCTCTGGCGTCCCCTCAACCGCCTCGCCGAAACCAAGTACCGCCTCGAATAGCCACCCGCTCCACCCTCGCCCCACACATGCACACCAAACTCTCCCAAAACCTCCTCAGCGCCCTCTTCCTCGCCGCCGCGCTGCTCATCATCGCCAACGCCGCCTTCGCCTTCCACGCCGAGCAGGTGCTTGCCGACTCCGAGCACTGGGTCACCCACACCCTCGAAGTCATCAACCGTCTCGAACAAGTCCTCGGCGCGGAAACACAGGCCGAGTCCAGTGTGCGCGGCTTCGTCCTCTCCGGCCAGGAGCGCTACCTCGCTCCCTTCCAGACGGCCGAAGCCACCGTCACCGGCGGCTTTCACGATCTGCTCTCGATGACCGCCGACAACCGCTCCCGTACGCAAGAGCTCGAGCAAACACAGCTCATCGCCCGGCAGCGCCTCGACCTCCTGCACCGCGGCATCGAGGCCCGCCGCACCCACTCTGGCGCGGAAGTGGTCGCCATCTTCGGCGGCGCCGGCGAAGACCTCATGTCCCGCCTGCGCGACTCCGTCCACAATGCCGAGCAGGGTGAGCGCAACCTCCTCGTCGTGCGCCTCCGCGACTCAGCCCGGGCCCGCGATGAAGCCAAGTTCACCGTCGCCCTCGCCAGCACCCTCGACATCCTCTTCGTCATCTTTTCCCTCTGGTCGCTCGGCTACGAGCGCAACCTCCGCCAGCGCGCCTCGCTCTTTGCTGCCCGGCTTGAGAAGCTGCAATCCGTGACGGAGGTCGCCTTTACCCAGCTCACCGCGGCCGAGCTCACCGCCGGTCTGCTCTCCCGCCTGCGCGCCTCGGCAGAAACCGACATCCTCGTCCTCTGCCGCTGGCACGACACAGAAATCGAAGTAGCTGCTGCCGAGGGCATCCGCATCGTGCCGGGCGAGCGCCGCAAAGTCCGTCCAGACGGTGTCCTTGCCCAGTGCGCCCGCTCTGCGCAGCCCGCGCGCCTCGCCGGCGAAGACATGCGCCGCCTTCCCATTGAAGCCCTCCACGCCGGGGTCGGCTCCGCCTTCATCACCCCCATGGTCATCTCCGGCCGCGTCATTGGCATGCTCGTCGCCGGCCGCGATCAAGGCGCGACCTTCACCGTCGCGGATGAAGAACTGCTCACCCTCGCCGCCGACCGCATCGCCCTCGCGCTCGACCGCGCCGCCGCCTACGATGCCGAGCGCGACGCACGCCTGCTCGCCGAGCAGTCTGCCCTCGAGGTCCAGCAGCTCAACGCCGTGCTGGAGGAGCGCGTCGAGCAGCGCACTCTCGAGCTCGCCACCACCAACCGCGAGCTCGAGGCCTTCTCCTACTCCGTCTCCCATGACCTCCGCGCACCCCTGCGTTCCGTCGACGGCTTCTCCGTCGCGCTCGAAGAAGACTACGGCCACCTGCTCGAGGGCGACGGCAAGCACTATCTCACCCGCATCCGGGCCGGCGTGCAGCGGATGGGCTCCCTCATCGACGCACTTCTCCAGCTCTCCCGCATCACCCGCGCTGAGCTCTCGGTAGAAAACGTGGACCTGTCCGCCCTCGCCTCAGTCGTTGCGGACGATGTCGCCCACGGCTTCCCCGACCGCACTCTTCACTTCAGCATCGAGCCCGGCCTCCGCGCCGAGGGCGACCCCCGTCTCCTTCGCGTCATCTTTGAGAACGTCTTCGGCAACGCCGCCAAGTTCACCGGCAAAACCCCCGACCCGCACATCCATTTCGGCTGGTCCCCGGAGCACCGCGCCTTCTTTGTCCGCGACAACGGCGCAGGCTTTGACCAGCAGTACGCCGGCAAACTCTTTGTGGCCTTTCAAAGGCTCCACGGCGACAAGGATTTCCAAGGCTCCGGCATCGGGCTCGCCACCGTCGCCCGCGTGGTACGCCGTCACCATGGGAACCTTTGGGCCGAAGGAGCCGTCAATCAGGGAGCCACCTTCTGGTTTACCCTGGGTTAGAGAACGAGGGACCACGCGCGATGACATCTACACGACTGATCCTTCTGGTGGAAGACGATCCGGATCACGAGCTGCTCACCATCCGCGCCCTGCGCAAATCCCACATCGCCAATGACGTACGCGTCGCCCGCGACGGCGAGGAAGCCATCGCCATGCTCTTCGGCGAGGGCGCAGAGGCTCTGCCCACGCGTCCCCAGGTCATCCTTCTCGACCTCAAACTTCCCAAGGTCGACGGCCTTGAGGTTCTCCGCCGCATCCGCGAAGATCCCCGCACCCGCATGCTGCCCGTCGTCGTCCTCACCTCCTCGGACGAGGAAACCGACATCGTCCGCTCCTACAAGCTCGGCGTCAACAGCTACATTCGCAAGCCGGTCAACTTTTCTGATTTCGCTGAGGCCACGCAGCAGCTCGGCATGTACTGGTTGGTGCTCAACGAATGTCCCCCTTCCCTTCTTTAACGCCTCGATCTTCCGTGCCCGCCACAGGCAGCCCCGCAGAGGCCGCTCAGGAGCAGAACGGCCACTCGGACGGCCACTCGGACGGTCGGCAGTCCGCGCGGCCGCTGCGCATCCTCCTCGTTGAAGACGACCTCGATGACACCCTTCTACTCCGCCGGCATCTCACCCGCGTCGGCTTTCAGCTGGAGCTGCACCGCGTAGAGACCGCGGAAAACATGCTTGCCGCCCTCCATGAGCTGGATGAGCCCAATGGGATCGATGAGCCCTGGGATTGCATCCTGGCCGACTACAACCTGCCCCAGTTCTCTGCCCCTGAAGCCCTCAAGCTCCTCCAGCACACCGGCCACGATATCCCCTTCATCATGATGTCCGGCGCCGTCAGCGAAGACACCGCCGTGGCCGCGATGCGTGCCGGCGCGCATGACTACGTCTCCAAGAGCAACCTGGCCCGCCTCGGCCCGGCTATCGAGCGCGAGGTCTCGGAAGCCCGCAGCCGCCGCACCAAGCGCGCCACTGAGCAGGCTCTCCGCTTCAGCGAAGAACGCTTCCACCGCCTCGTCGAGGCCACACCCCTCGCTCTGCTTATGGCCGATGCCAAGGGCCGGGTCACCTACTGCAATGAAGGTGCAGAGCGGCTCCTTGGCATGACGGCCACCGCCGTCGAGCAGGGCAGCTTCCTCATCAGCCAGGTATTTGACGCCGGCGAGACCGTGCAGCAGGCTCTCGATCAACCACCGTCTCAACCCTCCAATCACGATCCGAGTCACGGTCCGAGTCACGGTCCGAGTCACGTAGACCAGGCCACCCGCAGCCGGGGCATCATCGCTGCACTCGACGCGCGCGTTCGCGGCGGCAATGCCGGCACCTGGGAGATGGTCTGCTGCCATCTGGACGGCACCCGCATCCCCGCGCTTATCGGCGCCGCCGCGCTCAACCCCGAAGCCCCTGCGCCCGGCCGACAGTTCGCCGTCTTTATCGTGAACCTCACTGAGCAGAAGCGCAGCGAGGAGGTTCTGCGCCGCACCGAGAAGCTCGCCGCCGCCGGCCGCCTCGCTGCCTCCATCGCCCACGAGATCAACAACCCCCTCGAGGCCATCACCAACTGCCTCTACCTGCTCGATGGCTTGAACCTCGGCGACGACGCCCGCTCCTACCTGCAGATGGCTCAGCGCGAGCTCGACCGCGTCACCCACATCACCACCCAGACTCTGCGCTTCTACCGGCAAAGCACCCGCCCGGCCCTCACGGATGTGGCCGATCTCTTTGAATCGGTCCTCGCGCTTTACGAGGCACGCATGCGCGGCCACGGCATCCAGACCATCCGCGAGTACAGAGGCGCACCGCCCATCCTCGCCATGGATGGCGAAGTCCGCCAAGTCCTCGCCAATCTCGTCGGCAATGCTGTCGACGCCATGGCCGGCGGACCCGAGCCCCGCATCCTCCATCTCCGCGTCCGGGCCAAGCGCTGCTGGCGCACCGGTGCCCCCGGCGTATCCGTTCTTATCGCCGACCGCGGCACCGGCATCGGCCCCGCTATCCTCGACCGCATCTTTGAGCCCTTCTTCTCGACCAAAGGCATCACCGGCACCGGTCTCGGCCTCTGGGTCACCCGTGAGATCATCGCCAAGCACAATGGCCGCCTGCAGATCCGTACTCGCGAACAGGCACCTTCCGGCACTGTCTTCCGCCTCTTCTTCTTCCTCAATCCCCAAGCCGACGCACCCGCCTCCTTTGCCGACCACCAGACCCTCCCCCAACTCCGCTGACAAGCCCCCGATCTGGCGCCCAGCTCCCGCCGCGGTTGCTAGCTCTCCGAACAAAGCGGCTGCAGGCGCCCGGGTCTTGCTTCTCAGACCGCGCAAAGGAAGACCCTATCATCCATCCCAGTTCGCAATCCCGTCCCGCTCCGCATCCATCATCCGAGAATCATCCTGTGAAGCAGCGGCGCCCCGCTCCAGATGATCTGCTTTCCCCTCGCAGGCTAACTTCCACCAAGTAAGTTCGCCCCCATCCCACTTACAGCTCTGATAAGTAGCGCTCCCCACGAACCAACCCCGTCCCGCCTCATACCACCTTCGTGTCATAATCCTGCAACTCAGCGGCATGCACGCTCTTCAAACTTGAGCCCTGCCCACTCACATCCAGGAGTTTTCCACTTGACAGCCTCCGTCTGGTGGCATACCTTAGCAATCGAAGGCTGCTTCTGCTAGCAGCGCTTGCAAGTACCTGCTAGTGCATCCTTCACCAGTTCCGAACAACCCGCCGCACTTGCGGCATGTACCTCCCCACGTACCTCCAAGGAGAAGACCCACGATGGCATCCAGCACCGTTACCTCGACGTTTACGCCCCTGCACGACCGCATCCTGCTTCGCCGCGTCGAAGAAGGCGAGTCCATTCGCGGCGGCATCATCATTCCCGACACCGCCAAGGAAAAGCCCCAGGAAGGCGAAGTCATCGCCGTTGGCAAGGGCAAGTCGAACGACGAAGGCAAGACCTTCCCCCTCGATGTCCAGGCAGGCGACCGCGTTCTCTTCGGCAAGTACTCCGGCACCGAGATCAAAATCGATGGCGAAGAGTTTCTCATCATGCGTGAGGAAGAAGTCCTCGGCATCCTGAAGAAGTAGTCCCTGCGCCGCCCCTTGCGGCGCTTTTTCATGCCCGGCACACCCGGGCCCCTATTAGAAATAAGGCAAGAAGTACCGGTGCTTGCAGCACCCAACTGTTTGAGGAGAAATAGATTATGGCAAAGCAGATTCTGCACGGAGAAGACTCCCGCCAGGCCATCCTGCGCGGCGTAAACATGCTCGCGGATGCCGTCAAGGTCACACTCGGTCCCAAGGGCCGCAACGTCGTCATCGAGAAGAAGTTTGGTTCCCCGACCATCACCAAGGACGGTGTCACCGTCGCCAAGGAAATCGAGCTCGCAAACTCGCTCGAAAATATGGGCGCGCAGATGGTCCGCGAAGTAGCCTCCAAGACCTCGGACGTCGCCGGCGACGGCACCACGACCGCGACCGTTCTGGCCCAGGCCATCTACCGCGAAGGCGTCAAGACCGTTGCCGCCGGTGCGAACCCCATGGCGCTCAAGCGCGGCATTGACAAGGCTGTCGAGGCGATCGTCGGCAAGCGCGACGAGCACGGTGTTGTCACCGGCGGCGCACTGTCTGCTTTCTCCAAGCCCGTCACCGGCGAGATGATCGCCCAGGTCGGCACCATCTCCGCGAACTCTGACTTCACCATCGGCACCATCATCGCCGAGGCCATGAAGAAGGTCGGCAAGGACGGCGTCATCACCGTCGAAGAGTCCAAGACGCTCGAGACCCAGCTGGAAGTCGTCGAAGGCATGCAGTTCGACCGCGGCTACCTGAGCCCCTACTTCGTCACCGATCCGGATCGCATGGAAGCCGTCGTCGAGGATCCGTACATCCTTATCCACGAGAAGAAGATCTCGTCCATGAAGGACCTCCTGCCGCTGCTCGAGCAGGTGGCCCGCAACTCCAAGCCGCTGCTCATCATCGCCGAAGATGTGGACGGCGAAGCCCTGGCAACCCTCGTCGTCAACAAGCTGCGTGGCACCCTGAACGTCGCCGCCGTCAAGGCGCCGGGCTTCGGTGATCGCCGCAAGGCCATGCTCGAGGACATCGCAAAGCTCACCGGTGGCCGCGCCATCACGGAAGATCTCGGCATTAAGCTCGAGAACGTGAAGGTCGAGGACCTGGGCCGCGCCAAGCGCGTCACCATCGACAAGGACAACACGACCATCGTCGAAGGCCGTGGTGAGACCTCTGCCATCGAAGGCCGCGTCAAGGAGATCCGCAACCAGATCGACAAGACCACGTCCGACTACGATCGCGAGAAGCTCCAGGAGCGCCTTGCCAAGCTGGTCGGCGGCGTCGCCGTCATCAAGGTCGGTGCCGCAACTGAGACCGAGATGAAGGAGAAGAAGGCGCGCGTGGAAGATGCCATGCACGCGACCCGCGCAGCCGTCGAGGAAGGCATCGTCCCGGGTGGTGGTGTGGCCCTGGTTCGCTGCACGCCGGAAGTGGACGCCCTCATCAAGACCCTCGAAGGCGACGAGAAGATCGGTGCCCAGATCATCCGTCGCGCCATCGAGGAGCCCCTGCGCCAGATCGTCGGCAACGCCGGCGAAGAAGGTGCTGTGGTTGTCGGCCGCATCCACGAGTCGAATGACAACCACTTCGGCTACAACGCCGGAACCGGTGCCTTCGAGGACCTGGTAGCCGCCGGTGTCATCGATCCGACCAAGGTGACGCGGACCGCACTCCAGAACGCAGCCTCCATCGCGGGCCTGATGCTGACGACCGAAGCCATGGTCGCCGACATCCCCGAGCCGAAGTCAGCAGCCCCAGCCGGCGGACACTCGCACGGCGGCGGCATGGACGGCATGTACTAAACCGCTCCTTCAGCCAGGAACGCAAACAGGCCCTGCTTATGCAGGGCCTGTTTGCGTCAAGCCGCCCATACTATGCCCTTCTACTGAGCTCCTGCCAGATCTTTTTTCATAAATAACTATGCGCGCTGTAGCGCGTAAGAAAACCAAGGTCACCTCGCTCCGCTCCCGCGAAAGATGTAGAAGCAGGCACGCACCGCCATCCCCACGGTAAGAACTACCCAAAAAGACGCAACCTCGCCGCTATCCCCGATGCCCGGCCGTTCTTGGAGGTTGCTAAGGTCACATATTTGCAGGGGAGTCGCAGTTAGTCTGGTGTGACACGGCAATTTTCTACTGCCACTCGCTGCTAAAGGACACGCCCGTGACCGGATCGCACTCGACGTGTAAGTCAGCTTCTATCTTTGCTCTTTCTTCTTTGCTTCTTTGCTGCACTGCAGCTGCCTCCGCCCAGCAGGGCTTCGTCGGCAGCACCACCCCGGCACCCAGCCCCTCGGCTCCCAAGTCTCCTTCTACCCCCACCACCCCTGCCCCGCTGCCCGACGCACCCTCGGCCGGCGGTGCGGCCGTCCTTGCCGTCCCTTCTGCCGCGGAGCGCCCCCTGGTCCTCCCCCGCAACTGGCAGATGACCCCGGGCTCCAGCCGCTCCAACATGCCCCGGAAGGTACGCTACTATCTCGGCAGCACCTGGTCCATCCGCAATCTGCTGGAAGCCTCCGCCGTCTCGGGCATACCCAACATCACAGCAGCTCCCGTCCAGCCGCAAGCGCCCACCTCCGACGATCCGACCGTCGACAAGAACTACCAGAACGCCATGGATACCTATGGCGACGAGATCGACACCTGGCGCCGGGTCAACGAGGTAACCCTGCGCAATAAGGCAGACCGCTTCGAGGTCGGCCTGGCCACAGCCGAAACACGCCAGCTCTTCAGCAATCTCGTGCTGCCGCTCACCTTCCACCAGGAAGCACGCTTCCTCCCGTCGCCTGTCAACTCAGACCTGAGCCAGCGCATGTGGAACGCTGTCAGCTCCATCGTCGTGACCCGCGATGATGCAGGCATGCTGGTCCCCAACTACTCCAAGCTGGGCGGCACTGTCATCGCTGCCTTCCTGGGCAAAAGCTTCTACGCCTCCGCCTTCCACGCGCCCGAACTCAACTCCGGGCACTTCGTCGAGCATTACGTCGCCTACAGCCTGCTGGGCGACCTGGCCACGAACACAGCGCATGAGCTGCTTCGTGCCGCACGTGAGCCCGATATGAGCATGTTCGATCTCCACGGGCGTTCCACCGACGATTCCTACTACCCGCTCTCCCTCGGCGGCAAGCTGGTGTACTGGGGCCGCAGCACCTATGCCATGCGGAACTTCGTCACCGCCGGTCTTATCGCCGACATCCCCAACATCGTCGATCGTCCAAAAGAGCCCGAAGAAGGACAGCCCCTGACCTGGAACGGCTACCCGGATTACGACACCGCCTACAACAACTACGGCGAGTCAGTCCTCGGCTGGAAGCAGAGCCTCGAGAACAACGTCCGCTACCATGAGCGCCGTTTGTTCGGCGGTCTTGCCGAATCTGAATCGCAGATGTTGCTGCAGAACCTCGTCATCCCTGTTGCCTTCAACATGGATCCCCGCTACGTGCCCCTTGGCGCAAGCCACAGCGCCGGCGACCGTCTAGCCCACGCCTTCACCGGCCTTGTCATCGCCCATACCGACTCCGGCGCGCGGACGATCAATCTTCCCCTTCTGGGCGGCACTTTCGGCGCTGCCTTTGCCGCCAAGGAGTTCTACTATCCCCAGCTGGGTACCCCTGCTCTAGCCACAAACGCCGTCCTGACCCGGACCGTCGGGCTCAACCTGGCTGCCGACACACTGGGCAACATCGTCGGCGAGTTCTTCCGCCACCGCACCTACTAAGGCCTACCCATGTACGGCAAAAGGGCGCTCATAAGAGCGCCCTTTCACTTTACGGCCGCTCACAAGAGCGCCCTTCGCTTTCTACCCGCCTCCTACTTCAAGTTCTTCCCCAGCGTGATCCGTACCCCGCCCCGCACCGACGCCGGCGTCGACAAGTAACCGATCGGGCTGATGTGCTGCTCAGAAAGCACATTGTTCAGCTGCGTGTAGACGCCGATGCGGCTCGTCGCCTGGTAGGTAATCCCGGCATTCAAGCTGCTGAAGGCAGAGTCCAGGTCGCGATTCGGGAGCAGCAGCGAGTTGCCGAAGCTGCTGTCTGACCCTCCCAGCGCGGTCGAGTCATCAGCCCTGCTCGCGAACGCGCCGCTCGCCACCGCGGTCCACTTCTTCGCCGTGTAAGTGGCAGAAACAAAACCTGTATGCGGAGGCCGCCGGAACGGCCTGGCCCCCACCAGCGGCGAGTAGTTGCCGATCGCGATGTTCGGGAACGCGGGATTGGTCTGGGGGCTCAGCGCGTCCGACGAAAACGAGTGCTGCACCACCGCGTCTAGATAGGTATATCCGCCGCGCAGGAAGAGGTTCGGCTTCAAGCTGTACTGCACCTCCGACTCCGCACCCTCCGCACGAAACGACAGCGAGTTCAGATCGATACCGAACGCGCCGGTCGCCTGCAGGTAAGCCTCCAGAGAGGTTTGCTGCGCCGCATCGAGGTTCGGCAGCAGCTGCGGCACGGCTCCAGGCCCCACGCTCTCGATCTGGTTGCCAAACTCATTGTGGTAGTACGTCACCTTCAGCAAGCCGCGCTCGTTCGCGAAGCTCTGCTCAATGCCGCCATCGTAGGAGCGCGTCAGCGCCGCGCCGATCGGCTGCACCTGGTACTGGTTCACCACCGTGCTGCCGCCGTTCTCCTGGAGAAATGAAGACAACGAACCGATCTGCTGGGGGAGTGTCGGCTCCTTGTAGCCCTTGCTGAAGTTGAAGTGCAAACGCGTGCCATGCAGCGTCCCGCGGCCCGGCCGAACCAGGAAATACGACGCGCCCAGGTGTGGCGCACCCACCGTCCCAAACAGCCCATTCTTCTCCACCCCGCCGCCCAGCGTATAAAAGAAGCGGTCGCGGTAGTCGCCCTGGAACTCCAGCGTGTAATCGTAGTTCTGCCGCTCCAAGGATGTGCCGAAGTAGAGCCCACGCTCGTCCTCGAAGCGGAAGCCCGCTACACCCAGCAGATGCGGCGTAAAGGCATAGCTCGTCTGCGCGTGGAGCGAGTCCCGATTCGAAGCAAGGTCGTCCGAGTAAACCTCAAAACCTTGGTAGGCCGTGATAGCTTGCCCGCTCACCGTGTAGCCATTTGCTCCTGTCACAGTGACAGACTGGCCAAGGTAGATGCCGTCGGTCGCATCGAGTATTCCCGTGGCGCCGAACTGCTGGAAGCGCTCCCGCTTCCGGCTCAGCCCGTACTCCGCTTCTCCATGCCATCGGTCAGAGAATGTGTGGTCCACCGTGGCGCTTGCATACAGATCCTGGTCCCCCTGCTTCTGGTCGGTCGGGGTCAGGGTAAACGCATACTGGCCCGGTGCGCCGGTGGCTGCATCGCTGTTCCGCACCGTGCCGCGCAGGTGCGTTGCCGAGGAAAGCGCCACGCCCAGGTTCGCTGCCGATGTCACGTCGTGGTAGCTGTTGTTGTCGACAGAGTTCGTCGTCTGGTAGTCGCCAAACGCCCCGTAGTAGTCAAGCGCATTGTGCGTGCCGCCGCTCTGTATCTCATTGCGGTAGGTTCCAAAGTTGCCGCCGTCCCCTTCGTAAAAGAGCGATGGAAACGGAGTGGATCCACGCGGCGTTGTAAACGCGACCACACCCGCACCGGCATCGCTGCCGTACACCACGCTGTCCGGTCCGCGAAACGCCTCGGCAGCGCTGATGCCGGTCGTCGCCACATCCGCGAAGTCAAAGGTCCCTCCGATGTCGTTCACCGGCACGCCATCGAGCAGGATCTTGTTGTCATCGGAGTTGCCGCCGCGGATGAACAGTGAGGTCACGCCCCCTTGCTCGCCAGTCGTCGAGAGCGAAAAGCCGGGGACCAGCCGAAGCGCTTCCGTCACTTTTTGCAGATTCTGGAAATCGGTCCTGTTCAGCTCAGTGATCGCAGAGCTCACCTGTGTCTGCGGTTCAGGGGTCCCGGTCGCGGTCACCACAACGGACTCACGCAGGGTATTCGGCTCCAGGACGATGTCGCGCTCGATAGTCCCGAACGCTGCGCCATAAAAGCTCTCCGTGACCAGCTGGCGGAAGTTGATCCCCGTAGCCAGCACGTAGAAGCGCCCGGCGCTCGACGTGCTGAAGGAGTAGCTGCCGTCCAGCCCGGTACGCACCGTCAGCAGAAGCTTTCCATTGTCGAACAGCGCAACGATTGCGCCCGCGATAGGCTGATTTAAGGTGTCGGTGACCTGCCCGTGTACGGAGACAGCATAGGCCGGGAAGCTCTGAAGGAAAGCGGCGGAGGTCCCGATAATCAGGGCAGCAGCCCTTGCTGAACCACGGAAGCGGATGGACGTCATTGTGAAACCAAATCCTCCCTGTTCTTCCTGAGAACAGCAGCTGAGAGATCAAGGGCTGGACGACAAACAAGGCGAAACTCTGCGTGCGAACAAGCACGCGACGTACAGAAGGCCTGCTCGGCAACGATCCTGGCTAAAGATGCGAACCAACGCTGCCCCCTGATCACCCGCCCTCGCCTCTTCATCCTATCCGGCGATCCCTGACCCGTCTCTACAAATTGGCTCATGCGCTTGGCGGCGGGCGCCGATACCATCTTTACCAAGGCGGTGCCTCATAACCGAGGAGCAGACTCGGATGCGCAGGAAGGCCGTAGCATGGGAAGGGAGTCGACCGATCGAACGGGTCCAACCATGAACGCAGCGCCGAATGCAGCCCAGCCTCAAACGGCTACAAGACCAGCGAATCACTCGCCGAGCGAGCCCGTGCCCGCGCCCGGGGAAGCGCTGCTCGAAGCAGGCTTCCCTGCCGAGAAGCTGCAGAATGTCAGCCCGGGATTGCTGCGGGCTACCGAACAGCTCTTTGCAACCGGACGTCTCCGCTACCTTGCGCAGATCCTCGTGTATGCGCTCATCCCCCTGGGCGTCATCCTCGGCATCCTGCTGGTGTTGTTCTTCCTTCGATAGAGCACCTCTATCTCAGCTGGAGTCGAAGCTATTTCATCTCCCGCGGCTTTCCGTCAAACCTTGTCCGCCCCGGACTGTGACCACAACGAAGGGAGAAGGCTCTCTAGAGCGCCCGCCTGTCAACCCACGCCATAAACCGCTGAAATGTTGTGCAAACGGTACTGAAGTACCGTGCAGAGCATGCCCCGGACTGTGACCTCGCAGAGAGAGAAATGCTCCCCGAAGTGCCCGCCCGCCGCTCCATGCACACCCGCGCCTTCCCTGTGCCATCCTCCCTGTGACCGATGGCACCCCTTTTTTCCCAAAACGGGCCCAGCGCCCCGCGAACAACCCTCGCCTGTCAACCCCCGCCACAAAATGCCGAATAGTGTGCACGCGGTACGGAAGTACCGTACAGAGCGCATAACTATGCATCACCCTGCATATCTATACATTGAGCCCGCAAAAGCCCGTTCGAAAAGCGCACAAATTGGCACGCGAAGCTTAGCAAAACGCACCCCGCTTTTACCTCTAGGACTCAGGCAAAACCGGCTCGCTACTCCACCGTGAAAGACAAGCTGCCCTGGCTGTTCGGGCCCACGGGAAGGTTTGTCTGCCAGCGCAGAACATAGGCACCGGCGCCAAAACCCTGCAAGCTGGATACGATCTGGTCCGAAGCGCTCTGCGCCTGCGGTTGCAAAATGTGCAGGCGGCCCTGCGGATCCTGGAGCACCAGCACACACTCACCGTTCGCAATGCGCCCGTTGAAGTGGAGGCGTAAATGGAGCGGCTGCGTGTGCACAGTTGCGCCCTGTACAGGCGATGAATCGAGCACCTGCAGCGCCGCCTGCGCGTGCGCCGTGCAGGGTGCAGACAGTGCCATCCCGAGCACCACGAGGGTCCACGACAAGCGCTGGCGTAGAGTGCTGGGGCTCCTCACAGGTTTGCCGAAGACCCCCAAACGCTTGGAGCGGCGACAGCCGCAATGGGACGCACATGCAAGACAGCAGGGCCCGCCTCGTGGCGCCTCCGCGTCCACAGAAAGGATCCCAGCACAGCGGCAAACGCGATCACGACAAAGAACGGGAGCGCATACAAGGCCATCTCCAAACCATTCAGCCGCAGATCGCCAATGCCGGGCTTGAGCAGGGCTGCGCGGGCTGAGCTGCCGGCCCCATGGCCACCTGCGAGCAGGGAGCCGAGGAGCCTGCCCAGCACAGGCAGCTTCGACGCGGGCACGAGGAAGACAAGGCCCATGCCGGCCACGAGCTTGCTCCTCTTCTCCTGCCAGGTTTCCAGCGCCCACACCATCGCAATCAGCAGCAGGACCGCGTTGTAGTAGCGCTGGTAGATGGGGAAAAACCCGAGCACGGCGACGTATCCCCAAAGCGCTGTTCCTGCACCTGCAATGGTTCGCTCACGATGCGTCCAGACATACCTTGCGTAGGGAACACAGAGCAGCAGAAACGCTACGTACCCGGCCAGCACAGCAGCCCGGAATGAGCGCGTCAGCCAGTAAGCAAGCGGCTGCAAGTTGAAGAGGCTGAAGTTGATCTGACCCCTGGAAAGAATGCCATTCTCGTTGTCGACGCCTGGCGCAAACTGTGAGGAAACCAGGTCCCGGTATGGCTGAATCCAGGCCAATCCATGCAGCTCCATCCACAGGATGCCGAAGCCCAGGCAAGACACAGCGATCCCGGACGCGACCAAGAAGACGCGCCAGCGCCGCGTGAGGCAGAGATGCAGCAGAAAGAGCAACACCAGCTGCGGCTTGAGCGCTGCTGAAAAGCCGAAGAGCAGGGCCGCTGCTACAGGCATCTCGTCGACACAGAAAACAGCGAGGCAGATCAAGGGCGTAACCAGTGCACTGACATTGCTGAGCTGCAGCCCTCCGTGGAACGGGGCAAAAGCGAGCGCAAACGCCACAAAATACCAGTAGCGGAGGCCTGGAAGGCGTCTGCGAACCCTCCAGAGAAGAGCCAGGTACGCACAAACCGAGAGCAGAAGCTCCACCAGGTGTGCTGTCTTCCAATGGAAGAACGAGAAAGGCAGCGCCGCAGTGAAGCAGGAAGGCGGGTAGCCCGCGCGATCCACGGAAGGATTGATCCGGCCCGCGCTATAGGAGGCCTGATCCGTGGCCTTCATCTGCTGTAGAACGATCTGCGGATCGTACGGCTGTTGGCCATGGAACCAGACCACCGTGCTGAAGTAGATATTGCGAAAGTCGACAGGCTGGCTATAGCGCTGCCGGAAATCCTGATCGACAAACTTGAAGCCAGCTAAAAGAAGCAGCAGGCCCACAAAGCACCATGGCGCCAAGCGAAACGGCGATCGGCGTGAGTGGACGGAGGCTGGTGGGTGCTCCGCTGCGCCGTCACTGTAGCCTGCTATTGTGCTGCCCTGGTCCATCCGCTGTTCCTTTCCTCGTAGGAAGTTGCCGACGCCTACCGGCAGCAGCAAGCTTGAACCGCGACGAGCCTTTACGGAATCGCGTAAATGGAAGCCGATGTGGCAGCAGACACAATACCGGCCGCCCCTGTGGTCGCAACATTGCGCGCGTAGGAGAAAGGCACGTACAACACGTCGCCAGGTTCAAGTGCGATATCGGCGCGCTTGCCCTTCTGATAATCGTCCAGAACGAGCGGCAGATCGTGGAAGCTGCCACCCTGCTCGCGACGAATCAGACGAGCTTTTTGCTGCTTCGCTGCGCGTGTAATGCCACCCGCCAGCGCAAGCCCCTGCAACAGCGTGAGCTGCGACTCATTGTTGGACATGACGTAGCCGCCCGGCCGGTTCACATCGCCCAGGATGTAAACGATTCCGGAGCGCGGAACCACGATCGTATCTCCGGGATTGATCATCACCTGCGAACCGATCGCGTTCTGCGCATTGTTCGAGAGGAAGTACGGCACAGGGTGCGCGGTGTCTCCCTGCCGCTCGATCAGGATGTGCCGGTCCGCTTCGGGGGTGAGTCCCCCGGCCAACGCAATCACATCAAGCGCCGGCCGCGACGTGTTAATCGAGTACACGCCGGAGCTCTTGACCTCGCCGATGATCGAGATGTTCTGCGTGGCATACTGCTCCACGCTGACCGTCACCTCGGGATGGTTCAGGTAGTGGGCGCTCACCAGCTGGTCCTTGATGGCCGAGGCTGCGTCGGCCGGAGCAAGCCCGGCGATCTTCACCTTGCCAATGCCGACCACAGGGATCTCGCCCGTGTCTGTGACCCGCGCTTCCTCCTGCATCTCCGGCGTGTCGGCGACCTGCATATGCACCAGGTCTCCGGGAGCAATCAGAAGCGATTGCGCATGCATAGGCGCCCCGCCCAGCAGCGCCGCTCCGAGAACAAATCCTGACCATTGCACCTGTCTGCTTTTCATGCTCGCTCTTCCTCGCGCAAGATCACCCCCGCACAGAACAACCCTGTCTGCCCGTTCGCCCTTGTTACCAACACGTACGTGGATTGCGTTGAACGGAGACTACGGTAAGAGTGACCATCTGGCAAGTCTGAAATCACCAACTCCAGCGGCTAAGAGGCGGGTCCGTTTCTGTCGCAGCCTCGAGTGATTTTGAAAAAAGAATAAGTTATTTCTCAAGTTAGAGTTAGCAATCTATCCTTAAGAACAGGCGGGTAAATGGTGGAAGGATGATCTGTCAAGGGCTAGCTCCAATATATTGTGACCGTGGTTACTCTTGCGCAAAACGCCGTTCCGGTTTGGAATCGCAACACGTTACCAATACAACTTGCAGGTTACTGAGTCCGCTTTGAGCGGACGGGCTGACCTAAGGAGAATCCCCCGTGGATGATCAGCTGACGCTCGGAACCATCTGGATCTTTCTCTACCGCCGCCGTGCCGTCGTATTGCTGACCATGCTGGGCTGGTTGACCCTTGCCGTTCTGGTCTGCGTGTTTTTGCCGCGGAAGTACGAGGCGACCGGAGAGATCCAGGTGGCAAAGCAGTCCTCAGATGGGCTGGGGCTGGACAAGCTGAATACGGAAAACGACACGGCTTCAGACGCGCTGGATGCAAATATCAGCCTCCAGACACAAGCCGAAATACTGAAGTCGGACACCCTGGCACTGCGAGTCATTGAAGGGCTTCAGCTCGAGAGCACGCCGGATTTCCAGTACCACTTCAACCCGGTGGCCTGGCTCATGGGCAAGCTGTCGGTTAGCGCACCAAGCGATCCGAAGAACGCAAGCCTTGAAGACTCACCCAGGCGGAGAGCACACGTGATCGCCGTTTTTACCAAGGCCCTCAAGATCAAACCGATCGCCGGAACGCGGCTGATCACGATCAGCTACATCAGCTCAGACCGGAAGACAGCCGCAAATGTCGTAAATCTGCTAACGCGTGAGCTGATCGATTACGCCTTTCAAACGCGGAACGGCGCAACCGACCAAGCGTCCGCCTGGTTGTCAGGTCAGCTGGCGGATGTGAAGAAGCAGGCCGAGGAGATGCAAGCCAAGGTGGTGCAGCTGCAGCGGGATGCAGGCGTGTACGACCTGGGCATCGTCGATGCAAACGGCAAGGACGTGGCTTACAGCGCCACGCTAGACCGGCTGCAGCAGGCCACCAATGCCCTGAGCCAGGCGACCTCTAACCGTATTCTGAAAGGCGCTATCGCCCGACTGGTAGAGACGGGCAATCCGGAAATGATCTCCGGGCTGTCCGGCGCATCACTTTCCAGCTCTTCGGCGGCTGTGAATAACTCGTTCAACTTGATTCAGTCTTTGCGCTCGCAGCAGGCCACGCTTGAGGTCCAGGTGGCTGGAGATACCTCGAAGTACGGTTCAGCCAACCCGAAGCTTTCAGACGACAAGATGGCGCTAGCCAGTATCGACGGCGCCATCGCTGCTGAACTCGGTCGTATCCGTGGACGAGCGGAAAGCGACTATGAGGGGGCGCAGGCCGCAGAGAATGACATGCACACGCTCTACGACCGTGAGCGCTCCGCTGCCGACAAGCTGAATGACAAAGCCATCGAGTATTCGATTGCCAAGCAGGAAGCCACGCAAAGCCGGGAGCTCTACGAGACTCTGTTTCAGCACTTGAAAGAGGCCGGCGTCACTGAAGGGCTGCGCTCGTCGAACGTGAGTGTCGTCGATCCCGGCAGAACGCCTGCCAAGCCGGTGCGTCCAAACCCTCCGCTGTACCTGGCTGTCTCGCTCGTTTTGGGGCTGATGTTTGGAGCGATCACAGCTCTTCTTGTGGAAGCGACGGATGACCGCCTGCAGAGTATCGACCAGGTTGGGAAACGCCTGGCACTCCCCATCGCGGGCTTGCTGCCGATGGTTAGCCGCGAGCCGCGTGCTCCCTCGCCTACCAACCTGCTGGGCGGCGGCGGCCCGGGCACAGCAACGCAGGGGCTCCGCCTGCCCGCGCTTGACGGCTCAGCCACTGCTTTCTCGGAGGCACTGCGTAGCCTGCGGACCTCGCTGCTGCACTCCCCTACCGATGCGCCGCCAAAGTTCATCCTGGTCACCAGCCCAGCTGAAGGGGAGGGTAAGACAACTGTCGCTGTCCACCTGGCCGCTGTTCTCTCCCAGAACGGGAGCAAGGTCCTTCTGGTGGAGGCAGATATGCGTCGTCCAGGCTTGTCGCAGCGCTTTCGGCTCAACACCAGCGCAGGACTCAGCAGCCTGCTAGGCGGAGAAGCTCCGCACACAACGGAGCATCCCTTCGCCGCGCTGCCGAACCTGCATATTCTTCCGAGCGGACCTACGCCCCCGTTCCCGTCAGAGCTGCTCGGCTCAAAGCGCATGCTGGACCTGAAGCAGCAGTGGGCGCGCGAGTACGACTTCGTCCTCTTTGATAGCCCGCCTGCGCTGGTCGTGACAGATGCAAGGGTGCTGTCCCGTTTGGCCGATGCCACATTGCTGGTCGCCCGCTATTCGCAAACAACCAAAAGCAGCGTACAGCGAGCGGCACAGCTGCTCCACGACGGCAAGCGCGACAGCCATCTCAGCGTTCTCGTGAATGGCGTGAGCAACCAAGCAGCGCCATGGATTTACAACTACTCGCAATATATTGACCAGAACGACGCGTCGCACGCTCACGAAAGCTGACTGCAGTCGGCCTGATAGCTCCGCAGTGCCAGTGCGCGGTATCAGCACCTCCTTTCACCCGCGAACTGCTTCACCAACGCTCGCTCCCCCTTCCGCTTGTCCTCTGGCGAGGCCTGCCTGCTCTTCACGTTCTTTACCCCTGGAGCCGTTCGATGCCTTCGCTGCCGCGGGAACACGTTTTCTCTGCACAGATTGCTGCCGGCGCACCTTTGCACCCACACGCCATTCCGATAGGTCCCATGCGCATCACTGCGCGTACCACTGCGTCTCTCATCAGCGAGATCATGGACAGGGTCAGCCAGCCGGGCACGCAGCATATTGTCACAGCCAATGCACAGTTTTATGTCCTGACGCATCGCGACAAAGAGTTCCGCCGCTGCGTGGAAGAAGCTGAACATGTGTGCGCCGACGGAATGTCAGTCGTGCTGGCCTGCCGGCTCCTCGGCAAAGAGCATGTGGAGCGCATAACAGGTGTTGACCTGGTGCCACTGCTTTGTGCAGAAGGCGCGAAGCGGGGCCAGTCTGTGTACTTCCTGGGCGGCAGGCCGGCCATGGCTGCGCGCGCTGCTTCTCTGCTGCTGGAGCGTTATCCGGGTCTCCAGATCGCCGGTTCTTCCTGCCCGCCGCAGGGATTCCTGAGCAACCCTGCGTGCCTCCAGGAAGAGCTGGCAGCGATCAAACGTGTCAACCCCTGCATCGTCTTCGTCGCTCTCGGAGCGCCCTTGCAGGAACACTTCATCCGCCGCCATCTCAAGTCCCTCGGTGTACCGATCGCGGTAGGCGTCGGCGGAAGCTTCGAGATCATCGCCGGAGCCGTTCCAAGAGCGCCGCTATGGATGCAGAATGCAGGGCTGGAGTGGAGCTTTCGGCTGCTGCAGGAGCCCCGACGCCTCGCAATGCGCTACCTTGCCGGCAACTCCCATTTTCTCTGCTATCTGCTGGTTTACTCGCTCAAACGCAGGCGCGGTCGTTCCAAGTTCGCAGGCATGGGCGCGCTCAACGGGAAGGGGAACGAAGGTTGAGTATCGATCAGAAGCCGTTCGTCAGCGTAGTGATCCCCACAAGCAACAGGCCGCTCCTGCTGCTGCGCGCTGTGCGCAGCGCGCTGGAGCAGACGCTGCAGCCTATCGAGGTCATTGTTGTGATCGATGGCGCTGATTCGGCGACTCGCGACGCGCTTGAGCAGCTCGGCGACCGGCGCCTGGTTGTGCTCGCGACCGAGGCAAGAGTGGGTGGTTCCGAAGCGCGCAATATCGGTGCACGCAGCGCGCGCAGCCAATGGGTGGCGCTGCTGGATGATGATGATGAGTGGCTGCCGGGCAAACTCCAGGCGCAGCTCTCCGGAGCAACGAGCGGACAGGGCTACGACCTGGTGGTGAACAGCCACATCCATCGTGCAGCCGGCCAGCCGGATGTGGTGAGGCCTCGCCGGTTGCCGCGGCCCGGCGAGCCGCCTAGTGAGTTCATGTTCGACTATCTCTGCTACTTCCAGACCTCCACTTTCTTCTGCAGGCGCTCCCTGCTGCTTACCATTCCCTTCAAAAAGGATCAGCCTTTCTTCCAGGATGTGGACTGGTTTCTCCGTGCAACCCGAGAACCCTCCACGCGCCTCCTCGTGCTGCCGGTGCCGCTGACCATCTACTATGCGCCCGAGCAGCGGGACACGATCACCAGCAAGCTGCCGTGGACATCGCGGCTTGCGTGGGGCCGTGAGAACCGGCACCTCATGACGTCTTCTGCCTACTCCCGCTTCGTGGTGGGCTCATGTGCTGCGCGCGCCGTGGAAGAGAGAGCAGGCTGGCCGGGCTTTCTTCGCCTGCTCTCTGAGTGCGTGTTGCGTGGCCGGCCCACGCCCAAGCTCCTCGCCATCTTGTGTGCGATCTTCCTCTTGACGCCTGGGCGGCGCAAGGAACTTCGCAATCGTTTCCTGTTGCGGCGTGCTCTCGCGTCGTGAGTGTTGGAGAAGGTCACTCTTTGTGGAAAGGCAACAGTCGATGAGCACTTTAACAAGGAGACGCTTTCTGCAGCAGACAGCAGCCATGGCAGCAGTCGCTGCACCGGCATGCCGAGGCTTGGCCAACGCGACGAGTACGGCTGCGCCGCTGCGGCAGCTGGGGTCGAGACGCCATTTGAAGGTTGGCGTTGCTGCGCAGAAGAGTATGCTTGCGGATTCGCAGATGGCCGCATTTATCGCCGCCGAATTCAACCTGTTTACCCCGGGCCGCGAGTTTGGCTGGGGCACTGTTCATCCTGCGGATGATCGCTATGATTTCAGCGGAGCGGACTGGATGGTGCAATTTGCCCAGGCGCATCAGCTGGAGGTCCACGGGCACTGCCTGTGCTGGAATGACTGGAATCCCAAGTGGCTGGACGCCGCGCTGACGAGCGCCAATGCGGAGGGGATGCTGGCTTCGCATATCGAAACGGTCATGAGCCGCTATCGCGGGCGCATCCCGTCGTGGGATGTGGTGAATGAGCCTATACGCACAGGCCAGGGAAAACAGGATGGCCTGAGTGATGGTCCGTGGCTGCGCACGCTCGGCCCTCGGTACATCGAGCTGGCATTCCAGGTGGCTGCCGAGACGGATCCGCACGCACTGCGTGTTCTGAACCTCGACACTGTGGAGCAGGACGATGGAGAGAGCGAGCGCAATCGCGCTGCGTCACTTGCGCTGATCGAATGCTTGCTGAAGGAGCGCGTGCCTCTCCAGGCAATCGGGCTCGAATCTCACCTGACCGGCAAGGATCCGGCAAAGAGCAAAGCAGGCCTCGCGTTCATGAGGCAGATCAAGAGCATGGGTCTACAGCTGCTCGTCACGGAGCTCGATGTGAACGATACCGCGATCGCCGGAGAGGGTGATGATCGCAAGAAGCTGGACGGTCAGTACTACGACGATTACATCCAGGAAGTTCTATCCGTCGAGCCGACGATGCTGATCTTTTGGACGCCGACCGACAAGAACAATTATTGGGACTCACTCGCGCCACGTATGTCCATGTATCGGCGTGCGGATGGAGGCGAGCACTATCCCGGGCTGCTCAACAAGGAGCTCCTGCCGAACCCTGCCCTCAGCGGCGTGCGCGCGGCACTTGCGGCCGGAGGGCGCTCCTGATGGCTACCATGGCGGCTCTGGCGGTTCAGGCTGTAGGGGAGAAGACTGCGCCACGCAGGCTGAATGGGCGCACTCTGCTGGCCATAGTGTGCATGCTCTACTTCGGGGCCGGCCTTAACTTCTCTGCATCGAGCGATCGTGCGGCAGGCGATATGCTCACCGAGACTGCTTCTGACTCTTCTGCGCACCTGATTTCAGCTGTGGTGGCTGCTCCTTTTGTAGGCTGGCTTATTTACCGGCATCACGCATTGCTGCTTCGTGCCTTGCGGCGCAACCTCATCTTCTCCGCGCTGCTTGGCTGGACTGCGCTGTCGGCCCTTTGGTCGCAGGATGCTTTGCATTCTGCAACAGAAACTGTTTCACTCATCGGCTCTGTGCTGATCCTTATCTGGATGGCGCTCACCTTTGAGTGGCGGCGCCAGCTCGATACCATCTTGCTGGCCGGCGCGGTAGCTGGTGTTCTCAGCGTGGCGGTTGCGCTTGCCCTGCCCGGCCGAGGTCTGGATGCTGAACATGGCGGAGCGTGGCAGGGGATCTTCTACTCGAAGAATCATCTCGGCCGCATGATGCTGTTCTTCCTTTCTCCTGCTTTCTACCTGGGAGGGAAAGAGCTGCGGGCCAGCTATCCGGCCTTCCTTCGGTGGACGTATGTTGCTCTCTGCCTCGCCCTGATTGCTCTTTCCCGATCAAAAACAGCCTGGCTGATCACAGGGGGCTACCTGCTCTTGGTGGCAGCCCTGCGCGCAGGGCGGAGACTTCGTTCACTCGACCGCTCGCTCCTTCTTGTGTCGTTTGGTCTCGCTCTTGCCGGAGCCGCTGTGCTGATTGCTCCAAACCTTGAGGTGCTGCTGCCCATGATGGGTGGCGACATCACCCTGACGGGCCGAACGCAGATCTGGGCGGAGCTCATGGTTTCCATCAGCAAACACCCCTGGCTCGGCTACGGCTACAACGCCTTCTGGGGCAAGGGCGAGGGCTGGGATGCTTTCATGCGGATTTACGGCACGATGCATTTCGCGGCTTCCTACGCTCACAGCGGTTACATTGACCTGCTCCTGCAGGTTGGCACCGTCGGGCTCTGCCTGGTGCTCGCGGTGACCGGTATCGCGCTCGTACAAGCGAGCAGGCTCTTTGGCGGGGCTGCGTCGCCGCGTGTGGAGTGGTGCTGCGGCGTCATCTTCCTATGCCTCTTCTACAGCATTGACGAAGTGATTTATCTCGAGGCGAAATCACTGCCATGGTCTCTGTTTGTGCTTGCCACGTTCAATCTTTTTCTTCTTTGTAACCAAGGGCAGAGGACCCTACAGGTGGCCTTGTGACGTTCCATAGAAGACGAGCCTTGCAAGTGTGCATACCGGCGTGGCCAGAGCTGTGCTCTGCGTCCGCGTCATAACGCAGCGCCGAGCAAAGCAGGCGATATCGCGACAGGAAGGATAGGAACAATGATGCAGAGCATACTCGCAGAGCCAACTTCCTTGAGTGTACCCGTCGAGCCGCCGCAGCACGATGGACCGAGCAGCCTGCGCACACCGGTCCTGGTGTTTCGCGAAGAGTTGCTGCGGATCAGCGAGATCTTTATCAAGAGCCAGGCGGATGCTTTGCAAACGTTTCAGCCGATCTACCTGGGTCTTCGCCGCGCGGGACGCAGTCTCACGCTGAGTGCTCCCTCGCTTCTGCTGAGTCGTCGTTCTGTGCGTGCCGGCTATTTTCGCGCTATGGGGTATCGCGTCGCGCCCTGGGCGCCGCTTTTTCATCGCCGCATCGCTCGCTGCAGGCCTGCTCTCATCCATGCGCACTTTGCCCCGGATGCAGCGCAAGTCATGCATCTGCGCAAATTACTCGGCGTTCCACTCATGGTCACGCTCCATGGTTACGACATCTTCATGACCGATGCGGCGTTCCGAAAAAGCGTGCGCGGCCGCTACTTCCTTGCTATGCGGCAGCAGCTATGGAAGACAGCTGATCGTTTTCTCTGCGTTTCGGAAGCAGTACGATCCGCCGGGTTACGAGCCGGTATCCCCGAGCACAAGCTCATCGTGCACTACACAGGCGTAGACATGCAGCAGTTTGAACCGGCGCCTCAGGAAACCCGTGAACCGAAACTTGTTCTCTTCGTCGGCCGGCTTGTCGAAAAGAAAGGCTGCACGGTGCTCTTGGAGGCCATGAGCAGGCTGCCGCGAGGTATGAGAGCTCGCGTTGAGATCATCGGTGACGGGCCGCTGCGGGCAAAGCTTGAGGCGATGGCTCGCAGCTTCGGCGTGGATGCGACCTTTGCCGGCGTGCAGCCTGCAGCACGGGTCCGCCAACGTATGAAGGAGGCGCGCGTGCTCTGCGTACCCAGCATGGAGGGCTCTTCGGGAGATCGGGAGGGTTTCGGCATGGTCTTTGCGGAAGCCCAGGCGCTGGGCACTCCGGTTGTGAGCTCGTTCCATTCCGCGATCCCCGAGGTTGTTCTGCATGAGAAGACCGGCCTGCTTGCACCAGAGAAAGATGCCGAGAGACTCGCGCAGCATCTCGCTTCCCTGCTGGTGGATGAAGCCTTGTGGGCGAGGCTGAGCAGAGCCGGTCAGGACCACGTGCGCGCGAACTTTGATTTGAAATTGCAAACGCGCAAGCTGGAGCAGATCTACGCAGACACGATCGCCGAGTATGCGAGTGTCCCCGGTCTCACAAGGGCGTCCTTACCTTGAGCATGACTCTGGCTCTGCACCTTTCAACGCGCCTCGACGCAGACAACTTACGACAGACGTGGCAAGAATGGAGTGGCTTTGGTCTTCTTTATCTCTACCCTGCTCTTGAGTCCCATCCTGCTTTGGGCATGGGCCGTCATCCTGAACTTTCGCAATGACCAGCGTCGCAGCCTGGAGCGGCCCGGTTCGGAGCGTCTGCGCCGTGCAGCCCCAATGCTTTCCGGGGCAGCCGTTCTCCAGCAAAGGGCTTTGGATGAAGAAGTGTGAGCAGCTTTCCAGCCCACAGCAGGAAGTGTTTGAAGGACAGATGGAGTAAGCAGTACGAACATGACAACGATTCATGTAAGCCAAAATCAGCAAATCGCGTTCTCGTCTTCACCAGCCGCTGATGCCTCATCTGCAGCAGCCGTAGGAGGCGCATTAGGCCAAAGCCCCGAAAGCGGGCGGGGTACAGGCCTACGTCGCAATGCAGCCTGGGTATTTGGCGGTCAGCTTATCTCTCTGCTGGTGCAGGCGGTTTACTTTGCGGTGTTGGCGCGGCTGCTGGGTCTGCGCGGCTACGGGCTTGTAGCCGGCGTGGCCGCGACCGTTGCGCTGGCCAGCCAGTACAGCTCCCTTGGGTCGGGCTTTATCTTCCTGCGATACGTCAGCGCCGATCCTTCGCGCTTCAAGCTCTATCTCGGCAACACGCTCCTGTCGCTCGCCATGGGAGGCTCTCTGGTCGTTCTCACGGTGACTGTTCTGTCGCAGTGGCTGCTGCCCAGTGCCGGCCTTGTCACCGTCGTCTGTCTCGCTGTGGGGGAGTGCCTGTTTGCACAAACAGCACTCGGGGCGAGCCGCGTTTTTCAGGCATTGGAACAGTTGCGTTTTACAGCATTGATCACGCTCTCGGTCAACACGCTGCGGATGCTCCTCGCACTTACGCTCCTGCTGAGCTTCCGCCACACGTCCGCACAGCAGTGGGCAGTCGCCTCCATGATCGTTTCAGGCGTTGGTTGCGGCGGATCGCTCGCGGTTGTTTTTCGTCGCTTTGGCCTGCCGACTTTTTCTGCAAGGCTCCTGCGGAAGCATTTTCGTGAAGGATTGCTGTTTGCGGCCTCCGGCTCAAGCACCTCCATCTTTAACGATATTGACAAGGTTCTGCTTGCACACGCCGGCGAGGTCGCTGCGACCGGGCTGTACGCCATGGGTTATCGGGCGATCGAGATCGCGACAATGCCCCTGCGCTCGATACACACGGCTGCCTATCCGCGCTTCTGCAAGGCAGGGAACACAGGCATCGATGCGGCGAAGCACCTGGCCTTGCAGATCCTGCGCCGGACCCTACCTCTTGCTGCTGCGGCGGCCTGCGGACTCGCACTGCTAGCGCCATTGCTGCCGATGCTTGTCGGGCGCGGTTTCGAGCAGAGCGTCCAGGTCGTCCGTCTGCTTTGCATGATTCCCGTGCTGCGCAGTTTCCACCTGAGTGCAGGCGATGCCTTGGCAGGCTCGGGCCTGCAGCGCTACCGTCTCTCTTACGAAACAGCGGCGGCTGCCTTCAACATTGTTCTTAATCTCGCCCTGATCCCACGCTACTCCTGGTATGGGGCGGCCTGGGCGAGTTTGGCTACAGACGGCTCGCTTGCCATTGCAAGCTGGGCTACGTTGCAGTGGGCCTGCTCTCGCCGGTCCCTCCCCCTTCAAACAACAATCGTGGAAACTTATAGCCGTGCTCGTACACACGTGGAGAGTCCAGCGATGCAGGACGTGGCTTTTCCGTCGGGAAAAGCCGCACTTCACCCAGACCCTCTCTCTACAGCCATACGAGAACGGCTTTAACCATGCCGGTTCTTTATGTATGCGCTCCGCGCCCCCTGCTGCCTGTCAAAAACACCGACTGGCGTTATGCAGCGCTGCTCAGCAGGCTGCAGGAGTTTTGTCCCGATCTACAGACGGTTTCTCCGACAAGTCTTGCCTTTGACGTGCTCGTCCATGCTCGCTTCGGACTTGACCTTGTAAGCCGGCGCACAGCCTTGCCTGTTCCTAGAGGCGCCAGGTACCAGCTTTCCCAGTTTTTTCGGCTGCCCAAGATAGACCGGGCGCGAGAAAGAGCGCAAGCCATCTTGTGCTTTGAGCGCTTCCCCTCGAACGCCGATAGGCCTGTGATCTGGATTACCGGGCCGACCATTCCGGAGAAATTACGCAAGCGAGGCTGGTCAGAGAAACAGATCCAGGCCGAGATCGATTTCAAGCGCGAAGCTTCTACGAAAGCAGCCGCGATCGTTCTGACTACGGAAGAGTATCGCGATCACTTCGAGAAGACGATCCGGCCTACGACGAAGCCACGGGTAGTTCCCTTTTTCATCCCTTTTGAAGGAGTCTCGCTCGCAGCTATTGAGGCCAAGTGGCACTCGCCGCAGAAGATCCGGCTTCTCTTCATCGGGCGCGCGGCTCACCGCAAAGGGCTTCCCCTGGTGCTCGAGCTTTATAAGGAGTTGATGAGCATGCTCACCGTGCCCATCTCGCTCCACATCGTGACTAGCGAGAGCGACGGCCCGGTGGAGATCCCTGCGCTGCCGGGCATCACCAGGGAGCGCGAGGCCAGCCGCGGCCGAGCTGCAGAGCTGATGAAAGAGGCGCACTTCGCGCTGATGCCGTCCAGCGAAGAGTCCTACGGCTTCGTTTACATTGAAGCGATGGCCTCCGGGGCAATTCCCGTCGCAGCGGAGTCTCCGGTGCAGAGGGAAATCTTCCGCGATGGGCGTGCCGGGCTGCTGGTAAGCCGGGATGCGAAGGCTCTCGCAACGACGATGATGGAGTGCCTGCAGGATCGGGAGCGCACGCGCAGCCTTGTGGCCTTCGCTCGGGAGCTCTGGGAGCAGGAGTACGCGCCGGCGGTGGTAAGCCGCAACTTCTGCGATCTGGTAGATGAGGTGGTGAGCCGGCCGGCTCCGGTGGACGCGACAAACGACGCCATTGCACGGCTGGTTCGCTAAGTGGCCGAACGCAGTTTCGTCTTCGACAAGCGGGCGCGCAGGAGAGCAGACACGCGTCGGCCGCTTGTGCGCACCAAGTCAAACAAAGCCAAGGTTGCTTTGCTTGAAGGCAGAGAGAGTCGGGAAAACCGCCGCCATCTGCGCCTGACTGACGCCAAACCAGCTTGCCAGCGTGGCTGCATACTGCACACTGCCCGTGGACGGAATCCATCGGCCGCTACTGGCAGAGTCATCCGGACCACCCAGCGCAAGCGTCGGGAAGGTGCCGTACAACTTGCCCCCTTTGACGGCTCCGCCCGTCACGATGTGGTGCGAGCCCCAGGCGTGATCACTGCCGGTGTTGGAGTTGGGCTGAAGTGTGCGGGCAAAATCCGACATTGTGAAAGTGGTCACACTGCTGCCGAGGCTTAGCTCTTCCATCGCCTGGTTGAAGGCTACCAGTGCGGTGCTGAGCTGGCCGAGTAATGCGCTGTGCACCTCAAGCTGACCGGCATGAGTGTCGAAGCCATTTAAGCCCGCGAAAAAGATCTGCCGCTGCAAGCCGAGCGTGGAACGTATCTGGATCAGACGTGCGATCTGCTGAAGCTGCGCAGCAAGCGGGTTGTTCGCTGGAAAAGCTGTGCGAAGAGGGGGCACACCAGCAATCGCCTGGCTTAGCGTGTTGGTGTACCCATAGGCCTTGCTGGTCATGGCATCGTCGAGCTGGACGAGCTGCTGCCCGCTCTGCAGTGAGAGGAGCTCCTGCGCTACGGACGTTTGTGCCGAACACTCACTGCGCCCCTCATTGCACCAGGCCGTCCCGAGATTGGTCGAAGTCACGGCATAGGGAGCGCTGGTCTCTCCATCGCAGAACAAGGTGTCACCAGCCGTGGATGCGATCATCGGCACCGAAGCAGAAGGGTTGTAGACGGGGCCGAGCAGGTCGCTGACTCTGCCGCCCCAGCCCGTCGAGGTGGCCCCATCCGCGGCAGTATTTTGCCACTCCAACTGCTGGTCAGGGTGCGAGAACAAGGCGGAGGGTTGAGAGGCACCTGCTTCGTAGGCCAGCTTCGTCAAGGGTGAAACGAGCGTACCAACATTTGCCACAAGAGCCGCACTCTTGCCGTCAAACAGACTGCGTAGTCCCGTTAAGGCAGGATGCAGGCTGAAGCTCGGCAGCTGTTCAAACGGCAAGAGCTGCGCCTGCGGAATCGCCAAAGGTCCGCGTGCAGCCGCATAAGCCGCATAGCCTGCCTGATCAAAAGGAATAAGCATATTGTTCGCGTCATTCCCGCCATACAGAAATATGCAGACCAGAGCTTTGTACCCGCCCGTACTTTGCGCAAGCGCGCTCCACGTCCCAAAAGGTTGCAGCCCCATCGCATTTCCGGCCGCCGCAAGCGATGCGCTCTGGATGAAGCTCCGCCGTGTCCCTCTACGCATACCTGCTCCCTACCGCCTGAAGTTTCTACTGCCCGCCTGTCGTTGGTGCTCCACAGTGCACGAGCATGCGCCGGCGTTCCAGCCTAGTGCCGTGATAGCTGGAAACTCGAAGGCCGCAGCGCTGCCCGTCTGCCTCAATCCACGATCTTGTACTCAGAGCTCGTGATGATCAGGTACACCGCGACGCGAATCCGCTGAGAGGCGTTCGGCAGCCCGGCGATGTGATTCACGATCGAGGCTCGCATCTCGGACGGCATAGCTCCGTGCAGGAGCAGAACGCCCAGCGCATCGACCAGCGCACCGCTGTCAGTCACTGCATTCCCTGACGCTGTTGCAAGTTTGCCCAGAGCGCTTTGTGGACTCAGGTTCACCGGCATAGAGGAGTCCGTGTTAAACACGATGTTCTCGGCACTTGTCAGCCGCAGCATGATGCTTGCTGTGTTTTCCAATGCAAACTCAGACCCATGGAGACTGCTGCCCGGGATGGTATACATCGCTGGATAGAAGTTGAAGACGCTTGGTGCAGCATAGGGCTCCTCACCAAGAGTAGAGGTCAGCTTTGTCAGCACAGAATAGCCTTCGCTGGAGCTGTTCTGCACAACATCCAATGCACGCAGCACGCCTGTGACGAAGAGAATCGGCTCGCGCAGATGGCCACTCTCCGGCTGAAGCTCTGCGTCTCCGGCTCTCGCTTCGGGATCGGTCAGGATCGCTGCGACGACCGCCTGCAAATCGCCGCGCACTCCATGTGCATCCGAGGCAAAAACAGCAGCAACGCGCTGCACGTAAGCCGGGCTGGGATTGCCGGTGACCAGGTGTTGGATGAGCTGCCTGCAAAGGAAAGGGCCAACACTCGGCTGCATGAAGATGTTGTTCAACGCAGCTGCAAGATCCTGCTCGGCAGACTGCCCTGCCGGAAGCACCACCCCGCCCAGCAGCGGCTTCGCGCCGCTATCATGGGCGCTTTCTACCGGGGCCATCTGGGCGTCGAAGTTGGTGGACTTATTCGGGATGGACGGAGCACTGGCGCCTCCGGGCTCTGCATACGTCCAGCCGGTAAAAGCCCTGGCAAACGTCTGGACCTGCGCCTGTGTGTACACCGGTAGCAGGGCGCCGTTCGCGGAGAGCAGCGGCGATCCATCCTGGTTCAGCTGATACATACCCGTACTCATCAGTTGAAGCAGTTCCCTTGCGTAGTTTTCATTGGCAGCCTGTCCGGCAGCAGGCTTGGCACTGTCCACCATGTTGAGGTACTCACCCATAGCCGTGGAAAGCGTGACATCCTTCAGGAGGTCCTGGAAGTTGCCGAAAGCATCTCTTACAAGAAGATTCTGAAAAGGAATAATCGCAACGGGGTTGACCGTGCTGGTTGAGACAACAAAGATCTCGCTGAGCGTGAAGGCGACTCGCTGTCGAAGCTGATCATTAGCTGTCAGCGCAGTCTGCCACCACTCGCCCTCCACACAGGACAACTTGGAGTGGATACATGCGCTCGGCGTCGGCGTCGCTACCTTGGGCAGATAGGTAGGTGGTGCAGCAAACTGCTGAGCGATGTACCCGCTTATACCCAGCTTTTGCACGGTCGTGACATCAAGCGTGGTCGGCCCAAATGTCGCCTGGTCCAGCAATCTTGTGGCAGCCAAAACACTGACTGCCGGCTGAGTGGAAGCGCTGCCTGCAGTGGGTTCCACTGCGAGAGCGAAGGTGGCCCAGAAGAGTGGAAAGCAAACGGCAATCCACCATCGAGGTTGAGCAGACCCTTGCTCGGCCTGGCTACCCCCACCGCTTCGTTGATTAGCTGACCGCACAAAGATCTCCAAGCGACTGCTCGCTGGAGCAAAGTTAACGTGACACCCGCGATCTGTGGTATCGAACCCGCATGTTGCTTGTACTTTAGTGATGACCCGCAGGTGGGATACCGCAGATGCAAGAGCTTGGAGAGAACTATGACGGTTACAGATTCCGTGGCATGAGACTGTGCATTTGCTATTCCCGGGCTTCGATCACTTGAAGACACTGCGCGGCAGACGATCGCTCTTCGCGGTTTTCGCTGGAGATCCACGCGGCAGCGAGAATGGTGGCCCCGGCAAGATTCGAACTTGCGACCTGCGGTTTAGGAAACCGTCGCTCTATCCACCTGAGCTACGGGGCCATTGACCTGACTATTGTCTCATTGTGAGGAGGTGCGGATTGCGGGTTTTTTTGCATCAAACACCTTGCCTCACACAAAACAAAGCACTTCTACAGCAGACAAGGAAATGTATGTCCAACGTGAGACAGTATGAAATCCAGGAAGGCCACGCCTATCCGCGCGGTGCCCACTGGAACGGCAGCGGCGTCAACTTTGCCATCTTCTCCGCCCATGCCACAAAGGTTGAGCTTTGCCTCTTCTCTGAGGATGGCGAAATTGAGCAACAGCGGATTGCCCTGCCTGAGCACACAAACCAAATCTGGCACGGCTTTGTGAAAGATTTGGCTCCCGGTCAGCGATATGGTTACCGCGTCCACGGACCCTATGAACCGGAGAATGGGCACCGCTTCAACCACAACAAGCTTCTGCTCGATCCTTATGCTTACGCCCACCTGGGCGACCTGATCTGGGATCCAGCGATCTTCGGCTACACCATGGAATCGATGGACGACCTCACGTTTGATGAGCGCGATTCCGCTCCGTTCGTGCCCAAGTGCGTTGTTGTCGACCCCAACTTTGACTTCACGGGCGAGCGCAGTCGCCGCAACATACCGTGGGAAGAAACGGTGTTCTATGAAACGCATGTCAAGGGCTTCACCAAGCTGCGGAGCGACATTCCGGAGCACCTGCGTGGAACCTATGCGGGGCTCGCACAACAACCCGTTATCGACTACATCAAGCAGTTGGGCGTGACCTCCATCGAGCTGCTCCCCATCCATACCTTCATCAATGACAGCAACCTGCTTGAAAAAGGCATGGTCAACTACTGGGGCTACAACACCATCGGCTTCTTCGCGCCGGACCCCCGCTATGCCTCGAACCGGCCGGACACCCTCAAAGAGTTCAAGGAGATGGTGGCACGCATGCACGAGGAAGGGCTGGAGGTGATTCTCGATGTGGTGTACAACCACACCGCAGAAGGCAACGAGCGGGGCCCCACGATCTCCTTCAAGGGCATTGACAATGCAAGCTACTACCGTTTAATGCCCGACCAACCCCGCTATTACATAAACGAGACGGGTACCGGGAACACCGTCAATGTCAGCCATCCTCGGGTGCTGCAGATGGTCATGGATTCCCTGCGCTACTGGGTTCTGGAGACAAATGTGGACGGTTTCCGCTTCGATCTGGGCACCATCCTGGCACGCGAACCAAATGGCTTCGACAACAAAAGCGGCTTCCTCAAAGCCTGTTCGCAGGATCCGGTTCTCACCTCGATCAAGCTGATTGCCGAACCTTGGGACTGCGGTCCGGGCGGCTACCAGGTGGGTGGCTTCCCTCCGGGCTGGGCCGAGTGGAACGACCAGTTCCGCGACACGGTACGCGATTTCTGGCGCGATCAAGCACCGGCTTCGGCGCTGACAGAGCGGCTCTGTGCATCCGGCAATATCTTTAATAATCAGGGACGCAAGCCTTGGGCATCGGTCAACTTCCTCACTGCACATGATGGCTTCACTCTCAATGACATTGTCACCTACAACGAGAAGCACAACGAGGCGAATGGCGAGGACAATAAGGACGGAAACTCTGACAACCGCTCCTGGAACTGCGGTGTTGAGGGCCCGACCGATGATCCGGAGATCAACAAGCTGAGAAGCCGGCAGATCCGCAATATGCTGGCGACCCTCTTGCTCTCGCAGGGCACGCCCATGCTGTTGGCCGGGGACGAGTTTGGCCGCACGCAGAGCGGCAACAACAACGCCTATTGTCAGGACTCCGAAGTCTCTTGGCTGAACTGGGAACTGCAGGACAAGGGCAAGCACCTGGTCCATTTCGTCCAGCAGTTGTGCCGGTTACGCCATCGCTTCCCAATCCTACGTCGTAACCGCTTCTACACAGGCGCTTACAACGAGGCTCTCGGTGTCAAAGATCTCACCTGGATCAATGCGAATGGGCGTGAGATGGAAGACGAGCACTGGGGTGACTCCAACATGAAGTGCTTCGGCATGCTCATGGATGGGCGGGCCCAGCCCACCGGCATCCAGAAGCGTGGCGGCGATGCTACGTTGCTGCTGGTGATTAATGAGCACAGCGACCTTGTCTGCTTCACCCTGCCGGAAAGCTACGGCGGTGAGGAGTGGGCTATTCTGATCGATACAAATAACGAGGAGAACAACCCGAAAGGCACGTTCAAGACAGGCGAGTGTTATGAAGTGACGGCTCGCTCCACGCTGCTTTTCGCGCTTAAAGGCGAGAACGCGCAAAGCGGGCAATACTAAGCAAACCGAAGCAGAAGGTGCCGCGATGCGTGCAGCACCTTCTGCTTCAAGCTTCATCATCGCGAGGCGCAGCGCTATGCTAATCTCACGCTGGTGGATCCCCTGCTCAATGAGCTTTTCGCGCAGGAGTATCGGGCATTGCGCCCTCGCGCACCTTTGCCGGCTATCCGTGCACGCTTCTATCGCTTCACCAGTCTGAACACAACCATCCGCCTGCGCGAAGGTGAGCTGCGGGTCCATCTCTCAGATCTTCTCGAAAACGCTCCGGAAATCATCCTGCGCGCCATCGCGCACATCCTGCTTGCCAAGCTGTATCGCAGGCCTATCGAGCCGGCGCAGGCCAGTCGTTATCGGCGCTACACCTTGTCAGAGCCGGTCCAGAGGCAGGCCGAAAGAATGCGGCAGCTTCGCGGGCGCAAGCGTATAAGCTCCGCCAAAGGGGAGCGCTGGGACCTCGATGAAGTCTTTGAGAGCCTGAACGTCCGCTTCTTCCATGGGCTGCTCGGTCGACCGATTCTTACCTGGAGTGAGCACAGCGCACGGCGCCTTCTGGGCCACTACGATGCAGCGCATAACACCATTATGGTGAGTCGCGTCTTTGATCGCCAGGACACCCCCCGCTATGCAATTGAGTACTTGATGTACCACGAGATGCTCCATCTCAAGCACCCGGTCACCACCCGCAAAGGCCGGCGTTGTGTACACGGGCCCGCTTTTCAACAGGATGAGCAGCAGTTCCCGCAGTTAGCGGATGCGCGAGCCTATCTCAAGGCCTTGTAGTGAGCTTCAGGCACTGAGCAGGGACGAGTTGTCTTTAAGCGTCGGCGCGATTGCCTTGGACAGAAAGCACGAGATCCGTTCCGCAAACAGCTCCGGAGCTTCTTCAAAAGGAAGGTGTCCGAGCCCAGGCAGTACCTCAAGCGGCGCCCGCAACACAGCCCGCAGCCTCACCGCCGAAGTGAGCGAGACAGCCCGGTCCCCCGCGCCCCATAGTAGAAGCGTCGGCAGTTCTCGGAGCCTGGGAAGCAGGGCCTGTAGCACAGACATATCGTCGGCCCAATGCCGCAGCACGGAGAGAACGTATTCCACTGTGCCGGGGACCCGCAGTGAGTTAACGTATTCGTCGAGCGAACCGGCGCGCAGATTACGCGGATCCCCATACATGCGATCCAGCGCTTTCTGGTGAAGCCAGGAGGGTGCTGCCGGAAGCCAGAAGGCAAGCAGGCGGCCGAGGCGCGTTCCGGCAAAGCGGATCTGCGGTCTGGATTGGAGGCAGAAGGGGTTTGCCGGCGCGTGAAGCATAAGGCTGCGTACCCGCTCCGGGAAAAGAGCAGCCAGGTACATCGCGACTGCTCCCCCATGGGATGTGCCGACAAGATCTACTCTCTCTAGCTTTTCGCCGTCCATCCAACGCACCAGCCGGCGTGCGGAAGCCTCCAAGCCGGCGTCAAGACCTTTGACCCGGTCCGAGCAACCGATGCCGAGCGCATCGACGGCATAGACGCGCGCTCCCTGGGCCAGCACCCTCATCGCAGGCTGCCAGCAGGCGGCGGTACCCAGCAGACCATGGATCAGCACCAGCGGCGCACCGGAACCGGCTGCCAGCGAATGCATCACGTGGCCATCCACAACGGTCCTTCGTTCCGTGAAGTCGGTACCGGTCTGGTGGAGCGTTTCCTTATGTCGGGCGGCCAAACCCGGGTTCCGATTACTGTTCACGCACGGGTACATTCTGCGAGATCACTCCAGTTTCCACGGATAGGGACAGCAGCCTATTGTTACAGATGCATGAATACAGGAGAAGAATCGAGAGAGGCTCGTGAAGGCATGGCTAAGGTCTCGTCTTGGATGAAGGTGAGCCAAGTACCGCCGGCTGTATAGTTTCCAGTAGTCGCATTCCATAAATTCGAGAAATCCCATGGACAGCCTGCGATAGGGAGACACAGCGGATGTCGTTGCGAGCGCACCTGGAAGCCTCCTGCTCAGCTGTTTCCCGCTATGACAAAGTGGCCCTTGACTTGCTAATGAATGGTTGGATCACCCTGCGGTGATCGCGGGCAGGATGGAAAGGTCACTTCAAACCCGGGCAGCGGCTCTTCTGCTGGCGCTACTGACGGCCGCCATGGTTGTCCTCGCCCTGTTGAACTTCCAGCAGGAGCAGCATTACCAGCAGCCGACTGACGGTATCTGGTGGATTGAATCGCACGGCGCTCTGGAGGCGCAGCGGGTCCCTGCGGACTCGGCAGGGGAGCGCGCCGGGATCCGCGCAGGCGATCTCGTGCTTTCTGTCAATCAGCAGCCCACACCCACGCTGCCGGCTCTGGTGAGGGAACAATTCCGGACCAAGGTCTACGGCTCTGCCAGCTATGTCATCGCACGTCATAACATCCGCTTTGACGTGCCTGTCATCCTGGATAGTGCCGATCTGTCGTTTCACACAGGCATGCGCCTGATTGCGCTGATCTATCTCGGCATCGGTCTGTATGTGCTCTTCCGCCGCTGGACGGCTCCGCACGCCACACACTTCTTTATCTTCTGCCTGCTTTCGTTCGCTATGTACGCCCTGCTGTATACCGGCAAGCTGAACGCGTTTGATCGCACCGTTTACTGGAGCGGCATCCTCGCGGGAGCTACGCAGCCGGCCGTTTTTCTTCATTTCGCTCTCAGCTTCAGCAGCCGGGTTCCCCGGCGGCGCACATCGCTTCTTCTGCTGTGCTATCTACCCGCGGCGGCGATTGTCGCGCTGCAGGCTTACGCGCTCCTTGCCTGGCAGGCGACCGGGCTGCTGGCGCACCGGCTTGATCAGACCGCGGTCGCCTACCTGGATGCTTTTTACCTGCTGGCTACGGTGCTCTTCGTCCGTGAGTACATCCTGGCCGGGAAGGATGCCGCGCAAGTGCTTCGCCGGCAGCAGCTCAAATGGCTGGCCCGCGGCGCAGTTCTAAGCATCGGACCTTTTTCTCTTCTTTACGTCCTGCCCTACCTGCTGGACCGGGGCACTCCAGAGCTGCTGCGCAACCTCGCGATCGCCTCGCTGGTTGTGCTTCCGCTCACGTTTGCCTGGGCCATTGTCCGTTACCGGCTGATGGACGTCGACCTGATCTTCAAGCGTGGCGTAACGTACACACTGGCCACGGCGTCGCTGGTCGGCCTGTACTTTGTCGTAGTGGGTGTCGCTGCCGGGCTGGTGCACACCCGGCTGCCGAACGCCGGCGTCTATGGCCTGATCGCCGCCATTGTCATCACTTCGGCATTGTTTGACCCCTTGAAGCGGGCGATCCAGAACCGGGTCGACCGCGTCTTCGACCGGAAGCGCTACGACTACCGGCAAACGCTGATTGACTTCGGCCGTGGTCTAGGCACAGAGACCGACCTTGAGAACCTGCTGCAGTCCATCACGGCCCGCCTCTCGCAGACCCTTCTGGTCGCACGCGTCGGCATCTTTGTTGCTTCTGAGCAGGAGCCGGGTATGTTTCGGCTCGGTGCCTCACACGGCCTGCCTTCTTCCGTTGCAGATGGCAAGGAGCCACTTGCGCTCGGCTTTCTTGACTTTGACCGAGCCGGAGCCGGCACGCACGTGTTTCTGGACAATCCCCAGCAGGCACTGCACCTCACCCCCGCCCAGAGGCAAACCGCAGCGCTGCTCGAGCTCCATTACTATTTGCCCTGCCATGCGCAGCATCGCACCACAGCGGTTATCGGCCTGGGCCGCACCATGGGTGGCGACTTTCTCTCGAGCGAGGACGTTGAGCTGCTTGAGTCCCTGGCCAGCTATGTGGGCATCGCCATCCAGAACGCCACGCTCTATGCAAGTCTCCAGCGCAAAATTGAGGAGTTCGAGCGCCTCAAGGAGTTCAACGAGAACATCGTCGAATCCACAAATGTCGGGATCCTCGCCGTGGACCTCCAAGAGCGGATTGAAAGCTGGAACGCGCAGATGGAAGTGCTCTTCGCTCAGCCGCGTGCGCTCGTACTGGGCCGCACGCTTGGTGAAGTCTTCGATGAAAACTTTATGCGCGAGTTCCACCGTGTCAAGGATGACCCCGGGGTGCACCATCTTTACAAGTTTCCGCTAAGCAGTCGCGGCGAGTCTGGAAGCCGGCCTGCCAGTCAAGAAGAAAACCGCATTGCTAACATCTCCATCGCTCCGCTGGTTTCGCGTGAGTTCCAAACGCTGGGCCGCATCGTTTTGGTCGATGACATTACGGCGCGAATAGGACTTGAGTCGCAGCTGGCGCAGGCAGAAAAGCTCTCCTCCATCGGGCTCCTAGCCGCAGGTGTAGCCCATGAGGTCAATACGCCCTTGGCGGTCATCTCGTCGTACACGCAAATGCTGAGCAAGCAGCTTCGCGATGATGCGCGGCTTGCGCCCCTGCTCGAGAAGATCACCAAGCAGACCTTCCGGGCCTCCGAAATCGTCAACGGGCTGCTGAACTTTTCGCGAACCGGAGGAGCCGAGTTTCGCGCGACTGATCTGAACGGCATTGTGCTCGAAACGCTGGCATTGCTGGAACACCAGCTTAAGACCGCGCGTATCGTGCTGGAAACAGAGCTCGATCCTTCGCTTCCCCTCATCCAGGGGAATGCCGGGAAACTCCAGCAGGTCTTTCTGAACCTCTTTCTCAACGCCAAGGATGCCATGGTCGAAGGGGGACGTTTGCGGGTCAGCACAGCCGTCCATGACTGTGTCACGGTGTCGATCGCCGACTCCGGGACGGGGATCGCTCCCGAGCATGTGCAGCGTATCTATGATCCCTTCTTCACCACCAAAACAGCGGTCAAGGCGGGTCAGCGACGGGGCACGGGTCTCGGCCTTGCGGTCACCTACGGCATTATGCAGGAGCATGCCGGCAAGATCCACGTGGAAAGCCAGCCTGGCGCCGGTACCGTGTTTGCCCTCGAGTTCCCATTGAAAGAGAAAGCCGCGCATGTCTGAGACGACCCTTCCGCTGCCACCGGCGCAAGCGCTCGAGCCCACGGGCACGGGTCATTCCATCCTGATCATCGACGACGAAGCAGGCATCCGCGAGACACTCGAAACGCTGCTGCAATTAGAGGGCTACCAGGTTGAGATGGCGATCGATGGGGAGGCCGGTCTGGCCCGCATCGAGCACCACACTTACGACCTTGTGCTGCTGGACCTTGCCCTTCCCGGGCAAAACGGTATCGAGATCCTCTCACTCATCCGTGAGCGGACGGCAGAGCTGCCGGTGATCATGCTGACCGCCTATGGAACCGTTGACAATGTCGTCGATGCCATCCGAGCCGGCGCGCAGAACTTTGTCCAGAAGCCCTGGGACAATGAGAAGTTGCTCGCTGACATCCGGGCAGCAATTGCCCGCTACAAGGCTGAAGAGGAAAATGTTCAGCTGAAGCGAGCTCTCAAGCAGCGGTACAACTTCCCGAATATTGTCGGGAAGAGTGAGATCATGCTGCGCATCTTTGACATGGTGGCGCAGGTTGCGCCATCCCGGTCCACGGTGTTGATCCAGGGTGAAAGCGGCACCGGCAAGGAGCTGATCGCGAAAGCGGTCCATGCGAACTCCCCTCGCAAGGATCGGCCGTTTGTACCGGTGAACACAGGCGCGGTGCCGACGGATCTGCTGGAATCCACGCTGTTCGGGCATGTCAAAGGGGCATTTACTTCAGCAGTCACAGCCAAGAAAGGCCTCTTCGAAGTCGCAAACGGAGGAACGCTTTTCCTGGACGAGATCGGGACCATGCCCATTGACACCCAGGCCAAAATCCTTCGCGTGCTGCAGGACAAGCGTTTTATGCATCTTGGCGGAACGCAGGAGATCCAGGTGGATGTGCGGATCATTACTGCCACAAACGTCGATCTGCGTCAGGCGGTCCGCGAAGGCAAGTTCCGCGAAGATCTGTTCTACCGCCTGGATGTCATTCGCTTCGAGCTGCCGCCCCTGCGTGCGCGGCGCGAAGATATACCTGCCTTGGCGACGCTCTTCCTCCGCCGCTACTCTGAGGAGAATGAGCTGCCGACCCGCACGCTTTCGCCTGAAGCCCTGCGGGCACTGCTCGACTATGATTGGCCGGGCAACATCCGTGAACTCGAGAACGTCATGGAGCGAGGCGTGGTACTCAGCGCTGGGCAGGTCATCGGTCTGGATCTTCTGCCCGCCCACATCACAGGCCGTTCGTACTCATCCAGCCTGCTCGAGCACAGCAGCGATGCCTCCCTCTTCGATATCATCGAGGATATCGAGCGGCGCATCATCATGGACAAGCTGGAGCGCTGCAACTGGAATCAAACGGAGGCCGCCGAGCAGTTTCGCATTCCCTTGTCTACGCTGAACCAGAAGATCAAGCGGCTCTCGATCGAGATCAAGAAGAGGATCCGCGAGGCCTAAGGACCATCCGGGTGGTGCTTGCGCGATCCGGAGTCCTCCCCTGCATCCAAGCACCTGACCAAGCATCCAAAGGAGCCTTAGCCCGGCGCAGGTCCTCGGCGCGCCAGCATCACTCATGGCAGACAGCACACTGGATCGCACAGCAAAGAACCTCATCGGCTCCCTGCAGGACTACGCGCTGCTCAGCGGTCGCGCGCTCAGCAACCTTGTGCGCCGCCCGCTCTACCTCGCCGACATTTTCACACAGGCTGACTCCATCGGTGTTGGGTCTATTCCGATCGTGCTCCTTACCGGCTTTTTTACCGGCGGTGTCCTGGCGCTGCAGTCTGCATCCTCGCTGTCACAGTTCGGTGCAGCGGCCATAACCGGTCAACTCGTCTCCTTCTCCATGATTAAGGAGCTAGGCCCGGTGCTCACGAGCCTTATGGTTTCAGGCCGCAATGCCTCCGGCATGGCATCGGAGCTCGGCTCCATGGTCGTGACAGAGCAAATCGATGCTATGCGCGCGCTCGGCACCGATCCGCTCAAAAAGCTGGTGATGCCCCGGATCGTCGCCACCGTGGTGATGCTGTTCTTCCTCACCATCCTGTCAGACACCGTTGGAACCATGGGCGGCGGCACGGTGGCGGTCTTTATGCTCGGTCAGGGTGGAGCACAGTATTTCCATTCGGCCTACCAGTCCCTTGTCTTCGCTGACATCTTCCAGGGGCTCATCAAGCCCATCTTCTTCGGCTTCATCATCGCGACTATCGGGTGCTTCTACGGCATGGGCACCAAGGGGGGCACCCAGGGGGTTGGGCGCGCCACGACGCAGGCTGTCGTTGTCTCGTCCGTGCTCATCATTGCGAGCGATTTTGTGATCAGCCGCTTTATGATCGGTATCTTTGGCCGGTAAGCAGATGACAACCACAGAACAGCAACCGGCTGGCAAGAAGAACTGGCATGAAGAGCATCCGGATGAGCCGGTCGTTACCTTTGAAGGAGTCACTCTCCTCTCGCAAGGCCGCACAGTTCTGGACAACATCTCCTTCCAGGTCAAGGGTGGGGAAACCCGGATTCTGCTCGGACCCGCCGGTGTCGGCAAGAGTGTGCTCCTCAAGCTTGCGAATGGCCTGATCCGCCCCGATGCTGGCACCATTTGCGTGTTCGGCCAGGACCTCAGCAGGCTCAAGGAAGAAGCCCTCTTCAAGCTGCGCGACAACATCGGCATGGTCTTTCAGGAAGGCGCTCTCTTCGATTCGCTGACCGTGCGCAACAACGTAGCCTACCGGCTGACCGAGAGTCGCGTCGGCGATGATGAGATCGACAAACGGGTGCGCGAGGCTCTCCGTTTCGTCGAGCTCGAAGACACCATCGACAAGTATCCTTCGCAGCTTTCAGGCGGTATGCGCCGACGTGTTTCTATCGCCCGTGCCATCATCAGCGAGCCGGAGCTTCTGCTCTACGACTCACCCACGGGCGGCCTGGACCCGATCACCTCCAATACCATCATCGAACTTGTGGTGAAGCAACGGGATGTCTACGGCTCCTCCTCCCTGCTCGTCTCCCATCGGCTCCAGGATGCCTTTACCCTTGCGACCCATCGCTTTAACAAAGAGGAGAACCGGATGGAAAAACTGCCGGACGGCGAGGTGGAGGCAAGCACGACCTTCCTGGTGCTGCATGAGGGCAGGCTGATCTTCGACGGTTCCACCATGGATCTCGTGCACTCCCAGGATCCCTTTATCAAGGAGTATTTGGGCTAGCACCGACGCGCTTCTCTCAACAGAAACTCCGCGCAACTCCACGACGAAAAGACCGTCTAACGAAGGGTATATGCGCTTCCCCAAGCTGGAAAGGCGACCCGAACTCGACGCATTGCGCGGTCTTTTCCTGGTCTGGATGACGCTGACGCACATGCCTACCCGCTTAAGCGAATGGGTGAATCAGCCGTTCGGTTTCCTCTCCTCGGCAGAAGGCTTTGTCTTTCTCTCGGCCTTGCTGGTCGCACGGATCTACAGTCGACAGGCTGCCGAGGATAGTGCAGGCCTCCAGACTAAACTCTGGCGCCGAGCCTTCAAGATCTACGGCATTCACGTGCTTATGCTCACGCTAGCTTTCACGGTCGTGGCAGCACTTGCGGCGGAAACACACCGGGCGGCGATCTACAACCTGCTGAGCTTCTACCTGGCACACCCCGGCACCGCCATCGTTGGCTCACTGCTGCTGCTGTACTGCCCACCTCTGCTCGATATTCTGCCCATGTATGTGCTTTTTCTTGCCGCTACGCCGATCGTGCTGACCTGGGCTGCGCGGCGTGGATGGCGAGTGCCGCTGGCAGCAAGCTTCGCGCTGTGGCTTGGCGCCCAGCTCGGAATACGGGAGTGGCTCCATGCCGGCACTGTCCGGCTCACCCATCTGCAGATTCCTCTGCAGGAAAGCGGCGCCTTTAATATGCTCGCCTGGCAGGGCGTCTGGATGATGGGGCTGTGGCTTGGTGCTCGCTCCGCGGAAGGCCGCAACCCTCTTCGTCGCGTGAATACACCCATCGCTCTCAGCGCGCTGGGCGTCTGCCTCTTCTTCCTGGGCGTGCGACATGGCTGGCTTGGGCCGCACCTCACGCAGGATGCCCTTGCCTTCTCGCTCGACAAGTGGCACATCGGACCGCTTCGCGTGCTCAACCTTTTTGCCTTTACAACCCTCTTCTACTGGCTGCGCCGCTTCGTCTTTCCCATCGTGCAGAATGAGCCGTTCCTCACGCTAGGTAAAGCATCGCTTGAGGTCTTCTGCGCACACATTGTTTTTGTGTTTCTTGCGCTGGCCCTGCTCTACAACGATGTGTCAGAGCTTCACGGCATCGTCGCAGCCCTGATGCTGGCCGTCACGTTCGGCGGACTCTTCCTGCTTGCCTCGCGCCTGGTGGCAAGGCGTCGCGCCGCTCGACAGAAGGAAAGAAATGCCGCGGCCGAGCGTGTCACTCGATTAGACACGCCGGAGGAGCATCGGCCCGTCCACATCACCGCGGTTCACTCGTTCGAAGCGCACCCAGTATCGCTTTCGGTATCGCCGGCTGTGGTCCTCGCAGGCATGGAGGGCGAGGTTGTCGAGCCCGCCTCCATACCAAATCTGTCCTGATCGCTGCTTAGACCCCCCAGCGCCTAAACAGCCACGGTGAAAGTATCCTCAGTCCGGGTCACTGCCCGGTACATCGTGTCACGCTCAAACGGAACGCGCCCGGCGCTTGTGATCAAACGGACCAGATCTTGCCTGCGCATGCCCTGGGGCGTTGTCGCTCCGGCATCGTGGTAGATCTTCTCTTCAATGACCGTTCCATCAATATCATCAGCTCCAAAGCGGAGCGAAATCTGCGCCATCTTGGCGGAGACCATCTGCCAGTAGCTCTTGATATGCGGAAAGTTGTCGAGCATCAATCGCCCAATCGCAATCTGCTTCATATCCAGCAGACCCGTTGTGCGTGGCAGGTGGTGCAATGCGGTATTGTCCGGGTGAAAAGCCAGCGGGATAAACGTTTGGAAGCCGCCGGTCCGGTCCTGTACCGCGCGCAGCCTGCACATGTGGTCTATGCGGTCCTCATCGTTCTCGACATGGCCGTACAGCATGGTCGCATTTGACCGAAGCCCGAGCTCATGGGCAATCTCTGCCGTCTCAAGCCATTCATTGCCGTTGATCTTGTGATCGCAGATGATAGAGCGCACCCGGTCGGCAAAGATCTCGGCACCCCCCCCAGGTAGCGAATCCACACCCGCAGCACGCACCCGTTGCAGGACCTGGCGGATCGTCAGTTTCGCGCGCTTGGCCAGGAAGGCTACTTCAACCATGGTGAAAGCCTTGATGTGCACCAGCGGAAAGCGCTGCTTGAGGCCGGTGACGAGATCGAGGAAGTATTCGAGTGGCAGGTCAGGGTGCAGGCCGCCCACAATGTGGAACTCTGTGACGGCTTCGCTGTAACCTTCAGCCGCGGTGGCCCAGGCCTCTTCGAGCGCCATTGTGTACGTGCCTTCGGCACCTTTCTTGCGCCCAAAGGCACACAGGCGGCAGGAGGCTACGCACACGTTTGTAGGATTGATATGCCGATTGACATTGAAGTACGCGAGATCGCCATGTAGGTGCTCGCGTACGGAGTTCGCCAGCCACCCAATTGCCAGGATATCGGGAGACCTGTACAGCGTAAGCCCATCTTCAAAACTAAGTCGCACACCTTCCGCAACCTTCTCAGCTATTGTCTCGAGCGCTCGATCCTCTGTCACAAAGGAGCGCCGGGGCGCGCGAACCAGTGTTCCTGCTCCGGACATAATCAACCTCTCTGCGCTTTATTTTACCGGAGGGAGTTTCTCTACCCAGGTGTGACAGCACGATAGAGGCAGTTCTGGCTTCCATGAGCTGGCAGCATGGCACTGTTACTATGCCCAGAGATGCGTACCCGTCCGGCCCTCCTCGCGCGCAGCATCGTTCCCTGTGTTGTGCTGGCTGCGTGCACAAGTCTGGCGTATGGACACCCGCGTGCGGCTGGCTTTTTGTCGATATCTCGGGTAGGTGCCCAAGCTGCTCCACAAGCAGCCGTCTTCCCGAAGCTCGCTTCGCAAGCTCTTGACAAGACGGTCATCATGCTGCCAGAAGGGCTGGAAGGCCGGCAAAATCTGCTTCTTCTTTCGTTCCGGAGGGACCAGGGCCCTCAGCTCGACACCTGGACAGCCGTAAGCCAGGCGCTGCAGCATACGCGCTTCGACTTCCGCACCTACCGCATGCTGGTAAGTGATCCGGAGAATGCACTCTTTCGTTGGTGGGACAACTCTTCCCTGCGTGCGACAGAAACAGATCCTGACCTGCTTCACTGGGATGTACCTCTCTATACCAACAAGGCTGCCCTCCGGGAATCGCTCGTTCTACCTACCGATGACCGTACTATTGTGGTGCTGCTGGTCGACCGGTCAGGCCACGTGCTCTGGATGGACCGCGGATCGGCAAGTGCTGCTTCCCGAGCAAGCCTTCTCGCCGCCTCGCACGCTTTGCCTTGATGGCCAAGCTCCCACACCTTCTTTGCTTCAGCAAGAGCGAAGTCCAGCGTCACGATCTACATTCGTACATGCTGCGTCAGCAGCCTTTCTCATCTGAATCCGTGCCCAGCGGGCGTTCCATCGAGAGTGCGTCCACTACGCCGTTGTAGTAGCCCGGGATCAATCCCGTCGGCTCAAAGCCGTACCGGGTATAAAACCGCTGGGCCGGGAGGTTGTCGCATGCCACCTCCAGCACGATCGACTTTGAAGCAAGCTCCTGTGCTTTTTTGCAGATCCAGCGCATCAGCAGTGTGCCGATACCCCGCCGGCGAAACTCCGGCCCGACATCGATCGTGATCACATGCAGAAGAGCGTGGGCGCGGAGCATGCGCGCTCGGCGACGGATCGGTCGGACGATCGCGAAGCCAACGATTGTTTCCGGAGGAGCAAACCCGCTGTCTGTAGCCTCCCTGCTCAGCTCATCCACCAGTCCGGAGCATGCCACGACAGTAAAGGAGCTGGGATGATGCACAAAGCTTGCCAGCTCCTGCAGGCTGTAGGCGATCGGCTTAGGAAAGCATGCCTGGTCAAGTTGAAAGAGCGTCGGCAAATCTGCCTCCTCGAAGCTCCGAAGTTGCAGACCCCCCACGCTACTGAACGCCGGGCGCGTTGCTGTTGTCGCTGACGGAGGCTTCTTTTGCCTCACTTCCGCTTCTCGGCTCCAGCACCACTCCGTCATAGAGCGAGGCAGCGACGAGCCTGTTTCCCTGCTGCAGCACCTGGTGCACCCGCCAACCTGTCTCCCAGTACTTCCAGGGCGACCTACTCGCATCCACCCCGAAGATCGTCGTCGAAGTCCGGGAGGAAACCAGCACGCGCTTCAGCTGCGGATCATAATCCAGGCCGCCGATCTCTCCGAGAGGCAGATTCTGAATGCGGTCCCAGCTTCCTCCATCGTCCTTGCTGAAATAGACTCCTTCTCTGCCGCCGGTCCATACCGCTCCGTCGTTCGAGAGCGCAAGCGCATTGATCCCGGACAAGCCAGTCGGCAGCGCCGCCGGCTTCCAGTTCTGTCCGGAATCATCTGACACCATGAGGCTGTTGCGCTGAGCCGCGACCACCTTGGTTCCGAGTGAGCGGACTGAGCGGACATCACCAGGCGGAAGAGAGGCTGCTTCCCAGCTCTGCCCCTGATCCGCGGAGCGGTAGACGCCCTTGGCAGTCGCTGCGTACCACACGCTGCCCGTGAGATCGAGCTGATTGACACGGCTGTCGATCACTCCCGTCTTCTTTACGGTGTCAATGGAGTGTGTCTGACGCTTGCCATGCACACGGGTCACCACGGCACGGTTGGCATGGGCAACAAGATCACCACTGAGCTGCCACTTGCCATCGACAAGCCGCGCTATGCCGCTGTTTGTTCCTGCGTACACCACACCATCAGGAGCCTGCGCAAGAACAAACACATCGCGTCCGGCAAGCCCATCAGCCTGCTGCTGCCAGCTCGCCCCATTGTCTTTACTCTCGAAAGCGCCTCCGTAGATCTTGTCGTTCAGCACGCCTGCGTAAAGAACACCCGGCTGCTTTCCGTCAACTAATACGGTCTGGACGACCCTCTGCGAAAAGCCACCGTTGCTGTTACTGAAATTACCGCCTCCGTCCGTGCTGGTCAACACGCCGCTGCGGTCCGTAGCCAGCATGATGTGCTGGTCGTTACCCGGATCGACAAAGACATCATTGATAATGACGTCCGGTCCCGTAAGCCGGCTCCAGTTCACACCGCCATCTGCGGTCTTGTACAAGCCCTCCGTCGTACCCGCATAGACCACCTTGCCATTGGTCGGATCCTGCATCAGGACGCGTGTACGCCGAGCTGTCGAGGGAATACCCTGTACCTTGTGGAACTGTGCTCCCGCTGATTCGCTCTTATAGATACCGGAGCAGGCGCTAGCGTACACGACGGCCGGTGCATGGGGATCAATGATGATCGAGAAGACGTCCGAGTCATCGATCAAGCCTTCCTTGATGTTGGACCAGTGCGCACCGCCATCGGTCGTCTTCCAGGGCAGGTGCCAGGTCCCGGCATAAATGATGTTTGTATCGACGGGATCGACCGCTACAGACTCGACCTCGTGCACCTCAGAGGAGGCAGCGGGACTGATCTCTGCCCAGTGTTCGCCGTCGTCGATCGAACGAAAGACGCCGGCGACCGTACCCGCCACCAGAACCTTCGGGTTGGAAACGGCCTGCGTTAAAGCGCGCACACTCTGACCATCCATGTCGCTGACAGGCTTCCAGTTCGCCCCGCCATTATGGCTGATGAAGATCCCGCCGCCGCGCTCGGACACATTGAAGGCGCCGACGATGAGAGTCTTCGGGTCGCTCGAGTCGACAAGGATGTTATCGACGATGAGGTCGTCGCCCTTGCCAAGACGGGCTAGCCGATGCCAGCTCTTGCCGGCATTCTCCGTCTCATAGACCCAGGAGCTGGTGGTCCCAAGGTAAAGATGACGAGGGTTCTTCGGGTCTGGGGTCAGCGATCGGGCATCACCACCATCCGGCCCGACAGAGGTCCAGGCTGCAGGCAAAACACTCGCAGCAGGCGCGGGCACATTCTGGCCGGCAGGCGTGGGTTTCGACAGAGCCGAGGGGCTTGTCTGAGCAGATGTCGACGAGAAGACCGAAGTGTATTGCGGTACGGTCTGCTTCGGAGTTTGAGCAAAGCTGACGGCCGGCTTGGTAAGGCAGCAAGCTGCCAGAGTGAAGAGACAGCCGCAGCGCAAGCGGCGGGTAGAGCAGGCAGAAAAGTTTTTCATACTGTCCGTGCCGGCGTTGAGCCGGTCTCCTTTTGTATCAGCCGGACGCACCGGGCTTGGGCCAAACAGAAAGAAGGGCTAGCCGCATAGACGGCCAGCCCCTCAGGAGAGGAACGGGAGGCGACGGCTGCCTCCCGTTTGTTTACTACTTCTTGTGGTGGCGCCGCTTGCCGGATGCATGGGCCGTCCGGGGCTGAGCCTTGACGCTCGACTCGTCCACGTTGGTTGTGCCCTGTACATCCGTGTCGAAGTTTGCGCCTGCAGGAACCAGGTAGTTATCTACCTCGTTGCTGCCCTTGGTTCCGGTGCGGACCGAGATGCGTGAAGCATCGATGCCCTTCTCCTTCACAAGGTAGTCCTTGGTGTTGACGGCACGCTGAGCAGACAGCTTCTCAGGTGTCATCGCAGGTGATGCGTGCTTGTGCTTGCCCTTACCCTTGGCTGCTGCTGCCTGCTGTTCGGCGGCATTGCCAACTAGCACCACTGAAGCATCGGCAGAGCGCTGCGCGTTGAGGGCCACATCGTCAAGGCAAGCCTTGGCTTCGTTGTCCACACGGGCCGGACGCTTCTTGTCGCGGTCGAAGGTGATGGTGCACAGTGTCTGCGTCTTGGGTGCCGGTGCCGGCGGAGCATTGACGGTGACCGTGGTCGTCGTCGTTGCTGTTTGGCCCTTATCGTCAGCCACATTGCAAGTTACAGTGATTGCGCCGGCAGGTGCGCCTGCGGTCGACAGCGTTGCAGTGTTCGTCGTGCCGGAGATCTGGCCCGCCGTAGCTGTGTAGCTGTAGGTCAGCGGCCGGTTCTGCGGGCTTACACCCACTGACGTGATCGTCGAGCTGTCGCCCGGGTTCACTGTGGTCGGGTTCGCCGAGCAGGAGATCGTTGGTGGCTCAAATTGCTTAACCGTGAAGCTCACATTGCAATCAGCAGACTGCCCCGGCTTCGGGCCCTCGCTGACATGCCCGGTCACTGGGTACGTACCAGGCTGCAGGCTGCTGGTATCCACTGTCCCGGTCGAGCTGTCGCCCTTAACGGTGACGCCCTGGCCGGACCAGGTATAAGTAGCCGGCTTCTTGGGATTCAGATTTGCTGCCGTGCCGGTAATGGTGACTGGATCGCCGGGGAATACCGTCATTGGATTGACCGAGCAGGTGTAGGTAACCGGCGGCGGCGGGATGATGTTGCCAAGCTTCAGGAGAAGTCCTGCGCTCAGCTCGGCGGAGTCGATGTTAGCGCGGCCACCGGTGATGCTTTGCGGACCGAAATCAGCATGCGTGTAAACGTAATCGGCCTGGAATAGACGTACTCCGAGGTGGTGATTGAACAGGGGCGTGTCGTAGTCAAGACCGCCGCCCACCTTCAACATCGGTCCCCAGGTATAGCCGTGCACAACGTTTGGTTCGGCGTTGGGGCCGCCCACCAGGGATGCGCCTGCCATCGCATGCGCGAAGGGAGTGACACCAAGTGACGAGGGGTAACGCACGATCAGGCCTGCCGCGGCATCACGGAAGCCATCATTCTTGCCCAGCGTATGGTCTGCGTATTCCACCACGCCGCCTACATAGCGATTGAAAAAGAAAGCTACCGAACCGATGGCACCGTAATCGACCGACCCATACCTGACAGGATAAGGAAGACCAGTGAGCGCGCTGTTGGTCGTAACCGTGCCATGCGGCGCCAGGTACGAGTAACCCAGAAAAATATCAACCCGGGAAACCGGCGCCTGCTTGGGCGCGGTTTGAGCCGGCGCCGCTGGGGCGGCCGGTGTTGCCGGCGCTGGTGATGCCGCGTCCTGCGCTTGGAGTACCGTGGCGCCGAGCCCCACAGTACAACCCACGAGCAGAAGGCGGCTCAGAGAACTCACTGGACCACGATACATGCGTCTATCCTCCGCAACCTTGCTTAAAGTCAAACAGATATTCCTACTGAACCCTGGTAAATCTCACGCTTCCGGATCCCGGATTTTTCCGCAAAACCGCTTCTACCAGGCGTTACTACCTTAGAGCATCATCGGGCTGACAAGTTGCCTGAACTCAAGGGTATTTAGCCTGTACCTCATTCATCAACTAGCTTTGCGCGCCTTGACGAGCTGCCTTGAAGCAAACTGCTGTACTGACCCTTGCTTTATCGGCGTCCCGCCTTGCCACGTTAAGAGTGTCCGCTCTTCGGACACAAAGCAAGTAAAATCGCACCACTCGTAACACTTAGGAGGGAGACATGCCTTCGAGGGCGCCTACAAAAAAGGCCGCCCCGCCGGGGCGACCTTGCTTCGCGATGTGGACGAAAGAGAACCTGGCGAGATGGGCTGGGAATGAAGGCCTGCGCTGACGCTTTCTGCCGCCACCTCTATGCCAGATTCAACGCGCGGCGGGTCGTTCCCTTCTCCCGTTGAATCTTCTCCTGCAGCAAAGTCAGCGCGTACATCAGCTGCTCCGGCCGAGGCGGGCACCCGGGAACGTAGATGTCTACGGGGATGATCTGATTTACGCCTTGCACAATGGCATAGTTGTTGAAAACGCCGCCTGAGGTCGCGCAAGCTCCCATCGAGATGACCCATTTCGGCTCCGGCATCTGGTCATAAAGCCGGCGAATGACGGGTGCCATCTTGTTGGAAACGCGGCCGGCGATCACCATCAGGTCCGCTTGCCGCGGCGAGGGCCGAAATACCTCCATGCCGAATCGCGCTACATCAAAGCGCGATGCGCCCATCGACATCATCTCAATGGCGCAGCATGCGAGCCCAAAGGTCATCGGCCATACAGAGCTCTTCCGAGCCCAATTGAGGGCAGAGTCGAGGGAAGCCAGCAGGATCCCTTCCGGCTGCTGGTCTCCATAGGTAACCTCCCGCAGCTTTTCACGATTCTTGGAGGAGCTCTCGAGCGCGCCGAAGAAGTAGCGATCTTGGTTGGTTGCCGTGGCCATACCTCTACTATAGACCGGCGCTGAGTGCCGCAAGGGCCTTCTCTGCCCGCAAGCGTGACTCTTTTTGAGAGGAGCGAAATAGCGCTAAGCTAAGGTCCTCCGCCGTCGAGCTTTCCCCTCGCTTTGTTCTTCTTCGGGTTTGCAGGGAAGTATGTCAAAGTAGCTGCAATACGGGACACAATCGCTGCATCCGAGCGACGCTTGCGCGTACAAGCACCCTCAAACGAGCGAAGAGACCCGAAGCGATTTCTCCATCGGAGTGCCATGGCTATCCGTTTCCAGATCCGCCCCACACATCGCCTTCCCCTGCTTCTGCTCGGCCCGCTCTATCTGTGCGCCAGCTCCTGCGCTGCTCTTGCACAAAGCCCGGGCGGCACCGACGCACGCCTTGCAAAGCTGGAAGCCGCGACAGCCGCTGCGCAAAGCGGCGCCGACAACACCTGGATGCTGGTTTCAGCTGCCCTCGTTCTGCTCATGACCGGCCCTGGCCTGGCCTTGTTTTACTCCGGCCTGGTTCGGCGGAAGAACGTGCTGGCCACCATGATGCAGAGCTTCGCGATGATGGCTATCATCACGATCCTGTGGGCGCTGGTCTCTTACTCGCTCGCTTTTGACTCAGGCAGTGTCTTCATTGGAGGACTCCATCATCTGTTCCTCCGCGGCGTCGGTCTTACGCCCGATCCGGACTACGCCGCAACCTTGCCTCTGCAGACGTACATGATCTACCAGCTTATGTTTGCCATCATCACGCCGGCGCTCATCACCGGAGCTTTTGCCGAGCGCATGAAGTTCTCAGCCATGGCGACCTTTCTGGTGCTCTGGTCGCTTCTGGTCTACTCCCCCATGGCCCATATGGTCTGGGGCAAGGGCGGACTGCTCAACGCCTCACTTGGCGGCCGCTTTCCCACTCTTGATTTTGCCGGCGGCACAGTCGTGCACGTCACTTCCGGGGTATCAGCCCTTGTCTGCGCGCTCTACCTGGGCAAGCGCGTCGGATATCCAAAGGAGCAGATGACGCCCCATTCCGTTGTGCTCTCCCTGGTCGGCGCCTGCCTGCTGTGGGTGGGCTGGTTCGGCTTCAATGCCGGCTCGGCTCTTTCTTCCGGCACACTCGCGACCAGCGCCTTCGTCAACACCCATTTCGCAGCAGCGACAGCGGCGCTCGCCTGGGCTGCGGCAGAGTGGGTCCACAACAGCAAGCCCTCTGCTCTCGGCGCGATCTCGGGGGCAGTCGCCGGGCTGGTTGCCATCACTCCGGCTGCCGGCTATGTGCAGCCGATGAGCGCGCTGCTGATCGGGCTCCTGGCCGGCTTCTTCTGCTACTTTATGGTCGTTTACGTCAAGCGCTGGTTCGGCTATGACGATTCGCTTGACGCCTTCGGCGTGCATGGCGCCGGCGGAACGCTGGGCGCCGTCCTGACAGGCCTATTTGCCTCCTCCACCATCAACCCCATTTTCAAGGATGCAAAGGGCAATGCCCTGCCCTCTGGTGCCATCGAGGGCAACTGGCACCAGGTCGGGAACCAACTGGTCGGTATCGCGATTGCCTGGGCTCTTTCTATCGTCGGAACCCTTGTTTTGCTGAAAGTCGTGGACCTCGCGATTGGCTTGCGCGTTTCCGCAGCAGATGAGAGTGAAGGCCTTGACATCACACAGCACGGGGAAGAGGGCTATGACTTCGCTTCTTGACCCGCAGTCTTCCCTGGCTTCTCATCGCCTTGGCGCAGCTTGCGGTTAACCCTCGATTCGCCGGTCGACCTCTAGGCAGGCGCATACTGGGCACAGCTCAAAAGGATTGAGTAAACGATGTACAAGATAGAAGCCATTCTGCAGCCCTCACGGCTTGACGCAGTCAAAGATGCCTTGCTCGAGGCGGGGATTGAGGGGATGACGATCCTGGAGGCCCGAGGCCATGGCCGGCAAAAGGGTCATACGGAGTTTTACCGCGGGCGTGAGTACACCGTAGATCTGCTGCCCAAGGTGAAGCTCGAAACCGTGGTCAACGACGAAATGGTCGAAAAAGCAGTCAGCGCCATCAGCAATGCGGCGCGCACCGGCAAGATCGGCGATGGCAAGATCTTTCTCACCAAAATCGATGAGGCTATCCGCATCCGCAACGACGAGCGCGGCCCCACAGCACTTTAGCTCGAACCCGCGCCTGGCGCAGGGTTTAGGCGAATCCAGGAAAGTAGTCGCGGCCTATGGCATCCGAAGCACCCCTACTCGAGCGACTCCGGCAGCGGACGGAAACAGCAGAGTCCGCAGCCCGTGCTACCTTTGCTCGCTCTGGTGACGGCTGCGCTACCATCCGCCAACGCTCGCTGGAGGTTGAGGCTCTGGTACGGGAGCTGTGGAGTAACTCGCTCGGGGGGCGTGATCTGCCTATCGCCGTCTTAGCCCTGGGTGGCTTTGGACGTCAGGAGCTATTCCCCTGCTCGGATGTGGATGTTCTCTTTCTTTGCGGGAACGAAGCCGCCGAGCGCGATGCGCATGAGCTCATCCGCTCGTGCACGCAGCTGATGTGGGACATCGGGCTGCGCGCCAGCCCCTCCACGCGCACCCTGAAAGAGTGCGAGCGGATCGATGCGGAAGGCAACCTCGAGTTCGCGATCTCACTGCTGGATCGTCGCTTTCTGTGTGGAGATACCTCTCTGGCGACAAGGCTGGACGCGGAGCTGCAGACCGCCATGCTCCGGGAAGTGACGCCCCTGGCGGCTCACCTTGCCGAGGCAGCGCGCAGCCGGCATGCACGCTACAGCGATACCATCTTCCACCTGGAGCCGAACCTGAAGGAATGCCCCGGCGGTCTGCGCGATTACCACCTGATCCACTGGCTGCAGCTGCTGAGAACCCTTGCATCCACGCGCACCTGGCCGCCCGCGCGGGTTGAGCACACAGGCTCTCTACAGGACCTCGCTGCCGCCTTTGATTTCTTGGCCGCGGCTCGCTGCTTTCTCCACTTCCGCGTCGGGCGCGACGAAAACGTTCTGGACTGGGCTGCGCAGGACGAGGCTGCCGCACAGAGCATCGGACTGGAAACCCTGGGCTCCGCGGACCCTGCGTACTGGATGCGCACCTACTATCGCCATGCGCGAGCCATCTCCCGGCGGAGCAACCTCCTCCTTGATGAGGCTCCGAGTACTGCCCGTAAGCCCTTGCTGAAGAGCCTGCGGCGCAAACGCGCCATTATCCCGGGCACCAGCTTCACCGTGGAAGATAACCGGATTTCCCTGGAGGGCGCCGCCCTGGCTGACGCCGAGGCGTTGCTCCGCGTCTTTGCGCATGTGGCTCAGTACGGCTCGCGGTTTCGCGAGGACACCGAGCAACGCATCATCGAAGCACTCCCTGCGCTTGCCGTGCACGTGCCCGAGGGGCCTTTTCTATGGAATTGCCTTCGGGATGTGCTCCTCGGCCCTTTTGCCGCGCATGCCTTGCGACTCATGCACGCGCTTGGCCTGCTGGAACTGATCCTGCCGGAGTTCCACGGCATCGACTCGCTGGTCATCCGCGATGCCTACCACCGCTACACGGTGGATGAGCATACCTTCCTGGTCATTGAGAATGTGCACGCACTGCGCACCCCGCGGCACGAGTGGGAGCGGCGCTTTTCGAGCCTACTGCCGGAGATCGAGCGAAAAGACCTGCTGATGCTAACGCTGCTGATGCACGATACCGGCAAAGCCCGCCGCACCGGCGACCACGCGCGCGAAAGCATCGAGCTGGCAGAGCGCGTTTTTGCCCGCTTGGAGTTTGACCTCGAAGAGCGTGAGATCGTGCGCAAGCTGATCCGCAACCACCTCGAGATGTCGCACGCTCTGCGCCGCGATATCTTCGATCCGGAAAGCGTTCGCGGTTTCGCCGAACACGCGCCGGGCCAGCAGCAACTGAAGATGCTGACCCTTCTCACTTTCGCGGACATCAAGGCCGTACACCCGGACGCGCTGACCCCTTGGAAAGCCGAAAACATCTGGCAGCTTTACATCGCTACCGCGAACTACCTGGACCGCTCCGTCGATGAAAGCCGTTATCACGTCGATGCCGACCCGGTGGTGATGGCACGCATCCTGTCCCGCGTGGCTGTCCATGGCGGTGCGGCTGCCTCGCCCGGCAACCATGAGCAGCTGCGCGGCTTTCTGGAAGGCATGCCCCAGCGTTACCTGCAAACCCGCCTGCCGGACGAGATCGGCGAGCACTTCAAACTCTCACTCGAGCTTGGCGAGCAGCCGGTGCAGCTACTGTTTCGCCCGCACCGACAGTTCAACCAGGTGACGCTCATCACCGGGGATCGCCCTATGCTCTTTGCGGACATGGCCGGCGCTCTTTCCGCCTGGGGCATGAACATTGTCAAAGCCGATGCTTTTTCGAACGCTGCAGGCGTCATCGTTGACTCCTTCCAGTTCACAGACCCTTTTCGGACCCTTGAGCTGAACCCCGGCGAGCATGGTCGATTTTTGGAGAGCCTGCGGTACGCTTTGAGCGGACACGAGGCGGTAGACAGCATGCTCCGCGCACGGCAGCGACCGCGCCGCGGAGTGGCCCCGAGTCGCCGCGGCGGGGAGTCTCGCTTCCATTTCGATCAGGAAAGCTCCAGCCACAGCACACTACTTCAAGTCGTTGCACCGGACTCACCCGGGCTTTTGAGAAGTCTCGCCTCGGCAATAGCTTTGTGCGGCTGCAATATTGAAGTAGCGCTTGTAGATACCGAAGGCGAGCTCGCGATCGATGTCTTCTACCTGACTGCCCACGGATCCAAACTGTCAGAGAATGACCAATGCTGTGTGGCTGAGCGCATAGAAGCAAACATTCAGACGCTTCTTATCGCCCCGGAGGTGATACACGGCAGCGCGCCGGGGCCGGCTCCCAACACCTCCCCTGCCCGTCCGGCTTAGAAGCCTGGCTCCTGAGAAGCACCCGAACAAGAGAAGCGCGCCCATGATAGGCGCGCTTCCACCCTGCTTGCTGCGTCCGGCTTTCAGCTGAAAGGGACAGCCGCTGTGGGTTGCAGGCTTGTGCGGTCCGAAGGAGTGCAACGATGACCGCGGATCAGGCGGCTCATCTCCTCACCATTCCGCGCAGCCCCGAGAGCGCGGAAGCATGAAGGGCAGGTGGTGGTCTTGGCGAGCGGAAGGACACCTTGGAGAGCAAAGTGGATGTGAGGTCTTGCGTGAAGATTTGTGATCATACGCGACTCCTTGCTGGTTGCTGGCATGGATGGGCTTCCACAATGAAGCCCGTACGGCGTACGCCCTGCGGCAATCCCGCGAAGAAGAAGCCTCGCCGACCTATGGTAACTAGATGCAGACCACGGAAAAGATGTTGTCGCTCGCACAACATCTTTGCAGGAGCCTGCATCGCCCGAAATCGGACCCTCTTGGTCCCTCCCATAGGGATTACACAAGTCTTACAGCCCGCGGTCTCGCCCGCTGCTAGGCTCAGTTCCAGTCAGCAAGAAGGAGCCGTTCGCAGTGAGTCCAGTTGAAGTAGAAGAGCCTGAAGTTATCGCATCCCCTTCCTCCTCGCGCCGCAGTGCACCCGCTGCCATCCTTCCCAAACTCGGCAAGACCCACCAGGGTGGTTCCATCTCCTGGGTCACCACGATCTTTATGGCCATCTTTCACGTTCTGGCCATCACCGCCCTCTTCTTCTTCTCCTGGAAGGGCCTCTTCGCGGCAGTTGTGCTGTACGTGGTTGCGATCAACATTGGCATTGGCATGTGCTACCACCGCCTGCTGACGCATCGCGGCTATAAGGTTCCCCGTTGGCTGGAGCATGTGCTGGCTGTATGCGGCACCCTGGCGCTTGAGGGCGGCCCGATCTTCTGGGTAGGCACGCATCGCGTTCATCACCAGCATTCGGACCACGAGGGTGATCCGCATTCGCCGCAGGAGGGTACTTTCTGGGCGCACATGGGCTGGATTATGAGCGGACAGAGCCTCCACTCCTCCACCGCCATCCTGAACCGGTACGCTCCGGACCTTAGCCGCGACAGCTTCTACGTTTGGCTCTCAAAGTACCACTGGGTCCCGCTGACCACTGTTGGTTTTGTCCTGCTGGCCTGGGGCGGCTGGCCGGCTGTGCTCTGGGGCATCTTTCTTCGCGTCACGCTAGGGCTGCATGCCACCTGGCTCGTTAATTCGGCGACCCATCTCTGGGGATCGCGTCGATTTGAGACACGGGATGAGTCCCGCAATAACTGGTGGGTTGCCCTGCTCACCGGCGGCGAAGGCTGGCACAACAACCACCATGCCCACCCGGTCTCTGCTCGCCATGGCCTGCGCTGGTACGAGTTTGATCCGAACTACTACGGTATCTGGCTGCTCAAAAAGCTCGGGCTTGCCCGCGACATCAAAATAGCTGCCTGGGATCCTGCAAACCCGCGTCCGTCCGGAGCTGCGTAACTATACCTTTCGCAGACAACCAGCAGAGGCTCGCACGCTTATACTCAGGTGCGAGCCTCTTGTTCTGCCACTGAGCTATGCGCAGCTCCCGCCGACGTCCCGCTACGCTTCTCGCCATCCTGCTCGGCATCTGCCTGGTGGGCCTGGCGATCACCCTGAACGTCGGCTGGATCGTGCTCAACTGGCGCGAGCTTCTGCCGCTGGTTTTGGGCATACCGGTCACTCTTCTGCTCATTGCAGGCGTGGTGCTCAACACCATCTTCCTCGTGCGGGAGATGCGCCGCAATGAGCGTCAGGACTCGTTTCTGAATGCCGTCACACACGAACTCAAAACGCCCATCGCCTCCATCCGGCTCTATCTGGAAACGCTCCAGCGCAGGACGATTCCCGAGGAAAAGCGGCAGGACTTCTACCGCATCATGCTGGAGGACAGCGACCGCTTGTTGCAGACGGTGGAGCAGGTCCTGAAAGCTGGTGAGATTCTGCAGGGCGGGCGGGCGCGTACCTTTGAGCCGGTCGCGCTCCAGATCCTCGCACAGCAAGCAGTGGCCCGGGCACTGGAGCGCAACCACCTACCCCCGGAAGCCATCGTCGAGGACTACGCATCCCTGCCTCTGCTGGTCAATGGCAATCCAGACGAACTCCAGACCGCCTTCGGCAACCTCATCGGCAATGCAGTCAAGTACTCGCCGGACGGCGTGGCGGCGACTGTCCGCGTGTTCCTCGACGAGGACGGCTTTGTCTGTTTCCAGATATCGGACCATGGAATGGGGATCGATCCGGTCCATCTCAAGCTCATCTTCCGACGCTTCTATCGCGTACCGTCACGCGCAGTGCTGAAGCGCCAGGGCACAGGGCTGGGGCTGTTTCTAGTGCGTGGCATTGCGCGGCACCACGGCGGCAGCGTCTCCGCGGTGAGCCAGGGCGAAGGGCTGGGGGCCACGTTTACGCTACGCCTGCCGCTGATGGCGGACACAGCCGCTGGCCCGCAAATTGCACCTGTGCGCGAGGCGACGCGGTGAGCACTCCGGCTCGGATCCTGATCGTGGAAGATGAACTCCACCTCGCAGAAGGGCTGCTCTTCAACCTGCAGGCGGAAGGCTATGAGGTAGAGCTGGCCGGCGATGGAGAGACAGCGCTGGCCTTGCTTGACGAGAAACGCGCCTTCGACGCCGTGCTGCTAGATGTCATGCTGCCGGGCCAAAGCGGCTTTGCTGTAGCAGCCGAGCTGCGCCGGGCCGGAAACTACGTACCCCTGCTGATGCTTACCGCGCGCGGCCGCCCCGAAGACGTGCTCGCTGGTCTCGAGGCAGGCGCAGACGATTACCTGCCCAAGCCTTTCGACCTCACTATCCTTCTGGCTCGCCTCCATGTCATGCTGCGACGCAAGCAGTGGCAGCAGCAGGCGGCGCAGCAGGAGAAAAACACTCCTACTGCCGGTGCCGAGCTGCCACCGACCTATGAGTTCGCAGGCCGAGTCATCGATTTCGCCATGCTGGAGCTCGACAGCAAGGGTCAGCGTACCCGACTGACCCTGATGGAGGCTGACTTTCTGCGCTACCTCTCGCTTCATCCTTCGCGCATCATTCCGCGCAAAGAGATCCTGGAGCAGGTCTGGCGCGTGCACGAGGACACAGATACACGCGCCATCGATAACTTCGTCGTGCGTCTGCGTCGATACATTGAGGACGAACCGACAACGCCTGTCTATCTCAAGACCGTACGCGGCGTCGGTTACCGGTTCCTGCCAAATGGCGAGTAGGCCCTCCTGTAGACTGAGGCCAGTGCGCCACCTCGCGTGCAAGGCAGCCACCCGATGCGAATCCTGACACGCTATATCCTTCGCGAGATCCTCTCGCATGCTCTGCTCGGCGGCCTGATCTTTACCTTTGTTCTGTTTACGCGCGATCTCGGGCACCTTCTGGAATTGATCATCCGCAATACCAGCTCCATGTCGTCGGTGCTGGAGATTGTGCTTTATAGCCTGCCCAACATGCTGGTCTTCACCATCCCCATGGCCGTGCTGGTCGGCGTTCTGCTAGGCTTCAGCCGCCTCGCCGGCGATAGTGAGATTACAGCCATGCGCGCTTCCGGCATCGGGGTATGGCGCTTCGCAGGCATCGCGAGCATCGTTGCCTTTCTCGCGCTGGGCGTATGCCTGGCGAACTCGCTTTACCTCGCTCCGGCAGCCTGGCGGGCGACGCTGGCGCTGGAGGATTCCCTGCGCAACTCGCAGGCCTCGTTTGAGGTGCAGCCGCGTGTCTTCTACGAGGACTTCAAGAACATCGTCTTGTACGTGGATGATGTACGTGCAACCACAGGCGCATCGGAGTGGCGCAAGGTCTTCCTCGCGGACCTGTCGCAGCCGTCTACACCGCGCATCACCACCGCCGCGGGCGCGACCGTGGTGAACAATGCAAGCGACTCCGTGCTGATGCGGTTGCGCAACGGCTCGCAGCAGCAGATCGATGCTGCCAATCCGCACCAGTATGAAGTATCTACCTTCACGCAGACGGACCTTCCTCTTGTTTCCGAGGCTGACGACGCCGATCATTCGGTACATGCGCCTTCGCCCATACTTGCCCTGTCGGGCGCGCAGCTGCAGCAGCTCTCACGAGGCCCAGGCGGCCGCTGGTACCAGATCGAGCTGGAAAAACGCTACAGCTATCCCTTCTCATGCCTCGTACTGATGCTGGTCGGGGTGCCGCTGGGTATCAGCTCACGCCGTGGCGGCAAGAGTGCCGGCTTCGTGCTAACCATTGCGCTGGTCTTTATCTACTACTTTCTTTCATCCACCGGGGTAGCGCTGGCTCGGCAGAACAAGGTACCCCTCGCGCTGGGCGTCTGGGGCGCAAACCTCCTCTTCGGCCTCGGTGGACTTTTCCTATTACGGCGGCTGTCTACAGGCGGCGCGCCTCTGCCTGCACTGCCCAGCCTGCCTGCATGGTTCAAGGAGCGCAAAAACCGGCTCTCCATCGGCTCGGTGCGCACCGTGCAGACCTCGAGGCGTCCGCGCAAAGCGCGCAGCCACTTCCCTTTGCTGCTCGATAATTACGTAATTCTTGAGTTCCTCAAGACATTTGCCATGGTGCTTGCTACATTCGTCATGCTTATGCTGCTCTTTACTTTTTTTGAGCTGCTTGGCGACATCATCCGCAATCGTTCCCCCTTCGTTGTCGTCGGCGAGTACCTCCTCAATCTGACGCCCAGCATGATCTACCTCATAGCACCGCTCAGCGTGCTCATCGCGGTGCTGGTGGTCTTCGGTGCGCTCAACCGCTCGAATGAGCTCACCGCGATGAAGGCGACCGGCATAAGCGTTTACCGCATCGTGGTGCCGATCATCGCGATCGCCTCGGTTCTCGCGGTCTCCCTCTTTGTCTTCGACGAGACCTACATCCCCGGCGCGAACCGCCGACAGGAAGCGCTGCGCGCGATCATCAAAGGGCGGCCCGCGCAAACCTTTCAGCGGCCCGACGAGAAGTGGATGTTCGGCACCGAAAAGCCGGGTGAGCCGGGACACATCTTCTATTACCAGTTTTTCGATCCCGACCACGACCGCTTTGCAAACATCAGTATCTTCACCTTTCGGGCCGGCACCTTTGAGCTCCAGAAGCGAGTGTTTGCTTCAGCGGCCGCATGGGAACCCGCACGCAATGCTTGGGTCTTCCGCAACGGCTGGGAGCGAAGCTTTGCAGGCGACGAGATCCAGAGCTATTCGACTTTTGAGAGCACCACACTGCCCGGCCTGCACGAGGGGCCGCAATACTTCAAGAAGGATCCCCGGCCCTCCTCTGAGATGAGCTTTGCAGAGCTGAACCGGTACATCCACGACCTTCGCCAGAGCGGCTTTGATACCATGCGCCTCCGCGTACAGCTCAACCGCAAATTGGCTGATCCGCTCATCACGCTGGTTATGGCTGTACTCGCCGTCCCTTTTGCGCTGTCGATGGGCCGCAGTGGCTCGCTCGCCGGCATCGGCGTCGCCATCGGCGTGGCTATCGTGTACTGGGTCGTCTCCAGTACGCTAGCAGCTATGGGCAACGTCAACATGCTTCCCGCTTTCCTCGCAGCATGGTCGCCTGACGTCTTGTTTGCACTGGCTGGCTGCTATCTGCTGCTGCGTACACCCACCTAAGGAAGATCGATCCTATGCTGCCGGAGCTCAAACCGCTTCTCCCCTACATGCGCCGCTATAAGCGCGACTACGTCTGGGGCGGGCTTGTCACCGTATTGTCTAATGCCGTTTGGATCTTCTTTCCACTCGTTATTCGTGCGGCTGTCGACGACCTATCGCACCATGTCACGCGCGGCAAGCTGCTCTACTACGCAGCCCTGCTGGTAGGCCTTGCGTTAGTCAAGGGCTTTTTTCTGTTCTGGACGCGCTGGATCCTCATCGGTATCTCGCGCGACATCGAGTTCAATCTACGCAACGACTTGTTTGCCACGCTCGAAAAGCAGCCTGCTGCCTACTTCCAGCGCAACCGCACCGGCGACATCATGGCACGCATGACCAATGACCTGAACGCCGTGCGCATGCTGTTGGGTCCCGCCATTATGTACACCGCCAACACGGTTTTGTTTACGGTTGGCGCACTCTACTTCCTGCTCCGTATCTCGCCCATGCTCACTCTTGTAGCGCTTGCGCCGCTGCCCCTTGCCAGCATCCTGGTGCAGGCGCTCGGCCGCCGCATTCACGACCGCTTTGAGCGCATTCAGGCCATGTTCTCTGATATCTCCGCGCAGGCGCAGGAGAACTTCTCCGGTGCGCGCCTGGTCCGCGCCTTTGCACAGGAGGAAGCGCAGATTGCCGCTTTCGAGCAGAGCAATCGCGAGTACATCCGTCGCGGCCTGCGCCTGGTCCAGCTCATGGGTATGCTCTGGCCCACCCTTGAGTTTCTGCTCGGGATCGCTATGGTCATGGTGCTTCTAGTCGGCGGCCACCAGGTCATCAGCGGACGCATCTCCGTCGGCAACTTCGTCGCGTTCTCCACATACACCGTGATGCTCACTTGGCCCATCATTGCGCTCGGCTGGGTCGTCAACCTGGTGCAGCGCGGCAAGGCCTCTGTCGTGCGCATACAGGAGCTTCTGGAAGAGAAGCCCACCCTCGACGACAAGGATATGGACGCGCAACTCAGCGAGCTCCGCACCGGTACGATCGAGTTTCGCGACCTGCACTTCCGCTATGAAGGCACGGAGCAGGAGGTTCTGCGAGGTATCTCGCTCACCGTGCCGGCCGGCTCCAGCCTAGCCCTCGTGGGGCCCACGGGCGCGGGCAAAAGCACACTTGCAAGCCTGGTCGTCCGCTTGCATGACGCACCTGAGGGCTCCGTGCTGATTGACGGCGTGCCCGTGCGCCGCTACCCCATGGACGTCCTGCGTGCAGGCATAGGCTACGTGCCGCAGGAGACGTTCCTGTTCTCCACGACCATCCGCGACAACATCACTCTCGGTCGCCCGCAAGCCACCGAAGTGGAGCTGCTTGCTTCGGCAGAAGCCGCGCATATTCGGCAGGAGTTTCAGGAGTTCCCTTCTGGCTTTGACACCGTCATCGGTGAGCGCGGACTTACTCTTTCCGGCGGCCAAAAGCAGCGCTCTGCCTTGGCTCGCGCACTGATTCGGAACCCGCGCATCCTGATCCTCGATGACGCGCTCGCCAATGTCGATACCTATACAGAAGAGCAGATCCTCGGCGGCCTCAACACCGCCATGGCCGGCCGCACTACCATCGTCATCGCTCATCGCGTGTCAACAATTCGCAATGCTGACCAAATTGCCGTGCTGCTCGACGGGCAGGTAAGCGAGCTGGGCACACACGACGAGCTGCTGACGCGCGGAGGCTATTACGCCAGCCTCTGCGAAAAGCAGATGCTTGAGGAGGAGATTGCGGTCGCCGGATGACGCTCGCTACACGCCCAGGATCTTGACGATGACGCGCTTCTTTCTACGCCCGTCAAACTCTGCGTAGAACACCCGCTGCCACGTACCGAGATCCAGCTTGCCGTCAGTAATGGGCAGCGTTGTTTCATGGTGAAGCAGCAGCGCCTTCAAGTGCGCGTCTGCATTGTCTTCGCCCGTTTGGTGGTGCCGGTACTCGGGCCGTGCCGGAGCGAGCTTCTCCAGCCACTCGTCAATATCTTCGATCAGTCCACTCTCATGGTCGTTCACGTAGATCGCTGCTGTGATGTGCATGGGTGAAACAAAGCAAAGGCCATCCTGCACGCCGCTCGCACGCACAATCGCCTCGACCTGCGACGTGATGTGCACCATTTCCCGCTCGCGCGCCGTATGGAACCAGAGATAGTCGGTATGCGTCTTCATCCCTTCATCATAGGTGCCGATCCACTATCATCCGAAGGGATGGGCTTTGACACTCCAGATGATCGCGCGCGAGCAGAAGACCTCTACTACGCAGCGTTGGACCAGCTTGCCGAGGGCGACGCCGTCGGCGCTGCCTCAGCGTTTCGCGCCTCTATTGGCTGCGATCCTACATTCCTTGATGCGCAGCACGGCCTGATCCGCGCACTGCAGGATGCAGGCGCTTACGACGAGGGCATCGCCGCTGCACAGGCACTGGCTGAGCGCTCACCCGAGGACGTGCTAGCCCACACGGCGCTCTCGATCCTCTACCAGCACAAGGGTCTGATCCCTGAAGCAGAACAGGCCGCGACCCGCGCGAAGCTGTTGAGCTGGAAGCAGCAGCTGCGTGCGCAGGCGTCCGGGACTGAATGATGGAGCCTGCGCCAGCAGAGCAGCAGTCGCCTAGAAGACTGAGGCGATTCTACGAGGCGCTTGCCCTCGCCTATGGCCCGCAGCACTGGTGGCCTTCTGAGTCGCAGCTCGAGACAATCATCGGCGCATACCTGACCCAGAACACCTCCTGGCGCAATGTGGTGCGCTCTATAGCGAACCTCAAAGCCGCCGGCGCCCTCACGCTGCCCGGCCTCCGGGCTCTGGATGATGAACAGCTGCGTACACTCATCCGCCCTTCTGGTTACATGGTGCGCAAGGGCGCGGCCATCCGCGCCTTTCTAGTTCTGCTCGACGAACATTACAGCGGGAGCTTCGCCGAGATGGCGGCTGCGCCGGTCGAAGAAACGCGAGAGCATCTACTCGCTTTGCCTGGCGTCGGCCCGGAAACAGCCGATGCCATCCTGCTCTATGCGCTCGATCAGCCTGTCATGGTGGTCGATGAGTACTTGCGTCGCGTCGTCACGCGCCACGGACTGCTTGACGAGCGCGCCCGATACGCCGGTGTGCAGCAACTCGCCCTCGCCGCGTTTGCTCAAGACGGTCGAACGGACCTGCTACAGCATTACAACGAGTTTCACGCCCTCATTGTCGAGGTGGGCAAGACGCACTGTGGCGGCGTGCCACGCTGCAGCGGCTGCCCTCTCAACCGCACTGAGTTTGCACCGCCGCTGGTGGAAGCGAAAGCTCCGCGCACCACTCCGCGCAAAATGGTGAGTTCATGACACAGCGCACACTGTTTGTTGCCACCGGCAACGCGGGCAAGCTGCGCGACTTCACACTCGCCGCACAAGCGATCAGCGCGAAATGGCGGATCAAACCGCTCCCGAATCTTGCAAACATTTCAGCTCCGCCGGAAACGGGTGAGACGTTTCTCGACAATGCGCAGACCAAAGCCTTGTACTACGCGCAGTACGCGCCCGGCGCACTCGTTCTTGCTGATGATTCCGGCCTTGCCGTCGATGCGCTCGGCGGCGCTCCAGGCGTCTACTCTGCTCGATATGCGGAGAGGCTTGGGCTCACCACTCTTCCTGACGAAAGCTCTGCCGAGACGCTCGACGCACGGAACAACCGCGCCCTGCTGCGTGAGCTCGCCCGCACTGCTACGCCGCCGTACACAGCCCGATACCTATGTGCACTCGCTGTAGTGACAGATACGATGATGCTCGCGCATGCCGAAGATTCCGTTCCCGGAGAGATCCTCCCGCAGGGCAGAGGCATCGGCGGCTTTGGGTATGACCCGCATTTTCTGTTGCCTTCGCTGGGGCAGACCATGGCTGAGCTCGACCCAAAAACACGCCTGTTCCTTAGCCATCGCGGAGCCGCGCTGCGGCAGCTTCTGCCGCAGCTTACTCATTAACCTCTACTTCGGGCTCGTTAGGGCACCAACAGGCGCGCCTGCGCTCATGGCGGAGTCAGAGTCAGCCAGTCCACGGTACTTCAGCATCGGCCCGGTGCTCGGCTCTCCGCCCAGCCATGTGTCATACATCTTCTGCAGGTCTTGGGTGTTGCCGCGCGAGAGCACCATCGCCCGGAAGCGGTCTCCGTTGGCTCGGGTTAGACCTCCATGGTCCTCAAACCACTGGTACGCGGCATCATCCAGCATCTCGCTCCACAGGTAGGCGTAGTAGCTGGCCGCATAGCCGTTGCCCCAGATGTGCGCAAAGTAAGTGGATCGGTACCGGGGCGGCACCTGCGCAAGCCGCAGCCTCGTCTTCTCGAGCGCCTGCTGCTCAAACGCATCCGCATCCTCAAGCGGCGTGTCGGCCGTCAAAGTATGCCACTGCATATCAAGCTCCGCAGCCGCCAGTAGCTCCGTCAGCGCGTAGCCTTCGTTAAAGGTGCGCGCCTTGAGTAGCTTTGCTTTGAGCTCCGCCGGCATCGACTCGCCCGTCTGGTAGTTCTTCGCGAAATGGTCGAAGACCGCCGGATAAGTCGCCCAGTGCTCATTGAATTGCGATGGGAACTCCACAAAGTCGCGCGGTACCGAGGTTCCGCTCAAGCTTGGGTATTCCGTATCCGCAAACATGCCGTGCAGCGCATGGCCAAACTCGTGGAACATCGTTGTCACATCTTCAAACGTGATCAGCGCAGGCTGCCCCGGCGCCGGCTTGGTAAAGTTCGCCACGTTGTAAACCACCGGCAGTGTGCCCTTCAGCTTTGACTGCGCGACAAACTCAGACATCCACGCGCCGCCGTTCTTGTTGTCGCGCTTCCAGTAGTCGCAGTAGAAGAGGGCTAGCGGCTTGCCGTTGCTCTCCTGCACCTCGAACACGCGCACGTCCGGCTCATACGTCGGGATGTCATGCCGCTCGTGGAAGCTGATCCCGTACAGCAGATGCGCGGCATAGAAGACGCCATTCTGCAGGACGTTGTCGATCTCGAAGTAAGGCTTGACCGCGTTCTCGTCCAGGTCATACTTTGCCCTTCGCACCTGCTGCGCGTAGAAGTTCCAGTCGGAGGGCTGGAGCGTGAAACCCGCGCCTGCTGTATCAATCACCTTCTGGATCTCCGCTGCCTCGCCCTCTGCCTTGGCCGTAGCCGCGGGTACCAGCGCATCCATAAAGACCAGCGCGGCAGCTGGCGTTTTTGCCATCTGGTCTTCCAGCCTCCATGCTGCGTAGTTTGGGTAACCAAGCAGTTTTGCCTTTTCTGCCCTTAGCTGCGCTAGCCGCACAATGGTCGCGCGTGTGTCATTCTCGCCGCCGCGCTCTGCCCGCTGCGTCGAGGCGTCAAACAGCGCCTGCCGGGTCGCCCGGTCACTCAGCAGTGCCAGCGCCGGCTGCTGCGTTGTATTCTGGAGCGGCAGCGTAAAACCCTGCTGCTTGCGCGCCGCCGCAGCACCCGCTGCAGCCTGCACCTGCGCTTCGCTCAGCCCAGCAAGCGCAGCCTTGTCCATCGTGCTGTAGGCAGCAGCCTTGGTAGCCGCCAGCAGCTGCTGCTCAAAGGCGTTTGAGAGCGTCGACTCTTCCCCGTTCAGCTTGCGCAGCTCGGCTTTCTTTTCGTCGCTCAGCAGCGCCCCTGCGTGCACAAAGCGTTTGTACTGCATCTCCAGCAGGCGCATTTGCTCAGGCTGGAGCTTCAACGAGGCTCGCTCGTCATACACAGCCTTCACACGCGCAAAGAGCTTCGCACTTAGATAGATCTCGTCCTGCTGCGCGGCCAGTTTCGGGGCTTCCTGCTGCTGTACGCTCTGCAACGTCGGGTTCGTGTTGGCCCCGGCCCCCCCGCTAAAGACGTGCATCACGCGCTCCAGCAGCTCACTGCTCTGCTCCATAGCGACCAGGGTGTTCTCAAAGGTAGGGTTCGCCGGGTCGTTCGCTATCGCCTCAACGGCATGGCGGCTTGCGGCAATGCCGGCCTCAATGGCAGGCTGATAATCCGCATCCTTGATGCGATCAAAAGGAGGTGCATGGAAGGGCAGCGTACTCTGTGCGTAAAACGGGTTCCCCGGGCCAAACGGCTCCTTCGTTTGTGCCCCTGCTGCCCCGCCTAGCGTAAGCGCCCCTGCTGCCATCCACGTCTGCACTGTTCTCATCCACATCCGCTCGCTATACCCTCGTCCCAAGCCTTTGCCCGATTGTAACGACCGCCGCGCAGCCCTCTCTTGACAAGGTCACCAGGCGCCACGAATGATCCTCCTGGCAATCCTGTAACCTTGTGATGGCGCACTGGCACTGCGGCTCGGCCGTGGCAATGAGGAGCTCTCCCGCGACGATGGCGACCACTGTTTCCCAACCTGTTTCCGGACCGGACACCGGCGCGCGCAAAGGTACGCGCCACCGAGGAGTCCAGCCTCTGCGCGCTGGGCAGGGTCACTCGTTTCTTCTGCGCCGGCTCCACTCGCTCTCCGGGATCGTGCCGATCGGCGCATTTCTAATCGAGCACCTCGCCTCAAACTTTGAGGCGCTCAAAGGTCCGGCTGCTTACGCGGCCCAGGTCAAGTGGCTCAATGCGCTGCCGTTTGTCCGTGTGCTGGAGTGGGCTTTAATCTTCCTGCCTCTCGCCTACCACGCTGGCTACGGCATGTACATCTGGCTGCGCGGCAAAAGCAATGTCATCTACTATCCTTGGGCCGGCAACTGGATGTACACAGCCCAGCGCTGGTCCGGTGGCATCGCACTCGCCTATATCATCCAGCACGTCTGGCGGCAGCGCTTCTCAGGCGCGAGCCTGCCGGACCACCCCGGTGCCGCCTTCCACAAGGTGCAGGTTGAGCTGCTGCACCCTTGGATGTTTACCGTGTATGCCATCGCCATGATTGCCACCTGCTACCACTTTGCCTATGGCGTCTGGCTGTTTGCAGCCAAGTGGGGTATTACGCCGGGCGACCGAGCTCGGGCCCGCTTCGGCTGGGTCTGCGGCGTTGCCGGCCTGCTGCTCTGCACCGTAGGGTTGGCTAGCATGTGGGCCTTTGTAGAACCCAAATACCGCAATGCCCCCAGCGATTTAAGTCCCGCGCAAATAACGGAAGGTACGCAAGCACCTGCGCCCATCGGGCAGGCGCACACTAGAGAGTGAGGGCGTTTCCCTGATGGCCGCAGCTACACCCAGGATTATCGTCGTCGGCGGAGGACTCGCCGGTCTCTCCTCTGTCATCAAGATCGCGGAAGCCGGCGGCACCGTTGATCTTTTCTCGATCGTGCCTGTCAAGCGCTCGCACTCGGTCTGCGCACAGGGCGGCATCAACGCCGCCAAGAATCTCAAGGGCGAAGGCGATACGACCGCTGCGCACTTCGACGACACTATCTACGGCGGCGACTTTCTCGCGAACCAGACGCCGGTCAAGAACATGTGCGACGCCGCGCCGGCGATTATTGACCTGCTCGATCGCATGGGTGTGCCGTTCAACCGCACGCCTGAGGGGCTGCTTGATTTCCGCCGCTTCGGCGGCACACTTTACCATCGCACCGCCTTTGCCGGCGCCACCACAGGCCAGCAGCTCCTTTACGCGCTCGACGAGCAGGTGCGCCGTTACGAGTCGGAGGGCAAGGTCACCAAGTACGAGGGCTGGGAGTTTCTCTCCGCCGTGCTCGACGGGCAGGGGGTATGCCGCGGCATCTGCGCCATGAACCTGCGCGACATGAGCGTGCGCACCTTTGACGCAGACGCCATTATCCTGGCCACCGGCGGCAATGGTGCCATCTTTGGCAAGAGCACCAACTCCGTGGTCTGCACCGGCTCCGCGCAAAGCGCCGTATATCAGCAGGGCGCTTACTACGCCAATGGCGAGTTCATCCAGGTACACCCTACCTGCATCCCCGGCGAAGACAAGCTGCGCCTCATGAGCGAGTCCGCACGGGGCGAAGGTGGCCGGGTCTGGGTGCCGCGCAAGGTGGGCGATGCCCGTGACATCAAGAGCATTCCCGAGAGCGATCGCTGGTACTTCCTCGAGGAGTGGTACCCCAAATACGGCAACCTCGTTCCGCGCGATGTCGCCACGCGCGCCATCCATAAGGTCGTCTACGAGCACGGCCTCGGCATCGACGGCCAGCCGATGGTTTACCTTGACTTAACCCACATTGATCGCGCCACGCTCAACCGCAAGCTCGAGGGCATCCTCGAAATCTACGAGAAGTTTGTCGGCGACGACCCGCGCGACACACCCATGAAGATCTTCCCCGGCATGCACTACACCATGGGCGGGCTCTGGGTCGACTTCAACCAGATGACCAATATCCCCGGCATTTTTGCCGCGGGTGAAGCAGAGTACAACTATCACGGTGCCAACCGGCTTGGTGCCAACTCCCTTCTCTCCTGCATCTATGGCGGTTTCCAGGCCGGGCCCAATGCGCTCAAGTACGCAAAGGGCCTCACCAGCGCGCCGGCCAACGGTTACGGCGTGAGCGAGTGCAAGCGGCAGGAGGAGATCAACGGCCGCCTGCTTTCCTCCTCCGGGACTGAGAACCCTTTCAAGATCTGGCGGGAGCTCGGCGACGTCATGACCAAGAACGTCACCGTCATCCGCTACAACGATGCGCTCCAGCGGACAGACGAGAAGATCGTCGAGCTGCTCGAACGCTTCCGCAACATCAACCTGAGCGATAAAAGCGCCTGGGCCAACACCAGTTTCGCCTTCACCCGGCAGTTGTACAACATGCTGCAGCTGGGTCGCGTCGTGACGCAGGGCGCACAGCTGCGCGATGAGTCGCGCGGTGCACACTACAAGCCCGACTTCCCCGAGCGCGATGATGAGCGCTTCCTCAAGACGACCAAAGCAAGCTTTGCCCCCGATGCCGATGAGCCGCGCTTCACCATGGAAGCCGTGGATACGCAGTACATCACCCCGCGCCCCCGGCGCTACGACGCAGTCAAATAGGTGAGAGCAGGCTTCCTGAGCAGCAGCTCAGCAGCCCTCTCGCTGCCCAATCGCAGAGGATAGAAATGGCCACAGCTACCCATAATCCTGAGCTTACCGGCGCAGCCATCCCGCTTTCCAAGCCCAACGGCAAGACCGTGCGCATCGAGATCAAGCGCCAGGCCAGCCCCGATGCCGAGCCGCACTGGGATAAGTTCGAGCTGCCACGCCGCACCGGCATGAACGTTATTTCCGCCATGATGGAGATCGCCGCCAACCCTGTCACCATGGACGGCCGCGAGACCACACCTATCGCCTACGACGCCAACTGCCTCGAAGAGGTTTGCGGCTCCTGCGCCATGCGCATCAACGGCAAAGCCCGTATGGCCTGCTCCGCGCTCATTGAGAAGGTGCAGGAGAATGGCGTTGTCCGCGTTGAGCCGCTCTCGAAGATGCCGGTGATCCGCGACCTGTCTGTCGACCGCTCGGTGCTGTTTGAAAACCTCAAGCGCGTCAAGGCCTGGGTGCCGCTCGATGGCACCTACGATCTCGGCTCCGGCCCGCGCATTACCCCACAGCAGCAGGAAGAAGCCTACCCGCTGTCGCGCTGCATCTCCTGCACCATCTGCATGGAGGTGTGTCCGCAGTTTAACGAGGAGACCGGCTTCGTTGGCGCCGCCACCATCGCGCAGGCCAAGCTCTTTAACGACCACCCCACCGGCAAGGTGCTCAAGGAAGAGCGTCTGCACGCCCTCATGGGGGATGGCGGTATTCAAGAGTGCGGCTTCGCGCAGAACTGCGTCAATGCCTGCCCCAAGATGCTGCCCCTCACCAAGGCCATCTCGGATGTAAGCCGTGACGTGATGATCCAGGCTGTGAAGGATATCTTTACGCGCTAATCGTCTCAAGCGGGAGAAGCAGAAAGGCCGGCACACTATGCCGGCCTTTCTCTGCCTTCAGCAACGCGCGAAGACTTCTAGCTTGCTACAGCCCCGGCTGTCCGGTAGCTAGGCTCACGCGGCTTCTCGTCCGCCTCAGCCTGGCTCTTGCGCACGGCAATCATGTAGATAAAGATACCGAAGCCCGCTTTTGCAAGCACGTCCGCCAGGCTGTAGCCCACCTGGATGCCCACAGTCGCACCCGGTCCCGAAAGACCAAGCATCGGCAGGATGAAGACTATCGGATAGAAGGACCAGGTAAGAATAAGAATCCATCGTGCCGAACTGACCAGCCCGCGAGCATTCTCAGGCTGTCTCCCGATGGCATCGCGGAGCCCGACAAAGAGGTCGAACACAATGATCAGGAACGGGATCATCGCCAGCGCCCAGAAGACCCAGCGCGTGCCTGCACTGTTCGAGACCTCACCCGGGTAGCCCAACGCGACCATGATCACCGCCAGCACAGCGAGACGGGTCGCCTTACTGCCGCCTTCCTTACCGGGCAGCCTCATCACCAGGATCAGCTCAGTGACAAGTAGAGGCACCGTAAGCAGCCAGTCCACATAGCGATAGGCATCGTTAAAGGGCTGTCCTGTCTTGCTCACAATGCCGTTGGTCACGGAATACGCAGCATCCCAGCTGTTGAAGATACGGTAATAGTGGTAAGCAGCGATAAGGCAGACAAGCCCGGAAATGGTGACTGCCGATTTGTAGTGCGTCGCAACCTGAGATCGGCTAAGAAACAGAAAGATCGTCGCGGCGCCCATCGCCGCAATCGTGAAGGACAGAGAGTTATAGACAAAACTATACTGACCAAAGGTCAGGTTCTGGAGCTGATGCATCATTCCACCTCTTTCATGGCGAGTCCTGCGTCAGGGAAACACTTAAGGTGTAGGCCTGCTGTCAAATTACTGTCAACGGAATAGGAAACACTTCTTCAAAGTTGTGCTGATTTCAAGTGCGCTCAACGTTCCTATGCGAGCCCTGGCATTGTCCTAACCTGGAACCATATGCAAGCCTCAACGGGGCTATACTCGCAAGTCGCAGCGCGCCGCAAGACCGCATCTTCTATATCTTAGGAATCTTGAGCTCCCTTCCAGGATCCGGTCAGGAGCCTTTCTCAGGCTTGCCCGAGCTGGCGCCTCTTCACCTTATGTGGCGGTTCGAGACGGGATTCGATAGTCTTGGATCAAGCATGATTCCTGCATCCCGCTTCTTTCTGGCGCCGCTTCTGCTGGGGGTCGGTGCGCTCGCGCAGCAGTCCACGCCTCCTGCCTCTGCACCGGCTCCGCCCTCGCAGGCAGCACCCGCTGCTCCGCCGGCACTCCCTGACTCTCCTGATCTCACCATCAAGCCTGCCGCCCAGCCCACCGGTCCCATTGCGGTCTTCGACACCAGCATGGGCCAGATGCGCTGTCAGCTCTTCAGCAAAGAAGCACCTGAGGCCGTCGCGAACTTTACCGGCCTGGCCACCGGTACCAAGGACTGGACCAACCCCGCTACGCATGCCAAGGAGCATGGTGTACCGCTTTACAACGGCACAACCTTCCACCGGGTCATTCCCGGCTTCATGATCCAGGGCGGCGACCCCGTAGGCGATGGCACTGGCGACCCCGGCTATATGTTCGCCGATGAGGTCTCGTCGGAACTGACCTTCAACGTACCCGGCCGTCTCGCCATGGCGAACTCCGGCCCCAACACCAATGGCTCGCAGTTCTTCATCACTGAGCAGGCCTACCCAGCGCTCGATGGCAAATACACCATCTTCGGGCAGTGCGACGACGGCAGCGTCACGGTTGAAAAGTCGATCGCGCAGGTGGAGCGTGACAGCAGCGACAAGCCGCTCGCGCCCGTCACCCTCACCCGAGTCACCATCGTGCCAGCCGGCCAGCCTGTACCGGCCTCTGCAACCGCGCCCGCGACGACCTCCGCCCCGCAGGGCACATCTAAGCTTCAGTAGACAAACTCAGTAGACTGAAAGAGCTTTCTGTAAGCATCGAAGGAGAAACACACGCATGGCCCGTACACCTGGCACCTATGCCATCTTCAACACCACACAAGGCGAGATCGTCTGCCGCCTGTTTGAGTCCGACGCACCTAAGACGGTCAAGAACTTCATTGACCTCGCCGAAGGCACCCGCGAGTGGACCCACCGCGGCGAGAAGAAGACCGGTAAGAAGCTCTACGATGGCACCATCTTCCACCGCGTCATCCCTGACTTCATGGTGCAGGGCGGTGATCCCGACGGCACCGGCATGGGCGGCCCAGGCTACAAGTTTGAGGACGAGACCAAGGGCTCACCCCACAAGTTTGACAAGCCCGGCAAGCTTGCCATGGCCAACGCCGGTCCTAACACCAACGGCTCCCAGTTCTTCATCACCGTTGCCAACACCATGTGGCTCACCGGCAATCACACCATCTTCGGCGAGGTCGTTGAAGGGCAGTCCATCGTCGACGCCATCACCAAGCTGCCGCGCGGCGCCCAGGACAAGCCAAAGACGCCCATCGTGCTGGAATCCGTCATCATCGAACGTAGCTAGCAGCTGAGCGGGATGCTGCGGCTCTTGCCCTCGCAGGGCTTGCAGAGAGTCTTCAAACTCCGATCAACGCACACAGCTCCCGTACGCAGTCGGCGCTCCTCTCGAGCGCCGACTGCTCATCTGCTGTCAGCTTGATCTCGATGATCTGCTCCAGCCCACGGGCACCCAGCTTACACGGCACGCCGACGTAGAGCCCCGCAATCCCATACTCGCCTTCGAGGTACGCCGCACATGGCAGAATCTTCTTCTTATCTTTTAGGATCGCCTCGACCATTTCTACAGCGGCTGCGCCCGGCGCATAGTAGGCTGATCCGGTCTTGAGATGACGGACGATCTCCGCACCGCCATCACGTGTGCGCTGCACCAACCTCTCCACCGCTGCCTTATCTAGCAAATCCGTGATCGGGATGCCCGCTACCGTCGAGTAGCGTGGAAGCGGCACCATGGTGTCACCATGGCCGCCCAGCACAAACGCTGTTACATTTTCGACCGACACCTGCAGCTCCGCTGCGATGAAAGCGCGAAAGCGCGCTGAGTCCAGCACACCGGCCATGCCGAGCACCCGCTCGCGCGGAAACCCCGAGTGGCGAAAAGCCGCCTGCGCCATTGCATCGAGTGGGTTCGATACAACAATCAGCACAGCCTTCGGCGAGCGCGCCACCACCTGCTTGATCACCTCCGCCATGATCTTTGCATTGGTCTGCAGAAGGTCATCGCGGCTCATGCCGGGCTTACGTGCAATGCCCGCGGTGATCACCACCACATCCGAATCAGCCGAGTCCGCATAGTCATTCGTGCCCAGGATCAGGCAGTCATGCTTCTCTATCGGCATCGCCTCCAGCAGATCGAGCGCCTTGCCCTGCGGCACACCTTCGACCACATCGAGCAGGACCACATCCGCAAGCTCCTTCGCGGCCAGCCAATGGGCGGCGGTTGCCCCCACGTTGCCTGCCCCTACAATCGTCACCTTCTTGCGCATCGGCCCCTGCCTTCATCCGTATAGCCGTTCTCGTACACACGTGGAGGAACCAGCGACGCAGGAGGTGGCTTCTCCGTCAGGAGAAGCTACACTTCACCCAAACTCTCCCTCTCACACACACACGAGAACCGCTAGAAAAGACGACTCAGGCTACCACCGGCACCCCTCAGTACGCACGTTGACCGCCAGCCTATCTGCCCTTATAGTCAAGTGAGCCGTGTGAAGTGCAGCAGCGCCGCGGCAGGCAGCCTTGCCCCCTCGTTCAATGGTAGGACAGCTGACTCTGACTCAGCATATCGGGGTTCGAATCCCTGGGGGGCAACCAGCGTTCTTGCCTTATCCCGCTTTTACGCCGGCACTGTTGCTGCGCGAGCTTTGCGCCAGCTTCGCTTTCACCTCCTTCAACTCATCCAGCAGATCTTCCAGCCTTTGCTGGGACCGCGCACTGAGCTCGATGAAGGTAAAGCCGATCTTCACTGGGCTACGCACAGAGCACACCAGCGCCCTTACGCGAAACGGGAACTGGTTCACGATAAAAGCAAGCTCTACCACTCTGCCCGCATGAAGCAGAGCTGGTCTCTCAAGATTTAATAGGCATCCACCTATGCTCAAGTCCGCAATAGCTGCTTCCATGGGGGACTCCGACATAGAAAGAATGATTTGTGCGGAACCTGCACAGCGAAGCCTTGGGCTTCGACGTCTTTGCTCCCCTTCGACCATCAGCGGTAACCTCCGCAAGCAAGGAGATTATCGGCAGAATGAGGCACTCTCTTCAGCATGATCGAGAGGGCTCTACTTCTCGCGCGATACCTAGAGCGGCTTCTGCCCAGGAAGCGGAAGCTGGCAAGCCAGCCGGCAAGCGGCCTGGAGACTCTCTTCAGGACGATCTTCCTGCCGACGATGATCGCTTGGCAGCTGCCTCCTTGTTGAGCTGACAGGTGTCGCAAAGCGAAGCCTCTGGCGCTCCGTCCTCTCGATGCGCCATAATCCCCATCGATGACCAGGAGCAGCCGTATGTCGACATGCCTGAACCGCACTCTCAGAGCCTGCCTCGCAGGCCTGGCTCTCTTTCTCGTAAGCTCCAGCATCCAGGCACATGCCCAAGCGCGGACTCTCCCGACGAACACGCGGTTCTACGTACCGCCGCCTGCTGCCGGAGCTGAACCGCAGGCCATCAGCCTTCTGCTCCAGGGCCAATGGAAAAACGCCCTGCTGATCGCTGGTATGGAGCTCACCCCTCAAGCCGTGTGGCTCACCAGCGGCACACCGGCCGATGTGGGCGCTCAAGTGCAGACGATCGTTCAGGGTGCCGCCGGGCAAGGAGCTGTGCCTGTCATGGTCCTCTACAACATCCCGGGTCGGGACTGCGGAAGCTACTCTGCCGGAGGCGCTGAAAACACGGCCGCCTACCAAGCCTGGATTGATGCGATTGCTCAGCAGCTCGGTAACAGCAAAGCAGTCCTTATCGTCGAACCCGATGCCATTGCCAACCTGCCGAGCGACTGCGGTTACCCAACCACCGTCGATGCAACCCAGCTCACCGCGGATCGTTACACCCAGATCAACTACGCCGTCCAGACCTTTGGAGCGCATGCACCCAATGCGCTCGTATACCTGGACGGCGGCAACAGCAACTGGCAGGCAGTCGGCATCATCGCGAGCCGACTTATGACGGCAGGCCTGGCCAAGGCCCAGGGCTTCTTTACCAACGTCTCGAACTTTCGCGAGTCAACGTATGAGGCCAAGTTCGACACCTGGGTCTCCGAGTGTGTCGCGTTTGCCAATAATCCTGCCGATGGCGGATGGCGGCTCGGCAACTATAGCTATTGCGCGAGCCAGTACTACTCGCCCAACGGCCCCGTGAACCCGAATGACATCTCCACCTGGACCTATACCGACCAGTGGTACGCTGCCAACTTAGGCAGCGCCGTCCCATCGACTCACTTCGTCTTTGACACAAGCCGCAATGGTCAGGGCCCACTCAAGACAGCCGTGTACGCGAGCGCCCCTTACAATCAGCCAGCGTCCGTGATCACAACCATCACAGGCGGCACCTGGTGCAACCCACCGGGTGCCGGCCTCGGCTATCGCCCTACTGCCAACACCGGTTACCCGCTGCTAGATGCGATTCTCTGGGTCAAGACTCCAGGGCAGTCCGATGGCACCTGCGACGCGCAAGGCGGCGCACGCGCCTGGAACTTCTCCGACTACACCCAGGCTGGCTGGCCTTCCACCGCTGCCGCTCAGGCCACTTTCGACCCGCTTTGGGGCTTGAACGATCCCAACGCCGGTGCATGGTTCCCGCAGCAGGCGTTGCAACTGGCCCAGCGAGCTAATCCGCCCCTATCGTTCTAGCTCTCACCCATTCTTCGGGGGTGGTTATAACACACACCGCCCTCTTGGAAGCGTGAAGAACCCTCTCCGATACTCAGTAGCTATCGTTCAAGCTATCTTTGTCTGCCCATGCAAGAAGATGCTGCATCGCTACTCCTCGCGCAACACCTCGAGCGGCTTCTGCCCCAGGATCCGGAAACTCGCCGCCCAGCCGGTGAGGACGGCCAGGCTAGCCGTCAGAGCTATCCCCGTCAGATCTGCCACCGTGTCGGGCACAAATGGCACATCAATCTTGTGCAGTAGCAATCGTGACAACCCGTTGGCAAAAACCACTCCGGCCGTGCCGGCGAGCAGACCCAATACCAGGAACTCGACTGAGAACACGCCGGCTATCCGTGGCCGCGTCGCACCTAGCGTCTTCAGCACCACCACTTCGCGTACCCTGCGGAAGCGCGTGCTCGCGATACTCGAAGCCAGGATCACCATTCCCGAAAGAATGGAGAATCCAGCGAGGAAGCGGATCACAATGGTGATCTGCCCCACGACCCGCTGAATCGTGTCTAGAATGTCCGCGATGTTGATCGCCGTCACCGTCGGGTAGTGCGCAAACAGCACACGCTGCAGCTGCGCGATGCGGTCGGCGCGCATATGCATCGCCGCGTACCACACCACCGGCATCCCCTTCAGTTCTGCCGGCGCAAAGATAAACTCGCTACGGCTTGAGATATGCTGCCCATCCACCTTGTAGATCGCGCTTACCGTCGAATCGAACTGCTGCCCATCGGAACCAAAGCCTACCTTCGAGCCGATGTGCAGCTGAAGCCGATTGGCCACCCGGTCGATCACCGCCACCGCATGTGCATCGCCTACCTTCCACCATGCGCCCTTGACCACAGAGATCCCCGGCGGCGGCGCATCGCTCCACGTAAAGGAGAGCGTCCGCCGCAGCCGAATGGGATAGCGCTTGTGGTCAAGCAGCCGAATCGGTGTCCCTTCCAGCGACACAAGGTTGCCGCTCAAGATGGGCAGTGCTTCAAAGTTCTTCTCTGCCCCGGGCTGCGCCAGCACCAGCTGCCTCACACCGTCCAGCTCACCAGACCCGATGTCGATTAGAAAGACATTCGGCGTATTCGACAGCATGGCATCGTGCATGCGGCTCACAATGGAGCGCTGCATCAGGAAAACGCTGAGGATCAGCATCACGCCTACGCCCAGCGCCGCCAGCACCGCGGCGGACTGGTTCCCGGGGCGGTAAAGGTTCGCAAGCCCCTGCCGCAGTACAGAGGGCAGCGACAGACGCGCACGATCCAGCAGGAGGCGTAAGACACGGAGCAAGCCGGACGCCAGCAGAAGCAGAATCAGCAGCGAAGCAGCCAAGGACCCCGCGAACCAGCCGCCCCCCTTCCATGAGTCCGACAGCAACGAAGCAATCACGCCCAGTACGAGGACGATGAAGACGCCGGTCACAATCTGGATCCAGGAGTCGCGCACGCGGCGCCACAGCAAACGCAGACGCGGGCCTTCGGCGGGACCCTCTACCATGCGCCGCAGCACTATGCTGGGCCGGATGTTCCGCACCTCGAGCAAGGGTGGCAGCGAGAACAGCATCGTAGTCAGGATGCCAGTCGAGAACGCACCCATCACCGGCAGCCACGGCAAACGCAACGGCGGGCGTATCGGCAGCAACGACCCCAGCAGCCGCGGCAGAATCCACTCCACGCCAATACCCAGCACCACACCCAGCACGGCTCCCGCGCAGCCCAGCAGCAAGGTTTGCAGTACATAAATGCGCAACACATCCGCTGACCGCGCGCCCATCGACTTCATAATGGCGATGCCGTCGATCCGTTGCTGTAGGTGCGCGCGCATCGCCATCGCCACACCGATCGCACCGAGCACCATCGCCACCAGGCAGATCAAGCTCAGCAATCCACGCGCCTGGTCCAGGCCGTCGGTCAGCTCGGGCGATCCCTCTCGAAAGTCAGCTACCTGCGCTTCCGGCAGCGCATGCTCCAGGCCGCCGCGGTCACGTGCAATGGAGGCGCCCATGGGCAGCCGAAACAAAAAGCGCTCCGTCGTGCGGCTGCCCGGCTGCAGCAGGCCAATCGCCTCAACCGCATGGCGCGTCATCATCACGCGCGGACCGATGCCCACGCCTGCCGTCAACCGGTCCGGCTCCCGGCTGATCAGCGCGGCGATGTGAAACAGCTGGCCGCCCAGGCGCAGGTTTGCGCCCACATTCGTGTGCAGCCGCACCAGCAAACTCTCATCCACCACGACGGAGTGGTCCGTCAACGCAGCCGTGAGCGGCAAAGCCGGATCCAGCTTCAACGTGCCATAGAACGGGTACACCGCCGGATCCACCACCTTCAAGGAAACCAGCAATGGCACCGGGTCGCCCTCGACGCCTGCCATCGAGGCCATCTCGGTCACCTGTGTCATTCCCGCGCCGGTTCGCGATGCGTAGCTCTTCAGACGCTCCTGCTCGTCCGGTCGCAGTTCCCGGCTCATGCGCGCGGAAAGGTCTGCCGCCAGGATCGACCGCGCCTGTCCTAGCAGACTCACGCTGAACGAGTCAGCAAATCCGCGCACCCCCGTCAGCGCCCCTACCCCAATTGCGACAGAAAGCACCACAAATACAAACTTGACTCGCGCAAAGACCAGCTCGCGCGCGGCGATGCGCAGCGCGGTCGCCCAGGGCAACGCAGGCTTTTGAGCAGGAGCCGCAACAGCAGTCGCCATCAGTGCTTGCCCGCCTCAGCCAGCCCGATCGGCAGCATCGCAGTGCCTTCGCTGTTGGTCCCCTCAGCCGCGCTGCCGTGCACCATCTCGTCGGTCACAATCAAGCCGTCCCGCAGAATGATCCGGCGGTCCGCACGCGCCGCAATCTGCGGATCATGTGTCACCATCACAAGCGTCGTACCGGCCTCTCGCTGCCGTGTCGTCAGCAGCTCCAGCACGTGCTGCCCATTGCTGGTATCCAGGTTACCTGTCGGCTCATCCGCTAGCACAATCGGCGGCTCCAGCACAAAGGCACGCGCCAGCGCCACACGCTGCTGCTCCCCTCCGGAAAGCTGCACCGGGTAGTGCCCCAGCCGCCCGCCAAGGCCTACGCTCTCGAGGAGTGCTCGCGCCCGCGCCCGTCCGTCGCCCCGGGCATTTAGCTCAAACGGGAGCAGCACATTCTCCAGCGCCGTCAGCGTCGGAATCAGCTGATAACTCTGAAACACAAAGCCAATCTTGGCGCCCCGCACCTGCGCCAGCTTGTCCTCTTCCATCCGGCTGATGTCTACGCCGTCCACCAGCACTGATCCCTCTGACGGATTGTCCAGGCCGGCCAGCAGCCCCAGCAGCGTGCTCTTGCCGGAACCTGAAGATCCCATAATCGCCACAAACTGCCCCTGGGGTACCAGCAGGTTGATGCCCTTTAGGATCTCCACCGTAGTGCTCCCGGTGCGCATCCTTTTCCATAGCCCGCGTGCTTCAACCATCCGGCTTCCTTGTCCTCCTACCCTCAGCTCGAACCTGTGTCTCGCGCTTCACAGCTAATGCTCTGACGCATCGCGTAAGCCAGTGGATTGTTCCTCGCCTGAATCTATTGCAGCAGCGCGAACGAGCACGCCACGAGCCTGCCGATATCCATGCTTACACTAATACAGATATGCAGCGAACTCTTCTTACCTTGCTTTTCTCCCTCTTCGTCGCAGCGCCCGCCTGGGCGCAGACCGTGGTGTGCTTTGGCGACAGCCTTACTGAAGGCACCGGCGCTAATCCCGGCGCCAGCTACCCTGACTTCCTTCGCCGCAATCTCGGAACGTCCGGATATCACGTCACGCTCATCAACCAGGGGGTTTCCGGCGATACCACCAAGGACGGACTCGCGCGCATCGGTGCCGTGCTGCAGGCACATCCGGCCATCGTCATCCTTGAGCTCGGCACAAACGACGGGCTTCGCGGGCAGCCGGTCTCAGGCATCAGTGCCAACCTCAACACCATCATCCAGGACCTACAGAGGGCACATATCCGCATCCTCCTGGCCGGCCTCAAAATGCCCCCTAATCTCGGCCCCGATTACGCGCAGCAGTTCGACGCCATGTACCCGACCCTCGCCGCCCGCTACCATCTGCCGCTCATCCCATTCCTGCTCCAGGATGTCTACGGCAACGATGACCTCATGAGCCAGGACTACATTCATCCCAACGGCGCGGGCTACAACAAGGTCGCGCAAACGGTGCAAGGCTACCTCCAGCCTCTGCTGCATAAGTAAGCCGGTCTACTCAGCCCGCGCGGAGGCCTGTGAAGACGCTAAAGCAGCACGATGCTGGGCTGAAACAATACCCCGGCCACCCGATCCACGACCGCCGCTAGCTCCCCCTGATTCGCAAATACCTTCACAGCGGCAGCGCCTGAGTACTCCGGTAGGCACACCTGCATACCATGGCGCAGACGCATCAGCGTCGCCGCATCAGCAGTCACGCTCGGCAGCTCCGGCAGGACCGTTCGAGCATGCGGCAGCCGCTCAAGAAGCTTTCCGCTTCTCAGTGCGTCCTCTAATGACTCCAGCGTCCACGCATCCGTCACCTGCAGCGGCCCCGCCGCCGTCCTGCGCAGCGCCGCTAGGTGTGCTCCGCAGCCGAACTGCTCGCCCAGCGCGTGCGCGATAGAGCGCACATACCCGCCGGCTGAGATTTGCAGTGCAAACGCGACATCAACCGTGTCATCGTTCCGCTTCTCGAGCTCTCCAAGCGTGAAGTGCGCCACGTGGATGAGGTGCACTCGCAGCTCCGGCTGCTTGCCCGCACGCGCCAGCGTATACGCAGGCTTCCCGCCCACCTTCTTTGCTGAGAAGGGCGGCGGCATCTGCTCACTCTCACCCAGCAGCGCAGCAGCCGCCCGCAGCAGCTCTTCGCGCGGTAAGCATGGCCTGCAGACCGGTCCCGCCGCCACACCCTCTGCGTCATAAGTGTCCGTCGCATATCCGAAGCGAATCGTCCCGGTATAGCTCTTCGGCAAAGCACTGTAAAAGCGCGCCAGCCGCGTCCATTTGCCCAGCAGCAGCGGCAGCAGCCCGGTGGCCATCGGGTCCAGCGTCCCTAAGTGGCCAACCGCCTTCTCCGCGCAAAGCCTGCGCACCCTCGCCACAACATCGTGCGAGGTCATACCCTGCGGTTTGTCTAAAAGCAGCAATGCGTTCATGCGCCGGGTTGCGAGCCCGAGCGCACCAGCGACAGAAACTCCGCCCGTGTCCGCTGCTTCTGAAAGACCCCCAACATCGCCGAGGTCACCGTGCGCGACGCCTGCTTCTGCACTCCGCGCATCATCATGCACAGGTGCTGTGCTTCGATCACCACACCCACACCCATTGGCTGGATCGCCTCGTCAATGGCCTCGGCGATCTCCCGCGTCATGCGCTCCTGCACCTGCAGCCGGCGCGCAAATACATCCACCAGCCGCGGCAGCTTGCTCAAACCCACCACCTTGCCCTGCGGGATGTAAGCGATGTGCACCTTACCGAAAAACGGCAGAATGTGGTGCTCGCACAGCGAATACATCTCGATATCCTTGACGATCACCATCTCGTCGTAATCCACGTCAAACAGCGCGCTTCGCAGGATCTCTCCCGGCTTCTGCTCGAGGCCGCTCGTCAGGTATTGCATCGCCTGGGCCGCACGCTCCGGCGTCCGCAGCAGTCCATCCCGCGTCGGCTCCCGATCGAAGCGGTAAATCAGCTCGCGATAGAGGTCTTCCGTGCTGACATGACCTAGCCCTGCTGCCGGCAGTTCGTTGCGGTCTTGCTTTTCCCTGCTCATCGCACTCCGCTCATCTCAGACGCCTCCGAGGCGTTCACGCCCGCGCGGATGGCCCGGTACGTAAACGCATTCTTGCGCGTTTCTTCCAACCGCACCTGCTCCAGCTTCACCGGCCCCGCAGTGCCCGTCTGCAAAGCTCTCTGCAGCCGTTCAAAAATCTGTACACACACGTTCTCGCTCGTCGGTACCCGCCCCGCAAAAGTCGGCTGCAGGTTCAGGTTGCTGTGGTCTAACGGCTCCAGCACCTCATGCGCGACCATCGCATCCAGCGCCGCAAGATCAACTATGGTCCCGCTCACCGGATCCACCTCGCCGCTCACAAGCACTTCCACCATGTAGTTGTGCCCATGTCCAAAGGGATTCGCACACTTGCCGTACTCTTGCTCATTGCGCCCATTCTCCCACTCCGGCCGAAACAGCCGGTGCGCTGCGCAGAACCCATAGCGGCGCCCCAGTCGCACCCGCAGCGCAGGCTTGCTCACAGCATCTCCCCGGCTTGATCCATCAACACCTCCGCAAACAAGTCCGGCGTCTCGTACACACGAATGCAATGCAGCGTCACCCCTGCGCCGCACTTGCCATCAAGCCGCCGCCAGATTGCCAAGGCGATATTCTCAGTCGTCGGCTGCACTGTACGGAACTCCGGCACCTCCAGATTCAGGTGCCGATGGTCATACACTGCGATCACCTCGCACTCCATCACATCCTTCAGCCGCTTCAGGTCCACCACAAAGCCGGTCTGCGGGTCCACCTCGCCGCGCACCGTTACCTCCATGGTGTAATTGTGCCCATGGCCATTGCGGTTTGCACACTTTCCGAAGCGCCGCACATTCTCCTCTTCGCTCCAGCTCTCCACCCAGTAAAAGTGCGCAGAGCTCCACTCCGCACGCCGCGTCAGCAGGATCAACGCCGCACCCCCACCGCATACTCGCGTCCCTTCCACTGCGCGCGCTTCAGCAGCCGAGTGCCATACCAGCTCCGGTACGCAAGCGCCGCAAACAACGGCAGCCCGCACACCAGGCTCCACAGCACGTCCCCTGTAGCGAAATGAGACCGCGCTGTGCGGCGATACACCCGCACCAGCGTCCGCAGCCAAAGCAGCATAAACACGATCCGCACCCACGGGTAGGGTGCCGGGTACAGCACCGCCAGCAGCGGCAATCCCCACAACATCGCTACATCCAGCAGCCGCCACAACGCCAGGGGCAGTACATTCGCAATCAGCAGGGCCAGCGTCCGCGTCCAGCCCTCCCACATCGCCGCGAAGCTCGCGTACATGCGGGCCTCCACCATCTCGGGCGCGTAGCGAAAGCGCAGCCCTACCTTGTTGCGCTTGGCCAGGAAGGCAAGGTCCACATCCTCCACCAGAGAAGCAGCCACAGCACCATGCCCGCCCAGCTCTCGATATGCGTCCGCCCGCATCAGCAGGAATTGTCCATTGGCCACCGCAATCCTCCTCGAAGCCTCATTCACCTGCACCGCGGGGTACGCCGTCGCCAGCTCTGAGAACACCAGCGGCATCACCGCTCTCTGCAGCAGCCCCGGCACCACCTGCCGCGGCGAGTACGAGAGCAGTGCTACTTTGTAGCGATCTGCCTCCACCACGCTGCGGCTGCCCGAGCCCTCCTGGTGCACCGTATCGGCATCGGTAAACAGCAGCCACCGCCCCACGGCCGCTTCCGCGCCTCTCCAGCAGGCATTGTTCTTGCCGGTCCACCCTGTCGGCAACGGCTCATACGCCGCAATCACGCGCACTCCCGGCGTACTCTCCGCGATCTCGCGTGTGCGGTCCGTCGAGCCGTCATCCACCACCAACAACTCCCAATGCTCCCCCAGCACCCAGCCCGGTTCACTCTGGCTAACCAATGAGTGGAGGCACGCCGGTAAGTTCGCCTCTTCATTGCGCGCCGGCACAATCACGCTCAACACCATGGAGCCTGCCCGAATTGCACCCCGTTCATCCGGCTGCTGCGTCGCTGTCTCCACACCATTCCCTCATCCATCAAAACGTGCAACGCCCGGCAGAGCGCGCGCCGCAGATCCACTCACAGAAGCTCCTATGATAGTCGTGTGCCCATCCGCGTCCCGCTTGCCGTCACCATCCTCTGCACGCTTCTCTCGCTGCCTGCCTGCGACACCGGCAACGCGAAGCTCGGCCTCCTGGGCAAGCCGGCACCCTCGGTCAGCATCCCGGGAGCGTCGCTCGCGTCTCTGCGCGGCCGTCCGGTCGTACTCAATTTCTGGGCCTCCTGGTGTGCGCCTTGTCTGGAAGAGTTCCCTTCACTCGAGCAGCTCCAGAAGGGCATGCCCGGCCTCACCGTCCTCGCCGTTTCCTTTGACAAGGACCCGCAGGCCTACGCACGCTTCCTCTCGCTGCATCCCTTCCAGCTGCGTACGACTCTCGACACCACGGGCAGGTCAAGCACCGCCTTCGGCGTTACCGGGCCGCCTGAAACGTACATCCTCGATAGCCACGGCGTCGTACGCCGCAAGTTCGTCGGCGCGCAAGACTGGAATGACCCCGAGATCCGCAGCTTCCTGCAGGCACTCGAGTAGATCCGGCTCACTTCCTGCCAGCTTCGATCTCGCGCAAGGGCGTGTCGCGTCCGCGTGCTTGCCCGGAGGCTTGCATCGCGGCTGCTATCATCAACCCACCATGACACCTGTGGACGTCCTGTTTCGCTACGCGGAGCACCCTACCGAACGCACCATGATGGCGCTCAACAATATGTCGGAGATCTACGGCATCCGTGCCCTGCGTGTGAATGAAGCCGCCCAGCAGGTCCGCGTCGAGTACGACGCCAGCCGCCTCACCAAGGTCCTGATCCAGCAGCTTCTGCGCCGCACCGGCCTTGACATCACAGGCGAGATCTCCCTCATCCCCGGGCAGCCTCCACCTACCTCCACAACTCCTGCGCAGTAGCGTCGCGCCGCTTCTCCCAGTGGCTGGACACCCTGCCCGCCTCTTGATATCTTGAGGAAGTGTTTCGGGGCTTCCCCGAGTCGCCACGTGCGCCCGTAGCTCAGCTGGATAGAGCAACTGGCTACGAACCAGTAGGCCGGAGGTTCGAATCCTTCCGGGCGCACCACATCTACTCTGACAACAGATCAGACGCAACAAAAGCGACCGGTCGGTCGCTTTTGTCGTTCCGCTTGTTTCGCTCGCACTTTACTCCCCGGGTACAAGCGTCCTGCTTGTCCGCAGAGTTTCCTTCAAGCCTTTGTCGATTCTTGGCGTCACCATCGGGCCATACTGGATCGTGCGCAACGCACGATCCTCGCCCATTTTGTCAAAGGTCAGGACGATCTTTGTGTCATCCGGGCCTGCGTCACCCGGCTGAAGGACCCAGTTATAGCTCCTCTTGGCTGCTTTCACATTGCGGAACGTCACAATGCCCAGCTGCGACCTGCTTATCACCTCGTACACGCCTGCAGGGCATGCCTGGCCGGCAACGGTAAAGGAGAAAGGTATGGTGGCCGTGTGCTCGGCCAGGGCAGGTGTAACGGCAGCTGCTACAGCCAAGAAAAGATGAGAGAAGTTAAGACGCATGGTGTGTCCTCCTGCTGTTGACACCCACGCTAGGCACTGCGCGCAACGGTTGTTGTCGAGATTGTCTCCAGAAAACGTCAAGCTTTGCTTGCTGTCGCCTGCGTGAGGCAGGAAGCCGCACGCCTCCCCACTCGTACCTGCTTAAGCTCCAGCTGGATAGCAGCCTCCGCAGCATCTCGTTCGTCCCCGCTCAGCCGTGCAGCCATATGCAGGCAGCGCTCCAGCAGCTCCGCCGCCTCACGGTAGGCCTGCCGCGCCTGCGCGTTGGCAGCCGCCAGCCGCAGCACCTCGACGCTGCGCCACGTTGCGCCGGCAGCTTCGTAGTGGGCAGCCATCTCATGCGCTACCTGCGCCTCGCGCCCCACAAAGATCTCGCGGAGCCGCTCTGCGATCCTCAGGTGCCCCACCGCTCGCTGCGTTGCGCTCTGCCGCCCGCGCAGCGCATCCCGGTACAGCCCATGCGCAAACACATAAAAGGCCGAGCGCGTTCCATCCGGCAGCTCATCCTCGCCGGCCCGCTCCAGGAAGTACAAGCGCCGGGCGAGCGCGTCACATGCTTTCTCCGTCTCACCCGCATCCGCCTGCACGGCCGCAGCCACTGCCCATGCCGGAAAGGCCACGTCGAGAAGGCTTCCTGCCTCCAGCAGCCGGCGCTCCTCCGGACGCAGCCGCTGCACCTCCATCTCGATCATGGCCCGCAGGTCTTCGGGCACGCCCGCGTCCATCTCCTGGAATGGCACACGCGGCCGCCACCGTGCATCCTCTCCCTCGCACACCAACAAACTCTCAGCCCGCAGGTGCTCCAGAATCAGGAGGCAGAACAGCGGATTCCCCTCCGCATGCATATGCACAAAGTCCCCTAAGCCGGCCGGCAGCTTATCCTGGCTGAGCTCGGCGCTCACAATCGTCCGCACCGCCTCGCGTGACAGCGGACCAAGTGCCACCTCAACGCACAGTCTTCGCATTCGGAGATCCTGCTTGAGCCCGGCCAGTGAATGTTCCGAGATAGGGTCCGCCGTCCGTGCGGTCAAAAGAACCATCAGCCTGGCCGGGGCATGCCGCCTCGCCAGGGCTGAGAGCAGCCGCAGCGTCGATTCGTCGGCCCAGTGCAGATCTTCCAATACCAGCAGGAGCGGGATCTCCGCCGCCAGCTCCTCCAGCGCGGCACAAAGCTCCCCACAGCTCCGCGCCCGCGCCGGCTGCACCTCGCCTTCCGCTTCGTTTCTTCGCAGTGACGACGGCAGCCAGCCCGGTGCCACCCGGCGGAGAACCCGCCCCACAGCCTCGCCATCGGCTCCGCTGCACAGCTGCCCCAGTGCCTCGCTCACCGGGTAATACTCTTCCCGGGGTCCCAGGCCCTCGATGCACTGCCCCTGGGCCAAGCGGCTCAGCGCTCCACCCGGTCTGTCCTGCAGTCCCTGACGAAACGCGTCCCCCAGCGCCGTTTTCCCGATACCGGCCTCCCCAGTCACAAACACCACCTGGCGCTGCCCGGATGCTGCCCTCTGCCACAGCTCAAGCAGGCGCGCTTGCTCTCCTTCGCGGCCCGCTACCCGCGGCTTTCGCGGCTCTTCGGGGCGAAGCTCTTCCGCGTCGACCTCCACCCTGCGTGGAGCCTCGTGCTGCTCCCGCACGTGAGCCACAAAGCAGTACCCGCGCTTCGGCACCGTGCGTATATAGCGGGAATCCGCAATGGTGTCGCCCAGCACCTTACGCAGTTCCTGCACATAGGTGCGCAGCACCTGCGGCTGCACGTAGGTCTCCGGCCAGAGCGCGTCCAGTAGCTCATCATGAGTAATCAGCCGGCCCGGGTGCTCCGCCAGGTAGCGCAGCACCGCAAACGGCTTCGGTGCCAGTGCGATCTGCGTCTCGCCCTGCCACAAACACTCGTTCGCGGTGTCCAGACCAAACTGCTCGATGTACTTCATCCCGCGGGTCCCTTACTCGCCCGCCATATCGATCGGCAGAGCATTCCGCTTGCAGCGCTGCACGCGGCGTACCATCAGCGCTCGCACCTCGTAGGCCGAAAACCGCGCCCCTGCTGAGCATAGCCCTCTCGATGTGTCTCCACGCAAGGGTGCAGCATCGCGGGTAACGTCCAGAGTTGGACGAGCGCCCACCAGTGGACACCGCTCCCCACGACCTGCTTCGTCTGATTCTGCTTCTTTCTATGGGTATGCAGTCGGCATCATCCCGATCGAGACCATCCAGTGCTCCACCAGCAAAGGCCAGCCCGTGATCGGCAAGGAGGTCTTGCGCAGCCCATAGCCATGGCCACCCATGGCATAGATGTGCATCTCGGCCGGCACCTTCGCAGCCTTCAGCTGCAGAAAGTAGGTAATGGCATTCTCCACATGCTCCGGATCATCCTCAGCTTGGAGAAGAAAAGTAGGCGGCGTGGTGCTTGTCGGCTGGATCGCCGGGTTCGGCGCATAGTTCTGTTCTGCGGGCGCAAGGTAGCCTGGATACACAATCACCGCAAAGTCCGGCCGGCAGGGCAGCCCGTCCGCCATATCGCCCAACGGGTACAGCCTCTTCTCCCAGTGCGTGCTCAGCGCTGCAGCCAGGTGGCCGCCGGCCGAGAAGCCAAGCACACCCACCTTTTTCGGGTCGATGCCCCACTCCGCCGCATGGCGCCGTACCAGACCCATCGCACGCTGCGCATCATCCAGTGCAGCCGAGGACTTTGGGTATGGTCCGGAACCCGGGACCCGGTACTTCACCAGCACACAGGCAATGCCTGCACCACTGAGCCACTCGCACACCTCGGTCCCTTCCAGGTCGATCGCGAGGATCGAGTAGCCGCCTCCGGGAAACACCACGACCGCAGCACCCGTCGGCTGCGTCTTCGGCTTGTAAAACGTGAGCGTCGGGCTCGACACATTGCCCAGCCGGATCACCGGGTCACCCGCAATCCAGGGGTCCGACGGCTTCGTCGTGTTCGCCTCGGGGCTGGGTTGGGCCGCGCCCGCATCCGGCGGCGTGCCGGTCCAGAGCGGCAAGGTCACCGTCCCCGCTGCCGGCTTTGAAGCCATCTGGGCCTGCGTCGGCCAACCTGCAGCACCGGGCAGCAAGAGACAAAATAGGGGGACGGTAAGGGCGGAACGCATGGATGCTTGATCCTCGAAGGCAAACAGAAAGCACGAGCTTGCGAGCGATGATCGCAGCGGGCAGCCCTTAACGCAACTTCTGGAAGCGACTCCGCACGCGAGCATCGCGCGCTCACTCAGCCCTATGCTGAATCTTCAGCCAACACCACGCTAGTTCGCACCAGCCTCCTCCACCTCAACCTTCGAATCCTTCATCGGCAAGATCCCGAGCCTTTCATACACAGGCCGCATCTCCACGCGCACAGCCGGCATCTCGCGAAAGAACCACCCTGCGCCCAGGCAGCACATGGCTCCAGTCACTTGCACCGTGCGCGGCGCGCCGATCGCGTGCGCCATCCCCCCGGCTAGCAGGCTTCCAAATGGAGCCATCCCCACAAAAGCCATTGTGTAATAGCTCATCACGCGGCCGCGCATCTCCTCCGGCACCAGCGTCTGGATGATTGTGTTGCTCGCCGTGAGCCCCTGCATCATGCCCCATCCCACTACCACCATCAGCAGCATCGAGAGCCACAGCACATGCGATGCTCCAAACGCCATCAGCCCTAGCCCAAACACAGCCGCCGCAATCGGCAACATCTTTAGCAGCCCTTTCACAGAGCGGCGCAGCACCAGCGAAAACGCCGAAGTGAGCGAACCCACCCCGGCAGCCCCCATCAGGAAGCCCAGCGTATGCGCACCCCCATGCAGCACCTGTCCGGCAAACACCGGCATCAGCACCATGTAGGGCATGCCCATCAGGCTCACCATGGCAAACAGCAGCAGGATGCTGCGGATCGGACGAAAACCGGCCACATATCTCCAGCCTTCGCGCAGCTGCACGGTCATGCTCGTCTGCTCTCGCACCGCAGCCGGCGCGGTGATTCGCATCATCAGCAGAGACGCAATCACGGCAAAGTAGCTCACGCCGTCCATCAGGAAGCACCAGCCCTCGTTGAGCACGCTGATCACGATGCCTGCCAGCGACGGCCCTACCAGCCGCGCCCCATTCACCATCGACGAGTTGATTGCGATCGCATTCTGCAGGTCAGCGCGCTCGTCTACCATCTGCACCATGAAGGACTGGCGTGCCGGCATATCAAAAGCGTTGATCACGCCCTGCAGCACACTCAGCGCCAGCACCTCCCGGATCGTGATCCGGTGCGCCAGCGTCAGAGCCGCCAGCAGCAGGGACTGCACCATCGCTCCTACCTGGGTGCCCAGCAGCACCATCCGCCGGTTCAGCCGGTCCACCAGCACCCCGGCCATAGGTGCCAGCAGAAAGGTCGGGATCTGCCCGGCAAAGCTCACCGTCCCCAGCAGCAGCGAGGAGCCGGTGAGCCGATATACCAGCCACGAGGTCGCCACCCGAGTCATCCAGGTGCCGACCAATGACACACTTTGCCCAGAAAAAAACAGTCGAAAGTTGCGGCCGCGCAAGGCTCGCCACGCATGCGCGTAACGGACCTGAGCAGGCACGGCAGCTGCTCGGTTTAGGGCAGGGGGAGGTATACGCAGCTTGCGAAGCCTCTAGTGTGCGGGCGCACTCTGCCCACCCGCTGTTGGGTCGTTCTTCTTCAACAGAAACGAGAGCAGCACCATCACAAGGGAAGCTGCAAACAAAATCCAGAACACGTCTACATAGGCAAGCGTCACCGACTGCGATTGCAGATTGTTCAGGATCTGCCCGTTCGCCAGATGTTGCGCGTTTGCACCGCCCATCTTGGTTGCAAATGTTCCCTGATACATGTTCTGCATGCGCTGGTAATTCGGGTCAGAGGGCGCCACATACTTCATCAACTGGTTCTGGTGGAATTGCCCGCGCTCCGTTACTTCGGCATTGGTCAGAGCGATCAGAATGGAGCCGCCGATATTCCGCACAAAGTTAATCAGGCCCGAAATCTGGTTTGACTTCTCGCGTGGCAAGCCGAAATATACGGCTGTGGTAATTGCGATAAACACCAGCGGAATCGACACGATCTGGAAGACGCGCAGCCAGGAGGCTGTGACAAAGGAAAGCCCCGGGTTCAGCTTCGTCGCCGTCAGCCAGTAAGCAAGCGCCAGAATCGCAAACCCAAACGCGATGATGTTGCGCGCCGGGAAGTGTGTCACTGCCTGCCCGGCAAGCGGCATCACGAACAGCAGCGCCACCCCACCCGCAAAGAGAGAAAGCCCGGCGATCGTTGCCGTGTAGCCAATCTGTGCCTGCAGATACTGCGGCTGCAGCACCGTCGTTGCATTCAGTAACCCGCCCGTCAGCAGCATCAGGAAGCAGCAGGTGGCAAAATTACGATTCTTGAAGAGCCTCAGCTCCATCAACGGAGACTTGGCTCCAAACCACTGCCAGACCACCAGCAGCGTGATTGTGATGAGAAAGGTGGTCCCAAAAAACTGGATGAAGTGCGAGCCAAACCAGTCCTTTTCCTCGCCTTTGTCGAGCATTACCTGGAGTGAGCCCATGGAGAGTACAAGCAGCGCGACCCCGATATAGTCCACGCGGAAGAAGTTTTTCAAGTCCGACTTGGACCAGGGCGGGTCTTCTACCAAGCGCCCCGTCAGCACAAAAGCCAGGATGCCGACCGGGATGTTGATATAAAAAATCCATCGCCAGCTATAGCTGTCCGTTAGCCAGCCACCAATCACCGGTCCAATCGAGGGTGCCAGGACAGCCACAAGCCCATACAGTGCAAACGCAAGCCCGCGCTTTGACGGCTCAAACGAATCCGCCATGATCGCCTGCGCCATCGGCTGCAAGCCTCCGCCGCCCGCGCCCTGCAGCACCCGGAAGAACAGCAGCATTACGAGTGACGGAGCAATCCCACACAGGAATGAGGACAAGGTAAAGACCACAATGCAGCTCATAAAAAAGCGCTTGCGGCCCAACACGCTGGAAGCCCAGCCGCCCATCGGCAGCACAATCGCATTTGCCACCAGGTAGGAGGTCAGGACCCAGGTGCTCTCATCATTGCTCGCACCCAGGCTACCGCCGATATAAGGCAGCGCCACGTTGGCAATCGAGGTATCGAGAACCTCCATAAAAGCCGCCAGGGCTACCGTGGCGGCGATCAGCCATGGGTTAACCTTTGGCTTCCAGTTCGGATCGTAATCACCAGGCATCGCTTCTCCGACGAACTCCTCTGCTTTGCACTCCCTCTAGATGCGCGGTCCCTCGCAAGGACGCGCAAACTTCTCGAACCTGCGCTGCCTCAGCGAGACGCGGCCGCCATCCCCGCGCGCATCTCAGGTCCACCGTCGTCCACCTCGCCGCTCAATTTCTCGTCCAGAAAAGCCAGCGTTCGCGCCCAGGCTTCCTTTGCCGCTGCCGCGTTGTAGCTCCCCCGCTCGTCGCAGTTGAAGCCGTGGCCTGCGTCATACAGGTGTATAGGCACCTCCGGGTGCGTCGCCCGGATCGCTTCCACATCGCTCATAGGGATGTGGTCGTCCTGCTTCCCAAAGTGCAACATTATGGGAGCCTTCAGCTGCTGATCCTTGAAGCGGGCGATGTACCCGCCGTAATAGCCTACCGTCACGCTCACAGGCAACTGCGCGGCCGCCATCCAGGCCAGGCTGCCGCCCAGGCAAAAACCTACTACGCCTACCCGCGTCTTGCACTCGTCTCGCGCGTACATCACCGCGGCTAGAATGTCAGCCGCGGCCCATTCCATATTCAGCTTCGGCAAAATCGTCATGGCGCGCTGCATACCCTCTTTGTCGTAGCCCACATCGAAGCCTTGCTCGTACCGGTCAAACAACGCCGGTGCCACCGCCAGGTACCCTGCTTCCGCAAACCGATCCGCCATACTCCGTATGTGGTGGTTCACGCCAAAGATCTCCTGGATCACCACCAGCGCCGCCTTGGGCGTACCTTCCGGCGCCGCTATATATGCCTCGAACGCGTGCCCATCGGCGGCGTGCAACTTCGCTGTCTCACCCATCGGTTCCTGCTCCCTCTTGACTCTGCTCCCTGCTCTTTACGGCGCCGCGGTCTGCCCGGGGTCCGCCGCCCAGTAGTCGGTACGCGCCACCACTTGCGCAGGCAGCCCGCCCTTCAACTCTACCGTGAGCCGGTGCAGCCCCGGCGTCAGCTCCGTCGGGCGAAAACTCAGCATGTACCGGTTTCGCGCATGGCTCGCCATCTCGGCCACCCGATCCTCAAACGCATGCTCTGAGGTAAAGCTCATCGCCTCGCCGCCGCTCATCACCGCCAGGCTCTTCGCCGCATTCGCCTTCATCGCATTCGCCGCCAGCACTGCCAGCGCCAGCAATGAGCCATTGCCTGGGTTCACCAGCTGATCCAGGAACTCCGCCTTTGCCGGCGACCACGTCAAACTCAGCACCAGCGTATTGCTCGTACCGACCCGCTCCACCAGCTGCGCAGGACTCACCTGCTTGCTGCCGTGGTCGCGCGACTCACTCAGCAGCAGCAGGATCCTCCGCCGCTCCGAAGGCCTTTGCTCCAGCAGGTGAATTCCGTACCCTGCCGCATCCAGCAGCGCCGCGCCCCCATCGCCCGGCTCCAGCTGGTCCAGGTCCCCCGCAATAAGGTCCGTGTTCCGCGTCCAGCTCTCCTCGAACTCCAGCTTCGAGTCAAACTCAACCAGCGCCAGCTCCCCATTTCCATCGCCCAGAAAAAGGCTCAGCAGCGGCGCAAGCCGCGCGAACTTTTCAAACTGGAGCGCGCTCGTTCGCCCCTTCTGCACGCACACCACCAGCGACACCGGCGTCGAGTCCAGGTCGTCATCCACGTGGATCTGCTGCGGCTTGCCATTGTCCGTCAATGAAAACGCGTCCGCGGGCAGCCCGTAGATCACCTCACCCTTGCTGCCCTTCACCAGCGTCGGCACCAACACCACATTGCTATTCACGCGAAAGGTAGGCGCGGGCTGGTCCGTTTGTCCGGGGGGCGTAGGGGGCGCAGCAGCCTGCGCTAGCCCGGGCAGCGGGCACAACGCTGCTAACAGCAGCCATCCCCGCCTAAGCATCCTTCTTGACCTCCCCATCCATCTCCGCCGTCCAGCGCAGAAAGCGCAGCAACTGCCGCCGCTCCCGCCAGGTAAACAACAGAACATCGCGTCCCGTCAGCGTCTCCGCATGCATGCCGGAGTACGTCTCAATCCGCCATCGCACATACGGGCTCCTCCACGGCCGCAGCCGCGAGCCGCGTGTCGCATTCCACAGGAACCGCAAGGCAGGGAGCATTCACCCCTAAGTATATGCAGGGGGCCGTTTACACTGGTGGGGATGATCCCCACGCTTGAATGGACTGATGCCGGCGTCCGCTTCCTTGACCAGACCAAACTGCCGCTCGAGGAAACCTACGTCCTTGCCACCACCTACGGGGAGGTAGCCGACGTCATCACCACCATGGTCGTCCGCGGAGCCCCTGCTATCGGCGTCTCTGCCGCCATGGGCGTCGCGCTCGGCGTACAGCGCAGCAGCGCGGCAGACCTGCCCACCCTCCGCGCAGAGTTCGATGGCATCGCAAGCACCCTCGCCGCCACACGCCCTACAGCCGTTAATCTCTTCTGGGCGATCGCCCGCATGCGCTCGCGCTTCGGCGCGTTATGCGCTGAGCCAAGCGCCACCGTTGCGAGCGTGCAACAAGGCATGGTTGCTGAAGCGCAAACCATGTACACCGAGGACATTGCGGCCTGCGAAACCATGGGTGCTCACGGCGCACCGCTCTTGCCGAAGCAGGGCGGCGTGCTCACCCACTGCAACGCCGGCGCGCTCGCCACCTGCGGCTACGGCACCGCGCTCGGCGTGATCCGCTCCGCCGTGGCAGAGGGCGCAGTACTCCGCGTCTACGCTGATGAAACCCGTCCTTTCCTCCAGGGCGCGCGCCTCACCGCCTGGGAGATGATGCACGACGGCATTCCCACCACCGTTCTTTGCGACAACATGGCTGCCACCCTTATGCGCCAGGGCAAAGTCCAGGCCGTCATCGTCGGCGCCGACCGCATCGCTGCCAATGGCGATGTCGCCAACAAAATTGGCACCTATGGCGTCGCCATTCTCGCCAAGGAGCATGGCCTTCCCTTCTACGTCGCTGCCCCCTGGTCCACCGTCGATATCGCCACCCCCGACGGCGAGCACATTGAGATCGAGCAGCGCTCCCCCGTCGAGGTCACGCACCACGGCGGCCGCCAGCAAACCCCGCATCACGTCGAGATTGAGAACCCTGCCTTCGACGTCACACCCGCCAAATACGTCACCGCTATCATTACAGAACGCGGCGTCATTCACGCGCCATCCGTCGCATCGGTCGCCGCCATGGCCGCGCTCGGCGCGCCGGTTCCAATCCAGACCCCGACGGCGCCCGCTCCCGCCGCTTCCTCCCAGCTGGTGTGACGGGCAAGCCCCTGCCCCACGCCGCTCTCCTGGTGCTTGCCTCCGCACTGGCGGGTGTCGTCATCTTCTACACCTGGCCCACGCGCACGGCCGTTTTCTGTGAGCAGCTCCCGGAGCTCACCGTCCTCGCCGTCTGCGCAGCCATCCTCCTTGTCTTCTCCATCCGCGCCCTTGCCGCCGCATCCCGCCGCGCCCAACCCGCTCTGCCAAAAGCCTATCCGCCCGATCCCAGAGACGATCGCCAGCCGGATCCCAGACCCGACCGCCGCATCGCCGGCGGCGCCGCCATCCTGGCCGCTCTTGCCTTTTTCCTCTCCGCGCACTACATCCGCATTTATCGCAAGCCTTGCGTTGCTGTGCAGCAGCACTTCTCGCCGTCCGCAAAAACACACTAAGCCGCAGCTTTCCCTTGCGGTCATGCACACCTCCGATTAGAGTGCTTGCGAGCCTTCGCATCCTCCTCCTGCTGAGCGCTCGCTTTCCCCAGATCAACCGGTCATTCAGGATTCACTTAGGAGCTTCCCAGTGTTAAAAGGCTTTCGCGACTTCATCCTTCGCGGCAACGTTGTCGATCTCGCTGTCGCAGTCGTCATCGGCGCCGCATTTACCACCATCATCAACTCCCTCGTCAAAGACATCATCACGCCCCTGCTCGCCGCCATCGTCAAGCAGCCTGACTTCTCCTCGCTCGTCCTCGTCGTCCATGGCGGCCACATCACCTATGGCAACTTCCTTAACGCCACCATCAACTTCCTGCTCGTCGCCGCAGCCATGTACTTCTTCGTGGTCCTGCCTCTCAACACGGTGCTCAAGCGCCTGCACCATGAAACGCCGGCCCCGGCCATCGCCACCAAGCAATGCCCGGAGTGCCTCAGCGAGATCCCAATCGCCGCGCGCCGTTGCTCCCATTGCGCCGAGCCCGTTCTCAACGCCTGATCTAGCCCAAAGCGGCCCTTCCCCTTCGCACCAGCACGGGTGCCCCAGGTCTCGCCGCTGAGACCTGGGCCAAGCAAGCTCCCCTACTGCATGCAAGCCCACCAGCCTTCCTAACAATCTCCACCCACAAGCCGCTTCCGTCCCGGCCCACGGCACAGTACACTCGTCGCTATCCCTGCCGCGAGGTACTCACCGCTTGCCCCTGCGCCCCGCCTACGTTTCGCTCTCTGCTGCTGCCCTGGCCCTTTCCTCCGTGGCCATCTCTTCCTCGCAAACCGCGTCCACGCCGGCCCTCCCGCAGAAGGTCTTCGGCTTCCATGACTTCGCTGCCGAGCAATCCCGCTGGGATCGCGACTTCCTCGCCGTACCCGACGCCAAACTCGCCGGGGAAGCACTCAAAACCCTCACCGCTGCGCCCCACATCGCCGGCTCGCCGGAAGACTACAAAACCGCCGAGTACGTCCGCAATAAGTTCAAAGCCGCCGGCCTCCAGACCGAGATCGTCAAGTACACAGCCTGGCTCAACCACCCGGCTGAGCAGCACCTCACCGTGATGAGCAAAGACGGCAAAGTCCTCTCCACCGCGCCCACGCCCGAGCACGTCTCCAGCGACCCCTTCCAGGACGACCCGCGCATCATGCCCGGCTTCAATAGCTCCTCAGCCTCTGGGGACGCGACAGCCCCGGTCGTCTACGCCAACTACGGCACCCCGGCTGACTTCGCCCACCTCGACGAGCTTGGCGTCTCCGTCAAAGGCAAAATCGTGCTGGTTCGCTACGGCACCAACTATCGCGGCGTCAAGGCCTATATCGCACAGGAGCATGGCGCGGCCGGCGTGCTTATCTACTCGGACCCCGCCGACGACGGCTACGCCCGCGGTGACAAGTACCCGGACGGCCCCTACCGCCCTGACTCCGGCGTGCAGCGCGGCTCCGTGCAGTACATGTTCCAGTACTCGGGCGATGTCACCACGCCCGGCATCGCCTCCACTCCGGACCTCCCCGAATCCAAGCGCATCCCACCTGACCAGGCGCCCAGCCAGCCGCACATCATGGCACTGCCCATCTCCTACCATGACGCCGAGCCCATTCTCGCCAACCTGCGCGGCCCCGGCGCGCCGCAGGGCTTCCAAGGCGCTCTGCCCTTCCACTACCACGTCGGCGGCACTGACGATGTGACCGCTCACCTCCAGCTCAAGGAGGACTACGCGTACCGCACCATCTGGGACGTCATCGGCACCATCCCCGGCACCGAACCAGGCGACGCCAAGGACTGGGTCGTTGCCGGCAATCATCGCGATGCCTGGACCTTTGGCGCCGTCGACCCCAACAGCGGCACCGCTGCCATGCTGGAAACCGTGCACGGCCTGGGCGCTCTCCTCAAGTCCGGCTGGAAGCCGAAGCGCACCATCATCTTCGGCAGCTGGGACGCCGAAGAAGAAGGTCTCATCGGTTCCACTGAGTGGGCAGAGCAGCACGCCGCCGAACTTCGCAACGCCGTCGCCTACTTCAACATGGACGTCGGCGTCTCCGGCCCAGACTTCAACTCCTCTGCCGTTCCCTCGCTCAAGAACTTCGTCCGCGATGTCACGCGCGAGGTCCCAAGCCCCAAGGGGAGCAGCGTCTACGACGCCTGGCACGACTCGCAAAAAGCCAGCCGTGGCCGCAGCGCAAATAACGGCTTCAATGAGCAGCGGCCCGGTGCCGCCAAGAGCGAAGACGCCGTCCACATCGGCGACCTCGGCTCCGGCTCGGACTACACACCCTTCCTTCAGCACCTCGGCGTCCCCGCCACCGACATCGGCTCCGACGGCCCCTACGGCGTTTATCACTCCACCTTTGACAACTACGCCTGGTTCACCAAGTTCGCTGATCCCACCTTTGTCTACGAGCAGCAGCAGGCCCGCGTCTTCGGCCTTGAAGTTCTGCACATGGCCGACGCCGATGTGCTGCCCTACGACTACGTGACCTACGCGAAGGAGATCGCCGAGTACCTCGATGCCGCCAAGGCCAAAGCGGCCGACGCAGGCCTCACTCTCGACACCGTCGCTGCCACCGCCGCTGCGCAGCACATGCTGGCAGCCGCTACTGCTATGCAAACAAAGCAAGCCGCTGCGCCGGCCGGAGGCAATGCCGCGCTCAACACCGCTCTACGCAACGCAGAAGCCGATCTGCTCACCGAAGGCGGCCTGCCCAACCGCAGCTGGTACAAACACACTATCTACGCGCCGGGCCAGTACACCGGCTACGCCGCCGTCGTCATCCCCGGCGTCAACGAGGCTCTCGACGCCAAGAAGGCCTCCGTCGCCCAACAACAGCTCGCCACCATCACTGAAGCGCTCAATCGCTGCGCCGCCACCCTGCAAGCCGCCGCCCAATCCGGACAGTAGCTCAGCTTGCTAAATCACCAGAAGAAGTCGGATGTCCCAGGTTTCGCTTTTCGGACCTGGGCGTCCATCTTCCTCCCCCTGATGGAGAGTTCCGTATGGACAAAGTTTCCGACGGAAATACCTATCTATTCATCCTGCTCCTCGTCCTGATCACTGTGCTGCTGATCCACGAGAAGCCGCCCTGGATAAATTCTCTTTTGATGGTGTCGGTTTACACCTTGCTTTCCGCTGTATGGTCTGGCGGCCGGGGCTTTGAACGGCGAAGCAGCTCGCTCTCTATCACGCTTCCAGAGAAAGAACAGCAGGAACTCAAGCACCTGCGCTCGCAGTCCAACATGGCGTGCTCCATAGCGATGGAAGCCATAGCCATCGCATTTGCCGCCGGCGTGTCCGTCGCTTCAAGGCACTAGCATCTGCATCACGCCAGGCAAGACCAAGTGTCAAAGCTTTCTCTGCACACGTCCGCCGGTCGGAGACCTCAGGCGGCCTTGCGCCTTCCAGCGGCTGCGATGATGCGCATGAAGGGCAGTCTGTCCGCATGGCTTATCACGCGCTCTACACCTTTTATAGTGGTGACACCCCGCCCGTGCAGACGCGTTAAGCCGTTCTCGTACACATGGAGAACCAGCGAAAAAGGCGTGGCTTCCCGTCGAGTTACAAGAGAACGGCGATAGACTTTAGGGCTCAGCGAGGCAGCCATGGCGACCACGACTCCCATCAGCATTGGCGAGTATCTTTCCGGCCTGAGCGGCAAGCCCGATTGCGAGTACCTGGACGGCTACTTGAAGGAGCGCCCCATGGTAAAGCGCATGCATGGGCGATTGCAGTCGCTCCTCTCCCTCTGGTTTGGCCAGCACGAGGATCTCTGGAACATTGAGGTCGTTGTCGGGGTATGCACCCAGGTCTCGGAGACTCGAGTTCGCTTACCCGATGTCGTCGTCGACTGGGCAGGAGACCGCCCGGACATACTTGTCGATCCGCCACTCCTGGTGATCGAGATCATTTTCTCCGACGACAGCTACAGCGAGACGCAGCGGCTAGCACAGGACTACCTCGCAATGGGCATCCCGAACATCTGGATCCTCGATCCCGAAACAGAAACGGCCCGCTCTTGCGAGGGCAAAACATGGGCTGAGAAGACACGACTGGAGATCGCAGGAACCCCGATCTACGTCGACGTGAATGAATTGTTTGCAAAGCTTCGGCGCGCCCGGCCTCATCAGGAAGCCTCGATTTAGCGTGAGTCGTGTATCGGTCCGCCCCATAGCGCGTTCCGACATCACCCCACAATTACCCGGTCAATCGCCGTTTCCAAAATCTCCGGCGTAATCACCAGCTCATCCACCTTCCGCGTTCGCCGCCTGTACAGAGCCGTCGTCTCACACAGCACCACAATGTCCTCAATCTCTGCCGGGTTCATCGCCTCATACAGCACACGCGCACAAAACTCCTGGTCCGTGATCCCCTCCAGCCGAAACCCCCTACGCCGCGCTTCCTTCAGATAGAAACGCGCTACCGACGAGAACATTCTCTGCGCATCTTCCGGGATCTCGCGACGGTCGGTCTCTAGCACCTCCGCGCCCGGCAGCACCAGCTTTATGCCGAACGTATTATCTAGGTCAGAGTCCGGCTCAAACGTCGTCGCCGTCGCTACCACCAGCACATTCGCCCGCTCCGACGTGCTTTCAATCAGCGCATCAAGCTCCGCCAGCACCTCGGCATCACTCTCTTTGTACGCCAGGTCGATCCGTGGCAGCAGCAACATCACCTTCTGCCACTTGTATCCGCGCACCAGGCTCTTGGCCTGCGCCAGCGCATCAGAGTCGCGCGGGTTATATACCGTCACCAAGCGCTCCATGCCGGTCAGCTTTGCCAGCGTCTGCGCCAGAGACTTCTTTCCACTCTGGTGCGGCCCGATGATCAGCACCTCATTGCCGATCTTCAGGTCTTCATACACCTCCGGGTGCCGCGCCCGGTCCACCAGGTCCTCAATCGAACCCAGCAGCTCATCCATCCCCGCCAGCCGCGGCCGCAGCGTCTCCACCGCCTCATCCTCCAGCGAGAGATCGATGCGTTCCTTGCGCTTGCGGCGCTCGGTCATAAACTCGATAAAGGAAGGCAGCGCCCCGACAGAACCCACCACAGTTGCAAACACAAGCAGCTGCTCCGTGATGAGCAGCGCCTGGTCCGAACCGGCTACGGGGTCAAAGTACACCGCCCCAGCATACCAAGCAGCCCTGCCCTCGGCAGCACGCTGCTACTTCGCTACCGGCTCCGCGTCACCCTCGCCCGGCGCAAGAAACAGGTTCTCCTCGATGCCGTGCTGCCGCGTATATAGCTCGTAATACCGTCCGCCCAGCGCATACAACTGAGCATGCGTGCCACGCTCGACAATCTGCCCTGCCTCAACCACCAGGATCTGGTCCGCCTTGCGGATCGTCGACAAACGGTGCGCGATCACAAACGTCGTGCGTCCCTGCATCAGCGTGTTCAGCCCGTCCTGGATCATCGCCTCGCTCTCTGAGTCGAGCGACGATGTTGCCTCATCCAGGATCAGCAGCCGCGGGTTCGCCAGCAGCGCGCGCGCAATGGAAAGCCTCTGCCGTTGCCCGCCTGAGAGCTTCACGCCACGCTCACCCACAATCGTCGCGTAGCCTTCCTCAAAGCGATCCGCGAACTCATCCACTCGCGCAATCCGGCATGCCTTCAAAAAGTCTTCTTCGCTCGCCAGCGGCGACGAGAAGACGATATTGTCCCGGATCGACCCGTCAAACAGAAACGACTCCTGCAGCACCACGCCCAGCTGCGAGCGGTAACTCGCCAGGTCCACCCGCGACAGATCAAACCCGTCCACCAGCACCTGCCCGGCCGTTGGCGTATGAAACGCGCACGCGAGCGAGATGATCGTGCTCTTGCCCGATCCCGACGAGCCCACCAACGCCGTGGATGTCCCCGGCTTCGCCACAAACGAGATCCCGTGCAGCACCGGCTTGTCGGCATCGTAAGCAAACATCACATCGCGGAACTCAATCTCCCCGACAAGCGGCGGAATCCTCGTCGTCCTCGTCGGGTCGCCAAACTCCTCGCGCTCGCCCAGCACTTCCATCGTGCGATCTAGCCCGGCCAGTGCCTCGGTCAGCTGCGTTCCCACATTCACGATCTGGAAGATCGGCGCAATCATAAACGCCAGCACACCGACATACTGGAAATAGCTGCCCGGCGAGCTGAGCCCATGTGCGTGCCCTCCCGCACGGCCCGCCAGCACCTCATGCCCACCGAAAAACATTACCAGGCCACCGACTATGCCGAGGATTGCAGTGGCCGAGAGCGATAAGAGGCTGGTCGCCGTCAGCGAGGAGATTACGTTGTCTAGCAGCCGATGCACGCCCGCTGAAAACGTCCGCGCCTCGCGCGCCTCCGCATAGTAGCCCTTGATCACTCGCACGCCGCCCAGCGACTCCGTCAGCCGCCCGGTCACCTCGGCATTGATCTTGCCGCGCTCGCGAAAGATCGGGCGAATCGTCTTGAACCCGCGCTGCAGGATGAAGATGAAAACCCCAAGGATCAGGAAGAGGAGCAGCGTCATGCGCGGGCTCGCGTGAAGCAGAAAAGCAAATGCGAAGACAGCCGTTGCGATGCCGCCGACAAACTCGATCAGCCCGGTGCCGATCAGGTTTCGTACACCCTCCACATCCGTCATGATGCGCGACACCAGCACACCCGTCCGGTTGCTGTCGTAGAAGCTCACCGGCAGACGCCCGATGTGCTGCTGCACCTGCTCGCGCAGCTCCGTAATCATCCGCTGTGCTGCCTTCGAGAGCAATTGCGTCAGCGAGTACGACGTGACCGCCTGCACGGTGGTCGCTCCAAAGACGATCAACACCAGCGGCAACAGCAGCTGAGGATGAGGATTCTCTCTTGGGAACACCCTGTCCAGCAGCGTTTTAGTCGTGAGCGGCAACACCAGGCTGGCGCCGCTCCTGATGATGACCAGCAGCAACCCAAACAGCAGCAGAAAGCGCCGCGGACGCACCAGCCGCCAAACCTCCGGCAGCACCTTCTTCAGGTCAGGCTTGCGCTTCGGCTGGTCGCCTGCTGCGGCTCGAATCGCCCCGCGCGTCGAGCCGCCTCGCTCGGCCTGCGCCCCGATCGCCGCCGCGCCGCCACGCATCGAACTCAATCCTTAACCCGCCCCGCCGCACGCGCCTGCACAAAGTTCTGCACGCAGAAGAAGGTAAACGCCAACAGCAGAACCGCCGTTGCTGCCTTCTCTTCAGTCGCAATTACGGAGCGCACCTGCACGCCCCGCTGCATCCGGATGTACGTCACTATGTCCTTCGCCGTGCCCAGGAAACCAAGCACCCCCACGGTCGCCGCGATATGCATCGCAAGGCCCCGCCGCTTCAGGTCCGCCGTCCGCGCTAGTACCCCGCAGATCGCGAGGATCAAACCAATCCCCGCCGGAATCAGCGAGGTCGGATGCGCATGGCCCGTGTTCATAAAGCAAAGCACGCCCAGCAGGATCAGGATGATGCCAAACAATATCGTCAGTCTTGCCATAATCTCGCCATTGTTCCTTCATCTTACCGGTTGGTTCCGGCCGTAGCCTCGGGCGTCTGCTTATCGCTTTGCCGTCACACCCAGCCCCGCCAGGATCGTATCTACCTCGCCGTCGGGGCTGTTCGTCACTTCCACCCGCAGCGCATCCTTAGGCTTTTCCAGCGTCGCCAGCTGGCTATTCAGCAGCGCCGGATTCATAAAGTGCCCCTTGCGCCGTTCCAGTCTCCGCTCCAGCACAGTCTTTGAGCCTTCCAGCAGTACAAAGTGCACCGCGTCCTCCGGAAAGCCCGCCACCAGCGTCTGCCGATAGCTTTCCTTCAGCGCCGAGCAGGTCATCACTCCATTCGAGTCAGCCTTCACCCAGCCCGCGATCACCCCGTGCAGCGCCTCAAGCCATGGCTCCCGGTCCGTATCGGTCAGCGGGATGCCAGCCTTCATCTTCACCACGTTGGCCTCGCTGTGGTAGTCGTCGCCCTCAGCAAACGGCCAGCCCGTGCGCAGCGCCAGCGCCTTTGCAACCGTCGTCTTGCCGGTTCCGGTCACACCCATCAGGATCACGATCAAGCGCCTGCTCCTAATGCTTTATGCACTTCTCCTAGCAGTTCTGGCGCAGTCCAGTCATTGCCCCCGTACCATTTCAGCAGCCGCCCATCCGGCCCAATCTCCGCCGTAGAAAGCGAATGCGTCAGCGTCCCTTTTTGCCCCGGCGCTGCACCCACCGCGAAGAACTCAAGCATTGGCTGCAGATCCGCCGCACGCGGTGCCGCAAAGCTCCAGTGCGTAAAGGTCTCATTCGTATAGCGCCCCGTGTACGCGCCCCCGTACGAGCGCAACACCGCCGGTGTATCGCGCTCCGGATCAAACGAAACAGTCAGCAGGTGTGTCCCGTTATACGCCGCCGGGTCCGCAGCCAGAGCCTTGTCGATGTCGGCAAAGTTGTGGCTCATCCGCGGGCAGTAATCCGCCAGCGGGCACCGCGTATATACAAATGTCAGCAGCACCAGCTTGCCCCGCAGATCCGCGATGTGCAGCGTATGGCCGCTCTGGTCCAGCAGCGTAAAGTTCGGCACCGCTTCACCCACCGTGGGCTTCTTCATCAGGTTCTGCGGCGTCGGGTCGCGCAGCTCCTTGCTCGCATCCGTCACCTTCACCTGGTCCAGCACAGTTCCCGCTTTGCCACCTATCTCCAGCACCCCGGTCAGCTCGTCACCCCTGTGCAGGGTGCTCAACATCGCCGCATCCTTCAGCCGGTACGGCATGGTCATCGCGTCCATGAACCCTGGGATGGCCTTCGCGTCCAACTCAACCTCGCCGCTCTCCGAGTTCGTCCCGATGACCCGGCCGGTCACCGGATACTGCTTCATCGGCCCGGCGTCCTGCGCAGGTGCCCCGGTCTGCCGGCAGCCCGGCAGCAGGCACGATACACCGCACAACAATGCGAGAGATAGCTTGCGGGAGGAGAGGGGCACGGTTCCCAGTCTATTACGCGCCCCCAAGCCCATCTGACCCGATCTGACCTCGATCGCAATCAATCGCGCTCTCTCGCCCAATCTCGGCGGCCTCGTTCTCCTCGGCCGGCAAAGCCTTCCCAATACACGGGACGACTACACTGGACGACGATGCCCCTGCGCGAGCAGTCCCCTCTCCCCGCTGCAGTCCTCGCGGCGCTCGCCCGCGGCGCCACCGTGCTCACCGCCAGCACCCGCGCTGCCCGCTTCCTGCGCCGCCTCGACGCCGAGCACGCCCGCGCTCAGGGCCAGAACAGCTGGCCTGCCCCGGCTATCTATGACTGGTCCGCCTGGCTCCAGTCTCTCCATGCCAGCCTTGCCGACGCCCCCGCTCTGCTCAATCCCCTGCAGGAAGAGCAGCTTTGGCGCCGTGCGCAGGCCGCCGACGCTGCCGGTGTGGTTTCACCCGCCCGGCTCGCAGAGCTTGCCCAAAGCGCCTACGCCCTGCTCAGCCGCTACCACGCGCACTCGGGCCGCCGAGCTCCCTGGGCCGCCTCGCATGAAGACGCTGAGCGCTTTCTCGACTGGGCCCAGCAGTTTGACGCCTCCTGCACCGAGCTCAACACCCTGCCCTGCGCCGAGCTCGAGCGCTTCCTGCAGACCGCGTTCACCTCCGGCACCCTCCCGCCAGCCACCCTCCCGCGCGAGCTTCTCCTGGTCGGCTTTGACCGCCTGCTCCCCGCCCAAAGTTCCCTGCTACGCGCGCTCCAAGCCGCCAACATCCCCTCACAGCTGCTCCCTTGCAGCACCGGGTCTGCCCAGCCCCAGCTCGTTTGCGCAGCCGATGAGGAAAGCGAGCTCCTCCTCTGCGCCCAATGGGCTCGCTCCCAACTCGAAGCAAATCCAGCTCAGCGCATCGCCATCCTCCTGCCAGAGCTCCAGGGAGCACGCCCTCGTCTCGATCGCATCCTGCGCCGCACCCTGCTCCCACAAAGCGCCGCCCGCGCCGCCAGCACGCCACTGCCCTATGAGTTCTCACTCGGCACGCCTCTCGCTCAGATGCCCGTCATCGCAGCCGCCCTGCTTCTGCTCCGCTGGCTTGCTGGCCCGCTTCCCTCGGCCGAGATCACCAGCCTGCTCACCGGAGGCTTTGCAGCTACTGACGCCCCCGAAGCAGCCCGCCTCAGCGAAGCCGACGTGCTTCTGCGCCGCAAAGGTCTGCTCACCGTTGAGCTCGACCTCCGCACCCTCCTTGCCCACGCCGCCCGCCACCCCGGGCTGCTGCCTCCGGGCTTCCTTGTACGTTTCCAAGCGGCCGAGCTCTGGGCTCACCGCGAAGTCTCCAGCCGCCGCACCCACAGCGAGTGGGTTGAAGCCGCAGAGGGGCAGCTCGCCGCCCTCGCCTGGCCCGGCTATCGCGAGCTCGGCTCTGTGCCCTACCAGGCCTGCCAACGCTGGGCCGGCCTGCTGCAGACAGTCGCCACCCTCGGCTTTGCCGGTGCCCGCCTCACCTGGGCGCAGTTCGTGGGGGAGCTGCGGGGATACGCACAAGCCACCGTCTTCTCTCCGGAGTCCCACGACGCCCCCATCCAGATTCTCGGTGCCGCCGAAGCCTCCGGCCAAGCGTTCGATGCCCTATGGTTTCTCGGTCTCACCGACCGCAACTGGCCCACCGGCGGCCGGCTCCACCCTCTGCTCGCCCCTACGCTCCAGCGCGACGCCGGTATGCCCCACAGCACCTCGGAGGCTGACTACGAGCTCGGCCGCGAGCAGATGGAGCGCATCCTCTCGAGCGCTCCCGTCGTCGTCTGCAGCTACGCCGCCCAGGGAGGCAGCTCCGCCGCCCGCCCGTCTCCGCTCCTGCTTGCGCTCGGCACCCTGCCCGCACCCACACAGGCCTCTGCGCCCGAAACGCCACTCGAAGCCATCTGCGAACCCGAGCTCCCTGTTCCCCTGCCCTGGCCCACCGAGCTCCCCGTCGGCAGCGATGCGCTCCGGCGCCAGGCTGCCTGCGGCTTCCAGAGCTTCGCCGTCCGCCGGCTCCGCGCTGACCCGCTCGACGAAGAAGCCTGGGGCCTCGACGCACTCGAACGCGGCACCCTCCTGCACCGCACCCTTGAGCTGCTCTGGTCTCCAGATGCCATCACCTCCGGCGAGTTACAGCTTCACACCCGCGACGACCTCCAGCGCGCCCTCGGCGAAGGCACCATCGACGCCATGCTCGACCGCGCCCTGGAGCGGGCTTTCTCCCGCGCCGTGCGGGAGGCCGCTAGCGACCGCTGGCTCTCGGAGTACCTCCTGCTCGAGCAGCGCCGCCTCGGCACCCGTCTCCGCAAATGGCTTGAGGTTGAGCAGGATCGCGAACCGTTTGAGGTCGTAGCCCTCGAGCGCAGCATCGACGACGCCAGGATCGGCCCCCTTCACCTCCGCCTGCGGGTCGACCGCATCGACCGAATCAGCGACGGCAGCCGCTTCCTGCTCGACTACAAAACCGGTGCCGACGTCGGTATCCAGCTCTGGGCTGGCGAGCGCCCCGACGAGCCCCAGCTCCCCATCTATGCCCTCTACGGCGGCATCCCAGAGGTCGCCGGCGTCGGCTTCGCCCAGATCCGCCCTGGAGACAAAACAAAGCTGCACTTCCTCAGCACCGATCCCCCGACCCAGGTCCTCCGCTCCACCAAGCCCGGCCGCCAGCTCCTAGAGCCCGAAACCCGGGCCGCCTGGCAAGCCGCTCTCGGTCGACTCGCCGCAGAATTCGCGCAGGGCGATGCCCCCGTCCATCCCAAGCGCGGCGAAAAAACCTGCTCCCGCTGCGGCCTCTTCGGCCTGTGCCGCGTCCGCTCCCAACCCGGCAGCCTCGCCGCACCAGACGAAGAAGCAAGCTCTGCCGGGGAGGGCTTCAGCGATGTCTAAGCTGTCCAAAGCACCTGCGCAGCAAGGCTCCCTCTTCGCTTCCCTTCCTGAAAACGTTGCCGGAGCTCCAGAACCGGAAAGACCAACACCGGTAGCCGGCCCACAAGAAGGTGAACTTACAGATACAGCGAGCAGCCCCGCCATACCGGCGCCCTACGCAACCACACCCGACTCCTCGCGCATTCCCGGACACACCGACAGCCCACTGGCATCAGCGCCGGCTACAGATACCCCTGTCCCACCCGCACACATCCCCGGAAACGCCGGTGGCACGTCAGCAACAGCGTCAGCTACAGATCAAGCAACTGCCTCTACGCGCACCCCCGATGACGCCGCAGCCCGCGACGCTGCGATCGACACCACCCGCTCCATCCTTGTGCAGGCCCCCGCCGGCGCCGGCAAAACCAGCCTGCTCACCGCTCGCTACCTCGCTCTGCTCGCCACCGTCGAGGAGCCCGAACAAATCCTCGCCATCACCTTCACCCGCGCCGCCACCGCCGAGATGCTCCACCGCATCCTCGGCTCCCTAGAGGCAGCCGCCTCGCACCCCGAGCCCGTGCCCAATGAAGCGGCCGAGCTCGCCCTTGCCCGGACCGCCCTGGCTCATGCCCACCACCGCGGCTGGCACCTGCTCGAGCAGCCTCACCGCCTCGACGTCCAGACCATCGACTCTCTCTGCCTACGCCTCGCCCACGCCCAGCCCCTGCTCGCCCGGCTCGGCGGCGCGCTCCAGCCCACGGAGGACGCTGAGGCTCTCTACAACACCGCTGCCCGCCGCACCGTCGCCCTGCTCGGCAGCGCAGGCGAGCCCGAGTTCCACAACGCCCTCGCCCTGCTTCTGCTCCGCCGCGACAACAGCCTCCCGGACTGCGAGAAGCTCATCGCCGGCATGCTCAGCAAGCGCGACAGCTGGCTCGGCCTCCTGCCTCTCGGCTCAGCGGATTCTGTCGACTGGGACCAGGTTCGCAGCCGCCTCGAAGCCCCCTTCGCCCGCGAGCAGCAACTCGTGCTCAGCTCTCTCCAATCCACGTTCCAAAGCCTCGTAGCCGACGCTCCCAGCCTCCTTCCCAATCTCCTCCACGCCGCCCGCTACGCCTCCGCCAACCTCGACGGCGCCGGAGATGAGGCTGCGATAACGGCCAACTCCCTTGGGGCCCTCCGCGACATCACCGAGCTCCCCGGCACAGCATCGGACGATCTCGCCCCCTGGCTCGCACTCGCCACCCTCCTGCTCACCGCCGGCAATGGCTGGCGAAAGTCCTGGGACTATCGCCAGGGTTTCCTGCCCACAAGCACCCCTGGCCTCCCCAAGACAGAAAAGGTCCAGCGGCGCCACCTCAGCGATCAGATCCAGCGTTGCTCTCAGACCATGCAATCCCACAGCGCAGGCGCACAACTTCTCGCCCTCTTCTGCCGCCTTCGCTCCCTGCCCGCCGCCCACTACTCCGCAGACCAGTGGCACACCCTGCGCGCCATCTTTCTCGTCCTCCGTCACGCCGTTGCCGAGCTGCGCCTCCTCTTTGCCGAGACCAACTCCGTCGACTTCCCCGAGATCGCTCAGGCCGCCGAGTCTGTCCTTCGCGACTCAACCAGCATGCGCGGCCTGCTGGAAAGCGAAGGGAAACAGCACATCCTCATCGACGAGTTTCAGGACACCTCGCGCACCCAGTACCGCCTTGTCGCCGAGCTGCTGCGTGAGTGGAGCGAGGGCGACGGCCGTACCGTCTTCGTCGTCGGCGACCCGCTCCAGTCCATCTATGGCTTCCGCCAAGCCGAGGTCGCGCTCTTCCATGACGCGCGTCACCGTGGCCTGCCCTGCGGCGACGATCGCCGCCATCCCTGCCATCCCCTGCAGCTTACCCACAACTTCCGCTCTCACCGCGCCCTCGTCGAAGAACTCAACGGCTTTTTCGCCCAAATCTTTCCCGAGGAAACCACCAGCGACACTGACCAGTTCGTTCCCGCCACTGCCTGGGAGCAGCCCGTCGACGAGCCGAGCCTCCAGATCCACAGCTTCGTGCAAGACCAAGACCAGAATCAAGATCAGAATCAGCACGAAGACGCGACCTTCCGCACTTCGGCTCTGGCCGGAAGCCCGGCCGCACCCAACCCCGCCGAGCAGGAAGCCGACACCATCATCCGCATCCTCCAATCCGAGCTCCCCCGCATCGTCGCCGCCGAGGCTGCGGGCGCAAGCGAGTACCGCGTCGCCCTTCTAGTTCGCTCCCGCACACACCTTCGCCGCATCCTGCCCCGCATGCGTGAAGCCCATATCCCCTTTCGCGCCGTCGACCTCGAGCCACTCGCCGACCAGCCCGAAGTCCACGACCTCCACATGCTTCTGCGCGCTCTTCTGCACCCCGGCGAGCGCGTCGCCTGGCTTACCGTCCTGCGTGCCCCGTGGTGCGGCCTTACCCTGTCCGATCTCCACCGCCTTACCGGCGGTGACAATTCCGCTGTGCTCGCGCGCTCCGTCCCCGCCCGCATCGCAGAGGTTCTCGCCCAGCCCGAAACCCTCTCGCCAGACGGCGCACAACGCCTCGCCCGCAGCTGGGTCGCGCTGGAGGCAGCCCTCCACACCCGCTACGCCGAAGACAACAACCTCTCTCTTTCTGCCTCGGTTGAGCGCACCTGGATGGCGCTCGGCGGTCCTGCCTGCGTCAGCCCTACCGCGCGCCAAAATGTCGAGAGCTTCTTCCGGCTCCTTGATGAGCTCGATCCCAGCGGCGTCGAAGTCCTGCGCGGCGACTTCGCCCTGCGGATCGCCCGCCTCTGCGCCGCCCCCGACACCCGCACATCCGAACGCTTCGGCATCCAGCTGATGACTATGCATAAGAGCAAAGGCCTTGGCTTTGAAGTCGTTCTGCTGCCGGGTCTCGAGCGCGTCTCACAGAGCCACTCATCCGACCTGCTCGCCATGCTGCAGCGCACCGCCACCTCCGCCCAAAACTCTCTCGAGGAGCCCGGAAGCGAGCTGCCGGATACGCCGTCTCCAGACACGCTCCCAAACACACCTCAAGACGAGCTACTGCTGGCCCCCATCGGCAGCCGCGAAGAGGACACCGATGCAACCTACGGCTGGGTCCGCGGGCAGGTCGCCGCACGCGAAAGCGCCGAGCGTAAACGCCTCTTCTACGTCGCATGCACCCGCGCCCGCCAACGCCTCCACCTCTTTGCAACCGTCGAGGTCTGCCGCGGCGAACTTCGCAAACCCGACGCAAAATCCCTGCTGGCCGCCGCCTGGCCCGCACTGGCTCCCACCCTGCAGGCCCGCGTCGACCGCTATCTCGCCCGACGCCCCGAAGCTCCAGCCGCCGAAGCCGCAGCTATTCCCATGCCGGCCAGCCTCACCCTCGCCGCCTCCGCCGAGTTGGCTAAATTTATCCAAGTCGTTGGACCACTCGAATCAGACCGATCAGTGAACGCAGACAGAGCCTCGGAAAGCACTGCGGCCTCCCCTCTGTTAATAGCCCGCCTGCCCCTCCACCGCTCAACCCCCGGGCCAGCCGCCGATCTGTCCTTTGCCGTACCCTCCGCTCCCCGGTCCGCTCGCACTCCCGCTCTCTATCTGCGCGGAGCCGAGGGTTCCATCGCCGCCCGTGCCCGCGGCACCGCCCTCCACGCTCTGCTCGAGTGGCTTACCCTCCGCCTCGCTGCCAAGCCGGACGAAAGCTCCAATGCCCCAGCCACTCCCCGCTCGCTCGACCCATTCCGCGAGCCTCTGGAACACCTCGCCCGCCGCCACCTCCAATCCTCCGGCCTCCCTCCAGGCTCATCGCTCGCGTCCGCCGCCCGAGAACTCGCCCGCATCGCTCTCCGCGCTGCCGCGAGCCCCTCCGGTCGCTGGCTCCTCCACCCGCATCCCGGCGCACGCTCGGAGGTAAGCTGGCAGCTCTGGGAGGGGGAAGGCACCCTTCGCACCATTCGAATGGACCGTTGCTTCCTCGCCGGCGACGAGCCGGGCACACTTGGCAACAGCTGCTTCTGGATCATCGACTACAAAACCGGCACCCACACCCTCGCAAACGCAGAGGACCGCGCCGCCTGGGTTGCAGCGCAGCGCGCCCTCTATGGCGCGCAGCTAGAAGCCTACGGTCTCACCCTCGCCGCATCCGGCAGCATCACGCAGCCCATCCACTACGCCCTGTTCTTTCCAGAGATCAATGAGCTCATCGCCTGGAGCCCGGGGGACGAGCCCTGATCCGGCGTCAGTCCGCCATCGTATTCGCTGGCCCCGCACTGGTCGGCGGCTCCGCCGCTCTCACTCCATCTGTCACCACGGGCGCCATGTAGTGCCGCACATCCGCGCCGCGGATCCAGAAAATCACATCCTCCGCGATGTTCGTCGCGTGGTCCGCCACCCGCTCCAGGGACCGGCAAATCACCAGCGCATTCAACGCCTGCGGCGTCAGCTCCGGCTGCACACGCATCACGTTCAACAGCGCGAAATACGCATTGCCGTTCAGCTTGTCTACCGCGTCATCCAGCGCCAGCACCTTCTGTGCCGCGTCTGCATCGCCCTCTACAAACGCCTGCAGCGCCTTGCGCACCATGTCTGTCGCCAGCTCGGCCATCCTCGGGATATCCACCGGCAAGGTCGCGCTCTGGAAGGCCTGCATCTCACGCACCCGCTCCGTAATATTCACGGCCGAGTCGCCCACCCGCTCCACATCGGCATTGATCTTGATCACCGCCAAGATGAAGCGCAGATCGATCGCCATCGGCTGCTCCATCGCCAGCAGGTCCAGCGCCATCTGGTCGATCTCCCGCTCGTACCGGTTGATCGCGATCTCTGACGCGTCCACCAGCTCGCATAGGCTCACGTCGCGCATCCGGTATGCTTCGATCGCGCGCTCAATCGACTGCTCTGCCATACCCGCCATGACCAGCAGCTTGCTTTTCAGGTCCCCGAGACTCTGGTGAAAACGCACACGCATACGCTAGCCAAACCTGCCGGTGATGTAGTCCTCGGTGCGCTTGTCACCGGGATTAGTAAAAATCTTATGGGTTGCGTCGAACTCCACCATCTTGCCTGATAGGAAAAATCCGGTGTTCTCCGCAACGCGCGCAGCCTGCTGCATGTTGTGCGTCACGATCACAATCGTGTACTGCTGCTTCAGCTCAAAGATCAGATCCTCAATCTTTGCCGTAGAAACCGGATCCAGCGCCGATGCCGGCTCATCCATCAGCAGCACTTCCGGGTCCACCGCCAGTGCCCGCGCAATACAAAGCCGCTGCTGCTGCCCGCCGGAAAGGCTCGCGCCCGACTTCTTTCGCAGGTCGTCCTTCACCTCATCCCATAGCGCCGCGTGCTTCAGTGAGCGCTCCACAATCTCATCCAGCACCCGGCGATTCCGAAATCCATTCAGCTTCAATCCCGACGCCACATTGTCGTAAATGGACATCGTCGGGAACGGGTTGGGCCGCTGAAACACCATGCCCACCCTGCGCCGTATCTCCACCGGCGAGGCATCCCTGTAAATGTCCAGCTCGCCAATCCGCACCGTGCCCGCCACCCGGCCCGCCGCTGCCGTCTCATGCATCCGGTTCAGGCAGCGTACAAACGTGCTCTTGCCGCAACCAGAGGGTCCAATCAGCGCCGTCGCCTTGTTCGCCGGCACATGGAGGTTGATCTGGAACAGCGTTTGATGCGTCCCGTACCATGCATCCAGCGCATCGACCTCGATACCGACGCCCACTCTAGTTCGCCCCCTTCAAAATACCGCGCGAGGTCACATACCGCACCAGCGCAACTGCCACCACGATGAGCACAATCAGCACCAGCGAACCCGCCCATGCCAGCCGGTGCCAGTCGTCATACGGCGAGATCGCATAGATATAAATCTGCAGCGGCAAGGCAGCGATGGGCTCGTTCAGGCTGCTGCTCCAGAAGCTGTTGCCGAACGCCGTAAACAAGAGCGGCGCCGTCTCCCCCGCTACCCGCGCAAAGGCCAGCATGCACCCCGTAATCACGCCCGGCGAGGCCGTCCGCAGCGTAATCGACAGCACCGACCGCCAGTTCGGCACACCCAGGCCCAGCGCCGCTTCCCGCACAGAGTTCGGCACCATCAGCAGCATTTCTTCGGAGGTCCGCGTAATGGTCGGGATCATCATGATGCCCAGCGCTACCCCGCCGGAAAACGCCGAGAAATGCTTCTGCGGCAGCACAATCAACGAGTAGATCGCGATCCCCATCACGATCGACGGTACCCCGTTCAACACATCCGCTGTAAAACGCACCGTGGTCGCCAACCTGCTGCCCCGCCCATATTCGGCCAGAAAAATGCCACTCGCAATCCCCACCGGCACACCGATCAAGCTTGCAATCCCAAGGATCACGCCGGATCCCACAATCGCATTCGCCATGCCGCCACCCACCTCGCCCACAGGCTTCGGGATCTGCGTAAAGAAAGCAAGGTTCAGTGAGCTCGCACCCTTGTACAGCAGGTAGCCGAAGATCGCGACCAGCGGCGCAACCACCAGCACCGTGCTGATCACGGCCAGCGCTGTTGCGACATGATCTGTCACATTGCGCCGAAAGCGGTTCTCTCTGCTTGCTGTCAGTCGCTCTGCCAACCTCTCGTCCCTTCCCCTGCCTTCTCCTGCTTCTTAAGCCCGCGCCGGTGCGCCGCGCGTCACAGCCCACACCAGCAGCCGCGCCAGCGCATTCACCACAATGGTGACCAGAAACAGCGCCAGTCCTATTTCGATCAGCGCGCTCAGGTACATATCGTCCGACGCCTCGCTGAACTCATTCGCAATCACCGACGCCATACTGTAGCCCGGGGCAAACAAGGAGCGCGCAATCTCCGGCCGGTTGCCAATCACCATCGTGACCGCCATCGTCTCGCCTAGCGCGCGGCCCAGCCCCAGAATGATCGCGCCCACAATGCCGATACGCGCATTACGCAGCACACCCATACGGATCATCTCCCAGCGCGTTGCGCCCAGCGCCAGCACGGCCTCTCGCTGCATGTGTGGAACCGCCGACATCACCTCGCGCGTCAGCGACGAGATGATCGGCAGGATCATAATCGCCAGAATCACACCCGCGGCCAGCATGCCTATGCCGTAGTTCGCCCCAGAGAACAGCGTCGTCCATCCCAGCGTCTTGCCTAACGCCGGGTTCACATGCTCACGCAGCAGCGGCACCAGCACAAACACCGCCCACAATCCATACACCACGCTCGGGATCGCCGCCAGCAGCTCAGTCAAAAACGCAAGCGATCCGCGCAGCCAGCGCGGGCACATCTCGGTTAGAAAGATCGCCAGGCCTACCGAAAGCGGTACCGCAATCACCAGCGCCACCGCAGACGACACCAGCGTCCCATAGATAAACGGCAGCGCCCCATAATTACCGGCCACCGGGTCCCACCCCGAGTGGAAGAAAAAACCCAAGCCGAACTTATGCAGCGTCAGCTGCGACCGCAGCACCAGCTCCGTCACGATCAGGGCCACAATCCCAAACAGCGACAACGCACTCAGAAGCATCGCCCATTTGAACGCGCTATCGCTCATCGCAGAGCTTCCCCGTCCCCGCAGGAACGAGCGGATCGGCGATGCGGCAACCTCCCCGCTCCCTGCGGGGGTCGTCTCCTTGAAAGGCGGGGGCACAGACTGGGAAAGGGCTGGTACGCGCACCTGCTGTAATTTACTGTCCACCGGCCCTCAGCCTACCGAGCTTTCTTGAACATCGCATGAACAGCAGCATAACCCGCCCCGGCTTCCATCCATCGGGGGCGTCGACGCCGGTTCCCCAGGTCTCGCTTCTGAGACCTGGGCTTCCAAGCCCTTGCTCATGGCAGCAACAGCCACCCCGATTCATCCTGAACAAGCGCAGCGCGCCGAGGGATCTGCCCTCCCCCATACAGCGCAGGCCGCACCCGTAGATGGCTACTTCATCTGCGCGATCGTCGCACGCACCCTGGCCTGCACCGGAGCCGGCAGCGGCGCATAGTACAGCGACGATGCCTCGCTCTCCCCGTGGTCCAGCATCCAGTCCAGGAAGTCCTTCAACACCTTCGCCTTGGCCGCATCCTGCGGGTTCGTCGGCACCAGCAGCCACGTAAAGCTGGAGATCGGATACACATCCCGTCCCATCTCATTCGTGATTGAAATCCGGTAATCCGCCGGGATCGTCTTTGCTGCGGCTGCCGCATTGGCCACACCCTCGATGGACGCTTTCACCCACTGCCCCGATGCATTCTTCAGATAGCCATACGGGATCTTGTTCTGCAGCGCATAGATCAGCTCCACATAGCCGATCGAGCCCGGGATCTGCCGCACCAGCCCGGCAATCGCCTCATTGCCCTTGCCGCCCAGCCCCTTCGGCCAGGACACAGCCGTGCCCGCACCCACGCTGCTCTTCCAGTCCGCGCTTACCTTGGATAGATAGTCAGTGAAGATAAACGTCGTGCCGCTGCCGTCCGAGCGGTGCGTCACAATAATGTCGGTCGCAGGTAGCTTCACCCCCGGATTGTCCTTCGCGATGCGCGCGTCACTCCAGCTGCTGATCTTCCCCGCATAGATGTCAGCCAGCACATCCGGCGAGAAACGCAGCTCCTGGCCCACGCCCGGCAGGTTATAGATCGGCACCACCGCCCCCAGCACCGTGGGGATGTGCTGCAGCTTGACCTTCGCCCCCGCCATCTGTTCATTCGTCATCGGGCCATCGGTTGCGCCAAAGTCCACCGTCCCGACTGAAGCCTGGCGGATGCCCGCACCACTGCCCACAGGCTGGTAGTTGATCTCTACACCCGGGTGCTGCTGGCTATACTCGCTGAACCACTTGGAATAGATAGGATTGGGAAAGGTCGCGCCTGCACCATTCAGCTTCTGCCCATACGCGCCTGTCATCCCTGGAACCAGAACTGACGCCAGAACCGCAATGAGAATCATCTTGCCTTGTCTTGCCTTGTATCGGCTCACGTCGCCTCACTTTCTTGCTTTGGGCATTGTGTGCGCTTCGTGTTACAGGAGCTTGACGATCCCCTCTGCTTCCTGCTCTGCAGGTACAGCCCGGGGCAGCGTAAAGACAAAAGCAGCTCCGTTGCCCAGCTCACTCTCTGCCCAGATGGCCCCGCCATGCGCCTGCACAATATGCTTTGCAATCGCCAGACCCAGGCCCGTCCCCCCCGAGTCGCGCGAGCGCGCCTTGTCTACGCGATAAAACCGCTCGAAGATTCGCTGCAGGTGTTCGGAAGCAATCCCTGCGCCAAAGTCCTGCACAAAAAACTCCACAAACTCCCCCGTCTCCCGCGCTCCAGCACGCACCCGCCCGCCTGCACGCCCATACTTCATCGCATTCTCAATCAGGTTTCCGAACACCTGGTTCAACGCGTCCAGGTCCGCCAGCACAAGGGTCCGTGGCGCCGGCGCCCGCTCCAACTCAATGCCGGAGTCCATCGCCATCCCGGCCAGCGTGTCCAGCGCATCCTCCAGCAGCAGTGCTGCCGGTACCGGCTTCGGGTGCAGCCGGTAGTCGCCTGACTCCACACTCGCCAGCGCCAGCAGGTCGGCCGTCAGCCGATTCATACGCGTTGCATTCCGCAGCACAATCAGCAGAAACTCCCGCGCCTGGTCTGAGAGCAGCGCCTCATCATCCAGCACTGTCTCCACATACCCGGTAATGGAGGTCAGCGGCGTCCGCAGCTCGTGCGACACATTGGCCACAAAATCGCGGCGCATCCGCTCCGCCCGTTCCACCTCGGTCACGTCGTGGAGCACCACCACCGCTCCACCGCCCGGCATCGGCGCCGCACTCACCCCATACGCCCGGCCCGGTACAAAGTTGGTTGCGCGCCCGCGTCCCAGCTCCCCATCCCGCAGCGCCACCTCCACACAGCGCAACACCTCCGGGTCGCGGATGCACTCCACCAGCGGCCGCCCCTCGCGCACAGCCGTCGGCGAGAGCGCCCTCATCTTGCTGTTTGACCAAGTCACCTGCGAGCTGGCTGAGAGGCCCAGCACCGCCTCCTGCATACTGTCCAGCAGCACCGCCAGCTCCCGGCGTGAGCCATCGAGCGCGCGAAAGCTCGCCTCCAGACGAATTGCCGTACTATCCAGTGCATGCGCCACTTCGGAGATCTCGTCCAGGCGCCCCTCTTCCACGCGCGCCGACAGCTCTCCCGCCGCGATGCGGTGGGCAAACCGCACAATCCTTGAAAGCCTTCGCGCCACCCTCTGCGCGAGAAACGCCGCCATAAACGTCGCCAATGCCAGCGCAATCAGCGAGGCGATCAGCAGGTCGCGGCGCAGCAGCTGCAGCGTCGCCTTCACCGCTTCGAGTGAAAACACAAAGCTCGCCATGTATGGCCCCGCCGGCACCTGGATCTGTATCGTCGGGTCATCGACGGTAGTCACCGCGCTCGTGCCGGAGCTCCCGTCAGGAAGCAGCCCAATCGCCGGCGTACGGCTTGCAAGCGGCGGCAGCAATGGCGCAGTCGCCTGCGCCAGCACCCGCCCCGCGCGGTCGCGGACCACAATCTCCGCATCGGCTGAGGCCGCCTGCGCCTCGGCAATCACAGGCAGCATCCGAGGTTGCGCCGCCGCCAGCTGCCCGGCCATCAGCCGCGCCTTGCTGTTGTAGTAAGCCCCCGCCTCGCGCATCAACGAGTGCTGCACAATCCGCCGGACAGAAAAGTCCAGGATCACCGTGCCCAGCGACAGCACCAGCAGGAACGAAAACAACAGCTTGGTAAATACACGTCCTGTCATCCGCGCTTCCCCGCCGCCCTGCCATACGTCCTTATGACTTCGGCACCTCGAAACGGTAGCCTGCCCCGCGCACCGTCTTCAAGTAGCGCGGGTTCTCCGGGTCCACCTCGATCTTCTCGCGGATCCGACGCACATACACATCCACCGACCGCGGCGTCACAAAGCGCGCATCCCCCCACACCGCATCCAGCAGATGGTCGCGCGAAAACACTCTTCCCGGGTGCCGCGCCAGGTAGTCCAGCAGCCGAAATTCCGTTGCCGTCGTCGTCGTCAGCTCGCCGCGCACCTTCAGCTGCATCGCTCCAGCATCGATAATCACATCCTCAAACTGGATCAGCAGCGGCCCGGTCGGCCGCTCGAACCGCCGTAGCACCGCCTTTACCCGCGCCACCAGCTCCCGCGGCGCAAACGGCTTCGTCACGTAATCATCCGCGCCCAGCTCCAGCCCCAGCACCCGGTCATTCTCGCTCGCCTTGGCCGTCATAAAGATGATCGGCACCGTCGAGAGCTGTGCGTTGGCCCGCAGCTTCCTGCACACATCCAATCCATCCCCGCCCGGCACCATAATGTCCAGCAGGAACAACGCCGGGCTCTGCCGCTCGGCCTCCGGAATCAGCTGGGAAGGTGTCGCAAACAGACGCGGCATATACCCGGCCGCCTGCAGGTGGTGCTCTACCAGTCGCGCAATGTCGGTATCGTCTTCCAGCACAAACACAGATGCACTCAAGCCGTCAGCCTCTCGGCCGCACCCGCCGGGCGCGGCTCGCTACAGCCTACTCCCGCTTTGGGCCGCCGTTGCAAACAGCCCATGAATTCCGCTCTATCTTCTTTTCTACCGAAGCGCATCGCATTGCCCGCCCGCCGCCTCCAATCACAGGCAAAGGAGCCCCATGGCACAGAAGCAGCGCAAACTGGGTACACAAGGCCTCACCGTCTCCGAGCAGGGTCTCGGCTGCATGGGTATGTCCGCCTTCTACGGCGGCCGCGAAGAAGGCGAGTCCATCCGCACCCTTCATCGCTCTATCGAGCTCGGCATCACCTTCCTCGACACCTCTGATATCTACGGCCCGCATACCAATGAAGAGCTCCTGGGCCGCGTCTTCCGGGGGCGCCGCCACGAGATTACCCTTGCCACCAAGTTCGGCATCTCGCCGGACAAAGACAACCCCTCCAAGACCTCCATCAACGGCCGCCCCTCCTACGTGCAGCAGGCCTGCGATGCCAGCCTTCGCCGCCTCGGCATCGAAGTCATCGATCTGTACTACCAGCACCGCGTCGACCCATCCGTCCCCATTGAGGAAACCGTCGGCGCTATGGCGCAGCTCATCCACGCCGGCAAAGTCCGCTACCTCGGTCTCTCGGAGGCAGCCCCGGAGACCATCCGCCGTGCTCACCGCACTCACCCCATCTCTGCCCTGCAGACCGAGTACTCGCTCTGGTCCCGCGAACCCGAAGAGGGTCTGCTTGCCCTCACCCGCGAGCTCGGCATCGGCTTTGTCGCCTACTCGCCTCTCGGCCGAGGCTTCCTCACCGGCCAGATCAAGACCGAAACCGACCTCGATCCCGATGATTGGCGCCGCAACAATCCCCGCTTCCAGGGCGAAAACTTCCAGAACAACCTCGAGCTCGTCTACAAGCTCGAAGACATCGCCCGCGGCAAGGGTGTCACTGCCTCGCAGCTCGCCCTCAGCTGGGTCCTCGGCCGCGGCGAGGACATCGTCCCCATCCCCGGCACCAAGCGCGTCCAGTACCTCGAAGAGAATGCCGCCGCCTCTGACATCACCCTCTCCCTCGACGAGCTCCGTCAACTCGACGAGATCGCCCCGCTTCACGTCGCCGTCGGCGAACGCTACGCCGCCGGTGCCATGGCCATGCTCAACCGCTAATCGTCACAACTTGGTTCCAACCGAGCATCGCTTTGTTCCTACCCGGAACATCGAGGCAGTGACTCGGAGCATCGAGGATCCCTACTCGGAACATCGTTTCTCCTACCAGGACCATCGTGTAACTACTTTCAAACGGTGGATTGCTGCTAGACCATTTCAATGTTCCGGGTAGATGCGGACGTAAGTTAAGCTTTGTCTTACTGTTTCGATGTTCCGGGTAGGAATTGCGTCTCCAATGTGGCGGCTCAATCTCTAGTCCCCGGGTGGTGGCTCGAGCATTCAGTTATGGCCACGCAATCTGAAGGGCCTTGATGGCCTCCTCAAAGCGGCTCTTCATGCGCCAGGGATCCGAATCTTCGTTCCAAAGCTGCTGGCGCAGAGAGTCCCAAGGTACAGGTTTCCGACCTGGCGGCGAAGCTTCTCCATTGCAAAAACAGCAGGCAGTCTTTGTGTCTGAGGGCTTTCGCGCGTGACCTCAATCATCTCTGCCAGAGTCGGCACGTAGTCTTGCAGGAACTTCCGAATACTGCCTCACCAAGTAGAAAGCCATGTTCGTCACCTTGCGGTGTCAGTAAAGGCAGCATGCCGCCTTTCAGCGTAGAGCGCATGCCTCTCGGCATCTTCAAAGACCGGATGACTGGCATAATCAACCGTTCGGTGTTGCTCCCTGAGTCCCGCTGAACTACCAGCGCGAAAGACGCGATCCTTTGGAACGGTTCTCTCACTCGCTTGATGTTCTGGCCACTCGGCGCCATACCCATATCCCGAAGGTACTCGCTGGCCGAAGACATCGGAATAAAGGGGCTCTTGGTTATGACAGCTCGATGGGTCATCCAGTGCAGAAGGCTGCGATCGGTACCGAACGGAATGTCGATCCCGTCGATCATTGCTCGAAAAGTCACCTTGATCGTGTCGCCTGCCGCAGTTCTTGCCTGCCGCATGATCGCGCATCGGTTGAGCGCCGGTAAGGCAGGCCGGTGAAACAGAGCACCTGAGCAACCTGCATCAGCTCGCGCGTGGTGGCCTCCAGGCGCGCTTGGGCCACCTCCGCCATACGGTGAGCTAGGCTCCCCTTCTTGGCCGCATTCTCGGCTTTATAGTCGTGGCAAGACAGTTTGTGAATCGAGGGCTGGACTCAGCGGCTTGGATGATTCAGGAGGTGTTTTTGCTCCATGCGACGGAGGACTCCCGGGTACAGGAATGAGCAGCAGGGTTAAGCGTCAGCCTGTGGAGATTTGTACTGGTAAGGGTGCGGCACACCTGCCCCGCTGACCAGAAGCTGACAATCTCCGCAGTGGTACCTCTCCGGTTTAGTTCTTGCGCGATATGCTGAAGCATCGTCACGTCTTCGCTTCTGATGTGCTGGATAATCGGTATGGGGTTAGTGATGAGTTTTGTCGCCTTGGATCCGCAGTTGGCCGCGCTGGCCCGGTAAGGGGCGCCAGCTTCCCTTTGCGTTTTTAAGATTGAGGGCACTCGCGCGTTGATGCAGAGTCGAAAGTCGCAAATAGCTTAAGAACCGGGTGCCTGCCATCGTTTTAAGCCCCTCTTTGGTTCGACATCTGTAGAAACATCTACCGCGAGCTACGCGATGCTCCTGAAACGCTCCACTGTTTCATCGAACTCAGAGCTCAGCTGTTGCCGATCGTGCGCCAGACCTCCGGTCAACTCGGAAAGATCCGACAAAGCTTTGGACAGGCGAAGTCGGGCTAGCGCCTCCTCTACAACCCGCTCACGCTTGCTCTTGAATCCTGCCAGCCCAGCTGCATCTTTGCCCAGCATGACATCCGCCGATTTTGTCAGCTGTGCTTCCACAAAGCTGCGATCTTCGTCCGACAGCTCGCCTGTTATTTGTCTCAGCTCGGTCCAGAGTTTGACTGTTTGGACCCACGCTAACGCGAAGTCCCTACCACGTTCCTGCCGGCTTGTGGTCCATCTCCACATAAAACCTCTTCCCCCAGGCACTCGACTAAAGTCCAGAAACGAATGTTTGTGATGGGTTCTGCAGCTCTCATTCTCCTTAAAGCAGATGATGCCGTAGCTCTGTGCATCCTGCAGATGCTGTCAAGGCGGACTGAATACCCAAAGAAGCAGCCCTCCATCGTGCGTATTCACACCAGCGTAGCAAACCTGCGGCAGACTAGATTTGCTATGTGTTGCTTCGATATCGGGCTTCTGCTGCTTTTGTTAGCCATCGATGCCCTCTATATTCAGATATGCCGTTGCACAGGTACATCATGGATTGAGAGAACGAACCTTACTCAGCAAGCGCGCTGGTCTAGGACGCTCTCATCCAGCGGCGGGCGGATCCACCATTCAGAGCAGAGCAGATTCTGTCTGACGAAAGATGTGATGCGGCCTACGGCATCCTTAGCTTTTAGTCTCACGACTCTCGTTCTTGTCTCCGGAGCTGCTCACGCCCAGCGACCGGATCTCGATTTTCTCAACCACAACCGGCCGTTGCTCGATGCGCACAACTGCTATCCCTATGAGGGCCGGTGGAGCGACCGCATCCAGCGCGCGCTGAATTCGGGATACCCGGTCTCGATTGAGCAGGATCTTGCATGGTACGTCGATCCGGCTACGGGTGAGGGACGCGTCGTTGTTTCGCACACGCTGGAGACTACCGGCACCGAGCCTACGCTTGAGGATTACTTCTTCAAGCAGGTCACCCCGGTTGTGGAGAAAGCGCTGGCTGAGAATAAGCAGGACCAGTGGCCGCTCCTCGTGCTGCATTTCGACTTCAAGGACAATCAGGCGCCGCTGCTTCGGGCTGTCTGGGCAATCCTCGGCCGGCATCAGGAGTGGCTCTCGACCGCGGTGAAGACAAGCGATCCCCATCAGATGTCACCAGTCGACCGCAAGCCGATCCTCGTTGTAACCGAGGAGTCAGACGAGCAGCAGAAGGTCTTCTATGATGACCTGCCGGTTGGTGCGCGTTTGCGGCTGTTCGGCTCTGCGCATGAGTACCTGATGCCGAAGAACCTGCCGGTGAACGAGCTGATGCACAGGGCTGTGCTGATCAAGCCGGAAGAGCTGCTGAGTGAACGGCCCACGAACTACCGCCGCTGGTGGAACGGGTCCTGGTACACGGTTGAAGAGGGGGGCGAACCGGGAGCCGGCGACTGGACCCCTGCTGACAACGACCGGCTGCGCTCGCTTGTGAACCACGCGCACAACATGGGCTATTGGGTGCGTTTTTACGCGCTGGACGGCTTTGCGCCGGCTGAGGATCAAGGCTGGGGCAATACTTATAACTTCGGCTCGCGCGAGGCGGTGACTCTGCGCTGGAAGGCAGCGATCGCGGCTGGGGTGAACTTTATTGCGACTAATCAATACGAGGCACTTGCTCCGTATTTGCAGCAGGACGCGAAGGAGCTTCGTCCAGCGGCTGGCAAGCAGGGTAGGCTGCATGGAGCCATCCCCAACGGCCGTGACAACGTATCAGAATGAGGCATAGATGATCGCGATGATCTGGCGCAAGAGAGGCCTCTTCATGCTCTTGCTGGCTGCGCTTGACGGCCACGGCGCCACAGCGCAAACGGCACAGCAGACTGCGAAGCAGATTGCGCCGCAGGCACAGCCTGGCGACTCTGACTTGCTCGCGGTGATCGTCGTCATGCGCCACGGGGTGCGCGCCGATCGAGAGCGAGACTCGAGCGGGCGCTTATAACGCGCAACCCTGGCCCACATGGCCGGTAGCGCCTGGCGTACTGACTCCACATGGCGCCCAGGCACTGCGCCTGCTTGGAGAGTTCTATCGCATGCGGTACCTGGCCTTGCTTGGGAGCGGGGACTGCACCCACACCGGAATCTATATAGAGGCCAACACCACACAGCGCACCATCGCTTCGGCCAAGGCCGTACGTACTGGGTTGGAGCCGCAGTGTTCGCTCGAGGTTCCTACAGCCGTTCATGGCCCCAATCCGCTTTTTCTGCGTCCACTGCCAGCGCTCTCGACGAGCAGCAGGTGAGTGACGCCACGCTTGGCCGCATGGCGAACCAGCCTGCGTGGTTTACCGCAGCGTTCGCAAGGCTGCTTGATAAGATGCATCATGTACTCCTGAAATGCGTCGGCTCAGGCTGCAATCCCACGATGCCGGATTTTCGCCGTAACCAGATAGAGGACGGCTTTCTCAGTGCAAGTGACGCGCGTTAGGAAAGCCCTGTCGCGCTGGCTGCTGACTTTGCGGAGAACTTCCTGCTCCAGTACACCGAAGGCATGCCAATGCCCGAGGTTGGCTGGGGAGGCGTCTCGCGAGAAGATTTGAACGACCTGATGCAGATGAACACGCAGTACCACGACTTTATACTGCGCACCCCTTACGGCGCCGAGGTTGCAGCTTCCGATCTGGCAGCACATACCCGCGGCACCATCCTCAGCGCGGCTGCAGGCAAGCCTATGCCTGACCAGCTTGGCGCGGTTGGCAACCGATTTGTGCTGCTGGATGGGCATGACTCGAACCTAACCTGGCTAGGCGGGCTGCTTCGCCTGGATTGGCTGCTGCCGGACCAGACCTTCAATGCAACTCCGCCCGGAAGTGCGCTGGCATTTAAGCTTCATAAAGGCGATAGGGGCGAGGCAACGGTGCAGGTGTTTTTCATAAGTCAGACGCTCGACCAGATACGCTACCTGTCGCCGCTTACTGGTGCGGAGTCGCCCTCGATGGCACCTGTTTTCATGCCCGGCTGCAGCGGACCCGCGCCCAAGTTCGCTTGCCCGGTACAGACGTTTGCGCGTGTTATGGACGCGGCCATCAATCATAGGTTCGTTTCGGACGCGCAGCGGTAAAGATCAAGAAGTTCGTGCTGTTCAGCGCGTTCGTACGAAATGCTCTCACCTGTTCACTTTACTTTTACATGCCGCCGCTACTCTCTGCCTTAGTTCCTTACGAGGGGTCATATGCCATCACGAGACTCTGCACGCGCAGCTAATTTGCGGGTGAAAAACGCGTCTGTAGCATCACCAATACCAACACAGGCGAGTCGCTCTTTGCTGCTGGCAGGCGTTTGCTTAGGAGGTGCCTTCGCGGCAGGCGCGCAGGTAAACACCGCAGCTCTCAGCGGGATCGTGACTGATCAAACAGGCGCTGCACTGCCGCATGCTCATGTCGCTATCGCAAGTCAAGACACTGGCTATAGCCGGACCATCGAGACCGACACTGCCGGGGCTTACTCCTTCCAGGATCTGCCGATCGGCGAGTATGGAGTCTCGGTAACAGATCAAGGTTTCAATGAAGTTAAGCAGCCTGTGACGCTGTCTGTTGGACAGAAGAGCCGCCGCGACTTCCAAATGGCAATCGGGAGCGAGCAGCAGGTCGTTGAGGTGAAAGCGGACACGAGCACACTGTCTCCCGATGACGCCTCGATCAGCACGGTCGTGAGCAGCGAAACGATCGAGCAGACGCCTCTTTACTTGCGCAACTGGGATGACTTACTTCGTACCATTCCTGGCGTCCAGATCAGCCGCTACACGCAGCAGAGCGGTAACACGTCCGCGGGCCGCACCGGCGACTTCAACGTGAACGGCATTCACTCCTTGCAAAACGATTTCCTTCTCGACGGGATCGATAACAACACGTTTTCTGAGAACGTGCAGGAGCTAAGCACCGAAGCTTCCCACCCCTCCGTCGACGTTATCGAGCAGTTCAACGTCATCACGAATGCCTACTCTGCCGAGTACGGCCGCAGCCCGGGTGCCGTGGTCTCGGTGAACACGCGTAGCGGAACGAACCAGTTCCACGGTCTTGCGTTCGAGTACCTGCGCAATAACTACTTCGACGCAAATGATTTCTTTTCAGACCAAAACAGACTCAGGAAGCCGGAGAACAACCAGAACCAGTTCGGCGGCAGCTTTGGCGGACCGATTCGTAAGGACCGGCTCTTCTTCTTTGGCAACTACGAGGGCACGCGCATCAAGCAGGGGGTTTCCCGCATCTCCACTGTACCTCTGCCGAATGAACGCGCCGGCGACTTCAGCGTTGCGACTGGCGCGACTGTAGGAGTCAAATACCCAACCCTCTACGACCCGCTTACCTGCGCGCCGATCTACTCTGGAAAGAACTGCACAGCCTTCGTCAACAACATCATACCGTCAGCGCGTATCGATACCGCCGTCGCAAAGCTGATTGCCTTGTTTCCGCAGCCCAATATCACTGTAGAAGGCACTACACCTGATACCAACAACTACATAAGAAATGCGTTGCTGACTGACAATGATGACAGCTACGATGGCCGCATCGATTGGACTCCGTCCTCAGCGGATACTGTCTTCGGACGGTACAACTACTCCAATCGCTCGCGCGCTATTCCCGGCTACTTCGGTGGTCTGGCTGACGGCACCTCGACCTCGGCATGGGGCAACCAATCTATCAAGTCCCACAGCTTCGTCCTGGGCTGGACGCACCTCTTCAGCGCCGACGTGGTCAACGAGTTTCGCTTCGGCTTCTCCCGCAACTTCTCTCTGGCGCAGCAGCAGCCGTTTGATCTACCCGAGATAGCAGGACAGTTCGTGCCTGGCATCCCGAGTAATCCTGCGATCGGCGGCGGCGTCCCGCTTACATCTTTCTCCAACTTCGGCTTTCTTGGCTCTGCTGACTTCCACCCGAAACAGCAGATTCCGCAGCTCTTCCAGTATAATGACGCTGTTTCTTTCACGCGCGGACGCCAAACCTTTAAGTTTGGGGGAAGTGTTTATGCTCCCATGCGCAACATCTTTCAGGATGAACCGGGCCTGCGGGGCGATCTCAACTATACCGGCGTCTTTACCGCCGATACGGCGGCGAAAGGCAGCGGCCTCTCCTACGCGGATGGCCTGCTCGGTGCGACCCAAAGCGATCAGCTCACTAACATCTTCCTTATAGATCAACGCTTATGGATGCTTTCAGGCTTTGTCCAGGACGACTGGAAGGCTTCTCAAAAGCTCACCTTGAACCTTGGTTTTCGCTATGACTTTGCTACACCGGCGCTCGACGGTAAGAACCGCCTTGCTAACTTCAGCCCGACCGCGAACGCCGGCGCCGGCGGCCTTGTCTTTGCGACAAGCGGCTCCCTATCGCAGCGGGGGCTTGTCAATACAAACACCAAGAACTTCGGACCGCGTATCGGCTTCGCATACTCCCCGGATACAAAGACCGTGATTCGTGGCGGTTACGGACTCTACTACACGCTCTTCGAACGCTACGGCAGCGAGGATCAACTCGCTCTCAACCCACCCGGGCTGCTCAACAAAGTACAAGCGTCCAACACCACACCTGTGATCTCGCCCGAGGTCGGCTTTCCTTCGAACTATCTCGATCCAAGCACGCTTAACCTCAATCAGCTGCAGGCTTACCACATACGTGCTATGAATCCAAACGACCCCACTCCGAACGTGCAGCAATGGAGCTTTGGCGTCCAGCGGGACTTTGTGGGCGGCTTGACGGCAGAGGTTGATTACATTGGTACGAAATCAACTCACCTCGATACCATCATCGACGACAACCAGCCAACTTTTGTTAACAACGCTTCGACCAACGTGTCCCCCTACCCTAACTTCGGGCTCGTGGAGTACACGAACGCAAACGGCTACGGTAACTACAACGGGCTCCAGGCCAGCCTCAATCGCCGCTTTACGAATGGACTGACACTTCGCACCGCCTTCACGCATTCCCGCAGTTTGGACGACGTGCCTGAAGAACTTGAAACCAACTCAGGTGGTCCGCCGAATGGCCGCAACTTTTCTAACTGGTACGGTGCGAGCGACTTCGATGTCCCAAATCGCGTGTCCGCCAACTATGTCTATGAGCTGCCCTTCGGCCATGGAAAATCCATGTTGAACAGCGGACCGCTCTCCTATATCTTGGGCGGGTTTCGGACCTCGGGCGTGTACACCTATTACTCAGGACATCCCTTCACTGTGAACGCCGGTGGCAGTCTTGCAGCTGCTCTTGATCCCTATGGAGAGGCAACGGCTGTACCTAACCTGGTAGGCAAGCCGCACATTGTCGGCGACCCGAAGTGCTGGTTCTATACGTCGGAGAACAGCACCTGCAGCGCTCTCGCCCCCGGCACTACTGACGCCTACGCCCTACCTGCTCCAGGCGTCATTGGTACTAGCGGCAGAAACACGCTGCGCGGCCCGCGGACAGATGTCTTCGATGCTTCTTTGCTCAAGGAATTCCCACTGGGAGAAACAAGAAACCTCGAGTTCCGCTGGGAGGTCTTCAACGTCACGAACACTCCAGAGTTCGGACAGCCTGGCAGCAATGTCGCAAGCAGCTCAGCCGCGGCTATCACTACGCTTTCCGGCGATCCGCGCGTAATGCAGTTTGCCTTGAGGCTCTCCTTCTAGGGGGTGGTCCAGAACAAACAGGCGGCATTTGCGCAGGCGCGCCGTTCCGAGTAGGAATCAGAGATGTCTGATCACCTTTCATATAAGGGGTGGCTCAAGCGGTCAGTTTGGGCCTCACTCTTCCCTGCGGCTTGTTTGCTTGTCTGGTTACAATCCTGCGCGGGGCAGGCGCAGCAGGCACCCTCGGTCGTGCTGGAGGGTGCGGTCACAGATGCTGATGCGCAGACATATTTGGAGCTGCCCTTTCACGTTCCTGGCGGCGTCAGCCGCATCACCGTAGACTTCTCCTACACAGATCGTGATAAGCATACGAGCATTGATTTAGGTCTCTTTGATCCAGAGCGTTTTCGCGGTTGGAGCGGAGGAAATAAGAACATCTTTACCTTGTCCGAGACAGATGCGACTCCGTCTTACTTGCCTGGCACCATCCCAGCTGGAACCTGGAATCTGATCCTGGGCATTCCCGATATCGAGCATGGAGTACGCTCCACCTACACAGCCAAAGTCTATTTCACACACCCAGGGGAGATGCCTGCTGTATCAACATTTAGCGATGCGCCGCTACGCGCGGGCCCTGCCTGGTATCGTGGTGATCTGCGCATGCACGATGCCCACAGTGGTGGATCGTGCTTAAGCCAAGCAGGGGTTGCTGTGCCATGCCCCCTGTACAAAACTGTCGAAGTTGCTGCATCGAGAAGCTTAGACTTCATCGCGATGAGTGATCATAACTCCATCTCGCAGTACTATGCGATGCGCGAGATTTAGCCGTATTTCGACCAGATCCTCTTACTGCCGGCTCGCGAGATAACGACCTTTCACGGGCACGCCAATGCGTTCGGGACCACCGACTTCATTGACTTTCGTGTCGGCACCCACGCTGTACCAGATAGTAAGGCGCTGTTAGCTGAGGTGCAGCGCGTCCACGGCATCCTGTCAATCAATCACCCCTGTGCGCCGTCTGACGCTTCCTGCATGGGTTGTGGATGGACCGCAGCGGGAACAGGCTTCAGTAAAGTTGCAACTATTGAGGTGATCAATGGTGGCTCACTTGATGGTCCTCGATCGGGGATCGCCTTCTGGCAGGACAAGTTGAATCAGGGTGTCCGAGTGACCGGGATTGCTGGTAGCGATAATCATGAGGCTGATTACCCCTTAGTCGTTTCATCCTCAGTCGGACATCCGACGACTGTGGTGTATGCCGCTTCTCTTTCAGAAACTGCCATTCTGGACAGCATCAAGGCCGGCCACGTGTTTATCGACTTAGAAGGAGCAACGGATCGCACACTCGAGTTTTCGGCTCAGAGTTGTGCTCAGGTAACAATTATGGGCGATACGTTGAAGGTGCCGGCGGGTGGTACTGTGCAGTTTGGTATCCGAATGCTTCATCTGTCGGGTGCCCACCCTGAGATCGTGCATGACACACCCGATCAGCTACTTCCCAACGAACAAATGACTGGCTTTTCGTACAAGAGCGATGGTAAGCGTCATTGGTTTCGCATCGACGTGCGTTCGGCCGACAACCGCTTGCTCATTTTTGGTAATCCCATTTATCTGAACTTTTGAGCATTGCGCGCTACGGCTGCCTGTGAAGAGCAAGGGAGGAGCGCGGCTAGACTGCGTTGCTACGCAAGGCAGCTCGCTTGAGGAACCAGACCGGGCCATGGACATGGTATTTCGCTTGGAAGCCTGGCGACGGGCTGCCGCGCTCCTACATTGCCACCGCTAGAGCCTGAGCTAGGCCAAAAGCGGCCAGAACCGCGCAAAGCCCTAGGGCGACCCGCACACGTGCGGGCGGCGCGCAGAACGCGTCGGCCTTGACCTTTGCTTCTCCGATCCTGGCAGAGCCAAGACATCAATCTTTCTTCGAAAACTATCGCTACCCTCGGCTGCGGGCCAACGATGGCTCAAACACAGTCGGAGTTCGCTGCTGCGGATGCAAAGCTCAAGCCCTGCGTGGCCAAAGACAGCAATAAAATGCACATTATGGCTTGCAACTCAGTCGCCCAAGCCTTCACGAACGCTCGGCTAAAGAACGTCTACCAGGCCTGGAGCGAAGCCCTGAAGCTTCCCATGCCGGACGAGGCCAGAGACACCGCTGAGATTATGAGACGCCCGGGGAACTAATGAAAACGGCAGCTTCAAGGCGCTCGCTTTCTCTGCCATGCGGCAAGTTCTAAGCCTGCTCGCTAAAGGTCCTACGTCATTACCGAAGCGAGACTTTGCCACCTACCGGGTGATTCTCTTGTTAAATAGCGGCACCGGAACCGGCGCTCGAAACGGCAGCGTGAAGTCGGGCTGCAGTTGTTCATGCGTCTCCGGGTGCTGCTCGCGCCAGAGCTGGACCAGTAGCGGCGGCCAGCACGCATCGAGCGCCAGCATGCGCGTCACCTTGGCATGGCAGGCTGACGATCAGGAGATCGGGATGCTCTGTCTCCATCTGATCCGACTGTCACTCGTCCAACTGATACCGTCATGATCCAACAGATACTGGCCAAGCCCGCCTGAAGCGGCCGCCTCAACGCAGACAACCAGCGAGGCATAACTTCCATCATCCACAGTCACAGCAATCCCTACGCGGTTTCCGGCTCGACCTCAACACCCGTTTACTTCTCGACCCGCCGCGTTTTCGGTCCGCAATCGGTCGGAGCCCAGCTCCTGATCGGCTACGATCGACTGACCGGGTGATAGATTTCCCTGGTGACAGCAATGTTGGGTTTACCCCTATGAGGACTTGGGCGCAGCGGTAGTTCTGGCGAAATTGTCCGCTCGCCGGACGGTTGTGCATCCAGAAAGCATTTTTCTCTTTCCGTCCGATGGGGACCCCGTAGTCTTTCGCTAACGCGTTTATCTGTGGTTTACCGCGAATATCGCCAGAAGATAGATGAGGCGGGTCGAGAAACGAAATGAAAAGCTCAGAAAGCTCTCCAGGGTCCAGGATCCTCCCATATAGGATCGCCGTCGCCACGGCTAGACTCGACACCATTCGCGACCGCGTCCGCGCGTTTCGCTGGGACGCCTGGAGTGAGCCCGCCGACGCGGGGGACTGGCGGTATGGTCCGCCCATAGCCTTCATGCATGAACTCTGCGACTACTGGCTGAACCATTACGATTGGCGCCGGCAAGAGCGCGCCATGAACGCGTGGCCTCAGTTCGTCACGCGTATCGACGAGGTTGACATTCACTTCCTTCATGAACGAGGGTCGGGTCCAAACCCGGTCCCTCTTCTCATTGCGCATGGCTGGCCCTACTCGTTCCACTCGTACGATGGCATCGTCGATCAGCTCGCTCATCCCGAGCGACATGGAGGACGTGCCGAAGACGCGTTCAGCGTCGTCATTCCGTCCTATCCGGGATACGGTTTCTCGAGCCGCCTCCATGAACCGATGGAACCGCTCGCCATCGCATTTCTATTCGACAAGCTGATAGGACGGCTTGGATACGACCGCTACTTCGTGCACGGCGGCGACTGGGGAGCCCACATTACCAGCCTGCTGGGCTTTCATCTTTCCGACCATGTCATAGGCATCCACTCCACCGCACTGGTTCTGCGCGAAGAGGGCGCTCAGCAGCTCACGGGTGAGGTGCCGGGCGATGCCAGTGACGAGGAGCGGGCTTTCGTGGCCAAGGAGTACGCGATCTGGAAGCAGGAAGGGGCTTATTCGCAGTTGCAGGCGACAAAACCCGCAAAGCTCAGCTACGCGATGATGGACAGTCCAGTCGGCTTGGCGGCCTGGATCGTCGAGGCGTTTCACGCGTGGTCCGACCGCAAAAAGCGCAGCTTTGCCGAGCTGTTCACGTTCGATCAGTTGCTGACCGAGGTCATGCTCTATCTTGTGACCGACGCCTTTCCAACTTCGATATGGATCTATGGCGCGGCGAAGCGGCACGAGATAACGACGCTTCCACCCGGCCGGAGGGTGAACGTGCCAACAGGGCTGGCAGCGTTTCCCGATCCTGTATTCCCGATGCCTCCTCGTCAAGTTGCGCAACGATCACACAACGTGGTGCAGTACACCGAAATATCCGCTGGGGGACACTTCCCCTTCTACGAAGCACCTGATCTTCTCATCAAAGATCTTCGCGACTTTCGCAAACTCGTGATGCCCGTTGTGTTGGATCGGCCCTCTTCATAAAGGCCGAAAAGTCGCAGTGGCAGACTTGACCCAACCAGACGCCGTTTTGGGCAGGGTGGCTAACCGGCGTGGAAGGCGTCTGTGAGAACTGATCGAAGCCTTCCCGCTTGCCCGCCCTTGATGTTCCTTCTCGGTCGATTAGCCGGCAGCTGCACTCGCCCGTTGCGAGCGGGAAAGAAAGGAGACGCTTGCTGGCCGTTCCACTCGTGCTTGCAGAGTCGCTGTCCCTACCGCTACTCAGGCGAGCTTTTTGAGAAGCTGCTCTGCAGCGGCAGCCGAAGACTTTGGATTTTGACCGGTGACCAGAAGGCCATCCACAACGACGTGTTCGGCCATATCCGCACCTTTCGAGTAGATGCCGCCCAATTTCTTAAGTTCATCTTCAAGCAAGAATGGGACGACTTCGGTGAGCTCCATAATGGCCTCCTCCGTGTTGGCGAAGCCGGTAATGTTCCGTCCAGAGACCAGTGGCGTTCCGGTTGCCGTCTTCACATGACGGAGCGCGGCCGGCGCATGACATACGAGGGCAACCGGCTTCCCCGCTGCAAGACAGGACTCGATAAGGGCCTTCGAATCCCTATCTTCCGCGAGATCCCACATCGGTCCATGGCCGCCCGGATAGAAGACCGTGTCGAAATCTGACTGCGAAACGCTCTCTAATCGCATTGTGGCTGCGAATTGTTCTTTAGCTGCGGCGTCGATCTTGAAGCGGAGCGTGGACACCGTCTGAAATGTCAGTTCATCGCTTTTCGGGTCGACCGGAGGCTGACCCCCCTTCGGTGAGGCGAGAACGATATCTGCGCCCGCGTCCTTGAATGTGTAATACGGAGAAGCGAACTCTTCCAGCCAAAGGCCCGTCTTCTTGCCCGTATTTCCTAGTTGGTCGTGCGAGGTGAGCACCATCAGAATCTTCATTGATCAATCTCCTTCAGAAAAAGCTGAGGTTCAAGCAGGTCGATTGTGAATGCCCAAGGCTGCCGAAGACATGCCTAATCCTGCCTTGTAAACTTGGCGGTATGCCAAGCCGCGCAGATCGAGCTCCGTCGCAACTCGCAGAGTTGACCTCGCTTGTGGATCGATACACCCATGCCAAGCGAGAGAACAAACTTTATGCGACTGCAATTGCTGGTGTGTCGACCCTGCGCTCGGACCCGCTTCGGCAGTCAGTCAAATGCATGATCAAACCGTCTTTGAGCATCACGGTGCAGGGGAAGAAGGCAGCCACGTTTGGTTCCAAACTTTATGAGTACCGTGCAGGACAAGGGCTCGTGGTGACGGCTGAGCTGCCCGAGCGGGGTACTGTTTGCGCTGCAAGCAAGGAAGAGCCCTACCTTGGGCTCGTGCTTGACTTGAGTCTTCACACACTGCAGGAACTGATGCAAGAGATGTCCGCTGAAGTGAGAGAGCGCGAAAAGCGGAAAGGCGCGGGGCCGTTCACCTTGGAACTCAATAGCCAACTGATCGATTGTGCTCTGCGCACAGTGCGGCTGTTCGACACGCCAGACGCGATTCCAGTGCTGTACCCCGGCATCATGCGTGAGATATGCTACTGGCTCCTGAAAGGCCCAGGTGGAGAGCAGCTTCGGCGCATCATCATCATGGTGAATGGACAAGACCACCGGATTGTACTGGCGATTCAACGTCTCCGCGACCGCTTCCGCGAGCCTGTCCATGTTGAAGATTTGGCCAAAGGCGCTCATATGAGTCCTACGACCTTTCATCGACAGTTCAGAACGATCATGTCCATGGCCCCTCTGCAATATCAGAAACAATTGCGTCTCTTCGAAGCGCGGCGTCTGATGATCTCGGACCACGCAACGGTCGAAAGCGCTGCGATCGATGTGGGCTACGCAAGTGTTTCTCAGTTCAGTCGGGAGTATGCCCGGACGTTCGGCAGCCCACCGCGCCGTGACGTCTCTGCCTGGAGAACTCCATCGTCAACAGGGAAGCACACCAATCAGGCATGAATTCGGCCGTCAAGCCAACGATCCGTGCACAATACCTCAAGAATCCGGATATAGGGTCTTTAATCGACTCTGTTGCAACAATCAGTCCCGGGCAGGGACATCCGAGTCGTTGCCCTGCCGCAGACGTTAAGCAGGATGAACGTTAAGCTTTTCACCAAAGGCCTCGATGGCCTCCGCGAGCGCACTGACACCGATGCCGAAGGTGCGTTCGACAATGCGCGCCTCCCGCGGATGTCGTGGATGAGGTTGAAGAGCGCCGCTTGACCCTTGCGTACGCACTGCCCAGAGAATGATCTCGCCTTCAAACTGACGCCACTTGACCTCTGACATAACCCGCTCCGCTTGTGTTGAGCCCATCTCCATGTGGCTATCGGAACTTTGCAACAGAGCCGTCTTGTCCGCTTCGGTTCGAAGGCGCACAACGGGAAGCAACGGGTGAAGTAACAGATCTGCCTGAGGCCCGGTCAATACAAAGTGTCCGCCTGCGAGAAAACAACCACCGCGTTGATCGCTCGGCACTTCGTTTCCCCATTTACGAGTAGAACGTAGGGCATCGTAAGCAATCGGTGTGGCGGATTGATCCGTCGCTAGACGAAAAGGCAGACCATGCGGGAAGATGTAGCACTCTCTCGTCCTGAGCAACACATCTCTGCCAACCCCTTCCACAGAGAGCTAACACTGCTCGGAGATCGCGGCGTAACACTTCATGGCGGCTCGTCTAGGGAACTGCACCGCCCCAGAATTCTCCCGTTCTATCACTCTCCCGCAGGCAAGGCGATGCTGTTGAAGGAGCCCGCGTTTGAACGACCGCTCTCTGGAGATATCCCGCCGACGGGTGGAGATCCTCTCCCTCAAGATCCAGGCGCTGGTCCACGAATTATGCGGCAGATGCAGTAACGTTCCTGCTTTGTGCCCGTACACTAAGCAAATTCCTGTTAACCCGGAGCGCCTGCGTGAGAGTTCTGTCGTTGCTTGTCTTGGCCATCACCTTCGGTTCCGCGCAACTCGCTTCCACGCAAAGCACCGCGCCTAGCCCGGCCAAACCGTACGATCCGCGCCTTACGTTCGCACCGCTCAGCCTGCCCGACCCAGTCAACGTCTATCGTTCCAGCAACGGCACGCCCGGCCCCGGCTACTGGCAGAATCAGGCCAGCTACGAGATGCATGCCACTCTCGACACCAAAGCTCACTCTCTGGTCAACGACGAGACGATCACCTACACCAACAACAGCCCGGACGCGCTAGAGACCCTCTGGCTGCAGGTAGAACAGAACATCTATCGCAAGGATTCACGCGCACGCATCGCGAATGGCGGCATGCAGCGCCGGCGGAAGCAGGTCACCGAAGGCGATACCTTCGCCTACGCTACGGATGGCTACGTCTTCGATGGCGTCGAGATTGAGAGCGGCGCGCAACGGGTCAAGGCCGACTATCTCATTGACGATACCCGCATGCAGATCCGTCTCGCCATGCCGCTGGCCCGCAAAGGGGGCACCCTGCGCATTCATCTGCGGTATCACTACACAATTCCAGGCGTCTGGGGCGGACGCACCTCCTGGGGAGCCTCAAAACAGGGTGAGATCTATGACATGGCGCAGTGGTATCCGCGCATGTGTGTCTACGACGACCTGCGCGGCTGGGACACGCTGCCCTACATCGGCAGTGAGTTTTACCTTGAGTATGGCCACTTTGACTACTTCATCACCGTACCCGCCAATATGATCGTCGTCGGCTCAGGCGAGCTCGTAAACCCCACCGAGGTCCTCACGCGTAGCGAGATCGACCGCCTTGCGCAGGCCCGGCTCAGCGATGCCACGGTTTACATCCGCAAGCCATCCGAGGTCAACGATCCAGCCTCGCGCCCCAATCAGTCTGGCATGCTCACCTGGCACTTCTCCATGGATCACACCCGCGATGTCGTCTGGAGCGCCTCACCGGTCTTCGTCTGGGACGCGGCGCGCATGAACCTGCCAAATGGGAAGACGGCGCTGGCCCAAAGCGTCTACCCGCCCGAGAGCGTTGGCCCGGACGCTTGGGACAAATCCACCGAATACGTCAAGAATGCGGTTGAGAACTTCTCAAAGCATTGGTACCCCTACGAGTGGCCGAACGCCATCTCCGTCGCCGGCTTCTCAACCGGTATGGAGTATCCCGGGATGGTCTTCGACGGCATCGACGACAAGGGTAGTTTTCTCTTCTGGGTGACCGCGCATGAGATCGGCCATGACTGGTTCCCCATGATCGTGGGCTCCAACGAGCGGCGCCACGCCTTCATGGACGAAGGTTTCAACACCTTCATCGATATCGAGGAGTCCGACCTCTACGCCGGTGGCAAGTACGGTCCCAAACGAGACTCGGAATACTCTGCGGACGGCGAGCCGCCGGACATGATCCTCAAGGTACTCGACAATCCAGACGCACCGACGCTGCTTTTCGCCGCCGACGCCTATACCGGCGCGCTCGGCCATCCGATCAGTTACTTCAAAGGTGCTTACGGCATGGTACTGCTGCGCGAGCAGATCCTTGGCCCCGAGCGGTTCGACCGCGCCTTCCGCAAGTACATCCGCGATTGGGCCTACAAACATCCGAGCCCGTCCGATTTCTTCCGCGCGATGGAGTCGGAAGGCGGCGAGGATCTCGGCTGGTTCTGGCGCGGCTGGTACATGGAGAACTGGCGCTATGACGTCGCAGTCGACAAGATCGACAAAGCAAACGTGACCTTGAGCAATCGGGGTCAGCTTGTGCTGCCAACTACGGTGGAGGTCCTGTTCAAAGATGGGAGCAAACAGCGGCTGCGTGTACCGGTCGAGACCTGGCTGAACAAGGCGAGCTGGACGTGGAGCTCGGACGAACGCAAACCGATCGCTTCCGTCACTGTGGATCCGGACCACAAATTGCCGGATGAAGACCGCACGAATAATCACCTGACCGCGCCATGAGCGGGCTACTCTCCACGGGCCACGCCATACTCGAAACTCCCATGCCCGTGCGAACGCTTATGGCTGGCACGCAGCACACGTCCTGCACCAAATGACCATTCCCGCACAGGCCCGACGTCGACGTGCACAAATTGCGACTGAGGATAATAGCCGACACCGCCAAGGCCAAGCGCTAATGCGGCATCCCGCAGGCGCAAGGTGCTGACGCCGGGGACACGGATGTCGATCGCCTGCGACAGGGTATGTTGCGAGGCTTCCGCGACGCCAGTGTTCGAGCTGCGTGTGCGCAAGTACTCGTTTGTCTGAGGAGTTCGATAGCCGCAGATGATCTCGATGATCCCGGAAGGACGACCCAGGCGCTGCATGAGCGCATGCAGGAGATCGAATTCGGCGATTGGATAATGGGCGTCATCCCCGGTGCGGTAATCGCGCAACAAGTGGTTCAGCTCCGCAATGCCGTTCGGGTAAGGCTCTCCATGGACACGAAACGCGACGTCAAGAGCTTCTCCGGTATGCGTGTTGTGCATGCGCAGTCGGGAATCGTCTCGTACGGATCGCGTAGCGTCAGCAGGCTGAACAATCCCTGCTTCAAGCGCCACATCGACGGCCACGTACTCGCCACACCCTGCAATCCACAAGACCGAGAGCAAGCTTGCCAGCGTCATACTCCGCCTAGTTTGTCTCAACGAAACTCCTCATACGGCGGGACTTCATGGGTCACTATTGCGAGGCTACTCGCATCAGTGCGCGGTTGCAAAGCCGGGACGCAGCCCACAAGCTGGCCTATGCAGCTCCATGCCGTGGCTTCCGGCGACCTCCTCTGCCAGATCACTCCACGAATCGGACATCAGCGCGGCCGAACAGGCGCGTGGCTTCCAGCCTGCCAGCGCCTGCATGTACACCGCACCACAGGTTCGCGCAATCCATGACTCGTAACGCGCAATCCATCCAGAGACTCGGCGGTCAGCAGCGTATCGAAGCGTCTCAGTAAGCCGCCAAGCAGGGTCACTACACCAAACGTCAAAATCGTACGCTGACGCTTTAAGGAACCCTCAAATAGGGACGTCCAGGGTACAGGATGCCGTCGGGGGTGTCCTGCGGTCTGCCATGCAATCGATAAGCATTGTTGCGGAAAGGTGTCGCCAATGACCTCACCACTGCAATATCTCTTTTGCAACCCAAAATGCTGGGGTTTGAGCCAGCCTGCAAATCGCTGCGCAAACAAACATTTGTGCAAGCCGACGAGGCCCCCTTCCTGTTGCATCATCATCCAGACTTCCGCCAAGCCGACTTGAACGAAGCCGCTGCACGGCGGACGCGTTCGCGTGTGGCTGAGTTGAAGGTTGTGGCGCTGAGTTAGCGTGTGTCGCAGAGAAGGAGGTTTTCTGTGACCCGACTACGTCAGATCTTGCTCGAGGGAACTTGAAGAGAGATCCGCGGTACTAGTGAGCACGAGATGAAGCCCTTAACAGCTAGTCTGGTTTGCACAATCCGTGCAGGGAAAGTCTTGCCGTGCTTTGCCGATCGCGCGAACGAGCCTTCCACGCAGGAGTTGATCATGAGTGCCCTTCTCTTGGCTCTTCCTGTGTGCCGGGCCATATGGTCATGGCCAGGTTCACAATTTGAGTCAGTTCTTCGCGCGAGGCTCCGTCTCTTGCCGGGACTGAGAGCCCGTGCAGGACCATGGCATAGTAGCCGGCCAGATTGATTACGTGGACATCCCCGCTGAATTCACCTTCGTGTTGCGCCTGCTTGAGGCGCCTGGTGATGGTCTCGAGTGTGCCCTGCCGAAGACCAGCGAGGTGGTCTTGGACGGCTTTGTTTTCGACAGTGCAGTTGATAGCCCCGAGGACCAGCAGGCAGCCGCCAGGTGCGCCGTGAGCCGTGAAGGTGTCGACGGCATCCTGCAGCATGGCATGAATGGCATCTCTGGCCATCCCGGGGCGCGAAAGGGCGCGGATGGTGGTATTGCCATCGGTTCGCACGTAGAGGTCGACAGCCTCGCGGAAGAGTGATTCTTTGTTGCCGTAGGCGGCGTAGAGGCTTGCCTGGGTGATGCCAAGACTCGCACGCAGGTCCGCCATCGAGGTGACTTCATAGCCTAGCTTCCAGAAGAGCAGCATTGCTCGGTGGAGCCCTTCTTCGCGATCGAACTCCCTAGGTCTTCCGCGCGGACGCTTTGTCAGTGTCGTATTTTTGGACTGAGCGATCTTTTTCTGTGCAACCGACTGGACCAGCATATCATCATTATAGACCGTGCAGTACACATTATGGCGCAGGAACAACTCGGAGGATGAAGAAAGCCATGTCAAAGAGAAGCGCAGTTGCCACCAAGACGCCAAGGCAAGTCTTGCAGCGCTTCTATGAGGCGGAGCGGGACTACATGCAGTCGGGGCATAGCGGAGACGCGAGTTTCGATGGCATGCAGGCGACGCTCGACCCCGAAGTAGTGCTTCACCAAAGCCCTGATCTGCCGTACGGCGGCGAGTTCAAGGGCCATGCAGGCTATCGCCAGTGGGCCGATACGATGCGCGCGATCTTCGACCGAGTCGACGCACAGAACCCCGAGTTTTATGAGAACGGGGACACAGTCGTGGTCACATGCGACCTGCTGACCCGGACACGCGGCACTGGCGAAGAGATGACGCTGCCGATGGCGCAGGTGGTAACGGTCCATGATGGCAAGATCGTCGAGTTCCGGCCGTTCTACTGGAATGTTCCGGCCTATGTGGCCGCAGCCAGGGCTAGGTAGGGAGGTCTGGATGGTAGAGCAAACACAAAACGCAGCGGCGATGGCAAACCTGCAGCGATTCTATACAGCGGAGTCGGCGTATCTTCTCGCGGCGGAACCCGACTTTACCCCGATTGCGGCCACACTCGATCCTGCGTGCGTGATCTATCAGCCGACCTCTTTGCCGTATGGCGGGGAGTGGCGCGGCCATGCCGGATTCGAGGCATGGATGCGTGCCTTTGGCGAAGTCTGGACCTCGCTTGAGGTCAAGGGAGCTGAAGTCTTCCCGCTTGGAGAGGTTCTAGTCAGTCGCTCGCATGTGTACGCGAGGGCGCGCCGCAACAGACGCAAGGCTAACTGGCCTCTGCTGCAATTCGTTCGTCTCCGCGACGCACGCATCCTTGAACTGAGGCCCTTTTACTGGGACACCGCAGCTCTTCTAGAAGTTCTGAATCATTAACGTCACTGAAAGGCAGAGTAACGATGAATATTGGATTTCTTGGAGCAGGCAGCATGGGAGCGGCGATGATACCCAACCTGGTCAAAGCTGGCCATCAGGTAAGTGTGTGGAATCGCAAGGCCGAAGCGGCTAAACGGCTGGAGGGAGTCACGGTGCTGGACTCTCCCGTAGAGGCTTTTACAAAAGAAGCTGTGATCACGATGCTCGCGGATGACCGTGCTGTCGAGAGCGTCATTCTTGGTTCCGACGCGCTCAGTTCCGCAGACAAGGATTGCGTGCACGTAATGATGGCGACGATCTCACCGGCCATCGTCGAGAGATTGCAGGAGGCGCATCGCCGTGCGGGCATCGCGTATGTGTCGGCGCCGGTGTTCGGTGTTCCTGCCGTTGCGCAGAAGGGTGAACTGAATATCCTGGCGGCGGGTGATCCGCAGGCCATCGCGATGGTGCAGCCGCTGTTCGACGCGCTGGGCCAGAAGACGTGGCCTTTGGGGGATGATCCGAAACATGCAAACATCGCCAAAATCGCGGGCAATCTGATGATTACGTTAGCAATCGAGGCCATGGGCGAAGCGACTGCTCTGACGGAGAGTTATGGACTGAAGGCAGCGGACTTTCTTAACATTGTGACTAACACTATGTTTGCGAGCCCGAGCTACAAGCGCTACGGCGACAACATCGCCCAGAGCCGGTATGAGCCAGGATTCAAGCTGACGTTGGGATTGAAGGATGTCAATCTCGCGCTGGACGCGGCGAAGGCGAAGAACGTGGAGCTCGGGGCGGCGCAGGTTGTGCAGCAGAACCTGATGCAGGCAGTAGACCAGGGGCTCGGGGATAAGGATTGGTCCGCCCTTGCGCAAGCAACACAGCGCCGCGCAGGCGTGCAGAAGGGACAGAACGATGACAAGTAAGACACAGGAAAAGACGGCTTTACAGAACGGACAAAAGCAGCCTTTTTGGGCCGATACCCCGCTGCGGACTTCACGTCGAGGACACTTCTGGGTCCCCGGCGAACGCGTTGTGAAAGACGGCAAGACGTACCAACGTGGACCCATGTTTGTGGACTGGGAAGCTCCGGCGAAGGTGACCCAACCGTTGCCAATTGTGTTGGTGCACGGCGGGACGTTTCAGAGCACGGAGTGGCTGGAGACTCCCGATGGACGCCCTGGCTGGGCCCAGCGCTTTCAGGAAGCGGGGTATGCCATACTACTGGTGGATCGTCCTGGGCATGGCCGGTCACCGTACCATCCGGAGATCATCGGCCCCACTGGTCCGCCGTTCTCCTATGAGCGAGCGCGGGAGGTCTATTTTGCGGCGGAAGTCGCCGACAAGCAAACGCAGTGGCCCTTCGACCCCAACGACGCCGCGTCGAATGACGACTTCCTCGCAGGCTACGGACCGATGCCAGCCGATCTTGCTGCTTCGGAAGAAATGGACGCAGATCGGCTTGCGCGTCTGCTCGATCGGATTGGGCCGGCGATCGTTGTGACCCACTCCGCCTCGGGACCTGATGGCTGGCTGGTGGCGGATCGGCGTCCCGGGCTGGTCGCCGCTATCGTCAGCATTGAGCCTATGGGCCCGCCGTTCGCGGACACGCCTGGCGTTGGTGCACTTACCTGGGGATTGACTGCAGCACCGGTGACTTATGACCCGCCTTGGGCGACACCAGCCGAGGTAAGGGCGGCGGATCCGAGGGCGTTGCGCATGCCGGCTCTCGACAGGCTACCGATCGCTATCGTCACAGGTGAAACCTCCCACTTCGCGCCATTTGGCCCGAAGATCGTCGAATTCCTGAGGAGTGCAGGTGCCGCCGCCGAGTTGCTTCGCCTGCCCGACCATGGCGTACGCGGCAACGGACATGGTTTGATCTACGAGAAGAACTCCGATGCAGCTCTAGAACCCGTACTTCGCTGGCTGGATCGGCACGTTGCGGATGTTGGCGAGAGCTTACGCTAGGGCAGATCGAACTCTGGGCTTGATCCAAAACATAAAAGCACTAATTAAGGAGTGGAGCGTGCGAACACTGTATGTGACTTATCCCGGTGATGCAAACACGCGCTTTGATCGCAAGTACTACGTCGCTGCGCATCTACCGTTGGTCCTGGAAAGCTGGCGCAAACACGGGCTGGAAACGGTCGCCGCCTTCTTCCCAGACGGTACCGGAGAAGGAACGATCGCGATTTGTGTATGCACTTTTCGAGATGAAGGAGCTATCCGGGCATCGTTTGCTGCTCCAGAGGCAAGTGAGATCATGGCGGACATCGCTCACTTTACGGATGCAAAACCTAGTCAATCTCTTGGTACGCCCCTCTGAGCCGGGTCAGCCGAACCCAGTGGTGAATAGCGGCGGACGATATGCGGAGCAATGAAAATTCGCTTGTCCTCACTCGGACTACTCCTGCCGCCGGGGCGGTGGGTTTGTAGGAGGAGCGATCTCTGTTCGTTCCAAGCTCGCGTATTTGCAAGCTGCAAGTCCATAGCCTGCTTTAAAGATCGCCCACGGAGCGCTTGCTTCATAAGGCTTTACGCATGGCATAGGACAATATCCTGGGTCACGCTCTTTCTGATTCCGCGCTCATTTCGAAGGGTCCGACAAACGCGAGATCCATGTGGGGCGTGACGCTGCGATAGACTGAGGAGGAAGACCTGCCCGTGAATGCCCCCTCGACAAATCGAAGCTCCTCGTCTCAGGGTTTTGTGCTTGTCCTATCGGCCTTGCTTCTCAGCTTCGCCATTTTTGGGTGGGGTCTACATTACAAGCTGTCGTTGTACCATCCGGTGACCCAGTCTGCCGCCCAGGAACCTGCGGCCAAGCTGCTATCCCCGCAGGAACGTTCCACGCCGCCGGCGCAAGAGCTTACGTGCCCCGAGCCGGTTCTGGTTCCTATCCTTGCTTTTACCGCCTTGCTTGCGTTCGGACCTTCTCCGAACCGCGTACTTGAGCGGGTACGCCTCACCCAACAGCACAGCATAAGCGAGTCGAGCCGCGCACAAGCTTTGTTCCGGCGCCCGCCGCCCTGCGCAATCTTGCACTTCTAGAAGCTTCGATCTACCGATCGCAGCATCCGCGTAAGTACAAGACTGCGAAGCCTGCGCTTCGCCCTATGGGCCAGCACAATGCGAACGATCCGCAACGCCTCCATGTTACGCCTGCTCCTGCCTTCGGCAGCCAGCCTTCTCTTGGCTGTTGGCTGCCACTCCGGTTCCGACCCGAATCACGCGCCTACTCAGCCACCTACAGTCGCGGTCGCCACGGTCCAGCGGGGCTCGATCTCTCACTTGCTCAGTGTGGCTGGTCAGTTTCAGCCCTACCAGGTCGTTGAAGTACACGCAAAGGTCTCAGGCTACATCCGCCATATCTATGTCGACATAGGCGACCGTGTTCATGCGGGCGAAACTCTGGCGACGCTTGAAGTCCCAGAGTTGAACGCGCAATATCGCGGAACCCAGTCGGAAGCGTTGCGCAGCCAGGATCAGATTGAGGAGGCACAGCACGATGTGAGCCGGGCGGAGGCGCAGCATGCGGCGCTTCAGGCCAACTATGACCGCTTGGTAAACGCCGGGAAAGCGCAGCCCGGATTGATCGCGCAGCAGGAGCTTGATAACGCCCGCGCGCAGGCAGACGCTTCACAGGCACAGGTCGACGCTGCCAGGGCCGGGCTCTCGGCTGCTCGACAGGGGGCAGCTTCAGCCACCGCGGACAAGGAGCGTGTCGGTGCGCTGCAGTCATACACCACGGTGACGGCGCCGCTCAACGGCGTCGTTATCTGGCGCTATGCCGACACGGGCGCGTTAATACAGTCCGGCACCAGTTCAGACACGCAAAGCATGCCGCTTATCAAGCTTTCGCAAAGCGACCTGTTGCGGCTGCGTGTTCCCGTTCCGGAAGACGCGGTCGGCTATGTGCATGTCGGCGACAGTATGCAGATTCGGGTGGATGCCCTCAATCGATCGATCATCGGCCGCATCGGCCGCTTCACGAGGGACGTAAGCCTGGACACACGCACGATGCAGACCGAGGTCGACTTGCCGAACAAGGACCTGAGCATCACGCCTGGAATGTACGCCAACAGCTATCTGACGTTGGCGCATCGCGAGAATGTGCTTACCGTTCCGATCACTGCCATTACGGGAACAGGCTCATCCGGGACGGTGCTCGTCGTAAGCAGCAGCAATCAAATCGAGCGCCGCACCGTACAAGTTGGCTTGCGGGGTTCGTTGCTGGTGGAGGTGACGCAGGGGCTTGCGGACGGCGATCGCGTGGTGCTCGGCGCGAACGCGACATTCAAGGACAACGACACGGTCACGCCGCGGCTGCAAAAGGAGCCTACCAACGACATCATGCATGAAGAGGGCGGTATGACGGACCCTTCCACCGACAACGGTGAGAGCACGAAGGAGAGCGAGTAATGCCGAAGTTTGCTCTACGCTACCCCTTTTTCGTCCTCATGTTTTCGCTGATGATCCTGCTTGTCGGCACGGCCAATGTGGCCTCGATGCCTGTTGACCTTTTTCCCGAGATCGACATTCCGGTCGTGGTCGTCGCAACCTTTTTCTCCGGCATGCCGCCTGCGCAGATTGAGGCCAACATCACTGACACCTTTGAGAGGTTTTTTACGCTCGGCGCGAATATTGACCACATCGAGTCGCGCTCGCTTGCTGGAGTGAGCCTCATCAAGGTTTACTTTCGACCTGGCACAGACTCCGGGCAGGCTGTCAGCAACATCAGCTCGCTTGCCCTGGCCGACTTGCGGCGCTTGCCGCCTGGTACGCTGCCACCAATTGTGCTCGGGATGACTGCTTCGAGCCAGCCCGTTTGCCTGGTCACGCTTGAAGGCAAGGGCCTGGACGAAGTGCGGCTCAAGGATCTCGCGCAGTTCGAGGTGCGCAACCAGATCGCGAATGTCAAGGGCGCATCAGTCCCGCAACCCTTCGGCGGCCGTTACCGGCAGATCCAGGTGTACGTGGACCCGCTCAAGCTTGAGGCACTGAACATGAGCCTCACGGACGTGGTTGCCAGCGTGAATGCATCGAACCTGATCCTGCCCGCCGGGGACGTCCGCATCGGCCAGCGGGACTTTAACATCTACGCCAACGCGCAGATCCCGACACCGGGTGAGATCAACTCCATTCCGCTCCGCTCGGTCGGCAACTCTTCCGTGCTCGTCGGTGACATTGGCCACGCCGAGGACGGGGGCGCGATCCAGACCAATATCGTCCGCATCGATGGACAAAAGTCGGTTTATGTACCGGTGCTCAAGCAGGCCGGTAAGAGCAATACCATCACGATCGTCAATGGTATGCGCGCGGCAGTGAAGGGGTTGGTCGACATCCCCGCAGCGCTAAAGACTTCGGTGGTCTTCGACCAGTCCGTCTTCGTCAAGGGCGCGATCCAGAATCTACTCAAGGAGGCCGGCATAGGCCTGCTGCTGACCGGGGTCATGATCCTCATCTTCCTGGGCAGCGGCCGCGCTACGATCGCCGCGCTGATCGCGATCCCGCTCTCGGTGCTTACTTGCCTGCTGGTCGTCAATGCGCTTGGCGGCAGCATCAACACAATGCTGCTCGGCGGCCTGGCGCTTGTGCTCTCGCGGCTGATCGACAACTCTGTCATCGTTCTCGAAAACATCTTCCGCTTCATGGAGGAAGGCAAGTCCCCTGCGGACGCGGCGGGCGAAGGCGGCTCAGAGGTGGCACTGCCGGTGCTCGCCGCCACCGTCACCACCTCGGTCGTGTTCTTCCCCGTCTTTCTGCTCGACGGGGTCAGCAAATACCTGTTCACTGACCTGGCCTACGGAGTGGTCTTTTCGATCTTTGCATCCTATGCCTTCTCCATGACCTTGGTGCCGCTGTTCTGTGCAAAGTTCATCAAGGGCAAATCAGAAGACCAGATCGAGGCAGACAAGAGAGCCGACCACGGCGAGGCAGCTCTGCAGCCTGCAAACGGGAAAAAACCGTCTCTCTTCCAACGCGGTGTGGACAGCTTTAATCGAGGCTTCGCCGCCATGCTCGAGCGCTACGAAAAGCTGGCTTACCGCTGGGTCGCGAAGCCGTGGCTCACCGCAGGGGTCATCATGGCCGGCATTTTCATCGCGCTGGCTGTGTCCCTGCCCTTCCTGGGCCGGGCCTACTTTCCCACGACCGATCCAGGACAGTTCGTCATCACCGTCAAAATGCCCTCCGGCACCCGCATCGAGGTTTCAAACCAGTACATAGCGCAGGTGGAGCAGGTCATTCGTCAAACTATCGCGCCAGCCGAGCTTGGCATCATCGTTTCTAATATCGGCATTTCGACGGATATCTCCGCGATCTACACGCCTAATTCCGCTATGGATACGGCCTTCGTCCAGGTCGCGCTCAAGGAAGACCACAAAACCAGCTCTTTCGCCTATATCGACCAAACACGCGATGCACTGGCCCGACAGATCCCGGAGCTGCGGACGTACTTCCAGACCGGCGGCACCATCGACTCCGTCATCAACCAGGGGCTGCCTGCGCCGCTCGATATTCAGATCAGCTCCAACGACGAATCGGCGGCATTTGGCCAGGCTGGACAGCTGGCCGAGAAGCTTCGCGGTCTGCCCATAGTCTCCGGAGTCTACATCCCGCAGGATCTGAAGTATCCCGGGCTCGCGCTCGATATCGATCGCGAGCGCGCCTCACTCGTCGGCCTTACGCCGAAAAGCATCGTCGACAACGTCATCATCGCGCTTACTTCGGACTCGACGATCAGCCCGAGTTACTGGGTCGATCCGAAGTCCGGCAACAACTATTTTCTCGCCGTCCAGTACTCCAACAAGCAGATCGGTTCCATGAACATGGAGGAGTTGCAGGATATTCCCCTCCGCGGCGACAACGTGAAGGGTTATACGCCATTGCGCTCGGTCGCGGTGCTGAAGCAGATAGATACGCCGACGGAGGTGGACCACTATCAGCTTCGACGTGTCATAGACATCTACGTGCAGCCAAAAACAGAATCTCTCACCGCAATTGATAAGCAGGTCGACCACTTATTAGCCGGAGTCCCGACTGCGCACGGCATGAAGACAAGCCTTCACGGCGCCCCCGTCAACATGAACACCGCGTTCAAGCGCTTCGGGCTGGGACTAATTCTCGCAATTGCCTTGGTTTACCTGATTCTGATGGCGCAGTTTACCTCGTTCATTGACCCCTTCATCATCCTTATGGCGGTGCCTCCTGGGCTGGCCGGGGTCGTGGTGATGCTGGTCATTACCGGCTCCACGCTCAACATCATGTCGCTGATGGGCGTCATCATGATGACCGGCATCGTGGTCTCAAACTCGATTCTTATCGTCGAGTTCGCAGCTATTCTGCACGAGCAGGGCAAGAGCCGCTTCGATGCCGTCGTGCAGTCCTGCAAGATCCGTCTCCGGCCTATCCTCATGACCTCGCTTGCGACGCTGCTGGGCCTGATCCCACTGGCGCTCGGGCTTGAGGCGGGCAGCCAGCAGTATGCACCGCTGGCTCGCGCAATCATCGGTGGCCTGCTAGTTTCGGTCGTCCTCACGGTCTTTCTGGTGCCAGCGGTCTACATGATCATTTACGGACGAGAGAAGAAGCAGCCGTCCGGGTCCGCTGAAACACAGGAGGCACGCTGATGATGCTGGTCCGGTCTTTCTTCTTTCTACTCACGGTCACGCTCGCCGGCGTAGATGCCTCGGCAGGCGCGCAATCCCTGGCCAATGCCGCTTTGCCGCCTGCGCCTCCGGCCGCGGCGCTGCTCTTCCCGCCTGTGTCACCGCCGTCAGCTGCGCCGCCCGCCCCTTTGCCGCTCGCGCTTAGGCGCGGCGAAGCCGAGCAGCTTGCACTTAAAAACAACCCGCGGGTTAGCATCAGTCGTCTGCTTGCACTCGCGCAGCACCAAGTGTTGCGCGAGTCACGCTCGAGCGAGCTACCGCAGGTAGATGGCAGCCTCACTGCTGAGGTAGCCAAGGATGGGAGCCGGATCGCGTCGGGTGGTCTCAACGATTCGCGCCTCTTTCAGCATGCAGGAGGAGGCGTACTCGTCACCCAGCTCCTAACGGACTTCGGCCGCACCCGAAGCCTTGTGGCGGCCGCGCAGCTTGAGGAGCGCTCCCAACAAGCCGGCGCGCTCGCGACGAATGAAGATGTGGTTCTTCTGACTGACCAGGCCTTTTACGACGCGCTGGAAGCTCAGGCTTTGCTGCAGGTTGCGCAGCAGTCGGTTGCAGCCCGCCAAGCGACCGAGAGCCAGGTAAATCAGCTGACGAAAAACAATCTACGTTCCACGCTCGATCTCACCTTCGCGAACGTCGATCTATCGCAGTCTCAGTTACAGCAGCTAGATGCCGTGAACAATGCGAGTGCAGCCATGGCTGCACTCGATGAGGTGCTAGGGCTCGATCACGAAGTCAACTACGTGCTTGTGGATGACGCTTCTATACTTGCTGCTCCTCCGCTCGACGTGCAAACGCTCATCCAGACCGCGCTTGCGCAGCGCCCGGATCTTCAGGTAGCGGATCTTCATCGACAATCGCAGCAGAAGTTCAGCAAGGCCCAAAGTGACCAAAGGCTCCCTACAATTAGCACGCTGGGTACGGTCGGCGGAGATCCTGTGCGCCCAGGTCAATACTTCATTTCGAGCTGGGATGGAGCCGTGGGTGCGAACATCAACATCCCGATCTTCAACGGTTTCCTCTACTCTGCGCAGGCGCATGAGGCAGAGCTCCGGGCAAATGCGGCGAGTGAGCAGACTCGAGAGCTCCGCAACAGCATCGTGCGCAATGTCGAAACCACATGGCTGCAGGCGAACAGTGCCTATCAGAGGATCAGCGTAACTGAGCACTTACTTGAGCAGGCAAACCAGAGTTTCGCGCTTGCGCAGACCCGTTACCAGCTAGGCCTTTCCTCCATCGTCGAACTCAGCCAGGCGCAGTTGCAGCAAACACAAGCAGCTATCAGCCATACCAACGCTCGATATGAATACCGGCTCGCGCTCGCTACCCTGAACTACCAGGTCGGAGTACAGCCGTGAACGAACACTTGGCAACGACCAATTGATTTAGCGGTATCAATTCTGCGAGTACGTACCTTTATAGGGTGACCCTCCTGCGCTCGCCTTTCAGGAGCATCGCGTAGCTCGCGTCAAAACGGTCGTCTGTGAGCTGGAGAACTAAAAGGGATTTGACATGAGCGACAACGAGTATCAGCAACTCCTCGGCAAAGCGCGCGACGCTAAACGCGGTGGACGTGATGCGTGGGTTGTGATGTCCACCGACGAAAGGGTTGCAGTCGCGCTCGTGCTCAAGCGGCCCGATTGGTTGACTGAGCTCGACTACATGATCCCGCAAGCTATTGCTCGCGGCGATGCTGCTTGGGTTTCGTTGATTTCGAGAGTTGCTCGCGTCCTAGCCGACGAGGATGCGGAGTGAACCGTTTAGCAAGGAGTTCGGACTATGGACAAGCAAGGGAGCCAGCGATGGAAGACGGGGATTTGAAGGATGCAGCCATGGGGTTCGATTAAGCGGACGCTCTTGGTAGGGGAGCGCCATCCTATGAGCGGCCGAGTGCCGGTGCACCTCCCAAACAACGGCTCGCATCCTGGCAGCTCGTTCCTCCGCAACCTGCTCGAAGACTGGCGTCGGGAGCGCAAATGATTTCGGGAGCCAAAGGGAAGCTGCTATCAAATCGGTGTTCTGGCTAGCACACCCGACATAAAGACCGGAAAGTCGCAGTAGCAAACTTTACCCAACCAAACGCCGTTTTGGGCAGGGTGACTAACCGGCGTGGAAGGCGTATGTGAGAACTGCCTTCCCGCTTGGCCCGCCCTTGATGTTCCTTCTCGGTCGATTAGCCGGCAGCTGCACTCGCCCGTTGCGAGCGGGAAAGAAAGGAGACGCTTGCTGGCCGTTCCACTCGTGCTTGCAGAGTCGCTATCCCTACCGCTACTCAGGCGAGCTCTTTGAGAAGCTGCTCTGCAGCGGCAGCCGAAGACTTTGGATTTTGACCGGTGACCAGGAGGCTTCACAACCTTCAACACCAAGGCCGCGCGCCAACGCAGAAGCGGAGAGCCGTAGCTCTCCGCTTCTGCCTTTTCAGCGCAACCTTTACTGCACCGGCAAACCAGGCAGGATTGCCGTCCCTTCCTGCTGCACAGCCTGCAGAGCATTGCGGTCCAGGCCAAGCGCGGTCAGGATCGTCGGTGCCACCTGCGCTGTCGCCACAGGTGCTGACACAGTCTTGGCTGCTAACGCTGGGTTTGATACCAACAGCATCACGTTTGTGTCATCGTGCCCAAAGCCGCCATGCTCCTCATGCTTGCTCTTGCTGTTGGAGTAAGTTACCCCGGCATTCGGCGTCACAATGATGTCCGGCGTCCGTGAGTCCTGCCCGGGTCCGGTACCCGGCACGTCGTAGTTCAACGCAAGCGACGCCCCGTAGAACAGCTGCCCTAACCCGATCCCTGCCGCATTCTCTTCCAGCGTCTTCACCGCTGCCGTGACGCTTACGCCCTTTTTCAGCCACAGCAGTGACACATCATCCTCTGTCGGCCCAATGCCACCAGAGGTCGCCGGACTTTCTGAAGCCGGCAGCATCCCTTCAAGCAGCGTTGCCGGCGTCACTGTGCCATTGGCCTTGTAGAGCCCCGGCTCAACTGGGCTCTGGCCATGCTTTGCCGTCACAATGATGACCGTATTCTCAAAGTTGCCTGAGTCCTTAAGCGCGTTGACCATGTCTCCAATCGTCGCGTCCACAAACTCGATCTCTTTGAGCAACTCCGGTGTCGGCGTGCCCTCTGCATTGACATACCCGCCTAAGCCTACGCCCGACTCAATCAGCTTCTGCCCCACGCTCACCGCCTGGTAATCCATGCCGAGGATCGTCGGCACTGGCGCGCTCGCCGTACCCTGGTGGTTCTTGCCGTTGATCTCGTTCAGGATTCCATTCACCTTCAACTGGTCATTGCACTGGATGTTCTGGAAGCTGTTGGTCCAGGATGAGCTGCTCGCCGTGGTGTCGCGGATCGTCGCGCACGAGGCGCCGTCTGAGGTCTTCACCCCGGGGAGCGGAATGACGGTGGAGTTGACCTCCGGCGAGTAATAGTCGTTCAGGCTTACTCCGCCCGGCCCACCCACCGCCGAGTACGACGGATGCTTGTCCGCCCAAGCCGTGTAGCCGCCTGCATTATGGATCACGTTGTAGATCGTATTCACACGCGTAAAGTTCCACGGGTACACCGGCGCGCAATTTGCTGCCGGGTTCCGCACCAGCCGCTTAGGATCGATCGAAGCGATGCCGCCGTCCGTCACGGCGGCTCCGGGCGCGCCGCCGTTTAGCTTGGTTTGGTCGTAGTCAATCCCTTCTTCGTACTCGGTAGTCGTCCCCGTGCCATTCCCAAAAGGCGTGCATGGCCCGGCACCCAGACCGTTGCCGGTCGTTGCTGCCGGCGCGTCCAGCAGCCGGTCATAGGCCACGTCGTAGTAAATCCCCATCGACTTCGGCGTCGCACCGGTCATCAACGTCATCAGCCCAGGGAAAGAGTCCGAAGGTCGCGTCGTCGAGGCCGCTACGTAGTTCACGCCTGTCGCGCCCAGCGCTGCCAGGTTCGGGCAGTACGGCTCTCCGCCATTTGCACCCGCTACACCCTGGGTGCAGTTCAGGAAGTCCACCGCATGCATGCCGTCGATGCTCAATAGCAGAACATGCTTTACGGGTGACGCGCTTAGCCCATTTCCGGTCTGCGCCGATCCTTGCGGTGCACCCGCAAGGATGCCGGTGATTGCTGCTGTTGCCACTGCTGCAAGATCCAATCTCACGTCCTACCCCCAAGGATGTTGATACATGTTTGCTTCCCGCCACGTGTTACGCGCAGGTGAAATGCTCAGCTGCGCTTCCTGCGATTCAGTACTTCGACAGCTGCGCACCGACCTCTGAGAGCACCTGCGTTGCTTCTGCCTTGCCCCATCCAGGAGCATTGGGTCCAGGCCCAGCGGGGATCCCGCTCAACATCGTAGTCAGCGGCTTTACTAAGCCTTTCGAGGACTACAACAAGGTCCAGGTCGGGCAGAGCTTCTCCTTTAACGACACAGTAACTGCGACCCGCGACCAACACACCATCAAGGCCGGCGTTGATCTGCATTTCCCCAATTACAACGAGGCGAACTCTCTCGACAGCTCTGCTTCCTACACAAGCCAAGCGGCCTTTGCCGCGAATCATCTGAGCACTTTCGAGCTCACAGCACCGCTGCCGGACAAGAGCCTGATTAAGGGAGCAGCTAGCCGCTTCTGCGCAGGACGAGTGGAAAGCGAGCCGGGCACTCACCTTGAACCACGGATTGCGCTACACATACTTCTCACCTTCCATAAGAAGCACGACAACGAGATCCCCTTTGACATCGCCAGCTGCGCCGGCTACTGCGCCTTCGGTTCGGAGTTACTTTCCTAACGAACTTGACTTCGATCCTCGCGCTTCGATTGCATACGCGCCGGAACACTTAACGGCACGACTGTACTGCGTGCCGACTTTGGTACATACCATGGCGAGGATCAGCTTGGCGATGAGGACAGTCCGGTTGTGAACGATGTGCCCTCCACGCTGCTCACCTCCAGCAAGATCGTCACATACGCCTACCCGGGGAATCTGGCACTGACGCCCTTAGTCGGTCTTGCGCTCACGCCGCGCTCCATGGCGCGCCACCATCCGGACTCGTACACCGAACAGTGGAGCGGCTCCGTGCAGCAGACGCTGCCTGGTGCACCGTCGTGACCCTTACCTACCTCGTCATCAAGGGGACGCACCTACTTCGCCGCAGCTACACAAACCTCATCGATCCAGTCACAGGGCTGCGCCTTTCCCGCAGTACCCGAGTGAGAACGACACCAAGTAGAACGGGGGAAAGTCCGTCTTCCACGGGTTGCAGCTCGATCTCAACCGGCGCTTCCACAACGGGCTGTTCGTCGCGTGCAACTGCATGCACTTGCACGCACTCAACGACGGCTCGGTAGGTGCTGGCGAGTCTGTCGCGGCCGAGGACGTCAACAACTTCGCCGGTACCTTCGTCAACGCACCGCTTCAGCTGATCGGGAACCAGATTCCGCCTTCGATCCAGGGCAAGTTCGATCATCTCGGCACCGACCTGAAGGGCGACCGGCTCTTTGCTGCCGCGGAAACGTGGCATGCGGTTCTAGTGTTTGAGCTCCGTACCGGAGCTTTTCTGCACGCGCTCAACAATATTCCCATCCCGCATGCCATCTTCGTGCGGTCAGACCTGAACCGCACTTACATAACAGATGGCGGTGAGGGCGTGCTTCGCATTTAAGTCGCGGGCGTTCCACCCTGTTCAAGAAAGTACCTTTGAGAATCAACGCTGATTCCATCGGCTATGACCCACACAGCCATCTTCTCTATGTCGATAACGGTGTTCGGGATGCGCATGACAGCTTTTCTATATGAGCGTTGTGATACGACGACAGGCTCGAAACTAGCCGACCTCAGAATTGAGGGCGATACGCTCGAGGCCAGGACGCTGGACCATCGTCGGACAGGATGTATGTCAACAATCCAGCAGATAACCAGGTCTCACTTGTGGATCGCAGGAGCAAGCGCCTAGCCGGAGCTGGCCTGTCACTATGGGCAATCGTAATGTTGCTATGGCTCTCGACGCCGCAGATCATCGTTGTTCGCCGCCTGCCAAAGTGCGTAATCGTCGTGTTGGCTACAACGAGAGGCAAAGATCTGCAAACGTTTGCCATCGGCAAGGGCGTGGACGACCTTGCTTTTAATCCGGCACGCATAGGCTCTATGCTCCGTGCGGTGGAGATAGCATAACGTGGGCATAGCAACAGCGGGGCGCTAACCACTACACAGAGCTAGGCCGTATCCCTTCTGGGCAGGGCGGAAAACGGGCTGCTGGCGGAAACACTGCAGCATTATTTCGTCATCCTGCCGCCGAGCAACAACGGGCCGGGCACCGTGGATGTTTTTCGGTGAAGTGAGTCTATAGCTCTAGCACGGAAGCCATGGCTGCACGTAACAAGGTGGAAACTTACAAGGGCGGGGATCGGTTTCAGTAAGCTTCTGACGCTCAGGCAATGGAAGGTCGAAGTCGTGTGCTGGGCGCCTGTATAAGCCAGCCAACGAGGAGAGTACAACATGATGACTGACTCACACGCCGTAACTTTGCGCGCCTTGCTGCCGCTTCCACCCTCGCGCTCCATCCCGTCGCACGATCGAAAGCCGAGAACACCCGTGTACTGCTCCCGGTGAACGTTTGTGGCTCTTCGGGCTACATAGACGTCGAGGGCACTCTCCTGGTCCCTGCGAAATACGATGCCGTACTCCCATTTGCACGGACTGAGCAGCCGTTCATTGCAGCGGCGACGGGATACATCGGCAGAGATGGGAGGGAGAGTTTCGCTCCCCGGTACGATGAGGCCCGCAATTTTAGTTAGGCCTGCAGCCCCGTCGTATCGGCAGCACTTGGCACATCTGCCCTGATGGCTCGAGGAGCTCTTCCTCATCGCTCTGAGATCGCGCGCAGCTTTCAGGACGCACGCGCAAGAGTCCGAAGAAATGGCAAATTGGGCCTCATTGATCCTTCCGGCGAGCTCGAGCTACCGTGCTCCCTTTCACCTAAAGCAATCTCACCAGCTTTAACAACGGTGTGCGCCGTCCTAAGGGATGGGAAGTGGCGCTTCATTCACCACAATGGGTCAGTGGCCTTGCCCGCCCGGTGGGAGAAGACCGGCGAACCTGCCGAGGGGTTATGCCCCGTCAAATAGAATGGAAAGTGGGTCCTATCGACAGCGCTGGCAGCTTGTCCAGCCGCCTACCTATGACGAAACAGACTCCTTCGACAAGGGCCACATCCTGGTTCGTTGGGGCAGCAGCTGATCTACCTGGATAGATCACTACACGTCATCTGGAAGGTACCGACAAACTGCCCGGCGTCCGTATCGCTCAAGCGGTATAAGGCGCCCGCGTGACGATTCACTCGATCACCCAGAGAATCGTGCTTAAAGCTAAACGGAGAGCACCTTCGTGGATGCGGCGTCTTCAGCCAAGGTGAACAGTCATAGCAGCGCTTTCGCTGGATTCTCGCAAGAACGGTGTAAACGAGAATGCCGCCAGCGGGCTGAGCGTTGTGCAGCAGATGATCGGCATCCCACGCATGATCCAGATATCTTTCAGCTCCAGTTATCATCAGGTAGCTGCACGTCCGGGCACCCTTGTGCTAGGGCGGTTCTTTCTCGTCTGATATAGCTGCGTTGGAACGCCTGACAAGACGTTATAGGTAGATAGATGGCGGTTCGCATAGTAGCTTTGACAGATCTAGGGACGACCCAGGGAGATTGTAAGAGCCGATCCTCGATGGAGCTTCCATCCAGTCCCGACGGATCCCTTAGGCAGTTAGTCTTACTATCTCCATAGCTATTCCAATCAACACTCGCCGGGCTCGAAAGATCGTGACTCCTGTGTGTGGATCCGGTGCTTGCCAGCGGCCCTGCTTCGCTAAAAGTCAAAGCGCAGCGCAAACTGGATCTCTCGTGGCGTGCCTGAGCCCACAGGGGTAATTGGGTTTACGATCGCGGTGTTCAGGTTTACGGTCGTGGTGATTCCGCCGAAGCCGCTGGCGCAGCCGGCGGGAGTTGGATTCTGGGCAGTGGCCGCGGGCAGGGTGCAGGTAGCGTTCGGCGGCCCGTACTGTGTGTGGTTAAAGACGTTGAAGAACTCGGAGCGGAACTCGACGTTTGCGCGCTCTCCAATTGGGAACATTTTGGCAACTCCAGTGTCAACCTGCCAGGTGCCCGGGCCGGGCAACAGGTCACGCGGCGCGTCACCGAAGGTTCCTGCCGCGGGAAGTGAGAAGGCCGCCGGGTTGATCCATTCCGCCCTGGTGCGGCCTCCGGCCGGAACTGTCGACACACCGGGAACCAGGTTCGGCCGTAGCGTGCCCGAGTTGCCATAGGGCGAGGTGACGTTGCTCGGCAGCAGCACGTTGACGGGAAAGCCGGAGCGCGCGAGCGCCAGGGTGGTCAGCTGCCAGCCCCCTGCAACCGCTTCGGCGACACCGGGCTGGTTCAGAAACTGCTTGCCGTGGCCAAAGGGCAGCTCATACACGGCGCTTCCGTTCACGACCTGACTTGCGTCCCAGGCACCGCTCGCGTATTCGGCGGACTGGTTGAGCGGGTTCTGCGGCGAAATCTCGTCGCCGTCGCCGCTGCCGTTGGACCCGTTGTCAAGCTCGTGAGTGAGTGAATAGTTTGCCGAAACCAGCAGCCCACGCGCAAACGGTCGCCGCATTGAGACGACCAGCCCGTCATACTCGCTGGCACCGACGGAGCCGCGCCAGGCAATCGCAGGCGAGTAAGTCGTGTTCTCTTGAAGGCCGGTCGCGGGATTGATCAGGTTGACGTAGCTGGTCTCCAGCAGGTGCACGCCGTGGCTTGCGATGTAGGAAACGGTGCTCACGAAATTTCCGGGGAGCTCACGCTGGATCGAAAGGTCCCACTGCTCGGTGTAGGAGTCCTTGCGGTCGCGCTGCTCGGCATTGGGGGATAGCTGCCCGCTGCCGCCGAATGCGACCGGGAAAGGGGTCGGGCTGGTGATGGCGTAAGAAGGAACCTCATTCTTGGCGGGCAGGTTTTGATCATCCAGCTGCCCGTCCTCGTGGTACAGGCCGAAGCCTGCGCGCACAACCGTCTTTGGGTCGTTCGGGGGCGACCAGGACAGACCCACACGGGGATCAATGTCGCCATAGTTCTGTTGACCGAAGCTTGCGCCTACCCCGCAGAAGCCAACAGCGCCGCAGGTAGCGAAGTCAAACGGGTCAGCCTTGCCATGCGCCTCATTGAAGAGCCCGAAGACGGTATAGCGTACGCCAAGGTTCAGGGTTAGGTTCGGCAGCACCTTCACCTCGTCCTGCGCATACTCGATGTAGTAGTTCTTGCGCAGATCATTGACTGGCAGCGCGCCAGTCAGGCTGGCTTTCGCGACCACGTCATCCGCGAGTTCCGGAAGGTTGGCAAAGGTGATCGTTCCGTGCTCCCCGGAGTGCTGGTTCAGCTGAACGTGGCGGAACTCGCCGCCGAACTTGAAGGTGTTGCGCCCGCGCAGCCAGGTCAGGTTGTCGATGCCTGCGAAGGTGTTGCCGACATAAATCGTGTCGTAGTTGTAATTCAGATTGCCAAACCCGGGCCCGACGCCCTGCGAGATGGCGACCTGGTAGGGCAGGCCGTCCGGGCTCGAGAAATAAGTGTTATCGGTCGAGCGATTGAAGCCGAATTCGGCCTCGTTAGTCAGCGTAGGGCTGAAGATGTGCAGCAGCTCGACCGCGCCATTGACCGGCGTGCTCACCCTCTGCTCGATGTTCGTCGCGCTCGTTGAGGCAGGCTGGTTATCAAACGATCGGTCATAGTTGAATCGTAGAAAGCCGGTGGTATTCGAGGAAAAGTGATGATCAAACCGCGCCATCTCTGAGCTCTCATGCACCACCTGGATACAGGCGCAGGTCAGGATGTCGATATCCGACACAGCGGTCGGGGTGACGACCGCGTTCGGGCCGGCTGTCGGGTAGGCTTGGACGATTGCATACGCCGGGTTGGACGGCTGAACGCTCGCGACAAAGGCTGGGCTCGGTATGTTGCCCTGCACCGGGTAGCCCCAGGTTTGGCGGTAGGCCTCCGCGGAGATGAAGAAGAAGGTTCTATTGCGAAGGATAGGACCACCGAACGACCCGCCAAACTGGTTCAGACGAAGTGGCTGATTCACTTGGCCGGAAAATGACGGCTCAAGAGCATCGAAAGCGTTGTTGCGGAGGAACTCAAAGACGCGCCCGTGGAACTGGTTCGTGCCCGCAGGGGAAGCCACGGCCAGCTGCGCGCCGCCGGTCGCGCCATTGGCTGCGGTCGCAAGCAGAGTATCAACATTAAATTCCGCAATGGCGTCCAGTGGTATAGCGAGGCGCACCCAGGCTCGTTGCGTCTGGTTCACAACGCTTGTCGCGTCGACGCCGTCCAGGGTGAAGTTGCTATCGTCCAGGCCTCGTCCGGCAAAGCGCACCGACCGCTGATTGCTGCCGCCGGTGTCGATTGCGCCGGGGATCTGTGCCGTCAAAGTCGACCAGTCTCGCCCATTGAGCGGCAGCTCGTCAGCCTGCTTTTTTTCGATCAGCCCCGAGATAGCGCTGTCGTTGCGGTCCAGCAACTCGGAGCTGGCGGTGACCTCCACGTGCTCCTCGGCTCCAGAGACCAGCAGCTTGGCATCGAGGGTGCGCGTCCTGCCAACTACCTGCTCCACCTCGCCGAACGTCACAGTCGCGAAGCCGGGATGCTCCACTGTGACACTGTACTTGCCTACCGGCAGCTCAGCGATCTCGTATCTTCCGTCATTGTCTGACACACCCTGCCGTCGTAGCTGGGTCGAGTTCTCCACAGCGCTGATATGCGCCTGCCTCAGCAGCCTGCCCGAGGGATCCGTGATGGTGCCGGTTAATGAGCTGCGATCTACCTGCGCGACGCCGGGGATGGCACAAGCAAGCGATAGGCCGGCGGTTACAACGAGCACAGACGGGGAAATGGAGGAGCATGACTTCTGCATGTTGGCCTCTGTAGGGGCAGCTCGTGCCTGGGAAGAGATCTCGCCTGCCCCTCGAAAAGCTCGCACAAGCCTTTCGAGCCTTTTGGAGGAGCAGATCAGCTATATGACAGGGTTGTAATCTGGTTGAGTTATACCGCGGGTTTGTTACAGTTCCTCGATGGCATTGTGAATGCTTGATCTGCTTTCCAACCCCTTCACGTATCTACATCCTCCTGTGAGCCCAAACAGTGCCGCTAAGTACGCACTGCGAAGGCAGAGCTCCGGGATGAGGGAATCCTGCGCTTACTTTTATCTCCCATTCACACTTGCATCGCTTTGCCTTTATAGGCTTGAAGGCAGCACTACCCCGTTGCGCGGCTCCCAAGCTCTTGCCGGAAGCTTTGTGGCAGGCTGACGGACCGCGGCAAACCCGGGTGATTGCAATGCGCATACTGGTGATCGAGGATGAAGCGAAAACAGCCAAGTTCCTCAAGAAAGGCCTCGGCGAAGCAGGCTTCGTCGTCGACGTAACCTCCGACGGCCAGGACGGGCTGCAACTGGCCAAGAGCCTCGACTTCGACCTCATCATCCTGGACATCATGCTGCCCGGCTTGGATGGCTGGCAGGTCTTAAGAGGACTGAGGCAGGCGGGCTGCAACACGCAGGTGCTCTTTCTCACAGCGAGGGACGCCGTCCACGAGAGAGTCCGCGGCTTCGAACTTGGAGCAGACGACTACCTCGTCAAACCCTTCGCCTTCTCAGAGCTTCTGGCGCGTGTACGCTCCAGGCTGCGGCGCAAGGAGCCTCGCGTGCAGGATATCGTCCGCATGGCAGACCTTGAAATTGACCTTATTCGTCATCGCGCGACCCGCGGCGGCCAGCGGCTTGAGCTGACAGCCAAAGAGTTTCTCCTGCTTTCACTCCTTGTCAGGCGTGCGGGCGAAGTACTCTCACGCACCGTCATCGCCGAGGCGGTCTGGGACATGAACTTTGACAGCGATACAAACGTAGTCGATGTCAGTGTCCGGAGATTGCGGAGCAAAATGGATGATCCCTTTGCTGTGAAGTTGATCCGCACCGTCCGCGGTTCCGGGTACGTTCTGGAAGCCGAGTAAGCCGGTGAGCTTCTCGCGCATCTGGCGGACGCTGGCATTCCGCCTCACAGCCGCTTACGCTTCTGCCGGACTCCTCCTGGTCTTTCTAGCGACATGCAGCCTTTACCTGATGCTGGTCTCGGAACTGAACAAAAGCACCGAGCTCTTCCTTAAGGACAAAGTCAACGTCTTACGCACCATGCTTCGCGAACGCCCTGACGACGAAGATGGCCTCCGGGAAGAAGTCGTTCTCGAGTCGGCTGCCCGGCGATACGAGCAGTTCTACATCTGTCTGCTCGATCCACGAAACCGACCGATGCTTATGACTCCGGGCATGGCGACGGATTTGGATCTGCAAAAGCTTACGGCTCTGTCCCTCGCAAAGAAGGGGCTTGCCTTCCCCATGAAAGGCAGAAGTGGACAATCCTTTCGCGCGCTCGAGACAACAGCGCAGTATGGAACTGCGCCGCAGCGTTTTGTCACCATTCAAGTTGCAGTGGACGTGTCGGGAAAAGAGGAACTGCTGGCACGCTTTCGCCTCTGGTTCTGGGTGACCTCAGCCGGTATGCTGGTTCTCTTCCCCTTGATCGGCTATAAGATTGCCCGCCAAGGCATCCGCCCCATCGAAGAAATAGCCTCGACCGCACGCCGGATCACATCAAGCCATCTTGGCGAGCGTATCGCAGCAGAAGGATACCCTTACGAACTGGCAAGTCTAGCCTCGATCTTTAACAACATGCTCGAAGGCCTGGAAGATTCTTTCGAAAGGATCTCTCGCTTCTCTGCAGATATCGCGCATGATCTGCGGACACCGGTAAACAACATTCGCGGTGAAGCGGAAGTGGCACTGGCTCGCGCGCGCACCATCGATGAATACCGCGACGCGCTTGAGTCTTCGTTGGAAGAAGCCGTCCGCCTGTCTGATCTGATCGGGAACCTCTTGTTCCTGGCTCGAACGGAGAGCCCCCTGAACCACCTACGACTCGCACCGGTCGACATCTCCGAGCTAGTCGAGGGAGTTCGCGAGTACTATGACGCCTCCGCCGTCGATGCAGGAATCGCTCTAACCAGTGCAACGGGAAATGAGCCGGTCGTGGCTGAACTTGATCGAACATTGATACAGCGGGCAGTTGGCAATTTGGTCTCAAATGCCGTGACGCACACCTTGAAAGGTGGCACAGTGTCGATCACGACGCATGCTGAAGCCGCCCGCGTATCCATCGAGGTGCGCGACACAGGTGTCGGTATTCCACCTGAGGCGCTGCCGCGGGTCTTCGACCGTTTCTTTCGCGTCGATTCTTCTCGATCCAGCGCCTCGGGCGGCACTGGCCTTGGTCTCGCCATTGTTCAAGGCATCATGCTCCTGCACGGCGGGAACGTCGAAATCGCCAGCGAACTCGGGACCGGCACGCGAGTCACTCTCCGCATGCCAGCCACCAGCACCGCAAGCAAGCTGCACGATCTATCGGCTTGATCGTCCGCAGAGAGGCGCCAGGCTTACCTCTGCCAGCAGGCATCTGGTAAGCCTGGCTTGGTCCTCCATCACCAGGGTGCTCTTGCGTCTACTCTCCTCTACAGCTGCTTCCTAGCGAGCCAAGAAAAAGCCCTCTCCCGGGCAGGGGAGAGGGCTTTTCTTTACGAGAGCAAACTTCTAGTCATCGTCATCCCCATGGGCAGGCCCCTTCTTCTTGAAGTCGCTCGCGGGACGAACCCTTTTCTCGCCGGGATATGGCACTGTAAAACCAGTGGACTCATACCAGTCGAGATGGTTCACGGTCGAAGGATCTTCGGAGTCGGGGATATGCTGCTTGCCAGCGAAGACCTGTGCCTTCTTCTTCATCCAGCCGGCCCTTAAAGCCTTGATCGCGGGCGTCTCCTCCGCAGTAGGCTGTGTGGAGGATGCGGATGGACCGACCTGCAGGAACCGTGCCTGAGCCCCGACAGCCGGAACTGCTACGGTCTGCGCCTTAACAGCGATGCGTGCAGCCGGCTCAAGCGCAGCAATGCTCTTTGGAGCAGGGATAGGTTGAACCGGTGTCTGCTTCACGCCTTGGTTCAGCGGGATCCCATTCGGCACGTGCGTCCACGGCAGGAAGTTCTGCGCAGGCGGATTGTCGAGGAAGATCTCCGTCATTGGTGAGGCGGTCAGGTCGAACTGATTCATAGGCGTGAGTCCAAGAATCTGTTCGATCGTGCGGGTAAAGTTGACCTGCGTGTAGAACGTACTGTCCTCGATGGTTCCCGCTCCGCTGCCGTCTGCGCTCACACGCTGCTGCACATACGGGCTGAAAACATAACCAGGGCTACGGTGTCCATCCACATGGTCGACGCCATCCTGCGCGTCATCTTCCTCGACAAAGATCGCCGACGAAGACCAGATGGAGCTGTGACTGATGGCGTCCACATAGCGGCCAAGCGCCAAGTCGTTATCGGCCTGCATCGCTTGCGCGGTCGGTGGGCCGCCGGTATGGTCTGAGCTGATCCACATAAACTCGAGCTGCGGCACTTCGCCATCTGCCACGTCCTTATTGAAAACCTGCTGCCACACATCGAAGCGGAACTGGTCAGGAATGCCGAGGTCGAACTGCGGATAGTTCTGGACCGTGTTGTTGATCAGGTTTGGCAGCGGAGAGTGCGACGCCACTGTATTGACGTTATAGAGTTGGCTTTCCGCACCCGACTCGTAAGCCAGCGTGTCGTTATAGAAATCAATCCACTGTGGCTCTTTGGTGGAACCGGTGGGCGTTAAGAAGGTGTTGTACTCGATGTACTCGCCGAAGTTCTTAAAGGTAACACCCTTCTTGACCGCCACATCCCACAGGTGGCCCACCTTCTGGTACGCGAGCGCGTCCCCACCGTTGGATGGATAGTCGCGAAGCCAGTCCGGCGACTGGATGTCATCGGAGTAAGGAGCCATCGCTTGCACAATCCAATTATGCCCATCGGCTGATTGCCGGCTTGGGTCGTAGAAATTGTCAAAGAGCGGAAAGCGTTGTACCAGCGCGTGCGCGTTCGGCGTAACCGCACCAAAGGTTGAGTTATCACCAAAGACAGCCAGAGCCGCATCGCCGTTGCCGGCAGCAACGTCACCGAGAATTTGATCATAGGTGCGATTCTCACGGATGATGACAAACACGTGCTTGATCTTGGAGGGAGCGCCGATCTTCTCCGGGATGGCGCGTTCCTTTGCAGTCTTGGAGCCACCGGAAGCTGATGCGATGTTCTCCGACAAGTCCCAATGATTGTTGGTAAAGACCTGCTGCGTCGCAGCAGCCAGTGCACTCGGGTTCGACAAGGGGACAATGCTTACGGTCCCCAGATCCTGGTGAGTGTTTAAGTCGGTCACACCATGGGCGGTTCCGTAGGAGTTCTCCGCAGTTTTGGTCGGAGGAGGCGCTACAGCAAAGCCAGTGGTTCCGATACCCTTGTCGTTTGCAACAAGCAGCGAATTATCCGCAACATCCAGCACGACCGAGCTTGGTGCATAGCCGACCGGGATCGCGCCCAGCAACGCGCCGCCATTATTCAGGCTCACCACAGCGACAGCATTTGCGTTGTAGCAGGCGATGTAGGCGAGGTTATTCTTTTGATCGACAGCAATCGAGACAGGCGCGGCGCCGTAAGCTGCTCCCTTTTTCCCGGGTACTCCGATGGGCAACGCAAGATTAAACGTCTCCACCACCTGGTTGTTCGTCGTGTCGACCGCGGTAATGGTGTCGCTGTATGTGTTCGCGATAAGGAGATACTTACCCCAGAAGGCCATACCGGTCGGATGCAGACCCGACGTAATGCTGCCCGTCACCGTGAACGAAGCAAGATCCACAACCGACACAGTACCGGTGGCAGTTGAACCGGTCGGATACTTGGCCACAACAGGGGTACCGTTTGAGTAGCCCTGGAAGTCGCTTTCCTTTGCGATGCGCCCAGCTTCGTTGGAAACGTAGGCAGTCTTGCCGTCCGGCGAGATCACAACGCTGTGCGGTACGTTGCCGACCCGGATCTCCGTACCTTCTTTTGGTGTCGCCGCGGTCAGGTCAATCTTGGTCAACGTGTCGTTGTTGTCCAGCACGGCATATGCGGTCTTCGCGTCTTGTGAGACCGCAATACCCAGAGGGTAGGAAGTGTTTACGCCATCCCCGGTGAGCGAGACAGTCTGCCCGCAAGGGATCTCGGCGCTTCCCGTGGTCCCCGGAGGGCTATCCGGAAAGCACGTACTGTTGGTCAGAACGCCGGCGGCGTTCACGTCCAGCGGTACGCTCACATGAGCGTAGTCGGAGAGCATGCCCGCTGCGCTCACATTCGCGATACCAACAAAGCTGCCCGTACCGGAGCCGCCATCCTGGCTAAACAACAGGTACTTGCCATCGGGCGTGTAGGTAATACCGACGCTGCTGCCGTCCTTGTCCTTTCCAGCAGCTGGGGAGTAAGTCTGTAGGACGGCGCCGGTCTGCGTGTTGAAGATCGTGACAGCCTGTGGGGCGCCCATCTGGAGGACAGCCGCGGTGTGATTGCCCGTCGGGTTCAGCGCCACAGCCTTGGCGCGGGTGGTGGTGCCGAGATAAACCTGCGTGCCGTACGGCGTAAGGATCTGGCCATTGCTGGAGACCCACGGAGCAGGCAGGTTGGCCGGATAGCCCGGACCACTCAGCGCGTTCTTATTCTCACCGACCGTGTAGGTCGGGAATGGTACGGACTGCGCAAACGTCGTTGCGCTCAGCCCGATTGTCGTGAGCAGACCGGCGGACGGAAACAGTCGCTTGATCATCCATGAACCGAACATCATCTTTGGAGACGTTTTGCTGAACATCAATCATCACTCCACGGTTATTGCAGCGTGCGTTGCGTTGGTTGACCGGACACACATGAAAGGAATCGGCTTCGGCTTATGAAGTGCTGTATCGCCAAGCCTGAACGGACGGTGAAATACGGGAGCGGAAATGCACAAACCCACGCCTACGAAGAAGTATGGCAGGCTATTCCTGACAGGCTTGTGACAGCTATATGACAACTGTGCAATCTTCGGGAGTGCGTAACCGTCATGTAGCCTCGGTGAGTGTGCGCTGCTTGAGCCAGATAGCGGCTAGAGGTGGGTCCTCGACGCTGTTTCGCTGGGTACAGCATCGCTCCTTAGCTGGAGAAGCAAGTGCGGGCTCAGCAAGACTACGTCTCCATATCCTGTGGGGTAGACGAACGTATATCAAGGTGGAGGGCCGGTGCAAGTACCTGTTCCGGCCGGCGACAAGCACGGTACGCTGATTGAGTTCCCACTAGTGGACCGGCGAAACCCGCGTGCAGCCAATCGCTTCCTGGGTAAAGTGGTGAGCACGATGCATAAGTGGCCGGCCACATTCATCACCAATGGCACTTCTTGACGTCAAGCGTGCTCGCGCGATACTTGTATGTTTGCCCAAGCGCTTCCCGTTGCCCGAGGAGCAGGCGCCTGAGCCGGGCTAGCTCGAGCAGGGCCAGGAGGAGAGCGCACCTTGCCTGGGGAGCCGGAAGCTCTCGGAACCACTCCTCGGTCGAGACACCGCGACCGGGCTCAAGCGCGGCAAGCCGCTCTTCGAGTTCGCGATAGAGGTTTTCAAGCGGGTAAGGATCAGGAGCAGCGACGGCTGAGCCTTGCGCATGAGCGCGGGCCTGCTCGAGGGCGCGCCGGGCGGCGAGCAGGACATCGTGCACGGTCGGAGCAGCGGACTTTTCCCCTTCCTCCGGCACGCAGGCAGCGACTCCTTTGCGCTGCCCACCCGGCTTCCGGGATCGTCTTCCCGATCCATGCCCGGCCCGAGCCCGGCGCCATCGAGCCGTTCTCGCAGCTGGCTGGCAGCTGCGCGCAGGGCTTGATGGCCGAGCAGCGTGCGGGCGAGCTCTTGCTCCGGCTCTTCTTCGCCGGCAGCGGCATACCATGTTGCCTTCGTCGTAGCACAGTCTTGTCATAGAGCTTTGATCCTGATGCGCGAGAACTAAGGTTTAGGAGGACCTACAACCGCACTGCGGTGTCTCGCGGCTACGATCCTCGTTGGCACACGGCTAAGCTTCTAGTTGGGTGCGCAGGGATTCACGCGGAACGGAGCGCACTCATGCCGCTTCCACCGCGCTGCTGGTCTTCGGCACTAACGCGATCTCGGCCTATATGCTCTCGGAGCTGCTGGTCCGCTACCTCGGCTCCATTCATCTCCAGGGCCGGGCGCAACCCGCTCACGGCCTGCTACCTGGCCATCCACCAGGTTATGTCCAATGCCGCGTTCGCGATCTGCTGGTTGGAGATCTATCTCGCGTTCTATCGCAAGCGCATCTTCCTCAAGATTTAGCTGCCTCAGAACTGCAGCCGAAAGGTCATCTCGATAACGCGCATGCTGCCAATGGTGTTCTGCACCAGCCCCAAGCCCGACGTGCCGCTGACATTCACGCCATTGTTCTGGATGTTATAGACCGTCTGGCGGTTGGCAATGGTCGACACGGCCGGGTTATAAGCTATCTGCCCGCTGTTGAGGGAGACACTCGGGTTCGTGGAGGTGTTCGGAATGTTCTGCGCCGTCGAGATGGAGTTATTCGGGATATCGAACGACGGTGTATTGGTCACGTTGAAGACGTCGAAGCTATAGCGCGCATCGAGGCGGTCGCCGATCCGCACCCGCTTCACCACGGAAACATCGGCGCGCTTCTGGAAGGCCTGCCGGAAGATATTACGCTGGCCATTCGGCCCGAAGGTGTTCTCAAATACGTCGCACACCGGCGCGCCGGCCGTGCTAACGCCGCACGGCGGCACACCGTCCTGCCCGGGGCTCACAAAGGGAATAGTGAACGCGCTCGGATTGAGCGCGGGCCCGCTTACGGTGCTAAACGCGCCGGAGTGGCCGGTAAGCGCCTGCTTCGGCGTCGTGCCGGGAGCCAGCGGGATAATCGGGTTCGTGATGGCGTCGAAGTTGCTGTAATACTGGCTCGCGATCGCGCCCGAGTAGTCCTCCACGCTGTACGGCTGGCCGCTCTGGAGCACGGTCAGGCCGGTCAACTCGAAGCCGTTGACGACCTTGCCCAGCAGGCCATCGCTATGGACCAGCCGCGGCACGTCATAGAGATAGTTAAAAGTAATGACGTTGGTCCGGTCGAAGTCGGAGGACGCATAGCCCGAGCGCAGATCGAGCGGGTTGCTGCCGTTGTAGAAGAGCCCCACCCCGCTCTGTTCGTCGAGCGAGTGGGACCAGGTGTAGTTCACCACGAAACGCAGCCCGCGGGTCATGCGTTTCTGCACCTGCACCTGGAGCGCATCGTAGGCGGAGTTGCCCGCCGCCTCATACAGCACCGAATTCGCGCTGTAGCCCAGGTATGGCGTGCGCAGGTCAGTGTTTCCACCGTCGTAGGTACTTTCCGGCTCCGTCGTTAAGTTGTTGCCGTTTTCGTCTACCGCCTGGTAGCCATAGGAGTACGTCTCGCCGTTGATCGGGCTGGTGGGCGTCGCAATCCCTGGCTGGTTGAACGGGATCGGGATCACGCCATGCCGGCCGCGGTTACCGACGTAGCCCACCTGGACCGAGGTCGAATTAATCGGCTGCCACTGGAAGTCGAAGCTCCAGTTCTCGGTGTACGGCAGCTTGTTGTCGATGTTGTAGGAGCCGAACGGGTAGGTCTGGTCGCCGTTCAGCAAGCCTGCCCGATTCGGCAGATAGGTGGTAAACGCGGCCGGGTTGCCGTTCGGTGCAGTGGGCAGCGCGGCGCCGAAGGGATTGGTCAGCGTGGCGTTTCTGGGCGCGCTCACCGGGATGACAAACGGCGGTTCCTGCGTGACGCCGAATGGTCCGCTGATGCCGCTGCCGGCGCCCGGCGAGAGATAGGTAAAGTACTCGCCGCGGTTGAAGTACATGCCGAAGCCGCCGCGAAATACAATCGAGTTGTTGCTCGCGGCAGGCGTCCAGGCAAAGCCGACGCGCGGCGAAATGCCGTCCTGCCGGTTGCGTAAGGTCGAGCTGCTTACCCCCGGCGTTGCATACAGCTTGTTGTTGCCAGCAATGATGAAGCCGTCATTGGTAATCGTGTCGTTTACAGAATCATAGCTGTAGAGCGCCGGCTCGAAATTAAAGAAGTTGCCGTACTTCTCTGTCAGCGGGCCGTCGTAGTCATAGCGTATGCCGGCCGTAAGGCTTACGTTGTTCCGCACCTGCCACTTATCCTGCACGAAGCCGCCGATATCTTTCGCGCGGTAGTAGCGGTTTGCGACACCTTGCAGAAAGCTCGAGGTGTTGCGGACGTTGCCTTCAGCAAAGTTCGGGAACGAACTGAAGTCGATCTCGGCCGTGTTGTCGCGGCGGTTGCGGATATCGAGCTGCGTGTAGGAGAAGTTGCCGCCCGCGCTCACGGTGTGGCGCCCAAGCGTTGCCGTGGCAACGCTGCGCGGCTGAAAGCTGTTCTGGAAGAGCCCGTCATTGGTAAACGAGCCTGTCGGGCCGATGCGTAGCGCCGCATTCACGGCGCCGCCGTTCACGTCGGAGATCGACAGACCCGGGAATGCCGAGTAGCCGAACAGGTTGATGCCCACCGCCTGCGGCGTTAGCGCTTGGTCCGACTCCTGGTTGTACGAGTACGCCTTTTCCCGCACAAAGCCGAACGACTGCTGCCAGCTCAGCCGCGACGACGGCGTCCATGAGTTCACAATCGAGGCCAGCTGGCTGCCAGAGTCCAGGTGCTGGTTGAAGCCGTTCACATCGCTGTCGGTAAACGGGTTCACCGCCGGGTCGTGCTGGTACAGGTATTTGAAGGAGAGAACATCGGCGGAACGCAGGATGGCGTCGAGCGAGCCGGTTGCCTCATCCGCTTTGAAGCTCGGCGTGGTGGTCAGCACCAGGTCCGGCTGGCCAGCCGCCAGCAGCGCCGCGGCATCGGCTGTGGGCGATGGAATTAAGTACTGCCCATTCGGCAGCTTGTATTGCAGCAGCGCCACCGCCGCCGGGTTTAGCGTGCCTCCAAATGGTGCGGTGCCGGCCTTCTCGGTTGAGTTGATGGCGTTGGCAATGCCGGCGGCGCTGCGGTCGTCCGTCAGCCCTGAGGGCAGATATAGATTCGAGGTGCCATTGAAGAGGTCAGTGATGCGGGTGCCGTTGTACGCCGCAAAGCCGAACAGCTTATCTCGTACGAGCGGCCCGCCAAGAGTGCCGCCGGCCACCACGCGATGCAGATAAGGGTTTACATCCGCGGTAGGCACGGCTCCGCCGTATTGCGCGCTCTCCTGCTTGCGGAAAAACGGCGCCGCGTTGAACGCGTTGGTCGCGCGGGTCGCGTAGGCCTGCCCATGGAGCCGATTACTGCCGCCGATGGTGCCCACATCAATGTGCGCGCCGCTCTTGGCGCCCTGCTGTGCGTCGTACATCGAGGCGTTTACGCGCACCTCGTCGATCTGCTCCGGGCTGGGCGTCGGGATCGAGTTGCCGATCGCGTCATACACCGAGGTGTTGGTCTGGATGGCGCCGCCGAGGAACTGTCCTTCGCCGGTGTTGGGCACGGCGCGGCCTGAGGGGACTTGGCTGCTGCTGTCGCCGCTGAACAGGTTACTCACATCCACGCCGTCCACCAGGAACACGTTGTCGGTCGAGCGCTGCCCGTTGGCAAAGATGTTTTGGTTGCCGAGCCCCTCATTCGTGCCCACGCCGTTGATGAGGTCGGCGCTCACGCCCGGCGCCAGCACCGCCAGCTGCGTAAACGAGCCGGTTGCGAGCGGCGTGTCCTGCACCTGCCCGTGATCGAGCACATAGCCGTTTGTCGTGTCCGTCTGATTCAGCAGCGGCGTTCCGTTCACCGTCACCGTCGTGTTCACGCTGCCGGCCGCCAGTTTTGCCGGCAGTGAGGCCGTGCGGTCGCCCTGCACCAGCACCGAAGGGAAGCGCTGCGTCTCAAAGCCGGGCGCTGTCACCTCCACGCTGTACGGACCGCTCGGCAGATCGTGAAACTCATACTGCCCATTGGCGCCGCTCTGCCCGGTGCGGCTTAGACCGGTGCGAAGGCTATGAACTGTCACCGCGGCGTTGGCGATGATGGCACCCGCGGCATCGCTGACCGAACCGGAAAGCGTGCCCAGCACCTGCTGCGCAAGCGCGGGGGCAGCGAGCGCGGCACACGAGAGCGCGGCTGCGCCGAGGCGGATAAGACGGGGAGCGTTCAGCATGCTGAGCTTTTCCTCGAATATATTCATCGGCATCTTCATAGACACCGCATACTCAGCCTGCTGTGTACAACCTCCATATGAACAGGAGATGAAACAGCGCATGATCAGCTTGGCCGCGTCCTCGCGTTAGCCGCAGTCCCAGCCAGATTCCCAAGGCCGAGAAGATTACGGCCACGAGTGCTCCATAAATCTCCAGGGAATGCTCAATCACGATTGAAGCGATACTGCGTGTACTGGAGAGCGGCAATCAGAAGTCCGCCGACAAGACCGAAGATGGGCATGACGCTTCATCCATGAAGTATGGGAATCATCGGGTGGATTAGTCCCAACAAACGCCGCTACCGTCACTTGAGTGCAAGCGTCGTGCTTCTGCCCAGAGCTGCCGCTAGGCTGGAGGGATGGCAACCATGTTTATTCAGCAATCCACCAAGTGTATCCAGCAGATCAAGGCAGAGATCAAGCGGCTTCAGTAGCTTCCAGACCAGGTATAGGCCACCATTGAGAGCGAAGAGCAGACGGTACCCCGCACATGCGCAGCCATGAAACTTGCAGGGAGAAGACAGTGGGCAAGAACATAGCAGCAAAAATCACGGCCGTCCCAGGATTGAAGTAGCAGAAGCATAATCCAGGACAGAGAGAGGCTCATTGCGACCAAGAAGGTAGCAGCGAGAAGGATGGCGGTAAAGGCATTGGCGTGAATAGCTTGGTTCGGGCGCAACGGATCCTCGGTTGTAATGAGCTGAAGCCGTCCGAAGTGGAACACCTCGAGCGTGTCGGAGCTCTTCTTAGGAACCTGAATTACGCTGGAGCCTTGTACATCTTGTATGAGGTGCCAGCAGGGCACGCCATGTTTTCATTCCAGATTGGCTGAAAAGACTTGTCCAGATACATAAGCTGACCATGGAGTGAAACCATGATGTGACCGTTGTCGAAGGAGGTCATGTCGTCGTAGGTGGGCTGCAGCATGAGCTTGCCGGTGATGTCGATCAGCCCCCATTTGCCGTCCTTCTTGACCGGGCACAGGCCCTCGGCAAATTCACCCGTCCCCTCCCACTGCGCGGGCAGCGCAGTAGCGCCGTCACGATGGATGAATCCCCACTTGCCATCCATCAGGATGGCGCAGACCCCGGCGTTGAAGCTCGTGACGGTGTCGTACTGGAACGGCAAGATAGTGGCTCCGGTCTTATCGATAAAGCCCCATTTGCCGTTCAGCTGAACGGGGGCAATATCCTCGCTGTAGCCGTGAACGCTGTCGTATTTGGGCGGGATGACCAGGCTTCCGGACGGATCAATGTAGCCCCATTTTCCATTGAGCGAGACGCGCGCGCGCGCATTCTGAAAACTGCGGGCCACGTCGAAGCGGAGCGGAAAAGCGTCTGATCCGTCGGGGCGGATGAAGTGCCATTTGTCCGCCATCCGGACAGGGCTGCAGTTCCAGCGAAAGTTGCGGGCTTCATCGTATTGGAGAGCGAGCGTCTCCTTACCGTTCTGGTCGATGTAGCCCCACTTGCCATTGCGGCGCACAGCGGCCCAGTCCGTAGCAAACGCGAGAGCGGCGTCGTAACGGGCGGGCACCATCAGGGTTCCTTTTGTATCGATGTATCCAAAGCTGCCGCAGACATTAACCGGGAGCAGAATGCGGGCTTGCTGGGCGTATGCGGGAAGGTGCAGCGCGAGAACGGAGGAGGAGGCAAGCTGGGTGAAGGTGCGTCGGCTGAGCGGCGGCATAGTTCAAGGGCTCCTGAAGATCCTGATTGGTGCGGTGATGAGGACTAAAAGGTTGCGCGAAGGCTGAGCTCAAAGACCCGCTGCGTCGCAGTTCCAGTGGCACCCGGGTTCAATTGCGTCGTAATTTCGCCAAAGCTGTTTGTAGAGGAGAGATTCGTCGCGGGAAGTCCATACTGGGCGTGGTTAAGCAGGTTGAATCCTTCACCGCGGAACTGGAGTGCAAAGCGGTCGAAATGAAGCAGATCTTTCTGGATGGCGCTGTCGATCTGCCAGGTTCCCGGACCGCGCAGAAGGTTCCTTGGCGTGTTGCCCCAAGTGCCGTTCGCCGGCGTTGTAAAAGCGGCTGGGTTGATCCAGTGTTGGGGCGAGCGCCCTCCAGGCGGCAGAAGAGACACTCCCGGCACGAGGTTAGGCCGCTGCGGTGAGGTCGAGTTGCCGTCCGGAAGCGAGGAGGCACTGCGGGAGATGGTGATGTTCAGCGGTAGCCCGCTTCGAGCCACGCCGATCCCGCTCACCTGCCAGCCGCTAACCAGCCCGCTGCCCAGGCCATGGCTAAAATGCTCGCCTCCATGCCCGAACGGGAGCTGGTAGACAGTGCTCGCCGTAAAGGAGGAGCGAACGTCCTGGTCGCTGCTGGCGCGCTCGCAGATGCGGCACGCCACATTTTGCGGGTAGTCCTGTTCGCCACCGCCAGTGGTGCCGTCATTGGTGGAATGCGACCACAGATAGTTAGCGCCGAAGAGCAAACCATTGGAGAACTGCCGGTTCAGCGTAGCGGTAAGGCCGCTGAAGTTGGCGTTGTTGCCGCTTTCCTTGTAGTCGACCTGCCCGAAATTTGGGAGCGGCCGAATCTGTGTAAACGGAGCTAGAACGTTGAGGTAGGTGCGCGTCGGCAGGTGCGCTCCATGGTTGCCGATATACCCGAGTTCGAAGAGTGTCTGCAAGGGCAGCTTCTGCTGGACGGAGACACCGAACTGGTTGATCTGTTCATTAATGCGGTTCCGATATAGGCCGCGCGGGGCGCTAGCGGAGTTTGCTCCCTCCGCAAGAAACGGAGTGAGCGGGTAGCTCAGCTTCGGGATTGTAGCGCTGCTCAGCGCGAGCCGCGTGGTTAGGTTGTTAAGGGGACCGGTGAGATCACCCAGCTGGCCCTCGCCGAAGTAAAGCCCATATCCGCCTCGTATGACCATCGAGTCATGCAAGGAGGCCGGCGCCCAGGTCGCCGCCAGCCGAGGTCCGACGTCCCTAGGATCGGCGTTGTAGAAAGAACTACCGGCTGGACAATAGCCCCCACAAGTGATCGGGTCAAATGGCCTGTCTCTTCCTTCTATCTCAGAGAAAACACCAAAATAGTCGTAGCGAAGACCAAGGCTTAGTGTCAGGTCGGGTCGTAGCTTGTACTGATCTTGGAAAAACGCGTCGTACTCGGTTTTGCGAACGCCCTCCGTTGGCACAGCTGCAAGAACCGCCGCGGAGTCTAGCGTATTGGCGCCGAAGTGAGCAAGGCTGCTATAGACCAGCTGCGTTTCAGCCGAGTTGCCAAGGTTGATCTCGACCCGCCGCAGTCCACCGCCAGTGGTGATGCTGTGCTTGCCAAAGGACAAATCCACCGTTTCAACGAGCGAGTAAGCCGTGGAGTTCTGCACCTGAAAGAGGTTGTCGTGCAGCGTAGTGAGGCCGGTCGCCTGTACCTGGATCGGCAGAACAGGCACGTTCTGGGTGGTGTAAGGCGTGCGATTGATTGCAACTTTCAGGTCTTCTAGCAGCTTCGGAGAAAAGGTGTGCTGCAGCGTGACGACCCCGTTCTTGGGATTGTTCTGTACCGAGGTTGTGTCCTGCAGATACCCCGTCCCGTCTCCCAGCGGAGATAATAGCCGGCCTTGATCGAAGTTAATGCGGACGAAAGCTGAGGTTCGCGGGCTGAAAATCTGGTCGATCCGAAGCAGGCCAAAATCTTCGTTCTGGATGGCCCTTCCCGAGCCGGTCCATGTATTGACGTTGGCGTTGCTGGTGGGTGTTTGCCCGGCAGGGTACGCAGCCAGGATGGAGGTGAGAGCGGGCGAGGTTTGAAGCGTCTCTTGCAAAAATGCCGCGCTAGGAACAAAGCCGACCAAAGGCTGAACAAGATCCTGCCGCAGCGCTTCATAATTCAAGAAAAAGAATGTGTGATCCCTCGCGATTGGTCCGCCGAGGCTTGCTCCGTACTGATTCAGACGAAGCGGCAGCTGCGTAGTCGAAAACAGTGCTCGGGCATTCAGGACATCGTTGCGCAGAAACTCGTACACACTGCCGTGGAACTCGTTTGTCCCCGTCTTTGAGACGACGTCACCCTGTCCCCCGGCGGTGCCGCCGTATTGCGCCGTATACAGTGCAGAGTCGACACGGAACTCGCGAATCGATTCGGAAGCCAGCTGTATGCGCAGGTCCGATTTCTCTGATTGGCGCAAGATACCGGTTGCATCTACCCCGTCGAAGAGAATCTTATTGTCGTCCAGACCATGACCCGCGAAGCGGATGCTGGTCTGGTTCCCACTGCCAGTGTTGATAGCGCCCGGAACCAGAATCATCAGGCCAGCCCAGTTGCGCCCATTGATGGGCAAATTGGCGACCTGCTCTTGCCCGATGACCCCGCCGGTCGAGGCGCTGTCCTTATCGAGCGTGACGGTCGAAGCATCAACTGTTACGGTCTGCGCGAGACTTTCCACGCCAAGCTGCAAATCGACGCTACGTGTATCGCCGACCTCCAGCAGAAGATCATCCACTCGCTTCGGCGCGAAACCCTCATGGGCAACCGTAATCGCACAGCTGCCAAGAGGGAGACCTGAGAACACGTAGTCTCCCGCGGCGCTTGAGAGAACTGAGCGCGTAAATCCTGTTTGCGGAAAAACAACGGTGATCGTGGCGTTTGGAACCAGCGCTCCCGAAGCATCGCTCACTGTGCCTTTTAGGTTTGCCCGGTCCACTTGGGCAAGCACGGGAAGTGACCCGGTAAAAGCAAGAGGGAGAACGATAGATACCAACGCACGGCAGATCCTCATGGCGCCATCACTCCTCAGTGCAGCTTGAACGGGAGAACCGGCACACTGCGGACGCACGAGATCGCTTTCGCTAGCACGCGATATGGCTAAGCTTAGCTATGTGCTTGGGCTCCGTGTCTGGAGCCAGCAACACCTGTGATCCGAGAACCCGTTAACTCTCTCCCAATGCGGTGAGACTAAGGAGCCTTCCTAAAGAAAACCTAAAGATTCGCCCGAGTCACGAGAATTTCATCAATCGTCCTTAGGCTGCTCTTATGCGCGTTCTGATCGCTGAAGATAAGGCAAGGATGGCCACGCTGCTGCAACGGGCTGTCGAGCGTGAAGGTTACCTCACGCTTGTGGTGCACGATGGAGAAGCTGCATTGGCCAGTGTGCAGCAGAACCAGCTGGATGCAATCGTGATGGACGTCATGATGCCGAAGCTGTCCGGCTTCGAGGTGCTGGTGCGTATGCGTAGCATAGATATACAAGTACCCACGATTCTGCTGACAGCGAAAGATTCCAGCAGCGATATTGTGCATGGTCTCGATCTCGGTGCGGACGATTACCTGACCAAACCGTTTGACTTAGCCGTCCTTCTAGCCAGGCTGCGCGCCTTGGTCCGGCGTCCGCCTGAAGTGGTTCTCAGGCCGCTGCGCGTGGGAAACTTAGTGCTACGCTCCGACACACATGAGGTGGAGTGCGATGGAAGCAGCAACAGCCTGACTCCGATGGAGTTCACCCTTCTTGAAGCGTTGATGCAGCGGGCCGGAAAGATCGTGCGCAAAGAGGATCTTGCCGAGATCGGGTGGGGTACGGAGGCTCCATTTCAGGAAAGTACGTTGTATGTTTTTATTCGCGCACTCCGCAGCAAGCTGCACTCCCCAGGAAAGCCGGAGGTGCTTCACACCGTTCGTGGCGTGGGCTACCTGCTAAAACCCGCAGCGCAATGATCAAGCGCCTCTCGATCAGTCTGCGTCTCACTGCCTGGTATGCAGGCATCTCCGCCCTTGGCATGGCAGTGTTTGGCGTGGTGATGTGGTTTGTGCTGGCACACTCCATGATCGCCTGGAAGGACCGCACGCTGCTGACGCGAGCCGCACGTGCAGAGGCCGCACTGCAATCCGCGCCCGCCGTGAATAGCTACGCACTTAACCAGCGACTGGAGCAGGTCGTCGAGGATCTGCCGGAGGGTGAGTGGATCCAGGTTATTGGGGCGGATGGGCGACGCTTGTTTCCGACAAGCCGCTTTCTCGATAACGGCATAGCGCCGATGCCCTGCGCAGCTCCGCTCTACCGGGACAGGATGGTCGGTCGAGAACGCTTTCATGAGCTGTGTCATCCGGTGATGTACAGCAATCAGCCAGCGTACCTGCTGGTGCCCAGCCCACTCAGCGAAGATCGCATCCTGCTGGGCAACTTCACCTCTGGGCTGTACCGCATGATCCCAATTCTGCTTTTCGTCTCTGGTCTAGGTGGTTACATACTCAGCCGTCGCGCACTTACGCCTGTAGACCTTGTGATTGCGGAAGCGCGAGCCATTACTGCGCAGGATCTCAGCCGCCGGCTGACCGTCTCCACAGCGGATGATCAGCTGCGCCGTCTTGCCTTGGAGTGGAACGGTCTGCTCTCGCGCATTGAAAGCGCCATGATCCGTATTACACAATTCACAGCAGACGCTTCGCACGAGCTGCGCAGCCCGATCGCTTTTATCCGGACTACGGCAGAATTTCACCTCAGTAGTTCCACTCTGGACGAAGACCTGCGCGAAAGCTTCCGCTCCATTCTGGGTGAGACGACATGGGCAGCAGACATGCTGGAGGGTCTGCTCTTGCTTGCTCGCATGGACGCTGAACAGACCTCGACGGCAGCTCACCCGGTGGATGTCTGCGCCATCCTGGGCGAAGTTGCGCTGCAGTCCGAGCCTTCTCTTCGAAAGCTTCGGCAGGAACTTACGTTGGTCCGGCCTCCAAGCACTCCCCTGCTGCTTCGCATGAATGCTGGTCACCTGCGGCGAGTTCTCACCGCCATTCTCGACAATGCCATCAAGTACACTCCGGAGGGTGGGAGGATCTGCGTTTCTTATGAGAAGAACGACTCCCTGCGCCTGCACATCACCGACACTGGAATAGGCATCGCGGCAGAACATCTGGATCGCATTTTTGATCGATTCTATCGAGTCAATGAGGCTCGCACATCGATGCAGGAAGGAGTTGGCCTTGGACTACCCATTGCGAAATGTCTTATGGAACGGTACGAATGCAGCATCTCGGTCATGAGCCAGCTCGGAGCAGGAACATCAGTTGTCCTAACCTTTCCTAAGACGATCCTCGTTACATAGGCGCGCCTTTGCATGGGGTGTGATTATGAAGCGAGACCCAGCTTCACCGGGCCTCGTGCTAGCTGACATCACTAAAAGGCAGAGATGGCGGTACTGGGATGCCGTTTGTTCTTCCCTGAAAAGTCTGATTCCTAATTGCCGCGAGAGAAAAACCTTCTTGCTGAAATTGTCGATATCTGTTTGCCAATCGTTGTGCTGGTTTAACTGCTGCTCATCCTGCTCCCATCGAGGCTGGTTTGGACTTGGGGTCTACAAAGCTGCGAGTTCGTCCGACAGCTCGCCTGTTATCTGTTTCAGCTCGGTCCAAAGTCTGACTGTTTGAACCCACATTAACGCGAGGTCCGCACCACGTTCCTGCCGGCTTCTGGTCCACATCGAAATAAAACCTCTCCCAGCAGGCACTCAACTCAAGTCCAGAGACGAAGTTTTGTCATAGGTTTTGCGGCTGGATCGGTTTCCTGACGAGAACTGGTGACAACCCGCTGATAAGCATCGCCGCACGTCTCGACAATGGAAAGCCGTCGAGTTGGCGCCGGACCAGGCAAACACATTGGGCACGGCTACGCGGTAGGCACCGGCCAGCATGTCTCCGCAGATCGAGTCCTCGTTGCCAGCCAAAGCGTCGACTCCACGATGCTTGCCGGCATTTTTGCTTCAGCGAAAGACCTTGCTGTCTACACGTCCAATGATTCAAGCGTTCAGAAGCAATTGCCATCGGCACAGCAGCAAAACCAGGATTATGGTCTCGGTCTGAGCCTCTAATCAGTCTTTACTGCCCACATCCAAGCCGTCGCCGGAGGTGTAGGAATGTGGGAAACGCCAGCTCGACCGGCGTCTTCCAAGGGGCGGTGCGAAGGGTGGCGCCGTTGCATCGTTCCATGCTTTGCACGGCCCGGCATTTCCGCGGCTCGTCCTAGGATCGCTTCCTCTAGTGCGACTTCAAAGGAGCGATAGCGGATATGCTGATCCTCAGCATGGAAGACAGACGCGTTATTGACCTGTATGAGAGGCACGCTGAAGCGTGGGTGCAGGATCGTCTTCGAGAGGCCACGCTTTATGAAAGGGATTGGTTGGAAAGCTTTTGCGCCCTGATTCCGCCGCGAAGCTCTGTCCTCGACTGCGGGTGTGGTGCCGGAGAACCGATTGCACGCTATCTAAGTGAGCAGGGCTACATGGTTACGGGCGTCGACTCCTCGGTAGCGATGGTTCGCATGTTCCAATCGCGGCTGCCTTACCAGCGTGCGCTGGTAGGAGACATGCGGACACTGACTCTTGGTGATGAGTTCAACGGAATCTTGGCATGGGACAGCTTTTTTCACCTTAGCCCACCCGATCAGACGCAGATGTTTCGCACGTTTCGAAATCATGCCGCTCCTCGCGCTGCGCTGATGTTCACCTCCGGTACATCCCACGGGGAAGCTGTTGGGACGCTCAAAGGAGATCCGCTCTATCATGCGAGTCTTGATGCTGCCGTATACCGACAGCTCCTTGAGCACCATGGCTTTGGTGTTGTTTCGATGGTCGCAGAAGATCCGAACTGCGGAGGTCGCACAGTGTGGCTCGCCCAATTGCGTTAAGCGTTGCCACTTCTGAGACGCGGCACTACTCGCCCGCTCTTCTAAAGAGCTCATTAGCTGTAAGTCCTGCTAAACGCGGTTCTCGTTAGCATGCCCCGCATAGCACGCCGCTTCCTGCTCCTCTCCGAAGAGGGGAATGAGCTGAGCCGTGGGCCTCTTGGATGTGAAGTCGAGTTGCCCCTGTTCGTGACCCTTCGGATGCTGCTCCCGCCACAGTTTCAGGAGAAGCGGCAGCATCGCTGAGAGCATCGCCTTTGTCCGATGGACCCTGGCATGGCAGCCGGGACAGAGCGCAAGCATCAGGCTCATCACCGATCTGCCGGGTACCCGGTGGTGCACGGTAATGGATCGCTTGTCCCGACCCGAGGCGTCACAGACGCGGTAACGGTAGCCGTCACGCTCCAGAACCGCCTCCCTCAAGCCACCGAATTGCTCCTCATCCTGCCGTCGAAGCGTGTAGCAGGTCCCGCACAATCCATGCGCGACGATCTTGCTGCGCCCGCATCGGCAATGCATGGATCTCTGCGCCGGCTTCTTCATGGCTAAACGGCGCCCTCGTCCCCGATCCTGATGTCGACCGCGATCCAGCCTTGCTTCCAGGGGGCGGTCCGCGCTTCATCGAACGGTACGCTGTTCTCGCGCGCACTCTGTCCGGCGTCGAAGAGGAAGCGCCGCGTTCCAGCGTAGCCATCTTCCATGCCCTCCTCCATCGCCTGCCGATGACGGATGGACTCGAGCAGTTCTGTGTCGGCATCATCCCAGCCGCAACGCCAGCAGGCATGCGCCGCTTCGCTATTCGCGATCTCAGCCAGCCGCGCCCGAAACCCTGCTGCGTATTCTTCCGGTACCCAGAGCTCTTGTCTTACTAGCGCAGGATGGAACAAAGGCTCACCTCTTCCATCTACGCATGTCACAGACGAAGGTTTGTGGCCAGCATATCGCGCGGTCAACTTCCGTGAACGGCGTTTCTCGTTACTAATCCTGGCAGTTGCTAACTGGCGTTGTGCCTCATGCTTTTGATGCGCTGGCTCGAGTGGCCAATCACACCACAACAGCATCCGCTTCGCGCATCAGACCTGAACGATTTGCAAGCAACGCGCGCGTCTCAGCGACAACACGGTTCTGACAGTCGGTGTCCAGCACGAATGCGGATCCGTTCATTTGAACGCCGCCTTCGTCGAAGTAGACACCGGTTGCACCGGCGGTATCGGTAAGGATTCTCCTGAAAACGCGCGCAGCCCGTTTGGGTGTGTTCAGCACTTTCACAAACGGCAAGAGCACTGAAACGAGCACAGAGATGAGGATTTTGCGGCCGGTGCTCATATGGCCATGCAGGCCTGTGGCGAGCATGACTCCGGGTTCGATGGCGTTGATGCGCAACCGTGGATTCTCACGCGCAAGCACCAGCGCTGTAACGATGCTGCACTGCTTCGACGTGGCATAGGCATCCATCCCGGACTTGGCGGAACCACCTGCCTTCCATTCGCCTCGCAAACTTGCTTCGGCAGAGATGTAGCGGCCGCCGCGAAAACCCGCCCGCACCGCAGGCTTGCGCTCGGGATCTTCCGTGGCTGAACCAACGAAAAGAACATTCGCACCGTTCTCGAGATGCGGCAGCAAGGCCTCCGTCAGCGCGAAGGGGCCAATGTGATTCGTCACAAACGTGTTATCCCAACCGTCTGCAGTTTTTGTCACGCTTGGGTTTTGGATACCAGCGTTGTTGAGCAAGCCGACGAGTTTAAGATCGAGTGAAAGTATCTCGGCAGCCGCACGATGAACGCTCCGCAAATCCGACATGTCACACACAATTGGAACTGCCTGTCCGCCCTCTTTCTCGACCGCTTTCTGCGTGTCTCGGAGCTTGTTGAGATTCCTGCCCACAAGCACCAGCGTGCCTTCTCTTGCCATCACCAGCGCGGTTTCACGGCCAACGCCTGAGGTTGGCCCCGTGATGATGTACGCCTGAGTTTCCGAAGTTCCCCTGCGAAGAGACATGCCTTTTCTCCTTTACGTGTCTGACTAGCCAGTTATCCACTGAAACGAAATTTCACATCAACATGCGACACATCGCTTCAAAACCGTCTTTGCAGTGCTTCTTGCCATTCTCCGGGTCTTGACTCATGAACGCCATCGTCGCGTCCGCGACCGAGTTAAGCAGCACGGCGACGAATACCGGTGGAACCTTACTCATAGGCCCCGCAGCACGAAAATGCTCCATCAACTCTCCGAGTGGCCTCATCATCTTTTGCGCAGCGGCACGCGTTTCGGGAGTGATCGCCTCGGAAGCATCAAGTTGGGTCAACGCGTTGCGCTTCTTAGGAAAGGTGACCGCCCAATTCGTCCAGTTTCTCCAGACCTGGAAGAAGTGTTCACGAGACGACTTGGCTTCTCTCACGTCCCGCACTGCAGCTGCACTCATTTCCGATTTGAGTTCGAGATAGAGCTGATTGAAAAGATCTGCTTTCGTCGGGAAATAGGTAAAAAGGGACCCATTGGGTATTCCGGCCGCTTTCGCTATGCCCATCGTTGGCGTTCCCAGGCCCTGTTCCACGATCAGGTGAGTCGCCGCAGCCAAAATGGCGCTTCGTTTCTCGTCGCTCCTCACCCTCGGCATACTCCAAGTGTATACCTATAACAGTCTAGTCAGTCAATTACTGAGGTTAAGTCCTGCCATAGACAGGGACCTCGTCACCTCCACTCGGGTGAAGTCGATACTGCCATGTCGCACTGGCGGAAGTTGGCGGCCCGTGATGCCGTATGGAGATAGGTCAGCTTACTCACCTCGCGTGAGCAGCCTTTCTCGGTTCAGATCATAAGAGCGTGCGGATGATTGCTCGACGGCAACTACTCGGTGGTCTGCATATTCTCTGCACAGCGAAGCAGTCCGCGTCGCAACGCCTCCACTTCTACCTGATTGAGCCCCTCCGTCATCCGCTCCTCGATGCCAAGAAGCACTTTGTGTGCTCTTGCGAGCAGGTCTTTACCTCTACGAGTGAGCTCGCTTTGCCGAATACGGCCATGCGTCGGGTGCGGAACGCGACGGAGTAAGCCCTGCAGTTCCATGTTCGCGACGATGCCCTGCATGCTCTGCGCCGTCACAAAGGCCATCCGCGCAAGGGAAGCGTTCGAAATCCCGGGCTCTGCTGCAACGGCCGAAAGCAGATTGTACTGAGCCGTGGTCAGTCCCAACGGGTGGAGTTGGTCATCGATGCTCGTGCGTAGGGCATGCTGTGCCCGTTTCAGCGCATAGCCCAGCCTCTCCGACATCGGGTGCTCCGGCAGCTTTTTTCTTGGCATGTGCTTCTTCCTTAATGTAAGGCTCTTTATATGTTTATATAAGGACCATGACATCTTCTAGCAGCGATACCACTCCGGGCGAACTAATCGGACCCAGTTTCCTAGCGCTCCAGGTGCGTGACCTAGAGGACTCGAGAGCGTTTTACGTCGACAAGATCGGACTCAAGCCGTTGCCGCAGAACCCGCCGGGTGCGATTGTGTTTTCCACGCAACCTGTGCCATTTGCGATACGCATGCCTATGGTTGATCTGGATGCCACTAGCAAGCTTGGTTGGGGAGTTTCGCTCTGGATTGCCGCTACCGATGCAGATGCCGTGCACAACAATTTGGTGCAAGCCGGTGTATCCATCGTCCAAGCACCCGCTGACGGCCCGTTTGGCCGGTTCTTTGCCTTTCGCGATCCAGACGGATACACGATCACAGTCCACACTCAAAGGCATAAGTGAGCCGGTCAATGCAAAGCAGCAGGCTTGCCAGTGAACTGCCCGTGAGATTGCAGTGGGCGTGAACCGGGATTCGCCGAGCGCCTATTCCCAACCTCTGGGGCCTTCCAAATTCGTCCCTTGAAGTCGCATTATCGGAAGTTGGGTGAGGATCCGCCTTGGGGCCAAGATAAACCGTGCCCAGATCCTCCATAGACTGCAACATCTATGGCGGCGGCCATAGTCGCCACAGCTATGCCGGTTGGTTCTCTTTCTTAAACAGCGGCATTGGAACTGGCGCTACAAACGGTATGGTGAAGTCGAGCTGCAGTTGTTCGTGCGCCTGCGGGTGCTGCTCGCGCCAGAGCTGCACCAGCAATGGCGGCCAGCACGCATCGAGCGCCAGCGTGCGCGTCACCTTGGCATGGCAGGCTAGGCAGAGCGTAATCATCAGGCCTAGCTCCGAGCGGCCCGGTACGCGGTGATGCACCGCAAGCGAGCGCTTGCGGCCGCCGAGCGCATCGCACACGCGGCATCGCCGCCGGTCCCGGTAGAGTACCGCTTCCCGCAGACCCCCGAAGTGCTCCTCATCCTGCCGCTGGAGCGAGTAGCAAGTCCCACACAAGCCGCGCGCCAGCATCTTTGCGCGACCGCATGGGCAGTGGATCCTGCGCTGCACGAGCCTCTTCATGGCTCAGGCTCCTCGAAGGGGAGCGTCATCAACAGGCTTCTTTTACCAGCGTTCCTTGTGGCGTTCCGGTGCGCACGATCGTACCGGTTGTGGCAGCGTCGGCAGTCTGCGAGCAGATTGTCGTCCCCGCAGTTCTCCGGCGTGTAGTCCAGATGTGCGACGGTCAGAACTATCACGGCCCCGGTCAGCGGGTGCGGCTGCCCATGCACTGCAGCACAGCCGGGGAACTCGCAGCGGCCGCCGGCGCGCTCAAAGCGGATCCGCTTCACCTTCTCCTTACCGCAACGCACCAGCCGGCTTAGGCTGGTTTGCCCGGCTCGGCTGCGAGGGCTCACGAACCCTGCCGCACTACCAACAACACTACCGCGCGGTCTGCTACGGTAGTTTTCCATCCATCCCCAATCTTACCAAGCTCCTGCGCCGCCCAGATGTCACGGGCGGCGACCTTCCCGGTTAGACCAAGCTGCTGGAACTGAAGGCTAACCGTGCTTTCTGTTTCACCGAAGTTGAGGATTGCGACCGCTTGTCGATTGCCGCTCAACGGTTTCGTCCAGATTTCTACCGGCCCTTCTGCGTAGACGCGGTCGCCTTGGCGTCCGAGGGGGTCCTGGTCGATGGCGATCACATCCTTGTTCATCAGGATCGCGGAGGTCGCGGGCGTCATCTGTGTCAGGTTGTTTCCTGCGATGAGTGGCGCGGCGAGCATTGCCCAAAGGGTCAGGTGAGCCCGATTTTCATTGTTGGTCAACTTACCATTGCCGACCTCAAGCATATCCGGATCATTCCAGTGCCCAGGCGCTGCATACTTGGCCAGGCCCGCTTGCGCCCGGCCGATTAGACTGATGCGGTCGAAATTGGCTTGTATGTCGCCGGTTGTCCTCCAGAGATTGGCACCCACACTCGGCCCCCACTGCCAAACGGAGTCGAAACCGTACTGGCACAGGCTGTAGACGATTAGGCGTCCGGTCTTTGACAGCGCTCTGTGCATCTTCTCGTAAGCATCGCGCATGAGCTTCGCTTATGCGGCGGGATCGTTAGGGGCCTGCTGCCGCATGATCTCGCCATAGCTGCACAGGTCATACTTGAGATAGTCGATCCCCCAGTCAGCATAGGTCTGTGCGTCCTGCTCCTCATGGCCCAGGCTGCCTGCAAAGCGCGCGCAGGTCATGGGCCCAGGTGACGAGTAGATGCCAAGCTTTAGCCCTTTGGAGTGGACATAGTCCGCCAAAGCCTTCATGTCCGGAAATTTGCTGTTCGACTGGATGCGGCCTTGTGAGTCGCGCTGGCCCTCCCATGTATCGTCGATGTTCACATAGACGTACCCGGCATCCCGCATGCCCGTAGAAACAAGCAAGTCAGCAGTGTCTCGGATGTCTTTGTCGGTTACTCGATCAGCAAAGAAGTTCCAGCTGTTCCAGCCCATGGGGGGAGTTGCCGCCAGCTGCTGCGCCGATGATGACCCGGCTAAGCATATCGCCAGCAAGATGAAGCAGAGGATACCCGGGTTCCATCTACGCGTATTCATTGCGAATCTCCTAAACCTATGAAGTAAACCTGTCCATTCACGTAAAAAGGGGTAAAGCGACCCTTGGTGTTTTCAGAGTGTGGCCTCGGCCACGGATGCGAGCACGGAATCCTTTGCTGCAGCCCGTGACCAGAGAATACGGAGATCGGTTACGTTACGCAGGATAAAGTTGGACTGAGACGGCGCGGTGACCGCAAAGAAGTCCGCACGATGAACATCTTCCAGCCAGAAGGCGGGACGCGGGTCGGCATTTGCAGGCTCGACCTCTACATGAGACATCTCGAGGTTCTTTAGGTGACGGATGAAGAAGCCCTGGCTTTGAGTTGGGCCGAAGCTTGACAGTTCAGGATAGCCCGTTTCGAGCTCAGGCACCTGGATCGTCCGCCACTCAGGCATGTGCTTCGCCTTGGCTCCCCGGCCGCTTTTCACAGGCAGCCCCTGGTGGCCAAAGAAGCAGTTAGTAAGCTTGACGTCCTGGATGAGGTTAGCGGGAACTCCTGAGAAGATAGACGATGTGGCAGCGTCTGAGTTAGAGCAGGCAAGGTCTGAGATAACGATCCGGCGCAAGGTTCCCGGGTGCATCGTTTCAGCCGGACCGCGATTTCGTCTGTTCAGCCGCAGAAAGAGCGGCGCATCGAAAACGTCGCGCATGGTATTGCCGGTGATCGCTACATCTTCCAGCAAAGCGCCGTCGGAGGTCTCAAGAGCAATGCCTTTCCATCCCTCGATGACGTTGCCTGAGATCGTTATATTGCGGAAGCCGCCGTTCGACTCGGTACCGCATTTGATGCGTCCCTGACGAGGGTGATCGGCGTCGGCGAACTTCTTCCAAGAGCCGTCGATAAGGGTGCCAAGCTCGTAAGTGCCGGTGACGTAGTTGTTGGAGATGGTGACGTTGTCGGTAGAGCGGGCGTAGCCAAGTGCGTAGCTTGACTTGGGGCAGATGGCATCGTCCCAGGGAGAATTGACCGAGCAGTTGGTAACGCGGACATTGCGGCAGCAATCGATATCAAAGCCATCCCGATCTGTGTCGATGAGCAGGTTATCGAATGTCAGATTGTCGACCCCGGTGACGAGTACAGCAAAGTGACCGCCCTTTAAGACGCTGAAGTCGCGCAGCAGTACGTTGCGGCAGTTCTTCAGCGCTATGGCTTTGTTGCCAACACCCGGCTGCTCGGCCTTGAAGCTGTCGTAGGATCCATGCGTGCCCTCGTATCCGAAAGAAAGCCCTTTCCCGTGAATCAGGCCGGGACCGAGGATGGCGAAGTCGCTGATATCTTCGCCGTAAAAAAGTGAGTTGGCCAGTGATTGTGGCCGTAGTCCTGGTACTGTTCCCATGGCTGAGGAGGGCCGGCGGGGTCGTACACTCCGCCGTGGTAGCCGGTGGTTTCACCCGGTCTAGGGGAGTCCGCGGCCAGGATGGTGCAGCCGCGGGATAGGTAGAGATCTACCTTCGAGCGCAGTCGAATGGTAAAGCAGACATAGGTGCCGGCCGGAAAGGCGAGCGTACCGCCGCCAGCGGCGGCGACAACATCGATCGCCTTATTAATTGCAACGCTGTCTACAGCTTTTCCATCACCCACTGCGCCGTAGCTGCGCACGTTGAAGAAGATTTCTGCTGGGTGTGGGTCTGGAGCCTGGGCGCGAGCCGCATGGCCGACGGTCGCAGAGGCAAGGACGGCAGGCGCAAAACTTAGAAGATCGCGGCGGTGCATCCAGGTTTCTCCTCGCGTGATTGTTCATGGCAACTTGAAGGACCGAGATGTCGCTTCCGGGAAAGAACCCGTGAGCCCTTCCCAAGCCTGTAAGAGCTTCTTGAGTGTGAAGCGCCGTTGTCTAATGCATGGGCATTCCACGGGGTCGAGGAACATCGCGAATCGTCGTTATGGCTGCTTCCGACGCCTGGCTCGATCCGTTTTCGTTGACAGCCATGACACGATACTGCACGGGACCCTCGGTTTGTGAGGGCTCTACAAAGTCGGGCATCGTCAAGCCCGAAGCAGCGACATGCGGCTGCCCTCCCTGCGTGCTTTGGAGCGTGTAGGTGTGGGCTCCGGGAACGGGATTCCAGCTGACAGTGACGGTCTTGTTCTGAACCGTGGCGTGCACACCGGTCGGCGCAAGCGGCGCATCGCCGTGAGGGAGCAATCCATATACGCAGAACTGCCCGGTGCCTAGGTTTTCCGTACCGAAAGAGGCAAGGTAAACCTGGCCGTTTGCGATGGTAGGCGGCGCCATCTTGGAGTACTCGTTGCAATCATCCCGGCCGGCGTTTTGAAGGGAGTTCCACAGTTCATGATTCACATCATCGGCATCGTAGGCGTGCAGTATCCCGGGTCTGGACTCGTGCCAAGAGTCCCCGCTCGCGTGGATGGCAGCCCAGAGAATGCCGTCTTTTTTCCCGTTGGCGCTCAGCGAAAGCATCCCGCCTGGATGGCCCTGGTTCATCTCTGGGCGACTCATGTACGGGGTGGTGCCGAGCTTGTCTCCGTCAAGCTTGTAAACGCGCTCTCGGTCGCGTTGGCCCCATAGGTATAGCAGCTTACCGTTCTTTGCACTCTCCCAGTAAACCAGGCTATGGATGTGGGAGCCGGTGGCCTGGAAATGCTCCACCACGTTCTCATCGCCCAAGTGGCCCATTTGCTCGGTGTTGACCAAGTAGAGGACCCCTTCTTTGCCGCCGCCCACGGCGAGATGCGTCCCGGGAATGAGCGTGGGGCCAGATGAATCGAGGTCATTGTCGTCCTTATCAAGCTGGAGGTGGTTAGTAGGGGTAAACCAATCGAGCAGCTTCATATCAGGAGAGACTCGCAGGAACGATTCGCTGAACTGAGTCGTACCGTTCCAGGAGCCGTTGCCGGTGGAGAAAACAATGTCTCCGTTCGGCTCAATGGCTGGGGCCTGGCCAGACTGCCAGATGGAGGCGCCCTCGCCGTTGGGCGAGGTGTTCAGTACGCCAACCCGCTGCAGCGTGGAGGCGTTATAAGCCAGCAGGAAGCCGTGATACGGCTCCTTATCGCAGTGTGAGGAGTAACCGATGTATACGTTGCCGTGATCAAGCATCAAGGCGGTCCGCTGATTCTGCATCAGCGGATTGAAGCCGGGCGCCTCAATCAGCATTGGACTGTTTGGGAGATCGGCTCCTGTGGAGACGTCCAGAGCGTGAAGCCGTTGCTGAAAGCTGCCGCCCGCCTTGGTCTCCGAAACGACGTAGAGGACACCCTTCGTCGGATCGATAACGGGGGTGCCCACGATGCCCATGTTGCCGTTCATATCAAGGCAGCCGAAGTCGAAGTCGCGAAGAGAGAGCGGCGTGCCGAAGTTACTGTGCCAGAACGGTTCTTTGGCATTTGCATCATTGGCGTCGAATGCGTAGACGCTGTTGTTAACGGTCGTTACATAAACCACATCGTGCCATCCGCCGCCGATATGGACGTGCGTGAGAATAAGCGGCTGCGTGTAAAGCTGGTCATCGACGACGTGCTTGAAGAGAAGCCCGAACCTGCTCGTGTTGACGTTGGCAGATGTAAGAATCGTTTCGTGAAGGTTGGCTCCGGTACGTTCGATATCGTTGTGCTGCATGATTACGTCTGTTTCAGCGGGGATTGACTGAGCGGAAGCCGGAGCCAAGGAAGCCTGAACGCCACCGAGAACGAGGAGCGCGAGCGCGGCCAGATGAAGCAGGAGAACTTCTCGCGGCAGGATCGACCAAAACAGCTTGACGGCTGATGGACTGGACACGGACTGTGCCCGTTCAACTCCACATCTAGATCTACGAAACGATCTGTGTTGCAGCGCAGACAGACGACGATAAAGCGCTTCTCGAACCTGATACATGCCGCACCTGATCCTGTGCCGGTAGCTGACCGGGAAAGTGTTGCGCTGTTCAAAAGGACTTTACGCGTGGAGTTACGCTGGAAAAGCTGACGCTCCAGTAACTCCAGTCCAATCATAATTTCTCGTTACTCGGTACGGCGCCTCAAACTGCCAGTGATTCGGCGTGGTGCTTAGCCATGGTTGTGTTGGGGAGCCGGCTGCGTTTTGTGCCGCGATGGCGAGCGCGTCCTTTATCGCGGACTGGATCTCGGGTGTAATGGATCCGGGCTCGGGAGAGAGAAAGAGCGAAGTTCCGCTTCGCGCAACAACATCCATCCACTGGCTGGTTTCTCTCCAGTCCACGTCGCGAGTCACCGCCACGCAGTCCGGATCGATGTACGAGAAGGTCCGGTGCTGAGCAATGCGCTGTGACAGCCCATTCACCCCGAAGCGCCTCGTTCTCTCCCAGTCCCGGCCGCTGGTGTCATCCGCGATACGCTGCGACTCGAAGATCCCGGCGGCAATGTGCCCGACGGTGTTGCAGCCCAGGATAATTGCTTCTTCTCCAGCCGTCTTACGGATGGCGCGGTAGAGATCAGCCACAATCTCCGCGCTTGTGCGGGAACGGTCGTTAAAATGCCAGCCGGGCCTGCTTGGCCCTGTGTCCATGTCAAAACCCCACCGCCCAAACAGCTCCACCGTCGAAAAGTCGTGTTTGATGAAGCCGTATCCCCAGTTCACAGGTATCTGCACGGTGCCCAGCACCATGGCAAGAGCCTCCGGGATCGTGGGATCGAACGCCAGCGACTGACCTTCCTGGTGCGGACCGAGGCGCGTCGAGGGAAGCAGCAGATTCTGCGGAGTGCCCTGAGCGGCCCGCAAAGGCCGAATCCAGATACCCGGCTTCAGCTGTCGCGCACGAACCTCCTTTGCCAGGTCCGCCATGGTCGGGAACCTCATCGGATCCTGGTAGCCATCATCAATGACGATGTGAGGTCTGACTGCGCCCGCAGGAGCAAGAGACGCGATCAGGTCGCTGTCCCGCAGAATGCCGTCGGCCGTGTTTCGTCCATAGGCATAGTTCCAGTCGTTGCTGCCGAATAAAGCACCGGCCGGAAGACGAGGCTTGTCGCACATCATCCTGCAGAACTTCCTCGCCGCCGCCGCGGGCGTCTCGTCTGGCACGCCCGGCCTTGTCACGATGGTACAAGCCAGCAGCTCCCGCTGCCCCAGCAGCGTCGCTTCTCCGCCGCTCCGTAGATCAAGCGTTAAGCTGATGCCATCCAAGTCCGACTGCCAGAAGCAGAAGGCGGCCGGCTGTGTCTTCACTCCGTACCCATTCAGAACCCTACCGTCGAAGGAAGTGAAATACCACGGCATGGCCCGCTGCGGAACAGTTCCCCGCCACTCCAGGTCTCCGTAGCTGCGCTCCCAATGGTCGCCGAGTGACAGCAGCGTCGGGCTCTGTTTTCTGCTCCACCGAAGCTGTAGATAGGTGAGCCCACTCCGCTTGTCGAGACGCGCACCGGCAGGCCAGCCTGCCCAGGGGTCCGCGGTCACGCGTACACCCGGGCAGGTCCACTCACCACTTGCAAACTGCAGCGGCGTTCTCTGACCGGAACCGAGCCGGGCTGTTACGCTGTCGGGGCGGCGCATCACGTCCATCCCGCTAGTCTGTCGCGGGGCGGCGCTCTCCGCTGTACCTGTCTGCACCGAGGCGGAGCTCATCAGGGTCGCTGCCGCTATCGACTTAAGCACCTCTCTTCGACTTGTCCGCACTCTTCCCAATGGATGCGATGGACCTCCCCTGCGCCTTCTTCGCTCACGCTGTCCGCCGGCTCCGGAGCAGGAGAAGCAGCCGAGCAATCACCGCGACCTATGATATTTGCTCCAGATAGATTCCAGTCCAATCAACGTAAGCCGCTTGCCTGCCTTGCCTCTTCGGCGGGCGATCCGCCTGGGTGCGAAAACCTACGGGTACCGGCAGAAACCTTGCCGGTACCCGGCCCGTGCAGGAGTGGCGGGGCCGCGCTGCTAGAAAAACAAGTGCCCGCTGAGCTGGGACTCGCGCGGGGTACCCATGGTGCTGGTGATTCTGCCGAACGAGGGATTCTGCGCCGTGCAGCAGGTTGTATTTGGGTTGTTGTAGTGCGGCGTATTGGAAACATTGAAGGCATCCGCCTGGAAGTTGCTTTTCATACCTTCGTGGATCGGCCCACTTTTCGAGAGAGACATCCGAATTGGTGTGGGCAGGGCCGCGCACTTTGCCGATGCCGGAGTCCCCGATCTGATACGCTGCCGGAACGCCGAAGCAGGAAGTATCAAACCATTGTTGAGGTTATCGTTCGAGATGCCGAAGGTGAGCGCTTGCCCCGTTTGCGCGTCGGTCAAAGCGTCATCGTAAAGGTGGACGCGTTAGGCACCGATTTTCAAGGCACCGTGGAAGCCATGCCTGCAGCTACGGGAGATCGCGCAAGCCTTTTCCCTGCGGAAGATGCCACCGGAAACTATGTCAAAGTGGTGCAACGGCTCCCGGTGCGAATCCACCTGAACGCGGGTCAGCAGGATCTAGATAGATTGCGACCGGGCATGTCCACCGAAACCAAGGTGCGTTTCGATTGATTCTCCAGTCTCTCTTCGCCCTGAATGTGCATAACTTTTGCCTGCGGCCCCCCGATGCCGGTTCCAGTACCTAGCATCCAAGGGTGGGGAAGAAACGTAGGTAAGCACGTTTTCTGGTACAGCAAAGAATGTAAATGCAAGCGTGTGCAGTCCGGAGAAAACATGAGTGAATCAATGACGCGTCGGCAGGTTCTTGTTCTCTCAGGAGGCACTCTGCTCGCTTCCGCACTATCTCTTCCCGCATGTGGAACGCCATCTCCAGGCACCGCAGAGACTCTGTACCGCAACGCCTTCGTGCTCGACGCCAACACCCTCGGTTCCATCGGCCTCTTGCAGACGGACGGCGACTTCTTGAAGGCCCTTCAAGGGATCCGAGATTCAGGAATCACCGCACTAAAGAGCACAATGGGCGCTCCGAATAGTACGTTCGAGCAAGCCGTCGCGGACATCGCCCTCGCGCAAACATTGTTAGAGAACCACCCTGATCTCTTCATCAAGGTCGTCCGCTACGGTGATCTGGAACGCGCCAAACCCGAGGGCAAAGTCGCAGTCATTTTATCGTTCGAGGGCGTCTCGATGCTGGAAGACAAGCTTGAACATATCGCGATGTTCCGCCAGTTGGACATTCTTGTCATGCAACTCACCTACAATCACAAGACGCTATTCGGCTGTGGTTGCCTGGATGGCGACATCGACGGAGTGACTGAGTTAGGGCGTAAGGCAATCGCGAGGATGAATGAGACCGGTGTAGCACTCGACCTAAGCCATGCCAACGTGCAAACAACGCTTGACGGCATCGCGATCTCCACGCGACCGGCGGTGATCACGCATTCGGGCTGCCGATCCATCTACAACCATCCACGCAACAAAACGGACGCCGAGATGAAAGCCCTCTCCGATAGAGGAGGCGTGATGGGCATCTACATGCTTCCCTTTCTTACGGCGGACACTCAGCAGCCGAAACTCGCCGACTATATGCGGCACATGATTCACGCATTGGATATTTGCGGCGAGGATCATGTCGGTATCGGTACGGATTCATCATTCTTCCAGTTCACGGATGTAGATATAACAGCTGCAGCCAGAGATGCCGAGGCGCGCCGGAAAGCCGGCGTCGGTGCCCCCGGAGAAGGCCGGCCGCCCTATCTTCCTGATGCCAACACAACTCGCAAGCTGGAACTTGTGGCCGACACCTTACTCCGGCATGGCTACAGCGCCCGTTTGACCGAAAAGGTATTAGGCCTTAATTTTCGCCGAGCGTTCAAGGAGGCTTGGGTCTAGGGGACCCTCGCGGTAATGTCGCGCGCCACCGCACCTAGCTCGGCACGTACATTCGCGCATTTGAACTGCCATGGCCGTGCAGGTATAGCACTTTGCAGACAGCACTACTTGTGCAGCATGGTTTGTACTCTCTGAACCTCCGTTTCAGAGATGCCGCGACGGCTTCAGCCCGTAATAAGTGTCTCTGTCCAGGGGCGCGCTACCTGGAATTTCGCTGCCGAGTGTCACTGCATGGACTCTGGGATGAGTTCTCGCCTATTTGGCCATCCACGTAGGGAATTGGACGACATGCGAAGGTATTTTGTCTGCTCGTTTCTCTGCCTGAGCATAGAGATTGAGAATGCGGTCGACCTCCGCTGGTAGCATTGCTCGCATTTGCTGCGATTCGGTCAATGGGGGTGGAGTCGGCTGTGTTGCATTAACTCGTTGGGCCGCGGTTCATCTCGCTGCTCTTCCATCAAGCTGCGACAGCGAAGATGTCAAATAGCTTGTTGACGAAACGCACCTCGTCTTTGACGTGCGGTTTGCCAGTGTGAGGCAATGTCCTCGACGGATCATCCGCATCACCTCGAAGCCCTTGATGGTCGCGGCTGCTGTTCTCATCCTTTGAAAGCCTCGGGTCGGTCGAATGACTTGCTTGAGTGCGCCATGGTCCGCTTCGATGATGTTGTTCAGGTATTTGCAGGTCCGATGCTTTGTATCGGCAGACAGCTTGCCTTCCCGTTGCAAGCGATCGATAGCCTTTGGGTAGGAGCCGAGCTGGTCTGTCGTAATCGAGGACGGCGGCCAGTGGGACATAGCCTTTAATGCTTTTCCCAAGAACCGATGGGCCGCTGCAGTGTTGCGGCGATCAGTTAACATGAAGTCGATCAGCCGGCCATGCTTGTCAACAGCACGGAACAGGTACTTCCACTTGCCGCCGACTTTCACGTACGTCTCGTCCACCCGCCAGGACGCCGCACGGTAGCCCTGATACCAGCGGACACGCTTCTCTAGTTCGGGAGCATACCGATGCACCCAGCGCATGATCGTGGACGGATCCACTTCTACGCCGCGCTCCTGCATCATCTCCACGAGATCCCGATAGCTGATGCCGTACTTGCAGTACCAGCGAACACAAAGAAGGATGATCTCTACCGGAAAGCGACGACGCTTGAACATGACCTCATCCTAATGCCTTGGCACGCCTGGCCCCTCTCAGCCTTGGGTTAATGCAACAGAGCCCAAAGCCGACTTACTCAGCCCAAGTTGGCTCGAGTGATGGCGGCTCCGTTTTTCGTGACCGGGAAGTTGCCTACGCTTGATTCAGAGAAGCCGCCCGGCTTGCCGATTGTAGCGGCGTTTCCTTTAAGAACACGCGCTGTCCCCATGCACATGATCGTCATCGGTTTACTTGGGGCAGTACCGTTGGGTATAAAAGGCTTCTAGATCACAGCACTTCATCATATTTCATATTTATTACTACACGCCGCCTCACTACACTTTTCCTACAACTAACTTCCGAAGCTGTGTTACGGCAAGCGGATCACTATCGCGCCCCTGTTCATGGAATATGAACACTCCTGGTTTGCAAGACAAAATGAACTTATACCGAGTCAGGAGAGACCGACTCCTTAGCCGCAAAACGAATCCGTTTCCCATAGATAGAATGCGAATGGAATAGATGTCCTCCCAAGAAACCCGCCGCTCTCCTAAAATGCGCGCGTAAACAAGTCCTCTATCATTAAATTCTCCGCGCACAATGTTCATGCTGGTAATTTCAAATAGCAATACTGCTAAGCACCACTCTAAGCCAAACGACTTGAGAGACATGCCGTAAGCGAACATCGCCCATGTCAAAACCAGCATCCACAACTGAGTGACTCGCGTGCAGATGATGGTAAACCGGCCCGAACACTTCATCCTTTATCCTCCCGCACCACATACAGGCACGAGCGTCGTATTACTACCTGAGCGAGCACCAGATACGGACGCTCCAAACGTCGGGCCTAACGTAAGAGTGGTGCCATATCCATCCGCATTCCAACTTTGTGCCGCCGTTGCACCGAAGCCATCACCAGCCGATACTGACACTTCATTACTAAAACCAGAAAAGCCGCCATTGCGATAATTGGACACGCCGATCGTGAAACCTCCAGAGGCGGATTTGCCAACTCCAGCGCTAAATGTTTTTGTAATAGCCACGCTCACATTACCCGAAGAATCTGCATAAAGACCGCCCGTAAGCCCGGAGCCAACTACTAAGTAATTTGCGCTGATGCTTCCGCCACGTAGTCACATTCGATCAGATCGAACCTACTCGTCGATGTCAGAACCAGTGCTCCGGCTTGCGCGCCAGGAGCACCTTACATAGGACTATCGAGCCGATCGCCACGATAATGGAAGCTCCAATCCAGGCATCTTGCCAGCCGAAAAGAGCAGCAAGCTGTTCGTGCCAAGCCATGCAGTACAAGACGCCAGCAGTGAAGACCATCGCAGAAAGGCCGATAGTCTTGACTAGTCGAGTCCCTCCTCCAACGAAAAAGATATAGGCGCCAGAGAGGGCCGCTACAATCGCTGTCAGGAGAATGGGTATTAGCAGGCGCTCACCAAGACTAGTACTCATCTAGAACATCCAAAGAAGTAGCCATATCCCACGGCTAATCCGTCATACACGAATTTTCCGATACCGACTACGGATGCAGCCTGCGCCGCTGTTGCTGCAGTCGTTGCAAGGCCGCCGAACGAGGCTATACTCGCTTCGCCACTAAGTGAGACGATTCCATCACCTGTTCCCAGGAAAGAATTCACTGCCCCCTGAATGGCAGACGATCTGATCGTTCCAGCAAGGCTTCCGTAAAGAGGCTGTGGTTTACCTCCAGTTAGGCGCAGTGCGTCATTCACCGGCAACCCCAGACCACCGCTAAGGATACTCGGCGGATTAGAAAACAGAGTGAGGATACTACTAACAGAGTTTCCCCCCAGACAATTAGCGATCGTGCCACCACCGAAAGCGGCTCCGATGCTGTGTGCTTGCCCAAAGTTAGCAGCACACTTGATTCTGCTCGGGTTTCTGGGGGCGCTTCCTGCAGTCCCACCATTACTGCCGCCGCCCGTAGGGCCAGAGGGATTGGAACCTAAGGGCGAACAGTTGAAGACATCACAAGGATCAACGGGCGTAGGCGTAGGCGGTGGATTGCCATGAACGGTAGTGTTGCAATTGGGATCAGATGGAGCGCAGGATACAGCAATAGGCCCGTCTCCTCCTCCACCACCATCGTCTCCATCACCATCGCCCCCCCGCAGGGGCATCTGTTTCATCCAGTCCAAGACGATCTGTATGCCGTAGAGGATTGTTTAGCACATAGCTATACCGATTCAAGCTCTGTGGATTAGTCAAGTCGTAGCTCCCGTCGTAGGGATCGGGGCTCATCCAGCGGCCTTGCACGGTGCTCAGCTGGCGAAACTGGGCGTGGCTGGTGCCCGACTCGGAGTCCGAGTCCAGCCCCGTGAACTGGGCTGCATCCTGGTTGCCGCCGCTCTCCTGAGCGGTCTGGTTGAGGTCTTCGCCAAAAGGCCCCGACTCCTCGGAAGCAGCCATATGGCCTTGGTAATCTGTGCGCAACCGTGTCGTACCCAGGTAGTTTCCGTGTTGAAACCAGGTGGCTCCATTGGCTCCGCGCCAGGCGAGCTGCCGGTTGTCCCAGTAGATGCGGCCTAGGAAGCCGAAGTTTTGGGTCGTATACCATGCCGAGGTTTGGTGCCCGAAAATGTCATACACATACTCGAACTTGCCTGCCGTGGTCGCCGAGCTGATTCTGTGATTCATCGCGTCGTAGATAATCCTCCGATTCCCCCTCTTCAAAGGAATCCCGGATACGCGAGGACAACAGCCGCCAGCTCTTAAACAGATTAAGTATTAACTTTACCTCGACGCGTTACTGCTGCATGCTGAATCACCGCTCCGATCACGACACCTACAGCAGTCGCGGGAACGAGATAAATCAAGGCGTATAACCAGAGATTCCTGGGTACCCCGAACAGCTCCATACATACTGCCGGTATTCCATACCAAAGCGCTGTTGAGCGCAGCCTTTGCATGAACGTTCTCTTGAGCCTTTGCGCTTCGTCTTTAGAAGCTCCATTAGTTATTGTCATACATGAACCCCGCTTGGCACTCGGCAGCTAACACAGACCCTGCTCCAAGACCATTTACTGCTCCCACAGCACCCTGAATGAAGCCGCCTAAAACGGCACCAAGAAATCCACTAGATCCTAAGGTCAGCTCGCCTCCAAATAGTTCACCCGTGACAAAGCCATTGCGAGCACCCGCGACAAACCCAAAGGCGAATCCACCAATCACGGATTTACCCACCTTCATTGCAGGAGTTCCTCCGCAAAGTGATTGCGCGGCCTGGTGCATTTTTGCTTGGATTGAAGGCCTATTATGAGGCATAGTTCTCGCGGCACCGCCCTCAATCGCGAAAGGAAAGGGTACGCTGAATTGAAAACTGTATGTGGAGGAAAGCCAGACCGAAGTAAGATCATTCAAGTCAGGGCCGGTAAAGGCGAAACTATTTATGTGCAACGTATATGTGCTGTTGTTCATACCGCCGGGATCAGATGGGGCACCGAAACCATCACCTGGATTTCCGCCCTGATCTCCCTGATCTACGCCGGAATAGCATGGGCCGCTGCCGTCGTCGTCGTCCCCGCCGTCACTGTCACAGCCGTCTGGGGTGTCCAGCCCGAGGGGGTCAACGAACGCAAGAGGATTGTTTAGCACATAGCTATACCGATTCAAGCTCTGTGGATTAGTCAAGTCGTAGCTCCCGTCGTAGGGATCGGGGCTCATCCAGCGGCCTTGCACGGTGCTCAGCTGGCGAAACTGGGCGTGGCTGGTGCCCGACTCGGAGTCCGAGTCCAGCCCCGTGAACTGGGCTGCATCCTGGTTGCCGCCGCTCTCCTGAGCGGTCTGGTTGAGGTCTTCGCCAAAAGGCCCCGACTCCTCGGAAGCAGCCATATGGCCTTGGTAATCTGTGCGCAACCGTGTCGTACCCAGGTAGTTTCCGTGTTGAAACCAGGTGGCTCCATTGGCTCCGCGCCAGGCGAGCTGCCGGTTGTCCCAGTAGATGCGGCCTAGGAAGCCGAAGTTTTGGGTCGTATACCATGCCGAGGTTTGGTGCCCGAAAATGTCATACACATACTCGAACTTGCCTGCCGTGGTCGCCGAGCTGATTCTGTGATTCATCGCGTCGTAGATGTAGGTGGCTGTCGAGCCGCCATCGACTGTGAGCAGATTGCCTTCCGCGTCGTAGCTGTAGCTATGCGTGCCGTCCGAGGTGATATTACCGGCGGCATCGTAGCCGAAACCGGAAATCTGGTTGTTTGCCTGATTGACCGAGTAGCTGGGCATGGTGCCTGTGTTCGACGACGTTTCGGTCAAGCGATTGCCGTAGCGATCGTAGCTGTAGGTGAAGCTGCCGGCATCCCCTCCATTGTGGGTCACGTCGGTCATGGCGGTGAGACGGTTCATCTCGTCATAAGTCGAGTTCGCACATTCGCCCTGAACTGTGTCGCAGACCTGAAGGACGCGAGCACCCGTGTACTGAACACTGTGGCCCCACAGGGATGTGCCGCCGGAGCAGAACGGCGAGGAGGAGTTCTGGCATAACGAAGAATTAGCCATTCTGCCCGAGGTATCGAAGCCGGACGCCCCAGACAGCCCGTTTCCCAATGACCAACTGCCTGGACCGAATGGTGTGTTGCTGACGCTCGATACCAGCTTGGCCGGATTGGTCGCATTCTGGTAGGTGTTCTGGGTGATGGAAGTCGCCTCGCCTGCGGGCGAACGTCCATAGGTGATGTTGCCGGCGACGGTATCGTTCTCCCCGGTCAGATTGCCCCCAAGATCGTAGCTGTACGAGAGGGACCGGTCCCAAGCCTGATTGCCGCATCCGGTCGGCGTGCACTCATAGGTGACGGTCACATCGCCGGACACGTCATAGCCGAAGATGGTGCTTGCGCTGGTCCCGCCGATGTTCGTTTGGCTGAGCCGGCCCTTGAGGTTGGTCTGCTGGCTGGCTTCTGCCCAGTTCGTAGCAGTGTCATAGCCGAAGGATCTGCTGCCGGTACCGTCACTGTAGGCAATCGAGACCACACGGCCAAGCGCGTCGTACTGCGTCGTGGTGGCAGTCGTTGTAGAGGCATTTGTCTGATTGGCCCGGGGCCGCGTGCGCACGGTCTGGAGACCTGTCCCGTTATAGGCATAGGTGTAGCTTGTGGTGCCGCGCTCGGGCTCGCTGACCGAGGTAGTCCTGCCCGCGCCATCGGTCACGAAGGTTCGCGTTTGTGCACCTTGGGCGACGGTGGTTGTGTGCCCTGCCATATTGTAGGTGTAGCTTGTGACCCAGCCAGTGCCGGAGATGTCCATACCGCAGGAGCTCGGGCTTTGCCCGGCAAGGGGTGTGTTCGACAACTCGCATATCCCAGAAAGACGGCCTAAGGTGTCGTACTGCAGGATCTTTTGCAGGCCTGAAACGTCGGCGATTTGTATGGCGCGATTGTTGTAGGTGTAGGTTGAGGTGCCATCGGGCGTCTTCACTGTCGACACACGGCCGAGCGCGTCATAGGTGTAGGTGGTACCCGAACCGGAGCACTGCATACTCTCGCCGAAACCTGTCCCTGCATAGGCCGTCGGCTGGAAGGAAGCAAGACCTGTGGCGTCGTAACAGGTGTCGTTTTGATACCAGGGGTTCGAGGATTGTCCGTTACCGACGGCTTGTCGGCTAAAGCGCCCGTAGGTGTCCAAGCCAATCGATACACTAGCCAATTGACCAGTGGAGGTGTTCAAATCCTGGGTGGTGTAGGGGTTCGTGGGACTGTACCACTGCGTTTTGATATGGCCGCCATTGGGCAACACGGTATCCAAAGGCCGCAGCAATCCATCGTACGTATTCACCGTGGTCGTCTGACCGGAATTGACGCCGGTGGAGCTTAGAAGCTCACCCGATGCCACGTCGTACGAAGCTGTGGTGCTCAGGCTGACACCGCTGGATGGTGTAGGCAGCGTGGTACCGGTCACGAAGGTGCCGGTCGAATCATAGCTGTATGTTGTGGTAAACCCGCCCACTGCCTTCGTCGACATAGGCATGCCCGTGTCGTAATAGGTTGTGGCGGTGGTGAGCGTGTTTGAAGCGGCAGTATTAGTACCGCCATCGATTGTGACGTGCATCGAAGTCAGATTGCCTGGATTACTGGAGGGGGTGGTGTGCTGTGATAGGCCGGACGTGGCCGCGGGTGTGTTTTCGTCATAGCCGTACGCTGTGTAGGAGACTGGATTGTTGTTGCCGTCGACCACCTGCGTAGACATCAGCTCCGTTGTTTGATTTGGCGTTGAATAGGTGTTGGTAGTCGTCATCTGAGAAACGTTGCCGCTACTGATCAGGTGCGACTGCGTAAGATTGCCCGCCGTATCGTAGCTGTTTTCCGTCAGCAATTGGGTACCGCCGTTATACCCGTCTGTATCCCACAAAGAAGTAATGGGCTGCGTAATCGATTGCCCATCGCAGCTCTGCTGACTTGCGTTGTAGCAGTCGAGGCGCTCTTCAAGAAGGGTACCCTGGCTCACGCTACCCTGATACACCTGGCGGTGGGTCTCTTCATACAGGCTCTGAGAGTCAACCGAAAAGTGGTAGAGCGTCTGATTGTTCTTTTCGTCGGTTATGGTCGTTGTATACGCACTCGCGTTGCCCTGGATGCCCGCACGCTGATACTGTTTCGTCCCGTCGCTGGTCGTGCGACTGATTCCGGACGGTGTACCGTCCGAACATTCGATCGCGTTCGTACCGCCAGAGTAGCTGTAGGAGATCTTGCCGCCTGTCGCTAGGGTGATGGACGCCAGCCGGCCACTCACCGTGCTGCCCGAGCCATTCGGTGTCGGCTCGTACGTGAAGTTGTAAGTGTCACCCGTCGCCAAGACGATATGATCGACCAGATCGACAGAGGTCGCCGCGTACTCACCCGTGGAACAGCCGAAGTTCGTCGCCACGGTGTAGGTTTTGTAGTAGATCGTTGCCGAGGCAGTTTTGGCGCCACCTGACTGGCCTATCACGGGGTAGCTCAACTGCAATGGGCTGCCGGCGTTCCCTCCACCGGAGATGGTCAGTTGAGTCGTGCCTGTCGTATCTATGTAGGTATTATTCGTGTTGTTGGTTAGGGTGTTGCCGTTTGCGTCAGTCACCGAGCCGCCCGAAGCAGATGTCCCGTAATTCGGGGTGATCTTGGCTCCAGCCTTTGAATACACGAAGCCGTTTACAAAGCTGTAGCCGGAGCCGTCGCTACTTGCACCGTTACCCGATGGATTCGCGCCTGTGTTGGTCAGAGGACATAGATATCCAGAGTTGTAGTTAAAGCGGTGTGTTCCTCCAAAGGGGTCATGGTAGGCGTAGCCGGTCGTTTCGGTAGCATTTGGCACCTGCTTGGAGTAGTTTGCTGGCCGCGGACATGAGACCGATAGAGTCCGGTAGGTCATATAACCAACAACAGCACCGCCGTTGAGCTGCCCGTGAAAGCCCCAGGCAGAATCAGGTGTCCACTGGTTCGTCCCACCGCTCGAGGTGGTCGACCAGATAAGGCCGTCGTAGACGATCGAATAGTTGAACGGCAGCCCGCGTCCAGTCTTTTGCACGATCGGGATCTCAAAGTGCACATTGAGATTGCCCTTGTTGATTGTGTCGAAGCCTGCCGAGTCAAACGAGCCGAAGCTGTAGAGCCCTGTTCCTGGGTTCTGGGCAAAGAGGGACGAAGCATAGAAGAAAGCGCAGAAGGCTAGTACGCGAGCAAGGCTCAGCATAGGAGAGCTCCATACAGCGACTGAAGTTTACTTAAGAGAGGCGCTTGTGACGGACAGCGCGAGTTGCAACACGCCGTTGACGTAGCGGTCAATCTGGTAAGGCACAGGAGTGCCAGACACGGTCTGATAGTTGCTGTACACAATACGCACCGGAATAGTAGTGTTCAGATCGTTATCAGCGTGCTGCAAGTACTCAATGCTGGTAGGCAGCAGAGTCTGCGGATCATACAAGACGCTGACCTTTGTGCCGCTCGTAAGCAGGTTTGTTGTAGCGGTCGAGGTCCCTTGTATTGCAGTCAGGTAGCTGATCTGCCGGTAGGTCTCACTGCTGCGCGTGACAGCGCCGTCGTCACTGATGTTCAACAGCTGCAAAACTACCGCCGATGGCTGGAACGCAAACAATGGCGCAAACCACGGCACGGGCGTACTGCAATCCACGGTCTGCAGCGTGTGCGCACTCTTGGTGTCGGCCCATTGGCAGCTTCGGCTATCGCCCAAAGCGCTTCGCGTCTCTGCTCTGGAAGCGCCATCCAGATTCAGCTGAAAACTCGTAGAACCGTCAGAGCTGGCTTGTGCTGTAGCTGTGCCGGTCTCCTTCTGACTTCCAAGGGTCCACTGTGCCTCAGCGTTAAAGCTCATCGAGTTGAGCGCAGCGGCTGCAGGGTACTTGAGAGCAACCTCTGACAGGAACGTCGCCGCTGTATTCACTCCAGGCGGAAACTGCTGTGCTTGTGCCTGACAACACAGAAACGTTGTAAAGATGAGAAGAAAGCAAGCAAACGATGGGAGAGAAGAGAACTCTGCAAGACCAAGGAATCTACGCAAACTTCCTCCGGAACTCTGTGGAGAAACAGGCCGAACGCAACTCGCTGATGGATCAAAGACGGAACGGAACCATCCTGCGGCAAGTGTGATCGCGCGTCAAGAAGCTTTCTCGATTTCTCAACACCGCTTCGATTCATCGCGGTGCCACAGAAAACTTCCAGGCGGATACACATCCACCCTTTACAAGGTTGACCGCTAGAAGTGAGATAAACGAGAAGCTGTCTTTCGGGAAGATTACGATCGTGCGGCCTGGGACATAATCCTGTTTGTGTTCCAGGCTGTCACTGCTTATGTTGCATTTGGCGCGGCCCGCTATTTACGAGAAATGGCTAGGCAGGGACGACCGCCGGCCTAAAAGGGTTGAATCGAGCAGGTACTGCTCGTGCGGGTGCTGTTCGCGCAGAGCGTGTGTAAGAGCGGCGCCCAGTCCGCGCGAAGCATGGTGGTGCGCGTCACCCTGGCGCGGCAGCCCGGGCAGAGCGCGAGAGGGGCAACTTACACAATTCTCGATGGACAGAATGGCGTAGACGTTTCAGTCCACGGCCCCCCACGGCGAGGGGGCCGACAGCGTAAGAGCGCAGACGCCGGAAGATCGCGGAGGTTCAATCTACGCGTGCGAGGGGGCAACCTGCCCCGCAAATAATCGCTGCCTCGTAGACCTGTTTCAATCCACGCCCCCGCGAGGGGGGCGACATTGACCATGACGTATACAGCGTGTGGGCCGTAGTCGTTTCAATCCACGCCCCCGCGAGGGGGGCGACGAGGTGACCTGGCGGAAGTACTCGGGCTGCAGAGTTTCAATCCACGCCCCCGCGAGGGGGGCGACCTGTGCGAGGACCGTATGCAGGTACATGATGCCGTTTCAATCCACGCCCCCGCGAGGGGGGCGACTGGCGCAGAGCGTGGTGCGGGAGGTCACGATCGGTGTTTCAATCCACGCCCCCGCGAGGGGGGCGACCCGAGTCCGGCACCTTGTTCCGGTGGTTGAACAGTTTCAATCCACGCCCTCGCGAGGGGGGCGACCGCGGAGACTGTCAGTCCAGTCGTCATCGCGGAGTTTCAATCCACGCCCCCGCGAGGGGGGCGACCGCAGGTCTTGCACTATGACAAGACCTTCATCAAGTTTCAATCCACGCCCCCGCGAGGGGGGCGACAGTGATCGCCGACCTGCGTGAGACGGGGCAGCTGGAGTTTCAATCCACGCCCCCGCGAGGGGGGCGACGATTGTGACCCTTCGGTCATCATCAACACGATCCTGTTTCAATCCACGCCCCCGCGAGGGGGGCGACAGCAACATTAGTCTTTACTCGCAAGGACAAGTAGTTTCAATCCACGCCCCCGCGAGGGGGGCGACGGTGATGGCCGGGTGGGATCTTCGGAGAGTGCAAGTTTCAATCCACGCCCCCGCGAGGGGGGCGACCCTACAGCCTTCACTGCACCGTGGGTGTCGTTGCCGTTTCAATCCACGCCCCCGCGAGGGGGGCGACCGGCGCTGCTGTTCAGTCCCTGCACCTCATCGTTGGTTTCAATCCACGCCCCCGCGAGGGGGGCGACCGCTGGCCGTGAGTTTCTGCACGGAGTTGCTGACCGTTTCAATCCACGCCCCCGCGAGGGGGGCGACACCCCAGTGCATCGACAGCGTGATCCTCGGTTGAAGTTTCAATCCACGCCCCCGCGAGGGGGGCGACTGCCAATGAGGTAAGCCGTAACCGCCGGCACAAGTTTCAATCCACGCCCCCGCGAGGGGGGCGACAGCCGCGCCGTGTAGCCGGTCTCGGGCGTGGAATTGTTTCAATCCACGCCCCCGCGAGGGGGGCGACGTGCTGCTGACACATTCTCACGAGTGATCTGCGGTTTCAATCCACGCCCCCGCGAGGGGGGCGACGCATCACGGTTTCTACTGTCTTGGCGTCCTTCTCGTTTCAATCCACGCCCCCGCGAGGGGGGCGACGTGGTGCATGTCCCAAGCGAAGCCCTGCCATATTTTGTTTCAATCCACGCCCCCGCGAGGGGGGCGACCTACTGGTTTGCTCGTCTGCACTTGGCCAAAGCTGTTTCAATCCACGCCCCCGCGAGGGGGGCGACCGAGCAGAGCGTTTTGCTGCTGCTGGGCTTCAAGCGTTTCAATCCACGCCCCCGCGAGGGGGGCGACTTAGAAAAAGCGAGGGTGCGCAAACGTGACAAGTTTCAATCCACGCCCCCGCGAGGGGGGCGACTTCAACGGTAGCTGCTGGGCCTGAGCTGTAGGTTAGGTTTCAATCCACGCCCCCGCGAGGGGGGCGACCCGGTGACGGGTGGTAGCCCATCTGGTTCTCTATGTTTCAATCCACGCCCCCGCGAGGGGGGCGACGTCCTGCCAGCAGTGGAGCGCTCCATGCTCTTTACTGTTTCAATCCACGCCCCCGCGAGGGGGGCGACAAGAGAACCGCTTTTCAGCGTCTGCGGATTCAAGTTTCAATCCACGCCCCCGCGAGGGGGGCGACGTAAGCGGGCTGGCTGTTTCGCCGATCACGTAGCAGTTTCAATCCACGCCCCCGCGAGGGGGGCGACGTCGATAGCAACCGTCTGGTTCGCGTCACACAAGTTTCAATCCACGCCCCCGCGAGGGGGGCGACATGTACTACGCCCCGTACAGCAGCTTCCTGCTGCAGTTTCAATCCACGCCCCCGCGAGGGGGGCGACCTGGTCGGGGTATTCCCACGCCAGTGTGGTTCTGTTTCAATCCACGCCCCCGCGAGGGGGGCGACCCCAGTGTTGGGCAGCCTGCTTACTTCTCTGCGGTTTCAATCCACGCCCCCGCGAGGGGGGCGACGGCTACAGAGAGCACAGAAGGGGCGCTGTGTGTGTTTCAATCCACGCCCCCGCGAGGGGGGCGACTGTTACGCAAAAGTCCTTGAAAGCCCTCGAGAGGTTTCAATCCACGCCCCCGCGAGGGGGGCGACCTCCCAGTGTTGGGCAGCCTGCTTACTTCTCTGCGGTTTCAATCCACGCCCCCGCGAGGGGGGCGACATTAAGTGGCGGGCGAGCAGCGAAAGCTTACTGCGTTTCAATCCACGCCCCCGCGAGGGGGGCGACTAGCACAACCGTGAGACGGGTGGAGGAGGATGAGGGTTTCAATCCACGCCCCCGCGAGGGGGGCGACGAGGCTTCTAGCGAGATGCATTCGATGTCCCACAGTTTCAATCCACGCCCCCGCGAGGGGGGCGACCAAGTGTGTTTGCCATGGTGTTCATCTCCTGTACTGTTTCAATCCACGCCCCCGCGAGGGGGGCGACCAGAACCTGGTGTCTGCTGTTCACCATGGGAGGACGTTTCAATCCACGCCCCCGCGAGGGGGGCGACGCGACCAGGTAGGCTACTCAATCTCGGTACCCGGTTTCAATCCACGCCCCCGCGAGGGGGGCGACGTTCAACGTGCCGTGGCCGTCTATCGCCTCCATGTTTCAATCCACGCCCCCGCGAGGGGGGCGACCTAACGGAGACGTGTATGTTTGCCGCGAAACTTGTTTCAATCCACGCCCCCGCGAGGGGGGCGACGCCACATACCAAATTTACATCGGCCCGAAAGGCGTTTCAATCCACGCCCCCGCGAGGGGGGCGACCTCCCCGTGATTGTGCACTGCACAGACCCAGCGGACGTTTCAATCCACGCCCCCGCGAGGGGGGCGACATCCCGAAGATGTGGCCGGATGCCCAATTCAAGGTTTCAATCCACGCCCCCGCGAGGGGGGCGACATTCTAGGAGATTCCTACCATGGCCCTAAAGTGGTTTCAATCCACGCCCCCGCGAGGGGGGCGACGAGATGAAACGTGGTTTCTCGAAACCATAGCTGCGGTTTCAATCCACGCCCCCGCGAGGGGGGCGACGAGCGAGGTGTGATTACCAAGATTAACGGGCCCATGTTTCAGTCCACGCCCCCGCGAGGGGGGCGACGTCAAATGCCCTAGCTCTGGAGAGCCGATAGCCGTGTTTCAATCCACGCCCCCGCGAGGGGGGCGACTTTTGAGTCCGTCTGATTGGCCACAAGGTTTGTGTTTCAATCCACGCCCCCGCGAGGGGGGCGACCGGCAACGACCTGCCCCGCTTCTCGGCTCGGCGCAGTTTCAATCCACGCCCCCGCGAGGGGGGCGACGCGACAGCGCCTCAAAGTGGCTCAAGGTTGTTAACGTTTCAATCCACGCCCCCGCGAGGGGGGCGACTTCGCTGCCTTTCGTCTTTGCATCCCCCACTACGTTTCAATCCACGCCCCCGCGAGGGGGGCGACGGCCATTAACTACGCTCTTGAGGACATGGAGGAGAGTTTCAATCCACGCCCCCGCGAGGGGGGCGACGAGGCAGGGCATGCTAAAGCTAGCCGAGGCCGAGGGTTTCAATCCACGCCCCCGCGAGGGGGGCGACGCTTTGGGTATTGACGGCTGCGTCATAAGTCTGGAGTTTCAATCCACGCCCCCGCGAGGGGGGCGACTTCACCAGCAAGGCTACGATGCCGATGATGTGACTGTTTCAATCCACGCCCCCGCGAGGGGGGCGACTCGCGCAGATGGAAGCGATGGAGATTGGACCAGATGGTTTCAATCCACGCCCCCGCGAGGGGGGCGACTGTGATGCAAGAGGCCATCGTCGCATATGCTAAAGAGTTTCAATCCACGCCCCCGCGAGGGGGGCGACGCAGCATGGCTAGACGCAGCAGCGAGGATAAAGGAGTTTCAATCCACGCCCCCGCGAGGGGGGCGACCTCAAAGGGCACAAAATGTTCGAGCCGCCACCCGTTTCAATCCACGCCCCCGCGAGGGGGGCGACTAAATTGCGCTAATCGCTGCTACGGAAGCACTGTGTTTCAATCCACGCCCCCGCGAGGGGGGCGACCTTAGCCGGGCTCCGTCCAGGACTTCTCCGAGGCTGTTTCAATCCACGCCCCCGCGAGGGGGGCGACGCGAACACTGCCTTAAAGTCCTTGCCGAATGCTGTTTCAATCCACGCCCCCGCGAGGGGGGCGACTGCTTCGGCCAATGAACCTAGACACGCACCTAAGTTTCAATCCACGCCCCCGCGAGGGGGGCGACATGTTGTGGACTGCTGTCCCTAGCGTCCCATCAGTTTCAATCCACGCCCCCGCGAGGGGGGCGACACCCCGCGAGCACAGCCGGGCTTCTGCTTCCCTTAGTTTCAATCCACGCCCCCGCGAGGGGGGCGACCATCGCGCTCATGCTGATACCCGCAGCCTCTAAGAGTTTCAATCCACGCCCCCGCGAGGGGGGCGACCAGAGCCAGGAGAGGAGCCTACGACTCCAGCTAAGTTTCAATCCACGCCCCCGCGAGGGGGGCGACCAGAGCCAGGAGAGGAGCCTACGACTCCAGCTAAGTTTCAATCCACGCCCCCGCGAGGGGGGCGACAGCTCAGCAGTTCCCGGGCGGCATTGACAGCATTGTTTCAATCCACGCCCCCGCGAGGGGGGCGACGGCTGCTCGCAGGCGGTCGCGCAATTCTTTAATTGTTTCAATCCACGCCCCCGCGAGGGGGGCGACTTGGCGGCGCATGGGATAAAGGAGATCGTGATCCCGTTTCAATCCACGCCCCCGCGAGGGGGGCGACTGCAAGATCAGGTCGATCAAATGCAGGCCGCAAGCGTTTCAATCCACGCCCCCGCGAGGGGGGCGACTATTTCGTACACAGGCAATGGGGCTTGCGCATAGATGTTTCAATCCACGCCCCCGCGAGGGGGGCGACGATGCTTGCTGCATTACCAGCACCAGAAAACTTGAGTTTCAATCCACGCCCCCGCGAGGGGGGCGACACGCAGATGGGCGCAGGACCGGGAACACTGCTTGAGTTTCAATCCACGCCCCCGCGAGGGGGGCGACGCGGTCGGCTTCATTCCGTCGAGTGTATAGAAAAGCGTTTCAATCCACGCCCCCGCGAGGGGGGCGACTGCGCCATTCGGAGGGCACGATGATCCCGGCCCGCAGTTTCAATCCACGCCCCCGCGAGGGGGGCGACCTGTGCCAGCACCATGTCATATCGTGACCTCTGGGTTTCAATCCACGCCCCCGCGAGGGGGGCGACAGCGAGATCATGCAGCAGCTGACCGCGCAGATGGTTTCAATCCACGCCCCCGCGAGGGGGGCGACCTGAGCAGGCGGTCGTGTCTTTGCTGGCACAGCTGTTTCAATCCACGCCCCCGCGAGGGGGGCGACGCAGGCCGGGCAGACGCGTGTATCCTCCGACACGTTTCAATCCACGCCCCCGCGAGGGGGGCGACTGCATGTAACGTCGCATTTCGTTCTTTGTTGTCTGTTTCAATCCACGCCCCCGCGAGGGGGGCGACCATCACGCGGTCGATATGTTTGGCGGTCAGCCCGAGTTTCAATCCACGCCCCCGCGAGGGGGGCGACTGATTCTAAAGGGCTGACCCCTGCCGACAGATGGGCGTTTCAATCCACGCCCCCGCGAGGGGGGCGACGGCTTCGCAAACTCAGGCGCACCAGCAACCGGCGTTTCAATCCACGCCCCCGCGAGGGGGGCGACGTCCATCGGCTGTCAAATGTAGATTGTCAAGCGATGTTTCAATCCACGCCCCCGCGAGGGGGGCGACGCCAAGAAGTGACTCGCTTGCCTGTAGGGACAACGTTTCAATCCACGCCCCCGCGAGGGGGGCGACAGCTGATTTTTGCTCCGCTTGCCGGCCGCGCCATTGTTTCAATCCACGCCCCCGCGAGGGGGGCGACAAATCAGGGTCGGAGACGATGTCACTGACATTGATCGTTTCAATCCACGCCCCCGCGAGGGGGGCGACGCCCAGTACAGTCTGCACAAGCTGCTTTACTACGTTTCAATCCACGCCCCCGCGAGGGGGGCGACTCCAGCATGATGCGATTTGCAGGTAGATTCAATGTTTCAATCCACGCCCCCGCGAGGGGGGCGACAGTGTAGGAGATTCGCAGATAATCTGCGACCTCTTGTTTCAATCCACGCCCCCGCGAGGGGGGCGACACTAGCTACTAGACTTCCGGCCCATACGGCTCACGGGTTTCAATCCACGCCCCCGCGAGGGGGGCGACTCGCAAAACTTTACAGGAGGGCTCCAAAACAACGGTTTCAATCCACGCCCCCGCGAGGGGGGCGACCGCGTGTGCGGATGGAGGATAGCTATGCGACGAAGTTTCAATCCACGCCCCCGCGAGGGGGGCGACGTTTATGGCGTTGGTCATTGTTGTGTTGTTTCTTAGTGTTTCAATCCACGCCCCCGCGAGGGGGGCGACGTGACAACGCAGTACGGCAACATGCAGCTCATTCTGTTTCAATCCACGCCCCCGCGAGGGGGGCGACGTTTTCTAGCTCCGGAGTGTACAACGCATGCAACGAGGTTTCAATCCACGCCCCCGCGAGGGGGGCGACTGAGTGACCGACGGCGGTAGGCCATGCGGTTTACTGGTTTCAATCCACGCCCCCGCGAGGGGGGCGACAAGCCGAGGAGTTCAAGCGCTCTTGCTGTGGAGCTGTTTCAATCCACGCCCCCGCGAGGGGGGCGACGCACTCGTATGCGTTTAGATCGTTCCAGAAACGTGTTTCAATCCACGCCCCCGCGAGGGGGGCGACGCGAGAGCGCGCCGTCAATTCGCCGATCGCTGCGTTTCAATCCACGCCCCCGCGAGGGGGGCGACGGCGGCCCTGCTAACTCGTAGAAGCCGCTGCGCTTATCTTGACATAAACGCAGATCTGTCCGGAAAGCACGACCGAAACTGTGGTGAACGGGAGACACGCAAGGAAAGCCCACAAACCAAGGGGGTTAACCTAAACGCGGATCTCCTGGGAAAGCTCCGCGCGCTTAGGGTCCGCGGACCTTGTACCCGTCCATTCAGAATAAGAGTGGGCCCTCGGGGTCGTATGCAGCTCTGACTCCCACGTGTTCTACGCGCCGCTTCCACTCCGAACCCAGGAAGTAAAACCGCAAGCTGTCCTGTGCCGGATCCGCTTCGCTGACCAGGCGGGCGCGAAGGATGGCCCACTGGGCGGGGTCCAACAAGCACTCGAACACAGAGTTCTGAACTCTTTGGCCGAGGTCCTCACAGGCACGAGCCACGCGGCGCAAACGGCGACGCCCGGCTTCGTCTTTCGTGCTGACATCGTAGCTGACCAGGACCATCATCGCGTGCTATCTCCAAAAGAACGCTGGATACGTATTGAGGCCGCCGCGTAGATGGCGAGCCAGCAGAAGGGCCTGCACATAGGGAATGAGGCCAATCGGCACGTTTTCCCGCAGGAAAGGGTGCAGGATTTCCTCCTGCTTGCGCCGCTGCCAGGCGCCGATCACCTCTTTGCGGGTGGCCTCATCCATGGTGACTCCGCCGCCATCCTCGACAACGAAGCCAGAAGGCTGCACCTGGCGGCGATTGATCAGCGTCAGTACCAGCCGGTCGGCAAGGTGCGGGCGCAGCTCCTCCATTAAGTCGAGCGCGAGCGAGGGACGTCCAGGACGGTCTGTGTGAAGAAAGCCGACTGCTGGGTCGAGCCCTACGGATTCGAGAGCCGATTCGACATCATGCCGGAGCAGTGCATAGACGAACGACAGCATGGCATTGGGTCGATCGAGAGGAGGCCGCCGGGAGCGTCCCCGGAACTGAAAGCTTTCCGTAATTGAAGATTCTCCGACGATCAGGTCATTAAAAACGGAGAAGTAGTCTTGAGCGGCAAGTCCCTCATAGCCGCGTGCTTCGTCGATGGAAGCGGACGCGACAGCGGCCGCAGCCATGTGGCCAAGGTGTTGCGCTCGCGCCCGAAGCCTGCTTTGGCGCTCCCCAACTCCCGTTTCGCGTGCACCGCGCACCAAGACAAGCCGGCTATTTGCGATCTTTGCGGCGAGGATCGCTGTAACGATGACCAACGCCGACGCGCCCGCATCAGCCGCGCGGTACTGCTGACGGCGAAGCAGGACGTTTCCTGAAACTGGGCCAGTGACGCGCGCGAGGAAGCGGCCATGCTCCGTCATTAGGGAGACCCCGACGCCGCGTTCCGCGCAAAGGCCAAGAGCAAAGGAGCTGCAGGTGACGCGTCCATAGCAAAGTAGGCTCTCGATCGTGTGGATGGGCAGCCGCAGCTTCACTTCGTCGCCGATCCTGACTGAGAGGGTTTCTCCATCGCGATGGACGTAAGCGCCCTGTGTCGTGACATGTAGGGGTCACTACACCAAACGTCACAAATCGTACGCTAAGGAAGTACGGAGGTCGTTCAGAACTCGATTCTTGCCTGAAAGGCGATCATGCGGGGCGAACTGTCGCCGCCGAGCCCGACGCCGAGGAGACCTGTAGGCGGTGAGATTGTGCTTTGCAGTGTGCCGAAGCGGGCCGGAATCAGGCTGCCCGGAACCCCGGCCTGCACGTTGCTGGGCAGGGCGAAATTGGGGTGATTGAAGGCGTTGAAAAGCTGTGTGTCGAAGCGGAAGGTTACGCCCTCGTGCAGCTTGAAGTTCTTCGTTAAGTAGATGTCGGAATCGGTGAAGTGTGGGCCGCGTACGGTATTCCGGCCCGAATCTCCGAACTGGCAATTGGCGGGGGAGTCTCCTCCGGTGCAACTGCCCGTCGAAGGATCCACGACCGAAACGAAGGCATCCGGGTTGATCCATTGCCGGGTGCCCGCCACGGTGACGCCTTCAACCGGAGTCTTACGGTAGACCGGCACGCCGGGAACGCGCCGGGCGAACTGCGGCCCGCTGGCCTGGAAGATACCGTTGCCGCCCGCAGTGTACGGCTGGCTCAGGATTGTGAACGGTAGCCCGGTGTGAAAGAAGGCCGTTTCCGAAACGGCCCAGCCGCCAAGTGCTTGCCGGAGGAGCGCGTGGCTGGAGTGGAACGGTACCTGATAAAGGCCGAAAGCCGAGATGTTGTGGCGCACATCGTAGTCGCAGTTGCCGTAGTTGCGCGCAAGCTCGCCCGGCAAGGGAGACAGGATGCCCTGGCTCGAAAAGGACAGCAGCCCGCCGTTTGAAACCTCATCGAGGCAATGACTGAGCGTGTAATTACCGCGCAGGGTCAGCCCGCCGAGCTGCTCCGTGTAGCTGGTCTGGAGGCCGGCATAGCTGCTGTTGGCGTCGGTGCGAAACTCGTTCACACTGCCGAATCGCTGATCGAGCGGGCGCTGGTAAGGGTATGGCGCAAAGCAGCCGTCGCATACGTTCTGATAGCCGTTGAGCTGCATCTGGTATGGCTCATGGAGCCCACGAGTGCCGACGAAATCTAGCCGCACCGCGCCTTTGTCTCCCACCTGCTGCTCCAGGCCGGCGCTGTACTGGTAGTAGAGTGGCGTTTTGAGGGTTCCGCTCGGAAACGTGTTCAGCGCGACGGCGAGGGGGCAGACCGGGGCACCGGGAGCGATGCCTGCGCAAGGAGCAGCGCCGCTGCGGAAGCTGGTTTGCAGGGCGGTGTTGGCCGATGTCAACGCATCGACGGCACTGCCTGGAACGCCTGAGAAGAGTGCCGTTCCGCCCACCTGGCCGCCCAGGCCGCCGACAAAACTTGGCGCGTAAGGCGCGTTGGTGGACGCAAGATCGGCGATCTGCGCGGGGATGATATCGCTGAAGACACCAAAGCCTACATGCAGGGCTGTTCGGTGCGAGATCTCATAGGCTACCGAAACACGAGGCTGGTAGATAAACAAGGGCGTTGCCGGGAAGAGGGTGTGAACGCCGGTTAGGATCGCCTGATTCAGCGGCTGCGCGTTGCTGTGCTGAAGATCGAGAAACGAACCCGCTGGACGCGCGAAGAGCCCCTGATCGTTGACGATATTGGTGTTCCAGGTGACGCGCAGCCCAGCGGCAAGCGTCAGCCTGGACGAAGGCTTATAGGTGTCCATCGCATAAAACTCGAGATTGCCGTCGGCGACCCGCTCCCGCAGTCGCACCGGAAAGCTCTGTGTGGCGGTGTACGCTGCCCCGTAGGTGAACTGGGCCAGATCGTTCACCGTTACCAGCGGCACCGTCCCTTGCCCCAGGTCGTAGTTGCTTACATCCACGCGGCGCGTGTTGATGCCGAACTTCAGCGTGTGCCGCTGCAGTGTCCAGATGAGGTTGTCGTTGATCTGCCACTGGGTGACCTTTCGCCCTTGAGGGTAGGTGCTGTTATTGCCGCCGAGGGTCGTGAACGGCACATTGGAGCTGCCGGCCTGCAGAACGATCGGGAACTGCTGCTGCACGGCGGCAAAGTTATTCGGTTCAAAGACGCTCGCATACCAGCTCGCGCCCGGATTGAGCTGATTGACCAGGTTGGGCGTGAAAAGGTGCGTGTAGCCGAGCACCAGCGTCCGTTGCGGCTGCGGCGAGTAGCTGTTGAAGATGGGATTGATGGGGTCCGTGTAGGCCGCCTGCAACCCGGTGTCCTGCTGAAAGCGGTACCAGACGCTATCGTTGGGGTTGATCGTTTGGTCGATCTTCACGACCACGAGGTCCTCGCGATCGCTGTTGTTCAACGATGCCTGGCGCTGGTTGGCGCAGCCGCTGCCGTCGAGCAGACCACCCGCCGCGGGAACGGGAAGCAGCGCGCCATTGGCGTCAAACGGGCAGGTGCTCACCGGCACCGGCGTGCCCGCCGTGTTGCTGTAGAGCGAAAACATGGAACGGTAGAGCGGCACCTCGGCCGGTTGTGCAGGGAGCACGGTGCCGGTACTCGGGTCCACGCCTCCTGTCGTCAACTGCTGCAACACATATTGCTGGTATGCCGGCGTCGGCGCGGTCACCTGTGACACCAGGGGCAGCGCGATGCGAATACCCTCGTAATGCGCGAAGAAAAAGAGTTTGTCCCGGCGGATGGGACCGCCGACGCTGACGCCGAATTCGTTCACCGTCGAACGTGGCTTCTTGGCCACGTTGCCCGGCGTGTCGTTCGCATGGAGAAAGTAATCCTGCGCGTTCAACAGCGAGCCGTTCCAGACCTCGTAGGCATCGCCATGGAAGCGGTTCGTGCCCGACTTGGTGAAGTAGTTGACCTGGGCCGCCGCGTATCGCCCCTGATCGACGGTGTACGAGTTGGTGTTGACCGTGGCCTCCTGGACCGCATCGAGGCCGATGACCAGGTTGGTCGAAAGCCCAATGTTCAGCCCCAGCCATGGGTCGTTGGTGTCGTACCCGTCCAGAATGTAGCCGTTGGAAGTGGCGGGGAGCCCGTTGAACTCCACATTGCCGTACCCTCCGGCAGCCTTGGCGTCGTTGGAGGAGCCGGCCGTGTTCATCAGCGCTCCCTGTGCGAACTGGGCCACAAAGGTCAGGTCCTGCCCGGGGTTGGGCAGGCTTTTGATCGTTTTCGCTTCAAGCGTCGTGGTCGTGTTCGGATTGTCGAGGCTGAGCAGGCCTTGCTGAGCCGTCACCTCCACTGTCTGCGAGCTTGAGCTGATCGACAATGTGAAATTCAGGGTTACCGTTCGCCCCACGCCCACCGCTGTCGGTTCAGAGCTGGCTGGAGCAAAGCCGGAAGCGGCGATTGCGATTCGATAGGTGCCGGGGTTCACCTGGGACAGCAGATAATGTCCGCTAGTATCCGTTTTTCCTGTGCGCAGGGCTTGGGTGTTGACCTCGGTGGCGGTCACCGTCGCCGCCTGAATGGACGCTCCCGAGCCATCTACAACCGTTCCCGCCAGGGCGCTGGAGGTTCCGCTCTGCGCAAGGAGAGGGCCACCCAGGGCGGCCCACAGCACAAGCCCAACTAGGAAGCAAAGCCACCGATGAAAAGATGGAACGAAAGTGCCGCGATGGCAGGATTCCATAATTAGGCTCGCCTAAACACAATTATTAGACTAACCTAAAAGCACTGGAACAGCAATGACCGTGCTCGCCAAAACGAAATCCGAACAGCCATCGCGCAAAGGCAGTGAAGCGGTCGACGACTATCTAAAGGCCATTTACGCTCTCAGCGCCGACGGAGAGCGGCGCGTCGGAGGTATGGAGTTGGCCGAGCGGCTTCAGGTTGCGCCCCCCTCCATCACCAACATGCTTCAGCGGCTTGCCGTTGAACCGGATTCGCTGATTGACTACGAACGCGGCCGCGGTGCCTGCCTGTCGCCTTTCGGGCGCAAGCGGGCTTTGGAGATCGTCCGGCATCATCGCCTGATCGAAACCTTCTTATTTGAAATCCTGGACTACCCCGTGGAGCAGCTCCACGACGAAGCGGAGCGTTTAGAACACTTCATCTCCGAACACTTCGAGGAGAGGATCGCGGCCAAGCTGGGCAACCCCCAAACTGACCCCCACGGTCATTGCATTCCTTCGCTGGACGGGTCCATGCCACCGTTCCACGGCATCTCTTGCCGGTGCGGTTCGTGAGTGTCCGCGTTGCACAAACGAACGTTTGCGCAACGATCTCAGGGCAGGCTCAAAGCCCAGCGTTCTGAGTTGCAAAAAGGTATTGCAGTGATAAAGTCAATGGCGATACCTTTCCGCAACCATGCTCATCGGCTACGCACGCGTTTCGACGAACGAACAGGACACGACAGCACAGGCCTCCGCTCTGAAGGTGGCGGGGTGCGAGCGCATCTTCCGGGAGAAGGCCACCGGGGGGCGCTGGAATCGTCCTGAGCTACAACGACTGCTCGACCATCTTCGTAAAGGAGATGTCCTGGTCGTCTGGAAGCTTGACCGGCTTTCGCGATCCTTGAGGGACGTCCTCACGATCATGGAGCGGATACAGGAAGCGAAGGCGGGTTTCCGCAGCCTGACAGAGGCGATAGACACCACGACACCCGCCGGCCGAATGATGATGCAGATGATCGGATCGTTTGCAGAGTTTGAGCGAGCCATGCTCCGTGAGCGAACGCGCGCGGGCCTGGAGTCCGCCCGTGGCGAAGGCCGTATAGGAGGGCGCCGTCCAAAGCTGCTTCCCCAGCAGCGGACGGAGGTAGTGAAGATGGTCATGCATGGCAAGAAGACCGCCGCGGAGGCGGCCAGACTGTTCAATGTCCATCCCGCAACGATTGGGCGGCTGCTCGCACGGGCAGGCGGAGATACCGCTGTCGGCAAGAGGTAGGCCGTCGAATGGCGCTGCGTGAACTTCTCTCATTCTCGCAGCGTGAGGCTTTCGAAGCGGCTCCCCTTGATCGTGCCGGTCTGATTGAGCACTACGTCCTAAGCGATCAGGACCTTCGCCTGATTCGCCGTCGGCGAGGAGCCCAGAACCGTTTGGGTCTTGCCGCTCAGCTTGCTTTCCTCCGATATCCAGGACGGGCGTTGCTGCCAAGTGAGACCCCGCCTCCGGAGTTGCTGACCTTCCTAGCCCGGCAGCTCAATCTCTCGCCAGGTGCGTGGGCCAGCTATGCCAAACGCGATGAAACACGCCGGGAACACCTGGCCGAACTGCAAGCTCATTATGGGCTGCGCTCCTTCGGCATCGGGCAATATCGCTCGCTTGCGTCGTGGCTGATGCCAACGGCCCTGCAAACCAATCGAGGCGTCGTCCTGGTTCGGGCAGGAATCGACGAGCTGCGGCGGCGGTCCGTCATTGTTCCGCGATTGGCGGTACTGGAGCGGCTTTGCGCGGAAGTCATCGTGCGTTCCGAACGGCAGTTGTTCGAAATTCTTACTGCCGATCTGAGCGAAGGCCAGCGTTTTGAACTCGACGCCCTATTGAAACTCCGGGGCAGTAGCAAGGTAAGCACGTTCACATGGCTGCGCTCGCCTGCAGGCGCACCGACTGCGCAGAACATCCTGCTCCATATAGAGCGGCTACAACACATTCGCAATCTCGACCTGCGCTCCGAACTCGGCCAACTCATACATCAAAACCGTCTCTTACAGCTCGCTCGCGAGGGTGTGGCGACGACCTCTCAGCACCTTACCCGCTTCGACGATTCCCGCAGGTACGGAACTCTGGTCGCGGTTCTGCTCGAAGCAAGTTCCACGCTTACCGACGAAATCCTCGATCTTCATGATCGATTTGTCGGCTCCATCTTCAACAAAGCCCGCCGGAGACGCGACGAAGCGTTTCAGTCTTCAGGTAAGGCCATCAATGAAAAGGTGCGGCTTTACGCTCGTATCGGACAGGCACTCTTAACGGCCAAAGAAGACGGGGCCGACCCGTTCGCTGCCATCGAGAAGATTGTCTCCTGGGGTGATTTCGCGCGGACGGTCTCGGAAGCGGAACAGTTGGCGCAGCCCGAAGACTTTGATTTCCTCGGCCTCATCTCAAACGGCTTTCCGCAAATGCGCCGTTACACGCCGGCCATGCTCGACATTTTTGAGTTTCGTGCGGCTCCCGCAGCTCGGCCACTGCTGGAGGTGATCGACATCCTTCGCGCGATGAATCGGGACAAGAGCCGCTCTGTTCCTCAAAACGCGCCTCTGGAGTGGATCAACCAGCGCTGGCGCCCATATATGGTCACGGATGATGGAATAGACCGCCGTTTCTATGAACTGTGTGCGTTGACGGAGTTGAAGAACCGTCTCCGTTCAGGCGATGTCTGGGTGACGGGCAGCCGTCAATTCAAAGACTTCGACGCGTACCTGCTTGAGCCTTCACGCTTCACTGAGTTGCGGAAGAACGAAGGACTGGCTCTACCAATCCAGCAAGATGGTGAGACCTACGTTACAGAACGAGTCGCGCTACTCCAGCAGTTACTCGATGAAGTGGACGGCCTGGCAGCGCGCGGCGAACTGCCCGACGCGGCCGTCAGCGAGAGCGGCCTGAAGATAACGCCTTTGACCAATGCCGTACCCGAAAAAGCGAGCCTGCTGATGCGCCGCGCATACGCTTTGCTCCCCCATATCAAGATCACCGATCTACTCCTGGAGGTTGATCGCTGGACAGGGTTCAGCAAGCACTTCACTCATCTGAAGACGGGCGAGCCGGCAAAGGATCAGATCTTGCTGCTCACTGCGGTACTCGCGGACGGCATCAATCTCGGCATCTCCAAGATGGCCGAAGCCTGTCCCGGCACGACAGCGCGGAAGCTCGATTGGCTCGCATCGCTGCACATCCGGGATGAGGCGTACACGAAGGCTCTCGCCGAACTGGTCAACCATCATCATCGCCACCCGTTCTCGGAGCACTGGGGCGAGGGTTCCACGTCATCCTCCGATGGACAGCGCTTCCGCGCCAGTGGGCGCGGAGAACAGTCCGGGCAGGTGAACCTGCGCTATGGGAACGAACCGGGTGTCCTCTTCTACACCCACATCTCCGACCAGTACACGCCCTTCTACACCAAGGTGATCGCCGCGAATGCCCGTGACGCCACGCATGTCCTCGACGGCCTGCTCTACCATGAGTCCGATCTGCGGATCGAGGAGCACTACACCGACACAGCCGGCTTCACCGATCATGTCTTTGCACTCTGTCACTTGTTGGGCTTCCGATTTGCGCCGCGCATTCGCGATCTCGCTGACAAGCGGCTTTACGTGCCGGGCAAAGAGCGCGACCACCCAACGCTTGCTCCGCTGATCGGCGGCAAGCTCAATCTAAAGCTGGTACGAACGCAATGGGACGAAATCTTGCGATTGGGGGCGTCCATTCGCCACGGCACAGTCACCGCCTCCCTAATCATCCGCAAGCTCGCCAGCTACCCGCGTCAAAACAGCCTCCACACCGCGCTTCGGGAAGTTGGGCGCATCGAGCGGTCCTTATTCATGCTGGAATGGATGAAAGACCCGGAGCTGCGCAGACGTGTCCAGGTCGGGCTCAACAAGGGCGAGGCCAGAAATGCGCTCGCGCGAGCCGTGTTCTTCAACCGGCAGGGCGACCTGCGCGACCGCTCCTTCGAGAATCAGCGCTACCGCGCCAGCGGGCTCAATCTGATCGTTGCCGCCATAATCCTCTGGAACACGATCTACCTGGAACGCGCTGTCGCCGCTCTCCGAGAACATGGGATCGCCATCGACGACGAAGCTCTGGCCCACCTCTCACCCATCGGCTGGGAACACATCAACCTCACCGGAGACTACACCTGGCAAGCCGCTGGAAGCCTCCGCAAGGGTTCTTTCAGGCCGCTACGACCCTTCGCAGCCTCAAACGATTGATCCAATTTCCTTAGCGTACGATTTTTGACGTTTGGTGTAGTGACCCCATGTAGCGTGTTGAGCAGTTTTCTCAAAGGGCAGGCCTATAGCTCGGCGGGTTCTTCGGCCAGCTTGCGTATTTGCGCCTTCAGCCAAACACGTGCGTTGGTAGTTCCGTCGGTCGAGGCGGGAAGGCAAAGGTCAACAAGCGAGCAGCTGCAGCAATGCGGACCTGGTTCGGCGGCGGGCGTGACTCCCGAGTGAAAGAGCCGGTGCATGGTGGATGCTAGCAACTCTGTTCGGCTGCGCAGCTCGGAAGTAAAGGAGACCTCAAGCCGGCGGCGCGGCTCGCCATAGAAGAAGGCGCCTCTCGGAACCGCGACGCCGAGCATTTCTTCCAGGCAAAGCGCTTGCGCGCACAGTTGCACCTGATCGCAGTCATTCGGCTTGCGCTTGCCGCGCTTGTACTCGACCGGGTACGGCTCCGGCCGGAACTCAACAATATCGGCGCGGCCCGTAAGCTGCAGGCGGTCCGAGCGAAGCCACATGCCACGCACCGTGCGCGTTGATTCACGCCTCGACTGCCCAGGCAAGTCGGCGCGCTCGTGCAGCAGACGCCCTTCGGCGGTGAGCCGGTTCTCGCGCCATTGCTGCTCGATATGGATCAAGCCCCACTGGCGAGGGCAAAAGGCGAGGTGCTGAAGGCCGCTCAAAGGCAGGCCCTGTTCGCTTTCAGAAGCGCTGGTCATGTCTTGGACACTAGAAGCCGTCGAGCTCTTCGGGCTGGAGGCCATCAAGGTTTCTAAGCTCATACCCGCCATCAGCACGGACAGCGAGCGTGCCGTGGACTTTCGCCGAAGAGTACTGGCCCATGCGGCAGTTATGCCGCCACCAGAAAACTTTGAGCACAGCCATGCTGCCTTCAGGCCGAGCCGAGGAGGCATCGTTCTCGAAGAGCTTCGGCAGCATCGTTTTAATCGCCTCGGCGTCTTCATCGCTGAAGCCTGTGCGTTCCGCAAGTTGCGGGTTCATACTGCCGAAGAAGACATACACCGCCTTATCGACCCGATGCTTCATGCCCATGGTGTCTGAGCCGCGCTTGGTGCCGTCTCCTTCGGATGACACACTCTTGGTGATCTGGGTGCTGGTCACATCTACCGGCTCAATGCTGAATGCGGACTGCACTGTTACCGGCCCACGAATTGGGATGGAAACGCCCGTGTCGCCCGCGACATCCTCTTTCCCCTCAATTTTCGCTTTTGTCTGCTTCCTAAATTTCAGTGCAAAAAGCTGTCCGAAAGCGCGCACATCAAACCAAATCTCGCAGGAACGCTTGGCCATCTCCGGACCGCCGAACGCGTCCTTGAGCGCTTTATTAGCGCGATCACTGAGGCTTGTCGCGCCATCAGTTTTGCGGTCATCGGACTGCACAAAGATGGACGCGCCATTGTCGGCCAGTCTGTCGCGCATCTTGCGCTTGAGACACACATCAGTGATCTCGCCGAGGCCGTTATAGTCCGTGCGAGGCCGGTTGCCGTTCAAAGGATCTCCGTTCGGGTTAGCATTCTTCACGCGGAGGATGACTGCGAAATCGATCTTGGTCGACAGGCTCACGCTTGTTCTCCTTCAGGCTCGTCTTGCGATGGTGCACTGTTCTTTTTTGAGCGCAGCGCTTCGCGCTGGCTATGAAAGCCGAGCAGGAACTCGCCCGAGAGTCGGTGATTGTCGGTAAAACTGCTTTCACCCGATTCCAGGAGAGGGAAACTGCTCGTCAACTGATCCAACAGCCGCTGCCGGATCACGAGCGCTCCCACAAAACGGGAGCTTCCTAGGCGCGCAATGTACGGGCGCAACTGAAGTGCGATGGTGCGCCATGTGGTAAACGGATGGTCAGCGAAGCGCTGCATCAGACGAGCTGAGTTGGTTTCTCGCCCTTCCCCACCAACCCGTAGAGCAATCTCCTCAATGCTGTCCGCTACCGCGAGCAGCCGGCCGTAGAGGTAGTCGCGCGAAGCGCGATCTTCTTCCAGAGTCATCATGTAGTTCTCCTTCAAGTGGGTGCCGCGAAACAAAGAACACGCAATACCGAGCGCACGCTCAAACTCCCATGGTTCTAGGCCGGCACGATTGGTTACGCGTGCAACCGCAGCTTTCTCCAGGTCCCGCGGCACAGGAAGGCCATCGACTATGCATGGCAGCAGCCGCTCCACAGTCGCTTTGCGAAGCTTCTCATCGATCCGCCGTCCAAAAGCAGCTTCGGCGATATCGCGCGGCGCAGGTGCACCCACAAAGCGTTTGTCTTTGCCGTAGTTTTGCTGCCAAGCCATCCGCTCATGCCAATGTTCAATCCTGTCCAAGAGCTCGGAGCCTTTCAGCTCGCGGTAGAACAGGATGCCCATGCGGCCAGGTGTTGCCGAGTCAAGCGCCATCACAACGACGTCGGCCGCTTCGCCGAGAGTGGCTCGGTAGCCTTGCACCGCCTTCCGTAGCCGCAGACCAAAAGCCTGCCCGGCGTCGCCGTCATACCCCTCAGTATCCGGCGTTTGCGGCTCTTCAAGAAACAGCTGTGCACTATCAATCAAGAGCGGTGGAGTGCGCTTGCCCTGAACGACCCAGGACACGATCACTTGATCGCCCTGCTTCGCTCCATGCCGCTTGATGAGCCAGCGAAGCGCATTATGAGCTTTCTGGGTTGAGGCGGATCCGAGACCGTAAACGTCTTCTGCTTGAGTAAATCGGCCACGAAACGTGAACCCGCCAGTGTCATTCGACGAGATCAGCTTGGCACCGTCTCCGCCATGTCGAAGCCGTCGTGGATGGCTTTCTGCAAGTGGGACGATTTCGCCGGAATGCATGCAGAGCCCAAGCTTTTCAGCTAAAGTCGCGTTGAAGACGGACCATGCCCGCTGCAGCACTTCGTCCTTCCAAAGTGCGCTCTCCCGCTCGGCGGGATCCTCAACACGCCAACGGATCAAGGCGTTTCCTTGATCGCGCTCCCTTGTTTTAGGGTCTGCTGTTAAGAGTCGTGCCAGCTGCGGGACTTCCCCACTCCAGCTTGTACGAAGGTTGCCGGGCTCGCCGTCAAGCACTCCGGAGTGGCACAGATCAAGTACAACAGAACCCTGTTCGATATAACGAAGCACTGCGCGTAGCTTTAAGCTGCCAGAGTGTTCTGCCCACAGCCTTAGCTGCTGCAGATAGAAACGGTGCTCCTCGGCCGCGCCGTAATCAGCTGCGACATAGCGAACCTTGTCGCACAGCGGATGTGCAACAAGGCCCGAAGTCCGGCCTGCGGACTGCTCTGTGGCGGGAATCAGCGTCGCTTCCTTTGCAACGACTGAGGCGCGCAGGAAGCTACCATGCTGGTCGAGCGCGATCTCTACGTGCGCCTGCTGCTCTACGTGGTCGATTGGGCTTAGCGGCTCCGCCGAGAACTGCTCCCGCCCCACACATGCGTCGTAAGTCTCTGCCAATCGCGCAAGCCAGCTCACAGCAGCGCTCCGGTTTCTGTCTCCAGCACGGCAGCTTCCACTTCAACCCGCGCCACGTTCTCGCCAAGGCCAAACTGCTTGGCCTGCATCGCGCGAATGTCCTTGTGTACGATCCGTCCCGATGTGTCATCTGGTCGAGGAAAGCGCAAGATGCCGTTCTGCAAGCGAGGCCGCCAAAAATTGGTACCTAAACGACCCGCGCCTGTTTCATCCGGGTAATTGAAGCTGTGGAACATCAGCGCGTAATCCAGTTCCCCGTCGTTGTCGTAGTCTCCCTCATCCTCGCCGAAGACGCAGGGCGCGACGTAGCCCTGGCACTCCCGCGTACCCAGGAAGACATCCTGCCGCCCTCCGCGCTCCAGGCTTCGTTGCGCAATCGCGGCGTGCTTTGCCTCGACTCGATCGGCGGCTAGCGCCGCCTGGTGTAGGTTCCATTCAAAGTGGGCTCGTACCTGATACTCGACGCCCGGCCCTTCAGTTAGGTCGCGAATTGATTCCGAAGACGCTTTGCCGCGCGCGTCACCGGTCAGGTAGGTATAGATTGCGAGTGTGTTACCACCGCTGGTGTACTCGAGCGGTTTCATCCCTCGTGTCTGCGTGCGGATGCGCCGCATTAATCGAACCTCATCAATAAACCAGATCAGGGTCGGTTTCCAGTAGATGGACTTGCAGATACCTTTGAGACCCTCGTATGTGGGCAAATGGTAGGAGCATTTCTCGCCGCCTACCCGGGTCAGAGGGTCTGTGAACAGCGCATAACGGCCCCAAAGTTGAAACTCAAACGGCTTGCTCTGCCATCTCGGCTCGTCAGGCAAATAACCCCTCCAACGGGCCTCCTTCCAGGCGTAGCCCGTAGTTGTCGTCGTAATGTTGGGGCCGAAGACACCACACTCCTGCGCCCACTTCGTAGACCGCTTCAGCTTTTTCCAATCGCGCAAAGAGCGAGGGGTAAACCGAAATCGTGTACGGCTGGGCCGCCCGCAACAGCTGCCATTCTGCGACAACATCAAGCGAGGCGCATAGGTTACTAACGACTGCACTTCCGTGCGGACCGTAAGGAACGGCGATGCCCTGAGTAGCCCCTATCACGGCAAAGGCATCGTTCGCTTTTTGGAAGCTTTGCAGCAATAAGCTCCGCCGAAGTTTGGTTCCCACCCGCTCGGTCTCATTCCGTGCCATGCTGTTGTCTCCAAGAAGCTCAAGCATGGTCGTATCGCGAGGGAGTTTGTCTTCTTTCGCTTTGAGCGCGTAGCTCATCTCTCCCGCGCGGCGGTAGAAGGTCTTCTCATAAAAAGTTTGCATCTGCTTCGGATCGTCTAGCGGAAACAGCTCGCCTGGATTTTCGCGCCGCCACTGGCCTAGCAGCTCGAGCGCAACCTCCTGCCCCTTCTTGATCTCGTCAAGAGCCTTCGGCAGCGGTGGCAACTTGATGATGTGAACCCGGCCTGGCATGGGCCGCTGCCCGTTGCGGTTGCAGCGTCCTGCGGCCTGCGCGAGTGAGTCCAGGCCCGCCAGGTCACGCACGACTGCAGCAAAGTCAATATCCACCCCAGCCTCGATAAGTTGTGTGCTCACGCAAATTACAGGAGGCTTTTCCGCTTGCATCAGGCGGCCCTTTAGTTCGGACAGTACGTGGGTCCTGTGCGCCGGGCACATGCCCGTGCTCAGGTGCGCCACGTGCGCCTCAGCATGCAGCCGCTCGCGGCAAAGCTCGAAGATCTCGCGCGCGTCCCGCCGAGTATTGACAATGGCTAGGCAGCTGCCGTGATTCCGAGCTTCCGTGCAAACCAGCTCTGCCGCATCGGCAAGCGACCATCCTCCGTGGCGATCTGTCTCGTCGAAAACGGTATAACGGCGCAGCTGCCGGAATGTGCCGGCTACATCCTCGATCAACTCCGGCGTAGACGCAAGCTTTACTGCGCCGCGCCCTGCATCCACTTTGTTCAGTAACGGCTGCGTCGCCGTACACAGCACCACGGTCGAGCCGCAATCTGCGGCCAGCAGATTGAGCGCATTGTTGAATAGGTGCACGAGCCGCACAGGCAGGGTCTGCACTTCGTCAAACACCAGCACCGCTTTTGCCATAGCGTGCATGCGGCGTACGGCACGGGTCCCCTTACCAAAAAGTGCCTCCAGCACCTGCGCCATCGTCGTGAACACCACGGGTGCGTCCCAGTTCTCAGCCAGGATTTTGCGCCGCCAGTGCTCCCCTTTTTCGTCCTCCGACGCGAGGTTTGAGTGATGCTCCAGCACCACGCTCCCATAAAATGCGCTCTCCGGCTCCAGCATCTTGCGGACCACCGCGGCGTTCTGGTCCACAATGGAGATGTAAGGGCTCACAAAGATCACACGTTCGAGCCCACGTTGCTGAGCATGGGCGAGGGCGAATCGCAGGGCGGCTAAGGTCTTGCCGCCTCCAGTGGGTACGGTGAGCGTGTACACGCCGCCCGGCCGCGAGGCTGCGGCCAGGCATTGGTCAGAGATGGCGCGGCGCACCGCATTGATTTCCGGCGCGCCTCGTGATGTCAACCCGGCGAGTCCGATGTCAAGCCGGTCGACCAGCACTTCCCAGCTCTCGTACTGTCCGCCTTGCCGCCAGGTCGCCGAGTGAGGGCGTTCGAAATCGGCGGTGTCGGTGCGATCCGCGTCAATCAGGCAGCTAAACAAGAGGCGTACCAGCAATCCCAGCTGTACATCACGCTCTGGCTTTTTGCTAGAGTGCCGGCACACCGCAGCTATTTTTGCTTTCAGCTCCGCGAGCAAATCTGAACTCTGCAGGATTGCTTCGGCCTGAGCCCGTACCTCAGCGTCTAGTGTTGTCCATGCTTCGGTGTAACGAGTCTTCTTGTCTTCCTTAGCAAGCCTGTAATTTAGGCTGTCGCCACCTTCGGGAGAGAGGCAATCGATGAGGCCTGAGTGGTGCGAGACGATGCATAGCGCAAGCAGCCGCGCAAGAATGCCCTCAAGACTGCCGTCCATCTCACCCCCGGGCAAGTTGCGCACGATGCATTGCGCGCCCGCAGTGGAATGGTCAATTTTGCCGCGGAGCTCGTCCTGCGGCTCGACGGCGCTGTCCGCGTGAAAGCTGCACAAGTATTCCTGAAAGGCGTCGCTGCTCTTTCCTAAGTCATGTAGCAGCCCGAGCAGCGTACCGGCGAGCGGCAAATCCAGCTTGGCAGCGTGGCTTCGAGCCAGACAAGCAACCCCGAGCAAGTGCTCCCGCAAGGTTTGTTCTCCGCCTTCGCTCTTGTGCGCGAGCCGCTGGTTGGATCTAAATGTCATGAGCTCCATACTTGCGCTGCCTCTTACGTGCTCCGCCTACTAGAGCTCAGCTTTATTCGGCAGTGCATCATAGGCGGTTAAAGCCAGTATGCGCAACAACATCATTCAGGAGCGACATGCTGGTGCTCTACTGGGTCACATCCACCGAAGAACTAATAGAAGGTTGCTTGCACAGTCGCGATCACAGCCGATGCCGGCATTGACAGCCGCAGTTGAGGCTGTCTCAGTGGAGTCGTGCTAGGGCAAAGCACATGATCCAAATGATCCGCCTTTCCTACTATTACTGGCATGCCGCCTGCGCTGGCTGCAATCAGCTCATCTTCATTCAGACCGACTGAGTTCCTCTGTGTTGTGGAGAAATCGATGGGAAAGGCTGCTGTACTGTCTCGCTGGTCCGCAAAAACGGATCCTTAATCAAGAGGAGGAGTATAGATCGCTGCTCTCTCCCAGAATGAGCCTAAGCTCAGGCTCACTCCTGTAACCTTCAAGCCTCTTGCTCTCGGAAGCGAAGCCTTGCAGCGGCAATCGCCTCGTTCAGTTTGCGCTCGAGAACCTCGCGCGCGGGAAGGACGGTCAGGTACTCAGCAACGTGTATTCCAGCCGCATCAAGCTCCAGAAGCTCAATCTGCTTGGCGCTCGCGCCGGCACACAGGATGATCCCGAGTGGTGGCGCTTCGTCCGCTTCCCTCTCATACTTCGCAAGCCATCGAAGGTAGAGTTCCATCTGGCCCTTGTACTCTGCCCGGAAGCTACCCTGCTTGAGCTCGAGGGCGACCAGCCGCTTGAGCTTACGGTTGTAGAAAACAAGGTCGATGTAAAAATCGTCACCGTCGAGCTGGATGCGCTTCTGGCGAGCGACGAAGGAGAAGCCGGCACCCAATTCCAGCAGGAACATCTCCAGCTCTCGCAGGATGGCGTCCTCAAAATCCCGCTCCAAGTAGTGGTCTTTGACGTCGAGGAAGTCGAAGATATAAGGATCTTTGAGAACCAGTGCCGGGCCAATCTCCCCTCGGTCGCGCAGGGTTGCCAGCTCTTGCCTAGCGAGCTCTTCCGGCTTCCGGGAAAACGCCGTTCTCTCGTAAAGCATGGAGTCGATTCGTTCCCGCAACGTCCGAACGCTCCAACCTTCCACGCGGGACATCTCAGCATAGAACTCACGCTGAAGAGGTTGCTGTAGTGGCAGCAGTTCGCGAAAGTGAGACCAGCTCAATTGTTGCGACAGTGTGGCAACAATCTTTTCGTCCGCAAATACTTCCGCAAACTTCATCATGCGCGTCAAATTTGTCACATCGAAGCCCCGGCCAAAATCTACAACCAATTCTTGCGACAGTGTGCCAAGAATCTGTTCCCCATAGCCGGCACGTTGATTTTGGAGTACATCACGACGAATGCGGTCGCCGATCCTCCAGTAAAGAAGGGTCAGGGCCATGTTCACTGCCACGGCTGCTCGATGACGCGCATCGACAATCAACTGTCGCAATTCGCTAACGAGACCTTCAGGCGTCTTCAGCATTTCGGAGAAGCCGTCCTGCTCGGTTCTCGCTGACGGTAACCTACTCGGCTTTGCCGGTTTCGCTGTCATGGGCCTCCTTGATGATATGCAGCTCTCCGTTGTCGCGACGGGACATAATTCATGCTCTATGCTCCTCTGACACAAGCGTCGCTAATGCATACGCTTCAGCAGCACCGGCCCAATTGGCTCCCACTGGGCGAGTAGCACGCGCCCGAGCCGGGCGAGCTCGAGCAACGCGAGCAGCAGAGCACACCTGGCTTGCCCGTCCGGCAGGGCAGCAAACCATTCCTCGGTCGAGACACCGCGGCCGGGCTCAAGCGCCGCAAGACGCTCTTCGAGCATGCGATAGAGCGTCTCGATCGGGTACGCGTCCGAGGCTGCCATCGTCGCGCCTTGCGCATGGGCGCGGGCCTGCTCGAGTGCTCGCCGCGCGGCAAGCAGGACATCGTGCACGGTGGGAGCAGCGGACTCTTCCTTTTCCTCCAGCACCGCGGTCGAGGCCGCTTCGGAACTCCCGGCCTTGTCGGCCCGGGTATCAGGATCGTGTCCGGATTTGATCCCCGGCCCGAGCCCGGCGCCATCGAGTCGCTCCCGCAGCCCTCTGGCAGCGGAGCGCAGGGCGTCGTGGTCGAGGAGCGCACGGGCGAGTTCTTGCTCGGGCGCTTCTTCGCCGGCAGCTTTGGGGAGCAGGGCGCGGCTCTTGAGCAGCACGAGCCAGGAGGCCGTCTCGAAGAACTCGGCTCCTTCGTCGACATCGATGTCCGTCCCGATTTTTGGTGCACCGCGCAGGTAGCCGAGATACTTCCGCGTGATCTCCGCGACCGGCAGCCGGTCCATCGCGTAGCCTTCCCGGCGCACGAGCGCGAGCAGGACATCGAGCGGCCCGTCGTAGCTCTGCCCGATCGCGACCGTGATCATGGAGCCGTCTCGAGTTCCGGCTCTGCGATCACGTGCGCCGGCCGCTTTCCTTCCAAGCGCGCCTGAAACCCTCCATAATCCTCAGCCGCCTCTTCGGCGAGCGCGAGCACGAGGCCGAGCAGGTGTTCGGGCGAGGCGAAGCGCAGGGTGAGCAGGCCGGGCGCGGCGAGCGCGATGCCCTCGGGCCAGCCCGCAGCCGGATCCGGATCTTCCGGAGTAGGAGCAGGCGCAGGATATGTAACAGAAGCCGTGACAGGTACGACCGGTGTGTGCCGGGCTTCGGCTTCGCGCGCCGCGGCGGCAAGTTCCGAGCGAAGTGCGGCGCGGCGCCGCAGCGCGCCCTGCACTGCATTCTGGACGGGCCGGTGGCTGAGGAGCCGGTCGATCCAGCCGAGCAGCTCCGCGCGCGCAACGACGGTCGCGACGCCGTGGCGCGGCGGCTGCGCCGGTCGGACCTGGGCCATGAGCCGGATCGCCCCGCGGCGGGAGAGGGCGAAGAGCTGCTCGACCATGGCGCGGTCGAGCGCGGGCGTATCGAGCTCTTCGAGCGCGGCGCGGATCGCGGGCAAGTGGGCGTACCAGCTGGGCGGAGGGGGCACGGAAGCGAGCTTAGCACCGCATGCTCGTGTTGGCACAGTCACGTCACAGCGGCGTGATTCCTAGCAGGTGAGAAGAGGAGCTTCTCATCTGCTAGGATAGGCCCGAGACAAAGACGGTCCCACAAGCCGGCCGGCCGCTTGAAAGCCCTCAGAAGGAGCCGTATGGACGCTTTGGACGCGATGGACGCGATGGATCCGGTAGGCCCGGTAGACGCGCTCGCTGCCCCGGCCATCCCTCCTGGCACGCTCGCGCCTGCTGCAGCCCTGGCCGAGCAGGCGCGGGCCTACGCGCAGGCCGCCAAAGCCCCCTCCACCCTGCGGGCTTACCGTTCGGACTGGCGCCACTTCGCGGCGTGGTGCCTCGAGGGGGGCCGCGCTTCCCTGCCCTCGAGCCCGGAGACGGTCGCGCTGTATCTCGCGGCCTGGGCCCCGCTGCGCGCGAATGCGACGCTGACCAGAAGACTCACCGCGATCTCGAAGGCCCACGAGGCCGCCGGGTATCCTTCGCCTGCGACCATGGCCGAGCTCGCTGTCTCCGAGACCTTGAAGGGGATCCGGCGCACGCACGGGGTCGCCCAGCGCCGGAAAGAGCCGCTTGTGACCGCGGATGTGCAGCGGCTCGTGCAGCAACTCGTGGCGCACACCGGGGCAGAAACCGGGAACTGCGAGGACCTCGGAAATCCTGGAAACTCCAGAGCCCGGGAGCTCACGGCCTTGCGCGACCTGGCCCTCGTGCTCCTGAGCTACGCAGGCGCGCTGCGCCGCTCGGAGCCGGCCGCGCTCCGGGTCGAGGACCTGGCCTGGCCCCCAGAGGGGCTTGTGCTCACGCTGCGCCGCTCGAAGACCGACCAGGAAGGCCGCGGCCGGCAGGTCGCGATCCCGCGCGGCCGCCACGCGCACACCTGCCCGGTGCGCGCGGTCGAGGGGTGGATGGAGGCAGCCGGGCTCGGTAAGAGCTCAGACCAGGATGCCGGGCTGCATGCCGAGGCCCCGCTGTTCTGCGCGATCGACCGCCACGGCAACCTCCAGCGGAGGGCGCTGCACCCAAACTCGGTCGGCGAGATCCTGAAGCGCGTGGTCATCCGCGCCGGCTACCCTCCTGCTGCCTACGGCGGGCACTCGCTGCGCGCCGGCTTCTGCACGGAGGCTGCACGCTCAGGCGCGTCCGCGTTCGAGATCATGCGCCAGACCGGGCACCGTTCGGTTGCCACCGTCGCGCGCTACATCCGCGAGGCCGAGCTGTTCCGCGATGCGCCGGCGAGCAAGCTGGGGCTATGAACGACCTGCGCCGGCTTACCCGCCCCGAAACCATCGCGGAGGCGCTTGCCGATCTCGAGGCTCTGCTGTTCGCCGCCGGCCGCCCGCTCGCACCCTCCGAGATCGCACGCCGGCTCTCGCTTGGGGAGCCTGAGGCGCGCGCGCTGCTGGCCCGCATGGAAGAGGAGCTCGCGCGGCCCGGCCGAGGCTTGCAGCTGCGCGAGGCAGCTGGCAAGTACCGGCTCGAGACCCGCGCCGACCGCGAGGAGATCGTCTCCGCCCGGCACGCGGCGAGCGGCCGCTCTCGTCCCAGGCGCTTGAAACCCTCGCCGCGGTTGCACTGCGCCAGCCTGTGACGACCGAGGAGGTCACCGCGATGCGCGGCGCCGAAAGCTACGCGACACTCGAAACCCTGCGCCGCCGCCGGCTCGTCATCCGCGCCGAGGATGCATCCGGAGCCGAGCCGGGCTGGGCCGCGCGCTGGCGCACGACACGCTACTTCCTGGAAGTCTTCGGCCTTCGCCATCCGGCTGACATCGCCCAGTCCGCGCAGCTGGCCGGGGTCTTCGGCGAGCCGGATTAGGTGCCTCGCTTGTCTGAGGCTCGTTCCCTGCCCTGCCCATGCCGTACCCTGGTTCCCTATGCCTGAGCACGCCAGCATCCTCGCCCTCATCGACCAGGAATCGCACGCCTTCAAGAAGCCCGCACCCTGTTCAGCGGAGGCGCCGACACCCCTGGCGTCAAACGCCGCGGCCGCCCCGCCAAAGCCCTCCTCGCCGAGGCCAAGGGCAAGAAGAACCCAGCCAAAGCCACCCGGCAGCTCAGCGAGGAAGCCCGCGCGCGTATCGCCGCCGGCCAGAAGAAACGCTGGGCGGCTCAGAAAAAGGCTGGCGCCGAGTAGCGCAAGCGACTCACTTCACAGCTTTTTCCTACTCGACAGTCCACAAACATTCACTCTAGTTGGACAAATTGCAGACCTGGCTTTTGGGAACGCGCAAAGATAGGTCCGCTCCGCTGTCCCCGAACAGCGCGACGGCCACAGCTGCAGGCAACCGCGCCGCGCGGAAGTCCAGCCAGCGCTGCTCATGCGCGTCCGGGTGGCGCTCCCGCCACAGCTCCAGCAGCAACGGCGGCATCTCGGCAAGCACGACTTCGGTCCGCTCCACGATGCCGTGGTGCCGGGGGCAGAGCGCAATCATCCGGTCCAGCTCCGAGACGCCCGGCACCCGGTGATGCACCACGATCGACCATTTGCCGCGCCCCGGCCGCCCGCATACCCGGCAGCGGTAGCCGTCCCGCTTGAGCACAGCCTCGCGCAGCCCGCCGAAATACTGATGATCGTGACGGCGCAGCGTGTAGCAGGTCGCGCACAGCCCGCGCGCTCGAATCACCAGACACCCGCACTGACAATGCATCACCCGCTGTGCCGGCCGCTTCACTTTCTTGCTCCTCTCTTCCTCTTCCTGGATACTGCTTCTTGCGTTGCCATCTCAGGCTTGGCTCAACGCCGCCAATCGCCGCAATACGATCGCCGTCCTTTGCTGGCTGACCGCATCCGGCGGCATATAGCCGGGTAGCGCGTCACGAAATCGCGTCTCCGCCAGCAGCTCGCGCGCCGCTGCTTTAAGAAAGCCGCGTAACTCGGCAGAGGCGGCCGCACATTCTTCCATGAGCGGCTTGCGCCCTTCCACGATGGCGATAAAGTCCTCCAAGTCGCGGCTGGCCTGGAAGTCGCGCTGCCCCCTGGCCCGGAAGGCTTCCATCTTGGTCCCCAGAAACACCGGCGCGGTAACGAGACGGATGGAGGAGCCGCTCGGCAGATCAACGAGAACGGCGGTACGGAGCGCTTCCGGGTACCAGCGGTTGCTAAATCCAAGCACCCCGGGCTCTACCGGCATGACATCGAGCGTAAGGGCCGCCTGCACCCATCGGCAGAAAGGCGCGTCTTCGCGCGTGTCCTCCTGGAAACCGCGGGCGCGCAGCCGTTCCGCAAAAGCAGCGTACTCGCCGTACGTCACGGCGGCGGCGACCACGTCCACGTCGAGAGTGCTGCGCACCGGCGCCGCCGCTTCATCGTCAATAAACAGCCCGAGCACCGCACCGCCCACGAATACGACCTCATGAACGAGCGAACCCAGCTTGGCCGCTGCTTCCTCAAGCAGAAGTAGATCTTGAAACTGACCCTGGCTCAGACTTCGATCAGCCATCCGCCGTAATCCTTTTTCCTACTTCCTCAAGGGCGAATATTCTCTCACGCACGCGCCCATCCCGTAGTGCGTCGGCCAGGCTGAAGAGCTCATAGAGCGCTTTGTCTTTCAGAGCGGCATCAGGGGCATGCTTGTAGAGCGGCGCGAAAGCGTACCCGCGCACGGTTCCCTCCGCATGAGGCCAAACCGGAGCCGGACCGGCGTCGCCGTGCAGCACGCTTCGCAGCGGCTCGGCCGCAAAGGCTGTAGGCACGCCGCGCGTCAGAGCACCCTTTTCGACGGGAAAAGCATACCGGAGCCCGTGCTCCAAAAACTCCAAGAACCCTGCGCGGTTGACGAGCCTTCGCCGGCCTTCCCGGCGCAGCAATCCAGACTTTTCCGCCCGGCCGACCGAGCCATGCACCTCGGAAGCCGACAGTGCCAGATCCATGGCTAAAAGCTGAAACGAGCGCCCATCCGCGCCGGCCAGCGTAAGCCGCAGCAGTACGCAGATGTCCACCGGCCGTAGCATGACCCCAGTGTAGTGATAGATCATTCTTTATTCAAGAATACAGAACGGGAAATTGGAAATCTGTGAATTACAGACTTTCATCCTGCCCTATACGCTTTGCGGAGTTTCTAGTATTGAGCAGCTCGGCTGCCCGTTGGAAGATGAGGGATTCTGGAGGTACGCTTTATCCCATATTGCAGTCGAAATACTCGCTGACTTCAGCAAGCATAGCACGTACTCACGTATAGTCGTAAGTACGTATTAACGTCTTCAGCACAGGCGCTCTCTTGATCACCTGTGTGTCTGCTAAAAGACTTCTACGTGTATTAGATGTTTTTTTTTGATCTGATACGTATTTGCACGAGTACGTATTAACGCATTTATGGGGATACGCATGCACGTAATAGTTGTGGCAAATCAGAAAGGCGGTGTCGGAAAAACGACGCTTTCTGGTCATCTGGCGGTTGAAGCCGTCAGAACTCAGAGTGGGAACGTCGTCCTGATCGACACGGACCCGCAAGGTTCGCTGAGCCAATGGTGGCACGAACGTAAGGCGGAGACGCCACACCTAGCCCAGATTGAACCGGCAAAGCTCAAAGCGCAGCTTGTGATTCTTGAAGAGAGCGGCATCGACATTGCCATCGTCGATACTCCGCCAGCTGTCACTGCTACCAATCGCCAAGTGATCGCTCTCGCTAGCCTTGTTTTAATTCCTACGCGGCCCAGCCCTCACGATCTACGAGCGGTTGGTTCGACAATAGGTATGGCTGAAGAAGCGAAGAAGAAGATGATCTTCGTCATTAATGGAGCTGCACAACGCGCCCGAATCACTGGTGAAGCTGCAATCTCTCTTTCACAGCATGGGACCGTTGCTCCAGTAACAATCTTTCAGCGCACTGATTTTGCAAGCTCAATGATCGATGGACGTACCGTGCAGGAAATCGACGAGAAGAGTCGCTCCGCAAACGAAATAGTAGAGCTATGGAAATACGTATATACGCAGCTACGCAAAGGTAGTAACCTTATCTAGGATCTCAGCGTATACGCATGCACGTCGATACGTATTAGCGTTTAAACGCATGTATGGAAGGGGGACTTGAGACAAATATGGCGAATCCGAAAACAGCTACACTCTCAGGCCTTCTAGTGTCGAAAAAGGGAAATGACGCTCCGCGTCCAGAACATCCCGGCCTAGAAGAAGCTCAAACGCCGGCTTCGGCTGGCCGTGGTTCTAATCCAAAACTCTCCGCAAATCTTGCTGAGAATGTTCAGGGGACGTACTACAAAGCTTTGACCCTCAAAGTCGATAAAGATCGCTTTACCAAGCTCAAGAATCTTGGTGTTCAGAGAGATCTTCGGAGCCAAGCTCTCATGACCGAAGCTTTGGATCTTCTGTTTACCAAGCATAATCTGTAATCTTCTCCGCACACCTCTATGGCTAAGAGAACTGGACTGGGACAAACAAAGCTGCTGGAAGATGGGCTTGAACAGAACAAAGCCCGTGATCGCAGAAGCGAAGATATTGCCAGCAAAGGGCAGCTTGCGCTGGCAATGGCCGAGCTGCGCGAAGCCCGAGAAGACCCGAATTATGCAAAAGACCTTATGCAGGTCGCTCAGGTGATGATCTTTTGCGGTCTGCCCTATCAGAAGACAGAATCTCGTGAGATCACGCGACAAGCGCGGATGGGCAATGGTGATTTCGTCACGGTAACTTTTAAGGCAATGGTGCCTGGCATTGACATGCCTTACGGTGCGGACCGCACTCTATTCCACTGGATGACACATCAGGCGGTCCTCACCAAAGATCCGTTCATTCCCCTGTCCAGCGCCAGCCAATTTCTGAACGACATGGAGATGTCTACTGGCGGGCCCAACATCAAGCGGGTAAGAGAAGCGTTCGAGCGTGTTGCAGCAATGGCGATTGTGGTGGAGCGGCGTCATGAAGGCTCTATGCAACGCGTTATCATGCCTCTGGTACGGGCGACAAACCTCCCGGATACCCTGAAGACCGGAGAGCAGATGCAGCTCTTGGACGCACCACCACGCGAGAAGAACCGCTTTGAACGTGCTTATGGGTTTCGACTCGATGATGCTGTCTTCAAGGAGTTCACGAACTTCCACGTGCCCGTTTTGCGGAAGCTGATCCAGGCAACGCGGCAAAAGTCTCAGATGCAGGATTACATGATGTTCCTGGTACACCGCTCCTATGGAGCCATGTCCACAAGCTGCATCCCCTGGCCGAGCTTGTTGGAACAACTTTGGCACGAAGACACCAACACGCGGAGAATCCGCAGCCGGATGGCGGAAGCTATTGACGCTCTCCGGATAGCTTGGCCAGAGATCAACGCTGACGCAACGGCAAAGGGACTCACTATCGGACCACCGCGCGGAGGAAGGCAGTTTCTTGCTCGTGGCGAAGAGCTCAAAAAGCTCACACGTTAGCTTGTACATATTTAAACACGTACTTACGTATTTATTCATTGCTCCAGAAATGTACCGGGAACTTCGAACGCGTACCGGAAGCTTCGAACATGTACTGGGAGCTTCGAATGTTTTTTATGCCTTCTTTGATTCTCCCTTGAGGGACGAGAAGTGGTCTAACTTCCAGTGTTTAGGAGAATGAAAGTCAGGTCACTCTAACTCCACATCCGGCTTCAGGTAACCTATCGATCTACTTCTGTACCGGGAGCTTCGAACATGTACCGGGAACTTCGAATAGCCACTTTCTAGTTTTCCGCGATTTCCACTACATTCCACAGGGATTGCGGCTTATGCACGAAGCTCCCGGTATGGTTCCTCGAAGCTCCCGGTACAGAAAAGCTGGTTCCACGTAGCTCCCAGTACGCTCATTCGAAGCTCCCGGTATTGCCACTAAATCTGCAAGATATTCTCAAGACATTCTTACAAGAAAAAAAGCAGGACGTTAGGGACAGGCGGCTTGTGGAATTGTTCAAAAGAACAAATTGACACAATGCAGATCTCATCAGCTGTGAGTGCCTTTGCGAAAGATGCTTCTTCTGCAAAGCTTCAAGGTTCACAAAGAGCGTACGCAGAATAGAGACTTGCTCGCGCGAAATGATATAACCGACAATCCTCAAATATGGTCGAGAAGTCGAAAGTTAGGCCCGGCAATATTAGATCCGGAGGGATCTTCGCGAAGCAGGCCAGGCTCTGAGTAGACGATCATGCAGAGCAAGGAAATGAGCCTGGCTGACATGATATCGATCAGGCTCAGTCTTCACGCTTCAAAATAGAAAGTTCGTGAGCGATCATCCAACGGCAGGCACGGCGATCTCAAGCCTAAAGCCGAGTTGTCACCGGTCATCGCATTGGCAAACATATGGGGACCGCTTAGCAAGTTAATGCAGAGCGACTCTGAAACCGATCGGGGTTCAAAGGACCGAGAACAGACCAAGCACGAGCTCCGTACATCCTTCGTCGGAGTAAGCCAGGATCGTTTCGATCTGAGAGCTTCGGATCAGGGCCGCGCAGCACCGATGCCAAAGGTAGCCTTGACTCGGAGCTAGCCGAAACGAAGCGCCTATTGCTCCCGGATGTAGGAACAGAACGAACTCAGTACCAGTCATTGCGAGTCGGCTACCCGAAAAGTGAGAGCAACAATGGAATTGTCTTGAGTAGCGATTTCTTAGCCGCTCCATCGCGGGCTTGTACGGAGATGCCATGCAAGCTCGCAGCGCAGAGATTTCCTAGAGCATCCGCGTCCGTGACCGGGGACAATTCACCAACCTCAACCGCCTGGTGTATGCGCTGCACAATAGCCGCCGTACGAACGCGGCGATGCTCCTCCAGCCAGCGCCCGATGGAGTCGTTTTCACTCGCGCAGTTCATTGCGGCAGAGACCACCATGCAACCGCGCGGCCCTGTCTCTCGGGTGTACAGATCGATCGCCTCATGCAGCATCCGTTCGATGGCCAGGCAAGCGGTCGGCTCTTCGGCGAGTGCGCGGTCGGCGAAACCGCCTTCCTCCGCCTCGTAGAGCAGTACTGCGTCGCGGAAGAGCCGTTCCTTGGAGCCGAACGCGGCATAGAGACGAGCGGAAGCGAGACCTAGAGCTGAACTCAAATCGGCCATCGACACACCCTCATAGCCGCGCGCCCAGAAGAGATCGCGCGCCTGTTTCAGCGCCGCTTCCTTATCGAACTCACGTGGCCGTCCCGCCATGACTCCTTGCCGTTCATTCAAGAATACTTCATCCCCGTGCTATTCTTTGTCGAGTATTAAAGAATAGAGGTGCCTGTGCGAGCTGCGGTGATCGAAACGTTGAACAGCCCCTTGGTTGTACAGTCCGTTCCCGACCCGGAGTGCCCACCGGACGGAGCGATCCTGCGTGTCGGAGCCAACGGCATTTGCCGCACCGACTGGCATCTCTGGACCGACGATTGGGCGTGGCGTGGACTGGCGGTCCAACCTCCCTTCGTGCTGGGCCATGAGTTCAGCGGCACGGTCGAGGAGATCGGCCGCGACGTTCGCGGCTGGAGCAAAGGCGACCGGGTGATCTTTCCGATGAACCCGGGAGAAGGGACCTGCGAGTGGTGCCGGAGCGGCAATCAGCACGTCTGCGATTCGGGGACGAAGCTCGTTCCGGGCGTGTCCTACTGGGGAGGCTTCGCGGAGTACGTGATGGTCCGGTACGCCGATGTGAACCTCATTTGTCTTCCCGAGTCGCTCTCGTTCGTGGATTCGGCCAGCATGGCCTGTCGTTACATGGCCGCCTTCCACGGTGTGGTGGACCAGGCAGCGGTGCGCGGAGGCGAGTGGGTGGCGGTGCATGCAGCGGGAGGCGGCATGGGGCTCTCCGCCGTGCAGATCGCAACAGCTATGGGAACCCAGGTGATCGCGGTCGATGTATCGGACCGGGCGCTTACGGTAGCGAAGAAAGCGGGTGCGGCATACACGATCGACAGCCGCACTGAAGATCCGGTGGAGGCAATCCGTACGCTCACCCGTGGAGGCGCGCAGGTGTCCATCGACGCGCTCGGCATCGCGGAGACTTGCCGTAACTCCGTCCTATCTCTCTGCAAGCTGGGCCGTCATGTTCAGCTCGGCCATACGACTCGGAAAGAGGCAGGCTATGTACCGTTGCCCATCGACATCATCCTGCTAAACGAGCTGAGGCTTTATGGCACCTTCGGTATGCCGGGACAGCGCTTCGGAACCATGCTCGCGATGTGTGAAGCAGGCACCTTGAAGCCGGCTCAGGTGGTGACTCAGAGAGTCGGTCTCGACGGCATCACCGGCGTGCTCGAAGCCATGAGGAACTACGACACGACCGGCGTCGTAGTGGTCGACAGCTTCTGAGCGAGGACGAATACGTCCAATTCTGTTGCTGCTATGAAGCGGCTCTTAAGGTGACAAGCTCAGCGATGCCGAGCACGACGGCGTAGGCGGCGAACAGAAACGCTCCATACCGACCGGCTGAGGTTTCCTGAAGGCGAGGCATGAAGGTCGAGAAGTGCGACAGCACGAGCGCTTCGCCAATCATGCCTGGAATCGCGAGCAACAGCATTCCTGAAGCCCATGCGGAAGCAGGCACGTGTCTCCAGCGCAGCAGAGCGATGCAGATCGCGGCGCTCACAATAGGCGAGAGGATGAAGCTGATCCAGTAGTGGAGGCTACCCGATTCGAGCACTGCCGCCCCTCTGTATGCGTAATAGATTGTGCCGACGACCCAGATTGCCAGACCGCTACCAAAGAGCACGACGCTATCCTGAGTTTTCATTGTCCACCTTCCGAGGAATACACTTGTACCAATAGGTGCAGGTGTAAATGTACCACGCGGTACAAGTAACGTGTACTAGTTGGTTCAAGTGGAAGGACGATGCTGAAGACGACGGAGGCCGAATTCGACGAAGTGATAGGCCGATGCCTCGCCGCGTTCATACAGGCCGGTACGCTGGAGCTCAGCTTGGATCAGATCGCGGTGCAGGTCGGCATCAGCAAGCGAATGCTGATTCACTATTTCGGCGGCAGGGAAGCGGTGGAAGAGCGTGCCATGTCTTCGCTGGAAGATCATCTCCGGGCACAGTTCGCTCCCGATCAGTTTGCTTCCGGAGTTTCGTTCGCGGCCGTGGTCGCTGCACTCTGGGAACGCACAACTGCTCCTGAGTCACGAGGTGTTCTACTGCTGGTCATGGACCTGTCGCGCCGCGCCTGGAATGGAGCTCCCAAAGCCAAGGCGTTCTACGCCGAACAGCAACGCTTATGGGTGGAGCTGCTGCTCGGGTTTACCGGAGACCGGTCGAAGATCGAGGACGTCCTGCAGCTCTTTCAAGGGGCGGTGCTGGCCTTCTTGATTAGCGGGAACGCCGAACCGGGAAGGCTTGCTTTGGAGCGTTTAGCCTCTTTCTGAGCAGTAATGCCTAGGGATTTGCCGCTCGCAAAATCGCGAGCTTGGAACGCGGCGAGCGCGTCCCACAAACCCACAGGCATGGCGGCGGAGCTGTAATCCTTCTATATAGAAGCAGAGCGAAAGCCGCGCTGCTTCGCAGCGGAAGAGGTCCGACACATCACCCCCGGAAGGGTGCTGCTTAGCAACCTGGCGTTTACGGTTGTCAACGCGTTTCGGTACAGTAACTTAGCTCGCTAACAGGTTCCAGGTGAAACCGAGCCGTAAACGGCCGCTAACGAAAGGCCGCACCGTCGTAAACGGAGTATGTGCTTGCGCTTTTACCTGGAACCAGCAACTTAGCTGAAGCGGTAAACGTCCGTTAGCGTAAGTAGACGATTGTCAACGCGGGAAAGTTGACCCGGAACCGCGCCGCCCGGTAGCGTTTGGGAGTGTTCCCGATCACTTCCCGATGAGCCTACCCCGCATTCCGCCGTCCCTCGCATCTGCGCCTTCGAGCATCGAGTCGAGGCTTTCGACCGCGCTTAAAACCGTCGCGACCCGGCTGCCTCCAGCCGAGGTAAAGGCGGTCGAGGCCGCTGCGAACGCTGCCGGTCAGACCTGCTCCGAGTGGATGCGCGAGGCGGTTTTGCTGCACCTCAAACGACCCGCGCGGAAGAAGGTATCGATCCCGGACCCGACCATCCTGGCCGAGTTGATGGGGCTGCGGTCGCTGATTCAGAACCTGATCGCCGCCGCCTCAGACCTGCCGCAGGAGACGGTCCAGCGGATCGTGAAGCACGCCGACGCGATCAAGGAATCGAAGGCAGAGGAGATTCTCAAGCGGCTCGAGGGCACTCACCTGGAGACGAAGTAGATGCCCCAGCCACTCACCTTCAAGCGGCGAGGAGCAGCTCTTCCGCTGATCTTCTTCGTGCTGCCGCTCGGCTGCTTCCTCTCCTTCATGGCCTGGTCTTGGTTTCTGCTCACGCCTCTCCAGAAGCAGTACTTCCCGGCTTACACGGCCATGGCGGTGCAGGGAAGCAGGCCTCTGCCCGTATGGTGGATCTGGAAGACGGCACCGAAGCATAAACCCGAGCTTGCCGGCGATGAGGATGTCGTCTCCGCTCCCGCCGCCGACCGGGGAGTGTTGCCGCTCGCCCTCTCGCCCGAAGCTCAGGCGAAGGGCTGGACCGGGTTGGTCCGCGCTCAGCAAGTGGGCAACTTCCGAGGAGAGAAGGTCTTCCTCCGAGATGGAATTTATGGAGGCGAGAGTGTCTCGCGACTCATGGTGACGCCGCTCTGCGGCATGGTTCTGTTCGCACTGCTTTACCTCGCCCTGCACGGAAGCTCCGGCACCCAGTCGCAGCAGGAGGAGAGGCATGGAAGGAGAACGAAAGGACCGGAGTTGACCTCGCCTCTTGAGTGGAGGCGGAGAGCAAAAGCGGATGGAATCCGGTTCCGGCTGGCCGCGAGGTTCGGACTGCCGGGAGCAAGTGTTCGCATCCCGAGAGAGCTCGAGGCGAGCCATATCCTGCTCATGGGCGACACCGGGGCGGGCAAGTCGAACGCGATCCGGCAGATCCTTCGCCAAGTGGAGAAGCGGGGTGAGAGCGCCATCGTCTACGACCCGGCCGGCGAGTTCGTTCAGGAGTTCTACAGGCCGGAACGAGGCGACTACATCCTGAACCCGCTCGATGACCGCTGTCCGTTCTGGAGTCTGGACGGGGAGCTGAGCGGCCGCGGCATCGAGGACGCGATCGCCGCAGCGATGCTCCCCGACAAGCAGCACGAGAACGGCTTCTTTACCGATGCGCCACGCCGGGTGCTCTCCGCGCTGCTCCGAAGAGGTGCTTCGGTCGGCAGTCTGCTCGGGTGGATGGCGGACCCGGTCGAGATCGAGCGGCGGCTTGCCGGCACGCCACAGGCGGCCTACCTCGACCGCAAGGCGGGACCGCAGCGCGCCGGCGTTCTGTCGAGCCTGAACCTGATCGCGGACAGCCTCGACCTGCTACCGGAGATGGGGGAAGGCCGGCAGTGGTTCACGACCGAGAAGTGGAAGTGGGAGCGGACCCGGTGGGTGTTCCTGACCTCGCGCCCGGCCCTCCGGGAACGTATCCTGCCGCTGCACGCGGCGTGGCTCGACCTCTTGATCCTGCGCATGATGGAGCCGTGCGCAAATCCATCGAAGCCGGTCTGGTTCGTCTTGGACGAGCTTGCTAGCCTCAACAAACTGCCGCAGCTCCACACCGCCGTGACCGAGAACCGCAAGTACGGGAACCCGGTTGTACTCGGCTTCCAGGGCCGCAGCCAGCTCGAAAAGCGGTACGGCCAGGATGCGGAAGCCATGCTCTCGCAACCGGCGACGAAGATATTCTTCAAGACTTCCGAGCCGCGCGCGGCGAAGTGGATCTCGGAGACGCTCGGCGAGATCGAGGTGGAACGGCTCAAGGAATCGCGCTCGCCCGGGCTGATCGGCGGCAGAAGGAACTATGCGATGGAGATCGCGACCAAGCCGCTCGTCATGGCCTCCGAGATCGCCGGGCTCGCACCGCTCTCCGGGTACGTCAAGCAGGAGAACCGGGTGGTGCCGGTGCGCTTCGCCTACGTCCCCAAGCGCAGCCTGCAGCCGGAGTTCATCGAGCGGAAGATGACGATCCCGGAGCCCAGGCCGGTGCAGCCGGCAATCGTGCCGAAGCTTCCGCCAGCCGCGATCCTGACATCTGCGAAGATCGCGACCTCGGCAACAGAAGCGGCGTTGCCGCCTGCGGTTCGGCCGTCTCCGCAAATCGCGGCGGGAGCCCCCGTCGTCTTGCCCGCCCTAGAACTCCCGCTGTTTCCCGAGGCTGCGTCTCCAGAAATCTCACAGCCGGAGCCACGCAGATCCGCCTTTAAGAAAAACGAGGGAACCTCTCGTGAGTGGAAGCCGGTGGACTGATAAGAAAGGCGGGATGGATTAGGAATGACGTCGTGGCGCGATAGGCTGTTGCGGCGTCGGAGATTGAACGGGGCAGAAGAGATTGATTACTGGAGCGCCGTTTGGAGGAGCAGGTGTTGACCGGGGACGAAACGTAAACCAGCCCGCAAGGATTGACAGCAATATGGTTATGCTGATCTGAGCGTACAAGCCATATCGAACGTTGTTTCCTGGTTGTCGCAAAAACGTAGAGTTTAAGTGTTTACCGGGAACCCGAGCTGACACCCAAGGGTCTAATTGCAAAATTGCTTTCTCGATGTCGTCCACGAGGTACAAATCATTTACTGTGCGGGCGACCATCCCATTCAGATAAAAGCAGTGGATAAAAATTGCGAATGCCAAACAGCCTATGACCGCCCAGGTTGCGAGATCGAGAAGATGCGGTTCCAAAGGTCTGAAAACGGAGTCTTTACCCAGCACAATCGTGGCGATGTAGCCCGCCAGGGCGGTCCAAATCGCGTAACTCAACTTCCATTCGTACTCGCGGCGGTTTGCCCATCTTGAAGACGCAGCACCATGCAAGAGCCGTAACGTCTCCAAGGACACTGAGAAAATCTCAGATGTAGACGGTTTTGGTCTTGACCGAACCTCGGTTGAGAGCTGAGTTGACACGGGTACGCCTCCTGCGGTGTGTTAACAACCTAATCCTCAGACGTGGAGGGGTGGAATTTAAACCATGCTGACAATTTCCAAACCGCTCTCCGGTGGCCAGGCGAGGACGTACCATGCCCGCGAGTTCGCGGCCAAGGAAGCGAACTACTGGAGCCGGGAGCAGCAGGGCCACAGCGAATGGCAGGGCAGGCTCGCCCAGGAGTGGGGCCTGCAGGGAGCGGTCGGGTCCGAGCAGTTCGCCCGTTTGACCGAGGGCCAGCATCCCGAGACTCAGGAGCAGATGGTCCGGCATCAGCCGGCCAAGACCTACGAGAACCAGTTCGGCAGGGAAGTGACCTCGGTCGAGCACCGGGCCGGGTGGGACGCGACCTTTTCAGCTCCGAAGTCCGTTTCGCTGACTGCCTTGGTCGGCGGGGACGACCGGGTTCGCGAGGCGCATCGTGAGAGTGTTCGAATCGCCTTGGGTGAGCTGGAGCGGTACACACAGGCCCGACTCGGCAATGTGAACGCCCCGGAGCTTACCGGCAAGTTCGCCGCCGCGACCTTCGAGCATGACACCGCGCGGCCGGTCGACGGTTACGCCGCGCCGCAGCTCCACACCCATGCCGTCGTCTTCAATGTGACCGAACGCGAGAACGGCCAGACGAGAGCCCTGGACGCGCGGAGCCTGTTCGGGTCCCAGCAGTTCTCAACCTTGGTTTACCGGACCGAGCTCGCCAGCCGTCTACAGAATCTCGGCTATGAGATCGAGCGCGGCAAGCATGGCCAGCCGGAGATCAAGGGCTACAGCCCGGAGTACCTGGAGGCATCGAGCCCACGCCGCGAGCAAATCAAGTCGCACCTGGAGGAGATCGGCCGCGAGGGAGCGGGCGCGGCCCAGGTCGCCGCGCACCGGACGCGCGATTCCAAGGAGATCCAGTCGCCGGCCGAGGTGCTGCATCGACACCGCGAGCTTGCCGCGCAGTACGGGCATCAGGCCGATTGGGTCGTTTCCAAAGCTCTCGCGAATGGCCATCGTCAGGAAGTGGACTCGCCGAAGTTCGTTCAGCAGGCCATGACCTATGCCCGCGATCATTCCTTCGAGCGTTCCGCGGTGCAGGACGAACGGGCGATCCTGCAAGCCGCCATGGATCGGAGCATGGGGCAGGCCAGTGCCAGCCAGGTGCGGGCCGAGTTCGACCGCCGCGCCACACAAGGGGAGTTCCGCACCGTTGCGGGCGCACCGGGGGCGGCAGGCGAGCAGTACACGACCGCCGCGATGCTGCGCATGGAAAAAGAGACGGTTGCGCGGATGCAGGAAGGGAACCGGGCAGCGCTCGGCAATGCTCCTCTGGTAGAGCCACGCACCCGGACGGAGATCATCGAGCGGCACTCGCAGCTCAATCAGACGCAGCGGACGGCCGCCGACCAAATCCTCCAGAGCCAGGAGAAGATCGTGGGACTCGACGGCGTAGCCGGGGCAGGGAAAACGACCACCCTTTCCGTTATCCGGGAGGGTGCCGAGGAGAATGGATATAAGGTGGAGGGTTTCGCGCCGACCAGCCGCGCGGCGCAGCAGTTGAGCGGCGCCGGCATGGAAACCTCGACATTGCAGCTTCATTTAGCCCGAGGCCAGCAGCCCGATACCGGCGAGAAGAGGCTTTACGTTCTGGACGAAAGTTCGCTCGCATCGACCAAGCAGATGCATGACTTCGTAAGCCACCTGCATCCGAACGACCGTGTTCTCCTGGTCGGAGACACCCGACAGCATGAGGCCGTCGAAGCGGGCCGACCGTTCGCGCAGCTTCAGGATGCGGGGATGCGGACGGTGAAGCTGGACGAGATCGTGCGTCAGCGCGACTCGGAGCTGAAAGCCGTGGTCGAACAGCTCGCCCAGGGCCAGGTCGGTGAAGCGATCGGCGGGCTGGAGCGACAGGGACGGGTGCATGAGGTGAAGGACACTGCCGCGCGCATCGAGGCCATCGCGCAGGAGTACGCCAGATCGCCGGAGAACACGTTGGTCGTCTCGCCCGACAACCGCTCCCGCGGCGAGATCAACGCCAGGATTCATACGGAGCTGCAGGCCAAGGGCGTCGTCGGGAAGGAAGAGTACCAGATCGATGCGCTTGTTCCCCGGCAGGACCTCACCGGAGCCGACCGGACATGGGCCGCGCGCTACCAGTTCAACGACGTGCTGCTCTACTCGCGCACGTCGAAGGAGACCGGCATCGAGAAGGGCGAGTATGCCCGCGTCAAGAGCGTGGACGCGCCGAATAACCTGCTGACCGTCATTCGCGCGGACGGCTCGGAACAGACCTACGATCCACGCCGCCAGCAGGGAGTGTCGATCTATAAGGAGCAGCAAAAGGCGTTTTCGGTCGGTGATCGCATCCAGTTCACCGCGCCGGCGAACGAGCTGAAGGTTGCGAACCGCGAACTCGGGACCGTGCAGAGCTTCACAGACGACGGCCGCATGAGCCTGCAGATGGACAGCGGTCGTAGCGTGAGCATCAATCCGCGCGAGCATCCGCACCTTGACCACGGCTACGCCGTGACTAGCCACTCCAGCCAGAGTCAAACGGCGGACCGGGTGTTGATCCACATCGACACGGAGCTGGGAGCGAAGGACCTCATCAACAACCGCATGGCTTACGTCTCCGTCTCACGCGGAGCGCACGACGCGCAGATCTTCACGAGCGACCGCGAGAAGCTGCCCGAAGCGCTCAGCCGCGATGTTTCGCACCAGAGCGCTCATGTGCCGGAGATCGCCAAGGTGCAGGAGCCGGAGCAGCCGCGTGAACGGTTGAGCGGCCGCGAGCTGATGGACCAGTACCTGCGCTACTGGACGCCTCTCAATGAGGCATTGCCCGCCCATGAGGCCAAGCAGTTCGCCTGGAAACAGGAGAGCGGCACCATGCAGATTTATCAGCACATGCAAACAGGCCGGCACCTCTACATCAACGGGCAGGACGGTCAGTTCCACGACCGGAACCGCGAACCGATCACCGCCAAAGAAGGGCTCGATTACGCCATGCCTGAAGGCGAGAAGCACTCACATTCGCACGAGATAAAACCCGAACGCGAGATCAGCATTCGAGGGTATGGATTCGGCATCGTGATGTAAAACACCCTCGCCACGCCGAAGCACATGTGGCCCGCATTGCGCGAGAACGATTTATCTAGGAGGCCGGGTCCAAAAGTTCTTTACCGACCATGTATGTATCGATTTCCCATTGTGCAGGATCTTCTGCCAAGAACCTAGCTTCGTATTCATTTCCTTGTTCTGACTTGCTCAACGCAAAAGAGGCGTTGGCGAGAGTTGCCAGAATCCATCTCCGATCTGATCTTTCTAGAAAAGACTCGGACGCCACTACAGGGGTCAGCAGCTCGATTAGGGATTCCCGGACCTTTTGCGCACTCATCCTGTCGTACGTAGCTTCCTCAGAAGCTGTTTGCACCCTTGCTCGAAGAGCCAAACACGTAGCAAGATTCTCACCGTTGTAGTAATCCCGCTTTATCTCATATCCGCGCCTGTAGTAGCGGACGGCCAGGTTGAGCTGTTGAACATCTTTTGTTTCGAGCCAAATGTGTTTGTGAACAGCTCCCGTGATTCCCAATGTCTCCGGATCATTGGAGGTGATCGGAGCCAAATCTTCTAGAATTGTTCTGGCGTCGATAAGAGCTGATAGCACAGACGGCTGCTTGGATTTATAGATATTCAGTGCGAGCTGTTGAACGAGGTACGGTTCTCCCGGCTTCATTTCTAAAGCGGTCCGGAAAGCCTGTGCAGCCTCCGCATGTGCGCCCTGACGGGTTGCATAATCTCCTTTTTTGATGAAATAAGAGAGATGCTCCTGTGCAGCTTCCGCTTCATCAAGCAGTGATTTGTACTGTTCTTCTGAGAGCAACGGCTTCTGCAATCGCGGCAAATATGTGTAAACCGGACTATCTGGTCGGTCAGACGTTAAGACGGCGGAGATCAACTCCTTGAGTACCGTAGTCGCACGCTTCGCTTCCCGGGTGGCGATGTCCTCGCCCATATGGGTATACAGAAACGTGCTCGTGTGGCTCAGGTCGAAATAGAGCCGTCCCGCCGCCTCTTTCATGATGATGGTTGAATTGGGACGCAAGGCATGCCTTACGCCCAGTTCGTACAGCGCATTGACGTTGCCAGTCGATATATCGGCCACAACCAGTTCAGCCCGTAAGAGCATCTCGAACACTTCGACATCGATGATGCCGGAATGCATAATTTCATCCGCACGTATGCAACGAAGGTTCAAGCTGTCGGCGGCCGGCTTGATGATGGCTTCGTACGTAGCATCCAAATCGAGAGTGCGTCCAGACTCGTAGTCAGTCTTCTTGCCAAAGCCCATCACTACGAAGCAGACCTTGCGGTTGTCTGTGGCCATTATGCCCTCTCAATATCCGATGCTTGCGCTCTTTAAAGCAGCAACGATCCGATCCCGCTCAAAGCTGGTAGCCCAAGAAGTTCCTGAGTTGAGCATGCCCGAAGGCGTAATGTTGTCCTTTGCAAGTTTCACTGCAGCAAGCTTAAGGCGAACGTCACTCTCTTTGGCTCGAGCGATTTCCCAATGCATCCACTTGCTTGAATTGCTCTTGCTGCCAACTATCACAAGAAGGTGCGTAGCACTCTTCATCATGCGTGTCAGCGACGCTTTGACTGGCCCTGCTTCAGCGCTGTCGATAGGGATATTTGGCCCGCGGCTGTCAATTTCAAAATCGAAATCGGGATTCGCATCCCAAGCTTGTAGAAGCCGCTTGTAGTGCACGTCCTCAGAGTGATCGTAGCTAACGAAAACCTTGGTCTTTGGCGTATATGTCCCCGAATGCAAGCTTAGCAAGTAGCATAAGAGGGCACAACGAAGCAGTGCGGCATCATCACTAAGATCTTATCGCCAAAAAAGGGGTCAACGTGGAAGTGTTCATCAGCTGGTCTGGGGGCCAAGAGTCGAGCTGCTGCTCTAGCGTTGCACAAAGCGGGCTGCCTAAAGTCATAAACGCAGCAAAGCCATGGCTCTCTTCGGCGGACATCCCGAAGGGTGCTAGATGGGCCACCGACGTAGCATCGAGACTGAATGGGACAGGATTAAGCATCTCGTGCATCACTGCAACCAATGTTCATGCTATCGCTTATGTTCTTTCACGTGCTTGAAGCATTGCTTCGCCTTTTTGGAAACATCGTCAGCCACGGAGGGCAGCCGCGTGAAGACAGCCGCGATGGCAGCTTCGGGCTGATCTATCCCATGCGGCCGGGCTATTTTGCTTTCTGCCTAGCCATGCTTATCGCCGCCGCCTGGCTTGTGCAGCGGAACCTCCATCATTTGCTGCGGCATGATTTCTCGCAGCTATCGCTTCGTGGAGCCCTCTTCGTCCTGTTCCTGCTTCTCGCCAGCGTCCTGCTGCCGACTCGCGTCGTGCGCCTGGATGAGGCGGGTCTGAGCAGCCACTGGCTTCTCGGCCCTAAGAAGATGATCGGCTGGAGCGAGTTCTCGCATGTGGAGCAATACCGCAGCGGCGTCGCGGGCAAAAGCACCTGGTACTTTCGGTCGCGTCCGGTTCACGGCAAGGTGCGCACCATCACGCTTTCTGAGATGGTGTACGACACTGAGGACCTGCTTACCGAGCTCCGCCGCCGGATCGCCTTGCCGGAAGTGCCGCGCCGTAAAGCCCACTGGTGGGGTGGTTGAAGCCTCTAGCGGAACTTCTTAGGCGATACTGCCGCTTGCAGGCAGAGGATTGAAGATAGCGGGAACAACAGGTATTCACAGCAGGCAGAGATCCAGTAGGCGGGGGGGGCCGTAGTTGTGAAGTCCCCCACCCCCGAAGAACACGAAGACGAAGTACGTCGTCATGAAGACGAGTACACCCTGAAGAACGGGTTCCGTCGGGAAGAGGAAAGCTCTCGCCTCCGGCAGAATACGCTGTAGACAATGCCAGATTGCTATACCAAACGGGATACCCAGACCGAGCGCGATCACCCACGGAGACACACTCAACCCACGCACGACCGTGGACATATCGGCGTGAGAAGCAAAGGTTCGCACCGGAACGTAGGAGAGAAAGTTCCCCACGCTCATGGTGAGCAGCCAGAAGAAGAATAGGGCCCACGCGCGCTGGCCTCGTCTCTCCGCTCGCCAGTACAGAAGAAGACTGCAGACATACGAGATGCCGTTCCCAATCAACACACCGGAAACCGCAATCAAAGCCGCCACATGACCATGGCCTGCGGCAAAGAGCGGAGCGTAGTCCACGTCCTCGTCGATGTCGCTCAGGAAGAGCAGGTTCTCCAGATTCAGGCCGCCGTAGTCGAGAGCCAATGGATTTGCTTTTGCGTGGCAAAACCACGCAATGAAGCTGTGCGCATACTCGTGCACCAGGTAGCCGACCGCGTGTGCCAGCCACAGCTGAAAGATAGCCAAGAGCCACACAAGGGTAGGTCTTCGATGCATCGTAAGTTCATTCAACACACCCTTGTGTGGTCCCGCAACTGGCGCAACACACCTTCTAGAACGGGTCTGTGTTCGTGGTGCTTGCTAGGCCTTCCTGATTAGAATCGATCAGAGGACTTTTTCGGTGAAGCGCATTGTCGTAGCAGCAGGTGTTTTCTGTGGGGTTTCTTCTCTTCTAAGCCAGTCCCCCTCGCAGGTGGTCCCAGACGGAAGACGACTTGCTCCGGGTCAATACTGCTACATCATGACCATGGCTGAGAACGGAAGTGTGAAGCCGGTGGGTGTCACCTTCCAGAGCATTACGCAACAGCAGGTGGACGGCATCGACGCTCTTGCTGTCGTGGTGCATCAGCATATGTTCGACGGCACGTTTGACATGCGCGACAGCTTGCTGTTGCACCATGACGATCTTCGGCCTATTCGTCTGAACTCTGATCGGGACAACAAGCCCCACGTGCATCTTGAATACAGCGATACTCATATTTCGGGATGGAAGATGGTGGGGATGACAAAGCAGCCGATTGATCTGGCGGTAAGTGGGCCCGTGTGGGACGGCAATCTTTGGGGTGTGACTTTTGCCGCCTTGCCATTACAAGCGGGCATTCCCATCACCCTGCCGATCTACCAATATAACTCCGGCTTTGGAAGCTTTTATCTCAACCCCCTCAGTCAAAGCGAACTGAAAACGACGCAGGGAACCTATCAGGCCTGGACCCTCAAGGCCGGCCCCAGCCCTTCTAAACAGGCGGAATACACGGTGTCGACGCAGCCCGGATTGGAGATCGGATACACGGCCGGGCCTTCCTCCCAAAAGTTGGGCGGGGATTGCACGGGCGTGCAGTAGTCGTCCGTCCAGCCGAACGCCTGTGGCCCAGGCTTTCTCCTCGAAAAGGTTCATTACTACAGCAAACGCTTGCAGGAAAGGTGGTCGGCTGTTGTCCATTGCGGCTCTGCCGTCTTACTGATTTGCCAGTCGATGGTAAAGGTCTCTTGCCCGGCGACACTGTACACGAAGCGATTCAGGGCGTAGTGCGCCTTTGGATTTTCAGAAATCGGTGAGGTCATCGTCAGGACACCACCAACCCAGCCTTCGGAACTGGAGTATGTTGCCGCCGCAAAGCTGTTTGCATCGAACTCGACTAAGCGGTTGTGCTCCGGATCGAAACCGATGAGGTACTTCCCCGCGTATCCGGTTGCAGGAACGGTATCGACCTCGTTCATCTCAATCCACTTCCCACCCAAAATCACGTCTCCTGTGAACGCAGCCTCGTGTGGTTTACCTGCGCGAAAGGCTCCTTGGCACGCCCATTTGCCTTGAAACGTAAATGGAGCGGGCGGCAGGGCCGAGAGCGGAGCAGGTTGAGCAAACGTACTCAGGCCACCTGACAAAAGAAGAGCGGCTGCAGCGAAAAGTTGAATGCACATGCGAATCCTTTCTAAAGGTCCACTGAATCCTTGAAGAGCGGCATACGTTTAGCCGTGGGCCTCTTCGATGTAAAGTCGAGTTGCACCTGTTCGTGACCTTTCGGATGCTGCTCCCGCCACAGTGCCAGCAGAAGCGATGGCATCGCTGAGAGCATCGCCTTTGTCCGATGGACCCTGGCATGGCAGCCGGGACAGAGCGCAAGCATCAGGCTCATCACCGATCTACCGGGTACCCGGTGGTGCACGGTAATGGATCGCTTGCCCCGGCCAGAGGCGTCACAGACGCGGCAACGGTAGCCGTCACGCTCCAGAACTGCTTCCCTCAAGCCACCGAAGTGCTCCTCATCCTGCCGTCGCAGCGTGTAGCAGGTCCCGCACAATCCATGCGCGACGATCTGGCTGCGCCCGCATCGGCAATGCATGGACCTCTGCGCCGGCTTCTTCATGGCTAAACGGCGGCCTCGTCCCCGATCCTGATATCGGCCGCGATCCAGCCTTGCTTCCAGGGGGCGGTCCGCGCTTCGTCGAAGGGTATCCCGTTCTCGCGCGCACTCTGTCCGGCGTCGAAGAGTAGGCGCCGCGTTCCAGCGTAGCCATCTTCCCTGCCCTCTTCCATCGCCTGCCGATGACGGATGGACTCGAGCAGTTCTGTATCGGCATCATCCCAGCCGCAACGCCAGCAGGCATGCGCTGCTTCGCTATTCGCGATCTCAGCCAGCCGCGCCCGAAACCCTGCTGCGTATTCTTCCGGTACCCAGAGCTCTTGTCTTACTAGCGCAGGATGGAACAAAGGTTCACCTCTTCAATCTACGCACGTCACAAACAATACTTCTTACTAGACAGACGCGAGCTACGCGATGCTCCTGAAATGCTTCACTGTTTCATCGAGCTCAGAGCTCAGCCGTTGCCGATCGTGCGCCAGACCTCCGGTCAACGCTGTGAAATCCGACAACGCTTTGGACAGGCGAAGCCGGGCCAGGGCCTCTTCTACAACCCGCTCACGCTTGCTCTTGAATCCTGCCAGCCCAGCTGTATCTTTGCCCAGCATGACATCAGCCGATTTTGTCAGCTGTGCTTCCACAAAGCTGCGATCTTCGTCCGACAGCTCGCCTGTTATTTGTCTCAGCTCGGTCCAAAGTCTGACTGTTTGGACCCACGCTAACGCGAGGTCCGTATCACGTTCCTGCCGGCTTTTGGTCCATATCCACATAAAACCTCTTCCCGCAGGCACTCGACTAAAGTCCAGAAACGAAGTTTTGTGACAGCATATCGCGCGGTCAACTTCCGTGAAATGCGTTTATAAGGACTAGCAGAGAAGGTCATGATGAAGCTGTGTTGTGGGCTGTGCAGAGCAGCATCGAAAATGATCCAAGATGGCTTTTTGTCAGCGTCTGACGGAGATTTGTTCCAAGTATCGCTAGCTTCTTTGATGAAGCTTCAGGAACTCTAAGCATTGTGGATGCGCACCGCTCCTTGAGAAACAGCCCTATCCACGCAAAAGTCCGCTCCGTTTAGATGCCATCTCATCGTCGAGATTGTGAACGAACTATGCCCGTGGAGTTAGAGTGTACGTTTCGGCTTTGTCGGGAAACCGGCCTGCGCGTACATCAGCTGCGTAGGCTGCGACAGCAGCGGAGATTGTTTCACGCAGATTGGCATAGCGACGTACGAATTTTGGTGTCCGTTCTATCAATCCAAGCATGTCGTCAGTGACGAGGATCTGCCCATCGCAATTGGCTGAAGCCCCAATCCCGATGGTCGGCACACTGACCTCCTGGTTTATCTCATCGGCTAGTTCAGACGCCACACCTTCAATGACGAGAGCAAACGCTCCGGCTTGAGCCGCTAACCGCGCCTCTTCCATGACTTTCTCCCTCTCAGCTTCGGAGCGCCCTTTGGCCTTAAATCCGCCATCGACATGAACCGCCTGCGGACGCAAGCCCACATGGCCGACGACGGGGATTCCGCGATCGCTCAGAAACGAGATTGTGTCGGCAATTCCCCGGCCAGATTCAAGCTTAACGGCCTGACAGCCCGTTTCCTGCATGAGACGCACGGCAGACGCATGCGCAATCTGAGGACTCGCCTCGTAGCTCCCGAAAGGCAAGTCCACGACTACGAGAGCTAGAGAAGTCCCGCGCATGACCGCCTGCCCATGGAGGATCATCATTTCCAACGTGACACCTACTGTAGTAGGCAGCCCATGGAGAACCATCCCAACAGTGTCTCCTACAAGGAGCATGTCAACGTGAGGATCAAGTAGCGCAGCTATCGGCGCTGTATACGCCGTTAAACAGACGATCTTTCTGCTCCCCTTTCGCTTCTTGATGTCCTCGATAGTCAATCGTTTGCCGTTATCTGCAGGCATATCAAATCTCCCGTTAAGAACGTGTTCTGAAACTCCAAAATCGTTCAGTATCGCCGTTCCTGCATACCGTCGGCCGCTCGATGACAGCTTTTACGATAGCGGCGATCGCGACCCGAGCCCTTCGTGGACGCCGGTTCGTGTATATCATCGCTCAGGATTCGTCCTCGGAAGTCGCATTGTGCGAAGTGATCCGGCCGTCAGCACAAACGAACATCTGTGACGGCTTCCCCAGTTCTTGTTCTCTGTTATTGGCTACGCTCGCGTATTAATCGCGGGTCAATCAACCGAGGCACAACTTCCCGAGCTCAAAAAGCCGGGTGCCGCAAGCTCTACCAGAAAATCATAAGCGGCCGGAACATGGACCGGCCCGAGCTGGAAAAGTGCCTGGAACGCTTGGAGGCAGGCGATACGCTTGTGGTTTGGAGGCTGGACCGGCTCGGGCGCTCGCTTCGCGACCTGCTGGAGATCGTGAACAGACTTGAGAAGCAGGGCATCACCTTTATCTCACTCAAGAAACGCTTCGATACGGGGAAGCCGGCCGGTCGTCTCATCTTCCATTTCTTCGCGTCCTTTACCCAGTTCGAGCGCGAACTGATCCGGGAACGCACGCGGCTGCTCGACTTAGGGTTTGCTGAAACGGCCGGAACCGGCATTGTCAAAGGAGCCGACATGCTCTTTCTCTGCATGCGGGGTTTCGTCAAGGAGGCACCTCTGTATACAAAGAACAGCAAACCACGGTGATGGCAAGCTGCACATAGTTTCCATCCTGCCCCTGATACTTAACGTAGGCTCAGTTTGGGCCCAAGAAGATTGCGACCTTACCCGCCGCGACATCCTGCGGGTCAGACACAGGGTGAACGTCCACTCCAGCTTCCCGGAGTCCAAGTACGAGTGCGTTGGCGACAGGTGGGACATCTTGCGGAGAATGGACGGCTACAGAAACACCCTGGTACAGAGCACCCATATTTATAGCGTTCACCGCCGAGTGAATCCCGGCCTTGTCAAGAGCGATCGCGATACCTTGCTTCAAGCGAAGCACAGTCGTGTCGGCTGTGGAGTGCTGGGAAACATCCTGTCCTGAGAAAGGAGCGAGGCGAGCGGAAAGGGCTTGGATTTGATAGTCGGTGAGGACCGGGGAGACCTTTGCCTGCTCAGCCATAGCTCCCTGTTGTTGAGCGAGCGCATGTGCGAAGTCCGAGGTTTCCTTGTTCTGCTTCCCGAGTTCGGCATCTGCTGTGTCAGTAGCGCGCTTGTTGAAGGCTACGTCGGACTTCAACTTTAGGTTAGAGGCTTCCACTTTTTCACTTTCAGTCTTTGCTTCCTGCGCCTTCTTGTTTGCCTCAGCGGCATCGGCGTTAGCTTGAGCGATCTTTATGCCAGCAGCAGTCTTGTAGGAGTCGAGATCGATGTCCTTCAGATGGCTCACTATGTTGCCAAAGCTGATAGCTGCGATGGTGCCGCCAAGGCTGACAAAAGCTGCAACTATCACAACAATTTCGGTCGCCAGCCCCCATCGAAGCTCTACGCCTTGCTTTTTGGACCGCTTTTCGTAGAGGACCATGGCGGCGCTAGCGAGCGTCAGTAAACTGCCGAAAATGTATATGCGGTTTGACCATGTCAGTGAGCGAGCAGCAGAATCGAGAGAAAGGCTGACAAGCATGGATGCTTCCCTGATAGTGATGTTTATGATCGGTCTTGCTGTGACGATCACCTACGTCATCGCGATGATGCGTCTGAACCACGCAGGGCGGAAGGTCGCAGCGGCAAGGAAGAAGATTACCGAGCATCTTAATAAATAGTTACGCTCTGGCCATCTGTCCACTCAACGCCAGCTTTGTTCATGCCGATCAGGATACTTTTGTAGGGCCTCAGCAGGGTCGAGCAGGACTTCTCAAAGGGACCTACAAGAGATATTTGTCTTCAACCCGGCGCGTTTGCCCTAGGACGGTAAGTGTTTCGAGGATTTCTGCGATGCGGGTTCGACTTGCCGGCCTGAACCCAGAGGCGATCTGCGCTTCCGTTTGGAAAGGGGTAGCGCGAAGCGAATCCTTGATGGCGCGGACCTGCTCTGTAAGTGATCCAGGCCACGGGAGCTTCCGGCGTGGAGCAAGCGTGGCTTCGCTTGGCAGCAAGCCGCCCAGCGCTGCCTGAAGAGGCGCTGCGTGCGGAGCTTGATATTCGGGCCGCAGCCAGCGGATCAGCCCGGATGCTTCCTCCGTGCGGCGTTGCACATTCAGCGCGACCACGTGTTCCAGTATCTGCACCGCAGCTATATCCACAGCCCAACCATAAGCCTGAAGAACAGCGCGGTCGAGCTCGTCATGCAGATCTCGAAGAATTCCGAGCAAGCCCGCATCGTAGATGCGCCGCTCCCCCTCCAAAAGGTTCGTGCCGGCTCGAAGTTTTTCGAGCAAGTTGTACATGTCTGTGAGGGTCAGCGTGGGGTGGAGCTGTTGCTGGCGCTTGCGATGCGCATCGAGGCGCTCAGCGATGTCGCGGATAGTTTGCTTCTGGGCTTCGCTGCAGTCGGGGAATGAAAATGGGTCGAAACAGCGGGTTTTGTTGTAGCGAGGATCGTTACCCACGCCCAGCCTGCCGCCTGCGGCAAGAGCCCACTGCACGTGGACACTGCTAGAGAGAACGCCGAGGTGAAACGCATCGGCACTGGCAACATTAACCAGCATATTGTCGGGCAAAATGCTTGCATCCAGGAAAGCAAACACACGATGCTTCGCTGTTTCTACTGTCGCGATATAGCGAGGCAGACCCTGCAATGGTTTCCGCAGCTCGGGACGAGGGCGACCAAAGACCCACCAGTTGTTACGGATGAAATCCTCGCGATTCTGGTCGCGTTCTGGCTTTACATGGTCATGAATCCACTGGTAGATCTCTGGAAATGCGACCCGAACCCGGCCTATAGTCAGACCGAAAAGGTCGATTACCATAACGCACCGAGAGCGCCCAGTAAGATCTCTGCCGTTCATGTAAGGCCGGATGTGGTTTTCAATTCCGGCGACTCGGCCGAGTCCCAATATTCGTGCCTGCTCGCGTGAAATGATAAAGCCAGAACCATGTAGGACAACCCCCCTACAACTCAGCCCTTCATTTGCTTGTAAAGCCAGTGTCCCGGAAACATCCACACCCACGCGCAAATCAGCAAAAATCCGTCCAACCTGTTCATTGAGCTCGACAGCCGTTCCTTCGGTAGTCGTATCTCCCTCACTGATAACCCGACACAGGTGCCCGACATGCTCGCCGCGCTCCGCGACCGTCATCGCGATGCGCACCGCGGCATGGCGCGCGGCAGCGCGGTTCTCCGCCGCCAGCGGCCTCAGCCAGGGGTGGTCCGGGATTGCAAAAATCAGCGACACCGGATTTTTTGCAGCGTTCAGGTTTTCCGCGACCACCCGGCGATTAAAAACCTGATGCAGGCTGTTGGTGGTGATGAAGCCGAAACGTCGGATCTTGGAAGCTCGGGCGAGCTCGGCCGCGCGCGCCCACCAGTACATGACAAAATCAACGCTGTCCGGCACTCCACCATACACTCGGCGAAGTGTCTCAACGTAGCCACCCTCCTGCTCCGCGCGAATGTCTTTGCCACCGATGAACGGCGGGTTTCCAACGATAAAGTCGGCCGCCGGCCACTTGGCCATCTTCGCATCCACGTACTCGTACATCGGACGACGCGCCGATTCATCCGGCACCATCTCACCTGTCGTTGGGTGCTGCTTTTCTGTCTTGCCGTCCCACTGCGTGATCGGGCTCCCGGCTGCATCGAGCGCCGGGACTTTCTTCTTCCAGACAAGTAGGGCATCGGCCTCGACAATGTTGTGAAAGTTGCCGATGACCGGAACCGGCGGCTGCGCTTCGCCGCGGGTGCGGAAATGCCATTGCAGATAGCCGATCCATAGCACCAGGTCGGTGATGACGGCAGCACGCGGGTTAAGCTCGATGCCGAGCAATTGATGCGGGTCCACAGTGAGGCCAGTGTGTTCTAGAAGCTCCTGAGTCGCGCCGAGCGACTGTATCGTCTCGAGCACTTCCCCCTCCAGCCGCTTCATGTGTTCGAGCGCGACATACAGAAAGTTGCCGGAGCCGCAAGCCGGATCGAGCACCAGGGTAGCGCAAAGCTGGCGGTGAAACGCGCGCGCCGTTTCTACTGCGTCCTCCATGCTGCCCGCATTCACTTGCTTGCTGATAACGGCAAGCGCGATGCGCCAATCATCACGCAGCGGCTCTACCAGAGTGGGAATGACCAGGCGCTCGACATAGGCGCGTGGCGTGTAATGAGCCCCGAGCGAGTGCCGCTCATCCGGGTCTAGCGCCCGCTCCAGAAGAGTGCCAAAAATCGCGGGTTCTACATTGCGCCAGCGGGAGTCAGCTGCCTCAATTAGCAGATTGAGCTGGTCAAGCGTAAGCGGGAGGGCCTTTGTCGATTCAAATAAGCCGCCGTTAAAGCGGAGGATATGGCTCCGCAGGACAGGCGAGAAGCCGCCATCGTTCATGGTCTTCCAAAGCGCCTCGGCCATAGGAGGAAAGTTTTGGACATCTTCGCGAAGGCTTTCCAGCAAGCCGAGCCAACCGCGTTCCGGAAGCAATCGCACGTCTTCTGCAAAGGAGGTGAAGATGCAGCGGGTCAGGAACTCAGCAACCGCTTTTGCGGGGTGATGCTGTTCCAGAACACGCACGAGCGTGGCGAGCTTCGCAGCGACCTCTCGCGTGACTTGAGCTCTTTCGCGAGCGGGGTCGAGCGAGTGCGGATCGAGCCACGCAGCCCGCAATCGTTCTCGGATCTCTGGATGTTCAAGCTGATGAAGCAGTAAGCGAAAAGAGCGCGAATCCGGAAAAGGGAGGTATGCTTTGCCCGTTAGAGAGAAGTCTGCATAAAGTTCGATCGAGTGGCCTACATCCACCACAATGAGCAGTGGCGGCCATCCCTCGGAAGGAGGTAGCGCTTTAGCGTACTGCTCCGCCTGCCCACGCGCGGCTAACATCGCGTCGTCCCAGCGATGTGTGCCGCGCACCGCAGTGCCACGGCGCGGGCGTCGTAGTGTAGGCTCGGGTGTTGTCAGAACCAACTCGGGAGCTTCTTCAACGAACAGCGGCGCGTTGCTTCCCTGCTTCGCTTCAAGAACGAAGCAGCTTTTGCGGTAAAGATCAATCCGCCCTGGAGATGTCGTTCCATCGATATTGCGAAAAGAAACCGCCTTCTCGAAGACGTAGGTGTTCTGCTTTTCGTCTGCCTGTGTCGGTTCGGGACGAGGGAGAGCTAGAAAGTCGCACAGTTCTGACAAAAAGAGTTGATAGTTCGCTCGCTCAGCCGCGGCTGAGTGCTGCCAGCGTGTAAGGAAGTCTGTGGAGGATGCATCTGGCATTTCTAGAAAGCGCTCTCCAAAATATGGCTGATTGTAGCTTTAACCTTATTGCCAGCTGCTAGGCATCCGACGCAAGCCTTAGACACTCTACAATTTTCCGTAATGAAGCCGCCACTGGATGAGCATCGGTTCTTTTATGTCGACGAGACCGGCGACCCAAACTTCTACGCGAAAGGACAAAAGCTGATCGTAGGCGCTGAAGGGTGTTCAAGAACCTTTGGGGTAGGTTTTCTACGAACGCGCACTCCAGAGTCCATTAGGGAACGATTGGCAGAGCTGCGCCGCCAGGTCGCCGCCGATCGCTACCTGGAGAGCATCCCTTCTTTGCGAAAAACGCTACATGCGTTCCACGCTAAAGATGACTGCTCCGAAGTGCGGAAAGCCGTGTTCGACTGCCTCGACAAGCTCGACTTTTCTGTGCAGATTGTAGTGGCGCGCAAGGTTGAGCAGATCTTCAAAACCAGGCACCATCAGTCTCAGGACGCCTTCTATAGCGACCTCACTTCAAAGTTGTTCGAGCGGCAGCTACACCTTGCCAACCGCAATACCATCTTGTTCGCTCGACGTGGTGATAAGGCGAAACAACACACGCTTCGGGCGGCCGTAGAAGCTGGAGTGGCGGCGTTTCGTCAAAAGTACCCGACTGCTACTGCTACGAGCGTCGAAGTCCAAACGGCTTACGCGGCGGAAGAGCCATTGCTGCAGGCTGCAGACTATGCGCTTTGGGCAGTCCAACGAGCTTTCGAGCGCCAGGAGATGAGGTATTTTGAGTTTCTCGGTGAGAAGATCGAAGTGGTTTGGGACATCTACGACTTCAAAATGCAAAAGTCAGGGACATCGACCATGTACACGAGAAAAAACCCATTCCACTGCGATAAAGCCAGCCCCCTTAGCTAAGCCTCACTAAAGAGGCAACGGCATGCAGCCGACATTCACTAAGGCGAACTGACAGATATATGATGCGCCAGCAGCGTCCCAGACGCAACAGCTCTCGTGGGAGTAGGCCAACTTCTTCTTTACACCACACCCTAGAGCCTGATGGAGGCGAAGGGCTGCGCCCTTCCCAGCTCCCAGCCTAGGCCGGCGAAAAGCCACCGGCCTCGTCTCGGAGACTCCTCATCCCAGGCGGGGACACCCCGCAACGCTCCCAAGGCGAATTACGCGCTCCGCGCAAAGCAAGGAAGCCAGACCTGCTAAGTCTGTATGTCTTTTCTTGAGCTGAATTGCAACTTCGGCTTTCCTGTTCAAAGGAGGAGAAGACAGACGCAGACCGTCAGATCGTTCGTTGGCATGGACGTGCACAAGGCGACCATATCGATCAGCGTTGCTGAAAACGGATGCTCCGGGCCGATTCGGTTCCTGGGCGTCATCCCGAACACGGCAGAGGAAGTCGGGAAGATGGCCAAGCTCCTCGCGAAACACGGGGAGCTTGGTTTTTGCTACGAAGCAGGTGTATGCGGGTATGGGATTCATCGTCAGCTCACCTCTCTGGGCCATCGGTGCATGGTGGTCGCGCCATCAATGATCCCGCGTAGGCCGGGAGAGCGGATCAAGACTGATCGCGAGGGCATTGTCAGGGATGGACTCGACACCTGCTGTGACGTGGCGGTAACAGCCTTTGCACTGAACCACGAGAGCTAGACAGGTGGGTGCGCCATGGAAGGACATGCCAGAGCATAGGCGAACAATAGGCGAAGGCGCAGCCCTCCGCGCCTCCTAATCTCAAGCTTGGGTGACGTAATTTGGCATTCCCGTAAGTAGGCCTGTACAAATCGTGAGGATGCACGTCGGAGATGAGCGGTAAGGATGAGCAGTGAACGCCAGCCCAAAGATGAGATTCGCGCGCGGATAAAGCCAACTTTGGACAAAGTAGCTGTCAAAGGGCTGCGTGCATGGCTGAAGGCCATTGGCCTTTCAAATGCAGCGTACACTCGGGCGGCTATCACGGACTTAATAACGTCCGAGATCGTTGAAGGAAGACTGGCTGAGGCCGCTTTGGAGAAAGCTCTGATCGGATTTGAGGAAGCCAGCGACATGCGGGTGTATCTATTCGATCTAGATGAGCTCCCTAAAGAGGACGTGGCGAAATGGCTTCCCAACAGACTCCTGTCAGCTGGATTCGCGATCTCTAATGAGAGACGTTTCGCGGGGCAGAGGCCCAGGCCGATGTCGCCCATCTATGCTCTGCTTGAGGGGCGATTGCTGCGCGTAAAGTGGGCGGAACAGCATCAGCACCTACGATTGGATGAGAGAACTGGCAAGGTCTTGACGGAGGATGTGGATCGCCGCATCGTTCTGATCGCAGATCTTCATGCGAAGGTAGCGGAGCTTCGGATGAACCCGCCAGAGACTCGACATGCCTATGAGGACCCGAGCGGCAGAACGCCAGCAGATAGGTACTATCAAGCGTACAAGGGGAAAGTCGCAGAAGTTTTAGGGTGTACGCTGGTCGCTCGGGAGTGGCGGCCAGTGATCAGAAAGCTAGTTGCGGAGGAGTCCCCGCGCGTTGTCCGCATTCATATCGACAACCACACTAATCAGCGTAATACCAAGGCAAAGACACACTCCCAACGTCTTGATATTCGAGATGACGAGGACTGGCGAGACAACTACCTGAGGCGTGGCGATTCGTGGGCCTGGGATTCTCAATCATTCTACTGGCTCCCAAAAGTGTCGAGTGGCTTTCTCACGCGCGAACTCTATTCGCATATCGACGCGGAGGAAGGCTATGTCAAGGTTAACGCTGATTGCAGCGACGAAGAGGTGGACTATGTGGTTTCCCAAATTCGAACGCGCTAAACAGCATAATCCGGCTTTGGCGGGACACCTCGACCGCCTGATGGAATACATGCGACATCAGGTGGAAAATGGCGAGACGTTCTTTATCCCGAAGCTAGCCGCGGCCGCTTTGAGCCTCAACGATGGAGAAGCGTACGTCCTCTTGGAACTCCTTGCGCGTGAGGGAACACTCCAGAGAGCCTTCAATGTTTACTGCAAACAGAATGGGGCATTGGTCGCTACAGTGCATGACGAGGCTGAACTCGCTCACGTGCCTCATTGTAATGAATGTGATATGGATCATGAGCCCTATGAATTAAGGCTTGAAATCGCTTATGAGCCAGCCGATGACAAGGGACCATCGCGAAAGGCGGCATGAGCGATCTGGTTCACACTGGGGCAAACGAAAGTCCTTCTCCAGTCGATCTGCGTGCTCAGGCAGATACTCAAGTTATTGAACTTCTGAAACTTGCAAGTACGTCGGCCGATCCAGCTTTTGTTGCTGCAACACTGGAAATCGCCAAGGATAGGCAAAAACAACAACATAAGTCCGAGGCGAAGCTCTCGCCTGGAACAGCGGTGACGCTCGCAACATCTGTAGGGCTTTTGATCGGGGCTGCGTGCTGGTATGCGCTCGTCAATCATCCTGGGAAGTTGGGCATGGAACTCACGGGTGTAATGCTCACGATTGGCTTGTTGATGGTCTGTCTTTATGCACTGTTGTCAGGCTATTTGTCTCAAGCTAACTTCATGGTAGTGTTTCGTTGGGTTAGCTACCGATTAAAGGGACTCAATCCTTTCGATGAGAACGGCGGAAAGACGTAGGGTACTCAAGGGATCCGTCAGGTACACGTTAATTCGTGGCAGACTCAGAGAGCAAACGCGATTCCGCTTCCGAAGAAACCAAAAGTACCATTGAACAATGGACGGAGAAGTCCTTTAATGAGCTCAAAGCCGCGCAGATTTCTTGGTAGTAATTCCTTCGTATGAGGGGAGAGATCTATGCTCTACCAAGTTATCTTGGATTAAACCTGCCATGCAGGCTACCTGAGCCCTGATTTCTGGCACCGCCGTCGATTCCCAAAGCATTGCTTTTCGTGGAGGGCCGACCGAGAACAGCCCTCTTACTGGCTGCATAGCAGCGTCCAGGATCTGGCCATCTCTATCGTGCTCGAGGCCGAGCCCACAGGAGGAAATACGTGCCATGCCACTTTCCAGCATGTGCTGCGTGAGAGGATCCTTTACGCGTTCCGTTGCTGCGGGCCCCGTGCAATTCACAAGTTGATCTGCCCGCATCGTGCAAAGCACCAAAGTATGTCTGTCGCGATAGCAAATTTGGAGTTGATGGCCAAGAGAGTGCACTTCGATGAGCCGGCCACTCACAACTTGCAGCCTTTTCTGGTCTTGCAACTGCTTAAGGCGCGAACATACTTCTGGAGGCAAGCGATGGCGACTAATTTCCCAAAACGGCCGGAGATGCCGCAAGAAGCGTCTACGGTCTGCAATTGACAAGCCTTGCCAAAGGTCAGCTGTCCATGGGCGCAGCGTGTCAATAACAGAGTGCCAAGATGCCTGGGAAGGCTCAGCATTATCCATTCGCTGCCGAACTTCCTTCACAAAAGAGTTAAGAGGCGCTCCGACATGCCCGGCCCAATCTTGCTGCCCAGGGACGTGGGAGGCATGTGCGGCAGGCAGTATGCCGCGTCTCGAAAGCATTGTCACTCTTCCCTCGAAAGATTGTGATGCAAGGGCGAGCACCTGATCGACCGCAGTTAGCCCTGCGCCGAGCAGGACGACATGACCGTTCCGGGGAACGCTTTGCAAAGCCTGCTCTGACCATGCGTAGTCAATGTACAAAGGAGGGCTTAACTGCTGCAGCCCAGCAGGAGAAAGGGGCGGGGCATTCCCTGTGGCCAGCACAATGATCTTTGCTCGTAGCTGGCGCTCGTTCGAGCCCCGGAGCAGAAATCCAGGATGATCTCGCTGAATTGACAGGGCTTTGTCTTGAAAGTGCGTCACTTCCACGCCTTTATGGCGACCCCGAACGTCATGGAAGGTATCTTCCACGTACTTTCCATAAATTGATCGCGGGAGGAAGGCGTCAGGATCAGCGAGCTCTGGATAATGGCCATGCAACCAGCGCAGGAAGTGATCTGGATCCTCTTGGACGCAAAACATCTTTCTTGCAGGTACATTGAGCAAGTGCTGTGAGGAAGCCGTCGAGTAGGCAACGCCGTGCCCAAGATTTGATCGAGGTTCTATTATAGCCAAAGACGAGCCATCCTGCAGAGTAGGTAGAAGAGCGATGGCCAAGGTTGCTCCAGAGAACCCTCCTCCGACGATCAGGATGTCATATGCAGATCGCACTTTATATAACCTCTATCAAATCGTCGCTAGAAGTCTTGCTCCGTTATGGGTTGATAAATCATTTATTTGCAGTAAGCGCGTGTTAAGCCTGAGCATCGGGAGCATTAATATTGAAGGCTGAGAGCACTATATTGCTGCTTCACATGCACACCGACACGCGGCTACTCGGGGCGGCACCTCCTTCAAGCAAAGTCGAGCACGCTCATGCTGAGCAATTGTTCAAGTACCTCCTGCACGGCCTTACTGACATCCTCCCCGAGAACTCGCATCTGGCTTTGAGTGCCCGCATGAACGCAGAGGCTTTGCTGCCCAGCGCTCTCCTGGTGCGCAATGATGAGCGCCCCTAGAGGCTCGTGGAACAGAGAACCCGAGACTTGCGAGCGCAAGACCATAGCGCCCCGGTCAAACAGCATACGCTCGACAGCATCTGCCAGGGCTAGGCTGCCAGAAAGTTCAAGTAACGCGCCGGTATGACCCCACCGTGAGGCACGTTCTTCAGGGGAGACCGGCGCCGCAAATTTAGAATTAGGATCGTTGCCTATCGAACGAATCATGCCGGCGGCAACTGTACTGTTCGTCTCTGGGTCAATCAGAATAAAGCTTCCGGTGTGCCGATTGAGCTGGTAAAGATCGACAGCAAGAGGCAGCAGTAATTCAAGTTCGACAATCCCAATGTCGTTCAAACCTAAAGCTTCCGCTTGCGTTTTATACGGCAGGCCAAGGTCATCAATAGCTGGCTCGATTATCTCGCGTATCACACGTATATATACATGCACGATGCGGCTGGTGTGCTTGAGCAGGTAGCGCCGCGAGAGATCAAGCGGCGCGGCGCTCATCCAGACAAGCGAAGCAGTCAAGTGGGTCGCAACCACCGCTTGTGCCTCGGTAGCTACCAGAAGGTCTCCGCGGCTGATGTCGATCTCATCCTCAAGCGTGAGCATTACCGAGAGCGGAGCCGTCGCGACTGCAAGGTCTCCGTCGAAAGTGACGATGCGGGCAACGCGGCTGCGCCTGCCTGACGGAAGAGCCAGCACCTCTGAGCCGGGGCGCACCGAGCCGGCCGCAATCTGCCCGGCGAAGCCGCGGAAATCTAGCTGAAAACGGATGACGCACTGCACCGAAAACCGAAGCGGGGCGTTAGCGTGCCGGCGCGCCGAACTGGGCAGCTCTTCAAGCAGCTGGATTAAGGTTGGCCCTGTGTACCAGCCCATCGCGGCGGAGCGGTGGACTACATTGTCGCCGGCTAGCGCGCTGATCGGCACGAAGTAAAGTGTGGGCATGTAAGGCCACGCATGCTGTTCGCCCATCCGGGTAAAAAACTCCGTGAACTTCTCACGGATGCCTTCAAATATTCGCTCGCTCCAGTCCACCAAGTCCATCTTATTGACGGCCACGATGACCTGAGAAACGCCAAGAATAGCCGTGATGACGGCGTGCCGACGCGATTGCTTCAGCACACCCTTACGTGCGTCGACTAGCACGATGGCAGCATCGGCAGTACTAGCGCCAGTGGCCATGTTGCGGGTGTACTGCTCGTGTCCAGGCGTGTCGGCGATAATGAATTTCCGCCGCGTTGTATCGAAATAGCGGTATGCAACATCAATCGTGATGCCCTGCTCCCGCTCAGCACGAAGGCCATCGGTCAGCAGCGCCAAGTCGAGGACGCCGGGGGCGGTCGTACCTTTACCTTCAATCGAGCGCAGTTGGTCCTCATAGACGCTCTGTGTGTCATAAAGCAGCCGGCCGATAAGCGTGCTTTTTCCATCGTCAACGGAGCCGGCTGTTGAGAACCGTAGCAGGTCTTTGGCACGCTCTCCGGCCAGGTAGCGTTCGACATCGAACGCTGGGGCATTCTGCATACTTGCAGCAGGCGAGAGCAGGTGCTGCTGTCGATTCATGCTAAAAATACCCTTCTCGCTTCTTCAGCTCCATGGAGCCTTCTTGGTCGTGGTCGATGACGCGGTTCGCGCGCTCTGAAAAGCGAAAGCGAAGCAGTTCTTCTATGATGGTTGGGACGGTATCGGCATCGGACCGGATGGCACCGGTGCACGGACTGCAGCCGAGTGAGCGCAGACGGCATTTTACCAACTGGGGCTGCTCGCCAGGCAGGGCGACGAAGCTCTGCTCGACCGGTACCAGCGTGTTGTCGCGCACATACATAGAACGCTCACGCGCAAGGTACAGGTCCACCACAGGAATACTTTCTTCATGGATGTACTGCCACACATCCATTTCGGTCCAATTCGACAAAGGAAAGACACGGATAGATTCCCCAGGGTGAATACGGGCGTTATACAGGTTCCACAGCTCGGGCCGCTGATTTTTTGGATCCCATTGTCCTGCGCGGTCGCGAAACGAGTAGATGCGTTCCTTAGCGCGGGACTTCTCCTCATCCCGGCGGGCTCCGCCAAAGGCCGCGGTAAACCCATAATGGCTTAATGCATTAAGCAGGGCCTGCGTTTTCAACAGCCCGCAGCAGCGCTTGGTGTCTAGCGCTACAGGGTTTGTGCCACGGGCGAGCGCGTCCTCGTTACGCCAGACCAGCAGCTCCAAACCAAGCGAGCGTGCGGTACTGTTGCGGAATTCGAGCATCTCGCGAAATTTATAGCCAGTGTCAATGTGAAGCAGTGGGAATGGGATCGTGCTTGGATAGAAAGCCTTTTGTGCAAGCCGCAACATGACGGAAGAGTCCTTGCCGACGGAGTACAACATCACCGGCTTCTCAAACTCCGCAGCAACCTCCCGCATGATGTGAATGCTTTCGGCTTCGAGTACACGCAGGTGATGAAGATTGCCCGGCTGACTAGAAACTTCTTGGACGGAGGCGTTCAACAAGTATGGTGTTAAAGCAATCATCTGCGTGTTGGCCTCCGATGCTATTTGAGCTTATCCTTTTGCCCTCTAGAACGAGCCTTGAAGCCAAAGTGAATCTGGCTAAGAGGGATAGTCTACGCAGCCACTGCCTTCATATCAGGTTCTGTCGCACCAGGTACGAAAGAAGCGAATGACCTCTAAATCTCGTATCGCATTACCAGAGTAGCGAACGGCTCGGTCGTCCCAGTACACCGTTGCGACAGGTTTATGCCCCTCAGTTTTGTAGTCGGAGTTCTGGTTGAGTTCATCAAACGGCACGTCGGCATCAACCAAATATCGCCTAATGCTTTCCGAGCCTCGCGTTGTGTGCACAACGATCTTCCACCCTTCTTCTCTAAGTTGCCGCAGCGCGGCTAGTACATCCGACCGCGGTGCGCCTATGGAATGTGCTCCTTTCCAGCCGTCGTAGTTTGCGATGACGCCATCGAAGTCAACCGCCACTGTACGTCGGCGATCTTCTTTGGGAAGAGCGAGGTCAGTACTTTCGTCCGCCAGCAAACGCTTTAATAATTTTGAGATGCATGTTTGAACCGTCTCCTGGTCGGTACGACAGACGAGATCTGGAGCGACTGGACGCTCATAGGGTGAGTTCAGCCCGGTAAAATCATATAGCTCACCCAGTCGCGCACGCTTGTACAGGCCCTTCGGATCACGCTGTTCGCAAATGGCAAGAGGCGTATCTACAAACACCTCGAGCATATTTGGTAGGTGAACCCGCACCATACTGCGCAATGCGTGAAAGGGAGTAATCAGGGCAACCAGGACGATACTGCCTCCAGCAGCGAGTAGACCTGCCACGTGCATCGCCCGGCGTACGTTCTCAGTGCGATCCGCTGCGCTGAAACCGAGGTCGCTACATAACCCACGGCGAAGATCGTCGCCATCAAGAATATTTACGTGACGACCATGTTTTTCGAGTTCAGCCGCGAGATGGACACACAAGGTCGATTTGCCTGCCCCGCTCAGACCGGTAAACCATATGACTCTGCCCGGCACGCTAGTCATAGCTACTTTATGCCCTCGGCTTCTGTTCTTTCATGGCTTTACGAGGCTCTGGCTGTTTGGAAGACAGGAAACACATTTTTTGATTGTAGATCAGTACCAGAGTGTTTGAGGATGTGGGAGAGTCGCGAGAAATCAGGTAGAGCAATCACTGAGAAGGCTCCCGGCGTCACATGAATAAGCGGAGATGCCCTGTCCTTCTTCATTATTCATCACGACCATAGCGTTCTTCGCCTGTCTGACTGCCACATCTTCTTTAAAGCGCTCAGCCTCGTCATCGCCATTCACGCACTGTCGCCCTAAAAACAATCTTTGGAGTGGAAGTCGTCAGCCGCGATCACGCTAGCGCCTACACTATTGCGCTCGCAAGGCGGCTTTGGAAGCTGTGCAGGTGGTCGATCGCTGGCATCTCTCACAGAATCTGAGTGACGCCTTGAGTAAGCGTCAGCACCCAAGATACAGTTTGTTGACGCAAGGTGCCAAGGCTGGTCTGCCGCAGACGCGTCATCTCAATGAACTTGTTCAGTGCTGACAATGGTAGGAGATGGCTTGCCGAACGCCCAAACGAGGCCAGACGTGCTAGCAGGCTTGCCCACCACTCACGGCTTGATCTCGGATCCTTAAGTTTTTGAGGACCTCTTGACAACCCCATACCCTTCGATGTATATCCCAGGTGATACGTTTTCAAGGATTGCTTGATTCACAAGAACGCTAACGCGAATGAATCAACACGCGATGATTCACCGCGAATTCTGCATAGCAGAGATTCGGAGATGGACAATGGTTGATAGGGGAATTAAGTGGTCTAGAAGAACGCTACTTTTGAACGGCACTGCCATTGCGATGGCTCCAATCCTAACAGTTGGACAAGCACCGCAATCTTCTAGTTTTGGTTCCCTGTCCGCATCGGGTCGACACGTCGCTGTAACAACGTCGAATGATGCCGATTTTACTCGGAATATCGAGGCACTTTATCCAAAGCTTACTTCCGACCCCCGCTTTCAGCAGCTGTTTCGCTTATCGATGCTGTTAACACATACACGAGGCCCATCGATAAGAGCCTTTACGAGCTGCTGGTCTGTGACGACGCCTAATGGGACGACTGAGATACCCCTCTTTCATTATTCAAAAGCTGGCTCCAGGCGGGCTGGTATAAAGAGCGTTACAATCGCTTCTGCCCAACGGAACGTCCTCGAGCAAGGTCGTTCCTCTCTCATCACTCCCTTCTTCTCTATGACTCCTGAGCGCTATCAGCGTCTCGGCTCCGACTGGCACCGCCTAGTGCAATACCGGGAACCTGCGGCATTTCTAGCTCGGGAATTGCCTTCTGCAATAGCAACGCGCGCTAGTATAGACTCTGTTGTATTCCAGGATCGCACCTTTTTTGGTCCTAATAACTACCCACTTGTTGCTCGTTTGCGGTACTACCGAAAAGCAGAGCGAGATCTAGCAGGACGCATTTCTGAGGAGCTTTCAGCCGGAGCAAGCAGTTCTTCCATCTCAGCCTTACTTGATGAATACGCCGAGGGAGAACTTCCTGTAGGGTCTCCGACCAACCGATGGTATCGTTCAGCGCGTAGAGGATACGCCCAATTTCTTTCAGGCTTGCAGCAGTCTTTGGATCCGGACGTATTTTCTAAAGTCGTGGCTCGTGCAGCTACTTTGAAGCACACAAGACATCGCAAGATCGCCGCGTAAACTCGAGTCGGTACTTCTTTATCACTAGGTGGGATAATGGAACATCAGGACAAGAAGCAAGCATTAGGCGAAGAGCTTATGCCAAAAGAGCCGCAAAGCCCTTTGATTCCGATGAAGCCGTCGTCTTGCCGGCAGTCTGAGGCGCCTCGCGACGCCATTTCGAAGGCCGCCGTTGTGGCAGCCGCGATTGTTCTGCCCTTAGTGGCTGTACGCACTGTGGCCGCTGCTGGCAGCCCGGATGTTGATCTCGCTGATGTTGGCGAATGTGATCAGCCTGGCGGCAACTGTAATATGGATTCGCCGGCCCTCGATCCGGGTCAGCTCTCCGCGCCTTCTAACCCATACGATGTGGGAGATACAGCGTCGTCTTGCTCAAGTTGCTCTAGCTGTGGGAGCTGTGGGAGTTGTGGTGGCTGTGGAAGTTGCGGTGTCTGTTAGGGGCCCTGCTGCGATCGCAACAACTAAAGTGGCTGGTAATCTTACGGCAGCTTCTCTTGTTTTACAATTTACTATTACTTACACCGAGATGCGATTATGACAGCAACAAGTAGGCGTGACGCAATCCGTAGTGCAGGAGTTGCAGCAGCAACTCCCTTCGTGCTCGCGGGACTCCCCGCTGAGTTGTTAGGCCAGACTGCGACCCCTTCACCAGCGCAAGGCGCACCATATAACAAGGACATCTTCAAATATACCAACGATGCAACGCATCCCTTAGTGTCTGCTGCACAGAATGGAACGCTAACTCAATCTCATCTACAAGTAGCCGCCGCTACCGCGAACCTGCTGAAAGTGCACATTAATAGTTTAAACGTGTATAAGCAGTTTGCTTCCAGCGTACAATCGCTAGCTTATGAGAGTATTGCGTCAAGTACCAGTCCAGATCTCGCTTCACTCTCCGAAGAACAGTTTCTACACGTCAAATCTAGGCTCTTAAAAGGAGGGCTGAGTGGGATTTACACCTCCTTGAGCGATCACTATACGACTGCCGGCACAATACTCTCGGAGAGCTTATCCAAGCCCAGCGCCTGGAGCTTAGGCCATGGTCCTCACCCCCACCTTGAGTATGGCACTCTCAATAGCCGTCCAACTTTGAGAAGAGTCTGTTCGGTAACTGCCCAACAGAAGCAGGCTTTCTGTAGTGCCACAAGCTGGAGTGTGTGGTCGTTAGCTGTCACAGCGACTATCGCAACCGTTGTCTGTATCGCGAACGCCCCGGAGGGAGATTTTATCTGCGTGGGCATTGGTTCATCGATTGCGCTGCATAGCAGTGCGCTCAAAGCGATTCAGATGTTGATCGGATGCTAATTTGTTAAATGACAGGAGTCTTACATGACCTCTAAAGTTGCTATGGGAGTCATGTGGACTCTTACCTTATGTGTTACCGGTTTTATAGCTTTTGATCGTTCCCGCGCAGCGCTTCACTCGTTTGCGTTAGTACTCTTTGCATCGCGCCTTATTGCATCATCATTCCTGCTGATATGGATAGCTACAGAATCATTTGCCTTAAAGACAGCCCGATGTATTGCAATTCAGATCTTCATTGTAAGTATTAATATCTTTTCCGATGAGTTGTGGATTTATGGCCACTCGATATAAGTACCACTGCCAGCAGATCTCTCATACCATATCAGTAGGCATCACAAAGACTAGTCCACTGCTGCTGCGTGTCGCTATTTCTTTATTGATAGTACAGGCTTCGAGTGTCCTTGGCCAAACTCCCGTTGAGAATACCTATCATGATCCACTAAATCATCTAGAGCTATTGCCACATCAAGTGAGCCAGCCTACCGTCATTCTCTTCGAAGACCTTGCTTGTCATGCCTGTGCAGAGGCGGAGTCTTACATCACTCAATATGTAGTGTCGGCGCGCACTCCATTATTGCGGTATGATTTTCCTCTTCCCAGCCATGTGTGGGCGTATCGTGCGGCCCTTATAACTCGTTATCTGAAGGCCAAAGCAGGCAACACATTGGCAGACGACTATCGGAACTACGTTTTATCTTCGCAGAGGCTCATAGCAACGCAGGGTGATCTTGATGATATGTCGAGAGAGTGGTTAAAGATGCATCATCTGTCGCTGCCTACGGATCTCGATCCAAATGGCCAGTACAGAGAAGCTATCAATGCCGACATCACACTCGGTAAGAACATAGGGCTTAGAAGAACACCGACTATCATCATCATCAATGATGTTCATTGGCGCCAGATTGTAAATGCTGCCGCGTTAAAAGACATACTGCCTCAGTTCGTCGCAGCTCCTCCGAGCCTTAAGTAGAGTAAGTCTAAGCCGATCTGGTCCCGATCGCGAGTGCTATAAGGCTGGCGTGTGATGAATTGTTAAATCTAAATGGAGCACAAAACATTCCATGTTTGACACCTGCGATAAGCGCGCCTTCAAGACTAAGCGCGATCCCTGAAAGCCAGAACCGATTCGCCATCCGACCAGCAGCCATTAACAAACTCTTATAGCCAACAGCCCCGCCTTGCTGGCATGCAGCGGTAAGATCTCCGCCGATCCAGACTGCTAGAGGCGCGTCACATAGGCGCGTTTCTCCAAAGATCTGTATGTCCTCATCTGCAGTTGGAACCTTCCCCAGATAAGTAAGGCTGTGGGTGAGTCTGTTGTACTCATAACATCCAGGTAACAGTCCATCGACTCTGCGCAGTAAGAGGTTAACGGTTATATTTATAGAAGGGTCCTCATTAACAAAGCTGAAGGGACCGTTGTTCTGCGTCGACAGTGTTAGTAGACTGCTCACTTTATCAAGGGACAGCGTTCGTCTTCCGAATGTCCGAACGCTTCTTCTTGCAGCTAGCACCTGCCATAAAGATGGTCGCCCGGTGCTTGTGGCTTGTCGGACCGACAATCCGTCTCCTTTCTTCGTACCTGCTAGAGGTGTCGCTGCGTTTGTCTCACTTGAGGCAATGTCTTGGAGTACCACCTGCCGAAGATCAGACAATCCCATCCCTGCATAGTAAGACAATGGGTGACTGCCTTCATTGTCGCGTCCTTTCAAGGTTAGTCGACATGTCGGCGCGATAGAAACATCCCCAAGAGTGACTACAGCGGAAATACTCTCTGTGGCTTCCGTAAACGCCACGGCGCGCGACAATACGCCACACTCACATGGAGCTAGAATCTGGAAGTGTACTCGACAGTCGAGAGCTGCTAATTCAAGTTGGCTTACTGCAACCCCTGCATCCAGGTAAGACAGTTTGAGGGCGAACGCATCATACTTCCTGCTAAGAACTTCAGTGTTAGAGACCACAAAGCAGACAGTGATAGGCTGCAAGCTAGCGCCACCTAGTATCTCATTCATAGTAGAGAATGCTTGTCTAAATCTCCCGTGATCAAGACGCACAAGAGAATGATCTACCCCCGAGTACAAGTACCAGCCTGCTCTTATCGCGGGAGAATTCTGGATAAAGACAAATAGCTGTACAGATCCCAGGTTTCCTGCTGTTGCTGCCCAACGCTTTATATGTCCTTGAGAGCGCGAGTTACCTCGCACCCCTGCTGCAGCTTTCAGCATGAGACCTAAGTGCTCGGTTGTCAGAGCTCCAGAAGAGCTTGATTGATCGGTATTTAAGAGGTCTATTATATCATGTCCGAGATCCAATGAATTACTTCTAAAGTGATAGGGCCGAGAGTTAGGATACTTGGCGCTATCTTTCGGGCTGGGCGGGTAGAAGCTTTCCCCCGGTTGTACGCCTGAGGTTTCGAGCGAACCCATGCGGCTCGCACTGAGTGTCTGTTCAAACACGACTGGACTAAATGCTCTCTGCTCTGGGATTAGGACGCTTTGTGAAGGCGGCGTCGCACCTACTTCAGGCATCGCCTCTTCTTTGACGCTATAGCAAAGAGTACGTCTCCAATTGGTTAAGGTATAGCGGCTGAAGGAGTTATCGCTGCGCTGAGAACCGATTACTCTTAATGCATGACGGGCAGCTAGGGCGATGACACCGACCCAGAGATAAGCGCAATTACTGCGATTGCATTCACCCGAGTAATTCTTTACAGCGTGAATAGCCCAGAAGTTCTCCACGTCTCCTACTATCGCAGGAGAAAAAAGGGGTCCAACATCTGCGTAGTTGCGGTCAGAGTCATAAACTGTCCGAAGCCAGTAGATGCCAAGAGCTCTAGACGTGCTATCAAGCGCTAGGTTGTTAGCATGTTCCTCCTTACCCACTTGCACAGAGATTACCAAGCTATCAACCCCTTTCACTCGGGCGTGTAGAAGCGCCTTCAGGGGAAGCTCATCATTGGTAGAGGGATCCCAGAGTATAAGGGACTCACGAGATATGGAGAGAATCTGCGCAAGCATCTCCCCATGTCTCTTAGCTTCTGCAGAACTGCACAACAGCGTGATGCCAGTGAGCTCGTGAGCGAGAATAGTTCGGTCGCTTAAAGTATGTCTCACAGTGTACTGTCCATTATTATCTTCTTACGGGATTATGTAGGGTGGCATCGTCTCTACGCCACAGATAGGTACAGTCCTCTAAGATAGCGGACGTTGACAAGAGTCGTACATCACGTTTCAACCCACATCGCTCGCAATTATGAACGCCAATAACCTCTCTCTCTCTTATTGAGGTCGACCCCGAATCGAACTCCCAGAGCATACCTTTTAGCTGAGCGTCACCTTTTGAGTGTGACCAAAGAGAGAGAACGCGCTCGGCTGTCACAAAAGCAAAGAGTCTGAGATCAAGTTCTGTAGAGATGCATCCTGTCACGGGTTCAATGGTTGCGCTACCCTGCTCACGCCTCTTTACAAAACATTCCCAGCAGGTTCCTCCCCACGGTGCCCATATGGGGCCAACTATCGCTTTTGTATCGCCGGCGAGAACCGGAATGAAAGGTACGCCCATCTCACTGGCAAACTGTTCCGCTGCCACACAAACATGCGCAGACGAAATCATTCCAGCAAACAAAACTAGCTCTGGGCGGTCGGAGCATGGAAGCGCAGGCAGCACAGGATTGTCCTCCTGAACCTGCAACAATGTCTTATGGCTAGCGTGAACGAAGGTATAAAATAGACTGCCAAAGAGATCTGACGTTACAATCATCATCTTCTGACTTCTCCTATGGCCTCTGATCTGTTGTGATTACGCAAATGGCTGGGGGTGATGATTCAGCTCTGTTTCGCTGTAGCTTCGATAGCCTAGTTTTGCTGGTGCTTCGTATAAGCGTCTATGACCAAGATAACGCGCTCGGTGAATAAAAGAGAATGGTTGCAAAGCTGGTATGACAACTCGCACAACCCGCATCCCTGCTCTGAGAGCCTCATCTGTCGTAAGATCGACGACGTACAGATCTATCTTGGCTCTTTTAAATCTACGTAAGAGATCCTCAAGAGATGCTCGCTGCGAGCTCACGGTTGCCGATTTCATTGCCATTAGAGATGTCTCTCGGGTTGTTCCAGTTAAGAAACTGAAAGCTTCATATTGATCCTCACGAGCCATAAAGATCCCACCATCGGTTACTTGGGTGAAATCGTCTCTACTGCTCGGAGGTTTCTTCGCATGGCGTAGACACACTCTTAACATGGCGACATCTCGCAAGGCTTTGGCCGCAGCGATCTCTGCAGTTAGCGCTGATGCGCAGGATACAACAGTTTTTAACGTTGAGTCCACTGCCGACTCCTGGATGCAGTACACAACTGGGATTCCGAATTCCGTAGTGGCGTCGAATAAAGAAACGGTTAACTCAGTTGATGCTCTCACGTGTTGCTCCCATACTCCAGAAAGAAGAGAAGATGCTATGAGAGACGATCGAGAGATTCTAGACAGGGAGAACCTTTGCAACCAGGTTAGACTCAGAGCATCTCGCTCTACCACTTCCAAAATGCCATTAACTATAGCGGCCGTCAACGAAGTGTGTGCGGCACAGCCTGTCGTAATTCCGATTGCGAGGCGTTCATAGATGGAGTTGGTAGGTACGTAGAGGTAAACAAGGCTGACGGGTATGTACACTACTTCTCCGGATACAAGCGACACACCTGGCACCCAGCGAATGCTCTTATCTTTACGCGGGAGCACTAAAGGGCATTGACGATCAGCCAACTCAGTGTCGCTGCAACGAGGAATGTCGTCAAGATCTAAAGCTTTAGCGCCAAGCTCTTCTGCAGTAGCCGAGATAAACTGGCGGTGGTCAAACGTTGAACTACAATATCGTTCTAAAGCTTCTGCAAGCGCGGGAATGATACTGTGCTCATCGCCCTCCGCTATACCTGCACCGTCCAGAGAGCCTACGTGGTACTTAGTTCCTTGTCTTGGAGTTCCAGCCCACAGCGTTGCGAGGTCGCCAAGTCTCGCAGTCGTCACGCTAAACTGAGGCCCATCACTGTCCACCCGCAATTTATGAACGGCGGTAATCAACCCGACTCCATCCTGCCATAGATCGCGAAGCGGCATACCCATCCTTTCGCACTACTGTAGTTCTTGACGATCCTTGTTAACGCAAGCATTCCCAACCATTAAGAGAGCTCTTCGCTCCACTCTGCTGCCTTCTGCTCAAGAATGCGACCATAAACTGGGAAAGCCCATCGTTCAACCTCAGTGCGGAGAATGTCACTTGCCATTCTCTGTTTGGAGTACCCATCGGGTTCGAAGTGTTGTAGGCCAGCCACGTCCTTTGAATACGATGAAGTGATCTGGTCTTTGTTGAAGTGACTCATATCCAGACCGAAATAGCATCCGATCGCTTTCACATTTGCAATACTGAGCCGCGAGTAGTCCAGTATGCGGCACTGTTCGCCTGCCCCGAAAGCTTCCGCGACTTCCAGAAGCTTTCCCAGGAAGCGAGCAACATACCTAGCTTCCGATGCTGCATCCATTTCGTTCGTGACTGTTACATCAACGCCTTCCGCTTGCACCATTAATGTTCGACGATCGCTCTTCTTACGCTTCATCCAGCCCGGCTTCGAATGTATACAAGATACCGCTACTTCCAAAGGGTCACGCACAACTATCAGTATAGGTACATGCGGCCAGAGTCTACGCAGCCGATCGAGGTGGAGAAGATTCCAGCTTGAGAACTTTACAACGAGTGCACAATCAGTCTCTTTGTGCTTCTGCCCGTAGGCGTTCATAAGACCAAGCAAAAGCGCATCTACATCCTGCGTTTCCGAAGAGGCATTCACACTTAACAGCTCGTTGAATGGCTGCGCCTCTGAGACAACGATCGTTCCTTTAACATGCCTGAATTCATTCGACACGACTGTTGAGCCACAACGGGATATATGTAAGATAAAGCCGGATGGTGAAATGACTCCTGCCTCCCGCTTAAGGAGGTTGCTGAGGGGAGTACGGCGAACACGAACAGGCGGTGTGACTCTCCTAAGCCGACTGACTGTCTGATGTAGAAACGGCTCAGTTAACGCCTGATTAGCTAAATCAATCCACTGCACAGAATTCCGAGACACAGCGATGGTAACTGGTATCCAGTTCGGAACAACACAGTCGCTAATGTTCCTGGATACCGTGGTGTCTAGCGCAGCAAAGCCTTCTACTACTAGTTGCCGAGCTAAACCAATCCTCCGTTCAATTGGTAAATCGCCTGGAAGATCGCGTGGCTGGAACGTGCCATTAGCCAAAATAAAACGACAAGCATTAATATAGTCATCTGGAATCTCGAAAGTCTTGAATCCTGAGATTAAGCGCGCGGGCGCCGAGGTTGTATCTAAACCGAAGACACTGCCGATGGCCACACGCAACTCTGTGCATTCGGTAATCTCAGCTTCGGCATGGTTCTGCTGAAAGGAGAGGAGCTTGTTTTCAAAGCTACTTCTCTGGCTACGCAGAAACGTTTCGATTGTCTGTCCGATCGCGGCTTTCTTATCTATGAGATTCGGCAGAGTCCGTACGATCTTGTCCAAGTGCGCCTCCATTTGATCCACCGCAGCCTCATCATAGGTGTATCCCATGGGCAAGGTGGCTCTTAAGTCGGCCGCTCGAGATGCCGCTTCGCCGATGGCGATGGTAAGAAGGTCCAGATAGGTACTCGGCTGCACCCCGATTGTAAGGTGACAGGAGACCTGTCCTGAGCCGGTCTCCGCATCGTGCCAAAAACCCCTAGGCAAGTAAAGCAGGTCTCCTGGCCGCATGGTAAAACTATGCCGTAAGATAGTCGATGAGCCCTCGCGCTGTTCATTGCGCAACCGAAATGATCGCATCTGTTCAGGAGTTTCATGATGTTGCAACGCGAGATGCTCTAAAGGGTTGATGACCGGGGGATCGTAGACGTTCCACTCCTTCGTCCCGAACAGCTGCATTACAAATACATCATGCATGTCATAGTGTCGGCTCAGTGCGCGCTGTCCTCTACCCGGAGTAAGGTAGAGGTTCACATTGATATGGGCACCTATCGAGAGCTGAAGTGACCTACAAAGTTGCATAATGGAGAAGGAAAACCGCTGGATAGAATCCACTCTTAGAGACTTCCCTGAATGCAGAGCATCAATCGCGTGCGCGATAGACAGTGGTCTGATGGCTGGACTGCCTTCTACTAAAATCTCCAACCCTCGAGATGCCCGTAGTGATGTCTGGAGAATATATTCAAGTTCAGTCTCAGAGAGGAGCGTCTGATAGAAGTTGCGATCGCTACGATCGACACGAAACATTTCTCTGCACCAAAAATCGGATAGGAACGTCTCCACTGCCTCGGGTCCGACAAGCCAGGCTAAGCTCATTGCGATCTCCTCTGAAATTATCCTATCTCTCATGTGTCTCATTCTCCATTCATGCTGTATGCGCAGCAACGTCATGGCAATAATCGGCCAAACCCCTCATTACCTATAACACGGTCGAGTTCACGGACGTTCGGCAGCCGCAAATAGAGGTCTTGGTCCGCCCAGCGATAGAGAGATTGTCTGAAGAAGCGAGCAGCATGGTCCCTAAAATGCTCAAGGGATATAGGAGCTACATCAATAAAGCTGAAGATTGTATTGAGCAACGAAAGCTGGGATGAATCCTGGAGGTCAGGCGCGAATAGCTCTTCATATTCTAGCGTAAGCGCTGGCGTATTACTGGTTGAGAAGAGCCGCTCCCTCTTCTCTAGTGCCAGCGCATCACGTCGGATGCTCTCCAGCGCGACTGACACGTTAAGCTCAGGCAAGATGTTGCTCGATAAACGGCTAGCAAAATCCTGTTTAGTACCAACCCAAAAGTTAAGATGACGACTTATCGCGTTAGACACATATCGCTTCAGCAGATTATGACGTCGTAAACTTATCACTCTATATGCGCTCATAACAATCTCGTCATTAAGATAAGGAGCCATTGCGAAAGGCCAACCCCATTCCTCCCAAACATGCTTGACTACAACAAACCTGGCACTGATGGAGTGCAATGCTGGTCGTGCAGAGCCGGACGTTAACGCCATTCGATGGTAAGTGCCCTGGTAGCGCTTAGGATGGAACGGTTCGAGTAAGCAGGGAGTTTCAGGATTTGTATTTATCGCCCTAGCGAGAGAAGTGCTTCCCACACGCGGCAGCGAGTCAATCACAACTATCCGACCGCACGACGTGCCTACAGAGTTGAGAGACATACTTTGAGCCTTTGCCGGAAGCTTGTTCATTACAGATGAATACCGCTGTGATAAAAGAGTTCTATCTCTTGGCAACCCGGTTACTGCTGCAAGCCAAGCGGTGGTCCTTCAGCGATTCGTGCGAGCCTGCAGTAGAGTAGCAGATAAAACTGGAGCACGCGTTCCCGATGTGCTCTCAAATGGCTAGGTGGCTTGAAAGTGGCCCAATCGCTAAAGCGATTGTCATGACCGTTTTTACCCGGTAGGGCAGCGGCGATGAAGACTGCTCTGCGGGTAGGCAGTCCACCAAGTACGCTCCTAATGCATTCCGCAAAGTCTCGGCGGATCTTTTCAGTTTCGACCGTTCGATTCATCTCCGACGCTCTCCTAAAGATGCAGCCTAAGACGTCAGTTGGGGCGAGAAGTTTGCCCATAAGTAGAACAAATGTCTCAGGTGTCCTGTAAAGCGAGGGCAAATTGAACTTAAAGAACTGATGTCATCAGCTGCGAGCTTCCCGGCAGCCTGTTCGAACTTCCGCATACCATCTATACCTAATGAACCGCCGCCATAACGATGTGAGCATATAAAATCCGCCGCTTGCCGATTTGTAAAGGCTTCAAGCTCTTTAAAGACCAAACCCGAAGAACTCTCAAGGGCAGATCCAACGCAGTGTGAAGTATGGCGACTCCACGCAACCACGCATGACCCTACCTGGTAGTTGACCACGTGCGGCCAGTGCTCCTGAAGCCTCGTCTGGCATGGTTCGATCGCGCCGTGACAGCTGCAGCTCCTGCCTTTCACAAGGCTCACAACTGGCAGGACAGTACACATCTGTGTCATGGTTACAGATAACGGCAGGCGAGTTCGCTGACCTGCCCAGGAATTGCAAAGGCGGCAGCGCGATGCGGCGGCCATCTGTTCGATCGCGTCTGGATATTACCATGATGTCGAGCACCGGCTCACCACGTTCAAACATCCCTGGGCCAACGGCCAGGTCGAGCGTACAAGGGGCCTTATCATGGATGCTACCCTTGCCCGCTACTACTACGACAGCCCCGACCAGACGCAAATACATTTAACGGCTCATCGCGGCCTATGACTTCGCTTGCATGCTTAGATTGTTAATCTTAAGACTTCCGTGCAAAGCCTTACTCGCCGAGTCTGAACGGCGTCGACACGCCCCATCCACCAAATGCCAAAACCTTACAGCCAGCTGTAGATGAGTGAGCTACAAGAGCTTCATGGCTGCGCGATCATGTGAAGCAAGCTTTCGCGAATCTGCTCATAAGGAACGACATTGCTGTAGACATACTCATAGAGGTCCCTACGTCTCTGCCGATACATGGCGTCCTGCGCGATCGCGGCTTCAAGAAACGTATAGATCCTTGGATAATCGTTAGGAGGAATTACGGGGCCGCATTCAAACAACATGCTACCCGTTCCATCAGTCGGTGTCTCGCATGCCTGATTGAGGAAGACCATCGGTTTTGCCTCATAAAGAAACTCGTATGCCAAAGCCGAGAGATCCCCAAGATAAACGTCAGCGAGCGAAAAAAGAGGGAAAGTGAAAGGCTCGTCCGTGAAGAAGAAGAGCCGGTCATTACCACTGGCTAGCTCTTCGAGGTTTTTGAGCGTGGCGACCTCTCGCTTTAGATGAGGATGCAGCTTGATTATCAATCTCATATCCCTGGGAAGATGGTTGATGAGCAAGCTTAATGCTGCCATAAAAGAGGAGGCGTTGGTTCCGTCCCCCCACGTGGGCGCATACAGGATGTTCAGAGTGGATACGTTTTGGGGTAGCCGCGATCGTACGAGTTCATCGAACCATCCCTTGTGTCGCTCGTAGAAACGACGACGCAAATCACCAACTAGAAGATAATTTGTGAGCTGTCCCCCCACGCCCAGATCTTCCAGTTGATCGAGGGCGGAACGGCCGTATAACAATGCCGCTTCCTGCGATGCGGTTCGCATTGCCCATGCCTGCCGCTTCTCTGAGAATCCATGCGGACAATGAAAGACCCGGCGCGCGCGAAAATGCTGTTTTAGTCCTTGGAGGGCTTCGCCCTCGTAAAGATGCGAGTAGAAGAGCGCTGCATGTTCATGCTGCGGCACAACATCTATGATGTTAAGGAAGGGGAAATATCGACGCGTGTATCGATAGAGCTGTTCTGACGGGACAAACAAGGTTACAGCAGCCATATCGCAGACCGGAGCAAGATGCTCAATATAGTGCGCGAAGCGGCCGATAGCAAGGCAACGGTTGGCTTGCATCCTCAGGCTTTCCAGCCGGTCTGCATGGCAGCTTGCACACGGCGGTAGTCTTCAGGTGTATCAACCTCAAACCACGTCATATCGCCAACATCCATGACGTGCACGGCAATGGCTTGATTAACAAGCTGTTGCAGAACCACCTCAACGGAAGCAGATCCAGTCGTCGTACGAATGACATGATCCAGCGCTTTGACATAGTGTTGTCTCTCTGTTTCGGGAACGAAGGTGACCCCAATGTATCCGCAATCGTATGCGGAAAGCGCTTTAGCAATGCTAGCGATCACACCATTCCTCAGAGAGATTTTCATGTCATCATCGAGTAGCAGCCGCTTCCTGTCTACGAAAGCAGTTGTATGATTGAGGTTTGGCAAACTGCGAGTTAGTAGCTCCGCAAAACGGAACGGAAAAATGTGATCAACGTTAAATATCAGAAAGCTTGAGTTTACAAAAGCGAGGGCCGTCGCCAGCGATAAAGAGCTTCCGGCCTGAAAGTCCGAGTTTCTAACGATGGCGAGATGGTCTGAGCTCTGCTTATAAACTTCAGCGGTAACACTTTCCGCGTGAGCACCAACAACGATCACGGTATTTGCAACGCCAAGTCTTTCGATAAACTTAAGCGCGCGATCAACCAAAGTCTGGTCGCCAACCCTCGCAAGAGCTTTCGGACGTCCGCCGGTCACCTCAAAGAGCCGGCGACCTTCTCCGGCTGCAAGCAGGATTGCCACAATATCTTGGTTCATACTATACTCCGGAACCGCATGAGTTCCCTTAACTCTTTTACGACAGGTACATTATCGTCATAGAAGCGGAAGTCATGTTCCATGAAGGTTCCCAGCCTTGCAATGAAATCAACACCCTCCGATTTCGCAAGGTGCTGGTCGTAAATAGAGTCGCCTATAAATGTCATGTCGGCGCGAGTGCAATGTAGCTCAGAGCAAATAGCGTCGAAGTGCACGCGTCCTTTGCCGTTCCCGTTATCAAGCCCAAGTGCAACGTCAAAACGGACTGGCGATTTACTGACGAAATCTGCTACGTGACGCTGCTTGCTATTCGAAGAAATGCAGAGCCAGTGACCGCGTTTTTGCAATTGGTGAAGCGCTTCGCTGGCGTCGCTTCCGAGACACACGGATGCTGCTACTTCCTCTTTCTGGTTTTCAAAAGCATCCTCAATTAACGTATTAAATTCTCCATGTGGACGGATCCTGCTGAGCTGATCACCAAAAGGGATACCTGAGCTTGTCAGATATAAGTGCTTTCCCGAAGACTTCGGGATGAGGTAGTACAAGAACAAGAGATTAGCAGCGATCTCCGCAAACTGATCCATCGTAAGGACAAGCGTGCCATCCAGATCAAAAACCAGGACGCGCTTCACGTTCTCTCCCTGAGGATTCTGTCGTCTGCCATAAAGTCTAGATAAAACTCCGGTCTTGATCAGAATGAACAACCCTCTGATGGCTAGTGGCAAACTTCAGGATCTCGGCCGCAGCCCGCATCCTTCCTGAGTGGCCATCGCCAATTGCAACCAGATTCTCACACTGAGCGAGTTCAGCCAAATGGGACGCTAGCAGCGTAGCGTTTGTACCCTTCATTCGAAGTGCAACGTTGGAGCCGATGCGCGAGATCCTCATATCATCAATGGGATTCAGACCAACCGAGAGTGAGAGTGAAGGAATACCTAACGAGTTCATCTCTAGAACTGTTATCCGGTTGCCCTTCGTTATGCCGACGTCAGCGGCTAGCATCGTGCGACCAATCTCGGCATGCACCGGAAGTACGAGTAGCGGAATACCTTTATCGGCATAGCTGGACAGCAAAGCAATATCCGCCTGACCGGCGACCCAGACAAGCTGCTTGTTTTCTATTGGTATGAGCTGGAAGGCATCTATGACGATATCAATGATTGGCGCTTTTTGCTCAGACGAAGACGACGCTCCTCCAGGAACGACGAGAACCGCCATAGTTTGCGCGTCGATCCCCAAGTAATCTCTTGCTCTTGCCTTCGTCCAGCCGCCGGAATTTACATCTGCAAGAACTGGCCCCAGATAGGTGACTTTTCCCTTTAGCAGTGGCGGCTCATCCGCGAACCCGGGTGAATCTGCGAATAGCACTTGGTCCGCGTGCGTGATGCATTCAGAAATCACGGTATGTTCGGGAGGAAACCAGTCCGTCAGGAAAATTGAAGGCACGCCCATGGACTTGGCTGCCGGTATCGCTGCAAATTCCTCATGTGATACAATAATGTCAGGATTAAAGTTACGAATGCACTCGACACATTGCACGAGTGTCTGCATCACCGGATTGTTCTCGGGCAGATCAAGCTCAATGAGGGGACAGTGGTGCGCTGCAAACGTTTCAGCGCCAGAGCTGTAGGAAACGAAAGAGACATGCACCTTTGGATTGATCTTTAACAGTTCTCGATAGACCGCAATGTCCGGAATCGCGTGGCCTCTACCGCGGCCTCTAGAGAAGAAAAGTATTTTCATAAGAGTAGGGCAGATTCCAAATGGTTTTGTTTTCTTTATCGGCGTCTGGGTAAGAGATTGCGCGGCTTGCTAGGAACATGATACAGGACTCTCCACACCACTCGACTTCTCACTCAATTGCGTAGGCCATCGTAATGCATGATGTACCCACATCGCCAATTGTATTTGTCACATCCTTTCGCCCAGATATGTATCAGGCTACGGGCATCCATCTGGTCGCATCTTTCAAGAATTATTGCGTTGACGCGAAAATGTTCGTTTGCACCGAGGCTTTTGAAGGCGAGCTCCTGGATAAAATGGACCTGAGGATCGCCGAGCATGACATCAGCGATGACGCCATGCTGACTAAATGGCTTAGGGACAATGCAGATATCATTCCCAGGCATCTGGGCGGCAACGCTAAGCCTTGCGATTGCGCGGTGACCGGTTTCGGAATCGAGGAGGCGCATTACGATGGCTGCCCGAATAGTTGGTACAACCGCAATGCTTCGCGATGGTTCCGCAAGCTGGTAGCTCTTAAAGCCGCAGCTGAGCAGTATCCTGCGGCAAAGATCATCTGGTTAGACTCAGACTGCCGTTTTCGGCGTGGTGTCTCATCTGCGATAGTAGAGTCATGGTTTCGTCAATTAAATGGTTTTTATTTTCAAGGACCGCAAAGAAAAGCGTTGGAATCCGGCATCTTTGGCATTGATCTATCGTCTATGGGGCGCATCTTCCTAAACGAGGTGATCGCGCGCTACACTTCCGGCATATTTAGGCACGACCTGCGATGGGATGATGCCTACCAGATCCAAACCGTCATCACTCAGCGTAGCGATATTTCAATGAATGATTTAGCAACCGCTCAGATGTACAGGCGAGCCGAGGTGATTGAACCTAGCGTAGTTGGCAAATACCTCATTCATTATCGTGGCGTGCATGGACCCGTTTTACAAATTATGATTTAGAGAACTGTGACTAAATCCGTTTTGCGCTAGCTACGAGTAGTAGCGAGTCTGCTTTCCGCTGATTTCATTTAACGTCTGGCTAGAGATCGGCCAGAAATTCGTCTATCACTCTTGCTGAGGATGTTGGTGTGTTCCGGCACGGCTCCGCCTTTAAACAGCTAGTTATTTTTCGCGGTGAGCAGATGTACCAGCGCGAAGCTGACCGGGAGCTGGTGAAAATTCTGACGATGCCGTAGTGCGCTCCGATGAGGCCGAAATTGAGCTTTAAGGTTTGGGACACATGCTCGAAGCGCGATAAACTTCGGGCGAACTCTCGATCAACACAGCAGCTTGCCATGAATGAACCTGGTCGCCCACATCGCCGTCTCGTCCCTATGCATAGCTCGATAGCATTGGACACTGTTGAAGTTGGCTAGGTTGGCACAACTGGGTGGGCTAGGTTGTGTCGGTGTCCATTCCCACATCCCTTCATGTCTCATGTCCAATACCACTGCTTGCTCTTGCGCGTCTTGTGCATCTCGGGTCCCGCCTTGCTCCTCATCTGTGGCAACGACGATACTGGATGGATTCGTCGAGGCCTATAAAGATTACGCAGTAGAGCCTGTTAGCGCTACCGCAACGCCTCCGCGATAAGCGCAAGGCACAGGAAGCCGAGGTAAAGCGCGTCAAGCTTGTTGAAGCGGGTGAAGACGGGTCGAAAGCCTTAAGCCGACGGGGAGCTGCGCCTTTTGTAAAGTTCATCGGTCGTACGTCGGGGTGCGTCGATTGCGCTTGGCCGGCACGACCGAAACCATGCCGAGCGAGTGCACCAAAGCCTTGGTTTCGTCGTCCTCGTAAGCCCGAGCCATCATGAGCAGCAGGCCTTGGGGCATCGGCCTGAGCCCACGCAACAGCTTCCGGCCTCCGGCGCGTCATGCGCATTACTCGCGGAAAGCCGGAAGTTCACGGCCGTTCGAGCATCCAAGGTGACCAAATGTATCTTGGTGTTCCAGCCTCCGCGGGAGCGCCCCGTGTTTTTCCGCGCTCTTGTTCCGTCCGGGTGAACCTTGACCGAGGTAGATCAAGTGCGAACAGCTCGATACGGATGCGCAGGGTCTGCTCCAGCTGCAGGTTCTTAGATACCCAGTCGAGCACACCGTTCTTGGCCCAGCGATCCATGCGCGTGTAGATCATATGCCACTTGCCGAACTACTTGGGCAGCCCGCGCCATTTGCAGCCGTGCTCGAGCACATACAACAGCACATTGAGCAGCTCAAGATTGGTCAGGCTTACGTCGCCCCGCTGCACCGGCAGGGCTTGCCGGATGCGCTCATACTGCGCCTCATTTACCTCCATGCAAAAGCTATACCGCACAAGCAAGTCTAGTGTTAGCAGGCTCTAGATAAGCGCTTAGAAGATACGCTCTTCCAGCACGCTGGCAAGCTATAGGAACTTTAAACTGGATATCCCAAAGCGCTGCACTGCGCTATGTATCGAGCGGCGTCGCAGTCTTTTGTCCGCCCGTCTTATTGGCAGAATGTTTTGATTGCCCGCGTCTCTGCCATGCAATCATCCTTCACCAATACGTTGTAGCAGCACCGGTCCGCACGGGTTCCACTGAGCGAGCAGGACGCGCCCGAGCCGGGCAAGCTCGAGCAGGGCAAGCAGGAGCGCGGCCTGCGCTTCCGCATTGGGCAATGCTCGGAACCACCCTTCGGTCGAGGCACCGCGGCCGGGCTGAAGCGCGGCGAGACGCTCTTCGAGTTCCCGGTACAGTGTTTCTAGCGGGTACGTGTCCACCGCAGTCATGGCCGCACCTTGCCCATGGGCGCGGGCCTGCTCGAGCGCCCGCCGGGCGGCGAGGAGCACGTCATGCACGGTAGGGGCCTCGGCGGGCGTGGCGGCAAGCGGCTCGGTTTCTTCCGCTCCCCTGGAGACCGCGGTCGGTTCTGTCGCGTCCGATCGAGCAACCGCTCCGAGCCCGGCCGCGTCGCTGCGCTCCCGCAGCCGGTTGGCAGCCGCGCGCAGCTCTTCGTGACCGAGCAGCACGCGGGCGAGCTCCTGCTCGGGCGCTTCTTCGCCGGCAGCTTTGGGGAGCAGGGCGCGGCTCTTGAGCAGCACAAGCCAGGAGGCCGTCTCGAAGAACTCGGCTCCTTCGTCGACATCGATGTCTGTCCCGATGTTTGGCGCACCCCGCAGGTAGCCGAGATACTGCCGCGTGATTTCCGCGACCGGCAGCCGGTCCATCGCGTAGCCTTCGCGGCGCACGAGCGCGAGCAACAGGTCGAGCGGCCCGTCGTAGCTCCGCCCGATCGCGACGGTAATCATGGAGCCGTCTCGAGTTCCGGCTCTGCGATCACGTGCGCCGGCCGCTTCCCTTCCAAGCGCGCCTGAAACCCTCCATAATCGGCAGCCGCCTCTTCGGCAAGCGCGAGCACAAGCCCGAGCAGGTGTTCGGGCGAGGCGAAGCGCAGGGTGAGCAGGCCGGGCGCGGCGAGCGCGATGCCCTCGGGCCAGTCCCCAGCCGGATCCTCCGGAGTGGGAGCAGGGGTGGGATGTGTAACAGGGGCCGTGACAGAGACGACCGGCGTGCGTCTGGCTTCGGCTTCACGCGCCGCGGCGGCGAGTTCCGAGCGAAGTGCTGCGCGGCGCCGGAGCGCGCCCTGCACTGCATTCTGGACCGAACCTTGAACGGGCCGGTGCGCGAGGAGCCGGTCGAGCCAGCCGAGCAGCTCCGCGCGCGCAACGACGGTCGCGACGCCGTGCCGGGGCGGCTGCGCCGGCCGGACCTGGGCCATGAGCCGGATAGCCTGGCGGCGGGAGAGGGCGAAGAGCTGCTCGACCATGGCGCGGTCGAGCGCGGGCGTATCGAGCTCGGCGAGCGCGGCGCGGATCGCGGGCAAGTGGGCGTACCAGCTGGGGTTGGGAGGCACGGAAGCGAGCATAGCACCCTATGCTCGTGTTGGCACAGTTACGTCACAGCGGCATGATATCTAGCAGGTGAGAAGAGGAGCTTCTCATCTGCTAGGATAGGCCCGAGACAAAGACGGTCCCACAAGCCGGCCGGCCGCTTGAAAGCCCTCAGAAGGAGCCGTATGGACGCTTTGGACGCGATGGACGCGATGGATCCGGTAGGCCCGGTAGACGCGCTCGCTGCCCCGGCCATCCCTCCTGGCACGCTCGCGCCTGCTGCAGCCCTGGCCGAGCAGGCGCGGGCCTACGCGCAGGCCGCCAAAGCCCCCTCCACCCTGCGGGCTTACCGTTCGGACTGGCGCCACTTCGCGGCGTGGTGCCTCGAGGGGGGCCGCGCTTCCCTGCCCTCGAGCCCGGAGACGGTCGCGCTGTATCTCGCGGCCTGGGCCCCGCTGCGCGCGAATGCGACGCTGACCAGAAGACTCACCGCGATCTCGAAGGCCCACGAGGCCGCCGGGTATCCTTCGCCTGCGACCATGGCCGAGCTCGCTGTCTCCGAGACCTTGAAGGGGATCCGGCGCACGCACGGGGTCGCCCAGCGCCGGAAAGAGCCGCTTGTGACCGCGGATGTGCAGCGGCTCGTGCAGCAACTCGTGGCGCACACCGGGGCAGAAACCGGGAACTGCGAGGACCTCGGAAATCCTGGAAACTCCAGAGCCCGGGAGCTCACGGCCTTGCGCGACCTGGCCCTCGTGCTCCTGAGCTACGCAGGCGCGCTGCGCCGCTCGGAGCCGGCCGCGCTCCGGGTCGAGGACCTGGCCTGGCCCCCAGAGGGGCTTGTGCTCACGCTGCGCCGCTCGAAGACCGACCAGGAAGGCCGCGGCCGGCAGGTCGCGATCCCGCGCGGCCGCCACGCGCACACCTGCCCGGTGCGCGCGGTCGAGGGGTGGATGGAGGCAGCCGGGCTCGGTAAGAGCTCAGACCAGGATGCCGGGCTGCATGCCGAGGCCCCGCTGTTCTGCGCGATCGACCGCCACGGCAACCTCCAGCGGAGGGCGCTGCACCCAAACTCGGTCGGCGAGATCCTGAAGCGCGTGGTCATCCGCGCCGGCTACCCTCCTGCTGCCTACGGCGGGCACTCGCTGCGCGCCGGCTTCTGCACGGAGGCTGCACGCTCAGGCGCGTCCGCGTTCGAGATCATGCGCCAGACCGGGCACCGTTCGGTTGCCACCGTCGCGCGCTACATCCGCGAGGCCGAGCTGTTCCGCGATGCGCCGGCGAGCAAGCTGGGGCTATGAACGACCTGCGCCGGCTTACCCGCCCCGAAACCATCGCGGAGGCGCTTGCCGATCTCGAGGCTCTGCTGTTCGCCGCCGGCCGCCCGCTCGCACCCTCCGAGATCGCACGCCGGCTCTCGCTTGGGGAGCCTGAGGCGCGCGCGCTGCTGGCCCGCATGGAAGAGGAGCTCGCGCGGCCCGGCCGAGGCTTGCAGCTGCGCGAGGCAGCTGGCAAGTACCGGCTCGAGACCCGCGCCGACCGCGAGGAGATCGTCTCCGCCCGGCACGCGGCGAGCGGCCGCTCTCGTCCCAGGCGCTTGAAACCCTCGCCGCGGTTGCACTGCGCCAGCCTGTGACGACCGAGGAGGTCACCGCGATGCGCGGCGCCGAAAGCTACGCGACACTCGAAACCCTGCGCCGCCGCCGGCTCGTCATCCGCGCCGAGGATGCATCCGGAGCCGAGCCGGGCTGGGCCGCGCGCTGGCGCACGACACGCTACTTCCTGGAAGTCTTCGGCCTTCGCCATCCGGCTGACATCGCCCAGTCCGCGCAGCTGGCCGGGGTCTTCGGCGAGCCGGATTAGGTGCCTCGCTTGTCTGAGGCTCGTTCCCTGCCCTGCCCATGCCGTACCCTGGTTCCCTATGCCTGAGCACGCCAGCATCCTCGCCCTCATCGACCAGGAATCGCACGCCTTCAAGAAGCCCGCACCCTGTTCAGCGGAGGCGCCGACACCCCTGGCGTCAAACGCCGCGGCCGCCCCGCCAAAGCCCTCCTCGCCGAGGCCAAGGGCAAGAAGAACCCAGCCAAAGCCACCCGGCAGCTCAGCGAGGAAGCCCGCGCGCGTATCGCCGCCGGCCAGAAGAAACGCTGGGCGGCTCAGAAAAAGGCTGGCGCCGAGTAGCGCAAGCGACTCACTTCACAGCTTTTTCCTACTCGACAGTCCACAAACATTCACTCTAGTTGGACAAATTGCAGACCTGGCTTTTGGGAACGCGCAAAGATAGGTCCGCTCCGCTGTCCCCGAACAGCGCGACGGCCACAGCTGCAGGCAACCGCGCCGCGCGGAAGTCCAGCCAGCGCTGCTCATGCGCGTCCGGGTGGCGCTCCCGCCACAGCTCCAGCAGCAACGGCGGCATCTCGGCAAGCACGACTTCGGTCCGCTCCACGATGCCGTGGTGCCGGGGGCAGAGCGCAATCATCCGGTCCAGCTCCGAGACGCCCGGCACCCGGTGATGCACCACGATCGACCATTTGCCGCGCCCCGGCCGCCCGCATACCCGGCAGCGGTAGCCGTCCCGCTTGAGCACAGCCTCGCGCAGCCCGCCGAAATACTGATGATCGTGACGGCGCAGCGTGTAGCAGGTCGCGCACAGCCCGCGCGCTCGAATCACCAGACACCCGCACTGACAATGCATCACCCGCTGTGCCGGCCGCTTCACTTTCTTGCTCCTCTCTTCCTCTTCCTGGATACTGCTTCTTGCGTTGCCATCTCAGGCTTGGCTCAACGCCGCCAATCGCCGCAATACGATCGCCGTCCTTTGCTGGCTGACCGCATCCGGCGGCATATAGCCGGGTAGCGCGTCACGAAATCGCGTCTCCGCCAGCAGCTCGCGCGCCGCTGCTTTAAGAAAGCCGCGTAACTCGGCAGAGGCGGCCGCACATTCTTCCATGAGCGGCTTGCGCCCTTCCACGATGGCGATAAAGTCCTCCAAGTCGCGGCTGGCCTGGAAGTCGCGCTGCCCCCTGGCCCGGAAGGCTTCCATCTTGGTCCCCAGAAACACCGGCGCGGTAACGAGACGGATGGAGGAGCCGCTCGGCAGATCAACGAGAACGGCGGTACGGAGCGCTTCCGGGTACCAGCGGTTGCTAAATCCAAGCACCCCGGGCTCTACCGGCATGACATCGAGCGTAAGGGCCGCCTGCACCCATCGGCAGAAAGGCGCGTCTTCGCGCGTGTCCTCCTGGAAACCGCGGGCGCGCAGCCGTTCCGCAAAAGCAGCGTACTCGCCGTACGTCACGGCGGCGGCGACCACGTCCACGTCGAGAGTGCTGCGCACCGGCGCCGCCGCTTCATCGTCAATAAACAGCCCGAGCACCGCACCGCCCACGAATACGACCTCATGAACGAGCGAACCCAGCTTGGCCGCTGCTTCCTCAAGCAGAAGTAGATCTTGAAACTGACCCTGGCTCAGACTTCGATCAGCCATCCGCCGTAATCCTTTTTCCTACTTCCTCAAGGGCGAATATTCTCTCACGCACGCGCCCATCCCGTAGTGCGTCGGCCAGGCTGAAGAGCTCATAGAGCGCTTTGTCTTTCAGAGCGGCATCAGGGGCATGCTTGTAGAGCGGCGCGAAAGCGTACCCGCGCACGGTTCCCTCCGCATGAGGCCAAACCGGAGCCGGACCGGCGTCGCCGTGCAGCACGCTTCGCAGCGGCTCGGCCGCAAAGGCTGTAGGCACGCCGCGCGTCAGAGCACCCTTTTCGACGGGAAAAGCATACCGGAGCCCGTGCTCCAAAAACTCCAAGAACCCTGCGCGGTTGACGAGCCTTCGCCGGCCTTCCCGGCGCAGCAATCCAGACTTTTCCGCCCGGCCGACCGAGCCATGCACCTCGGAAGCCGACAGTGCCAGATCCATGGCTAAAAGCTGAAACGAGCGCCCATCCGCGCCGGCCAGCGTAAGCCGCAGCAGTACGCAGATGTCCACCGGCCGTAGCATGACCCCAGTGTAGTGATAGATCATTCTTTATTCAAGAATACAGAACGGGAAATTGGAAATCTGTGAATTACAGACTTTCATCCTGCCCTATACGCTTTGCGGAGTTTCTAGTATTGAGCAGCTCGGCTGCCCGTTGGAAGATGAGGGATTCTGGAGGTACGCTTTATCCCATATTGCAGTCGAAATACTCGCTGACTTCAGCAAGCATAGCACGTACTCACGTATAGTCGTAAGTACGTATTAACGTCTTCAGCACAGGCGCTCTCTTGATCACCTGTGTGTCTGCTAAAAGACTTCTACGTGTATTAGATGTTTTTTTTTGATCTGATACGTATTTGCACGAGTACGTATTAACGCATTTATGGGGATACGCATGCACGTAATAGTTGTGGCAAATCAGAAAGGCGGTGTCGGAAAAACGACGCTTTCTGGTCATCTGGCGGTTGAAGCCGTCAGAACTCAGAGTGGGAACGTCGTCCTGATCGACACGGACCCGCAAGGTTCGCTGAGCCAATGGTGGCACGAACGTAAGGCGGAGACGCCACACCTAGCCCAGATTGAACCGGCAAAGCTCAAAGCGCAGCTTGTGATTCTTGAAGAGAGCGGCATCGACATTGCCATCGTCGATACTCCGCCAGCTGTCACTGCTACCAATCGCCAAGTGATCGCTCTCGCTAGCCTTGTTTTAATTCCTACGCGGCCCAGCCCTCACGATCTACGAGCGGTTGGTTCGACAATAGGTATGGCTGAAGAAGCGAAGAAGAAGATGATCTTCGTCATTAATGGAGCTGCACAACGCGCCCGAATCACTGGTGAAGCTGCAATCTCTCTTTCACAGCATGGGACCGTTGCTCCAGTAACAATCTTTCAGCGCACTGATTTTGCAAGCTCAATGATCGATGGACGTACCGTGCAGGAAATCGACGAGAAGAGTCGCTCCGCAAACGAAATAGTAGAGCTATGGAAATACGTATATACGCAGCTACGCAAAGGTAGTAACCTTATCTAGGATCTCAGCGTATACGCATGCACGTCGATACGTATTAGCGTTTAAACGCATGTATGGAAGGGGGACTTGAGACAAATATGGCGAATCCGAAAACAGCTACACTCTCAGGCCTTCTAGTGTCGAAAAAGGGAAATGACGCTCCGCGTCCAGAACATCCCGGCCTAGAAGAAGCTCAAACGCCGGCTTCGGCTGGCCGTGGTTCTAATCCAAAACTCTCCGCAAATCTTGCTGAGAATGTTCAGGGGACGTACTACAAAGCTTTGACCCTCAAAGTCGATAAAGATCGCTTTACCAAGCTCAAGAATCTTGGTGTTCAGAGAGATCTTCGGAGCCAAGCTCTCATGACCGAAGCTTTGGATCTTCTGTTTACCAAGCATAATCTGTAATCTTCTCCGCACACCTCTATGGCTAAGAGAACTGGACTGGGACAAACAAAGCTGCTGGAAGATGGGCTTGAACAGAACAAAGCCCGTGATCGCAGAAGCGAAGATATTGCCAGCAAAGGGCAGCTTGCGCTGGCAATGGCCGAGCTGCGCGAAGCCCGAGAAGACCCGAATTATGCAAAAGACCTTATGCAGGTCGCTCAGGTGATGATCTTTTGCGGTCTGCCCTATCAGAAGACAGAATCTCGTGAGATCACGCGACAAGCGCGGATGGGCAATGGTGATTTCGTCACGGTAACTTTTAAGGCAATGGTGCCTGGCATTGACATGCCTTACGGTGCGGACCGCACTCTATTCCACTGGATGACACATCAGGCGGTCCTCACCAAAGATCCGTTCATTCCCCTGTCCAGCGCCAGCCAATTTCTGAACGACATGGAGATGTCTACTGGCGGGCCCAACATCAAGCGGGTAAGAGAAGCGTTCGAGCGTGTTGCAGCAATGGCGATTGTGGTGGAGCGGCGTCATGAAGGCTCTATGCAACGCGTTATCATGCCTCTGGTACGGGCGACAAACCTCCCGGATACCCTGAAGACCGGAGAGCAGATGCAGCTCTTGGACGCACCACCACGCGAGAAGAACCGCTTTGAACGTGCTTATGGGTTTCGACTCGATGATGCTGTCTTCAAGGAGTTCACGAACTTCCACGTGCCCGTTTTGCGGAAGCTGATCCAGGCAACGCGGCAAAAGTCTCAGATGCAGGATTACATGATGTTCCTGGTACACCGCTCCTATGGAGCCATGTCCACAAGCTGCATCCCCTGGCCGAGCTTGTTGGAACAACTTTGGCACGAAGACACCAACACGCGGAGAATCCGCAGCCGGATGGCGGAAGCTATTGACGCTCTCCGGATAGCTTGGCCAGAGATCAACGCTGACGCAACGGCAAAGGGACTCACTATCGGACCACCGCGCGGAGGAAGGCAGTTTCTTGCTCGTGGCGAAGAGCTCAAAAAGCTCACACGTTAGCTTGTACATATTTAAACACGTACTTACGTATTTATTCATTGCTCCAGAAATGTACCGGGAACTTCGAACGCGTACCGGAAGCTTCGAACATGTACTGGGAGCTTCGAATGTTTTTTATGCCTTCTTTGATTCTCCCTTGAGGGACGAGAAGTGGTCTAACTTCCAGTGTTTAGGAGAATGAAAGTCAGGTCACTCTAACTCCACATCCGGCTTCAGGTAACCTATCGATCTACTTCTGTACCGGGAGCTTCGAACATGTACCGGGAACTTCGAATAGCCACTTTCTAGTTTTCCGCGATTTCCACTACATTCCACAGGGATTGCGGCTTATGCACGAAGCTCCCGGTATGGTTCCTCGAAGCTCCCGGTACAGAAAAGCTGGTTCCACGTAGCTCCCAGTACGCTCATTCGAAGCTCCCGGTATTGCCACTAAATCTGCAAGATATTCTCAAGACATTCTTACAAGAAAAAAAGCAGGACGTTAGGGACAGGCGGCTTGTGGAATTGTTCAAAAGAACAAATTGACACAATGCAGATCTCATCAGCTGTGAGTGCCTTTGCGAAAGATGCTTCTTCTGCAAAGCTTCAAGGTTCACAAAGAGCGTACGCAGAATAGAGACTTGCTCGCGCGAAATGATATAACCGACAATCCTCAAATATGGTCGAGAAGTCGAAAGTTAGGCCCGGCAATATTAGATCCGGAGGGATCTTCGCGAAGCAGGCCAGGCTCTGAGTAGACGATCATGCAGAGCAAGGAAATGAGCCTGGCTGACATGATATCGATCAGGCTCAGTCTTCACGCTTCAAAATAGAAAGTTCGTGAGCGATCATCCAACGGCAGGCACGGCGATCTCAAGCCTAAAGCCGAGTTGTCACCGGTCATCGCATTGGCAAACATATGGGGACCGCTTAGCAAGTTAATGCAGAGCGACTCTGAAACCGATCGGGGTTCAAAGGACCGAGAACAGACCAAGCACGAGCTCCGTACATCCTTCGTCGGAGTAAGCCAGGATCGTTTCGATCTGAGAGCTTCGGATCAGGGCCGCGCAGCACCGATGCCAAAGGTAGCCTTGACTCGGAGCTAGCCGAAACGAAGCGCCTATTGCTCCCGGATGTAGGAACAGAACGAACTCAGTACCAGTCATTGCGAGTCGGCTACCCGAAAAGTGAGAGCAACAATGGAATTGTCTTGAGTAGCGATTTCTTAGCCGCTCCATCGCGGGCTTGTACGGAGATGCCATGCAAGCTCGCAGCGCAGAGATTTCCTAGAGCATCCGCGTCCGTGACCGGGGACAATTCACCAACCTCAACCGCCTGGTGTATGCGCTGCACAATAGCCGCCGTACGAACGCGGCGATGCTCCTCCAGCCAGCGCCCGATGGAGTCGTTTTCACTCGCGCAGTTCATTGCGGCAGAGACCACCATGCAACCGCGCGGCCCTGTCTCTCGGGTGTACAGATCGATCGCCTCATGCAGCATCCGTTCGATGGCCAGGCAAGCGGTCGGCTCTTCGGCGAGTGCGCGGTCGGCGAAACCGCCTTCCTCCGCCTCGTAGAGCAGTACTGCGTCGCGGAAGAGCCGTTCCTTGGAGCCGAACGCGGCATAGAGACGAGCGGAAGCGAGACCTAGAGCTGAACTCAAATCGGCCATCGACACACCCTCATAGCCGCGCGCCCAGAAGAGATCGCGCGCCTGTTTCAGCGCCGCTTCCTTATCGAACTCACGTGGCCGTCCCGCCATGACTCCTTGCCGTTCATTCAAGAATACTTCATCCCCGTGCTATTCTTTGTCGAGTATTAAAGAATAGAGGTGCCTGTGCGAGCTGCGGTGATCGAAACGTTGAACAGCCCCTTGGTTGTACAGTCCGTTCCCGACCCGGAGTGCCCACCGGACGGAGCGATCCTGCGTGTCGGAGCCAACGGCATTTGCCGCACCGACTGGCATCTCTGGACCGACGATTGGGCGTGGCGTGGACTGGCGGTCCAACCTCCCTTCGTGCTGGGCCA